>NZ_CP138972.1:0-2588322 GCF_047304785.1 Prochlorococcus sp. MIT 1327
TGTTTTACCTGGCATTGAGCTATTTTCTCAGAGGGCTACCCCCAAAATATCGTCGCCGCTGATGCGTTTCACAACCGAGTTCGAGATGGATCGGAGTGGTTCCACATCGCCATGAACACCAGGATAAAATCATTCCCAAGGAGTGAACCTTGAGAACTGCATAGGTCATCATCCTTGCGAATGATGCTCTGAATTGAATAAAACTTGTTTCTCGGGCAAGAACCAAATGGATGGTCAAGCCCTCGGTCTATTAGTACTCCTCCGCTGCATCCATTACTGGACTTCCACGTAGAGCCTATCAACGGGTGTTCTTCCCGTGACCTTACTGGCTTATGCCATGGGAACACTCATCTTGAGGTGGGCTTCCCACTTAGATGCTTTCAGCGGTTATCCACTCCGCACATGGCTACCCAGCGTTTACCGTTGGCACGATAACTGGTACACCAGAGGTGCGTTCCTCCCGGTCCTCTCGTACTAGGGAGAAATCCTCTCAATGTTCCTGCGCGTACACCGGATATGGACCGAACTGTCTCACGACGTTCTGAACCCAGCTCGCGTACCGCTTTAATGGGCGAACAGCCCAACCCTTGGGACCGACTTCAGCCCCAGGTTGCGATGAGCCGACATCGAGGTGCCAAACCTCCCCGTCGATGTGAACTCTTGGGGGAGATCAGCCTGTTATCCCTAGAGTAACTTTTATCCGTTGAGCGACGGCCCTTCCACTCAGAACCGTCGGATCACTAAGGCCGACTTTCGTCCCTGTTCGACTTGTAGGTCTCACAGTCAAGCTCCCTTCTGCCTTTGCACTCGTCGACTGATTTCCAACCAGCCTGAGGGAACCTTTGCGCGCCTCCGTTACCTTTTAGGAGGCGACCGCCCCAGTCAAACTGCCCACCTGATACTGTCCGCTCCCCGGATAACGGGTGAACGTTAGAACCCTAGCTCTGAAAGAGTGGTATCTCACCATTGACTCAGTAGCACCCACGAGCACTACTTCAACGTCTCCCACCTATCCTGCGCATTCAGAGCCCGGGCACAATACCAAGCTACAGTAAAGCTTCATAGGGTCTTTCTGTCCGGGTGTACGTAGTCCGCATCTTCACAGACAATTCTATTTCGCCGAGCCTCTCTCCGAGACAGCGCCCAGATCGTTACGCCTTTCGTGCGGGTCGGAACTTACCCGACAAGGAATTTCGCTACCTTAGGACCGTTATAGTTACGGCCGCCGTTCACCGGGGCTTCAGTCGCCAGCTTCGCTTACGCTGACCGGCTTCCTTAACCTTCCGGCACTGGGCAGGCGTCAGCCCCCATACATCGTCTTGCGACTTAGCGGAGACCTGTGTTTTTGGTAAACAGTCGCCTGGGCCTCTTCACTGCGACCAGCTCTCGCTGGCACCCCTTCTCCCGAAGTTACGGGGCCATTTTGCCGAGTTCCTTAGAGAGAGTTATCTCGCGCCCCTCGGTATTCTCTACCACCCTACCTGTGTCGGTTTCGGGTACTGGCAGTTATGCCTTAACGGGTATAGGGCTTTTCTTGGAAGCATGACATCACCAACTTCGCTGCCGTAGCAGCTCGTATTCACGCCTTAGCTCAGAACGTTTTCGCCGCTCCTCAACGCCTCGAACGCTTAAACCAGTAACCAACATCTGGCTTGGCTAGCCTTCTCCGTCCCCCTTCCCAAAACATAACCGGTACAGGAATGTTGACCTGTTATCCATCGACTACGCCTTTCGGCCTCGCCTTAGGTCCAGACTAACCCTCCGCGGACGAGCCTGCCGGAGGAACCCTTAGGGTTTCGGGGCATGGGATTCTCACCCATGTTTTCGCTACTCAAGCCGACATTCTCACTTCTATGCAGTCCACGCCCGCTTACGCTAACGCTTCGCCCCACATAGAACGCTCCCCTACCATTTAACAAGTTAAATCCGCAGCTTCGGTACAACACTTAGCCCCGTTCATTTTCGGCGCAGGATCGCTCGACCAGTGAGCTATTACGCACTCCTTTGAGGATGGCTGCTTCTAGGCAAACCTCCTGGTTGTCTGGGCAATCCCACCTCCTTTATCACTTAGTGTTGATTTGGGGACCTTAGCTGGCGGTCTGGGCTGTTTCCCTTTCGACCATGGAGCTTATCCCCCACAGTCTGACTGCCTAGTTACACACAGGGTATTCAGAGTTCATCTCGATTAGGTACCGCTCTCGCAGCCCGCACCGAAATGGTGGCTTTACCCCCCTGCTGGAGCACTAGACGCTACGCCTCAACGTATTTCGGGGAGAACCAGCTAGCTCCGGGTTCGATTGGCATTTCACCCCTAACCACAGCTCATCCGCTGATTTTTCAACATCAGTCGGTTCGGACCTCCACTTGGTATCACCCAAGCTTCATCCTGGCCATGGTTAGATCACCCGGGTTCGGGTCTATAAACACTGACGATCGCCCTATTCAGACTCGCTTTCGCTATGGCTCCACCATTTCCGGTTTAACCTGCCAGTGCCTATAAGTCGCCGGCTCATTCTTCAACAGGCACACGGTCACCCGATTTAGTCGGGCTCCCATTGCTTGTAGGCTCATGGTTTCATGTTCTATTTCACTCCCCTCCCGGGGTTCTTTTCACCTTTCCCTCGCGGTACTGTTGCGCTATCGGTCACACAGTAGTACTTAGCCTTACGAGGTGGTCCTCGCGGATTCACACGGAATTTCACGTGCTCCGTGCTACTCGGGATACAGCTAGTTCAGTTCAGTTTTCGGTTACGGGACTTTCACCCTCTGTGGTGTGCCATTCAAACACTTCTCCTAACATCCCTGATACACATTACTGTCCCACAACCCCGATGGTCGAAACCATCGGTTTAGGCTCTTCCCCGTTCGCTCGCCGCTACTTAGGGAGTCGTTTTTACTTTCCTTTCCTCCAGCTACTAAGATGTTTCAGTTCGCTGGGTTGGCTCGCACCAGCCTATGGATTCAGCTGGCCGTACTAGGGGTTGCCCCATTCGGAAATTCCCGGATCAAAGCGTGTGTCCAGCTCCCCGAGACTTATCGCAGGTAACTACGTCCTTCATCGCCTCTGTGTGCCAAGGTATCCACCATGAGCCCTTTGTAGCTTGACCAATTAATCTCTATAACGCTTCACGTAGTTGAATACGTATTCTTAGCAATTCACCTGGCTTCAGTCTCAAACTTCTCCAGTTAAACTGAATTGTTTGTCATTGAAGATGGTTTGAATGACCAATCAAACTCTCGATGCCTCGATGACATCGAAAGAACGCTATAGAGTCTCGGCTCTTGACTCAAGAATCAAACATCATTCTCGTTCATCAACCTCAGCTCTCTACTGACGCAGATTGCACTAGCTGATTCCCAAGAATCATGCATCCATGAGATGCTTTATTCTTTCCAGACTTACCTATGCAGTTGTCAAGGTTCTGCTGAACATCTCTGCAATTCTTGCGAATTACAGTGAGCCCAGCGTCCTATCAACCTAACCTCAATTGATTGAGACCTGGAATGATAAGAAGCTAGGGTCTGCCAGCAAACTTAAATTCTAAATCACATCACACAACGATTCTCACCATTGGCTCGTTGTCAGAAGATTCGTCAGTGGAGGTTAGCGGACTCGAACCGCTGACATCCTGCTTGCAAAGCAGGCGCTCTACCAACTGAGCTAAACCCCCAACACCGAATGGGCCATCCTGGACTTGAACCAGGGACCTCACCCTTATCAGGGGTGCGCTCTAACCACCTGAGCTAATGGCCCAGGAGTAACCCTTGCGGGGTGTGACCTAGACAAGTTTAGGAACTAAAATCAATCATCAGTCTCCAAGCTGATTACTCAGCTTTTCTTTGATTCTCAACTTGAGGTACCGATCGACCTAAGGTGACAGGATTTCGGCCTAAGAATTAAAATACTCAGACATCAAAATCATTGTTTTGTCTCCCTGTTAGGAGGTGATCCATCCGCACCTTCCGGTACGGATACCTTGTTACGACTTCACCCCAGTCATCAGCCCCACCTTCGGCGTCCTCCTCCACAAGGGTTGGAGTAACGACTTCGGGCGTGGCCAACTTCCATGGTGTGACGGGCGGTGTGTACAAGGCCCGGGAACGTATTCACCGCAGTATGCTGACCTGCGATTACTAGCGATTCCTTCTTCACGTAGGCGAGTTGCAGCCTACGATCTGAACTGAGCCACGGTTTATGGGATTTGCTTGTCCTCGCGAACTTGCTGCCCTTTGTCCGTAGCATTGTAGTACGTGTGTAGCCCAGGATGTAAGGGGCATGATGACTTGACGTCATCCACACCTTCCTCCGGTTTATCACCGGCGGTCTCTCTAGAGTGCCCAACTGAATGCTGGCAACTAAAAACGTGGGTTGCGCTCGTTGCGGGACTTAACCCAACATCTCACGACACGAGCTGACGACAGCCATGCACCACCTGTCACTGCGTTCCCAAAGGCACTCTCTCGTTTCCAAGAGATTCGCAGGATGTCAAACCCTGGTAAGGTTCTTCGCGTTGCATCGAATTAAACCACATACTCCACCGCTTGTGCGGGCCCCCGTCAATTCCTTTGAGTTTCACACTTGCGTGCGTACTCCCCAGGCGGAACACTTAACGCGTTGGCTACGACACCGAGGGGGTCGATTCCCCCGACACCTAGTGTTCATCGTTTACGGCCAGGACTACAGGGGTATCTAATCCCTTTCGCTCCCCTGGCTTTCGTCCATGAGCGTCAGTTATGGCCCAGCAGAGCGCCTTCGCCACTGGTGTTCTTCCCGATATCTACGCATTTCACCGCTACACCGGGAATTCCCTCTGCCCCTACCACACTCAAGCCAATCAGTTTCCACTGCCTTGATGGAGTTAAGCTCCACGCTTTAACAGCAGACTTGAAAAGCCGCCTGCGGACGCTTTACGCCCAATAATTCCGGATAACGCTTGCCACTCCCGTATTACCGCGGCTGCTGGCACGGAATTAGCCGTGGCTTATTCCTCAAGTACCGTCAGATCTTCTTCCTTGAGAAAAGAGGTTTACAGCCCAGAGGCCTTCATCCCTCACGCGGCGTTGCTCCGTCAGGCTTGCGCCCATTGCGGAAAATTCCCCACTGCTGCCTCCCGTAGGAGTCTGGGCCGTGTCTCAGTCCCAGTGTGGCTGATCATCCTCTCAGACCAGCTACTGATCGATGCCTTGGTGAGCCATTACCTCACCAACTAGCTAATCAGACGCGGGCTCATCCTCAGGCGAAATTCATTTCACCTCTCGGCATATGGGGTATTAGCGGCCGTTTCCAACCGTTATCCCCCTCCTGAGGGCAGATTCCCACGCGTTACTCACCCGTCCGCCACTAACCCGAAGGTTCGTTCGACTTGCATGTGTTAAGCACGCCGCCAGCGTTCATCCTGAGCCAGGATCAAACTCTCCGTAGTAGATCAAACCCTCTCGCAATCAACCCTTACAGGCTCATCACTCAGTCTGATTTGCTTCACCCACTCATTCGCACTGGCGTACGACAAGCAGTTGTTGCCCCCTTCCTCTGACAGAAGGATTACAAGAGTGCACTTCAGAATCTCTTCCTTCTGTGACTTTCCAGGATCTCAGATCCGGTCGTTGCTTTCACCTGTCACACCTTTGACATCAATCCTCGCCCGTGAAAGCAAAAATTGATGCTGTAACAGGTTTCTGCAACTAATTTCTTTTGACGGGACCTCACACTCTCGTCGCATATCTGCTCAAACCCTTTGATCAGCTTTTGATCGCTGCTCATCGGGCCTAAACGCGACAAAAGCGTCAGTTCCTAAACTCTTAAGTTGTCCAGGTTCTGCTCCTCCACTCCCTTGTAAGGAGTGTCAGGCGCTGCGATCTTGCGATCGCTTCTAAAACCTACAACACCAGCGGATCGCTCCTCTGCTCTTGTAAGCGCCCACTGACGCCTCAAGCTTTCGCTATCAGCACCGCGTGGGTTGCGCTACAGGGCTCAGCCCTTCGCGCAGTCAAAAAACATAGCCCATTTCATACCCCTCTCGCAATCTTTTCTCAATCCTGACCTGACTCTTACTCAGCCATGCAGCAAAGCCTCTCCCCAAGAGCGCAAACGCTGCATTTCTGCAGGGGAACCAGTCGCTAACACAGGAAAGTCAGCCGTAGTCAAATCTTGCCCGGGATGCAGCTGAGCAGGATCTGCAGCCAACCATTGCATGGGGCAATTGAGCTCATTGAGGACTAACCAAGCCGCAGCAAGGTCCCAGATCTTCGGCGTGGCTTCCAAAGCAGCAACAGTTTGCCCCATGGCCACACTCACCAGATTAAGGCTGGCCACACCGAGGAGTCTTATTTTGCCGGGGAAAGGTTGATCAGGCCTGCGCTGCAGAACCCGAATGGAACGACTACAAAGTGAGACACAGGCACTCCCAGTCGAACGCATTTTATTCGTGAGCCGCTTGCCATTACGCCAAACACCCTCACCTCGAATAGCCACAATTCTCTGGTTAAGGGAAGGAACATCCAGAAAAGCCTCCACTGGTCTTCCTCCCACAAAGCGAGCCATGGAAATAGCCCAATAAGGGATACCGGCTGCAAAATTCGTAGTTCCGTCCAAAGGATCAACCACCCAATAAGCCGGTGAATCAGGAACGCGTTTGGAACCTTCCTCACTCAACACACCCTCCTGTTCCGCAATCTGATCAAGACCAGCGACGATGGCTGCATCACTCCAACGATCACAAGAAGTAATCAATGAACCGTCAGGCTTGAAATCGGAAACGATATTGCCAAAGTCTTGGCGTTGACGATCTGCAACTCGATCAAGGAGTTGATGAACTGCGCTCAGTTGCAAAGAACCAAGAGATTCAGGCAAAGGCCCACTACTCATCACTCAGCTTGCAGGATGGAAGCCTTGCAGGCTGGAGTAAGCGGAGAAGGTTTGATAGGAATTTCGTCCGAATCAAAGAGATCATCTTTAGGTTTCTTATTGGAAAGCTCCAAGGAATCACAAGCCGCAATCTGATCAAGGCCTGTACGGCGACTAAGCTCGATCATGCTTCGATTGTATTTCAGCATTGCATCTGCATAGAGAGTCTTGGCCTGTTTAAGATCACGCTGATTATTCACAACCTCTCTTTGCGTTGTCACTCCTGCCTGGAATCTCAAACGCGCCAATCGAAGTGATTCTCTTGAAGATAAAACTCCAATACTCGTTGTCCTAATATCTTGGCTAGAGGCACCAAGATTAAAAAAACTTTGCTCAACTTCTAGGCGAACCTGATCACGCTTTGCTGCGAATTCAAACTCACTTTGCTGAGCTTTCTGTTTATTCTGACGATATTGGGCCCATGCTCTGCCTCCATCAAAAATATTCCAACTGAAGCCCAAGCCAACTGTGTTATTAGAGGACCATTGATGTTGCTTCCAGTCGACAGAGCTGCCAAGAGCCACGCTTCCTTGCCCCTCTCCTCGAGTGGCTTGATAAGTGTTAGAGAGACTAATGACTGGCTGGACTGCAGCAAGTGCTGCATTGGCATTACTATTATTGATAGAGATATCAAGTATTAAGCTATCAAGTTCCTCACGAAAAGCATAAGCTGCAACAATACTCTCCTCAAGTGAAGGCTGCCAAATACCAATAATTTGAACAGGGTCAGCCGCTGTAGGAGTTACATCTTGGGGCAAGTCTAACAATTGAGCAAGATCTCGGCGTCTAGTGTTCTGCTGAGCTAAAGCAAGATTTAAAGACTGAGTATCTCGAGCAAGCTGAGTTTCCGCCTCGAGCACTTCAAGCTTGGTTGCGACCCCAGCCTGCAAGCGTGACTGAGCATCACGCAAGCTCACGAGAGAAGCACGAACGGCATTTTGACCAATACCCACACCTTCATCAGCTCGCTGCAATTGAAAATAAACGTCTGCAGCATTTAAACGTAAGTCGCGAAGAGCAATCAGGTAAGTATCTCTCTGCTTTTCAAAGCTATCTCTAGCAGATGCGATTTGGGGGACTCTTGCAGGATCAATGAGTTTCCACTTAACAGTAGCTCCAAAATTTGTAATCCATTCTTCCCCAAAAGTATATTCCTCAGCGATTAACTGATGATTTTCAGGGTTTGTACGACTCTCCGAACCTTTAAAATCAACAGAAGAAGAAAGGTTTAACGTTGGATACCAGGTTGATAGAGCAGCTAAAAGGTTTGACTTTGCTTGCTCTACCTGACTCGCTGCAGCTTTAAGTGTGGGACTATTGACTTCAGCTAATTGCTCTACTTCAGACAAGCTGAGAGGTCGAAGCTCCCTAATCCTCACCTCTGAAGTTTTATTGGGCAGCGCAAGACTTGGCGGGGCCCCAAGCGAAGAAAGAGTCTCAGGCAAACTAGTTGCTGCAGGCTTCACTACGGAAGGGTCAACCCTGGGGCGAGATCCCTTGAGCTCAATGGAACTCGGAAGAGTCGACTGATCGATTAAAGCTGAACCATCAGCCTCAGCTTCTAGTGAGGCTGGCGCTTGATCAGTGCTACTGCCATGCTGTTGAACCTCAAGCGATTGTTGAGCTCGAACACCAGTGCACCCTTGAGCCAATACGCCTGCAAGGAGAAAAAGTCTTGCGGTAATAAGACGCACAGCAATTTGAAAACTGCGGGGAGCTTAATGAATTTCCTGGCCATCTCCCATCGCAGCGGCCACGATGTCAGCCGCCCCATGCACGATACGTATCGAGATCTGCAGCTTCTCACTTAGCTGTTCCAGAGTCATGTCATCTAGAAACACAAGCTCACCCTGACGCAACATCACTGAAGGCAGGAGTAACTGATCGCCAAGATCAAGAGCCTTCAATCCCACAAGCAAGTCATGACCAGTGAGCAAACCAGTTACAACCTGATCCTGCCCCCAATAAGGACTCGGCAGCCCATGTAACTCCACTACCAAGCCTTCAACCGCATTGAGTCGTTCACAAGCAGGTCCCAGAGCCTGTTCGACCAACCGACCTACCACCCAACTGCAGCGCCTGGGCTGCCTTAACCGCTTGGGAAGAATGACCGTGGCCTGGTCAAGAGCTTCCAAAAAGGAGCGAATACTGCCAACGCCATTTTCTTGTTGAGGAAGATCCTCGTAGGTGCTGCGAGGTGGAAGAGGCGCACCTGCAATCAGATACCACTCATCCGAAAGCCACGCGAAACGGGATCCCATAACAACCTGAAACTGATCCTGAAGAAGCTCCACCTGGCTAATCACACGCCTTGCACAAGGAGAACCAACAGGCAACAATCCATCTTCTGCTGGACGAAAACGGGTCAATCCCACCGGCACCACAGCCACTGAAAGCACAGCAGGCCAATCACCGGTTCCAAAATCAGCAAGCTCACGCAGGGTGCGATCTAGAGCCAAACCGTCATTCAAGCCTGGGCAAACCACCACCTGGGCATGGACCTGAAGATCGCGCTCAGTGAACCACTCCAACTGCTCAAGGAGAAGTCCCGCGCGGGGATTTTTCAGTAACTGAGCCCTCAAGGATGGCTCAGTTGCATGGACAGACACAAAAAGAGGTGAAAGGCGCTGTGTCTCGATCCTTTGCCAATCTGCCTCTTTAAGATTGGTAAGAGTCAGATAAGACCCATAGAGAAAACTGAGGCGATAATCATCGTCCTTGAGATAGAGGCTATTGCGTCGTCCAAGTGGCTGCTGATCAATGAAACAGAAAGGACAGTGGTTGTTGCACTGGCGAAGCCCATCAAATAAGGCTTCTGTAAAAGCCAAACCCAAACCATCATCAGAGTCTTTCTCAAGGTCCACTTGATGGAATGCCCCGGTTGCATCCCTGACTTCGAGATGAAGCTCCTCCTCAACGATCAGGTAGCGATAATCAATCAGATCCCTTGGTCGCACCCCATTAACACTTAAAAGTTGATCGCCGGGTTCAAAGCCCAATTGCTCTCCGATCGATCCCTTCTCAACCGATGCAACTACGGCAGGTCGTGGTTGGGGCGCCGCAGATTCAGTATCCAATGCTGACACCGCAACACCAGCGGAGGGCTCATTCCACACAAATGAGGAGGGCGGTTTGTTTTAGTTTGATCTGCCGCTCAACCACCAGGCGAGCACTAACACCCCAAACAACAAGCGATAGGCCACGAAGATCCAAGTGCTGTGCCTTTGAAGGTATTTGAGCAACCAATCAATCGCCAACCATGACACAAACGCCGCAGAAACGATTCCAACAAGCAGCGGCAAAACTCCTCCTAAGGAGAGCTCCGCAAAGGCATCTTTGAGTTCAACCAGACCGGCCAGAGTGATCGCCGGGATACCAAGTAGAAAACAAAAGCGCGCAGCATCTTGACGCTGCCAGCCATCAAATAGCGAGGCAGTCAGAGTGCTACCCGAGCGCGACACACCCGGAATTAAGGCCAGCGCCTGAGCTAAGCCCACGACAAAGCCATCACGCCCCTTGACTAGATGCATTTGCTTCAGCCGCGGGCCGAAGCTCTCAGCCAATGCCAGCATCAAAGCCATCACAATCGAAACCACTGCGATTGAAGGCAGACTGCGAATTGAAGAGGCCTCGTAACCAGGCCAGAAAAGCTTGATCGCCATACCCGCCAACAGAATCGGCATCGTCCCTATAGCAATCGCAAGACCAAGACGGGCATTCGGTTCACGCCACTGACCATGCTTAAACGCTAAAGCGATGCCCTTAAGGACCTCAGCAAGATCCCTCTTGAAATAAGCGATCACCGCCAAGATGCTGCCTAGTTGGATCACAGCTGTCGCAGAGACGCCGGGGTCACCCCAACCAACCAGCATGGGAACGACCTTCAAATGAGCTGTGCTGCTAATCGGCAAAAACTCCGTAAGACCTTGCACCACTCCCAGCACCAAGTTCCTCCAACAGGCGGCCAGCAGTTCAGAGGTCGCAGCCAGGAGAATCATCAAGGAAAACAGGGGACCCATGGAGGCTATTGCCCCCATGGATCCAATGCCAAAAGCAGCGTAATTCCAGAGAGTCTTATAAGGTTCAATGTCTTGACTGCATAGTGAGGGGGTGCTTTGTCCAGCGGCTTGATCAAAAAAAAACAGCCCGACAGCAGCACATTTGTACGGAATCAACCCCTGAGGAATCCTGTCGAATCGCAAACATCTGAAAAAGATTTCGACGCCAATCTTTCAGACCTTCAGCAATTGCAACTTTGGGCAGGTGCCCTGGTCGTGCTGCCTGTTTTTGTGCAGGCCCCCTGGGTACGCCTGAATCCATTATCAGCCTGCTTATTCACGCTGTTCCTGCTCGCTCTTGGCATTCCCCTTGCCCTCATCGGCCAACGGGGATGGGCGGTGGCTGGCGAGCTTTTGGTAGGGGTGAGCGGCAGCTGGCTCGCGGGATGCCTCTACTGGGGATGGCTGAGAACGCAGCCCTTGTGGCACTTACCCGTTGAATCTGTAGTGCTGCCTATTGCCCTGTTGGGGCTTTCGAGCCGCTGGAGATTGAGTTCAAGTTTCTATTTGGCCTCCCTGCTTGGAACAGCCTGCACTGATCTAATGATGGTCATGACCGGTGTCATGAATCAATGGCCTGTTGTGGTGATGGCTCCACTACAGCAAGCACCAAGATTGCTTCACGAAACTGCTAAGCAGCTTCTTCATCCCCTACCCCTTATCGCTCTGGTCTGTGCAGCAACGCTGATCGTGCTGCTTGCGCAAGCTATGCAGCAAAAAACCCATCTGGCTTCAGAATTTCGCAACACATGGGCTGTAGCCAGTGCAGTACTAGTGACAACGGTAATAATCGATGGACTTTTCCTGATTGCAGCCCTAATCAACCCAGGGCTGAGCGGCTTGATCTGAAACGAACTGCAAAAGCTGATCACAGTCCTGGGTTAAGTTCCTGTCCAAACTTGTAAAGTTGGTAGACCGGCATAGCCGGAAGACCTGTTCCGATCCACTGCGGAGTATTTGATGAAGCGCCTGGTGTCCTTGCTTACTGGGGTTCTGGTGATGACAGGCCTGCTAATGGCCCTGATATTTCCCCAGTCCGCCTACGCCAATGTCTCTGACGACAAACTCGGAGATAGAGGCGAGAAGGTGGACCTAAACAACTCATCAGTACGAGCCTTTAGGCAGTTCCCCGGCATGTTCCCAACCATCGCCGGAAAAATTGTTGTAGGCGGGCCTTATGCCAGCGTGAGTGATGCGTCATCAGTTCTTGATGGCTCACAAAAATCTGTTTTCGACAAGTACAAAGACAACTTCACTGTCACAGACCAAGAAATTGCTGTGAATGAAGGTTTCGATCGGATCAACGACGGTCAGTACAGATAAACGATTCCTCACTCAACAATCAGCTCAACCGCAAGCCGTCGGTACACCCGGCGGCTTTTTTGTAGGTTTCATGAGTCTCTCTAACCCATCCACGCCCATTCCTAAGGGTCCCTGGGATGTCGTGGTGATCGGCGCAGGGGCAGCAGGACTGATGACCTGCCTTGAGCTGCCTGCTCAGCTGAAGGTGCTTTTGCTGAACCGCAACACCAGCCGCCACTCCTCCAGCCGCTGGGCACAAGGTGGCATCGCCGCAGTAACAAGACCTAAAGACAGCGCAGAGAGTCATGCAGAAGACACTCTCAAAGCAGGCGCAGGCCTCTGTGATGCTGATGCTGTCAGACAACTTGTAGAAGAAGCTCCCCACTGCGTTCAACGTCTCCAGAAGCTTGGGATGGCCTTTGACCGCGAAGGTGATGCGCTAGCCACCACCTTGGAGGCAGCCCACAGCCATCGAAGGGTGCTGCATGTGCAGGACCAAACGGGCCGCGCCTTGGTTGAAGCGCTGCAAGAGCAAGTGGAACGGCGCCCCAACCTCTTGCACCGGCGAGGGGTACGCGCCACCCAGCTTTGGATTGAGCACAATCGCTGCTACGGGGTACAAGTTCTCGACGGAACGCTGCTCCATTGGCTTTCGGCCAGAGCCGTAGTCCTGGCAACTGGTGGCGGTGGCCATCTGTTCGCAAACACCACCAATCCGGCTCAGGCCTGCGGAGAAGGCTTAGCCCTTGCCTGGCAAGCAGGCGCCACGATCGAGGATCTTGAATTCGTGCAGTTTCATCCCACTGCTCTGAAACTGGAAGGAGCTCCATGCTTTCTGATTTCAGAAGCAGTCAGAGGCGAAGGTGCCGTACTGGTTGATGCCCAGGGGCAAAGTCCTGTAAAGGAATTGAGCGCTGGTGATCTTGCTCCCCGCGACCAAGTCAGCCGGTCCCTCATCCAAACCATGCATCAGCAAGGGGTCCAGCACCTTGGCCTAGATCTCACACCCATCCCTTCAGCGCAGGCCGAGATCCGTTTCCCCACCATCCTGGAACGCTGTCGGGAATTAGGTTTAGATCCACTCAACCAACCGATCCCGGTAGCCCCAGCAGCTCACTACTGGATGGGCGGAATCGCCACCAACCTTCAAGCCGCAACCAATCTTCCAGGGCTCTATGCGATTGGGGAAGTCGCCTGCACCGGAGTGCATGGAGCTAACCGACTCGCTGGCAACTCACTGATGGAATGCATGGTATTTGCCAGACAAATGGCCACAATCGAACTGGGCTCTTTGCCTCGTATGGGTGTTCATCAAAGAGATTCTTCCCCCGAGCCTTGCTATCAGCAACTCCATGGCACTGAAAGTGCAGAGTCTCTAACTCGCGCCATCGCAGATCTTCGAGAGCTTTGCTGGCGAAAGGCGGGTGTAGATCGCTCAGCAAAGGGAATGAAACAAAGCCTCGCGAGCATCCGTAAGGATCTACAGCACATTGGTGAACAGCCTTTGCTCAAGCTGTTAAGCCATCAGCCCAAAGAGATTTGCCATCGTCTCGATGACACGGCCAGAAGGGACCTCAACTTGCTACTGGACCTCAACCATCGCCAATTGACCAGCTCCTTACTGCTGGAAGCCTGTTTGTTCCGCCGCGAAAGTCGCGGCGGACATTTCAGAACTGATGCCCCTGAAGCAATGCCTCAGTGGAAACGCCATTCACGCCAAAAGCGAGGAGAAGACCTCTCCACACGGCCAGTGAGGTCCTAACTGGGCTGCTTCAGAACTGCCTCCCGCCCTGATAGCCACTCAGATCAGCAAGTTTATTGAGCGGTTTCACGCCGGATTCGAGCTCCCCGTTAATTTCCCAGGTAGGGAAGGCATCAATACCTTTGCGTTCACACAGATCTCTTTGGCTGTTCTGACCATCTAACGCACACTCAACGACCTGCAGTTGAGCGGCGCCCTCTTCACCAAACATCTCCTTCTGCTCGTGGCAATGAGGACACCAATAAGCGCTATAGAACACTGCACCAGTCTCTTTGAGATGTTCAGCCAAAGCCAGCGCAGATGGCGTACTCCTCGTCTTCACAACTGGGGGGACCCCTGGCCCACCTACACCAACGCCAGGACGACTCGGATCAACAACCGAAGACCAAATCAAACCTCCGAGCAACACTGCCAAGGCAAGCAGAACACCCCGAAAAATCAACTTTCCAGGGTCATCCCAACCTCCTCCAATCAACGACAAGACCAACATGCCCATGGATAGGGCAGCAGAAAGAACGCAGAAGAAACAAAACGCATCGATCTTGAAAACCATCAACCCGATCAAAATCAGGCTGAACACGGCCATACCGCAAGAGAAGGCAAACAAACCCCACCATGTGCGGCGGGACAGGTCTGCTCGGTTCTCTGAAAGCCCTGGCAACAAGGGCACCACAGCCATCACCAAAATGGCGAGGTAGGCCAAAAAGCCCAGCAATGAAAGTGGGATCGATACGCCATCTCCCTGAAAAAGCGTTCCCCAGGCGCTGTTGAGAACTTTGTCGCAACCTTCATTCCCCCCAGGACAAGAGAGAGATCCAATCCATCCCCAGCGATGCAGAGTGATTGAACCTGTATCGATCAACCCAACGGTGGCAAGCACCGCCATCGCAATCCGAGGCCACTTCAACCCCTGATCCTGACGGCGGCGGCTGGTGAGGCGAGACGAACCCATTTCGGCTACACAGATCTAAGAATTGTGGCAGCCCTGGAAGAAGCCAGCCTCTCTTTAGGGTGGCGCCTAGCGGGAACTGCCTAGGCAGCCCAGAAATCAACCCTTTCCATGACCAAGCCTGAGTTGCGATCCGACATACCAATGAAGCCCACAGCCCACAAACAAGAAAAACCATCGGTGGCCTTTGCCCATTTGGGCTGTGAGAAAAATCGCGTTGACACCGAGCACATGCTGGGACTGCTTACAGAAGCGGGCTATAGCGTCAGCAGCGATGAAAACGATGCCGCCGTCGTGGTGGTCAACACCTGCAGCTTCATCCAGGACGCGAGGGAGGAATCCGTGCGGACGTTGATTGGTCTAGCAGAACAGGGCAAGGAACTGATCATCGCCGGATGCCTTGCCCAGCATTTTCAGGAGGAACTACTCGAGTCAATCCCGGAGGCAAAAGCAATCGTCGGCACCGGTGACTATCAGCACATCGTCGATGTGCTGAAGCGAGTAGAAGCGGGTGAACGGGTGAACCGTGTCAGCGCATTCCCCACCTTTGTTGGCGATGAGACTCTCCCCCGGCAGCGCACCACTGATCAGGCTGTGGCTTATCTGAAAGTGGCTGAGGGATGTGATTACCGCTGTGCCTTCTGCATCATCCCAAAGCTGCGTGGCGACCAGCGCAGCCGACCGGTGGAGTCGATTGTGGCAGAGGCGCACCAGCTGGCTGAGCAAGGGGTGCAGGAACTAATCCTGATCAGCCAAATCACAACCAACTATGGCCTTGACCTCTATGGCAAGCCCAAATTTGCAGAGCTGCTACAGGCGCTGGGGGAGGTAGACATCCCCTGGGTGAGGGTGCATTACGCCTACCCCACTGGCCTCACTCCAGAGGTGCTGGCGGCCTATCGGGAGGTGCCAAATGTGCTTCGCTATCTCGACCTTCCACTGCAGCACAGCCATCCAGAGGTGCTACGGGCTATGAACCGTCCCTGGCAAACGGATGTGAACGAACGGCTCTTGGATCGGATTCGTGAGCAGCTACCAGACGCAGTCCTGCGTACCACGCTCATCGTCGGCTTCCCAGGGGAAACTGAAGATCACTTCAATCACCTCGCCGCCTTCATCGAACGGCAGCGTTTTGATCACGTTGGCGTATTCACCTTTTCTCCAGAAGATGGAACCGCCGCAGCCGATCTGCCAGACAGGGTAGACCCTTCCATCGCCGCAGCCCGCAAGGATCGATTGATGGCGCTTCAGCAACCCATCTCAGCGGAAAGGAACCAACGATGGGTTGGACGCACCATCGATGTGCTGATCGAGCAACACAACCCCGAAACCGGAGCGATGATTGGCCGCTGCGATCGTTTCGCTCCGGAGGTCGATGGCGAGGTGTTGGTACTGCCTAGTGAGAAAGGTCTTCAGGCCAGTCCAGGAACGATGGTTCCTGTCTTCATTACCGGCTCTGATGTCTATGACCTCACCGGCCAGCTGGTAGACACCAACGTCATGGCGGTCACAGCCCAGACGTCTAAGTGAGTCCATTCCCCTCTTTGCGAGCCCATCAACGCAACATCTTTCTGACAGCCTCTGGCATCAGTACAGCAGGCTCGTTCGCTGGAATGACTGCAAAAGGCTGGATCCTCATGGACGGCACCAACAATCCAATGTTGCTTGCCGCCCACTTCGCCGCCCTTTCCCTGCCAACCCTGCTGGTGAGTGGAGCAGCAGGTACCTGCACAGACCGATTCGGCTGTGAACGGGTTCTTGTGCAAGCCCAGTGGGGCCTTTTAGCAGCTGCGTTACTGGGAGCACTGGCCATTCCTCTGATGACAGGAACCGCGCTCGTGACAATGCTATTAACCAGCACGTTGCTTGTCGGGATCGCGAGTGCTTACGAACTCACTGCCCGCAATAAATACTGCGCCCTATTGATAGACGAGCCCAATCAACTGGCCCCCTATCTCTCTAGTTTTGCGGTTGTGTTCAACGTAGGCAAACTGCTTGGGCCTCCCATAGGAGGATGGTTACTGGTCATCACAGGACCTGCGGCTGCTCTCAGCATTGATGCCGCAAGTTACTTACTACCGATCGCCAGTCTCCTCTGGTTACTCGATCCAAACCGAAGCCAAGAACAACGCAGCGTTCCGGGTAAGCAATCAACAATGCTCTATGCATGGCACAACAGCAGCTCTTCGCTTCGACATGTGCTGGGCTTCACCGCAACACTCTGCTTGGTAGGTTTTTTCCACCCTGGTCTAGCCCCTCTAATCGCAGACCAGGTATTGGGTTCAGATCCAAGAGATCTTGGCGTGTTCACCAGCGTGCTTGCAGCAGGGAGCATTGCTGGGGGGGTGGTACTACAACGCAATAGCCAACAATTCTGTAGACGCCCATTTCTCACTCTGAGTGGGTTCGCTCTCATCACTGCCATCGCCCAATTGGGAATGGCTCAAACTGAAAACACGCCACTAGCATTCAGCCTCACAATGACCCTGCTGATTGGAGCTGGTACTGCAGGCCTATTGAGCAGCTGCAACATGATCACCCAAGTGGGGTCCCCTCAGGTCTTGCGTGGGCGCATGGCAGGGCTAAGTCAAATCGCCTTCCTTGGGGGAGGAGGGCTAAGTGGCCTTCTTGCCGCTCAGATGGTGATTTCAGCCGGCATATCCACGACCTTCGCCACCGCAGGTGGAATCGGACTTGGCCTAGCCCTCTGGGGGTTCTGGCAAAAAGGCAGAACCGTACTAGAGGAGGTCAGATCAGCTTGATGCCTTTAAGAACCTTGGTTAGTGCGAATGCCGCCACCAGGCCAACTGCGACGAACACCAAATAAAAAACGACGCCCATGTGCAACAAATCAGGTGAACACCATTAGATCAGAAATCGGGCCGGCACTTCCTCAAAGCGCCTAAGGTTTCAGCAATTCCCTATCCAACACTCGGAGAGGTTTCAGCCCCGAGTCGACCTTCCACATCTCTTCTCTGTCGCATAGATCTGCATGCGCACTCTCTTTATCTACCCTAAGTTCCCCAAAACATTCTGGAGCTACGAGAAGATCCTCGAGCTGGTGAACCGCAAGGTGCTACTTCCACCTCTCGGACTAGTCACCGTGGCAGCCCTGCTGCCTCAAGAATGGGAGATGAAGCTCGTTGATCTCAACGTCCGAGAACTCAGCGAAGCGGAGTGGCAATGGGCCGAGCTTGTTGTGATCTCCGGGATGATCGTTCAAAAAGACGACATGCAGCGGCAAATCGCTGAGGCCAAACGACGTGGTCTTTCAGTTGCTGTTGGAGGTCCATTCGCCAGCTCTACGCCAGAAGCTCCTGAAATCGGTCTAGCAGATTTCAAGGTGCTGGATGAAGGAGAGATCACCCTGCCAATGTTTGTAGAGGCCATTCAACGCGGTGACACCAGCGGCCGCTTCAGTGCTGAAGGAGACAAGCCAGATGTGACCTCAACTCCCATCCCTCGTTTCGACCTTCTAGAGCTGGATGCCTACGACTCCATGTCCGTTCAGTTCTCAAGGGGTTGTCCATTCAATTGCGAGTTCTGCGACATCATCGTGCTGTATGGGCGCAAACCACGTACGAAAACACCAGAGCAATTAATTGCCGAGCTTCAGTCGATTTACGACTTGGGCTGGCGACGCTCAATCTTTCTTGTTGATGACAACTTCATCGGCAATAAACGCAATGCCAAATTGTTGCTACCAGCCATTCGACTATGGCAGGAAGAAAAAGGCTATCCCTTTAGTTTCGCTACTGAAGCTTCTGTAGATCTCGCCGATGACGATGAGCTGATGCGAATGATGCACGAAGCGCGTTTCGAAAGTGTTTTCTTGGGGATTGAAACACCTGATGAGGCCAGTCTAGAAACAGCTAGAAAAATTCAAAACACACGTCATCCTCTCGATGAAGCTGTCGACAAAATCACCGCAAATGGGATCCGAGTGATGGCAGGCTTCATCATCGGATTTGATGGTGAAAAAAATGGAGCAGGAGATCGGATTGTTGATTTCGTAACCCGCACTGGCATCCCCGCCGCAATGATGGGAATGCTCCAGGCCTTGCCAAACACAGCCCTATGGCATCGACTAGAGAAAGAGGGTCGCCTGATTGAGGACAAGGATGCTGCCAAAGGAGTCAATCAAACCAATCTGCTGAACTTCCAGCCCACCAGACCCATCCGAGATATCGCCAACGAATACGTCGAGGCCTTCTGTGCTCTTTATGAGCCCAACGCCTATATGGATCGCGTCTACTCCTACTACCTAAAAATGGGGGCTCCTCGTTGGCAAGGAACGGCAACATTACCCAGCTGGATCGATCTTCGTGCTCTAGCCATTGTCATCTGGAGACAAGGCATCAAACGCAACACCCGCAGCCGTTTCTGGCGCTACATGCTGGGCATGGCACGAAACAATCCAGCCATGCTTGAACAGTTCTTAGTTGTATTGGCCCACAACGAACATTTCATGGAATACCGATCCATTGTGCAGCGAGAGATTCGCGAACAACTTGAATCAATTCCACCAGAGGAGCCCAGCCCACAAAAAACTTTGCAACCTGTCTGAATTGAACCTCAAAGCTCAATCTTGAACATAAGGCGTACCGCTGAAAAGACAGCTCTCAGCGCGTTGCAGTTCCCGCCCCAAATAAAGAGCATGGTCAAGCTTGCTCAAGGGATATGGACCCTGCCCTTCTGTGAGCTGAATCCCTAGCTGCTTGGCAGTTCTTCCCCTGTAGACAGTCGCCGGGGAGAGTGTGCCTCCACGACAAGCAAGGACATCACCAGTCACAGGATCGGTAGCTCGGCCGCGCTCATCAATATCGTTCAGGTAATGCTCCACGACCAGTTCTGCAGCTGAAGCATCCACCCGTATCAAGAAATAGCCACTTGGATCAAGCGCAATAAAGCGCTGCGAAAGCTGATCATCTATGGCACTGATGGCATCAGACATCACTGGGAGGTCAATGGTTCTCTGGACTATTTCTTCAGCCTACAAATCAGAGCCTTGAATTACAAGCTAGAAGCATGGAATCTGCTCCTAACAATCCTTAAGAAGCCAAAGATAACAATCAATCCACGCTCCTCTTCACCATTGGCCTGCTCATGCGCAAATTAAAATACCCGCCTTCCAAGATCAGTTAAAATTTCACCGCATAGGTTCATTACTTAAAACCTCCGAAGTAGAGGCAAATTTATCAACACCTTAACTTTGGCAGCGAACCCAAGATCATGATACTGAATAATGCAGAAGTAAAGACATCATCACTCTTCCCAAAATGCAATGCTAACTACATTTTGGGCAAACATAAAGACCAGTCCATAATCATAAACTTGGCAGCCCAAGTTTACATTTTGGATATCTCTTTGCAGTTCGCTCAATAACCCATGCATACATATCAGCACCATGCTCTTTTTCGATTCCTTCCGTGATCACCGCAATACTTGTCTTGGTATTCTCAAGGCTAAGATGCCCCCATCCAAACCAAGAACAAGTTGCATCTATCCAACCAATATCTCGACCTAGATTAATCATCCCAGTGTCTATGGTGATCTCAGTTGAGTTTTCTTTATTCTCTTCGACTTGAAGCTCAGGCCTAGCATCCACAGGCAGAGCAGTGAGAATCAGTTGCAACAACAACAGCGAACGTATCATCGAACAGAAGACCATCGTAGGCGCCCTAAGTATTCTAGCTTAACAACATCTATGAAGATCGATTAACAAAAATTGGATTCAAGCAATCGCAATTAGGGCTGGGCCAGATCAATGGAGCATGAGTGATAGTTATTCCACAATTAACTGAGGGGTAAGCTCAACCCGAAACGGCAAATCAGCATTCACCGCCTCAATCTCCTCAAGCATTAGAGGATTGACCTTACTCAGCCAGCCACGAATCAAAGCATCCATACGCGGTTCATACCAACGATGCAAGCTGGCATGGGGCTTCGCCACAAAGCCCCTACGGCGCTTGTGTTGACCTCCTGCGCCAGGGTCAAAATTCTCTAAGCCATGTTCCAGCGCCCAGGCAATCGGCGCGTAATAACAAACCTCGAAATGAAGGCAATCGATCTCCTCCTTGCTACCCCAATAACGCCCCCACAACATTCGTCCATCCTGTATACAAAGAGACATCGCTACAGGCTCTCGAGGGCTCTCACGATGGGCACTAAACAACACCACCTGATCTCTGAGAGACGAATCTGCCAAGGCCTCAAAAAACGCTTCAGAGAGATACTTGCTTCCCCAAGGTCCCCAACGAGCGCAATGCTGCTCATAAAAGCCATGCATGCACCTCAACAGCTGCACATCAAGTTCTGCTCCTGTCAACGCTGAAACCTTGAGCCCCGCCTGCTGGACAGCCTTGCGTTCACGCTTGATATTGCGCCGCTGGTTGGCATTGAAGCTATTGAGATAGGCAGAGAAATCAGACTGCCCTTCCGCTGACCAAAGGCTCTGCTGGTTCAACCAAGTGGCACAGCCAGCAGCTTCCGCCAAAGGCCGCCACTGAGGATCTACATAAAGAAAGTTGCAGCTGAGAATCTGGTTGCGACGCGCAAAAACATCGATGGTCTTCAGCATCAGAACTGTCAACTCTGCCTCGTCCTCCCCTGGCGCCATATAGAAGCGATAGCCCTGCACAGGGCTCACAGGACTCATCCCCAGCAGTTTTGGGTAATACCCCAAACCAAGATCACCTGCCAGGCGAGCAAATGCCTGATCAAAAACAAATTCGCCATAGCTATGCCCCTTGAGATAAAGAGGGGCAACCGCTACAGGCGTATCGCCTCGCCACAGGGCTAAGTGCAGTGGCTGCCAACCATGTTTGGCGGAAATGCTGCTTGAGTCTTCAAGAGCAGCAAGCCACCGCCAGCGAAAGAAAGGAATTGCCTGATCACCAACCAGGCTTTCCCAATGATGCAATGGGATCTCGTGAATGGAGCGGTGCCAGCGGACTGAGAGGTTGGCGATTTGAAGCGCGCCTTAAGCACAGACTGAAACGACCATAACCAGCTGCCGCAAACAGATGAAGCATGTGGCTTCGACGTTCTTAACCATTGAGGATCGAATCTGTGCCTCAAAAGTTTTTATTCAAAAGACTAAGCAACATAACTGCTGCTGTTGCACTGACATCCACGCTAAAGACATCCCATAGAGAGGATTAAAGCCATTGCAGTAACAAGAGGAAGAACAAGAAGTTAGGGTTTCACATCACCCATCAAGGCAGAGAAATAACCTGGAGCCTGCTCCCACCAGCAGACGCCACTGCAGATCAACATAAAGAAAGTTACAGCTGAGAATCTGGTTGCGACGCGCACAAGCATCGATGCTCTCCAGCATCAGAACTGTCAACTCTGCCTCGTCCTCCCCTGGCGCCACCTAGAAGCGATAGCCCTGCATAGGGCTCACAGAACTAATCCCAAGCAGTTTGGGGTAATACCCCAAACCAAGATCACCTACTAAACGAGCAAAGGGCTGATCAAAAACAAATGCGCCATAGCGCTGCCCCTTGAGATCAAGAGGGGCCACCGCGAGCCAGCTTCACTGAATTAAATAGGCCGGTCCGCTCGGGAACCTTCAACGCGCTTGCGCTCGTAACGCAGTAGTAGTTCATTATCAGTTAATGGCTCAACGGTTTGCAAATGCCAAGCCTCAGCGTCGCCAAGATCATCTGGCAAACCACCGCCTTCCAAGGGAACCCATGCATGCATGCCACCAAGCAATTTTGGTGTGAGGGTGAGTTGCAACTCATCGACAACATCAGCCTGCAATAGCGATGCGGCCAGCTGAGCTCCACCCAACAAAACAAGTCGAAACAGCCCAAGCTCAGCCAATCGATTGAGTGCCTGAGGCCAATCTTGCTCAAACAACACCTGACGCTCGTAGCCAACAGGAAGCAAAGGATCTTTCGGTCCCTTTGCTTTAGCTAAATGAGGGCTCAACAGCCAACGCTCAAGCGGCTGTTGAAAGAAAGGTAACTCTGCTGCATACCACTGCTGACGACTAACAACCACCGCCGTGGGCTGCGCACTATGCCCCGCAGACTTGCGCTGGTTCAGCAAGTCCTGATCATGAATCAGACAAGTGCTGCGATGGGCACGCAACGTTCCGGCACCGAGCAAGGCCCCATCAGCCCAAGCCAAAGCCTCTTCTAAAGCCCGTCGATCACCAACTCCACCCAATTGGGCCGGCCCACCAATCGCAGGTGCCAGCCGGCCATCCAAGCTGATCGCTAGGACAAGACGAAGCCAAAACTGCTTTTGCAAATGCTTGGCTAGTGAGCCGCCATAGCATGCAATACCTTAGGGATGGCTTCAAGCCTTGGGGTTTCTGCATAGACCTCAGCTGCATTATTAGGGCTTTCCTGCAAGCGCACCTTGTGGAGATGGGCTCCGATCGCTCGGATCGGTTTCGCTAAACAATCAGAAATGTACAAGGCAATATTCTCTGCTGTTGGTACACAGTTAGCGAAATGAGGAATGTCTTTATTTAAGAAGGTGTGGTCAAAAGGTTCCACAACAATGTCATTCACAAGGCTTTGCAAAGCACCTAGATCACAGACCATGCCTGTTCGAGAATCAATTTCTCCGCGCACGGTGACATCCACAAAATAATTATGACCATGCCCATGAGGCCGCGCGCATTTGCCATAAATACGTTCGTTTTCCTCCTGACTCAGTTCGACCCTGGCAAGCCGATGGGCAGCCGCAAAATGAGTACGGATCGTTAAATAGGCGTCCATGGCATCTCCGTGATAATCAGCCCAGAGGTTTTCTTGTTCGTAAAGCCGAATGGCCACGATTGGCAGATGAGGCATTAAACGAGTCCAGATGATTCTTAGCAGAGCCTCCGTGGTTGGCAGGCAGCCCTCTGGCCTGGAAAGATCAAATTCCGGCCAAACATCGTTAAGGCAGCGAAAATCAAGCTGATCGGTCACCTCAGAGCGGATGGCATGCTTCACCTCAGAGAGGTTCAACACCATGCCATCGACATTAAGCCCGCCAGCCATGGCGACGATCAGCTCATAATTGTGTCCATGCCCAGCAGGCAAAGCACAGAATCCAAAACGAGCTGCATTGTCATCGCTTGACAGTTCCGGTAAGTAATAGCGATGGCTAGCACTGAAAGTAGCTTTGCGAGTGATCACACAGCCGCGGCCATGACCATGGCGTTCCAAATCGGGGACGTCAGTCATCGCTCTCTCGGACTAGAAGTCATCCTAGAGATCTATAGACATTTGCGAACCAATGAACGAAAGCCCAGCCCCTCACCCCCTCAAGCAAAGGCTTGGTGGTCGCAACCTCTATTTGGTGGGAATGATGGCCAGTGGCAAGAGCAGCACAGGCAGACCTCTAGCCGAACAACTCAGCTATGGGTTTGTTGATACAGATGCCGTCATCGAACAACTTGCTGGCCAACCAATCCCGAAGATCTTTAGCGAAGAAGGAGAAGAAGGCTTTCGAGCAATGGAGTCTCAAGTACTCAATGCCATTGGTCAACGCCATTCACTTGTTGTTGCTACTGGCGGGGGGATAGTGAGTAAGCCAGAAAACTGGGGGGTCTTGCATCAGGGCATCGTGATCTGGCTAAACCCTGGGCGAGAAGAACTACTCAGACGCTTACATGCCGACAGCGGCAATAGGCCTTTACTCCAAACAGAAGATCCAGAAGCAGCCTTCGACTGTTTATTTGCCGAGCGCCTACCGCTTTATTGCGAAGCAGACTTGCATGTGGAAGTGGGAGCAGAGGAATCAGACGGGATTGCGCTAAAGATTATTGAGTTCCTGCCCCAGCTGTTATCGCCCCCTCCACAAATGAATGGTTAAAGCAAGTAATTTGTCAGTACTAAAGAATAGACCGTTTAAGTCCAGAGGATTAACCTGATAGCCAATTCCAATCAAAACAGACGATCAATCGATGACTTGACAATAAACTAAAAGTCTAAGGGACTGGAAGATAGTACATCTCAAGCATGTTGCAGGAATTCATTCACTCAACACATATAAATCAGCCTGCCAGGTAGACATTACTTTCTTATTCTAGTTGCTAAAATAAAAAAATAACCGTTCATAACGAAGAAAGGGCTATAGACAGGAACACATCCCTATCGGAGATCTAGTCAATACAAGCAGGCAAAAATAATGGACTCGAATTAAAGCTGAATAGACCCGAATGAAAGATTCAAGCATTGCAGTCAGAAAGAATGATCGAGAAGGTAGACGAGTATTATCGAAAGCAAGATAGACATATCAATCTATAGATTGCGTATTCAGCGTGAGTTAGCCATAGGCGTATCAGGGCTAAAATCAGCTTTTTTCTCAAGCTAAATACACAAATTCAAATAAATGGTACCAAACCAAAGGCCGCGAACGATACAACCTGCAGAAGGAATGATGAAATCAACCTGACAGATTCAATGAACCACTACTAGTGGCTGATTAGAGGTTATGACTCATCAAGATGTGATAGATAACAAATAGCGTTTCCTAAATGACAAGAGGCGACTAGAAGAAGTGCGATCCCTAATTAGAGGCATTTCTGAGACAAATTCAGCCGACTGGATTGAAACATAAACTGTATTACAGCGAAGATAATCTACTAAAGGAACAAGCCAGGAAGGCCATCAGAAGCTTTATCCGATATCAAAGAAAGTACATTCAGGCAAGAAAGTAGCAACATGGAAGACAGTGAATCAGCAAGGCTTGTACGTAAGTATAAATACTTACGTACAAGCCTTGCTGGACTGGGTCTCCGAGAAAGCAACGTGGAGCCAGTTAGGAACAAGCCAAGCAAAGACAACGAGAGAGCGATAAAAATTGTATTAACGCGCTAAGCACTGTCAATATGGTTAACAAATAGCTTAAATAACTAAATAATATAATAAAACATGGCATGCTATCTAAGTAAAATGATCTAAGTTGATTAATGACTTGATTAATTCCTAGACATCGCAAATATGAAAAAATACAATTTCTGATTGCAATATCGTCGAGATTTTATTGAGGATCAACTGAAGCAAGAATCAATGAAAAACTATAGAGCCTCTTCCGCAATCAATGGGGTCAGTATTACAATAAAACCCATCCATTATTAAAATTATCCATGAATTAACGGCAAGCCGGGAGCAAAGACTAATCTAAATAAGAGAATTAAATCTTCTATCCTTAACTCAAGGCTAGTATTTGCCTTATAAAGTTTTTATAGATGAACTAGTTAAAAAATGTAAGCAGTACAGCCCATATAGATAGAGATTTAAAGCCTAGAGAATGGGATATAAGGCCTAAAGTTAGATCCTAATACGATTACTACTAAATATGCTTCGTTTTAAGTAAGTATATAAATTTTAAAGTATATTTCGTCTTGTATGGAGTGCGTATACACAATCTATGCAGGCCAAGATGCATTTCCCTGAAGTAATCCGAGAAGAATTATCTCATGGGATAATAATGATCGCTCAAGAAATATTTCTAGAGCAACAAGAAAGGTAAAATACTAAGAAGGAAAAATAGTCTAATAATAACTAGCAAAATTTAATCAAGAAGAAGACTACTGAACAGGACATCCTCCTAAAATCAAGGGCTGAAAATGAAAAGCCTAAACAGCGATAGCATTCGATGCCATAGATAATATTAGTTTTGAGCACACTAAATATATTCCAGGGTCAATCTCGAGTAATAAAAGGTATTTAAATAAATAGGATAAGATCATCAGCAAAATTCAACTAAATATGTATAGCATGCAGGGAAGCAATTGAGATTGGTTATGTTGACCTTCCTTCAAGATAGCAGCATATCGAGATAGATCAATCAAGAAGCGAAATTGAGAATCTCAACTGGCAACATTAAAGGAGAACTTTAATAAGTTAGCCCAAGGAAAGCAAAGCTAGGCATTATCAGATGTCTATTCCGGCAAATAGATCCTAGAGGCGGACGAATGATGGCCTAGCGAAGTAGTTCAAAAATACTCCATTTGAACGACTCGTTCAAATGCGCTAGGGTCCGGACAGTGGAGTGCCTCAATGACTGATTCAGCGATCGACTTCAAAGTCATCTCGCCAGACAGGCACAGTGCCGGATCCGAGTCAATCGTCCTTCCAGAGACTCTGACGGAAGGGCTAAATGATGTTCAGATAGGCATCATGAGAGATACGGTTCATGCTGTCAATATCAATTCAAGGATTGCAGCAGAGCTAGTTCGAAGCACTGCGGCTGAGCTCCATCGGCTTAAATGTGTTCTTAAGAAGCAACAGCAATGGACAAGGTTCAGAGAGTCTGGCATCATTCCAATGACTGCAGGCCAGATTAGAGACCTAACTTCGGCATGGGAGTCATGGCTAAAGAATACCGATGTGACTGACCAAGAGCTGGTTGGTACAAGCATGAGAACGCTAGCAGCAATTGGGAAAGCTGATCCTGGGACGCGAAAAGATGCAGTAGGTAAAATAAAGAGAGGCGAAAAGGTTACAGAGAAAGAGGTCAGCGATAAAGCCATTGAGGAGTTGGTTAAAGGCAATAAGGAGTGGGAAATAACAACATCAATGAAAAAGACAGACCTAATGAAAGTATGTACGGCGCTACGAGATGAGAATAAAAAGCTAAAAGCTAAGATCAAAGAAATGCAAACCGTTACAATTTAAGGAAAACATGATGCCAAATACTCCTACGATTCAAGCTGCTCTTCACGAACTAAACAAACAGATGAACGATCATTGCTTAAAGGATATTATAATAAATGGTAATATTGGGCTATTGAGAGATGGCAATCCAATGGAATATACAGAGAAGGAATGGAATGCAATCATGGACTATCTGAAGGAAAATATCAATATTGAGATTATCGCTCGGGTCAATTAGTGAGAGTATATGGCATGATTTTAGATTGATTGATGCATCGAAAAAGAGTGGGTTGATAGTGAGACATATTTATGCATTGACACAAAAATATGGTAAAATCTCCACAAAGAGAGCAAACTAATAAAGAATATGGAGAGATTAATGATGAATTATCTGCCAATATGGGTATAAATTTGATACATCAAATCAAAGTGGAACTCTCATATTTGTCAAATAGTCATTATGGGAGAATTGTATTATTTATTTCTATTTATCATATTTGCTAGTCGTTATCTGAGTCTCTGCTAGTTGTTGTGTTGGATAAAAAGTAGAGTAGTGATATAACTAAATCCATAGAGGAATCCATTATGGCTATTACTAAGCATATAATTAACATTGAGTCAACAAATGCTAAGTAGCCTAGAATATAAGTATTCGATTTGCTATTAATCCAGATAAATATATTTGAGGCAGCAACTATTTTATAGCTTTTCAATGGCTATAATAATCAATGGATAAGAGCTAAAGCATTGAATCCTTTAACTGTTTTTCATAAAGATTTCCAACCTACAGTATTTTATTGATAGTTTAAAAATCAAATGCTAGGTTTACAGTGGCCTGTGTAAGCATAATATGCTTTGCATTTCTATAAAAATTAAAAAGCAGATGCTATTGCTGAATTAAGATTCATTATAGATGAAAAAATAGAAATATAGTCATAAGAATTGTGAAAAGATATCAGATCTATAAGCATTTCTCCTGTCTGACAGTGCTATACCAAATATATATGGTGCGGATAAATAAGGCTATAATTCTGTTAAAGGCTAGACATCATGCTACCACTGCCCATCTTTTTTGATCTGCCTCCTATATATCTTCAATATCTGTTGGCAGCCACAGTTATAGCTTTAGGGATGGTAATTTCCAGCATAATATATGTGAAGACTAAGGATCGACTATGAGCAGTAATCTGTAAAGAAATCCATCTGTCATAATAAGTTTCCAATATGAATATAGATAGAAAAACCATGTATCAAGCTGCACACTAAATTGAATAAAAAGGGAATTAGTATAGATTTCCGAAGATATTTATACAAATATCAAAGATTTAGGCAATCCCATTATATCTATAATAAAATTTGGACAATCATCACTCTAAATCAGATACTGCATCAATATTTAATACTCTCTGATTTTCATAAAACTTGAGGAGTATATATTCAACTTTTACAGAATGCCGAGCGAAAGATTAATCACTATAGATTGTTGATATTATTGATCATTTAACATCATAAAATACATGAACATTCATTTCGATTAAAAGGTTGGCCGAGTCATTACACACGAATCAATCGATATGATGAATTTATAAGTGATTATGTAGGATCCGATTTCTATAGGAATACATCAATCTCTTCTTATTCATCAACTCACATCTAACTAGTACAACTAATGGTCTTAACAAATGATGGTACTCTTTCAAGTTGTGTGATCCCTACCAACTGTGTGCTTGTCGAATGGGATTTTGATAATGTAAAGAAATCATACGACAAGCTTATTGACATTGCAGAATCCCTACCAAGGTTAAAAGTAGTAGAAAGAACAGAAAATTATTGGCATGGTGTTGTACACAGCCTAATATTTAGGTTTCCAGATGATATTGAGATCCTAAAAATACCAAAAAAAGGAATTATTCAAGTGAGATCTGCTTCTAGAATAGGACTTGGAGATCTAGGTGTTAATAGAAACAGAATTGAAAACCTTTACTCGCAATTATAAATGGATAAAGACTTAAGATACAATTCCAATTGCCACTGACACAAAATATACTAGATCCTAACAGCTATATATAATCATATTCAAGCTCTAGTAGGTTATCCATAATAATCATCATATACTCATGCCATTACAGGGAAAATCTAACATCTTCTGTTTATCAATAAGAAAACTTGTTTATGTAAAGCAGATTTTTGCATTTAGATTTAAAGCTTTACTAGAATCTAGTTATGAATTCACCAAATTCCATGACAATTTCTTTTCTCCCACTCCTTCATCGATAATCCTGAACCAGAGCGTTGTGCATCTTTAAGTGATTTCCATCTCTCCTGGCATTCAGACAAGGTCCATTCTCGTGTAGCATCTTTTCGATCTAGAATTGACAAATCCTTACTCATTTCATCTGAAAACTTCTCAATGTCTGAGTTGGGTTCTTCTGGCTTAGGCATAAGTCGAATTAAACTTTTTATAGCCTACCAGACTATAAAAATTAAGGTTATGGACTATATCTTATCAGCTTGCCTATATAAGATTTAGAAATTACTGATGTACAACTACATCGCTTCTATGGCAATTTTCTACTATGCATTAGCAAAACAAACTTGAATCTTAGCAGAACAGGTATTGTCGGACATCGGCAAAATGTAATCAATATAAAAATCACTTGGTACATATATTTCTTCAATTACTCTTCAATCCGTCCGGTAAATATCCTGAGTGGCGGCTTATATAAAAGAGTTTCTAATTTTAGAATAAGATTAGAAACTAAAATAATGAACAGCTTCAATATGCAATCATTATTAAAGTCATTTTGAAAAGTAGCGTAGAGATATATCTTTTTTTCAGCTTGCCAGTGAATCCCTCACCCACTCAGTGTATGCTATGCGCAGATTATCAGTCGTAATCGAAAAACCAGCTGCCTTAGCGATAGATACTAGGTCAGCATTTTCTTTCTTAACTTGATCTTGCAGAGTTTTGTCTTGTTTGACTTTAGCCACAAATGCTTTCAGTTGCTCATAAGACATTCAGTCTCGGCAAGTATAAAGATACATTCTTAATGAATCAAGATGATCAGTGAATATGTATTCAAAAAACTAGACTTAGCGAGCATATTCTTGTTTCAAAGGTTTAGTACTTTTGTTCCAGTCGAGAGCTTGCTATTGCTATTGCCTTGCTCTTTTTTTAAATCCTTCAACCTCATGCCCTGGGCTAGCTTGTTGTTTTGAAGAAAATGCTGGCTGTCAGAACTTGCCGTTTTAGATCGATCCTGACCAGTTTTCTGAAAACAAACTCGTCAAAATTGCACCAGCAATACTCATTTAATCATTAGATGCTATTTGCTTTCCATCTTATTCTCTTGATTGCGTGATCTTAAGACTTACTTGTTATAAAGTTAGCGTATATATCATTTTTTTCAATGAAAACCTAGCCTTATTGCTAATAAAGCTACAAGAAATAATAGAGATCATTCTAGTACCGGTATTATAAATAAATTGTTCTATTGAATGGCATGCAGCCCTTGACTGAGGCATAGAATAGATAAGAACAAGCCTACCTACGATGTTCTCAGATTTTTTTAGTCAGGCAAATCTTATCACGATGGCTTGCAATGCACTTCTAACGCTCATCATAGGATTTATGATCATCACAGGCCAACAAAAGGCACACTAACTATTCAAAATAAAATTTGAAATAAGGGTAATGAGCAGTGTATTCAACTAAACTGATCAAATAAATGCACACATGGCTAGATCAATTAATTAGTAGCTAGAAGGTTGATCGATAATATCAGTGACAAGCGTAATGAAGACAAGTTTTTATTAAGACATGCTGAAAAATAGAGATGTTTATTTGAACCAGATGTAGTTATCCCAAGATAAGTTGTGACTCTTGAATAACAGGCCGTCTCAAGATTTCGAATAATAAAACTAAAAAGCTCGGCTTGTAGGCATACGGTTACCATAGATCATTATTATGGCATTCTATGTCTCCATCACTAGCAAACTTAGCAAGATTTACACTTTTCCCTAAAAGCCAAACCCTAAATCAGTTTTTGAAGGAGTATTTTTAGAAATAAGTGGTGGCTTTACTGATTCAGGAAAGCATAAAACTGCTTGTGACCCTGCCAAGCAACCGATCAAAAAGATGCCGAAAACCTGTAAAAGCTTCATAGCTTAAGGATTGAGCTTCCCAATAATAAGCACTATCCAATGCGTTGCCAATCTCATCATGCAAAAATGTCTAAACCCAATTATTACTAGGATTGGATACCCTAATCTATCCCTTGAGATTGCCCTAGACTACATATCTTTTATTTCTAAAGTGATTATGAATCAGCTTAACGTCCCATATTTCTAATCATCTCAGCCCTCACTGTGACTCTTTCTGTTAAATATGGTATTTTATGGTATTTTTTCTAGCAATTAAGATTAAATAGGCTAATTATTTACGACCTCTAACAAAGTTTTTGCCCTTAGAGTTAAAATATTTAACACCGCTAGGCCTTCAGTAGATATCCTCAAACACTGATGAGTGATTGATTTGACAAAAGCATAATCTAAACAATCAATTCGCTAGCCCATGCGACAGCCCTAGCACCGAAATTAGGTATAAATACTTACCAGTAGAGCTATCTTGCCGCCATGTCCTAGGCGTCGGCATCCTTCTTCTAGGGTTTTGCACAAGTCCTTTCGTGGCTGAGGCTATAGCGATAAAAGCAACTTACTAAGAGGCAGGATGTCATCAGCAGTCAATTAAGCATCGTCAAATTAAAAATTAGGCCCGGCAAGGACACATAGCGCTTCGCCAACGTTGAAAATGATCACAACAATTAGTGAATGAGTTGGCAGCTAAAAGATAAGTCTCACATTAATTCCTGCAGCGGAAATCAATCCGCCAGATGTGTTGACTAGAAAATTCTCAATAAAAGTAAAATTACTGGGCTATAGTTTTTGCAAGAGGCAAGTCTAAATACCCAATCATGCAAAATATATAGCACCAAGAGAGAAGCGATCAGGCCTTAAAGCAGATCGATATTGCCTTTTTAAAGGTTGGCAATAAGAATGGCTTTAACGCAAAAATCGCTGACCATCTATTCATGCTTGCCTATATAAGAAAAACCTTATATAGGCGAATATTCTAGAATTATAATGGTTTTTTCATTGCATCATGGCCAAATGCATTCTCTATGCAGACATCACATAAGAGTCAAGCAAGTTATGATTTGATTGTTTCACCCTTCTAAGCTGGCAAGTCAACTTTCCCTTTACTTTTTAGAGATTTTTCGAGACCTTCGAGATCCTCATCCGTAATTTTGGTCTGCATTGGACAATGCTTTGGACCACACATTGAACAAAACTCAGCTTGCTTGTAAATGTCAGCTGGCAAAGTTTCATCGTGATACTGCTTGGCTCGCTCTGGATCCAGTGAAAGCTCAAACTGTTTGTTCCAATCAAAGTTGTACCTTGCTCGGCTTAATTCATCATCGCGATCTCGAGCACCCGGACGGTGACGAGCGATGTCAGCGGCATGCGCTGCAATTTTGTAGGCAATCAAGCCCTCACGAACATCCTCAGGGTTTGGCAGACCTAAATGCTCCTTCGGGGTCACATAACAAAGCATCGCTGTTCCATACCAGCCTGCCATCGCCGCACCGATGGCACTCGTGATGTGGTCATAACCCGGTGCGATGTCTGTCACCAAAGGGCCAAGCACATAAAAGGGTGCCTCATTGCACTCTTCCATCTGCTTGCGCACATTGAATTCGATCTGATCCATTGGTACATGACCAGGACCCTCGACCATCACCTGCACGTCATGTGCCCAAGCTCTCTTAGTCAATTCTCCAAGGGTCTTCAACTCGGCAAGTTGAGCTGCATCAGAAGCATCGTGCTGACAACCAGGACGGAGAGAATCACCAAGTGAAAAACTGCAGTCGTAGCGCTTGAAGATCTCGCAGATGTCGTCAAAGCGGGTGAAAAGAGGGTTCTGTCTGTGGTGATAAAGCATCCACTGAGCAAGAATTCCACCCCCGCGACTGACGATGCCTGTCAGGCGTCCCTTCACCAGCGGAAGGTGCTCAATCAACAAACCGGCGTGAATGGTTTGATAGTCGACACCCTGCTGGCAATGCTTCTCAATGATGTGTAGGAAGTCATCTTCGTCGAGCTTCTCAATCGAGCCATGCACGCTTTCCAACGCCTGATAGACAGGCACAGTGCCGATCGGCACGGGTGAAGCATTAATGATCGCCGTACGCACCTCATCAAGATTGACCCCTCCAGTGGACAGATCCATCACGGTGTCTGCGCCATATTTAACTGCCAGCTCGAGCTTCTTGAGCTCTTCAGCTACATCACTGGCGTTAGGTGAGGCGCCAATGTTTGCATTCACCTTGCAGCTGGAGGCGATACCAATCGCCATCGGCTCTAAATTTGCATGATTGATGTTGGCAGGAATAATCATCCTGCCCCTGGCCACCTCCTCCATGACAAGCGATTCAGGCAAGTTTTCACGCTTGGCCACGTAGTCCATTTCTTGAGTGACAACGCCCTGTCGAGCGAAATGCAATTGCGAGACATTGGCCTGACCCTTACGGGCAGCCACCCAAGAGGCGCGCATGATCAAAAGGCGAAATGGATACCAGGGTTTGGCGAAAAACCAATGATCACGTCATTTCACTTCCCTGCGCCGGCACAACCCGTATCAGGTTCGGAGGGTGTGATCTCAGCCACTCAGAGATTGCTGAGTGGCACCCCTAGTGTTTTGTAAAACCTAGCAGTGGTTTTTGATCCGAGCCGCAATCCATCCCGCTAAACGTGCAAAACCGCATGGATCTTGTCCTGCAGCGCTTCAAGGTCCAACTGTGATAAAGGCATGGCTCTGTGCAACATCAAGTCAGTGCTCCTGCTCCTCGGTTTGGGTGCTGTGAAGTGCTGCAAGCAGCTTGCGGCGGCGACGGCGGCGGCCCACAGCCCCGCTGAAAATTAGACCAGCACCCACCAAAACTGCTGGTATTGACTGCAATCGATCGCTGCCCTGCCGATGCATCAAACAGAGCATGGCCAAGACGATCAGCAAAGGAGCTGCAAGAGATAGCAAGGGATAGCCAAGACGCTTCATGTCCTCTCCAAAGCCAGCCTTGAACGCTCATCCATCCAGGCCAATAGGGTCGCGGTCAGCACCCGAATACCAACTCCAAGACTGCTCTCCTCTAAGCAGAACTGACCATTGTGTAAAGGCGCGCACCCATTAGAACCGCTCACCCCTAATCGGAACATTGTTCCACGGACATTTTGCAGTAGTTCTGCAAAGTCTTCAGCACCAAGCGAGGGTTGTTCAAGCCGCAACACACGCTCTTTTCCTATCTGAGAGATAGCACAACTTTCCAATAGGTCTGTGAGTTCAGGATCGTTGTAAACAGGCGGCGTAATGCTGCGATAGCGCACGATCGCCTCTGCCCCAAAACTTCCACAGATGGCCTGAACAATCTGCTCGATCCAAGCTGGGAGCTTGTCAAAAACAGCCCCGTCCAAACAGCGGACCGTACCCAGCAGCCGAACTCGATCTGCAATCACATTGAAAGCCTGACCACCTTCGATCTTCCCGAAACTCACCACCACAGGATGCAAGGCATCCAAGCGACGACTGATCGCCTCCTGCAGTCCACAAACAACTCGAGCGGCAAGCCAAATGGCATCCATAGCCTGATGAGGCCTTGCACCGTGGCCTCCTTCACCAATCACTTCGATATCCAGCTCTCCCGCCGCAGCCGTCAAGCACCCACTACGTACACCAATACTTCCAGTCGGCAATTCCGGACAAACATGAATCCCAAACAGGGCCTCGAGGCCATCGGTCGCCCCGTCCATACGCATCCAACGAGCCCCTTCGCACAATTCTTCTGCCGGTTGAAACAACAGCCTTACGCCTATTGGCATCGACTCCTCTTTGGCCAAAACCCTTGCAACCCCAAGACCAATGCAGGTATGCAGATCATGGCCACAGGCATGCATCACCCCCTCTCGCCGTGAGGCATAAACAAGCCCTGTGCGCTCTTCCACTGGCAGAGCATCCATATCCACCCGCAGGCCCACAAACGGACCACCGATTGGCCCCAACTCCGCCAACACACCTGTGCGCCCCACCCCCTCAGACACCCGCCAACCATCCCCCCGCAACTGACCTGCTACAAGGACTGCCGTCTGATGCTCCTCACCACTCAGTTCTGGATGAGCATGCAGATGGCGCCGCAACTCAATCAGCTCGGGCAAAGCTTGATCAAGACGCTCGCTCCAATGAAGAAGAAGAGTCATGGAGCCTCCAACAAACCAAGAAAATCCATCAGATCAGCCGTGGGCTGTGGTGGCCATCGGCGGATCTGCAACAACCAATCCCGTTGGCGATAGCGATTATCCAGCCCGACTGCGGCAGTCCAGTGGCTTTCAGCTTCACCAAATGAACCGTAATGCCATAAAAGACCGCTAAGGGCCGCACGGGGATCGGCAAACATGGGATACCTGCGAATCAATGCACGCAGTTCCTTCTCCGCCAGATCAAATTCCCCCAGCTGATAAACCGCTAACGCCTTGCTGGAGCTAGCCATAGCAAAGTCTGGGCTGGCGTCAGAGGCCTTTCTGTAAAGAGCTTCTGCATGCAACCAGTCGCCCTGAGAGCCCAAAACATTGCCCAGGTTGTAAAGAGCCGATGCATTGACAGCATCGCGCTCAAGAATCCAGTTGTAATCGCTAGCGGCTTGCTGCCAATGATGCAATACCTCCTCAGCAATACCACGGTTGAGATGAGGGTCAAGCTCTGCTGGGGCCAATTCCATGGCCCTAGTCTGATCAACGATCGCACCCTCGGGATCACCCAAAATCAACCTCACATTGCCGCGATTGCTCCACGCCGCAGGCTGCTCAGGCGCAAGCTCAAGAAACTCATCCCAAAGAGGTAGGGCTGCTTGAAAATCACCCTGTCGAGAAGCCTCGAGTGCCTGCTCAAAAAGAGTCTGGAGTGCTGGGGTAGCTGCTCCAGTGACGGGATCCATGACCAGCAACAGCACAACTAAAAGCAACCCTGACCATCTAGGCACCCAGTTTTTCAACCCCTGGAGAACACTCATGGCAACTCCGGCCAACCAAGATGGCGTCGCCCCGCGCCAGTCACCACGCGCCCACGCGGAGTTCGCTGCAAAAAACCCAGCTGCAGTAGATATGGTTCTACCACTGCTTCAAGAGTGGCTGGATCCTCTCCCAAAGCGGCAGCCAAAGTCTCCAAACCGACCGGGCCACCGCCATGAGACTCCAGCAACAAGTCCAACAAGCGCCGATCACTGGCATCAAGACCCCGAGCATCGACTCGATGCAAAGTGAGAGCCTCATCCACCAATGCAGCATCGATCAAGCTCTCCCCGCCACAGACACTCGCTACATCACGAACCCGTCGCAGCAATCTATTGGCGATCCTCGGTGTACCCCTACAACGACGAGCAATCTCCTTGCAGGCTTGCGCTGTTAACTGCAACCTCAGCAGCCCCGCCGCCCGCTCAACAATCGCTTGCAGATCCTCCAGGCCATAAAACTCCAATCGTTGAATAAGACCGAAACGATCCCGCAGCGGCGAACTAAGGGCACCAGCGCGAGTCGTAGCACCCACCAGAGTGAACGGAGGCAGCTCCAATGCCCTGGTGCGAGCGGTACTGCCCTTGCCCACAGTGAGATCGAGACGCCTATCCTCCATTGCTGGATAAAGCAATTCCTCAGCCACCCTTGTGAGCCGGTGAATCTCATCAATGAATAAAACCTCGCGAGGTTGCAGATTCACCAACAGACCAACGATGTCACGAGGGCGCTCGAGAGCCGGCGCACTGGTAACCCGACACTTAACCCCCAATTCTTCAGCCAAAACCATGGCCATGGTGGTTTTGCCCAAGCCCGGAGGGCCGTAGAGCAAAACATGATCCAAAGCATCGCCTCTGCCCATGGCCGCCTTAACGGCAATCCCCAACACCTGCTTCAGCTCACGCTGACCGATGTAGTCCTCCAAACGCTTAGGTCTAAGCCCATCTTCTCGAGCTGGACTGGCCTCTTCAGGCAAAGGTGAAGCATCTACCACCCGAGACTTTGCTGCTAGCGGCTGGGAATCAGCTCGGCCAGCACTGGAAGACACAATCGCCATGTTGGAAGAGTACCGATCCCTGGATAGGGTCGAAAGCATCGGTAAACGCAGATGGCCAAGGGAGGAAACAAAAAAGCGACTGCTGCAGCTCGAGCCGCGGCCAACCGTCTACTCGCGGACAACCGTCTGGCAAGGCATCAATACGAGATCCTCGACACCCTCGAAACTGGCATTGAATTGGTGGGAACCGAAGTCAAGTCAATCCGGGCCGGCCAAGCCAATCTCCGCGATGGCTTCTGCCTGATTCGCAAGGGCGAACTACAGCTCTACAACGTTCATATCTCCCCTCATAGCCATGCCGGCAGCTACTTCAATCACGATCCACTACGAACACGCAAACTGCTCGCGCACCGCCGTGAGATCGATAAACTTCGCGGCCAACTCGACAGAAAAGGGCTCACTCTGATTCCCCTCAACCTTCATCTCAAGGGTTCATGGATCAAACTCACAATTGGGCTGGGCAAAGGTCGCAAGCTGCACGACAAACGCCAAGAAGAGAAACGCAAACAAGCCGATCGAGAAGTGAAGTCCGCTCTGGCGCGCTACTGATCAGCCAAGGGGGTTAATGAAACTGAACAAAGTTTTCTTTCGCCGAAGCACGAGGCGAGGCAATGTCGGCGTTCTAGAAGGGTGTTCTGACCGACCAAGGAAGCCATGAGTTGAATCCGGCAACGGATTCGGATATGAAAGCTGGTCAAGGCATAGAAGCTTGCTGATCGGCACGACAAGAGAGGGTCAATAGAGCTGTTGCCAACCCCTCGTTGGTCACCAGCACTTGCACAGGCGAACCTGCTTCTGGCTCAAGGGTCACCACGCGCAACGATCCCCGCTCGGCAATGACATCACCCTGCGAGCCATAGATGGTCATCTGCATCAACGGCGTGCCCTTGATTTCTAGTACTAGTCGATGCCCAACAGGCACCTGAATGGAAATCAAGCGGACAGCCCCAGGAGAAACCCTTGAAGAAAACACAGTGGGAGTTGAAGGTCTGGCCTTGAGGGTTTCGATCTGCACATCAGCCAGGCTGTGCAGAGCTGCCGCATACCAAAACTGCAAATAGGGCTCTGGAGGCTTCTGATCATTGAACGAACCCAAAAGCAGTTTCTGTGCTCCTGCTGTAACCAACTGCTCAATCACACGGCCATGCACCCCCAATTCGCTCAGACCTTCACGCTGCTCCTGCCAGTCAGTGTTCTTCAACTCACCTAAACGTCTGCGCAGCTGAGGTGATAGCTGTTCAATTCTGACCAACCATTCCTCAGCCAAGTCATTCCAGACCTGGCGCAAGGGAACATCATCCAGAGCATCGGAGGGGGAGCGACCACCTCTATGAGGGAAACGAGTTAGCACACTGGCATCCACCAACTGCAGAAACCAACTTTGTTTAACCTGCAAAGCCCGCAGCCGAGTCAATAACTGCTGACGATGATCCACCTTTACTGCTGATGGGCTCTCCACTGGGACATTGCCCACGAGATCTCTATCCCTGACAGGATCCATCCCTAGCGGGGAACTACGACTGAGCAAGAACCAGCCAATAGCCGTGCCTACCAATGCAGACGCCAACAAGGCACCTACAACAGACCAAAGCCTGCCTTCAGCAGCCTGCTCCCGTTCTTCAGCCCGCCGCCGCCGCCGCGGCTGAATGGCAGAGCGATGTTCCGTTAAGAGCGATTGAGACGTACGCGAGGGGTGATCGGATAAAGGCACTGCTTGAGACGCGAGTGCCAGAGTGCGATCTTCTATGGGCTTTGGACCGATGCTTTCGGGCATGATCACAGCTTGAAGGGCACAGATCACATCCGATGCCTTTTCAAAACGCTGGTCAGGAGCCTCACTCAACATTCGCTCCAACACATGACGAAAAGACCCATCCACCTCACAAGACTCTGGCCAGATCCAAGACTGAACATCACTGTTCCAAAGTTCCTCGGGGCAACGACCAGTCAGCAAAGTCAGTGCTGTAACGCCCAAGCCATGCAAATCCATCCAAGCTTCAGCTGGTTCGGTGCTGCTCTGTGCAATTGAGGCATACGCTGCAGTAACACCACCCAATGGGGTAGTCCCTTGGGGCTGCAGTAAGCCAAAGTCCAACAAAACCGGCAAGCCGTCCTGATGAAGCCTCAACAGGGCGCTGGGATTGATATCACCATGCACCAACCCCTTGGCATGAAACGCAATCAAAGGAGGTAGCAGCTGCAAAAGCAACTGCAACACTTCTGCAGCACCGAAGAGCAACTGACCCTCGGCCCGTTGCTGCTGAATCTTTCGGTAAGTAACACCCTCCTGCCAGTAACGCACCGCCCAGAGGCTGAACTCCGCCTCGAACAATTCACCACAACGCGGCAACTGGGGATGGGAAAGGGATTGAAGCTCAGGCCAAAACTTCTGAAAGTGCTGCCTTGTAGGGGCATCGCTGATTTGATGGAGCACCACGGATGTGTCACCTTCAAGGATGTCGACCCCACGCCAAAGCACACCCTGGATCGGCTTCGACTTCTGGATGGTCGCATCCAACCGATAGCGCTGTGCCAGCACAGAGCCGGCAACCACGGCGCTGGGTTCGCTCACGTGACGCCGAAGCATTGATGGGCTGATCGTACAGATAGCCAACCCATTGCAACCACTTCCGCAACGCTAAACAGCAAAATCGACTCGTTTCCAGAAGAAAGATTGCCTTAAAAATAATCTTTATTGCTGAGGATTACGTCGACATAAACCTGCAGAAAAAGGGCCAAGGCTGTCAACAATAATATGGACCAAACTATATCTAAAGTCCCATGTATGAAAACAGCTGCGATTGACCCAAGAGCAGTAACAGGTCCCCAGCAAAATTCATCAGCGACTTGGCTTCATGACTCACCTGACAACGCATTAGAAGGCCCTCATCAACGAGTACCAAGCCTGGGCCCGCCACCGCCAATATTAATGCAGCTGCAATCCCGACTAGAATGAGGGAAGTCAACTTCCAGGAATCAATCACGATAAGAATCAAAGCAAATACAGCCTTGAGAAGCGCAAGAAACGATGGTCTACGCCTGCATGTCCTATCACTCATCTAACAAAATAGGGTGCTACAAATACATTTGAAATTGCAAACTAGATGATTGCAAGAGCAAATAAGACAAAATCAGCGCCTACTGCATAAGCCTACAAGGACCGGACACGGCAAGAACTCCAATCGCAAATCCTGGTAGTGAAGCAACTCAAAACTCTATTGCAACCTTACTGGTATCTAAGTTGCGCCTGAACACGGTCCAAGATTGTGCCGCCTTAGAAGAATCCCTTGAAAGCATGAGAAACAAGACAACCATCAAAAGCTCACTAAAGCCAAGCATTGAAAAAGTTAAGACCCTTCCAAGCTCAAGAGATAGAGCAGCAATGATCGGACCAAATGCTACACCCGCAGCCGCACGGATATAGATAACTGCAATCGCAGAACCGTGCTTGCCAGAACCAGAAAAAATTCTGCTCTGCTGAACTAACCTGAACAAACAATTGCACTGCAAAACCAGCCAAAATACGAGCCCGCATTAGCCAAGAGAAATCATCACAAAAAGAGAAAATAAAAAGTCCTATTATTAAATAACTCATGGCAATCAAAGACTTTTTACACGCACACCTAAGAGCCGCCCACTTGCATCCAGGGTCAACACCCAACCAGCAACCAAGCGCGTGCCCAATAACAAGCACACCCAATAGCGGATGATTCAGCGCGATTTAATATTAAAGGACAGCAAATTATAGGGCCACAGCCATATAAAAGATTACCTCGGATCAAGCACTAAGAGCATAAATAATAGCACGAAGCCTAGAGGCTAAATCACAATAAATGCAGAAAACAATGGATTCGACGACCTCCAAACTTTACACTTTAATTTTCAAGTCGAAACAGAAACTTCAACCGCCCTGACTGATGACCAATGCAACCCAAGCTGAACACGCGAACCCAACATATTTTGCGACCAGATCGATCGATGCCACTCAGTAGATTGCCTGGATCGTTTGTCCAAGGGAAATTTCCCTATCAGTGCCCTTCCGTGGCCAAGAGCTTTTCTATGACCAGATCCATTCGGCCGTGGTGCTTGGGCGCACAAGTGGGAATCAGTAAAACCGTTTCCTCATGCTGAACTTGCTCTTGGCAGTGCGTCAGCGAAGTGAATCGCTGGTTGCACCCCTCGAACCGGAAGATCTCTGCCTTCAGGGCATGGCCGATGCAAGTCCGCCGAAATGGCACCTTGCTCACACCACCTGGTTCTTCGATACCTTTTTGCTTCAGCCCTATCTCAAAGGCTACGAAGGCTGTGATCCACGCTGGAGTTATCAATTCAACTCCTATTACGAAGCGGCCGGGGCACGCCATCCAAGACCCTCACGGGGTGTCCTGACCCGGCCGACAATCAGGGAGGTCTTGGCGTGGCGGCAACAGGTGGACGCTGCATTAACGCAACTCCTGACCTCCCCGGACGCTGACCAAGAAGACATCCAGCAACTGGCAGAACTGGGTCTACATCACGAACAGCAGCATCAGGAATTGCTGTTGATGGATCTCTTGGATGGCTTTAGCCGACAACCGTTAGAGCCTGCTTATCAAACTGGCGCCGATCATCATCTGGGACCTTTAGAGCCAACCCAAGCCCGCTGGATCTCCTGCGATGGAGGTCTCTATGAAATCGGCCATGCTGGCGCGGGATTCCATTTTGACAACGAGGGGCCGTCGCATCGCATCTGGCTGGAGGACTTTGCCCTGATGGATCATTTGGTGTGCAACGACGACTTCAGGTGCTTTATCGCAGATGGGGGGTATCAGCGCCCAGAACTTTGGATGAGTGAGGGCTGGGCCGTACAACAACAACTGGGATGGCAGGCTCCCCGGTACTGGCGCGGCGACGGGCCTGCAGATCAATGGCAGGAAGAATTCACCCTGGAAGGAAGGCGGCACTTGAATCGAAAAGCACCGGTGCGCCATTTGAGCTGGTTCGAAGCCGATGCCTACGCACGGTGGTGTGGTGCTCGATTGCCCAGCGAAGCGGAATGGGAAGTGGCCCTACAACAGCATCAACCTCTGATCCACGATGCTCACGGCAAGCTGTGGCAATGGACGGCAAGTCCTTATAGGCCCTATCCGGGATTCCTTCCGGCCCCAGGCGCTGTGGGTGAATACAACGGAAAATTCATGAGCTCCCAGTTTGTTCTGCGCGGCAGCAGCTGGCTCACACCGGAAGGCCATGAGCGCGACACCTACCGGAACTTCTTTGCACCAGCAAACCGTTGGATGGCAGCAGGACTGCGCCTGGCCCGATGAGCATCGAGCTGATTGACCTACATCCCGCCCCTGCGGATCTGAAGCAGCTGGTGCAGTCAGGCTTCAAATGCCAGCCGCGGCAACTGCCAGCTTGGGTGTTGTACGACGCGAAAGGATCACGCCTATTTGCCCAGATCTGCGAACAACCTGAATACGGCCTAACCCGCACAGAGATCAAGCTACTGGAGGAGAATGCACCAGCCATTGCCAAAGCCGTAGGAGATGGCGTCATCGTGGAATTCGGCATCGGCAATGCCCACAAGGTTTCCCCCCTACTCAACGCAATCCAGCCGTCAACCTTTGTGGCCCTGGACATCAGCCAAGCAGCTCTAAGGGATTCGCTAACCAGACTCGCCAGCACCTATCCCATGGTGTCAATGCTAGGTATCTGCTGCGACCACAGCAGCATGCAAGCGCTACCGCCCCACCCCCGGCTCGAGGGTGTCCGCTGCATCGGCTTTTTCCCCGGCAGCTCCCTCGGAAACTTCACACCAAAAGAAGCAGTGGCAGTACTTCGTCGGTTCCGAAAGCTGCTTGGCGGTGGTCCCCTGCTGCTCGGTCTCGACCAACCCCGTGATCCAATCCAGCTCGAGGCTGCCTACAATGATGCGGCAGGCATCTCAGCAGCTTTCGCGCGCAACCTCTTGCATCGTCTCAATCGTGAGCTGGAAGCAGATTTCAGACCGGACCACTTCTCTTATCGAGCCCGTTGGCAAGAAGAGTTTCATCGCATCGAAATGGCTCTAGTGAGCCGCTGCAGTCAAACAATCGTGATTGACAACAGCACCTGGTCATTCAGCGCCGGAGAACCACTCATCACCGAATACAGCGTCAAATACAACCCACAAGAGGCAGCCAGACTGGCTGAAAAGGCGGGCTGGAGAATCAACCAAAGATGGCACGACTCTGCCGATTCACTCTCGCTGCATCTGCTGGAACCGTCAGACTGAGCTAAGAAGAAAGAAGAAGTGCTAAATGAGCCGAGAGCAGCAACGCCAGAACGTGCGACAAGAACGTGAAAGCCTAATCCGGGAGCTAGAAGGAATCTACCGAAGGGCTTTTGAACGACTAACAGTGCTTGACCTAGGGGAAGGAAGCTTGGCAAGACTCACCCAACTGTTACTGCACTCGCGTGAGGGCGCTATCAAACCCCTGCAAGAAGAGATCGAAGCCCCACTGATTACTCGTGCCCCAGATCAGTCATGAGCGCAACCTGGCTCGACGAACTGGAACGAGTCTTAGAGGAGAGGTTGACCGACTTCCTCCGCGAGAATCCATATCAGGAGTTACTCCTCCACCAACAACACCAAAAAGACCATTACCAAAACCTGAAAAGGCAGCGACAGCAACTTCAAAAAGAAGCAGAGGAACTTCGCCGGCAACTCCTCACCCTTGCCGGCACAGTTCGGGAGTGGAGCACTCGATCGAATCGTGCCAGAAAGGCAGGAGCCTCGGCCCTGGCCGATCGGGCCGATCAACACATAGCCGATTTAATGGAGCAGGGTCGGCAACTATGGTCCGATTTGGATCAACTGGGCAATCGCTTCAAAGACGTCGAGAAGAAATTTTGCTCACTTTCTGAACAGTCAGCAAGAGATAGCTCCACTCTTGAAGAGGACTGGATACGATTCGCAGCCCAACAAGAACTCCAAGAGCTCATACGAAAACGCGACAAGACTAATTAAGTCAGGCTTTTGGGGCCGGAGGCTCAAGACTCACGTTCTCCGGAGGAGGAGTTGGGTCTGGATCAGCAATCAGCATGTGCTGAAGCACAATTTCTGGACGCTCGCTATCACGCCAGCGAATGCGATATGCGGGCATCTTGGTGCCGCGACTGGTGGTCTGCTCAACGGGTTCCATCACCCACCCGCGCCTGGATCGACCCTGGGGATTGCGCTTGACCACCGCATCGGCGTGTTTGAAGCGGAAACCTACGCGCTCGCCACTCATAGAAATAGGACCATGCCATTGAGTTAATTATCCACTGCGACGGTTCCCGACGTTGAAGATTAAGTTTTGAGCTCCGGTCGAAGCAGAGGGAAAGCAATCACATCACGTATTGAAGGGCTATCGGTGAACAACATCACTAAGCGATCGATGCCAATACCCAAGCCACCGGTAGGGGGCATGCCCACCTCAAGAGCCTGAAGGAAATCCTCATCAACCCCATGAGCCTCAAGGTCCCCAGCCTGACGACGTGCTTGCTGAGCCTCAAGCCGCTGACGCTGATCAAGGGGATCGATTAACTCACTAAAAGCATTGGCTGTTTCCCGACCCACAATGAACAATTCAAAGCGCTCGACCAATCCTGGTTTGCTGCGATGTTGTCGGGCAAGAGGAGAGATCTCAATCGGATAATCGAGCACAAATGTTGGCTGGATCAGACTTACCTCCACTGCTTGTTCAAAGGCCTCATTAAGCAAGCGGCCCACACTATCGGCCTTAGACGGCACCTCTAGACCTGCCCGCGCCATAGCCGAAGCCGCTACCGCACGGTCTTTAAAACCCATGAAATCAAGCCCCGTCGCCTCTTGCACCAGTTCGTGCATGCTGGCTCTCCGCCAAGGGGGCGTTAGGTCGATTTCTATGTCTTGATAAGTGATCCTCGTAGACCCACAGATCTGAGTACAAACTGAGGAAATCAGCTGCTCAGTAAGGACCATCATGTCGATGTAATCCGCATAGGCCTGATAGACCTCTACAGAAGTGAATTCAGGGTTGTGGCGGGTACTCATCCCCTCGTTACGAAAGATGCGCCCAAGCTCATAGACCCGCTCAAATCCACCAACCACAAGCCTCTTGAGATGCAGCTCTGTGGCAATACGCAGATAAAGAGGAAGATCGAGTGTGTTGTGGTGAGTAATGAATGGCCTAGCTTCGGCGCCACCAGCCTCAGCCTGAAGCACCGGTGTCTCGATTTCCAAGAAGGCACGATCATCGAGCCATCGACGGATTGCACTCACCATCAATGCCCGGCGGCGAAAAGTCTCACGCGACTGAGGCGACACGATCAAATCCAGATAGCGTTGCCGATAGCGCTTCTCCACATCAGCTAAACCGTGCCACTTATCTGGCAAGGGTTGCAATGATTTGCTCAAGATCTGCCACTGCTGAACCTTCACCGAAAGCTCACCACGGTCAGTGCGACGAAGCACGCCTGTGACCCCAATCCAGTCGCCCGCGTCAACAAGGGTGGTGAGCTGAACAAAAGTTCCTGAAGCCAGCTCATTTGATGCAGCCGCATCAATGGTGGCCTTCTCCAAATACAACTGAATCGTGCCGGTCTCATCCGCCAAGGTATAGAAAGCCAACTTGCCCATGACACGACGGGTCATCACCCGACCAGCCACAGACACAGTGAGAAGCCTCTCCTCACCCTTGGCCAAATCAGCATGATCCGCCTGCAAGTTAGCGGTGCGATGACTTGACTCAAATCGCAGGGCATAAGGCCCATTCCCCAGCTCTTTGAGGGCTTGTGCCTTTTCCAGGCGAGTCTCACGCAGCTCAGACAAGGCACTCAGGACTGACCTCGCCATCTTGCCGGTCGATGGAGTCGTTGCTCTACTCACCCCATCGACTTAATCAACTCGCAACGGCAACCGAAGCAGGAGCAGAAGCAGGAGCAGGAGCAGGAGCAGGAGCAGGACTATCCCCAACGCGCTGGGAGGAGTAACCAATTCCACGAACCGTAAGGATTAGCTCTGGATTGCGCGGGTCTGGCTCGAGCTTGCCACGCAAACGAGCTACATAAACATCGACCACACGCAAGTCGGCCGCCCGGCGAGGGGGATAACCCCAGAGCTGCTCCAAGATTTCGGCCCTGGGTACCACCCGTCCAGGTTCACGGAACAACAGTTCCAAAAGACTGAATTCGGTGTAGGTGAGGCCAATACGCTCTCCTGCACGACTCACCTGGCGGCGATTGGTGTCAACCACCAAATCACCAACTCGCAGAACACCCTGCCCAACTGGCAGATCTCTGATTTCAGCCGTAGCGGAACCTGGACCAACCCGACGCAGAATCGTGGCAATACGAGCCTCAAGTTCCTTGGGACTAAAGGGCTTGGGAATGTAATCATCTGCCCCAAGATCAAGTCCAGCCACACGTTCAGAAATGGCCTCTAATGCTGAGAGGAAAATAATCGGCACACAAGACTCAGCCCTAAGCCTTCTACAAACAGCAAAACCATCCATCTTGGGCAGCATCACATCGAGAACAAGCAAATCAGGCTGTTCTCGATGAAAAATCTCAAGAGCCTCTTCCCCGTCCTCGGCACAAATCACCCGATAGCCAGCCAGTTGAAGTCGCATGACCAAAATCCGGAGGACTGCTGGCTCATCGTCAACGACAAGAATGGTCGCCTTCGGATTCCCGGGAGCCTGCGTCTCAGACCCATCATGACTTTGGTACTGAGATAAACCCCCCGGATGTGACATATGAGCATTTCCTCATGAAGAAACACAACCTTAACCTTCCGCCTTGAGCAAAAATCGCTAACGAGCTTGAGAAATAGCAGTTTTTCTATTTATTTAAGAATTAAAAGGTACTTATACTTAGGTATCAATTACTAATTGATTGCACTTTAGGGCCATCTAGCTTCTGCGTAGCGATTCCACTGACGAGCAGCCTCTTCCACAGCCTCATCGCTGCTGATTTGATCGAGCATCGCCCGCTGTAACTGGGTATAAATAATGCTCTGCAGACGCTTGATCCCAGGTAAAGCCGGAACCAAAACTTTCGCCCGCTTCAAAGTCTTGGCAGACAATGCTCTGGCAGAGCGGATCTGAGCAGCCTCACGCGACTCCGGACGCTCAGCCTTAAGAGCAATCTGAACCTGTCGCAAGGCGTTTCTAGACGATGGCAACACCTTGGCTTGCTGCGCAAAAGTTGCCTGATTAACCCCATTGGTTAGAAACAAGGCAAAATCAACGGCTTCCTGCTGGCGCCTGCTCTGACGAGGCACCACCAACGTCATCACAGCGACATTCGCATTGCCATCACCACCGACAAGCGGTGGATAGGAGTTAGTCACCCTGGCCACAGCCGGAGCGTTTGTCTGGATCGTGCGTAGGAATTCAGCCCCGCTCGCCAACATGGCCAACTCACCGCTCTGATAAAGCTCTATCGCTCGCTTCTGACCCTGGCTTATCACCTCTCGAGGCAGGAGACCTTGCCGATAAAGATCGGTCCAGAAGGCAAAAGCACGTTGACCCTTTGGAGTAGCAAAACCAGCCCGCCTCCGAGAATCCAGCAAAGTGACTCCCATCTGAACCATCGACTCAAGCAGTTCAGTCGAATCGTCAGGGACCACAGTGACGAATAGGCCATAGCGACCTGTGCGCTCACGAATGCGGCGCGCATAGGAAGGTACATCCTGCCAACGTCGCGGTGGAGCCTCCAGTTCGGCTTGTCGCAACAACTGCTGGTTAACCAAACTCAGCCGTACCGTGAGATACCAAGGAATGGCGATCTGTCGCCCCTCAGCATCCAGGCCAGACTCCCAAACCGAGGGAAGGTAGCGGTCGGCTGCATCGTCTGGAAGCAAAGGCGTCAGATCCCTAATCCCCCCTTTGCTGGCAAGATTTGCAGCAAAGGGGGGATTGAGATTGACCACGTCTGGTGCGGTACGCGCGAACACCGCAGCCAATAACTTGCGCTCCACTGATCCCCAGGGGAGATCTGTCCAACGCACCAACGCACCGGGGTGATTCTGCTGCCAGTTTTTGATGACCCCCTCCATATAGGGGGTGAACTTGGGCGCCAGTTGCAACGTCCAGAGCTGCAAATCAGTTAAAGATCCCTGCTTCGATCGACAACCCCAACCAATCAAGGCTGCACCAAGCACCACTAGGCCTGCAACAACAACCTTTCTTCGTGACCGCAGCATTCTCATGACCTGTTCAAGCTCGAGCCAGCCGCCGCCAAATCAACAGCATCCATGACACCAGCAGAGGAGCAACCAAACCAGTGACCAACGACTGTGCCAAAAAGGTATGCAACCCCCAGGAATGAAGCCAAGACACCGAGCTATCGAACTGAATCAAAAGCGTTTGCAGCCAAAGACTCAAGCCAACCAGAGCTGTACCCATCCATGCCAATAATCCGAGATTGAAACTGCCCTGAATCAGTGGAGCACGCCTGCCTAGCCGTCCCCACCACCATCCAAGCGCCATCAACGCCGGCAGTTGACTCGCACCACCAAGGCTGAGGCCATCCAATACCAAGCCAAGACAAAGTCCAGCAGTGAGTCCAGAGACAGGTCCATCAACAAGGGCCCAAGGCAACAACCACAACACCGCCCAGCAGGGACCCACCCCAGAAAGGCTCAACCAGGTCGGTGCAGCGAGGGTCAGCCAAGGCACGAAGAGGCTTGAAGCCAAGCAAATCGGTTGCTGATGAAGGCGCGCCATCAGCGAATCTGCACCTGCACCCAATCGATGGCTTCTGGTGCAGCGATTAACTGCACAGCTGCACGAGGAGCCGGAACTGCTCGGTCATCCACTTTCTGAATCACCCCTACAGGCAGGCTGGCGGGCAACAATGTGCTTGCAGGCGAGATGCTGACAAGATCACCTGGCACTGCATAGGGATTCTTATCGAGAAACTCCAACTGAGGCCTACTCGTACCCACACCAACCAAGAGGCCATGACGCTTGGTTCGCGGTATCCAAACTCCAACCCGACTACCTGGCGCAGTGAGCAGTTGAACACGTGCAGTGGCAGGGGTGACACTTTGGATTCTCCCCAGTAATCCTCCTGGCCCCATCACAGCATCACCCTGAGCAATCCCATGCAATCGCCCCTTGCCCAGTTCCAGTTGCTGCCACCACCCCTTCGGGGTACGGGAAATCACAGCCGCGGAAATGCGACCAGATCCTGAGGCCTGACCAAGAGCAAGCAACCCGCGCAGTCTTTGATTGTCCTGCTCAAGCAACCGAAGTTTGCTCTGTTGCTCGAGCTGAATACCAGACTGGATCCATTCTCGCTGGGCTGATCCAGGCCAAAACGGCCGACTAAAAAGGGCATAAGCATCAGCAAAACCGGCGCCTTTACTCCAACGCACCAAACCAAGTGCTGCCACTAACAACAGCCAAGGCAAAACTCCACGCCAACGCCACCAACGGAAAGATGCCTGCCACGGGGAAACCCCCATCGATTCAAGCCGTCATTGAAGAGCGAGTGAATTCCGGAGTATCAAGCACCCTGCGAAGTCGCTTGTAATCCTCGAGGACCTGACCACAACCATTAACCACACACAACAATGGATCCTCTGCAACATGAGTAAAGATGCCTGTCTCATGGCTAATTAAATCGCTTATCCCGCGCACCAAGGCTCCTCCACCAGCAAGCATGATGCCACGGTCAACAATGTCAGCAGCTAATTCTGGTGGTGTGCGTTCAAGGGTGCGCTTCACGGCCTCCACAATCACGTTGAGGGGTTCTGCTATCGCCTCCCGCAAGTCTCCAGCCTGCAAATTGATCGAACGTGGCAGACCGGAGAGCAGATGCAGCCCCCGCACATCCATGGCCTGCTGGTCAAACTCGTGATTTGGGAAAGCGGAGCCAATGCGGATCTTGATCTCCTCGGCCGTGCGCTCACCGACGACAAGGTTGTGAACCTTCTTCAAATAAACCCCAATGGCATCACTAATTTCATCACCGGCCACGCGAACCGACTCACTCAACACAGTTCCTCCCAAGCTGAGCACCGCCACCTCGGTTGTGCCTCCTCCTATATCAACGATCATCGTTCCAATTGGCTCAGTAACAGGAAGACCAGCTCCAATGGCGGCTGCAACAGGCTCATCAATCAGATGAACTTCCCGAGCTCCTGCCATGCCTGCCTCCCGCACGGCACGCCGTTCGACACCAGTCACTCCGCTCGGGATACCCACCACCAAGCGAGGAGCAACAATGCCTCGACCTTCATTCCCCTTCTGAATAAAGGTCTTCAGCATCTGCTCAGCTGCATCGAAATCGGCGATCACGCCATCGCGCAGTGGACGCACGGCACGAATATTGCCAGGGGTGCGGCCAAGCATCAACTTGGCATCGTCACCCACCGCCAGAGGCACACCGTTCTCCAAGTCGAGGGCTACGACAGAAGGCTCCTGAAGCACAATCCCTTTTCCCGACACGTAAATCAGGGTATTGGCGGTACCAAGATCAATGCCGATGTCGCGTGACAGTTGAAAGCGACGAAAAAACACAAGCGCTGGACTCAAGTCGGCGAATCATAGGTGTCGTAGCCAATGCAGCTTGTTACACCCAGCGATGAGGGTGGAACTCCTTATAAGCAGCCACTTAAACCGTGGCGCATCATTGACCAAACTCAAACAAATAGGTTTCATTCATGAGCGTAAATTCCGTCACACTCGTCGGCCGAGCAGGCCGTGATCCAGAAGTTCGCTACTTCGAATCGGGAACGGTTGTCGCCAACCTCACCATGGCCGTGAACCGTCGCAGTCGCGACGACGAACCAGACTGGTTCAACCTAGAGATCTGGGGCAAACAGGCTCAAGTCGCGGCGGATTATGTCAAAAAAGGATCTCTGCTGGGTATCATCGGTAGCTTCAAACTGGACCGCTGGACCGATCGCAACACCGGAGAAGAGCGAACCAAGCCTGTTGTGCGGGTGGACCGTCTAGAACTTCTAGGTTCCAAACGTGATGCAGAAGCGAGCAACTTTGGCGGAGGGGGATTTGGGGACGGCCCAAGTGAAGAGGAAGTCCCCTTTTAAGACTCATTGATCAATGAGTGTGATGACGCCTGCGCCAAATGCGCAGGCCCAGCCACACCACTGCAGCCAACACCGCAATAACCAGGCCCCCCTTAACAACCTTGGAGACAGGATCTATCCACAGCTCCACATTGCTGTAACCCTCCCCAAGCCCCAACCCAGCCAGGGTGAGTAGCAAAGTCCAGATCAGGCTGCCTGCTGTTGTCCAGATCAGGAAAGGTGCGAAAGGCATCAATTCAATGCCTGCAGGCACAGAGATCAAGGTACGAATACCAGGCACTAGCCGTCCCCAAAACACCAACGCCGTGCCGTAACGATTAAACCAACGACGGCTGCGCGCAAGTTCTGCCGGACTGATACCGATCCAACGGCCATGTCGACTGAGCCAAACCTCAAGCCTTTGCTCATTGATAACCCGCCCAATGCCATACCAAGGGAGAGCCCCCAGCAAGGTGCCCAACAAACCGGCCAACACCACTGGTAAGAACTGCAGCTGCCCCTGCTGCACGTAGAAACCGCCAAGAGGCATGATCAACTCGGATGGGATCGGTGGAAAAAGATTTTCCAGAAACATGGCCGCGAATATCGCGCCATAACCCATCCACTGGTTGGCCTCCACGGCCTGGCCGATCATCTCCGGCAACTGAGTAATCAGTTCAGAAAGCCCCATGGAGCCTACGCATCACCAGGCAAGTCTTCCATGGGGCCGGAGTTCCTGATGGTCATGCGATCAGCAACGCTCGCAGAAGACTCACAGAGATCAGAACTCGTCAAGCGCCTCAACGCCTCTTTAAGCCTCAACAATGTGCCGACGAATCATTCGGGAGGCATCTTTCAATGTTTGCTGATTACTGATTACTGATGGCCTCACGACCAAAGTATTGAGCTAGCAAATTCACTCCAAGCTGACTATTAACAGCCGGTCCAGTCAAAAACCAAATTTCACCATAAAATAGGCCAAGAATGCAGACAGAATAATTCAAGGCCACAAAATATTAAACTGGCAGGATTAATTCGCTAAAAACAACTTTTTTATTTTCACATTCAAATAGAGTTCATTCAGCCGCATTTATCTCTTTTTAACACTCAATCTATAACAAGTCTTGTGTTATCTTCTTGCCAGACAGACAAGCCTAATTATGAAAAACAAGCTTGCCTGCCTAGAGACAATCAGTAGCGATAATGGTCGGGCTTGTAGGGACCTTCAACAGGCACACTGATGTAATCGGCCTGCTGCTTGGTGAGCTCAGTAAGCCTCGCGCCGATCTTCTCCAAGTGAAGGCGGGCCACCATCTCATCGAGGTGCTTCGGCAACACATACACCTGATCGGCATACTGATCACCTTTCGAGAACAACTCAATTTGAGCCAACACCTGATTGGTAAAGGAATTACTCATCACAAAGCTCGGGTGACCGGTAGCACAACCAAGGTTTACCAAACGCCCTTCAGCCAGAAGAATGATCTTATTGCCGCTAGGAAGAGTGATGTGATCAACTTGAGGCTTGATATTCTCCCACTGATAATCCTTCAAAGATGCAACATCAATCTCATTATCAAAGTGACCGATATTGCAAACAATAGCCTCGTCTTTCATACGGATCAGATGTTCATGGCGAATCACCTGAAAGTTACCTGTGGAGGTCACAAAGATATCGACATCGTGAACCACCTCATCCAGACGTACCACCCGATAGCCCTCCATCGCTGCCTGAAGGGCACAGATGGGATCAATTTCAGCAATCATCACTGTGGCACCAAGGCCACGTAGCGATTGTGCTGAACCCTTACCCACATCGCCATAGCCCATCACCAAAGCCACCTTTCCAGCAACCATCACATCAGTGGCCCGCTTGATGCCATCCACCAAAGACTCACGGCAACCATAAAGATTGTCGAACTTGCTCTTGGTTACCGAGTCATTGACATTGATCGCCGGGAAAGGCAATTCACCACTCTTCTGCATCTGATACAGACGCGCGACACCCGTAGTTGTCTCTTCTGTCACCCCTTGAATATTGCTCTTGATGCGGGAATAAAAGCTGGAATCCTGGGCCAACTTGGTACGAATCGAGGCAAACAATGCCGTCTCTTCCTCGTTGCCAGGGTTATCCAGTACAGAACGATCGCTCTCGGCCTTGCTGCCAAGCATCACCAAGCCAGTTGCATCTCCGCCGTCATCCAAGATCATGTTGGGAGTGCCACCATCACCCCACTCGAGAATGCGATGGGTATAGGCCCAATACTCATCAAGAGTCTCGCCTTTGGTTGCAAAAACAGGCACGCCGCTAGCGGCAATAGCAGCAGCAGCGTGATCTTGAGTAGAAAAAATGTTGCATGAAGCCCAGCGCACATCTGCACCGAGGGCGACCAGCGTCTCAATCAACACACCGGTCTGAATGGTCATGTGCAGACTGCCAGCAATGCGAGCCCCCTTGAGAGGTTTTTCGCTGCCGTGCTTGACCCTCAGGGCCATCAAACCTGGCATCTCAGTTTCAGCAATGCTCAATTCCTTGCGGCCAAAATCCGCTAGATCGATGTCGGCTACGACGTATTGAGAGGGGGCCTGCAACGAGGCCGTTGATGTGGGCACTGCCACCATGGTTCAAAGCTCCCTTGGGAGAATCGTGGACGGAAATCTCAGCGAAGTCGCCGAGACTTCGGCATCGCTTATGGGCCAATCTACAGATGACTCATGGATTCTTGAAAATCTTGAGGCCACTCGATGCCTAGGAATAGTCCTTGTCCAGCGGCTACCTTCTTTATCAGTGCTGTTGCTAGAAGGGCCCCTAGGGGCCGGTAAAACCTCTCTAGTGCAGGGCATCGCAACCGCTCTCGGCATCCGTGAGCCGATCACATCACCTACATACGCTCTTGCTCAGCACTACCCGGACGGGAATCCTCCTCTGATCCATCTAGATCTATACCGCTTGGAGCAACCCAGCACTGCCAATGAGCTATTTCTGCAAGAGGAAGAAGAAGCCCAAGCACTAGGTGCCCTCATGGCCGTGGAATGGCCTGATCGATTAAGCCTGAACTTGCCTGAAGCCTGGAGATTGCAATTGCAGCATCGAGCTCAAGGAGGTCGTCTGGCTCAGTTCACCTCACCTGCGAACGACCCCAAAAACTCCTCCACTTGCATCTGAGACGGCTGCGGATCGATACCACCAGCCCCTCCACAAACAAGCGCGCCACAGGCTGCTGCAAAACGAACCATCTCCCGGGCCTTGATCAGATCTCGTTGAGATGAGGCATCCATCAAAAATTGATGCAGCAATCCTGCAGTGAAAGCATCCCCAGCACCGGTGGTGTCGATAACTGAAGGGGGAGAAAGCGCTGCAAGCTCCCCAACACAACCCCCTATCCACCACCGCACCGGACGCGACCCATCTGTCACAACCACATCCGGCTGCTGCGGAAGGGATCGCGCAATCACTGCAGGATCGTCAGTGTCAAAGAACCAAACGGCCTCTTCCCTAGCCAGTTTGAGCAGAGCAGCACGCTCAAGAAGCGGCGCAATCGCTTGCAAGGCCTTCTCATCAGGGCCACTATCGGGAGAACTGCCAGGATCCCAGAAGGTTGGACGCCAGTTGACATCCAGGGCTATCTCAAGGCCTGCTGTTTGTGCCTGCTCAACGCACCAAAGCAAGGCTTGGGCGGAAGCTGATGTGGCCAAAGGAATGGAGCCGATCAACAACCAGCTCGCCTTACCTACCAGCAAAGGCCAGCTGGCCGCCAACTCATCTAAAGACAGAGCCTGATCAGCAAAACCGTCTCCGCGGTCGCCTGCAAAACCCTGGAACACCCGCTCCCCATCGAGATCACGACGCACCAACACAATGCGACTGGGTCGGCGCTGATCGGTCTGCAGACCAGCAAGGTTCACGCCTCGAGTATCAAACAATTCTCGAAACCTGGCCCCGATGGCATCGTCTCCAAGACGTCCTAAAAAAGCCACTTTGCTACCAAGCCGAGCTAAGCCACAAGCCACGTTGGCAGGGGCTCCCCCTAGGCAATCCTCGACAGGCTGATCCACAGCTGGATCTCCCCCCAGCGGTCCAAGACGATCCACCAACGCCTCGCCCAAGCAAATCACCTCAGGCTCAAGGCTGTGAACAGGATTGGTCCCCGTCATCAGTTAGCAGCTACTGAGATGAAGCTAGGAACACTGGCTAAGCGTGTCTGCGCGAAGATGATCTATCAACGCTGCAATCATGCGCGCATTGGCTGCCGGGAAGGGATAGTCAGAAAGATCTTCAGGCTTCACCCAGCACACCTGCTGACTCGCCAAAGGCTTTGGTTCTCCTGCAATCCAGCGGCAGAGATGAACAACAAAGCGAAGCTTCTTATGGCTGTAGGCATGGTCAAGAGCAATTAGCTGCTCACCCACCTGCACTTCAATCGCCAATTCCTCCCTGAGCTCGCGAGCAATGGTGGCTTCGATGGCTTCGCCTGGCTCCTGCTTACCACCAGGGAATTCCCACAAACCACCGAGTAATCCCTCATTAAGCCGCTGATCAATTAAGACCTCACCCGCTTCGTTCAGTACGACCCCCACACCAATCAGCTGGAAGGGAATGGGCTTGCTCGCATCCTTCACGGGGAAGTGGCTTGGCTCTCCAGCAGCGTAGGCAGCACAACTACTTTGCCAAGGACATAACTGACAACTGGGGGTCCTAGGCGTACACACCAACGCACCCAAATCCATCAAGGCCTGATTGAAATCTCTTGGCCGCAAAGGATCGAGGAGGGCTTCACTCCACTGCCAAAAACTTACCTGCGCTCTTTGGGGTGAATCCAAGCAAGCATGAACTCTGGCCAGCACACGACGCACATTGCCATCAAGGATGGGCACTCGCCTATTCAATGCACTGGAAAGGATGCTCCCTGCCGTGGTACGACCAATACCCGGAACAGCCTGCCAAGCCTCAAGAGAAGAGGGCATAGGGGAAGCGGCCAATTGACGCGCCGCCTGATGCAACCTGCGGGCACGAGAGTAATAGCCCAGGCCTTGCCACAGCAACAACACTTGGCGCTCTTCAGCAGCAGCCAAATGCTGCACCGTTGGCAACACCAACATCCACTGCTCCCAGTAGGGACGCATCACCCTCAACTGGGTTTGTTGGAGCATCACCTCAGCAATCCAAATGCCGTAGAGCGCGAGATCTTCGTTTGGTTCGGGCCAACGCCCATCTGATGTGAACATCCACGGCTTGATGGCAATGACCTTGCGACCATGGACTTCCCACCATGCCAGCAGTGTGCGCCTCAGTTCAGGAGCTATCTCACTTATATCGCGATGCCCGCTGCTTCCTCCTGGGTCCATCAGACAGCAACCCAGGCCTGGTCACTCCCCAGAAGCTTTCCCGACAAACCCAAGCGCTGGAGGATCCGACCAATCTGCGCCGGAGCCAGCGGCCGCCCAGTACTGCTCAGCTTTTCGACTCCTACCAAAGCAGCAGCCATCGCCATGTAGCTCAAACCTGCACTAACCATTGGCTCGAGAACTCCACGCAGATCCTCGACCTCCGCAACACCCTTCTGCTTGCGCACACAAGACTGCTTGGCTGCACCTGACCGGTATCCCCCAAGACACCCCCCTTGCCTTAGCCGCGGCCAACGCTTCTTTGGTCCGCTCACTGATCCGGCGCGCCTCGAACTCAGCGACGCTGGTCATCATCGTGAGCACCATCCGCCCAGCACTAGTGGTGGCGTCGATCTCCGGGAGATCGCAGAACACAAAGCCACCCATGCCGTTCTTCTCTACCTCGTTGGCAAGCTTCAAGACGAAGCCTGTATCCCGAGCAAACCAATCAATCTTGGCCACCACAATCACAGCATTCTCAGCACGAGCCTGAGCCGCGGCTAACTGAGGGCGATCGTTTCTCCGCCCTCTCTCCACCTCAACAAACTCTGCAACGATCAATGCCCCACACTCCGCTGCCATGGCTGCTACAAGCGCCCATTGAGCTTCAAGGCCCTGGCCGGAGTGCTCCTGGCGATCTGTACTGACTCGGGAATAAGCAAGCCAGCGAACCTGACTCTTTAAGCCTTCGGCCACCAAGGCCTTAAAGCAGAGCGTGAGACAGTCGCTTGGATATCAGGAAGGCTTGCTTTAAAGCAAAAAATCTCGGTGCTGTTGTTGTCGCTGTCGCTCAACTCGACAAGTTATTTGGGTTAGGGATGAGGGAATAGTTAGGGGGTTGAGTTCTGCTGAGCAGCTATCCGTTATTCGCTTGTTGATGATCGAGCTCTGATGCCGTCAGCCCATGGCTCGAGCAAAACGCATAATGCCGTCTGGGTGCAGTTTTCACATCACGCTGCGCTGCAATAGCAGGCAGGTCTTGATTGCTAAAGCCCTTAGGCGGGGTGTCTTACAGGCGGTACTGAAAAAGGCCAAGCAGAAATTTGCCGTGAAGGATTATGGGCTATGCCTAATGGCTAACCACCTTCACTTGCTCATCAAGCCAGAAGAAGCCAAGGATTTGCCGAGGTTGATGAACTGGGCTGGAACGAGTTTTTAAGGCACCATTTCAGCGTTCGTTCAACCAGGCCATTGCTTGAAGCAAACGATTCTCGATGTTGACCTGCTGGCTTTTGAACAGGGCACAAAACGTCAACAAGCAGCTGTCGTTGACGGGCTAATGCGCAGCCTCGGCACAGGGTTTGTGGTGACCACCAGTGATCTGCCTGCGGCACTTCTCGATGAGGCCTACGGGATGCTGAACCGTTTCTTTGCTCTAGAAGCGACAACAAAACGACAATTCAACGTGCCCGAAGCTTTTGGCCAGACTGGCTATACAGAAACACTTGTAGAAACAGCGGCAAGCGAAAAACTTCCCGACTGGAAAGAAATGCTCAACTGGGCATTACCACTCCCAGACAACCACCCCTTACGCCGCCGTTTCCCCACGCTCTATCCAGAACAACTCCTACCAGAAGTCGCCGTACCAGGAATCACTGCAGTGTTGCAAACCTTCCACCAAACCATCGCCGAGTTGCAGTGTCGCGTGCTGCGAATCATCGCTACTGGCCTTGGTTGCCATCATGATTTTTTCACTGATCTGGTACAAGACGCACCAACGCTCACCAGAGCGATCCGCTACCCACCCATGAGCGAAGCCCCTGCTGCAGGGCACATGTGGGCCGCCGCCCATGGCGACATCAACCTGATTACAGCCTTACCGCGAGCCACAGCCCCAGGTCTGCAGGTCTACATCGATGGCTCTTGGGTTAATGCCATTGCCCCTGAAGGCCAAGTGATCGTCAACAGTGGCTTGATGCTGGAACGGATCAGCAATGGCCTTATCCCAACCGGCTGGCACCGCGTCTTAGCGCCGAGCGAATGGGATCGTGAGCGCCTAAGCGTTGTGCAGTTCTGTCACCCCAAACCATCCACCCTGCTCACACCGCTCAGCAGCTGCGTCAATGCAAGTCATCCACAACGTTTTGCCGGCGTGATGGCTGCCGATGCCCTAGAAGAAGTGCTTTACCAAATCAAATTGATGGATTAATGGCTCCAATCAGTAGATGAGCACCAGGTATCAACGTGCCTCGCGATGCATCCAGCTGATCCAATCAGCTGAAATTTGCTTCGGGCACACCGCCTCACACTCCAAATTGCTGCTACAGCTACCAAAACCCTCCTCGAGCATGCGCTCTTGCAGCGTCTTCGCCCGGCGCTTGCTCTCAGGTTGCCCCTGAGGCAACTGACCTAAATGGGCCAGTTTGGCCGCCACAAACAAACTTGCTGAGGCATTACGACAACTAGCCACACATGCACCACAACCGATGCAAGTAGCCGTCTCAAAGGCAGAGGAAGCTTGATCCTTCCCTATCAACATGTCATTGCCATCCGGAGCCTGGCCCGTATTCACCGAGCAATAGCCACCAGCTGCAATCAACCGATCAAAAGCCCCACGATCCACCACTAGATCTTGAATAAGAGGAAAAGCTCGTGCCCGCCATGGCTCCAGCGTCAATGTGTCGCCATCAGCGAACTGGCGCAGATAGAGCTGACAAACAGTGGTGCCGGTCTGAGGCCCATGGGCCTGACCATTCACAAGAAAGCCACAGCTACCACAAATACCCTCGCGACAGTCGTGATCGAAAAACACCGGGCGCTTGGCTTGAGCAATCAGCTGTTCATTGAGACGATCAAGAGCCTCCAATAGCGACATATCGACAGAAATCTGCTCAAGCCGGTAGACATGGAAAGCACCGGAACTGTTGCTTGACGCCTGACGCCAAATACGCAGCGTGAGCGAAAGTTTACGACTCATCGATAACGACGTTCACTGGGCTTCAAGCTCGTGAAGTTGAGCGGCTCAGCATGGCGAATCGGCTCGGCCCGCCCACGATCTTCCCAAGCAGCAATGTGGGCAAAATTCTCATCATCACGTCGAGCTTCACCTTGTTCTGTCTGATGCTCTTCACGGAAGTGGGCTCCACAAGACTCCTCTCTCGCCAAGGCATCGCGCAACATCAACTTGGCCATGCCAAAGAAATCAGCAACCCTCAACCCCTTCTCGAGTTCAGGGTTAGGTCCCTGAACTTCTCCAGGGATGCTTACCTCAGCATAAAAACGCTGCTCCAGCAATGCCACATCTGCCAACCCAGCACGCAGCCCTTCTGCATCACGGCTGATACCGCAGCGATCAATCATCACAGCTCCAAGCTCACGATGAAAAGAATCAACCGACCGTTGACCCGCCCCCTTGAGCAAAAGCTCAATCCGCCCACTGGCCCGCGCCAAAGCTTCGCGGCAAGCCAAATGATCAGCAGCAACATGCGTGGTGGTATTGCCTGCTAACCAAGCAGTGACGGTCGCCGGCGCAATGAAGTAGCCATCAGCCAAAGCTTGCATCAAAGCACTAGCACCGAGACGATTAGCACCATGCTCAGAGAAGTTGGCCTCACCAAGCACAAACAATCCCGGGATCGAACTCATCAGGTGGTAATCAACCCAAAGACCACCCATCGTGTAATGAGGGGCGGGAGAGATGCGCATTGGTGTCAGCAACGGATCCTCACCTGTAATTCGCTCATACATCTCTAAAAGGTTGCCGTATCGCTCCACAATCACCTCTCGCCCCTGACTCGAGATCGCATCGCTCAGGTCGAGATAAAAGGCTTGGCCACCAGGGCCCACACCATGCCCCGCCTTACAGAGCTCCCTGGCACGGCGTGAAGCTACATCTCTGGGCACCATGTTGCCGTAGGCCGGATACTGACGCTCAAGGAAGTAATCCCGCTGGGTCTCAGGAATCTCAACAGCTGAACGCTGATCTCCAGACTGTAATGGCAGCCAAACACGGCCATCATTGCGCAAGCTCTCACTCATCAAGGTTCGCTTGCTCTGATAAAGATCAACACTTGGAATGCAGGTTGGGTGGATCTGGGTGAAGCAAGGGTTCGCGAATAAAGCTCCCTGACGATGCGCCCGCCAAACGGCGCTTGCATTCGATTTAAGTGCATTTGTCGAAAGAAAGTAGACGTTGCTATATCCACCACTCGCTAGCAACACAGCCTGAGCGGTATGCACCTCCAATTCACCACTGAACAGGTCACGGCAAACCACCCCTCGGGCCACACCATCCACCTTGATGAGCTCCAAAACATCGCGACGACAAAACAACTCCACCTGACCAAGAGCCACCTGACGCATCAACGCCTGATAAGCGCCGCAGAGCAATTGCTGACCAGTCTGACCGCGAGCATAAAAGGTGCGACTGACCGAAGCCCCTCCCATCCTTCTGGTCGAAAGTGTTCCGTCGTACTCACGCGCAAAGGGAACCCCCTGAGCAACGCACTGGTCGATGATCGCGCTACTGATCTCAGCCAAACGCTGGCAACCTGCCTCACGCGCACGGAAGTCACCGCCACGAAGGGTATCGGCAAAGAGGCGGCTGACGCTGTCACCATCCACAAGAAGAGGGCGAGCGGCATTGATCCCTCCCTGGGCGGCCACTGAGTGTGCCCGTCGGGGACTGTCGTGAAAGCTGATCACACGCACTGAATAACCCTGCTCGGCCAAGGTTGCCGCCGCCGAAGCCCCAGCCAACCCCGTACCGACCACCAACAACTGAAGTTCCCGTTTGCGCGATGGGCTGATTAATGGCAGCGATCCTTGCGTGCGGTTCCATGCATCGGCGATCGTGCCTAATGGGAGACGAGGATCAGGCAAACCATTCATCACTAACCCATCTGCAACGCTGAGGCAGAGACCAACAACGCCACCACGCTGAAGCCGCCGCCCACAAGCAACGCCAGAACGCGGAAGACGTGCCGAATGCGAAAACCATTAGCTGGAGCAAGTAATCCCAAACTGCGATGAGCGGCCTCACCACCGTGGAACACATGCAAACTGATGGCCAGAGCGGCCAATAGATAGAGAGCCACGTTTGCAGGCTGAGACAACAAATCCCGCAGCACTATCAGCTCCTCGCCAGCAGGTGGCCTTGGCCAGCGCAGCTGCAAGAGATGCACCACCAGAAAGCCAAGCAGGATCAAACCACCAATCGCCTGGCTACGTGCTGCTAAAACAGCAAGGAGATCACCTCGGCGGCTAACAAGAGCAGCACGATTACCAGTTCGTCGATTAACAATCAGCTTCGCCAAGCTCAGGGCCAAGTGAATGAAAGCTGCAGCTAAAAAGGCAAATTCTGCAAACGGCAACCAAGCAGACTGATGCAAGGCCGCTGCATAAATCTCAAAGCTCGCAGGTGCAAAAGGCGCCATCACAACTCCACCCAAATGGAGCATCAGGAAAAGCACCAACAGCAACCCTGTAGCAGCACTCCAGACCCTAAGCAAATCCGCCCCCATAAATGCGGAGCACAAATGTCAAATAACCCTAAACAAACTCATGGGTCAGAGAATAGGAGTACCTACCTATCGTTAATCACGGGTGAACCTTCGCCAGAGCAAGCAGATGCAAGGAAGGTTATCGTCCGCGAAAAAGCAAGTTCTGATGGCATCTAGCTCCACCACCTTTGCCCTGCTAGGGGCCGTCTTGATGGTGACGAGCTGCAGCCATAAGGCTACTCAAAAATTCATAACGGTTGTGGCAACCCGAATCACCTCAACCAATTTTGCGCCAATGGTCAGTGCCGTCAGCATGCTGGAGTCGACCAAAAACGTGGCCTTAAAACCACAGACCGACGGCACAGTGATCAAAATCCTCGCCAAGGATGGGCAACGCGTTAAAGCTGGTCAAACCATCCTGGTGCTCGACAACGAGCAACAAAGTGCTGCCCTGGACTCCGCCCAATCCGAAGCAAAGAAAGACCAGCTCAATGCTGAGCGTTATGAGTTCCTCTACCAGCAGGGTGCAACATCAGCCAAGACTCGCGACAAATATGCAGTGCAGGCAATCCAGTCGCGAGATCAGGCAAAAGCCAATGCAGCCAGCCTCGGCTACAAATTCGTACGCGCACCAATCAATGGCCTAATCGGCAATCTGGACAAGGTGAAACTTGGCGACTACGTGCAGAAAGGACAAACCATTACAGGCATCGTTGACGATTCGATGCTATGGACAATGATGCAGATCCCAGCAACGCAAGCCAACCAGGTGCGACTGGGGCAAACGGTGATGGTTGCATCCCAAACCACACCACCTTTAACAGGGCAGGGCTCCGTTGTCTTTATCTCGCCCTATTACGAGCTGAATGGAACAAATAAGTCTCCAAACACACTCATGGTGAAAGCAGCCTTTCCCAACCTCACGGGTAAGTTAAAAACTGGACAATTTGTCAAAAGTCAGATAATAACGGGCCAATTTACAAGCCTTGCTGTTCCTGTTCAAGCGGTATTTATGGAGGCCCAACAACCATTTGTCTACGTTGTTGTACCACTAAGCAAAGCACTCCCAAAAATCAAAGCATCAAGCTCATTACCCGAAGCAACCAAAAAGAAGCTCGAATCATTACCTACTAACACCCCGATTGTGTTGCAACGAGCTGTCACCCTGGGCCAACTGCAAAACAACCTCTACCCATTGAAATCAGGCCTGCAAAAAGGCGAGCAAGTTGTTTCAAGCAATACAGCACTACTGCGTAACGGCATGGCCGTGAAGATTGCGCCAGCACAAGCCACCAAGAAAGGAAGCAACTGAATAAAGCATGGCGTTCTCCGACAATTTCATCAAAAGGCCAGTTCTGACGACAGTCTGCAGCATCCTCATCGTGCTGGTAGGCATTATCGCAATCCCTTCCTTACCAATCGCAAACTTGCCAAATATAGCCAGTCCACTGATCCAAGTCACAGCAAACTATGGCGGCGGAAATTCGCTAGTCACCGAACAAGCTGTCACCAATCCGTTAGAGCAACAGATCAACGGTGTTCCTGACGTTAACTACATCTCGTCCACCAGTGACATGGAGGGGCAAAGCACAATCAATGTCTACTTCGATGAGTCAACTGATATCAATATCGACCAAGTCAATGTGCAAAACCGCGTTTCCCTGGCCATGCCCCAGCTACCGGAGCAGGTTCAGGCAACGGGTGTTTCCGTTGAACAAAGCAATCCATCCATACTGTTGGCCTACCAAGTTGGTTCAACGCAAGGTCAATTTGACGCTAATTACCTCAATGGCCTTATTTATGAGCAGCTCTATTACCCCCTTGGCAGAGTCCCAGGGGTTGCCAACGTTGCCGTGCTTGGTGGAGCCAATCCAGCCTATTGGCTATTTATCAATCCCGACAAGCTGGCAGCCAACAAACTAACTGCCAAAGACATCATCAATGCTATACAAAGCCAGAACAGCGTAGCGATTGGAGGCCTTGTAGGTGGCCCTCCTGCAACAGGAGACCAAGCCTATACATACCCAATCCTGGTTGAAAATAATGGCAATCTTGTCTCCATTGAAGACTTCAACAACCTCATCATTAGTCGCACTACAAGTGGCAATCTTTTGCTGCTAAAAGATATTGGCGAAGTGATTTATGGCTCCAATACTTTTACAACCGATGCAATCGACGTGAATGGGCACCCAGCCATGACACTGGCTGTCTACCAGACACCTGATAGCAACGCATTAGACGTTTCCAATGACGTCGTGAAAGTAATCGATCAGTTTGCTAGCGCAGCTCCACCAGGGGTAAACGTGTCGCAGATCTACAACATTGGCCAATTTATTGAATCCTCTGTTGAAGGAGTCGTTGATGCCCTTGGACTTGCAATTGTCCTTGTGCTGCTCATTCTCTTTCTTTTCCTGCAGAACTGGCGAGCAACAATCATTCCGAGCTTGGCTATCCCAATCTCTCTCATTGGCACCTTTGCCTTCCTTAAAATCTTCGATTTCTCCATTAATCAACTCACCCTGCTTGGCCTAGTCCTCGCTACCGGATTGGTGGTCGATGATGCAATTGTGGTGATCGAAGCTGTATCAAAAAACATCGAATCGGGGATGCGTCCTCGCCAGGCAGCACTGGCCTGCATGGGAGAACTATTTGGCGCCTTAGTGGCCACGGCTTTGGCCCTAATGGCCGTCTTCGTACCAGTGGCCTTCTACCCAGGTGGCATTGGCATCATCTACAAGCAATTCGCCCTAACCATTGCCTTCTCAATTGCGATCTCAGCCTTTAACGCCCTAACTTTCTCCCCAATGTTGTCAGGATTGATTCTACGTAGCGATAAGCCTCGAGAGCCCAAAGGTTGGGGCTGGATCCTCGCAGGAGTGTTAGTGGGATTGGCCTTTGGTCGCTTCACAGCAACTGCTTTCGGCAGCTGGACCTACGTACTTGGTGTGGTGTTGGGTGGCATAGCTAGCAGCAACCTCCCTTTCATTTTTAGTCGTTTCAACAGTTTTTTCGATGATTTACAAAAGCGTTATGCGCAACTGATCAAATCGTTAATCAGCAAACGCCGCTTAATCCTGGCCAGTCTCGCTGGTGGCATCCTGCTGACTGCCTTCGCCTTCACTGCCATTCCGTCTGCCTTCATCCCGGAAGAAGACCAAGGGTATGGATTGGGTTTTTACCAGCTTCAAAATGGCGCCTCACTCAGCCAAACCCAACAAACAGGACAGCAAATTGCCGAGCTGCTCAAAACCGAAAAGAACATCGATGCAGCGGCAATTGTGAGTGGCTTCGGTTTCAATGGCTCCAGCCCCGATCAGGGTGCATTCTTTTTTGGCCTTAAGCCTCTCAATGAACGCAAAGGCAACAGCAACAGTGCAGCAGCCATCGTCGATCGGCTTAACGCCAAGTTAGAGAAGCTCAGTAGTGCCATGGCGGTTTCTGCCCAACCTCCTGCTGTCCCGGGCTTCTCATCCCAGGGAGGTTTTTACTTCCAGTTCAATGATCTCAGCAACGGGTCCTACAGCTTCAACCAACTGGATGGGCTTGCCAATGATCTCATCAAAGCCGGTAAAGCGAGCAGCGAATTCTCCAGCCTTTACACCCAGTTCATTCCCAGCGCTCCGGCCTTCGGACTACAAATCGACCGAGCTGTGATGGGAGCCTTAAACGTTGACTATCAGGAGGCAATGAACACCATCGCCACCCTGGCTGGCAGCAACTATTCAGGCCTCACATACGAAAACGGTCAAGTCCGCAACATCTATGTGCAATCATCAGCCGAACAACGTAACAACATTAACGACATCCTGAGTTATTACGTGCGCAGTCGCGATGGCGAGCTTGTACAAGTCTCACAGTTCGCCTCCGCAGACCTGAGCAGTGCGCCCCCAGTCATCAGCCATTACAACCTCTACCGCACAGTGCTCATTCAGGGTGCGGAGGCCGTCGGCAAAAGTTCAGGCCAAGCCTTACAGGCCATTCAAAACCTCTTCCAAAAACAAGACTTCTCCAACATCGGCTACGCCTTCACCGGATTGGCTGCACTGCAGTTATCTGCAGGCAGCGCAAGCATCATGGTCTTCGGACTCGGACTGCTCATCGTCTATCTGGTGCTATCTGCCCAATACGAGAGCTATGTAACACCCGTCATCATTCTGATGACTGTGCCATTAGCGATGCTTGGAGCGTTGGCGTTTCTAGCGATCCGCTCGATCGACCTCAACATCTATGCCCAGGTTGGTCTGGTGACCCTCATCGGCCTGGCGGCTAAAAACGGCATCCTGATTGTGGAAGTCGCCGAACAAAATCTGAACAGCGGCATGACCCCGAGTGATGCTGTGATTGCCTCGGCCGAATCCCGCTTACGGCCAATCCTGATGACTGCTATTGCAGCCTTAGCCGGCTTCCTCCCTCTAGTGGTGGCCAATGGAGCTGGTGCCCATAGCCAACAATCACTGGGCACTGTGATTTTTGGAGGCCTAGTAGTTGCCACAGTGCTGTCTCTAGGAGTGGTACCGCCCTTTTATGTTGTGGTGAAGCATCTAGAGGAGCGCTGGTTCAGCAGCGAACCACAGATTTGACAAACGCCGAAAATCACATTTGGACTTGGCAGGATTGGCAGGTGGCTTGGAGCAGATCAGGCACTGCAGATCATGCCAATTCAGCAACGCTGCTCATCCACGGCTTTGGAGCCTGCAAGGAGCATTGGCGCCATAACCAATCGGTGTTGGCCCAAATAAGCCCCTGCTACGCCATCGATCTCCTCGGCTTTGGTGGCAGCAGCCAACCAAAGGCACGACTGCGGGGTGAAGCCCCCCATCAAGGCGATTTCTGCTACGACTTTGATGGCTGGGGAGCCCAGGTCGCCGCCTTCTGCCGTGAAGTGGTGCAGATCCCTGTGCGCATTGTGGGCAATTCAATCGGCGGCGTGATTGCGTTACGTGCCGCCCAGCTCCTCGAAGAGGCTTGCGAAGGTGTCGTTCTGATCAACTGCGCTCAGCGCACCTTGGATGACAAGCGATTAGACGAACAGCCCAGCCTGATGCGCTGGACTCGTCCCTGGCTGAAAAACCTGGTTCAGCAACGCTGGCTAAGCAACAGTCTCTTCCGAAACGCAGCAAACCCAATGGTGATCAAGCGAGTGCTGAAGCAGGCCTACCCCAGCGGCAACAATCTCGATCGATCCTTGGTGAGCATGCTGCAAAAACCAGCCGATAGGCCAGGTGCTGCAGAAGCCTTCCACGGTTTCATCAACATCTTCGACGACTACCTGGCGCCAGAACTGATGGCTGATCTCAACATGCCAGTGGATCTGATCTGGGGGGCAGCCGATCCATGGGAACCGTTGCAGGAAGCCCGTCGCTGGGCTGCGTTGCTGCCTTGTATCCGCTCCCTAGCAGTGGTCGATGGTGCAGGGCATTGCCCCCACGACGAAGCTCCTGAAGAGGTCAATCCACTGCTTCTCCGAATCATTCAGCAAGCCGCATAGGCCTCAACCGATTCACTCAACTGGCGCAGACCATTGAGTCCATGGCGCTCCAGATTGCGAACACGATCACGACTGATGTCGAGGATGCGGCCAATCCCGGTGAGGTTCATCGGCTCGCCTCCGTCGATTCCATAACGCATCCGCAGCACACGACCCTGCAGCTCGGGCAACTTTTCTAGCAAGGTACGTAAATCGCCTTTCATGCAATCCACTTCCACCTTCTCACTCGGTAACTCCTCTTCCCCCGCAAGCAACTCAAGCAACTCCGTTTCATCCCCATCTCCCACCTTCATCTCCAAACTCATCGGCTGACGGGCACGGCACATCAGATCCTTCACCTCCTCCTCGGGCAACTCCACAAACTCTGCAAGTTCGCTCACTGTTGGCGTGCGCCCCATCTCCTGACTTAATTCTCGCTGGCCTTTCTTGAGCTTGTTCAGCATCTCCGTGATGTGGATCGGCAGACGGATCGTCCGGCTCTTCTCCGCAATCGCACGCGTGATCCCCTGACGAATCCACCAATACGCATAGGTCGAAAACTTGTAGCCACGGGTTGGGTCGAACTTCTCTACTCCCCTCACCAAGCCGATCGTTCCCTCTTGGATCAAATCAAGCAGCTCCATATTCCGTTTGGTGTACTTCTTGGCAACACTCACCACTAAGCGCAGGTTCGCAGACACCATCCGCTCCTTCGCACGTCGTCCGCTCTGCAACTTCTTCTTGAGCTGCAACGCACTCAATCCAGCTGCCTTCGCTAGCTCTTGACGACTCGCTGGCTCACCTTTTTTAGCTTCCAGTTCAGACTCAAGCTGCTCTAAAGACATCAACTCCTGCACCTGACGACCCAGCGTGATCTCCTGCTCATGGCTCAGCAGCGGCACTCGACCGATATCGCGCAGGTATGAACGCACCAGGTCGACATCTGCGGGCAACTGACGAGCAGGCACAACCGCTGATTTAACAAGGGATTTGGAGGCTGCGGAGTCGACCACGACAACTCTATTGCGTTTTGTAAAGCTTACCCTCTAAGTAGCCCAAAAGACCCTACGGGAAACCCACCTCACCAGAATGCATAGGTAGAAATACCTAGAACGCTATGCCATTTGTTTGCTGAAGCAGCCAAGCCGCTGTCCGTAAATAAATAAAGACCCCAGCCACATCAGTTGCTGTCGTAATAAAGGGAGCCGACATCAGGGCGGGATCCAGACCCATTCGATCGAACAACAAAGGCAAAGCAGCCCCAGCCGTAGCAGCCAGAGTAGTGATCGCCATCAGACTGATCCCTACTGCTGCACCCACAAGAAGACTTTCGCCCCGCCACCAAGCAAAGGGAACAACCACAAGCAACATCAACAAACCCAAAATCCCGCCTGCCATGGCCTCACGCACCACCGCCTTCATGCGACCAAGAGCCTGGATGCGCTGAGTACTAAGACCTCGAATCACCACAGTGGAACTCTGAGCGCCAACGTTGCCGCCCGTACCGATCAACAACGGGATGAACGCCGCCAACAGCACAACATGCTTCAGCACATCGTCGTTCATGGCAATCACTTGACTAGTAAAGCCATTCGCTACCACCAATACAGCCAGCCACACCACTCGACGGCGCGCAACAACCAACAAATTGCTCTGGAAATAGTCGTCTTCATCCCCCGCCTGCACAGCTCCAGCGGCATAAAGATCGCGTGTGGCCTCCTGTTCAATCACGTCAATCACGTCATCGACGGTGACGATCCCTACCAATCGCTGTTCTCGATCCACAACTGGGACAGCCAAAAAATCGTATCTCTGAATCGCTCGGGCCACCTCCTCTTGATCTGTGTCGGTGCGCACATTCACCACATCGCGGGTCATCACATCCCCGATGCGTGCCTCCGGCTCAGCAGTCACGAGATCTCGCAATGAAAGGATCCCGGTCAGGTGGCGCTCACCATCAGTCACATAGAGGCTATAAATCGTCTCCGTGTCAGGAGCTCGACGCCTCACGATCGTGAGAGCCTGAGCTGCACTGTGAAATTCCTTGAGGTCAATAAACTCGGTCGTCATCAAGCGACCAGCAGTTTCAGGCTCGTAACCAAGCAACTGAGCAGTGACCCGTCGCTCTGCTGGGCTCAGTTCTGCCAGCAATCGTCGCACCACCTTGGCAGGCAGCTCATCAAACAATTGCACCCGGTCATCGGGGGACATCTCCTCCACCAACTCGAGCACCTCACCAGAGCGAAGGCGTTCCAGCAGACTCTGCTGAACAGCAGGCTCTAGGTATTCGTAAACCTCAATGGCCTCGTCCTTGCTGAGCAAGCGGAAGGCCAGAGCCTGAAGGGTACGAGGCAAAATGCCAATGGCTTCAGCGATGTCAACCGGTTGCACCGGATGAAGCAGCATCTTCACGGCGTCATAATTGCCTGCTGACAACAGCGCTTGCAGCTGCTGGGCCACCAAGTCGACCAGGTCAGAGCCGCTGACGACGGCCGCCTCCGGACTGGTTGCCCCCGTTGCCTCGTTCATCGGCCAACCGTCAAGGCGACCACACTGTATGGCGAATGGTCCTCGCTAAGGTCTTGAAGACAAAACCAAATGTCCATGGCCATCAACATCAGCCAGATTGTGGTTCGCACTCCAGAGGGTGCTGAGAAGTCCCTCAGCGAATACAGCGGCACGGTGCTGTTAATCGTGAATGTGGCCAGCCGATGTGGATTTACCAAGCAATACAAAGGCCTGCAGGCGCTGCAAGACACATACGGCCCTCAGGGACTAAAGGTGCTGGGCTTTCCTTGCAACGACTTTGGCGCCCAGGAGCCCGGCACCCTCGAGGAGATCAAGAGCTTCTGTTCCACCACCTACGGCGCCAGCTTCGAATTGTTTGACAAGGTGCACGCCATGGGCAAAACCACCGAGCCCTACACCACCCTCAATCAAACTGAACCAGCAGGAGATGTGGCCTGGAACTTCGAAAAGTTTCTTGTGGGTAAGGACGGCACCGTGCTCAAACGTTTCAAGAGCGGCGTGGAACCTGAGAGCACTGAGCTCAAAACAGCTATCGACCAAGCCCTGATGGCCTGAACTGCCGACCAATCAAAAAACCAAGGGCTGCAACACCAAGACCTAAGCCCATGGTTAGACCAATCAATCCCAGCGCTGACAACCAAGCACCCTGAGAGATCAGGGTGCTGCATTCCACCATCCAGCTGCTGAAAGTGGTGAGAGAACCACAGAAACCCACCCCCAGCAACAACTGACGGCTTGGACGGAACGGCAAACCAACCACAAACCCCAAAATGGCAGCTCCAATCACATTCACCAGCAAGTCGTTCTGAACCTGCCAGCGAACCAAGGCCCCAGGCACAGCCCCAAAAGCCACCAGCCACATCTCATTCCATTGATTGGGCAAGGGTTGCGTCGTATTAGCCATTAGCCAGCCCAACCCCTGCAGCTACAGCCAAGAGACCTCCCAAGATCGAGCCCACAGCAAGCACTAGGGCCTCACTCCAGCGATGCTCTCGCAAGGTATTAAGCACCTCTACCGTAAAAGTCGAAAAGGTGCTGAGAGATCCGAAGAAGCCCACACCAAGCAACAAGATCAAAGGCGATGCTCCACTTGCTGGTGAATATTTGGCCTGCAAGGCCAAGACCAAGCCAAGAGCGAAAGCAGCAACCATGTTCACCGTAAAAGTGCCCCAGTGCTTCCTCGGCACCATCGGAGCAAGGTGGTTCACCAATCTGAGGCGCAACCAAGCTCCTGGCACAGCGCCTATGGCTACCAGTGAAGCCTGCCATCCGGGCAACACCAGATCAGACATTAAGCCAGCCACGCCTAACAACCCCGGCCAAGCACTCCCCGCTACCCGAGGCGATCTGTACTTGCAGCCAGTCCTTACCATCGTCGCCATGCCAGCGACGGAGCACATTCAAGGGGGTGCCAACGGCCAGTCTTCGCAAGCTGGGAGCCACAGCCAGAGGGCTAACTCGCAATTCACAGCTTGTCCCAGCAAACAAAGGTTCTGAGCTATCAGAACGACGAATTTCTGGCTGGCGACGCTCACCCCCACCAGCAGGCAAGGCTGCAGGAGCTAGCAAGGCCACCCCTAAGACCCACCCCCAACGGAGCACAACACCCATCAGATATCTAAAGCTGCCATATCGAGCTCAGCGCTGTGGGTTTCAATGAACTCCCGGCGGGGAGCAACCTTGTCGCCCATCAAAATTGTGAAAATACGATCAGCCTCTAATGCATCTTGAACCTCCACCCGCTTCATCATCCGGGCAGAAGGGTCCATGGTGGTCTCCCACAACTGCTTTGGCATCATTTCGCCGAGACCCTTAAAGCGCTGAATGGTGTAGTTGGCCTTCTCAGGGAAGCCTGAAAGTGTCGTCTGTAAATCAGCCTCGTTGTAGCAATAGGTATGGTTCTTACCTCGCTCAACCTTATAAAGAGGAGGGCACGCAATATAGATATAACCACCTTCAACTAATTCTTTCTGGTAGCGGTAGAAAAATGTAAGTATCAGCGTACGAATATGAGCACCATCAACATCAGCATCAGTCATGATCACCACACGGTGATATCTAAGATTTTTTGAATCAAATTCTTCTCCTTTGATACCTAATCCAAGCGCAGTAATCAGCGCCTGGATCTCCGTATTTTTATATATTTTAGCATCATCTGTTTTCTCAATATTTAGGATCTTGCCGCGCAAGGGAAGAATTGCTTGAAAGCGACGATCTCGGCCCTGCTTTGCAGAACCACCAGCAGAGTCGCCCTCCACGATGTAAATCTCTGATTCCGAGGGGTCCCTAGAACTGCAATCAGCCAGTTTTCCTGGCAACGTAGAACTCTCAAGTACGCTTTTGCGGCGCACTAACTCTCGAGCACGACGTGCAGCTTCAGCTGCATTGAATGCCTGAATGGCCTTCTCAAGAATAAGATCAATCACCGCAGGATTAAATTCCAAGTACTGACTCAATGCTTCACCCACCAAGCTGTCGACAATGCCGCGGACTTCGGTATTGCCCAACTTGGTTTTTGTCTGCCCTTCGAATTCTGGATCGGGCACCTTTACAGAAAGAACAGCCGTCAGTCCTTCACGAATATTCTCTCCAGCCAGATTAGAATCGGCTTCCTTGCGTTTGCCCCGCTTACGGGCAAACGTATTGAGAGTACGGGTAAGGACTGTCTTCAGCCCCTCAATATGAGTACCCCCATCTACAGTGCGAATATTATTAGCAAATCCGAGAATGCTGTCTGAATAAGCATCAACACACCATTGCAGTGCTGCTTCAACCTGCACATTATCCTTTTCGGAATTCACATAAATAATTTCGGGATGAAGAGCGTCCTTTTCCTCGTTCATATAGGTGACATATTCTTTGATACCGCCCTCATAAAAATAGACCTCCTCATGAGGAGCCCCTTCCGCATCTAAAACAGCCTGACGCTCATCGCGGAAAACAATCCGCACCCCACCATTGAGATAAGCCAGTTCACGCAAACGAGCAGACAGGGTGGCGTAATCGAAAACAATGCCAACAGTAAATATCTCTTCGTCCGGCTTAAAACAAACGCTCGTGCCAGTGCGCCCTTTCTCTGAAGCAGGCTGGGCTTCGGAACGAAGACTACCTATCGCAGTCCCACGTTCAAAGCGCTGACGATGCACCTGTGCTTGACGCCGCACCGTCACTTCCACCCATTCACTCAGGGCATTGACGACAGATACACCAACTCCGTGCAAGCCGCCAGAGACTTTGTAACCGCCACTGCCGAACTTACCGCCAGCATGAAGCACTGTGAGCACCGTTTCCAAGGCACTCTTGCCTGTCCGGGGGTGAACGTCGGTAGGAATGCCACGGCCGTTGTCAGATATTGATGCGGAACCATCTGGTCCAAGCACCACGAGAATCTCATCACAGTGCCCGGCCAATGCCTCATCAACAGAGTTGTCGACAACCTCAAAGACAAGGTGATGCAATCCCCTTGGCCCAGTGGAGCCGATGTACATCCCTGGACGCTTCCTAACCGGCTCCAGCCCTTCCAGCACCTGAATTTGTTCGGCGCCATAGGCAGCCTGGACCTTGGAGTCTTCGCTCATTCAATAAATCCGCAGCCAGGAAGGGTTGTTCTAAGAGGCCTCATCGGCGAGAAACCTCGTCCTGGCAAGATAATTTTACCACTGGCGCAAGAGGCTTGCAGGGGCCTTCTGAGAAACCATTCCCATCAAACGGAGAGACCCCTCCTATCGCTGGCATGCCACTCCTCAGGACTTCTAAGGCCCAAACCAAGGCCCCAGCCAAACCCTTGGTAATCGTGCTAGCTGGGCCCACCGCAAGCGGCAAAAGATCGTGAACTCAATACTTTTTCTAGTGAGCGAAAGGCCGATTGCACCCGTTTACAGATTCATAGATGACGGCAAATTCAAATTCGAACAGTCAGAGAAAGCCAAAGAAGCCTAGACGCGCTACAAAATTGACCATCAAGATTCCAAAAGGAGGTCCCCCTCAAGCTCTTCGCTGCTTCAAAGCTGGAGACGTGCTCATCGAGCACTACGGCCAGGGAGCTGGCAAAGAGCTGTCAACTGAAAAACTTGACAGGGCTACATCTTTAACCAAGCCTCATTCACCAAGAGTGGCTCCTATGAGTAGAGAGCTATAACCAATAATCAATTAAATTCTTCTTCTCCTGTGAAAGCTGTCATCCTCGCCGGAGGACTCGGAACCCGCCTATCCGAGGAAACCCACCTAAAACCCAAACCAATGGTAGAGATCGGGGGCAAACCAATTCTCTGGCATATCCTCAAGACTTACAGCCATCATGGCATCAATGAATTCGTGATCTGCTGCGGATACAAGGGATATATAATTAAAGAATATTTCGCCAACTATTTTTTACACAATAGCGATGTGACCTTTCATATGGATAGCAACCATATGGAGATCCATAAACAAAATGCAGAGCCATGGAAAATCACACTGGTTGATACAGGTGATAACACCCTTACAGGAGGTCGCCTTGCAAGAGTCGCTGAACACCTAGATGGCAGCTTCTGCTTTACCTACGGTGATGGTCTGGGCGATATCGACATCACAGCTTTAGTACAATTTCATAAAAGAAATAATCAAAAAGCAACTTTAACTGCTGTTCAACCTCCAGGCAGGTACGGGTCATTAGAGCTGGTTGGCAATGAAATCAAAAGCTTTCAAGAGAAACCCGACGGAGACGGCGGTTGGGTCAACGGCGGCTACTTCGTCCTAGAAACCTCAGTTATCGATTTGATTGATGGTGACAATTGCAGCTGGGAAGAAAAGCCACTCGCAACATTGGCAGACATGAGTCAACTCAATGCTTATTTTCATCATGGTTTTTGGCAGCCCATGGATACACTTCGTGAACGCAATAAACTTGAAGAGCTATGGCAGTCAGGAGAAGCCCCCTGGAAGGTATGGGCTCAATGAATACTTCTTTACTTAACGACAATTTCTGGGCTAAAAAGCAGGTATTAGTGACAGGCCATACCGGTTTCAAAGGTAGCTGGCTATCACTTTGGCTCAGCAGGCTGAGCGCAAGAGTGACAGGAATTAGCATTGAGCCAAATACCAATCCCAACTTATATACTCAATTAAATTTGATCAAGCGAATTGAGAATCACCACATTGCCGACATCCGCAATGGCGCAAAAGTGACTGAAATAGTAAAAGCTTGTAGGCCAGATGTCGTATTTCATCTAGCTGCTCAGCCACTGGTGCGTCGCAGTTATGAGCAACCCTTAAGCACATGGGAAACCAATGTTCAGGGCTGTCTAAACTTATTGGAAGCATTGAAAAAATCAGACAAAAAATGTGCGGTTGTGATGATAACTACAGATAAAGTCTATGAAAATAATAACTGGGACTTCGGCTACCGTGAATGTGACAGGCTTGGTGGAGTTGATCCATACAGCGCGAGCAAAGCGGCGGCTGAATTAGCTATCAGCAGTTGGCGCGCGAGTTTTTGTGGCAAGGGAAGCCACCAGACAGAACATCTTGAAATAGCCACAGCCAGAGCAGGAAATGTAATAGGAGGAGGTGACTGGTCAGAAGATCGAATCATTCCTGACGCAATTAGAGCCCTAACAGCGGGTCAACCCATTTCCATCAGAAACCCACAGGCCACTCGGCCTTGGCAGCATGTACTGGAACCACTCAGTGGGTACATGCGACTAGCGGAAGCACTACTGAATGAAAGCAAAAAAGATATTAGCCATCAGTCTCTATGCGAAGCCTTTAATTTTGGTCCAAAGATAGAGTCAAATTTATCAGTTTCAAGACTTATCGAGCAAATATTAAAACATTGGCCGGGGAACTACATTGATCTTCCATCAGTAAATGAGCCACATGAATCCCATCGTCTACACCTGCAAATCGATAAAGCATATCACAGACTCAACTGGCAACCCAAATGGTCATTCATAACAACAGTGGAGAAAACGGTTAATTGGTATAAAAAAACAAATAATGGTCATGACCCATATGAATGCTGCCTCGAAGACATTAAAGATTACACATCACAATCAACTCCTGACTAATTGCTACAGCAATTAACAACCAGCAATAACTATGGATTGCATCTCATCCATCCAGAAAGGCCACGCATCAAGCAATAACCTCGAACAAACCAGATGTCAGGGGGCAACATGAACCAAGCAACCAACTCTAAAAACAAATTAAGATGCAAAACTTTCAAAGAACAGGCCAAAAACCACTTACAATCTAGCCCTAGACATCCGCTATAATTAAAGACATTTAATCTAAAGTATGGGAACATTAGCAACATTTTCCTGAAACTTCAACGTGGTCGATACCACATGTTTGCGATTGGCTTCTTATCTTGAGCGATTGCAACAGAGAAGGGACTCAAACGATATCTCAACAAGATCCTTCACAATTAGCCACCAAGCAAGGGGAGCTTCAAATCAGATTCGCTGAGATTTAGTGGTGGAAGTGGCCAACTTATGGCCAGCTTAGGGTCATCAAAACGAATCCCCGTTTCTGCATGTGCAACCCAAGCGCCTGAATGCAAATAAAGCAACTCACTTCCTGAATCCAAGGTCTGGAATCCATGAGCACAGCCCTCGGGAATCAACAGAGCATTCGCAGCAACAGGGGACAGTTCAACTGCATAAGAAAGGCCATATGTAGGCGATCCTGAGCGCAGATCTACTGCCACATCCCAGACGCGGCCTCTTAGGCAACGAACGATTTTAGCCTCGCTGTGTGGCGCTGCCTGCAGATGCAGACCTCTTACGGTCCCGACGCTATCGGTACGACTGACGTTGACCTGTGAGATTGAGCGATCACCCCATGCCGAAGCAAAGCCAATCTCTTGACGTCGAAAACAATTTAAGAATGCTCCTCGATGGTCAGAGAAAGGATGACCCAGCAGTTCAACCAAACCACTTATAGGAGTTGAGCGGACCTCAGTTTTCATCTAAATGCTTGACAACGTTCATGGTAAAAAGTTCGTCAGATCGTGTGTTGCTTCAGAGCTAACTTCATTTTTATTTGACATCTCCGGCTCAACTTGCCCTGACGGGATTCAAGCCAAGAAGCACACACAACAGCATCAGCAAAAAGAGTTTTACACAAGTCGGTCATTCGTCTGAAATCACTTTCATTCGCTTGTCTGAGGCGAATATGGCCAAATCAGGTTTGGGAGGTGTGATCTCAGCACCAAATGCCTGTGAGAAAGCCAGACCGTCCCAAGTAATGCTCAATAAGTAGCAATAGGCCATCAATACGAAACCAACCCGTACCTGAAAACTGAGCACATTTCAAAGTCACTACCAGTAAGGGAACAACCTAGAACCTGTTTCAAGCGCTTATCGCTAGGGCTAGTGAAGCTAAAGGCGCCCGTCAACATTGATTTTCTTTCGGGCACAGCACAAAATCAGTGGCACCTATGCGTCAGCCTCACGCCAATTACAACCGCCATGATCAAGATGAAATCAATGCAAACGCAGCCTGAAGACGCTCTCACGGCCCTCGTTCAAGATTGATCGTGACTCAAGCTTTGCGGCGCAAGTAAGCCTGAGGCCAATAGGTCACCCGCTGACGCACTACGCCCTCGTTGAAGGGCCAATTGGGCTCATGTGCGTCGAACTCCTGATGCTCAGATAAGAACTGATTGACAGCGCTAATTGGATTGTTCGTCTCCCAGTCAGATGCGGTGCGAGGCGCACCTGCAACCTGCTGCATGATCCCATCACAAGCAACGATGTAACTTCCCTTACTCACCAGCGGGGCATAGGCCTCAAGCTCGGCAGCAACATGGGCCTGGCTGTGATTGCTATCCAGCAACACCAAAACCGACTCTGAAGATCCGATACGACCCTGCACTTCCTGAACAACGTCAGGATCCGTCGAGCTTCCTTCCACCAAAGTAATCATCGGGCTGAGTCGATGCGACTCGATCGCTTTGCGATTATGTGAGCGAATTTCAATGTCAATACCTACCACGCGACCTTTTCCCATCGCCGCACATAAACCGGCATAAAAAATCAAAGAGCCACCATGGGCAACGCCGGTTTCAACAATCACATCAGGTTGAAGGTCATAGATCAACTCCTGGATGCGGATCAGATCCTCCGGCAACTGAATAATTGGACGGCCCTGCCAGGAGAAGCCATAAACATATTTGGTATCCCAGCCACTACGCAGCCAGGCACGGCTGATTAACTCAAAGGCTTCAGGCTCGCCGAGATTGATCTCACGCCCATTACAGCGAACGACAGCTGCCGCCTCGTCGTACTCAAATCGCGCGGTCATCGAAGAAGCTAGTGATCAATTAACAGATTTTGCCGGAAAGGCTTGCTATTTAAGCCAAATTCACTGGATAGGCGATCAATTTCCAGAGTTGGGAAGGCGAACTCCTCATGAGGCTGACGAGCGAATGTCACCTCAGCACCCTGCTTCCGCAACCAAGCAGCAACTTGCTCATGAGAGACATCACAACCACCACCAAGGTTATAAAGGCGCTGCCGTCCTTTCTCAGCAATCAAAGGCAACAGCCGTAAGACATCAGTCAGAGCGACGTAGTCCTTTACTGAGTCTGATGATTGCTGAATCGTGACCAATGCACCTAAGCGTGCATCTCGCAATAAAGATCCGATAAAGGTGCTGGAAGGCTGCCCAGGCCCAACAACATTGCTCAAACGAACAACGCGACAGCCAATGCGTTGATCTTGCAAAACCAATGCCTCGCCCAGCAATTTTGAAAGGTTATAAAGATCCGATGAATCTGAGCTAAGACAGACCAAAGGTGCGTCTTCTTGAGTGGAAGCGCTACGTGCATAGACCCTGGTCGAAGAGAGATACAACAACTGCTTGATGCCCTTGCGCTGAAGTGCCTTTGAAAGCAACGAAACATGCGCTTGAACGGTGTCATGGGGGCGTTGACGGAAATCAGCAGTCAACCCAATGGCATAGATCACAGGCCCCTGAGGCTGCTTGTCGTCCAACCAATCCTGTAACTGCGAGCGACCGATGGCGACCACAGAGCGGTTGCACCTTTTCAAATCAGCAACCAAAGCTGATCCAATCCAGCCCTCAGCACCCAAGACTGTGATCGGCTGAGGCTCACTCATCGGCGTGAGTCCATGGGGGTAGCTGGCGTGCCGCGAGAGATGCTGTAAGGGGGCAATTCACCGCGTACTAAAGAGCCTGCAGCAACCACGCAGCCTTTGCGTAAAACAGCACCATCAAGGAGAACACAATTGGCGCCAATCCAAACATCATCTTCAATAACAATCCCTCCACGCGAGGGCTCAAAGCCCTGATCAAGAATCAAGCGGCTGCGATCACGAAAGGCATGGTTCACTGGAGCCAACGTGCAATTGGCAGCAATCAGCACATCATTGCCAATGGTGATGCCGTTGCCTGAATACAAAACACAACCGGAATTCAGATAGCAGCGGTTGCCGATTACGACATCGCCAAAGCCTCCAGCTGGTTTGATTTTCACGAAACTGTCGATCCGTGAATCAGCCCCAACCACCAAGCATGAGCCTCGTTGCGAAACTTCCAAATCCGCGAGATCGGACACCAAGGCTGACGGGTGGATAGCGATTCTTGCTTGAGAAGACGACATCAAGATAGGAAAGCGATTTCAGCCGAAAAGGGTCAACTGCGGAATCGCTGTAACGAGCTGACAGCCTTTCCATTGTGCCGAAACCTCATGAATGAGATTCCAGGGCAATACCAACAGCGACTTAGGAATACACGCAGCCAACTCCTCCGGACTGATCACGGGAATGTGACTTCCAGGTAAAAACTTTCCCTGCTTGCTCGTGGCTCGATCGGCAACAGCTGGCAAAAGATCAGAACCAACGCCGGCGTAATTGAGCAAAGTGTTGCCCTTTGCAGCCGCTCCATAGCCAAAAACAACTGTTTGAGATTCCTGCTGATCAATAAGAAATCTCAGCAACTGGTTTTTCGCCATTGCGGCACGGTGCTGAAAATTGCTCCAGGCCGCCAAGGTTTCTAAACCAGCGGCTTGCTCGGCAGCCAATACGGACTCAACCGCTCCACTAGCCATTGCATTGTTCGCCTCAGGCACCAACCAAATCCGCAAACTGCCCCCGTGAGTCGGCAGCTCCTCCACATCAACAACCTTGAGACCAACCTTGGCCGCCATCCGATCCACCACCTGCAGACTCAAGTAGCTGTAGTGCTCGTGATAGATGGTGTCGAACTGATTGCCTTTCAGCAAGCGCAAAAGGTGTGGACACTCGATCGAAGCCTGGCCATCAGTTTTTAACAGGCAGGCAATGCCAGCGAGGAAATCATTGATATCGGGCACATGAGCCAAAACATTGTTCGCCACAACGAGATCAGCCGGTTGGAGCTCATGGGCCAGATCAAGCCCAAAAAAACGCTCCAGTGTGGGGATCCCCTTCAGACGAGCCGCCTCGGCCGTCGCCTTGGTTGGCTCAATCCCTAAACATGAAATCCCCCATTTTTTGACGTACTGGAGCAGATAGCCATCATTGGAAGCCAGCTCAACCACATGGCTGTTCTGATCCAACCCCAAGCGCTTCACCGCTGACCGCACAAAACGCTCCGCGTGGTCGCACCAACTTGTCGATGTACTGGAAAAATAGGCGTAATTAGCCTTGAAGAGCTCATCGGCCGCAGCGTGGGCTGGCAATTGCACCAACCAGCAGTTCTCACACACGAAGACCTTCAGGGGGTATGTGAGCTCGGGCTTCTCAAGCTGATCAACCGTGAGATAGGCATTACTCGGAGGCTGATGACCCAGATCGATCACATGGCGCTTAAGCGACGAGCCGCAGTGCCGACAAGAGACAGTCATCGACGCAGAATATGGTGAAGTGCTTCCAAGGTCTTCAGGATGGTTACGGAACCAAGCCAAGTCTTCAATTTAAATGGAGCGAACTACGACAGCAACAAGCTCTCCACTGAAGGGCAGAAAATCATGCTGCTGCTAAAAGAATCCCAAAATGAGCTAGGTCGTATTGAGAATCAAAAAGCGCTGTTTCAAGCCGCACAACAACAACTAATAAGCCAACTCAAGCCGCTGCTTCCACCTCCAATCTCCTCCCAGCCTGCTGACGCAGTTGGCATCTTTGGCTCTGCGTCCGATCAAATTCCCACCACCCCCGTTGACAAACCCGACGAGGAGCCAGCGCCCTTCCCAGACAACATCCCCGCAGACATACGTGCAAACGGTCAATAAAGGTAAACGAGCAACAAGCAACGCAATCATATTGACGATCGAAAAGTTTTTCTGGGCTGCATTTCAATTTTCAAGATGTCCAAAAATTTCGCAAGGCTTTTAAGTCTCTACAAGAAAGTACGAACGCAATGCCAATGTTTGATGCAGACAATCCAACAAGATGTTGCATGAATGTTTCTTTATTGAGTAAAGAGTCCTCCCTTCAGATGCTTAACGGCAAAGAATCCATCAACATCCAAACAGCTGCCGATGAAATACTTGCGTCCTGCTTTACTTTGCAGAAAACTATCAAAATACTGCAGGCGAGCACATAGAGGTCGGCTACCAAAAAGGCAGATCAGTAAAACAAGCAACTGAAAAAATTGTCTTCAAAAAAATAGGGAAGAAGCATTAGCTTTATGATCTCTTTTGACAAGAAAAGGCGACAAGTATAGTCACACCAAGGGCCATAAAAAACCAAAAAGGTATTAGACTGTAGCCAAGCGATTTGCAGGCCAATTCTTTGCAATCATCATCACATACCTCTATGGCTTCCCAAAACGACTTCCCAAAAACGATGAGATTGCATACATTGATGCGTGACGTCTGGACCCAGAAGAAGCTGCATCACAAAAACTCTACCAAAGCTAAGCCCTGAAGAATGGATCATCTTTGATGACCACTGGTGGCAGACCTATTCAGCATGCAAGCCTTCACTAATTCCAATACCAAAAGGAATGAACCTCAAAGTCGTTGAGCCACCAACTAGACAAGAGTTTTTGATAAAAAAATATTTAATAGGCCTGAGCTGGTAGAAACGATTCTTCTTGGCTCCTATCAATGCACAACATCGAGCGTTTAACTCGCAGCGAGCATCCCCCAAAAGATCAATCAATACTTAAGTTATGACCTAATTAAATCTAAATAGAACGCTCGTGCATCAGAGCCACTTGAAAAAACCTCTAATACGACTACGACATCCCTCACGAGAGCACCCATCTATACCCATGGCCGACGAAAGCGAATCTAACCAATTGGAGAGACCTGCTGACCTACCTCTTGTAGTCGTCGTGCTCGGCCCTACTGCCAGTGGCAAAACGGCCCTAGGCATCTCCCTGGCCAGGCATCTGAAGCTTGATGTCCTTAATGTTGACTCGCGCCAGCTATATCGCGATATGAGTGTGGGCACTGCTAAGCCCACACCAGATCAACAAAGGCAGGTAGCGCATCAGCTGCTAGACCTGCGTGCTCCAGATCAACCGATCACTTTAAAGGAATTCCAGAGCATTGCGATGGCGGCCGTGACTCAATCGATCGCCCAGTCGAGGATGGCTTTGCTCGTAGGAGGGAGCGGCCTCTATTTGAAATCGCTCATAAAAGGCCTAAGGCCACCCGGTGTTGCACCTCAACCAGGATTACGCCAACAACTCCAACATCTCGGCCAGGCCATCTGTCACCCGCTGCTACGCCAAGCAGACCCAACAGCTGCAAAACGGATTGCACCGGCCGATTCCATGCGCACGCAGCGGGCTCTCGAAGTGCTCTACGCCACTGGCCGACCAATTAGTGCTCAACAAGAATCTATCCCTCCAAATTGGCGTGTACTGGAACTAGGTCTCGATCCTGCTGACCTAAACGAACGCATCGAGCTCCGTACCGCCCAGCTTTATGCCAATGGCCTGATTGAAGAAACTGAAAGGCTTTGTTCTTACTACAGCGCCGATCTACCTCTACTGCAAACCATTGGCTATAGAGAAGCTCTACACATGCTGCAAGGGCAGCTCAACCTAAAGCAGGCCATCGCGCTGACGACGCTTCGCACAAGGCAATTCGCCAAACGTCAGCGCACCTGGTTTCGTCGTCAACATGCCCCCCATTGGCTAAACGGTGAGGAACCACTGAGCGAAGCGCTCTCTCTGATCCAAGCAGGTCTAGAGTGAGAGAGCAGACAATTGCTTTGAACTCCTTGTTTCGTCTGCTCTATTCCCTTATCTCACTGAATGCCACCACGTCCTCGTTTTGATCGTCGTGCCCCCGTCAGGGAGCTCCCCAACATTAATGACCGCATCAATTATCCCAAGTTGCGGGTCGTTGACGCAGACGGAACTCAGCTCGGGGTGATCAACAGGGAAGAAGCCCTTGATGTAGCAAAAGATCGAGAACTCGATCTGGTCCTTGTCAGCGAGAAAGCTGATCCACCAGTTTGCCGAATCATGGATTACGGCAAATTCAAGTTTGAGCAAGAGAAAAAAGCCAAGGAAGCTAAAAAGAAATCGCATCAGACCGAAGTCAAAGAAGTCAAAATGCGCTACAAAATCGATCAGCACGACTACAACGTGCGCATCGGCCAAGCCTTGCGATTCCTCAAAGCTGGTGACAAAGTCAAGTGCACCGTTATCTTCCGGGGTCGTGAAATTCAGCACACAGCCCTTGCTGAGACGCTGCTACGACGCATGGCAAAAGACCTGGAAGAACAGGCCGAAATTCAGCAAGCTCCTAAGCGTGAAGGTCGGAACATGATCATGTTCCTTACACCGCGCAAAACACCGCTGATCAAAATAGATAAGGAAAATCAAATTCCTTCGCGTGCGGTTCGCACCATCACAGCCCCACCTCGATCTACTGCTGCTGCCAAAACAAAGCTCAACAAGGATCAATAAATCCCTAACTTCAGAGGACTCAACCACCTACTAGCCCTTAAGAGCAGCAGCCTGAGTAACTAAGTGTATTTGGATGCATCAATTCAGATGGGTCTACCCATCTGAATTCCCAATAGCACAATCACTTTTCAAAAACCTGCTCTTTCCAGCAGAAACCTGGATAGCCCGCCTACACACCTCGCCAGGCAAAGAGTCGTCCGGACGAAAGAGATATTGGATATTTACACTCAGTCTGCAGCCAGGCAAAACATTCGACCTGAGAGCAGCAGCAAGGCGGGCCTATATGCGAATTCTTTAAATGAGCTCAACAACAAACCAAGGTCAAGCAGAGCCATGCCAAGGCCACAGTGAACTGTCACAGCATCACAGGACACGCGCGCGATTGTCATGAAGGCCTCCTGCTCTTTAAGGTGGCCGCATTGCAACCTGGCCTACCGGCGTGCGATTCCATATTCAACAGGAAAGCGACATTCCTGCTTCGGCCCAGCTTTACAACCAAATTTGTTTCGCAATCGCCGCACGTCATTACCCACCTGGCCACAGACTGCCCAGCACTCGCCAGTTAGCCATGCAAACGGGCCTTCATCGCAACACGATCAGCAAGGTTTATCGACAGCTGGAAACAGATGGGGTCGTCGAAGCCATGGCTGGTTCAGGTATCTACGTGCGCGACCAGCAAAAGCCGCGCGAAATCAAAACCCCTCCCCATATTCGCAATCGAGGCACCCCTGACCTTGACCAGGAAGTGCGCAAGTGCGTTGATGGTCTGCTCAATTCTGGTTGTACTCTCCAGCAGACTCGAGAACTCTTAACCCGCGAAATTGACTGGCGCCTTCGCTGCGGGGCGAGAGTGTTGGTAAGCACTCCGAGAGAGGATATTGGCGCCTCCATGCTGATTGCAGAAGAGCTGGAGCCCCACCTTGATGTTCCAGTTGAAGTGGTACCAATGGAGGAGCTGGAAAGCATTCTTGAAAGCTCAAGCAACGGCACTGTGGTAACCAGTCGCTATTTCCTGCAACCGCTGGAAGAGCTAGCTAAACGCCACGGAGTTCGGGCCGTCGCAGTAGACCTCAATGACTTCCGCCAAGAGCTCGCCATGCTTAAGGAGTTGCGACCCGGCAGCTGCGTGGGGCTGGTAAGCATCAGCCCAGGGATCCTACGAGCTGCCGAAGTGATACTGCACAGCATGCGCGGCAATGAACTCCTGCTCATGACAGCGACACCGGATGTAGGCAGCCGCCTACTAGCCCTACTACGAGCAGCCAGCCACGTGCTCTGCGACAGCCCCAGCCTGCCCCTTGTCGAGCAAAGTCTTCGCCAGAACCGTTCGCAACTAATTCGAATGCCACAGATACACTGCGCCGAAAGCTATCTCAGCACCGACACGATTGGTCAATTGCGCAAGGAAATTGGCCTGTTGGCAACCTGAACATTTCTAGTCTGTGTCAATGCTGACAACCATTCGGGCAGACCTGGCAATCGTCAAGGAACGCGATCCCGCTGCTCGCGGATTGCTGGAAATATTGCTGTGTTATCCGGGCTTTCAGGCCCTCATGCTTCATCGAATCAGCCACAAGCTCTGGCGCTCAGGCTTGCCACTGCTCCCTCGACTGCTAAGCCAGTTCACCCGCAGCCTCACTGGCATCGAAATTCATCCAGGAGCACGTATCGGTCATGGAGTATTCATTGACCACGGCATGGGCGTGGTCATCGGCGAAACAGCCGAGATCGGTAATCAATGCCTGCTGTATCAGGGAGTAACGCTAGGAGGAACAGGCAAGGAAAGTGGCAAGCGTCACCCAACTCTTGCTCATAATGTTGTTGTGGGCGCCGGCGCCAAAGTCCTTGGAGCGATTCAGGTAGGCGCGAATACTAGGATTGGTGCAGGTTCAGTAGTAGTACACAACGTAGCCGCTGATTGCACGGTTGTTGGCATCCCAGGGCGAGTAATTCATCAGAGCGGTGCACGAATAAACCCTTTGGCCCATTCCGCCTTACCCGATGCAGAAGCCAAGGTAATTCGCAATCTGATGGAACGAATTGATGCGTTGGAAACCAAGTTGAGCTCTATGCAGACTCTGATAACAACGTTGTCGGAGGACCAGAACGTGACAATGGCTGATGAAGGAAAAGCTCAGAGCCTGAAAGATCGAGAAATCCTGGAATTTCTCGGAGAAAGTATGGAACCTAATCCTGAACGCAAATGAGCATCAGCGTTTCACGACTCCTGCGATGGCCTAGTGCACTATGGGAACAGCGTGAACTGTTGTGGAAACTTAGTCGGCGAGAGGTGGAGGGTCGCTATAGAGGATCAGTGCTGGGCTGGGGATGGTCCTTAATAACACCGTTATTAATGCTAGGTGTATACACATTTGTATTCTCACAAGTGTTCAAAGCCCGCTGGGGGGACCTGGAATCAAGTGGACCATGGTTGTTCGCCATAAATCTATTCGCTGGATTAATTGTATTCAATGTATTTTCAGAAACCACGAATGCGTCCCCTGCACTGATTCTTAGCAAATCCAATCTGGTGACAAAAGTAATCTTTCCATTGGAAATACTTCCGGCCGTAACGCTTATCGCAGCACTATTTCACGGCCTGACAAGCTTGATGGTATTGATTGTATTTGAACTAATCAGCCAAGGGCAAATTCCCCTTACAATTGCCTGGATACCAGTGATCTGGATACCGTTAGCGGGTGGATGCTTAACACTGGGCTGGACTTTGTCGGCGCTGGGTATATACCTGCGAGACCTTACACAGGTAGTAGGGGTAATAACCAATCTTCTGATGTTTCTCAGTGCCGTATTTTATCCTCTGAGTGCATTGCCGGAACGATGGCAACCACTACTTCGCCTAAATCCACTAGTTATTATTATTGAGCAGACAAGACGTGTTGCCGTCAATGGCCTACAACCCTCCTTCTCCTATGTCTTGGCAGCCAGTCTGCTGAGCATAATCACTTGTGAAATTGCCTATCGCGGCTTCCAAAAAGCACGTCGAGGATTTGCAGATGTGCTCTGAATCAAACTCCATCGACTCATATCCACCGATGAACGACAGAATCGCTATTAGAGCTGACGGTCTGAGTAAGTGCTATCACATCTATGACCATCCACGGGATCGCCTAATCCAAGCAATCTGGGGTCGTGATCGATTCGGAAGATCAAAATTACGTTATAGGGAGTTCTGGGCTCTAAATAATGTGAGTTTTGAGCTGGCCAGGGGCCAAACACTCGGAGTAGTGGGACGCAACGGCTCAGGCAAAAGTACACTTCTACAACTACTTTGCGGCACCCTGCGGCCCACCAAAGGCAGTGTAAACGCAAGTGGAAGGATAGGAGCACTTCTTGAACTAGGAAGTGGCTTCAATCCTGAATTTAGCGGCTTAGATAATGTATACCTAAATGCCGCTTTACTGGGCTTAAGTCACGCAGAAGTTGAGAAGCAACTCGATGCAATTCTGAGCTTTGCTGATATCGGTGAATTTATTCACCAACCAGTCAAGACATACTCAAGCGGTATGGCTCTTCGACTGGCATTTGCGGTGCAAGCCCACATCAATCCAGATGTACTTGTGGTTGATGAGGCCTTAGCAGTGGGCGATGAGCTATTTCAAAAAAAATGCTATTCCCACCTGGAACGACTCAAAGAAAAAGGTACTGCTGTTCTTCTTGTAACGCATAGCTGCCCACAAATTATTCAGCACTGCGACCAGGCATTACTGCTGCATAGTGGACGTCTGCGCATGATCGAGAGCCCGGCCAAGGTCACAACGACTTACCAACGGCTAATGAATGAGAGTGACAAAGCCTGGGATCGATACTTCTCCGACATCAATTCAACCAAAGATTTAAATAATCAACATATCCCTGAATGCAGCTCAGACCAGGGAGCAAAACCCCAAAAGGCATGGATGGATCACATGCTCAAACCTAAGTCGCCTGAAACCTATACACCTAAAGGTGGATCAATTGTAGATGCATGGATAACCCTAGAAGAAGCACTAACTAACAAAACAAGTCAAGTTAATAACATAGCATTTGGCAAGAGCTTCAAGATCAACTTTGAATATTTAGCAGAAATAGACCTAGAGAATGTAGCAATGGCATGCAACATTGCAAGCGTCAATGGACAACGCCTAAGCGGGCAATGCCATCCCAAGCAAGCCGGACTAACCAATCGCAGTGAAGCAGTTACAACATTTCAAGCAGGTAGTAGGTGGATTACACAGTTCCACTTTAACGGGGGCCTATGGCCCGGCCTCTATTTCATCAGTGGGGGCCTATTGAGTTACCGAAGCGGAGAACGTGAATTCATACATAGGGCAATAGACTTCAGAGCACTAAGGATACTCGAAGGCGAGCCAATGCATAGGATTGGCAATTGTGCTCTCGCAAAAGGGAATCCAAAAATAATTAATTTAATTGAAGCCGAAACGCCTTAAAAAAAGGGGTCAAATCTAGGACGGTAGCCAATCAATGAGACCAAGCTTCGCCATCCATACCAAAGTATTTTCAAGATAAGGCTTCCTTTGCGAAGAGATATTTTCAAGAAGCTCATCAACGAGCAATCCCTGTGGTCCTGATTCTTCCAAAGCAAAAAGGAGTTTCATCGCATCTTCCGGCGAGCCACGAAGACCTGGATAAAAAGTATTCAATTGCACTAAGAGACAGGCCTCTAGGTTGGAAGCTTTGGACCCCTGGGAAAGGCGAAGCCTCAAACTTGGCTCAATAACATGAGTAGCAAAGTGCGTAAAATCACGAAAGGGCTCTCCTCGCAAAGGGTTTAGACGAGGGGCATTCGAGGCAAAGCTTGGTTCAACAGTCAAACGACGCTGCGCAAGCTCATCAAATAATTGCTTATAGAGATCGACCACTACTGGCCAAGAGAACATATCAAGCGCTCGCCTACGACCAGCTTCTCCCATAGTAATTCGCTGCTGCGAATTACTAGCAAGCTGTGCAATAGCAGCAGCAGCCTTCTGAACATGCACTGCAGTATGTTGAGCGACAGCGCCAACGTAAGTCTGATAGGTCTCAACCTCGAGACTATGAAGCATAGACAAAAGATATCCGAGATCTCCCCCAGCACTAGCAAGAGTCGGAATCAAGATTCCATCAACTTGATCACGCACAGTATATCTGTAACCATCCCAATCACTAACGACAACTGGCAAACCTGCCGCCATCGCTTCAACAGGTGTAATGCCAAAAGTCTCCTGGATATTATCGACAAGAGATATAAAAATATCTGCTGCTGCCCAACACTTATCAACAAGGCTTGAATCATTACCATTCAAGGCAATTAAATTAAGTTCAGGTGCCAAAAGGTCTGCGGCTTGCTTATACAAGCGAAGGTCATCATCTCCACCTGGGAACCAACCAGCCATCAAAAAATGAAGGCGGGATTTGCAATTCTTAGAGGCAAGCTGAACAGCCTCGATCATGCTTTGGGGAAATGCCTTCTCAAAATACGAGAGTCGACCCACCCAAAGAACAACAATATCATCACTATCGATGCTAAAACGTTTTCGGAATTCAGCCCTTGACTCAAGATCAGTTCGCTTATGCCCCATGGCCTCAGTGTCAACAGCCAAGGGAATAAGTGGCAATTGCGGCCGAGGATTACGCACCGCACCAAAACGATTCGCCATGTGAGCTGCAAAGCTATCAAACATTATTTCCATGGAATGCTTAACAGCTGGAGAAGTACATATCAATGCGTCCCATTGGTAAGTTGGCGCGACAGCTGCTGCGCCTATCAGCTCACGAATAAAAGGCGGTGCAATTGTGTGAATCAATCCAACCAAGCTGTAAGCATTGTCGAGATGTGCATTGCATCGCATCCATGCCAACTCCGAAAGATAGGGCTGCCCTCTCAACAATGTGCCACAACGAGAAGGAGCCAAAGTGTCAAAAGTGGGTACACAATTCAATTCAATTCGACTAGTCAATTCCAATAATTCAGCATCAGCATTCTCTCTAGACAAACCAATTTGGTTCAACAAAGACACTTCCTTAAAATCACCGTAACGGATCAAAGCCTTAAACAAACCCAAATTCGCAACATCCTTTCCAAAAAAATTATTAGGCCTGGAGAAGTTACCCTGAGGGTGAAATAAAGCAATAGATTTCTTCAAAGGCAATGTCATGTGCATAAGCCAATTCCCTACGGCATAGATAATTTAAGCATGGACTGGATCAGTCTTAAAATTTTGCAAATTTACCAAAGCAAGCTGTAATCCAATAATAGATATAATTATACTAGCCAATGCTTGGGCGGCCGAGAAGAAAACATGCAAAGACTCAAGATCACTGCAACATCCTGAAAACAGTATTCACTTTCCCATCAAATATCAGAACGAAGGCATAACGACAGCCCACAAATCAAGATCAAAGATTAAGTAAATCCATTTTTCCGCAGTCAAAGCCGCACAGCCCTAGGCGTCAAAGGCTAAAGGAGCAAAGCGAAACCACGCAAAAAACCCATGTTCTTATTGATGACATGCAATTTATGGGCCTGGATAATTTGAACGGGATCAGCATTCCCTAACCCAAATGCTCACCCTTGAGCAATCCTCGAGCTAATTCGGGCAAAGAATTTTGCCAAAAAACGCTGACGACAGCACCTCAGGCCGACTGCGGGGCAGGAGATTTCGCCGGGAGACAGTAATCAAATCGTCCGAGACCAGTTCTACCAACGATTTGCAAGTCATATAATGAACATGTGGTTGCCATGCACCTACTTGGCGCAGTAACCTCCTACGGAAACTATCTTCACTCAACCAAGACCTTGGCATTCACTACCGAAGGGTCGTCCTATGTGGGCACCTCTGGAATCGACGTCATCAGTATCGATTCTCCTGTAACCGCTACATCCGTCACGGGCAAGTTCACCGGCGGCCAGCAAGCTGCTGATACCATTGGCATCAACACTGCTTACAACTCCGGCAGCGTGAGGGGTGGCCAGGGTACAGACACCATCTCTTTCGGTGCTGGATCTTCTCTAACCGACTCTCACTTAAACGGCAACAGCAACAACGACACTATTGGTGTTGCAGGTGCTGCCGCAAACCTTTTCACCGCAACAATTCAGGGCGGTCAGGGCAACGACAACGTTGTGACGGCTCAAGTAAGTGCAAGCTTGGTCAACGGCAACAAAAACGTTGACACAATCACTGCAGGAAACATTACGAACGCCGGAACCGTTCGCGGTGGCCAAGGTGCCGATCTAATTACCGTTAACGCTTCCAATTCAGGCTCTGTATTTGGTGATTTAGACAACGACATCGTCACAGTTGCAGCTGGTACTCACACAGACGTTTTGTTTGATGGTGGTGACGGCAATGACACCGTTCAGCTCACAGCTGCCTCTACCCTGACCCGGCTAACCATGAATGGTGGTGCCGGCAACGATATCCTGAACGGCAACGCAGCAATGACTGCCGCAACTGGCACTCGTGCAGATGGTGGAGCAGGTGTTGACAACATCAACTTCACCGCCTTCACTCAGGCCGCGACTCTCGTTGGTGGTGCTGACGGCGATACCATCGCAAGCGGCACTGCTGCTGATACCGTTACAGGCGATGCAGGCAACGACAGCACCACTAACGCTGGCGGTACTGACACCATTACTGGTGGTACTGGTAATGACCTGATGACCAGTGGTGTGGTTGGAGAGAGATACGTCCAGGCCGCTGGCGACTCAACTGCTGCAACCGTTGGTTGGACCAACTCTGGTGGTGGTACCTTGACTGATGACAACTCCGTCATCGTCTTCGGTAATGGTGTTGATGTGATCTCAGGTGCAATTGGTACCTTTGCTAACGGAACACGTATTGCCACCGGTATTAATGGGGCAACAGAGATCAATGCTGGTGCTACCAACATCACCAACCTGGCAGCTGGTAACTACGTCATCCAAGGTGACTGGGCAACCCTCACAAACACCTTTAACGTTGACACCACCGGTCTTGACACCCTGTTCCTCCAAATTGCTGGAGGCAGCCTAAATGTTCTTGCCAACAATGGAACTACTGCGATAGTTTTCGATGGTTGGGATGGGACTGCTGGTGGTAACATCACAACATTCATTGTTTGATGTTTAGCTACTCTTAGCAATACCATAAGCGTCTTCTTTGAATGGAGGCGCTTTTTTTCTAGTTTAAAAACTGCCTCCATTCCTTCACTCAAATCATGGCATTTACTACTGTTCCAGGTGCTTCTGCTAGCGACGCAACTTCTTACGTAGGCACCAGTGGAATTGATTCACTAACTCTTTCTGCAGGTGCAGCCTCCAATGTTTTTGTTGGCTCTCAACAAGCTAATGACACCATTACTCTGCAGGGAGCTGTAGAACGTACAACTCATACCATTAAAGGTGGGCAAGGCAATGACGTCGTTAGTTTTGGCGGCGGAACCTTAACTACAAGTTTTCTCAACGGCAACAAGGATACAGATGCATTTGGCTCTGCTGCTGATCTAGGCACTCTCAGTACGACTACCCTGCAAGGCGGTCAAGGAACTGACTCGATCTTCATTGGTTCAGCTACTGATTCAATCATTAATGGCAACAAACAAGCCGATACAATCACTCTCGCCACTTCTCTTTCTGGCTCTGAGCTCCGAGGTGGTGCTGATAATGACACCATCTCAATTGGGAACGCATCAGTAACCAATTCCTTAGTTCATGGAGATCTAGGAAATGATGCGATAACAATTGCAATCAATGCAAGCGCAGATCGGGTCTACACCAATTCAACGACCAATGGCGGCGCAGGCACTGACACCATTACTGCTGCCAATTCAACAGCGAGCCTTTTGCTTGCAGGTGGTGATGATGCAGATACAGTCTCTGGCAGTACCAATTCAGACACAATCAATGGCGGAACTGGCAATGATTCCATCCAAGGCAACGCTGGGCCTGACCAGCTAAGTGGTGGAGTCGGAGATGATAGTTTCGCTTATGTTGCTACAGCCGATCTGTTTAACGGAAATGCCTTAGTTGACGTCCTGGATGGTGCTACTGGTACAGACTCGATTGCGATCAACAACAACGGTGCTGCAACATTCACCATTGCAGCTGCAGATAGCTGGGCGACAAGGAATACAGGCATTGAAAGAATCAACGCTTATACTGCAAGCAATCAAATAATCAGTGTCACACTCAACAACAATGCTTTCGAAGCAGGACTGAGAACAGTAGATCTTTCTGCTGATACAACTGTGGCAGGGAATAATATCATTACCGTTGCAGCAGAAACAGGAGCTAATGGATACAGCTTGGCAGGAGGTGCCGGCGTTGACGGCATCACAGGTGGTGGTGCTGCTGGAACAGATAGCCTAGATGGTGGTCTAGGAAACGATACTCTTACAGTTGGTGCAGGAAACGACATAATCACACAAGAGGCTGGTGATTCCACAATTGCTACTGCTACCTTTACCAACTTAGGTGGTGGAGCTACTCTTACAAATGCTAACTCCGTCATCACTTTCGCCAACGGTGTTGATGTCATCAATGACTTCGCAGGTACGGCTGACGACCTTGATTTTGATACCGCTGGAGGCACTGTGTTAGCGGGTGGTGGAAACGTTGCAACAGCTGTTGCAGGCAACTATTTAATTAGAGGCATTGCGAACGGTGGTCGCACTAACTTTACTGTTAATGGTGGTGGAGCCGATATGCTCTTCGTGTCTAGCACTGCTACCGACATGTCAAACGTTGCAAATACAGGTACATCTAGCATAATTTTAGTCGGTGCCGGAGCTGCTATGGTTGTAGGCGACATCGTTTAATTACCTCTTCTCATTACCATCAAACCCCTTCTCTTCGAGGAGGGGTTTTTATCAATCAATATATACTTAGCTTATTGGTCTTAATCAGGCTATGATTAATAAAAATCAAATAATAAACAATTCCCACCCTTTGCTTATTTATTGCTATTTCATCGCAAAATTCGCAAACGCAAATGAAAAAACAATCCAGCGATCAAAGCCTTTCACTGAAAGCATTAAAGATTAATGCACAAAATCATGTCAAACGCGAGGAGTTTTGGATGGAATTTCTACTTATGGAATGATCGAAAGGGAAGAGACAGGTAAAGTCAATAACAATAACTTTGCTGCTCTAATGAGACGTATGCAAAATTTCAATGCAGCAGAATACTTCATTAAGCGCTATCAAGAAATTGAACCAGATTGTATTTCAGGTAAGAATACTTATGGAACAATTTTAAGCGATCTCGGTAAAAATGGCCAAGCGATATAAACATTCAAAGAGGTGCTAAAATCAGATCCAAATAATCCTCTTGCCAATAGTATTATAGCCAACGAGTGGCATCTTCAGGCGCAAAAAGATCTTGATTTCAGACATTCAAGCCGTGCCATTAATAATGAGTCTATTCTTAAAATTTCGCTCGCTCATGTCACCAAATAACATTAGGTACGAAAACATGAAGGCGCTAGTGACAATGACAGAAGAGACCTTGACAGAAGCTTGTAAAAACGAATTAGGCTAATATAGAATAAAATTCTTCAGTCCAGCAAAATGGCATTCTCGACAATTCCAGGCACTTCTTCTGCCGACACGACTTCTTACGTTGGCACCAGTGGAATTGATGCACTAACTCTTTCTGCAGGTGCAGCCTCCAATGTTTTTGTTGGCTCTCAACAAGCTAATGACACCATTACTCTGCAGGGAGCTGTAGAACGTACAACTCACACCATTAAAGGTGGGCAAGGCAATGACGTCGTTAGTTTTGGCGGCGGAACCTTAACTACAAGTTTTCTCAACGGCAACAAGGATACAGATACATTTGGCTCTGCTGCTGATCTAGGCACTCTCAATACGACTACCCTGCAAGGCGGTCAAGGAACTGACTCGATCTTCATTGGTTCAGCTACTGATTCAATCATTAATGGCAACAAACAAGCCGATACAATCACTCTCGCCACTTCTCTTTCTGGCTCTGAGCTCCGAGGTGGTGCTGATAATGACACCATCTCAATTGGGAACGCATCAGTAACCAATTCCTTAGTTCATGGAGATCTAGGAAATGATGCGATAACAATTGCAATCAATGCAAGCGCAGATCGGGCCTACACCAATTCAACGACCAATGGCGGCGCAGGCACTGACACCATTACTGCTGCCAATTCAACAGCGAGCCTTTTGCTTGCAGGTGGTGATGATGCAGATACAGTCTCTGGCAGTACCAATTCAGACACAATCAATGGCGGAACTGGCAATGATTCCATCCAAGGCAACGCTGGGCCTGACCAGCTAAATGGTGGAGTCGGAGATGATAGTTTCGCTTATGTTGCTACAGCCGATCTGTTTAACGGAAATGCCTTAGTTGACGTCCTGGATGGTGCTACTGGTACAGACTCGGTTGCGATCAACAACAACGGTGCTGCAGTATTCACCATTGCAGCTGCAGATAGCTGGGCGACAAGGAATACAGGCATTGAAAGAATCAGCGCTTATACTGCAACTGACACACGAATGAGTGTCACACTCAACAACAATGCTTACGAAGCTGGACTGCGCTTTGTAGATTTTTCGGCAGATACAGATAATACAGCAAGCAATCTGGTTGATGCTTCCGCAGAAACTGGTGCAGCGAATAACTACACGATTTTAGGATCGGCTGGAGTTGATTCCCTTCAAGGAGGGAGTGGCATTGATTCAATTAGCTCTGGTGCAGGGATTGATGAATTCACTTACGAAGCAACTGCCGATCTATTTGTTGCCAACGCGGTGGAAGATAATCTCGATGGCGGGGCAGGCACAACAGATTCGATTGAGATTAAAAACAACGGACTTGCTACTTTTACTATCGCTGCTGCTGATTCATTCGCGACACGATTTACAAATATAGAACAGATTAACGCAGGAGAAGCAACCAATCAAATCATCAGTATCTCACTGAACAACAATGCTTTCGAAGCAGGAGTGAACACAGTAGATCTTTCTGCTGATACAACTGCTGGCCAGACTAATATCATTACCGTTGCAGCAGAAACAGGAGCTAATGGATACAGCTTGGCAGGAGGTGCCGGCGTTGACGGCATCACAGGTGGTGGTGGTGCTGGAACAGATAGCCTAGATGGTGGTCTAGGAAACGATACTCTTACAGTTGGTGCAGGAAACGACATAATCACACAAAACAATGGTGATTCCACAATCGCTACTGTTACCTTTAACAACTTAACTGGTGCTGCTCTTACAAATGCTAACTCCCTCATCACTTTCGGCAACGGTGTTGATGTCATCAATGACTTCGCAGGTACGGCTGATGACCTTGATGCTGATGCCGGTGGAGCCACTGTGTTAGCGGGTGGTGGAAACATCGCAACAGCAGGTGCTGGCAACTATTTAATTAGAGGCATTGCGAACGCTGGTCGCACTAACTTTACTGTTAATGGTGGTGGTGCCGATATGCTCTTCATGGTTAGCACTGCTACCGACATGAGAAACGTTGCAAATACCGGTACATCTAGCATAATTTTAATCGGTGCCGGAGCTGCTATGGTTGCAGGCGACGTGGTTTAATTACCTCTTCTCATTACCATCAAACCCCTTCTCTTCGAGGAGGGGTTTTTATCAATCAATATATACTTAGCTTATTGGTCTTAATCAGGCTATGATTAATAAAAATCAAATAATAAACAATTCCCACCCTTTGCTTATTTATTGCTATTTTCATCGCAAAATTGGCAAACGCAAATGAAAAAAAAGCAATCCAGCGATCAAAGCCTTTCACTGAAAGCATTAAAGATTAAAGCACAAAATCATGTCAAACGCGAGGAGTGGTCGGATGCAATTTCTACTTATGGAATGATCGAAAGGAAAGAGAGAAAACCGACTAATTCGAGAATTTATGATTTATTCAATAAAGGGGCAGAGGCAGGTAAAGTCAATAACAATAACTTGGCTCTCGAACTGCACTGTAGGCTTCTTGGGATAGCTCCTGATCATTCCCAGGGCATGAGAAACTTTGCTGTTCTAATGAGACGTATGCAAAATTTCAATGCAGCAGAATACTTCATTAAGCGCTATCAAGAAATTGAACCAGATTGTATTTCAGGCAAGAATACTTATGGAACAATTTTAAGCGATCTCGGTAAAAATGGCGAAGCGATATCAACATTCAAAGAAGTGCTAAAATCAGATCCAAATAATCCTCTTGCCAATAGTAATATAGCCAACGAGTATCATCTTCGGGCGCAAATAGATCTTGCTTTCGCACATTCAAGCCGTGCCATTAATAATGAATCTATTCTTACACTGTGGCTTGATCACATTACTCACATGAGAAGGGTGTGTGATTTTACCAATCTATGCAAAATAGATCCAATATCTCTCATAAATGCTTTACCTCCAGAATGGGGCTATACATCTTTTCTTAACTTATTAGTTTATTGCGAGTCAATAGAAGAGTGCCTCCAATTGAGAGATACAATAAAAAGATGGGGTGATTCACAATCAAAAAAAGTTTGTTTATACAATTTAAATGATATGAGCTCTGCTCCGATATCATTTAAAGACAGGATAAGAATTGGCTTTATAAGTGCAGATTTCCGGGATCATTCGGTTGCAAGGTTTATATGGCCACTTTTCAAAAAGATAGACAAAACCAGATTTGAACTTTATGGATATAGTACCTATAAGCGTATGGATGTATGGCGTCAAAGATTTGAAGATTCTGCATCAACCATTAGAGATGTTGAAAATCTCTCTCCTCAACAGCTATCACAAGTCATTCGCGACGATAAGATCAATGTGCTATTTGATTTAACAGGATTCACTAATGGATCCCGGACATCTACATTTGCCTGGAAAGCCGCACCAATTCAAGTCAGTTGGCTTGGATTTCCAGGCACATGTGGTCTCGAGCAAATGGATTATTTGTTTTTAGACAAATACTTACAACCAACTCGCCCAGAACTAATCATTGAAAAGCCATTAATTACGGAAGGCAGCTCCATATGCTTTACAGAGCTTGATGATATACCAATAACATCAGAATTGCCTGAGACCAAAAGAGGATACATTACTTTCGGTTCATTAAATAATACATACAAATACACTCAGGCCACAATCAAAAGATGGGCAACAGTGATGAAACAAGTAGAAGGATCTAAATTTTTATTTATTCGTGTAGAATTTCAAAGCTATATTCTCCGTCAAAACATAATCAATGAATTCGCAAAGCATGATATAGATGCTTCAAGAATTTATTTCTATAATAATAGACTGGCTAAGCGACATTATCTTGATTGCTACAATGAAATAGATATCTGTCTAGATACCTATCCTGTCACTGGTGGCACGACAACAATTGACTCATTATGGATGGGAGTACCAGTCATTACACTTGAAGGGCCCGCAATACATCAACGCGTTTGTAGTAGCATTTTAAAACATGTCGGCTTTCCCGAATGGGTCGCACAAAACAACCAACAATTTGCCAATATTGCATTACACTTATCCTCAGATCAAGAAAAAAGGGCAAGGGTTCGCCATACTCTTAGAGATCAACTAAAGATTTCTGACTTGTGCAATTCAGAAAAATTTGTTGCTGATTTTGCTACATCCATAGAAAGTATTTTGTGATTGATATACATAAGCTTAAATTTTTTTCTGTGAGAATTTTTTAATACTAATGAATATTCATCCAACCAGTGATGATGTATTTTATACCATTTATTACTGGATTTCCTCTGTGAAGATGCGTCCATTCTGCAGGCCAAATAAGCGTCAAACCTTTTTTGGGCTGAATATCTAAATCATAATAATGAAAATGCGTACTTCCGCCATCGTCTATTGTGTTTAAATAAGTCATAAATGCAAACAATCTATGCAATGTGTGGATGCTAGTCCTTTCCGTATGAAGATTTTTAAAGTGTTGACCAGGCTTGTATTTTTGAAGATTAAATGAGCCTATTTCTACACTTGGAAATGCTTCCTTTAAAAATGGCCATTGATCAGAGTAATCATTATAACAATGAAATAATTGTTGAAAGTATTTTTGGAGAACCTCATTTCCTGATTCAGCAATCACGGCTGGTGAGATTGACATATCCATACTATCTTTCACTTCGGTGTTGTTTTTACCCAAACCTGAGGTACCAGGTCTCTGCTGACCTGGACGCTGCTCAAAGTAAGACACTAGTTCTTCACATATAGAAGGATCTGGCAACATCCATGCTCCCATGAAAGATGGATTCTGCTTAGCATGCTCTAAGGCAATTCTCTTCATTGCTTCGGATAAAATTCAATACCTTTGCCAATTATAAATCGCAACGCACCGTCAGATTCCCTGATCAGTTGCATTGCTCTAGAATGATAGCCAAGAGCGAGCAATACTTTTCCCAAGCCAGACTTTGCCAGATGATAAGAACTATCAATCGTTAATGCTTTTTCCAGACTTAGTCGTGCCTCTTGTAATCTATTTTGTTGAGTCAGAAGCAATCCAAAATGGCAATTCGCTTCTTTGAAATCAGGTTCCAGTGCAAGTGCCTTTTTGAAATGTGTCTCAGCAGCATCAAGGTTGCACAAATCTTTTAAAATTATTCCATAATTGAGTTCTGCAGCTGCATTATTGTTATCCAGGCTTACCGCTACTTGGATAAATTCAAGCGCTTCATGTAGTCGCCCAAGCAATTGATATAAATTAGATAAATTAATATATGGGTCAGGCATACCTGGTAATGATTCTATAGCCTGTTTATATGCGTTTATAGCAATTTCATACTGTCCACTTTGCTTATAAATTGTCCCTAGGTTAGTCAAGGCTCCTGAATCATTTGGAAATTCTTCTAAGACTCGTTTATACGATAATTCTGCTGCCTGTAAATTACCAGAAAGATGTAACTGTACTGCCTTTCCAAACAGCTTATCTCGATCACTAGTAGATTTTTCCCTACTTGACCCTTTATCAGCCCCAAATCCTGTCACAGGGTTAGTATTAATAAAATATTATACATTAGGGCGATATGCTTGTCAAGGGCTTTTATTAATTTTTTGATTACATAAATCAAAAAATTCACCTACTTTCAGAATCCAAATCTTACCTCTAAATACCTCAAAGTGCTTGCAGGCTCATTTAGCTTGAGCAAAGATTAGCGGCTTATACTTATCTACTCACTGAAAGCTATGAATACCAAAATGAGACAAAGACTGAAAATCATTTCTAAGATTATAAACAATCCCTTCTAGGAAACTGGTTAAAACAAGACAAAAACGAAGGATTACCGTGCTCAAGAGTTAAGAAATTTCGATGTCTCCAAGCCGGCTTGAGTACTGGAAATTTCATCAAAACTGTTCCAGTTGCTGCTGTTTCCAACGGTCCAACAAAAGTTGGCGGTGGCCAAGGTGCAGATCGCAATATTGAAGCCTGATCAGCACTAATACAAAAACTACCCGAATGAGGATTGAATGGTTTCACAAATTCAACTTCTTGTCCGTCCCAAAAGTGACCACTCCCAACGACTGCTTCATCGCTTGCCCACAACGGCTCAATCTGGCTTTCATCCTTGATGGGTCCATCGACATACAGCTGCTGCGGTGCATTAGCCACAGTTGGTTCTCTGCGATGTGGCATCAATACAAAACGGTTCTCGGTGCGTTGATAGAACCATTCCAGTTTGTCAACATAATTCTGATCCTGAATGACCAGATCATCTTCTAGATACAATGATAAATATCCAGGATCTGACATATCCAGCAGTTGACGTACTGCCTCAAGTGGCAGCTGACGAGGATCGCTCAACTCCATACGATGCAGTTGCAGCCGTGGTGCAAACAACTCCACAACATCCTGTAGCCAATCATCGCCACATACAAAAAGATGAAGATCAATAACGACACCAGGCAAACCCCGCAGATTTGACACTGGAGTCATTTCCATCTTGCGTTCAGCAATATTTAAGATCCAATCTTGTGGTGCACGATTCAGAGACAAAACATTGCCCAAGCATCTAGCTAAGGCCAAGCTTCGTGGGAGACGGTTGCCATGTCGCCCAGAACCATAGCCACCGCTACTGTCGCTAGCTCCATCTCGGAAAAAATGAGGGATCACCACACGCAAGCGAAAAGGGGACGACATCGTTCAAATAAGTTTTGGCACCATAATTACCCTTCGAGTCCTTAAATTACTTGAAACTACTGTTTGTGCACCAGGGCTTCCCGGGGCAATACATCCATATTCTCAGAGCTCTGGATGCAGAAGGCGGTCATCAGTTGATCGGGCTGGGAATCGAGGAAGCTACCGATGAACTCCCTGCCAGCGTTCAGTACTTCCGTTATGGATTAAACCAAGGCAATCAACCAGGACTTCATCCTTGGGTAACGGACCTGGAAACAAAAGTGCTGCGGGCCGAGCCTTGTGCACGCGCCGCCCAAGAACTGAAGAGAAAAGGATTCACTCCTGACCTGATTTGCGGACATCCAGGCTGGGGTGAAATGCTCTTCCTTGGAGACATCTGGCCGCAAATACCGATCCTCACATATCAGGAATTTTTCTATAACCCACGCGGATTTGATTACGACTTTGATCCCGAGCTTCAAGGCAAACCACCCTGGGAAAACTGTGCTCATATACGGATGAAAACGGCCAATCAACTACTGAATCTTGAAAACAGCACCTGGTGCGTGGCGCCGACGGAATTTCAGCGCACCAGCTATCCATCCAGCTGGCGCAATCAAATCAGCGTGATTCACGACGGCATCGACACCAGAAAAGCTGCACCCAATCCTTCTCCAAAACCGGTCACACTTGCCGACGGTACGGTGCTCAGCCCTGGCGAAAAGCTGGTCACCTTCGTGAATCGCACTTTGGAGCCCTACAGAGGTTGTCATTCAATGATTCGCGCTATCCCAGAGTTGCAACGTCTTGAGCCAGACGCACGTTTGTTGATCGTTGGTGAGACCAAAGGCGTAAGCTATGGCGCCGTTTGCCCAGAGGGGGAATGGAAAGACGTATTCCTCAAGGAGATCGGAGGGCAATACGAATCCAACAAAGTAATCTTTGCTGGCAAGGTCCCTTACGACCAGTTTTTAACCATCCTTCAGCTTTCCCAAGTACATGTCTATTTAACTTACCCATTTGTACTCAGTTGGAGCTTACTAGAAGCGATGAGCAGCGGCTGCGCCATCGTCGGCTCGGCTACTGCACCAGTGGAGGAAGTAATCGACAACGAGCGCAATGGATTGTTGGTGGATTTCTTCAAGCCAAAAGATCTCGCTACAGCAATCGCAGAACTATTACGAGACCGAAATAAAGCCCTAAGGCTTGGCGAAGCAGCGAGAAAAACCATTCTTCAACGCTTTAAACTTGAAATGTGTGTGCAAGAACAACTCAAGCTGATTCAGCAAATAGCAAATGGGAGTCTGCCAATTTAATTAACATCACTTCCTGAAATTTGCGTAGAGCCTCTTCTGCATGAAGCCAAGAGAATGCATATTAAATATTAATAATGCAATCAAACAACGCTATGGGTAGCTTTACAAGTTTTGCTCACTAAAACAAGATCCTCCCAATCGAACTTTGCCACTCTGCTCTTTGACAAAATGATGCATCCGCTGAAGCACTGTGCTGGCGCTCTCAACGCCACAGCACCCAGAACCACCCCCTCCGTGTGATTAAAGCTTTGCGTAATCTGCGACCTCGACTTAATTAGCAATAAACCTTTCGCTGTACCCATAGATCAGCATAATTGTTAGTGCCTTCACGTGGTCCAAACAACACATCCCCAGGAGCCATCCAGCCCTTTTTGAACAGGGCCAAAATCTGACCGTCGGGCAAAACAAACGAGAGATTACGGCGTGGATGACTGGGCGTTAGAGCCATCAAATGACCGCTTACATGTTTTTGAGAAGCTGTTTCAGAAGCAATTGCAGCACCCAGCACCGATGGACCGGTGGGAGAATAAATCGTATTGCCGTAGTACTCATCTTGGCAATGCCTAATAACTGTTTGGATCGCGCGTTCCATCACAGGATGCTGCGGCGTGGAGTAGATCAGTGAATTTGAGACATCAAACAAACTCCTACCAGGCACCACGCCATCTCCCAAATCAAAAAAATAAACAAGCTCGACTTCTTTGCCCACCGGGCCAACAGGTTGACGCATCTGAATACTGATGTCGGCATACCATCCGCCGAATTGATAGAGCAAGCAATAACGACCAAGATCAGCTTTGTAGGCATACGGTCGGAGCTTGTCGTAAGCGGCCACCACTGCTGGCTCAAACGATTGCTGGAGAAAAGCACGCAGACTTTCCCCGTCATGACGGATGTAGCGATAGGCACCAAAACACTGCTTTACTGAAGCAATTGCAGGCTGAAGAAGCTCTGGAGGTTCTGAATTCTCGTCAGAGATAAAAATCTGAAAGATCGAGGGAAAGTTCTCGCTTAATTCAGAAGAAATCATCATTTACTCCAACGTATTCCAGTATGCTCCGCTACCCACGCATAGGTGGGGTTGAGCTGTTGACGCAAGAACTCCCATAGGGGTTCCGGCAATTGTTTTGCTTCTCCACTGCCAGCATTCGCTGGTTGAGACAAAGCGGGCAAAGGCACATACTGCAAGCCAAGAAAAATGAGCACCTGCTCCCAAACCTTTTGCGGTGATAAAAACAAATCCTCGCTGCGCAAAATTAAAAGCTGGTCGGCAGAAAAGCGTTGCTGCCAATGGGGCAACTGCTGCTCATAGCGGCTGCGGCTGAGATAACTATGTTCCTGATGACTGCGGTGGCGACCATCGATCGCTTCAAGTGCTGATATTGATCCTTCCAACCGTTCATCCTCGGCTGCCAGTGCTTCCTCCAAACCCAATGGTTCCAGACCAAGCCGACGAGAATGAAAGTACTGAGAAACACATCGATCAACCGGATCGCGTAACAGCAAAATCAATCGAGCATTTGGCAGCAACGTCTCAATGCGCTGTGGGACCTGAGGATGGAAGAAGTAATACGGAGTGACCTCGCCGCAGAGTTGGCCACTCTGAGCCTTAGAAAACTGATAACGATACCAATCCTCTCCTTGGAGATAATTGAGGGTGAAGTAGTGCAGTTCCTTAGATGGAGGCAAGAACACTCCTGGATGCTGTTCCAGGAGCCTCTGCAGCGTGGTGGTACCACCCTTCTGCACACCAAGACCAATGAATTCAGGCAAGCGTTTGCTCATACACTGCACCTGTGGAGTTAGGCGATCCAGCCATGATCATCGCTGACAACTTCCTTTGGCTACATATGCCCAAAACCGGCGGTACTTCGATGAACCGTCTATTCCGAGAGCAATCGCTAGCTGGTATAAGTATCGATCCAGATCACACAGCTGAGAAGCATGATTCGGTTGCCCTGCGCGAAAGCCGCGGATCATGGCGAGCGGGTATTCGCCAACGATTCATTACCGCAAGGCGCCTAGAAGCCTGGCTAATTAGTGACTGGCAGCACAAACAGCGGCACATGAACCTTTCTAATCTTGCCTTTGATCCGGTACGCAGTGGGCTGTTTTTTTCCCTTCGTCTTGGTGGCACTTGGGTGGCAGCTGACTGGTGGCTGCATTACTTCAGCGTGGATGAAACCTGCACGGCCCTACGCCTTGAGCATCTCCCTGAAGACCTCAATCGCCATCTTCTCCCGCTGCTTCCGTCAGGCAGCGCGCTTTTCTCCAACTTGCCTCGCGAGAACGCCAAGCCCGCTCAGCATTTGGTAGAAGCGAAATTCACAGATGAAGACCGCCAACGTATCCGAGCAGTAAACCCACGCTGGAGTGAATGGGAAGCATTCGTTTACAAGCAGTAACCTTAGACATGAGCAGAGATACACCCACCTTGATGCTGATGGTGCACAATTCATCGCATCGGGAAGTCCCTGATTGGATCAATTCTCAAAGAGCTAGGAGTTGCCATACCTGGCCAACTCATAACCGGCGACATCCACAACCCTGAAGGATATTTCGAACGCATTGATATCACTGCCCAACCGAAGAACTACTAATCGATTTAGGACGCTGGTGGCCGAGCACAGCCGGCTTGCAACCCCTGCCCAATGGGGCTATTGACTCCATGCTTCAGGCAACACCCGTTCTCTGCTTTGCCGAAGCTTGCGGGCTTGCCAGCCTTCTAGAGCAAGAACTTACTCTACATCAGGCCTGTGTATCTACCTATTTCGATATCAAGGATCTTGCTCAAAAAGCACTTGCAGTGCTGCAATCACCAAAATCACTTGAACACATCAGCAAACTCAGTCAGCAGCAGGCAAAGCAGTGGTTTCATTTCCCCTCGTATGTGCATTCACTCGTGAGCGTTGGCGATGTGGCCAATCAAGAGGTCAAGCAGGAAAATAAAGATATACAACGTTTGCTCAACCCCAAACTTTTTGATCGCAACTTTCAAAGCCCTGGAACCAATCTCAGCGACCTGGAAAGAACCCAGCGCTATGTGTTGGCCTGGCGAAGCAACATCCGCACCCGTAAACCCGTTCCCGGATTCCATCCCGGCATATACCGGGAACAGCAAAGGCCCTCAATCAGCAAACGCGACCCACTGGCATCAACACGGGCAACCAAAAAGCCCCTTGTAGGTGCCAATCATCCAACCCACCAACACGATCAAGACCTTGCTACTTGATTCGCAGGTGGCACTGCACATACATGTTTTCTACCCGGAGCTGCTAACGCCGATCCTTAAGCGACTTGAAAACAACAAGCTCCGTCCTGATCAATTCCTCACGTACTCCAATCCCAAGCAAAAACCATTGCTTGAATCGGTCCTAGATTAACTGGGTTGGGCAGCCAAGCTTCAGATCGTGCCCAATCGAGGTCGTGACATCGGACCTTTAGTAACTGAACTCGGGCAGCAACTCAATCGTGACCGCCTCATCCATGGACATCTCCATACAAAAAAGCTAGTTGATTGATGGGGGAATGGCCGCGCGCTGGCGTGAATTCCTACTCATCAATCTTTTAGGAGACACCGGTAACGCCATGCTCGATAGGATCGCCTCATTCCTGCTACGCAATAGCGATGTAGGCATGGTTTTTCCCGAAGATACTGGTTGCCTGGGCTCGACAGATAATCGGACAGAAGCCGAAAGACTGGCCTTAAAACTTGATATCACAAAGCTGCCAGAGGAAATCAATTTTCCTGTTGGGACAATGTTCAGGGCCCGCCAAGGTGCTCTGACACCGCTCTATGAACTTGGGCTGAGTTAGAACGAATATCCAGATGAACCGTCAGGCTTCGACGGCACAATGCTTCATGCAATTGAACGCCTACTGCCACAAATCTGAAAAAAACAAGATTTTAGATGCGCAATGACCCACACACATGCCAGGCTTTAGCCGTAAAAAGTCAAGAAAGATGCTCAAATATCTGATCATGAAACTTTTCGCTGCAACCAGCTTGGAACGATCCGAACATCCAATCAAAATCCGGATGATATGGGAAAATCATCTCAAGATAATTGACTAAAAACATAACACATATATGCACATGGTCATCACATAACATCTGAACAGACCTCCCATGATGATGATCATGAGCAAGCAGGCCTCCATCAATTAAAAGGTCAAAATTTTCTTCACCTCCCCAAATCACGTCAAGCGCTCTAAGGTCATTATCAGTAAAAGTTTTCGCCCATAATTCAAACTTTGGACTACGGTAAGCCATCACTATTTTACTCGGAAATGCACTATTTCCATCCCAGGGTGACGAGCTCCCTAGAACATCTCCATCAGATGTATCAAAAGGATGGTCAAGAGCCAAGGTACGAGCAAAATCATGCAATGCCGCATATCTAAGGTACTTCTCATCACTTCTAAATACAGGCCTGTTGAGTATAATTTCCCAAAAAGAATTCTGGCCTTGGAGTTGATTTGGTAAAGCAATCCCCAGAGTTTCAACAGAAGAACCTGGAAGCTCAATAGACGTATCGAAATAAACTCGAAGATCAGCGCTTATGGCTTCTCCACAAAGCGGAAATCAAGTGCAATCTGTTGATCAAGAGCCTCGACTGATTGAAATAAGTAATCCACAAATGACTCTTACATAGCCAAAGCTTGGATAACCTGCGCACCCAAATCACCACCACCAAGTGAGACAGCACCAGCATCACGTTGGATATATATCTAACAAGCCATCTGCAACGATGCTTCGATCAAACTCTTGATTTAATTGATCGACCAAAGCCTCGACAGGAATATTACGAACCATTAGATGACGCGTCTTCCTGCGAAAGCAAATAATAGATACAATAACTTTTGTCAAATCAGCGTGAATCTTCAAATTTTTAACAGAGGCTAGGCTCAATCTTTCAATAACAGCAAATCAACACAGGCAAAAAGGCATGGTTTTAAAGCTAACTGGCTACATAACGATTATTTTCTGATTGGTCCTTGCAAGGCCCGCCCTGCAATTCGCTTCCAGCTCCTCCTTTGCCACCAGGAGCCATTCATTTGACAACTAATCTCAAGAAAGATGTCGATTCCCTCTCTCCAAGCCCTCAGCTCTGAGGCTCTCGCATTACTACGTCGACACAACCTGTTGAGGCAGGCAGTAACTGCCGAAATTATCGCCGAGACTGTTCAGTATATTGCACTCTCAAAAGAGCAAACTGAACATCTTTGGCAGAACTATCTCCAGCAAAACAAACTTGATCACCCCGAACAACTACGCAAGCATCTGAAGCAATTATCACTCCTTGAAGAAGATCTCCACTGGCATCTTGAACTTTCACTGCGCATCCAAAAACACAGCAATGAACATTTTCAACACAAAGCAGAAGCCAGATTTCTGGCTCGCAAAGAACAACTTGACACCGTTGTTTATAGTTTAATACGTTTGAAAGATTTCTCTCTCGCCAGAGAAATCTATCTCCGTATTGCCGGCGGAGAAGAAAATTTTGGAGATCTGGCGGCAGCGCATAGCCAAGGCCTTGAAGCAAAAACAAAAGGAATTGTTGGGCCAGTTCCTCTAAGACAAGCCCATCCAGCCCTCTCTGAAAGGCTGCGCACCTCATTACCAGGAGAAGCGCTGGAGCCCTTCCAGATAGAAGGGTGGTGGGTGGTAGCTCGTCTAGAACGCTATGAGCCAGCTCAGTTTGATGCCAAAACCGCCCAGTCGATGGCTATGGAGTTGTTCCAAGAATCAATACAGGAGAAAGTCGTCTGTAAGCTTGCCGAGCTTTGAGATCAGGAGTGGGAAAAGGCCCTCATGACCGTTTCCTCAGAAATCAGCTTCCTGGGAGAGCTTCCTGCTTTCCGTAAATGTTCGGCCAAAACCCATAAAAGGCTTTCAGAACTGACTGTTCCCATCAGTTTCGGGATTGGTCAAGCCCTGTGCGTTGCAGATCTGATCCCCAGCCGAGTACTTGTCATCGGTGAAGGGAAAGCTCGTTTGCTTTTTCGTCACAATGGAACATTGACCACTGCGGCCTTACAAGGACCAGGTAGCTTTGTAGGCCTAGCATCTTTGTTGAGAGCTGATGGTTGTGAAGAGGTGAGTGCTTCCTCTCCGATCAAGGCCTTCGCCATCCCTGACAAATTAATTGCTGAGCTTTACAAAGAAGAGTCGAACTTTCGAGATTGGTGCAACAACAATGTTTTCCCAGCTGAAGCTATCAACTTAGTGATCGATTTGGTTAACCAAAGCCAACGAACTCCATATGGAATATTGGATGTGCTTGCCAAGGTGATTCCAATGGCTGGCGTCATCAGCGGAACCAAAGATGCACTAAGTCTCCTACCAGATGAGAAGTTGGCATTTATAGGAAGTCGCAATACAAAACTTGCACTCAACTCTCCTATTGATACAGCTTCCGAGCTAGAGGTCAGTCAAGGTTCATTCGCATTGAGACTGTTAACTCTTCCCAACGTGGTGGTTAAGCAGCTCAAGGCTGGAAAGGCTCCTAAGCAAGAACAACCTGAGCCAGACAATGCTCAGCAAGAACCAAATCAAAACTCCGATGAAGACCTCCAGCGCTCCAGCCTTCCATTAACCCCTGATGATCCGTATGACTCAGTGACCCTCGTTTCAGGGCAAGGCCCATTAGAAGAAAGCTTGGCTTGCTTCAGGATGCTGGCACAGTACATGCGGTTGCCATACCGAAGGGATTCCATAGAAAAAAGCATCCGGAGTACGCTTCGTCGCGGCAAGCAGCCCAACTTGCCAATGCTTGGACAACTAGCTGCCAGCATGGGCATGCATGCATCTGGAGGACGTGTTCTACCTGCTCATTGCACACGTATAAATATTCCTTGCCTTATCAACTGGGAAGGTGGTTTTGGACTTGTTGTTCGCAGCAACGCAGAGGGCCTGCTAGTCGCTCATCCTCGCCTTGGTTGGCTTGAGCTGAACCCTGCCTCCATCCAACAGGCTGCCCCAGAAGGCCTTGACGTAATCCTGCTTGATCGCAGTACATCAACACCTGATGTGAAATTCAACTTCAGCTGGTTCCTTCCTGCGATTAAGAGGTTCCGAACAACATTGATGCAGGTGCTATTGGCTTCCTTTGTCGTGCAGCTATTCACACTTGCAAACCCACTTTTAATACAAGTAATAATCGACAAGGTGATTTCTCAGCGAAGCCTTGACACACTTCAGGTACTAGGTATTGCACTGGTCGCAGTAACAATTTTCGAAGGAATTCTTGGAAGTCTACGAACTTTTCTATTCACAGATACTACAAACCGAATCGACATGCGCTTAGGAGCTGAAGTGATTGATCATCTTTTGCGATTACCTATCGGTTATTTCGATCGTCGTCCTGTGGGAGAACTTGGTACACGTGTCGCCGAGCTTGAGAAGATTCGCTCTTTCCTCACTGGTGAAGCACTGACGACAATCATCGATGCAGCCTTCTCGGTTATCTATATCCTTGTAATGGCTTTATACAGTTGGATTTTAACCATTATTGCACTCATCGTAGTGCCAATTCAGATAGCAATTACTCTTACTGGGGCTCCTCTTTTCCGCAGACAGTTCAGACAATCAGCAGAGGAGAATGCTCGTACACAGTCTCACCTAGTAGAAGTCCTTACAGGCATCCAGACGGTTAAAGCTCAGAATGTGGAAATTGTAAGTCGTTGGAAATGGCAAGAGAGATATGGCCGTTATATCGCTCGTACATTTGAAAAAACTATTACCGCAACCGCACTTACTCAAACAGGACAAGTCCTCCAGAAACTATCCCAGTTAATGGTGCTATGGGTGGGTGCGAGCATGGTTCTTAAAGGTGACCTGACACTCGGTCAACTTATTGCTTTCAGGATTATCAGTGGCTACGTAACTCAGCCCTTGCTACGCCTGTCAACAATCTGGCAGCGTATTCAAGAATTGCGTGTGAGCTTTGAACGATTAGCAGACATCGTCGACACACCAGAAGAATCGAATGAGGCAGATAAAGGAAAGATTCCGCTACCTCCAATCAGAGGACAAGTAGATTTCGAAGATGTGAGTTTCCAATTCAAGGAAGGCAGTCCACTAGTGCTGAAGAAAATCAATCTTTCTATCGATCCTGGCACATTTGTTGGAGTGGTTGGACAAAGTGGCAGTGGCAAAAGCACCTTGATGAAACTCCTGCCTCGCCTTTATTTACCAAATCAAGGCCGCGTTAGTATTGATGACTATGACATTGACAAGGTTGAGCTTTATTCCCTTCGACGTCAGATAGGCATCGTCCCGCAGGAACCATTGCTTTTCACAGGAAGCGTAAGTGAAAACATTGCTTTAACCGACCCAAATGCAAGCGCCGAAGAGATTGCAAAAGCGACTAATCTAGCCTGCGCCCATGAATTTATTATGGGATTGGATTCTGGTTACAGCACACAATTGGGAGAGCGAGGTGCAAACCTCTCTGGAGGTCAACGTCAACGCTTGGCAATCGCCAGAACGCTACTTTCCAATCCCAAGCTACTAGTAATGGATGAAGCAACAAGTGCTCTTGACTACGACACCGAGCGCAGGGTTTGCCAAAACTTGCGTGAATCCCTAAAAGGCTGCACCGTATTCTTCGTGACCCATCGTCTATCAACAATCCGCAATGCAGATCTGATAGTCATGCTTCACCTTGGTGCAATTGTCGAAAAAGGCACTCACGATGAGCTGATTGCACTAAAAGGCCGTTACTACGCTCTCTATCGCCAACAGGAGGCTGGATAATGAAAAATATAGATAGGATCATGAAAAAACCATCAGACCTTTTGAAAAATGCACAAAATTCATTAGAGAGTTTCTTCAACGAGCGAGATGAAGAAGGGGAGGTTATTCGACAATCACCGATCTGGATGAGAGCCACCACTTGGGGCTTAATGAGTACAGCCGTATTTGCAATAGGTTGGCTCACATTTGCAGAAACTGATGAAGTTGTGACAGTTTCTGGAAAACTAGAGCCGTTAGGATCAGTTCAAGAGATTCAGATGCCTTTAGGTGGCATTGCTTCTGAAATACTTGTCAAAGATGGCGAAGAAGTAGAAGCGGGTCAAGTGGTTATGCGCCTTGACAAAGAAACAATCCAACAACAGCATGATTCATTTAAAGAAAGCTTCAAGTTGAAAAACAATCAGCTCGAATTTAAAAAAACAGAACTGGAACAGTATTTACTTCTAAATGATGAGGAGGTTAAAATGCTCAAACAGAATCTAGCGCTTCAAAAACAAATTCTTTCAAGTTACAAAAAACTTAGCGAGCAAGGGGCTACTGCAGAGCTTCAATACTTGCAACAATTAAGCAGAGTTGCCGAAGTTAACGGCAAGCTAAATCAATCGCTAGTAGATAGAAAACGCGAGAAAGCGGTGCAAGCTCAAAATATCCAACAATTGAAAGCAGAATCAGAACAACTACAGGCCAAAATCACCGAAGCCTCAGTAAATCTTCGCTACCAAGCTATCCGCTCACCTATCGCCGGCATCGTTTTTGACCTGAAACCGAGTGGCAAGGGTTATGTAGCCAAGGGAACTGAAACATTAATGAAAATCGTTCCCTATGAAACATTAGAAGCACGAGTCGAAATCCCCAGCAACCAAATTGGTTTTGTGAAGGTCGGAATGCCCGCAGAAATAAGCATCGACTCTTTCCCTGCAACCGACTTTGGAGTACTTGAAGGACAAGTTAAAAGCATCGGATCTGATGCCCTAGCCCCTAATCAACAAGAGAACAGACAAGAGTATCGCTATCCTGCAATGATTAAATTAGAAAATCAGAAACTCAAACTTAAAAACGGGAACCAACTACCTCTTCAAGTTGGAATGAGTCTGACATCCAACATCAAGTTACGCAAAGTAAGCTATCTAAAATTGTTACTTGGATCATTCCAAAACAAAGTTGATTCACTTCGTCAATTATAATTCAAAAAAGATCCAAGAAGCAGCCAAGCCACACAAGGCCTAAAATATACAAGCAAACTACGTATGAAAGATTGAATGCACTCCTTAAAATCCTCAAAAGATCTGTAAAATAATCTCATTTGCATAAAGAACAACTCGAATCAAATCCTTCCCTTGGATTAGCTCGGTACTTTTGCAATTATTCGCTAAAGCTCTTATGAAAACGATGTAAGCCTTCTGACACAGAAACAGAAGAACTCCCACTAATGCAATTAGGCGAGGAATCCATACTAAACAGATGGACAGAAATTCGAAGTCGCAGACTGGCTCATAGCTCCCGCTATCAGCATGAACAGTATTTTTGCCTCTTACTCAAGAAAAGGCTACGAGAAATTTCAACTCTAAGCAGAGTGACAATCTGCGCGTTAACAACTGAGCGCCAAAGATATTGATAAACACATATCAGCAAATATAATTCCTTAGGGAGCAGGTCCTAGTTACATGACGTCCTGATGATCGCTGATGGCTTAGTCTGATTGCAACTGCACAACAATAACGGTACATCTATTAAAGCAAACATTCAAAAACATGCACTAACTAAAGTTTTCACCAATTCTGATAATGGGAGCATCAAGCATGATTCGTTTGGATTCCTTGCAAGCAGGTAATATGTTGATAATGGGAGTGCCCCCGAAAAGATACACCTATTTGAATATTCCGATCTCATACAGCTTCATGCAGTTAGCCCTCGCTGGAGCTCCTACGAGCGAAATATCTATCAGAGCATCAGTCAATGAGTGCCAATAGCCATCAAACCACCCCGCTAATCCTTGTGGTGGGCATGCACCGTAGCGGCACATCGTTGCTCGGTTCCATCCTGCAAAGATTAGGGATTGCGATGCCTGGTGAACTGATCAGCGGCGATCAGCACAATCCCACGGGTTATTACGAGCGTTCAGATATCACCGCACTCCAAGAAGAACTGCTGATCGCCTTAGGCCATTGGTGGCCATCAGCATCAGGAGTCTTTGCACTACCTAGCGATTGGCTTGATCTTCCCGTCAGCCAAAAAGCAAGTCGGCAATTGCACCAATGGTTGAAGAAGGATCTCAATCACCAAAATCATGCCTGGGCAATCAAAGACCCACGAACATCTCTGCTTTTACCCCTATGGCAACAGGTCGCCGCAGACTTAAATATTCCCCTCAGGATCGTACTGAGTGTGCGCGACCCCGCGGAGGTGATGGTGTCTCTTCTGCAACGGGACAGCACCACTGCAGGAATGACAGCCTGGCGATCGCAGCAACTTTGGTGGCATCACAACCGTCAGCTTCTTATTGACGCTGCTAAAGCAGACCTACCAGTACTAACGATCAATTACAGCGATTGGTTTGTAGCCCACAAGGCACATCGTCAACTAGAGACCTTAACTAGATTCTGTGCAGAGGAACATCCCTCAGCCCAAGCTGTCAGCTTGGCCGCAGCTTGCATCAAGACTGAGCACCGCCGCAGCCGCCGCCATCGACGACATCTACCCATGGCCATCCACCCTGACGTGGCCAGCTTTTATCGGCGTCTCACCCGGCTAAGCCCAAAACAACCCTCAAAACATCAAAAACTCCTGAGCTGGCTAACGAAGCCTGGGAAGAGCCTGCCTCAGCAACAACAACCAGGTGCCTGGTTCGATGTTGACCACTACCGCAAACAAGTGCCAGGGCTGCCGCAATGGATCAACCCCTTTCATCACTATTGCCTGATCGGCTGGCGACGTCAGCGCTCACCACACCCTCTGTTTGAAGCCAACCATTACCGGCATACCTGCCATCAGCAAGGCATTGCAGTCAAAGGAGCACCGCTTATCCACTTCTTAAAAGTGGGTCTTGAACAAGGGCTCCCGCCCTCATCTTTGGCTGATAGCAAATGGAATCTGAGCCATCCACATCGCCGCCAACTTTTACAAGCAGCACGACTCGAAGGCTTACACCCATGGGGTTGCGCTGCCCTGGCATTGCACGAATACAAGCTCTCTGGTGCCATGCCTCAACTGCGGCACTGGCAAAAGCATGGCTTAACCAGTGGCGAACTCACGCGGATCTGGACCATGCCAGCAAGCCTGCTTAGTACAGCAAAAGCCCTGCTCACACCAACAACAGCAATACAAAGCCTTGCTGAATTGCATGTGATTGGTTGCAATCCCAACAGTTGGCAAACCCATGCTTGGCTGGCACATTTGCCTCTCCCAACCCCCTTCAAGCTCGCCAATAATCTGCATAACCATCTGGCCGCACCACCGCTTGGCCTGGTCCTCGGGTCCATGCCAACCGGCAGCATGAGCATCAATCTGCAAGCATTGGCTCAGCTGAGCTGCGTTTGGAACAATCTGCCGACGAACGAAGATCTGCTCTGGCGCCTCGGCGTCAACAGCAAACTGATCAACACAGAAAAATCAGGTCAACATTGGCTGCAACAAGACGATGATGCTCGCCAAGTCAACCTGCAACTTGGTCTACCGTCACCAAAAAGCCTAGCTAAACCTGGAGCTATTCTCTGCCTAGGTAACGGCGGTGCTGCTTGGCAGCAAGCGCCAAATCCATTGATCTGGTGGCTACCAGGCTTTGATCAGTTAACGATAGAAAGTGAAGAACAGGCACGCATACTCGCGGCCTGGCTCAACGATTGCCAACAACAAGGCCTGCAACTTGTAAGGATTGATCCCAGCCCTAAGGAACGTGTTGTCGAAGGTTGGCGAGCAATCGGCAACACACAACTCTTCCAATCGCCTCTCTCTCCTGGCGAACTCTTAGAGGAACTTACATGGCGTAAACAAGGTGCACCAAAGCCCTGCCAACTGACAACCTACGCACCATCTTTTAGCTCTCTATATGGTCAAGAAAGCACTTGCGAAGCAAAAGCAGCCGTATGCGTGAGTCTTTACAACTATGAAAAAACTATTATCCGAGCGCTCGAAAGTGTGCTTCAACAAAGCCTCAAGGAGATTGAGCTAATTGTCGTAGACGACCACTCATCTGACCAAGGTCCAAACAAAGTTAAACAATGGCTAGAACAGCACGCTAATCGATTCGTACGAACGCAACTTGTTCGTCACCATCAAAATGCTGGCCTCGCCGCCGCACGCAACACCGCTTTTAATCTGGCTCGAGCAAATTGGTGCTTTGTCCTTGATGCAGATAATTCACTACAAGCCAGTGCCGTGGAAGCCTGCCTCAATGTGGCAACAGCCGCTAGCGCTGAGATTGCCGTCGTTCATCCGCTTGTGATGCGGCGCGAAAACAATGATGATGGGACAACACACACAGAATTATTAGCTGGAGGTCTCAGCTGGCAAAAGTCAATGTTCCTTGAGCGCAACATCGTGGATGCCATGGCGCTGGTGCGAAGAGTCGCCTGGAACAAGGTCGGCGGCTACACCCACATCCCAGGAGGATGGGAGGATTACGACTTCTGGTGCAAGCTGATCGAAGCAGGCTATGGAGGTGTGATCTGCCCCCAACAATTAGCGGTCTACTACAGCCATTCCAATTCAATGCTGTCGAAACACACCCATCAGCAGCTAAGAGCTATCAGCCGACAACTACAAGAACGTCACCCATGGCTTCAATTAGCCCTGGCGCGTGGATTGAATGAAGCAACGGATCATAGGCCATGAACATCTCCTGCTTAGTAATCTCCAAAACCCCCAGTTTTATGAGCAAGATGTTGCTCAATCTTCAAGCTGCAAGGCAATTCTGGGAAGCTGGTGACGAAATTCTCTGCTCGTGGAATGGAAGCAGCGAGGCGGAGAAAAGTATTGAAATTCCAAAGGGAATTAACTTCCAAATATCACAACGTTGCGCCTATCATTTTGCCAGCAACATCAATCAACTAGCCCAAAAAGCTACAGGGGAACTTCTACTTCTCATCAATGACGATTTAATCCTCGACCCAGGATCTCTTGATAGAGCCCAACAGTGCCTGGAACACAATCAAGACGTCGGCCTGGTTGGAGGAGTGCTACGCACTTCTGCCAACCAACTCTGCCATGCCGGGATCCTCTTCGATCACCGCGGCTATCCCTACAACCGTCTCCATCCCGAGCTCGGCAAGCAGATAAACCTCCAGGAACCAGAGCTGCAAGCATCAGGACGTATCCCTGCTGTAACGGGAGCCTTGATGCTGATGCGCAAGGCCGACTTCCTAGCCGTTGGCATGCGCGAATCCTTCCGTGCATGCGGAGAAGACGTTGCACTTTGCCTAGACATACGAGAACGGCTAGGTAAAGCAGTCTACTTAGCTAGCGATGTCACCGGCATTCACGACGAAAAATCAACCCGTGGGGAGACCTTCGATAGTCCAGACTTAGAAGCTGTGACTAAATTAGCCGCCAGCAAAATCAAAGCTGATTCAATACTACAAATTGAACTAGGGCAATGGTGCAATCGCGAATCAGCTGCCCTCTCAAGAATCGCCATGCAACAGCTAAATGAGCTCAACCAACTGCACATCGACATAAAGCAACTCAAGTCAATGCATAAAGAAAAATGCGATGAACTGATAGCCATTAATCAGAATCTGGAACTTCAGCTAAAAATGATTTGCAGCAGCAATTCATGGCGGCTAACAAGACCTCTACGTAGACTAATTCGTCTTCTTAGAGGTGAGCACTAAGCTCATGAGTCACCTACATACAGTGTGGGTCGACCTACTGCCGTTACGACCAGGAGGGAGTAACGGTGGGGCGAAGCCGTTTGTATTGAAACTACTAAAGGGCTTAGCAAATCAACAACCGCATACTGAATTCATCGCGACCTGCAGCCCAAATAGCCTGACAGAATTGCAGCCTTTAATATCAAATAACCTACGGGTCATTACCAGGAAGCGATGGTCCACCAACCGGCCCCGTCATGCTCAACTTCTCTTCTGCCCTTTTGGGGCTACTACTTTCAAGCAAGGGAGCCTTCCAATCGTCTCAATATTCTATGACCTGCAATGTCTAAAATACCCGATGTTCTTCCAGCCAATAGATCGTAAGCAACGGCTTCATAATTTCCATCAACAGCGTCTTGAAAACAACCATGTCGCTGCTATCTCAGAATATGCCAAGCAGGAAGCCATTAAAAATGGCATGAAACCAGAGCAAATAATAGCCATTCCTATTCGTCTAGCTAAAATCAAGCAATTTCAGCTTGAGAAAACAATAGAGCAAGAAGGTCGCAATCCTTTTTTACTTTATCCCGCTAATCTTTGGCCACATAAGAACCACGAACTACTGCTAACTGCATGGGCAATGGCTCGCCAACAAGGCCTGTCTAAAAGACTAAATCTGATCTGCACTGGAGAAGGAGGAGGACGTCGTAAATGGCTAGAGGAACTAACCAGAGAGCTCCAACTTGAAGACTGCGTAAGCTTCACAGGCTTCGTTAGCGAACAAGAAATAAATGAATTTTACATGCAAACCATAGGAGTGATCTTTCCTTCTTTATATGAAGGATTTGGCATGCCAATCGTTGAAGCCATGCAACGGGGCATACCCCTTGCTTGCTCTAACAACACAGCTTGCCAAGAAATTAGTGGAGGCGCCTCATTCCTCTTCGACCCTCGCTGCCCACAGCAACTGGCAGAAGCACTGATCAAACTAAGTAGCAACAAACAACTGCGCGAGAATCAACGGCAACTCGGCCTGAAAAGGAGTGAGCGCTACCAAGACCTAGACATCATGGTCAACGACTACTGGAAACTATTTCAAGAGGCACTTCGATGAACGAATTGCCGACGATTTCAGTGATCACACCATCATTCAATCAAGGGCAATTCCTTGGTCGCACCCTGGCAAGTGTTCGCACTCAATCCGTAGCGGCACTCGAGCACATCGTGTTTGACGGAGGCAGTCAAGACGACAGTGTGAGCATCCTTCAGTCATGCGGAGAAACTGTCCAGTGGGTATCGCAATCGGATGACGGCCAAGGCGATGCGGTGAACAAAGGCCTACACAAGGCACGAGGAGAAATCATCGGTTGGCTGAATTCCGACGACCTCTACTATCCAACAACTCTCGAAATAGTCTCTAGGTTCTTCCAATCTCATCCTCATGTTGATGTGATTTATGGCCAAGCCGATCACATCAACATCAACGACCAAGCTTTTGAGGCCTATCCAACACAGGATTGGAATCCAGAATGCCTGAGACAAATCTGTTTTCTTTGTCAGCCTGCAGTGTTCTTCAGGAAGCGTGTCGTCGATCAAATCGGGCTACTAGATCCGAGCCTTCGTTATTGCATGGATTACAACTACTGGCTGAGGCTGAGTGATGCTGGATACCATTTCCACCACATCAAGGAAAAATTGGCTGGATCTAGACTATATCCAGAGAATAAAACACTTGGCAATCGCGTTGCTGTACATAAAGAAATTGCGGAAATGTTTATTCAATTAGATGGCAATGTCCCCATTCGCTGGGTAATGGCTTATGCGACACACTATGTCGAACAGAATCACAATCGTGAGCTCAGTCCTGGCCATTTTGCACTACATCGTCTTCTCAAGGCTTTAAGGCAACAGTTGACCTGGAATCATAGGCCGGGGGTGATTGATTACTTCCGAATGAAGCGACTTTTGGCTTCACAAGCCTCAAGATAAAGATCAAGGAGCTGATCTGTACTTCTCTGCCAACTGAATTCATGAGCCCGTTCTAATCCTCGACGATGCAAAGTTTGAAGCTGATTTGGTTGACCCAACAATCCCTCAAGAGTATCAACCCATGCCTTCTGATCAGTTGGATTCAGGACCACGCCTGCATCAGCAACAATTTCGGGCATAGACGTGGTGTTCGAGCAAACGACGGGTGCTCCAAATCCCATGCCCTCCAATACAGGCAAACCAAAGCCCTCGTAAAGGCTCGGGTAAAGATTGATGCTGCAATGGCTATACAACCAAGCCAACTCAGAATCATGCACATAGCCCAGGTTGATAACATCATCTGCCCAATTTGATTCACGAATCGACTGTTCAAAATCTGCCATCAGCCAACCCTTTCCTCCCGCAAACACCAAAGGCAACTGCACCTGCCCACGAGCGCGCAGCAGCGAATAAATCCTCAACAAGAATAACTGATTTTTTCGGGGTTCAATCGTGCCTGTACAGAGCAAGAAAGGTCGGCCTGTAAGAAAGAAAGGGTGACGAGGTCGACGTTTTGAACAAGCACGACTGCTAGCACTGAAGCGCGAGGCAGGGTGAATAACTCTGATGCGATCTGGCTCTACATGGGGGAAATGCCTGAGGAACGCGAGGCGAGAAGAACGGGAAATCGCCGCAATTTTAGTGGCGTAGAGACTTGCTCGTAAAACACCTGTAAAACAGCCAACTCGATTGCGCTCATGATGCCACTCCGGATGCTCAGCGAAGCTGAGGTCATACAAGGTATAAATCAGAGGTTGCTGCAAAGACCAAGGAGGGCACCAGAAGTTATTGGCATGAATAAGATCACAATCGGCCAGTGCCGCCGAAACTAGTTGCTTGGCATTCCAGAACTGAGATGCAGAGCGCAAACGCAAAAAGCGTGGGCCATAGTCTGGCCAATGCCACCACTGGGGCCTAGCCAATGACATCAGAGGATTATGGTAGAAATCACCAAAACTCGTCAGCAGCCGGTAGCTGTGGCTTGAATCCCTTTGCAGTAACTGCTCAATCAAGGCCTGGGCATAGAAGCCGCAACCTGCTTTACGGGGACCTAGCTGGCTGACATCAAACCCAACTTTCATCAGCCTTTAGCCCTCAAATCCTTGCCTGAAAGCATTGTGGAGCTTGGCTGATGGGACGGTAAAGTCTGCAAATCGGATAGAGAGAAAGTTGAAGCAAGCTTTGATCACAGGAATCACTGGCCAAGACGGGTCATACCTAGCGGAGCTTTTGCTCGATAAAGGATATTGCGTTCACGGCATCAAAAGGCGCTCAAGCAGTTTCAATACCGACAGAATTGATCATCTTTACCAGGACCCTCACGAAATAGATCCAAGGCTTATTTTACATTATGGAGATCTCACTGATAGCACCAATATCATCAGGATTATTCAACAAGTCAAGCCCGATGAGATCTATAATTTAGGCGCACAAAGCCATGTAGCCGTGAGCTTTGAAGCTCCTGAGTATACAGCCAATAGCGATGCTCTTGGAACCCTGAGAATACTCGAAGCAGTAAGGATTTTGGGGCTAACCAACTCTACTCGCATCTATCAAGCCAGCACCAGCGAGTTATATGGACTTGTACAAGAAACACCCCAAAAAGAAACGACACCTTTTTACCCTCGCTCCCCCTATGGAGTTGCCAAGCTCTATGCCTACTGGATTACAGTCAACTATCGGGAAGCTTATGGAATGTATGCCTGTAATGGCATTCTTTTCAACCATGAAAGTCCACGTCGTGGTGAGACATTCGTAACCCGCAAGATCACTCGAGGCTTAGCACGCATCAACGCCGGCCTCGATGAATGCTTGTTTATGGGTAATCTTGACTCGCTACGTGATTGGGGCCACGCTCGTGATTACGTTGAAATGCAATGGCTGATGCTTCAACAACAAGCTCCAGAAGACTTTGTCATTGCAACAGGTCGACAAGAAAGTGTTCGACGATTTCTAGAACTCACTGCATCAGAGCTTGGCTGGGAAGGATTGACCTGGGAAGGTAAAGGCGTGAATGAGATCGGCCGCAGATCCGATACAGGGGCTGTAGTTGTTCAAATTGATCCTCGTTATTTCAGGCCGACTGAAGTAGAAACACTGCTCGGAGATCCAAGCAATGCGAAAAACAGACTTGGCTGGGTTCCAACAACAACTCTTGAACAACTAGTTGCAGAAATGGTTACAGCAGACAAACAAGAGGCAGCAAAAGAAGCAACCTTACGCAGAGAGGGATTTAATGTTGTTGGTTCAATGGAGAATCCACCTACCAATCCCGAAGCAATTAAGACACTTAAGCCAAAAGATCAATGATCACTAATCCAGACAATCAAGCAAGCAACAAGCTAATCGCAAGCGAAGACAAAATTTTTGTCGCAGGTCATCGTGGCATGGCCGGTAGTGCTATATGCAGAGCGCTGATTAAAAGTGGTTATCAAAATCTTATTACAGTCAGCAGAAAAGATCTAGACCTTAGAGATGCACAGGCAGTGTCATATTGGTTCGAACAGCATTGCCCTGATGTTGTGGTTCTTGCAGCGGCCAAAGTTGGCGGAATTTTCGCGAACAAGAATTATCCAGCTGATTTTCTTCTAGACAACATTAAAATTCAGAATAATGTGATTGAGCAAGCCTTCCAAAAAGGCTGTAAGCGCTTGCTTTTTTTAGGAAGTAGCTGCATCTATCCAAAGTTTGCTGAACAACCCATTCAAGAAGAAGCACTACTGACGGGCAGCCTTGAGCCGACGAATGAATGGTATGCGATTGCCAAGATTGCTGGCATCCAATTATGTAGAGCACTTAAGACTCAGCATGACTTTGATGCACTTTCACTTATGCCAACTAATCTTTATGGGCCAGGTGATAATTATCACCCTCAAAACAGCCATGTCTTACCCGCAATGATCAAGCGGTTTTCAGATGCCAAGCAACAAAATGAGCAGCTAGTTACATGCTGGGGGTCTGGAAGACCACGTCGCGAGTTCCTTCACGTCAACGACCTGGCAAAAGCATGTGTCATGGCATTAGAAGAATGGAAGCCAACGAATGAAACACCAAACCACTTGAATGTAGGGACTGGCATAGATATTGAAATTAAAGAGTTGGCGAGACTTATCTCATCATCGGTGGGCTTTAAAGGAACTATCGAATGGGACACAAGCAAGCCTGATGGTACCCCAAGAAAACTACTAGATGTAAGCCGAATACAAGCGCTGGGGTGGAAGCCTGGCATCAAGCTTGGCGATGGTATCAATGCAACGGTTGAAGACTTTCAGAGTAATTTGAGCAATAAGAAAGTTCGCATGGGAGAGTTGCAATGACAAAGGGATGGATCAAAAGACTACTAAAAATAGCAAAGCTAAAAATTGGGCAAAAAGCGAATATTTGGCTTGCTAAGCAACTCATTTCAAAGGCCGAACAGAAAGATCAGCGCATAGCAAATGTATGCCAAGACGTGCTTACCAGCCAAGGCTACCGAGCACAAGCCTTCAAGATTTGCATGATCAACGAAGGGCAGTGCATGCGTGGATTAAGCGAACAAGGAAGACCTAGCCAAGCGTGGGGAGGAATCACGATGCCGATCGCTCGTTTGTTGGCCTATCAAAAATGGTTCAAAATTAAAAAGACCATTGAACCGGCCCTTCTATTGATTGAAAAAACTAAAAAAAAGGTTAGCCATCTCTATTTAAACCCAACAAAAGAGAATAAAGCTACACAAGCTAACATCCTTTCAGATGCAGGCCTTTTCCACGGGCTAAGTTATAGGTATTTAAATGTCTTGTCGAAATCAGAGAAGGTAGACAGCAATTATTATTCCGACTTATCAAGACAGGCCTCACGATATCTCAAGTTACTTAAAGATATAGACATGCAGTCGGCAGCAAGAGATTGGCAGCCAAAGCAAAGCTCAAATAGAAAGATAGGGATCCTAATCTCTTGCTTCAACCCAGAGCCCTATATTCAAGGTTTCCTAGAAAACATACAGCAAATTTCTATCCGTGAGCGTGTTATACCAGTCTTCATTAATGCAGGCATGAGTCGCGAATGTCGCAACTTGATCACCGCTGAAACTAAAAATGCAGGATTTGCTGATTCAATATTTATCGATAAGCCTGGCTGCAAAATTTACGAGGCCTGGAATCTAGGCATTGAAGCCCTATCAAATAGGGTTGATTTCCTCACAAATTTCAATGTTGATGATCGTCGTCATCCACTATGCATAGAGGTCCAATCCAGCTATTTAGAAACATTTAGCGACAAGCAGGTTGCAATCACTGATTACCTCTATTTCTCAAATCCAAACCAATCATTAGAGAAAATAGTGAGCCATAGTCATCAATACCGCACCAACATTCCTGTAGTCAACAAGAGAACACTCGTGGATAGAAACTTCCCGCATAGCAGCCCTATGTGGCGTTATTCGCTACATGGAGAAGCATCATGTCAAATGTTTGATTCCAGCTACACCTCAGCTGGTGATGCAGATTTTTGGTACCGCGTCAGTCGAGAGAATAAGAATGCCTTTGGCGTGATATCTATTCCATTGAGCTTTTACTACAACAACCCCAATGGTTTATCCACTCGGCCTCAGACGATCGGATTGCAGGAGCATCAACGAAGTACAATCAATCACTATGAGCTTCTTTGTGAACAAATGATCAAAGAGGTTAGTCCTGAGTTTGCAGAAAAGTTTTTTCACAGAATAGATCCAGAGCACCTGCAAATCTATGCAGCAGCGGCGGCCATGAACTCATGAGCCAGACCATTGTGATAGATGGTGTGTTTTTCCAGATCAATCAATGGTCTGGCATTGCTAAATACTGGAAAATACTTCTTCAGCAATTAGATGAACATTTAACTACTTTATTAGATACTCAGAAACCAATTATTTATGTTCTAGCAAGAGGTGATTCTGACTGGCTCCGCAATCAAGACTTTAAAAATATAAAAATCATACCCTATCAATTTTTTGAGCCAATAGCTGCCCTCTCAGATTATGCTGAGACTGGAGAACTTTGCAAGAAACTAGATGCAACTTGCTTTATAAGTAGCTACTATACTCTAGCCTATGGCGTAAAAAATATTGGCTTTGCGTACGATTTCATCCCAGAACACCTGGGGGCAATGAATAGTATTGGATGGAAATTAAAAGAGCTATATATGTCATCAATCAATGAATGCTTCACCATTTCAGAATCTACAAGTCGAGATGCAAGTATTTTCTATCCAAATATTTGTAAGCGTTCAGAAACAATCATTTACCCACCAATGGTAAAAGAAGAATTTGGAGCAGCAACACAGCAAGATCAAAGAATTCTACGCAAAAAACTTAATTTAAAGTATCCTTATCTTGTCATACCTGGGCACCGTGGTGGGTACAAAAATGTACAGCTGTTAAATCATGCTCTCATTGAGAAAGGTCCAGAAACAGCCAAACTCTGCCTTGGTGTAATTGTAACCTCAGGAGAAGAGCTCAGCGATTATGATTGCCAACTTTACGACACACATTTTACATTTGGCATTAGGCGATTCCATCTAGATCATGAAGATATGAGGCCTCTCCTTAGCGGAGCAGAGCTATTATTCTATCCATCTACTCTTGAGGGCTTTGGCTACCCAATTGTAGAAGCACTAGCAGCCCAGTGCCCAGTAATTACAACAGGCTCTACATCGATTCCTGAAATAACTAAACATGCCAGTCCAGGCGAGTTTAAGATAATTAGTGGATACAATCCCGCAGAGGCGCTTAATGCTATTGTTAAAATGATGCATGCAAGGCCAAAAGTATCTCTAAAAACTGTTCAATCACTCAAGCAGGCTTTCTGCACTTCTGCAGGCTCTAAGCTGTTAACAATGATAGCGCAATTATCTCAACAAGTCTCTGTCCCTAGCGATAGCTATCTCTCGCCATGCCTATCACTCGATGGACTAATAGCATAATCACATAGCTTTTCCTAAAGCTGATCAAAATCTGTTGAGCTGCTTAAAAAAGATTTGAAAAAGCTTTGGTAAATAACGCCTGTAAGAAGAATGCTTGATTCCTAATTCTCTATTAATACGTCGTATTTCGTCACGGCCAAGAAGAATTGATCTCAAGCCAGCTGTTAAGCCCCCTTCAGCCATAGCGACCAAAGGTTCTCGGACGACTAAAACTTGATCAAGATTATCCAAGCCTTTTAATATCAAATGCATCGTTTTGTAGTCAGAAGATAATCGATAAGCTGTGTCAAATCCTATGGCGCGATATGTTTTAGTGCAAGCAATAAATCCTGGATGTGGATAGTGCAAGCCATGGGTAAGTTGTATTTGCCAATCCGAAAAGCTAGTAGGGAGTTCCGGTACAGTCCAAAGACGAGTTGTTTGACCTGAAAACTGCTTGAAATAAGAAATCGAACTCATAATGACCGCGCTTGATAACGAGGTGGCCTTAAGCAAGCTTTCAACATAAAGGCGAGGCTTTACGATGTAATCATCGGCGTTGAGAATATGAGTGTAGATTCCATGAGCTTGTACTAATCCAGCCTGCATAGCTTGATAAGGCCCACCATCAACATCTATTAGCAGCTTGCAATTAACTTGCTTTTTCTCATACTCATGCCATTTCTCAAGACTATTGTCGGAAGAGCCACCATCAACTAGAAGATGCTGTAATTGCCAACCATTGCGGGAAAGCTCTAGAGCTACACTTTGTACGCTATCGAGTGTATGACTAATTGTTTTATCTGCGTTCAAGCATGGGGTTATTACACTGAGCAAGCAGGGTGGCTGCCCCTTGAGAGCTGGAGACGAAGGAGAAAACATGCCAGAATCTAGTCAAATTGAAGTAGCATCACAGATGACAACCAACATCAAAGCGAATACTCAGATTACATTGTGCGAATGATGCCCCTGAGCATAAGCAATCATGATTGTTCATGATGTTGAAAATTGGTTTTGATGATCAAATCTATCGACTTAGAGCACAGGGAGGCATCTGTAGATATTTTAATGAGTTATCCATAGGCTTTTCCGCCAGCTCAACAAGCAAAATCTTGCCAGTCATAGCAAAGCAATCACTGGCAAGTAGCCGATTGCGATGCCGTTCAGAAGCCGACATCATTCATGCCACCTTTTACAACAAAAAGCCTTATCGGCTGAGATCAGATCAACGGCTTGTTAGCACCTTGCACGATATGACTCCAGAAAGATATCCAGAGCAATTCATCCTCGGTAAATGGCGATCTGCCCATGCCAACAAGAAAGGCTGGCTAGATGCATCTGATCTGATCATTAGCAACAGTGAATCCAGTGCAGATGATCTCTCCTTTTTCTGGCCGAATATCAAAACAACTTTAAAGGTAATTCCTTTAGCCACAAGAATCGGCTCACAAGTCACCCAACCAATAGCCAATCTGGAAAATACAAGCTTCTGGATTTTTGTGGGCAAAAGCCATGATTATAAAAATGGCAAGATCTTACTTAAAGCCCTATCTACTCTGAAAAAATCAAACGTTATCGACGAAATGCTGATGATTTTTGTTGGTGGAAAAGCATGGTCTCGTGATGAAAAAACCCTAATCTATCAAAATGATTTGGAACAACATGTGCTCAAGATCTATCCAAATGATGCACAACTAGCATGGCTTTATAGACATTGTAGTGCTGTACTTGTACCTTCACTAGCAGAAGGTTTTTCATTGCCATTAATCGAAGCGCTGAGTTGCAACGCACCTCTAGGCGTTTCTGATTTGGAAATACATAGAGAAGTAGGCGCGGGCTATGTGGAACTTTTATCGCCGCTTAATGCAAATGTCTGGGCGGAATTTTTAACAGCTGCTTGGAACAAGAAAGCAAAGCAGCCCAGCCAAAGACTAGGCCAAGCACAATATGAGAATCTATGCAAATTTTACGGAAGTGAGCGCTTTATCAAGGATCATGAACATGCCTATCTCAACTGCTTGGCTTCCTAATTGTTGCCTGATTTTGTCGCCTCAATAAGACGATCGATCACGCCATCCACATCATGCTTGGCTTGCCAACCATGAGCCTGTTGCATTGGCTTAGGATTACCCACGCTCTTTTGAATATCTGATGGTCGATGCAAATCATCACTCAGCTGAACATGTTCATGCCAATTAAGATCTAGCTGTTGAAACACGCGAAATACAAAATATTCAAGGGTTTCCATCCTGCCTGTACAAATTACTTGGTCAACCAAATTTGGAGCTCTGACAATTAACTGCATTGCTTCAATATATTCTTCGGCCCATCCCCAATCGCGAGCCACTGTCAAATTACCAAGCTGTAATCTATAATCTTTTTCCCGGCTACAACGTACAGCTCCATCAATAATCTTGCGCGTTACAAAGTTGGGTGAGCGGTAAGGAGACTCGTGGTTAAAGAGAATCCCCGTTACACAGCGCAAGCCATAGGCCTGGCGATAAAGTTGTACAGCATTGTAGCTTGCATCCTTGGCAATGGCATAAGGACTGCGTGGATTACGAGGTGATGTTGCCTCAGCTGGAGCATTTGTATTGCCAAAAATCTCACTACTACCAGCAAAATAAATGCTCCCAGAATATGAAGCAAAGCGTGCTACCTCCAATAAATTAATTGTTCCATTAATGATGCTATTAAATGTATCTAATGGTTGAACAAAGGAAAGCCCTACAGAAGACTGAGCCGCCAAATTATAAATTTCATCCGGTTCAAACCCCGTGATTAGTTCAAGTATTTCACGAAAGTCGCATAGATCAGCAGTTCTGATCTCCATTTTTCCCAAAATCGAAATCCTGCGATGAACCTCAAGGTTGGGATTGCTCGAGCGTGATACTCCCAAAACCTCATAGCCCTGTGCCAATAGTGAAGAGGACAACAAGGAACCGTCCTGCCCAGTACATCCAAAAACCAATGCTTTCATCGTTTGTCTGGTCCCAAGCCCAAACGTTGTCCCTGAAACCCACTTAATGCCGCTACCCTTTTACACCAATCCAAGTTGTTGATATACCAATCAACCGTTTTGGCCAGCCCATGCTCAAAAGTATGACGAGGAGCCCAACCCAATTCATTGCGAATTAATGTGGCATCAATCGCATATCTCCGGTCATGTCCCATACGATCTTCAACTTTAGTAATCATGCATGCGTGTGAAGTATGTTGAGGTAGCCGTTGATCAAGCAAGTTACAGATAGCCTCTACAACCTGCTTATTGGTCAACTCATTGTTGCCACCAATGCAATAATTTGATCCTGGCTCAGCGTGCAGAGCAGCCAATATCAATGCATCTACATGGTCTTCAACGTAAAGCCAATCCCTAACATTTTGTCCATCTCCGTATAAAGGAATCTGCTCACCTGATAATGCCTTAAGAATAACAACCGGGATGAGTTTTTCAGGATATTGCCACGGACCATAATTATTGCTGCAGTTTGTCATTATTACCGGCAGTCCATAGGTGTGATGCCAGGCGCTCACCAAATGATCACTAGCCGCCTTGCTGGCGGAATAGGGACTTCGTGGGTCATAGGGAGTGGTTTCCGAAAAATATCCTTCAGACCCAAGTGAGCCGAAAACCTCATCGGTGCTGATGTGGTGAAAGCGAAAACGATCCCTGCGCGCTTCTGGCAATTCCTGCCAATGAGCACGTACCGCCTGCAGCAGATGAAAGGTGCCACAAACGTTGCTTGCCAAAAAAACCTCAGGGCCATCTATCGAGCGATCAACATGGCTTTCTGCAGCCAAGTGCATCACCAGATCAGGGTCAGCCTGCTTGACAGCAGCATGGGTTGCCTCGGCATCAGCGAGATCGACCCTTAGAACATGGTGATTGGCATGCTCACCGATGCTGCTGAGATCGCTGGCATAGTTGAGTTTGTCAAGATTGAACACTCGAGCACCAAACTCACTCAGGAGCCTGCGAACCACACACCCGCCAATAAAACCAGCGCCGCCGGTAACAAGAACCCGCGCATCGGCAGCCACCCAAGAGGTCATCACATGTCCTTGCCTGGGAAGACCTTAAACTCCAAAAACTCCAACACATCTAGTAGGCGAAATCATAAGATCCTCCAGGCTTGAGCACAGTCTTGATGGTGCTCAAAAGGATGATCAGGTCAATCCAGTTCTTGAAATGCTTCAGTTAGGAGTGGCCAAAAGAAAATTTCTTCAGACCGGACTCCTAAATGCTGCTGGCATGAAGAGCGCAGAGGTGAACAGTGAGCACATTGGGAGTCGCGCCGAGACACAAAGTCAAATCAAAAGGAGCAGACCTTAAATCTGCCGCAATTGCTCCAAAACCCCATATAAAGCCTGCCGCCAATGGACCCCAGACAAACCAAGGGCTGAACGAGTGGCAGTGCAATCCAGCAAGGAATAACTTGGTCTCCTAGCAGGAGTTGGATACTCAGCGGTGGTCAAAGGCCTCACGAGCGCTGGGGTTTGCAACAACTCACAGTGCATCGCCAATTCGCCTATAGCCACTGCGAAGTCGTACCAACTGGCCACCCCAGCATCACTCCAGTGATGGCGACCCACTAGTGATTGCTCAAGAACAGACCAGCAGGCCTGAGCCAGACCATGGGTCGATGTCGGGCAGCCCACCTGATCCGCCACAACTGCCAAAGTTTCACGCTCTTGATGAAGGCGAAGCATCGTGAGCAGGAAGTTGCGCCCAACGGGTCCATAAAGCCAGCTAGTGCGAAGAATGCATAGCCTGTCTGGATCCAAAGCTGAAGCCGCCTGCACTTCACCAGCGGCTTTAGAGGCTCCATAGACCCCCAGAGGCATGAGAGGTTGATGAGGCTGATAAGGAGATCCCTGCGCCCCGTCAAAAACAAAATCAGTGCTGAGCTGCAACAAACTCCCACCCGTGCGCTGTAGCGCCCTTGCTAATGCTTCTGGAGCTTTTGCATTGACTATATAAACCAGCTCCGATTCGACTTCGGCGCGATCGACAGCCGTATAAGCACCAGCATTAATCACCCAGGCTGGCGTCAGTTCATCTACAGCCACCTCACAAGCCCTCGGATCCGAAAGATCAAGCGCATACCGATCCAGCGTGATCAATTCCACCGAAGGAGGAGACAGCTTTTGTAAAGCCTGGCCCAACTGACCAGAACCACCCGTGATCAAAACACGCATGATTGATCATCAAGCAATGGTGCCTTGGCATCCTTATCGGACAACAGAGGTGATAACTGTGTCCCCTCAGGCGTCGTCACCGGCCAAGCAATCGCAAGGTCAGGATCGTCCCAGCGAATGGACTGCTCACACTCACGGCTCCAGAAATCGGTGGTTTTGTAGAGAACGTCGGCACGGTCGCTAAGTGTGAGAAATCCATGAGCGAACCCTGGCGGAACCCAAAGCTGGCAATGATTCTCTGCACTCAACCTGGCCGAGACCCACTGCCCAAAAGTGGGCGAATCGCGTTGAATATCGACAGCCACATCAAAAATCTCACCCACCACACAACGCACAAGCTTGCCCTGAGGATGAGGCGCCAACTGATAGTGCAATCCCCGCAGAACACCTATTGAGGAATGCGAATGATTGTCCTGTACGAACAATGGCGTGGGTTGACCTGAGTTCTCAAGAACTTCCTGAAAAGCAAGCTGATTCCAACTTTCGAAAAAAAAACCCCTCTCATCACAGAACACCCGTGGTTGGATCAACAAAGGGCCGGACAACACATGTCCAGCGTGACTCTGGAGTGATTCAGCCTGCATCCTCAAGAAGCTGCATCAGGTAAATGCCATAACCACTCTTACGCAACGGAGCCGCCAAAGTCGAAAGCTGGTCATCCGTGATCCAACCCATCCGCCAAGCAACTTCCTCAGGGCAGCCGACCTTGAGAGTTTGACGATGCTCAAGCGTGCGGATGTAGCTCGAGGCCTCATGCAGAGAGTCACAGGTACCCGTATCAAGCCAGGCCATACCGCGCCCCATCAACTGCACATGCAGGTGGCCTTCCTGGAGATACTGAAGATTGAGATCAGTAATCTCCAGCTCCCCACGTGCAGAAGGAACAACCTTACGAGCACGGTCAACCACAGTTTCATCATAAAAATACAATCCCGTAACGGCATATCTGGATTTCGGTTGATCGGGCTTCTCTTCAATGCTGAGCACCCGTCCATCAGGAGAAAAGTCAACAACCCCGTATCGCTCTGGATCGCGCACCGGATAGGCAAAAACCGTGGCCCCAATTTTAGGGAAGTTCTCAAGAACCAAATTCTGACCGTGAAAAAGGTTGTCACCAAGCACCAGAGCCGCAGAACTACCAGCAAGAAAATCCGCACCAATCAAAAAAGCCTGAGCCAGTCCATCCGGGCTTGGCTGAACGGCATAGCGAATCTCTATGCCCCAGGCCTGACCATCACCAAGTAGGGATTGAAAACACCCTTGATCCTGCGGTGTAGTGATGATCAATACCTCACGAATACCTGCAAGCATCAATGTGCTCAACGGGTAATAGACCATCGGCTTGTCATAAACCGGCAGCAACTGCTTGCTTACCGCCTGCGTAATTGGATGCAGCCTTGTGCCACTTCCTCCGGCGAGGATGATCCCCTTGCGTGCCTGAGCCAATCGCTGCGTCAACTCTCAATTGATGTTGGCATGCACACCCATGGCTGATGTGAAATGCAAAAAACCATTGAGCAGATCTTGAAAAGCATGGAAGATTAATTGGACGACGTAGCCGCTTACCGGAGTGGCAATCAGAAAACAGCAAAGACCCTCCAATGAGGCTGATCGTTCATATTCATAGTTCACTACACGGAAACCATCGACTGCCTGCTTGCGGCTTTCAAGAAGGATTCAGACGGCTTAGGACGCTTTGATCTATGGATCAGCACCGCCAAGGCTGAAGTGATCAAAAAGCGGATTCATTCAAGCCTGAATCAGGCAACGCTCAAGCATCTCAATATCCGAATCTGCGGCAATCGAGACCACAACTTGGCACCATTATTAATTGATCTGTAGTCAGACCTGCAGACCTACGACTTACTTCTATATCTCCACGGGAAACGTTCTTTAGAGAGCGATCTTGGCCAACCCAGGCTAGAAGAACTTCTCAGCACATTGCTGCAAGATCTCTGCAGCGTGCTGCATTTACGTCAAACATTAAGCAACCATCCCAGATTGTGACTGGTAATACCTGCACCTGCCGATCTGATTCGGCCCTACTTGAACTGTGGGGCAAACTTTGAATTAGCGAGTTAATTCAGTCAATTGTTCGCGCCGCATCGCCCCTTGCGACGCGATGTCCTATTGAGCTTCCCTGCAGGGATGATGTTTTGGACCAAACCCTCAACATTGATGCCTCTTGCCAATGCAATGGCAAACATTCCCGAAATACCACCAGAGCCCCTGGCGATTGACGGCAGCAATTTGCATGCTTTGGAGCGGCTCGTATCTCACAGCTTTGAACAAGCCGGACACACCTGGAAACTGATCCACAAAGATAAGCCTGCAAACCACGGCGATCTGGAGCGCAATATCAGTGTTTGGGAGCCACAACCTCAAGTCCTGCAGGATGGATTAGCAGCCTTGGCAGTCAAGCTTCTTCAAGAGATGGAGCGCAAGGAATGTGCAGAAACAAACCTGATCAATTGCGATCAGCAACTCAAAGCATTAATAAAAGGCTCCAACGAGCAACTTCAACAAGCCGATGGGCAACTGCAAGAGCTCTCTGCTGAGCTGCATACAATCAAACGTTAAATGAGTTGGAAACTTATGCGCCCCCTGCGCTGGTTGAGTAAATCGCAGTAATCATCATGCATCCTGTTGCCCTGATGCGGCCGGCTGGAACATAAACATCGAATAAATCACATTACGACGCATATTTGCCATCATCTCGAGGAACATATCGTAGCCCTCATTCTTGTATTCAATCAGTGGATCTTTTTGCCCATACCCTCGCAAACCTACAGATTCACGCAGAGCATCCATCGCCTGCAGATGTTCCCGCCAAAGTGTATCGATCTGCTGAAGGATAAAGAAACGTTCTGCCTCCCGCATCAACCCTGGTCGCTGCTGCTCAATCTGACCTTCCTTAATGTCATAAGCATTGCGCAGTTGCTCCTGAAGAAAAGACTTAAGCTCCTCCATACTTAACCCCTGCAACTGCTCAGGCTTTAGATCCTCAAGCAGGTAGACAAATTGCTGAACCTTGCTAACCAGTTGGCCTAAATCCCATTCTTCAGGGGGCAAGTCAGGGTTCACATAAGCCTCAACAATGTCGTCCATGGTTCGCTCTCCATAACCAATCACCTGCTTCTTGAGCCCTCGACCCTCAAGCACACGGCGACGTTCGGCATAAACAGCACGACGTTGATTGTTCATTACCTCGTCGTACTCAAAAACCTGCTTACGAATGTCGTAGTAATAGGTTTCTACCTTTTTCTGAGCCCCCTCTAAAGAACGGGTCAGCATGCCCGACTCAATGGGCATGTCCTCCTCCACGCGGAAAGCATTCATCAACGAAGCCACCCGTTCTCCTCCGAAGATGCGCAATAGGTTGTCTTCCAAAGAAAGGAAAAAACGGGTACTACCTAAATCCCCCTGGCGGCCGGCACGACCACGAAGTTGATTGTCAACCCTGCGAGATTCATGACGTTCTGTACCAATCACATGAAGACCACCTGCTTCCCTCACTCGAACCTCCTCCTGGGTCACTACCACGTCGTATTCAGTCTTTACTCTTGCGATCGACTCTCTTAAGGCAGCAATCTGCGCATCATCGGTAGGTGCTTTTTCAGCAGCAGTGGAGATGCGATCCTCTAATTCGATCACGCTCAGTGCCCTATCTCCCCAAACCTTCACAAGCTCACGAGCTAACTCCGCAAGGAACTGATCAGTGTCATCAGTGAGCGAGCAAGGATAGAGACTCCCGATTGCACGGGCCTCGCTTAAGACATGGCCGTGAGATCCATTCGAAGCAGCGGCCTTGGCAGCGAACCCACCACCTGTCTCGGCAGCCCTCTGCAATGGCACTGGTGGACGATGACCCTCCTCAGGCCGCACCAATCTTGGCAGCAAAACCTCACGCAACTTGAGGCGTGCCATGTAATCGCTATTTCCGCCGAGGATGATGTCTGTCCCACGGCCAGCCATGTTTGTGGCAATCGTCACAGCACCTGCACGGCCAGCCTGGGCCACGATCTCCGCCTCACGTTCCACATTCTCCGGCTTGGCATTCAAAAGATTGTGGGGAATCTCTTGTTCTGAGAGCAGGGAACTCAACAGTTCGCTTTTCTCAACACTGGTCGTGCCAACCAGAACAGGCCTTCCCAGCTTATGAATTTCAGCCGTCTCGTTGGCCACGGCGCGCCACTTGGCTGATTCAGTCTTATAAACCTGATCCACCCAATCCGCACGAGCCCGAGGCTGGTTAGTAGGGATCACTGAAGTCTCAAGCTTGTAGGTCTTCTCAAACTCCACCTCTTCAGTTTTAGCGGTGCCGGTCATGCCAGCCAAGCGGGGATAAAGCAGAAAGAAATTTTGATAAGTAATCGAAGCCAGAGTCTGAGTTTCAGGCTGAATTGCTAGCTGTTCCTTGGCCTCAATCGCCTGATGCTGTCCGTCGCTCCAGCGCCGGCCTGGCATCACACGGCCTGTGAACTCATCAACAATCACAGCTTCACCATCGCGCACGATGTAATTCACATCCCGGACAAACAACTCCTTGGCCTTCAATGCATTGGTGATGTAATGGGCCCAGGGATCAGCGGGGTCAAACAGATCCCTCACATTGAGGTTCTGCTCAGCCTTGGCGAAGCCTTCATCCGTGAGTGTGCAACTGCGTTGCTTCTCATCAACCTCGTAGTCACCCTCAGGGTCAATGCCATCCTTACCCTGTTCGGCAGCCCGCTCAAGAGCAGCGGCCACATCTGCAGCCTGCTGATACTTCTCCTGGGGACGCTCCACCTGTCCGGAAATGATCAAGGGAGTACGCGCCTCATCGATCAGAATCGAATCCACCTCATCGATGACGCAGTACTGAAACTCCCGCTGAACCACCTCACTCAGATCAGTGGCCATGTTGTCGCGCAGGTAGTCAAAACCCAACTCTGAATTGGTGGCATAGGTGATATCGCAGGCATAGTTTTTCCTGCGCTCAGCAGGACTCATGTCCTGCTGAATCAAACCAACCGACAACCCCAAAAAGCGATGAACTTGTCCCATCCATTCAGCATCTCGCCTTGCTAGATAGTCATTCACAGTGACGACATGTACACCTCGCCCTGTTAAGGCATTGAGATAAGCAGGCAAAGTCGCCACAAGCGTTTTACCTTCGCCAGTCTTCATCTCACCAATCTGGCCCTCATGCAACACCATTCCGCCGATTAGCTGCACATCGAAGTGCCGCATCTCAAGAACACGTTTACTGGCCTCTCGCACCACGGCAAAAGCCTCGGGGAGCAGCTCATCCAAGAGAGGTAACTGCTTGTCAAGGCTGTCTGCATTCTCAAGCCGCTGACGAAACTCAGCCGTTCTGGCGCGGAGTTGTTCGTCGCCGAGCGGAGCAATGTCCTCTTCGAGGATATTGATGTCAGTGACGATCGGCTGGTAGCGCTTCAGCTTGCGGGCATTGGGATCTCCCAGCAGGAGCTTGAGCATGAAACAGCTGTTATTTCTGCGTGCAGCCTACTGAGTGCTCCTTGCAGGGATGCTGAAAGGAGAAAAGTACTGGCTCGAAAGAACACAACATGAACCACTGCTTATGAGAAAACAGATTGAAGACATCGCAAGCAAACCGTTCTGAAAAAGAAGTGGATACATCTCTCACGCGCCTACGTTCCAAGCGCCACACACTTAGCTAAAAGCAATCTCCATTGGCCAGGGACGGATGATAAAGAGGTCAGTGATCCGTTATGACCCGCATCCGTCTTGTTGAACACGCCGCCGGAGCTCCGGGCATGCGCTGGTTCGGGATGGGACCTGATCTCAAGCCAAGCCGCGGACTTCTTAAGCTGCACCGTCTGTTCCACAAACACGCCTTCTGGGCCCAGCAACGCGACACGTCAGAACTAAAAAAAATGCTGGCAGGCAGCAACGTGGTCATTAGCCTTTGGCGTGGCAAGCGCCTGGTGGGCTTCGGACGTGCCACCAGCGACGGGATCTACCGGGCCGTCCTATGGGACGTTGTCGTAGCTGGCGATCTGCAAGGTCATGGCTTAGGCAGACAAGTGATCGAAGCTCTGCTAGTCGCTCCTGGCATCCGCAATGTTGAGCGTGTCTACTTGATGACAACAAACAGCAGAGGCTTCTACGAGCAAATGGGCTTCGAAAGGGACAGCAATCAACATCTGTTGTTGTTGAATCTCAAAAACAGCTAATTGTTCAAACTGAAAAGCGGATGAAGAGATTCGAACTCTCGACCCTCTCCTTGGCAAGGAGATGCTCTACCACTGAGCTACATCCGCAACACGTGCCTTGGGGATGTCTCCCCTTGGACACAGACAGCATGCACCACCAAAGGGGAACTGGTCAATTCCAATCAATCAGCTGGCAGAAGTAGCTGAGCAGAGCACTCCCATCAGCGAACCCATTTCTAAAGCCTGTAACCCATAACTCCAGCCCAAATTGCTCTTAATCCCAGCCCGCTCAAGAGCTTGTTGCATGGTGTCTGTGGTGAGCACACCAAAAATCACCGGCACACCTGTCTCCCTTGAGACTGAAGCAATGCCCTTACTGGCCTCAGCAACCACCACATCAAAATGGGGGGTATCGCCTCGAATCACAGCACCAAGGGTAATCACCACCTGATAGCGACCACTACGCGCAAGATTCTGAGCCACAAGAGGCAATTCAAACGAACCGGGAACCCAGGCCACATCAAGTTGAGAACTGCCTGCAGAGGTATCAACCCCATGGCGAGCCAAACAATCAAGACAGCCACTCAAAAGCTTGCCTGTCACCAAGTCGTTAAACCTGGCGACTACAACAGCTATACGCAGAGCTTGTACATCTGTATAACGCCCTTCAAATGTGGCCATCATTCAGTGGCAGAAACTGCCCACATGCTCTCATCACAGCAAGTGGGTGATTGGTTCAAACCACCAAAAAGCTGATTGCTCCGTTGAGCAAAACAAGATGGAACCAAACCCCGCCAATGATTTCGATCTTTTTGATTTCAGGGTTGCGGCGATCGCCAGGATTTTTTTGGGTTGCATAAAGCACCGGAATCCCAACAACCAAAAGCAATGATGCGAACAACAGGGCGTTCACAGCGATGTCGGAAATGATCTGCATGGAGTTGAGGCGGCGGAGCCAATGCTCTGATCTTTGAAAATTCTCCCACGAGGCCGAGGCTTCTCATGCAAAGGCCGCCATGGGTGTCGCGAGGCTTCACATCCTGCCCAGCAAACCAGACTTACGATGCCATCTCTTTGCTGGCAGGATTATCCAATGACTGCCAACGCTGAGTTGTTGCAAGGCAGTCTGTTTGGTGATCTGGAACCGCAGGCAAACGCTGAAAGCTGCTCAGAAACCATTACACGAGCTCTGCGTAACGATCTCTCTGATCAAGAACTCGTCGACGAATCCCTAAAAAGGCCCCGCAATCGACATAAGCCAACATCCGTTCCAAGCATCCCACTTGATTCTGAAAGCCAAGAGCAACTCGAAACAGCCGATAACGACAACGACCTGCCCACCTGGGCACACCACAACCTTGTTGACCCTGAGCAGCTCACGCCAATGCTGCGTCATTACGTGGAACTCAAGGCCAAACATCCCGAAAGGATCTTGCTCTACAGACTCGGAGATTTTTTTGAATGCTTTTTTGAAGATGCCATTCAGCTCTCAAGGCTGCTGGAGCTGACTCTCACGGGCAAGGAAGGAGGCAAAGGGATCGGCCGTGTGCCGATGGCAGGCGTCCCCCACCACGCTGCAGAACGCTATTGCGCCGAATTAATCCGCCATGGGCTAAGCGTGGCCATTTGTGACCAACTGGAAACAACTCCAAGCAAAGGCGCACTGCTTAAACGTGACATCACCAGGGTGCTCACCCCAGGCACGGTGCTTGCCGAAGGCATGCTGACAGCTCGCCGCAACAATTGGCTAGCAGCAGTTGTGGTTGAGCCAGCACAAGGCAACCAACCGTTTTGCTGGGGTCTAGCCAACGCCGATGTCAGCACAGGCGAATTCCTGGTCACGCAACGGGAGGGGAGCGCTGAGCTGCACCAACACCTTGCTCAGCTCGAGGCTTCGGAACTGATCATGGCTCAACAGAGCGGAGAAAGCAGCAGGCCTCCCTGGTGTCCGGAGCAGCTCTTCCTGACAACAATGGCCACTACCCCCTTCAGTCAGCCAGAGGCCGAGCGAACGCTGCTCAATCATTACCGGCTCAGCACCCTTGACGGTCTAGGGCTGCAAGAGGTGCCTTTAGCACTAAGGGCCGCCGGTGGACTGCTGACTTATCTAAGGGACACCCAACCCCTTGCTGAAAACGTCGATGACGGCATCGCCCCGATGCCCCTGGAACATCCGCTCACAGTGTTCGCCGGCGATGCCTTAGTTCTCGACGCCCAAACCCGACGCAACCTAGAACTCACAAGCACTCAACGGGACGGCCAGTTTCAAGGGTCACTGCTGTGGGCCGTAGACCGAACCCTCACCGCAATGGGAGCCCGCTGCCTGCGTCGCTGGATCGAGGCCCCCCTCCTAGACAGCAAAGCCATCCGCGCCCGTCAAGCAGTAGTGAACCATCTCGTGGAGACACGGTCCCTGCGGCATTCACTTCGACGCTTGCTGCGACCGATGGGAGATCTCGAACGGCTGGCGGGCAGGGCCGGCGCCGGTCATGCTGGCGCCCGTGAGCTAGTGGCTATCGCCGATGGCATTGAACGATTACCACGGCTAGCAGAGCAACTACACAATGCATTGAGCTCTGCCCCACACTGGCTCGACAACTTGCTGACTCTGGATAAAAGCCTGCCAAAACTGGCGGCAAGTATCCGCGAGCAATTGATCAATAACCCACCGCTCAGCCTCAGCGAGGGAGGCCTCATGCACGACAACGTTGATCCGCTGCTGGATGGCCTGCGCAATCAACTGGATGACCAGGACAACTGGCTTGCAGGCCAGGAAATCCAAGAACGCAAACTCAGTGGCAACCCTAATCTGCGCCTGCAATACCACCGAACCTTCGGCTACTTCCTAGCCGTAAGCAAAGCCAAGGCTTCCAGGGTGCCGGACCACTGGATCCGCCGGCAGACCCTGGCCAACGAGGAACGCTTCATCACACCAGATCTCAAAACCCGGGAAGGGCAGATCTTTCAGCTCAGAGCAAGGGCCTGCCAAAGGGAATACGAATTGTTCTGCCAATTGCGCGAGCAAGTGGGAAAACAGGCAACTGCAATCCGTAAAGCAGCACGGGCCGTGGCAGGACTCGATGCGCTAGTCGGGCTAGCAGAAGTAGCTGCGACTGGAAACTATTGCTGCCCAGAGATCGATAACAGCAGAGAACTGCAGCTCAAAACCTGCAGACACCCAGTGGTGGAACAACTACTGGTAGAGAGATCCTTCATCCCTAACGATGTAGAACTTGGCAAGGGCATCGACCTCGTCGTACTCACCGGCCCAAACGCCAGTGGCAAAAGCTGCTACCTGCGTCAAATCGGCCTCATACAGTTGCTAGCCCAGGTGGGTAGTTGGGTACCTGCAAAGCAGGCTTTTGTTGGCATCGCAGACCGCATCTTCACCCGCGTCGGCGCCGTAGATGACCTAGCGGCGGGACAGTCCACCTTCATGGTGGAAATGGCAGAAACGGCCAACATTCTCCATCACGCCAGCGATCGTTCCTTGGTGCTTCTCGATGAGATTGGACGTGGCACCGCAACCTTCGATGGTCTTTCCATTGCCTGGGCAGTGAGCGAACACCTGGCAACAGATCTTAGAAGCCGCACTGTGTTCGCAACCCACTATCACGAACTCAACGGTCTGAGCCAGGAGCTGGCCAATGTCGCCAATTCTCAAGTTTTGGTGGAGGAAACAGGCGACGACCTGGTGTTCCTGCATCAAGTGACCGCAGGCGGTGCAAATCGCAGTTACGGCATTGAAGCCGCCCGTCTAGCTGGTGTGCCGGATGACGTGGTGCAACGAGCAAGGCAGGTGTTAGGTCAGCTTCAAGACGATCACTCATCTCTACACGCCCGGCCAAGCGCGAAAACGATCAAAAGACAATGCTGAGAACCTCCTGTCGCCTGACATCGACCCACTGCCTCATTTGGCACCCAAAACATCGTGAACACTCCAAGAGACCCTTCCGGAGAGCCTCAACAAGCTCAGTAAAACGTTTTGGGTCTGCTGCGCAAAAAACCTGTTGAGATCACTCGTGCACTGGAGCGAAGCAAAAGTAACGCTGAAAGACCAGTCTTTGCGTTCTCCAAGGCATGGGGCGATTTTTGATCTCAAGCTAACCACGCCTGGATTTGTCGCCCATTCAAGTGAACCTCTGCTCAAGATCGTTCCTATCAACAACCTGGTAGCCGATGTGGCAATACCCTGCAAGCAAATTGGTTTCGTTCGCAAAGGCAGTCCCATTGAGATCAGGATTGATTCGTTCACCTCTACAGATTTCGGGGTACGCGAAGGCAAAGGCAGATCGATTGAATCCGACGATCTTCCAGCCGATCAACCACATCAACGACAGGGATCCCGCTTCCCTTGCAAGTTGGGTTTCACTTACTTCAACTATCAAACTGCAGAGTGGGAACTATTGACAACTACTGCTGGGCCAGGTCCAGAGCAAAGCAGATTCACTCAGGCAATTGTGAACCAAGTAAGAGACTATCAATATTGACTGCAACAACAGCAGGCCAACAATAAGATCTGATTACACAAAGCTGATCATTAACTGAATAAGCAAGCCGCAACTAAATAGAGAGCTAAAAAGCAAGGCTATTGATAGGATTAGTCACAAGACTGATCTAGAATAATCAGATTCATCATCCAAATCACTTCTAATCAATCGATATGCACAAATAAAGGTGTGACCTACGTCACAATTGAATATGAGCAAGTTCTTGGCTCAAAAGGTTCTGGATCACATCTAAAGTCATGACATTGAGCGAAATTGATTGAGTCATTCAAAAGGCTTTGCCTTTTCTCTAATCATGAAACGGCTCTTCAGAAGTATCAGCTCAAATGACAAGCAATCAGAGCGCAGAGACTTCATCAGTGAGTCACTAAATTTAGCAAAGCCAACAGACAGTCAGGACACTGATCTTGGCTCGGGGCATTCAAGCCACTATTACTACAATAGTGACAAGATCACTGAACAAGAGCAGCCCTTTGAACTCGAAGCTAAGGGCGCCTCAAATGCAAACAACACAACCAAAGATTATTCTCGCGACAGCAGACTATCTTTTGAGAGGCAAGAAACATTCAATGTTCATCATTCCACAAGACTGGAAGATACGATTACAGGCAATCAACATGGGCCAAATACATTTGGCAGACGCCTAAAACAGCCATTTCGTTCATTCAATCAGCAAGGTTTCTCTTCCAGGGCAAATCAGCAAGATCGCGATGAATCACCTGATGAATTCAACCATCAAGGCCAATTTGAAAGAAAATCAAATAGGTTTTCATTCGGAAAGCTAAACTGGATAGCAAGAAAATCCCAACAAGAACTCCCAGAAGATCGTACAAATGGTGAACATGAAGCTGGCGAGGAAGGTGGTTCACACAACCCATTTAGCCAAGGCTTTCACCGGCAAGCTTTCAACCAACTCCCACTAGCGCGCGATGTTGATCTAAGCATCAGCATCAAGCCATGGGACTTTAGTGTAGAAAGTCTATTTGATTATGGTTATACCCGTATTTATGATGCATCACACGACGGCACGAAAAAAGAAGTCTTTGAAGATGGTGCTATCAGAATCAATTATGATGGTGATTTCTTAAATGATAATAGGTTGGATTTCTCAGATATTTTTGGCTGGAGTTGGGGCCCATTCTCAACAATAAAACTTGGTAATGTTGAAGCTCAAGTCAATGCAACCCATACCACGACAGGAGAAAGTGTTGACCTTGGAACATACACACTAGATCTCTCAGAAGATCGATTCCTTGTCGATCTTAACGACAAGATCGATGCTGCGGAAAGCTTCTTCGATAGACGCAGTAACTGGGACTTTGATGTGGATATTGATGCTGTCTTCGGAGGTATAAGGGAAAATATAGAAGACTTTGATGAAAGATTAACGATGATTGATGCTCTTGACTGGAGTACATTTGATGGTGATATTGAAGCCAACACTTTTACTTATAATGATCTGGATGCATATTCATGGGTAGGTTCACAATATGATTCAGGCAGAATTTACAAAGCTCGTGGTGGAACCGACGAACTAATACTTAATGGTCTTGATAGTGCAGACATCAAGAGCTTCAATGGCGAATCCTTCAGCGGTCTGACTGATTACACAACGATCGGCGAACAGGCCATTTATCAAGGCACAGCTTTCGATATCTTGAGCCTCAAAAATGGAGATGAGATTTATCTACAAGGCTTTGAAAAGATTACCACTGAAGATAATAGCTACCGCATTAGAGAAGGAATGAGCGACAGTACAAAAGAACAATGGAATCTAAATGCTATGGATGCTGCAAGTGCATGGCGTTTTAACAAAGGTTCTGACAAGGTCAAGCTTGTTTCTCTTGATACTGGACTGAAAGATGAAGCTGATAACCCAACTGATGTTCATAATGAAATTGATCATGTGCAAAATGAAAGTGCAAAGTCAAGTAACTCTCATGGTCATAGATCGATGAGTGTGATGGCAGCTAAGCATGACAGTGAAAATCTGGCGGGTATTGCACCAGGCAGTCAGCTAGTTGCCTACAATGTGTGGGCTGACGGTGTACTAGATTCCATAGAAGATGCAAAAGACAAGCGAGATTGTGGCGAACGTTTAGTCTTCCAAAACGGCGCAGGTTTCGGGGGTAGTGACTTCACCACTGCCGAAATGACAGCAAGCCTAGATGAAACGGAAAGTTATGCATTCTTTGCTGCTTCTGCAGGTAATGATGGAGACAAAACCTCCGTGGCTGGAGCAGGTGGCTTGGCACCTTTTCAAACATCCCACGCCAATGTGGCCAGTGTCGGGGCTCTGGAATTCACAGGCACAGAAGAAATCGATGCGATTACTGGTGGTTCAATTACTAATGTGACAGGAACTCAACTTGATGCTGATTCCAATGCAGGTTGGAATCTCACATTAGTAGCACCAGAAGCTTCTAAAGCAATTGATGCCAATGGGACCCTTAGCACCTTCACAAAAACCTCGTGTGCAAACCCCAATGTTGCTGGAGCTGCAGCTATTGTTTGGAGTGAAAATTTATCTCTAACTGGCGGAGAGATTAGAGAGATCCTAACAACAAGTGCCATGGATTTAGGAGCTACAGGGCGTGACGACACCTACGGTGCAGGCACAGTCAATATTGACTCGGCTGTCCGTCGTGCTCACGCGCTTTCAGTCGATAATGAGTTAGCCAGTCTCTATAGCAATACGGAATTTCTAGCTTGATTCAAAACGCTTTCTAATCTCTTCTACTTTCATCGCCCTGGGCATATATGTCCAGGGCTTTTGCTAGGAATTCAATCTCATTGATCCAACCAAGCACGACGCAAAAGAGCATTGACCGTCGCTGCTACCAGACCAGCCCCACCCCGACTCCCCATTAAGCGAATATGAGCTAGTCCGCTAACAGCTAACCGCCACTTGCTGTCAGATACACCTACAAAACCCACAGGCATGCCGATAATCAGGCTAGGAGGGGGTGCACCTGTAGACACCAGATCCAACAAAGCTTCCAAAGCCGTTGGTGCACTACCAATCAGCACAATCGGCGCTTGTTGATCCGCATCTTTAGCCGCCAATTCTTGCCATGCAGATCGCAAGCCCTCGGCTGTTCGCGTGGAACCGTTTGGTGCCTCATCCGGCGCCCACTCCAGCACGCAGCGAACTGATGTCTTGAGTGTGCGTCGCGCCATCGGCTGCACTGCTACAGCTGCCATGGCCGTATCGGTGAGAATTGGCGCTCCGGCCTGCAAGGCAGCCAGCCCAAGCTCACAAGCCTCTGGAGTAAAGCGCAGCAAAGGAGTTAGGCCAAAATCCCCACTGCTATGGATCAAACGCTCCAACACCTGCTGCTGCAAGGGATCCAAACCCGTTACGCCCAACTGCTCGCGAATGCGGCGAATGCTTTCCGTGAAGATCGGATGATCAAGCGACTTCACGTTTCTGCCTTAAGCCAGATAGACATCAAGCATCATCAGTTAACGATCTTCGGTCTGCCGCTGCAATGCCGATCCATCTCATCTGGGGCGATGATGCCGCCGCCCGAGACCACGCCATCGAGACTCTGATCGGCGATGTTGTCGATCAAGCATGGAGCAGCATCAACCTCAGCCGCCTCGATGGAGCTGATGCTGGGCAAGCCAGCCAAGCCTTGGCAGAAGCACGCACACCACCCTTCGGAAGTGGCGGACGACTGGTGCTGTTACAGCGCAGTCCGTTCTGCAACGCTTGCCCTAGCGAACTTGCCAATCGTTTCGAAGACGTGCTGGATCTAATTCCAGAAACCAGCCACCTGGTGCTATGCAACGCCAACAAACCAGACGGCCGACTGCGAACAACGAAGGCCTTACAAAAGCTTGTGAAGTTGAAGCAAGCCAGCGAAAAAAGCTTTCTGCTGCCGGCGATCTGGGATGGTGCCGGTCAGCAGGAGCTGGTGGAACGCACCGCCCGCGACTTAGGTCTGCAGCTGGAGCCTGAAGCCACTACAGCGCTGGTGGAAGCCATCGGCAATGACAGTACGCGACTCACCGCAGAGCTGCAAAAACTGGCTCTCCATGCCGACATTCGCCAAGAAAGCGCAACTGCTAATCAATCACCAACTTTGATTAAAGCCGAAAACGTAGCCGCGCTGATTGAAGGAATGGCCACCAATGCACTACAGGTTGGAGAATCACTCTTGGCAGGCCATGCCGGAGAAGCGATCGCCCGTCTTGATGCACTCCTTGATGCCGGTGAGCCAGCACTTCGCATCGTGGCCACCTTGACAGGCCAAATCAGAGGGTGGCTTTGGGTGAGTTTGCTGGAGCAGCAAGGGGAACGAGATGTGAACGTGATTGCCAAAGCAGCAGGCATTGGCAACCCCAAGCGGATCTACGTGATGCGCAAACAGCTACAGGGCCGGCCACCGCAGCGATTCCTCACCCTGCTCAGTCGCTTGCTTGAATTAGAAGCCGCCCTCAAGCGAGGTGCAATCCCTACTGATGCCTTCCGCGACGGGTTACTCAGCACTCCCTAATCCAGTGACGACACGCTGAAATAATCAGAACGTGTGTCAAAGGCATGGATGGCGTTGCTGGTGCAAAAATTCGGCGGATCATCCGTCGGCAACGTCGAGCGCATCCAAGCCGTCGCTGAGCGGATTGCGACCAGCAAAGATCTCGGCCACGACCTGGTGATTGTGGTATCCGCTATGGGCCAAACCACTGATGAGCTCACAGCCCTAGCGAAAGTGATCAGCGGCAATCCCCCTCAACGGGAAATGGACATGCTGCTAGCCACCGGAGAACAGGTTTCGATCTCCTTGCTTTCAATGGCACTGCATGAACTGGGTATACCAGCCATTTCGATGACTGGAGCCCAAGTGGGCATCGTGACAGAGTCTGCCTATGGCCGCGCTCGAATCCTAGACGTCCGCACTGAGCGCCTGCAATCCCTGTTGAGCACTGGCAAGGTGGTAGTCGTAGCAGGCTTCCAGGGCACAAGCCTGAGCAGCGTTGGCACCGCAGAGATCACCACCCTCGGCCGCGGTGGTTCAGATACATCTGCAGTTGCCATAGCAGCCGCCCTAGGAGCAGATGCCTGCGAGATCTACACCGATGTACCAGGAGTGCTCACAAGTGATCCACGTCAGGTCAGCGATGCCCAACTGATGCAAGAAGTGAGTTGCGACGAGATGCTTGAGCTGGCCAGTCTGGGCGCCTCCGTGTTGCACCCCCGTGCAGTCGAGATCGCCCGCAACTTTGGAGTCGCCCTGGTCGTGCGTTCTAGCTGGAGCAACGAAGCCGGAACCAAGCTCACAAGCAAATCAAAGCGCCCCATCGGTCGAGAAGGTCTAGAGCTTGGTCGGCCTGTGGATGGCGTTGAACTTGCCGAAGGTCAAGCGGTGATCGCCCTCTCTCACGTGCCAGATCAACCGGGTGTCGCAGCCACACTTTTTGAGAACCTCTCTAGCGATGGCGTGAATGTGGACCTAATCATCCAATCAACCCATGCCGGCAACAGCAATGACATTGCCTTCACAGTGGCCGAAGCCGACTTAGCTAAAGCCCACTCACTTTGCGAAGGGCTGCTTAAAAGCGTCGGTGGTCAACTCTCAGCTGAAGCCGGAATGAGCAAGCTAAGCATCAGCGGAGCAGGAATTATGGGACGCCCCGGTATCGCTGCAAGCCTTTTCGACACGATCTCACGGGCAGGAATCAACCTACGGCTGATCGCCACCAGTGAGGTGAAAGTTAGCTGCGTCATCGATGCAACGCTAGGCAGCAAAGCCCTGCGTGCAGTCAGCACAGCCTTTGAACTGAGCGACAGCCAAGTACGCATCAATCCTTTGGTTAACGGCAAAGGTGAACCAGAGGTGCGAGGGGTCGCACTCGATCAAGGTCAGGCCCAGCTGAGTGTGCGAGGGGTGCCGAATCGGCCTGGGACAGCAGCAGCTCTTTGTTCAGCGATGGCAGAGGCAGGAATCAGCCTCGATGCGATCGTGCAATCGGAGCGCCAACATGACGATGGAAGCCGGGATATCAGCTTCACCCTCAAGCGCGATGAGCGAGAGCAAGCCAATAAGACTCTTGCCCCCTTACTTGCGCAATGGCCAGGAGCCAATCTGGAAGACGGTCCTGCAATCGCCCGGGTGAGCGCAGTGGGTGCAGGCATGCCCGCCACCGCAGGTACAGCAGGGCGGATGTTCCGAGCTCTCGCAGATGCAAAGATCAATATCGCCATGATCGCCACCAGTGAAATCCGCACAAGTTGCGTGGTGGCTGAACCCGATGGGGTCAAGGCACTGCAATCAGTGCATCAAGGCTTTGGGCTTGGCGGAAAACCAAAAACCAAACCTTCAATCGCAAAATAGCTCGTAAGTTTGGCGACACAATTTATTCATCAAAACGCCATCAAATCGAATTATTTATCAACTTACATTAGCTTCCATCCCCCGCCAAAGCGGAGGATGGAAAAATATTAATTATTCAAATAGATATCAAGCAAGCGGGGTCATTTCAACTACATAGAACAAGACATTGTCCCGACCTATATCGTTCCATTGACCTGCATCACCAAAACCATTGCCCGCAGAACTTCCCGCTGGCCAGTTTGTCAAACCCAATGCCAGATAATGTTGATCTCCATTATTATCTGGCTCGCTCCCCAACGTCCCTCTCCCCCACTCAATACGGGTAGTGGAAAGAGCAGTTCCTGAATATTTCCAACGCCAAGAGCCCTCAGCAGCACCAGGCCATCCAGACCAAACATTGTCAGTTCCACCAAGCCATGCATATGAACCACCACCTCCATCTGCAGCCGTACTGTCTGATGGATTAACCTGGCCTGTAGTAATAAGCCCTGTAATCGCATCATAAACGGCAGAAGATTCTGCCGTTGTTTCAAGATTTACTATATAGCCACCCAATTCTTTAGCGTGCGATGCCGCTCCTATTGCATTTTCTTATCGGTAACAAATTTGTAGGAGCGGCCACCAGCACTAAAATCGATAATTGCCATAACAATTAAATTTGGATTCGAAAAAATCTTTTTGAGATTACCAATAAAGAAAAAATTTAGGCCAACAATATATCCTTATGCTGCGCAATTTATAACAAAAAAGAAGTGCAGAGCAAAAAGGTCCCCCTTGTGACAAGATAATGGGTATTTCTACCCCCACAAAGAGATCAACAAAGCCATGACAATCGCTTAAGCCTTACCAACCAGCTTCTGCCTGAACTTCTTGATGCGATCGCGCAGGCTTGCTGCTTCCTCAAAATCAAGGTTCTTGGCAGCTTCTTTCATCTTTGTTTCGAGCTGATCAATCAACTCAGGTAAAGCATCAAGGGCTAAGCCAGCATCCTGATCTGAATCAAGCGCATCAACAGCCCGCCCAGTAATCTGAACCAAGTCAGCATCTTTACCATCTGTCTGTAAGCGCCTTGATAACTCGAGAAACGAGAGGATCGAATTACTCGCTCTCTTACCCGCTGGCCTTGGCACGATGCCATTCAGTTCGTTGTAAGCCTTTTGAATCTCGCGTCTTCGCTCAGTTTCACTAATCGCTCTTGCCATCGAATCTGTCAAGTTGTCTGCATAAAGAAGTGCCATCCCATCCACATGCCTTGCCGCACGACCAATGGTCTGAATCAACGACCGCTCCGCTCGCAAGAAACCTTCCTTATCAGCATCAAGAATGACCACTAATGACACCTCCGGAAGATCCAAACCTTCTCGGAGAAGATTGACCCCAACAAGAACATCATATTCGCCTAATCTCAAATCCTGAATAATCTCAATCCGCTCGATTGAATGGATCTCCGAGTGTAAATAACGAACGCGCACATCATTCTCCGCTAGATAATCTGTAAGGTCTTCCGCCATACGTTTGGTCAGGGTGGTGATTAACACTCTCTCCTGCTTCTCTGCTCTGATACGGATTTCTGCCAACAAGTCGTCGACCTGGCCTTGCGTCGGTCGCACTTCCACCAAGGGATCAAGAACCCCTGTGGGCCGAATCACCTGTTCAGCCAAATGACCATCACTCTGCTTCAGCTCCCAATCACCCGGCGTCGCACTAACAAATACAGTTTGCCTCGCCTTCCTCCAGAATTCCTCACTCTTCAGAGGGCGATTGTCAGCAGCACTAGGCAATCGAAAACCATGCTCAATCAATACTTTCTTACGAGCTTGATCGCCGTTGTACATCGCCTTAAGCTGAGAACAGGTCACATGACTTTCATCCACAACCAGTAACCAATCCTCAGGGAAATAGTCAATCAAACATTCAGGAGGCGTTCCCGCAGAACGGCCAGCCAGATGACGGGCATAATTTTCAACACCATTACAATAACCAACCTCCCGTAACATCTCCAAGTCGTAGGTAGTGCGTTGCTCCAAACGCTGCGCTTCCAAAAGCTTGCCTTGTTCATTGAGAAACTGCAAACGCCCACGCAGCTCATCACGAATCGCTTGAACTGCAACATTGAGTCGCTCTTTAGGAGTCACAAAATGCTTGGCCGGATAAATATTAATGGCTTCCAAGCTTTGCAAAATCTCACCTGTTGTTGGGTCCAGATAACGGATTGCCTCTACCTCATCACCAAAAAGCTCAATCCGTACTAGCCGATCTTCATAAGCAGGGCCAATCTCCAAAACATCCCCTCTCACGCGAAAGCGACCCCGCGTAATGTCAAAATCATTACGGCTATATTGGTTCTCAACCAACTCTCGTAATGCACTGCGGATATTGAGTGTTTCACCAACTTTAAACTTGACAGCAGCTTTTAGATATTCACTTGGAATTCCTAGGCCGTAAATGCAGCTGATTGAAGCTACTACAATGACATCATTTCGCTCAAATAACGAGCGCGTTGCTGAATGGCGCAGCATATCAATTTCTTCATTAATCGAAGATGTCTTGGCTATATACGTATCACTAACAGGCACGTAAGCCTCGGGTTGATAATAATCATAGTAAGAAATAAAATATTCAACAGAATTATCAGGGAAAAACTCCCTAAACTCATTGCAAAGTTGGGCAGCAAGCGTCTTGTTATGAGCCAAGACAAGAGCCGGTCGGCCAGTCTGAGCAATCAAATTGGCAATCGTGAATGTCTTACCCGTACCGGTCGCTCCTAAAAGCGTCTGATAACGCTGGCCCTGATTGACCCCCTCCACCAGCCGAGCAATCGCAGTGGGCTGATCCCCCTTCGGGCTATAGGGCGCCTTGAGGTGATACTTCGGCATTAGGGCCGTAACGGGCAGCCGCTTAGCTTATGAGCAGATGCCATGAACGGGCTATCCCAGACTTTCTCCAACGCTGATGGCCTGCTAAACAATGCCTTGAACTCTCAGGCTGAAAGCAAAGCAGCTCGCGTGAACTCAACATCAGCGATGCCAAGAGATCGCAACACTATCGTGCTCACAACGCTGTAAAAGACAGCGCCGCAGATGGCACTAAGCAAACCGTTCTTGAGCCGAAAACCATTAATCAGCCAGGCTGCCAGAGCAAATAAAAGGACCGTGATCAACCAGTTGAACAAAAACGACACTGGCCAGATCAGCCCCCCCAAGGACGTAATTGCCCAGAATGGAGCCAACAGCAACTTGAGAGGCACAATCAACAACGTACCCAATAGGCCAATCATCACCGCCGACCAAAATGCTGTGCTGAAATTGGCCATCTCAATGCCAAGGGGCAACGCAGCAACCAACAACAAAATGAGGGCCCGAATGGGCCATTGCAGCAACCAGCCGAGCGATTCCAGCATTTAAAACAACCTACGCAAAGCAGCTGACTAGACAGTGATTAACGCTAGTGAATTACTGAAGATTTGGGCGTACTGAGAGCTTCACGCAAGCCCCGCACAACAGCAATCATTGCCAGCTCATCATTGAGACGGTTCACCGCCGATCCAACACCGACACCAGCAGCACCAGCAGCAATAGCCATGGGAACCGTCACTGCCGATAAACCAGAAGCACAAAGCACAGGAACTGCCCGATCAGCAGCCTTGAGTGCGCTAAAAATGCTGTGTGCAGCAGCCAAAGTTGGAGCAGCTTTCTCAATCAAGCCGAGACTTCCAGAGCTAAATGGTTTAGCGCTCGTGCCGCCCTCCGTCTGAATCAGATCGGCACCGGCAGCAACCAGATCCACTGCCAGTTGCTCCTGCTGATCCATCGGCAACACATGGGGCACGGTCACACTCAAGACCACCTCAGGCAACAACACCCTGGTTAAACGAGTCAGCTCCAAGACTTCGGCGGCACCAAAGATCCGGCCCTGAGGATAAAAAGCATCGAAATTTCCAATTTCCACCATGGCAGCACCAGCTGCAACAGCTGCAGGGAACAGCTCAGGGTCCACCGCTGACACACAAACCGGAGCTCCAGCGGATTCCCGGATCGCCAGTTGCACCAGCTCTGGATCACAAGCCACATCAATCAGATCAGCGCCACCGTGGCCAGCAGCCCGCGCCACCTGCGCCACCGAGAGGGCCTCGAAATTCATCAAACCAGCGATCACCTTGAGGGCCGAGCGCTGCTCGAGACGCTGACGCAAGTGTGTTGGCAACTGAGCGAGACGGGTCATTTCATCAACGATCTATAGCTCCATACTCCCATTTGCCAGGCTCCTGCACGGCAAACTGGCCTCAGCTGAATGACCACTGCGCCATGGCCTCATCCAGCTCAGCGCAACTGCCCTGGAGCGCCTGGCACGCGCGTCTCCATCACAAACTGCTAGCGAATCCAGATCTACTGCCAGCAGAAGCCTCACTCTTGATCGCCGTGTCCGGCGGTCAAGATTCAATGGCCCTGCTTGGTCTATTGATCGATCTGCAACGCAAACATGGATGGTCTTTAGAGGTATGGCATGGCGACCACAACTGGCATAAACAATCAGCAACGATCGCAACTGAACTCAAGAATTGGTGTGAATCACACAACTTGAGCTTCTGGTCTGATCAAGCCAAACCTGGACAAACCAACAACGAAGCCACAGCGCGACATTGGCGATATGAACAACTGACACTTCACGCAGAACGTTTGTCATCCAACAACCCAAACCATCCATGCCGGTATGTGCTCACAGGCCACACCAGTTCTGATCGAGCTGAAACCTTGCTACTCAACCTTGCCCGTGGTGCGGACCTCGCGGGACTGAGCAGCATGCGCCAATGCAGGCCCATCAGCAAAGACCATCCTCACAAAAACGTACAGCTCATACGCCCTTTGCTGGGGTTCTCGCGTGAGGACACCGCCTTGATTTGCAGCGAGCTGGGCTTACCTATTTGGCTTGATCCTGCCAATTCCAATCCAGACTTCAGCCGCAACCGAGTCCGCCAAGAAGTTCTACCAGTACTGGAATCTCTCCATCCTGGCTGCAGCTTGCGCATGGCCGCTCTCGCCGAAAGGCTCAACCATCACCATGCGGACCAGCAAGCCATCGCCATGCTGGCTCTAAACAACCTCAGCAAGCAAAACGGCCTCTGTCGTAAGGACCTTGCCCAACTACCGATCACAGCAAGAACAACTCTTTTGGCCTATTGGCTCAAGCGATCAGGAGCACCAAGCCTGCCAGCAGTCCAACTTGAACAGATCAGCCAAAGCATTGGCCCCGGAAAACCACCTGGATCTCTAAACCTCGCGCAGGGCTGGAAAGTCCAATGGCAGCGAAACTCGGTACAACTAGAACATCACGAATGACTCCGGTGGACGGTGACTTCCAACAGCAGTACCTGGCCGCCGAGAAGGCCTATGGGGCAGAAAATTACGAAGCAGCGCAATCAATCTGTGAACGCCTGCTAGGCCAACTAGAGCTGCAGCAGAAAGGACCTGAGCAAGAAGCAATGCTGGCCTGGCGGGCGTTTGTGGCTCTACTAATGGGCAACATCCTGCTCTACGGAATGAACGATATCCAGCAAGCCCAACACCACTACAACCTGGTTCTAGATAGCCAACCACAAGACACTTTGAAAGAACTCGCCGAACAAGGCCTAGAACGATGCCAAGGCGAATTGCAACGGGAGCCTGCAGATAAAGAAGAACATCCTCAAAGCCCTAACCCTAAACAATCCGCAAAACGCAAGCCAATGGCTCTAAAAGCTGAAGTCATAGAACCACGGCAGAGCCTGATTAACGATCCCTTCCTATCTACAAAGACCCCAAACATTAATGAGGCCAACAAAGCTAAGCATCCTCAATCAGATCAGCAGGCCAATCAACAAGAGATAAGGAAATTGAGCAATAAACTTTCAGAGTCTCTGCCTGATCTAATTCGTGATCCCTTTCTATATCCAGCCGCCCAAACTGCAGCGACAGAAGTAGATCATTCTAAATCTACAGCCAAAATGGAATCAACACTCATTGCAGAAAGCATGAAGCCTGAACAGATATCTAAGCAGAAAAACTACTCACAACAGACTAACCTTCAACAAAAGGTTCATGCTAAACAAGAACCATCAGCAACAACGAAAGCCATGGAAATAAAATCAGATCTCAATACAGAAACCGAAATAAGGCCAACAGCGAAATCAGAAACAAACCCAATCACACAAGTAAAACAGGATACTTTCAAGCAAGCAAGAGCGATCCCAACGACCATCTCAGAAGCATCAACCAATGACCTCCTCAATAATTCATTGTTGCGCGTGACCATGCCCCCTTGCGCTGGCCTTTCCAAACAGGAGACAAGTCAATTGCAGTCAAAGAAGCGAACATCAGAACGCTGACAGTTCGCCTCAAAAACTTCTGGATGGTCTTAAGCCACCGCTGAGCGGCGACGGCGCGTGCGACCGGAAGGCACCTCAGCTGAATCAGGTTCAGATTGAGTCTTGACATTGGCTTGTTCAGAAACCTTCTTCGTAGTCGAAGTTGCTGACACAGCTGCCGCAACCTTGACAGGAGCCGCAGCTGGAGTTCGGCGTCCGTTACTAGCCAGATCACGATCACCACGAATGCGGGTCACCGATCGATCCTCAGGTTCAGCATCAGCCATACCCTTATAAGCTGGCGTTCCGCCTGGTGCAGGCTGAACTAAGCAGAGAAGCAAGGGCTCAACTTGCAACTCACGACGCATTCGACGACCCAAGCCCACTTCCACTTCTCGCTGCAAACCCATCCAATCGACTTCAGGAGTTTTGCCATCTGTTTGACGAGAAAACTGCTTCCAGCGGTTTTCCAGCACCCAGCTTATTTCCCGTTCAGTCCAAAGCGACATCTTGCGGGGGTCAGCAGCGGTCACCACACCTCGCAAGTTCACTCTTGGCGGTGCAACCATCACTCCATCGGTACTGATTGCAGCCAGCACAGTGACAACACCATCTTCAGCAAGTTGCTGGCGCTCTTTCAAAACACGAGCATCAACAATGCCATTGCGAGAAGCATCAAGAAGTTCAATTCCTGCTTTTACTGAGTCTCCTTTACTAATCGAATCAGCTGAAAGTTGAACGACATCACCATTATCAAGAATCAAAATATTTTCGCTTGCTATACCCATCGACTGCGCAGTCTTACTGTGGCAAATAAGCATGCGATGCTCACCATGTACAGGCACAAAAAACTTTGGCTTTGTTAAAGCCAGCATCAACTTGTGATCCTCCTGGAAGCCATGCCCAGACACATGGATACCCTCTCCCTTGCCATAGACCACCTTGGCTCCAAGCATCATCAAGCGGTCGATGGTATTAACAACTGAGATCGTATTACCCGGAATCGGACTCGCCGAAAAGATAATCGTGTCAGAGTTCTTGACCTGCACATGTTGATGCTCACCGCGTGAGATGCGACTTAAAGCAGCCAACGGCTCGCCCTGACTCCCTGTCATCAACAACAGAGTCTCACGATCAGGCATATCACGAATCTGTTTGATCGGTACGAACAGATCATCAGGAGCACGCATATAGCCAAGTTCACGCGCCTTAGCGATCACATTGAGCATCGATCGCCCAAGCAAGCCAACTTTGCGTCCGTTCTTTATAGCCAGCTCCAAAATCATAGAAACGCGGTGAATAGAGCTCGCAAAAGTTGTGATAATCACTCGGCCATCAGCTTGAGAAATATGGCGATCTAAAGCAGGAAATACCGATCGCTCAGGTGGACAGAAGCCAGGCACCTCAGCATTGGTTGAATCACTGAACAAACACAAAACACCTTGCTCGCCGTGATGTGCAAGGCGAGCCATATCAAAATTTTCACCATCCACAGGAGTATGGTCAAACTTGAAGTCTCCTGTGAAGATCACCGAGCCAACAGGAGTGGTGATGGCAAGCGAAAAGCTATCTGCCATCGAGTGGGTATTGCGGATAAATTCCACCGAAAAATGTTGTCCAACCTTGACAACATCCCGTGGACTCACGGTCTGGATCGTGGTGCGATCTGTAACACCAGCCTCTTCCATCTTGCCCTGGAGCATTGACATGGCCAGACGCGGGCCATAGATGACTGGAATATTGAAGTGCTTGAGGTGATGAGGAATCCCACCAATATGATCTTCATGACCATGGGTCACGATCATGCCGCGGATGCGCTTTTGGTTCTCGCGTAGATAACTGGTATCTGGCATCACCACATTGACGCCATGCATTCCATCACTGGGAAATGCCAGGCCAGCATCCACCATCATGATGTCGTCGCCGTACTCGAACACGCAGGTGTTCTTGCCAATCTCATGGAGCCCACCAAGGGGAATCACTCGTAAGCAGGGCTCTTTGGCTTTACCGTCTCTAGAAGAGGTGGATCTGGAAATGGTGGAACTAGACGTCATGACAAAAGCGTACGAAAACTATTTGGGGACTGAAATGAAGCGAGCGCTCATGGCGAAAAGCTAAAGCGTCAAGCAATCAATGTGGGAAACAGCCGTGGCGTCAGGTCTGACACAAGGCAGTCAAGGTGTTTGAAAGAGCATCTCGCATCACGGGATCAAGGGGAAGCAAAGGGAGGCGGGGGGATCCGACCGGCCAACCGCTGAGTTCGAGGGCTGCTTTAACAGGAATCGGATTGGTGGTGACAAATAGAGCCTTGAACAAAGGTTGCAACTGCTCGTGATAACTGAGGGCAAGAGCACCCTGACCATTGAGATGGGCCTCAATCATCGCCTTAAGCCGACGACCTACAAGGTGACTTGCGACACTCACCACCCCAACAGCCCCGACCGACATCATGGGCAAAAGCAAGCCATCGTCGCCGCTGTAAACAGCCAGTTTTGAACCACACTGCAACCTCAACTGCGTCACCTCATCCGTGGTGCCACTGGCGGCTTTGAAACTCACCACATTCGGACATTCCATCAACCTTGCAACTGTTGCTGGAGCAAGCGAACAGCCAGTCCGCCCAGGAATGTTGTAGAGCATCAGCGGCAACTCAGGGGCAGCCTGGGCAATAGCCCTGAAATGGGCTTCAAGACCTTCCTGCGGAGGCTTGTTGTAATAAGGAACAACCACCAATGCCCCATCAGCACCCACCGCAGCTGCCTGAGTGGTGGCTTCTATCGCCTCAGCGGTGCTATTGCTACCAGTACCGGCAAGAACCTTCACGCCTGGCCCCACTGCCTGACGGACCACCCCAAGCAATTGATGCTGCTCCTGCCAGCTCAAAGTGGGCGATTCCCCAGTCGTGCCGCAGACAACCAACCCATCAGATCCCTCATCCACGAGATAGCGAGCAAGACGACCAGCCAAAGCCAGATCAACGCATCCATCAGCGTCAAAAGGTGTGACCATGGCCGTCAGCAAACGGCCAAAAGGAGTTGGAGACAACTCAGCAGCAGAGCTCATGATGACGACAACAACAATTCTGCAATTTGGATCGCATTTAGAGCGGCACCTTTACGGATCTGATCCCCGCATAGCCAAAGCTCGAGAGCATTGGGATCACTGATGTCCTGCCGAATGCGACCCACCGCAACCGGATCGCGATCAGTGACATCGGTAGGCATTGGAAAGCGATTCTGCTCAAAATCTTCGATTAACTCGATCCCCGCTGCCACCTTCAGCAATTGACGAGCTTCTTCCACTGGAAAAGGCTCGTCAAACTCAATATTCACAGCCTCCGAATGGGCTCTAAGTACAGGCACCCGAACACAAGTTGCGGTAAAACGCAAATCAGGAAGGCCCATAATTTTGCGCGTTTCATTGACCATCTTCATTTCCTCCTCGCAATAGCTATTGGCCATCAATGGAGAGTTGTGCAGGAACAAGTTGAAGGCAAGAGAATGAGGAAGCACTTCACTACAAGGCGTGTCGCCCGCTAAAACCACCTGAGTGAGCTGCTTGAGCTCCTCCATAGCGCGTGCACCTGCACCACTCGCCGACTGATAGGTGCTGACAACAACGCGACGCAAAGCACGTCTTGCAGCCAAAGGTGCTAGCACCAGAGTTAACAAAATCGTGGTGCAATTCGGATTTGCAATCACCCCCTGATGCTCTGCAACCGCCTCAGGATTGACCTCTGGCACCACGAGTGGCACGTCAGCATCCATCCTGAAGGCACTGGAGTTGTCAATCATCAGCGCACCGGCTGAGTTGATCACCTGCCGCCACTGACGCGATACGGATCCACCAGCTGAGGCGAGCACCAAATCAACCCCCTCAAAAGCAGCTTCGCTCACCTCCTGAACGACGAGGCTGGAGCCATTCCAAGGTTGAACATGGCCCGCAGAACGCGCAGATGCCAATAAGCGCAACTCACCAATGGGAAACGAGCGTTCCTGCAGCAGCTGCAGCAGCTCCTGACCCACTGCGCCACTGGCACCAAGCACAGCAACTGTGAGGGGACGATCGGGGAAAAACGATATGGGAAGCAAGCGGTGAGATCAGGGTATTGACTGAGTTCAGGGGTTCGATGTCAATAAAAAATTGAACCCAGCTGGGATAAAGCCCTACAGCCTCAATCATGCAAGACGTTGAGACCACAATACGTGTTGAGAGATGAACTGGCGCTTTCTTAGGGTGGTCTTCTGCTCGCAGTCATCCGTCCATGAGTGCCACAGCACTAGAGGTCAAAACCACGCAGAAACCCAATAGTCGGCTTGCTGTCGAAGTAGCGGTACCAGCAGAGCGCTGCCAGGCCAACTATGAGGCCGCTGTCACCCGCTTAAGCCGCACCATCAATCTTCCAGGCTTCCGCAAGGGGAAGGTTCCGCGTGCCGTTCTGTTGCAACAGATCGGCCTGGTAAGAATCCGTGCAACAGCCTTAGAATCGCTCGTTGATGCTGTCTGGCGTGAAGTCCTCGAACAAGAATCAATCGAGCCACTTTGCGAACCCGAACTCAGTGGCGGCTTTGACGCTCTTCTTGAAAGCTTTCAGCCCAGCGAGGCACTGACCCTCACCCTTGAGACAGACGTCACCCCAACCCCAAAACTTAAAGCCACCAAAGGGCTACAAGCCGAAGCAGAAGTGGTGACTTTCGATCCCAGCAAGGTCGATGAATTGATCGAACAATCCCGCAAACAACTAGCCACCCTTGTACCCGTCGAAAGTCGCCCAGCAGCAATCGGCGATATCGCTGTGGTTAGTTTCAGCGGCACCTACGACGACGACGGCAGCTCAATCGAAGGCGGAAGTAGTGACTCCATGGATGTCGATCTTGAAGATGGACAAATGATCCCCGGCTTCGTGGAAGGGATTATCGGTATGAACTTGGGCGATGAGAAAACTGTTGATTGCCACTTCCCAGACGATTACTCGAAAGAAGATGCTCGCGGCCGTAAAGCAAGCTTTGTAATCAACCTCAAAGAGCTCAAAACCCGCGAGTTACCTGATCTTGACGATGCCTTCGCCCAGCAGTCCAGTGACAAAGCAACTCTTGAGGAACTTCGCAACGATCTAGAACAACGTCTTCAGGAAGACGCAAAGCGTCGTGATCGCAGCAATCGTCATGACGCACTGCTGGAAGCATTGACTGAGCAGCTGGAAGTAGATCTACCAAACACCCTTGTGCAGCAAGAGATTCGCAACCTTGTTGAACAAACTGCCAGTCAATTCGCTCAACAGGGAATGGACGTGAAATCCATGTTCACCCCAGAGCTTGTGCGTTCCTTGATGGAATCATCACGCCCAGAAGCCGAAGAGCGCCTACGGCGCAGTCTTGCCCTAACTGCACTAGCTGAAAGCGAAGATCTCAAAATAGAAGAGAGTGAAATCAGCGCCAAGGTCAAGGAAGTAAGCCGCGAGCTTTCTGGCGAACGCGATATTGACCCGACAAGGTTGCGTCAAGCTGTTAGCGACGATTTACTCAAAGACAAATTGCTGGACTGGCTCGAAGACAACAGCACGATTACCGAAAAGGTGCTTGAAAGCGAGGCAAAAACCAGTAAGCCCGCTGCAAAATCCAAAGGCAGCAAAACTAAATCCACAAAAACCAAGACCAGCAAAGCCAAGACTGAAAAACCTGCCTCGGACAAAACCAAGTCCTGAATGGCACCAATAGATTGATAGAAGTGCTCCCCTAAAGCCCAAGCGAGTGATCGATTCCTGCTGCTACCACCCCATCCACAATCGCTGGCAAGGCATTCGTCCTGTCTCATCACCAGGGATCTTGCCCACAGTGGTGGAACAGTCGGGCCGAGGAGAACGGGCATTCGACATTTACTCGCGCTTACTACGTGAGCGAATCATTTTTCTTGGCACTGGTGTCGACGATCAAGTGGCAGATGCCCTCGTCGCTCAGATGCTCTTCCTTGAAGCCGAAGATCCCGAAAAGGACATCCAGATCTATATCAACTCCCCAGGTGGTTCAGTGACCGCTGGTTTGGCTATCTATGACACCATGCAGCAGGTCGCTCCAGACGTCGTGACCATCTGTTATGGCCTTGCTGCCAGCATGGGGGCTTTCCTTCTCTGCGGAGGTACCAAAGGCAAGCGACTGGCACTACCCAATGCACGGATCATGATTCATCAGCCCCTGGGTGGTGCCCAGGGCCAAGCAGTAGACATCGAAATCCAGGCCAAGGAGATCCTCTTCTTAAAAGAAACCCTCAACGGCCTTCTAGCCGAGCACACTGGCCAACCCCTCAACAAAATCGCTGAAGACACTGACCGCGACCACTTCCTTTCTCCAGCAAAAGCGGTTGAATACGGACTGATCGATCGGGTTGTGGATAGCCTCACAGGCGGTGGAATCGTTACGGAAGGGTGACGCAACCCTGATCTGACACGATCCTGAGCGTTCAGGCTGGCCAACATTCGTCAGATCCTGTCTGCCCGTTTGAAGTGATCACAGCCCGATGGCCAAATTCGACGCCCATCTAAAGTGCTCTTTCTGCGGCAAGTCTCAGGACCAAGTACGCAAATTGATTGCCGGGCCAGGTGTCTACATCTGCGACGAATGCATCGATCTCTGCACCGAGATCCTGGATGAAGAACTTGTCGATAGCCAAGGCAACCCACGTCATAGCAGCGAGTCCAACCGCAAGTCTGCAAATGCTGCCCATAAAAGTGGAAAGCCAGCACCCACACTCGCCACCATCCCCAAACCTCAGCAGATCAAAAACTTCCTAGATAAGCAAGTGGTGGGGCAAGAAGCTGCCAAAAAAGTCCTTTCAGTCGCCGTCTACAACCACTACAAACGCCTGGCTTGGCAAGGTGACGGCCAAGGCGAAACCGATCTCTCTGCAACCAGGCTCCACAAGTCAAACATCCTGCTCATCGGTCCAACAGGCTGTGGCAAAACCCTATTAGCCCAGACCCTGGCCGAACTCCTGGACGTGCCCTTCGCCGTTGCTGATGCAACCACACTGACCGAAGCCGGCTACGTGGGCGAGGATGTCGAAAACATTTTGCTGCGGCTATTGCAAAAGGCCGACATGGACGTGGAGCATGCCCAGCGGGGCATCATTTACGTCGATGAGATCGATAAGATCGCCCGAAAAAGTGAAAACCCCTCCATTACTCGCGACGTATCCGGTGAAGGAGTACAGCAAGCCCTGCTAAAGATGCTCGAAGGCACAGTCGCCAACGTGCCACCGCAAGGAGGGCGTAAACACCCCTATCAAGACTGCATCCAAATCGACACCAGCCAGATCCTCTTCATCTGCGGTGGTGCCTTCATTGGCCTCGAAGATGTAGTGCAACGGCGACTAGGCCGTAATGCCATTGGCTTTATGCCCAGCGATGGTCGAGGGCGCAGCCGGGCCAATCGTGATCTACAGGCCTCACAGGTGCTTCACCACCTTGAAGCCGACGACCTCGTGCGTTATGGCTTGATCCCTGAATTCATTGGCCGGATTCCCGTGAGTGCAGTGCTTGAACCACTGGATTCACAAGCACTCGAATCGATACTCACGGAACCTCGTGATGCACTGATCAAGCAATTCAGCACCCTGCTGAGCATGGACAACGTGCAGCTTGAGTTTGAATCAGATGCCGTAGAAGCTATCGCCCAGGAAGCACATCGGCGCAAGACCGGGGCCCGAGCACTACGAGGCATTATCGAAGAGTTAATGCTTGATTTGATGTACGACCTTCCCTCCAAGAAGAACGTAAAGAAATTCACCGTGACCCGCACGATGGTTGATGAACATACCGGCGGCAAGGTGCTGCCTCTACCAGCCAACGACGAGCGATCGCATCAGGAATCAGCCTGATCCAGTGGCGACAGCTGACCACCTAAGGGTGCCCCGCCAGCACGGACTTTTTTTGCATCACGGAATTGATCTTGGAGATGGCAGCGTGGCCCACTATCTAGAAGGTCGATCAATCCTGCGCAGCTCACTTGAAGACTTCTCGCGCGGTGCACCTGTGAACGTGGTAAATCACACCCAGGCCTCTCCCTCAGGAGTGACCCTGAGACGAGCGATGAGTCGCATTGGAGAGCAGCGCTACAACTTACTTTTCAATAATTGTGAGCACTTTGCCAACTGGTGCAAAACCGGGCGACATCGCAGCAGCCAAGTCGAGGACTGGATGCAAACCAGCAGCCTAGGAGCGCTGGCACTGGGGCAAATCATCCCTGCTGCCCTACTGACAGGATTATCACTACTCCTTCGGCGAGGATTGGTGGATGAAACCTCGCGGGAACGTGCAAGGCAAGCAGTAGCTCAACTGAAAAGTCTGCGCGTGAACTTACTCAACAAACTTGAAGCAACACTTGAGCAAGCAGAGGGATGGCTTCATGGTGAACCAGACAACAACTTGATCGATCACCGCAACTCCCGCAGCCGTTCTTTGCTGATAAAAGGTCAGACCCTTGCCGATGAACTAGCAACAATAGAAGATCTAGAAGCCCGCATCACTGCATTGCTCGACGAGCCAAAAGCCAAGCCTGAGTAACCTCAACATCCCGCCAGCAGCGCATGAGCCCGGCCTACCAGCCGCTGCATCACAAATATCGACCACAACGCTTCGATGCCCTGGTGGGACAGGACGCGATCGCCGCGACCCTCAGTCATGCCTTGCGCAGCAGCCGGATCGCACCGGCCTATCTATTCAGCGGTCCACGAGGCACTGGTAAAACCTCCAGTGCTCGCATCCTGGCCCGATCACTCAACTGCTTGAACTGCGACCAGCCAACACCCGAGCCATGCGGAAACTGTGAGCTCTGCAAAAGCATTGCCGCTGGCACAGCACTAGACGTGATCGAAATCGACGCCGCCTCCAACACCGGCGTAGACAACATTCGCGAACTGATCGAACGCTCCCGCTTTGCCCCGGTACAAGCCCGCTGGAAGGTGTATGTGGTGGACGAATGCCACATGCTCTCAACCGCCGCCTTCAATGCCCTACTGAAGACCCTTGAAGAACCACCACCACGGGTGGTGTTCGTACTAGCAACGACCGATCCACAGCGAGTGCTGCCGACCATCCTCAGCCGTTGTCAGCGTTTTGATTTCAGGCGGATTCCACTGGAAGCCCTTGAAAAACACCTAGAGATGATCGCCACTCGTGAAGCTATTCCGATTGAGCCCGAAGCCCTGCATGTAGTAGCCCAGCGAGCCCAGGGAGGACTTCGAGATGCAGAAAGCCTGCTTGATCAGCTCAGCCTGCTTCCAGGGCCAATCAAAGCAGAAGCTGTATGGGAGTTGATGGGAGCCGTGCCTGAGCAAGAGCTGCTGAAACTAGCCGCAGCCTTGGCCCAAGCCGATCCACTTAGCTTATTGGAAACCTGCCGAAACCTGCTGAATCGAGGCCGTGATCCAGGTGCACTTCTGCAAGGGCTGGCAGCGGTGTTGCGAGATTTGGTGCTCATGACTGCCGCACCCGATCGCCCTGAACTCACAAGTGTTTCTCCACAATTCCGCAATCAATTGCCGCCCCTAGCCAGCCAAATAGGTCGTCATCAGCTTTTGCAATGGCAGGTCCAACTCAAAGGAAGCGAAAATCAGCTGCGGCACAGCGTTCAACCCCGTCTCTGGCTTGAAGTGCTTCTGCTGGGTCTACTGGCCGATCCACCTTCCAGTGAAGCTGTAACCGCAGTGCCAATAGCAAAGACAGCTCAACCAATAACCCCAACTACGCAGGCGATCACTGCCAAGGCATTGACCCCGACAACACAAATCCAACAACCCCCTTCTGGATCAACAACGACCCACGATCCAGTCTCAGCAATCACCCCAAACGCAGAACCCAATCCATCCCCAGCTCCAGCCCAGAGCACCCCTAACAGCAATCTGCAGGAGTTATGGCAACAAATACTTGGCAGTTTGGAGTTACCTTCCACACGCATGTTGCTCTCTCAGCAAGCCCAGCTAGTGCGCCTTGATGACCATCGCGCCGTGGTTCAAGTCGCCGGCAACTGGATGGGAATGGTGCAAAGCCGTGCAACCCTCCTGGAACAAGCAATTGCAAAAGCCCTGGGAAATTCCAGACAGCTTGTTCTCGAAAGCCAAAGCGGAAGTGCCACACAAACTCCCATCCCACAAAAAACGGGTGCGGCAACAACAACAAACACATCCGCTTCCACTGCTGAACCATCACCACCACCACAAGTTCAATCCAGATCTACAGACGCTTATTCCCCAGATCCTGCAACAAGCGCCGCCATCCCAGACCAGCAAAAGCCTCTAGAGGAGGATTCTCCTACGACTCAGCCCACTTCCTCTTTAGAACCCATCGACAGCAAAGCAAAGCGCCTAGCTGACTTCTTCAACGGGAAAGTGCTGGACGTGGACCTTTAAACATTCAAACCTGAACAGGCTGTTGGCCATGATGACTAGTCTTGGCCCACACCAAACTCTTCGGGAACAGTGCCATCCGTACTGTGACCCAAGGGATGACCACAAACCAGTGAGACAAATAAGTAATCGCCACCACAAGATTCCACGGGGTTGGTGATGGCAAAGCAGGCCCATCACTGATGCTCCTACAACCGCGCCAGTAAGCCATCCCTGAAATGCTGAAGGCCACGATCGAAAGGGGCCAATAGGTTGGGATAGTGCGTGTCAACAATGTGGTGAACAAATCAGCGAAAGACACCACTGGGAGGGCGTATTGAAGGAGGAAAAAACAAGCCAAATCACGACGCTGAGCCAGAGTTAACTTGCTGGACATCAAGACTGGCCAGTAGTCAAAAAATCGCTGCAATCCACCCTCGGCCCAACGTTGCCGTTGTCTCCAAAGAGCTAACAAGCTCTCCACTGCCTCCTCCTGCACTGGAGGGTTCCAGACAATCCCGACCAAAGCTCCAGCTGTAAGCAAACGGAAACTCAGATCAAGATCATCTGTGACCGTATTTTCATTGAATCCCCCACAAGCCTCCAGCGTGGAGCGTTGAATCAACTGGCCATTTCCACGCAGCTCAACCACGCCTCCCCCAGCTAAGCGTCCTTGTTGAATCAAGGCATCCATAGCCATCTCCATCGCCTGAACCCTGGTGAGCAGATTGTGCTGAGAGTTGATCACCGCCTTACGCAACTGCACAGCAGACCACCCACCCTGTTGGGCAAATAACACCAGACGCTGGAGCAGGTCATCCTGCAACTGGGCATCAGCATCAAGAATCAAAAGCCATTCCCCCTGAAGCTGCTGGAGTGCTGCATTAAGAGCTCCAGACTTTCCGCCGCCTGCTCCAGAAGGACGATGAATCACGTTTAAAGAAGGAAACTGCTGCTGCAACTCATCCAGTAGAGCTGGCGTTCGGTCCTGACTACCATCATCAATAATCCAAGTAGACAGCTTGCCCTTGGGATAGTTCAGACCGGCAAGACGTTCCACCAACCGATCAACCACAGCTTCCTCATCCCTGGCAGCGACCAAAACATCAACGCTGGGCCAGACATACTCAGCAGAGGGCTCAAGCCCTATTTCATTGACATTGGCAGACGAGTGCTGCCGATCGCGCAAAACCGTGCGCAGGCCATACCCTCCCAAGACAAAAGCCAGCGTAATTGCAGGCAAAAGACTTCTACCTGCTTCCAACCAAAGGTGGGGTGCGGCACCAGCCCAACCGCAAGCAATCAAAAACAGGGCTGTCTTACCGCGTCGATAATCCCCAATGACAGCGGCGGCGGCCATGCATAGACCCGAAGTCCAGTGACTCTAAGGGGCATCCTTCATCTCAGGCAAAGGTCCATAGGTCGTTCCTGGGTAGTAATGACTAAGAATCTGTTCAGTTGTCCAGCCCCGACGGGCCAGATCAACTGCTCCGGCTTGTGAAAGCCCAGCCCCATGGCCAAAACCACCGCCAGAAAGTTGCCAAACTCCGACACCAACTTCCTCAACCACGAAGAGAGTGCTTGGCAACTGACGCAAATGACGCCGAATATCGTCTAATCGAAGCACCACAGGGGGCTGATGGCCTTCATCACGTATCTCCAAAGACAAAACCCGACCACTTGGACCCCGTTCAAGAACAGTCAATCGCTGGGGCATTGACAAGCTAGGCGCCACCAAACGCAAAGCTTGTTTCAACTGTTCAGCAGTCAAAGTACGGGTCCAACGAAAACGGGGATGACCCTGGCCATAAGCACCATCGGCATTATCCAGCAATGACTTCACGACAACTCGTTCTGTAAGTGGCAAAAGGAATCGATCTACCCATCCAACGGATCCATCCAACTGAGCCCTTAGGTATGGAACAGACTCCATGGACCAAGCTTCAGAACCAGCGGCCATCACACCACCATTGCTGGCGTGATACACAGCATTGATCGGTTGCTCCTTCCAGCTCAACACCTTGCCAGCAGTGCTCACAATCGCCTGGCGGACTCCAAAACTGGCCTGCCTTGGATCGCTGTAAACCTGGCACTGAGTGTCACTGCACAGATGGTATCCATCAAGGGCAAACCGATGGCTATTGGCAAGCGCCCAGGTCCTAGCCAACACCGTCTGAGCAGCTAATGCTGCTGATGGAGCGCCCGCTCCAATCTCATGGGGCACCACTCCTTCCAGATACCGCTCCAGGGGGACATGTTCCACCAAAGTCCAGCTTCCGTAGGCATCAACCTGCAGTTGAAACGGCCCCAAATACACCCCACCCTTCCAACTGAGGCCATCCGGAGCATCAATCTGAATCGGACCCACCAAGCTGCGATCACCACTGTCCCCCTGAATCACAGGCTGCACAGCTGTAGAGACGATGCCCTGCCAAAGACGAATGTCCACTCCTGGGAGAGGTTGTACCCCTTGCGGCGCCCACACTTCCCATTCGCTTGGATGAGCCACCACTGCCGCAACGCCCAGCTCTCGCCACTGCGATGCAACCTGCTCCGCCGACTCGAAACTGGCGAATGGACCAGCCACCTGACGTGACAACTGGAGGGGCTCCTCGAGAGCTACCAACCGCCAGGTGATTGTGATAACTGGAACCCGCTGCACATCACCGCGCGCATCTTTGAGCAATAAGGGCTGATGCCCAGCACTGATCAAACGTAATGATGGAGCTGAGCGACTCGACGTCGTGCCCTGTCCCAAATAAGGCTGCAAAGCCACCCACAACAAAGACCTACCTGACATAGGAACCGGCGGAGCCTGTACCGCCTGATGAGTAGGCATACCAACAGAACCAACTGGTGGAATCACCTCTTGGGCGTCACAGCCCACCGTGCACACACCAAGCAAGACCAGGGCGCCACTCATGACTTGCTTTGAGCGAATCAGCGAACGATGAAAAGTCTTGGCCAATGCTTCCCCTCGGCAAACACCCATCATGCGAAATTTGGCTTCTGGCAGGTCTTGATCGTATGGTTGTCGTTTGTGCGCAGACCGTCAGAGATGCCTAAGCTCAAGACCCGCAAAGCTGCTGCCAAGCGGTTCAAGGCAACTGTCACTGGCAAATTCATGCGCCGTCGTGCATTTCGCAATCACCTACTGGACCACAAAAGCCCGAAATTAAAGCGCCATCTCGCCACCAAAGCCGTTGTAGATGAACGCGATGCGGAGAATGTGCGTCTGATGCTCCCTTACGCCTAAAGACCAAGCTCAACTAACAGGTCTTATACAAGCTCTGATCTGATTTCATTCCCTTCTTGATTTCTTAAACCATGGCCCGCGTCAAAAGAGGCAACGTTGCCCGCAAACGCCGCAACAAAATTCTTCGACTAGCCCGCGGCTTTCAAGGCAGCAATGGAAGCCTCTTCCGCACAGCCAATCAGCGGGTCATGAAGGCTCTTTGCAATGCCTATCGCGATCGGCGGCGGCGCAAACGTGATTTTCGTCGTCTCTGGATTGCTCGCATTAATGCAGCCGCTCGGATCAATGGAGTCAGCTACAGCCGCCTGATTGGTGGCCTAAAAAAAGCCGACGTACGCATCAATCGGAAAATGTTGGCCCAACTGGCAGTTATGGATCCAAAAAGTTTCACTAGCGTGGTTACCTCCGCCAAGAGCTGATTCACTTTTTGGCTTATCAATACATATAGTCAACAGAAACTCCAATTTGAAGATCTTTCTTGATACCTAGACAAAAAACTTTGATCTCTGTTCGATGAACAGAGCATCTTGAACTCTTGATAGGGCTTATTTTTCTCTACTGTCTATTGCTTTTGAGGATCATCCAATCCATCAAAGCTAAAAAATCATCAAGACATCAAAATCAGTTCTGGCTTGATCGCTGAGCAAGCCTTAAACCTGACTCCAAGGCTTGCCGTTGCGCTGACGGCTCCAAGCCAATGTGGGCAATACTCCTGTATGTAAGAGAGCGCGATCTTCGCTGATCGGCTTGCTCCGGCTTTGCCTTGGCAGCAAATGAACCAAAAAATTGACTGATTTCAACAACTGAGGCCTGCAACCCACAAGCTCAGGCAAAATCTCAATGGCCTACCCACACTTCAAACATGCAGCCACTAAGACTGTGATCAATTGCTGCTGAACTGAGCAAGCCCGTTCAGCAGCAATTGATCTCAAAAAAGCAGAGAACAACCATGAATGTGCCGATCAGAGAAGGTACTGCAATAGGAGCTAGAAGTCGGCTGATGTTCTGAAGCCAAGGGATTTGCAGCGATGGGTCCAAAACACACAAGCAGGACTAAGACCCTCCGCTACGTCTCTCTCATGCTCGAGAGCAATGAATCTGACGTGCTGATGCACGCAGAACGTCCTATACCTAATCTGCTAGTCCAGCAAAGACTCGTTCTCGTCTGAGAAGATATCAAACCATCAAATGGTGGGAGCTACTTTGAAAAGATGGTTGGAAGCCTCTAACCCCTCAGTGCTGATCTCTAACGAAGCGCAAATTTCCCGCAAGTGCCTAACTCAATATCGATGAACCTGCAGCGCAAACTCTTTGAGCCATTGGGAAAATGGTTTTTCAACCAGAAAAGCAGATGTTAAAAGTTCAAAGTCAATTCGACTACTTCCTCGATTTGACTGCAAATGCCAACTCATCACTAAGAACTGCCCCTAAACCATGAGCGCCTTCCTGCCAGAAACGCAAACCTACCTAATTGGCCTAATCGGTTTGCTCGCAATCGTGGCTGTCATCGTGGGCAGTCAAGTTTTCAAGACTCAGCGCGACGAACGGGCACTGATCCGACTTGAAAAAAGTGGAGCGGGCTCTTCCAAAGAGGCATCCAAACTCTATGAACTGGCATCTGTACAGCTGCGTAAAAGGCTCTATCCCCAGGCCATAGCATCCCTTCGCAAGGCCTTGAAGCAACTGACTGGTGAACCAGATGAAGCCAAAGCTCTGATCGAAAATGCCCTTGGGTTTGCACTCGCGGCTCAAACAGACTATTCATCTGCAGTTAGTCACTACCAGTCAGCCCTCAAAGCCAAGGCTGACTACCCCGTAGCACTCAACAACCTTGCCTTTGCTAAAGAGCGCCTTGAGCAAGATGCTGAGGCCTACGAGCTGTATCAAAAGGTGCTCAGCCTGGATCCCAAGAACAAGACAGCGCGCAAAAACCTCAAGCGATTGGCAAAAACACAACCAACAAACTCACCAGAGCCCGCGGATGGGCAAGGGTTCTGATAAGGCTTCTGATGCCTGTACTGAACAGGAGCTGTTTAAGTCGAGAATGCCGCCCGTATTGCTAAGACGAGGTGCCTGCCAACCCACCATTGTTAACTCCTGAAGGCCGATAAAAAAACCACCTGGCTCCACTCCAGGAATCAACTGATCTGAAAGGGGTAACAATTCCAGCTGATCTGACTTGGCATTCAAGTTTCCCTGCACAGGAGTTGTAACGCTGCCAAGACGCATCTCTCCACGCAGATCAATGATCTGGCCAATCGGTGTGAGCTTGGACAGATCCAAGTTCACATCAACATTGGAGCCATCTCCAAAAGACTTGTAAGTGCCACACCACTGGCGTGGCATTGTCTCAGCAAGATCAACGGCGCGCGCTACCGGATCAAATCTCTGAACAGAGCCCTCCACAACCAGCGGCACAGCCAATTGAGAGGAATCCAAGGGCATAGTGAGCTCGAAGGGAACCTGACTGTCAATCGAGAGATCCATGGCGAGCAGGATGGGCATGGAAAAACATGATGATGGGCACAAGCTAAGGCCAATCAGCTCAACCGGGACACTCCGCGATGACGTTCCAACAACCTCAACAGCGCCAATGGTTCTGACGCACTCCTCACCTGACCTACTCACAATCGGCAAACGCAACTTCCACAGCCGACTTTTTGCAGGCACAGGGAAGTACCCAAACCTAAAAGTGATGCAAGAGAGTCTGCGCTCTTCAGGATGCGAAATGGTGACGGTTGCAGTCCGCCGTGTACAGACAATGGCATCAGGCCACTCCGGCCTGATAGAAGCCATCGACTGGTCAAAAATATGGATGCTGCCCAACACCGCTGGCTGTGCAACTGCAGAGGAAGCCATTCGTATAGCCCGACTCGGCCGCGAACTCGCCAAACTGGCAGGCCAGGAGGACAACAAGTTCGTCAAGCTCGAAGTCATCCCCGACAGCCGCCACCTCCTACCTGACCCTTTCGGCACCCTTGAGGCCGCTGAACAATTGGTAAAAGAAGGCTTCGAGGTCTTGCCATACATCAATGCCGATCCCCTCTTGGCTAAGCGCCTTGAAGAGGTGGGCTGTGCGACGGTCATGCCACTGGGCTCACCGATTGGATCAGGTCAAGGTCTGAGGAATGCCGCCAACATCTCCCTAATCATTGAAAACGCCCGAGTGCCAGTCGTTGTGGATGCTGGCATCGGTGTCCCCAGTGAAGCTGCACAGGCCTTGGAAATGGGTGCCGACGCAGTGCTGGTTAACAGCGCAATTGCCTTAGCCGGAGATCCAATCACCATGGCCGAAGCAATGCGCTGGGCAATTCAGGCCGGTAGGCAGGCTTACAGATCAGGTCGCCTACCCGAACGCGCCGCAGCCTCGCCAAGCTCACCGACAACAGGGATTATTACGGAAGCCAAGACCAAACAATTATGAAGGAACGTAACGGAAAAGTTCCTGCAAGCAATCCTGTCCATAGGGTCCGCCGAGTTGTAAGTGTTACATGCAAGTCACCGAGGAAGAGGGTGGTCGACTCAACGCCTTTGCAAGAGAACCCCGTATGGAAGTGATAGCTGAAAAAGGCAGCAGCAACGCCAACACTCGCCTGCTCCTCATCGGTGGAGCCCTGCTTGTGACATCCCTAATCATCGTCAGGATCGTCATCAGCTGAAAAACCTTGTAGTAGCTTGCCCTGACTGAGCGAATTGCTCGTTCCTGCAGGAGTTTGAGTTGAAAGTTTTCGTTCTCGGCGGCGACGGCTTCTGCGGATGGCCTTGTGCAGTGAACCTTGCTGATAGGGGTCACGACGTATTGATCGTCGACAATCTCAGCCGCCGCAAGATCGATATCGATCTTGAAGTCGAGTCACTGACACCAATCACCAGCATTGGTGACCGCCTTAGGGCCTGGCGAGAAATCGGAGGCAAGCCAATTCGTTTTGAGCACCTAGACATCGCCCATCAGTACGACCGATTGGTGACAATGCTCAAAACTGAACGACCCGATGCGGTGGTTCACTTTGCCGAGCAGCGTGCAGCTCCCTACTCGATGAAGAGCAGCTCCACCAAGCGCTATACCGTCGATAACAACGTCAACGGCACTCACAATCTGCTCGCCGCCATCGTTGAAAGCGGCCTAGACATCCACATCGTGCACCTGGGAACGATGGGGGTCTACGGCTACGGCTCGCACCGCGGAGCCACCATTCCTGAGGGATACCTCAAAGTGGAAGTGCCCCAGCCTGATGGCAGCCGTTTCGAGGAAGAAATTCTTCACCCAGCCAGCCCTGGAAGCGTCTATCACATGACCAAGACGCTCGATCAACTGCTTTTCCTCTACTACAACAAGAATGACCAAATCAGGATCACCGACCTTCACCAAGGCATCGTCTGGGGTACCAACACTGAAGCAACCGCTAGGGATCCACGACTAACCAACCGCTTTGATTACGACGGTGACTACGGCACAGTTCTCAACCGCTTCCTGATGCAGGCAGCAATCGGTTATCCGCTCACTGTCCATGGAACAGGAGGTCAAACCCGTGCCTTCATCCACATCTGCGATTCTGTGAAGTGCGTACAACTGGCTCTTGAAAACCCACCGGCTAAAGGCGAACGAGTCAAGATTTTCAACCAAATGACCGAGAGCCACCAAGTGGGTGAACTTGCCAAGAAGGTAGCTGCCCTAACCGGCGCCGAACTAAACCATCTTCCAAACCCACGCAACGAAGCAGTGGAAAATGATCTGATTGTGGATAACCGCTGCTTCATCGAACTTGGACTCAAACCAACCACCCTCGACGATGGCCTACTTGCTGAAGTAGTCGATGTGGCAAAACGCTGGGCAGACCGCTGCGACCGCAGTCGTATCCCATGTGTATCGGCCTGGACTTCGACCCAGGCGGAGGCCATCAAGAACCCCTCCTAAACAGCCTGCCCACACCACCCGCTGAACCAGTGAAGATCGCCTTTTTCACAGAGACCTTCCTCCCAAAAGTGGATGGAATCGTGACAAGACTCACCAAAACGGTGCAGCACCTGGTTGAAGCCGGTGATGAAGTGATGGTGTTCTGCCCGGAAGGCTGTCCTAGCGAATACATGGGAGCGGAATTGATAGGAGTGCCAGCCATGCCACTGCCGCTCTATCCGGAACTGAAGCTTGCCCTGCCCAGACCAGCCGTTGCCGAAGCCCTAGAAACCTTCGAACCCGATCTCGTACACGTTGTCAATCCAGCTGTACTAGGCCTTGGGGGAATTTGGCTCGCCAAAACCAACGGAATCCCGCTAATAGCTAGCTACCACACCCACCTCCCGAAATACCTAGAGCATTACGGCATGGGCATGCTGGAACCCTTGCTCTGGGAACTTCTCAAGGCAGCCCACAATCAAGCAATACTCAATCTCTGCACCTCAACAGCAATGGTGGCTGAATTGAGCGAGAAAGGGATCCAAAACACCGCCCTGTGGCAACGCGGCGTGGATACCGAACTCTTTCGACCGGAACTGCGCAACGAAACCATGCGCTTACGCCTTTTGAACACAAACGACGATCAAGGTGCCCTGCTTCTCTACGTAGGGCGGCTCTCCGCCGAAAAGCAAATCGAACGCATCAAACCTGTTCTCGATCGCATACCCGAGGCACGATTGGCCCTAGTAGGCGATGGACCTCACCGCCAGCAACTGGAAAAAGCATTTGAAGGCACTGCTACAACATTTGTGGGCTATCTCGAAGGGGAAGAACTAGCCAGTGCATATGCAAGCGGGGATGCCTTTCTATTCCCCTCAAGCACCGAAACCCTTGGGCTCGTTTTACTGGAAGCAATGGCAGCAGGTTGTCCTGTAGTAGGAGCCAATCGTGGCGGAATTCCAGACATCATTACCGACGGAGTCAACGGCTGTCTCTACGAGCCGGATGGAGTGGATGGAGGGTCCACCAGCCTGATCAATGCAACCCGACGACTGCTCGGCAACGATCTCGAGCGTCAAGGTCTGCGCAAAGCAGCCCGTCAAGAAGCCGAACGCTGGGGATGGGCCAGTGCCACGCAACAACTGCGGAGCTACTACAGAACAATCCTCGGCCAACCCCTCAACCTGGCCGCCTGAGAACAAACATCAGTGTGTTCTGAGAGTCAGTGTGATCAACTAGAGCGTGTGCGATTCCAAGCCTGAAGCACCTGCCGTGCCATAGGCAATGCATGGACCGAACCTCCCCCAGGAGTGTTCTGGGCAAAAGCAACAACGACGATTTCTGCTGACTGATATGGCGCAAAACATGCAAACCATGCGTGATCAGAGCCACCGGTACTGTCCTCAGCAGTGCCCGTCTTGCCAGCCACTTGCGGAAAGTTGGGCAAATTGAGACCTGAACCAGTCCCATCCTGCACAACCTTTCGCAAACCACGCCGAATCGTCGCCAATGTGGATGGCTTGATATCGACCTTGATGCGTCGCTGTGATGAAGTCCAGTCGATCGCACCATCTGCCAGATGAGGAGTGACCAAAAAACCCCCATTGGCGAATACTGCATAAGCACGAGCAAGTTGCAAAGGAGTGATCTGAACCACAGATTGACCAATCGAGGCGCTGGCCATGTCCTCGGGAATCCAAGGAGTCGTTCCAGCCTCAGCCCAACCCCGACCTTTAGCCGCCCAGGCCTGATGGCCCACCAAGCCCTTGCTCTCCTCATAGCCAATCTCAATCCCAGTGCGGGCATCGAAACCAAGCTTGATGGCGGCCTCATAAAGCGCCTTAGAACCCACACCCACACCCACCTGATAAAAGAAGGTATTGCTGGAAAAGCGCAGCGCATCCTCATACCCGATCGTGCCAAATCCGACACCGTTGTGGTCAGGGAAGCAATGCCCCCCATAAGTGATGCATGCCGCCGTCTTTAAACGCACATCAGGCAGAAACTTGCCACTCTCCATGCCCGCCATACTTGTAACAGGTTTCCAAGTACTCCCCGGGTCATAGGCATTCATAGCCCGACTGAGCAATGGCGTGCTCGACGAAGCAAAAAGCTTGTCGTACTCCTTCTGCGTGGTGAACAATTTTGAGAAAAAATTGGGATCAAAGGCAGGGCGACTAGCCATGGCGCGAATAGCACCGTTACGAGGATCGAGTGCTACAACTGCACCGCCAGGCTTATCTTCAAGAGCCTTTTCAGCAGCCAACTGCAAATCAAGGTCCAGTGTGAGGAGGAGGTCTTTACCCGCCTGTGAAGGCTTGTCACCAAGACTGCGCTGCACCTCTCCCATAGCGTTGACTTCAAGCATCTGACCACCCCACTTCCCTCGTAAATGAGGCTCATAGGCCGCCTCCACTCCAATTCGGCCAATGCGATCTCTAATCTCATAACCCTGATCAGCGAGAGTCTTAAACTCTTTTTCAGTAATTGGCTGGGTATAACCCAAGACATGGGCGGCCAAAGTGCCGTGCGGGTAGTGACGTAGTACATCCACATCGACCTGGGCCGCTTCAAAACTGCGAGCCTGCTCTCGAAAACGCAGCACCTGCTCAGGTTTCAAATCAGTTGCCAAAGTGATGCGATAGCCATCCGTGCCAACCCCCTGTCGCCTGCGTTGATCTAAATCCTGCTTAGGAAGATTGAGCAACTGAGAAAGACTGTCACGAAGCCCAGGCCAATTAACATCACTAACCAATCGAGGCTGCAAATAAAGGTTGTAGCTCAGCTTGCTTGAGGCAAGTACACGGCCTTGACGATCGAGCAGCCGACCACGAATCGGTGAGCGGGGTACCAAGCGAATCCGATTTTCATCTGCCAACTCTCGGTATCGAGCCCCTTCCAAAAGCTGTAACCAGATCAACCGCGCCACCATGGCACCACTAAACAAAAGCACCAGAGCAAGAAAGACCTTGGGCTGCTGGCCTAAACCACTGTGCCGCTGATTGGCTCCTCCCAAAGGCCGCGATCCACTCATCAACGTCAGCTTTCTTCCACGCCTGATGTTGGCGAAAAATCGCCAACATCTTTCTGCAGGTGAAGCTGAAGAGCATCAAGCCTTCCCTCAATCCTGGCCAGCACCTCCAGCAAAATCTGCTGATCCTGAGGGTCTGGGGAATTCACAACGACATCATCAACGGCCACATTCACTGCCATCACAGGATTACCCAGCCCTGGGCTGACCTGATCTAATCGATCACGTACGGATCTAGCAGCAGCTTCTCCTTCAACACGAAGCTCCTGGAGGGGATCACTTGAGCCCGTAAAAGCTTCCACCATTTTTCTCGCTCCACCACGACGGACCCGATCAACCATCGCCAAACCCACAGGAAGAGCATCCTGCATCAGGGAAAGGCGAAGGCTGTCGAACGAATCGTCGGCCATGCAATCCTCAAAGGTCTACCTAACAACAGTTTGCTCGGAAGGGATCAAAAGTGTTGGGCAAGACGTTTGAGACATTCCTATCGACCAGCCCCCAAAACCTGCCAAAACCAATAACGCCACCATTGGTCCCACAGCATGATGCGTTGTCTCCAAGCTGAACCATTCACTCCAAGACCGCCAAAAACGCTCACGAGCAAAGCGCTTGCGCTCACGAGACTCTTGTTTGCAACGCCTGCGAAACGACTTCTCGACCCAGCGCTCAAACGACTGCTTCTTGGTGACCGCCATCTTGCGCTCGACCTCAAGCAACTGGCCAGCTGTAAGTTCAGGGTGAAAAGTGCCGATCAGCTCCAAACTTTTAAGGAACATCTCAACAGCAGCATCCTTGATATCCCTTTGGCTCTCATCCAACAGGGCCCAATCAAGCTCAGGGTAAAAGCGACCACGATTGAGGCTGATCTGGTCTTCACCCAACTGACCAGGCTCCCTTAACCAACGATCGGTGTTGCTGTCAAACCTTCGCCAGTACAGGAAAGGGTTGATATAAACGGTCTTACCCGCAAACTGAATGCTGTCCTGTTGCAAACGGCGGTCTAGCTGTATGTCCTGCTGTTGGGCGACGGTCAAAAGTCTCTAAGCCAGTGGCCCAGGCTATCGAGTCATTCTGAGCTTCACCAGTCCCTCATCACCTCAACAGAATCGACTTTCACTTCAAGGGTGCGAATCAAAAATATTGAGTGATGCAGAGCATTCTCGAAGACGATTGGAGCTCATGCAGCCAAGTCAGAGCAGAGAGCATTGAAGAAGAAGATTCGACGCTACAAAGATCGTGAATGTTTGCCACCATCAACACATCGACAATAATTACCAAATAAGCAAAAGCCAAAGTTGATCATTGGCGACATGAAATAAACTGATTCGAACGACAGTTGACAAGAAAAATGTAAGCTTATCAAAAGCCAAGATGCATAATATTCTCAATCCAAATAAAATCGCAGGGCTCTTAAAACTGGCGCCAGAACATATAATTTCGCATCACCTCCAATAAAACGTGAAGCCACAATGTAGAGTTAAGAAAAGAAATTTAATACCTAAACTATTCCCACTCAATCGTTCCAGGAGGCTTGCTGGTGATGTCAAGCACAACACGGTTGACACCTCTCACTTCATTGACAATTCGATTGGAGATACGCTCCAAAAGTTCATAAGGCAAACGCGACCAATCCGCTGTCATGCCGTCCTCACTGGAGACACATCGCAGCACAATCGGCCACGCATAGGTGCGTTTATCCCCCATTACCCCTACAGAGCGCACGGGCAGCAACACAGCAAAGGCCTGCCATATGTCGTGATATAAACCCGCATCACGGATTTCCTCTCGCACGATTAAATCAGCATCGCGTAAGCAATTGAGCTTTTCATCGGTAACTTCATCAAGGATACGAATCGCCAGGCCTGGCCCAGGAAAAGGATGGCGGCGGACAATCTCTTCAGGAAGCCCCAAAGCACGGCCTACCTTTCGCACTTCATCCTTAAACAATCGCCTAAGCGGCTCCACCAATTTGAACTGCAAATCTTTGGGAAGACCGCCTACATTGTGGTGGCTCTTAATCTTCACGGCCACCCGCTCTCCGGTCTTTCGATCAACGTTAGTTCCAGCACTCTCAATCACATCTGGATACAGAGTCCCCTGGGCGAGGTAATCGAATGGACCAAGTCGAGCACTCTCTTCTTCAAATACTCGAATGAATTCGGTACCAATAATTTTACGTTTCTCTTCTGGATCAACAATGCCATTCAACTTAGAAATAAACCGTTGTCTTGCATTGATGTATTCAACATTAATATTAAACTTACGATCAAAGAAATTCATCAAAAACTCAGGCTCACCTTTACGCATAAACCCCTGATCAATAAACATGCACGTGAGCTGATCTCCAATGGCCTTTTTTAATAGAAAAGCCAGTGTTGAGGAATCAACTCCTCCAGACAAAGCAAGCAAGACCCTTTTCTGACCCACCTGAGCCTGCACCTGAGCAATCGATTCTTCAATAAATGCAGTAGTCGTCCAATTCGGCTCACAACCACAAATGTGGTAAACGAAGTTTCGAATCAGAGCAATTCCGTGGCTTGAATGCACCACCTCAGGGTGAAACTGAACGCCATAAAACTGACGATTGTGATCAGCAACCGCCGCATCAGGAGTATTGGCTGTATGAGCAAGCCGAACAAACCCCTCAGGCAAATCCCTCACCACATCACCATGGCTCATCCACATCGTGGAGCCACTTTCAACATTGGTGAGAAGGTCCCTAGGGTCCTCGACCTGCAAGGGCGCCTTACCGTATTCAGCCTTGCCAATAGCAGCCTCCACCCGACCACCCAGCTGCTGCACCATTAGCTGCATGCCGTAACAAACACCAAGCACAGGAATACCCAAATCCCAAATGTTCGGATCACAAAGCGGCGCTCTCTCGGCATACACAGAGCTAGGTCCGCCACTCAAAATGATGCCCTTCGGGGCAAGCTGGCGAAGCTCATCCGCTGAGGTGCAATAGCTCATCACCAATGAGTAGACCTCTGTTTCTCGCACCCGACGGGCAATCAGCTCTGAATACTGAGAGCCAAAATCGAGAATGACGATTGCCGGCTGGCTCTGACCTTCAGACTGGGAATTGGACATATCAGCGAAAAAACTCCTCTGGAGTCAACCAACAGAACGTTCAGGGTAGAGAAAGGCTTATCGGTGAATCCTCAGGGGTCACTCCCAAGACAGCCAACTGTTGAGACCCTTGGGGACCAGCCCAGCGCAACCGTCGCTGACGGTCGAAAAGAGCTGCCCCAATAGCTATCGACCATGAGCCATAACGTGCAAGGTAGGCAGCGCTGCGATGCTCCACTGTTGCTGCCAGCCGATACCAAAGCTTGCTTACCAGCTCTGGATCTTGAGCTTCCAGCATCTTCAAGGCTGCCTCCATGGAATCAGCCTGGCCAAGTTGCCGGATCAGATCCAACGGCAATCCTTCACGCACAGCCATGGCCGCAAGCACCTCCAAACGACCATCTGCCAGATGGTGATGAGTATGAAAAATCCCCCCTGCCAACTTCACCAACTTGCCGTGATACCCAAACAACAACAATTGCTCCACCCCAGCCTCTGCCGCGGCCACAATGACAGGCCCCAACCAATTGCCAATCTTGAGGAGCGGCTGAGCAGCCAACCCCAACTGTCGAGCTAGATCAAGACCATTCTCACCAATCACCAAAGTCATTGCTCCACAAAAATCTGAAGCGGCACTTTGCCGACGTAGTTGCTCAATGGTCTGCTGCAACTGATCAGGAGAGGCGCTGACCTGCACATCCGCCTGGGTACCAATCAAGGCCAAGCCATCCACAACCCCAAAAGCTGCATTACTGGTACGTGCTGCCAAATCTCTACCCCTAGGCAACACAACTTCCAACTGCAGCCCTCGACCCGAAGGCACCAGCGGGTACAAATTACGACTCAAAAGCTCGCGTGCAAATCGAGACACACACGCCTCTCCACCGGACCCCAGCGTGCCAACACCTTTGCCTGCCACAAGATTAAGCCAGGCCTCTGGATGAACATTCAACTCATCATCATCAACAAACTCCTGCCACTGAACACACACCCAAATCTCCAAACCTCTTGTGAGATCCAAACCTGAACCTGGATCGCAATGGCTGATTGCCAAAGCCTGTTCACCTCCAGCCAAAACCGCTGCAGAGGTCACTGACACAGCAAAAGGTTCGTCGCGATCAGGCAATTCAAGCAACTGAAAACCACTGAAAGGCCTACCAAGCAAAGCTTCGGTAGCAGCTCGGGCCGCAGCCGCGACCCAAACCGGGAGCGTCAACCCCCTTGAATCAGCATCGGCGTGATCGATAACAACCCTTGCTTAGGTATTTTTTAGGATGGTTCATTACTAAGCCTTAGGCCGTGCAGGACAAACTCACTCTGATGATCCCGGGTCCTACACCTGTTCCCGAAACAGTACTCAAAGCCATGGGTCGCCACCCCATCGGCCATCGCAGTGGAGAGTTTCAAGCCGTCGTTAGACATACCACCGAGCAGCTGCGCTGGCTACATCAGACCAAAGCAGATGTTCTAGTCATCACTGGCAGCGGCACCGCTGCGATGGAAGCAGGAATCATCAATACCCTCAGCTACGGCGACAAGGTCCTCTGCGGCGACAACGGCAAGTTTGGACAGCGCTGGGTAAAGCTGGCTAAGGCCTACGGCCTGGACGTACAAGTGATAAAAGCAGACTGGGGACAACCGTTAGACCCAGAAGCCTTCAAAAGAGCACTGGAAGCAGACAATGGCAAAACAATCAAAGCCGTAATCCTCACCCACTCGGAAACCTCAACCGGGGTCATTAACGACCTTGAAACCATCAGCAAATATGTCCGCGCTCACGGCAAAGCACTAACCATCGCTGATTGCGTGACAAGCCTTGGAGCCTGCAATGTCCCCATGGACTCTTGGGGTCTAGATGTGGTTGCCTCCGGTTCCCAAAAGGGATACATGATGCCTCCAGGGCTCAGCTTCGTGGCCATGAGTGAACGAGCCTGGCAAGCGCATCAACAATCGGATCTACCGAAGTTTTATCTCGATCTAGGGCCTTACCGAAAAACTGCCGCTCAAGACAGCAATCCATTCACCCCTGCTGTGAATCTCTACTTCGCACTGGAATCTGCGCTGGGAATGATGCAGTCAGAAGGCCTAGAAGCCATCTTTGACCGTCATGCACGCCATCGCGCAGCCGCTCAGGCCGGCATGAAGGCCATCTGCCTGCCCCTGTATGCAGCTGAAGGACACGGCAGCCCAGCGATCACCGCAGTCGCACCTGAGGGAGTTGATGCAGAGCAACTGCGCAAAACTGTCAAAGAGAAATTCGACATCCTGCTAGCAGGAGGACAGGATCATCTAAAAGGAAAGGTCTTCCGTATCGGCCATCTTGGATTCATATGTGATAGAGATATCCTCACTGCCATAGCTGCCATCGAATCCACCTTGCAATCTCTTGGCTTGCATAAAGGCAACATGGGAGATGGCCTGGCTGCAGCAGCAGCAATTCTGAGATAACAGTGCTCGCCAACAAAACGAACTAAAGCAGATCTAAACTGATAAAATGCGGGTGTAATTCAGTGGTAGAATGTCAGCTTCCCAAGCTGAACGTCGCCGGTTCGAATCCGGTCACCCGCTTATCAAAGGATTAATCAAAGTTCATAGAATACTCATTCATAGTTAACAAACCAAAAACCGATCTAATTAAAAATAGGCTTCAAAGCATTCATTATTCAATGCCAATTCATGATCTGGGCTTGATTAATTGAAGAACTTGTGGGCCAACCACTCCTGCACGACGCTCCTGATCTAATGCCTTAAGAATCAAACTGCCAGCAGCCTGAAAATCTCCCGCTTCAGCCTGTGCAGAAGCTCGGTCAAAAAAACCACTCGCGGCCTTCAAGTAAACCTCGCGTTGAATAGAAGCGGAATTCATGCCCGCTGTTGTTTTCAAAAAAGTAGACGTCAAGACTGCTCAGCTGAACCCCTTGATTGAAAGTTTAACGCGAATTGTCTAGTACAAGCAATATCGAGCATCAAAACAGCAAATGTTGTTGCCCAAGTCAGCCAATTGATATGTATAGAAAATATAAGGGGGTTAAATCAGGTTCCTGGCTCCTCAATGTTGCCTCCCATAGTTTCGATCTGAGCTCTTAAGACTGACGCACGAGTCTTGTCACCACGTGTTTCGGCAACAGCCAATGCAAATTCAAGCTTCTCGAGCTGATGCCCCCCCTCATGGAAGGCCTGAAGTCTGATAGAAGATCTCGCTAACGGTGAAATTACTGAGCTGGTAACCCCAGCTTGGCCAGAGGCAGAAATGGTTAAAGCCATGGATGCCTTTCTTTTTATTGTGCACCCGATGCCACCCTCATGCCGCAAGAGTGTCTGGTTCCCCTGACCAAGACTGAGGTTCTTCTCGGGCTTGATCCTCAGCTTGATCAGAACTATCAAGCATTTCCTGGCACTCTTTTAAGAGCTGCTCAACCCCATCGAGCATCTCCATTTCCTCTGCGGGAATCCTCTGAGATTCGCTCTGCTGTCTCAACTGAAACTCCAAAGCCTCCTGACGCTGCTCCAATTTAACGAGCCTCTGCGATAAAGCAGTGATCGTCTGAACCAGGTCTTCTGCAGTACGAGTAATTCGAAAAGAAACTGACGAGGACATAGCCACAAAAAATACTTTGTCCAGATGACAACACATGAGGAATAAAGGCTCAAGTCATTAGGCAGATGGTGAGGAGAATCATTTGCGCTCAAAGTATCTGTACTGTTTCAAATCGATCTCATGCCTTCTCTGGCAACGTTACTGATTTATCTCATGGCAGGAACAGCATTAGGTCTGCTGACCTTGCGCACTGGTATTCCAGCAGCACCCCTTGCAGGTGCTCTTTTAGGTGCAGGGCTCGTAAGCATGAGCGGTCGCCTTGATGTTGCTGAATGGCCCTCAGGCACACGCACAGCGATTGAAATCGCCATCGGCACGGTGATCGGTACTGGCCTAACCAAAAGCTCCCTAGGGGAGCTGCAAAGCCTCTGGAAACCAGCCCTACTGATCACTCTGACCCTTGTACTTACTGGGATCGTGATCGGTCTTTGGAGCAGTCGATTACTAGGTATTGACCCTGTTGTTTCACTCCTCGGCGCTGCCCCAGGAGGCATCAGTGGCATGAGTCTGGTAGGTGCGGAATTCGGCGTCGGTGCTGCAGTCGCCACCCTGCATGCTGTGAGATTAATCACCGTACTTTTGGTACTACCCCTTCTGGTGAAGCTATTGGCCCCATTAGGACTAATTGATTCCTGATTAAACCTGGACAGGACTGTTTCAATCGATACGTTGATCAATACTGTGTTGACTTGCAAACGATGAATCGAAATCGAGTTGCCCTTTCACTCACACTGCTAGGCCTTGTGGGAATCAGTCTTTCTGCCACAGCTGCCCAATCAGCAACAACTGACACCGCAAGCAAAGGAGCCCAGGTCTACTGCTTCATGCGTAGTCATGGCAATAACCATGAGGTGAGCTGGACTGCCTCTTATGCCCTGATCAAACGCCAGGGAAATAGCCTTTTCAAGACCTCACCAAATCATGCTGCTGTATTAATTACTGAAGCAGTGGTCAACGAACCCAGCAGTTACCCAAACTGTGGTCAATACCTTGGCGATCTCTTCGGAAATACCAAAAACTCTTTATCAGTAGCTGATCAAGAAAGTGGTGATGAGACTGTCATCGACTCCTATAGCTCTGGCAATACCAACACCACCACTCCTTCAAGCACAGATCATGAGCAGCACTACAGTTATTAAATTCCTTCGTTTCCTTGCCAAACTATTTCTGAGCGGGTTGCTGCTTTCCGGTCTGAGCTGCAACAGTCGCTCAGCACCAAACAATCCATCTGCTGACTCGAATATCTCGTCCCAAGCTTGCTTGGAAAATCTTGACCTCAAAGGACTCGACCAAGCCCTACTGCGCTGCAATAGCGTAGTGAGCCAACATCAAAATGACCCTGAACCACTCAACGACCGGTCCCTGATCTACACCCTGCTTGGCCAAACCAATTTGGCTTGTCAAGATGTCTCCAAAGGCTTACAGCTTCTGAATCAACAAGGAGCATCAGCTGATCCGATGGTGCGTCACGAACTAACCGTGCGTAAAGACTCCTGCATGCAACATCTCAACATGACTGGCAAAGGCTGACGCTTGAGTCCAACACGACGAGAACCAAGCAATACCTCAATCCGCTCAGCCTTACTTGCTATCAGAGCATCCACCAGCTGATCTGCAAAACCCAGTTGGAACCAGTGACTCGTGAGTCCGCCATCCATCCCCAATCGATGGCAACGATCCTCAGCCTGATCCACATCACCAGGTGTCCAGTGACGTTCAAGCAAAACCACATGCCTAGCGCGATGCAAGGTGTAACCAAGCCCGCCTACTGCATAGGTTGCCAACAAAAGGGAACTCTTCCCTGATTGAAAACGATTCACAGCTTCCTGACGTTGCCCTGGACGCTGACGACCAGTTAACAACTCACCCCCTAAGCGTTGCTGCAAAAGCAACAAAGGACCAACAAAACTGCTGAAAAGGACAACGGCTTGCCCCTCAGCAAGAAGTGCTGCGACAACAGTCTCCACTGCTGGCAGCTTGAACTCCGCTGCGATCTGACGCAAAGCCGTAAGCACCGCCAGCGATTCCGCATCTGAACGCACCAAGCCCTGCTGAACTCGATGGCGATAGTTGTCAATGACAAGAGCTAGACGATGGTCAAAACCACGAGACTCTGGCTCTGTAAGGACAACCCGATGCTCTTGACGACGTTTTGGGGGCAAGCCAAGCAAAGTCTGCTTGCGTCGATGCAGAACCAATGGCCGTGTGAGCTTCCCTAGAGCATCGAGATCACTCGCACCACGTGCATGCCAGCGTCGCTGTCCACCTTGATCTCGCCAGTGACCCTGACAAAAACGCTCTTCAAACTTACGTTGATCTCGAGCCAAAGGATGATCAATGGCAGCCAGCAGTGGATAAAGCTGATCAGGACGACCATTTTTCATCGGCGTCCCGGTGAGTAACCAAATAGCCCTTAAACGCGGATGCCGCGCAAGCCTTAAAAGAGCCTGAGTTCGTCTTGACTTGATGGACTGGCCGAAATGCGCTTCATCCACCAACAGAAGCGTTCCCGCCGCCGGCAATTCCCTAGGCAGACGAGCCCAGCTATGGATGGACACCTGCAAATCAAGACTGGCAGCTTCGGTGCGCCAGTGGTCATGAAGACCCACAGGCGCCACCACCATGACCCGTACATCAGCACATCTCACCATGGCGCGAGCCGCCAAAAGAGAGGTAAGAGTCTTCCCAAGACCCATTTCATCAGCCAATACTGCACCGCGCCGCGCTAACAACCAACGGGCTCCAGAGCACTGATGAGGAAGAGGTCTACGACCATCTGTCAAAGCAACCTCAAACTCTGCATAGCTCACGAGATCACGATGGGGCGGCATCGGTGGCAAAGGCTGTTCGAACCAACTCAGCCACTGAGCCAAGTCGTCCTGCACCAAAAAACGTGAACCAAACTGCCTCTGCAAATGTTGAGCCGCAACCAAAGGAAATTCCCAGCCCTGGCGAGCACCACGCCAAATTCCACGAGGCCTCACTTTGAGAAGCTGAGCCTGAGTCACCGCATCGAAAGGGAACGCCACCTTGACCAAACCCGCCGCAGTCAGACCCAAATAACAGCTAGCAGACGATTTAGGCGTGAGCTTCACTGCTCAATGAACACCTAATTTACGCCCCATTGCCTTACTAGCAAGAGCGAAAGCAACCACTGTAAAAAACAGAGCAAAGCAAGCCAAAATAGATATTTAGACACATTGACTCAAAGAGCATTCGCGGCAAACTGCACAAAACCGAGGAACTCGGATGCACAATAGGGACGCGGTTTTCCTCGAAGATCTCTGTCCCAAGTTACGTGTACGAAGATGGAGAAAATCCCTTCACAACTATACGGCTCAAAGTTGTATCTATTGCGGTAAAACTTCTGAATCAATTGACCATATTTTGCCTCGCAGTCGTGGAGGCTTAAGTATTACTCAAAACTGCGTTCCGGCCTGTCTCTCCTGTAACGGTCACAAATCAGATGCCCATGCCTTCGAGTGGTATAGACGCCAACGCTTCTATGATCCGCGACGCGCAATGGCCATCCGCGCCTGGATGGATGGCGATCTCAGACTGGCTTTAAGGTTGCTTCAATGGACCCAACCCAACCATAGAGAAGCTCCTGTTATCAGCGAAGATGAAGAATGGATGCCCCAGCTGGCCTAAGCCAATCTCACCAGACCTGACAGGCCACCACAGGATGATGTCTTTGGCAAATAGAAGCCTGCTGCTCAGGTTGCTCCGGAGCCAGAAGCATCGCACCTGTCAACAAAGCCAAAGGCAAGACAAAATGAAAAGCCGAACTGATCTGCCGACCTTGAACGATCCTTGGACATGCCCGACGCGGCAGCATGGACACTGAAATCGCGGAAGCGCGCAAATAGGAGCTCGCCATGACCAAACCCAGAATATAATACATTTGTACTCATGCTCACAGAGCTTGTCAAGCGGAGTCCGCCTCTCCCCACCGGCTCAAAGTTGCTGGTTCTCGGTGGAGGATTCAGTGGCCAGCATCTAGTGGCTCTGGCGAGAGCACTTGGCAGCACTGCTATCTGCAGCCGCAGAGACATCAACAGCCCAGGCGCAGACATCGCATTTGATAGTGCCACCAAGCTGTTGCCAGCCACGAAAGTTCTAGAAGGAGTCACGCATTTACTCAGCTGCATACCCCCAGCAGCCGATGGGAAAGATCCAGTACTGACATGCTTGGGCGACCGGCTCAAAGCGTTGCCATTGCAATGGGTTGGCTATCTCTCCACCACAGGGGTTTACGGAGATCGCCAAGGACGCTGGGTCACAGAAATCGATCATCCTCAGCCTCAACAAGCTCGGAGCAAACGAAGATTGGCCTGTGAAGAGGCCTGGCAAGCTTCGGGATTACCCCTGCAGATTCTGCGACTGCCTGGCATCTACGGACCAGGCCGCTCAGTGCTTAAAAGCGTCAACACAGGTCAAAGCAGAATGATCCATAAGCCCAACCAGGTGTTTTCAAGAATTCATGTCGATGACATCGCAGGCGCCATCCTGCACCTAATCCAATGTGCTGCTGATGGACAGCGACCCATCGTAATCAACGTCACCGATGACATGCCAACAGCTTATACAGACGTACTCGGGTTCGCCGCCCAACTACTTGGAAAGTCCCTACCCGAAATTGAGCCATTTGCAGTTGCCGCTGCACAGATGAATCCCATGGCACTCTCCTTCTGGCAAGAGAATCGCAGGGTCAGCAATCAGCTCTTATGCCGCGAGCTTGGCTATTCCCTGATGCATCCCAACTATCAATCCGGCCTTAGAGACTGTTATCTGGCAGAAGGTTTCAAGGTCTCACAGACGAATTTTCCTTAGTTGTTGAACGTTCCCGATCCGGACCACCAAGAATGAACTCGTTCCAATTGAAGGGCTTCTCTGGATCGATAAATGTCAACCCGGCATCGCGCAAAAACTGACTCCAATGCACCACCAACCAACCATTCCGCAGCCCGGTACCAAGACCAAACAACAGCAAACCAAGCAGCAACCAGCGCATCATGGCTATGCCTTCTGAAGGCTTTGACGCTAATCAACTTATCGTTATCGCCATCGGCGATCCCGCTGGCATCGGGATGGAGGTCACCCTAAAGGCCCTCGCTTCACCAAGCTTGCCATCAAAGCTGTATCCCCAGCTGGTTGGCTGTCGAAAAAGCCTAGAACTGACCTATGCCCAATTACAAGCTCAAGGAATCTCTCCCCTAGCCAATCCAAAGAACCTCGATATCAAAGATCTACCCCTGCAGAGCACACTTCAGCCTGGATACCCCACAGCACAGAGTGGAGCCGCAAGCTTTCTATGGTTGACAAAGGCAACAGAACTCCTCTTGAAGGGTCGAGCCCGCGCCCTTGTTACCGCTCCTATTGCCAAGCAGGCCTGGCATGCAGCAGGCCATCACTATCCCGGTCAAACCGAACGACTTAAAGAACTGGTAGGAGCTGATCAAGCCTCCATGCTCTTCACCGCGATCTCACCTCATAACGGCTGGCGGTTCAACACTCTGCTAGCAACAACCCATATCCCGCTAGCAGCAGTCCCACAAGTGCTTACCCCTGAGTTGGTTAGAGCGAAGCTCAACGTACTCAAGGCATTCTGCCAAAGATTCAAAACCGCTCCATCCATTGCAGTCGCAGGCCTCAATCCCCACGCTGGCGAGCAAGGCCAACTGGGCCATGAAGAGCTGAAATGGTTGATCCCAATGCTGAACAGATGGAAAACGGAGCACCCTGAGATCCAACTAGACGGTCCTTTACCTCCCGACACATGTTGGCTTTCAGCTGCAAAGGCTTGGCATGGCATCCCTTGCGCCCAAACCCCAGACGGGATCCTGGCCTTATACCACGATCAGGGTCTAATCCCAATGAAGCTGCTGGCTTTCGACTCGGCCGTCAACACCACCCTTGGGCTTCCATTTCTGCGTACCTCCCCTGATCACGGCACCGCCTTTGACATTGCCGGAAAGGGATGTGCCAGACCCGACAGCATGTTGGCCGCCCTAAAAGCCGCCTGGGAGCTCACGGAATCACGCTGATCAGCCAGGCTTAACACGCATCAAAACCTGACCGAACTCAACTGGCGTGCCGTTATCTACAAGGATTTCAACCACCTCGCCACTGACTTCAGATTCCAACTCATTCATCAACTTCATGGCCTCCAAAATGCACACGATCTGACCGACACCGATGCGACTACCAACTTCTACAAATGGGGATTCCCCAGGACCAGGAGCACGATAAAACGTGCCGACCATCGGTGCCGTTACCTCCAGGAAATCAGTTCTTGAACCTGGTACCGCTGGAGGCGGAGTCCCAGGTCCGACCATCTCAACTCTCGGTTCTGGAGCCGGTAAAGGCATCTCAACGGTCGAAGACAATGGCATCACCGGAGCCACCACTGCTGGTGCAGGGATGTTCCTCCTGACCTCTAGACGAAAATCATCTCCCTCAAGGCGAAATTCCTGTATGTCGCTTTCCGCCAAGGCTGCAAGCAACTGGTGCAGTTGATCATGATCGAGCTGCATAGCCATTAGTTCTCGCGACCGAGGTAGCTGTCGTTACGTGTATCGACTTTAATTTTCTCGCCCACAGAAAGAAACAAAGGAACCATCACCTGAGCCCCAGTCTCAAGGATGGCGGGCTTAGTGCCACCGGTAGCGGTATCACCCTTAACACCAGGATCAGTTTCAGTGATTTCAAGCACCACAGAATTGGGGAGCTCCACCTCAAGAGGATTTCCGTTCCATGAGACCACATTCACCTCCATCCCTTCCTTGAGGTATTTACGACTGTCACCAATCTGCTGCGCTGTAAGCCTGGTTTCCTCATAACTAGACATGTCCATAAAGACATAGTCACCGGACTCCATATAAGTGTGTTGAAGAGTCGACTTCTCAAGCAAGGCCTGCGGAAGCATCTCCCCAGCCCTAAAGGTTTTTTCCACCACGTTGCCGCTCTGCACCGCCTTCAACTTGGTACGCACAAATGCTGAACCCTTACCCGGTTTCACATGCAAAAACTCGACTACACGCCAAACAGAACCGTCTAATTCAATCGAGGTGCCAGTGCGGAAGTCGTTACTTGAGATCATTCCCGCTGAACGGATCAGATGGATCATACGGCTGTGCCAAAGTCCCAGCACAAGAAGAGTTCCACATGCCAAATACTCCTCTACTGACCAGCCTGATCACAGTGCTCGCAGTACTTTTGCTGAATTGGGGTGATCCTGTTCTGGCTGCTCTGCCAGCTGGAAGTGCAGTGACGGATGGTGCCGCAATCCTGCGAAATGCCCTACCAATCGAACAAAAAGATCTCCGCCAAATGCAAGCCACCCTTGAGGCCACTAGCAAAGTGGTTGGGTCTTCAAAGGGCAATCGCTGGGTTGCGCTAAACGAAGCTGCTTCTTCTAGTCAGTTCCTAGTAATAACCCGCAAAAAGAGCATCCTCGCAGCCATCCCAGAAGCATCTCGAGAAAAGGGTGAAGCCCTTTTGGAATCCTTGGGAGAAACGGTCCAGGCCCTGGGGGATGCAGCCAGTAATCAAAACGTAGATCGCTTCATCGACCTACGTCGCGAAAGTCTCAAACAGATCGGTGATCTAGAAGCACTATTGGTGAATGATTTTCCTTACACCATCCCTGAGGAATTCAACTCACTACCCCGGCTTCTTGGAAGAGCAACTGTATCGATCAAAACCACAAAAGGGAACATCACTGCTGTCATTGATGGCTACAACGCCCCTCTAACAGCCGGCGCCTTCGTAGACCTAGCTCTCAAAGGCTTTTATGACGGATTGCCATTCACACGCGCTGAAGACAATTACGTACTACAAAGCGGTGACCCCACAGGACCTGAAAGCGGATACATCGACCCAACAACCAAGAAAGAACGTCAAGTGCCTCTGGAAATCCGTATTCCAGAGGAACCAACTCCTTTTTACAACCAAACCTTTGAAGACATCGGTCTTTACAAAGCCACACCAGTCCTTCCATTCGCCGCCCTTGGCACACTCGGATGGGCTCATTCCGACCAAGCTATAGACGACGGTTCCTCCCAGTTCTTTCTATTTCTCTATGATGCAGAATTAACTCCAGCTGGTCTCAACTTGGTGGATGGCCGCAATGCAGCCTTTGGCTATGTCGTTGAAGGTACCGAGTTACTTAAAAAACTCGAAGTTGGTGATCAAATCTTATCCATCAAAGTTGTCGATGGAGCTGATCGGCTGAAGCCCCACGCCTGAGGACTTGTGTATGGGCGAAACCCTAGCCCAACTTGGTGAAAACGAACTACTGCATCGACTAGCCCGCTTTGCTCCTGCTGGCCAACTTGACGACGACACAGCGCAAGTCCACACCAATGAGGGAGAACTCCTCATTAACACCGATGTCATGGTTGAAGGCATTCACTTCAGCGAAGACACCACGACTCCAAAAGATGTTGGTTGGCGTTGCGTAACCGCCAACCTTTCCGACCTAGCAGCCAGTGGCGTTGATCAGATTCTGGGTATCACTGTCGGACTTGTAGTCCCTCCAGAGACCCCCTGGGACTGGGTAGAGAAAGTTTATTTAGGCATAGAAGCCGCATTGAAACAGTTTGGAGGGACCTTGCTGGGCGGCGACTGTTCCCGAGGGGATCAACGACTACTCGCAATCACCGCCTTTGGCACTCTCGGGCCAGTACGGTTGCACCGCTCCCAAGCCCAACCTGGAGATTCTCTTGTCGTCAGTGGTCCCCATGGCCTCAGCCGCCTTGGCCTGGCCCTACTTCGCTCAGATCCACTGATAGAAGCAGCCCTGCTGCCAGACAAACTCAAACAAAAAGCAATAGAAGCTCATCAACACCCTCAACCATGCCTGAAGGCACTCCACGCTCTTCAAACCTGTAAGCCTGCAGAACTTCCATGGCGAGCTGGGGGCACCGACAGTAGTGACGGACTTCTGGCAGCGGTTCAAGGCCTTTGCAGAAGCAGCGGTTGCCGGGCGATTCTTGATCCAAAAGGCCTACCCAAAGACCCTGACTGGCCACTAGGCCAACACTGGGATAGCTGGTGCCTAAACGGCGGAGAAGACTTTGAACTTATTCTCAGCCTGCCACCGATATGGGCCACCGCTTGGCTGCAAGTTCTTCCATCAAGCCAAGTCATTGGTGTCATGGAACAAGGCCCACCTCGGGTGGAATGGGCGAATGGCAAAGGAGAAGTGAGCAACTTCTCAAGCTTCAAACATTTCCAATAAAGAAAGAGAACAAACCCCTCGCTAATAGGAGGGGTTTATAACTCAAAAAGAAGCTAGAAGCTCAGAAAATAGTAATCCTCTGAAAGATCACTTCCAATTCTTGGCCACAATCTCAGCGAGATCGACAACCCTCTGGCTATAACCCCACTCGTTGTCATACCAAGCAACCACTTTCACCAAATTGTCGCCAATAGTCATCGTGAGATCCTCGTCAACGATGGTGGATTCATTAGTACCGGCGTAGTCACTAGAAACCAAAGGAAGATCACCATATTTAATGATTCCCTTCATGCCACCCTGAGAAGCCGATTTGAGTGCAGCATTCACTTCTTGAGCAGTCGTGGAACGACCAGACTCAAAAACTAGATCGACCGCTGAAACGTTTGGGGTTGGTACACGCATGGCAATACCCGTGAGCTTGCCCTTCATCTGTGGATAAACCAAAGCCACAGCCTTGGCAGCGCCAGTTGAGGTCGGAACAATATTCATGGCTGCCGCACGAGCACGGCGAAGATCACGATGGCTGTTATCGAGGATCCGCTGATCACCGGTGTAGCTATGAATAGTCGTCATCAGGCCCTTATTGATCCCAAAGGTCTGATCAAGCACCTTCACAATTGGTGCCAGGCAATTTGTTGTGCAGCTGGCATTACTGAGAACATTGAAATCACCGTGACGGTACTGATCAGCATTGACGCCCACGACATATGTGCCAACACCATCTCCTTTACCTGGAGCCGTGAGGATCACTTTCTTCGCACCAGCCTCGATGTGTTTACTAGCCCCCACATCAGTATTGAAAACCCCGGTGGACTCGATCACAAGATCGATACCCCACTCCTTCCAAGGAAGATTCAAGGGGTTGCGATCTGAAAAACACTTAATGGTTTTGCCGTTGATAACAAAAGTGTCATCGGTATAACCGATCTCCGCATCCTTGATCTGTCCAAGAATTGAATCGTACTTAAGCAGATGAGCATTGGTCTTAGGGTCAGAAGTGACATTGATGCCAACCACATCAATACCCGTATTCGCACCACGGCTTAGCCAACAACGCATGAAGTTGCGACCGATTCGGCCGAATCCATTGATCGCAACACGCAGAGTCATAACAAAAACGGGGAAACCGCAAGGGAAGTGGCCGCCGATCATACAGAAATAGGTTGCACTTTCCGCTGTTCCGGATGAGGAGGCGGCCCATGCCTGGCACAAGGTCAACCCCGGCCGGACCTCTCCAAAGCATAAGAATGACGGGCTTTTAGCCCAAGACTGGCTTATCTTTTGAACCTATGGTTTTGCCCATTGACCAGCACGCTCAACCGCCAGCAACCCATCCACTTCATAGGTGTTGGCGGCATCGGCATGTCTGCACTAGCTCTAATTCTGGTGAATCGAGGTCATATCGTCTCCGGCTCCGACTCAAGAGAAAACACTACCGTTGAGCAACTGAGAGCTCAAGGAGTAAGGGTCTTCCGCGATCAGAGCGCCGCAAACATCGATGCCATTTGTAGCAACGTAGATCTCCTTCCTTTGGTTGTGATCAGCACAGCCATTCCCAAGAGCAATCCTGAGCTCAAGGCAGCCAAGCTGTCTCAATTGAAAATCTTGCATCGCTCAGACCTCCTTGCTGCCTTGATTCAGGCACAACCATCTATTGCAGTAGCCGGAAGCCATGGCAAAACCACCACCAGCACCCTGCTCACCACACTGCTGGCCACAACCGATCAAGACCCAACAGCTGTGATTGGTGGTGTCGTGCCTTACTACGACAGCAATGGCCATGCGGGCAAAGGACGACTGCTAGTAGCAGAAGCTGATGAATCTGATGGATCTCTCGTCAAGTTTCAGGCAACGCTCGGCGTGATCACCAACTTGGAGTTAGATCACACCGACCACTACGCCAATCTTGATGAACTGATCAACACCATGAAGCGGTTCGGCCAAGGTTGCCGACGACTGCTGGCCAACTTCGACTGCCCAATCCTCAAGGAGCATTTCGATGCCACAGCTTGGTGGTCAGTCAAAACCTCAGCGGGTGTTGATTTTGCAGCTTTACCAATTTGCCTCAATGGCGATCAAACAATTGCGGACATTTACGAGCAGGGCAAACGGATGGGGCAAATCACACTGCCAATGCCCGGACTTCACAACCTCAGCAATGCTATGGCAGCTATCGCAGCCTGCAGACTCGAAGGACTGTCCTTTGAGGACGTGCAAGAAGGTCTTGCTGACCTGCAGCCTCCTGGGCGCCGTTTCGACTTCCGAGGCACCTGGGAGGGTCGCCAAATCGTTGATGATTACGCCCACCATCCAAGCGAAGTCAGCGCCACACTCACAATGGCGCGCCTAATCGTAACTAGTGGTCGTAGCCAACTACCGAACCCACCCAAACGCATTTTGGCCGTGTTCCAGCCTCATCGATACAGCCGTACAAACGAATTTCTCTACGACTTCGCAAGGGCACTCGGTGAAGCGGATGCTGTTCTGCTAGCACCCGTTTACAGCGCCGGAGAGAACCCTATTCAGGGAGCAACGAGTGAGAGCCTGGCTAAAGCGATCAGAATCCAACACCCCAACCTGCCAGTCGCCGTAGCCGAAAACTTTAATCAGCTAACCCTATTGGTGCAAAAACACAGCCTCAAAGGCGACCTAGTCCTCGCCATGGGTGCAGGCAATATCAACAATCTATGGAGACAACTGACATGTCTTGACAACGCAAAGAGATGCCCACCCTCCCTGGCAGCCTGACCCTAGTGAAGGGGATCAAGCCCCAACCACTGGTTTCTCTTGCCAACTTCACGAGCTGGCGCGTCGGAGGACCTGCGGAATGGTTTGCATCACCCAGCAGCGTGGAGGAACTACAGACACTGATTGCTTGGGCTTATGAACAAAAGATGCCCTGTCGAGTCATCGGAGCAGGATCAAACCTACTGATCAACGACGCTGGCTTGCCGGGCCTGAGCCTTTGCATGCGCAAACTCCAAGGGAGCGACCTAGATCCAAAGACTGGCATTGTCGAAGCCTTAGCCGGTGAACCAATCCCCAACCTTTCCAAACGCGCCGCAAAGGCTGGCCTACATGGCCTGGAATGGGCTGTTGGGATTCCTGGAACAGTTGGTGGTGCAGCCGTCATGAATGCTGGAGCCCAGGGCGGCTGCACAGCCGACTGGCTGGAATCTGTACAAGTCCTCGACCTCAATGGCGAGGGCCCTTTTGAACTGAGCCGCCAAGAGCTTGACTACGGCTACCGACAAAGTCTCTTGCAGGAAAAAACACTCGTCGTGCTCTCAGCCAGATTCCGCCTAGACCCCGGCCATGATCACAAGGAACTCAATCAAATCACACAGCAAAACCTCACTCATCGCACGACGACACAGCCTTATCAATTGCCTAGTTGCGGAAGTGTCTTTCGCAACCCAGAACCCCTCAAAGCTGGTCGTCTAATCGAAGCGCTGGGTCTGAAAGGTCACCGCATTGGAGGAGCTGAAGTCTCACCCATTCACGCCAACTTCATCGTCAATATTGGTGGAGCCACGGCTGCCGACATCAATCAAATGATCACACTCATTCAGCAACGGGTACAGATGGCCCATGGAGTGATGCTTCATCCTGAAGTGAAACGACTTGGTTTCGAAGCGACCGCTTAATCTGCCCATTCCTCCAGCAACGCAATGGCAGGGTTCGGACTTCCCAATTTCGGCCAACTCACCGAAGCCTTCCGCAAGGCCCAACAAATCCAACAAAACGCCCAAAAACTGCAGGAAGAGCTAGATGCCATGGAAATTGAGGGCAGCAGCCCAGACGGCAGAGCAAGTATCTGGCTATCTGGCAACCAGCAACCACTGCGTGTGCGCCTTGAACCCTCACTGCTTGCCGAAGGACAAGATGCCAGCGAAACCGCGATCTTGGCCGCTCTTCAATCCGCCTATGAGCACTCCACCACCACCATGAAAGAGCAAATGGAAGAACTTACAGGAGGCCTGAACCTGAACCTCCCCGGGATGAGCGAATGAGGCACTCAATCTCCTCCAAAAAACGCTTATAGATTGGATATCGTTCCCAACTTTTGTCGACCCCACAACCGGGCTCATCACGATGGAAACAATCCCTAAATCTGCAGGGATAATCTTCAATCTGTCCATCAAATTCAGGGAACAACACCGCAAGCTTGCGCGGATCAGCAGGAAGTTCAGGTCGATTAAACCCTGGTGTATCAGCAACAAGAGATCCTTCGCACAGTCGAAAGAGTTCAACATGACGAGTGGTATGCCTACCACGTTTCAACCGTCCAGAAACAGCGCCTACGCGCAGGGATAGCTGGGGCAAGAGCTGATTGAGCAAACTGGTCTTACCCACACCTGAAGGACCACAAAAGACAGCAAGTCGTGTACTGCTGAGTTTGTTTTTTAGGGCACCTAACCCCTCTCCGGTCTGCACAGAAACCGCCATAGGCCGATACCCCCAACCCCTTAGCCGCACAAGCTGCTGCTCGAGCTGCTCCGAAGTGATCAGATCGCGTTTGGTAAGGATGAGGTGAACATCAACACCAGTCTGCTCAGCGGCCAGTAGAAAACGACTCGCTTGGTCAGCGTCAAAGCAAGGCTGCTTGACTGCCAAGACAACAACAACAGCCGTAACGTTGGCGACTGGCGGGCGGTTGATCCAACTCTGCCTAGGTTCCACATCACCAACCACAGCTCGACGCTCCTGCCAATCGATTGCTTCCACCCAAACTCGATCCCCCACATGCACGGCAGCCCCGCGATGGTCCAGGCGCGTTCGACGAGTACAAAGCAAACGCAATGGTTCATCATCCGTTGATCCTGTCCAGCTCACCAATGAAGATGGATTAAAAGTCTCGAGTTCTACCTCGAGAAAATTGGCTTGTAAGGCCACCACCATCCCTGCAAGCCGCGGCGCCTCAGCCGCCGCCACAAGTCACCATCAACCTCAACCAAGTGTTTTCCTGAGCAATAATCTCAACGCGATGGCCTGCCTCTACTAACCCTGGAACCACCATCGCCTCAGGTTCCCCACGATCAAGATCCACCTGTAGACGTTCCTTGTCCTTAAGACCCTCAAGAGCCAAGCGACAGCGAATAAAATTGATTGGGCAAGGAGTACCGCGCAAATCAATCTGCTGATCAGGAACAAGCTGGGCGGTCATCCTTTCTGGCCAAACAAACGAGCAAACAAACCACTGTTGTGATGGTGATGCTGCCTGCCTTTAGCGGAATGATGGCCAGCAAGATCTTCAAGCAAGCCCCGCTCCTCATCAGAAAGACGAATGGGCAACTTCACATTGATAGAAATACGCTGATTACCTCTTGCTACTGGGTTTCCTAGCTTAGGAATACCCTTGTTTTCAAGGGTGAGTACAGCATTGGGCTGAGTTCCAGCAGGAATCTCAAGACTGGTGTTGCCATCAACCGTATCAACCTCAATGATGTCTCCAAGGATTGCCTGGAGATAACTCACGTTGACTTCTGAAAGCACCGTGATCCCATCACGTCGCAATTGGGGATGGGATTTCACCGTCAAAAATACGTAAAGGTCTCCAGAAGGTCCACCCCGCAAACCAGCATTTCCCTCACCGGCAACTCTCAGACGAGTTCCTGTATCAACCCCAGCGGGAATATTGATGCGCAATTTCTTGCGAACCTGACGTACACCCTGTCCAGCACATGCAGGGCAAGGATCTGCAATCACCTGTCCAGTCCCTTCACAACTGGGACATTCCGCCACCTGAGTGAAGCTCCCGAAAGGTGTTCTGGTCGCTCGTCGAACCTGACCAACACCACCACAAGTGGAACAGGTCGTTGGTCCACTACCCACCTTGGCTCCAGTGCCGTTACAGGTGTCGCAAGTTTCAAGATGGGGAATTTTGATCTCTCGTTCTTGGCCGAAAACAGCTTGCTCAAAGTCAATCTTCAAGTCGTAGCGAAGATCATCTCCTTGCTGCGGTCCCCGTCGTCGTGGACGAGCGCCACCAGATCCACCAGCCCCTCCAAAACCACTAAAAAAGGTCTCAAAGAGATCAGCGAAGCCACCCATATCTCCCACATCGGGCATGCCCGCTGCACCCCCAAGCCCAGCCTCGCCAAATTGGTCATAACGGCCACGAGTCTGAGGATCGCTAAGCACCTCATAGGCACGACCGATCTCCTTGAAACGATCCTCTGCACCAGGATCCTTATTGATATCTGGGTGATACTGACGTGCAAGACGGCGATAAGCCCGCTTCAGGGTATCGCCATCAGCATCTTTGCTGACCCCTAGCAGGTCGTAATAATCAGCCATCAGCTCGTCAACACTCCTTCACCCTAAAGGGCAACAGCATGCCATCAGACCCCTGGTTGGGCAGGATCTGCCTCACCTTGAAAAGTTGCAGTGGAGTCATCATTGGGTTGAGGTGAAGAAGGAGAGGCGCCACTCTGCGGGCCTGGTCCCATAGACACCTTCACAAGAGCATGGCGAAGCACCCTGCCGTTGAGGTGATATCCACGCTGAAGTTCCTCTGTGACTACATCCTCTGGATGCTCCTCACTGGGCTCTCTTGAAACAGCCTCATGGAGGGTGGGATCAAACGCCTGTCCAACAACCCGCATTGAAGCAACACCCAATTGCTTGAGCACATCAACAAGCTGTTTGTAAAGACCCTGATAACTGCGATGAAGAGCCTGAGCCTCCTCTCCCTGAGGCTCTAATTGCTGACGAGCTCGCTCAAAATTATCCACCACCGGCAGAATTTCACTCAAAGTAGTACAGATGAGCTGTAATCGCAGATCGTCCTGATCGCGACTCTGACGTTTGCGGAAATTATCGAAATCTGCAGCAATCCGCATGTACTGACTACGAAGAGTTTCGTGCTCTTCCCGCAGGCTGCTGTGCTCCTGCTCCAACTGCTGTAAGCGAGCCTCATTATCCGCTAATGGTGCAGATTGAGCTGAAGGCTGACCCTCGTCGGAATTCATCGCTGCCACTGATTCCAGAGGCACGGAAGCCTCTAAACCCTCAGCAGCAGGATCGTGAGATGGGGTAGGGGCGTCGCCACTCATGCTGACCGTTTGCAAATTCACGTCTAGACATGTTGATGGGAGTAGCACACCTCCCACAAGCGGCGGAAGCCCGCACCTCCAATTTCATTTCTTGTTCGTGACCCAGGGCCGACCAATCCCCAAAGCAACCAACAGCATCCAGCAGCGACTGGAACTGGAACTGCTCCTACAAGTCAGTGTGCTTAGTCACGAAGAACTTCTTGTCGGAGTGGAGCTAATGGCCAACCACACCACTCTTGACATCTCAACGTGGCAACAATTCCAGGCCATGCCAATCAACATGCACAACCAACATTTGATTGTAGCCATCTCGGACCAATGCAATGAGCAAACCAAAAATCAACTAATCTCAGTGCTGCAGTCCAAAGGCTTCAGCACAGAATTCCGTCTCGCGCTGGCATCCGACATCAGCCAGCTGCTTGCACCAATGAGATCTGAGCAGCACATTGAATCTGCATCCACGTCAAAAGCAACAAAGCCACTTGCACAAACACCAACCTCCCTGCTGGCAGGATTTAGTGCCGAAGGCGTGCTCGAAGAAGATCCTGAAGAACAAGCCAGAATTGCTAGTTCCGTAGAGGATTTGGAGTCCAGCTTGATGGACTCAGACAGCTCACCAGTCATCAACCTGGTGGACCGCATACTGCTAGAGGCACTGCAAACAGAAGCCAGCGACGTTCACGTTGAGCCGCAACAAGACGGACTACAGATCCGCTTCCGTCAAGACGGTGTCCTGCAGCGCTATATCGAACCCCTTCCGAGCCGGTTGATCCCTGCTGTTACCTCACGCTTCAAGATCATGGCCGACCTAGACATCGCAGAACGGCGCATGGCTCAGGACGGTCGGATTCGTCGCACATATCGCAATCGTATGGTCGATTTCAGGGTTAATAGCCTGCCAAGCCGTTACGGGGAAAAAATCTGTCTGCGACTCCTTGACAGCAGTGCTCCACAACTCGGGCTAGACAAACTGATCAGCAACCCAAGTGCTCTCTCTCTCGTACGCAACTTGGGCTCTAAGCCCTTCGGCATGATCCTTGTGACAGGTCCAACAGGATCAGGCAAGTCAACAACCCTTTACTCCCTACTGGCAGAACGCAACGAGCCTGGTATCAACATTTCCACCGTAGAAGATCCCATCGAATACACCCTCCCTGGGATTACCCAATGTCAAGTGAACAGGGAAAAAGGTTTCGATTTCAGTACTGCACTGAGAGCCTTCATGCGTCAAGACCCAGACGTTCTGCTGGTCGGTGAAACCCGTGACCTAGAAACCGCAAAAACCGCCATCGAAGCCGCACTGACTGGTCATCTGGTGCTAACCACACTGCATTGCAATGACGCATCAAGTGCGATCGCCCGCCTCAACGAGATGGGCGTGGAACCATTCATGGTTAGCGCCTCGTTGATTGGCATCGTCTCTCAACGACTTCTACGAAGAGTGTGCCGTTCTTGCCGTAAGTCCTATCACCCAACTGAAAAAGAACTGGGGCGATTCGGTTTGATGGCCCATACAGAAACTGGCGTGACCTTTTTCAAGGCCCACCATCACGGTCAAGAAAAACAGCCGTGCCCCAACTGTCAAGGCAGCGGCTACAAGGGCCGAGTTGGTGTCTATGAAGTACTGCGCATGAACGAAGAGCTCGCTACAGCCGTCGCCAAAGGTGCCACTACTGATTTAGTAAGACGTCTGGCGCTCGAGGCTGGTATGAAAACTCTGTTGGGCTACAGCCTTGACCTGGTGCGAGAAGGCCACACCACCCTTGAGGAAGTAGGCCGCATGATCCTCACCGATTCCGGATTGGAATCAGAGCGCCGCGCCAGAGCCCTTAGCACTCTCACCTGCAACGTCTGCGGGGCAGGCCTCCAAGACGACTGGCTGGAATGTCCCTACTGTCTAACCGCTCGCCAATGAAGGACCCGTCATGGATCTAATGATCGAGGACCTGATGGAGCAGCTGGTGCAAGGTGGCGGCAGTGATCTACACATTGCTACCGGCCAGCCCCCGTATGGACGATTCAGCGGTGAATTAAGGCCAATGACCAATACCCCCCTATCCGAAGAAACATGCAACAAGCTGATTTTCTCAATGCTCAACAACAGTCAAAGAAAGACTCTTGAACAAATCTGGGAGCTTGACTGTGCCTATGGGCTAAAGGGTGTGGCGCGCTTTCGTGTGAATGTCTATCGACAGAAGGGAAGTTACGCCGCCTGTCTACGTGCTCTTGGCAGCACTATCCCGAGTATTGAAAGTCTCAACCTGCCATCAGTAGTCATAGAAACCAGCAAACGACCAAGGGGATTAGTGCTAGTAACAGGACCAACCGGATCAGGCAAAACAACAACCCTTGCTTCCCTGCTGGACCACATCAATCACACCAGAAGCGAACATATCCTCACGATCGAAGATCCAATCGAATTCGTATACAAAAGCGATCTCAGCCTTGTGCACCAGCGACAGCTCAATGAAGACACACGCAGTTTTGGCAATGCCCTGCGTGCGGCACTACGCGAAGATCCAGATGTGATCCTCGTGGGCGAAATGCGCGACCTTGAAACCATTCAACTGGCCATCAGCGCCGCCGAAACCGGTCACCTCGTATTCGGCACCTTGCACACCAACTCGGCGGCACAAACGGTCGATCGCATAGTTGATGTTTTCCCCCCAAACCAGCAAACCCAAGTCAGAGTTCAACTCTCAGGAAGTCTGCTCGCCATTTTTTCGCAAACCCTCTGCCGTCGCCAAAACCCACAACCAGAACAATTTGGGCGGGTCATGGCTCAAGAAATCTTGATCAACACCCCAGCCACAGCAAACCTGATCAGAGAAGGCAAAACCGCACAGCTCTACTCCCAAATTCAAACCGGAGGAGAACTAGGGATGCAAACACTAGAAAAAGCCCTTGCGAATCTGACTAAACAGGGTGAAATTAGCCGCTCTGAAGCCATCGCCAAAGCCAGTAAACCCAGCGAACTGGAGCAACTCCTCAACGATGGCTAAGAGACAGGCCTAAGCGATGACGTCCTTCGTCGCCACCTACGAATCCGCAAGTGGTCAAACACGCACAATGACCATCAAAGCGGCCGACCTAACAACCGCAAAAAAGTTACTACGTCGTCGTGGAATACGAGCAACTGACCTGAAAGCAGCTCTCAACAATAAAGGACAAGAAAGTAGCAAAAAAATTGACCGCCAAAAGAACACAAAATCATCAAACTTTGGACTGTTTTCCATCGATCTAAGTGCCGCTTTCGAAAAGTCCCCAGGTGTAAAAGACAAAGCAGTTTTCGCAAGCAAATTGGCAACTCTGGTGGATGCAGGCGTTCCGATCGTGCGCAGTCTCGACCTAATGGCTAGTCAGCAGCGCTTGCCTATGTTCAAACGTGCACTGATGAAGGTGAGTCTTGATGTAAATGAAGGCAGTGCCATGGGCACTGCTATGAGCAAGTGGCCAAAGGTATTCGACCAACTCAGTATCGCGATGGTGGAAGCCGGAGAGGCTGGTGGTGTTTTGGATGAATCTCTAAAGAGACTCGCCAAGCTATTAGAAGACAATGCCCGACTCAAGAACCAAATCAAAGGAGCCCTTGGTTACCCAGTCACCGTGCTGGTAATAGCCATCCTCGTATTCCTAGGCATGACAATCTTCTTGATCCCGACCTTTGCAGAAATCTTTGAAGATTTAGGCGCCGAGCTGCCCATATTCACCCAGTTCATGGTGGACCTAAGCAAATTATTACGTTCCTCCTTTTCCCTGCTATTAACAGGTGTCCTACTGGTGTGCACTTGGATTTTTAACCGCTACTACTCCACTCACCAAGGACGCCGTCAGATCGATCGACTGAAGCTGAGAATCCCCCTATTCGGCAATCTGATCATCAAAACTGCCACCGCTCTATTCTGCAGAATCTTCAGCTCATTGATCAGAGCAGGCGTACCAATCCTGATGTCACTAGAAATTGCCAGCGAAACCGCTGGCAATGCGATCATTTCCGACGCCATTCTTGAATCACGCACCCTTGTGCAGGAAGGGGTGCTCCTTAGTGCTGCCTTGATTCGCCAAAAAGTGCTTCCAGACATGGCCTTAAACATGCTGGCCATTGGCGAGGAAACCGGAGAGATGGATCAAATGCTCAGCAAGGTGGCTGATTTTTACGAGGATGAGGTCTCTACCTCGGTGAAGGCTCTGACCTCAATGCTTGAACCCGCGATGATCATTGTAGTGGGTGTCATCGTGGGCTCCATCCTGCTAGCGATGTATCTGCCCATGTTCACCGTGTTTGATCAGATCCAGTAGCGAGCTGCAAACCCTTTGCAATGGCCTGACCAGCAAGCCAACCACTGGTCCAACAATGCTGGAAGTTGAAACCCCCCGTCAGCCCATCCACATCGAGAAGTTCCCCAGCAAAATAAAGACCTGGACAAACCCGACTCTCCATCGTCGCGAGATTCACCTCGCCCAACTGCACTCCCCCAGCCGTAACGAACTCTTCTCCAAATGGCCCCTTGCCACCGATTGAGTAACAGCTGGCAACCAAAGCTTCAAACAAAAGACGTTCCAAATGGGCAGGACAATCCGCCCAGCGCAAATCCGGAGTAGCACCCACTTGAGCCAACAAGGACAACCAAAGACGACGGGGCAAGTTGGACACAGGACGAGCTGATCCCAGAGTGCGTCTACCTTGATGATGACGTAGGTCACGCAGTGACTGCTTCACCAGATTGTGACTACTCATGCCAAGCCAATTGACAAAAAGTTTTCCCCGATAGTGATCGCCTTGCAAAGCCCTTGCAGCAAAAGCAGTAAGCCGCAAAATGGCAGGCCCACTTAATCCCCAATGAGTAATCAACACCCTGCCGGTCTGCTGAAAGTTTTGACCTCCAGCCTTAAGACTGAGATGAACGCCATCGAGAGCCAAACCAGAACAGGCGATTAACGCAGGTGCCTCGAGAGCAAGACTGAACAGAGAAGGAACTGACGGCATAAGCTGATGACCCATCGCTGCCGCCAAGCGACGACCACTGGGATGCCCACCCGTAGCCAATAAAACCCTTTGAGCCTGAAAAGAAGACCCATCCCGACATCGAACTAAAAACCCTGCAGCACCCCGACGCTCCAAATTCTGTACAACCTTCTGACTGCGCAAGCTGACTCCAGCCACCACTGCTGCCTGCTTCAGACACGCCACCACTGCAGAGGAACAATTAGCCACAGGGAACATTCGCCCATCCGGCTCTGCCACAAGCTCCAGGCCCCGATCGGCAAACCAAGCCACCGCATCACCAGTAGCAAACCGACTAAAGAGGCCCAGCAATGGGCGGCCACCTCGGGGGTAATTGGTCACCAAATCACCTGGCTCCCAGCAGGCATGGGTCACGTTGCAACGGCCGCCACCACTGATCTTCACCTTCGTCAATGGCTCAGAGGTGGCCTCCAACATATGCACAAAAGCCAAACCCTCCTCAGCCGCGGTGATTGCCCCAAAAAAACCTGAGGCACCACCACCAACAACGATCAAATCAACTGGCGGGTCGGAAAGTAAGGGCAACTCCGTTATTGCAATAGCGCTTGCCGGTTGGCCTGGGACCATCATTGAAGACATGTCCCTGATGACCACCACAGCGCCGGCAATGATATTCGCTGCGAGGAATAATCAATTTGAAATCTACTTTCGTTTGAATAGCTCCAGCAAGGGGCTCCCAGAAACTTGGCCAGCCAGTACCACTATCGAATTTCGCCGCAGAAGAAAACAACGGCAGATCGCAACCTGCACAGTGATAGATGCCCACACGCTTCTCCTTGTCAAGAGAACTCGTAAAAGGACGCTCGGTTCCCTCCTCTCGAAGCACGCGATAAGCCTCAGGGGAAAGACGCTTTGCCCACTGCTCATTACTAAGCGACCAAGCAAGATCCTCAGCCCTCGTAGCAGCAAAGGCTGCTGCAGGTCTCCTATAAACACCAAAGGCTCCTGCAATAGTGGCTATCAGCAGAGAACGACGACTCAATAACAAAGCAGTAATGGGCATAAGCGCAGCCAAAATCAATGACCTTCTTTCTAGGAAAGCGCAACACAGCTATGAAGGCAGCATGAATCAATGATTGCTCCTTTCACGCCACAGGTTGATGGTGCTTATCGGTTCAGCGTGGCTCCAATGCTCGACTGCACAGATCGACACTTCAGGGTACTAATGCGACAAATCAGTCGCCGGGCGTTGCTTTACACGGAAATGTTGGTGGCCCAAGCTCTGCATCACAGCAACCGTCTTGATCATCTGCTCGATTTCGACATCATCGAGCATCCCCTGTCTCTACAAGTAGGAGGCGATGATCCAAAAATGCTTGCAGAAGCAGCGCGCCTGGCCGATGCCTGGGGCTACGACGAAATCAACCTCAACGTGGGATGTCCCAGCTCACGAGCAAAAGCAGGCAACTTCGGTGCCTGCCTAATGGCTAAACCTGATCAAGTCGCACGTTGTGTTGAAGCGATGGCGATGGCGAGCCCTCTTCCAGTCACCGTGAAACACCGTCTAGGAATTGATAATTTCGATAGCGACGCTCTACTCATGACCTTTGTCGACCGAGTGTCCATAGCAGGAGCCACTCGCTTTACTGTGCATGCACGAAAAGCCTGGCTAGAAGGGCTTGACCCCAAACAAAACCGCACGATTCCACCACTTCAACATCAACGAGTCACCCATCTCAAGCAACAACGCCCGCAGCTCACTATTGAAATCAATGGAGGACTAGAGCACCCAAACGACTGCCTAACAGCGCTGCAAACCTGTGATGGGGCAATGGTGGGGCGAGCAGCCTATGCCCATCCGCTCCGCTGGCAGAGCATGGATGAGCTGGTCTATGGGGAACAACCACGCTCAATCAATGCTTCTCAAGTCATAGGAGGATTACTCCCTCATGCCGAAACCCACCTGAGCCGAGGTGGCCGACTATGGGATCTGTGCCGACATCTTTTACAACTCGTTGAAGGGGTACCGGGCGCTAAATCCTGGAGGCGAGACCTTGGCATCAAGGCTCAAAAAGCCGATGCCGATCTAAGAGTGCTGCAAAAAGCAGCCCAGCAACTTGAAGATGCCGGGCTATAGGGACTTAACTCAACCCTCCGCCCCCCCATATCCGCTGTAGCTGTCACCGCCTTCACCCTCAGGTGCAGCGCCTCCCCTACGACGACGAGTGCGACCCTCGTCATAGGAACTTGTTTCAGGAGAAGCTCCGCCATAACTGCGATCTTCCCAACCACGAGCTCCGGAACCACGATCTCCACCGCCGCCACCGCCATATCCACCACCGCCGCCACCGCCATATCCACCACCGCCGCCACCGCCATATCCACCGCCGCCACCGCCATATCCACCACCGCCGCCACCGCCATATCCACCGCCACCGCCGCCATATCCGCCGCGACGAGGTGCACTGCCACGTGGCTCTGCCTTATTAATCCTCAAAGGGCGACCCATCATTTCCGCCCCTTGAAGAGCTTCGATAGCCGCAGGCTCAGCTGCCTCATCAGCCATCTCAACAAAAGCAAAGCCCCTTTTGCGTCCTGTGTCGCGTTCCAAGGGCAAAGCACAATTCGCAACCTCACCAAAAGGTGCAAACAATTCAATAACGTCTTCCTGCTCAGCGCGGAAGGGAAGATTGCCGACGAAAATACTCACTTTCCTTGTGGACCGTAAAAAAAGTAGTGGACCAATTGGCCAGGTATAGCCATTAGTTCATGATTCGGGAATGAATCAATCCACCTTTGGCTCTATCAGCGTAGACCCGCCGATGCATTTCGATCATGACAGTACGGAATCAAGGCGGCTACGCCAGTGACGCAGTTGCTCCTCAACTCGATCAAAACCAGTGCCACCTTCACTAATCCGCACAGCCACAACCCGCTTTGGAGCCAATGCTTCATGCAAATCCTCAGCAATAGCAGAGTGAAATTCCTGCCATTGTTCAAGGCTTAGATCACAAAGCAAAATCCCTTCGTCTAAACAACGCTTCACAACCGCACCCACCAATTGGTAGGCCTCCCGAAAGGGCACTCCTTTAGCAACCAAGTAGTCAGCCACATCAGTGGCATTGGAAAAGTCGGATTCAACGGCAGCTGCCAAGCGTTCCGAACAAAACTCCAACCCTTGCTCCATCAAAATCGACATGGCTTCCACACAATCTTTAGTAGTGCGAACGGTGTCAAAAAGAGCTTCCTTATCCTCCTGAAAATCCTTGTTGTAAGCCAATGGCAATCCCTTAATCATGGTCAGTAGACCCTGAAGGTGACCAAACACACGACCACATTTGCCTCGTACCAATTCAGGCACATCAGGATTCTTCTTCTGAGGCATCAAGCTGCTGCCAGTGGCACAACGGTCGCTGAGACGCACAAATGCAAATTCCTCAGACGCCCAGAAAATCACCTCCTCCGCCAGGCGACTGAGATGGACCATGACCAACGAAGCCGCTGCTGTGTACTCAACAGCAAAATCGCGATCACTTACCGCATCCAGGCTATTCGCGTAAATACACTCAAAGCCAAGTGCTGCTGCTGTATTTTGGCGATCAATAGGCACTGATGTTCCTGCAAGGGCAGCCGCGCCAAGCGGCGAAATATTGACTCTTCCGCGAACATCTTTAAGCCGATCTCTATCCCTTTGAATCATCTCGATATAAGCCAAAAGATGATGGGCCAAGCAAAGCGGCTGGGCACGCTGTAAGTGGGTGTAGCCGGGAATCAAAGTTTGACGATGGGATTCTGCCTGTGTCAAAAGAGCATGCTGAAACCGCTCCAGTTCACAATCCAAATCATCCAAGCGACGCCGTAACCACAAGCGCAGATCCGTGCCTACCTGATCATTGCGACTTCGGCCTGTATGAAGTTTCTTGCCGACAGGCCCCAATACAGCGATCAGCCGCCTTTCAACAGCGAAATGAACATCTTCATCAACAAGTCCTGGCTGAAACTCTCCTGCAGCTGCTTCTGAGCGGATTTTCTCAAGGCCGCCCTCAAGCTGAGCCGCCTCTTCAAGACTGATCACTCCACATTCGCCAAGCATGCGTGCATGAGCGATAGACCCATCCAAATCTTCTTGAAGCAGAGTGATGTCAAAGCTGATGGAAGCATTGAACCGCTCAATAACCGGATGCAATCCCTCTTCAAACCTTTTGCTCCAGCCTTCTGCAGAACCACTGGTTACTCCACCTGCCATCCCTTCATGAGCAGCGAGTCAACAGCTTGTCAGGCCAGGGACACAGACGGCAGCGTTACCTCCTCTGGCACTTTCAAAACCACCATTGAGGCATCATCTTCCAGTTGATGGTCCACACCGACAAACCGATCCAAACGGGCAAATAACTGATCAAGAATCCCCTGTGCGCCTAAACCACTTCGACAAGATCCCTCCATTGCGCGAATCAAGCGAGCTTCATCAAAACGATCTCCGGTGATGCCAGGAGCTTCGGTAACACCGTCTGTGTAGTAAATAATCACGTCACCAGGCTTGAGCAAAATTTCACCACAGCTGTAATCCGCCTCTGGCTGAAGTCCAATCAACAAACCAGGCACATCAAGCCGGCTCACACTGCGTTGCTCAGCTCGCCAGATCAGAGGAGGATTATGAGCAGCATTTGCATAGCGAAGACGACGCGTGCGCGGATCGTAGTCAGAATAAAAAAGAGTCACAAACCTATGGGACTGAGCCAAGTCCTCTTGAGCTAGCTGATTGAGATCATGGAGAATCCGATTGGGCGGCAGACCGCTTAATACCTCTGCACGCAACATGCCCCTGAGCATGGTCATTAATAAACCAGCAGGTACACCCTTACCCATCACATCTCCCATCACAAGACCCCAACGACCTCGTTCCTTGCGTCGACCGATCAGTTCTGGACGGGTAGGAATGAAATCGTAATAATCGCCGCCAACCTGAAAGGCGGGACGGCAACGAGCCGCAAGCTCGACACCTTCAATCACAGGACAACGATCCGGCAAAAGCTGAGCCTGAATCTCTGCCCCGATACTGAGTTGACGGTCCACCCGCTCGTGAAGACGGGCCTCCTGAAGCATCAGATCATTCTCAATAGCCACCCCAGTCAGGTCTGCCACCAACTGCACATGGCGACGGTGAACATCACTCCAAATCAGAGCTGCTTGAGGATCAAAAACATAAAGCCTGCCACGCTGCTGCCCGCGAGCAACTAATGAGGTGGCAAACATCCCGGCCCTAGCCAAATGGCGCTGAACCAGCTGATCCATAGCAAGAACCTGTGCCTCATCAGTACCGAAACCTGTGGCAAAACCTGCTTCAAATGAAGCCAACTGCCTCACTAATTCCTGACTCTGATCAAATGGAACTGCCTGAAGCTGCTCCCTCCACAAACGACCATCAACCTGAAAAGGCACGAGCAATGCTCCTTGTACGCCCACCAGACGGGAGGCCACCACAGGGACCAATTCGAGAAAACGATGCAGATTGGTGAAACTGCGCAGGGCAAAACCCAACGAAACCAACAAGTCCTGATTGCGGCGCTGCTCCCTCGACAAGCTATCAAGCAATTGCCGCAACGACGTAGAGGCTGACACCTGCTGAGAAGCGCTAAGAAAAGAAGGCGTCGAATGTCGCCGTGGCGACTTACTGCTCACAGCAACGGCACAGCAGGGTTAGAAAGTTAGCAAGATCAACTGCTCAGTCAGCCGCCAGAACATCAATAGTTAGCCAAAAGTGCCTCAACAAATTCAAAACTGTTGAACGGTCGTAAATCACGGATCCCTTCACCAGCGCCGATGAAACGAATCGGCAACCTCGCTTCTGAAGCCACCGCTAAGGCCACGCCACCACGAGATGTGCCATCCAACTTGGTAATCACTACCCCTGTAAGAGCGGCCGCCTGGGCAAAAGCCATGGCTTGTCGCAATCCGTTCTGACCTTGACTGGCATCAAGTATCAAAAGAGATTCAACCCTGGCTTCAGGTGCTAAACGATCAATAATGCGTCGAACCTTCTGTAGCTCCTCCATCAAATTGTGCTTTGTCTGCAAACGACCAGCTGTGTCAACAAGCACAAGGTCCGTTGATTTAGATCGGGCCGCACCAATTGCATCAAACACAACAGCAGCAGGATCAGCATTGGCAGTGGAATTGGCTATGACCGGAACACCACTGCGAGCACCCCACACCTTGACCTGTTCAACAGCAGCGGCCCGGAAGGTGTCAGCAGCAGCAATCAAAGCGGTATAACCACTGCGTACTGCCAAGTTTGCCAACTTGCCAAGAGTGGTGGTCTTGCCAACCCCATTGACTCCCACAAATAACCAGATATTGAGACGACCCCGTTCTGGCGCCAAAAGATCAGTGCCAGTGTCCTGAATCGGAGCCTCCAAAAGATTGCAAAGTTGTTGTTTAAGAAAGCGAAGTCCTTCAGCAGGATCCACAACTTCTTCGTTCATTCGACGACGAAGTGCATCGAGAACTTGATCCGTAGCTTCAACTCCCGCATCAGCTCTCAAAAGTAATGTTTCAAGGTCATCAAGCACCTCAGGAGTAAGGGGATCATCTCCGAGGTTTTCCAACAGGCCTTTGACAAAACCTTGACGGGTCTTTTCAAGACCACGCCTGAGTCGACCCAACCAATCAATCTCCTCTAAAGAAATTTTTTCCGGCTTGCGCCCCTGTGCTGCAAGCACTTCTGCAGACCAAGCAAAGGTTTCGTCAAACTCACCAAGCCTGGGTTCAGGCGACGTTTCCGAAAACTGAGATTGCTGAGCTAGTTGAGGCGACACCTCCTCAACCTTTTCTTCAAGCTCTTGTTGACGAACCTGCCTCTGGAGTGCAGCTTGCTCCAATAAAGAACCCCCAGCCTCAAAACTTGAAGACTGAGCACTAAATTCAGGTTGAACATTCGCAGCAAGGGCTGTTTCGCTAGCAGAGTCAATCTCAACTGAAGGCTGTGACGTTTTCTGCTGCGCCTGCTGTGCTTTTAAGCGGGCGTAAGCACTGCGCGCCCACTCCAAAGAGGATTCCTCCTGGTTCATTGGAGAAGATTCCTCTTGATTATTAGACGAATCGGAGCTGACCACCTCAGAGCCTTCTGGCTTCTCCTCTAAAACCTTCTCAGTAGAAACATCGTCACTGGCTTGACGATTAAACCAGTCGTAAACCATTAGGCCAACGTCATAGTGGAGGCATCATGCAACCGTCTCAAGACACCATTAATCATGCGACGACCTTGTTCATCGCTGTAGCGATGGGCCAATTCAACAGCTTCATTGCAAGCCACAGCAGATGGAGTCTGAAGAGCAGTTAAGTCCACCACGGCCAACCTCAAGATATCCCGATCAATACGAGGCAAACGACTCAAGCGCCAGCCCTCCATAACAGCATCAATACTTGCATCAATGCTGTTGCGTTTTTCTATCACCAACCTCACACGCTCTAAAGCCCCAAGCCGAATCTGCTCCTGGTTTCCTAACGCCAGCAAACGGGAAATTTCCAAGCTCGTTGAAACACCATTAATCACCTGTTCTGCACCAATCAGACAAGCCTGTAAATGCTCACGAACCTGACTCGTAGAGCTCGAATCAAGATCTTGAAACTCACTATCGAGTAAATGCTGTTGAGCATTCTCAAGCTCAACAGCACAAGTATCAAGACCCTCTCTCCAATGCTGACTCAGGGTATCAAAAGCCTTCTGAAGAAGACTCTCCAAAGATATTGTTTTCAACCTAGAACTTTCACGTTCAGGAATCTGACCAAGCACCAAAAGAGCCAGTTCTCGAGCAAGTGATCTGGACTGCATGATCGACACAAGAACGGGAGGAGACGAACTCAAACCTGGGTCGTAGTCGTAGAAGACGGGGCAGTATTAGAACGCAATTGAGTCATCAAGCTTGAGAAACTGCGATTCATAGGGGGCTCTTGTTCATCAGGGTTCACAATTCCTGCTGAAATAATTGTGCGGAAAGCATCCTCCACGGAAATATTTAAATTGCGAACAGAAGACTCCGGCACCAAGGTATACCAACCCGTGGTGGGGTTAGGAGCCGTGGGAATAAACACACTAAGCAAGGGCTGATCAAGCTCAGCTTGTAGTGAGGGACCTACCAAACCGGTCACAAACCCAACACTAAAAAGGCCCTCACGGGGATATTCCACCAACACCACTCGACGAAAACGCTTAGAATTATCTCTTAGGAAAGTTTCCAAAAGCTGCTTAAGGGTCTTATAAACCGAACCAGCAAGAGGTATCCGAGAAAGAGTTCCCTCTCCAAACTCAAGCAGCCAACGTCCAACAATATTGCGAGCCATCAAGCCAATCAAAAGGATGCCAAGCAACGGCACCGTAAGGCCCAGGCTCAAATTAATCAGATCCTGAAGAAGTGGATTAAGGGTGATGAACGGATTGACCTGTTTGGGGATCGACGTAAGAAATGCCAGTACAAATCTGCTGACAGTGGTAGCCAGCCAGATCGTTGTCGCCAAAGGTATGACTACCAACAACCCTGCAATGAGATCGTTCTTGAGATCCTGCTGAAGCCTTGAGGTCAGCGGCAGATCTGTTCTGGGATTGGACTGCACCAAGGAAAGTCTGAGGCCAAAAGCGGACTTGATTGAACCAACCTAACCAGCTGTCTGACTTCTGCCGAGTTTTTAGAGCACCGCTGTGAGCGCCAGCAACACAAAAGCCACTGCAAGCACAACAGCACTAAGAGTGCCACCAAAACGACGCTGATTCACTGCAAGATTGCGCTGCCGCTCCATTTGCTGGATCTGCTGATCCATCTGAGCCAATTGACCAGTGACGAAATCATTGGCTGCCTTTTGCTGATCTTCATCGGTTGCAGTAGCAGGCAACTGACCAGCTTGTGCAAGCTGATCACCAAGGACCTTAAGAGCTTCAGGGTTCTGAGCCTGTCTACGGGCTTCCTCAAGCTGATCTCGCCTTTGCTTCAAAGTTTGATTTGCCTGACCAGCGAGGGTCTGATTACCGGAGATCGCCATTGGAATCACTGCGATTATGGCAATAGCAAAAAGACTAGAAAAAGCACAAATCAGCCAGCGAATCGGCAGTTTTGCTTTGCCTGGATGATCCAGCCTGGAACTGATCAACATCAGCAACAGACCTATAAATCCCATCGGAGAAAGCGTAACCAAACGCTGAACCATCACTTGCTGAAACTCCGCCGAAGCCCAATCGCTTGCACCAAGCAAGACAACCATCTGCAACAGCAGCAAAATCACGAGGGTGAGTCCGAGCCAGCGCATCAAAGGAGTTAAACGACCGGCTGAACGTGATCCCAACTCAGAAGCAGGCAAGGCACGATGCCAAAAGGTAATCAAGTGTACGGTTGATGGTTGTGAAAATCTGCGCCAACCAAGATCAACTCAGCCATGAGCTCAAAGAGCAAGCAAAAAAACAAGGTTTTGATCCTGTAGGAATTGCCAGGTTCCCTGGTAGTGACCGACTCCAACTTCGCTCCGCTGCTCTACAGCGCTGGCTAAAAGCTGGTCATCAGGCCGACATGGCATGGATGGCCTCATCACAAAGGCAACAGGCGGACCAACTACTCGAAGGGATGACAAGCCTGCTGGCGGTAGGTCTGAACTACTTCGTAAATGTACAAAGAGCTCCAGGCAAATTATTAGTTGCTCGCTATGCATGGGGACGGGACTATCACCGAGTGATCAAGCAAAGGCTCCGAAGAGTAGGTCACTGGCTTGAACAACAGCGACCTAACTGCCGCTGGAAAATCTGCGTAGATACCGCTCCATTACTCGACAAAGCCTGGGCAGAAGAGGCCGGTCTCGGTTGGATCGGCAAGCACAGCAACCTGATCAATACCCAGCGAGGTTCATGGATGGTGCTGGGTCATCTTCTTTGCACCGAACCACTCACCCCAGACCAACCCGCCAAGTCCCTGTGCGGCAAATGCCAATCCTGTCTGGAGATGTGTCCCACCGAAGCCATCACCGAACCTTTTGTGATCGATTCACGTCGATGCCTGGCCTACCACACAATCGAAAACCGCAACCCTGACTTACCAGAAAACATTGTGAGGTCCTTGGGGAATTGGGTCGCCGGATGTGACATCTGTCAAGATGTCTGCCCATGGAATCAACAATCTCTTCCCCATAGCAATGATCCTGATGTACAGCCTCGTGATTGGTTACTCAAGCTGACGCGCAATCAAGCCCTCTCATGGAGTGATACAACTTGGAGTGAACAATTACGCGGATCTGCTCTGAAAAGAATCAAACCATGGATGTGGCGTCGAAATGCAGCCTCAACGCAAACCAACAAACCTCCTACGCTGCAAAACAACTAAATCCATGGAATGAAACTGAACCAGCTGCGATATAAACCGCTTAACGGCTGGCTCAGAGGAGCTGTTCTAGGGCTCATCACCACAATTGTGGCAACACCTCCGACTCATGCCCTCATTCCCTACGTCTACGAGCCAAGTCCTCTTGAATTAAAAGGAGCCAGCATTGGCATTGGACGCACAGCCGCCCAATTGCTGCAACTGGGTCAACCAAAAGAGGCCGCGCTCTTGGCAGCACTTGCTGTCCGACTGCAACCAGAAGATGAGCGTCTCTGGTCAGTTTTTGCAGAAGCCCAACTACGCAGCAATCAACTTGATGCTGCAAGCCATTCTCTAGCGCGAGCAAAACAACTCAACCCCAAGAAAGCAGGCCTTTGGTTCGCTGAAGCTTCCCTTGCCCTGCGCGATAACCGGCCTGCAGACGCCGTGAGCCTCCTCATCCAAGGTCTAGAACTCGACCCAAATAATGCTGGTGCTTACTTTGATCTAGGCAACGCAAGAGTGATGCAAGCCAATCTTCAAATCGCTCTCGAAGCTTTTGAAAAGGCATCCGGCTTGCAGCCAACATTCTGGGAAGCCGTTAACAACCAAGGAATCGTGTTGTTTGAAATGGGCAAAATCAAAGCTGCCATCAACCGCTGGCGGCGTGTACTACAAATCAAACGCAATGCTGAACCAATGCTTGCCCTTGCAGCTGCATTGAATCAAATCAACCCTGGCAGCACAGAAGCACTCGCACTTGCCAACCAAGCCCTTGCAGAAAATCCAAATTACGTCTTACTAAGACACCAGAAAGAGCAGCTCTGGGGAGAGCGCCTTCGCCAAGCCACTAGTCATTTACTGACAAACCCAAATCTACGATCAGCTGTGGAACGAGCTGAAGCCAACGCTGATACAAACCAATAGGCACTGATCAACAATGCGGGTATCCGCTAAGTAGATCTGTAGGCTGAACGCTTTAAGCCCTCTAATCCCAAATCTGGATGGCCGAGGAGCGCCTTCAACCAATCGCATTGCATCAAGAGATGCAACGCTCCTATCTCGAATACGCGATGAGCGTAATCGTAGGAAGAGCATTGCCCGATGCCCGAGATGGCCTCAAGCCAGTTCAGCGGCGCATCCTATTTGCAATGCACGAGCTAGGCCTGACACCGGATCGTCCCTATAGAAAATGCGCCCGTGTTGTTGGAGATGTCCTAGGGAAATATCACCCTCATGGCGATCAAGCCGTTTACGACGCACTCGTTCGACTCGTTCAGAACTTTTCAAGCCGTTTCCCAGTATTGGATGGACACGGCAACTTCGGCTCCGTTGATGACGATCCGCCTGCGGCCATGCGTTACACAGAAACGCGTCTGGCTTCAATCGCCCATATGGCGTTGTTGGATGAAATCGGAGAGGAAACAGTTGATTTTACTGCGAATTTTGATGGCTCCCAACAAGAACCTTCAGTACTGCCAGCCCAACTTCCCTTCCTGCTACTAAATGGTTGTTCGGGAATCGCCGTAGGTATGGCTACCAGCATTCCACCTCACAACCTTGGCGAAGTGGTCGATGGATTGATTGCACTGATACGCAAACCCGATCTCAGTGACGACAAATTACTTGGTCTAATTCCTGGCCCAGACTTTCCAACTGGTGGAGAGATCCTGCTGGGCACTGGCATCCATGAAACCTACCTCAAAGGACGCGGCAGCATCCCAATGCGTGGCGTGGCCCATGTCGAAGAAATACAACCTGGTAAGGGTCGGCACCGCCGAAGTGCTGTTGTCGTCACTGAATTGCCCTATCAACTCAGCAAAGCTGGTTGGATCGAAAAACTGGCAGATCTTGTTAACAATGGAAAAATCGGTGGCATTGCCGATATTCGCGACGAAAGCGACAGAGAAGGAATGAGGATAGTGGTGGAACTGCGCCGAGATGCCAACCCAGAGAATGTTCTCGGCGATCTGCATCGACGCACCTCCTTACAAAGCAATTTCGGTGCAATTCTTCTGGCTCTTGTTAACGGCCAGCCCCAACAACTTTCACTGAGAAAATTGTTACAAACTTTTCTCGAATACCGAGAACTCACAGTTATCCGAAGAACCAACCATGCCCTAGGAAAAACAAAAGCTCGCCTGGAAGTGGTGGAAGGATTAATCACAGCATTGAACGCACTACAAGCTGTCATTGCAATGATCCAAGAGGCTGCCGATGCTGCTGCTGCAAGAGCCCGTCTGATGGTGCAATTAGATCTAAATGAAAAACAAGCCGACGCTGTTCTGGCAATGCCACTAAGACGACTTACGAGTCTGGAACAAAGCAGTTTGAGGCAAGAAGCCAAAGAACTACAAGGAAAACAAGAACAACTTCAATTCCTTCTCGAAAATCGAGAAAGCATGCTGGAAGTACTCATTCAAGAACTTCGACAGCTCAAAAAACGCTTTAACAACCCCCGCCGAACTCGCCTTGTGGAGGGTGGCGATGATCTGGTCGCTGAGCGAGCGGCAAACCAAAGACCGAATGCGGAAGTTCAGCGACAACAAGCACTATCCGCCCTGCCAAGTGATGGCCGAATACTCATCCAGCAAGACAGCCAGGTCAAGGTAATGAGCCCTCAAATCCTCGGTCGACTTCACCTCAACGAAGCCTGCAAACTCAGCGATGGACCTTCGCCAGCCAGATTGATCTTGCCAATTGAACCAGCCCCACGTCTACTTGCGGTGACAAACAATGGTCGAGTAGCTCTAGTCCGCTGGGAATTTGCAGGGCAACAACCCGGGTCGCTGCAACGCTTCCTACCAGGAGGATTAGAAAAAGAAACATTGATCAACATATTCCCCTTGCCCGTAGATCAAAACCTAAGCCTAGGTCTACTGAGCAGCGATGGACGCTTCAAACGATTACCCTTAGAAGAAGTGATGGAACTTTCCGGAAGAGCAGCAACCATTGTTAAATTAAAAGATGGTGTTGTATTAAAATCAGCATTAATTTGCCAAGCAAATGATGATATCATTTTAGCAAGTAACATAGGAAGAGTAATCAGAATTAATGTTAATAACGACAGCATGCCATTGATGGGAAAATTAGCTCAGGGGCCTATGACAATGCGACTATTACCAGAAGAAATGATCGTTGGAGCAGTTTCTTGTCCACCAAACTGTGAAAGCACTGTATTACTTGCCACACGCCTAGGTAAATTCGCCAAAATATTGGTCTCTTCGATAAGAGTCTGCCAGAGAGGAGATTTAGGGGAAATTGGATTAACAATAAAAGATTCAAGCCAAGATCAAGATCAAGATCGAGTCGTTGACATCTGTAATGGCAATAGGTTGGTCGGCCTAGTCAGTAGCCAAGGTCGCCATGCCCGTATTGAAGCTGGAAAGCTGGAACTGACCATACCGATCAAACCGAGTCTAAATATCGTGGAATTAAAAGACAACGAAGAAATTCAAAAACTGGTGCCACTAATTACGACTAATAATATTTTAGATTAAACATTTAACACTTAAGTCCTTAATGATCACCTTTATTAAGACAATTGTGTGCGTTCTATCCAATCGAGATATTCAGAAGTAACTGTCCCTGTAATATACTCTCCGGTAAAACAAGAAAGCTCAAGTTCAGAAACACCTGAACCTTCAACAATTGCTGCTTCTAGATCAGCAACCTCTTGATAGACCATGTGATCCGTTGAAAGTTCAGAAGAGATTTGAGGAATAGTGCGATTATAAGCAATCAGCTCATGACGATTTGGCATATTTATACCATAAACATGTGAATACCGCACTGGTGGTGCTGCAGAGGTAAACGTGACTTTATTCGCACCAGCAACTCGAGCCATTTGTACTATCTCCTTCGAAGTCGTACCACGTACAATTGAATCATCCACAATTAAAACATTCTTACCTTTAAATTCTGTTCCCATAGCATTTAACTTTTGTCTAACAGATTTCTTACGTTGAGCTTGTCCAGGCATGATAAATGTACGGCCTACATAACGATTTTTAAAAAAGCCCTCACGATATTCAATCCCCAGCTGTCTAGCCACTTGCATAGCAGCAGGCCGTGAAGAGTCAGGAATTGGCATCACAACATCTATATCTCCAGATGGCGTGTACTTTGCAATAGTTTCTGCAAGTCGATCCCCCATCCTTAATCGAGCTTCGTAAACCGAGATTCCACTCATCACTGAATCAGGTCGAGCAAGATAAACATACTCAAATGAACATGGCACAAGACGCGGATTCTTCGCACACTGACGTGAATAAAGCTCGCCATTTTGAGTAATGAAAATCGCCTCACCAGGATCAACATCCCTAACAATCTCATAATCACCATTCTCTAATACCAATGACTCGCTAGCGACAATCCACTCATCAGCACCTTCTAAAGACTTACGTTTACCAAGTACCAGTGGCCTAATCCCAAACGGATCACGAAAGGCAAGAAGACCGTGCCCTGCAATCAAAGCAATAGATGTATAAGAACCTTCTACTCGTTGATGTACAGATGTAACAGCATCAAATACCTGATCTGGAGTAAGATCACTGCCATAAATTTTCAATTGCAATTCAGTAGCTAGAACATTAAGCAACATCTCCGTATCACTCTTTGAATTTGTGTGGCGACGATCAATATTGAACAAGTCGCGATCAAGCTCTCGAGTATTAGTAAGGTTACCGTTATGAATAAGAATGATTCCGTAAGGAGCATTCACATAAAATGGTTGTGCTTCTTCTTCCCGCTCAGCTGCACCCTTTGTTGCATATCTAACATGACCAAGACCAATATTACCGATTAAAGAACGCATATCACGTGTGCGATAGGCCTCCCGCACTTGCCCCCTTGCCTTATGCAAGTGAAAAACACTGCCATCCATGGTGGCTATGCCAGTAGAGTCCTGACCCCGGTGCTGTAGAAGCAGCAAGCTGTCATAGATCTGCTGATTGACCAGCGCAGTAGAAACAATGCCAACAATGCCACACATGTGAAGCTCAACTCCTCAAATGCATAAGCCAAGAAAGACATTTTGCACCAAAGCTCAACTCAGACGCTTGAAGAGAGATCCAAGCCCATACGACGAGGGATTGCCTGCTCAAAGCACTCCCTCAGCTGATTCAAAGGAAGCTGAACCAAGCGATTGCCAGCCTGAGTGATCAACAACTCCTCATCAGCCGTAACAACACCAAGGTACTGATCAAACACTGAGCCAGGGGATCTGGTCTTTGCCTGATTTAAAACCTTTTGCCAGGCAACAGCCTGCGTGGATGGAACACTCACCAAGATGCGTGAACCACCTTCAGCAAATAACAAGCGATCCAATCGAGCTTCGCTGTATGGTAAATCAATATGTGCACCCAAATTTGCAGCGATACAACACTCAGCAACTGCAACTGCAAGACCTCCATCACTTAGATCATGAGCAGAGCGAACAAATCCCTCAGTAATAGAATTGCGTAGGAAAGATTGAACTAAGCACTCAAGTTTCAGATCAATCTCCGGAGGCCTACCCGTAACTAAACCATGAATACATTCAAGATAACTACTACCCGCAAGGCTAACGCGAGGATCAACCGCAACTGTTGTATCGATAGGCACGCCTAAAAGCCAAATCAAATCACCAGGCTCAAGCCAAGCCTGACCACACACATTTACAAGATTATGAACTAAACCAACCATTCCAACAACTGGTGTTGGGTGAATAGGTTGTATTTTTCCATCAACTAAGCGAGTCTCATTATATAGAGAAACATTTCCTCCAGTTACTGGTGTTGAAAAAGTCTTGCAAGCCTTAGAAAGACCACGACAAGCTAAAGCCAATTGCCAATACCCAGTAGGCGTTTCCGGAGAAGGAAAATTGAGATTATCTGTGACAGCCAAAGGCTCCGCACCAACACAACTAAGATTTCTGGCCGCTTCTGCTACAGCGGCCATAGCACCACGTTCTGGATCAAGAAAAACCCATCGATTAGGACAATCAACAACTGCCGCAACTCCCCGATTTACCTCATCTACAGAACCTTTACCTTGCTGTGGACGTAATCTCACAACAGCAGCATCAGAAACTCCTGGGGCTGAAACTGTATTGGCTTGAACCTGATGGTCATATTGACGATAAACCCAACGTTTTGAAGCAATCGTAGGGTCATCAAGTAACTTTAGAAGAATTTCATCCCATGAAAGATTACTACCAAAATGAGATTGTGAATTTAAATTGATCCCTTTTAAACCAACAACTGGTAATAGATTCTCCTGCCAGTCCCATTTGGCCTGAATCTCTAGCGGAGGATCACTCACTAATTCATGTCGATCAATTGGAGTGTCATCAGCTAATGCATTAGCAGGCACCTCAGCAACAACTTCTCCTTTTTGCAAAACACGAACCACCTTCTCTTCAAGAACGCAACCAACAATTGCTGCTTGCAACCCCCAACGAATAAATCTCTCCATCAAAGATTGCTCTTGTCCAGGCTTCACCACAAAAAGCATTCTCTCTTGAGATTCCGAAAGTAAAAACTCATATGGAGTCATCCCAAGCTCACGAGCAGGAACTCGATCAAGATCGAGTTCAATACCAAGACCACCCTTAGCAGCCATCTCCGAACAGCTACAAGTAAGACCAGCCGCACCCATGTCCTGAGCAGCAACAACATCGCCACTCTTAAAAGCTTCAAGACAAGCTTCAATTAAACCTTTTTCCAAAAATGGATCACCAACCTGAACCGCAGGACGATCATCCAGAGAAGCTTTTGTGAGCTCTGCACTAGCAAAACTAGCACCACCCATACCATCACGACCAGTTGTACTACCGACATAAATCACCGGATAACCAACACCATGAGCCCCAGAACAAACAATCTCGTCTGTTTCCATCAGCCCAAGAGCCATTGCATTAACTAACGGGTTGCCGGAATAACTGGAATCAAACGCCACCTCACCACCAACGGTAGGAACTCCCACGCAATTGCCGTAATGAGCAATACCTTCAACGACCCCCTCCATAAGACCAACATTACGTTCATCTTCAAGAGGTCCAAAACGTAAAGCATTAAGGAGCGCAATAGGCCTTGCACCCATAGTAAAAATATCTCTCAAGATTCCGCCAACACCTGTAGCAGCTCCTTGAAAAGGTTCCAATGCAGAAGGATGATTATGGCTTTCGATTTTGAAAGCCAAGCTCTGACCATCTCCTAAATCCACGACACCAGCATTTTCTCCAGGACCAACCAAAATCCGATGACCACTTGTAGGAAAACTGCTGAGCAAAGGCCTTGAATTGCGATAACAACAGTGTTCAGACCACATCACACCAAACATTCCCAGCTCAACTCGGTTAGGTGCACGTTGAAGACGACGACAAATCTCGTCGTAATCATGTGGTTTAAGACCTTCATGACGTAAAGCTGCAGCCACGTCATAGTCAACTCTCAAATCGGGGCCCTGACACACGAGATCTAACTCATCTCTTCCCAGTTTTGCTTATAAAGCTCAAACCCAAGGATCATCCTGACCATCGCCTCTACCGTCCGGACGGCCGCGGCGACGTAATTCTTCAGTTGATTGGGAAAAATTGTCAGTCTGTTGATCATCCCAACCTTCTAAGGGATCCATTTCAGCCATATCAGAAGACTTCCAAGAACGCTCAACTGGTTCATCCCAGGGAGGATCCTCCAACCAGCCTTCCAAACGACCACTGGCCCGGTCACCCATCTTGTGAAGTTGATCGCGCCAATGACGGGAACGGTTGATTAAACCCTGACGAACACTGGAATGAACCAAGGGAAGATCATCTAAACCACGCAAAGCAGTAGCAACCATTCCTGGTTGCTGATCAACAATGCGATCAGTTGTTAATCGCCATCGACTACTGCCTGGAAGCCGAGGATCACTGCGAGAGACCAAATAATGAAGGATTTTCCCTGTTGTGGGAATAAAAACAAAATCAGCCACCAAACCGAGGCGGTGCCCATCGCGATCCAACAAATCAGCATCTAACAAAGTCGGAAGACGCTCAAGCGTGATCTGATCAGAAACAGCCGGTTGCCCTTTAACAAAAACCTCTTGCTCATTAATCCCACGCGACTGATCCAAACGCCAAACATCCCTCGACACTCGAAGTGCTGATGGACGACTAACCCAACCAAGTAAACGATGAACAGGAGGATGCATCCAAGGCATTACACCAGGGCCGTGATCTAACCCCTGATCACAACGTACACGATGATGCAACAAATCACTCAATAAAATCTGATCAGGAAGATTCAAAGTTCAAGAACGAATTTGTACTGGCATCACCAAATATGTAAAACCAATATCATCATCCTTTGGCGAAATAATTGCAGGTGTAGTTGGAGCATTACAGCGCAGTACAATACGGTCACTATCCATCACCTTCAAACCATCTAGTACATAACGAACATTAAAAGCAATCTGAACAGCATCCCCAGTAAATTCAGCCGATAGCGATTCAGAACCACTGCCTACATCCTGAGCATCAGCACTAATTTGTAGAAGCTCAGAAGTATTGTCACCACTAACCTTTACAACATTGTTATGTTGATCAGCTAATACAGCTATTCGTTCTAAAGCTGCAATAAAAGCACGTCGATCAACATCGAAACTCCGAGCAAAACCATCAGGAATTAACTGACGATAGTTAGGATAGGTACCGTCTAATGTTCGACTAGTTACGACTTGATCAGCAGCTAAAAACACCACCTGACCTTTATCACAAAACAAACTCACTTGATCATCACCACGCCATCCAGCGATCAAACGCTCTACTTCCCGCAGAGAGCGAGAAGGAAGCGTTACGGAAAAATTCTCACCTTCATCATCCATCTCAGATGAGACCGTAGTCTCAACAGCTAAGGCATCTGCCAAGCTTAAAACGGCAAGGCGGTGACCATCAGTTGCCGCTGCTTCCATTGCTTTACCATCAAAATGCAGATGAACTCCTGTTAGTAACTGTTTGGCTTCATCTGAACTGCTAGCAAAAAGAGTTCCTCTAAGAGCTTTTAAAAGAGCCATCGCATTAACCTTGACAGCCTTACCACTTTCAACAAGAGGTAATTCAGGAAAATCATCAGCAGACATCCCACGCATCTGATAACTCCCGCTTGAACTTTTGAGTTCAACCTGTTCACCAGCCTCATCAGTGGCCAAAGTGATAGGTGAATCACTTGAAAGCCTTGAAACAATTTCCCCTAATAGGCGCGCAGGCAAAGTAATCGCACCACTCGATTCCACCGAGGCAGTCAATGCCGTTTGAATACCAAGGCTCAGGTCAAAACCCGTGAGGCTCAGACGATCAGTGCCAGCATCAGCAGTGAGAAGAACGTTGGCTAGCACTGGATGAGTGGGTCGTGAAGCCACGGCTCTGCTAACGAGCTGTAGTGCTGTATTGAGTTCAGCCTGTGAACAAACCAGTTTCATTGAATCAATGTCACGACTAGAACAAGAACGCTGAAGAGGTCTCCCAGAATTTCACAAGCCAGCAAGAAGTGCAATGGCAGATCATTCTCATTCATAACCTTTCGGCTTTACTGATTAAATTATTAAAAGAAATTAAAAGAACCGTAGTAGTAGGGCTTGAGGAAATCGTGGAAAATTGTACAAATCCTTTATGGCGACTGGACTCTAATGGTTATAGACTTGTGGAAAGGATAGTTGGACATGTGGAGAGATGGCGTTCTTTCCACATTTTAATCAATTGGGGAAAAGGCTGAGGTTTTTAAATGGTTGGGTTTTGCGGCCTTTTCCCCAATTTCAATAATAATTTGAGCATGATTTCCACAGTCAGATTCTAGATGGTCTATTCGAGATGCTGGTGTTTGCTTGATCCTTAAAAACCCATGACATGAGCCACAGTGGTTAGATCTGGATTTAGATCTGCATGAAATGTTGCATCGTTGTTATTGATGGCACAATCTGGATCTTTTAAACCGTTGCCAGTCAGGACACATACAACTGTTGCCCCTGAAGGGACTTCAGACGCACGTTTTAATAATCCTGCTACAGAAGCAGCACTTGCAGGTTCACAGAAAATGCCTTCCTCGCGACCAAGCAATTTGTAAGCTTCTAGAATTTTTTCATCTGAAACATCAAGAAAGGCTCCATTGCTGCTTGACTTTGCGGCAATGGCCTTTTCTTTGTTGACTGGGTTGCCTATTCTAATTGCCGTTGCAATTGTATTTGGATTGTTTACGGTCTTGTTGAAAACTAATGGAGCAGACCCACTTGCTTGGAATCCCATCATTTGTGGTAGAAGTTGACATTTTCCGGCTTGTTTGTATTCTTGAAAACCCATCCAATAAGCAGTGATATTACCTGCATTACCCATTGGGATGCATAGCCATTCTGGCGCTTCTCCGAGAGCATCAACAATTTCAAAGGCTGCAGTTTTTTGACCTTGAAGCCGGTAAGGGTTAACGGAATTCACCAGAGTTACTGGGTATTTCAAGGCCATTTCTTGAACGATGTCGAGAGCACGATCAAAATTGCCTCGAATTGCTAGCACTTCAGCGCCATAAACTAAAGCTTGAGCTAACTTTCCCTGCGCTACATAACCGTCTGGAATTAATACAAAAGCTCGCATACCAGCGCGTCTTGCATATGCAGCAGCAGCAGCAGATGTGTTGCCTGTACTGGCACATATGACTCCTTCACAATTAGCTTCTTTGGCCTTGCTGATCGCCATCGTCATGCCTCTGTCCTTAAAGGACCCTGTGGGGTTGAGGCCGTCGTATTTCACGTAGACCTTGACTCCCCTGCCAATCTGTTCAGCTATTGAGCTGACAGGGATCAATGGCGTTGCTCCTTCTTTGAGGGTCACGACAGGTGTGGTATCGCTTACCGGTAACCAGGATCTATACGCTTCTATTAGGCCAGGCCAATCCTGCATTACAGGGGTTGTTGAGATAGCTTGAGGGAGGTTCTGGCTGAGGGACACCAATAGAGAGCAAGAGAGCAGTGTTTAGTAGGAATCTAAGCCTTACGGCTTAGATTCCTTAAGGCCGTCTAGTGGCGAATCGGAAAAGAATTTCACTAGACCAGCGATTGACTCAGCTTTTTGCATGATTCCAAACAGAGCCGGTAGGTTTACTGTCATTGTTTCGTTGGGATAAGCTTTTAGAAAGTGGATGGCATTAAGACCGCCCGTCCCTATTTGCATGCCATTGATGACTCCAGCTCTGAATGCTGGAACGCTTACCGAAGGGTTTGGCACGTTGAGAGGGTAGATGATTTTGGATATGCGGTTGATGATTACGTTGCCAATGCGTGTGGTCATTAATCGACTGGTAAGCCCTATAGGAAGTTCTAGTTTTTTATTGAGGAGCTTGGAAACAGTTTCTGGGTTTTGTCGACTGAATTTCAGGGCATCTTTTAACAGGCCTCTGGCTTTTCCTGTTTTTGCTAGATATTCCAAATCTGACACTGAGATTGAGCGGCGGAAGGCACCACTCACTAAGGCCACTTCTTTGGCTGCTTCTGCTTTCGGCATCGTTGAAAACAGACTTAATCCCAAACCTAGGCAGAGAGCCATCAGAGATCGATAAGAATGTTTTTTGGATTGATTCATTAGTGAACCCTTTAGTCACAGAATTTAGGGTGAAACTCCTGCTGCTACCTTGACAAGACGGACAACACCACGTTCGGCGAGACCCTGCGCAACTTTTATACCCATTTTGTGGGTATCAGGTTCGCGGATCAGTCTTGGCAGGCGGCTGAGGACTAGTTCAGGAGTGAAGCCTGGCAGGTTTTGCAAGATAACGATCAGTTGCCGAATTGGTTCTAAATCAAGCAGTGAGCCATCGTCAGAATTTTCAGACTCCGAACCAATGGCTATAAGTGGAGGTTGCAAGGATCGCGGTAGGTTACGACCCAGACGTTGAAATGTTTGCCAGCCAAAGGCGTCAAGGCGGTTGATTAGTGCTTCAACAAGTTGTTCTCTCAAGAGACCACCGTTGATTGAGAAGAGGAAATCGATGACCTGATCAATTAAGCTGTCCAAGTCGAGCTGGGCTTGGCTTGCAGCACTTGCTACCAGGTTTTCTAGTCGAGTCCAGCGGAAGATTTCTCCGTCAAATAGCATTTCTTTGAGGCTTTGGCGTAATTGAGGGTCGGGATCTTCCATGAGTCGCCGAGCGAAGTAAGGATAAGCGGCACCAAGAATTTTGAATTCTGAATCTACGCTTAATGCGATGCCTTCAAGGGTTATCAGTGAACGAATAATTAATGCGTAGTATGGAGGTACCTTGAAAGGGAACTTGTACATTACGCCAGAGAGGTCATCAGTTACGCTTTTGAAATCAAGGCGACTTACACCCATCTCTAGAGCTTGGCTGAAGACACTTTCAAACGCAGGTACAATTGGTTCTAGATTGACATCTTCTGCTAGAAAACCGAGTTTTACAAAGTCTCGTGAAAGGTTGTTGAAATTACGGTTTACCAGATGTACTACTGCTTCAATTAAGCCTGTACGTGATTCTCGGCTCACCTCACTCATCATTCCGAAATCGAGGTAGCAGAGCCGCCCATCGGCCATAGCCAGAAGGTTGCCAGGATGTGGATCAGCGTGGAAAAAACCGTGTTCCAACAACTGTTGCAAGCTGCAGTTAACTCCGACTTCAACCATATTATTGGGATCGATTCCTAGCTCTCTCACTGCCTTTAGATTAGTGAGTTTTACTCCATCAATCCATTCCATTGTAAGTACTCTACGGCTAGTAGCTTGTCGATAGATTATTGGTACAGCGATGCGTTGATTATGGCTGTGAAGCGTGCGGAAACGCTCTGCATTGGCAGCTTCATTAAGGTAATCCATCTCTTCAAATACTCTTCGGCCTAGCTCATCAATCAGCGCCACAAGATCACTACGTATCAACCTCACATTGCTTTTTAGCCATGCGGCAATGTTCCGTACGATGTAAAGATCAAGGGTGATTTGTTCACGAAGTCCTGGTCGTTGTACCTTGACGGCCACCTGTTGACCTCCTTTGAGTACGCCCCGGTGGACCTGTCCTAGAGAGGCGGCAGAGATAGGTTCTTTGTCGAGTTGTTCGTAGATCTCTTCGATTGGTGTTTCAAGGTCTTCTTCTATGCAGGCCATAGCCAAAACACTGTCGAAGCCTGGCAATTGGTCTTGTAGTTGTGAAAGTTCTTCCAGTAGAACTGGTGGTACTAGGTCTGGTCGACTGGAAAGAGCTTGTCCGGCCTTAATGAAAGCAGGGCCAAGCTCTACTAAGAGTTCAGCGAATTCTCGTGCTCGGGAACGAGCACGATTTGCATCGTTCAGTAAGCCAAAAACTTTGTCCCCTGCTAAGCCAATCAGGAAGAGACCAATTGGTAGAAGTGTTTGCCAGAGTCGGCGCAAAAGGCGCTGTGGATGGCCGGCATAAATTCTGGTAATTGCAGCAGGGTCGTATTCAAGTAGGCCTGCCGCCTCGATGAAATCCCCGAGTTCTGTTTCCATCCTGAGTGGGGTCGTGATCATTCACCCCTTCTAAACGAACCGTGCTGCCGCTACGGTCGGAATCATCACAGGGCTGGACGTGCTCACCGGTCTGCTGCTGCAGAACATAGCTCTGATCGAGAGTCTTGAACTGGAGTTCAGTTCCGGCTTTACGGTGCTCACCGGCGAGACCGGCGCAGGCAAGTCGATCCTTCTCGATGCCCTCGATGCGGTGCTGGGTGGAGCGCAGGGGGCCAGCGGCGTTCGTTTGCTACGCGCTGGTTCTGATCGAGCCAGGATCGAAGCTGCGTTTCAACTCAGCCCTGTGCTTGAACAGTGGTTGATCGAGGCGGAGTTTGACCCTGAAGAGGAGCTCTTGATCAGCCGTGAATGGAAACGGCAGGAGGGTGATCGCTTTTCTAGTCGCTGCCGGCTGAACGGCAGCACGGTGAATCGTCAGCAGTTGCTTGAGCTCAGACCGCTGCTGATTGATCTCACTGTTCAGGGCCAGATCCAGCTGTTGTCGCGTGCGGGGCAGCAACGGTTATGGCTGGACCGTCTCGGTGGTTCTTCGTTGGCAGAGGTCAAGGCACAGGTTGCTGATGCCTGGACGGACTGGCGCGTTGCTGCAGATGCCCTGATGGCTCTCGAGCAGGAAAAGCAGCGTTTCGAACAGGAGCGGGCTGAACAGGAGCAGCAGTTGGAGCAGCTTCAAGCTGCTGATCTCGAGGATCCAGACGAGCAGCAGCGGCTGGAGCAGGATCAGGATCGCCTCGTTCATGGCGTGAGGCTTCTCGAGGGTCTGGCCTTGTTGTTTGGGCGTCTCCGCGATGGTGCGGATCAGGGGCCCTCTCTGCAGGATCACTTCTCGGCGTCCATCCAGGAGCTTCAGGCCATGGCCCAGCTGGATGGTTCCCTGGAGCCGCTGCGGGATCAGGCTCTGGATCTCGGGGCCGGTGTTGACGCCTTGCTGCGCTCCCTCGATCAATACGGTCTGGCGCTCGAGAGCCATCCAGATCATCTGGAGCGGATCCAAGACCGCCTGTCTATTCTAAAACGCCTGCAGCGCCGCTATGGCCTTGATCTGGCCGGTTTGATTCTGCGTCGCGATGACCTGCTTCACCGTCTGGGTGCTGAAGGATTCGCGGCTGATCTCGCCCGCCTGCATCAGGACGAGAACGACCGATGCCAGAGCCGTGATCAAGCCAATGCGGCGTTGCATCGCGAGCGTTCCAATGCAGCGGAGGCTCTGGAGGCGTCGTTGCTTGAGCTGTTGCCCCCAATGGGCCTGGCCAACGTGCGTTTCAAGGTGGATCTCACCCCATGTGATCCCGCTGACCATGGTGCGGATGCTGTGCAATTTCTGTTTTCCGCCAATCCTGGCCAACCGATGGCACCTTTGACGGAGGTGGCGTCCGGCGGTGAGATGTCCCGTTTTCTGCTGGCGCTCAAGACCACTCTTGCCGCAGTGGATGGGTCCAGCACGCTGTTGTTTGACGAGATTGATGCCGGCGTTAGTGGACGCGTTAGTGGAGCGATGGCGGATCTTCTTCAGACCCTGGCGCGTCAACGCCAGGTGTTTTGCGTCACCCACCAACCGCTCGTGGCGGCCGTGGCCGATCACCATTTCCGGGTAAGTAAGCATGTGCAGGACGGCGTGACCCACTCGCGAGTGTCCCGACTGCGGGACACTCAGGAACGTCGCCAGGAGCTAGCTGACCTCGCTGGTGGCAATCAGGCTGATGCCTATGCAGCGAGTCTGCTGGACCAGCGCACAGCTTGAAGGCTTCGGTTCTTCCTAAGCTCTTGAGCTTTCCAACGGGTCCTGATGGCGCGAGCTGCTGCCAAGATCGCTGACTCAGCTGGCCGGCTGGCGACTCAGGATGACGTGATTCGCGTGAGGGGTGCCAGGCAGCACAACCTCAAGAACGTCGACGTGACCATCCCTCGCAACAAGCTGGTGGTGTTCACCGGAGTCAGTGGCAGTGGCAAGAGTTCGCTGGCCTTCGACACGATCTTTGCGGAGGGACAACGCCGCTATGTCGAAAGTCTGTCGGCCTATGCCCGGCAGTTCTTGGGGCAGGTGGACAAGCCCGATGTCGATGCGATCGAGGGTCTCTCGCCGGCGATCTCGATTGACCAGAAATCCACCAGTCACAACCCGCGGTCGACGGTGGGCACCGTCACGGAGATTCAGGATTACCTCCGTTTGCTGTTCGGTCGCGCTGGCGAACCCCACTGCCCCAAATGTGGCCGCTCGATTAAGCCGCAGAGCATCGACGAGATGGTCGATCAGATCCTTCTTTTGCCGGAGGGGACCCGCTATCAGTTGTTGGCGCCGGTGGTGCGCGGCAAGAAGGGCACCCACACCAAGCTGATCAGTGGCCTGGCAGCAGAGGGTTTCGCCCGGGTGCGCATCAACGGTGAGGTGCGCGAGCTGGCCGACAACATTGAGCTGGACAAGAACCACAGCCACAACATCGAAGTGGTGGTCGATCGTCTTGTTGCCCGTGAGGGGATCCAGGAACGGCTGACTGATTCCCTCCGCACGGCCCTCAAACGCGGCGATGGTTTGGCGCTGGTGGAGGTGGTGCCCAAGAAGGGTGAGGAACTTCCCGACGGCGTTGAGCGGGAGCGTCTCTATTCCGAGAACTTCGCCTGCCCGGTGCACGGCGCTGTGATGGAGGAACTGTCGCCACGGCTGTTTTCCTTCAATAGCCCCTATGGCGCCTGTGAGGCTTGCCATGGCATTGGCCATCTGCGCAAATTCACCGTGGACCGGGTGATTCCGGATCCATCCCAGCCGGTGTATGCCGCTGTTGCTCCCTGGGCGGAAAAAGACAACAGCTATTACTTCTCACTGCTCTATTCAGTGGGTGAAGCCTTTGGCTTTGAGATCAAGACCCCATGGAATGAGCTCACGGACGAACAGCGGGATGTGCTGCTTAATGGAAGCCGCGAACCGATTCTGATTCAGGTCGACAGCCGGTATCGCAAGGGCAAAGGGGGGTACACCCGCCCGTTTGAGGGCATTCTTCCAATCCTTGAGCGGCAGCTCCGTGATGCCAGCGGAGAAGCCCAGCGCCAGAAGTTGGAGAAGTACCTCGAGCTGGTTCCTTGTGAAGCCTGTGGCGGTCAGCGGCTCCGACCCGAAGCCCTGGCGGTGAAGGTGGGTCCTTATCGGATTACTGAACTCACTTCTATCAGCGTGGCGCTGACTCTTGAACGCATCGAAAAGCTGATGGGCGTTGGAGCAGCTAATGGATCTGAGCCTTTGCTCAATTCACGTCAGATCCAGATCGGTGATTTGGTCTTGCGTGAGATTCATATGCGTCTTCGCTTTCTTCTTGATGTTGGGCTCGAATATCTCAGTTTGGATCGACCCGCGATGACCTTATCTGGCGGTGAGGCTCAGAGGATTCGTTTGGCGACACAGATCGGCGCTGGTCTTACGGGTGTGCTTTATGTGCTTGATGAACCAAGCATTGGTTTGCATCAGCGGGACAATGATCGTCTGTTAGCCACGCTCAGACGTTTAAGGGATCTGGGTAACACTTTATTGGTGGTAGAACACGATGAGGACACCATTCGCGCCGCTGACCATCTTGTCGATATTGGTCCAGGGGCAGGGGTTCATGGGGGTCATATTGTTGTTGAAGGATCTTTGGATCATCTGTTGATGGCTGAAGAATCTTTGACAGGTGCATATCTCAGTGGCCGCCGCTCTATTCCTACACCTAGAGAGAGGAGAGAAGGAAGTAGTCGCAGGCTTCGTTTGATTGATTGTGATCGCAATAATCTTAAAAATCTCACCGTAGATTTTCCTTTAGGGCGCCTTGTTGCGGTCACAGGAGTCAGTGGTAGTGGTAAGAGCACTTTGGTGAATGAGTTGCTTCATCCTGCCTTAGATCACAGTTTGGGTTTGAAGGTGCCTTTCCCTCAAGGCTTGGGCGAGTTGCGAGGTGTCAATGCGATCGACAAGGTGATCGTGATTGACCAGTCTCCAATCGGCCGTACACCGCGTTCTAATCCAGCCACCTACACCGGTGCGTTTGATCCGATTCGTCAGGTATTTGCTGCTTCCGTTGAGGCAAAGGCTCGTGGTTATCAGGTGGGTCAGTTTAGTTTCAATGTGAAAGGTGGTCGCTGTGAGGCTTGTCGTGGTCAAGGGGTGAATGTGATTGAAATGAACTTTTTGCCAGATGTTTATGTTCAGTGCGATGTCTGCAAAGGTGCTCGATTTAATCGGGAGACCTTACAGGTCACTTACAAGGGCCACACCATTGCAGATGTTTTGCAGATGACAGTTGAGCAGGCTGCTGAGGTTTTTTCTGCTATTCCCCAGGCCGCTGATCGATTGCGCACGTTGGTTGATGTGGGACTGGGATATGTGAAGTTAGGTCAGCCTGCGCCCACGCTTTCGGGTGGTGAAGCTCAACGTGTGAAGCTTGCTACCGAGCTCTCAAAGCGCGCTACTGGTAAAACCCTTTATTTGATTGATGAACCAACCACTGGCCTCAGTTTTTACGACGTGCATAAGTTGATGGATGTTATGCAGCGTCTTGTTGATAAAGGCAATTCAATTATCGTGATAGAACACAACTTGGATGTAATTCGTTGTTCTGATTGGATTATTGACCTTGGCCCTGAAGGAGGAGATTGTGGTGGCGATCTTCTGGTCACGGGGACTCCAGAACAGGTTGCATCCCATCCCACTAGCCATACGGGGCATTATCTCAAGAAGGTGTTAGCGAAGCATCCTCCTGAGACTGTGTCTGTTGCAGCTTGATGATGTTTTTTCGTTCTCGTCTTTGGCTGTTTGCAATCAGTTTTGGAGCGGGGCTTGGACTTGTTCCAAGCTCTGCTCCTGCTCTTGAACGCTTGGTGTTTGATCTGCCTGTATTGGAAAGTCAGATTGATTTTGAGATTGGAGCTGCTCAGAGCGCAGGCGATCTAATTGATGCCAATCCCGATTTTGTGGAGTTGGATCGGGCTACGGATGGTGCTTTTGTGCGACTTCTCAATCAGGTCTTTAATGCTCCCCTGCCAGCGCAGATTGAGAAGGTGATTGAGAAGTCTGTCGGGCAGCCTCTTTTGGAGCAGGCTTTGATCGTAGTAACCAAGTTGGTTCAACTTGAGGGGTTGCCTCAAGACACCAGTGGAAGGATGTTGCTTGAGGCGCTTTCGCGTGCTTACAAGAGTGGTCAGCCAACTGTGCTTGGTTTGTTGCGACAAATCCCTGGTCAAGCTGCATCCATCAACTTGTCGAAATTGGCCAGCTATGTCTCACGGCTTCAACGTAATCAGCTAGGAGCAAATCTGCTTGTGGAGAAAGAGGCTCCTGTTCAGATTAAAACTGGATTACGCATGCCGCTTACCGGGTTGTGGTTAAGTCAGCAAGTTGATTTTCAGGCTTCCCATCGCTCGAAACCGATACGGGTGGTGGTGATACAACCGAAGTCTCGTGCAAATGGTCGCTTGGTGGTCATTTCACATGGGCTTTGGGAGTCTCCGAGAGATCTTCAGGGTTGGGCTGAATATCTTTCTGCTAACGGTTATACGGTTTTGCTCCCGGAGCATCAGGGCAGTGATGCTGATCAGCAGAAGGCGATGTTGGCTGGTGATCAACCTCCGCCGGGACCTCAAGAGTTGCGTCTTCGTGCGATGGATGTGACTGCGATGCTCTCTGCTGTGGAGTCAGGTGGTTTGTTGTCAAGACTTTCCCTCAATACAGATGAGGTCGCTGTTGTTGGTCATTCATGGGGGGCGACTACGGCGATTCAATTGGCTGGGGCACGCTCAACGGATGTGAAGCTCTCTGCTCGTTGTCATAACCAGGATGACCCTGAGCGCAATATCAGCTGGATACTGCAGTGCAGTTGGCTTTCCAAAATGAATGAGTCTTCTGTTGAAGACTCACGGGTCAAGGCAGTTGTGGCGGTGAGTCCGCCGTTACGTCTTCTATTTGATCCAAGTAGAACTTCAGTTTTGACAGCCAAGGTTTTGTTGGTTAGTGGCACTCGTGATTGGGTCGTGCCTCCGGTGCCTGAGGCTCTGATGCCCATGCGTGATAGTGGTGCTTTGGAGTTTGGCCATCGCTTGGTGCTTGCTCAAGATGGTGGTCACTTCAACTTGATGGCACCTGCAAATCAGCTTCAGCCGGCCACTTTGGCGCCTCTCATTCTTGCTTGGATTAATGAACAGCTTGCAAATCCTGGTGTTGTCACCTTTAGTAGCGGCGGTTGGGGTGATGCCGTGCATCCTTTAGTGGATGTGACTGATGCGGCTCTGAACCTGTATCGCTGATGCTTTTTGGCCTGGCTTGTTGCGAGCAAGAGGCTTCATTATTCTGTCTTTGAGGTTTGTATGTCTCAACGATTCGGTCTAGGATTTTTTGTGTTTAAAAGAGAAAACACATAGAGGGAATATATTGTTGTCGTTTCTAGTGAGCTGGGAGGTTTGGTTCTCATCCTTTCTTTAGGCTTATGAGGATGGAAGTTCCTTGATTATTTCTTGATGGCCATCCGCCTTTGGATGGGTTCGTTGATTGCCTTGGAGGCATCAGATGGGTTTGAGATTGCTTCATCTGCATCTTCATGGACTGTTTCGATCTCACGACTTGGAATTGGGTCGCGATGCTGATACAGGAGGCCAGGCTCTTTATGTGCTCGAGCTTGTCAGGGGCCTGGCTGCGCGTTCGGAAATTGAGCAGGTTGAGGTGGTTACCCGCTTAATTCATGATCGTCGTGTTTCTACTGACTATGCCAATCCCATTGAGGATATTGCTCCTGGGGCCAAGATCATCAGGCTGCCTTTTGGACCAAGACGATATTTGCGCAAGGAGTTGTTTTGGCCCTATTTGGATGATTTAGCGGATCAGACCGTTAGCCATCTCCAGCAGCAAGAACATCTTCCTGATTGGATTCATGCTCATTACGCCGATGCAGGCTATGTGGGAGCCCTTGTGAGTCGCAGGCTGGGTGTTCCCTTGGTGTTTACAGGTCATTCCTTGGGCAGGGAAAAGTTGCGGCGTCTGTTGGGAGTTGGTGGAGACCATGAACAGATCGAGCAAACATATGCCATTGGTCAACGCATTGATGCTGAAGAGTTGACTCTTGCTCATTGCAGTTTGGTGATTACGAGTACTCGCCAGGAAATTGATCATCAATACGCTCGCTATGGGCGTTTTGTTCCGAAGAAAGCGGAGGTGGTGCCTCCCGGCGTTGATTCCATTCGCTTCCATCCACTCCAATCTTCTAGTGAAACGGATGTTGTTGATGGATTGCTCGCGCCCTTTTTGAGGAAACCTTCTTTACCTCCTCTTTTGGCCATTTCCAGAGCTGTGCGTCGTAAGAATATTCCTTTTTTGGTGGAGGCTTACGGCCGCTCGCCTGTGTTGCGTCAACGGCATAATCTTGTGCTTGTACTCGGCTGTCGGGATGATCCTCGTCAGTTGGAAAAGCAACAGCGGGAGGTGTTCCAGCAGGTTTTTGATCTTGTGGATCGTTACGACCTCTATGGCCGGGTGGCTTATCCCAAACAGCACCGTCGTGATCAGATCCCAGCGATTTACCGATGGGCAGCCTTGCATCGTGGTTTGTTTGTGAATCCAGCGCTTACCGAACCCTTTGGGCTCACTTTGCTTGAAGCGGCGGCCTGTGGTTTGCCGATGGTGGCCACTGATGACGGTGGTCCACGCGACATCCTTGCTCGTTGTGACAACGGCTTGTTGGTTGACGTTACTGATCTGGAGGCACTTCAGGATGTAATGGAGCAGGCTGGTTCAGACGCAGATCAGTGGCGTCTTTGGAGTGATAACGGGATTGAGGCGGTCAGTCGGCATTTCAGTTGGGATGCTCATGTTTGCCATTACTTGGCATTGATGAAGCAACGTCTTGAATTGTCTCAGCCACGAATCTGGGCCACAGATAAAGAGTGTCTGGGCAGTCCGCTGGGGCGGAGTTTGTTGTTGCTTGATCTTGATAGTTCTCTCGAAGAACCCGAGGAAGAGGGTTTGGCTTCGCTGCGGGAGGGATTGGAATCCATTGGCTCTGGCGATGCGCATGGTCTGGGAGTATTAACGGGTCGTTCTGTGCAGGCTGCAAAAAAGCGTTATGCAGAGCTGCATCTTCCTTCTCCTCGGGTTTGGATTAGTCGCGCGGGTACTGAAATCCATTACGGATTGGAGGATCAGTCGGATCGCTTTTGGCAGGCCCATATCGACATTCATTGGCGGCGACAGGCAGTGGTGTCTGCTTTAGCTGATCTCAAGGACCATTTGACCCTTCAGGACGATCAGGAGCAGGGTCCTCACAAGGTGAGTTATCTATTGAAAGAGCATGGTGAGGCGATTTTGCCACTCGTCCGTCAGCGTTTAAGGCAAAGGGGTCAGGCGGCACGTCCTCATTTGCGTTGTCATTGGTTTTTGGATGTGGTGCCTTTGCGGGCCTCCCGAAGCGAAGCCATTCGCTATCTCTCTCTTCGTTGGGGACTACCTCTTGAGCAGATTTTGGTTGTTGCCAGTCAACAAGGCGATGCTGAATTGGTAAGGGGATTGACTGCTTCAGTAGTTCTTGCAGAGCATGATCCTTGTCTGGAGGGTTTGCGACATCAGCAACGAGTGTTTTTTGCTAACAACCCGCATTTGTTTGGACTTTTAGATGGCTTAAATCACTATCGGTTTTTCTTAAAGTCTTAACTGACACCCTTGCCCTTTATTACCTGGATGGATGCGGCGGCTCGATCAGCTTTAGAGCGAACTGCTTCCATAGACTTGCCTTTGGCTAAAGCAACCCCCATGCGACGCCCTGGTCGAGCATTGGGTTTGCCGAACAGCAATATCTGGGTGTCAATTTCTGAGAGGGCTTTCTCCACTCCTTTGTAGGAAATGGATGAGAGATTGTCTTTTGCCAGGATTACCCTGCTTGCTGCTGCATCTGCAGTTTGAATAGTAGGAATAGGTAATTTCAGCACTGCGCGCAGGTGTAGTTCGAATTCACTAAGGTTTTGGCTGATAAGGGTGACAAGTCCGGTGTCATGTGGCCTTGGTGATAGTTCCGAGAAAATCACTTCATTGCCACATAGAAAGAACTCCACCCCGAACAATCCCACACCACCAAGATTTTTGGTAATAGTCAGAGCCATTGATTGGGCTTGCTTGAGTTGTTCAGTAGAGAGTTCTGCTGGTTGCCAGCTGCATTGATAATCTCCTCCAATTTGTTCATGCCCGATTGGTTCGCAGAAGAGGGTGGAGCCATCCTCTTGGCGAATTGTGAGCAAGGTAATTTCTAGATCAAAGTGAAGGAACTCTTCCACGATGACTCGCGGTGAGTTGCCCCGGGACCCTGCCATAGCCGCTTGCCAGGCTTGCCGAAGGCCTTCAGGATTGCTAACCACACTTTGGCCTTTGCCGGAGGAGCTCATGACTGGTTTGACCACCACTGGCCAGCCCAGGGGCTCAGCTGCATGTTTGAGTTCTTCGGCACTGCCGGCGTAAGCAAATTTTGGGGTCAGTAGAGCCAATTCTTCGCTGGCGAGATCTCTGATTCGATCGCGATTCATTGTTACGGCTGTGGCTCGGGCCGTAGGGATCACTGTGATTCCTTCGTTTTCAAGCTCTGCCAGTGCATGGACTGCCAATGCTTCGATCTCTGGAATGACTACATCCGGTTGGTGATGCCTGATGATGGCTGTGAGGGCTTCTGAATTGTTCATGTCCAGAACCTCTGCTTGGTCTGCTACTTGCATGGCCGGGGCCCCGGAGTATCGATCACAGGCGATGACATGGCAGCCCAACCGTTGAGCGGCGATTGTTATTTCTTTGCCGAGTTCTCCGCTGCCAAGTAACAGCAAGGTTTTTGGTAAGACAGTCATCATGAAGGTGTTGATGATGAGTTGATCTTCGCGCTCGGCTGGTTAGGGGAATTGCCTTAAAAGTGGTATTTGAGATCCCTTTACACTTTGAGATCAGGGATCAGCGTGAGCTGTCGAAAGGCTGGTTCTTCGCTGATGAACCCCCAGGCTTCGAATACACCGGGATCAGGATGAGTGATGCGTTGTTTTTTCATGTTCTGTTCAAGCCGAAAGCCTTCTCGGGCCATGCGTCGCATCAGACTTGCAGCCTCTTCGAAACGGTAAGCCATGGCTTCAAGGCTTGCGCAGTCGCTTGTGAGACCAGCCTCTTTCCAAGTGAAGTAACTCATTTTTTAATACAACAGATTGATGGTGATGAGGACTGGGTGTTTGAAGCTTCGAGATTACGTAGACCACATTTGCTATTGGGCTGGTATGGATTTTTCTCGTTGGCAGTTGCTCTGTGTGAAAAGTTCAACCATTTTCGTCGGACAAAACTGCCCGACGGAGAGAGGCTGTCCTCAATAAGTACGGCACAATTGAGAATTTCTGGCTTTTGCTCCCATTGGCTTTGTTTGCACCAGCAAAACGCTCATTTTGCTTGATAAGACTTGGATTTAGTGAGTTAAGGATGCTGCTCCGTGAGGTGCCTTCGGGGGGGTGTGCTTGATAAGTCTCAAAGGAAGCAAGGCCAATGTGTAAACAAAGAACGGGATGTAGAACTTTGGATCTTCACGTGTGTGTCCAACGGAGGTGAGCAGAAAGACGGTCCAAAGCCAGTTGCTGCCAATCAAATGAAGTCTCTTCCAATTTTTCATACCCATCCATTGCTGAGCTCGATCAGTGGAAGTCAAGGCCATCAGGAAAATAAACAGATAACCAATACCACCGAAAATCCACTTTCCCATCGGCTGATCTTCGAGGAAAGGTTTTGGGAAGTTCAAAGAGATCAATACAATTAGGATGAGGTGAATGAAGTGCGAGGCTGCAAAGCTCAGTCCGATGTAGCGCCTGTTGTGAAGAGTCTAGGTTGTAAAAGGTGTTTTCCAGAGTGAATAGACACTCGATGCGGTAAAGGCAATGGAGAAGAGAAATAGAGAGCTTCTACCGGTGTAATCAATGCATGAAATGATCGTTTCGGCATTCCATCCGCTCAAAACGAAAAAGATGGTAAGCATCAGAAGGATCATGCCAGCGACCCAAGTAGTGATATTCCAGCCCTGTAGTTTCATGACCTTCATTTCGGTATTGATATTCTGGAACTGATACGAGTTGCTTGCAAGAAGTGAGTTTAAAAGTGCATCTTTATTTCTTATAGAAGTAACTCATGCCAGCACTTATGCAGTGGGGCGTAATAGCAGACCCAACAGCACTAAGCCTCCAGTGCTTAACCAAAATCTTCGCACCACCATTTGCTCGTCGGCACCTCCGATTTCATAGTGGTGGTGAAGCGGGGCCATGCGGAATACTCGTCGTCCAACGCCGTCAGGTCCTTTGGTGGCTTTGAAAACCCATACCTGAATAATCACAGAAAGGGATTCAGCCAAGAACACACCACCCATGATCAAAAGCGGCCAGAGGCTGTTGGAGAGGATTGCGACTCCACTCAAGGCGGCTCCCATTGCTAGTGAGCCTGTGTCGCCCATGAACACCTGGGCTGGGTTGCGGTTGTGCATCAGGAAACCGAGCCAGGCCCCTGCCATTGCCATGCAGAAGCCTGCAAGTACAGGATTGCCATCATTACCTCTGAGCATCAGTTGCACGGCTAGTCCAGTGAAGACAAGCGCCCCGCAGCCACTGGCTAGCCCATCGAGTCCGTCGGTGAGATTGGTGGCGTTGCTTTCCGCTAAGAAGACGAACAGTGCTAGTGGCCAGATCATGAATCCCATCTGGATGGACATGCCAAGGGGCAGGGCGATGCTGGAGCCGATCCAGTGTTGCCAGCCCGCCCAAGCGAGAAAGATCAGGGCGGCTGCGGTTTGAAGTAGAAGTTTTCCCCGAGGGGTAAGACCAGTGTTGGTTCCGCGCGTGAGACTGCGCCAGTCGTCGAAGCCACCGATCACCATGTAAGCCAGGGTGATGCATGACAGAGCTAGTAGTTGCTCGCTGCTTTCGCCATTCACACTGACGCAACTTCCGATGATGAGCCCCACTGGCACGACTAGCAGCCCACCCATGGTTGGTGTACCAGATTTGCGCTGATGAGTCTGTGGTCCGTCTTCTCGAATCACTTGCCCCATTTTTAGGGCCCTTAACTTTGGGATGCCCCAGCTTGCGATCAGCACTGAAATCAGTGTTGAAATCATCAACGGCAAGCTCAGCAGACTGTTGGCTATTAAGCGGTCCGATGTGAAGCTTGCAGCAAAGATAACTATCCCGAGCAAGCTTGCGGACGTTGTCCCTTTAGTCCACCACCTTTGTGTATCCGTATCAGCCAATGGCTTCGGAGAGTTGCTCACGTCAGGGCTTGATTGGCGGTGCTTAATGAAGTGAGCAGGCTTCTTCGGTTTGAGAAAATGGCTATTCTTCCCAGTTTTCTTCTGTTTGTTCGTCGTCTGCTTTGTAATCTTCTTTCTCTCCCATCAAGGCCGAAAGCTCCTCTTCCTCTACTGTGCTGACCTCTGGTGAGGTGGATTCTTCATCGGCGACTAGCCTTCCACTTGCTTCGAGCCAACTCAGCAGATCTGGTTCTTCGCGTAGGGGCAAAACTGGGGCAGGTTCTGTTCTTCTATAGCGCGTAAGAGCAGGGTTGATGCCGTCGAGTGCGCTCAGGTTGATCGTATCGAGGGCGCTCATTTGTGAGGACATAGACCAATCAGCCAACATAGTTCATTGACTTCCTTTGATCAGGTGTTTTTTTCTTCCAAGCTGATCTTGATGGTTCTTGCCTGGGGCTTGGCCTTACTACTCAGCTTTGGCTTGCGGTTTTGGGGTCTGTTGCATCCTGAGCCTTTTGTAATTCGGCCCCTCCTGGTGGCGTTGTTGCTCTTTGCTCCTGCGGTTGGCCTCGGTATTTGGGTCATGCGGGAGGGATTTCCTACGGCTGATTCCGGGTCTTTGGTCAACGGGAAGGGAGAATCTTTGAATTGTGATTCGGAGTCCAGTTGATGGGGCGTGCGAAGAAGGTGGTGCTTGCTTATTCCGGTGGTGTTGATACCAGCGTTTGCATCCCATATCTCAAGCATGAATGGGGGGTAGACGAGGTGATCACCTTTGCTGCCGATTTAGGTCAGGGCGATGAGCTTGATCCCATCCGCCTTAAGGCTCTTGATGCTGGTGCTAGTCAGTCTCTGGTGGGAGATTTGATAGAGCCTTTTGTAGAAGAGTTTGCTTTGCTGGCGATTCGTGCCAATGCTCTTTATGAAGGTCGTTATCCACTGTCTACGGCTTTAGCTCGCCCCCTGATTGCTCGTCGGTTGGTAGAAGTTGCCAGGGAGGTCGGGGCCGATGCGGTTGCTCATGGCTGTACGGGTAAAGGCAACGATCAGGTGCGTTTTGATTTGGCCATTGCAGCACTAGCACCTGATCTCAAGGTGCTAACTCCCGCTCGGGAATGGAGCATGAGCAGAGAGGAGGCGATCGCCTATGGCGAACGCTGTGGGATCCCTGCCCCCGTGAGTAAGAAATCGCCTTATTCGATTGATCTGAATCTTTTGGGTCGAAGTATTGAAGCGGGTCCTCTTGAAGATCCGATGGTGGCTCCGCCCGAGGAGGTCTTTGCCATGACCTCCTCGATTGACGCTGCACCCTCTCAGGCTCAGGACATTGAGATCAGTTTTGAAGCTGGTAATCCTGTGGCTATTGATGGGGTGCGACTTGATTCGGTTGGTTTGATCAAGGAGGCGAATCGTCTTGCTGGACGGCATGGTTTCGGTCGCCTTGACATCATTGAGAATCGGGTGGTTGGTATCAAGAGTCGGGAGATTTATGAAACTCCAGGGTTACTTTTATTGATTCGTGCTCATCAGGAATTGGAGAGTTTGACACTTGCTGCGGATGTGTTGCGCATGAAGCGTCAATTGGAGATGCAATGGGCTGAGCTGGTCTATCAGGGTCTTTGGTTTTCCCCTTTGAAGGATGCTCTGGATGGATTCATGGATCGCACTCAGATTTATGTGAATGGCTTGGTGCGGATTCGTCTCCATAAAGGCAATGCCATGGTGATTGGCCGGAGCTCTGACACCAACAGCTTGTATATATCTGAGATGGCTACCTATGGCAGCGAGGACAACTTTGACCACAGGGCTGCTGAAGGATTTATCTACATCTGGGGACTTCCAAGTCGCCTTTGGGCAGCAGCTCGGCGAGGCTAAGTTGTGATCTTTTGATTAGTTTTCTTGTGGAGATTGTCCTCTGCCTCCAAGCCATCTTGAGCGAAGCAGGGAAGGCACTCTTAATGTGTGAGGCTCCTCAAGCATGATTGACTCTGTTTGAATAGCAGAGTTTTGAGTATGCGTGATTAGGCGATAGCGCTCTAGTAGGGGGATGAGTCGTTGTTGAAATTTTCGTTCGAAAATATCAGGGAGTTCCTTTAGGAGTGCTTCGTATTCCTGGACTTGCTCCTTAAGGTCTTTGATTTGACTTTTAAGTAGATCTTGTTGGTCATAAGGATTTTCTTTGCAGTTGGATCTGATCTCAGCCTTGGTTAGCAGCAACTTGCCTGTTGATTTTCGCCATTGTTGGATGGCATCACGTCTGGTTATTGTTTTATTTTCTTGTTGTGTTTCCTGTTGCTTCCAAATTGGAAGAGGGCTTTGATGGTCCTGATGGGCAGCGCGCATGGCAGAAAGCTAACGCCAAGCAGCTTTTTCAACAATGGTGTTGATCAGGCTTCTACGGCTGCGGCTTCCTGCTGTTGTACTGGTTCAGGCTCACTCCCGGGGACGATTCTTGGAGCGGGTAGAGGACCTTCCTGCTTCACAGTTAGGTAGCGAATTACGTCTTCACTGAGACGCATAGCTTTTTCCAGCACGGCCACTTGTTGTCCATTGCCGTTGTGGCTTAGCTGCACATAGATGCCTTCCTTGTGATTTGAGATTGGATAGGCCAGGCGACGCTTGCCACGCATTTGATTGTCGAGGACCTCTGCCCCAGCTTCAGTCACCATCTCGCGGTACTTGGTGACATGGTTTTCTACTTCCTCTTCCGGGATGTCCGGCCGGAGGATGTACATGGTTTCGTAATAAGGTTGTTGACTCATCAGGTGTTCCGACAGGGACTTAAAGGCTCACGGCAGTGAGCGACGGAGCGACCAGCCTATCTCTTTGTGGTCAGTGTTTAGGAGAGCTGCATGCGAACGGCTTGGCTGATACCTGGCAGGTCTGGTTCACGTCCTCTTAGGCATTCGATGAGGGCGAAAATCACGATGGCAAGCATTGCCACCAGCACAGTGCTGGTTAGTGTTCGCAGCATGAAAGCACCACTAAGAGGTTGTAGAAGGATTTGGAAGGCATAGCCCAGCAGTACGACAACAATGTCTATGAGTAGTGCTTGCAGTGTGTTGAAGCGAAGAAAATAGGGAACTTTAGGGTTCCTTACAACGGCAAGAAATAGCAAGAAAAATATTAGAAGACTTCCGAACGGGATCCCTTGTTCCAGGATTATTAAAGGTAGGGCTGGAAGTGCAAGCAATTCAAGCAATGGAAATTGCACAAATAAACTTCGCCCAAATGGAATGGTGTCGCTCCAAGGGAGCATGTAAATCAGCACTCCCAGCAACCGTTGCCAGATAGGGATCAGCATGGGGGTCAGATTACTGCTATGAAGCTAAACCGTGAGCCAGCTCAGAGCAGCTTTTCTCATCTCTTCGACAGGCACCTGGTTGTTGCCGCTCCAGAGCCTTAGAGAGGCAGCGCCTTGTTGAACAAGCATTTCGAGACCATCTATGCAATGGCAGCCATGTTCAGTGCCTAAGGTCAGCCAGGCGGTTGGTTTTGGTGTGTAAATCAGGTCATAGAGAGTTGTCTTTGGGCTTAGGTTTTGCCAAATCTTCTTCCCCAGGGGCATTGGCGCTCTAGGAGTTGATGTTTCCGCACGGTTTTGGGACATGCCTACTGGTGTGGTGTTGACCACCAGATCGGCTTTGGTTAGCTGTTCAATCAGAGCAGGGTCCTGTTGGAGAATTCCTTGCAAGAGCACTTGGCAATCAGATTCGGAGCTGGCTGGGTTGGGCTGGAGATCATCGAGAAATCTCTTCAGCGCATCAGATCGGCGGCCAACCACCATGATTTGAGCCAATTTTAAATCTTGCAGACCTGCAACGACTGCTCGGGCGCTACCACCGCAACCGAGCACGACTGCACGACGCCCATGCCACTCGCACTTGCTTTCTTGAAGGGGTGCAATAAAACCGGCCACGTCTGTGTTGGTGCCTGTCCAGCCGCCGTCTGCATGAGGGATCAGAGTGTTGACGGCTTTAAGTCGTTTTGCTAATGGGCTGAGCTCTCGACAGGTTTGGGCCACGTCTTGTTTGTGGGGGATGGTGATGTTCAGGCCAAGGCAGTTGATCGAACGCAGAGCGCAGAGCACATTGGCCAGATCGTTGGTTTCGCATGGCATGGCCATGTAGCACCAGTCGAGATTCATTGCAGCGAGGGCTGCGTTTTGCATCACCGGTGAGAGGGAATGGTGCACTGGTTGGCCGAGCAGGCCTATTAGGGAGGTTGTGCCGCTAATCATTCCCATTGCTTGATCGGTTCTATGCCCAGCCTGCCGGGCGAGCTGTTCGGGAACCACACCTCGCCTCTAAGTGGCCTCACTGCCGAGGATGCACCTGTTCAAGACAGAGATCTTTAGGAGGTCGGCACGAATGGGAAAGGTTGTTGGCATTGACCTTGGAACCACGAACAGTTGTGTCGCTGTAATGGAGGGTGGCAAGCCCGTCGTGATTGCTAACGCTGAAGGGTTTAGAACAACTCCCTCTGTGGTCGCTTATACCAAAAATCAGGATCAGTTGGTTGGCCAGATCGCCAAGCGCCAAGCGGTGATGAACACTGATAACACCTTTTATTCTGCCAAGCGCTTCGTTGGTCGTCGGGTTGATGAGGTGAACGAAGAGTCGAAGGAAGTGAGCTATGAGGTTGAGAAGTCTGGCTCTAATGTGAGGTTGAAGTGCCCGGTTCTTGATAAGCAGTTTTCTCCTGAGGAAGTGAGTGCTCAGGTGTTGCGCAAGTTAGCTGAGGACGCTGGTAAGTATCTCGGTGAGAACGTAACCCAGGCCGTGATCACAGTGCCTGCGTATTTTAATGACTCACAGAGACAGGCCACCAAAGACGCCGGCAAGATAGCTGGCTTAGAGGTGCTACGCATCATTAACGAGCCAACTGCGGCTGCGTTGGCGTATGGCCTCGATAAGAAGAGCAATGAGCGCATTCTGGTGTTTGACCTGGGTGGTGGAACCTTTGATGTTTCTGTGCTCGAGGTAGGTGATGGTGTTTTTGAGGTTCTATCTACCTCTGGTGACACTCATCTAGGCGGAGATGATTTCGATAAAGTGATTGTTGATCATCTGGCTGCAACTTTTAAGGCCAATGAAGGTATTGATCTGCGTCAGGATAAGCAGGCTCTTCAGCGCCTCACTGAGGCGGCAGAGAAAGCCAAGATCGAGCTTTCCAGTGCTACGCAAAGTGAGATCAACCTGCCATTTATTACTGCTACCTCTGAGGGGCCTAAGCATCTCGATCTAACCCTGACACGTGCCAAATTTGAGGAATTGGCTTCAAAGCTGATTGATCGTTGTCGTGTACCTGTGGAGCAGGCTCTTAAGGACGCCAAACTCTCTTCTGGTGAACTTGACGAAATCGTGATGGTGGGCGGCTCCAGCCGTATGCCAGCAGTTCAGGAACTTGTGAAGAGGGTTACGGGTAAAGATCCCAATCAGACTGTCAATCCTGATGAGGTTGTTGCCGTAGGCGCTGCCATACAGGGCGGGGTATTGGCTGGTGAAGTTAAGGACATCTTGCTGCTTGACGTCACACCTCTCTCCTTGGGTGTGGAGACTCTTGGTGGTGTGATGACTAAGATGATTACGCGTAATACGACTGTTCCTACTAAGAAGTCGGAAACCTATTCCACAGCGGTTGATGGACAAACCAATGTGGAGATTCACGTGCTTCAGGGTGAACGTGAGATGGCCTCTGATAATAAGAGCTTGGGAACATTCCGTCTTGATGGAATTCCTCCTGCCCCTCGTGGTGTTCCTCAGATTGAGGTGACCTTTGATATCGATGCTAACGGTATTCTTAGTGTTAATGCCAAGGATAAGGGTAGCGGTAAGGAGCAAAGTATTTCAATTACTGGTGCTTCAACCCTCTCTGAAAATGAGGTTGAGAAGATGGTTAAGGATGCTGAGACCAATGCCTCAGCTGATAAAGAAAAGCGTGAGCGCATTGACATTAAGAACCAGGCTGAGACTCTTGTTTATCAGGCGGAAAAGCAGCTTGGAGAGTTGGCTGACAAGGTTGATGCTGATTCAAAGGCAAAGGTGGAAGATAAGCGCGTCAAGCTTAAGGCTGCTATTGAGAAAGATGACTTTGATGCGATGAAGTCACTATTGGAGGAACTGCAGCAGGAGCTTTATACCGTGGGCGCTTCTGTTTATCAACAGGCGGGTGCCGCCGCCGCAGAATCCGGCGCTGATGCTGGCTCGGCTGGTGCTGGTGATTCCAGTAGTGGCGATGATGTGATTGACGCTGAATTTACTGAGTCGAAGTGATGGGATAGTTTGATTGCTGATGTCATCAAGACTGATATACATGTGTCCCTATAGTTAGCAAGAAGCTTTAAGTTCTTCTTGCCAACATTTATTTTCTATGGTCATCTGAATGCCATATATTTTTAATTGTTTTTATTCTTTAATTGGTCAAGTTTGCGTGAAGAAATAAGGGATTTCTTGGATTTTTTTGATCAGAGATTCTGCTTTGCTGAAATTAATCCGAATGCTTGGCAGTCTTGCTTATAGCCATTAGCCTTCCTTTGACAATAGGGAGATCTCGTTTAGGTTGTAGCTTGACTGGCACTGGTCAACAGATGCTAATTATGGATGGGCTGGCATGACAAAATATTCTCTGGAGAGACTGAAAATCCAATAGTCGTAAAAAAGACGATTTGATTGAGGGCCTTTTTAACGGACCATATGGATTGAATGATCAATTGAGAGAGCTGCTTTGCTTTCATCCAAGAGTTGATCTATGCGTAAAGAGCTTGTTGGAGGTTGGAGGTCTGCTGCCCACCGATCTTTTGTTTGATTGACTTAATATGCCTAACTGTATCAACATTGAGACACCCGATTATTTTGACGAAAATGATAGATATGCATACTCTGACAAATACATGCCTGATGGCAGGAAGAGGATAATTCTATGAAATGCTGAGGATATTTCTACTCATGTGCCGCTAGATTTGATTGATTTAATCTTTTTTGCTGCTTGTTCTTTGGCATATCCATGATTGCCTGGTAGCATTTGAATCTTGTGATCAGTGCTTGAAGAGTGGAGTAACTCTTTACTCTTATCTTGCACCTAACGACTCACAATTTTTGCAAGGTGACCATGCTTGATCCCGTAGGATTTTAAATTCCTTTAAAACCTTTGGGATTTCATCTTTTGTCTCATAACGATCAATAAATAAAGCTTATTGATCTAGGAATTAATGATGCAAAGGAGGCTCAGGTCTTTTTGGTAAATGTTATTTTTAATCGAATTCCGAATCGTTTGATGTGCGAGGATTATCAGAGAATCTTAAATAAGTCATCATTTTATGTTTGGCATTAGATCGTGAGGAGGTTGTGAATCTTTCAAAGTATTATGAGAATATAATTGCAGAAATTAGAAACTTAAATTCTAGTATTTGCAACCTCATCACGATTGGATTTAGGGCTCATTCGTTAAATAATGAGTTCTTATCGATGTAGGCAGCAATGTCTTAAAAATTAGGATGAGATTAAATTGCTTATGTTTTTCTCTTAGAGTAGTTAGCGCTGTAAATCTGAATGCTCTGAGTCAAAGACTTTTGGGTAAAGCCTGTTGTATGGCAACTTCTAATGAACTTTTTAACGTGTTAATGTTGCATCCACTGTCTATAGGCAGTGATCTGTGTTATAGCTTGCAGGATAGAAAATCCCATTCGCTAAAGTTTATGGAAACCCTTGGAACCATTTTCGCTTGTCTGCTGGCAGTAGTTCCTGTTGGCCTGTTGTTACATTTTTATGCCAGGCACCGAGACAAAGAGATAACTCTGAACTAACGCTTCTTGCTTTATTTCTTCAACATCATCGAGTCTCACCATCTATACAAGCAGCAGCTTCTTACGCATTGAGTAATTTTAATAGCGTTTTAGGGGCTTGATCAATTTAGATGGGTACTGGCTTTTCGAGGAATTAAGACAATCCAAGTGTGCGTCTACCGGCTCATCGAGATTTCTTTGACGCAGCAAACTGGTGATCTTCGGATGCCTTGCTGTTGGATGATTGAAAATTGATCAAGAGTCAAGTCATGATCTTGTCTCGTTAGCGAGTTGCTCTTTTACCCATGCAGCGCTGGCTGGGGCCAGCAAGACGCCATTTCGGTAATGGCCCGTAGCCACGATTAGCCCGGGCTCTAGTTTTTCTAAAAGAGGCGCTGGACGTTCGATAGGTCGAGCGCGCAATCCATGCCATTGGTTTTTCACAGTCGCGCTCTCTAGCCAATCCGGGGCATCTCCCGCGAGGTGTTGCATGGCCTTGAGGTGGCTAGACATTGGTTGAACGCCTGGCTCGAGAGTGGCACCTATCCAGATCTGATTGGTTCCGTGGGGGATCAAGTTGATGCCATGGCTCACGAGTACTGCAGGCCAGCCGCTCCAATTGTGCTGATCTGAGATCACCTCTAGATCCAGCACTTGTCCAAGCACAGGGGCCATGGGAAGACTGTGGCCTAGAGATTCCAGCAGGGCTTTGCTGCCCAGTGCTGCACAGATCACGACAGCGTCTTGGTTCAAATTTGTTCCTCCCGCAAGTTGAAGGCGCCACTGTTTTTCTTCGACAGATGAATTTCGTTCCAGCGAGATGACTGGCTCTTGGATTTGTTGTACGCCTTGGTCTTGTAGGGCGGCCCGTAGGCATTTTTGTAGGAGTATCGGGTCTAGATAACCGTCTTGATGAGAGATCAGCCCCCCATGTTGTGTGTTTGGCCATGATCGGCCGATGTATGGATTCGAGTTTGGTGAGATCAGCTCAAGGCCGAGATGTTGCCGTTGTTCTGCGAGTTGCTTCATCAGGGTGGCTTCTGCTTCGCTACTCGCAAGTTGAATCAGAGGGGTGTTGAGCTTGAGCGGATGCTCTTGACTGCTCAGTTCTGCAACCCACTCTGGCCAGAGGGTCATGCTGTGTTGTCGGAGTCGCCAGGCTCGTCCACTGCTGCGCCTGAAAACATTCCCCATGAGTACCCCTAGCGAAGCAGTTGTTCCCGGCAGGGCGCCTGATCGGTTAATCGGTTGATCCAGTTTTGGATCAATCAGCATCACTTGGTGGCCATGCTTGGCTAAATACCAGGCTGTGCCAGCGCCAACCGCACCGGCGCCAATGATTGCAACCGTGGAAGCAGTCATTCTTGATATTGACGAGCAATGCATCTCACTTTGAGGTGTTCTTGGTGCTGACGTTCGTCAAGACAGAATGAGTTTTTGCAATCAGGTTGAGTGAGCTCCCCTCTTGGTGCTGTATGGAATCCTTACGGTTACAAGCTTCGTGTGATTCTGCAGCTCATCTGTCCAGATCGGCCTGCTTTGGTGAGTGAGTTGTCGGGATGGGTGGCTGTTAATGGAGGCAATATTCTTCATGCTGATCACCATACGGATGTTGGGGCTGGACTGTTTCTGAGCAGGATCGAATTTGGAATTGAGGGCTTCGGATTGCCTCGAGAGGCGATAGCACCGGCTGTGAATGCTCTGGCAGATCGCCTAGGGGGTCAGGCGCAATTGCATTTTTCGGATGAGATCCCTCGGGTGGCGATCTTCGCCAGCAAGCAGAGTCATTGTCTGTTGGATCTGCTTTGGCGTACTCGAAGTGGGGAGTTGCCGATGCAGGTGCCGCTTGTGATTGCTAACCACTCTCAATTGGAGCCTTTATGTAGGGAGTTTGGTGTTTGTTTTGAGTGTGTTCCTATGACGCCTGCCAGCAAGCCTGAGGCGGAACAAACCATGCTGGATTTGTTGGCTGAGCATCGGATTGAGCTGGTTGTGTTGGCCAAGTACATGCAGGTCCTTAGTGGTGCTTTTCTAGAGCGTTTCCCCACCGTGATTAATATTCACCATTCTTTCTTGCCGGCTTTTAAGGGGGCACAGCCCTATCACAGGGCCTGGGATCGAGGGGTGAAAGTGATTGGTGCTACAGCCCATTACGTCACTGAAGATCTGGATGACGGGCCGATTATTGAGCAGACCATCGAGCATGTAAACCATCGTGATGAGGTGGAAGATTTGATTCGTAAAGGACGTGATACAGAACGTCTCGCTTTGGCAAGGGCCTTGAGATTGCATCTTTGTCGCCAGGTGATGGTCTATCGCGGTAGAACCGCTGTTTTTGCATGACGGTGTTGGCTTGGATGGCTCGATGTCGCCCTGCTGCTGCGACCTCCATGGGTTGGTTGGTTTTCCAGTGGGGGCTTTTTTTATTGCCTTCCAGTGCATTGTTGGCAGGCCTGTTGCTGCTTACGGCCCTGGTGCTTGGTAGTTGTCAGCGACAGCAACCGTTTTGGCGCGATCCCTGGAATTGGCCTTTGCTGATTGCCGCCCTATTGATGCTGGTTGGTTGCGTTCAGGCCTATTCGGGTGGACGTGCTTGGGTTGGTCTGGGGAATTGGTTGCCTTTCTTTTGGGCTTTTTGGGGTTTTCAGCCTTATTTAGTTAGTGATGAAGCCCGACGACGTTGTGCCCTTTGGCTTGTCGCTGGCACTTTGCCTGTGGTGATTACAGGTCTCGGGCAGCTCTGGTGGGGATGGCAGGGGCCATGGCAATTGTTCGGTGGCTTAATCGTCTGGTTCATGGCTCCCGGCGGGGAGCCTACTGGCCGTTTATCTGGTCTGTTTGATTACGCAAATATTGCCGGAGCCTGGTTGGCGTTGGTTTGGCCATTCTGTTTGGCAGCTCTGCTTCAGCCTGCCCTCAGTCGTTTTCAACGCAGTATGGCTTTGGGGGTCGCTATTGCTGTTGTAGCTGCATTGGTTCTTACCGACTCACGAAATGCTTGGGGAGGGTTGATGTTGTCGATTCCCTTTGTTTTTGGGCCCGCCAGGTGGCCCTGGTTGTTGCCGTTGATGGTGTTAGCGCTGTTACCAGTGACTCTTGCAGCATTACCAGGCAGTCCTTCAGGTTTGCAGCAGTGGGCACGCACGTTTGTGCCTGAGGGTATTTGGGCGCGTCTTAATGACATGCGCTATATCCAGGATCGTGAGTTGATGTCAACTCGCATGAGCCAGTGGGGGCTGGCTTTTCAGTTTATTGATTCTCGTCCTTGGCTGGGTTGGGGGGCTGCTGCTTTTTCAGTGCTCTATCCGCTGCGGACTGGTCAGTGGCATGGCCATGCCCATAACCTTCCTCTTGAACTTGCTGTGAGCCATGGGATACCCGTGGCTCTGCTAGTGGTGGGGACTGTTTTAGCCCTCTTGATCACAGTCTTGCGACGTGGTGTGTTGACTGGTGGAGTCTTGATAAGCCGAGGTTTGAGTAGCACGGTCTTTGACCGTGCTTGGTGGACGGCAAGTTTGATCCTGGTGGTGATGCACGCTACTGATATGCCTTTCTTTGACAGTCGGCTCAACATTGCCGGCTGGATTCTTTTGGCTGGATTACGTTGCATCATTCTTCCCCAGCAGGCACTCCAACATGCTCGTTTAGGGCTTGATGATGATGTTGAATGAGTTGCTTTTGGTTGAGGGGCCCTTCTAGATGGGTCCAGGGCAGTGTTCGTGATGGCTCCCATGATTCATGCACCACTTCTTCCCAGGCTGGTGGGCGGGGTAGTGGTCTGGCTTGTTCAGTCGTTGTACTGAGACCCCCTTCGCGTGCTGCTTTGTAAGCCTTTTTCCAGCTGCCTAGTTTGTTGTGTGAGCCCCGGACAGATGCAATCACAGGGGCGAGGCGTCGGTCACTGCGTGACAGCAGAGCCTGGATCGTGCTCCATCCGAAGCTTTCTGGTCGCACCTCAATGCCTTTTGGTTTCAGTTGTTTTGCTAGTTGTTTGAGTCGTTTCTCCGCTTTACGGTTGATCCCGTGCCATTGAAAGGGAGTATGAGCCTTAGGGACAAAGGTGCTGACTCCCAGAGTGAGGCGTAAGCCTGGGGTTGTTTTTTTGAGGTTCAGTAACAGATTGCTCGTGTCGTCTATATCGGAGTCTTCTTCGGTAGGCAGTCCAACCATGCCGTAGAGCTTCAGGCCACGGAGGCCGCCTTCAAACGCATATTTGGCAGCCGCAAAAATTTCTTCTTGAGCAAGCTTTTTATTGATCATTGCGCGAATGCGCTCGCTGCCGCTTTCGATGGCAATTGTGAGTGATTTACTGCCGCGGCGGTTCAGGATCCTGGTCAATTCTGAGTTTACTGTGGCTGCCCGTACAGAGCTAACGCTGAGGCGGATGTCGTTGAAGCGATCTTTGTCTAACCATTGCAGTAGCTCACCAAATTGAGGGTGTTGGGTAACAGAGGCGCCTAGTAGTCCAAGTCTCTTGGTGGCGGTGAGTCCTTTCTCAATGGCAGGGATGAGTCCATCGTCTAAGGATGGACTGCGGAAGGGCAGTGTGAGATAGCTGGCAAGACAGAATCGGCAAAGTTCTGGGCAGCTGCGGACCACCTCAACCATATGGATGTTTGGCCAGGCAGCATCTGGCGTGATCACTGTGGAATGAGTGAGGGTGTTGCCGCGCCAGGTTTGCTTCGCGATTGAGTGGGGTAAGTCGGATTCGACGGGCTTTACTGTCAGCAGGCTGTCGTCAGCGTCGTAGATGGGTTCATAGAACCTTGGTACATAGACACCTGGAATCTTTGCCAGAGCTCGCAGGCGATCAGTTCGTGGCAACTGTTTCACTTGTTGGAGCCTATCGATGAAGGCTGGTAAAAGTTCTTCCCCGTCTCCCAACAAAACCACATCGAAAAATGGAGCTAGGGGTTCGGGGTTAGCTGTGAGTACAGGACCACCACCAAAAACAATCGGGTTGTTTTCTCCGCGTTGATGACTCCATAGCGGGATGCGTTGTTGCTCAAGTAGATCCAGTAATACCGGACTATCCAGTTCCCAGCTCAGGGAGAGTCCGAACAGGTCGCATGTGCGATGGGGGATGTCCCCTTGATCGGTAAATAACCGCCTTACATCGATGTCTTCACGTTTAGCGAGGGTGGCCCAGATGACTTGATATCCCAGGCTGGTAATCCCAATGCTGTATGTGCTTGGGAACGCCAGCACGGCTCGGAGCGCTCCAGGTTCGGGAACGGTGGGGGTGAATAGGAGCGTTTCCTTGTTCAGGAGGTCAACCTTGGCAACATCAGTTCATCCTGAAGAGCCTATTGGCATCGGGTGCGAAATTATTTCATGTACGTCAATAAATCAATGGTTAAGGAATCAGCGCTTCATCATTGGGTTGATTGATCTTGCTTGATTATATGTTTTGATCTGTCAGCTGTCTTTGGCAAATTTCTTGCTTCACTTTATATTGATGGAATAATAATTTCGATGACTACCTGCCTTTTAGGGATCTAGGTTATTGTGATATTTGATGACAATATTGACTGACCTCCTAAGTTCAGGAGCGGATATTTGCGAGTCTTATGATGGAGATTATGAGAATTCAAATAATATGGGCTGTCTGCAAATTGTCCAGTTTATTTAGATATTATAAGTAGTAGATTACTTCTTTCGATTGGTTACTCTTTGCATTCCATTGTGATTTGTCTTTCATAAATTGAGTGTTCATTAAAGAGGCGAGCGACGAGAAAGCTCGCTAGGCATGTCACTAGTATTGGTTTGAGGATTAGCAAATCTTTTGTTAGTGCGAAGGCCAAAAACATGGCCGTGATCGGTGTGCGTGAGCAGCTGGCTACGAACGCTCCCATGCCTGCAAAAATGAAGGTACTGGGTGCATGGCCAGTCAGCATTTGTGCCCAGTCTCCACAGGCCAGGCCGATTGCTCCTCCTAGGGTCAGCATCGGAACAAATAAGCCTCCTGGTGCTCCTGAGGCAGCTGCTAGCCCGGTAGTGAAAAACAGCACGACGAAGGTGCTGAGAGCCATCAGAGGACCAGCTTCTCCTCCACCGACCAGATCTTGGAGGTTGTCCAAATTCCTAAAGCTCTCAGGAAGAGCTGCATAAACCCCTCCGAGTACACCACCACTGAGCACCATCCTTAAAACGAGTCGATTGCCGAACCAGGTTTTACCTTTGCGTTGCATCGCTAGGACGTAGCGGCAGTAAAACTCCGCCAAGACTCCAGTGACCAAACCAAGGGCGATTAGGTAGCCCAGGTCGATTGGTAGAAAGTGCACTAGGGGTGTGTATTCACGTTCCAGTTGAAAGCCCACGCCTTTGCTAAGACTTCCAGCTGATGGACTTAGTCCTAGAAATCCGAACACATCTGCCCAAGTATCAGCCCAGAAGGTGGTGACAACCACCAGCAGCAAGACTGCAGGTTTTGCAGAATGAAGTAGCTCTTCAATTACATAAACAAAGCCTCCAATTGGCGCACTGAAAATAGCGGCTAGACCTGCCCCACCTCCAGCAGCGACAATGACTCGGCGAAAGGCGATTGGTGCCTTTAACCATTGAGCAAATTTCCAAGCGACAGAGCCTCCCATTTGCACTGCTGGTCCTTCTGGACCAAGTGGAAAACCACTGCCGATGGCGATAACTCCTGCGACTAGCTTGACCATCCCAACCCTCAAGCCCATTGGTACGGATCGATGGCGTAAAAACGCCATGATGTGGCTCACCCCTGAACCGCTCGCAGAGGGGGCTAGACGGGAAACAAGCAACCCAGAAACCAAGCCTCCTGTGGCACCAAGGGCTGGTAGAACGATCCATGGCGGAAGAAGTTCAAGAAGCTGGAATCGCCACTTGGCGAGGCTATAGATACCAGCTTTGAAAAGCACTCCTGTGAGGGCAGCTCCAAGGCCCGTAAGCATCAGAGCCAGCACAACCACAAACCAGCGCTGCTCTAAGAGTTTGCGGATGCTGCGACTGGACTGGATCAGATTTTGTTGCCGGTTTAGATCATTCGGCATGGCCATTGGTGGGTGAAAACTCTGCAAGAACTTCTGCTTGTATGTCTTTATTTACCACGCGCCCTTGATCTGCAAAGCCATCAATCTGGTTAAAATTTAGATAGCGATAAAGCTCAGATGAGAGGGGATCGATTTTTTCTGTTGCGATCGAAAGATATTCTTTTGGTGTAGGGATTCTGCCTAATAATGCACATACTGCTGCCAACTCAGCACTGCCTAAATAGACCTGGGCTCCTTGGCCTAGTCGATTGTTGAAGTTTCGAGTGCTTGTAGAGAAAACGGTTGTGTTGTCTTCCACGCGTGCTTGATTGCCCATACATAATGAACAACCAGGCATTTCCATTCGGCTCCCTGCCGCTTCGAAGATTTTGTAGTAACCCTCTTCTTGAAGCATGGCTTCATCCATTCTTGTTGGTGGGCAAACCCATAGGCGAGCTTTGCTGGTTCCAGATCCTTCAAGAATTTTTGCCGCAGCTCTGTAGTGGCCGATGTTGGTCATACAGGAGCCGATAAAGACTTCCTGCACTGGATTGTTTGCAACCTCACTGAGTAGTTTTACATTGTCGGGATCGTTGGGACAGGCCAGTACGGGTTCTTTGAGTTCGTCGAGATTGATATTGATGATTTCGGCATACTCTGCGTTTTGATCAGCGCTAATCAATTCTGGCTTTGCCAGCCAAGCTTCCATGGCTTTGATACGTCTTGCCAGGGTGCGAGCATCCTGATAACCGCGGGCAATCATGTTTTTTAGCAATGCAATATTGCTGCGAAGGTATTCAGCAACCGTTGATTCAGACAGTTTGATCGTGCAGCCAGCGCAGGAACGTTCAGCAGTGGCATCGGTTAGTTCAAAGGCTTGCTCCAGCTTCAGATCAGGTAATCCTTCGATTTCCATGATTTTGCCGCTAAAGATATTGAGCTTTTTCGCTTTTTCCACGCTGAGTAGACCTTCTTGAATCGCGATCAAGGGGATGGCATTGACGACGTCACGCAGTGTGATGCCGCTCTGTAGTGAGCCGCTGAAATGAACCAGTACAGATTCCGGCATGTCTAGGGGCATGGCACCGATGGCTGCAGCAAAAGCCACCACGCCAGAACCTCCGGGGAAAGAAATGCCTAAGGGGAAACGAGTGTGGCTATCGCCGCCTGTTCCCACTGTGTCTGGCAGAAGCATGCGGTTCAGCCAGCTGTGGATGATCCCATCGCCTGGATGAAGTGCTACTCCACCACGTTGTGCGAAGAAATCGGGAAGTTCTTTCTGGGTTTGTAGATCTACAGGCTTCGGGTAGGCAGCGGTGTGGCAGAAGCTTTGCATGACCAGATCTGCTGCAAATCCCAGGCAGGCGAGCTCCTTCATTTCGTCCCGAGTCATTGGTCCAGTTGTGTCTTGGCTGCCTACAGTTGTCATCAGCGGTTCGCAACTGGTCCCAGGTCGTATTCCTTCGAGACCACAAGCAAGACCAACGATTTTTTGGGCCTGGGTATACCCCTTGCCCGTTTCAGGAGTGTCTCCTGGGCGGACGAATAGATCGGATGTTGACAGTCCAAATTGAGAACGCACTTTGTCGGTTAGTGCTCTGCCGATCAGTAGGGAGATACGCCCACCCGCGCGCACTTCGTCGCTGATGGTGATTGGTTTGAGCTTGAAGTGAGCCACGATTTCGCCTGCTTTGTCTTCTCCGAAGGCCCGTTCGATGGTGCCGGCATGTGGACGGATGGTGATCACATCGCCACTTTGCAGCTGACTGACATCACATTCGATTGGTAGGGCGCCGGAGTCTTCCGCTGTGTTGAAGAAAATTGGAGCGATTTTGCCGCCAAGGATGACGCCGCCGGATCGCTTGTTGGGTACGTAAGGGATATCGGCTCCTATGTGCCAAAGCACCGAATTGATTGCTGATTTACGAGAACTGCCCGTACCCACTACATCGCCCACGTAGGCAATGGGATGGCCTTTTGCCTTCAGGCTGATGATCGTGGCAAGGGCATTGGGATCCCGTGTTTCCAGCATGGCCAGAGCATGCAGGGGGATGTCTGGTCGGGTGGTGGCATGGGTCGCGGGGGATAGATCGTCGGTATTGGTTTCACCTTCAACTTTGAAGACTGTGACTGTGATCTCTTTGGCTAAGACTGGTTTTGAGGTGAACCATTCAGCGGCGGCCCAGCTTTCTACAACTTGTTTGGCGAAGCGATTGGTTTCAGCTAACTCGATAACGTCATGGACAGCGTCGTAGACGAGCAGGGTGCGACTCAGACCTGTAGCGGCGCATTCAGCTAGCTCGTGGTCATTGTGTTGAAGCAGCTCAATCAGAGCTGCAACGTTGTACCCCCCAATCATCGTGCCTAGCAGTTTTGTGGCTTCTAAGGGAGTAATGAGTGGGCTCTTGCTGTTTCCCTGGGCGATAGCACTCAGCCAGGTTGCTTTCACGTAGGCAGCTTCATCTACTCCTGGGGGGATGCGCTCACGCAGCAGGTAAAGCAGTTCAGAGCTGTCTCCTGCTGGTGGATTCTGTAAAAGTAAGGTGAGTGCTTGGGTTTGCTCGGCAGTGAGGGGCAGGGGGGGGATGCCCTGGGCGTCACGTTCGGCGGCGAGCTGGCGATAAGCACTCAGCATTGGGGTGATTCCTCGGCAGCGGTTATGGCCCTTCTATTGTTATTTGCCGTCGATCCCTCCTGGCAGGAGATCGATATTGAAATGCAATTACCGGATGCTGCCACCTTGCTGGTTTCCTAGCCTGGGTTGTCATGCATTCTGGCGAAATGACCACCACCTCCGACTTGCATGTGGTGGATACGCGGCCCTTGGTGTCGCCTCTCTTGCTTCATCAGGAGCTGCCCCTCGATCTAGTGGCTCTCAAAACCGTTGCAGATACTCGTAAGCGCATCCAGGCAATTCTGCGTGGTGGGGATCCCCGCTTGCTGGTGATTGTTGGTCCCTGCTCGGTTCATGACATTGCCTCTGCAAGGGACTATGCCCGTCAGTTGGAGCCATTGCGACAGCGATATGCCGCCCAGTTGGAGGTGGTTTTGCGGGTCTATTTCGAAAAACCTCGCACCACAGTTGGCTGGAAAGGTCTCATCAATGATCCCCATCTGGATGGTTCCTATGACATCAACACTGGCTTGAGGCGTGCGCGGTCGTTGTTGCTCGACCTTGCTCGCGATGGTATGCCGACGGCCACTGAATTGCTGGATCCGGTTGTGCCTCAATACATCGCTGATTTGATCAGTTGGACGGCGATTGGAGCCAGAACCACTGAGAGTCAGACCCATCGGGAGATGGCTTCTGGATTGTCAATGCCCGTCGGTTACAAAAACGGTACCGATGGCAGTGCCAAGATTGCGATCCATGCGATGCAGGCAGCATCTAGACCGCATCATTTTCTTGGGATCAATCGGCAGGGTCAGGCTTCGATTGTGCATACCACTGGAAACCCTGATGGCCATCTCGTGTTGCGGGGAGGTAATGGCTGTACCAATTACCATCCCGAAGCGGTGGAAGGGGTTGCAAAAGAATTAGTGAAGGCTGGCTTGGTTGATCGGTTGATGGTGGATTGCAGCCACGACAATTCGAAGAAAGATTTTCGGCGACAGTCAGAGGTGCTTCAGGCTGTTGCTACTCAGGTACGCCAAGGATCAACCCATCTCATGGGTGTGATGTTGGAAAGTCATCTTGTCGAGGGCAATCAGAAGTTGCCTGAAGACCTCTCTACTCTTGTCTATGGTCAAAGCATTACGGATGCTTGTATCGATATAGAGACAACGGCAACTCTCCTTGAGGATTTGGCGGCTGCAGTGGCTTCAGTGACGTTGTCACCAATAACTTGATCAGCCTTTAGATCGCTGTCATCCATGACCAGGCGACTGCAACTCCCATCGGCACAGTGAGGTTGTCGATACCCCAGCGACTTAGTTGCTCTAGTCCAACGGCAAGGCCTGTGACGGCGAAGATGCGTAGGGGATGGAAGCTAGCGTCAATGAGCAGGCTTAGAGTGAACAGAATGATTAGGGTTATCACAGCCATGGTAAGAGTGCCTGCGATTGATTTGCGTTGACCCCATATCAACCAATTGGGTGAGCGTACTTTGCGACCGATGAGGCCAGCTAACCCATCGCCGAAAGCCATCACAAGCACTCCGGAGCAGACCGCTGCAGCATTTTCTGGCCAGAAGAAAATCAGCAACAGGGTGATTGTTAGAGCGTATGCCACTGTGCCGTAGCTGTGTCGATTGACGTCTTCAATAGCTGGTAGTAAGCGCCAGCGGTGGTTGATGAGGATCACAATGGTAATGAGAATTGCCATTGGAATCGCCCAATCCGATGGGATCCCGAGCCACCAGGCCAAAGGGATTACTGGGCCAGTACCGATGTGAACGATCTTGCGACTTAGTTCTCGTTGGTTAGGCCAGCGGACCCTGCAAACCACAGCAGCTGAAAGCACAAAAGCTATCCAGCATGCAATGGCAACCAGAGAGTTGATATACCCCAAGACTTATCTCATGCAGCTTGTTGATGGTTGGTCATCATCCGTAGCTTGAGAATGGCTTTGGCCTCCAACTGTCGTACGCGTTCTCGTGAGACGCTGATTTGCCGTCCGATTTCAGCGAGGGTCAGTGGTTCTTCACCATCTAGACCGAAGCGCAAGCGCAGGATTTTCTGTTCACGTTCATTGAGCTGAGATAGCCAACCTCCTAGGTGTTCCTTTTGGATGCTGCGATCTAGGCCTTCCATTGGCTCGGCCCCATCGGGGTCGGGGATCAGTTCACCTAGGGTGCTGCGGTCTTCTTCTCCGCGGGCATGGGCATCGAGGGATGCGCAAGGAGCGCTTTGAGCGATGAGATCCTCAAGGTCTTGGGGTTGAATGCCCATGGCATGGGCTAACTCTAATCGATTTGGTTGACGGCCGAAGCGATGTGAAAGCTCTCTTGAGATGCGTCGCATCTTGGAGAGTTTTTCGCTGATGTGGATGGGTAGACGGATGGTGCGGGCACTGTTGTCGATGGCCCTGGTCATCCCTTGACGAATCCACCAATAGGCGTAGGTGGAGAACTTATAACCCATGGCTGGATCGAACTTGTCGACAGCACGTTCGAGACCAATGGCTCCTTCTTGGACTAGGTCAAGGAGTTCAAGGCCCTGATTCTGATATTTTTTGGCAACGCTAACCACGAGCCGGAGGTTGGCTGACATCATGCGGTCACGGGCGCGTTTGCCCATGCGAATTTTGTGGCGTTGTCGTGGCGTTTGGTCTTGCTCTGGTAACTCCAGCAATTCCTTCATCGCTTGCACATGGTGGGCCAGCTCAATTTCCTCAGCTGCGGTCAGCAAAGGCACGCGTCCAATGCTGCTCAGGTAGAACCCGATCGCATCAGTACCCAAACGACCACTTTGGCGATTTTGATTACGGGATGCCTGCCCGTTACGGCCAGCTCGATTCGCTGATTCTGAACGTTGCTTAGATGTAGACGGTAATACAACTTCTGACGAAGGCGTGAGTGAAGCACCCTTCGCAGATTCCAGAGGGATCCCCATCACCCTGGCCTCCTAATTTAGATTTGCGCGGAATGTAGCACTCATAGAGCTTAGAAACTTGGTTGAAGCAAAAAGTTTTTGTTAGCCCATGCGAGTGATCAGTTGATTGGTCGCTTCTGCTTCTAAGTAAAAAAACTGTTTTGCATGCTGATTATTCCTTTTTAGGTAGCAAAGAGCACTTTCTCACAGTTATGGTCTCGTGAGGCATCGAGTTTCACGCTGCTGGGATGCCTTGTTGCCAAAGGTTGATCAGCTGTTGCTGTGCACGATGTTCTTCACTATTGGGATTGGGTTGGCGCTGTAAAAAGCTGCCATCGCTCTGCATATCCCATGCTTCGCGGTTGTCGTTTAGGTAGAGGTTCAGCAGTCGCTCTAGGTGTTCCTTTTGCTCTGGTTCTTCAATTGGAGTAATGGCTTCCACGCGTCTGTCTAGGTTTCGAGGCATCAAGTCTGCGCTGCCGATATAAACCTCTGGGTTGTTGTCATTGGCAAACCAGAAGATACGGGAGTGTTCCAGGAACCGGCCGATGATGCTGATCACGCTGATGTTTTCGCTGAATCCTTTTCGCCCTGGGTAGAGACAGCACATACCGCGGATGATCAGTTCGATGCGAACTCCAACTTGGGAAGCTTCGTAGAGCAGGCTAATGATGGCTGGATCCACCAGAGCATTCATCTTGGCGCGGATGTGTCCGCCTCTACCTTCGCGGGCGTGTTCGATTTCGCGGAGGATTAGTGATTCCATTCCCTTGCGTAGGGTGACAGGTGCCACCAGCAGTCGACGGAAGCTTTGTTGCTTTGAAAAGCCAGTGAGATAATTGAATAGCTCGACTAGATCTTGGCTGAGTTCCGGTCTTGCAGAGAGCAGGCCAAGATCGGTATAGAGACGTGATGTCTTCGAGTTGTAGTTCCCTGTGCCGATGTGTACGTAGCTGCGTAGGCGCTCTTTTTCTTTGCGAACGACCAAGATGGTTTTTGTGTGGGTTTTTAGTCCTAAAACGCCATAGACAACGTGAACGCCAGATCGTTCTAGCTGACGGGCCCATTGAATATTGTTGCCTTCATCGAAGCGTGCCTTGAGTTCAACCAGAGCCATGACCTGCTTTCCGTGTTCGGCTGCACGGATCAGGGCCGCAATGATTGGGGAATCCTTAGATGTCCGATAGAGCGTGATCTTGATTCCCATGACTAGGGGATCGTCTGCTGCCTGATTGATGAATTCCTCTACAGAGGTCGCGAACAGTTCGTATGGGTGGTGAAGGAGAATGTCTTTGCGGCGAATCACCGAGAAGATGCTTTTGAATTCTTCTTCTTTGATTGATTCGTCTTCAAGCATTCTGCGCTGGCTGCGGGAGAGAACTATGGCGGTCAGGCCAATGTGGGGTTGGTCTTTGAGTTGTTCCAGAGGTAAACGCATGAGACCGAATAGATCATCGAGGCCTAGTAGTCCCTCGATGCGATAAAGGTCTTTTTCTTCAACAGCCATACCTTCAATCAGCATCTCAACGACTCTCTGGGGCATTTCGTTTGTTACTTCGAGTCTCACCACTTCTCCGCCCATCCGCCGCTTATGCAGGCCTTGTTCCATGGCGCTCATGAGATCGTCGGCTTCTAGGTCCCTGAGTTCAAGGTCGGCATCGCGGGTGACTCGGAAGAAGTAGTGCTCTTCAATCTTCATCCCGGGGAAGAGCAATTTGAGGTTGAAGGCCACCACTTGCTCCAATGGAACTGCTGTGTGAACCGGTTTGGGATTGATGCCACTTAGATCAGGAGGTATCTCTACAAACCGAGGGATCGTTTTTTGTGGAATCTTGACCCGGGCGAATTGTTGTTGGCCTGTTTCCGGATCGAGGATCAGGGTCGCAATGTTGAGGCTGAGATTGCTAACGAAAGGGAAGGGATGGGCTTGATCCACGGCTAGTGGTGTCAGCACCGGGAAAATGGCTGTCTGGAAATAATTGTCAATCCAGAGGCGTTCTTTTGGATTGAGTTGCTCGTAGTCGAGTAGGTGAACACCATGCTCGACTAGCTGGTTTTTGAGGTGTTTACGGTAGTGATCTTGTTGTTGCTCGATGAGAGGAACAAGGTGATCTCGGATCGTGAGGAGCTGCTGAAGAGGGGTTAGACCGTCTGCGCTGGTTTTGGTAATGCCGGCTTCCACTTGTGCTTTGAGGGAGGCCACGCGAACCATGAAGAATTCGTCGAGGTTGTTGCTGAAGATGGCACTGAACTTGGCTTGTTCCAGCAGCGGGGTGCGCGTATCAAGTGCCTGAGCAAGGACCCTTTCGTTGAAGGAGATCCAGCTGAGCTCTCGGTTGATGTAGTGCTCCGAAGCTACCGCTGGATTACTCATTGAATGCCAGTTTGTTGATCCACTATCCAGGCAAAGTAGCAATCATGATTGTTTGATTGTTGTGTTACTTGTGCTTGCAGGTAGGCCTCCTGCAACAAGGGCAACAACTCCCGCTAGTACGAGGATGGCCAGCCAGAAGGGACTGCGAGGGCCTATTTGGTCGTAGGCGAATCCTGCAGCCGCTGCCCCAAGGAAGGTCCCTAGACTCTGCAGGCCTTGAAGGCTACCGAGTACTGCCCCTTGGCCTGCGTTGTCGAGGCGTCTGGAGACGAGGGCTCTCAAGCATGGCACTACGAGACCTGTGCCAAGGGCAAGTACCGATACGGCAGTGAATACAACAGAAATCGAATTCTGCTGACTGGCCATGGGTAATAGCAGACAGCCTGCAATGACGAAGCCAACGCCAGCAATGGTGAGCCGCCATTCGCCGAAGGATTTGACCAGTGGACCGATGAGCAGCCCTTGAACCACCATTGCGATCACGCCTACAACTGCAAAGGTCAGGCCTGCTAAACCGACTGTCCATGAAAAGGCTTGCTTCAGGTAAAGCACCAGCACAGCTGTGAAACCGTTGAATGCCATGAAGAACAGGAAGAAGGCGAAACAAAGGCGGCTTACTAATGGATTGGCAAAGATCTGTGCTAGCTGGGTGATCGGGTTGAGTTGTCTTTTGCTTGGTAGGGAATTGCGAGCTGCTGGCGGGTGTGTTTCGGGAAGGATATAGATCACAAGAAGCAGGTTCGCGACTGCGAAGGCTGTGGCGGCTATCCCGGGTAGAGCGATATTGATCTCTGCTAAGCGGCCACCGATATAAGGGCCCAAGATGAACCCGAGGCCGAATGCAACGCCAATCAGGCCGAATGCCTTAGCTCGGCTCTCAGGTGTTGAGATGTCGGCAAGCACTGCTGTGGCGCTACTTGCTGTTCCACCGCTAACGCCATCGATGATTCTTGCTGAGAAGAGAAGGATCAGGGGAACAATGCTGATCCAAGCGGCTGGAAGTATGTTCCAGTCAATCCATACTGTGATAGCGAATAAGCCAAGGCCTACTACTGAGCCAGCAACGCAAGCGGTTAAAATTGGTTTGCGGCCAAAACGATCACTGAGAGCTCCAATTAGGGGAGCCACGACGAATTGAGCCAATGCATAAGTACCTCCAAGTAGCCCCAGGATTGTGCCGCTGTCTGTGAAGCGTCCTGGGAGGTATGGAAGTAATGGCAGTAAGAGGGTTTCACCTAGGCGATCGTTCAACAGAGTGACAAAGGCACAGAGAAAGATGGGAATCTGTGGTCGGCGCAATTGGGAATGAGTCAGGATGAATGTCACGATCCCATAGAGACTTGACGCCATTGATCTAAATGGCAGGCTCTTGTGACTGGTCGACGCTTAAGACCCCTTACAAAAACTGATCATTTTGTTGTCAGGGAGATTTATGCCGATGCGATTGAATCTCAAGGGGGAGGCTTGTATTCCCCTGTTCAGATCAGTGCATGGGCAGCCTTGGCCTGGTTACCAGGAGTTCTTGATCGGCCATTGATTGAAGGACGAGGGTGGTTGAGTCTTGAGAACGACGAGGTTGAGGCTTTCGCTCTTCGTTATCCTTCTGATCGTTTGGCGTTGCTGTATTGCCGGGGCCGGTCTGCTCGTTGTGGTCATGCTACTGCGTTGCTTGAACAGGTGGAAGCTGAAGCCTTGCAGGAAGGAGAGCTAATCTTGGTGACGGAAGCCAGTTTGTGTAGTCACCCTTTGCTGTTGAAGTGGGGCTGGATTGAAATGGCTAAGGAAGTGATTCAGATCGGAGGAGTGAGTTTCGATCGTTATCGCATGGCGAAAAACCTACAGGCTCGCTTCAAATGATGGCCTCTCTCCAAGCAATGAGCTGCTCAAGCGTGGTTTGGGCTAAGCCTGATTGCAGACACTTTTCAGCATGAGCGATACCTTCATCGAGGTTGTCGACCAGGCCCGATAACCATAGGTAGGTCCCAGCATTCCAGAGGAGGGGCTGACTTAATGGCCCGCGATTGTGCAGAGCTTCCATTGCCTGCTCGCTCCACTCTGTCAGGTTGCTCCACTCAACGTCTTTGCTAAAGCAGCCATGGTTACGGGGGTGGAGGATGAGTCGTTCTGGCTTGCCATTTTGAACTCGTGATGTGATGCAAGCTCGACTGATGGGAAGGTCTGTGCTTCCTTCGAGCCCTTTCACAGTCACGAGATTTGTTTCACCTGCTAGCGCAAGGGCTTTCCAGGCACGCTCTTCGGTGGGGGGATGCACGAAGCCGCTGACGAGTAAATGCTTTCCTTGATGTGCTGTCCAAAGCAGCTCCAAACTGGCCAAAGGCGGTCGCTTGCCGATGTCGTCGCGATAACTGATCAAGCTTTCGGCTAGCGGGAAGTGATCTGGCTGGTAAATCAGTGCCAGACCATGTTGTTGAAAGCCAGCTTCTAGGTTTGCTATTGATAGGCCTTGGAGTTGTAGCCCTAAGGCTTTGAATAACTCTTCTGTGGTGACGCCATATTTGATTGGCATACGTTGCCCCCCTTGCAAGACGACGGGTTGACCAGCGTTGAGTAGGACCAGTGCTGTGAGCGGATAAATCGGGGCTGTTCGCTTGCGGCCGTCGAATGGCATCCCAAAGCAAATGGGTCGTTTCTGGCCATTGGCTGATTTCAGTTTGGGTCCAAGCACTCTGTATGTATCGAGCATGCCGGCGAGTTCCTGGGGCTCGGGTCGACGAATGCGATGGGCGATGAGGAAGGCGCCAATTTGAGCAGGGCTGGCTTGGGCTGTAAGGATGAGATGCAAGGCATCAGCTGATTCTTCACGGCTCATGCCACGACTGGTTTGCTCTCCACTTCCCACCTTCCTGAGGTGGGCTTTGAAGCGTTCACGGCCGGATGATTCTGGGCATGTGGTCACGATTGATTGCCGGAACTCATTGGATCTTTCTGTAGTCATGTAGCTGCGTGGAGTAGCGATTAAGACATCCTTGTGACATGCCTGCTTGGCACAGGCCTAATTGGCTCCGTTGGGCTTTAGGAATCACTGCAACGATAAAGCGAGGCTGTTTGCATTTCAGCGTAGTTATATTTTCTAAGTGCAATGTTCGAATCTTCAAAGTTTTTGCGCTGGGGTATTGATCAACGTCGAGACTGGTTTTATGCTATTTTTTATTTGATTAGCGGGCTTTTGATTGCAAGGGTTCGGCATGCGTCTTGCATAGAAGATTCATCTAAGAGTAAGAGTTTTTTTGGCACCGTAGTTCTGCTTTTCAGTAGTTGATTGGTGTCAATGAAATGAATCATCAGATACGATTGCTTTTGCTTGGATTGCAGTTTTCCTTTATTGCCATCATCCTCTTTTTGATTCAATAACCCATATTTGCGTATCCGTTGGCTATGGATTCATTGCCATGATCTGTATTGCTGAGCAAGTTGTTTTTTGGCTAGGTCTCGATGGAGATCAGTCGGCAGACTTTGGCTGAGCTTGAACAGGTTTGATTGACTGCTGGATGTGCCGATGCAGCCCAGGGCTAGTAATGCTGCACGTGTTGTAGCTTCGGAACCTTTTCTTGCCACTTCGGCAATGCGGTTGCTGATGTCGACACCATCGCGTCGTTGCAGAATTCGAATGGTGCTTAACACCACCGGATCGCGTATGTCGTTGAGGAGGTCGTCAAGGAGGTTCAGCAGCTCGTCATCGCTGAGTTGGTATGCCTTGAAGTTCAACAACTCCAGACCAGCCATGCGCATTGCTTGGGAAGGTTCTCTGAAAATCCTTTTTATCAGCAAAGTTGGCACGATTGCTCCCCAGCAGGCCATTGCTTGAAGGACCTCGAGCTCCAGTTCTTCTTGATCACCAAGTTGTTGGATGAGCCAGTCTCGAGCCTCAGGTTGATGGCAGAGGCCAGCTGCATGGATGAGTTCTGACTGCTTACCATGTTGCTTAAGCAGGGTTTTTAATATTCCCCAGCCATCATCACCAAGTAAGCCCAGTCTTTCGGCTAAGGCTTTACGTAGATCAGCAGAAAGGCTGGGGCAGTAAACATTCCCCAGCCAGTCTGGTTCTAGAGGAGTCTTACCTACTTTATTGAGACGTTCCCAGAGAACGGCTTCATCGAAGCTCATGAATGTTCTAGATCAGCGTGCCCCTAGTTCGGCGGCGAGTTCACGTTCCAGCTTCTCATCGTGAACCGTAGGCAGTACGTTGCTCATTTGGGTGCGATGGGTGCTGTAGAAGAGCATGCCGATAAACACCATCCCGCCAATGATGTTGCCGAGGGTGACTGGAATGAAGTTCCAAACGATTACCTGGCCAAAAGAAACGCCTGAACCAAGCATGGGTCCGGCGGTGTGCAGGAACATGTTCACCACGATGTGCTCCATTCCCATGGTTTGGAATGCTGTGATCGGCAGCCAGCAGGCCAAAATTTTGCCAGGTACGCTCTTACTAACTAGGGCCATGGTCACACCCAGACAAACCAACCAGTTCGCGATCAATCCGCGCAGGAAGGCCAAGAAGAAGCCAAGGGATTGAAGGTTCTCGTATTTGGTAACAACGTTGGTTTTGTTGAGGGCAATGATCTTCGCTGCTACCTGTTGCCACATGCCGCCACCATCGGCAGCGGAGGCGGGATCCACGGTGCCACCGCTGGTCAGGCTGATTGCCATCAGTAGGGCAACCACAGCAGTGCCGATCCAGTTGCCGAGCCAGACCCAACCCCAGTTGCGGAAGGTGGCTCCCCAGGTGCTCTTGCCGGCCCATGTGGCCATAGGCAGCAGAGCGAAGTTACCGGTGACCAGTTCCATGCCGAACAGCACGATGCTGGCAAAGCCGAAGGGGAAGAGCAGGGATCCCAACCATGGCTGACCACTCTTGAGACCAACTGTGAGTGCAAGGATCACAGCAAGGCCGAGAATGGCCCCGGAATAGAAGCCACGCACCAGCAAGTTCTTGACGCTGACAGTGGCTTTTTTGCCGCCGGCGGTAATCATGCCGTCGACAAGTTCGTTAGGTAGGACGTAGTCCATTTGTGACGCCGTGGCGCTCATGTTGGTAGATGCGTAGGTTTAACGAGAGGAGGATTTTTAGCCACTGATGGTGTTCATCAGGCGTGAGAAGACATCTCGGCCACCTTCTTTTTGATTGATTGCAGGCTTGTCGCTACCGCTGTTGCTTAACCAGTTGACAAAGCGAGAGAAAAGATCACGTGCTTGGGAAGTCGATTGCATGGTGGGGCTTGATAGGTGATTGATTTAAGAACGGTGGTTTAGCGATCGCAGCTCAAGGGGATGGGCTGCTGTTTTCGCCTAAATTGCTGAACCAGTTCATGAAGTTGGAGAAAGGGTCGCTGTTCTGCTTCGGTTGGCTACGAGGTTGAGCACCGAAGCGTTCGATCAGTAATTCCCGCAGCACGTCTTTCAGTTCGCTGCCAGGAATGCCTTTGCGATGCAGTGTCCCGATTCGGGCATCCGGCCCTTGCCGGCCTTCAAGGCTGAGGTCATAGGCCTCAACCATGCCTTGGCCCCCGTTCGGTGCACGGGCTTTGGTTCCTGTGAGGCCGATTGCGCCCATGTAGGCCTGGCCACAGCTGTTGGGACAGCCAGTCCAATGGACTTTTATTTCTTCAGGGAGGATGAGTTCTGCATCCAGTTGATGGGCCATTGCCATGGCCTGATCTTTGGTGTTTGTAAGGGCGAAGCTGCAGTACGTATTTCCTGTGCAGGAGACAGTGCCGGCGGCAAAGGAACCGGGTTCAAGTGGAAAACGCTGTAGCAGTGGATCAGCTTGAAATTTGTCGAGGTTGGTATTTGATAGCCCCACCAAAATGATGTTCTGGTCTTCAGTAAGACGAATTTCACCACTGCCATAGTTAAGACTGGCGCTAGCAAGATCCTGAAGATCTTCTGCGCGTAATCGTCCAACGGGTACATGCATGCCGGCGTAGTGAAGCCCTGTTTGTTTCTGAGGGTGGATTCCGTAAAAAGAGCGAGGCTTGTCGTCAAATACAGAACCGGGATCAGGAGTTAGCGGTCCAAATTTTTCCGCCACCATGGTGCGAAACGCTTCGATGCCCACGCTGTCGAGGTACATGCGAAACCTGCCCTTAGGGCGATTGTTACGCTCACCGTTATCTCGCCATAGCGTTAGAATAGTGCCGGTGAGCCGACAGATTTCATTGGGTTTAACCCAGGCATTTAAAGGCAGCGCATAGTCATTCATCTGCGAGGAGAGGATCCCTCCGAGCCAGACGCCGAAACCCATCACCCCATCGTGTTCCACTGGATGGAAGATGATGTCGTTATGGAGCAGGAAATTATCGCGGGCCCCTGCAACTGCCGTATTCCATTTGCGGGGCAGGTTGGAGAATTCATGATTTCCTTTTCCTTGATTCGTGAGGAAATTTTGTAGTTCAGTTGTGTAAGGGCGAGTATCAACAATTTCAAGAGGGTCAATCCCAGCCAGTGGATTTCCTGTGACATTGCGTGGGTTATCAAAACCTGATTGGATTGTGTTGAGACCTGCCTCTTCAAGACGTCTGAGGATTTCGGGAAGATCACTCAGTAAAACACCACGAAGTTGTAGGTTTTGGCGTGTTGTGATGTCGCAACTGCCGTCTTCTCCGTAGCGACCCACAATTGAGGCCACTACTTTTATTTGGTGGCTATTGAGAACACCATTTGGTATCCTTAGCCGTAGCATGAACTTGCCAGGAGTTTTGGGTCGCCAGAACATTCCATACCATTTCAGGCGCAGTTCGAGGTCTGTTTTATCGACCTGTTCCCAACCAACCTGAGCAAAGGTTTCAAGTTCATCACCAACATCTAAGCCATCTTTAAAAGCTTTGTTTTGCTCAATTTTGTTGAGCTTCTTTCCTTGGAGAAATTGTTTAGCAGGAGAGCTAATAACCATGACATTTTGTTGAAATTAAACTTGAAAAGAAGTGATCATGTTTTTTTAAACTTTATTCGCTTATTCGATGCCCATGGTTTTTAGACTCTGCCATTATTGAAGTAAGGGTAAGTTGCGAATGGAGTCATTAAGCCTGATGGAAGAGGGCATTGGCGGTATCAGATTGAACAAAACTGAGCATTTGTGTGAAATTCAAGATTTGGTGTCTTTGTATACATTCTGAGCCCGGCTGATGTTGGCTGAGCTAGGGGTGTTAAGGAGTCAGGCCACGCTGCGAATGGAGTCATTAAGCCTGATGGAAGAGGGTATTGGCGGTATCAGATTGAACAAAACTGAGCATTTGTGTGAAATTCAAGATTTGGTGTCTTTGTATACATTCTGAACCCGGCTGATTTGACCGAGCCAGGGGTGTTGAGGATTCAGGTCACGCTGCCAATGGAGTCATTAAGCCTGATGGAAGAGGGTATTGGTGGTATCAGATTGAACAAAACTGAGCATTTGTGTGAAATTCAAAATTTGGTGTTTATCGATACATCTAGGTGCACAAGTTTCTTTCTTTATGGTTGCTGTGTATAAATTTTAAGTGATTTCAGTATTGGCGGCCTATCTCTCCCAACCAGCGGATTGTGCCTTGTCTGAGCATTTTCCACACACGGTTCATGGCAGCTAAATCCCTTTCGAAGTCACTGTTAAAGCGTTTTGAGCGGGTTGCACCCTGTCTGCCTTGGCGACCACTCGTCCTCAACCGAGTTTGCGACTGTGTTCGATAGCGACGGGATGCCATGGTTGCAGTCGACTATTAAGACTGGCATGACTTCACCAGTTTCGGATGTCTTAGATCCGTGGCCGTTGTTACGAAAGCATGAGGAGGATGGTTGTAAGCGTGCTTTGCGTTTGATCGTGCATGGCCGTGCTGGTGGGTATGTTCCTTCTTGTGTGCGTTCTTTTGCTCTGCAGGTCGCGCAACGTCGAGGCACACCTGTGCTGGTAGAGGCCTTAACGGCTACTGATCGCCATGAGCAGAGTGCAGATCCTATTTGGCTGGTTCCTTTGTTGTTGCTGCCTGGTTCTCATGTTCGAGAGGATGTGCCGTTGATTCGTCAGCGACTTCAGCAACAGGGTGTGAACACCAGGTTGGTGCCTTTCTTGGGTGCCTGGCCCTCTTGGTGGCGATTGTTACAGGAGTGGGTGCAGCGTCAGGATTGTCGTGATGGCTCTCTTGTTTTGGTTCACCATCCCCTTCGCCAGGGTGTTGCTCATCGCTATTTAAGTTTGCTGCAGCAGCGGCTGGCGTTGCCCATGCTTTCCTGGGACGATTGGCATGCTGATGTCGCTTCAGCGAAGGAGGCATCCACGCCTCTTTTTCTTGCCTTGGCGCCAATCCAGATTACGCAGACGCTGCGCGATTCTGGGGTGATGACTTCCCTACTTGAGATTGAGTTATTTCGATTGGGTTTGATTGATTTGCTGGCTGCATTGCCATGAGCTCTTTGGACTTTGGCACTGTGTATTTGGTGGGTGCAGGCCCTGGTGATCCTGATTTGCTCACACTGAAGGCTTATCGTCTGCTTCGCCAGTGCGGAGCCTTGGTTCACGATGCTCTGGTGCCTAAGGAAGTACTCGAGTTAGTGCCCGAGTCTTGTGAACGGCATTTTGTTGGTAAACGTCGAGAACGTCATTGGGTTCCACAGTCCAAGACAAATGAGTTGCTTGTTGAATTGGCTCAGAGTCATTCCTGTGTAGTACGCCTAAAAGGTGGTGATCCTTTTTTGTTTGGGCGGGGTGGTGAGGAGGCCGCCTATTTGCAGAGTCATGGGGTATCGGTGGAGGTGGTCCCTGGGATTACAGCGGGGATGGCTGCGCCGGCCTATGTGGGTATTCCTCTGACCCATCGTTGTGGTGGTAGTTCTGTCACCTTTGTGACAGGTCACGAGAAGATCGACAAACAGCGCCCTTCTGTGAATTGGAAGGATCTTGCTAGCGCAAGTGACAGCCTGGTGATTTATATGGGTTTGCATAACCTTGCTTATATCGTCGAAGAGTTGATTGCCGGTGGACTCGATCCAGCTACGTCCGCAGCAATCATTCAACAGGGCACTGTCGTAGGTCAGCGCTACCTCAAAGCTCCCTTGGAACAGTTGGTTCAAAGGGTGCAGAGCGAAGGGTTTGCAGCGCCGTCGATTGTGATTGTGGGTGCAGTAGTTGATGAACAGGTTGCAGAGTGTGCTCCTCAGCCGGCTGAGGTTGTGATGCCGATCAAGTCTTGATCTATTACTTAGCAACCTAAAGGTAGATGTTGAATTTAGCGTTTAAAGTAGAAGATATCGCTGGGCCATTGGTAGTTCTTCTGCGGGGTCGCATGTGAGTAAATCGCCGTCGGCGAACACCTCGTAAGTTTGTGGATCTACCTCTACTTTTGGTAGTGAATTGTTGTTGTGCATTTCTGCTTTGCCGATCGTGCGGGTGTTCAGAACGGGAATGCAGGCACGTTGCAGCCCCAGCTTGTTGGGAAGATCTGTTTCGATGGCCGCTTGGCTCAGGAAGGTGAGGCAGCTGGGGGCAAGGGCTTTGCCGAATGCTGCAAACATTGGTCTGCCATGGACTGGTCCAGGTGTTGGAATCGAGGCATTAGCATCGCCCATTTGCGCCCAGATGATTGACCCGCCCTTGATGACAAGTTCTGGCCGCACGCCGAAGAAACCTGGCTTCCAGAGCACCAAGTCTGCCAGTTTGCCTACCTCTACTGAGCCAACATGGTTGTCAATGCCGTGGGCAATGGCGGGGTTGATCGTTACCTTGGCGATGTAGCGCTTTAGGCGGTTGTTGTCGTTACGAGTGCCACGTGGATTGGCAGCATCTTCTGGCAGAGAGCCTCTCTGAACTTTCATCTTGTGAGCGGTCTGGAATGTTCTGGTAATCACCTCTCCGACTCGTCCCATCGCTTGGGAATCACTGGCAATGATGCTGAAGGCACCGAGGTCGTGGAGAATATCTTCCGCGGCGATCGTTTCACGACGGATGCGCGATTCGGCAAAGGCCACATCTTCAGGAATCGCTGGATCTAGGTGGTGGCAAACCATGAGCATGTCGAGGTGCTCTTCCAGGGTGTTGCGGGTGTAAGGCCGGGTTGGATTTGTGGAGCTGGGCAGCACGTTGCTTTCACCACAGATACGGATGATGTCTGGTGCATGGCCTCCACCGGCCCCTTCGGTATGGAAGGTGTGGATGGTGCGTCCGCCGATGGCTCGGATTGTGTCTTCTACAAAACCTGCTTCATTGAGCGTGTCTGTGTGGATGCAGACCTGGACATCAAAGCGATCGGCTACCGAAAGACAGCAGTCAATAGCTGCTGGAGTGGTACCCCAGTCTTCGTGGAGTTTGAGGCCGCAGGCTCCAGCTAGCACTTGCTCCTCGAGAGCTTCAGCTGTACTGGCATTGCCTTTACCAAAGAAGCCAAGATTTATCGGCAATCCTTCAGCTGCTTGCAGCATGCGGCTGATGTGAAAGGCGCCAGGTGTACAGGTAGTGGCATTGGTGCCTGTTGCCGGACCTGTACCACCACCGAGCATGGTGGTAACGCCGCTAGCCAGGGCAGTCTCGATTTGCTGTGGGCAGATGAAATGGATGTGGCTATCGATGGCGCCGGCGGTCACGATGTGACCCTCTCCAGCAATGGCTTCAGTGCCTGGGCCGATCACAATGTCAATCCCGTCAGTGATGTCGGGATTGCCAGCCTTGCCGATGGCAACGATCCGTCCGTCTCGTAGGCCGATATCTGCTTTGACGATCCCCCACCAGTCGAGGATCAGGGCATTGGTGATCACGGTGTCAACAGCACCATTGGCGCGGGATTGCTGGGATTGCCCCATGCCGTCGCGGATCACTTTTCCTCCACCGAATTTGACTTCTTCGCCGTAGGTGGTGAAATCGCGTTCCACCTCCAGGATCAACTCGGTGTCTGCTAGGCGTATACGGTCACCTGTGGTGGGGCCGTAGGTTTCGGCGTAGGCCTGGCGATCCATTCGGTAGGCCATAGCAATGCAGCGAAAGGGACGAGGTGTAGAAGCAGTTCAGTCGAGTGGTCCGTTGACCAGACCGTTGAAACCAAAAACCTTGCGGTGACCAGCAAGGGCAACCAGGCGCACGTCACGTTCGTCGCCGGGTTCGAAGCGGATCGCTGTTCCAGCAGGGATGTCCAATCGGTGCCCCCGTGCAGCATCACGATCGAAGTGCAGAGCTGTATTGGTCTCGAAAAAGTGAAAGTGGGAGCCAACTTGGATCGGTCGATCGCCACTATTGGCCACGCGCAGGGTGAGGGTTGGCCGGTTGCTGTTGAGTTCAAGCGTGCCCGGTTCAGGAATCAGTTCACCGGGGATTAGCGGAGGCATGGGGATTTTTTAGCGGATGGGGTCGTGGAGGGTGACCAATTTGGTGCCGTCCTTAAAGACGGCTTCGATTTGCACCTCCGGGATCAGTTCGGGAACACCATCCATTACCTGATCGCGACGCAGCCAGGTGCTGCCTTCGGCCATCAGCTCCGCGACGGATTGGCCGTCACGAGCGCCTTCGATGACAAGGAAGCTGAGCCAGGCCACGGCTTCGGGGTGGTTGAGCCGCAGGCCGCGGTTGAGGCGTCGTTCTGCAAGCAGGGCAGCGGTGACGATCAGGAGTTTGTCTTTTTCCTGGGGGCTGAGGTGCATGGAAGCCAGGATTTCATTTCAGTGTGGCGAGGCAGAAGGCGATTGATGGTTCTTTGTGAACCTTTCGTTTGAGAACGTTCCCTCTTCTTGCAGGGGCCATTCTCGTGGAGGTTGAGGAGTGCTTAGCCGCCGTAGCTGGCGTGTGCGGGCCCAGAGGCGGGAAAACCATTGGCGCGCGGCTTGGCTTGATGGCCCTATATATCGGGCCACTAAGCCTTGATCGAGACCACCACAAGCCATGGACCCTTCTAGGTTTGCGCGATCTGTTCGACAGTTCCGCAGAAGTATCTCCATCACGTCGGCAGTCAGAGGATGCGGTGCGGCCCAAACAAAAGATCCGAACACGGGCTCTGTCCCCATGCCGTGCAAACTCTGCAGCACTTCGCTGTTGAGCTCGAGTTGATCGACTAGTTCCCATTGACGACCAATCGGGGTTTGTCGGCAGATCTCCAGGCTTGACCTCCAGGCGCCTTCGTTCAGTGTTTCTCCAGCAGCTGTGCGACCTAGGCGCACCACTTCGGCGCAGAGAAAACTGGCTTTTGGTTGCAGTTCGACTTGCATCCGTTGCTTGTAGAGGCCTCCTTGAAAAACCACGAGCTCTTGGGGTAACCATTCCAGATCAGCATTGGTTTCTAGTTCGAAGTGACACTCTTGACTTGCCCATCGGCCTTTGGGGTGTTGTTTGGAGCGGCCTACGGAGCCATAGACCTTCTGGGCAGCCACACTCGTGACCAGGCCGCGGCTGTCTGCTCCAGCTTTGACATTCACACTGAGCTGATCTCCTCCGACCAAACCCCCTGCGGTGTGAAGTAAGGGCAGTTGACAGCGGCCGTCGTGATCAAGATTGGCACGCTGAATCTTGAATGGAGCCGTGCATTGGCTCTGATGCACGGTGAGCTGGGATTGAAGATCGTCTGTCGCAGTTTTGCTGATCAGTTGCAAGGAACATTGGCCGTGCCAGGGTCTATCGCCAGTCATCGGAGCACGCTGTGATCGAGCACGGTTTAACTCTTTAGCAACACTCACGGATGGAGCAGTTGCCGTTTGGCAGGCTTATGGTCATGAGCTTGGTCGATTTTCCTTCTCTCGATACTGTTCCGGTGCTCACCCGCAGGCTTGATGCTGTTGGGGTTGAGGCTTGTATGGAATTGCCTCTCACTGCTGAAGAACGCACACGTTTGCGAGGGCTGCGATGCACGGCTTGTGGTCAGTCCGTCTTATTGCAATTGCCGCGGCAGGGCCCATTGCAGCCTGGAGAAAGTTTGGCTGCGGCGGAAGGGCCTGTTTTGGTGAGGGTGGTCGCTGCTCCTGAGAAACTGTTGGTGGTTAGGGCTCCTTCAGAACTGGCTCTGCTTGAGGCGGCTTATCACTTGGGTAATCGTCACGTGGCACTAGAGCTACGCACGCAGCAGCTGCGTTTGCTAGATGATCCTGTCTTAGCCGATCTGCTGCGGGTGCGTGGCTTGGCTTTGGAGTCTCTGATGGAGCCATTTTATCCGGAGCCTGGGGCCTATCAAGGCGTCCATAGCCATGATCACCAGCCCATTGATGGGCAGCAACAACGTCATCAGTGATGAGCAGTCTCGCTTTGCTTCAGCTTGTTAGCCCGGCTTTGCCGGTGGGTGCGTTCAGTTATTCGGAGGGTTTGGAACTGCTGGTGCAGCGAGATCAGCTTCAGGATCGAGCAACTTTGGCAAGTTGGTTGGAGGCGGAGCTAAGTCGCGGGCAGGTCATGATCGAAGCTGCTGCTTTGCGCCCGCTGCGTCATTCCCTCAGCCAATGGCAGGTGAGTGCTGAGCAGGGCAAAGTTGACCATGGCACTGACGTGCGCGATTGGGCTCAATGGTTGATTGCACTGCGAGATGCGGCTGAAGTAAGAGCGCAGCAACAGCAGATGGGCCGCTCTCTTTTGCAGTTATTAGCTGACCTGGGTCATCCTCTCCCTGATGGAGGAGTGGATTTTGGTTGGCCAGTGGCGTGGGCTTGGGCTGGTTTGTCTTGGGAGATAACGCCTTTGGAGGTTGTGCAGGGTTACTTGTTTGGCTGGGTGGCTAATCAGCTCAGTGCGGCCGTGCGTCTTGTTCCGCTTGGGCCAACTGAGGCACAACGGTTGCAGCGTCAGCTTCAGCCGCTGATTGAAATGCAGGCCCGTAGCTTGCTTGATGTGGATCCAAAGCAGCTTTGGTGCGGAGGAGTGGGTTCTGCTATTGCACAGCTCTCCCATGCTGAGCTGTATTCCCGATTATTCCGGAGCTGATGAGTAGCAAACTGCGTTTAGGTGTGGCTGGCCCGGTGGGTTCGGGTAAGACAGCACTAGTGGAGGCAATGTGTCGCCGTCTACGAGATCAGTTGCAATTGGCAGTTGTCACCAATGACATCTATACCCAGGAAGATGCAGAGTTCTTGACGCGTGTTGGAGCTCTTGAGCCAGAGCGTATTCGCGGAGTGGAAACAGGCGGTTGTCCTCATACTGCTATTCGTGAGGATTGTTCGATTAATCGCGCGGCCGTAGAAGATCTGGAGCGAAATTTTCCAGATCTTGATGTTGTGCTTGTTGAGAGTGGTGGCGATAATCTTGCCGCCAGCTTTAGTCCAGAATTGGTGGACCTTTGCATCTATGTGATTGATGTGGCGGCTGGCGACAAGATCCCTCGCAAGGGTGGCCCTGGGATTACACGCTCGGATTTATTGGTGATCAACAAGATTGATCTCGCTGTCCATGTCGGGGCCGATTTGGAAGTGATGAAGCGCGATACGACGCGGATGCGGGGAGAGCGCCCTTGGTGCTTCACCAACTTGCGGAGCGGCGATGGCTTGGAGAGCGTGCTGCAATTTTTGTTGCAACAGCTACCAAATCGCCCTTAGCAATGATCAGCGCAAAGGGCTTTGTATCATTCACTACAGAATCATGCCTGGCTGATCTTTACGTTCCCCAGGCCGCCCGAATAGGCGTGCTCCATATTCTGCCTATCTACGGTTTCAATGAACGTTTCATTCTCAAAGCGCCTTGTGGCTGGCTTCGCCGCAACCGCCGTTGGTGTCAGCATTACGGCTTGCGGTGGTGGTAGTGATAAAACCGCTAATACCGATTTCGACGACACGGTCACGGTTGGTATCCTCCATTCCTTAAGTGGCACCATGGCCATCTCGGAGTCCACCCTTGTGGACACAGAGAAAATGGCGATTGAAGAGATCAACGCTGCCGGTGGTGTTGAAGTTGATGGCAAGAAATACAAGATCGACTACATCGTTGAAGATGGCGCTTCTGATTGGCCAACCTTCGCTGAGAAGTCCAAGAAGTTGATCGATCAAGATAGTGTTCCTGTTGTCTTTGGTGGTTGGACTTCCGCAAGCCGTAAGGCGATGCTGCCGGTTTACGAATCGAAGAATGCATTCCTCTATTACCCGATTCAGTACGAAGGCCAGGAGTGTTCCAATAACATCTTCTACACAGGTGCGACTCCGAATCAGCAGTCGGAGCCTGCAACCAAGTTCATGTTCGAGAAGTCGCCCGCTGCTGGCAAGCCCTTCTTCCTTGTAGGTTCTGATTACGTTTTCCCTCGCACCTCCAATACCATCACTAAGGAGCAGGTCAAAGCTCTAGGTGGCAAAGTGGTTGGAGAGGATTATTTGCCCCTCGGCAACACTGAAGTGGCGCCGATCATTGCCAAGATCAAGAAGGCATTACCTGATGGTGGTGTGATCATCAACACCCTTAATGGTGACCAGAACGTTGCTTTCTTTAAGCAGATTCAGGATGCCGGACTTACTCCTGAAAATGGCTACTACGTGATGAGCTATTCCATCGCGGAAGAAGAGATCAGCACGATCGGGCCTGAGTTTCTTGAGGGACACTATGGGGCTTGGAATTACATGATGTCGATTGATACGCCTGCTTCGAAGAAGTTTGCATCTGACTTCAAGGCCAAATATGGCAATGATCGTCAGGTTGCTGACCCTCAGGAGTCGGCTTACAACATGGTGTATCTGTGGAAAGCTGCGGTCGAGAAGGCCAATAGCTTTGATGACGACAAGGTTCGTGAAGCTTTGATCGGAATTGAGTTTGATGCGCCTCAGGGTCCTGTGAAAGTGATGCCAAACCATCACCTGTCCCAGACCGTACGTATCGGCAAGATCACCAAAGATGGTCAGTTCGAGATTCTCGAAGAGACCGATGGCCCTGTGGCTCCACAGGCTTGGAACCAGTTCGAGCCCAGTTCTAAGGGCTATGCTTGCGACTGGACTGATGCCAACAAAGGCGAGAAGTACAAGCTTTGATTGCCTCGCCAAGGCGTTTTTCCGCTTTGGCATTGTTTGGGAGGAGTCCGGAAACGGGCTCCTCCTTTCGTCGTTTTTCTGGTCTCTGATCTTCGCCCGTGCAACTGCTTCTTGAAAGTCTTTTCAATGGTGTGGCCATCGGCTCGGTGCTGCTGGTTGCTGCCCTCGGACTGGCGATAGTCTTCGGCCTGATGGGTGTCATTAACCTCGCCCATGGCGAGTTGATCATGCTCGGGGCCTACACCACTTATGTGGTACAGCTGATCTTCAAGCTGCCTGCTCTGCAGCCTTTCTACAACGCTTATGTGTTGGTGGCGATTCCTCTGGCATTCATCGTTAGTGGTGTGGTTGGTATCTTGCTAGAACGCACCGTGATTCGTCGTCTCTACGGCAACCCGTTGGAGACATTGTTGGCGACATGGGGCGTTAGCCTGATTCTGCAGCAGTTTGTGCGCAGTTTTCCATTGGCTTATGCGGCTGGCTTGGTGCTGGCGTTAGTGCTTGGCTTCAGTCTGCCGATCATTCTTCCTGACAAGCTTTTGCAGGGGCCGCGGGCCCGCCTGGTGCGTGCTGGAAGCTGGCTTGTGTCGGCTCTGGCTGGGGTGTTACTGGCGGGTGGTTTGGCCTCTCAGATCAGTCGCATCGCTCGTGCGACCTCTCGTAATGTCGATGTCACGGCACCTAAGTGGATGCGTGGGGGGATTGAACTGTCGGGCATGACCTTCCCTGTACCACGTTTGGTGATCATTGTGATCACGATCCTCGCTGTACTCGGTATCACCTGGTTCTTGAATCGCAGTGTGTGGGGGATGCGCATCAGGGCAGTGACTCAGAATCGTTCCATGAGTGATTGCCTTGGCATCTCAACCGATACTGTGGATGTGCTTACCTTTGGCATCGGCTCCGGTTTGGCTGGCATCGCTGGGGTAGCGGTGTCTTTGTTGGGATCCGTGGGACCCAACGTCGGCACTTCTTATATCGTTGGTTGCTTCATGGTGGTGGTGCTTGGAGGTGTGGGAAATCTGTTCGGCACTGTGTTGGCCTCCTTTGCTATTGGGGTGCTAACAGACCTGATCGGTGCTGGACGTTTGCTCAGTATCTGGCCTTCGATGCCTGCGCCTTTGGCGAGTGTGGTTGATTTTTTTGCTACCACGAGCATGGCCCAGGTGATGGTGTTTGCGCTGATTGTGGTGTTCCTGCAGTTCCGACCTGCTGGTCTGTTTCCCCAGAGGGGACGCATGGTGGAGGCTTAAATCGATGTTGAAAGCGTTTCAACAACGCCGTTGGCCCCTGGTGATTGTCTGGGTCTTGATCATTGCTGCGATTGTGGCGGCGCCTGCAGTGGTGTCGGTATTTGGGCTCAACCTGCTCGGTCGTTTTCTCTCTCTCTCGATCGTGGCCCTCGGCATCGATTTGATTTGGGGTTTTACAGGCTTATTGAGCCTGGGTCAGGGCATCTTCTTTGCGCTCGGTGGTTACGCAGCCGCAATGTACCTTCAGCTCAATAGCTCGAGCGAACAACCCAACGGGATTCCAGAGTTCTTCGGCCTTTATGGGGTGGATCAACTGCCTGGATTTTGGCAGCCGTTTCATTCGCCTTGGTTCACGCTGATTGCTATCTGGCTGATCCCTGCACTGCTTGCCGCGCTGTTAGGCAACTTGGTGTTCCGCAACCGGATCAAGGGAGTTTATTTTTCGATTCTTACCCAGGCCGCCTTGCTGGTTTTCTTTAATTTCTTCAACGGACAGCAGAAACTGATCAATGGCACCAACGGTCTTAAGACCGATGTCACAGAGCTCTTTGGCCAGCAGGTGGGCTCTGCATTCATGCAGCGAGGCTTCTTCTGGTTAACGGCCGTGATGGTGATCCTGGCCTGGTTGGCTGTGCGCTGGGTGGTGCGTGGCCGTTTTGGTGAAGTGTTGATCGCCATTCGCGATGATGAGCCGCGTTTGCGTTTTGCTGGTTACAATCCCACCTTGTTTAAAACCATCGTGTTTGCGATGGCTGGTGGCTTGGCCGGCATCGGCGGTGCTCTTTACACCGTTCAGTCCGGTATCGTCTCGCCGCAATACATGACTGTTCCCTTTTCAATCGACATGGTGATTTGGGTGGCAGTGGGCGGACGCGGAACTTTGATTGGTGCCATTCTTGGAGCCCTAGTCATTAATTTGGCGAGGAGCCAAATCAGCACGTTTTGGCCAGAAGGCTGGCTATTCATCCTGGGAGGCTTGTTTATTCTCGTCGTTACGGCACTACCAGAAGGTGTTGTGGGCTGGTGGCAGGCGGGTGGGCCACGAAACCTGCTTACTCGCTTGGGTGTCGCGCGCAGGATCGGTACCTATCCACGATTGGAAATGGATGGCAAGGAGGAGGTGCAGTCATGACAACTGCTTTGCTTGAGCTGCGTCAAATCAGTGTCAGCTTTGATGGCTTTATGGCACTGCGTGATCTCAATCTCAGCCTGCAGCCAGGAGAATTGCGTGCCGTGATTGGTCCCAACGGTGCAGGCAAGACCACCTTCCTTGACGTGATCACTGGCAAGCTTCGACCAACGGCAGGTGATGTTTTGTTTAAGGGCCAATCTCTTTTAAATAAGCCGGAACACAGGATTGCGCGGCTTGGGATCGGCAGGAAGTTTCAGAGCCCGAGAGTCTTCGAAAACCTCACTGTTGAGGAAAACCTCGCCTTGGCGGTCAGTCATCCAAAGCGTCCTTGGCCACTCTTAAGCGCAGGTCTTAGTGCTGTTGAGCGCGATCGCATTGCCCATTTGATGGGTATCGTTTCTCTACAGCAGCGTGCGCATCAAGTTGCTGGATCGTTGTCTCATGGACAGAAGCAGTGGTTGGAGATCGCCATGCTTGTGGGTCAGTCTCCTGACCTGTTATTGGTTGATGAACCAGTTGCTGGTTTGACGGATGAGGAAACTGATCTCACCGCGGATCTGCTTAAGTCTCTCGTTGGTGATCACACTGTTTTGGTGATTGACCATGACATGGAGTTCATCCGACGCCTGGAGAGTCAGGTTTCTGTTCTTCATCAGGGCCACGTTCTCTGCGAGGGCTCGATGGATCAGATTCAGTGTGATCCACGCGTGATCGAGGTGTATCTAGGTCGCAATGAGGAGGCTGCTTGATGCAGAGATTTCTACCTATGCCGTTCATGATTTGGTTAAGCCGATGACCATACTCGAGATTCGGGGCTTAAATACCTACTATGGAGAGAGTCATATCCTTAGGGATGTCGACCTCACTGTGAAAGCTGGTGAGATGGTCTGCTTGATCGGCCGCAACGGTGTAGGTAAGACCACGTTGTTGAAATCGTTAATCGGTCTGTTGCGTCCTCGTAGTGGAGAGATTCTGTTTAGCGGCGAAGTTTTGGATCGCCATCCTCCGCATCAGCGGGCTCGTGCGGGCATTGGTTATGTGCCTCAGGGGCGAGAAATTATTCCCCATCTGACGGTGGAGGAGAACCTGATGCTGGGGATGGAGGCATTGCCCGGCGGCTTGGCTCGTAACCACAGCATTGACAAGCTTGTCTATGAGTTGTTCCCGATTCTGCAGGAGTTTTTGCCGCGTAAAGGCGGAGATCTCAGCGGTGGGCAACAGCAACAGCTTGCGATTGCTCGGGCTCTGCTTGGTAAGCCGAAATTGCTCCTGCTAGATGAACCGACGGAGGGTATTCAGCCTAATATTGTTCAAGACATTGAAAGAGCTGTTCGACGCATCATTGCCGAGACAGGGATTGGCGTTCTTTTGGTAGAGCAGCATCTGCACTTTGTTCGTCAAGCTGATCGTTACTACGCCATGCAACGAGGTGGCATTGTGGCCAGTGGTCCGACTAGCGACCTTAGCCAGGCAGTGGTGGATCAATTCCTAAGTGTATGAGTGCGTATGGAGATGTTTAGGGCTGGGGCATTAATCTGTATGCCTGGGAGAAGTGTCAGTGTTGTTGGCTTTTAAGAGGGAGTACCAAAGGCCTTCAGGATCCGACCATGCTCTGAGCAGATGATCATCGAGCTTCACGATGGGTTGGCAGCTGAGGCTATTAATCAGTAGCCATTGATCATCTTTTTCTGGTGTGGCTTCTAGTTGAGTTTCTTGCAACCATCCATGTTCGAGGCCCTGTTGTCGCATGACACCTGGTAGACAGCCACTAGCAAGTCGTGGTGTGAGCCAATGATTGTTTCGTCGCACGATGAGGTTTGCGGTACTGCCACAACAAAGTTCACCGCTTGTGCTGAGCAGTATGGCCTCATCGCAATTCGCTTTCTGTGCTTCGTGGCGGGCCTGTATCGCTTGACCGTAGGCGAAGGTTTTGCAACGACTCAAGCGACTATTGGCGTTGCGACGCTCATGGCAACTGATGATCGTCTTAAGTGGAGTAAAGCAGGGCTCCACTGCATTCAGCTCTAGCCAGAAGCGATGGGTTGTTGAACGCGGGTTGCTCTGGGGCAGGCTGATGCCTCGGCTTGACCTATCGCCACGGCTCCAGTTGAGGCGTAGGGCCCCATTGCCATTGTCCAAGTTGCATTGTTTCAGGCCCTCTTTGATCAGAGGTGTCAACCATTTCGCTGTAGGCGGGGGGGCCATCCCTAGCAGGCATGCGCTGGTCTGCCAGCGGCTGAGATGAGCATTGAGGAGTTGTGGATGTCCATCAAGGATCAGAATTGTCTCAAAGATGCCATCGGCAAGCTGCAGGCCTCGATCTCTTAGAGGAAGAGCGAGCTCCGCAGTGCTACCCCAGTTGCCATCGATCCAGGCAATCTGGTTTTTCATTGCAGTGCCTCCAGTAGTGGCAGCAGTTTCCAGTTCAGCTCATCAGCTTCGCAATAGGGGTCGGAACCGGTCACGATGCCGCAGCCGGCATGGGCTCGTAAGGTGTTGCCCTCGAGCAACATCGAGCGAATCAGAATGCTGCTGTCGAGCTGCCCATCCCAGTTGAGATGCAACAACGAGCCGCAATAGGGCCCGCGTGCTGTTGGTTCCAGTTCGTTCAGCCGCTGACAGGCGCGCAGCTTGGGGGCACCGCTGATGGAGCCTCCCGGCCAACAGGCTTGTAGTAGGTCTACCCAAGATTGGGTTGATCGAAGCTGTCCTTGCACGACTGAGGTGAGGTGATGCACATGGGGATAGCTCTCCAGGCCTACCAATTGAGGCACTGTGATGGAGCCGGGTTGACAGACTCGCCCAAGATCGTTGCGCAATAGATCGACGATCATCACGTTTTCAGCTCGGTCTTTGCTGCTGCAAACAAGATCAGCTGCCAGATCAGCGTCTTGGCTTTGGTTGTGGTGGCGAGGTCGGGTCCCTTTGATTGGTCGCGTTTCAACTGCTCCTGTTGGGCGAGCTTTTAGGAAACGCTCTGGAGAGGCGGAGATCACGGCTTCACCTTTTGCAAGGCCTGCAGCTATCACCAGGCCGGCAAAGGGAGCTGGGTTGTGGTGGCGAAGTTTTAGGAAAAGGTCAACGGCGAAGCTTCCTGAAGGGATCGTGGTGGTACAGCAAGCGCTGAGATTGGCCTGGAAAATATCGCCGCTGGCAATCCAATGTCTGATCTGTTGCACATCACGTGCATAGTCATCTCTAGTGGTGAGCCATTCCCATGCATTGACGGGAATTGTGAGGTCTGTTGTTGCAAGTAACGACTCATCTTTGCTGTTTTCAGATGCATTCTCAGATTGCTGGGCTTCTAGCCAGTTAGCTAGTTCTTGCAGTCGTTTGGGATGACACCCTTCGATCCAGAGCTGATGCTTTTGAAGGTCGAATCGCAGTACAGGATCATGTTGCGCCATCCACAGAGTTGCCATGGAATCTGCTTTCCATGGATTTTTGGGTTCTATCCAGGCTCCTGCCTCATAGCTGAGCCAGCCTGTCCAGTGCCCTGGTTCTAGATCACGGAGGGCTTCGAAGGGGTTGCTGGCGTCTTTTTCGCCAGGTATGCCTCGGCAACAAATCTGATTAATGGGATCGACTGCCAGAGTCGCCCAACGACCTAGACCACTGCCGTCTCCATCTAGCCACACCAGACCAGCTTCTCCCCAAGTTTTGGTGAGTTGTTTTGCCAACTTCGCTGGTTCTTGCCAGCGGCAAAGTCGTCGCTCCAGAGCAGTCATGGTGTCGGCTTGCTGCAGAGATCTGATCTGCCAGCCTCGCTCAAAGCTGCATCGCGGATGCGGCAGCTGTCGCATATGCCGCAGGCATGATCGCCTCCGCTATAGCAACTCCAAGTTTTTTCGATTGGCACCCCTAGCCGTAGCGCCTCTTGCACAATCCGTTTCTTGTGCCAATGCATGAGTGGAGCCCAGAGCTTGATCCCATGTCCTTCACGGCCAGCTTTATTGGCCAGATCAGCCAAGGCCTGATAGGCCTTGAGATAGTCAGGTCTGCAGTCTGGGTAGCCGGAGTAGTCCATTGCATTGACCCCTAATACCAGCTGATTGGCATTGCGGGCTTCGGCAAGACTGAGGCCAATTGCAATGAAGACCGTGTTGCGTCCAGGTACGTAAGTGTTGGGGATCACTCCGTCAACGACTCCTTCACTGGGTACTGTTTGCGTTAGATCGGTGAGGGAAGAGCCTCCCCAACTTCCTAGGTTGACATTGATTACATGGTGTTCAGTGAGGCCCATGTGGGCCGCGAGCTCTTCAGCGGCTTGCAGTTCTTTGCGATGTCGTTGCCCGTAATCAAAGGAAAGTCCGATCACTTTTTGCCCAGCCTCTATGGCCAGGGCTGCGGCAGTCGCCGAATCAAGTCCGCCTGAGAGCAGGGCAATCGTTTTGGAGTCGCTCATGCTGGACATTCTGTTGTGCACGTTGACGTGGCGGTATTCATTCAGACCAGGTCTTTGTTTTGGCTTTTAGCCCTTCTAGCGACTTCAGGAGCAGCACCGGTAGGGGCCATCCCACGCCTTGATTTGACGGCTTATCCATTGCCTGCGCAAGATCAGCAACGTTGGCTGATTCAGCTTCCTGGATTGCTGCCTCGCAGTTCTGACCCTGCCGTGTCTTCAAATCCTGCCGATTGGCGGGTTCAATTGATTGTTGGTCAAAACGTTCAGCTCGATTGCAATCAGCAATCTTTAGTTGGTCATCGATTGAGGATGATGAGGCTCAATGGGATGACCAGGAAAGAACTGTTTTTAATTCCACCTCATGTTTCAGTTTGCCTGTAAAAACAGATATCAGCGCGATTATGAACTAAAGAATCATTAGCCAGGCTTCTCTTAATGTCAGAAGAACAACTCAAAGCCTTTTGGGAAGCAGTCCAGGCGGATACTTCTCTGAAGAAAGCTAAGGGCTGCAACAGACGCTGATTCAATCGTTAGTATTGCTAAAGAGGCAGGTTTTGAGATTACTGCTGAAGAGGTAAAGGAAGCTCAAGCTCAGCTGTCAGATGCTGAAAAGAATCTCGGAGCTGCTGGTGGGGTAACTGCTGGGCCGTGGCCAGATGGAGATTTGCCGTCGTGTGTTTGCTTTAGAATTTTTTGATGGCAATCCTCGTCAAGGCTAGGGGCAGACTAGATACTCAACGCCCTCAGGGGGCTTTCTTTCTTCAACGACTTCCATATTCGCTTAAAACGGCATCCGATACCTGGCACCATTGACTTGCAGAAAGTTGCCTTGATGTCTTATTCAGCAGGCACCAACCACCAATAGTTTTTCGTATTCATCACAAATTCACCTTCAACTTCTTTTACCCTAAAACTATTTATATTCTCTAACTTAATCACCACAGATTGAGGCTTTGATCGCTATCTCTGATTCCATTTGTTGTTCTAAATCTCACAGCAACTTGATACCACTCGTCTGGAATTTGATTAAGGCGAACATCCCAATCGCATGGCAGTCGTTGTTGACCTGGAGAAACCCTTTTCTTCTTGCTTCTAGTTCTTGCACTGCTCACCAACCGTTTGAGCATGCGACTAGCCCAGTGGCACTTAGGAGCGCCTTTGCCCTTGTGGCGATAGCGCTTGGCACATCCATCAAGCGTTGTCGAGAGCTTTAAAAAGGTAGGGCTCCATTCGCTGATGCCATCTGATTGCAACCTGCTGTAGTGGCCATAGTTGCTATAGGGGTCATAAAAGCCTTTGCTTGCCTCAGCCGCTTTGGGATTGGCATGGATAGTCCTCAAGGTATTCAGCATTCGCCGCTGATCTTTTGGGTGGATCGGCGTTGAGAAATACCTTGCCTCCCAGAAGTGCCCATAACGACCGCTCAAGCGGTTCAAGGCCATGGCTGAATACCAAGCGAACCAGTTCATCACCCTGGGCAGCTCACTTGCATCATCAGGGCGCAGCAGCAAGTGGAGGTGGTTGGCCATCAGGCAGAGCCCATAAACTTTCACGGCAAATTTCTGCTGGGCCTTTTTAAGTACTGCCAACAACACATCCCGCCTAAGGGCTTTAGCAATCAAGAACTGCCGGCTATTGCAGCGCAGCGTGAGATGAAAGGCATGCCCCTGTGGCAAGCAGCGAGGTGTTCTCGACATCTTTTCTGTTCACTGTTGCTTGTAATGCACCATTTCAAAAGAAACTTCAGCTTCTGCGCTATTAACAGCTTTCTTGTTTGATGTCGGCTGGTCGGCCCAAGATGAATTCACCCACGGGAATGTGCGCGAAGCGATCGAGCCCTGTCGCCTGGGCGAAGGTCTCTGAGTTGCCGGCACCCAGCCCGCAGGGGGCCAGGCCGAGAGCGGTGGCGACTAGATAGAGATGTTGGTAGATCACACCAACGTGCTTGAGGATTAGGGCATAGGGCATTCCTTCGTATTTCCAGGTCACCCGGCCGTAACGCGCAGCCAGGGTGATCAGAATATCTGGTTCCTGCGTCAGAGCTGCCCCTTGACCGGCTTCGAGTAGAAGTTGTTTGCAAACCTCACTCAGTTCACTTAGGCGTAGCAGCTGATGAGCCTGAGGGTCGTAGCGATATAGACCGGCCTCAAGGCCACTGCAGCGACGCACCGTGAGATACAGATCGATTTCATGGAGCCCTCCACCACCCGCTACCGGACGTGAGCAAGCCTCATAGTCCTGCTCTGATTCGACATTGCTTCCGAAACGTCGACGAATACGTGCCGTATACCAAAGCAGACGACTCAGTTGATCCAAATTCAGCGGAGTGTCCGCATAACTGCGGATCGATTGACGCTGTTCCACCACGTCAAAGAAGCTCGGATCCAACCCGGCTTTTACAGGTCGTGGCAGCACCACAGCCGGGAGGTGCTCGGCTGCCAGTAGCAGTGGCGGAGAGATGCAGACACCCGCACCCCGGAAGCTGGCACCCACGACGTGGCGATGCCAGCCGAGCCGAGAACGGTGATGCAGGGCTAAGTCCTCATAGCTCCAGCGGTGTCGCTCCGCTTCCTGATCCACATCCACTCCACCTTCCGCATCACAGACGCCGACCAGCCCAGCGGTCCGCAGCAGAGTGAGCAGATCCTGCCACTGGTCGCGGAGATCGTCCGGCAGCTGTTCGCGTAGTTGCTCCGTCGAACATGGAACTGCCAAGACAGGCAACAGAGACGATAGGCGCGCCTCTACTAGCTGTACCCGTCCAGCTGCGAACGGAACCTCCAGTTGCAGCTCTCCATGTTCGGGGCGGATACAGATAAACCGTGAGAACCGAATCTTGAAGGGCTCCTTCAATGGAGTGCGGCGTTGCAGTTGACGACCCATCGGCTCCAGCACCAGCGCTGCTCCCTTAGGGCCCATCAGCATGAGCGTGAGCCATCCACGCTGCTCCAATTGCATCAACTGCAGAAAGAGAGTCAATTGCACTGGCGCGCCGCCACCCTGCGCCGCCGCCGTAAACAGATCATTAGCGAGGCCACCCGACGATGCAAGCCTGCTAAGCATCCGTTTGAAGGCTTCATCCGCATGCTGGCAACGCACTACCCGGCCATCGCAGTCAACGAGCAGCTGATCGCAACTCTGCTCTTGCAGCGTCACGCCCTGCCGCAGCTTGTAGTGAATGGCCATGTCAGAAGAAGATCGGAATCGGGTTGAGTTCGTTTTCCTGTAAGGGCTGTTCAAGCCAGCCCATCTGCACAGGCACATCAAACAAACGCCCGGCAGCGTGTCGTGCCCAGAAATGCCGTAAACCAGGCACCACCACCTTCACCACTGGAATTCCAATCAGCGGTTGGGTCTGATTCAACACCAGCATCTCGAGCCCTTGGGCCTCAACACAGTCACGGCAATAATCGATGTCTTGCCGCAGATCACCGCTGTGCCGCTGGGGGAAATCCTCAAGGCGTCGCAATGGCCGCATTTCATCCGCTTTTAGATAGGGCTGCTTCTCAAGCGTGGCTGTTTTCAGCCACGTCAAGGTCTCTGTATCGTCAATGCCTGGATCATCTTTGCCCAAATCAGCATTGGCGATGCCAAGCATTTGATTCATCTCTGCTAGAGCACGTTGCACTGCAATGCGTGGATCGAGATGGCAGCCCAGGCCAAACATAATCCGTTCGGCTTCTCCATCCGTCAGCCTGGATAAAGCCACGATGCAAGGAATCCCCAGATCAGCGGTGATGTCTAGGGCCCATAACTCGCGGCCGAGAACGGCGTAATCTTTGATCAGGCGGTTAATCCAGATGTCCTGGCATGAGGCCAGGTCCACGCCGGGATGTCTCAGACGGTTGTACCACCAAATCGCAGTGGAATCGCGTTCCACGAGTTCCAGAAACCCTTGAAGTACAGCCTCCTCCAGCGTGTTGCCGGAAGCATTGCCGTTGGAGCAACCTATGGCGATCTGTAAGGGCTTAGTGGGGGATTCGAGCGCTTCCTGTGTGGGGTCCGGGCCCATGTAAAGCAGCTGTGTCGGCAGGTAACGACGACAACAATGCGTCAATGACCAGATCGGTGTCCACTCGATCTCCAGCTCTGGATCGAGTGGCGTGCAGACGACATTAAATCTGCTGCCGCTGGCATTTAACGCCTCACGCTCGTCGTATTGGTGTGCGCTGAATCTCATCACGGCATTCGGATGGATAGCCGCATCGCCATGCCGCTCCTGCATAGTGCGCAGACTGCCCTGCTCCACTATCTCCTCGCCGTGACGCTCGCCGCTGAACCGCTCTAGGGCTTCACATAACGCACTGGCACGGGCTTGCACATCCGAGGCACCTTTACCGGCGCTGCAGCTGCGCAGATTGCGGCGCAGATGATCCAGGCTCTCTATTCCCTGGGCACTGTTCTGTCCAGCGATGTAGACGTGAACGCTGCTCAGTTCGTTTTCTACCTGTCGCAGTTCACTGACGACACCGGTCATGGGGCTGATGAATCGCTCATAGCGTTTCAGGGTTTCTTCAGGTGCAATGTGGCGGTGACCGCCGTCTTGATCAAAAGCCACCGGACATGCCTCCAGCGTCACAGGCCGAAAGATCGGTTCCGCTGGACTACCGCACACCGGGCAGTGAGGATCGACGAGCAGTTCGTGACGGATGCTGCCGTAATCAGCGCAGTCGAAACTAATTAGATGGCCATCGCAGACCGGGGTTGCATTCGCCAGAACTCTTTTTACTTCAAGCGCCGCAAGCTGCGCCAGCATCCGAGTTGCCGCTTCGCTGGCAGCTCTAGGGATGAGCGCTGATAGAGGGGCTTCCCGCTGTGATGCCACGAAGCGTTCCAAAGGCCTTTGACGACGTAACCAGCGGGCAAGGCATGCATGACAACCAGGTTGATCACCACTGAATAAAGGTCCAAGCCACAATTGGCGACCGCGTGGTCGTAGTAGCAGCCAACGCTGGCCTTGTTGTCGAAAGCGTTGATTGAGTTCGACCACTTCCTCATTGAGGTAGTCATCACAAATCACTAGCGCCAGCGAGCTCTGCTCTCCAACCTCAGCAAGTGCGATGCTGCTGGATCGCAGAGCTTCCAGCACGGGTGTGGAATCCACCGCCCCGAGGGCAATCACTTCCACCCGAGCTGCTTCAACAAGACGGCAGGCCTGCTCAGGATCTACCTCAAGCTCAGCCCAGAACGAGGCCTCTGCAGGGCTTAGACGACTGACGGCTTCACATAGATAGCCACGCGCCTGCAGGGTAATCAGAGCGAAATAAACCTCGGCTTTTTTGTAGTCAGCCGAAAGCAGCTCAACGATCGCATCAGTTGAATGGTTGCCATCGAGCAGCGGAATCAACTGTTCATAGAGGGCGCCGTAGAGGGCATGGGCTCCGTTCTCTCGCAACAGCAGAACGCCTTCCCCTGGCAGCAGGAGTGGGTCGAAATGCGGCTTTAATTGAGGCGCTCGTAGGGAGCTCAACTGATGTGATGTGTAGGCTTCAGTACAAGCTAGAGGTGCTGCTTATCAGTGTCATTGGGGTTGACATGCATGCGCAAAGTCGGGAGGCCCAGTGCATCAGATGAGTTCATGATCAACCATTAATTTGCTCTTTAGGTCATTCCTGATCCAGATATTCAGTGCGCAAAGTCCAAAGTTGGCTCAAATTCGCTAACTCCATCACACATTAACGGTAGCAAATAAGAATCATTTAACGTATTCAAAGTTGGCAATTTACTTCTTGCTGCGAAGCATTGACTCTATTTCCTTCAAGTAATCAGAAAAGCTAAATTGAGCATAAAGTCTCCAAACATAAAAAGCAAAGCTTCACTACAAGCTATTGCTATGGCATGCAGTTGCCTGCAATGATTGATTACAAAGGCAGCATGTTTAGCAGGCACTAGCGCGATATTTGGCTTTCAGGGTTGTTGTCTAATAGCACTGATTCTGTGTTGTCTTCCAACCCTGGCTAAGCGGTACCATTAGACTTCTTGGAGGTTTAGTTGGTTGTCTGTTTAAATTTTCATTTAAATTGCAATCAAAAATGTTTTGCTGGTCATCGATTGAGGATGATGAGGATCCATGGTATGAGCAGGCAAAGAACTGTTCTCAATTTTGCATCATGTTTCAGCCTGCATAGACTTCAATGCGATTTTGACCTATAAAAGTATTTGTATGAATTTTGTTAATGTCAGAAGAATCATTCAAAGCCTTTTGGGAAGCAGTTCAGGCGGACAATTCTCTTCAGGAAAAGCTAAGGGCTACAACAGACGCAGATTCAATCGTCAGCATTGCTCAAGAGGCAGGTTTTGAGATTACTGCTGATGAGGTCAAGGCAGCTCAAGCTGCAACTCCGCTGTTAGATGAACAGCTTGACCAGGTCTTTGGGGGCCAAGGCCAACCGCAGCTTGGGATGTCCACTTATACTTGCAAGGGTTGATTGTGTGTTGGACCTGCCAGCGGCTGGCTTGATTGTCCTGGCCTCCTGATGAGCCGATGCGTGAGAGCTTTCTTGGTCTTGGCACTAAGCCCTATTTGGTGCCCTATAACGCCTCCTTTCCGATCGTCGTTGATGTACCTGGGGGCTTAGAGGTGCGTTGGCGGTTGTGGAAGGCTGAGATCACTCAGCGGGAGGCAACCAAGCTTTGAGGTTCAACGTATACCAAGCCACTTGTGGGTTTGCATGCTCAGCCTCCAGTGGGGATGACTTTGTACGTGCTCGAAAGCTAGTTGTTGACCTGTTGTTGTTGCCCAGCCAGGTTGAAGGAAGAGTAGTGGTTCCTTTGATGTGTTGCTGAGGCGTGATTGTGAGGCGTTGTCATTCTTTCTCGCTTCTAAGGCAGCTTTGGCCATGACTTCGGCGAAGTTCAGATCGTCTTTTTCATGAACTACAACTTTAAGCTCATGACAAGCTGCTAATAAGTCTGTGCGAGGGGGCGCATGGCGCTTTGGCGAGAGGGTGATCCATGTGGGAACACCGCTGAGCTGATTCACTCCGCTGGTTTCAAGATGGATTGCTAATGGCCCGCCGGGGTTGGTTTCTGTGGCCCTGTGTAGGGCTTCACATAGGGGAGCGATGTTGTGTTGCAATGGCTCACCCCCGGTCAACACCACAAAGGCCGCTCCATCTTTTGCTGCTGTTGCTGTTTCCACTGCTAGTTGTTCAAGCGCGATTTGCGGATGGTTCCTTGAGTTCCAAGAGTGTTTGGTGTCGCACCATGAACAGCCGACATCACAGCCGGCGAGCCTGATGAAGAAGGCGCTGCGACCGACATGGGCTCCTTCCCCTTGAATGGAATGGAAGCTTTCCACTACCGGGAGGGTGGAGTTCATTAATGGCGGTTGGACAGCTCCTGGCCTATAGGCTGAGCCTTGCTACGTAGGGCTTCGTCAGGTGAGGCTGGTAGCCGTAGTTGAGCTGCCTCGATTAATCCCCGGAAGAGGGGATGGGGTTTTCCGGGTCGGGAGAGAAATTCAGGGTGGTATTGGCAGGCTGTGAAGAAGGGATGACCTTTCAGCTCGATCAGTTCTACGAGTCGTCCATCGGGTGAGCTACCGCTGATGGTGTAGCCGGATTCAATAAATAGGTTGCGGTAGGAGTTGTTGAATTCATAGCGATGGCGGTGGCGTTCGTAGACAACCTGTTCGCCATAAAGCTTCTGCGCCAACGTGTCTGGTGCTATGCGGCATGGATAGACCCCAAGCCTCATTGTGCCGCCCAGATCGACTACGTCTTGTTGCTCTGGCAGGAGGTGGATAACAGGATGGCTGGTGTTGGGCTCCAGCTCGGAACTGCTGGCTCCAGTGAGTCCTGCCTGGTTGCGTGCCCACTCGATCACAGCGCATTGCATGCCTAGACAAAGCCCTAGGAATGGCACTCGTTGTTCTCTCGCCCAGCGAATGGCTGCAATTTTGCCATCGACGCCACGGTTGCCGAAGCCTCCAGGTACTACGACAGCATCCATACCTTTGAGCAGCTTGTCTGGCCCTTCTGCTTCGATTTGTTCCGAGCAGACCCAATGAAGATCGAGGGAGGCATCTTGGGTTAGGCAGGCATGGCGCAGTGCTTCCACTACTGAAAGGTAGGCGTCGTTGAGTTGCACATATTTTCCGACGAGGGCAACCTTCACAGCGGGACCAGGGTTGCGCAGCTTATGAACCAGCTGAACCCAGTTTTTCATGTCACTGTCATGGTCAGTCAGGTTGAGTACATCCAGCATTTCTAGACAGAGGCCCTCTTCTTCTAATGAGATGGGTACGGCATAAATGCTGTCGGCATCAAGGGCAGGGATGACAGCCCGGTTTGGCACCCCGCAGAAGCCCCCGATCTTGCGCTTTAGGTCTTCATTGATTGGGCGGTCGCTGCGGCAAACCAGTACATCTGGTTGGATGCCGATTGCGCGCAGTTCCTTAACGGAGTGCTGTGTGGGCTTGGTTTTGAGTTCACCGGATGTGCCGATGAACGGGAGTAGGGTCACATGGATGTAGGCGAGGTCGTTGCGTCCTACGTCTCCACGGAATTCACGGATTGCTTCGAGGAAGGGCAGAGATTCGATGTCTCCGACAGTGCCGCCGATTTCTGTGATCACGACATCTGCGCCACTATTGGCTGCTACTCGGTGGATGCGTTCGCGAATCTCGCCAGTGATGTGAGGGATCACTTGCACAGTGCCGCCGTTGTAGTCGCCGCGGCGTTCCTTATTGATGACTGCTTGATAGATCGAGCCAGTGGTTACGCTATTGAGGCGTGACATGGCTGTGTCAGTAAAGCGCTCGTAGTGCCCAAGATCCAAGTCGGTTTCGGCGCCGTCTTCGGTGACGAACACTTCACCATGTTGAAATGGACTCATGGTGCCTGGGTCCACATTGAGGTAGGGATCCAGCTTCAGGATCGAGACGCTGTAGCCACGTGACTTGAGTAGGCGACCAAGGCTCGCGGCCACAATTCCCTTGCCGATGCTTGATACGACTCCACCGGTAACAAAGACGAACTTGGCCATGAATTTCAGGCTGATTCTTTAAGTTACCTCGGCTTTCTCATGCTTCCAGCAGGCTGCGCAGCATCCAGGCGGTTTTTTCGTGAATCTGAAGCCGCTGGGTTAATAGATCGGCGCTGGGCTGGTCATTAGCGGCTTCAGCCAGTTTGAATATTTCCCGAGCGGTGCGTGCCACCTCTTTATGACCATCGACCAGCTCGCGCACCATCTCGAGGGCGGCGGGATTTTGCTCCGCTTCCTTGATCGAAGCAAGCTTTCCGAGGGTATTGCCGCCGAAGGGTGCCAGAAAACCAAGGGCACGAATGCGTTCGGCGATCACATCGAGGGTATTCCAGAGCTCGGTGTATTGATCCATAAACATCAGGTGGAGCGTGTTGAACATCGGGCCGGTTACGTTCCAGTGGAATCCGTGGGTTTTGCCGTAGAGCACATAGGTATCTGCGAGAACCCTTCCAAGGCCGTCAGAGATTGCCTGTCGTTTGTCTGCTGGGATGCCGATTTCAAGGAAGGAGGTCTGAGGTATTGAAATTAGTGCGTTTGTGAAGTGCTAATCAGGAATCGAGATTTTGAATGTAGTCCCGTACCTTGCAGCGACGTTGCGGTTGACGCAATTTCAAGAGGGCATGGCTTTCAATCTGACGCACTCGTTCTCGCGATAGATGCATTGCCTCGCCAATTTGCGTCAGGGTTTGCGGAGTGTCGTCTTCAAGTCCAAAACGTCGTCTGATCACTGTCGCTTCGCGGTTGCTTAGTTCATCCAGCAAGATTTCAAGGTCGTTGTGTAATTGATCGCGGGTGAGTTTCTCCTCTGGGGTTGCGTTGCTGTCTTCCAGCAGATCGCCGAGTTGGCTGTCTTGTTCTTGGCCTATTCGAGTTTCCAAGGAGATTGAACGTGGAACCCTCATTAGGGTTAGGCGCACTGTTTCTTCACTAAGGCCAAGTGCCTTGGCGAGATCGGCAATCGAAGCTAATCGTCCTTGGTTACTAGCAATCTCCTGTTGAACCCGTTTGATGCGGTTGAGTTTTTCGGTGATGTGCATCGGCAGTCGGATCGTCCGACTTTGCGTCGCAATGGCCCTGGTGATGCCCTGACGGATCCACCAGTAGGCGTAGGTGCTGAAGCGGAAACCTCTGGTGGGGTCGAACTTCTCTACTGCGCGTTCCAAGCCCAGGGTGCCTTCTTGCACCAGATCCAGCAGCTCTATGCCCCGTTGTTGATATTTCTTGGCTACAGCCACCACAAGTCGAAGATTGGCCTGGATCATCTGATCCTTGGCACGCCGACCAGCTCGCAAACTTCGCTTGAGTTCCAAGGGGTCAAGACCAGTCAGGGCTCCCCAGGTTTTGTAACCAGTCTCGATTTTCTCTTGCAGCTCGGCCAGGGTAAGCCCAGCAGCCATCGCCCATTCCTGTTTGGTGGGCCAGTGGCATGAATGGTTCGCTTCTCGTTGCTGCAGCTCCTCCAGTCTTTGTAATTCTTTGATCGCTTCTTGGTTGGAGGCCAGTTTCCTTTCCTGTTTGAGTAGGGCTTCCCTGCGCTGCACAAGTCTCGCCAGGGTCACTTCCTCTTCATTGGTTAGTAGCTCTACGCGTCCAATGTCCTGCAAGTAGAGACGCACAGGATCTGTGCTGCCGCTTCTGCGGACTCGGGAAGTCTTGGTTTGTTGGGGGCTGCTCTTCAAGGGTTGCCCGCGAAGATATGCCTTCAGGGTTAATGAAGACGCCCCTTGTTGTCTGGAATGCGCTGAATCTATTCGGGATCGACCCAGGTGCTTTCTACATGCAGTTCCTCTAATTGATGGTTGGAGACACCTGCGGGGGCTTGGGTCATCAGGCAGCGAGCTTGTTGGGTTTTTGGGAAGGCAATCGTGTCGCGGATCGAGTCTTCTCCTGTGAGCAGCATGACGATCCGATCCATCCCGAATGCCAAGCCGCCATGAGGTGGGGCTCCCATCTCAAGGGCATCGATGAGGAAGCCGAATTGTTGATTTGCTTCTTCTAGGGGCAGACCGATGGTTTGCAGCACTTGTCGTTGCAGTTCGGCATTGTGGATGCGCAGTGATCCGCCGCCAAGCTCTAGCCCATTCAAGACAAGGTCATAGGCCTGAGCACGGGCTTGAGGTAGGCGCTCCATCCAGGCGTCGGGATCGTCGCCTAGATCGTCTTTATTTGGTGCACAGAAGGGGTGATGGAGAGCCTCAAGGCGGTTTTCTTCTGCGTTCAACTCGAACATCGGGAAGTCCACGACCCAGAGGAACTGCCATAGCTTGTTGTCTTGGTCTGTGGGGATCAGGCCCAGCTCGCGGCCCAGGAATTGCCGCACCCGGTCAAGGGCGCTGTTGACGGTGGCGGTCTTGCCGGCTCCGAACAAAATCAGGTCACCCGCTTTGGCTCCAGCCTGTTTCAGCAGGGCTGCCTTTTGTTTGCTGTTGAGGTTGTCTTTGATCGCACCGATGCTGTCGATCTCATCGGAATCGCGTACACGGATGAAAGCCAGGCCACCGGCCCCAGCTTTTTGGGCTTCGTTGAAAATGTCTCCACCGGGTTTGATGCGCACGTTGCTGATCAGGTCATTCCCGTTTGGCACAGTGATGCACTTCACGGAGCCTCCAGCGGCTATGGCCCCGGAGAAGACTTTGAAGCCCATGTCTTTGAGGATGTCGCTGACATCATTGAGCTCCATTCCATAGCGGGTATCGGGCCGGTCGGTGCCGTATCGGTCCATGGCCTCATGCCAGGTCAATCTTGGGAAGGGAAGTGGTAGGTCAATGCCTTTCACTGCTTTCCAGATGGTGGCGATCAGTCGTTCATTGAGCTTGAGGATCTGTTCTTGATCCATGAAACTCATTTCGATGTCCAGCTGGGTGAATTCCGGCTGCCTGTCGGCGCGGAGGTCTTCATCGCGGAAGCAGCGAGCGACTTGGTAGTAGCGCTCCAAGCCGCCCACCATGAGTAATTGTTTGAACAGCTGGGGGGATTGAGGCAGCGCAAACCATTCACCGCTGCATACCCTTGAAGGCACTAGGTAGTCGCGGGCTCCTTCGGGAGTGGAGCGTGTGAGAACAGGAGTTTCCACTTCGATGAATCCCTCGTCTTCCAAAAAACGACGAGCCGTTTTAATGGTTGTGTGGCGTAGCTGGAGATTGCGGCTCATTCGCTCCCGGCGCAGATCCAGGTGGCGGTGACGCAGACGTAGCTCTTCTTTGACGGGTTCTTCGTCGTGAATCGAGACCGTAAAGGGCAGGTTGCCTGTGACGGGGTTGAGTACCTCGAGACCATTGGCTAGCACCTCAATCTCGCCGGTGCTGAGTTTGCTGTTGATTGCATCGGCCGGCCTGGGTCTGACCAGACCCGTGATCTGCAGGACGGTTTCATTACGCAGGCTCTCTGCGCTTGCGAAGAGCTCAGCACCTTGATCGGGATCCACGGTGATTTGTATGGTTCCACTGCGGTCTCGCAGATCGATGAAGATCACTCCGCCATGGTCTCGACAGCGATCAACCCAGCCACACAGTTTCACGTTGGAGGCGATGTGCTTACTGCGCAGTTCTCCGCAACCGTTGCTGCGCATGGGGAAGGCTTCAGGATGAAAAGCGAGTTTCCCATAGGGGCTTGTTGCCGCTTATTAAAATGACCGGTTTTGGCGATGGCCTTCAGCTAAGGGAAGGACGGCGATAAAAGGGGCGCTTCACCACCGTTGCCCGGTGGTGCTTGCCGCGGATCTCTACCTCCACTTCGTTACCGATGCGGGCTAGAGCTGTGGGTAGATAGCCCAGGGCTATCGCTTCTTTAAGACTGGGCGACCAGGTGCCGCTTGTGATTTCTCCCACTTTGTTGTTGTTGTGAAGCAGTGGGTATCCATGACGGGCTATGGCTCGTCCAGACAGCTTTAGGCCGACCAAGCGGCGAATGGGGCCTTGCTCTGCTTGTTGCTCTAAGGCAGTTCGACCGATGAATGGAGCAGGCATTTCCAGGTGTACCAACCAGCCGAGACCAGCCTCGAAGGGTGTTGTATTGATGTCCATGTCCTGTCCATAGAGGTGCATTGCTGCCTCTAGACGCAGGGTGTCACGGGAACCGAGTCCGCATGGGATGACTCCTTCGGCGAGCAATTTGAGCCAGAGGGCTCGGCCGGCTTCTGCCTCCAGGAGCAGTTCAAAGCCGTCTTCGCCGGTGTAGCCAGTTCGTGCAACGAAGACTGAAGAGGGATCTTTCGCTCCCAGGCCGTAAAACAGGACTTGGCGATGGCCGAAGCGGGGAAGGCTCGCTAGTGATTCGCCACTTAAGCGTTCCAACACCTTGGTCGCTTGGGGTCCTTGTAGTGCCAGTAAGACGCCTTTGTTCTTGGCATCCGAGAGTGCGATGCCTGCGGGCTGCAAATGTTGCTTTAACCAGATGGTGTCGGTTTTGCTGCAGGCTGCATTAATCACAATCAGCAGGCTTTGGCTGTCTTGCTTATTGGTGCCAAGGTCATAAATGACTAGGTCATCGAGAATTCCGCCTGTTTCGTTGAGCAGCACCGTGTAGCAAGCCTCACCTGGACCGATGCGATTGAGGTCGGTTGGCACTAGTGCCTGCAAGGTGTCTTTGGGGTTGGTTCCTTCGAGACGCAGCACTCCCATATGAGAGATATCGAACATTCCCACCTGCTGACGCACTGCCTGATGTTCTTGGAGTAGGCCCGAGAACTGCACTGGCATGTCCCAGCCGGCAAAGGGCACCATCCGGCCGCCTGCATCTCGGCAGAGGTCATGGAGAGGTGTGTGTTGCAGATTCACGGGCTGGACGTTGCAGTGCCGAAATCCTATGGAGGGTGCTATCGGGTTTGCAGAAGCGGAAGGAAAGTCGCAGATTTGACGATTTCAGTCGTCCAATCCGTCAACAGTCCTTACCCTGAGCGTCATTCGGGGATTGAAAAATGTCCACGAGAGTCAGCTGCAAAACCTGTGAACACTGTGGTACCAGTCAGTTGGCGGATGCAGGTTGGTGTCGTCTTAGGCAAATCAACGTGCATCCTGAGTTGGCGCACGTTGCTCTGTGTCATCACTGGACAGAACAAGCCCCATCACTGCCATTGTTGAAGGAGAAAGCGACTGAAACTCAGATGGATCGGCAGCTTGAGTTTGGTCGTACTTTGGTTGGTTGTCTTAGTGAGGATCTTTAATCAAGGGATACAGGAGCTGTTTTCAGACCTGGATGTTTTCTGAGCTGTTTTGAGTGTTCGAAGATCTAGCGTGAAACTCTGCTGAAGCAATTGAGTGATGCTGCTCACTTTTGCTCAGATGTTGCAGACAGGCTGAGCAGCATGAGCAGGCTGCGGGTCACCTTGGCGGAGAGCACACTACTCATCCCTGAAGGATCAAGTTGGGGGGCGAGTTCCACCACGTCTGCGCCTACCAGTTGATGGTGTCGTAGTACATCCACGACGGCGGCAAAATCGCGCCATAGAAAGCCGCCTGGTTCAGGTGTCCCCGTCCCCGGCAGTACGGATGGGTCGAACCAATCCAAATCCACGGTGAGATAGAGAGGTTTGCCTTGATGGGGTGCAAGGGCTTTGGCGAGTTCAGTCGCTGCTTGGCCGGGGTTGTGGTTCACCAGCCGTTGCTGGTCGTGGAGTTCTTGAAATTCTGCGCGTGTGCCACTGCGGATTGCTAACTGCAGCAGCTGAGCGCTGGGCAGTACCTCGAGGCAACGGCGCATGGCACAGGCATGGCTGTGTTGCGCCCCTAGATACTCTTGGCGGAGATCTGCATGGGCATCCAGCTGCAACAGCACGAGATCTGAATGCAATTCAGTGATTGCAGCCACTGCTCCGGAGCTGATCGAGTGCTCGCCGCCTAGCATCAGCGGCCTGAGACCCATCTTCAGCAAGTTTTGGGTGGCTTTTTTGACTGCTTCTACAACGGGCTTGGGGTCGCCGCAGGGAATGTCAAGGGCCCCAAGGTCAGTGAAGGCAAGATCTTCTAGATCCAGATCAAGCTGAGGGCAGTAGGTTTCTAGGCCATTGCTGACGTCGCGGATGGCTGTCGGACCGAAGCGGCTGCCTGGGCGGAATGAAGAGGTGCCGTCGTAAGGCACGCCAAAAAGTCCGACGTTGCATCCGGTAGGGTCGCGTCTTGCAGCCATGAAGATGGCACCTTCGCTGTCGAATCTTGCTGCAGTGGTTGTTGTGTTTTGGGGCATCAAGTCAGTTCCCTTTCAATGAAAACTGGGATGGCTTCAAAGGCACCCTGTTGCCAGCGGGGGCTCCAGATTTCACAGCCTGCGGAGATGGCGGCTGCTCTTGCTGGGATTGGGTTGCGATAACGAGGACCATCGATGGCGGCGAAGGTCCAGCTCCACCAGCCGCTTGGATACATCGGCACCCAGCCGTAGAGGGGATCTGCGTAGCCGAAAACTTGACGGATCAGACGAACAGTGTCGATGTGAACCTGACGGAATGCTTCTGGTGACTCGCTTTGAGTAGCAAAAACTCCTCCGGGCCGCAGGATGCGTCGGCAATGCTCAAAGAAGGTTTGATTGAAGAGACCTTCTGCAGGCCCGGTCGGATCGGAGCCGTCCACAAGGATCACGTCGTAGGAGGATTCAGTTGCATTGGCGACCCAGGCAATGCCGTCTTCCAGGTTGAGCTGTAAGCGGGGATCGCTCCAAGCATGGCTTCCAAGGCTGGGCAGATGCTTTTGGCTCAGTTCCACAACTCGGCCATCAATTTCCACCATGTCGAGGTGTTTGACGTCTTGGTAGCGCAGGCACTCCCTTGCTGTGCCGCCATCGCCACCCCCAATCACCAACACCTTTTCAAGTTGGGTAGCGCTACACAGAGCTGGGTGAACTAAGGATTCGTGATAGTGGCGTTCCTGGTGTTCTGCGGTCATCCAGCAGCCGTCGAGCAACAGCCCTTTCCCGTAGCGGTTGCTGTCGATCACCGTGATTCGCTGGTATGGGCTTTTTTCATCAACCAATACACGGCCTTGAAGGCCATAGCGAACACCATGGTGATGTTCATCGATCCAGCCTTCTTCTGGAGTTGAAGGGCTGTCCATGGCAAGGAGGCCTAAAACTGTCTTCCAGCTAAGCCCCCGTAGGGCTTGGTTGCCAGCGTGGGCCCATGGTGCAAGACCTTCTGATCACGAATCGCTTGCAGATTTCTGCTGCTGAACTGCAGTGGTGTTTTCAAGGGCTTCTGGGCCTGGAGGGCCGGCGAGCAAAGGAATTGACTTAATTCAATGTTTTGAGTCCTTTTTGGTTGTTCTGTCCGAAGGACGTTGTTTTGTACTTAGAAGTGCATCTTTACATGAATAATTAACGCAATTTATGCTGACTGAATGCTAATTAGGCATCGAGTGAAGGTTTAGATTGTCGGGTACGTTTTAATTCGCCGCGCAGTTTTTTGGCTTGAAGACGACGTTTCTTTGCTGCTTGATTGGGTTTGGTTGGTTTGCGTGTCTTGGGAACTGCTTCTAAGCCCATTCGTAAAAAATAAGCCAGTCTGGAAAGGGCTAACTGACGGTTTTGATATTGCGAACGTTCTTCCTCTGCAACCACACGTACACAACCAGCCACCAAGCGATGTTGAAGTTGATTTAATAAGCGTTTTTTTCGAAAAGGTCCTAGTGCAGATGTTGCGTTGAGATCAAAGATCAGTTCAACTCGACTATTGGTCTTATTGACGTTTTGCCCACCAGGACCTGAAGCTTTGGAGAATCGCCATTGTAATTCAGCTGATGGGATGACTAATTGTGAATTAACTCTTAGATCGTCCATTGACTTTTGTCGCAGATCTTGGAAGTATTTTTTAGGAGTATGACTCTATTGAAGTGGGCTTAGTGGCATGGGCATGCTAATGATTAAAACACATGATTGTTGCAGGTCAAGATTTGGCTAGGCTAGATTTAACTGGCCATGGCATTGGCGCTAACCCTTCTTTTTTGAAGGTTGAGATTGTTCATACTTTTGCTTATGGAAACTTCGCAAGACAAGCTTAGAATCTTCTCCTAAGCTAATGACTGGGTTTTGAGGTCGAATCGCTTTTTGGATGCTTTCAAAGCCAAACAATCCCAATGATCCATTCAATGAATAATTGGCGTCCAAGGACTAAATTAATAAGCAGGTGATCATTCTTCTTTTTTTTGATTATTACGATTTCGGAATGCCCTCTCGCCTGTCCAAAATGCGATTGCAATTAATACGGCTGTAATCGTTAGGGGAAAATCGGTAATTGATACAGCGAACATTGGATAAATCATCTCTGGCTTTACCTGAAGTAGATGGCTTGAGTTTGAGGTTGTAAATTTAGGCTATAGAACTTGTTCTCATATGCCTTCAATGTGTGTTAATTCGATATCTTTTTGTCGTCAGCCTCTTCTCGAATTGCTGCTTTGGCTTCTTGCCAAAGTTGTTCTAGTTCCGTCAGTGTGTGGCCGCTTAGCTGGCCCTCGAGTGCTGCTTCAACGCGAGAAAAGCGATCAAGAAAGCGTTGGTTTGTACCTGAAAGGCCTTCTTCTGGGTTTAGGCCGCACCAGCGAGCAACATTCACAAGAGTGAACAGCACATCACCAAGTTCTGTTTGTGCATGGGCTTGGTTTTCATGCTCTACCGCCTCTTTGAGTTCCTCGAACTCTTCTTGCACTTTTCCCCATACTCCATCGATGGTGTTCCATTCGAAGCCAACGTTTGCGACCTTTTTGGAGATGGCCATCGCTCCAGCCAGAGCTGGCTGACCCCTCACCTTGCTACGTAGACGATCACTTAGTGGACTGTTCGAGGTTGGACCGGGCTGCTCACTGGCTTTAATCGATTCCCAACTTTGCCGAACTGCTTCGCTGTCGATTGCGACTGCCTCTGCGAACACATGTGGGTGTCGGCGAATGAGCTTTTTGCTGATGCCTCGGGCGATGTCTTCGAGATTGAAGCGTCCTTCTTCCTTAGCGATCTGAGCATGTAGCACGACCTGCAGCAGAAGATCCCCTAGTTCTTCGCTGAGGTGGTTGTCATCGCCGTTGCGGATGGCGTCGGCCACTTCGTGGGCTTCTTCCAACATGCATGGAATCAAGGAGGCATGGGTCTGCTCCAGATCCCAGGGGCAACCTCCCTTTGGATCCCTGAGCTGGGCCACGATGCTGACCAGCTCCGCGATGGCTTCTGTTGGAGCCAGATGTTGTTCGGCGTCCATGGCCATTGGTTTGTATTGGCCTACCTTCTCATCGATGACGCCAGCGATGCCATTCGGCGGGCAGGGGATCGCCATCGAGAATCAGGTGTAGCCAAACACTGGCTTCCAGCCCGAGCAGCACTGCAAGGATTGGCTGGGGATTAAGTCTTAGCTGCTCATTCAATGCTTTGGCAAGGCTGAGCGGTGCAGGACAACCCAGCGGCTGTAAGAGCATCAGTAGTAGGCCAGTCCAACTCATCAGGTAGGCGAGCCTTAGACCGGTACCGATTAGTGGGCCGTGGGAGAAGAGGGAGCGATGGGGAATTAGTTTGCGGTAGGGCCACCAAAGACCTTGCAAGAGCCCCCAGCGCTTCAATGGTTTTGAATAAGTGTCGAGGTCTGGAGACAGCCACAGTCCGCCGACGACAAAGGCCAGCCCACCAATTAGACCACTGGCCAAGCCCATCACAAAGCTCAGGCCGAAGCCAAATGGCAGGCTCCAGAAGCAGGTAGCTTTGTCGTGGTCTTCGCCTGAGGCCATGGCTCTTCTATGGTGAGGAAGTCCACCTTGGCCTCTTGGGGCACAATTGTCTCTAGGGGCGATTAGCTCAGCGGTAGAGCGCCTGCCTTACAAGCAGGATGTCGCTGGTTCGATCCCAGCATCGCCCATTCCTTGGCCTCAATGACTTTTTGGTTTGCCTAAAACTCATAAAAAGCTGTTCACTCAATTCAATGAGCCTTAAATGCGCTTGCAAACCGATTGAATTGCATTGTCTCGAGACATACACCTGAAGAATGCTTTATTCCATCTTTAATCATGAATGCCTTTGAATCTGACTTTTGAGGCCATGAGTTAAGCCTTTGCGAACTGAAATCTGTTGTTGAGCATGTTTTTAATGTGCTAACCGGCTTACGGTCTTCACCAAGAATATTGCTTGAGGATGAGTGTTGGTTAGGGCAACAAAGTAATGCTCTAATCTTTCCTGAGCCAGCTCGAGAGGAGTTGCTGCAAGGCGGTCTATCTTTCAATTGAGTAGCAATATAAATATTGCCCTAGTTCAGCCATTCTCTCAAATGAATCTGATTGGACTGTTTAGAACCCTCTGCTTGTTCTGCCGATTTAGGTAGGGCTTCATCATGATCCTCATCAATTCAGCATGAGGCGAGCTTCTGATCACAACTCCCTTAAGACCCATGAAGGTTGATCCGCATTGTCAAGGCAGGATTTCAAAGTCCCAGGTCTGAAAGGGCCCACTGCAGAGCTTGATTTCTTGAGAATGAAGAATTTCGCTAGGGATGCAATAGTGATGCATGGTTAATTCTTCGAGATGGAAAATGGTCCGCGCCTAGGCATTACGCCAACGGCCGCAGCTGAGCTGGTTCGACAGGCTGCTTTGGCCGGCAAGCCAGGCTTGATGCACCTCGATTTGATTAAGGCCACCTGCGATGAGGGTTGGCTTTACATACGACTCCAGCCTGGTGAATGTGGTGGTGTGCCTCTCGCTCGAGCAGATGGCATCACTCTTTTTGCACCGGTGGCCCAGTTCCATTTACTTTCGGGTCTCACCCTCAATTATTATGGAGATTTGAGTGGAGGCGGTTTCCTGATTAGTGTGCCTGAGGGAGCTGAAGCAACTGCTTGTGGTGGAGGTTTTCGTTTTATAGAAAAAGAACAGTAGTTATTTGTAGTAAGTGCTCCGGCTTATTTAACATGCCATCTGAATCTTGGCATGTTAAATTGTTCAACTGTGATTTGATTTGCTGGCGATAGCTTTTCTTGTTGATCATTTTTATTGCTTTGACGTATGAGCTTTGCAGGAGGTTGGGTCGCTACATAAGCGTTTTTTCAGTGAGATTTCAGGTCAGGCTTTAACCCTTTTGGCAGCTCTCACAGTGACCAAAGAACTCAAGTGTGTGGAAGATCAGCTGAAAATTATGACTTTGTTTTTGCGGGATGTTGAGGTTGTGCAAAGGGCAATGCTCGATCGGCAGCGTTTTGCCGCAGTCCACGCATGTGAGGTGATGAAGGTCCCTTTCCACTGGCGCATAGAGGGCTTCACCTGTAGGTAGGTGTCGGCATCTCACCAGTCCTCGTTGTTGAAGCTGGCGCAAGTTTCTGTATACGGTTGCAAGTCCCATGGCATAGGGGCTGTCCTGCAAGGCGCGATACAGCTGCTGACCGCTCATTTCATCGCAACAGCCACGTAGTTCTTTCAATAATTGCTTCTGTCGCAGTGTGGGCTTGCGCTGATCTAGAGGCATGGATGAGCTCGTTCACTTGCTCTTTTAGCTCAGAGGAGCTGGCAAAAGGATTGTTTTTGACAAATTTTTTGCATCAATGATTCTAGACAATCAACGAGCAAGACCATTGCAAGAATTCAATTTTATGCAAAAAAGCAGATGTTTAAGCAGATCTCAAGAGAATATAGAATCTTTGATTGACAAACTCTTTGCCTCATTTTGAAATGACATTCATCAGAGCTTTGGTTTGTGATTCAGTTTCGGTAATGGACTCACTGATGTGTCATTAATCGCGATGATTCGCAATCAATGGCTAAGTTTTATATTTTTTACTGAAAACTAAGTCAGCCCTGCAAGATATGTAAGGTCTTTATGCTCAAGCGGTAGCAACTCCAGTGGCCCTTACATCGATCGCTAATCAAGCCAGTATCTTTCAAGACTTTGAGCTGAAAGTAAATACGGGTCTTTTCAGGATTTAACTGATTAATGAGATCACATAATATTTTTTAGACCAGGGAAGTTCCTTTATCATTTGCATGACAATAGGATCTGGAAGTGTCTTGATCAGAGTTCTGGCATTTGCTTTAGCAGGGCTTCGTATGAGAATCAAGCAGAAGAATATTCGCTAAGCTTTTGAACTCAAAAGGGCAATTAGCTTCGCCTGATGCTCAACGCGAGTCAGTCGCTGCCTGTAGGTTATAAGTAGTTTTTAAGGTTGCTTTGGATGCTCATATCATTACATGATTAGCAGCGATCACTGGGCACAAGTTTTCAACCTGATCCATCCAATATCATGAAAAATTCTGCAAAAGATTTCCATTGCTGCAGAATCAGCCACATGCACAGTTGAGCTAGATGGATAGGCTCGCCACAGCCTGGGCGATATTTCAGGGCCTTCTGCTTGAAGCGATTCCCTTCCTGTTGTTGGGTGTCACCATTGCTGGCCTGGCCCGCTGGCTTGTACCCCAGGGTGCCTGGATCGGACGTCTCCCCAGGCATCCACTGCTAGCGCCGATCACGGGTGCCTTAATGGGTTTTGCCCTACCCGCTTGTGAATGCGGCAATGTTCCTGTCGCCCGCCGCTTACTGGCCAGCGGTGCTCCTCTGGGCACAGCCTTCGGCTTTTTGTTTGCAGCGCCAGTCCTGAATCCGATCGTTCTCGCCAGCACCTGGGCCGCCTTCCCTGATCAGTCTTGGTTGCTGATTGCTAGACCACTCGGAGCCTTTCTAATTGCTCTGTTACTGAGTGCACTCCTGGTGCAGCTACCAGAAGCGCAACTGATTGAATCGTCCCTATTGGCAGAACGGCGTCTTAGCCAGCCCTTGAGCAGTATCGGTCTATTAGAAAGAGGCGGTGGGCTGATCGGAGCCGCGCTACCAGATCCACAACCAACGAGAATTGAGCGACCTCAACTCAGTGAGGTGCTGGAACAAAGCAGCCGGGAATTTCTTGACTTGCTTGCTCTGCTCGTGCTCGGTTGTGTGATCGCCGCCCTTGTGCAGACCTGGTTGCCACGCAGTTGGCTCTTGGCGGTAGGCAGCGCGCCGACACTCTCGATTGTGGCGTTAATGCTGCTGGCGATTGTGGTCTCGGTGTGCTCAAGCGTGGATGCCTTTCTGGCCCTTGGCTTCGCTGCCCAGGTGACACCTGGAGCCCTGCTGGCGTTCCTGTTACTGGGTCCGGTTGTGGATCTGAAACTTGCAGGTCTGTTCACTGTATTGCTCAGGCCAAAAGCAATTGGCATCACAGCAATCGTGGCCTGTCTAGGCGTGTTGCTAATCGGCCAGTGGGTCAATTTATGGCAACTTTGAACAGGAGAAAACGATGATGCGTGCCCTGCTTCTGCAGCTGTGGGGATGGATGGTGGTCTGGAGTGTTCGTTCAGGTCGCCTCGACCTCCTTCTCGCTGGTGGCTTCCACAAACTTGTCAGTGCTTCAGGAGTGGCGCTGCTGATTGCGGGTGTGATGGTGGGACTTAAAAGCCGCAAGCGGAAAGAATCAGTGTCATGGCCCTGGCTGGCCAGTGCTGGGATGGCAGTACTTGTGTTAGTCGTGCCCCCGCAACCTTCCTTCAGCGACCTGGCAGCCTCGCGCCCGCAAGGCCTACTTGAACCGCCGGATCTGGCTTTCGTGCTGCCGCCTCAACAGCGCACGCTTACGGACTGGGTAAGGCTATTGCGCAGCCAGCCTGACCCGGATCTGGTGGATGGCAATCCTGTCAACATCAGTGGATTTGTGCTCAAGAGAGGCGATCAGCCAGCCCAGATCGCACGCCTTACGGTGCGCTGCTGTCTGGCGGATGCCACCCCTGCAGGGCTACCGGTGTCCTGGCCATTGGAGGCTCAACCCAAGGTCAATCAGTGGCTCAAGATTGAAGGGCAGATGAAGGTGGAAACACGTCAGGGCCAGAGAGTCGCCGTTGTGGTTCCCGAGACAATCACACCGATTCAAAGGCCGGAACGACCGCTGGAACCATGAAGCAAAAGATGTGGGTGCTGCTAACAAGCTTCGCGGCTCTGGTGCTGGCGCAACAGCAACTGCTGCTGAGCCGTCCACCCCGATTGCTGTCACGCACACCGCAGCCCCTTCAGTCAGGTAGCGCTGCCCTTGACCTTCGCTTCAGTCGGCCGATGCAACTGGGGAGCGTGGCGGCAGATAGTCAACTACAACCGGACCTACCTCACCGTTGGCAGGGGGAGAACAATCTTCTGCGTTTGTTGATTGATGCCAATCAGAGGATCAAGTCTTCAATTCAGCTGACGGTTGCTGGACAGGATCATCGAGCCCAGGCTCTACCCCCCCAACACTGGTGGTGGGATCCGAGACCCTGGCTGTTAGTGAATCGCCAGGTGGATGGCGGAGACCAACTGCAAGTCCAGAGCCGCGATGGGCGTTGGATACCCCTGAGTCCCACGCTGAATCAGATTCAGAGAGTTGTTCCCCTTGGCAATGGCAAGGGAGCCGCCTTGATCGAAAGGGATAAGGACTGGAAGCAACGACTCTTTTTGCTGCCTTTGTTGCCACGCAATATCACGGCTGATCGCGATCAGCTCGCTGCTCCAAAGGCAGGGAAATTGATGCCATTAGTGCCAGGGCAATATCTTTTTGCTGATCTCAGCAGCAACCTGAACGGTGACCTGCTTGCGCAAACAGGAGGATTCTCTCCAGGAAGTGGACGCACTGAACTGATCAAAGCGGATGGCCAGAGAAGAACCCTTGAGATCAAAGCCTCCGGTCCGATCCAGCTGCTGCCGGCCGGTGGTGGAGCAGTTGTGCCCACCTTCAACGGGCTGACACTGCGTCCATTGATTGAAAACTACAAGACCCCCCAACTCCTCCCCGGGGCAAGGGATCTCGGAGATTTCTGCCAAGCCACGGGCAGGGTAGTACTCATCCGCCATTGGCCCGACTATCGCCGTTCAATCGAGTTGGTGATTCCAGGATTGCCCCCTAAGCAGCTCTGGCTTGGCGAAGAGTCAGTGCTGGCCTTGAGTTGTGATAACAGGGGCGAGCGTGTTTGGGCGGTTCTTGGTCGCAGGCAGGATCGCCGCATGCAACATGAGCTTGTTCTACTGGATGGCGACGGCTTGGTACTGGGCCGCCGCCAACTAGCACCATGGACTTTTAAGCCACGTTCAATGCTGCAGTTTGACCCTGTGGGCGAACAGTTGTTGATGACCGTCACCAAGCCAGGATGGGATGCAGGTCGAGCGGCTCTGATGGATGCCACCACGCTTGAATGGCTTGAGGTCTTGCCAATACGAATTAAGGAGGCACTTTGGTTGTCCGCAGGGTGATCTATCGCTGTTTGCTTAGAAGCTGAATGTGACGCCGGTGCCGACGTGGTGCTGCCAGCCTTCACCCCAGCCTGAGCCTCCTTCTGAACTGTAGGTGGGCTGCCAGTGGGCGAACAGAACAGTGTTGTTGCCAACTGGGTATGCAACTTCCAGTTCGCCTGCGAAATCGGTGCGCTGTTCGAGTGCGGAGTAGCTGCCTGGTACGTAGAAGCGTGGTCCAGCGTTGAGGCTGATGTTCAACAGGTCGACATTGAAACCGACTCCAAGACGGGGATCGGTGTAGTTGCCCATCCATGTGCCATCCGATTCCCATCCCTGCCGATGCTCGAGAGAGAGATAAACGCCATCGATCAGGTCTTCGAGGCGATCGCCGAGAGCAAAATTGACATCTCCATCGCCCAGTGCCCAAAGCACTTTCGCTCCTAGTTCATTCTTCAGACCCTTAATGTCTTCGCCTTGATTCTTGGTGACGTAGTAGGGATTCCAGGAGACCGAGAGGCTCAGCCGATCGTTAGGGGCATAGCGCGCCTGAAGGAAACCGCGGACATCGGAGCGTTTGTAGTCGGTGTCATGGGACCCATGGCCAGCATGGTCGTCATGGCCAGCATGGTCATCGTCGTCGTCATGGCCAGCATGGTCATCGTCATGCTCATCGCCATGCTCGTCCTCATGCTCGGCATGGTCGTCATGGTCATCGCCATGCTCGGCATGCTCATCGTCGCTATGGCTATCCGTCTCTTCGTCATGCTCATCGACATGAACCTTGCCGTAAAAGTGTTCCGCTTCACCCCACACCAGGGCTGGACCAATGGCGGCTTCAATCGCGAAGCTACCGTTATTGCCAAGACCCCACTCCATCACTAAGCCAAACAAACCATCGATGGCGTAGTGCTCAGGGCTGCCCTCTAGGTTGCTTTCGAACCCTCCATGACCTTCGATGGTGATAACGGGTGATGTACGAAATTCACCTGCCTCTAGAGCTTCTGCGCCACCGCCGCCATGGTTGCCACCTGCAACACTGGGGCGGCAGAGGGTGGCATCAAGCGTTGCTGGAGCAAGTAGGAGCGCTAGAAGTAAAAACTTGGGCCGATTGAAGAGACGATGAGACATTGGTTTGTGTAGGAATGAATTGAAAGGGATTCAACAAAGGTGAAATTGATTGTTCAACGAATCGCGGACCAACGCGCCATCAGTTCATCGGCAGCGGCCTGATCACACTGGCCTCCTTGGCCTTGGACCACAGTGCAAATGTTTAGCGTTGCCGTGCCAACTGTGGAGCGATCGGGAGCGAGGCCATCGGCGAACAGAGGGGTGCCATTCACAGGCAGACCAGTGCTGCGGCTGATGCGGCGCAGGGTCTTGCTGACAGGTAGAGATTCAGGGAAAAGGGTTTGGGCGCCGGAGCCTTGCACTTCAGCTGTGATCGTTCGAAGGCTAGAGGGGCGCAAAACGCCTCCGGTGGTAAAGGAATCGAGCATGGTGATTTGTCGTAGCCCATATCGATTCGTGAGGTAGCTATAAGCTTTGTGTTCACTCACGAGAACGCGCTGATTCTCAGGAATCGTGGCGAACTGCTTGCCTCCCCAATCACCAACGCGATTGAGCACGTTAATCGCTTCTGCGGCCCGAGCAGTCAATGCAGACTGTTGAGTAGAAGGCAGGACAGGAGCGAGACGCTCAGCAATAACGGTCACCATCGCGGCTGAATTGGCGGGATCGTGCCAGACATGGGGGTCTGACTCGTCGTGGTCATGACCACCATGCTCCGCATGGCCGTTGTCGTGGTTTGCGTGGTCCGTAGTGGGTATTGCTTTCTCCGCTACGGCAACCACCTTGGTTGAGCCGCTGATTTTGTTTGCACTTGGGGTGAGGTTGTAGCCGTTGTGCAACACCAAACTCGCACTGCTCAGAGCCTGTCGGTCGCTGGGTTTGAGCCTGTAGTTGTGGGGATCGCTACCCGGTTGAATCAGGCAAACCACCTTGGCATCTGAGGCCACAAGCGTGCGAGTGAGATCACAGAGCACACCATCAATGGCGACCACGGTTGGCTGACTTGCCTGTGCAGAAACTGGAGTAGCAGAGATTGTGGCTAGAACAAGTAGAGCGTTTATGGCTGAAGGTGTGATAGGGCGAGCTGAAGCCAAGATGTTCTAAAATGAGAATGATTCCCATTTTTATGACCAGTCGGGGTTCTGTGCGTTCTCTTGTTTCAGTTCCAAGACAGGACCAAGGTCTTCATCAGTTCGGTGTTGGCATTGCCTCAGCGATGCCGAGCCTCAGCGTGCGAGGGGTCTCCTATGACTACGACAACTGCCCTGCCATTAAGAGCGTTGATCTTGACCTTCACCCTGGGACGCTCACAGCCCTCGTCGGTCCTAATGGTGCTGGTAAGTCCACCCTGCTTCATTTGATTCAGGGTTGCCTTAGAGCGAATCAGGGCACGATTGAAAGCAACGGCAGTATTGCTTTGATGCCACAACGGGCGTCGATCGACTGGTCGTTTCCGATCACGGTGAAGCAGATGGTGGAGTTGGGAAGACTGCGTACGCGCAATCCAGGGCAGCAGCTTTCTGCCCAGCGGCTACTCAATCAGGTTGGGCTGAATGGTCTCGGTGCTCGACGGCTCGACCGGCTGTCAGGAGGCCAGCAGCAGCGGGTGCTGCTGGCACGGGCACTGATGCAGCAGACCAGCATCTTGCTGCTCGATGAACCTTGCAGCGCCATCGACCCGCCGACGCGTGAACACCTACTCACAGTGATGCGCCAGCAAGCAGAATCGGGACAAACCCTACTCGTGAGTAGCCATGATTGGGGCAGTGCCCTCGACAGTTATGACCGAGTGGTGGTGCTCGACGGTACGGTGCTTGCCTGTGGCACACCCGATGAAGTTCGCCAAAACCTCACCGACATGACTTGCATGATGGGCAGTCACTGCTGTGGATGACTTGGGCGTTTGGTGGCTAACGCCATTGATCCTGGCTCTGATGGTTGGGGTGATCTGCCCGACGACTGGTGCTCTGCTGATTACTCAGCGACGCATCCTTTTAGCAAATCTGATGGCCCATTCGGTCTTGCCAGGGCTGGTGCTTGCGCTGGCATTCGAGCTAGATCCCCTAATCGGGGGTTTGCTGAGCGGTCTGCTTGGTGCGTTGCTGGCAGAACAGCTCAACCATCGCTTCAAAGGCCGGGAGGAGGGCGCAATGAACACCGTGCTGGCGGGTTTCACTGCCCTGGGGGTGCTGCTGGTGCCCCTGCTGCAAGCGCGAATCGATCTGGAAGCTCTTCTTTTTGGAGACATGCTTGCTGGCAACGGTAGCGATGTGATCCGGACGCTGATCGCTGCCGCTGCCCTGCTGCTGCTGTTGCTCAGTCGTTATCAGGATCTTGTGTTTCTCGGTGTGGATCAGGAGGGAGCGATCGCCGCGCGACGACCGGTCATGCAGATCCGTTTCATCACGATTCTGATCACTGCTCTGGTGGTGATCAGCGCAATCACTGCCGTTGGTGTTGTGCTTGTGATTGCCCTGCTTTGCGCTCCTGTGCTGGTGAATCTTGATCGCAGCGAGAGTCTGCGCGTCTTGATGCTGCGCTCTGCTGGCACTGGTGTGCTGCTGAGCAGTGGCGGATTAATGCTGGCGATTTTGCTGGATCTGCCGCCGGGGCCTTTGATTGGGGTTCTTTGTCTGGTGTTGTTGCTTTTTTGGCGCCGTTGACCAAGGTTCAGATTGACATCGCTACTGACGGCAAAAGTTGCTGTGAGCTGCCCTCTCCTAGGCAATCGAGCAGAGAAAGTTCATGAGAGTCTTCTGTGCCAAAAAGTTCAACGCCTGGGCCGCCTATGTTGCTGTCATCGAAGCTCATCAAAAGAAGGCGTTGATCGGCAGAGCTGGAATGCCCAGTCTGGCGATGCTGCCTTTTTCTAAGACTTTTTCACCACTGATTAAGACGGGCTTGCGCTCTGGATCATTGGCTGCTTGGCGAATGGATTCCCGTAACTTGCAGGCATAACGGCTGCCTCCCACGACGCCGCGGCGTGGGCGACCGATTAGGTAGGGAGCCATCCGCATCATGCATTGATGGCTGGGGGTGGTGGACTCCATACCGATCAGACACGACGGACATCCAACTCATCCAAGCTGACAGCAAGCCATTGCGGCTCAAGTTCATCTTGATCAATTAATTCATGGGGCTAAGCGCTCGATGCGCCAGGTTTGCGCATGGTTGCTGTCTTGTTGGGGTCGGTAGCGAAATCGATCGTTTAGCCGGTTCTCGCGTCCCTGCCAGAATTCGAATTCAATCGGAGCCACCCGAAAGCCACCCCAGAACTCAGGGAGGGGTACTTCACCATTGGCGAAGCGACGATTCATTTCTTGCCATTTCATTTCCAGGATCTGGCGCGAGCTGATCACTTGGCTTTGCTGCGATACCCAGACCCCAAGGCGACTCCCGAAGGGCCTTGAGCTGAAATAGGCCTGAGATTCAGCTCTGCTGATGCGCTCAGCAGGGCCCATGATTGCGACTTGCCGCTCAAGGTCATACCAGGGAAATAGCAGGCTCACATTCGGATGCGCAGAAATGTCTTGGGCTTTTCGGCTGCCGTAATTGGTGAAGAACACAAATCCGCGCTTGTCAAAGGCTTTGAGCAGCACTGTGCGGCTGCTGGGGCGTTTGCCATCAAAGGTGCTGAGCACCATGGCTGTGGACTCTTGCAGATCAGCTGCGATGGCTTGCTGAAGCCAGCGACGGAATTGCTCCACTGGATCGGCATCTAGGTCGACACTGCGCAGGCTTGCTCTTTGGTAATTCCGCCTAATCGCTGCAATGTCTTGATCAGGGGAGGGTGCACCCATGGGAGCGATGGGGTTAAGAGGGGACTTAGCTAATGCCGCTTGGGCCCGCCGCTTGATGTTCTATCTGTTTAGCAGGGTGTATTACTGCTGAGGCTTAATCCTTTCGGTAGCGGTTTGGAAAGATCTGCATTGGCAGGCCTAATGAAGATCCGCATCAGCGCCTTGCAATGAGCTCATCAATGGATGGGTGTTGCGTTTTGAGGTTTAACTCCCTTGGGTAGCAGGGCTCCTTCTAGCTTGCTGTCCCCAGATCGCATCCATGTAGGTCCGCTTCGCGTAGATCGGCCTCGCAGAAGGATGTGCCGTAGAGGCAGCAGCGAAGCAGGTTGACTCTGTGCAGATTGGTTCTCTGCAGAAGGGCATAACTAAGGTCTGCGTTGTTGAAATCTTCTTTGCTTAGGTCAGTGAGTTGATCGAGGTCTGAACGGAAATCTGCCTCGACTAGCCGGGCTGTATGCCATGCGCTGCTGGCAGCAATCACGCCTCTTAGGCAGCAGCGATGCATGACAGCCTCGCTGAAGTTTGCTGGCTGGATGTGGGTTCCTGAGAAATCGGCTGCGTGCCAAAACGATTGCTGATCTTGAAGATTGGAAAGATCTGCCCCCCTTAGCAAGGCTTCTTGAAAACAGCATCCCTGGACGTTGCATTGCTTAGCTGGGCATGACCAAAGCGGGCTTCCTTGAAACAGCTGTCGGTGAGTTCGCAGCTTGAGAGATCGAGATCAAGACCATCGACTTGAATGAGCTGAAGCCCGGGAAAACAACGCTTGCCATCAGCAAGGGCTTGTTCTAATCGGTCATGCTTTCGTGGGTCCAGAGAAGGAAGCTCCTCGATCAGATGATGGAGGAGAGCTCGTCGAGCTGTTGGCGGCGGGCGGTCATGATCAATTTTTGCGCCTGGCTAATCAGTTTGAACACAGCCTTGTCCATCACCTCGTAGTACACGAGGGATCCTTCTGGGCGGCGATGCACCACGCCAGCGATGGTAAGCAGCTTCAGGTGTTTCGATACCAGGGCTTGGCTTAGGTCAGTTTTTTCAACAACGGCCGTTACATTGAGAGGTCCGCTCCTGAGTGCCTCAAGAACTGCCAGGCGGTTGGGCTCTGAGAACACTTTGAAGTACTCGGCGAGGAGCTCCATATCAATAACTTGTATAAAACAGAATCAACTTAGCGTGACCCGCTGAGACTTGATAAGGTATATTAACGCTATAGCGTTATATTAGCTTTAGCGTCCTTTTTGGATTGTTGCCTGGGCCGAAGCCCCTGCAGGCTTGTAGTTACAGGATTGCTGATCAGCCTTGAGGTCTCTAGATCTTGCGGGTTCTTGGGCGCGATTGGCTGTATCGAGGCTGCTTGTGTTCCTGTTTTGTGATTTGGATACTCGGTGTATTTTGCGATTGCCTAAGGAAAAGGGCGATTTTTAAAGCAAAGGCCTTATGATCACTTGCCAGTTAGAGCAAGGTGATGACAGCCACTACTGCTACTGCCCCTGCTATGAGAGGAGGAGGGAGGAATGAGCTTCCGCCGCACCTTGATGACAACCTGCTGACTCCGCGTTTTTACACCACAGAATTCGATAAGGCGGCCAAAACTGATCTTGATATCGCCCGCAAAGATTTTGAGGCGATGTTTAAAGAGATGGAAGCAGACTACAACCTTAAACATTTTGATCGCAAGGCTTCTCTAGAGCGCCTGGCTGATCTCTCTCCTGAGGACAAGGCTATTTATGAGAGCTATTTGGTTCGCTCTGTTGTCTCTGAGTTTTCTGGATTCTTACTCTTTAAGGAGATCTCAAATAGATTCAAGAAAGCAGGTCGTCAGGAATTAGGGCAGTTTTTTACATTTTTAGCAAGGGATGAAGCTCGTCATGCAGGTTTTCTTGGCAGGGCATTAAAGGCAGAAGGGATCAATGTTGATTTGCCAAATTTAGGCAACAAAAGAGCGCCTACATTTTTTCCGCTCAGCTGGGTGCTCTACTCTTTATATCTTTCGGAGAAGATTGGCTATTGGCGTTATATCTTGATTAACCGTCATCTAAATGACAACCCTGAGAAGGTATGTGCCCCTTTATTTGACTTTTTTGAGCCATGGTGTCAGGACGAAAATCGTCATGGTGATTGCATCAATCTGATGATGCGTTGCTGGCCAGGAATGACCAAAGGCTTCCGAGGCAAGCTTCTCAGCCGCTTTTTCCTTTGGAGTGTTTTTCTTACACACACACTCACTGTTTGCGAGCGGGGTGATTTCTACGGGCTTTTGGGTATCGACCCTGTCCTTTTTGATGAGGAGGTGATCGTGCAAACCAATAACACTTCTCGCAATGCATTCCCTTGGGTTTACAACTTCGATGATGGCAAATTCCTGGAGATGCGTATGCAGATCTTGAAGGCATTCCGTAATTGGAGGGAAAGCTCTGGCTTGGCTAAGCCAGTAGCTCTTAGTAAGTTTGTTTCATTGATTCTTCGGCAATTTGCATTGCCAATGGAGAAAACAAATGCAGTTCGCTATGGATAAATTCTTCTGCTGATCTTGTGCTGAAGAAGACTTGATGAAATCTTGAGAGTTTTCTTCAACGTACAGCACAAGTTATATTTCCTGTAGGCTTTGTTGCTTGAGTTTGTTTATAGATCAAAAGGGCTGCCTGCTTTAGATTTAATGCTGCCCAAATCTTTGCCGAACTGCATTTCGTAGACCTCATCCTCATCCTGAGTCTCAACTTCTAGATCTCCAGTTGCTCTTGCCACGCAAAGCAGCCCATATCCTTTGTCGCGCATTTCTTTTGAAAGGCCAATACCAGCCGTTTGATCCATCTCGCCAGATAAAATTCTTACGGCGCATGTTGTGCAACAGCCATTTCTGCATGAAAAAGGCAGCTGCTCTCCACGTGACTCGAAAGAGCGCAGAATATATTCCCCATCTGGCACATCAAAAGTAATTGTGCGGCCTGCTTGGCGGTGGTGGATTGTGATCTTGTGAAGGGATGTCATATGAGTAGCAAGAATGTGAAAGTGTTTTTTCAATGTAGTAAGGATAGGTATTTTTTTATTGCTTCGCTAGCAGATGTGTTTGTAGTGTTGGCTTGGTGTTGATTGATCACCCGTATCAACTGCCAGTGCAATTATTTATTGAATACTAAGATCCCTATTTGTTGGTGCCGGTGGTAATGAACTTGCATGTTCATGTAATTGATCAACATCTAGTTGAATGCTGCAACTCTCACCACCAAAGCGCATTTTCAGCCAATTGATTGCTGTGAGTTCGTTGGCAACCACTGCTTCCACCCCTGTTCCAGGCAGATTGAATTTCTGAACCAGTTCAGGAGAAAGATACCAAAAAGCTACATCGTCGCCATTGCGCTTCCGACGTTCGCGAATTGTTTCTCGTAATTGCCCATTGCCGGTCAGTTGGCCGGTAGGGGCCAATAGTACGTAGAGAGCTTGGGTCTCTGACATGGTGAAAAGTGCTTAGAGAAATCCTTTAAATCAATCTTATACGCCAAGTTGTTTTGTCTTTGCAGGATGGAGCTCAGCCTTTAGTGGCAATGCTAGGGCGGTGCTTTGATTGTTTTATAGGTTTTCGCCTTTGCCTTCTCCAGTTTGGTTGTGTGCTCTACGTGGCTGATTGTTCAAGACGATTGCATTGATATTGCGCTTGAACGGAATCTGAAGCCATCAATCACACTGTTTTCAGCTTGTTAGTCGATCCCGCTAGCTCTACTTGCTAAGAGCAGCACCGCCAGGCAATGTGTTCACGCTGCCTACTTTTTCGCTCAAAATATTGAGGATTGATGCGGTTTGTTGTTGGGCCATTGTTCCTTTTTGCAAGAGTTGTCTTAGTTCTTGCCTAAACGTGGGTGATTGTGGCGGGTTTGCCAATCTTGGAAATCGCTCTGAGTTTTGTAGATGAGCTGTGATCACTGAGCGAACACCTCCCAACGATCCTTGCGATTGCTTGCGACCAGGCCGTTGTATCAGTCTTGATTGGGCCTGCTTCGTTGCTGGACACTATTCCTAGAGCTCAAGTTTTGAGATCTGGTTTTTGAAAAGCTTCTCCTGAGATGTCCCTTTTGCTCTCAAGCGAGTGCGTCCAGTGTGTTCAGTCAGCCGATGCTGCCATACCTGCATGGTCCTGATCGAATGTGCTGACCTTGCCAGCTTCGTTGCCTTAACTTTACCCATCTCATCATCTGCTCTATGGAGGTGCCAGCAAGTGCCATGTTTGCTTGGGGGATCTGGCATCCAGCGGAACCATGCCTCATCGATCAGTGAAGAAGATCTAACGAATGCTTCCTAGGCAGCTCATGAGCAGCTCAGGGGATCAGCGATCAAGTTCAGTCTTCTGGGAAAAGCAGGTTGGCGAGTTCTTCTGCATCAACGTCATAGACGCGCGCCAGGCTGGTTTCAATGGCGCTGGTCACGTCTCCTGGAAGAAAGCGCATCGCATTGAGCGCATCTTCAGAGATCTCATCAGTGAGCAGCTGATCCTCAGATTCGAGCTTTTCATCATTGATCACGGCCAATACCCACGTGATGTAGGCATCCACCAAATTCGAAAATTCGAGTTCGGGATCGTTCAGATCCAGGGTCATGGGCCCTGCCGGATTAGACACCTCATCAGTCTGCCTGCTGGAGGAGAGGATGTCTGCCATGGACGATTCCCAAGCAATTCTGTTTCAGGGCAAATTGGTTGATTTTGCTTTGGCTGAGCTGGTGCGGCAGCACCGGGATAGCTTTCAGCCCCTCTGGACGGTGGATAGTTGGGCCAAGTTGCTGATCTGGATGGCGCTCAACTGTGGGTTGTCGGGAGAGCGCGAGAGCCTTGAGTTATTTGCCGAGGCTCTGGGCCCAAGGTTGACGGGTCGCTTGCGCGGGTTGTTTTACGAACGAACCTTGGAGGATCTCGAATTGCAGCTGATGGCTGATCCAGCTGAGCCCCAAGTGCTGGTGATGCCTATAGCACCTGGGGCCGTAGTGACACCCCAGCAGGCTTCCAGGGCATTGGATCAGGTGGGGTTGCTGGAAAGGGTTGATTCCGACCGCAGTCGCTGGCAAAGGCTTGATGCGCTAGTCGCTATTCCTTGGAAAGTTTCTCAGTGATGCGGGTGATGGTTTCGAGCCGTCATGGATGCGCCGCGGCCTTTTGCGAGCATGGTTCGAATGCCGTCCACTTCCATCGTGACTGAGCTGAGCGCCGCAGACCCAGCCTTTGTTCAGGCGGCTGATGCCCTTGCTAAGACCTATGACCCAGCTGGTACGGAGAGTCGCTGGCAGTGCGCATGGGAGGAGAGTGGTGCTTTTCACCCTGACCCACAGGCTGCAGGCGAGCCTTTTTCGGTGGTGATCCCCCCCCCAAACGTGACCGGCAGTTTGCATATGGGGCATGCTTTCAATACGGCTCTGATCGACACAATCGTGCGTTTTCAGCGCTTGCAAGGAAAAAATGTGCTCTGTCTGCCTGGGACCGATCACGCATCGATTGCTGTGCAGACCATTCTTGAAAAGCAGCTCAAGGCTGAAGCGATCAGTCGTTATGACTTAGGCCGGGAGGCCTTTCTTGAACGTGCCTGGGCCTGGAAGGAGGAAAGCGGTGGGCGGATTGTTGATCAGCTTCGCCGCTTGGGTTACTCGGTTGACTGGCAGCGTCAGCGCTTCACTTTGGATGAAGGTCTCAGTGCGGCTGTTCGTGAAGCTTTTGTTCGCTTACATGAGCAGGGCTTGATCTATCGAGGTGAGTACCTCGTGAATTGGTGCCCGGCTTCCGGATCGGCAGTGAGCGATTTGGAGGTTGAGATGAAGGAAGTCGATGGTCATATGTGGCACTTGCGCTATCCCCTAACGGGTGGCCCAGCCGCTGATGGCACTACTCATCTTGAAGTGGCCACAACTCGCCCTGAAACCATGCTTGGCGATGTGGCTGTTGCGGTGAATCCGGCCGACAAGCGTTATCGCCATTTGGTGGGTCAAACCCTCAGATTGCCCCTGCTGGGAAGAGAGATTCCAGTGATTGCTGATGATCATGTGGATCAGGATTTTGGGACTGGTTGCGTCAAGGTGACACCCGCCCATGACCCCAACGATTTTGCGATTGGACGGCGGCACGATTTGCCTCAGATCACGGTGATGAACAAAAACGGAAGCATGAATGGTCATGCCGGTCGTTTTGAGGGGCTGGATCGCTTTGAGGCCCGCAAGGCAGTGGTGGCGGCCTTGCAGCAGGAGGGCCTATTGGTGAAAGTGGAGCCCCATCGCCATAGCGTTCCTTATTCCGACCGGGGCAAGGTGCCGGTGGAGCCTTTGCTTTCCACTCAGTGGTTCGTGCGTATGGAACCTCTAGCGGCCCGTTGCCATGAGTGTTTGGATCATGGAGCACCTCGCTTCGTACCCAATCGTTGGCAAAAGGTCTATCGCGATTGGCTCACTGAGATTCGTGATTGGTGCATCAGCCGGCAGCTGTGGTGGGGCCATCGCATTCCTGCCTGGTTTGTTGTCAGTGAGACTCACAATCAGTTGACCGATGCCACTCCTTATCTGGTGGCTCGCTCGGAGGAGGAGGCATGGCAGCAGGCTCGTGATCAGTTTGGAGAGGCTGTGGTCATCCAGCAGGATGAAGATGTTCTTGATACCTGGTTTTCCAGTGGTCTTTGGCCCTTCTCCACCATGGGCTGGCCTGATCAAGAGAGTGCAGACCTTGAATGTTGGTATCCCACCAGCACTTTGGTCACAGGGTTCGACATCATCTTTTTCTGGGTGGCGAGGATGACGATGATGGCTGGTGCCTTTACCGGTCGCATGCCGTTCGCAGACGTCTATATCCATGGCTTGGTGCGGGATGAGCAGAATCGCAAGATGAGCAAAAGTGCCGGCAATGGTATTGATCCGTTGTTGCTAATCGAGCGTTATGGCACCGATGCTTTGCGCTTTGCTCTGGTGCGTGAAGTTGCGGGAGCAGGTCAAGACATCCGCTTGGATTACGACCGTAAGAGCGACACCTCCGCGACAGTGGAGGCGGCCCGGAACTTCGCTAATAAGCTCTGGAATGCCACTCGTTTTGCCCTGATGAATCTGGGTGGAGAGACGCCGGCGTCGCTTGGTGAGCCTGATCCCGCGAGCTTGCAACTCGCGGATCGTTGGATTCTTTCTCGCCTAGCTCGCATGAATCGCGATGTTGCTGAGCGCTACGACAGTTATCGCCTTGGTGAGGCGGCTAAATGCCTTTATGAGTTCGCTTGGAACGATATTTGCGACTGGTATTTAGAGCTGAGTAAACGACGGCTACATCCGGGTGAAGATGCCAGTGGTGAAGTTCTGGCGGATCAGTGCACAGCTCGTCAGGTGTTGGCCAAGGTGCTTGCGGATCTATTGGTGATGCTTCATCCATTAATGCCTCATTTGAGCGAGGAACTTTGGCATGGGTTAACTGGTGCGCCCAAAGATACTTTTCTGGCTTTGCAAAGCTGGCCAGCAAGCAATAAATCATTTCTTGATGACGCTCTTGAGCTGTCGTTTACTGAGCTGATTGAGGCCATCCGGGTGGTGCGTAATTTGCGTGCAGTTGCTGGTCTGAAGCCAGCTCAGACGGTGCCGGTTCAATTCATTACAGGCCGCCCTGAGCTGGCGGCTTTGTTAGAGCAGGCGACTGCGGATATCACAGCTCTCACGCGTGCTGAGAGCGTGGTGGTGGCGACCAGTGCTGATCCGACGCAGCGCTGCTTAGCCGGTGTTAGTGGGGAGTTGCAAGTGCTGTTGCCCATCGATGGATTGGTGGATCTGGATGCTCTTAGGGGTCGCTTGGAGAAGGATTTAGCTAAGGCAGAGAAAGAGATTGCTGGTCTGGCGGGTCGCTTGGCCAATCCGAATTTCGCAATCAAAGCTCCGCCGAACGTCGTTGAGGAATGCCAATCCAACCTTGCTGAGGCCGAGGCTCAGGCTGAGCTTGCGCGTCAGCGGTTGTCCGATTTGGGCTGATGTGGTGATTGAGGTAGAGCAGCTCAGTAAGACCTATCAAGTCGCGGATAAGAGTCCTGGTTTTGTTGGCACGCTCAACCATTTTTTTCGCCGCAAGACTCATGATGTTCAAGCGGTTCGTCATGTGAGCTTCAGCATCCAGCCAGGGGAAATGGTGGGCTTCCTTGGTGCCAACGGTGCGGGAAAAACCACCACCTTGAAAATGCTTTGCGGCTTAATTCATCCCAGCGCAGGAAGGGTCCATGTCGCTGGTTATGTGCCTCAGCGACGTCAGGCTGCTTTTCTCAAGCAGATCACTTTGGTGATGGGTCAGAAGCAGCAGCTGATCTGGGACTTGCCGCCACTCGATTCGCTCTCGGTCAATGCTGCGGTCTATGGCATTGGAGAGAAGGAGGCCCGATACCGGATTAATGAGTTGGCGGAGATGTTGGAGATCGCAGAAGAGCTCACCCGCCCGGTGCGTAAGTTGTCCCTTGGACAGCGCATGAAGGCTGAGTTATTAGCGGCCCTATTGCATCGTCCCTCGGTGCTTTTTCTTGATGAACCGACCCTTGGCTTGGATGTGAATGCTCAGGCGAGGGTGCGTAGTTTCCTGGCCGAGTACAACCGTCAAACGGGCGCAACGGTGTTGCTGACAAGTCACTACATGGCCGACATCACTGCTTTGTGTTCGAGGGTGTTATTGATTCATCAAGGAGAGCTCATTCACGATGGTGGCCTTGATGCATTAGCCACGAGCCTGTCTCCCTTCCGTCAGGTTCGTCTTGAGCTCAATCGGTCAGCTTCCCCGGAAGACTTCGTCGGTTATGGCGAGTTGGAAGCACTGGATGATCGAGCCGTGCGTCTTCTGGTTTCACGCAGTGAGCTCACTGAGGTTGTGGCACGTCTGCTGGCCAATTTTGATGTTTTGGATCTTGAAGTTAATGATCCACCGATCGATGAATTGATTGGCAGCCTGTTCCGTAAGGGGAGGGTTGTATGAAGATTGCTGGCCTCTCTTGGCCGGTGGTGAGGGCCTTGTTGGCTTCTCAGCACGCCAACATGGTTCAGTATCGCGCTGAGATTGCTCTTTGGGCTCTCTCGGGTGTGCTGCCTTTCATCATGTTGAGCCTTTGGAGTCAAAGTGACGCTGGAGCGTCATTTGGCTTCAAGGGGGTGGGCTTGGCCCGTTATTACCTCAGCGTCTTCATGGTGCGTCAGTTTTCAGTGGTTTGGGTGGTTTTTGCCTTTGAGGAGGATGCCTTGCTCGGGCGTTTATCTCCCTTTTTGCTCCAGCCTCTGCATCCACTTTGGCGTTATGTGGCTGCTCATGTGGCTGAACGAGTCACTCGTTTTCCTTTTTCTATTGGCATTGCAGCCATTTTTTTCTTGCTTTATCCAACGTCTTTTTGGTTACCGTCGCTTGGCCAGTTCTTGTTGGCTTGTCTGGCCATCTTGCTGGCTTTTAGTATCAATTTTTTGCTACAGAGTTTGATTGCCGCACTCTGTTTTTGGAGTGAGAAGGCTAGTGCTTTAGAGCGCTTGCTATTGATTCCATATCTCTATTGCTCTGGTTGGTTGGTCCCTATTGCTGCCTTCCCAGATGCGGCGCGAACGGTTTGTTTCTGGACACCGTTTCCCTATCTGATTGATTTTCCGGCACGGGTTCTGGCGGGTTTGCCTGTTGATTTTGTTGCTGGCTTTGCGGCTCAGTTGTTTTGGTTGATGCTGTTGCTGCCGTTGGTGGTAATTGCTTGGCGCGCTGGGGTGCGTCGCTATACAGCGATGGGTGCTTGAGATGGGGCGCTACTTGCTCAGCTTGAAGCGTTTTTGGGGCACGGCATTGGCTGGGCAGTTGGAGTATCAGGCCAACATGCTGATCGATTTGCTGGCCATGGTCGGCAGTTTGGCTGGCAGCATCTTTGTGCTGTCTGTGTTCTTTGGGCAGGGGCGAGATCTGGGTGGTTGGAGTTGGGAGGCTGCCCTTGTGGTTCAGGGCATTTACACCTTTTTGGATGGTGTTTCCAGCACCTGGCTACGACCAAACCTCGGTGCGATTGTCACCCACGTGCGTGAGGGCACTTTGGATTTTGTGCTGTTGAAGCCGATCGACAGTCAGTTTTGGGTCTCGCTACGCATCATGGCGCCGGCGGGCCTTCCGGAAATGGGGTTGGGGTTGGTTTTGATCGTCTGGGCTGCATCCCGGGCAGGCGCATCTTTCAGCCTTGGCACAGTATTGGTCGCTGTTTTGATGCTTTGTGTAGGCGGTGTGATTCTCTATGCCCTGTGGTTTGTGATTGCTGCCACGAGTATCTGGTTCGTGAAGACCTGGAATGCCACTGAAGTGCTACGGGCCGTGCTGGCTTCCGGTCGGTTCCCAGTGAGTGCCTATCCGCCGACTCTGCGCTTGGTGTTCATTTTGGTGTTACCGGTTGCTTTTTTGACCACGGTTCCAGCAGAGGTCATCCTTGGTCGTGCGGCCATGCCGATGTTGGCTTTGGGAATGTTTTTGGCTGTGATTTTTTTTGTTGGAAGCCGGGCTTTTTGGCTGTTTGCTTTGCGCTATTACACATCAGCTTCGAGTTGATGTGTTTTGCCGGTGGGCATTGGTTTGAGGCTTGGATTTATTGATCGCTGCCGACCCCATGGTGTACTCGGAAAAGGTTGGTGGGGTTGTAACCCAGTTTGATGCTCAGCAGCTGTTCGTCGTTCGGGCCCAAGAACTCCTGTTGCCAGTTTGGTTAGTGAAATTACCTTCGTTTGACTAGGAGCTGGCGCCAGGTGTGGCGGCGCGAATTAGGGTCATGGCAGTATTCACATGCTGTTGTTGCTTGTGGCTTCCGCTGGGATTTGGTTTGTGGCCAGGCAATCCACCATTTATCTGACGGTTGCGGTCGATGTCGAGCTTGCATCGGGGGTCGCGCTACCTGTCGAGGTGCCAGTCGTTCCCCCCCAGCGATCTGTTCTGCGATCAGGAAACGCAGAAAACCGGTGCAATGGTCTGCCTCCAATTTCCGCACCAGAATGAGTGAGACCACAGCTTGCACCGATGAGATCCGCATTCCAACTCGCGATCGTTGCCATCACCTCCGGTGTGTTGATGGCAGCGTCTGGCTCGGCCCAATCCAGACCGATCGCCAGCATTGAGGAAGTGGTCTCACAACCTGCCTTTCAACGCCCACCTGGGCAAAAAGAAATTGTGGCCCGTAAAGGCCAGTCACTGGAGAACAAGACACTGCTACGTACGGCCACACCCGGCCGGATGCAGATCCGCATGAGCCAGGGCAACCGCAACTTCCGCATGGGCGGCAACGCATCCCTTCAGATCAACGGCAACACGATCAACCACCGCAGCGGTCAGGTGATTGCCTGGATCGCTCCGGGCGGATCAGGGTTAAGGCCACTTCAAATTCGCACCCGGATCGCCACCGCCGCGATCCGTGGTACGACCCTCTTCATTGATGACCAAGATGACAAGATCATCTTTCTTAGTTGGGAAGGGGAGGTAAGCGTCAATGCCGACTCCGGCGAAGCCTTCTCCCTGAGTGGTGGGCAGGTGCTTACCTATGATGACAGCACTGCCACATGGAGCGGACCCCTCCCGTTGACTCGCAAGCAGGCGATGATCCGGCGTAGGAAGAGCCAGTTGCTCAATGGCTTCCAGGCTCCCATGGAGACCATGCCTGAAGTGGAGGCTGTTTTGAGCCAGGCTCCGATCAAGTCAGATCCATGAGGCGGATGCCACACCCTCGCTTCTGGTGGTGGGGGCTGGCATTGGTCCTGCCCATCCTGATCGGGATGCCTGCATTGCGGCAGTACCGACCAATCGCAATGCTGGAGCAGCTCGACCTTGAGATCCAAAGTCTCGCCATGCTGCTGCATGGTCGCAAGGAGCCCTCCAACGACCCAGTGATCGTCGCCATCGATGAGACATCACTCGCTGTCGATGCGTTGCTTACCCCGGAAGAGAAGAGCAGTTCCCCCCTATTACAGGCAATGGGACCCTGGCCATGGCCTCGATCACTCCAGGCCGAACTCGCGGCCTATGTGCTTGAGCGTGGTGCTCGAGGAGTGATCTTCAACATCGTGTTTGCCAATCCCAGTGCTTACGGCCCAAAGGATGACCAGCAGTTTTTGGATCGACTCGCTCCCTGGAGGGATCGCATCACGCTTGCCGCTGATTTCGAACGCAACAGCAACGACGGCATTGAGAAACGCAATCTTGTGCTCCCTCCCTGGCCCTGGCCGCGGATTGGTCTGGCCACACTGCTGCTCAGCGATCGAGGACAGGTACGAGCCATTCCCGGCAGCAATTGGAACGAACGTGAACTGCGAAGCTTTCCCGGCCCGCATCCAACAGCGCTGGCCTTCGTGGCGAACGGTCGCCCTCCAACCCGAGAACCCCTTGGCCTTCCTTTCGGCGGTCCAGCAGGTGATTGGCCGACAGTGCCGGCCTGGCAACTTGAGACACAGCCGGATGCTGTCTGGAAGGACCGACTCGTCCTGATCGGCACCACGGCTGCCGCGATGGGTCATCATCGTGAAACCCCCTTTGGCCCGGTCAGCGGGGTGGAGGTGCAAGCCGTAGCGATAGCCGCCGTGGCGGACAGCACAGGACTGTTGCCACTGCAAGCTTTCTGGGAGATTCCGCTGCTGATCGGATGGCTCACGGTGGCCGGACTGCTGCTGCTGCGTGCGCGATCGAGCAGAGCAGTGGTGCTCACGACTCTGCTGCTGATCGGGCTGAGTCTGCTGCTGACAGGAGCGATCTGGCTGGGTTTCCAACGTTGGTTACCCCAGGCCGCAGTGCTTGCAGGGCTGGTGCTGGGCGGAGGCACCAAAGCAACACAGACTTGGCTGCAAGAAAGCAGAGAAAGAAATGAGTTGCGGCGTGTGCTGGAGCGGCGCGTATCGCCGAGGCTGCTGCAGAGGATTCTCAAGGAACCGGACCGATTCGGGACCCAACTCGGCGGTCAACACTGCCGCTGTGTGGTTCTGTTCACCGATCTTGTGGGATTCACACGCCTCAGCTCCCAGCTCAAACCAGAGACACTCTTCAACCTGCTCAATGCCTATTTCGATGGTCTTGCCGGCGCTGTATTAGCCGAGAACGGATTACTCGATAAGTTCATCGGGGATTCATTGATGGCGGAATTCGGCATCCCGGAATCCCGCGGCGATCGCGAGGAAGCTCTGGCGGCAATCCGCGCAGCTCTTGCGATGCAGAAGAGCCTGGCAAGACTGAATGATCAGCTCACAGCGGAACAACGGTCAACATTGAGCCAGGGTATCGGTATGCACTTCGGGGATCTGATCGCCGGAAACCTTGGTTCGAGCGATCGACTGGAGTTCACCGTGATCGGCGCGACGGTGAATGTCGCCAGCCGTCTAGAGGGATTGACCAGGCGGTTCAAGGATTACCCGATCCTGATCAGCGGCGAGCTATTCGCCCTCGTTGATGATGCAGTCGAGGTTGTGGATCTTGGCCCTCAAGCCGTGAAAGGCTTGCCGGAACCGATCAAGGTGTTTGGCCTTGTCAGGCTCATTGGCTAAGGGTGATGAAGACAGGCCTCGACGAGGTATGTCAAGATCCCAGCAAGAGGGCCCTTAGGTTCAATGATTTTTTAATTGTAAGGGGCCTGGCGTTTTTGCTTGTGGTTTTGCCCAAGCAAGTGTGGGTCTGAATAGACGTGTGCCGAGGCATCGGCGTAGCTCGTTGATGGCTGCTGTTGTGTTAGTAGCTTTGGCTTGTCGCCATAGCGCTGGTAGGCCTATGGCGGAGAGAGTGGCCAACAAGGCTTGCTGCAGAAGTTTGTGCCTACGCATCGCCAAGTCTGCATGAATCTTGAGTATGAGATGTATTGGTGTTGCATGCAGATTGCTTGTGTTGATGGATCCGGGGACTTGGCTGGAATCTTGGCTGCCTTTCTTGCAGACACCTATTGGTGCAGTTCTGTTTGTGCCTCTCTATGCACTTTGGGTCACCTTGTTGCTGCCAGGCGTATGGGCCTCGATGCTTGCAGGTGCTCTCTTCGGGACTGGGTTAGGCAGTTTGTTGGTGTTTGTCGGTGCCTGCTTGGGTGCAGAGGCATCCTTTCTGCTTGGACGTTACTGGCTAAGGAATTGGGCTCGACGTCGCCTGGCAGTTGTGCCAAAACTGCAGGCTGTTGAGAAGGCGGTGAGTCGTGAGGGTCTCAAGTTGGTGCTCTTAACCCGCCTGTCTCCAGCGTTCCCTTTTAGTGTGCTCAACCTGGCATATGGCCTCAGTGAGGTGAGTCTGCGGGATTATTCGATCGGTTTGATCGGCATTCTTCCTGGCACTGTTTTGTTTTGTGGGTTTGGTGCACTAGCTGGAGATGTGGCGCGATTTGGGGATGTTCTCTCTGGCCAGGCAGACCCCGCCACCTGGACTCTCAGAATTGTTGGGGTATTGGCCACGGTTGTGGTGGTGTGGCTGGTAGGCCTTGCAGCCAAGCGAGCTCTTCAGGATTCCGAGCCATCCAGTTGATCTGGGTTGTCTAGCTGCCAGTCTTTGAGGGCGGCAAAGAACACGAACCAGATCAGCCGGAGGCGTGCAAGCACCCCAGTGCGTTGAGCCAGATCTGCATATTTGGCACGTCCGCAGGCTGTTTTGATCCAGGTGTTGATGTTGGCTTGGCTCATGCTCTTATGCAGTGATTCAAAGCCTAGGGATGGAGAACTTCAGCTGGCCAAAAGTTTGAGCAGCTCCTCCTGGTTAAGGACCGTGACTTCAAGTTTCTCGGCCTTGTTAAGCTTGCTGCCCGCTTCAACTCCAGCCACCACATAACTGGTGTTTTTGCTGACAGAGCTATTGACTTTGCCACCGGCGGCTTCGATCAGGGCTTGGGCTTCGCTGCGGCTCAGGGTTGGCAGAGTGCCTGTTAATACAAAGGTTTGGCCCTGCAAGCTGACCGTTCTTTGGTTTTGATCTGTGTCGTGAGCGAGCTCGTCTTCATTGGCTTCCAGGGAGATGCCTAGCTGTTTCAACTTGGCCAGAAGCTGTTGATTGGCGGGGGTGGCAAACCATTGTTGTAGTGACTGCGCAATTTCGTTGCCGACTCCGAACACTGACGTGATTTGTTCGGGTGCCTTGCAGGCGGCGTTGGCCAGTGTGGCGGCGCTGGGGAACTTTTTAGCTAGGGCTTTAGCGTTGACTTCGCCGACGTGGTGGATGCCTAGGCCGTAGAGCTGCTTATGCCAGGGCTTGCTTTTGGAGGCTTGCAGGGCGGTTATTAGGTTTGCTGTTGATTTACTGCCCATACGATCCATGCTTGCCAGAAGGCTTGCCTCGAGGGCATAGAGGTCAGCAATCGATTGCACTAGACCGCGGTTGACCAGCTGTTCGATCAGCTTGCTGCCGAGGCCATCTACATCCAGAGCTCCTTTGCTGACCCAGTGACGCAGTGTTCCGCGCAGGATCGCTGGGCAGCTGCTGTTGACACAGCGTGTTGCGGCTTCGTCTTCTTCCCGCACTAGGTCTGATCGGCATTCCGGACAGATATGAGGCAGCTTGAGTGTCTGTGCTCCTGCAGGTCGTAGTTCTCTCAACACACCTATCACTTCCGGGATGATTTCGCCGGACTTGCGCACCACGATGGTGTCGCCGCTATGGAGATCGAGCTCGCTGACCCGATTGGCGTTGTGCAGTGTGGCGCGGCTCACACTTGTACCTGCTAGTGGTATCGCTTCGAATTCAGCCACAGGTGTTACGGCGCCTGTGCGTCCTACCTGGCAGGTGAGTCTTAGCAATTTGCTTGGGGCTTCTTCAGCGGCGTATTTGAGTGCAATCGCCCAACGTGGGGCCTTTTGAGTAAAGCCTGCGGTTTCTTGTAGTTGTAAGTCGTTGAGCTTTACGACTACTCCATCGGTGGCGTATGGAAGTTGATGGCGATCCTCATCCCAGAGCTTGAAGAAGTTTTCTACCGCTGTTAAATCCGCAAGCAACGCGGTGTTTGGATTCACTTTGAAGCCAATGGCCTGGAGCCATTGCAATGCTGCCCATTGGTTCATGGGTCTGGCTGGATCATGAGCTTTCGCTTGCCAGTTGTTTGGTAGATGCAGGGTGTAGGCAAAGAAGTCCAGCTGACGTGAGGCCACCACCTTGGGATCTAGTTGACGCAACGTGCCGGCACAGGCATTGCGGGGGTTGGCAAAGGCTACGTCGCCCCGTTTTCCTCGGGCAGTGTTGATGTCTGCAAAGGTGCTATTCGGGATAAACGCTTCTCCTCGCACTTCCAGCCAGGCTGGAGGATGCACGAGTTGTAATCGCAGCGGAATGGAGGCAATGGTGCGAACGTTGGCTGTGATCTCCTCTCCATTAGCGCCATCACCGCGGGTGGCTGCGCGTATGAGTACGCCGTGTTCGTAGCTGAGGGCTAGCGCGTTGCCATCGATCTTCAGTTCGCCCACCATCGATAGATCAGGTTGAGGCGTTTTAGGGTTGGTTTGATGACCAAGCAGCTTGGCGAGTCGGACGTACCAGCCCGTTAGTTCGTCAACATTGAAAGCATTGTCGAGGCTGAGTAATGGGATGCGATGTTGAACACTTGCAAAGCCTTGAGCAGGGGCTCCACCAATCCTTTGGGTGGGGCTGTCTGGGGTGAGTAGCGATGAATCTTTAGCTTCTAGGTTCAGTAGCTCGCGATAGAGGCGGTCGTAGACGGCATCCTCCATCGTTGGTGTATCAAGTACGTAGTAAGAGTGGGCGGCCTGATTGAGTAGTTGGCGTAGTTCGGCTGCCCGCTCTGGGGGTGGTATCGACGTCGGGGTCACCGCAGCTGTCTTAAGAACGATCGGTCATGAATTGAGGGGCACAATGCGATCGACTCGCCATGAATCGTCAATCTTGCTGAATGTGAAATCCATTTTTAATTCATCTTTGCCATCAGATTTGAGTTTGATGGTGAGGATGACCTGGCCTTCTTGGAGCCTAGGTCGACCGGATTTGAGGTTGCGATATCGGTTGAGTTTCAGACTGGCCAGGAAGCGGATGAATTGTTGTCTGTTGACGTGCTGCCGATAGGTCTTGGTGGTGAGTAGGTAGGCAGCATCAATCCGACCTGCCGCGACCTGAGTGAAGAACTGCTTGACCAAGGGGTTGATGCCCCTTGCACTGAAGACCAGCCTGACGGCCGTGATGGTCCAGTAGAGCAGTAGGGCTCCAGCGCCAGCTAATAGGGCTTTGGTCCCAATGTCCCGTGCCAGGGCTAGATCCATCATCTTGATGCAATTGAAAAGAGAGTCTGACTGACCGACTTCAGAAATATGGCTCTTCAGCGATTGTGTGAAGTGGGCAGACTGTCAAAGCTTGATTTAAGGGCCTACCCCACGCGCATTAATGCCTCTGGTGCCTCTGCTGCCGCTGTTTCATCGCTTCAATAGGGAATATTTCAATGGCGCCCTAGCGATTGGATCTCAGCCTCTTCTGTCTGTGCGGTGGAGTGATGGTCGATTGCGCAAGACAGCAGGTTTTTATCGTCGTGGCTTAAGGGTTGACGGCCGCAACAGCTGCGAGATTGTTCTTTCTCGTCCGTTGCTGGAGCTTCTGCCTCAGACCGCTACTGAAAGCACTCTTTGCCACGAAATGATCCATGCCTGGATTGATCTTGTACTGCAGGTTAAGGAGAGTCATGGCCCCAACTTTCATGCCCGGATGGCTGCCATTAACGCTGCCCAGAACCAGTTTCAGGTGAGTGTGCGCCATCAGTTTCCCGTGCCTCAAACGCCGCCGCGGTGGTGGGCGGTTTGCCCTCGCTGTGGTCTTCGTTCTCCTTATCAGCGACGTGTTCATCGCGCTGCTTGTCGGCAATGTTGCGACCGTCACTATGGGGGTAGCTGGCATGCCAGCTGTGTGTTCGTCTATGAACCTGCGTTACCGGAGGCCTGAGTGGACATGTTTTTCTGGGTACTTCAGGTCAGTGGGGTCTCGATTGCCCTAATCGGTTGGCAACGGGAGCAGTGGTTGCACCGGCGGCGCCGGTAACGTCGATGCATGGATACACGTCGTCAACGTCGCCAAAGGTCCAGGGATCCCTTGGATCGTCGTTTGGATCAGTGGCTTGAGACAGGTCGTCAGTTGGTTGATGGTGTGGCCGGCACCCGCCCTGGACAGCGTGGATCTGGTCGTACAGACCGTCGTTCCGCTGCGAGCTTGGGAACGGTTGGTCGCTGGGTGGGTGACAAGCTTGAATGGTTGTTGGAAGATGACGAGGACGATGGTTGGCTGGAGCCTTGGCAGTCTGAGCCTCAGTCCACTGAAATGCGAGTGAAGCGACCACTGGAAGCGATCTCTCGCCGTGTTCCCCCTTTGATTCAACCTGCGTCTTCTCGCAGTGAGGTTGTGCCTCATGAGGATGACTGGCCCGATGAGTCCACCTTCCAGGTTGATCGTTGGCAGCGTCGCCCATCAGAGCGGCTTAATCCTGAGGCCGCTTCAAACCGAAGCGCATCAGAATCATTGAAGCGACCGCTGGAGCGGAGACCTTTGCCGCGTTCCAGTCGTCGGCGAGATTGAGCCTGCGCGATTCAATCAGGCTGCAGCGCTCAAAGATGCCTGATGTGGTTTGTGCGCTACGCGAAAATGGCAGCCTCGCAGTGCGAGTTGATCATTGACGTCACCTACCAGTTCTTCAGGTAGATCTTCAGCCATTTGCTCTGCTGTTGCATTGATGGAGGGCGATCCCTCTTCAAGGGCCTCAAGCAGTTCGGCCCATTGCTCCACCTGAAGTGTTCGGTTGATGGGTTGGTAGCCGCTTTTCTCAAGCAAGCCTTTGCAGATTTTCGCGTTCCAGAGAGCTGTGCGTGGAGGGGTTTGTGGACCGTGCTTATGGGCTGCACCAGTCTCAAGGGCTCCTGGAGTTGGTCGTCCATGTCGATCGCGCAAGCCCTGCAGTTGTAGAGCTCGGCCGCAATTGATTGCTGAGATGCCGTAGATGCGTCCCAGATCAGTGAGGCTCAGCCAGCTTGGGGAGGGTGCCATGGAGAGGGGAACCGCTTGAATAATCTTCCCGAAAGCACAAGAGTTGGCAAGTTGTCAAGTTAAAAATCGACAAATCGAGAGCTCTGGTCATGAACAGAGTTGAAGCTCTTGTCGTGGAGTGGGTCCGAGCCATTTCTCGAGCTCAGGGCTGAAAACTTCTCGGATCACTGTTAGTTCACGCTCTTGGCGAAAGAATCGATAATGACGGCTCCAAAATGGCCCTGTTTGGCCGAATGCGGATTCGAGCCAATCGGCAGCGACAAGGCCCAGTCCGTCGACTTCACGAAACAGTTCGGAACGGCCTTTTGTGAGACTGTCCCAGATGGGTTGATTGCGATTGTGGAGATGCTTTTCGGCTTCATCGAAATTCCACCAGCTTTCTGCCCAGGCCAGGGTATGGGAGTCGCAGATCAACCACACCTGACGCCTTAGTAAAGGTGGTTTGAGTTCGCGAACTTCCTGCGGGGCTGTTGCATCAGGATTGGGTTCCGGTTGCATGGCAATGAGGTTGACTTGCACTTCATGGCCTGTGAGCAGTCTCAGGTGGCGGGTTGGGCTGCCATCCCCAAGCAGCATCAATCGCCAGGGTCCGGGAAGTTGCCAGGGGCCTTCACCAGAGAGCACTGCCTTGCTAGGGGCGTCCCAGACCCGTGCTGGTGAGATCAGTCCTGAGGGTGTCTGGTTCAGAAGGCGCCTCCAATGTTGAGCTGACGTTGCTGACCTTGATTTTTGATGACGGCACCATTGGCGTTGACAGAGTCCAATCGCCAGTTGCTGCTACCGATGTTCTCTCCGGGTTTTGCGGAGGCGGAGGTTTGCTTCAGCTGAAAGATTGCTGAGCTGCTGCCTTTAGGGCCATGTACGACACCTACAAGTACGGGGACTTCGCTTGCATTGCGCTGCAAGTGACTTGAGTGGCTGGAGAACGTTTCTTCGCGGATGGGAACGATGACAGGCTCCAAGCTTTGGACCCAATCAGGATCAAGCGGGGTTTGGGGAAGGACTGCCAGCTCAGCGTTTGTGTTTTGGGCGCTAATGCTTGAGCTGTTGCTGGGTTCTTCGCTGGTCGTTCGAGATGCGGCGGGTAACTTTCTGAGCCGCTCCATGACTAGCAAATTTCGTTCTCGGTCAAGCTGGGCTTGGGAGGCCTGCCAATTGTGAGCTAGCCAGACACTGCTGATTAGCCCTGCAGTGGCAAGACCAGTAAGAGACAGAGTAAGAGTTTTCCACTGAGGTGGCTTCGCCTTGAGTGATTCGTGGACATGCACCCTGGCAGAGGTCAGATGATTGTCTTGCTCGTGGAAGACGCGGTCCATCACCTGTTCAGCTCGTAGGTTCCAGTAGGCCCGCGAGGTGGTGAGCTGAGAGGGCACCGTTCGTTTCCAATGACATCCAACGTTATCGATCGTGACCAGAGGCGGCGAGGGCTCGACGCTTCTGCAGTTCCAGCCAGACCAACAGGGCGGTGAGATCTGCCTTGCTAACACCGGGAATCTGGCTGGCCTGAGCGAAATTGAGTGGCCCTACAGCAGTTAGTTTTTCGCGGGCTTCCTTAGAGAGGGTGCTGATGTTGGCGTAGTCGAGATTTGCAGGCAGGCGTCTTTGGCTCTGCCGCTTCAATTGATCAATTTGTTGTTGCTGCCGTTGTAGGTAACCGCTGTACTTGATATCAATTTCTGCTCCTTCTCTTACGCCTAGGGCAAGCTCTGGATCGACTAGGCCATGCTCGATCAGATCAGCACTACGCACGCCAGGACGTCGGAGCAGATCGGCCAGAGTTATGGACCCTTTGATTGTTGCGCCTGTTTTGGCCTCGAGGGCCGGTGCGGCTGGATCGCTAGCTTTGAGTCGCTGCTTTTCGAGTCGTTGTTTTTCATCCTCTAGAGCGGTTTGTTTGCGTTGAAACAGCTGCCAACGGCGTGCATCAATCAGGCCTAGCTGATAGCCCAGAGGCGTGAGGCGTCGGTCTGCGTTGTCGCCCCGCAAAATCAGGCGGTATTCGCTTCGACTGGTGAGCACCCGGTACGGCTCGTGTAGATCCTTGCTGACAAGATCGTCGATCATTGTGCCGATATAGCTGCCCTCGCGCGGAAATTGCACTTGCTCTTGGCCTTGGACGAGACGGGCTGCATTGAGACCGGCAACCAGCCCTTGGGCGGCGGCTTCTTCATAGCCGGTTGTGCCATTCAGTTGCCCAGCAGTGAAAAGCCCTTTGACGCGTTTGGTTTGCAATGAAGGACTGAGCTGTGTGGCGGGAAGGTAGTCGTAATCGACTGCATAGGCAGGCCGCAGCATGACGCATTGTTCAAGCCCTGGGAGGGTGCGTAGCAAGTCGAGTTGCAACCGCTCAGGTAGTCCGGTGGAGAATCCCTGCACATAAATTTCTGGCGTGTCGCGACCTTCCGGTTCGAGAAAAATCTGGTGAGAGTCTTTGTCAGCAAAACGGACGATCTTGTCTTCGATTGATGGGCAGTAACGCGGCCCTTTGCTGTCGAGAAAGCCTCCATAGATAGGCGTTAGTTTGAGGTTCTCTTTAATCAGTTGATGGGTTGATGCGGTGGTGCGGGTGATGTGGCAGCTCATCTGTTCACCGCTAACCCAGGCGGTTGGGTCGAAGGAGAAGAAGCGATCAGCGGCATCGCTGGGTTGCTCTTCCAGTTGATCGAGAGCAATGCTGCGTCGATCGACTCTGGCCGGAGTGCCTGTCTTGAGGCGATTGGTTTGGAAGCCAAGTGACTCGAGGGCTTCGGTGAGCCCTTCTGCGGCTTGCTCGCCGGCACGACCTGCCGGCATGGATTGATTGCCAACCCAGATCTGACCACCAAGAAACGTGCCGGTGGTTAGCACGACGGCTTGTGCCCGATAAATACTGCCGAAATAGGTCCGTACGCCTGTGATTTGTGCTGCATGTCCTTGAGCTGGCTCCCAGTGCTCCCCGCCACCCGATGGATCACCTTTGACTTCGAGGCCAGTCACCATCGCTTCTCTTAGAGAGAGGTTGGCTGTTTGTTGAAGCAACTGCAGCATTTGGCGTGAATAGAGGCGTTTGTCGGTCTGGGCGCGTAAGGCCCAGACCGCAGGGCCGCGGCTTGCATTCAGCACACGTTTTTGCAGCGCCGTCGCATCGGCAAGGCGTCCGATGACCCCCCCAAGGGCATCGACTTCATGCACGAGTTGACTCTTGGCTGGCCCTCCCACTGCGGGATTACACGGTTGCCAGGCAATCCGATCGAGGTTGAGGGTGAATAAAGCTGTACTTAGGCCTAAGCGCGCTGCCGTAATCGCGGCTTCACAACCGGCGTGCCCACCGCCGACGATGATGACGTCGAAGTGTTCGGTTGGGGGAGCACTGAAGGGCATGGGGCCCGTGACGTTCTAGAGAACAGTAGAAATCATCAATGTATTGCTGCTTTAGGCCGCCAGGTTGCGGAACCGTGTGAATTGAGGCTCGAACAGTAGTTTTACTGTGCCGACAGGGCCGTTGCGGTGCTTGGTCACGATGACTTCGGTGATGCCGCGGTCGGGGGTTTCTGGGTTGTAGTACTCGTCGCGGTAGATCATCAGCACCAGGTCAGCGTCCTGTTCGATCGAGCCTGACTCGCGCAGGTCGCTGAGCATTGGGCGTTTGTTGGTGCGGGATTCCACCCCACGGCTGAGCTGTGATAAGGCAATCACAGGTACGTTCAGTTCCCTGGCCATGCCCTTAAGGCCGCGGGTAATCCGGGAGAGTTCCTGAACACGGTTATCAGGCGTGGAGCCCTCCATCAGTTGTAGGTAGTCGATCACGATGAGTCCGAGTTCTTTGCCTTGTTCGGCCATGAGCCGCCTGGAGAGAGAACGCATCTCCAGGACGCCTGAATTGGGTTTGTCATCGATGTAGATCGGTAGCTGGCCAAGGGTGTTGATGCCCTGGCCCAGAAGAGGCCACTCTTCCTGCCGTAAACGGCCTGTTCTCAGTCGACTGCTCTCAATGCCAACCTCCATTGAAAGGAGGCGATAGGTGAGTTGTTCCTTGCTCATCTCCAGGCTGAATAAGCACACAGGCAGGTTGTGGAGTTGAGCAACGTTTTTGGTCAGATTGAGCACCATGGAGGTTTTGCCCATGGCTGGGCGGCCAGCCACGATGATCAGGTCACTGCGCTGCAGACCCTGGGTCATGGCATCGAGGTCGTAGAAGTTCACCGGGATGCCTGCGACGGACGTACCTAGTGAGCGGCTTTCGATCTCGTTGAAGGTGCTGGTAAGGATTTCTGCTGTGGGGGTGAGACCTTTGGATGGCTTTTCCTGGCTGATCGCAAAAATTGTTTGTTCTGCTTTGTCGAGAACCTGTTCCATCGGTAGGCCCTGGTCAAAGCCGAGTTGAATCACTTCGTTGCCTGAGCGAATCAACTGTCGCCGTAGGAATTTGTCCATCACCAAACGGGCCACTTGCTCGATTGATGCAGTAGAGGCGACGCGCTCTACAAGTTCGATCAGACGGTTGCTGCCACCTACCTTCTCCAAGGACCCTGTGTCGGCCAACCAGGCGCTCATTGCTGTGAGGTCGGTGGGTTTGCCCTGGCTGTGAAGCATCAGGGCTGTGCGGAAGATCTCTCGATGGGCGTTGAGATAAAAAGCCTCAGGTTGGAGCACATCGACCACTCTGCCGATGGCATCAGGATCAAGAAGGATGCCTCCTAGAACAGCTTCCTCTGCCTCCAGATTTTGAGGAGGCACGGAGTCTGGCAGGGCTTCAAAGCTCGGTTCTCGAGATGTGGCAGAGGCTTTCCTGAAGGGACGAGACCCCTCTGCGGCGGTATCGCCGTTGTTTGGCAGGGGGGCGCTCACCATGGATGAGGAGCTGACGTTATAAGGAGACCTACTTTGGCTTGTTTTGTAAGCCTTGCCAGCAATCAGTAGCTGACGACTTCGAGGTTGATTTCGGCGTTGACTTCATTGTGCAGTTTCACTTGCACCTTGTAGCTACCGGTTCGGTGAATTTCCGGAACGATGATATTGCGGCGGTCGATCTCCTTCTTTGTGGCTGTTTCGATTGCTTCAGCGACATCACCATTGGTGACTGTGCCGAACAAGACGTCGTCTTCGCCGGTTTGCTTTTTAACGGTGAAACGCCCGATTGTGACCAGCGCGGTTTGGAAGTCCAGGGCTTCCTGCTTGATTGCCGCCTGATGCTCGGCCTGCTTGGCACGTCGGTGACCGACCTGTTTCATCACGGCTGGGGTTACAGGGACAGCCTTGCCGAAGGGAAGCAGGAAGTTGCGGGCATAACCAGGAGCAACCTCAACTAGGTCGCCGTCCTTGCCGAGGCTGAGGACGTCTTCGTTCAGGACGACTTGTACGCGCTTGGCCATGGCGATAAGAAGACGGACGACGACTGTTGAGCGATCGACAACCTTACGATGTGATCGGTAGCCGGATCTTGCGAGCCAAGCCTAGGGCTCGCATGAGGCGGATGTGCTGCCAGGTGAGGTCGATCTGACCGCGCTGGAGTCCATGAATGGCGGAGTGCGGGAAGGCGTGGTGGTTGTTGTGCCAACCTTCGCCAAATGTAAGAGCTGCTACCCAAGGGTTGTTGCGGGAGTTGTCACCGCTGTCGAAGGCCACAGTCCCCCAGCAGTGACTGGCGGAATTGACCAGCCAGGTGATGTGATACACGATCGTTAGGCGCAAGGGGATACCCCACAGCACGAGGGCCCACCCACCGGCTCCACTGACGCTGCCGATCCAGAAGAGCAAACCGGCTAGCGGGAGCTGCAACAGTAGAAAGTACTTGTTAAGCCAGCGGTAATAGGGATCCGCTGCCAGGTCAACAGTGAGGCGTGGCACGACCCGCATGGCTGGAATGGGTTCAAACATCCAGCCCATGTGGCTCCACCAGAAGCCCTTGTGACTGTTGTGGTGGTCGGGGTCAGTATCGGAAAACTTGTGATGGTGGCGATGGAGTCCTACCCAGTCGATTGGACCGTGTTGGCAGCTCAAGGTTCCGCAGGTGGCAAAGAAGCGCTCCAGCCAGTGGGGTACTCGAAACGATCGGTGTGAGAGCAGACGGTGGTAGCCGATCGTCACGCCGAGGCAGGCCGTGACCCAGTAGAGGACGAGAAGGGTTGTGATCGCTTGCCAGCTCCAGAAACGGGGCAACAGGGCCAGGATGGATAGGGCATGAATGGCGATCATGAATCCGATCGTTCCCCAGCGTCTTGATTCTTTAGGTGGGCAAATGGCCTGGCTTGTGTAGGAGCGCTGAAGTTTTGTAGAAAGGCTTGAGGCCTTATGCGAAGCTGCAGGCCTGCTTATCGTTGAAGGCGTAGGTATCACTCTGGAGGCCATGAGCGATCTATCGAATGTGCATAAACTATACACGATACGGATCCTTATCCAGTGACTAAGCCTGATGTTGAATCTGATTCGGCGACCAGGGGCTATCGCGAGCGCTTGGATGATGGGCGGCGGGCCATGGCTCATCTCATTCATGTCTGGCATGAGCGCAATGGTTGGTCACATAAGGTCTTGCCGGCTTTGGCTGAATGCCTTGATCTCGGCCGGGTGCACAATTCGCAGATCTCTAATCTGCGCAACGGCAAACTCGCTTCACCAGGCCCCGAAGTGTTTCTTGCATTGGGTCAAGCCAACGCCATCCTTCATGCCGGTCTAGAGCCGATTCGTGATCGCTTGGTTGAGGGGCATCCCGACTTACTCAAGGTGCTTTCGGAAAGTTCTCTTCCTCTGGAAGGAGCAGATGGTGAGCCACTCGGCGCTGGCGCTCTGTTTGAGATTTTTGTGGGTCTTGCTGCCTTACCTGCTGGCTTTGATTGGCGAATTGAAGAAGATGAGGCCGCAGCTCTTAGTGCTGCTTTGGCTGATTGTCTATGCAATGGAAAATCGTGGCGTCAATGCCGGGACAAGGTGATGGAGGCTTATCCAGTCACTAAGGCGCAGCGCAGAGAACGTTTTGCGGAGGTGATGGCTGGTTTGAGGGATTACAACTCTGAGGAGCTCGATGGCGAATTGCTTGATCTGCACGCAACTCAGGTGGCCTTGGGTGGAGTGAACAGACAGGGAGCAGAGGGGTTTTTGGATGATCTCAGGGCCCGCTCAGAGTTGTTGGTTGCTCAGGAAGCCCCGGAAACATAGCGGGCTTGCTGGACTCGACGAGCCAGGCCAAGACGACGCAATGCCTTCACGTGTTGCCAGGTGATGTCGAATTCAAACCATCGCAGGCCATGACGGGCGCTGGAGGGATAAGCATGGTGATTGTTGTGCCAACCCTCGCCGAAGGACAGCACCGCCACCCACCAGCAGTTGCGAGAGAGGTCTGGGCTGTCGAAGTTGCGGTAGCCAAATGCATGGGTCGCCGAGTTCACAAACCAGGTCACGTGGTACACAACCACCAGTCGCAGGGGGATGGCCCAGAGCACCAGGCCAAGTCCTCCACCGTGCACCTGGGCGACTTCTCCGTACCAGTAGAGCCCAAGACCGAGAGGGATCTGTAGCAGCAGGAACCAGCGATCAAGCCATCGGAAGAAAGGGTCGGCTAGCAGATCTCCTGCAAAGCGGTCCATGTGATCCAGCGCTGGAATCTCATGCAGCATCCATTCACTGTGGGCCCACCAGAGGCCACGGCCGGCGTCGTGGTGGTCATTGGTTTGGTCGGAGTAGCGGTGATGGTGGCGATGCAGAGCCACCCATTCGATGGGGCCACTCTGGCAGGCAAGCGTGGCCATGATCACCAGAATCCTCTCCAGCCAAACGGGTACGACAAAGCTGCGATGAGCGACCAGTCGATGTAACCCCAAGGTCACCCCGAGCACCGTGGTCCAATAAAGAACGGCAAAAGCGACCAACCCTTGCCAGCTCCAAAAGCGTGGTAGCAGTGCGAAGGTTGCTGCTACATGCATGGCCAGCATGAAACTGGTGGTGCCCCATTTGAATCGACGTTGTTTTGCTGGTAGTGGCTCACGATGAGCCTTTACAGCAGCCCACAAACGTTGCTGACGGTTTGTGGCTGAAGAGACCGGAAGAGGGGAAACCAAGAGGTACTCCTTTGGATGGGTCGGCCGCTTGGCTTGTAAGGCGAGTGGAGCGGGAAGGGCCGAGACATGTTCAAATCTAAAGGAACTATGGAACCGTTTCCAGGGGCCATAGCTCAGCTGTGCATCTTCTTGATGCGTGCTGAGCTATGGCAGTTTTGCCAATGATTTGCGCTGACTTGGTTCGGTGAGCTGTGATTTTGGCAATGTTCTGCTCTTGCTCTTCACTTTCGATTTCGTTTGACGTTCAACGAGGATTCAGCATGGGGATGATTGATTCTGATCCCGGGTTGTTTTGAAGACATTCCCTGCAGCTGGCTTTGATGAACTGCTGGTGCAGGCGTGGGCCAGGCGGCACGTTGGTTTTGTCTCTAAGCGCCTTGAGGGGATCGCATGCGAGCGGACGGCTGCCGTAGCGGTTCGCCTTGCGAAGGTGTTGGAGGCTTTCAGCAGCGAACGAGTCGCCACGCAACACTTTGCTTCCATCACCGGTTATGGCCATGGAGATCAGGCTCGGGAGGTGGTTGATCGTGTATTTGCAAGGGTGCTTGGTGCTGAGAAAGCAGCTGTTCGACTCCAGTTTGTGAGTGGTACCCATGCAATTGCGACTGCGTTGTTTGGCGTTCTTCGGCCTGGTGACCGACTCGTGTCAGTGACCGGAGAGCCTTACGACACCCTTGAAGAAGTGATTGGTCTGCGTGGATCCGGCCAGGGGTCTTTAACTGAATTAGGGGTCTCTTATGACCAGCTGCCCCTCACGGCCGAGGGATGTGTGGATGTTTCAGCCTTGGAACGCGCCTTGGAGGTGCCAACAAGGATGGTGTTGATACAGCGCAGCTGTGGCTACAGCTCGCGGTCATCTCTTTCGATCAAAGCCATTGGCGAGTTGTGTCATCGCATCCATAACTCTCAGCCTGGATGTGTCTGTTTTGTCGACAATTGCTATGGCGAGCTTGTTGAGGATTTGGAGCCCCCAGCAGTTGGTGCTGATCTGATTGCGGGCTCTTTGATCAAAAATCTCGGTGGCACGATTGCTCCAACTGGTGGATATGTCGCCGGTCGGGCTGATTTGGTCGAGCAGGCTTGCTGTCGGCTCACTGCTCCAGGAATTGGTAGTCAGGGGGGCACTGGCTTTGATCTTTATCGGTTGGTGTTGCAGGGGCTGTTCTTGGCTCCACAAATGGTGGCAGAGGCATTGATCGGAGCTGATTTGGTCGCGGGTGTATTCGACACTTTGGGTTTTGCAGTGAAGCCCTCGATGGGAGCCTTTCGTAGCGATTTAATTCAGGCGGTGCAGCTTGGAGACCCTGAGGTTTTGAAAGTTGTTTGCAGGGCCTTTCAGGCATGTTCCCCTATTGGGGCCTATCTCGATCCTGTGCCAGCAGCGATGCCTGGGTATGCAAGCGATTTGGTGATGGCGGGCGGAACATTTATTGACGGAAGCACCAGTGAGTTTTCTGCAGATGCTCCCTTGCGCCCCCCTTACAACCTCTATGTGCAGGGAGGTACCCATCGCACTCATGTGGAATTGGCACTGATCCGAGCTTTGGTGGCTTTGGTTCGCGCCGGTTTGCTGGATGTACCCCAGACTGGGTGAGCTTTGCCTCGCCAGGCTCGATGGCTTTCCAATTCCCCGACCACTTTCGGTTTGCCGATACCCATGAATACGCCAGTTTGGATGGTGAATTGGTGCGGATAGGCATCAGTGCCTTTGCTGTTGATCAGTTGGGTGACATTGTGTTTGTGGATTTGCCGGAGGTGGGCGATCGGCTGAATCGCGGCACCACTTTCGGGTCCGTTGAGTCGGTGAAAGCTGTCGAGGATTTGCATGCTCCGATCAGCGGTGAGCTGGTGCGGATTAATGAGTCGGTGCTTTCCAGCCCGGATGAACTTCAAAATGATCCTCATGGTGAGGGGTGGTTGCTCGTGGTTCGCCCGGCGGACCCAGCTCAATTGCAGGATCTGATGGACGCAGCCACCTATGCCAACAAGGTGGCTATCGAATCAAGCAACTAAGCACCTGATGAAGTGCGATGGTTCTGGGCCAAATTTTCTAAACTTCTGTCCATCTTGTTGATGAATGTCCCTTGACACTGCTTGAACAGCGTGCAGTTGAGGCTTCAAGCATTCAGTCTTCACCTTTTTTGGTGAGGCACATTGGGCCCAGCTTGGAAGACCAGCAGCAAATGCTGCTGGAGCTTGGTCATCGTGATCTTCAGAGCTTTGTTGCTGCTGTAGTTCCTCCAGACATTCTCGAGACAACGGCACCCAGCAGTTCCCTTCCTGAGGGCTGTGGTGAAGTTCAGGCTATGGAGGAACTGCGTCTCATCGCGGCGGCGAATCGGGTGAGGCGTTCTTTAATTGGGCTTGGCTATTACGGCACAGCAACGCCTGCGTTGATTCAGCGACAGGTGCTTGAAAATCCTGCTTGGTATACCGCTTATACCCCTTATCAGGCTGAGATCTCTCAAGGACGGCTTGAGGCTCTGTTCAACTTTCAGACGCTGATCAGTGAGCTCACGGGGTTGCCGATCGCCAATGCTTCCTTGCTTGATGAGGGAACGGCAGCTGCTGAGGCGATGAGCCTCAGCTTTGCGATTTGCAAGCGCCCTGAGGCCCATCGTTTTCTCGTGGATGCGGAGGTTCTTCCCCAGACTCTTGCCGTGTTGAGAACTCGGGCTGAACCTCTGGGCATTGATCTCGAGGTGGCCGAGCCGATGACCTTTCAGTTTGATGCTGAGGTCTTTGGTGTTTTGCTTCAGTTGCCTGGACGTAGCGGCAGGCTCTGGGACCCCACGACCTCCATTCAGGCTGCTCATGAGGTAGGGGCCCTGGCAACTGTTGCTATTGATCCTCTTGCTCAGGTTTTGCTTGCTCCAGTGGCTGAATTTGGAGCTGATATTGCTGTTGGCAGTGTTCAACGGTTTGGGGTGCCAATGGGCTTTGGGGGACCTCACGCCGCCTTTTTTGCCACCCTTGAGATCTTCAAGCGCCAGGTCCCCGGACGTCTAGTCGGCCAGTCTGTGGATGCGGAGGGGCAACCGGCTTTGCGATTGGCGTTGCAGACCCGGGAGCAACACATCCGCCGAGACAAGGCCACCAGCAATATCTGCACGGCGCAGGTCTTATTGGCTGTGATGGCGTCGTTCTATGCAGTGCACCATGGACCGGATGGGCTCGCTGCAATCGCTAGACGAGTCCTGCGTTTACGGGCTCAACTGGAGAGGGGATTGCACCAGTTGGGCTATCCAGTCCAGTCGATAGCTCGCTTTGACACGATTGAGGTGATCTGTCGTGAAGCCCCTGCTGTTCATCAGGCAGCCGCTTTGGCGGGATTTAACCTACGGGTGTTGCCTTTGGGTGTTGCTCCAGAGGCAGCCCATGGATTTGGCATTAGTTTTGATGAGCTCAGCACCGATCAGGAGCTGAAGTCGATCCTCCAGATTTTGGCTGAGGCTGCAGGTCAGCCTGTGCCAGTTCTCGAAGACCCTGGAAACCCTCACCTTGAGGAGCTTGTTGGCTTGCCGTTGCGCCAGCGACCTTGGTTGCAGCAGCAGGTGTTCCATCGCTATCGCAGCGAAACCGAGCTGCTTCGTTACCTCCAGCGATTGGTGGGCCGCGATCTTTCATTGGTGCACGGGATGATCCCCCTGGGTAGTTGCACGATGAAGCTCAATGCTGCAGCTGAACTGATCCCCATTAGTTGGAGGGAGTTTGCGGCGCTGCATCCTTTTGCTCCTCAGGATCAGTGCCAGGGGTATCAGAGATTGGTTCAGGACCTGGAACATTGGTTTGCAGACATTACTGGCTTTGCCGGGGTGTCTTTGCAGCCGAATGCCGGCTCTCAGGGGGAATTAGCTGGCTTGTTAGTGATTCGCGCTTGGCATCATTCCCGCGGAGAGCAGCAGAGAGATGTTTGTCTGATTCCCACCAGTGCCCATGGCACCAATCCAGCCACATGCGTGATGGCGGGTTTGCGGGTGGTGCCTGTGGCTTGTGATGCAGAGGGGAACGTGGATCTCAATGATTTGGCCAGCAAGGCAGAGGCCCATGCTCCTCAGCTGGCAGCCCTGATGGTCACCTATCCCTCAACCCATGGTGTCTTTGAACCGCAGATTCGTGAAATCTGTGAGCTCGTTCATGGTCACGGTGGCCAGGTGTATCTCGATGGCGCCAATCTCAATGCGCAGATCGGTTTTTGTCGTCCTGGGACTTATGGCGCTGATGTTTGTCATATCAATCTGCACAAAACATTTTGTATCCCCCATGGCGGTGGTGGACCAGGGGTTGGTCCGATCGCGGTGTCTGCTCATTTGATGCCCTTCCTTCCAGGTCATCCCCTCGCTGCCTGCGGCGGCGAGCAGGGAATCGGCGCAATTTCGGCTGCGCCATGGGGCAGTGCAGGCATCCTGCCGATCAGCTGGATGTACCTGCGCATGATGGGTGCGGAGGGATTACGGCAGGCCAGTGCTGTTGCACTGTTATCTGCTAATTACCTAGCCCATCGGTTGCATCCTCATTACCCGGTGCTGTTTCGGGGTCAAGCAGGGTTGGTTGCCCATGAATGCATCCTCGACCTGCGCCCCCTTAAGCGAAGTGCAGGCTTGGAGGTGGATGACATTGCAAAGCGGTTGATGGACTACGGCTTTCATGCCCCAACCGTGAGCTGGCCTGTGGCAGGGACTGTGATGGTGGAACCCACTGAGAGCGAGAGCTTGGAGGAGCTCAACCGCTTCTGCGACGCCATGATTGCCATACGGGAAGAAACGGCAGCGATTGAGTCAGGCCAGATCGATCCTCAGAACAACCCGCTGCGACGGGCGCCTCACACCTTGGCGGCCGTCACAGCAGAGGTTTGGGATCGTCCATACTCCCGCGCCGAAGCTGCTTTCCCATTGGCTGAGCAGCGCCAAAGCAAGTTTTGGCCTGCGGTTTCGCGAATTGATAATGCCTATGGCGATCGCAATTTGCTGTGTAGCTGCCCATCGGTTGAGGAGCTTGCTGATAACGCTGTTCTTCAACCTCCCCTGGTGTGAACAGATTAAAGGCAGTAACTTTTCACTGAAAACCGAATTTTTGGTTTTTAATTCAGCACATGTGGCAGTGTTTTGACCATACTGTCCCGCATCTGCACCATCGCTGGGGGGACAGCATGGATAGCGACACTTCATTGAACCAAGGAGATCAGTCCTCTAGGGGGGCTGGGGTAACTCTTCCTACCCTTCCAGATGGATTGGAATCAGCTCTGCTGCAGGGACATACCTTGGCGGTTGATGGAACCAATGTGGTGCGTGTCCCTTTTGGTGTCCGTCAGCCACGCCGTCAACGACCTGAGCGTCCAGAGCGATGGGCAACATTGGTGCTGCCATTTCAATCTCAAGGACACCCCACACCTCCTCCTCATGCTGCCTAATTGATCAGGCAGCATCAAGCAACTTTGATTGTTGAGAGAGACGCCAATCCAGCATCGACTTGACATCTGTCAAGGAACAGATTGGGGTGCGGAACGGCAACAAAAGCATGGGACTGCGTTCAGGCCTAACTAACCATGTTTGGTTGCTCTGTGGCAGGAGCAGAAAACCGCGGTATCGAACAGCAGCGTTTTGGCCAGGCTGAGATCCCATCGCGCCGAGGGCTGAATGCAATGACTTGTGCATTTCAAGCCACAATATCTAGCGTGCCAATCTTTTTTAGATTGTCTTTATGATTGGGATTATGTCTGGCTTTTGTTGTTTCTAGACAGGGCAAGGCTTCTGGTAGATCAGGCTTTTGCTCTCATTCTTAAGTTAGCAAAACCAGATTTTTTGCGTTTAAAGCTGTAGAGAGTTTCTTTTGTAAGAATCCATATCTAGTGTTCACTAGATTTAGTTTGTTTCGCAGTTCTAGGCCTTTGAGCGGTCGGCGAGAAGATTCTGATCGAGGCTTGTGCAACAAGGTGATTGGTTCGGATGGATCAAAGCTTGAGAGGTTGCATCTGCATTAGCAGGTGCACTAAGTCTCGAATGGATTCGTCTTTGGCGGGTTTGGCGTGGTTACTCATCAGCTGCCGTCCAAGCACTTGAGCGCCGAGGTGGCTGAGTTGACTGCGCAGGCTCATCGACATGCCCATGCCGCCCCCGCCGGAAAAGCTTGCTATTGCGATTGGCCTGCCGTTGAACAAACTGCGGAAGTCATCTCCTTGTACGGAGAGCCAGGCGACGGCACTTGTGAATGCAGGTGGAATCGAGCCGTTGTATTCAGGCGCGCAGATCACCCAGTGCGAGGCCGCCATCAGCTGTTGATGGAGTGGGGTGACACCGTTTGGCATTCCAGCTTCCTTTGCCACAGGCGTGAACAGTGGCAGGCCCAAGCTTGTGAGATCGAGAATCTTGGCTCTGTGGCCCTGGTGTTCAGCTTGAGCGGCGATGCGACGAGCTAGCTTTAGGTTCTGGCCATTGCTAGCGGCGATGACAAGCAGATCGGGGGGGGGTGATAAAGCCATAAACCTGGTCTAACTCAAGAGATGCTGTGCTCACGCAACAAATTTGTACATGGTTTTGCAGCACCTCAGCCAATCTCAGGCCGCTTCTTTGAGCTCGGCTTCTCGGTAAGGCACGAAGTTGGCTTTTCGGGTGCCGCAGATGGGGCAGACCCAATCTTCTGGGATTGCTTCAAATGCGGTTCCTGCTGAGATGCCTGACTCGGGATCGCCGATGGCCGGGTCATAGATCATCGAGCACACTTTGCAGATCCATTTACCAGTTACGGGTTGATCCGCTTCGCTTACGACGCCCTTGCCTTCCAGTGCTTTGAGGGTAACGCCGTAACGCTCAGCATGATGTTGCTCGATTGGCACCAAAAAGCCGAAGTTGCTGGCTGCACGACGAAAAAGGTTCGCGTGTTGCTGAGACTCTTCGATCTGTTCGTTGAATTCTGCTTCTGCAGTGCTGTCTCTGTCCTGGCGGGCCTGAGTAGCGAACTCTGGGTACATGGTGGTGTACTCATGGGTTTCACCTTCAATGGCCAGCTCGAGGCAGCGGGTGAGCATCTTCTGCTTGTCAGCAGCGTTGAGTGCGGCAGGATCTTCGATTAATAGCTCAGGATGGAGCAAGCGGAAGTGAGCGAAGGCGTGTTCGGTTTCCTGGGCCGCAGTGTCGCGGAAAAGCTTGGCTCATTCATTGTTGCCAAGTTTTTTGGCAACGTCGGCAAAGAAGAGATATTTGCGATTGGCCATGCTCTCGCCGCCAAAGGCCGCTTCAAGATTGGCGTTGGTGGTGAGATTCATGAATGGAGGGATGCGCAAGAATTGGCAGCCTAACTCATAATCGGTATGAGTTAGGAGGAGCGTATGGGGCCTGTCTGCGCGAGTTTCTCGCAAGGCTGCTTCTTCAGTAGTTCGCCCCGCTGCGGCGCTGATGCACAGCCGTCGTGCCTTCTCGCTCAAGTAGGGCACCATGGCTGATCTCGGCATATAGCAGCCAGTGGTCTCCACATTCCATGCGTTGCTGTACGCATCCTTCAAGCCATGCCAGAGCATTTTTAAGCAGCGGTTGACCTGCGGGACTGGCGTCAAGGTCTAGCCCTGCGAACCGGTCTGAACCAGCTGGGAATGGTTGCAGGAAATGTTTCATTAGTTCGTGTTGCCTTCCTGCTGCCAACACATTGAGAGCGAAGTGGTCGCCCCGATGCAGCAACGCTTCAACGGCTCGGTCTTTGGCGACGGCCACGCTCAGCCCTGGCGGTGAAAAGCTGGCTTGGCTGACCCAGCTTGCGACCATTGCGCCGCTAAGCGCTGTATTCCCTTCCCCTTTACGAGCCGTCAAGATGCATAGTGAGCCCACTACCCGACCAAGGGCAAGCACGGCTGGATCGCTACGGCTTGCACTCATGCCACTGCTTGCTCGTGGTTGCTGACGCCGCTGTTCTTTGAGCAGGTTTCGCCCAAACAGTGTTCCTGTCTCTTCCAGGGTTTTCACCATGGCAGCATCGGGACTGAACTTCACTTTGATTGGCTCGAATCCAAAGGAGAAACCACCATCACGTAGCTTCTTTTCGAGAAGTTCCAATGCCTCTCCACTCCAGCCATAGCTGCCGAATATGCCTACCTTTTTGTTGCGGTCACCTTCGGCCAGCAAGGTTCCTAGGGCCGATACGATTGGTGTTGGTGCATGCCCTCCAAGGGTTGGCGATCCAATCAAGTAGGCATCGGCTTGTTGGATTGCATTCACCAATTCATTCGCAGGTGTGAATTCGCAGTTGAGGCTTTCTACTTGAATACCAGTACTGGAGACTCCTTTTGCGAGTGCGTCAGCAATCGCCGCTGTGTTGCCGTAGGCGCTGGCGAAAAGAAGAACGACCTTTAAAGGGGCTTGTTGTTGGCTTTCACCCCAGCGGCGGTAGTCATTCAACAGGCTCCGCCAGCTCGTTTCTATGGCTGGCCCATGGCATGGGGCGATCGTGCGGATGTCTAGCTCTTCAAGCCGCTCTACTAAGGTATCTACCTGGCTGGCCATGGGAGCCATCAGGCAGTCGTAGAAATGCCTGCGCTCCTCTTCGGTGCTGATGCGATTGGCTTCTGCCCATTCGCTTGTGCAGAGGTGGGCGGCGAATAGTTTGTCGCTCATCAACAAGCCAAGGCTTTCCTCGAAGGCCAGTAGGCCGCCTGGCCAGCGAGCTGTTGGCGCTGGTAGCAGCCACAATGCGTGTTCGTTGCTGAGGGAGAGCTTCTGTTCTTGTCGAACAATCTCAATGGATGGAAGAGAAGGAAGGGATGACTCTTCCTCTTCATTGTTGTTGGGTGTTGCTGGTTTGCGTTGTTCCCAAAGCTCTCTGAGCAATTTGGCGCCGGGATTGGAACTGATTAATTCCAGCTTGGGGTAGGTGCTGGCTAGCTTTTTGAGTAGCGCAACTCGGTTGGGGTTGATGTGACCAACGACCACCTTCAACGTTGTGGTATCTGAAGGTAGAGCCTGGGAGAGTGCCGGCATGAAAACCTCGGCATAGGCGTCGCCAGGGGGGTGTACCAGGACAGCCGCTTGAGGTTGCCCATATGAGTCGTCACCGGCAGAGAAAAGAAAGCTATTGGCGGTACTGCCTCGCTCCAGGGCATATTCCAGCTCAAAGCGCAGACGTTGTGGACTAAGGCCGCGCAAGCTGATCAGGCCCTTTTCGATTGGGAGTGTGATCACCGTTCGCTGCGCTGCTGCAGCAGGCTCGTGGATGGAGGACATCGACATCAGTAGTGGTTCCCTACTTTGCGGTGATGTACTGCTGTTTTAGCTTCAGCATCCGCCACATTGCCTTGTTCCACCAGGGCGTAGATGATCCAGTGATCGGGGGTTTCTAGTCGCTGTTTGACGAGGCAATCCAAGAAGGCCAGCGCATCCACGAGGACGGGGCCTCCTTTAGCAACATTGTTGAGTACATTCACTCCTTCGAAACGATCGGCTCCGGGGGGGAAGCGTTTGAGGAATTGCCTTAGTAAGGGTTGATAGTTGTCTTCTCTTAATACGTTGATCACGAAACGATCCCCTACTTGCATCAGGGTTTCTATGGCTCTGTCTTTGGCTACTGCGACGGTTAGCCCTGGCGGTGTGAAACTTGCTTGACTTACCCAGCTTGCGATCATGGCGCCACGTCGTTGGCTGGACTCTTCATCTTGGCTGGCGGTGACGACATAAAGGCCGCCACTCAGGGTACCCATGGCCTTGTCAAGTTCAGTATCTAGGCTTTTCATTGCCGCAATATTTTGCTTTTGGTTGAGCAGTTGTCCAAGGTCGGTACCAGCTTCTTCGAAGCGTTGGTAGACATTCCCGTCAGGAGCTTGCCGCACCCTTAAAGGTTCGAAAGCTTCTTTTTGCCCAAGGCTACGCAGCTGCGCTGCTACTGCATCAATTGGCTCATCATTGCCGCCATAGGCATCGTAAACGGCAACCCATTGCTTTTGATTCAAAGCTGCCAATAGGGTGCCAATTGAACTCTGCAGTTCTGCATCTGGTTGGGATGGCCAGGTTGGTACTACTACAGCCTTTGCTTCACCAATTAATGCGCTCAGTTCTTGCGCATCAGTGGCGCGAAGATCGACTAGTTGTACCTCGCCTTTGGCTTTGCCGATGCCGTGGGCAATGGCTTGGCTGAGCCGGTCGCAAAAGCCGTAATAACTGAGATAACAGATGGCTGCATAGCTTTCTCCTTGGCTTCGTTGGCTGCTCCAGTCGCGATAGTCGTCGACCCAAAGCTTGAGATGGTGGCGGAGTAGCGGGCCGTGACCAACGGCAATTGTGGTGATCTCTGGCAGTTGATCCATGCGCTTCAAAGCCTGGACAACACTGCGCGCATTGGGCCCCATCAAGCAGTCGTAATAGAAGCGGAAGTCTGGGGCCAGTGCGGAGGGGTCCTGGTCGAAGAGTTCTTCTGAGCAATAGTGCAGACCAAATGCATCACAGGTGTAAAGAATCCCTGTGGCGTGGTCGAAAGAGAAGATTGTGTCTGGCCAGTGCAGGTTGGGCGCACTCAGAAATTCGAAGCGGTGAGCGATACCGCTTGTTGAGTTAGTGCCTAGATCCAGTTCTTCGCCGCTTTTGACTTCTCGCGAGCGGAAGGGGCGATGCACCTGATCTTCTAGGAACTTGATGGCGACCTTCGAAGCAACGATTTCGATCTCGGGATGGAGATCGATGATCTGGCCCACTAGCCCGGAATGGTCGGGTTCGGTGTGGCTGATGATTAGATAGTCGATCGCTTTTGGATCGATTTGCTGCTTAAGCATCGGTAGCCAGGTGTCCTCAAACTTGAGGTGGTTGGTATCGATCAGTGCTGTCTTGGCACCTCTCACCAGGAAGCTGTTGTAGGTGGTGCCGTTACGGAGGCCGAACTCGATATCAAAGCGGCTGCGGTCCCAATCGAGGGCACGGATCGTGGTGGTGTCGCTAGCGATAGCTGCGCATTGCAGTGACAACCTTGGAGCAGTGCTGGCCGTTGTCACCGTGGTGTCTTTGCTCGCAACGTTCATGGACCCTTTACACCAATGCCAAAACTCTACGGAGGGTGTTCGGAGAACTGTGCTTTCTTTCAGGAGGCGGCAAGGTTGGGCAGCCAATCCACTAGGGGTGGGGCTGCAATGATCAGCACCAAGACAGCGATTTGCAGGCCCACGAAGGGCAGTGCACCCTTATAGATTTCTTGTGTGGTAATGGTTTTAGGGGCTACTCCGCGTAGATAAAAGAGTGCGAAGCCGAAAGGTGGAGTGAGGAAGGAGGTTTGCAAATTGGCGCCGATGACCACACCTAGCCAGATCAAGGCCTCGGGTCCAAGGATTTGGCGAGCTGCGGGCAGTAAGAGCGGTACGGCAATAAAGGCGATTTCAAAGAAGTCGATGAAAAAGCCGAGGCCGAAGATCGTGAGCATGCTCACGGCCATAAAACCAACCTTGCCGCCGGGCAGGTTCAGCAAAAGATCGGCAATGAGTTGATCGCCGCCTACTCCGCGAAAGACAAGGCTAAAAGCTGTTGAGCCCAGTAAAATCGCCATCACCATGGCGGTGGTTCGTAGGGTTTCATCGCATACTTTTGAGAGGCTGCTGCGGCTGAACCCTCCATTGAGCGCTGCTAGGGCCATGGCGCCAGTGGCACCAAGAACACCAGCTTCGGTGGGTGTTGCGATTCCAAAGAAGATGCTGCCTAGCACCAAGAGGATCAGGCCTAGGGGCGGGATGATCACACGCAGCAGTTGGCCAGGTTGCATGGGGATCAGGTCTGCTGGATTCAGTTGGGGGGCGAGATGAGGTTTGAGGTGGCTGATCACGAGCACATAAGTGGCAAATGCACCAGCCATGAGCACCCCTGGAATCAGTGAGCCGAGGAACAGATCTCCTACTGAGACACCCAACTGGTCGCCGAGAACCACCAAGACAATGCTGGGTGGGATGATCTGGCCAAGGGTGCCTGAGGCAGCAATGACCCCCGTGGCAAGTGAGCGGTCGTAGCCCGCTCTCAGCATGGCCGGTAGAGAGATCAGCCCCATAGTGGTGACTGTCGCTGCTACGACTCCGGTGGTGGCAGCGAGCAGTGAGCCGACTAGCACGACCGCCAGGGCTAGGCCACCGCGCAGTTTGCCGAGTAGACGTCCCATGCTCTCGAGCAGTCGCTCTGCAATACCTGATGTCTCGAGCATGGCGCCCATGAACACAAACGCCGGAATGGCCAACAAGGTGAAGTTGGCCATGATCCCCAGGATTCGCTGCGGCAGAGCGGTAACGAACAGTGGATCGATCACACCAAGAGCCATGCCCAGCAACGCGAAGATCACGGCAATGCCACCGAGGCAAAAGGCCACTGGATAGCCGCTCAATAGAGCGAAGACCAGGGCTATAAACATCCCAGGCCCAAGTGTGGTGGCGGGATCGAAACTGATCACATGGTCGAGTAGTTCAATCTCAATCAAGGCGATCTCCGCCCTGTTCCGCTTCAGGGTTGAATGGCATCAATGTTTGGGCTTTTAGCTTTGCCCAGGCTCGAATGGCTTCGGCGACGCCTTGTAGGGCCAAGAGTAGGAAGCCCAAGGGGATGAGGGATTTAACCCAGTAGCGCGGCAGGCCGTTGGGGTCGGGTGAGGCTTCGCTGATCCTCCAAGACTGCAGGGCGGGTTCGAGCGAGATCAGCATTACTCCCAGGGCAAATGGCAACAGGAAGACCAGGGTGCCAAGCAGCTCCATACGTGTTTGGTGCTTTTCTCCCCAGCGGCTTTGAAGTACATCAACCCGCACATGCCCATGGCGTTGGAGGGTCCAGCCCAGTCCCAGTAGGAACACCAGATCAAAGAGGTACCACTGCCCTTCGATGAGACCGTTGGAGCTGAGATTGTGGCCGATAGACACACCCAGATAGCGCCCCACAACGTTCCAGAGCCCTAATCCCAACATCATCAACACCGACCAGCGCGCAATGACTGCAAAGGCCTTGTTTAAGGCGTCAAGGCGTTCTGCTAGGTCTAGCCAGCGTCTCATCAAGTTCCTTGCAGCTGGTCGTAACTGAAGCGAGCGAATGAGAACTCATTGACGTTGTTCCAGGCGTAAACCTCTTTGCGGAAGCCTTGCCATTGCTGAAGCAGGCTGCGGAAGCTGGCATCTTTCGCGGCGGTATCGCTATAGAGCTGGAAGGCTGCTTCCTGGGCAGCTTTAAGGATGCTTTGGTCATAGGGAACCAGCTCGGTGTTGCCCTTTAAAAGCCTTTGCAGAGCAGCCCCGTTGAGGTTGTCGTATCGGCTGAGCATGGTGAGGTTGGCTTCGTAACAGGCGGTGTTGAACATCGCTTGATATTCGCTCGGCAGCTTGCTCCAGGCTTGTTGGTTGACCAGAGCGGCAAGGGTGGGGCCGGGTTCCCACCAACCTGGGTAGTAGTAGAAGCGTGCGGCTTTGGCTAGGCCAAGCTTTTCGTCATCGTATGGGCCGGTCCATTCAGCGGCGTCGATCGCGCCACGCTCTAGAGCCAGGTAGATCTCTCCACCAGGCAAAACCTGGACGTTCACACCCAGCTGGGCAAGCACCTTGCCGCCCAGGCCAGGGATACGCATTTTGAGTCCCTGTAGAGAACTGAGGCCCTCGAGTTTGCGCTTGAACCATCCGCCCATTTGTGCACCGGTGTTGCCAGCGGGGAAGCTGATCACTCCGAAATCGGCATAGAGGTTGTTGATGGCGTCGTTACCGCCTGCTTCGTAGAGCCAAGCGTTCTGTTGTTGTGCAGTAAGGCCAAACGGTACGGAAGTGCCGAAGGCAAAGCCGGGATTTTTGCCAATGTAGTAGTAACTGGCGGTATGACCGCACTCGACGGAGCCCGCCTGAACCGCATCAAGGACTTCTAGGCCTGGTACGAGCTCGCCGGCCGCATAGGGCTTGATTTGGAAGTTGCCTCCGCTTAGTTCATTCACCCTTCTGCTGATTGTTTCGGCCCCGCCGTAAATCGTGTCTAGTGAGGGGGGCCAGCTGGTGGCCATTCGCCAGCGGATCTTGGGCTGGCTGCTGTTACTGCCGCTTTCTTCCTCTCTACGGATTGTGCAGGCACTGAGAATGCCTGCGCCGACGGCTGCTGAGACAGCCGTAGCACCAGACCCGAGTAGTTTTCGACGTTGCATACAGTTCTCTGGGTCGCTGCGATTTTACGGCGCCTCTACAAGTTCAGAGCAACGATGTCAGTTGAAGAATGAAGCTTGGAGTTGCTTTTCGGGCTAGGGCTGGTCTCAAAGAGTACGCCTCCACAACATTGAGCCATGCTTAAAGGGTCTTGTTGGTATCTCACGTCGTTCTTCAGCTGAACCGTGTTGGCGATGTGATGCTTGGTTTTTGGCGACGCTGATCTCGAGAATCGCACTGCGCTAGGCCACTTTTGTCTGTTCGCGCTCTCGCCCTTAGGGCCAGTGGCAGTGATGATGCAAGACCCCATAGCAGAATGTTTTGAGCCGTTCATGGCTCAAAATTTTGACAGCAGGATCAGAGACTCTTTGTTGTTATTGGTCAGCGAAGTGTTTTTATCTTTGTTGCGCCCTTAAGCATTGAATATCAGGGTCAGTTTGGTAGTTTCTTAAACTCATGGCGGCTTGGCCTAAATCCGACCGGTTAACTGAAATTGTGTAACTTTCATTTCTGTTTGCACAATTTCAGTTGTGGTAATGGGCTGGGATGTGTCGAGTGGTTGTTTCAGGCGTTTGAATAACGCAAAGGAAGATTGGTTTTTGATCAGAATTCTTGGACTCTCAAAATAGAAAATATTCAAGGCTTAAGTGATTAAGGCAAAGTTAATATGCGTATTTTGCCTAAATTTCATGTATCAAATTTCATGCATCAAAATTCATGTATCAAAAAAATGGACTATGCCTATCGGCTGATGATCCCCTTAATTTTTTGCATGAACTTGGTTGCAAGGAGGCGTCAATTTTATTGTTAATGGACTGGTGTGCACTCATAACCAATACCAGCTGCCGATTGCAGCAGCTTGGCCGATGCGTAGACCTTCTTGATTCCATAGGGTCCATATGCGTGCGTTCTTGATTAGAAACCTTCGCCCTTCATGGTTAATACGGATCCCTTGATAGTCCTTGATTGCATCCTGTTGGAGCGCTTTGTCTAAGGCATTGGCGCGTGCATCTTGTTCGCTGGTTGGTGCTGTCAAGCGGGAAGGCATGCCGACCATCTCTGCCCAGCGCCGTCCCCACAGCTGAAGTGCTGCAGCATTGGCATAGCTAAGATTGGGATCGTGCCCGTCACTATGGGCTAGTACGGGCTGTCTTAATGCAAACAGTTCCTGGCTGGCAAGACGTTGTGAAGGCTGCCGTCGCTCACATGCCAGAAGTGGGTGATTGAAAGCTTGTTGGTGAGAGATTAGAAGCAGGTTCACCAGCTCCTGCTTCTCCGAAGATAGCCAGGGGACTTCAGCCACCGGTCGCCATCGCTTGCAGCATGGCTTGCTGGGATAGGGCTTGTCCCTGCTCCCTGAGATGATTCAGAAAAGTCTGACGGGCTTTTGGGAAGCGGGGTTCTTCGGCCAGGGGCAGATCACCTGCTGCATCGAGCCCTGTGTCGCCTTCCATGGCTGGAGTAATCACCACCAGATCGGCATCGAGGCTGGAGTCGTAGCGCCACCATAAGCTCGGGTCCACAACGGCCGGATGGGGTGGTATAGGCAGGTCGTCGCTGCTGGATGGCTCAGTAGGAACCTCATTCTTTTCGGCCGCAGTTGCTGCCAGTTTTGCGAGTGCATCGCGCCGTTGTTCGGCTAGATCCGCAAGCAATTTGTTGCGGGTGCGACCGCGTAGCTGAAACAGTACAAAGGGATCTTCGCTGAAGCGATCCCCCATCAGGAAATAGATGGCGCTGATGTGTTTGCAGGGATTGGCTTTATCTGGGCAGCTGCATTCACTGCGGACTTCCTGCAGCTTGAAGGGAAAAAGACGTCGACCACTGGCTGCAAATGCCCGCTCGATGTCTGCCGGCATGATCCCTGCTAGCAACTGGGCAGACCAGCGTGCTTTCTGGGTAAGGGCTTCCAGGACATACCCCCAGTCTTCGTCGTTGAGGACATCAAGCCAGAGTTTCACCTTGTAGGGGTCTTCACCGGTGCCCTGGACGCGGGCGTGTACTCGGCGACCCTCGAAGCGTATTGAGGTGACATTGCCTTCTCTGGCGTAGGTCCAGGCACGCTCAAGTCGCTTTTTGAAGCGATAGGAATTAATCAATTCCATCCATTGCTCCACCCACCAAGGCTGTTGCCCTAGCCCCTCTTCACCTAGGGCGGTTGTGATGCTGGTGTTGTTGGTGCTGCTTGTCATGACGTCATCTTTGAATCAGCTGCCTTCTAGGGCCACTAGTTCGCGCAATTGACTGACGCCTAAGCCACCTAACCAGTCTTCTCCAGAGCCAATGATGTCTTCGGCAAGTCGAGATTTTTCACGAATCATGCGATCAATTTTCTCTTCAACTGAGCCGCTGGTGATGAATTTGTGCACCATCACCCGATTGGTTTGCCCGATCCTGTAAGCGCGATCAGTGGCCTGGTTTTCTACGGCAGGATTCCACCAGCGATCAACATGAAACACATGGCTGGCTCGCGTCAGGTTGAGGCCTACACCACCGGCTTTGAGTGACAGCAGGAACAGTTGGGGTCCACGTGGATCCTCCTGGAAGCGATCAACCATGGCCTGACGTTCAGTTTTGCTTGTGCTGCCGTGCAGGAAGGGAACTTCAAAGCGCCAGCGTTGTTGCAGGTAGGCCTTAAGGAGATGACCCCATTCTGCGAATTGGGTGAATAACAGAGCGCGATCTCCTGCCTCGATTACTTCTTCGAGAATTTCTTCCAAACGCAGCAGCTTGGCGGAACGGTCCATGAACCCTTTGGCAACGGTTTGTTCTTTGAGGGCTAGGGCGGGATGGTTGCAGATTTGCTTCAGTCGGGTAAGTAATCCGAGCACCTTGCCATGACGTTGACCCCTGGGTGCGCGGGCAATGGCCTCCAGTGTTTCATCCACTGTGTTGCGATAGAGGGCTGCCTGTTCTTTGCTCAGCCCCACCCATTCGCTCAGCTCTACTTTTTCGGGTAGGTCGGAGATGATTGCCTTGTCGGTTTTTAGTCGTCTCAGGATGAAGGGACCAACACGGCCCTTGAGGTCTCGCAGGGAAGACATGTCGCCATAGCGCTCAATTGGCAGCCGGTAGCGCTGGCGGAAGAAGTCTTCTTCACCGAGAACCCTTGGGTTAAGGAAGTCCATCAGTGCCCAAAGTTCACTGACTCGGTTTTCTACGGGTGTGCCGGTAAGAGCAATCCTGAAGCGATTGTTTTTGTCTGGGCGACCCATATCGCGTGCTGCTTGGCTCTGTTTGGCGTTGGGGTTCTTAATGGCTTGGGCTTCATCGATGACCACGCCTTGCCAGTCGACCGTTTCCAGGAGCTCACTATCTCGTTGCAGGAGCCCATAACTGGTGAGAACGAGGTCTAAGCCTTTGAGTGCTTTCTTTAAGGCGGCGGGGGTAGAGGGCCGACGCGGCCCATAGTGTTCGCGGACATTTAACTCTGGTGTGAAGGCCAATGCCTCTCTCTTCCAGTTGGTGAGTACGGACGTGGGAGCGATAAGCAATACCGGCCGTTTGAGTTCCTGTTCCGCCTTGAGGTGTTGCAGGAATGCCAGTAGCTGGATCGTTTTGCCAAGGCCCATGTCGTCGGCTAGGCATGCCCCTTGATCGAAGCGATGCAGGAAGGCCAGCCAACCCAGACCTCTTTCCTGATAAGGCCTGAGCTGACCGCAGAAGCCTTCGGGAGCAGGTAGGGGGTCTGGTGCTTTTTGCTGGTGGTACTGCTCCAACACCGCCTGTAGTCGTGGACCGGCCTCAAAGCGGTGAACGGGCAGTCTCATCAGCGTGTCGCCATCGGTTGCGGTAAGGCGCAAGGCATCGTCGAGGCTGATGCCTGGATTGACGCTGCAGAAGTGTTCTGCATGTTTGAGATCGTTGGGGCGTAATTCGATCCAGGCGCCCTTGTGGTTGACAAGCGGGCTGCGCTTGCTTGCTAGTCGCTCCAGTTCGCGAAGCGTCAGGGTGACGCCACCGATCATGAGCTCCCAACTCCAGTCGAGGGTTTCGCCCAAAGTGAAACCTCTAGATCTCTCCGATAGCTCCGCCTTGATCGCTAGGCCTAGGCGACTGGCCAGCCCTCCCGAGAGGCTGGCAGGCAATTCCACGCCAACGCCAACATCACGCAGTTGGGCCGCTGCAGTGCGCACCAATACAAAGGCTTCAGCAGGGGTGAGCTGCATTGCTTCTGGTGTGGCGCTGTCGAGGCCTCGTTCGATCGGTGCAAACACCGTGAGGGCTCGCCCCATGCCTTCCAGTAGCACCTCGCCTGGATGTTCCACACGGATTTCGCCTAGTTGCAGCACCTTGGGACCAGCTGCCCAGGCTGCTGCGGCCGGTACTTTGATCGTGGGATCAGCCTCAGCCTGTAAGGAGAAGCGCAGCTCCCAGAGGTCTTCCCCTTCTCCTGGAGTGAAGAGTTCTAAGCAGGCCCTGGCTGGTGCGACGTTGCCAGCCACGCCTTCACGCCAATGGTTGCTTGCTGTAGCTAGACGTTCGGCTTCCTCATCGGGGAGGTTGATCACGCCGCTGTCCGACCCCAGTGCTTCCTGCCAGGCTGTGAGCAATGGGTCTAGGCCTTGCTCACTCGCTTCAAATCCGGTGCGCAGTTGGGCATCCAAGAGTTCTTCCAGCAAGCTGGCTACGCGAAGGCGACCGCTGCGGGGTCGGCATGAAGCCACAGGGTTAGCGGCTCGCATCGCCTCTGGTCTTAGGCGGGTCATTCGGTTGCTACGCCTTCCGGTGGGCTCCCGCCAGGGGAGGGCGCAGGTGGCCACTAAGGGAAGCTGAGCGGCAAGGTCTTCGAGGCGGCGGCGATCATCTTCACGGTTGAGTAGCGGTGTCCAGCGTGCTCGGTGGGGATAGCCCTCTCCCTTGCTGAGTTCCACCTGGGGTAGCCAACGTCCGCGAGCAATCATGCTCAGGGCCCAGCGCTGTAGATGGCTCCACCAGCGCAATTCATCGGCCAGATCAGGATGATTTCCTGAAAGAGGCAGTTTCGAAAGCCAGGCCGTTGCGGCAGCAGGTTCCACTGCCAGGCCTTGCACCTGCCAGGGCCACCATTCCGTTTGCTTGGGAATGGGTTCGCCTGCTTGTAAGGGCAGTCCTGTCCAACTTGTTTTGTTGTCTTTGGCTTCGTCGGATTCAGTGGATACGTTCTTGGTTTTGTTGCGCGGTTTGACTGTTCGGCTAGGCAGGGTCAGACATGCTGTGGCGTCGATGATTTCATCAGGCAGTAGATCGCGCTCAATGAGCCAGGCACGTAGATCGTCTGGGCTGAGGGTGAAGGGGTGGAGTGCGGGAGTTGCTGCTGGTCCTGCTGGGGTAGCGACTCGCCAGGTATCTGCCCACACAAGGAGCGCAGGGCGACCGGAGCTGGTCGGAGTACGGATGGCTGGAAGCCAGGTGGCGTGCAGCAGGCTCATGGCCGCGACGCAAAAAGTATGTGTTGGGTTTCTTGGAGCAGGAGTGCACTGCCGATCAACGGCAACCATCCACGCAGGAGTTCCACAACCAATCATGCCAGGGCGCCGGTCCCCTAGCTATGGCCAGCTGCTTTCGAGGGGGTGCGGCTGTGGATTGCGCAAGCTAAAGCTGCCATAGAGCAAGCCCAAGCCTTAGGAGCGCAAGTCCATTGCCAGTTTGAAGGGCAGGTTTAACAGGGCTGCATGCATGCCTGAAGTTGGCATTGCCCAAGCGAATGCAAATACATCTGGGCCCCAACCATTGGGTTGGTTGCGGTGGCGGGCAACGTCATAGGGAGGTCCAAAGGCGATCATGGCTGGTGGATCCTTGTTCCACGTCCGAATTCTTCATGGCCGTTGCAAGATCATTGCGTTCTGGTGATTCGCGACCTCGCACTGGGTCAGAAATCCGCACTGCTTTTCTGACATTTTTTGCTGAGCGTGCGCATCAGGTGATTCCTAGTGCTTCGTTGGTTCCTGAAGACCCCACGGTGCTACTAACCATTGCTGGCATGCTGCCGTTTAAGCCCGTTTTCATGGGTCAGGCTGAACGCCCTGCGCCGCGGGCCACCAGTAGCCAGAAATGTATTCGCACGAATGACATCGAGAACGTGGGTCGCACAGCGCGGCATCACACGTTTTTTGAGATGCTTGGCAACTTCTCTTTTGGCGATTACTTCAAGCAACAAGCGATTGAGTGGGCCTGGGAGCTCACGACAGAGGTGTTTGGACTTGATCCGAAGAATTTGGTGGTGAGCGTCTTTCGTGAGGACGATGAGGCTGAGACCATCTGGCGAGATGTGGTGGGGGTGAATCCCAAGCGCATCATTCGTATGGATGAGGCTGATAATTTTTGGGCTTCAGGGCCGACTGGCCCCTGTGGACCTTGTTCGGAGATCTATTACGACTTCAAGCCGGATCTGGGCAACGACGACATTGATCTGGAAGACGACGGTCGTTTTGTTGAGTTCTACAACCTGGTTTTTATGCAATACAACCGAGATGGGGAGGGCAATCTCACCCCACTCGCGAACCGCAATATTGATACCGGCATGGGCTTGGAGCGGATGGCTCAGATTTTGCAGGGCGTCCCTAATAACTATGAAACTGACATTATTTACCCATTGATCGAGACGGCTGCTGGGCTCGCGGGTCTCGATTATCAAAAGCTTGATGAGAAGGGGAAGACCAGCTTCAAGGTGATCGGCGATCACTGCCGCGCGATTACGCATTTGATCTGTGATGGGGTTACTGCTAGCAACCTTGGTCGCGGCTACATCATGCGGCGTTTGCTTCGCAGGGTGGTGCGTCATGGGCGACTGGTCGGGATCGAGAAGCCTTTCTTGCAGGCCATGGGGGAAGCGGCGATTGCCTTAATGGTGGAGGCTTACCCCCAGCTTGAGGAGCGCCGAAAGCTGATTCTGGCGGAACTCAATCGCGAGGAGGCCCGCTTCTTGGAAACGTTGGAGCGTGGTGAGAAGGTGCTGGCTGATGTGCTGGTTGCTAATCCCCAGATGATTTCAGGGGGCCAGGCCTTTGAGTTGTACGACACCTATGGCTTTCCTTTGGAACTCACCCAGGAGATTGCTGAAGAGCATGGTTTGACTGTGGATCTCCAAGGATTTGAGCAAGCGATGGATCAGCAACGTCAGCGGGCCAAGGCCGCTGCAGTGAGCATTGATCTCACGCTGCAAGGGGCTATCGAGCAAATGGCAGCTGAGTTGGAGGCCACTCGCTTCAAGGGTTATGAGGTCTTGGAGCAGCCTTGCTGTGTCTTGGCCCTAGTCGTGAATGGGGAGTCGGCCGAACGAGCCAGCGCTGGTGACAGTGTGCAGATCGTGCTCGATACCACGCCCTTCTACGGTGAAAGTGGCGGCCAGGTGGGTGATCACGGTGTGCTTTCGGGTGAAGGCTCCGGCGGCAATGGTGTGATCGTGACTGTTGACGATGTGAGTCGTCATCGCAACGTATTTGTGCATTTTGGTCGTATTGAGCGCGGCACGTTGGCTCTGGGCGACTTGGTTAACGCTCAGGTGGATCGGGCCTGTCGTCGCCGTGCCCAGGCCAATCACACTGCAACTCACCTCTTGCAGGCGGCGCTCAAGCAGGTCGTTGATTCGGGGATCGCTCAGGCAGGTTCTCTGGTGGACTTCGATCGCTTGCGCTTCGACTTCCACTGTTCGCGAGCTGTTACGGCCAAGGAACTCGAGCAGATTGAGGCTTTGATTAACGGTTGGATCATGGAATCTCATGATCTGAATGTGGAGGAGATGTCGATCCAAGAGGCCAAGGCTGCCGGCGCTGTAGCGATGTTCGGAGAGAAGTACGCCGATGTGGTGCGCGTGGTGGATGTGCCAGGTGTGTCGATGGAACTTTGCGGCGGAACCCATGTGGCCAATACAGCTGAGATCGGCTTGTTCAAGATCGTTGCTGAGAGCAGTGTTGCTGCAGGAATTCGGCGGATTGAGGCGGTGGCTGGTCCGGCGGTGCTGGCGTATCTCAATGAGCGCGATGAGGTGGTGAAGAAACTTTTGGAGCGCTTGAAGGTGCAGCCCAGCGAAATCGTCGAACGGGTGACATCGCTGCAGGAGGAGCTGAAGAGCAGCCAAAAAGCGTTGACTGCAGCACGGGCTGAATTAGCGGTCGCGAAGTCAGCGGCCTTGGCAACCCAGGCAGTAGCTGTTGGTGAATATCAGTTGTTGGTGGCGCGTCTTGATGGTGTGGAGGGTGCGGGCTTACAAAACGCAGCTCAGGGTTTATTGGATCAATTGGGGGATGGTGCTGCTGTTGTGTTGGGAGGTTTGCCTGATCCGAGCGACGAAGGCAAGGTGATTTTGGTAGCGGCCTTTGGCAAGCAGGTGATCGCTCAGGGTCAGCAAGCGGGCAAGTTCATTGGCTCGATCGCTAAGCTTTGCGGCGGCGGCGGCGGCGGTCGCCCCAATCTGGCTCAGGCGGGCGGACGCGATGGTGCGGCTTTGGATGGAGCATTGGAAGCGGCAAAGGTTGAGCTGAAGCAAGCCTTGGGCTGAGCTTTTTATTGAAGGGTAACGGCTTCTCTACGCTTTTTATTGTTGAGCCGTAAGTCATCACCTAATCTTGAATTAGTATGCATATAGAGGAAATAAAAGAGATCCGATCTGACTTAGGGCTGGATTTTAGAAATAAGACTGATGGCTTGAGAATAGCCACCTGTCTTATTTCTGGAGATTTCTGCATGCTATTTGGAAGAAGAAGGTATTTTTTTATAAAAAAAAATACCTTGCGACTGAAATCGTTTATATTGTGAGTCGAAGGCTAGGTGCCGAGATCAACTTGTTAAATTTCGGAGTGCCTCTGTGGAGGCAATTTTTTACATGGAATTCAACATAAGCAAAGTCTTATTTTCTCATTGACTGATTGCACAAGTCATTTATTTTTCTTGTCGAGCTTCTTGAGTTGTTGGGCAGTTTGCGAAATATAGTGGTTCAGACTTGTTAATTCTGTGAGCATTTTGTCCAATAAGACATCATCTCCTTTGTATGCTGCGTTAATGGAATCAAGTAGCAATGTGATTCCTTTGTTGGCATTGCAGGCTCGCTCACTAACCAGAGAAAGGAGCTCGATCAGTAGATCTGAGTCGTAGATTAGTGCTTTGAGTAGATCGTCACCGCAGATTTGGAGCAGTTCGGCTGGACCATCGACAACTCGTACGTCATTGGAGTGGATGCCACCGCCAAATAGTCCCATTTCTCCCAAAATTGCTTCGGCTTCAACTACCGTCAATGTGTGCGGTGACTGACCTTGGTGTTGGATCTGAATCGCTACCTTTCCCTGAGTCAGCAGAAGCAGGTGTTTGGCTGGTGCGTTTTGCTTGAGCAGGAGCTCTCCTTGCTGGGCATGCACGGTTGTGGGCTGGAGTTCATTGGTGTGGATCGCAAGCAGTAACTTCAGTCGCTCGTGGACTCGCTGAAGTTGAGGTTCTTGTCCCCACATGGCTGCCGTGGATGGCTTTCATTATTTTGGTATGACTGGCAACAACTTGCAGATCCAATGCAATCCGTTGCTTTATGGGGGAAGACTTTTTTAAATAAAATAGTGATATTGGTGTCTGGACATCTCTTTGCAAGATAATTGCTTTTGGACCAACTATTGAGATTAAGTCTTAATTTGCCTTGCAATCAATTTTGCGTGGCAATAAAATTATGTTTCCATTGGCCACCGGATGTGGTGTGGCCCACGCAGATGTTGTGCAGCATCGACAAATGCCAGTCCAAGAAGCTCTATGTCTCCGGGATAGAGCAAGCCAATGCCGCCAATCACCACTCCAAGTCTTAAGACAGCCGCTTGGTGCTTGGTGCTTGGCCAACTTGCCCTTTGCCGCCATCCATGCTCAAGGCCGCTAGTAACGATGGTGATCCCATTTATTCCTAACAGCCAGCTCGTGTTGCATTAGGCAGAAACAGCTTTGTTTTGAGATCGACTGTTGTCATGAGGAATAGTTCATGCTTAGTGTGTGGTGGAGATCGATTAATGCGCCTATAATTGATTGTTAATTGAAGAGCAATTTCGAGGTTGTATTTTTCTTGCAAGTTGGCTTGATGGGAATTATTGTATTACCATTTAATAACTAAAAAATAATTGAAATGGCCGTTTTTACTGTCGAGCAATTGCAGGCTTTGCAATTGTTTTCGGCTTTAACAGCTGAAGAGTGTGGGCAACTATTGGACCGCCATCTTGAGTCCAGTCATGCAGCTGAACAGGTTTTTGTGATGGAGCAAGACTGGGGTGAGTCGGTCTTCCTGTTGTGCTCAGGCATGGCCAAAGTTCGTAGTTATACGGCTGATGGCGATGAAGTTGTGATTTCAGTGTTGGGGGAGGGGGATCTGTTTGGTGAGATGGCTGCTCTTGATGCAGCACCTAGGACTGCTGATGTTGTGGCCTTAACGCCAGTGAAGCTTTTGAAGATGAGGGCGTCGCCTTTTGTGGCTTTGCTGCGCAAGGAAGTGGGCTTTGCGCTTGCCCTTGCTCAGCTTGAGGCCTCTCGCTTGCGGGATCTCAATCAGCGTTTCGCAATCCAGTCAAGTGATGCGACCACGCGCTTACTCAATGCATTGGCTTACTTAGCTCGCAAGAGTTCTTCCGCCGCTGATCCCAAAGTTGCGATTCCACCTCTAGCCCAAAGGGAGTTGGGTCTCATTGCAGGTTTGTCCCGGGAGACTGCCTCTCGGACATTGAGCAAGCTGCGGAGTCGTGGAACTCTGGAGGAGATCGAAGGTTGCCTTCGTTTGCTGGATCTGCAGCCGCTGATCAAACGAGGACTGTTGCCGCTTGGCTCTTAGAGCTTCTGAGCACAGTTCCGGGTTGAATTGACTGGCCAGAAGAGTCTTGACTTAGGTGTTTTTGGGAAGCGTTCAGAAAAAGCAGTTGCTGATCTCCAGGGATGCGACTTTTCAGTGCTCAATGAGTTGTTGTGATCAAAGTTTCTCATGCCTCCCATATAGGAATGATTGCCAGCTCTAGCCTTGAAGGTACGTAGTCTGACGCAGGCTCGTTTCTAGATGGTCCATCAGTCGACGCACATCGTTGATCGTTAGCTCGCCTCGCTGAATTGCAAGTTCACTAGCCAAGCGAAGTCGTTCTAGCAGGAGCTCAGGGTTGTGCTCCATTGCTTCGAGCACCTCGGAATTGGTGTTGCCTCGCACCACGTGGTCTATTTGGTAGCCACCACCGGTTGTTAGCCGGATGTGCACGGCATTGGTACTGCCGAAGAGGTTGTGCAGATTGCCCATTACTTCCTGGTAAGCCCCGCCGAGAAACATGCCAATCATGTAATCCTCATTTTGGCGCAGGTTGTGAAGCTCCAGCAGAGTTTTGGTTTGCCCATGCCCGATAAAGTTGTCCAGTTTTCCGTCGGAGTCGCATGTGAGGTCAGCGAAGTGACCTAGCTGAGTTGGTTCTTCATTCAAGCGATGAATCGGCATAAGCGGGAAGAGTTGTTTGATGGCCCAGGTGTCTGGGGCTGAACGAAATATTGAAAGGTTGGCGTAGTAGGTGCCAGCGAGAACAGCTCTTAAACCTTGTAGGTCGTCGGGGATGGTTTCGTTCCGAGGCAATTGGCTCATAATTGCTTCGGCGCAAGCCCATGTGAGTTGTTCCGCGAGAGCCCGTTCTGGCAGACTGATGTAACCCAGGCGGAAGGCTGCGAGAGCATCATCTTTGAATTTCACCGCGTCGTTCCATGCTTCCTGTAGGCGCGATATCTCAGATACACCATCCTTCTGAGTTGCCATAAGTGCTGCGAGTGTCTCCCTAAGGTTGTGAATGGTGAGGGGTTCCTGTCCTGTTTGATTGGGCACAGCTCCTGGCACAGTTCCTGTGCCCAGTACATCGAAAACGAGTATTGAGAAATGACTAGCGATCGCGCGTCCGCTTTCGCTCACAAGGATAGGCAAAGTGATGCCACGGGGTTCACAGCATTCGCGCACCGTTGCGACCACATCATTGGCGTAGTTCTGTAGGGAGTAGTTGGTCGATGCTGCGCTAGCGCTGCGGCTGCCGTCGTAGTCGACACCCAGACCACCCCCAACATCTAAATACCCCATGGGGGCTCCCATCTTCGTCAGCTCTACGTAAATTTGCCCTGCCTCTTGAAGCGCGTCTTTTAGTACGGCGATGTCGTTGATTTGGCTGCCGATGTGGAAGTGCAGTAGGCGCAAATCGCTGAGTAGATCAGCTTGTCTTAAGGCTTCCACCGTGGCTAGCAGATCCGGGAATGAGAGACCGAACTTGGCTTTCTCGCCCACTGAGCTACCCCAGTGGCCCGTACTGCGTGTCGTTAGCTTTGCTCGTACACCGATGAAGGGTGCTGCGCCAAGTTCTTGGCTGCAGCGGATGATCCGTTCCACCTCATCTGGTTGTTCAATCACTACCACAGGTTGGCGACCAAGCCTGCGGGCCAGGATCGCGGTTTCGATGTAGCGCTGATCTTTGTAGCCGTTACAGATCAGTAGTGCCTCTGGGTCGTTGACCAGTGAAAGAGCAATCAGCAGCTCAGCCTTGCTGCCAGCCTCTAGGCCAAAGTGCCAGTGGCGACCACTTTCCACTAGTTGCTCTACGACGTGGCGCTGTTGGTTGCATTTCACTGGGAATACGCCTTGATATCGACTGCCGTATCCGTATTTGGCAATGGCCTGTTCGAAGGCGCTGTGCAGCTTCTCTAGCCTGTCTTCGAGGATGTCATCAAAGCGGATCAGCAGAGGCAAGTTGAGGTTGCGGCTTTTGAGCTCCTCTACTAGTTCCACGAGATCAAGGCAGCTGCCTTGATCGCCGCGGGGCTGGACCTGCACGTGGCCGTTGGCGTTGGCTGAGAAGTAAGGCTCCCCCCAGTGATCTAGGCCATAGAGGGCTGCACTATCGGCAATGGTCCATGACTGGTTGCCCTGGATGGGGTCGGCTGCCGACATAACGCACGCAGACGGATCGCTGAGAGAATGACAAGGAAATCTAGGTGTGCTTTGGCATTCGATTCTTCTAGCCATCGGAATATTCTGTGTTTTATCATTTTGTTTTAGTGATTTGTTTGGAATTGCTTTGTTAAGAGCTGAGATTACTTGTTCCCTTTATCAAGAGTTGCGATGAATGAGTGTGTTCATGTTTGGATCTCTTTTAGGCATTCAGGCTAATCTGCAGGTTTGTTGCTTAGCATTCAAAAGTGATATTTTAGGTTTGCATAGAGTCCGTTGCCGACGACCCAGTCTTGCCACAAACCTGGGTTATCATTTGTCTCAAAGGAATCAACCCATCCCAATTCCATCGACCAGGCACCATTGATATAACGGCCAAGAATGCCAGCAGAACCTACGGTATCTTCAATAATTAATTCGGAAAAATCAGTGTGGACTCCACCAATCCCGAAGAACGGAACAATTTGGAATGCTTGATTATTTTTTAGCCATGGTGTTACCACTAATTCACTTTTTGCCAGCCAACCGCTATCTCCACTGATCAGGGTGCCTGGTAATCCAATTAAACCAAGATCGCTGCCGATGCTGAAGCCCATATCGCTAGGAAGTTTGTTGAAGGCCCATTGATATGCTCCTCGCAGATTCAAGCTTACGTTGGGCTTGATTCTCCAAGTGAGGTTGGCAAGGCCCCCGATGGCTTTCGCTTCACCCGAATCGATACCGTACCAAGCAAGTTCTTTGAGTTGGCTCTCCGTGCTGAACCCTGCTATGCCCTGAAGGCCATAGATGTTACCTCCCCAGGCCAGTGAGTTGGTGTTACCACCAAAGTTAATGCCGGCTTTTAAATATCCACTGCGAAGCCAGCCATCCAGGCCACCTCCTAGTACCAGGGGGGCGCTGTAACCAGCTAGGTAGGCATCGTTGCGACTGCTGCTAATGCTCGCAAAGGCGCTCCAAAATTGATTTGATGATTGGTGCAATGTCTTTTCTATTTGTGCCATTCCCTGGAATTGGCGGAAGCTAATTTCATGGCCTACGTCTTGTGCTTCCACCATCCAGCGGCGGCTCCAGCCCATGGATCCTGTTAGTAGCCAGCTTTCGGATAGCGGCCAGCTATAGCTTATGGAAGTAATGGCTGCACCGAGTTCTGGATCGGCATCTCCATTGAGTTCTAGATATGCCAAAAATGTGTCGTTGCGCTTCAGCAGGCTGTTCTTCACCACCGTTGCCACACTGCGATAGGCCCCTGTACCAGCGTTGCCGTCGTTGCGGATGCTTGCCTCCCCCATCCAGGGGCTGGGAGTTACATCGATTGTCAGGTTCAGCACGGCTTGGGTGGCATCGCTGCCGAGGCGGCCAAGATTCCCGCTGATTTGTCCGACTCCAGGGATGGTTCGGACATTTACCAAAGCTTTCTCAAGGCTGGGTAAATGCAGCACGCTGTTGATCAGTGAGTTCAGTCGCTGCTTGATTTCTTGTTGTAGGCCTAAGTCAGTGCTTTTGATGCGCAATTCGGCGATTCTGCCCTCAACGACTTCCAGTGCTCCTGGACTTGGTTCAGTAAGGGTGAAGACTCGACTGTTCACATAGCCATCGCGTACTAGTCGGGCGGTGAGGGTGGCAGCACAAGTTGTCAGGGTGCTGGCCACGGTTGGTCTTCCGCAGGATCCTAGGATTTGTGTAAGTTGTTCAGGGCTATACGGGGTTGTGCCTTTTATAGGAGGTTGCCAGTTAGAGACTGGGATTCCAAGAGGTTTGCTAGGGGGTTCTTTGGGGTCGTTTTCGAGTGGTTGCTGTTTTTCTTGCAGGATTATCGGCTGACTCGGCTGGGGTCGTGATTCCAAGGGGGTACGATCCGGCATCCGTACTGGCCCAGGCTGTATAGGCGGCGCTACAAGTTGTGCTATTAGAAGGAATATGGTTTTATGATTAAGTTGAAGTCAGTTAATTATGCAGGCAGGCCATGCTAAGCACAACCCAATATTAATTATAAAATAATAGCATGAATCAAGAGTCTTTGGCGTATGCTTGTCTTGCTTATGCAATTAAGCGATTAGATTCACTATTGGTCAAGTTAGCAAGATCACAGCAAATATTGACTCCGGTCACAGTTGATCAAGGTTTTTATTGAGAGGATATGTGTTAGAAGCTCGCAAACTTCCTGTAATGTCACCTACCGCTAGACGGGTTTCACTGACCTTGGCGCTAGCGCTAGGTGCTTCGACCTGGCTTGGTTCTATGGGGCGTGCTGAAGTGCGTTCTGGTGGCTTGGGTACCCGTGTGAATGGGAATCTTGAAGGGGGCTGTAGGCGCGGAATCTGTCGCATCACTGGTGGCAGCGATGGCGGCAAGAATCGCTTTCTTAAATTTAGTGCTTTTGACACTCGTGGTGCGATTGAGGGAGTGAATTTCGATACGGGTGGCAAGCGCAATTTGGTTGTGGGTGTGACTGCTCCTGCTGGAACTTTTCTCGACAAGGTACTGAGTTTGTCGGCACCAGCCAACCTTTTCTGGCTGTCACCAGGTGGCATTCATCTTGGCTCAGGGGTTGGCTTTGTGAATGTTCAGCAGCTCAAGTTAAGTACGGCGAGTGCACTGCGTTTCCCTAACGGTGTTTTCGATGTGTTTGGCAGTAGATCGCATCAGTTGGCTGCTTTGACGTCTGATCCTTTGCCAGGATCACAGGGATTCTTAGACAACCCTTCTCGGGGTGCAGAGCTTGGTCTTATCTCTACTCCAAGGATTCTGCTTGAAGGCATAGATATTTCGATTGATCAGAGCCTGTTGGTTGATGCACCTGGTGGCACCGTCGAGGTAGTTAACAGCCGTCTATCGGCGAGTTCAGCGAATAGCAGTGGCGGCAGTCTCACGCTGACCGGTGATCAAGTAAGGGTTGATGGTGGCTCTCAGCTTTTGGCTACTGGTGCCACTGGCGGTGGATTAATTCAAGTGGGAGGTAGTTGGCAAAATAGTGATGTAAGTGTTCGCCAGGCGGTCAACACCACAGTTGAAGCTGGCGCATTGCTTGATGCTTCAGCCACTTGGGATGGTGATGGGGGCACAATTGTTGCTTGGAGTGACATTTATAACCCAGATGGCCTTACTCAGGTTGCCGGAAGTTTCATTAGTCGCGGAGGAAGTCTTCAAGGTAATGGGGGGTGGATTGAGACATCTGGTGCTCTTTTAGATACTGATAAGGTTGTTATTGATGTTGGCAGTTTTAATGGTGAGCAAGGAAAATGGCTGTTAGACCCTTTTACTTATAGCATTGATGGCTCTAGCCAGAGCGCGATTCAAAATGCTTTAATTACTGGTACTAATGTAACAATTAGTACCAGTATAAATGATAATACTTATGTCGACGCTGCGGATATTGGATTCGTAAATGCGCCTGATGGCGACATTAATGTGCAAGTTAGCTTGGATTGGTCGGGCGGTACTGGAAAGCTTCAGCTGAATGCTGGTGATAATGTCAATATTGATAATGGCGTAACAGTTACTACAGGTTCAGGAGGATTAGGGATTATTGCTGCAACCTTCACTGGTGCAGGTAATGTTTCAGTTGCTTCTGGTGGCACATTCGAAGTAAATCAAACCGGAACTTCTACATACAGCGGTAATATTTTTGGTGCTGGGAATTTTACCAAGTCTGGCACAGGAGAATTAATTCTGAGTGGTGCAAATACATATACAGGTAATACGACTGTGTCAGCAGGCGTGCTGGGGGTTGGCAGTACAAATGCTTTTGGCAGGTCTACATCGATTAATCTTGGCTCTAGTACAAATGCTGCTACTCTCAGATTTCTTGTGGATATTCCACGTGATCCTAGCGCGCCTACTACGACATTAAGTTTGGGAATAAAGGGCGGAACTTTCAATGTAGATAATGGGGTTACAGTATTCACTGACAGCGTTAATATTCAGGGTGGAACTTCTACTAACGGTCTGACTAAGACTGGTGCTGGAGAATTAATCCTGGAGGGTGTTAATAGTTATTTAGGACCTACAAATGTTACTGATGGCAGATTGGTAGTTAATTCTGCTTTCCCTACTGTTGCTACTTGTTCTGCTAGTGGCGCCAGCTCTATTTGTTCAGTTGGTGGCGGTGGCGGTGGCGGTGGCGGTGGCGGTGGCGGTGGCGGTAATCCTCCCGTTAATAACCCTGTAGCGAATCCAGTCAATAACCCTGTAGCGAATCCAGTCAATAACCCTGTGGCGAATCCAGTCAATAACCCTGTAGCGAATCCAGAAGATAACCCTGTAGCGAATCCAGAAGATAACCCTGCAGTTTTCAACCCCGGAGGTTTCGATTCTGGAGTGTTCAATCCTGGAATTTTCAACCCTGGAGTTCTCAACCCGGGCGAGAGCTCCGTTGCTTTCAACCCCGCCGTAAGTTCTGGAGGTTTTGACGCTGGCCCCGGAGGTTTTGACGCTGGCCCTGGTAGCGAATTTGCGGTAGGTCCTGATGGCGAGTTTGGCGGGCGAGGTCCTGAGGGTGAGTTTGGCGGGCGAGGTCCTGAGGGTGAGTTTGGCGGGCGAGGTCCTGAGGGTGAGTTTGGCGGGCGAGGTCCTGAGGGTGAGTTTGGCGGGCGAGGTCCTGAGGGTGAGTTTGGCGGTGCAGGAGCTGCTTCTGGAGAGTTTGCGCCGGACGCCCTGCAAGGTCCTAGCATTGTTGAACCTGCTGCAGCGGGTGAGTTAGCAGCAGCAGGCCCTGGTGCATCTAGCCCTGAAATAGCATTTGATGTTGTTGAAACTGTTGCGCTGAGATTGACCCCAGAAGCTTTGGAGGCACCTGGCGTTGCTGTAAATCTGAAGTTTGAGGGAGCCTTTGATGTAGCAGAAGCAAGCAACTTTGCTGTTGAGAATGTTGGCCCTGCTGGCGAGTTTGGCTTTCCAGGAGCTGATGGCGAGTTTGGTGGGCCAGTCCCTGGTAGCGAATTTGCGGCAGGTCCTGATGGCGAGTTTGGCGGGCCAGGCCCTGGCGAATTTGGCGGTGCAGGCCCTGAGGGTGAGTTTGGCGGGGTAGCTCCTGAGGGTGAGTTTGGCGGGCCAGGAGCTGATGGCGAGTTTGGCGGGGTAGCTCCTGAGGGTGAGTTTGCTGGAGGTCCTGATAGCGAGTTTGGCGGGGTAGCTCCTGAGGGTGAGTTTGCTGGAGGTCCTGATAGCGAGTTTGGCGGGCTAGGTCCTGATGGGTCTTCTGTTGAGGGCGGCGGAGCCGAATTGGGAGAAGTGGCAGGTGTTGCTAACGAGGCTGGAGGGGCTGAATCAGGGGAAGCGAGAGTTACTGCTGCCGAGGGTGGAGGAGTTGAATCAGGGGAAGCGAGAGTTACTGCTGCCGAGGGTGGAGGAGTTGAATCAGGGGAAGCGACAGGTACTGCTGCCGAGGGTGGAGGAGCCGAATCAGGGGAAGCAGCAGGTGCTACTGCAGACTCCGGCGCGTCATCGACAGCAGTATCAGGCTCGAATTCTGTAAGCAGAGTGACAACCGTTCAAGCGACAGCCAATGTTTCCACGGCCGATCAGGCGGCCACGAGCGGCTTTGTTAAACAGTTCAATATGCCTGATTTGGCTGACAAACCTACGCCAACGCCGGCTCAACTCCAGGGAAGTATGCAGCAGGCTTTACAACGCTTTGGTGGGCAGCCATGAAACTAGTTAAGGCGAGCACCAATTTTGCCAAGTCCCTATTACTCCTGCTGATGGCCTCAGCAACTACTGCAGGCCAGGGTTTCACTTCGCAAGAGGTTAAGTCCAAATTGATCTATAACGATCCTTGGTTGACCGCTGCTGCTGCAAAAGATTTGTCTTCGGCAAATCCAAATCCATCTCCTGAATTCAACCGGGCGGCCTACAACCCAGCGGTTTTGCATGTGCGCTTTACCCAGGCTGCTGGAAAGACCACTTCCAAAGATACAGATGCTTTTCTTGATTTAACTTTAATTCCATCTAAAGGTGAGGTTCAGGGGCGGCGTGTTGAGATCTCCACCCGTGAGTTCGGCTCCCAACTGAGGCTGCTTTATATGCAGCTCTCTCGGCAAGATTCCTTGGATGAGGCAAATCCAGAATCTCCTACTAGACGATTGCATCAGCTGTTGATTGAAAGTATTACCCCATTACTTGAGAAGCATCGCGTCAGCACATTGCTTATTGCTGCTGATCGAGGTCTACAGGCAGTTCCTTTTGCGGCATTGAGTGATGGTAATCGCTACTTCGGTGATCGCTATGCCTTTGCGATGACACCATCACTTGCACTTACCGATATAAACCTACCTACTCAGAGTGGCTCTTATTTACTAGCCCTTGGTGCTTCTGAGTTTGATGGTTTGGCGGCACTTCCACTAGTGCCGCAGGAGCTCGACAAAATCTCAAGCTCTGATCCCAATCGCAAGGATCTTTTTCTAAATAAGGCTTTCACTCCATCAGCGTTGCTCATTAAGGGTGGCGAATCTCGCTATGATCGAGTGCATGTAGCTACTCATGCTGAGTTTCGGCCAGGTGGGCCATCTGCCTCTCAGCTTCACTCTGGTACTGGTCCCATAGCTATGGATGAGTTGTCGAAATTACGCCAACGTCGCAAAGGTGTGCCTCTAGATTTGGTTGTCTTTAGTGCTTGCCGTACAGCACTTGGTGACGCTGACTCTGAGCTCGGTTTTGCTGGGCTTGCAATCCAGGCTGGTGCCCGTAGTGCTATCGGCACCCTTTGGTATGTAGATGATGTAGTTACGTCTGCTTACTTCGTACAGATGTATCGTTATCTAGATAAAGACATGCCCAAGGCTGAAGCGCTTCAGCTCACTCGTCAGGCATTTATTAGAGGATTAGTTACTCTTGAGGGAGATCAGATTATTGGGGTTGACGGTACACCTCTTTTGATCAATCTAACGCCAACACAGCAACGTCGTGTGGTTCGGGGTATGGAAAATCCTTTCTTTTGGGCTGGGATTGAACTGCTTGGCTCCCCTTGGTGAACAAGTCTTATGGACGCCAAGATAATGGCTGCTTGCTTTATGTATGTTGCTTGTATTTGCTTCTTCTTGAGACGTGTTTTGGCATAAGTGCCGGAAAGGGTTCAGGATGGATGCCACTAGAATTCAATTAGATCGTCATGCCTTTGTTAAGGTCTATTTACGCATTAAAGTTAGTTCGCAGATCTTCATTGTTTTTGTTTCTGGCGGCCTTTGCTTTGGCTCCAGCAGTTGGCTTTGCTCAGTCTGAGCTTCGCAGTACTTTCCCCGGCAGGCGAGTGGGAGGGGGAACTCGAGGTGAATGTAGTGCACGTTTGTTAGCTCACCTGGTAACTGAAAACAGTATTTATGCCCCTGGCAGAACTTTGCAGGTTGGTTTGCTTGAAGGACCGACTGCTAACCCTAAACCGATTCAAATACAGTTTCGTCGATGGAGCGACGCCACTAGTGATCAGATGTCTGGGGAAATGCTCACCACTAGTGAATTGCCGGCTTCCGCAGCAGGGATTACTTTGATCAATCTTGAAGCTCTTAATGCTCCAACTGTTTGGGAGTCTGCTTACCGGTGTGGTGGTGATGAGAGTATGAGCAGTGATCCTCTATCTTTCGTTCAAACCGCATCACCCCCTGCATTGAGCTTACTTGTTAGCGATTCAGAGACCGATGATTTGAGTATTCAGAAAGCTCTCGCAAGCTTACGAAGTCAGTGTGGCAAGAGTGTTTCTACTGAGACTTTCGCTCATATTTTTAGCCTTGGGGATGTTATTGATGCGGATTGGCCCGCTGAACTTCCGGTGCGTTGTCCATCTTGAGTTCGGCAACGAGAAGGGGTTCTTCCCTTCCTTTGACTTGAATCTCTCCCCACTCGTCCCAATGCAGAGAGTTGTTGAACTCGTCTCCGAGTAGTTCTCTGGTGGTTGATGAAACCAACACACGAAGAACTCCTACATGGCGACTTTTTTCGAAACTCTCAAGTCTTGATGCACAGTTTACGGTATCGCCGATGATCGCGTATTCCAGCCGCTCGCTGCTACCCATCGATCCTGCTAGGACGACACCTGAGTGAATGCCAATGCGCATACGGTTGGCTGGTGCACCCTCTTTTGCTAATTGTTCATTGAGTTTTACCAGCCCAGTTTGAATTTCGCTTACCGCTTCAATGGCGGCGCGGGCGTCGGCTTTTGGGTCGTCACTAAGGGGGGCTCCAAAGACTGCCAACATCCCGTCACCGGTAAATTTGTTGATCATTCCTCCTCGAGTTGTAACGGCTGGAACGCAACTAGCCATGCCTCGGTTCAGCCAGTCCATCAGCTCAGCAGGTTGAAAATGCTCGGAAACTGTTGTGAAGTTGGCTGTATCAGTGAATAGCACCGTGACTGGTAGTTGACGACCTTCGAAACGTCCGTCTTTTAGTAGTTGATCGCGCTGTTGCCATAGTTGATCGGCAACGGCAGGAGAGGTGGCTTGGCCGAGCAGCCGTTGAACTTCTTTTTGGTGTTGCTGGCTGGCTGCGCCCCTGCGCAGCCAGGCCGTTCCTGCCATGATTGTTAGGCCAGCAACTGGCATGACGCTACCGATCCAGATGTAATTGATGAGCAAAGCCATCAGCGCAGTGCTCAAAGCAACGACTGAGGTTGCGACAACAATCACGCTGCGGCGCAGTGTAAGGAAGGCTTCGCCAAGCCATAGCCCCATCCCACCCGAGAATAGGACTAGTAAAAGGTTGCCCCAACCGGGCATCAGGAAGCCATGAACGAGGATTCCTTTTTTGCGGTCAAGCAGAGTGGCCACACGAAGTGCATGAACTTCCACTCCAGGCATTTTCATATGTACTTCCCCTTTACTAAAGCGGCTATGGGGAATTTCGAAGAGATCCTTCAGTGAAGGTGCTGTACTGCCAATCAATACCATATGGCTCTGAATGTCTTTCTGGGGGATATCTCCTTTAAGCAGAGCGGAGAGAGAGTAGCTGCGGAAACTACCTGGTTCGCGGAAGAGCAGGAGTCGTTGCATGCCTAGGCCTGCATCTGTTTCGTTGTCATAGCCCCCGGAATTGGCGGTTAGCCAGGCATCATTGATCGACCCAGCCTCTAGTTGCTGGCGTAATTTTTTATCACCTGTACCCACTTCGACGATACGCAAAGGAAAGGCTACGGTGGCTTCATCTTGGCCGGCAACATGAACAAGATCTCGCCTGATGACATTGTCATCATCCACGGAGACGTCGTTGTAACTATGTCGTTCAGGAGGCGTTCCTGGAACAGCTGGAATATTGCTGGCTACGTTGGAAATCGAGATCAGTCGAGGATTATTGCGAAAGCGCTCGCGTAGGCACTCCTGATTCGGACCCACGCCCTGATCGCGATAGATGTCGAAGCCAATGGCAACAGCTCCATTCTCGCTGAGTTGGTCGATGCCTTTGCAGAACAGGCCATCATCGATTGGCCATCCATGCTTGCGAATGTCGTCTTCCCCGATGCCAATGATTGTGATTGGTTGTGTTTTGCCTGAGGCTGCAGGGCGCAACGTGGTGACGAGGTCGTATAGCAGTAGATCAATGCTTTGGGCTACTCCTGAAAGCTTTAAGCCAGTGAGTAAAGCTAAACCTCCCAGGTAGGGGGCTATTCGTTTTACAAGCTTTCCAGGGGCAATCGACCTTCTGCTTGTTGCGTTTGCCGAATCTTGTTGCTTGGGCTTGATTACTTTGTGTTTTGAGGTTACTTCCATCATCAAGGCTTCTTTTGCCCTTAGCCTATTAGCATCTCCCGAGCTGCTTGAATTAAATGCAAGTTTAGTTACTTATAGTTCCGGCTACAGCTCAATGCGACCGTTCCTCTAGATAGGTGGGTTTGAAATGTTATTGCTTGAGTACTTATTTTTGCAAAGAGCAGCGTTTAAAAATATGCATAGATGGCTTTCTCTGGCTTGTGTTATTCGTGAAGAACTAGCTGGTGTCGAGCTGCTTGCAAATGACGCTATCTTTCGATTAATTTGTTTTAACGAGATCAGAAATGTAAGCTGTTCAGATTTGCATTGATCCATAGGTAAATCTTGATTTGATGGGTTGGTATAGTGCAGCCCTTTCTGTTGGCTAAGATTTATATTGTTGGGAATCAGGTGTCTTTGAGCGCTTAGTTGATGTGATTCTTGGATTAGGGCTACTTACTCCCTTGAGGCAGTTGAGGAAGAAAATATGGTTTATTTAAAGCCTATCGCTTGACTAGTTGCCGAGAAACACGTTGTATAACCTTTGCATGGAGCGAATGAGCCGATTGACCGATGATGTATTGGATTCATGTTTCCCCTTGTTTAATTCTCCAAGTTCAATTTGTCTGAGATGTATTAATCGGGCTAACTTTTCCAGTAATGTCTGATCTTGATCAATTAATGGTTGCAAGTCACTGCGTTCTACTTCAAGGAGTACAGACTCTTTTAGTGCACGAACTGTCGCATTGCGTGGTTGATTATTGCATAGAGCCATTTCTCCGAAGATTTCATTAACGCCAAGCTTGGTAATAGTCTGTATCTGACCTTGCTTAGTTGTTTGAGATACCTCGAGCATTCCTGTGATGACTTGATAGAGACAATCACCTGCCTCTCCTTGCTTGACAACTGCCTCACCTTTAGTAAATCGAACGCAACGTATATTTGTTGCTAGGGATTCGAGTTGCTCTTGATTTAGGTCGGTAAACAGTGCATTACTAGCCAACCAGTTAATTTTGTGTTGATTGTCTGCACACATTGGATCGTCTTTGGCTAAAATCTGTTGATTAGGGCTGCCCATGCGTACCAGGAAAGGAATGCTTTGCCCTATTCGCTCTAGGGCATACCAAATCTGCTCAAGCAGCTCTCCACGTATGCGTTTTCGCTCAATATCTCCAAAATCCTTGTGCCATACTTGAATGCCATAGGAGATTCGACTGTCGTCGAAACTTGTTACCCAAGCTTTTGCGGGAGGTTTGGTTAGCACAGATGCATGGCTCTTGACCACCCTTAGAAGGAGGCCTACGGCTTGTGAGGGTGGAAAGCCGTAATCAAGGCCAACTTCAAAATAATTGCCATAGGGATGGCCTGTTTGCATCCGTCTGATTGTCGATTGGGCGACGGTGTCGTTGGGGATGATCAATGTGCAACCATCAACGTTGTTGCGTAGATAGGTGTTCATTAGGCTTAGGCCTATGACTGTTCCACTTTCATCTCCTATCTGAACCCAGTCACCTTCTTTAAAGGCTCGGTCGACTTGGAGGCTCACCCCTCCAAAAATGTCTTTTAGTGGTTCTTGAGCAGCAAAGGCTAAGGCGCCTGTTAGTAAAGCTGATGTTGTAATTAGCCCTACAAGCTTGACTCCAGCTTGCTGAAGAATGACTATCGTTAGGATTGAAGCAAGGATCAGTTGGCCAAGATCACGCACAATTTTTGGTGGCGGATGCCAAATGCCAAGAGTTCCTGGAACTTCAATCAGTAACCAACTCCCCACTCTGAGAGTTGCATAGCTGAGCGCAATATGCCCCACGGTTGACAGCATCATTTGTGATATCAACCATGTATCCCCTATTGGCAGGGCACTTAGCATCCAAACCACGAGTCCACATGCTGGCAGCACTAGTGGTGCTTTTGGCCACTTGGTGCGAATGCGGTTGAGTTGACGTAGAGCCATCAACATCAAGCTGATAAGAATTGTCGCGAGTAAGCGCAGTTCAAACGTCATACGAATCGAGCCTTCTGGTTAGGAGTTTTGACAGTTTTTGATCGCTAGCAATGTCATGAAGTAGACATACTGAAGTATTAGCCATTTCTTTAACTCTGATGGCATGCTCATGCTTGAAGTCATTATCTCATCCGCTGAAGTGTTTGACTGTTGCATTGTTAATGATCTTTGGTTTCAAGTCTTTGCCGACTGCTGCTCAGCAATCCTCTGACGAGGGTTCTTCAATTGCGCCTGAAATGCAAGCACCTGATGATGGTGAGCTTACAAAAAAATTGCTCTATAGCTTGTTTCCTGGCCGGCGTGTTGTTGGTTCAACTAGGGCGGAATGTACCTCGCGCCTGTTAGTGCATTTGGTTTCACCTGAAAGTGTTTACTCTCCTGGGCCTTCAAGGTACCTGGCTTTGCTGAAGGGGCCAACCACTCTTCCAAGACCTGCTGTTGTGAGTTTTCGTACTTATCTGAAGGAGGGTTCGGCCTATAGGGTTGGCCCAGTGATTCAGCAGAAGCAGCTCGACCCTGCTGGACCTGGGATTTATTTGCTTAGATCCCCAGTCTTGAGAGAGCCAATGGTTTGGGAGTCATCCTTCAACTGCCAGGAAGATGCAGATAGTGAGATTGGTCTACTGGGATTTGTTCAGGCTGCTGCTCCTCCTGCAATTACCCTTCTTCTCGATGCGTCAATGCCGGGGGATCAGATTGTGGCTAATAACATCTCTTGGCTGACTGACTCTTGTGATTCCAATGTTGTTGTGCAGGAATTATCTAGTCGTTTTGAGCTAGCTGATCTTATTAATTCAGATTGGCCTACTGAGCTGCCAGTGCTATGTGCTGATGCTGCTTCGCGCACTTCACGGCACAGTTCCAAGATCTCTATAGGCTCTTGAAGCATTTGAATGCAAGGCGCCTCTTCGCTCAGGTGCCATGGAGGTGTTTGGCTCTTGCCCAGAGCTCATGGGTTTTTTGATCGGCTTGCCTGGGCAAATTCTCTTCACAAGTGGTTGGTTCATGACCAATTGGTTTAGTTGACTCCCTGTGAGCACTGTTTATTTGCAGCATTTCCCTGGTCAGAGATGTGGATAAAGAACTGTTTGCCTAAGGCCAGATAGATGTCTTAGTACCAGTGAACAAGCCCTTGTTAAACCATTGGCTTGCCAAGCGGTCACTCCAACACGGACGATGGCCGCAATAACGACTGATGAACATGGCCGTGGAACGCACCTTTGTTGCCATCAAGCCCGATGGCGTCCAGCGTGGTTTGGTGGGAGAAATTCTGGGTCGATTTGAGCGCAAGGGCTTCAAGCTCGTGGGGCTCAAACAGGTCACCCCCAGTAGTGATTTGGCTGGTGAGCATTACGGAGTGCACCGTGAGCGCCCTTTCTTCGCTGGACTTGTTGATTTCATTACCTCCGGGCCGGTGGTTGCAATGGTCTGGGAAGGTGATGGTGTGATTGCGAGTGCCCGCAAGTTGATCGGCGCCACCAAGCCTCTTGAGGCTGAGCCAGGCACCATCCGCGGCGATTTAGCTGTGAACATCGGTCGTAATGTGATCCACGGCTCCGATGGTCCAGACACCGCTCAGTTTGAGATCAACCTCTGGTTCTCTGCTGAAGAGCTCAACGCATGGACTCCTTCAGATCAGAGCTGGCGTATTGAAAGCTGAGGTTGAAAGATTTCGCGTGCCTGATTGGGGCAAAATGATTGTGCTGTTGATCAGGCTTTTGTGATGGTTGGGACTGACATCACAACCCTGAAGCCAGTGGGGCTCTTCACTGGCTTCAGTTTGATGGCCATGATGCTTTCGAGCTCGGTTCAAGCTGCAGAGACCGCAATGGTGCAGGAGATCCTCGATGGCAATCAGTTGTACATCGATTCTCAACAGGCGAAAGTGAATCAAAAGGCTGCTGAGCCACAGCAAGTCAGCACGGGCGATAGTCGTGGCCAGCTTTTGTTCAATTCCGGAGCATCTGGTCGCCTGAATCGGTTTTCCAGAATGCAATTAGGTAGTAGTTGTTATCACCTTACCGAGGGGCAGATTTTGGTCTCCGGGAAGCAAGATGGCTGTACCCGTTCAGCCCGACTGAGTGTTCGAGGCACGAATTACGTTCTGCAGGTTTCGGACGATGGGGCTACTGAGGTGTCTGTATTGGAGGGTGAGGTGGAATATCGTTCTGTAGAGCCTCAAGCTCAAGCTGATCAATCTCCCAGGATGGATCAAGCTCAGGATCAACAACCTTTAAGTGATGAGCCGGTCATCATTAGATCTGGAGAATCGCTTCGGGTGACCTCTGATGGCATGATCTCAGCATTGAGAAAGCTAACGGCTGGCGATTACAGCAGCATCTTTGCAGGCCCTTTGTTTGAGGGCTTCCAGACTGAGATCCCTGCTTTGCCTTCACTCCAATCTTATGTACGATCTCAGTTCCCATCAGTGAGAATTCCTTCAATTCCCACGATCGTGCCTTCCTCTACCCCTCGGATCCCTGGTGGTGGCTTTTTTCGGTTTTGATTCAATGAGCCCTGGAAGATCTGAGTGATCTTCATATGGATTGGGTGAGCAAGATGATTCCCTGGTCAGGCACCGATGCGCATTCCTAGAAATGCTCCAGTGCTTCTTGTGGCTGGTGTCCTGACGCTTGCTGCTGCCCTATTGGCATCTTGTTCGGCATCGTTGTGTCGACCTTGGTGGGCATTGGAACGCAATCTTGAGGGTCAGCTCGTCAGGATTCGTGGGCCTCGCCTGGCCTCGCCAGAGATCGTGCAGGTGGTGATCGACGACGCAACCCTCTCGGAGGGTCTCTGGTTTGAGCAGCAGGAGCAGATACCATCCTGGGCCGCGGGAATGGGAAGCCTGCCCTGGCCACGAGCGCGCTACGGCGATCTTTTGGAGCCTTTGATAGCGGCTGGTGCTGATGTAGTGGTCTTGAATGTGGTCTTTGCTGGAGAGAGTGTCTTCGGGCCAGCAGACGACAAGGCGTTTATCGCAGCCCTCGAGCCCCATCAGCAGCACCTTGTACTGGCGGCAGAAATGGTTGAGGCAGAAGATCAACTCGGCGCCGGTGCAATTTCTCTCTTGCGTCCTGATGCTGTGGACGCCGCTGAACTCGACAAACTCTCGCTGGGCTTGAGCAATCTCTTTCCCCCTGAGCATGGAGCTCGGTTTTTGCAACCAGAGTTTTATGCCACCACGTTGGAACAACCGCTCGGTCATGAGGCGTTGCATTCTTTGCCAGTTGCTGCATTGGAGCAGGCAGGCCGCTCGCTCGAGTTGGACCTTGATGGCCAGACTCTTAACTTCTATGGCCCTGAGCCCGAGCCCATCGGGATGGATGGATCCTGCTCAACCCTTGTTCACGGGTTTTTGCGACTGTCGGCAAAGAATGTGATCAATCCGCGGCAATGGGCGGTGCATCCCTGTCGCGAGCAGGTTGGTGGGGCTGTCGTTTTGGTGGGTGTTGTTGTGTCTGGTGGTGGAAGCGCGTTAAGCGATCTGCCATCACCCTTCGGTGATCTTTCGGGAATGGAGTTGCTTGCCACCTCCACTGCCAATGCTTTGACAGGCGATGGACTGCGGGCCTGGCCCCAGTCACTTCCGCAGAGAGGCGCTTTTGTTGGCCTTGTTGTTCTACTCACACTTTTACTGGCTTTTTATCGCACCGATTTGGGTTGGCGGCTTGGCGTGCTTTTTGCATGCGCAGGTCTGTGGTTTGTCCTTGGCTATGGGCTGATGCAGCATCGTCATGTCTGGATTCCCGTGCTTACACCTCCTGTCGCATTGGTGGTTGGTGCTTTGCTCTATGGAGGTGAGGCTTATCGACGTATGTCGATCAAACGGCGCTTGACGCGTCGCTGGTTGGAACGTTGTGTGGACCCCTCCGTTGTAGGCCCCATGCTCAGCGACCCGAGTGATATGGAGGCTTTGTTTGATGGCCAGCTCAAATCTGTAAGTGTGTTGTTTGCGGATCTTCAAGGGTTCACTGCTCTGACTAGACAGCGCAGTGAGCAGGGTCGAGTTCGTGTTCATCTTGAGCAGCTCAATCATTATCTTGATGAGATGCGTTCGGTGGTATGGGACCACCATGGATTCCTCGACAAGTTTATTGGCGATGCCGTGATGGCCGTGTTTGGTTTGCCCGATGGTCGTGGGGAAGCGACGGAAGCGCAATCCGCTATTTGTTGTGCTATGGCGATGCGTGAGAGGCTTGTTCATATGAATCGTCTCTGGCAGTCGGAGGGAGTGGAGCCTCTGGTTAATGGGATTGGTATCGCTAGCGGCATCGTCTTGGCTGGTGGTATTGGTGGTCGCAAGCTTGGGGGGCTTTCCGTGATCGGAGACACCGTCAACCTTGCTAGCCGCCTAGAGGGATTGACCCGCAGCCTGGATCAATCCATTCTTTTCGATCAGCGCACCTCAGAATTGGCGGGAGAGGGTTTTGCTATCCGATCTTTGGGGATGCAAGAGCTAAAGGGGATTGGGCGCCTTGAGGTTTATAGCCTTTCTAAGAGAGGGTGATGGGTTGTTAAATCATTGATTAGGCCACTTCCGCTAAGAGCTTCTGGTAGGGAGAATTAGTGACGGTAGCCATGTCTTCATGGCGACCTTGTTGGACCACTTGACCATGCTCGAGCACTAGGATTAGGTCAGCATCACGGATGGTACTGAGGCGGTGGGCCACGATGATTTGGGTGCATCCACGACGTCGGAAGGCCTCGTCCACCAAGCGCTCTGTTTCGCTATCGAGTGCTGAGGTGGCTTCATCGAGGATCAGGATGCTGGGATTTTGAACCAGGGCACGAGCAATGTCGAGCCGTTGTCGTTGACCGCCTGAAAGGTTGCGACCTCCTTCGCTAAGTACGGTTTCAAAGCCATCAGGCAGGCCGAGAACGGTGTCGAGTATTTGGGCATCTGCACATGCCTGCCTAAGGTCTTTGTCTGGAAGGCTGTTATTCCAGAGATTGAGGTTCTCACGAACATTGCATCCATAGAGTTGTACATCTTGTTGAACCATCGCAAGTGAGCTGACGCTGATGGCTCGTGGTATTTCGTTCAGCGGAATACCGTCGTAGAGGATTTGTCCTGAGGAAGGTTGATAGAGACCGGCAAGCAGTTTGGCGATTGTGCTTTTACCAGAGCCACTGCCTCCGACAAAAGCAATCCTTTGGCCGTGTTGGATGGATAGACGTAGTCCATTGATGAGAGGGGGGTTAAGTGGCATGTAGCCGAAGTAGAGGTCTTGAATTTCGATGGCGCCTGATAGGCGTTCCCTGTCGCTATTCCAGGCCTGAATTTTTGGTGCGTCGATGAGTAATGGGTCTCTAGGTTGTTCAAGAACATCTTCCAGGCGGAGTACTTCAGCTTCCAAGTCGGGCAGGCTCTGCACGAAGCCAATCACATTTTCGATTTCAGCTTTTAGCTTGCTGGCAATGGTTTGGGCTGCCAGGAGCATTCCTAGAGTGAGCTGGCCTTGAATCACCAGGAAAAATCCAACCAACAAAATTGCCACCTCGTTCAAGGTGGTCATGGCGCTGGGGATCACCCTGATCCGTGCGTTGAGAAGTTGAAGCTTTTGCACAGTGTTGAGGAGTCGACTTTGGTAACCCGCGTAGCGTCTGAAGATGTCGTTTTCTACAGCTGCTGCTTTTACGGTGTCGATATCTTGCAAGGCGCTGACAACGACTGCGCCAGCTTTGGCCCCATCTTTTTGGAGCTGTTGACTAGAGTCTTGTTGTACTCGAAGGTTGATGGCTACCACGAGGGCGTTGACTCCAGTAGTCACGCCTACTAGCAGTCCTAGAATTGGGCTGTAGAGCAAAGTTAAGACCAGATAAAACACCAGTAGAACAATGCCGGTGAGCATGGGGATCAGTTCTCCGCCGATGAATTCGGCAATTCGGGCATTACTGGTAACCCTGCTGGCTATATCTGATGCATAGCGTTGGGCGTAATAACGCTCTGGTAAGGCCAGGACCTGGTGCTCAAATTGTGCAGCAAAGCGTCGGGTTAGTCGCCTCTCCAGGGCTCGTGTTCCGATGAGCTGAAGATGCTGCAGCACCACTTGCAGGCTGATGGTGAGGGCCATGCCCCACAACATTGGCTTTAACCACGTTTGGATTTGATTGCCGATAATCTCATCCATATAGATCTGGGCAAAGATCGGCATCACCAGCTGGGGCAGGATCAGCAGCAGACCAGCTAGCAGAATGAATAGGGCTCCTTTGGGTTCAAGGCTTAAGCGCCGCCAAACCACTGGCCAGACTGATGGTGCCTTTCCGCCTTTTTGAAAGTTTGGACCTGGCTCCAGCGTTAGGACAATGCCGGTGTAACTGGTATCGAATTCTTCGCGACTGACAGTTCGAGGACCGAGAGCTGGATCATTGAGGGCCACCCGATCACCAATAAAACCTTCCAGGATGAGGAAATGGTTGAATTCCCAAAACACGATGACTGGTGGCTGAATTTGTTCCAAAGCCAGCAATCCTTTTTTGAATCCTTTTGCTTTGAGGCCTAGGCTTTGCGCTGCAAGTAATAAATTGGCCGCATCACTGCCGTCACGTGAGACGCCACAAAGTTCGCGTAGTTGGGTCAGCGGTACATAACGGCCGTAGTACTGGAGGATGATGCTCAGGGAGGCTGCCCCGCATTCCGTGTTTTCTAATTGCAGCAATGTTGGGGTACGTACCCACTGCTTGCTGAGACGAGCTTGGATGCGGATCCAGAGTTGACGACAGAAAGCCTGCAGGTTCATGTCTTATCTCCCTCAGTAGATCCCACTGAGATTTCTCAATAGAGGGATCACATAGCTGATTGGCCGCCTTTGCTCTACAAGCACTCGCAGCGTTGTTGGTGTGCCTGCTGTGAGCTTTAGGTCTGGCCCTTTGCTGCCGCCCCAGTCATAACCGCTAGGTGTTGTTGGGTCTTTGGCTAAGGACGTGGTGACTTCGATCAGTGGACCTTCGTCTTCGCTCTTGATGGCCTTGAACAGTGATTCTTTGTTGTAGAGCCGATTGATAACCGCCTCTTTGCTGACTGGCAAACGACGCACTTTGAGGATTTCAGCTTCGATGCCACCATGGCGTTGTGCTTTGGTCGTTGTTGGGGTCACGCGAACTGGCTGACCGATACGAAGGCGTTTACCATCTCTGGCTGGGAAGAAGGCCAGGCTTTCAAGCGTATTGGCGTCTTTGTCTCGCTCAAGTTCAAAGAGTGTGACGCCTGGTTGCACCACTTGTCCTAATTGGACATGGCGGTCGGTGACACAGCCTGCTTGAGGTGCTTTCACGGTTGCTGTTCGTGTAATTTGTTGTTCTAGGGCAACAATTTCGCTTTGTTTCTGATTAATTAATTGTTCACGTTGGTTGTTACTTGTCTCTAGGTTGTATAACAGCTCAGAGAGTCGTTGGACTCTTTGATCCCATTCGACTTGACTCACCGCATTCTTTTGAAATGCCAATTTCCAGCGTGCTGTGCTTTTTCTGAGCTCATCTTCCCGTTGGATAGCAATGAGGTCTAAACTTGCATCATTGGCGATTAGAATCTCAAGTTGGTTGTTTGCTTTTTGTTGTTCCAGCTCTAATTGCACTGGGTCAATGATGGCAAGAGGTGTTGCTTGCTTGATGCAATCTCCCACATTAACTTTGAATTCTTTGATGCGGCCATTGATTTCGCTTTGAATCCACTGTAAGTTTTCTGTTCGAACTAGGACGCCACGTCCTTCGATTCTTACTGGTAAACGGCCAAATATTGACCACAGCAGAATGCTAAGACTGAACCCTAATAGTGAGATCAGTAAAAGCCAGTAACTTGGTCTGAGCAATTCAAGAGGCTGGTCTAGTTGTTCAGGGCTGGATAATGCATCCAGAGCATTTTTTCGAAACAGGCTCATGCAACCTGCCTCTCCATTAAGCGGGCAAATAGCCCAGCTTCATTCATCAGACTTTCGAATGTGCCTTGTTGATGCACTTGACCTTTCTCCAGCACAATGATGCGATCGGCGTGGCGAATTGTGCTCAGTCGATGGGCGATGACCAAACGTGTGATGCTTAGTGTTTCAAGGCTGCGACTCACAATTCCTTGGGTGTGATTGTCCAGGGCGCTTGTGGCTTCATCAAAGATCAGAATTCGCGGTTGCCGCACCAAGGCTCGGGCGATGGCAATTCGTTGGCGTTGGCCACCTGAGAGGGTCCCCCCTCCCTCAGAAACAATGGTTTGTAGTCCCATTGGCATTTCGCGGATGTCGTCTGCCAGGCCTGCCATCTCAGCAGCAGCCCAGGCGTCCTCTTGATTGATCAGGCATCCTCCGGCGATAGCCTCCATCAGGCTGCCGCTGAATAGGGTATTGCTTTGTAGCACTGTGCCAATTTGACGCCGCAAGCTTTCGATGCGTAAGCCATTAAGCGGCTGATCGTCATATCTGATTTCTCCGTTTTCAGGCTTCCCAAATCCCAGCAGCATGCGCACGATTGTTGATTTGCCTGATCCTGAAGGACCCACCAGAGCGATGAATTCACCTGGGTTTGCTTGCAGGCTTACGTTATCTAGAACCAAGGGCAGATCTGGGGCATAGCGATAACTCACGCGGTCGAGTTTGATGGCTCCACGTAGCTCTGCTGGTTCGACGGCTTCATCGAAAACTTCTGGTGTGGCTGTCAGCAAAGGCTTTGCTCGTTCATAGAGGACAGGCATATCGAAGGCTGAAACTGCAAGCCCAGCGAAGCTGGCCATGCCTCCTACAAATGTTCCGAAGGCTGAGAAAAACCCAAGTAACTGGCCGGCGTTGGGTGCATTGAGTGCAGGGGTCATCGCGGCATCAGCGATCAGTTTTGTGATCACGATGTAAAGCAGCAGGTTGCCAAGGTTTGGCATCACACCCTGCAGGAGTGCGGCGGTTGCTTCTTTGATATCCAGAGCATTTTCTAGAACCACGACGCGTTGGAAGTGTTCTCCCCACCAGCGGGCGGCCGCAGCTTCAGCTCCTGCTAGACGCAGTTTCGATACGGAGCTGATGAGCTCAAGATTGCGACTTTGGGCTTGGCCTTCGATCTCCTCCTGTTGGCGTTTTAGAGGGCGAGTTTGCAGACCGATCAATGCTGTCGGCAGAAGCACCATCATGGAGATTACTAGCGCCAGCAATGTCAACTTGACGCTGATCCTCAACATGAACAGCACATAAATACTGGTGAGCACTACCTTGACCAGACCCCCCTCCAAGAGGTTTTGGATTTGACTGCGCAATTGCTCTAGTGCATTAAAGCGGAGTTGAAGGTCGCCGATGTTGTATTGACGGAAGAAATCCGTCCGCAGGCTTAGCAAGTGCTTAATACTGGCCAGCTGGAACTTTGCCCCCCCTTTTTGTTGGGTGATTTGGAAAGACCGGCTTTGGATCCATTCCAATGCCACTCGTGTGATACCAGCAGCGATAAGAATTAGGCCTATTTGCAGCAATAGAAGAAGGTCTCTGTCGGGCAAAGCCGAGTTTGTAATCACGATGTTGAACGTGGGGGTAAGCAAGCTCAGAAGAGTTGCCAAAAACATCACGCCAACTCCGATACGGAAGCCGCCGCTGAGTAGTCCAAGGCATGCCCCAGCTGCCAATCCGGTGACCCCCATCCCGAAGATCCAGCGCGCAGCACCGACCTCTCGGCCAATAGCGAGTAAGAAACCTAATGTGATTCCCAAGAGCACACCACTGATTACAAACCTGGTGAGATTGTTTGGTTGTCCATAGGTAAAACGCAAAAGCCCCAAGGTGGTTAGATCCTTGGTTTGGAATTTGGGGCTGATGGCCATCACCCTTGGGTTCAGTTCTTCAAGTAGTTGGCTTGCTTGGGAGAGTGGTATCGGCTTTGCCATTCGCTCGGGAGCCCAGACGCGATAGCCGTTGGCAGTGGAATGAAGCACAACTGGGCTTGTAGGCGTCTGCTCGAGAAAACCGATGAGGTCCCCGCAATCTTTCTCCAGCAGGTTGTCGTTGAGCAGTACATCCCGTCCGATTAAACCTGCCGATTCCAGAATCAGCAGTAGCCTTGAGCGTGGGTCAGGCGTGTTTCGAATTGGTGCCTTCGCTGATGTTGAGCCTTGTTGGGCCAGGGTCGCGACGCAGGCCAGAAGAGGATCTTGACGAACAGTTTCTTGTAGGGGCTGATGTTGCTGGCTCTGGCTAGCTTGACCAGCTGCCTCAAGACTGCGGAATAGATGTTCTTCGCTTTGTTGGCTCAGTGGCTCATGACTGTGTTGTCTTAAGTGGTGTTGCTCCCAGGCTTGTTGATGGTGGGCTTCCAGAAGGTTTGCGAGAGCAACTTTGCTGGAGTTTGTTGTCTCAGGACGATGGCTAAGTTTCTCCCATAGCAACGCTTGCAGCATTTCCAGTCCTTCTTGTTGTTCTGGATCTGAGCTGTTCAGCGACGTCAACACACTGGTAGTGATTGCTTTGATGCGAAGTTGGCTGGTGCTATTGAGACCATCAATAGGTAAACCAGGCAGGATTGCGCCTTCATTCAGGCTCAGCAGGCCAAGTCTTGAGCGAAGGGATCCTTCCTTAGAGCGTTGCTCAAGGATCAGTCTTATCTCTCCCTCAGTAACCTTCAAAGGGTTAGAGGGCCATGGTTGCTCTTCACCGGGTAGCAGTTTCAAGACATCAGCCCTCCTTGTCCTGAAATTGTCTGCACAGCCAGTCAAAACGCAACCCGGCTGAACTGATGGCCGAGAGTTGATCAAGACCAAGCTGTTCGTTGTCGATGAGTTCCTCGGCTATGCGGCTTGCTTCAGCAAATCCACGGCTGAGGAGTTGATCACGGCTGCGTTGGGAGAGCATGCGTGCGATGCCTTTGTAGAAACGCTTGGCCAGCCTCGGATCGGCGTTGAGGGTCATGCTGAGTTCCTCTTTGTCGAGCATCAGTAGCTCTATGCCTGTGAGTGTGTCCACATTGGCAGCAGCTCCGGCTGCTTGAGGGTTGAGCATTGTGAGCTCACCGAGTAGTTCACCGCGTCGAGAGCTGCCTACCGATTGCCAGCTTCCGTTTTCAGTGATACTGATCCTTGCCTCTCCAGCGAGCAGCAGATAGAGGCCAGGCACATTATCTCCTTCTTGAAGGAGAACGTCTCCAGCGACAAGACGTTTGAATTTACCGGACCTGGCGATCCAGGCCACATCCTTCTCTTCGAGTTCTGCGAAGAGCACCAGAACTTTGCGGAGGGGTTCCTGGTCAGTCGCGGCAAAACGATGAACCCATGCATTTTGGCCTTGCACTTGGAGGGCCAGTTTTTCAGCGATGAGGCGATAGAGGAGATGGCAAATGAAAGCCTCGGATTGATTGATTGACTCCAGAGCCTCTCTAGGGATTTGGAGCAGACGACTTCCTGGACCAGCATCAATGCTTGCCACTGCTGGACGTTCTTCCAGCCAGCTCATCTCTCCCACCAGGTTGCCTGCTTTTAGGCTGGCGAGTGCCAAGCTTCCGCCATCAGCTTGCTTGGTGCAAACCGTGATTGCTCCTGACTCCACTACAAACAAGCCGTCCGGAGTGCTGCCTTCTTCGATCAGACGACAGGAGGTTGTGATTTCCCTTACGACAGAGACATCACGAATCCAGGCCAGCAGCTTGGAATCTGCCTTTTCAAAGATGTTAAAAGGCAAGACACTTTAAATCGCGACTTTATTTTGGATTTGATTGGGCCTTGTTTGGCCTGATGGTGGCATTCAGCAACTTTGCTTAAAGCTGTGAGGGAGATCACAGTTTGGTTTGAGTTGAGTCACTGCTGCAAGTCGCAGCTTGAGAGATCTTGTGCAAATAGAGGGCACGTAGTTCTCCTTCACACGTTCAACAAGTGGTGGTTTTGATGATGCGCATACAATTAATAAATTCTATTACGATTATATTGGGATTTTCCCTTGTTAGCCATGGCGCTATCGCTAAGGAAAGATATTTGCCATTGGCTATGGGCCAGCCGATTGTTGAGGCAAACTCGGCATTGATTGCCCAGGGTTGGCGACCTTATTCTGAGCAGGTGCCCCAGAATTTCGATATACAGCTTTCTGGTCTAAATCTGCCAAGTCTTAGATCTTGCTCAGCTACTGGAATGGGATTTTGTCGCTATGACTACCTACGTAATGGTCAATATCTTTCGGTAGTTACGATTCCGTCGGCTACTAGTCGGCTTTCTTCTGGAATGGTTGAGCGCTGGTGGTGAACTGGTACTTTGAGGGTGTTGGACTATGGCACTATATAAATATTATAATCTTGATTTGAAATCATGTGATCCATAAAGGTTTTCATCGCAGGGCTTTAGATGGATTCGGCTTGGCTATAGGGGGCATGCTAGAAGGCATCAGCTCTGTCTTGATCAAGGCGATGACAGCTTTTTTGCTGCCAGGTTCATTCATCATTAATAGGGTGTTGGTTAGTGCGATATCCGTAGCGGCATGAACTCTGAGTCGCTGATGTTGCTGCAAGCCATCGACGATGGCATGGACCAAGTGTTCGATGAGCTTCGGCCTCGCCGTTTCTTGGCTGGGGAGGAGATTGTTGCTGAAGGTGCTCCGCTGACGAGTTTGTTGTTGCTGTCTTCCGGGGTGTGTCAGGTGCGTTGGCAAGGTCTTCCAGAAGAGCAAGAACCTCGAGTGGGTCCCGGCAGCTTGCTGGGGGATGTGTCTTTTTTATTGGGGGGGACAACCAGGGCTCAGGTGGTGGCACTTGAGCCGGTGGAATGTCTCGAATTGTCGCGTGATGCTTTGGAGCGCGTGGCGGAGGAGTTTCCAGTGCTGGCGGCCCGGATCTATCGCGCCCTTGCTGCGATTAATGCTCAGCGCCTGATTGGCCAGACTCATCAGCAGGGTTTGCTTGAGGTTATGCCCTATGGCAAGGCTCAACGGTTGGATCCGACTATCAGCCAGGTGATTGACCGTTTCAAGCATGCAGCAGCTGCTTTTGAGGTGAACTTACGTCGCACTAGCCCTGACACTAAGGTTCAGCAGGATCTAGCAGCCGCGTTTAGTGCTGTAGTTCAGACGGTCCATGAGGCTTTCCCGGCGCGCTCAGGTGCGGAGCCTGCGACGGAGTGCGGTTCTCTGCAGCTTTTGAGAACGGAGCTGCTCCCTTATTTGCTGCTCACTCGCTCCGCGGAGCGGATGTATCGCAAACCTCGCGGGTATGCCGGAGATTTCCTTACGATCGAGTGGATGTATGCCGACCAGCCTGGTGGTGCTGGGGAGCTAGGGCGGTTTCTTGATCGCTGCTTTCTAGATGAACCGGCTGCGCAGGCAGTTAGAAACCGCCGTGGTCTGCTGAAAGAGGAGTTGGAGACAGCACTGCGGCTCACTGAGGAGCGGCCTTTGCGGGTCACCAGCTTGGCTTGTGGTCCTGCTGCGGAAGTCTTTGATCTTTTGACAGAGCCCGAATTGGCCATGCAGCTGGAGTTAACCCTGGTTGATGTTGATCAGGAGGCTCTTGACCATGTGCAGTCTCGCTTGGCGCAGCCAGGGGTGGATCAATACCTCTCGCGGCCAATCAGATTGGAGCGCCGTAATTTGCTGCATCTTTGTTTAGGTCGCCAGACTTTGGATTTACCTCCTCAACATCTGATCTATTCGATCGGTCTTATTGATTACTTCGACGATCGGATTGTCACCCGTTTGCAGCGTTGGATCCATGATGTCCTGGCCCCAGGCGGTCGGTCGATTCTTGGCAATTTCCATACCAGCAACCCCACCCGCGGGCTGATGGATCATTTGCTCGACTGGCGCCTGATCCATCGAGATGAGGCCGCTATGGAATCGCTTGCCAAGAAGGCTGGTTTCGTTCCTGATCAGACCTATTTGCGCTTTGAGCCAGCGGGTGTGAACTTGTTTGCGATCTCCAGGCGCTCAGTTGAGTGATGCTGATCGCTCTTTAGGTCGCAGTGTTACGCCTAAAACCGGTCCCAGCGAAAGGCGTGAAGTAGTTGCTGTTGTTTAGTGCTGAGAGGTTCATTACTTAGGCAGTTCTCCAACATCTCGGCTGTGATTGCTGCTAGCAGAACGCCGTTGCGATGATGTCCGGTCGCTAGCCAGAGTCCATCCACGGAAGAGCGACCAAGTAGGGGACCCTCGTCAGGTGTGCAAGGTCGGAAGCCCCACCAGCGCTCCATCGGTGGCCATTGGTTTGCCTGCGGTAGCAGTGAAGCAATGCCTGCTTGCAGTTGTCGTTGGCCAAAAGGGGTGAGGCCTTCTGTAAAGCCGGCATCTGGTTCGCTGGTGGCTCCCACCACCAGTAGGCCATCTTCTCGTGGCACTAAGTAAGTACCTGGGCCAAACACAATTCGCGTTAAGGCATGGCGTGGCCCTTGTAGCGAAAGCATTTGGCCTTTTACAGGGTAAATAGATAGCTCTGGGAGCAGTTGGACGCTCCAGGCACCGCAGCAGAGCACAGCTTCTTTACTAGTAAGTGTGTGTAGCTCTCCTTCAGCGTTGCGTACGCGCACTCCCTTAAAGGTATTGCCATCTTGCAGGAGTTCTTGCACGTTCACCCCTTCCTGGAAGCGAACTCCAAGGTTCACGCAGGCCGTTTCCAGGGCCCGCATTAATTGCCTTCGGTTGTCGATTTGTCCGTCTTGGCTGAAGAGCAAGCCGGCCTGCCAGTTAGGTCCAATGCCTGCTACTTCTCGCTCCAGGCCCGAACGATTGAGGGTCTCACCTAAGTAGGCGGTGGGATAGAGATCTCGCTGCGTTGCCGTGGCGAAGGGCACTACGATCCCGCAGGGTCGTAAACCGCAACAGAGGCCGCTGTCGGCTTCGATTTGCTCTACCCAGGAGGGAATGCTCTCCAGGCTCAGTTGTCCTAGTTGCAGCTGCTCTTTGCAGAGTCCTTCTGCGTGGGGAGCGAGCATGCCCGCTGCCACGAAACCGGCAGCCTCATTGCGGCGGCGGCTTAGTACTTCTACAGAGCGGCCGCGGCGAGCCAATTTATGTGCCACAGCTAGGCCCATCAAGCCGCCTCCCAGGATCAGAACTGATTCAGTACGCATTGCTGCCATGGTCAACTGAATGAACAGTCCAGATCAGTTCAGTGTTTCAGCCTGTTGACCCAACTTCGGCCATGTGAGGGAACCTTTCCATAAGATCAAGGACATGTACCCAGTCATTGGAGATCGGTAATGACAGTGGCCACCAGCTCGGATAACGGCGCATGGGAAGCCGTGATCGGTCTGGAGACACACGTGCAGCTAGGCACCAATAGCAAGATCTTCACATGCGCTTCCACGACCTTTGGCGATGACCCCAACACCCACATCGACCCTGTTGTGTGTGGTCTCCCCGGCACGTTACCGGTGCTTAATCAGATGGTGTTGGAATACGCGGTCAAGGCGGCAATGGCACTCAACCTCAATATTGCCGAGCACAGCAAGTTTGATCGCAAACAGTATTTCTATCCCGATCTACCGAAGAACTATCAGATCTCTCAATTTGATGAGCCGATTGCAGAAGAAGGCTGGATTGAGGTGGAAGTTGCGGAGAAGGGGAAGGACACTTACCTCAAGCGTATTGGCATCGAGCGTCTCCATATGGAGGAGGACGCCGGCAAGCTCGTTCATGCTGGCAGCGATCGACTCGCTGGCTCCACCCATTCCCTGGTGGACTACAACCGGGCCGGCGTGGCGTTAGCTGAGATTGTCAGTAAACCTGATCTGCGCACTGGTCGTGAGGCGGCGGAATATGCCTCGGAGATTCGCAGGATCATGCGTTATTTAGGGGTCTCTGATGGAAACATGCAGGAAGGCTCTTTGCGTTGTGACGTCAATATCTCCGTGCGCCAAGGGGCCGACGCTCCCTTTGGCACCAAGGTTGAGATCAAAAACATGAATTCGTTTTCGGCCATCCAGAAAGCTTGTGAGTACGAGATTCAGCGCCAGATCAAGGCCTATGAGGCCGGTGAAGCAGTGGTGCAGGAAACTCGCCTTTGGGATGAGGGCAAGCAACTCACCAAGAGCATGCGCTCGAAGGAAGGCAGCAGCGATTACCGCTATTTCCCCGACCCTGATCTAGGTCCGATTGAGGTGATGGCATCGGTACGTGAGGGTTGGCGAGATGAACTACCCGAGTTACCGGCAGCGAAGCGTCATCGCTATGCCGAAGAGTTTGGTTTGTCGGGCTATGACGCCAGGGTGCTCACTGATGATTATCCGATGGCGGAATACTTCGAGGCGGCCGTGGCGGCAGGTGCCGAGGCTAAGGGAGTGGCGAATTGGATCCAGGGCGATCTTGCCGCTTACGTGAATGCCAATCGCCTTTCTTATGCCACGTTGCCATTTCGACCGGAGCAGTTGGCAGAGATGGTGCAACTGATCGATGGCGGCAAAATCAGCGGCAAGATCGCCAAGGAAATCTTGCCTGAGTTGCTGGAGAAGGGCGGCTCACCGAAGGCGGTTGTTGATCAGCGTGGGCTTGGGATGATCAGTGATCCGGCGGCTATCACAACCATTGTGGAGGAATTGTTGGCCGCTCACCCTCAGGAAGTAGAGGCCTTCCGCGGCGGTAAGACCAAGCTGCAGGGCTTCTTTGTTGGGCAGCTCATGAAGAAGACTGGCGGCAAAGCCGATCCCAAGCTCGCCAATCAGATCCTCAGCAAGAAGTTGAAGGGAGAATGAGGTTGCCTACTTCTGGATTTGTCCCAGAACAGAACGTCCATCGGGAGCAATCCGCACGATGTTCAGGACTGTTGGGTTTTCACCGTTTTGCTCCCATCCAGGTGCTCCGCCAGGAATTCTGAACTCAAACCCTGAGTCGTTGGCTTGGGTGATGCAGGGGTTTGCGACTGTACTGGTAAACATGCAGTTACCCGGTCTGTACTGACTAAGACCACCATTCAATTTGATTGCTGTGCCTCGGGCGAGGTTGATGGCGCGCTTGGCTGCTAATGGATCAGGACGAGAGGAGGAGTTTGTGCTTTTTCCAGGGCGTTGCGGTTGCCTGAAGTTCTCATCATTCGTCGTGAGCTTGGGCGTTGATCTCTCCGGTGTGAATGGCCTCACAGGGTTGCTGCCATCGGCTGGAATACAGCTCATGGCCGGAGTGGTGATGTCAATGGTGCTCTCGGCGACTTGTTCCCCTGTGGAGCGATTGAAGCATTTGAAGGTCATAGCTTCTGCTTTAACAGTATTGGCGAGTAAGACGCTGGCAGTACTGAGGCTCAGCAGAATAGTAATGTCTTTCATAAGAGCATTTATAAAGTGAAGGTCTGGAGATGAGTCTGCTTTTGGGTTGTAAATAGCTTTAATAGAGTATGCCTGGGGTGCAGAGGTGGTTGAGCTAATAGATCTTTCTGAGTTGATAGATGGGTTGGCTAGAGGTTGAATGTGTGAGGCTGGTGATGAATGAGTAATCCTGCATGTTGTCCATAGTGTGCATTAGTCGTCGTCGGGCTCTTGTCTGGCATGCCTCCTAATGCATGCCAGATGTTGTACTTGGTTGTCATTGAGACATCGTAATTGAGCTTATATTCTAGGCAAGTGGCTTTTGCCATTGATTTGCCTCAGGATAGATCTACTTGCTATCCATTGCGGAAAAATCATTGGTTTCTCAATCCCAGGTGGCATTCTCCCCTGTCTGGTAGACATGAGTATGGGGAAGAGATCACTTGTTGATCAGTTGGTGAAATCAATGGTTGCCAAGGTTTATTTTAGCGTGGCTTATCAGATTCCCCCTCCCCAGGAGTTGAAGTGTTAATCATGAGCTTAAGAATTTTGCTTGTCAACAGAAAAGGGCCTCAACAGGCCCTGGGGAATGCACGAGGCATGCTGATTTAGACTATGAAGTCATCACCATAGGCTGACATCGCTTCTGACATCAGTTTGTACATTATTTGTGCGCTGATTATTATAACGCTGATTATTTTGACGGTTTCTATTAAAAGCATTATTATAACGCCGGTTATTGTAACGCTGATTATTTTGACGGTTTCTATTGAAAGAATTGTTATAATGTCTGTTGTCAGAGCGGCGATTGTCTTGGTTATAGGAGCCAACTGTAGATCCATTGTAGGAGCCTGTCGTGTTGCCATTACCGATAGAATTACCTGAGTTATAGGTGTTGCCAGAGTTAATTCCGCCAATTGAGTTTCCATTGCCACAGATTGTTCCTGTGCCACTACAAGAGCTTCCTACTTGCTGGGCCTGACTCATGAGTGGTGTGGTGAGTGTGCTGATGCTTGAGAGCGAAATGGCGAGGATAAGAGTTTTAATCATGGCTTTTAATGTGTGGATGAGACCGGAGTTGATTGTTCCTCCGATGTATTTACTTTGATCTATAGCTAGAGATATACCCATGATTGGAGTCATTATTTTGTGTGACTTTGCTCACGGACTTGTAAAAGCATTAAAAAACCCCTGCTTGAGGGGCCTTTGATAAATGATTGGTACTTTATTTTCTACTTTGCAAGCTTTGCAATAGGTTGCCTCCCTGTGGTGATTTTTCCTGTCAATTTTTTTAGCATTTGTTGTCGCCTAGGGATAGTGATCTACTTTTTCTGCTTGATAGAGATGCGCTTACCTGTTGTTGGGTTTCTTTTTACTAAGAGGCGCTTACCTGTTGTTGGGTTTCTTTTTACTAAGATGCGCTTACCTGTTGTTGGGTTTCTTTTTACTGAGATGCGCTTACCTGTTTTGGGGTTTCTTTTTACTGAGATGCGCTTGCCTGTTTTTGGGTTTCTTTTTGTGATCGTTGTTTTTGGGGCTGGTGTTTTTGTGGCCGGTAATAAGTTTTTGTTTGGTATTAAGTGAGGCAGGACAATAGTGCTTTTTGGCGGCAATTTAGGAATTAAAACAGTATTCCCTGAATTTGAAGTATTCCCTGAATCTGAAGTATTCCCTGACCCAATATCGCCCGTACTATTTCCATTGCCACAGATGTTACCCATTCCTTCTACATAGCAGCGATCGCCATTGTGGATCGCAGTGTTGTTAGTCACGGAGTTGTCAACTTGGTCGTAGGTTCCAAATAGGGATCGAAAACCTTCTTGAGCAGCGGCTCCGATGATGATTTCGCCTATATTGGGACCGCTTGGCTGCGACTGTTCAATATTCATATTGGCTTCAGCATGTCCATCTTGTGGGATGGCACTCTCTTCAGCGATTGGTGCTAGTGCTACATCGGGGATAGGTAGACAACTAAGTGCTGGACTAGTGATGTCTTCAGTGCTTCGTGCTATTAGAGCCTTGGTTTCACGATCGAAGCAATCAAAGGCTATTAGTTTATTGCTTAATGTCTGGCTGAATGCGCTAAGTGGGGTCAGAAGGGTTGTGCTGCCGAAGGTGATTGTCGAAAGTAGGCTTATGGGATTTTTCATGGGGGTGAGGAACTCTTTTGAGTGACCTCACCTTGCTCTCAATCCGGAGCTGAGTCTTTGAGTAAAGTCTCATTGTCTAGTGATTGTGCTCACACCTAGAGATTGGCGCGGACGTCCCATTCATTGTTTGTGTAGATCCAAAGGTCATCCTCTAAGGACATTTCGTCACCATTACGGACTTGGCAGGTAAGGAAGTAATTGAGCGGACAGCTGCGCAGGATGAGTTTGTTAGAGAGGTGTGCGCTTGTGACCAGTATGATATAAGACTATAGCGTCGATTTGCGCGAGGGAGTGGAGTTTCTCTCTCTGTATGTTGTCAACCTTATATCAGAAATAGCCTTAAATAAGTATAGGCTTCACCAGCTTCTGATGCTTTTTTGGGTAATAATTTTAAGAAGATGCTGAATCAGATAAATTGATTCTAGGGATAGCCTCTTATGGCACTGCAAGGATATATCCATTTTGCTTGTATCTGGCCTTAGTGAATTAGTCCTCTGATAATGTTACTTCCTGGCAGGAGATTTTGGCTCTAACTGAGGAAAGTCTTGATAGTTGAAGGTTGCGTACCTGAAAGCAAAATTACAAATTGGGATCAGGTTTTCCATCTGTTGAAGGTGTAATGAGGTCTATTTGTCAGATTGGTGAGATTTGACTTCGCCATGCTCCAGGTATGCCAGTGTTGTCTATCACGAGATCTGCCAGCGGCCGTTTGATTTCCAGTGGCCATTGAGCGGAGATGCGTTGCTCTGCTTCTTTGAGTGTGAGGCCATCGCGAGCGATGAGCCGTTGATATTGCTGTGTTGGACTGCAATCCACCAACCACACTTCACTGCAGAGGCCTGTGAGTTTGGCTTCGAACAGCAGCGGCACCATCAGCACCACCACCGGCTCTGCTGAGAGATCCCCCAGAGCCATATCAAAGCGCTTTGCAACGATGGGATGAACGAGCTGCTCCAGCCAGCGGCGTTCGCGGGTATCGCTAAATACAATTCGCCCTAGGGCTGGGCGATCGAGGCTGGCTTGACTGCGTTGGCCTGCTTTTCTTACTGCGCTTCCATAGCGTGCCAGCACGGCCATGGTGGCTGTGCTGGCAGGGGCTAGGGCCTCTCGGGCGTACAAATCGGCATCCAGCACAGGCAGGGCGTGTTGCTCCGCGAGGTAGTGCCCAACGCTGCTCTTACCACTGGCGATGCCGCCGGTAAGACCGATGCGTCGTTGCGGCCCCTGCCAACGTGGGAGTGCTACCGGGCTTTCTGGCTCGGTGGTCATCGTGTAGGTGGAGGATGTGTTTAGTTTGTCTCCTAAGGCCGTGAGTGTTGCGCTTGCCTCCCTTTGGCGCCCCATCTCTGGTGGCCTCACGGCACCTTTCGGCTTTCAGGCGGCAGGCATCACAGCTGGCTTGAAGGAATCTGGCAAGCCGGATCTTGCGTTACTTTTGGCTCCAGAAGGTGCTGTTTGTGCAGGGACGTTCACCACGTCATTGGTGCGTGCAGCTTGTGTTGATCTTTGTGTGGATCATTTGCAGGCTTGTGGTGGTACGGCACGGACTGTGTTGATTAATTCTGGCCAGGCGAATGCTTGCACCGGTGAACGCGGTTGGCTCGATAGCATTCGAGTCACTCAGGCTCTGGCTGATCGACTTGGGCTTCCAGTTGAGCAGGTTTTGATTTGTTCAACCGGTGTAATTGGTGTACCGATCCCGATAGACACTCTGCTTGCAGGCTTGGATACCCTTGTGGAAGCACTTAACGATGAGGGTGGTGCGGAAGCGGCCTGCGCAATCCTTACGACCGATTTAGTAGAGAAACAAGTTGCTCTCGAGGCAGAGCTTGGTGGGCGTTTAGTTCGTATCGGCGGGATGGCTAAGGGATCAGGAATGATCCATCCTGATATGGCAACGATGCTGGGCTATTTAAGTTGTGATGTCGGTGTTGCAGTAGATGTATGGCAAGCAATGCTGAAGCGGGTTGTTGATCGCTCCTTTAATGCGATTACGGTGGATGGTGATACCAGTACGAATGATTCGCTGTTGGCTTTTGCAGCTGGTGAACCTCTAGATCGAGAACATCTGCAGGCTTTAGAGGTTGGCCTTTTAGTGGCTGCCCAGCAGCTCGCCAAGGCCATCGCTCGTGATGGTGAAGGTGCCACCTGTTTACTGGAGGTTCAGGTAGAGGGTGTTGTTGGCGATGTTGAGGCTCGCCGTATTGCCCGTACTGTTTGCGGCTCCTCTTTAGTGAAAACGGCCGTCCATGGTCGTGACCCCAACTGGGGGCGAATCCTCGCGGCTGCAGGGCGTGCTGGTGTGTCTTTTGATCCTGCAGCAGTAGCCCTTTGGTTGGGCCCTCATCAGTTAATGGAATTCGGTGAACCCTTGCCTTTTGATCGGATTGCTGCATCTCGCTATATCCATGAGCGGGTTGATGGGAGTTATTTATGTGATGACACAGTGAGGATTCGTTTGGTTGTGGGTGATGGATCGGGCGATGGCATGGCCTGGGGCTGCGACCTTTCAGATCAATATGTGCGCATCAACGCCGATTACACCACCTAGGCGGAGATTCATTGTGTAGAAAGGCGTTTGAGCTGATTGGATATCGCTGGTAACGCAGTGGTAACAGTTGTAAAAGACGTAGTGCTCATTGGATCCTTCGCTCTGGTGCTCACGACTCAATGCACATTGTTCGCTCTAACAGATCACGTCTCAAGGAAATAGACGTGCGTTGCAGGGTGGTTATGGGGACAATGAGGGTTATCTACATACGTTAAAGCGGTTCAGACATTTGTGTCATAAAACCTAAGCCCAATTTGAAATTATTTTTTTCTGGTAATTCCTTCGGCAAGGTGTGACCAACATCACAACCAGGAATGATTCGGATCAATGACGTAGTAGAGGAATTGGTAGAGGATGTGCTTGTCAGAGGGAGATTTCCCTCACAACAATTCAAACCAATGACTAACAACGAACTTACGATTGAAGAGCTACAGTCCATCAACGGTGGTGGTGTATTTGCGAAGTTGGACGGCTTCAGTTCAAGAATTTCACGCTCAAATCAACGGAGAGTGATTATCCATCCAAATTTTATTATTGATCCTGGTCATAAAGTTGGATTGCGAGGAATAGGCGACGCCGTCGAACGCGCTGTTGCAGTACCGGCCTTTCTTTAGTCTCATAATAACAAGTACAAGATTAGAACAGGTCTAGTTTCTATTATTGGTGATGAAGTGTAAATAGCCCTGACCAATCCTCACATTATTCAACCAATCCAAACCAATGACAAACAACGAGCTTACGATTGAAGAGCTACAGGGAATTATAGGTGGTGCATTAATAAGAAGTAAGCAATTGCTGATTATCAATCCAGATTCCATGTGTGATCCTATTTATAAAGTTAGATTAGATACAGGTCCTGTAAGTAAAAATGAAGTTGGTCCAATAGGAAGAGAGCGATAAGCTCAGCTAGGTTCATCCATTATTACAGTCCCAGCAATTCCTCTGAAGTTAGCTATACTCAGGAAAGAGTATTTACACCTAATGGCTGAACCAACTGAAAACGAAGAAATCAACGAGGAACTATCTATTGACGAGTTGAAGAATGCAGCTGGCGGGGGAATGGGTTTAGACAGACTCGGCACCCAGTTCAGCCAACAATCTAGTAATCCTTCTCTAAGTAATCTGGAGGACAGAAGGAACAGTCAGAGAATATCACTAGGGGATGAGAATGATTCGAATCCGTTCTTGTAATAAGACTAGCCAATCCTCACGTTATTCAACCAATCCAACATCTCAAAAACAAACAAATGACTGAACCCAACAAGACAAACGAAGAAATCAACGAGGAACTCTCAACTGACGAGTTAAAGAGTGTTAGTGGTGGGATTGTCATTCGTGATAACGACACGATGTTGAGACCAAGTAAGTTGTCGGAAATCTGTGACGTTGGAACTTCTCTGAGGAAGCCTCATGGGTCTGGTTCGGGAATGACAAAAGCTGATTTTGAAAGAGCTAATAAGTCTGGTGTGGTTATCTTAGGGAGTTCTGACTAATGACTAATCCAAAAGAAAACGAAGAAATGAATGAGGAACTATCTGCTGACGAGTTAAAGAGTGTTAGTGGTGGATTGAGGGGTCAGGGTTCGTCTGGAGATACAGTGAAGGGGGGAAGTTCCGAGGATTTCTTAGCTGGACATGGTTCTGGTTCAGGTATGACAAAAGCTGATTTTGAGAAAGCAAATAAGACTGGTTTGGCTGGATGGGACCCTTATAACTAGAAATGAAAAAATGCGCTAAACAATCCTCACGTTATTTAACCAGTCCAGCATTTCCTGCTTTTGCTTTTTAAGTTCAGCTGGTGATGGCTTACCAGGCTTAGCTGGATTAGTTTTTGTATAAGGAGCTTCTAATCGGTTAGCTCCTTTTTTATGTGTTGGCTTAGGTATCTGTTTGATTGGTTTGTTAATGGTAAGTGGTTGTTGCGCTTGTAGTTCCATGTGTTGTAGCTTTTCTATTTCAGGTATGAGTAGCTGTTGAACTTTGAGTTGTTGTCTTGCGTTGGGTTGGGCTTGCTTGGGGCGTAATGATTGAGTAGGCATTTATTGATAAGTTTAAGGAGTGAAGGAAGTTGTATTCAAGATGGTGGTTCACTCGCTCGCTTTGCTCGCTCGTTCACCGCACGATCAGCAATAGGGAGCTAAGGAACTGTGATGTCTTGCGTAAATGGTGTGTGGTGCTTATGAGCAGAGCAACCTTTCAAGCCTGTTCATTAGATGAGTGTGCTGTTGGTAGAGGTGTTTGATTGTCTGTGTGTCTTTATCTTCTTGTGCTGTTAGCAACATCTTTTCGTAGATGCCTACTTTGCAGAGCATGGAGCGGCAAAGCTTTTCTTTAGCGGTAGTGAGTGTCGTCATGGTGTTGGTATGTCTATGTTGTCTTTCCTCTTAGAGTAGGGGGGTATGGTCTGATTTGTAGTGTTTGGAATGGGTTTCGGTCAGGACTAAAGTTGGTACTAATAGAATATAAGTTTATAACTGGCTTAGTTTCGCTGGGTAATTATTGCCAGAGCTGAATCACCTTGTTCCGATCAGTCGCACACCATTACAAGCAGCTTATAGGCAAGAACCTGCCACGTTGGTGCGTCACTATTCAGGCTGTGTTGATGAATATGTGCCAGGTATCGATGGTTGTTTCAAGCCAATAGTGAGGTACTTAAAGAAATAAAAAACCCCTGTAATTGCAAGGGCTTTTGGAGTTAGTGTCTCACACACCAGGGGAATACTCGTGAATGGCACTGAAAAAGATTTCGTGCCTATTGAATAACTAAATGATTACAATGGTCATCCCAAGCATCTGCTGCGGCGTGAACTGCTCAGTCAAGACTGCTGATGGAAGCAGTGCGATTGGGATGGCGAGGAGGTGTTTCAATTAAAAGTGTTTGTCCCAGGTTTGTTCCACTGATCACAATACGAGTAGTTCCAGTTCGGCCCGTCTATTTCTATCAATGAGCGCATACCTGTGCAGGACGACGTCTCATAATCATGCACCCGCACATCCCTATTGCTTGGCGTTGATTTTAGGGCATTAATCACTGGTAGTTGTTGAACTTCTTTGCGCTGGGCTGTTGTACCTGCACCACCAAAGCGAACTTTAATATCGGCTGAAACTCTTGTTTCGAATGCTTCGTCGTAGGAGACATTCACACCAGCTGTTAAACCGTTGCTGATCTCATAGGCCAAGCGTCCACGCACACCAGAACCATCGACATGTTCTTGCTCACGGTGTTGGTAGTAATAACCAACTGATGCTTTCAAAACTGGAGTAATAAAATATCCAGCATCCAATCCATAGGTGTTCAATGCACCGCCTTGGTAAACACTATTGAGCTTCTGCTCGACATCACCAACAGGAATCAGTCCATAGCCGTTCAAGGTCCAGCTATTGGAAACAGCTTCTGCATTCAGTGCGATCTGCTGGAACCCGACGGTCTTCTTGTTGGTGACGTTGACGCCGGTATCGGCATCACCAGATTTCAGCGAGCGGCTGTCGTAACCAGCATTCAGCCCATACATCCAGCTGCGGTCGCTGTTCAGCCAGCGATACCCCAGGCGCGTTGACGTTGAGTAACCACCACCGACTTCGGTATTGATGCTGCTGCTATTGCCGTCGTAATCAGCAAAGTTTGCATTGAGAAGAACATCAGCAAAGAAGACGCTGTTCTCGCCAACAGCGATTGGCAGGAACCCACCAATGCCCGCCTGATTTGGTGTTCCAGCTCCTTGTAGTGCGCCTTGAAAACCCCAGTTAAACTTGACCGCATCCTTGAGGTTGATCTCCATCACCCCGAGATCATCTGCGCCACCTGCCTCTTGAGCAGCGACTGGCTGGATGGGAGTGTTGGCTAAGGCAAGAGCAGCAGCACCAGCAAGCGACAGAGGAAGACGAAGGGAACGCTGCACTGGGATTGAACGCTTAAAAGGTCACTCATTATCTGGCATGTTTTTGCTTGCAGCTATCAGGCCACATCAACTGCTGTAAAAGAAGATGGAAAAACTTTGATGACTAACCATCAAAAAACCCCGCCATGAAGCGGGGCTTTTGTTTATTTGTTTTCTCCTCCTAAAGCGGTGGCGACTTTTTGTTTTCATCCTTCACCGCTATCCATAGATTCTCTGCAATTCTTTTGGCAAGTAGTGTCTTGGCTCAATACCAGAAATGAGTTTGAGCACAAGCAACAAGAACATGTCCATTTTTTCTGCAATTTGCACAAATAACTGACATGAAGAAGGGCACCCGCGTTGGATGCTCTCAAGTCCAGGAGAGGTTTTCAGGGTTTCTACGTCCTCGGACTCCTGATCTAGGTCAAAGCAAACAACAACAAGGCGTCAGTAGGAAGAATTACTCCTTTCGATCAAGCGTCTCTAAACGCCCCCGCACTACCCTTTCGCACTACTCAGGGGCTAGATCGCACAAGCATTTTTGCTTCTCAGAACATAAAAAAGAACCATTCGAATCGGGATAGAGGGTTCAAGTAGGCGTTTCGTTTTTAAGCGGGTTTTCCCAGGCCCGCTGTATCCCTCGCAATCACGCCAGTTGGGTCCCATCCACCTAGCGACAGCGATTATTGATCAGCAGTCACAACAACTGCAGCGACAACTACAAGCACAGGTTACAGAGGCTGTCATTGACTGAATAAGCAAGCCGCAACTAAATAGAGAGCTAAAAAGCAAGGCTATTGATAGGATTAGTCACAAGACTGATCTAGAATAATCAGATTCACCATCCAAATCACTTCTAATCAATCGATATGCACAAATAAAGGTGTGACCTACGTCACAATTGAATATGAGCAAGTTCGTGACTCAAAAGGTTCTGGATCACATCTAAAGTCATGACATTGAGCGAAATTGATTGAGTCATTCAAAAGGCTTTGCCTTTTCTCTAATCATGAAACGGCTCTTCAGAAGTATCCGCTCAAATAACAAGCAATCAGAGCGCAGAGACTTCATCAGTGAATCACTAAATTTAGCAAAGCCAATAGACAGTCAGAACACTCATCTTGGCTCGGGGCATTCAAGCCACTATTACTCCAATAGTGGCGAGATGACTGAACAAGAGCAGCCCTTTGAGCTAGAAGCTAAGGGAGCCTCAAATGCAAACAACACAACCAAAGATTATCCTCGCTATAGTAGACTATCTTTTGAGAGGCAAGAAACATTCAATGTTCATCATTCCACAAGACTGGAAGATACGATTACAGGCAATCAACATGGTCCAAATACATTTAGACGAAACCTAAGACAGCCATTTCGTTCATTCAATCAGCAAGGTTTCTCTTCCAGTGCAAATCAGCAAGATCGCGATGAATCACCTGATGAATTCAACCATCAAGGCCAGTTCGAACGGAAATCAAATAGGTTTTCCTTCGGAAGGCTAAACTGGATAGCAAGAAAAGCCCAACAGGGGTTACCCGAAGATCGCACAAATGGTGAACATGAAGCTGGCGAAGAAGGTGGTTCACGCAACCCATTTAGCAAAGGTTTAGATCGACACTCTTTCAGGCATAACCCACGACCATACGATGTCGATCTAAACGATGTCGATCTAAGCATCAGCATCAAGCAATGGGACTTTGGTGCAGTGAGTCTATTTGATTATGGTTATACCCGAATTTATGATGCATCACACGATGGCACGAAAAAAGAAGTCTTTGAAGATGGTGCAATCAGAATCAATTATGATGGCGATTTCTTAAATGATAATAGGTTGGATTTCTCAGATGTTTTTGGCTTGAGTTGGGGCCCATTATCAACAATGAAACTTGGTAATGTTGAAGCTCAAGTCAATGCAACCCACACCACTACAGGAGAAAGTGTTGATCTTGGATCATACACACTAGACCTATCAGAAGATCGATTCCTTGTCGATCTTAACGGCAAGATCGATGCTGCGGAAAGCTACCTCGATAGACGCAGTAACTGGGACTTTGATGTGGATATTGATGCTGTCTTCGGAGGTATAAGGGAAAATATAGAAGACTTTGATGAAACATTAACAATGATTGATGCTCTTGACTGGAGTACATTTGATGGTGACATTGAAGCCAACACTTTTACTTATCATGATCTGGATGCATTATCATGGGTAGGTTCACAATTTGATTCAGGTAGAATTTACAAAGCTCGTGGTGGAACCGACGAACTAATACTTAATGGTATTGATAGTGCAGACATCAAGAGCTTCAATGGCGAAACCTTCAGCGGTCTGACTGATTACACAACAATCGGCGAACAGGCCATTTATCAAGGCACAGCTTTCGACATCTTGAGCCTCAAAAATGGAGATGAGATTTATCTACAAGGTTTTGAGAAGATTACCACCGAAGACGATAGCTACCGCATTAGAGAAGGAATGAGCGACAGTACAAAAGAACAATGGAATCTACAAGCCATGGATGCAGGAGGTGCTTGGCGATTCAACAAAGGTTCAGAAGATGTTGTTCTCGTATCTCTGGATACTGGTCTTAATGATGTTGCAGGAAGTGCAACTGATGCTCATGATGAAATTGATCATGTTGTCAACCAAACCGGCAAGTCAAATAACTCCCATGGACATCGAGCCATGAGTGTGATGGCTGCCAAACATGATAGTCAAAACTTGGCAGGTATTGCTCCTGGAAGTGAACTTTGGGCCTACAATGTTTATGGTGGAGGTGATTCACTCTACGATTCAATTGAAGATGCCAAAGATCAACGCGATTGTAGTCAAAGACTAGTCTTTCAAGGTGGTATTCAAGGTGAAGGTTGGTGGACCCATGGCGCAACCAAGGCAGAAATGCAAACTGCTCTAGATGAAACAGCAGATTATGGCTTCTTTGCCATCGCAGCCGGTAACGGTGGCCCAGGTGGCAACCTCGATGACGACGACTATCTAACTAGTGTTTCAGGTCTAGCCAAAGCACAAACTACAAATGACAATATTGCTAGTGTCGGTGCTCTGAAGTTCACAGGCACAGAAGAAATCGATGCTATTACTGGTGGTTCACTTACTAATGTTACAGGAACTGAACTTGCTGGTTATTCCAATAGAGGCGATAACCTTACATTAGTAGCACCGACAGACAGTCAATCTATTGATGCGAACGGATGGCAAAGATCTTTTGGCGGAACCTCGTGTGCAAACCCCAATGTAGCTGGAGTTGCTGCTCTTGTTTGGAGTGAAAATTTATCTCTAACTGGCGGAGAGGTTAGAGATATCCTGACAACAAGTGCCATGGATTTAGGAGCTACAGGGCGTGACGACACCTACGGTGCAGGCACAATCAATGCTGAATCTGCAGTTCGTCGCTCTCATGCTCTCTCAGTCGATAATGAATTAGCGAGTCTGTACAACAATACGGATTTTCTAGCTTGATTAATAACACGATCTAAGCGCTTCTCCTTTCATCGCCCTGGGCATATGTCCAGGGCTTTTTTTGGTAATAATGAGCCTCAACGCACTTCCAGCGTATCAACAACAACAAGAATACCGTTGCCTAGCTTGAGTAATTACCGCGGTCAGCGAAGTTGGCATTGGCTAAAGCATCAATGAACCAAACGCTGTTCTCACCAACGGCAATCGGTAGGAAGGCTCCAATGCCGGCTTGATTGGGAGTACCTGCTCCTTGTAGTGCACCTTGAAAACCCCAGTTGAACTGCACAGCGTCTTTAAGGTTGATCTCCATCACGCCCAGGTCTGCTGCACTGCCATCGTCTTGAGCAGCGACTGACTGGATGGGAGTGTTGGCTAAGGCAAGAGCAGCAACACCAGCAAGCGATAAGGAGAGACGAAGGGAATGCTGCACTGGGTTTGAACGCTTAAAAGGTCACTCATTATCTGGCATGTTTTTGCTTGCAGCGATTAGGTCGCATCAACTTCAGCAATTGGTTTGTCGTCAGTGGCTAAGCCAAGTGAGATCTTCATTCGTAACTCCTTCTGTTCCAGTAAGAGCTAGTGAAGGAAGTTGTATTAAAGATGGTGGTTCACTCGCTCGCTTTGCTCGCTCGTTCACCGCACGATCAGCAATAGGGAGCTAAGGAGCTGTTGTGTCTTGCGTAAATAGTGTGTGGTCCTTATGAGCAGAGCAACCTCTCAAGCCTGTTCATTAGATGAGTGTGGTGTTGGTAGAGGTGTTTGATTGTCTGTGTGTCTTTATCTTCTTGTGCTGTTAGCAACATCTTTTCGTAGATGCTGACTTTGCTAAGCATGGAGCGGCAAAGCTTTTCTTTAGCGGTAGTGAGTGTCGTCATGGTGTTGGTATGTCTATGTTGTCTTTCCTCTTAGAGTAGGGGGGTAGGTGTCTTTTTCTAGTGCTAGCAATGGTTTTCAGTCAAGAGCATCAAAGAAGCGTTTGATGATTAGCTCTTCTGGTGTGAGGTGCTCTCGAGGTTGATGAGCCATCAGCTGTAAGGGGGTAGGAGTTGGGGGATCTTCTGTGTCTTGAGTCTCTTCTCTAATGCCCTTTAGCCATTCATCGAGCATGTCATCTGTCATTTGAGGTTCTAAGGCTTCTGCTTGTTTTCGTTGTTGCTCTTGTTGCCAGATCTCAGTTGCGAGCTGCTCATCCCAAATCTGGTAAGAGATCATGATGCGGAAGATCTCCTCTTCTTTTTGACCTAGAGCTTCTGTGTCTTTGAAGTCATTGATGATCTGATCGATGAGATCGCCTGCTTCTCGCTGCAGCATGGCGTCGATAGTTGTTAGCTGTGCTTGATCGCCAAGCTGCTGCATCATCAAACCCCGTTGCTCGTAGAGCTGCTTGTCTTTTTCTTGGCCCAATGCTTCTGCTTTTTGGTAAGCAGCCTTGGCTGATGCTTTGAGCTTTGTGAGTTTGGATGGCTCGCCTTTGTGGGTTTGGCTCCATTGCTTAGCCAATGAATCTTGAGAGAGCTTGGGAGTGTCTTGCAGCTTGGTGATGGTTTCATCTTTGATGGCTTTAGCGAGCCAGATGATTGCAAGCCTGAGGATTTCTTTGTCTGTAAGTTCGAGTTGATCGGCCAAGCCGATTGCCTGATGCTTTTCTGCTTTAGGAAGACTGACCGAGAGAGGCCTAGAGCGCCCTGCATGACCCTTGTCTACTGTTGATGCTCTTGCGATCTAGAGGTGCTTTGCAGGGCCTTGAAACCGCTTCTAGAGACCTCGTGTAAGGCAATGCGAATGGCTTCCCTTTGATTGCATTGAAAAGAGTTAATAAGACCTTCTAGCATTTGATCTTCTTGCGCAGATAGCATCGTTGTCATGCGTGATGCACACTTTTGATTTGATTGAATGATGGGATGCTTTGAAGAATCAAATCGATGCTGCTTGATGGGAAAGAAGGCCTTGGACTTTGATGTTGTATTGAACTTATTTTGCTTGCTTTGACCCATGAGTTCGTGTTGGTGATACGTGTTTTATTGTTTGATCTAACCAATCCAATGGAGTTGATTTTCTGCAGCTTTAATTGTCTTTCTGCCTTTGCTAAGTAGATCTGTTGCTTCATCGGCTCGGTAGTGGAAATAATGGTCTTCTATGTATTTCATGCTGGTGTCGGTGTTAGCTGCAATCACAGGAACTGGTACACCGGCTTTAAGACGCATGCTGATGTGAGTGTGTCGAAAGCTGTACCAGGTGAGGTTCTTGCCGGAGTGGATGTTGATGCGTCTTTGGTTGTTGCTGTCATCATCTGCCCAATCGGCGAGTCGTGCCTCTACTAATGCCTCAGCGAAAGCGTCTTTCCAGATGCGTTCACTAAAGGCTTGCCCTGTCCGTTGATTGACAAAAAGCAAGTCGTCGGGCTTCTTGAATCTGGTGATATCTCTGAGGGTCTCAAGGTGACGAGCGATGGGAGCAGAGATGCGGTAATAGCGAGCTGTTTTGGTGTTCTCTGGCGGCACCTCAACAATGATCCATGTCTTCCTTTCTGCTTTGGGGATAGCGGTGTTCTCTGAGATGTGCTTCCACTTGATCTTGCGTAGGGAGCCAGGACGGATGCCGCTATCCATCGAGATGCGCATCGCGTAGTAGATGAGTTGCCGATGGATGAGCTGTGCTGCAGAGCGGGGCGAAAGGCCATCAACGCTGACGGTTGTGATGTACTTGCCGCTGGAATCTTTGAGTAGCTGACCTTGTTCATCGAAAGTGCGTTGCAAGCCTTTGCTCCACCAGAGCCGGCTGCTTTTTTCAAGCTCTAACCACTCTTTTTCTGAGAAGTCATCACGGCGGTGCTTTTGGTCTTTCGGCAGCTTGATGCGTGGGATCTCAGGAAGGCTCTCTCGCGTGACAAAACCATGGGCGACGCCGACTTCCTCAAAGGCGCGTTTAAGGGCAGACATCTCTTGGAGGATGGTGGTTTGCACTGGGATCTTTTTGCCGATTTGCATGGCTCGCTCTTTGCGCCATGTCTCGTAGTTCAAAAAGGCAGAACGCCGAAACTTGTGAATGGGCTTTTTGTCATCTCCGACGTAGTCCCTGAGCCAGCGCATCTGATTGGCAAGCAACCTGTAGCGAGCAGCTGTAATCCCTTGGAGTGGGATAGAGCTGATCTTCTTTTGTTCTTTGGCTAGGAACTGTTGAGCCATCTCAGCGAATGAGATCGAACGGATGGCTTCTCCCCGTTCTGCTTTGGCTTTGAGTTCCATGTAGAGAGCAAGACCAACCATCCAGGCATCGTCTTGTCCTGTGATGTCTGGTTTGGGATATTGACCCTTGGCATCTTTAAGAGCAAAGCGGTGCCTTGTTCCTGCTTCTTGGTCGTAGAAGTAGAGGAACCATCGACCACCCCGCTCTGCACGCCTGTAGACGTAGGCGTTGTTATCGGTTGGGATCTGTTTTTTATCGAGAACGCTTGAAGTCGTCAACAGTTAGTGGAGCGAGCTGGTAACGCTTTGGGTACGGCAGGACCGCCGCAAGAGGGATGTCAGGAGCGGCAGTGATCTGGTAACACCATGGTAACGATGATAGGTTATGAGCAGAAGCGCTGCAAATACTAGATTAAGGGTAATATGTGCGCATCAATGCCGATTACACCACCTAGACTGAGAATGGTTGTGCTGAAAGGCTTTTGAGGGGCTGTCAAATAGGCGCTTACGCAATGCTTACGCTGAATATGGACATAGGCCGATAGGCCATTTGTTGTCTACTAGTAATGGCTCAACGCACCTTGCTCGCCCTAACAGATCACGTCTCAAAGAAATAGCCGTGCGTTGTAGAAGGACTATGGGGACAATGAGGCCCGCTTCCTATCGTTAAATGGCGTGAAAGATTTGTGTGATTTTTCTCTCTGTCTCCTGCTGACTGCTAAATATAACACATAAACCTAAAATCAAATGTCAGAAGAACAACTCCAGGCATTCATTGCCAAGGTTCAAGCCGATACTTCACTACAGGAATAGCTCAAAGCAGAAGGAGCTGATATTGTAGCTATTGCTAAGGCTGCTGGGTTCGCAATTACAAAAGAAGATCTAAATACTTATCGCCAAAATCTGTCTGATGATGAGCTTGAAAATGTGGCTGGAGGCATCCAAAAAAACTACCAATGTAGCGTCACATTCTGGGCCTGCAAAACCAATTACAGTATTGACTGCTGTTCATGACTGCTAATCTTTAAGCCTACACACTCAAAGCACTTGCATTAGTAGGGGGCTTGTTATTTCTTTAACCACCTCACTATTCGCTTAAAACGCCATCCGATACCTGGCAACAAGTTGCCTCTGGGATGCTCAGATAAGCATGAATCTAATCTAAGCCAACCATCGTATTATTGACTTAATACCACAAAATTAACTGCTAACTTCTCGCCTATAACTCACATTTTTTGCCCTTAAGTAACCCTCCTGACTCGAACTAAATATCACCATTCCTCATTCCATTATCCCTGTCAGATTTTAGAGTAACTTGATGCCATTACTAAGGAATTTAATTGAGCCTTAGGACACAATCTACGGAGTTTCTGATAGCCTGCAGAGGCTGGCCAATGCAACACAGCGTGTCATGCTAATTCCAGAATTAGCACAATAGTCTATAATATTACTCAAATTCCATTAAGCACCTAGTTCGTAATCTATAGATGTCAATTCTGCACTCCTTGCTCACTACAACAGCAGTTTTACAGCTGGCTGGATTTTGGATTGTGCCACAAAGCCTTGCGCAGACATCGAAATCAAATGAAATTTTAGCTAGCAAAAATGCCAATTATGATTCAACGCATTTAGCCAATGAATTGAATAGGCTGCAGAATATTGTGAAGCAAAACAGTGTGCCCATTAGCCTTGACAAAGCTATTGTTATTGGGATTACTAATAATCCAGAACTGCTTCAAGCATTTGGCTCGATTCAGCAATACGAATGGTCTTTGATTGCTGCACAAAGACGCTGGTATCCTCAATTACAATTATCCAATGGATCTCCATTCATTGGTTACAGCTGGGGAACTTACATTAACAATCAATATGGCATGCGTGGAAACAGAGATTCATCAACAACTCTAAGCTCTAACTCACTCTATTCAACAAAGAAGAACCAATCATTTCTACTCCAGCCTGGAGCGATAGTGAGCTGGAACTTCATTGATCCAACGCGAAAGCCTGATATCAACGCAGTATCTGAATCACTCAAGCAACAAAAATTACTTTTTAATGTAAGCACCCGTAGCCTCATCCTCAACCTTCAGCAGAGCTACTACGGCATTCAAAGTGGCCAACAGCTCATTAACAGCTTTAAACAGATTTATGAGATTAATAAACAACAACTCAAGATGCTAGAAGCTCAAAAAAATATCGGGATGGCGACTGTGCTTGATGTTGAGCAAACTAAGTCTCAGCTTTTTACTCAGCTCAGCCAACTAGTTAGCTATACCCAGGAATACATCAAGCAAACTGCTTTATTAGCAGAATACCTAGCACTACCACCAGGACAACTCGCCATCCCTAGTGATCCAGCCGCTCTGGCAGGGAGTTGGAGTGAAACCCTTCAAGAAACCCTCAAAAATGCACTCCAGCAACGTGAAGAGATTCTTGCCAGTCTTGCTGCCGCTGAATCAGCTCAATGGAGAGGTATAGCCTCTATACGCAGCTACTTGCCGGTTTTTCAACTTATGGGGACTGGATCACTTAACTTCAGCAATGGTTACCCATACGTCCCTGTCGATGATGATCCTGGGAGTGCTTACCATTGGACTCGCACGTGGACAGCTACTGTCGGGATAGGCTTCTCATGGTCTTTGTTTGATGGCGGCATTAATGCAGCCAATGCTCAATCTTTTTATGCGCAGAGCCGTCAACAAAAAGCCCAAGCAGCCCAAACGGAACTAACTGTTGTTCGTCAAGTACGAAACAGCTTTGCTGAAATGCAAACATCACGCGTCGCCATTGCCAGTGCCCAAAGGGCTTACGAAAGTGCAAAGCTCGCGCAAGAGGTCGCTCGAGTGCGCTGGGCTGCTGGGGTAGGTGACATCACCAGCGTTGTACAGACGATTCAACAGCTATCTATAGCTGCACAACAATCCTCGCAAGCGATACTTAGCTACAATAATGCTGTTGCTGAACTCTATCGCTACTCAGCAACATGGCCTGGTAGTACAGAGAAGGATGTACAGATGCGTTTAAGAATGATGCGTAATCCATCGAGTAATCCTAAAAACTCCTCTCTAATGCCTTGACTAATCCCTTTAACAAACGCGCTTTGGAAAAGCGCCATCAAGTTTGTGATCGCAACCCACCAATTAAATTATTGACGCCACCTTTAAAGGCTACTTTGGGGATGGGTCTGCTGATTGCCATTGGCGGAGCTATGTGGGCCACCTTTGCACGTATACCCTTGAGTGTAGAAGGCACAGGTGTGCTACTTCCAGTTAGTACAATTAATAGCAGCATCAGCGGTACCAACGGCAATGTTGTTTGGATGTTTAATCAACCAAAGCAGCAATGGCATCTATCAGCCAGGCGTTTCCAAAATCGGCCTGATCAGTTCAATAATCGCCAAATGACTGAGCTGGCGAAAAAGATCCTTATTGCCATCGATAAAATATCAGAAAAGATATCAATCGCTCAGAATTCATCTGCTGAAAATTTTACAGATAAACTTAATCAAAGCTTTCATGGAGAGAAAATCCCAGCAGGCAAGCTAATGCTTTGGATTCAATCATCTGTTCAGCATGAGCAGCTCCATAGTCAACTTGACCAACTCAAGAGAACACTCCGCGATACCCTGGCTCAACAGAACAATATCAATTCTAAACAATCAATCCTTCGTCAAGAACTTGCTAGACGTTCCTCTTACCTTGCCCAGATGCAAAGCCTTGAAAGCAAGGGATATGTGACACGTGCAACGATTCTACAGGAACAAGCTCAGGTTGATAATCTTCGCACTCAGATTTACAGCAACAAAAATGAGTTAATTCAACTTGCCAATCAACTGGATCAGTCTTATCAGAAATTGGGCAATACCCTTTCTAATCTTATTAATCAGGAAATGATCTTTGCCTCGCATGATGTTTATTTGACCCAAGTCATCCCAAACAATGGTGAAAGTGTCAGCAAGGGCCAAGTTGTACTGCAATTGAGTGATGATTCGCTCAAAGGTCCCAGACTCGTGCCAGTGTTTCTCGGCTCCAAGGAAATGGCCCAGGTGTTCCCAGGCATGGATGCTCTAGCTACTCCAGAGGGTTATAAACGCTCGGAGGTTGGTGGCATCCGTGGGCGCGTGGTGTCGATGGCCCAAGTGCCAAGCGGGCTTGAAGATGTTAGTGCCCGAGTAGGCCTGAAATCGCTGGCCCAAGTGATCACAAATCGCGAGCCGTCTCCAACCCTTGCAGTCGTGGCGCTTGAGCGCACTGGAAAGACCTCCCCTTTCAATAGCGGTGGTTACCGCTGGAGTTCAAAGGGGGATCTGCCATTCCCTCCGACCCCCGGTGATCGCCTTTCTGTGCAGATCACCACCCGGCACGTTGCTCCTATCGAAATGGTGCTTCCTAGTGTCCGCTATTTCTTTGGAATGAGTCCGCCAGATAGCCCGAATCAGCTAACTAGCGACAACAAACAAAAAATCAACGAATGAAGAAACTGCAGCGGAAGCGTGTCAAGGCTCAAGCACGGCTGCAATACGAAGCAGCTGAATGTGGCGCCGCTTCGCTTGCCACGATTCTCGCTTACTTTGGCCGTATTGTTGAACTGAGCGAGCTGCGTTTGGCCTGCGGCGTCAACCGTGATGGTTCTAATGCCAAGCAAGTACTTAAGGCTGCTCGTGATTACGGTCTCACAGCAAATGCCTATCGCAGCTCAGGAGAAACTCTCAGTAGTGAAGGCCGCTTCCCATGCATCGTCTTTTGGGGCTTCAATCACTTTCTAGTGGTTGAAGGGTTTGACGATAACCACGCCTACCTCAGTGATCCTGCTCAGGGTCGGCTGCGGGTGGAGATGGAGGAATTCCTTGATAACTTCACTGGCATCGTGCTCGAGTTCGAACCCGGGCCTGAGTTCCGCACTGGCGGCAGTGAGCGATCGCCACTGTTGAGTCTGCCCGCCAAGCTTCGTCCATACATCAGATCTTTGCTTCAGCTGCTTTGCGTAGCTAGCGCCCAAGCGGTGTTCGGCCTTTTGGTTGCTGGCTTCACTTCGGGCTTCATCGACAACTTTCTACAGAATCAGCGACTCTATTTCGGCATTCCAATTCTTTGGTTGCTGCTGCTCACCGTTCTTGGCTGGTTGGCGGTGCTCAGTATTTACTACTTGATCCTACGAAGGATGGAGCTGTTGCTCTCCAAAAGACTGACTGCCGATTTATTCCGCAAGCTTTTTCAAGTGACCTTCGGGTTTTATCAGACCCGTTTTCAGGGTGAAATTGCTAGTCGCATGCTACTGGGCATGCAAACCACGCAGGTCGTGATTAGCAACTTGCTGCGTTTTCTTTTGAGCCTCTGGACCAGTGTTCTGATGTTGACCGTGGCTTTGTTTATCTCAATCTGGCTAGCGCTTTTGGTGCTGGTCGTGATGGGCGCCAATCTTCTTCTTAACTGGTGGTTAACTGAGCAGCGCTACGACGCCAACCGTAAACTCGCCCTGGAGCAGGGCAAGGCTCAGGGTAAGGGACTGCAAGGGATTAACAACATCGAAACAATCAAGGCTTCTGGCCTGGAATTTGACTTCCTGAGCCAATGGCAAGGCAGCTTTGGCAACGTGGTGATTCAGAACCAGCTGCTTGGTTCACAGATGGCTATGGCCACAGTCTCTGCTAGCGGCAGTACCTTTCTGCTCAATGCTTTGATTATCACTGTCGGAGGGTTGCTGATTATCGCTGGCAAGATGTCACTTGGCACCTTAGTGGCGTTTCAATTTTTGCAAGGTCAGCTCACTGCTCCGATCTCTTCCCTTCCACAACTGAATGCCAGTATTCAGAGGCTAATTGGCGATCTTGCACGTCTCCAAGATCTTGACAAAAGTGAAGATGACCCGTTGGTACGCAGTTTCGCGATGAGTGAAACCACTGCCTTAGGGATTGAAGACGAAACATCTAACGAGGCTAAACGCCTCGAGGGGATGATCGAGTTACAACAAATTAGCTATAGCTTTGATGTCAATTCCCCTCCTTTCATTGATCAACTTGATCTAACGATCCCAGCGGGTTCTCAGTTAGCAATTGTGGGCGGTAGTGGTTGTGGAAAAACCACTCTCATTCGTTTGCTGGCTGGCCTTTATCAGCCCAGTGGTGGCACTCTTTTATTTGATGGAAAACCCTGGCAGGAGCATGGCGATCGAGTAATGCGTAACAGCTTGGCCTATGTGCCGCAGCAGGTGTTTGTTTTTAACGCCTCCGTGCATGACAACATCACCCTTTGGAACCCTGTCTATGGGCTGGAAGATCTCGAGACTGCAGCTAACGATGCCCAGGTGTTGGATACGATCAGAGCACATCCAAAAGCGTTCCAGCGCGTACTTCGTGACAACGGAAGCGATCTCAGTGGGGGAGAAAGGCAGCGATTGGAACTTTGTCGGGCACTGCTGCGAAAGCCGAAGATTCTCTTGTTGGATGAAGCGACCAGCGCCCTTGATAACGCCACCCAGACTCGAGTGCTCGATGCTCTCAAAGCTCGCCGTTTGACGACGGTGAGCGTGGCCCACCGCCTTGATGCAGCTCTACGTAGTGATCAGGTCATGGTGATGCAAGACGGCAAAGTCATTGAAATCGGTTCTCCCAAGGATCTTTTGACTAGACAAAGCGCTTTTCAGGCCTTGGTGCAATCCGAACAGCAGAAGAGTGAAGTGAGCGCATGACGACTAATCCAGGCCGTGAGGCCTTGCTGCAAGCAAGAGCACTTGAGGAGGAGCTGCTGTTCAGCGATACCCCCGAGAATGAAGGGCAAATCGAGCTTCGTCTACTTGGCTTTTGTATGGCGAAGCTCGGAAGACGTCAAAAACGTTTGGAGCCACTTTCTGGCGCCTCCATCGAAAAGCTTCTGAATTTCAATGATATTCATCACCGCAAGATTGAGTTGCCACGTGACCCGAACCAAGCGGAATATCCATTACTGGTTGTCTTTGAGGCTGAACACAACACTCCCTTCGCTCTTTATAGACATAGAGGTCAAAACTGGCTTTATGACCCGCAGGATGAGAGTCATCAGCTGTGTGATTCGAACCTGAAACTCGCTGCAACTGCTTATGAGGTTTACCCCTCTTTACCGGAAACCGTTTTAGGTCCGCTGGCTGTGTTGCGTTTCGCTTTTGCTACCGAACTCGGAGCTCTAACAGCCCTGGTGATCACCTCTGCGGTGGTGATGTTGTTTACTCTTTCGATTCCGATGCTCACCAATCTGCTGGTGAACAGAATTCTTCCTCAAAGTGATCAGAAGTTGCTTTTTCAGGGCGTGACGGTTGTCGTTTTGATTGTGATTGGCTCAATGGCCACTGAGTTTCTGCAGAGCCTGATGCTATTGCGCTTGGAGAGCATTGCTGATTTGCGTCTGCAATCTGCAGTTTGGGATCGGCTGATGCGCTTGCCGATGAGCTTCATCAGCAAATACACCACAGGCGACCTCGCCTCTAGAGTGACTTCGATCAGTCAGTTGCGTCAACTGATTGGCAATGGTGTGCTATCCACCCTGCTTTCCAGCCTCTTTGCCATCAGCTTTTTTGTGCTGATGTTCGTCTACGACAACCAGCTGGCGCTATGGGCCAGCGCCTTTACTCTTGTTGCCATCATCTGCCTGCTTTGGATCACTTGGCGCTCGATCCAATTGCAATGGCCATTACTAGAAAGTGGCGCAGAGATCACAAATTTTTCCCTGCAAGCTGTTATGGGCATGCCCCAGATCCGCAGCGCTGGCAGTGAGCCTTACCTATTGGTTCGCTGGCTAAGAGAGATCAATCACTATGCATCCTTGCAATTACGCAGCAACGTCTATAGCGATGCGATGGAGCAATACGGAACCTTGGTCACCCCCTTGGCCAGTCTTTTCATGTTCGCCGTGGTGACCTCTCAGGTTTTGAATGGCCCCAGCGAAATTAATTTGAATCAAACAATGGTGGCATTTATTTCTTTTAATGCTGCGTTTTCTGGCTTCAACGGCGCACTAACCGGTGCGGTGAATCTTCTGGCTAACGTGGCTGGACGTGCAGCTGTTCTTTGGCGGCGGGCTGAACCAGTGTTGTATGCAGATATTGAAAAGGGGTATCAACCTGAGGCGATCTATCACAGCTTGCGGGGCGAATTTCGACTGCAGGGTATTTCCTACGAGTTTCCAGAAAGTAGTGAGCAATTATTCAACAGCCTCACTCTCACGATTCCAGCTGGTCAACACACGGCAATTACTGGTGCAAGTGGCTGCGGAAAAACAACATTGGTCCGCATGCTGCTTGGCTTCGTTAGCCCCCAGGCCGGAGAACTTTTGGTAGATGGCATCCCGCTGACGCAATTAGCAATCCGGGCCTACCGTCGTCAGCTCGGGGTGGTAATGCAGACAGCAAGACTCAATTCCGGATCCATCTATGACGTCATCTGCGGCGGAGTGGGGCGCAGCGAAGATAAAGTTTGGCAAGCACTTGAACAAGCTGCTTTAGCTGATGAAGTGCGGGCGATGCCAATGCAATTGGAAACATTGTTAAGCGATTCCGGTGGCAATCTCTCTGGGGGGCAAGTTCAACGCATTGCGATTGCTCGCGCCCTGATCACCCAACCAAAGGTTCTGATCATGGATGAAGCGACCAGTGCGTTAGACAATCGCTCCCAGGAGCTGATCACACAAACGATCAAGGAGCTGGGCATGACCAGGATCAGCATTGCCCACCGTTTGAGCACGATCCAGCAGGCTGACCAGATCGTGGTGCTGGACAGAAATCAACCGCAACAAGTTATGTCAGGCACGTGGGATGAGCTTAAAGGCCATGGCTATCTGGCCAGTATGTTGGCTAGTCATTGAGCACAGGCCAGAGCCCAGCGCTGATCATTTTAGAGACGACCGCTCGTGATTGATCATCCTCGAGCAGCGCTAATCCCATCCCGCTTAAGCCTGTGAAGAAACCGGGAAGAACAAGTGATCCTTCTTGTGTGCCGAAGCAACGCAGATTGACCTGTTCAGCTGAGCAGCGATGTAAAGCTTCCAGGCGGTACTGAGAAGCAATGTCTTGGCAATGAGATCTGAGCTGGTCGTCAATCGGCCAAGGGCCTGCAGAAAGCATCTCTAGCAAGACCATCAAACCCAGTGATCCGCAGCAAAGATAATCCGTCCTAACAGCATTCACATCTGCTGTGGTTTGCAAGCCAACCTCTATCTCCTTGGCGCATTGTTCATCCCAAAGAGTCGTACCCCACAGACAGGCTCGGCCAAGGGCAATACCCGGGGCCCCATGACACCAACTCACCATGAAGCTTGGTTCATCAGAATCTGAGTCTCTACCAATGTGGCGGTAATCAGGCCAATTGCCCGCGTCTTTATTGAAGCGAGCCCGCTCATAAGCCAGTGCAGCTGCGGCAGCTGTGCGGTAGCGCTCATCACCGGAGAAAGCATGTAGCTGAGCAAGAGCTGCCGCATAACCCGCAACACCATGGGAGAAGCCCAAAAGTGCTGGCTTGCTTGACGATGAGCTCCAGGCACCTTCTTCATTTTGCTGCGTGATGAGCTGGTCACCAGCACGCAAAGCCAACTGCATCGCTGATTCCGTTCCCAGCTGCAACAGCGGTCCAATCAAGCCTGCGCAACCACCAATCACATCCAGTTGCTGATCAGCCTCGATGAAACGCGGTAGAGCTGCCGAGAGCAGACTATTGGTTATCACCTGCTCGCCTTGTAGAGCAAGAGCCAACAGGGTGCCACCACAGCCACTTAACCCCAGTGGCTGATCACGCCACCAGCGCCGACGACCATCGTCGATGCGTTGATCAACAAGTGCAACCAGTGGTTCCAGGATTGCAGCCTGAATGGCTTCGGCATCCATCACTGAAACCTGCAGTGCTTGCAAGCGCTGCAGCAAGTTAGCAATACCGATAGATCCACCATAAAGCGATAGACCAACAGGTCCAAAGGCAAAGCTCTCGCCATCAGCCCCCAGGTCCATACCCAGCCACTCCACCTGCCCCTGCGAGCCGCGAATCGCCAATTCCAAAAGGCGATGGGCGATACGCGTTGCTGCCTCCAGACTCGTCTCAGCCGATGTCGACATCAGCGCCTCAGATGTCGCAGGGGATTCAATGGTTGGTGAACTCTCGAGAGACGTGCGCAGCTGACGTGCTTCGACGGCACCACGAATCAGGCGAAGTTGAAAAGCAATCTCATCGGCATCCAGATTTCGCAATCGCTCATAAGCGGCCGCTAAACCGCTGGTTTGGATAAAGCCGGGTAATTCTTGCTCCAATCCGTCGAGTTGCAGGGCATCAGCATCAATTAGATGAGTGAAGAAAGGAATATCCAATTGCTGCATCTGCTTGACTTCTGCTGCAAAAATTTGCCAGTGATGAGGCTTTGATTCGGCGAGCAGAAAACTACGTGCTAGCTGTTCGAGTTTGAGCGCTTGCGCAAGCGAAGAACGCAAAGCAGCTGGCTCTAACTGCTGATGTTGAATGGTGAAATACACACGCGTGGCTCGCAACACAATCCGGCGTGGCAGTCCTGCAAAGTGAGCCAATACTCCATCGACATCTAGCCAGCGATTGCGGAGCTTGATGATCGCCTCACTTTGAATTGAGAACCCTTCACAGAAGTCTTCCAGAAACCGATCAAATGGATTAACACCTGTGATTCCCACTGGCAAACTTGTTGGGATTTCAACAGGCTGGCTAACACGACCAGGCATCATCCCGTCGCTGTTGAACCCAAGCCAGCCGGGAGCAATTCTGTCGGGTTTATTCGGCGGCGACATGCCAAGAGCGCTGATGTCAAATGCCTGTTTGGATTCTCCAAGAAACATCCATTGCGGTAGTAGACCGGAACGCAAAACAGAACCCTGAAACTGTTTTCGCAGAGTGGAAGGCTCGGGTTGAGCTGTCGTTGAGGAAGCGTCGCTGATGTGATCAGGAAGATCAGCTTCCAACAATGTTTCGGTATCGATCAGAAGTAACTGATCACCGCAGGCAATCAAATTCTCGTGATGGCAGTCAGTACAACCTAGTAGATGCAGTAAGGCGGTTAGTCGACCGGCATTAAAATAGAAATTGGTTAGTTCTTGGTCATTAGCGCAAACGTGATGAACTACATACTCCATATAGCCATAGCCGTCGCCGTTGTGGATGGCAAGAGTGCGCAACGGTGGTAGATCACTGTGGGTATTTAGATCAGCCAAGGTGGCCTGATAAGCCGCATCTATAGCCATGTCTTTGGGCTTGTACACCACATGCATGGAGGAGTGATCAGTGGAATTGGGATCAGCAAATCCCAAAACTGCGACTGCACGGCCACCGCGGTGGGGATCACTCAAGCCCTGCTTGATGGTTTTGAGATGGTGCTTGCAGGGAATCGCAAAGCGTTGCTGAAGGACTGTGCGATCGGCACAGATGCGTTGCAGCATCTCCACACTGCCTTGAAACCAAAGCGAAAGAACGGTTCCAATCAGGCGCCCAAGTACAGGAAATTCTTTGAGCAATGCTGCTAAGCCATTGCGACGATGGGATTGGATGAATCGCTCGTAGTGTTCACGTATCGGTGGCCCTGATCCATCTCCAGTCGCACCCAGGTGCGCAAGCAGCATCGTGCCTGGTGTGCGTTCCGTATTGAAGGCTTCCCATAACACTTGATCACCAAGAGAACAGAGTCGATCAAGCAAACTGTCAGCTAGCTGATCAAAAATTTCATCAGTAAGGCCAGCGCTATCTGAAGCAAAGACTTCTCTGAGTTTCGCTGCTGAATGGCAACGAACTGGCCACCACAGGTCAATAAAAGGGTGCTTGAAATTATTATCAACGGGCAACAGGGGCAAGTCCCAGGCATTTTTCAAAGCCTCAAGCGAATCTTGCAGAGATTCCTGAGCAGAAGGTGCATCTTCATGCAGGAAAACATGTTCTTTGTTTAGCACCGCATAAAAGTCATCCTCCGTGATGGCATCCCATTGCAGGCGCCGTTCGAATTTGTGTGGCTCATCAGGAGCAACAGCTTCCAACCAAAGGGTTTTCCAGCTTGACTGAACTGTGCTGTGACTGCTCATCAATAAACACTAACGCCGGCTGAGCAGGTCCCAACTGGCCTGATTGTAAGTAATAGAGAGGAAGGTCCAATCCCGTTTAGAATATAATGCCTACTTGACCCTCCATCCCAATTCGGGGGGTTCTTTTTTATGTTCTTAGAATCAATAAATGCTTTAGCGATCCAGCCCCTGAGTGGTGTGAGAGGGTATTGCGGGGACATTTAGAGACGCTTGATCAAAAGGAGCAATTCTGCCTACTGACGCCTTGTCTCTGCATGCTTAGACCTAGATCAGGAGTCCGAGGACGTCGAAACCCAGAAAACCTGTCCTGGACTTGAGGGCATCCAACGCGGGTGCCCTTCTTCATGTCAGTTATTGCCAACTAATTACCACAGATTGAGGTTTTGATCTCCATCTCTGATTCCATTGGCTTTTCTAAATCTCACCGCAACTTGATGCCACTCGTCTGGAATTTGATTAAGCCTTACATCCCAAGCCCAAGGCAATCGTTGTTGACCTGGTGAGATCCTCTTTTTCTTGCTTCTAGTTCTTGCACTGCTCACGAGCCGATTAAGCATTCGACTACCCCAATGGCATTTAGGAGAAGCTTTGCTGTGATGGCGATACCGCTCGCAAAAGCGCTCATAGCACCTGGCACAACCATTCAGTGTTGCCGAGAGCTTTATAAAAGGTAGGCGGCCATTCACTGATGCCGTCTGCCCTCAATCTGTTGTAGTGGAAGTATCATACAATTCAATTGATGCTTGCACTCATCAGCCTTAGATTGGGCTATACATAAAGTATAGACAACTACATCTGATGTCAGAAGAACAACTCAAGGCATTCATCTCCAAAGTTCAAGCCGATACTTCACTACAAGAACAGTTAAAGGCAGAAGGTGCTGATGTTGTTGCTATTGCTAAGGCTGCTGGGTTCGTGATTACCACTGAAGACCTAAAAACTCATCGCCAAAATCTGTCTGATGATGAGCTGGAAGACGTGGCTGGGGGCAAGTTCTGCTCGATAAATATAAATCAATTAGAGCCGCCGGCCACCATGTATAAAGGCCCTGTTGACTGCACCCTATGAGTGATAATTCTAATTCGTTAATTCGGTACATGGCGCACCAAAGAGCCTAAACACTCAAACCCCTTGCATCTGGAAGTTTTTATTTCTTCAACGACTTCCCTATTCGCTTAAAACGGCATCCGATACCTGGCACCTTAAACTTATAAACAACACCCAATTTCTAATCCAATGTCAGAAGAACAACTGAAGGCATTCCTCGCCAAAGTTCAAGCCGATACTTCACTACAGGAACAGCTAAAGGCAGAAGGCGCTGACACTGTTGCTATTGCTAAGGCTGCTGGGTTCTCGATTAGCACAGAAGACCTAAAGCCTGCTCGCCAAACCCTTTCTGATGCTGAGCTTGAAGGCGTGGCTGGCGGCACAGACATGAGTCTTTTTACTGAAGTATGTGTCTGTGATCCGACTTGGGATTGTGACTAGGATGACTCTAATAGAAACTAGCCAATCCTTACGTTATTCAACCAGTCCAACATTTCCTGCTTCTGCTTTTTAAGTTCAGCTGACGAAGGCTTACCAGGTTTAGTTGGATTAGGTTTTGTATACGGAGCTTCCAATCGGTTAGCTCCATTTTTTTATGTGTCTGCTTAGGGATTTGTTTAATCGGTTTGTTAATCGTAAGTGGTTGTTGCGCTTGAAGTTGCGGTTGTTGTAGCTGTTCTATTTCAGATATTAGTAGTTGTTGAACTTTGAGTTGTCTTCTTGCGTTGGGTTGGGCTTGCTTGGGGCGTAATGATTGAGTAGGCATTTATTAATCAGTCCCGCTGTCCCGACTACTGTATCAGTGCCGATCCTGGGTCACATAAGTGCTGACTCAGGCAGCCGATTATCGACAGCCTAGACACTGAAAACCCTTGGATTAGCAGGGGCTTTTTATTTCTTCAACGACTTCGATATTCGCTTAAAACAATATCCGAGATCTGACCCGAGCTGAAAATATTTTTTCTGGTAATTTCTTCAAAGGATAGCTATACTATCTAGACATACATGCGGCTAGTGAAAACACCTAACATCCTCCTACTTCTAACATTCCTTGTATCACTACCTTCAATGGCTGAAGAAGAACAAAAGAAACCACAGAAGCAACCAGAACTAACACCAGTAATACGGGCTATGTTCTCAAGTCCACGTAATAGAAACATTAGAGTTCATGATGCCTTTAATAGCTCGAGTCGGAACTGCGAAGCCATGTTACATGGCCTGCCATATCGTGCATGTACTGGGTACAAAGGTTTGTAGGCTGAAGTGGCAGTGCAAGAGCAAGGTGATCTAATTAGGTAATCTCCGGCAAATTCCTCTCAGGACCTGTGACCAACTTCACAACTGGCAATGATTCGGATCAATGACGTAGTAGAGGAATTGGTAGATGATGTGTTCATCCGAGGGATAGATCTCTCACAACCAATCCAAACCAATGACAAACAACGAACTTACAATTGAAGAGCTACAGTCCATCAACGGTGGTGGTGTATTTGCGAAGTTGGACGGCTTCAGTTCAAGAATTTCACGCTCAAATCAACGGAGAGTAGTTATCCATCCAGATCTTATTGTTGATCCTATTTATAAAGTTGGACTTGATGTAGTATCCGGTCCATTGCCGGATCCAATGTAGGTCCTGTAACTAGTAGAGCTTAATTGATCAGTTAATCTCAGGCAGTTTCCTCCAATATTCCAGTTTTGGCAAATACTCTCAAGGATAGCTATACTAACTATGAGAGTATTTACACTCAATGACTGACCCAAAAGAAAAGGAAGAAATCAACGAGGAACTATCTATTGACGAGTTGAAGAGTGTGAGTGGTGGCATTGTCATTCGTGGGAACGGAACGATGTTGAAAGGAAATAACTTGGCGGAAATCTGTGACGTTGGAACTTCTCTGAGAAACCCACAAGGTTCAGGTTCTGGGATGACACGACGTGATTACGACAAGAGTGTTGGGATTATTGACCCTGGTCATAAAGTTGGATTTGATATAAATATAGCTAGATAACGATAATGTCTAGGAAATAAAAACACTAATCCCTTCACTTCTCCCTAATCATGACTGACCCAAAAGAAAACGAAGAAATCAACGAGGAACTCTCAATGGATGAGTAAAGGATGTAGCTGGCGGGGGCATGGGTTTAGACAGACTCGGCACCCAGTTCAGAAGCAAAAGGGTTCAGAAGAATCCTGTAGAACCTGAAACGAAAGTTTCAACCGACCCTTGGGACAAGTGAAGAAGAAGGAACCTGACAGGTTCCTAGACGATGGACATTAAAAAAGGACACCTCATGGACAAAGAGGCGTCCTTTACTAATCAAGAACTATGACTCAGGGTATTAGTGGTGGGGTTAACTTACCCTCTGGAAATGATCCTAGAGTCATTCCTTCTCAAAATAATAGAAATAGATTGAACTTAGGTGGTGATAATGATTCATCTGATTTATTAAATTTTACCCTCTCGGGTAACTCCGTGTTCCCAACTGGTTCAGGTTCAAACGACAAAAGAACAGAAGCAAGCCAAAGTCTCCATCTCATACCAGCAACAAGAAGTTGGTAAGGTACTAAAGATGGAAAGTGAACTCATGAAGCACTATGGATACAACAGAAGTCAACTGCACAAGACCCTAATTAGAGAAAGATATAGTCAGGTACACATGCTATGAAGATGGTTAAATTATCTTCCGTTCACTATGAGATGTTAGTTGAACTATCAAAGAAGAACAGAATGAAACCAGATGATTATATAGAGGTGCTATTACAAGAAAAGTATAATAATAAAAAATGAACTTTATAACCTACAGAGGTAGCCAAATTCGAGGTCTATAACTTGTTAAAGAAAAAAATTCTCCAAGAAATTTTAGTCGCTCTTGAGTAAATAAAGAACTTCCAAATCCTGCATTGATTCTGGGACCTTGCGTCTTAGAATCAATGCATTATATTGGTCTAACCAATATCCTTGTGCTGCTTTCACTGGTGCAGTCAAGAGAGGTAAAGTAATTAGAAAAACAATAGGCGCTTTCATATAAAAATCAATCAGTCAACCTGATCTGTTGGTTGCTGTTGCACGGGAATATTTGCTGATGCACGACCTGTGCGGAATCTCCATTTTTGATAATCACTAATTATCCCTGTTGCGGACTCAAAGATCACACCTGCTGCAAGCAGAAATACAGCGAACTGCAAAATTGGATCTAACCTCCACCCTTGAAAGAATAAGATTAACCCCGCCAGTGGAAGCATCAGCATTCTTCCCAGTGATTGAAAAACAAGAAAAATGCTTTTCCCTATAACTGCAGGAGAAGTGTCTGCTCTTCGTTGCAGGACAAAAAATAACTGGAACAAACCTAAAACTCCTGCAGGTATACCCCAAAGGAAAATTAGGATTCCAACAATGCTGCTCCAATTAAGTGACGCATTAACCATTGAATTTTTTACGCTTGATTGTTTTTAGCATTCTTTCTGTAACTGGAACCTTTTCTAAAATAAAGATTTACTCTCATCTGCTTTCTTTTGCCTTATGCCCTATGGGTTCAACTCAAGTGCGGGATAAAATATTTAAGTTTGCTATTAAAAACGTCGAAAAAATTCTCCAAGAAATTTTAGTCGCTTTTAAGTAAATAAAGAACTTCCAAATCCTGCATTGATTCTGCAACCTTACGTCTTAGAAATGTTAAAGCATCGCCATCCATGCTTGATTCGGCAATCATTGCTTCTGACTGTTGGATGGCATGCTCTAGATTCTTTATTTTTAATTGCAGAACCTCTTCATTCTTGCTGCATTGATCCAGCGTGTAGGCATCAATCATAGGTCAGTATGTTGGATTTAATGAATAATCAATCGTTCAAGTATCAAGGAAATAACGACTCCCTTAAAGAACATAAACCAAAGCAATCCATAGTCGCTGAGTCCAAGTATTTTTTGGTACCAAGCAATGAACTTCTTGTGCTTCACGATGAAACCCATTTTTGTTGTTACTACTGCTGCTCATTCTTGCATCAAAGGGGAGGTATTGTTTACTCTTCTTCTGGATGGCAACCATTTATAAAGGAACGAGTGCATAGATGCCTTAATTTTAAACCGGACTATAAGACTAAATCCACAAGCGCTTTGCCTACCAGAAACACAAACACACCTTCTGCAAAAAGCAACCAGGCAATCGTGGAGTTGTTCAGACCCAACTTCCTATAACGATCCAACGTTGAGTCATGCACTTGTCGGATACGAGCAAGCATTTACTGTGTTCCTATAACTTTGACTTGATTTCTATTCTCACTTAATTGCATCCACTTCTTTAGGTCCTCCTCGACATAAGTCTCTAACCTTTTTGCATACACAGCATCTGCGTCTAAATCTTCAATCATTTCATAACCAAAAAATTCCAATAATTCTTCTTGACTCTTAAAGCATCGATCACTCCATTCGTAATTTTTATTACCCTTAGCATACTCATATTCATAACATTCATAGAAATAAGAAGTCTCATAATTTGCCACTAAAGCAAACTCCTTTTTCTCTTTTTCAGTCAGTTTGTCGTAGACACCCCAACCAATGATCAATACTGGCATTACTTCTTGAGTTGAGAGCGAAGAACTAACTGACGCTTGAGCTTCACGTTCTCATCTTTTAGTTCTTGCATTTCCTTTTGGTACTCGTCGATTAAGTGCAGCGTCCACTTCCAGTCCCTCTCAGTGCAGTGCTTTCTCGCAGCATCCCAGTCCATAGTTAAAACTCCGGATTCATTGTTCTCTTTGTCATTTTCCTGCTCCCTCTCTTAGACGATAGAAAGTTTCCTCGCACCTCACAACAACACCCTTGTACTCAGGTGGGAACGATTGCATCCATTTAGGTATTTCCATAGTTACTGGCAAAACTCCCTTGATATGGAAGACCACTTCTTTCTTCTGTTCGTCCAAGAAATGTGGTGGAAGGTTCAAACCGCTACTACCTCTTGCTCCACGATGATCCTTCTAATGGTTGATAGAGCAAGACCTGTTTGCTCTCTGATGGACCTGTAAGAGCACCCTTCCTTTCTTAGGCGTAGGACAAGACCTTCTGTGATGCGACTGGTCTTGGGTCTACCTCCCAAGTTCCCGCCAGTGTCTTTGCGGTGTTGGATGCTTTCAATCGTTCTCTCTCTGGTCAGTGAGCGCTCTACTTCTGCAAGACCAGAAAGCAGACCAATGAGCACAGGAGCAAACTTGCCTAAACCTCTAGTGTAGATCAGTCCATCAAGAGTTCTGATATGGATGCCTTGCTGCTGCAGGTCATGGATGTGATTGAATACCTCGACTTGAGTTCTGCCGCACCTATCTATCTTCGAGGTCACAAACTCATCGGCACATCTCCATTACTCTGGAATACTGATTGTGGATATAGGCAGCATTAGATCTTGAACCGATAATCAGAGTTAAGCAGTGATAAAGAAGCATGAGAAAGGGCGCCAAAGTCGATCAGCGCCCATGACAAAAAAACTGCTTGAGGAGTATAGCGCCTCTAGCTTAATTGATGACTAATTAATCTTCTGCGTTTTCAAATTGCTTTGCCAATTTAAATGCCTTTCTGATAATCAAATATGCGCCGTATAATCCAGCGATTAAGGGAAGAACAATGAATGGATTAGGACTGTAGTTGGAATAATCCTTTACGCCATCGACGTATTCAATTCCTGAACATTTTAGATAGAAGAGACTCATGAAAATGATTGCCCATCCAAGGATTGAAAGAATTCCTCCTTTTTTATCCCCCTCATAAAACCTATCTAAACCCCACCCCCAACCAATACCGAGTAAGACACCTCTTGTGATTGCATTTTTTTCTTGCTTGCGAAGCATTGTTCAATTAATGGTTAATGTTCGCACCAAACATAACTGATTCTTTCTGATAGTGTGTAAATATGTAAAAATACCCTCTAGGCCCAGGGCTCAAAAGGCCCGTTTGGGTGGTATGGAAAAGGCCTGAGATTAAGCCGAAGTTGCTTGCATGAAGGACCATGCTGCACTTGCTTAACAAGCACCATTGCACTGCGGGATTCCTTCGAGCACTTGAGATCAGAACAGTCACTTCCAATCACTTGACCCAAGCAGCCTGTTTGAGTTAGTACAGGAGTACTGGATGCGAAGGGCTAGATGGCACGGTTCTCAGGCAGGCAACTATCACCCATCCCTTCTTCTGACCCAGAGGAGTGGCAGTGCATGGATGAGGGCACTCTCAAATCCTCGCGATCAGGAGCAGTGTGCATGACCTGTAATCACTTCCGCTATGCGGTCGGAAAGCAGTGCCAGACCTTGTTGACCTGTCCCATTCATCAACGCTTGATTCCTCAAGGAGAGCACCTCAACAGCAAATGCCATCAATGGATCATCAGAAGGGAGCTGGAGGTTGGATGGGCTCCTGAAGTTGCATAGCAAGAGGGTTCGGTAGAAGATCAGATGCATTCAATAAAGCAACAACCATGTCTCTGGTACCTCGCTGGGAAGTCATGACCGATGAGGCAAAGGCAATCACCAAGCGGATTGCTGTTTCTGCCTTGCTAGTGCTGCTTGCCCTTTGGCTTGTCAGAGCATTGATTCCATGGGTGATCGTCGCGATCTGCGGTTACTGGGCATATCGGTGGTTGGCGAAGAGCACTTAAGAAGGTTGGGATGAGATGAGTTGGTTAGTTGTCGTCGATATAGGGATCACGGCATCCAGTCATTACCCAAGGCAGCTTTAAGTCGCTTTCTGCCTGTTGAGAGCGCTTCTTTTGCCCGCTTGGCTTCATGGCTCTGGTGGCCTCGACTCTGCACAACTAATTCACCCTAAAACATCACGTTTCATTCAAATAGCTTTGCATGGAACAGTGGCTACGGGGTAAAAACGTCATTCTCCATAGGTATCCAGTTTCCCGGATTGGTTTTATTTTTTGAATCTCCCTGCAAGGTGTGACCAGCTTCACAAGAACGTGTGATTGGGGATATCACATCGGTTGTTGATTTAGAAGATGGTGTGTTTGTCAGAGGGACATTTCCCTCACAACAACCTAAAGCTAATGACTAATGAAGATCTGAGTCTTGACCAAGAACTTACTCAAGAAGAATTATCGATGCTGAATGGAAGTCGAGCTTATCGACTTCATGCCAACTTTCCTGGGGCAATTATTCTGGCGTACAAAGATTGGCTTGCTCAGAAGGGAGCAACCGGGAACGGAGGCTACTATCTAGATGGAGTATGGATTATGGCTTAAAGTCAGCACTTACTCTCGGAATTTCAGGAAGCCAAGCCGCCAGGCTAAACAAAATCGGCACTACATAGCCTAATCATTCCTTATCATCACCCCAAACTAATGAATTTAATTAACACAATCAAGCTCAATTCTCAATCTCAGATTGTCGAGGAAGAGTTAACACCTGCCTTGCTAAAAGTTGTGCATGGTGGATCTGGAAGGCTTGCTAAAGCAAGGGTCCTTGATTCCGAATGGCTTTTAAGCACTGGAAGTCCTGGTCCCTTTTTTCCTGGCCCAAATGAAGACGAGCTGAATTTAAATATCGATCAATTAACGCATAGGGCAATGCATCAGATGTCACAGTCGCAAACAGTACTTCGGATAAAGAATTACTTTTAGCGCCTCTCATAGTACTTCTAGTCAATTCAATTCATGCCCTGCCGGTTTGGGCAGGGCTTTCCCTGAGCCATTGGCATGTTGCCAGGTATTGATTTTTGACTCTTGCATACGTAGACGTTGATTGGATATGATGGCTGGGTTGGGGGTCCTTAGAATAATTACGAGAATTGTCGCTCTATTCTCTATATGTGAATTGTTTCCTTGCAATGCTCGGATCGCATCATTCAATCATGTGATGTTAATACACATCTTCCAATGGAGTTGCTTCTAATCGCATCTCATCAGTTTCATTAGCTGATCACATCTTCTTGGCCAGCTTTTTTCTTAAGTCATGGCTTTAGCAAGTGTTGCTACATCAACCAATGATGACGTTGCTCTATGTCTTGAATCAGATCACCCCATCTGAAACTGTGATTACTCCACACTGATGGTTTTCAACCAAGTCTGCAAAGGCTGCCAATCATCATATTGATCGATTGCGTGCCAAAACTCCTCAATCACAGATCGAATTGGTGTTTTGACAAGATTCCAGCGCTGCAATCGCGCATTGATGGCTTGTGTCTCAGCCGGCTCAGCAGAGACAGCTTCCCGTTGCTGAGTCCACCAACGATCTCTCCAATCCATCCAGACTTTCCTTGCAGGTTCAGCACCATCTAAGACCACTGGCAACAAAGCTTCTGGCTCTTCCGGTAACCCCTTGGTCGAAATTTGAGCAGCAAGGCCTGCAAAGAAGGCGCCATAACCAACAGGCCAAGCGGCGAGGAGTGCAAGAGTTTTACGCACGGCATCATCACCACCATTATCATTGTCATTGCGACCAGAACTACTCGGAAGACCGAGACGACGCTGCATGCAAGCTCTATAATGAGATTGGTAAATTGGAGCAAATGTCTCTAATGACTGTTCCATTGGCTGCCGTGGCAGCAGCATTGCCAATGGTTCTTGCAGCAGGCGCAAGTTGTTATGGCATATCCCAGGTTGTCGGCCATAGGCATAGAGGCCTGTTTGATCAAAATAAGCAGCAGTAAATCCAGGCTCCCATTGATCCAAAAAGGCGAATGGACCGTAATCGAAACTTTCTCCCAGCAGAGACATGTTGTCGGTATTGAGAACGCCATGGGTAAAGCCTGCTGCCATCCACTCCGCCGTTAACCTGGCCACCCGTTCAACGAGTTCTGCGTAGAAAGCCAGCAACTGAGCTTCGATCGCGCCAGCAGCATTGCCTTCTTGAACAGGATAGGCAGCTGCAATCTGTGGATAATAGGCATCAACCACATGACGCAACAAACGCTCTAGGTTCTGAGCATCCCGCAAATGCAGCAGCCGCTCACAAGTGCCAAAGCGTAGATGCGTGCGTGCCATACGCATCATCACCGAACTGCGAGTCGGAGAAGGCTCATCACTACGCCAAAGCTTCTCACCGGTTTCCACTAGGCAAAGAGTTCGGCTCGTGGTGACGCCTAAACGGTGCAGCGCCTCACTGGCGATGATCTCCCGCACCCCCCCTTTGAGGGTCAGCCGACCATCCCCTCCACGGCTCCAGGGAGTTGTACCAGATCCCTTAGTGCCAAGATCCTGAAGCTGTCCAAATCGATCACGCAGTTGACCATAAAGGAAGCCTCGACCATCCCCAAGCAATGGATTGTATGTACCGAATTGATAGCCGTGATATCGCAGAGCTAATAACGGAGTACGAGCCTCAAAACAACCATAAGCCTGCTCTAGATGATGATCCTCTACGGCGTCAGGCTCAATCCCAAGCTGCCTAAGCAAGGCATCATTACGGAAACGCAATTCAGTGCGCGGAAATCGTGCAGCATCGACCACATCCCAATACTCAGAGCCCAGACTTTCAATCTGCGGCTCAAAGTTCAATGCGAGTAGCAAGTTAGTCAATCCAACACAAAGCTGTCGTTACAGCTTGTTCTCGAATTCATAGACAGCCCTCTTGCATTCATGGCCAACATTTTATTCCCCTGCTTAGCCACATAGCAGCGGTTGAAGGAGTCCTCATCGTTGTATCGCCCAAAATACCCGCCAGAGCAAGGCAGTGCTTCCTCGGCAATCTTGATGCTAACTCAAGACTTTTGTCTGATAGATTGCAGCGCATAATTCCAAAAAATAATTCAAGAGCTCTGCTGATATAGAGGGAGCTAGGAAAGTCTTTATTGACGGGGCCAGCGGAAAACTTTGTGTCAATCAATTGATCTTTGATATGATTCCAGCGCTAAAGAATAAGTCAGGAACCCATCAGCCAAAGCCTTGCGATTCCTCCGCCACGAGTGCTTAGGGTTACTCTAATCGTTGGGCAATGTGGTAGTCTTGTGATTATCTTTAATAGAGTCAGTGACTAAAATAGTGAACAGCGCAAGGTCGCTTAGTGACCGTAGAGATCTATTTGTTAAGCGTACATCTGATCGTTAAGATAATCTTGGCATTTGCTATCAGAACCTGCCCCGCTAGCAAGCAGGATCAACGTGAGCGATTGCAAGAAGATCTAAGACTAAGTTGACTGATCAAAAGCATCGCTTACGATTCCATTGCTCTGATCTCATTTAGAAATCAGAGGAATCGCCGTAGAGATAACAATCCCCAGGCTTCTCAATGCGCGCTGTATTGCCTGCAGTCATGCTTTGGGAAACAGCACGTAGAGACAACCTCTAAGTCATTAGGCAAGGAATAGATCAGCCAAGACGCTTGAGGGCCTGAAGCAGCAACGCAGGGGAATGGCTATGTAGAAAGGGCATGGAGCTAGACCCATAAAGGAATGGCACGATGCGAAACAGTTGCTCATATGGCAGAGATGCCTCCCGGTAGTAGACGTAGAGACCAAGTTCAACCAAGAAAGGAACGGCCACTAAGAGACTCCCAGTGGCTTTTGCCTGTTTACATCGCGCTGTTCTAGCTCAAGCCAGTGCGGGCTATATCGAGAACATCGGCCATCGAGCGAATCTGATCCATCATTGAGACCAGCTGAGCAGCACTGTTGAGCTCAACCCGCAAATCAATGCAGGCGGGTTTGCCATAGGATGTTTTAACCCTGGCATCACTCACATTGATGTGGTGATCTGAAAGACGCATCAGGATGTCTTTCAGAATTCCCACTCGGTCAATCACTTCAATACGCAACTGCACTGGGAATCTCTCGCCTTCGATGAAGGCACCTTGATTCCAGCGCACCGGCAATCGTCTTTCACTTGGGATCGAGCCAACATTGACGCAATCCTGCCGGTGAATCGTGATGCCGTGATTACCAAGAGCAACCGTGCCAAGGATCGCTTCTCCTGGCAGCGGACTACAACAGCCGCCCAGGCGGTAATCAAGGCCCTCCACGCCAAGGATCGGTACGCCATCAGACGCAGACAGCCTGGCTGGGCTTGACTCCACTTGAGCCACAAGCCGTTTCGCAACATTGACATTGCTGAGTGGTTGCTCAGGCTCGACAGTCTGAAGACGGATTTCTTCTCGCAAACGATTCAGCACTTGCTGCAAGGTCAAAGCTCCAAAACCAAGCGCCGCAAGCAAATCCTCTGTAACCGGTAAATTGCAGCGTTCTGCCACGCGAGTCATCGCTTCGCTACTGAGCAGGGCATCAAAACCATTGCGACCGAGTTCACGCTCCAAAAGGTCTTTCCCCCGTTGGATCGTTTCATCACGATGGCTTCGCTTATACCACTGACGGATGCGATTACGGGCTGTGGGAGTAGCCACAAAGTTCAGCCAATCGAGGCTTGGATGCGCTGTTTTGCTGGTGAGAACTTGCACGAAATCACCGTTCTGTAATGAGGTCGACAATGGACAAAGACGATCATTAATGCGCGCACCATGGCAATGGTTGCCAACCTCTGAATGAATCCGATAGGCGAAATCAACAACTGTTGAGTCTTTGCGCAAGCCCACTACATCGCCTTTAGGAGTAAATACAAACACCTCCTCATCAAACAAGTCTTCTTTGATCGAAGCAAGGTAGTCGTTGTGGTCAGCATTGCCTCCTTCTTGTTGCCACTCCACTAGCTGACGAAGCCAATTAAACCGCTCCTTATTAGCGGCCGCTGGGGATCTACCTTCTTTGTACTCCCAATGAGCTGCAATGCCGAATTCAGACACACGATGCATCCCTGGAGTACGAATCTGCACCTCAATGGGCCGATGCTTGCCGATCACCGCCGTATGTAGCGATTGATAGCCATTGGGCTTTGGTAAACCGATGTAATCCTTGAAACGTCCGGGAATAGGCCGGAAGGTGTCATGCACGACAGCCAAGGCGCGGTAACACGTCTCCACACTGGGAGCGATAATCCGCAAAGCCGCTACATCGAAGATCTCATGGAAGGCTTTTTGTTGGCGCTGCATCTTGCTCCAGATGCCATAGAGATGCTTTGGCCGCCCACTGACTTCACAAGTATCAAGCCCCGCAGAGGCCAGTCGTTCGGTTAACAGTTCAACCGTGTTCGCCAGACGGTTCTCCCGTTCACTGCGCTTGGTAGCCACCTCTTGCTGAATCTCTCGGAAAGCCTCAGGTTCAAGAAGCTTGAAGGCCAAATCCTCGAGTTCCCATTTGAAGCGACCAATGCCGAGGCGATTGGCTAGAGGTGCATATATCTCGCGGGTTTCACGAGCAATGCGCTGCTGCTTATCAGCCTGCAATGAGCCAAGCGTGCGCATGTTGTGAAGCCTATCGGCCAATTTCACCAGCACCACGCGGATGTCGCTGGCCATTGCCAGAAACATTTTGCGCAAGTTCTCAGCTTGGGCCTCAGTGTGGTTCGTGAAATTAATCCCCCCCAGTTTGGTGACGCCTTCCACCAGTTCCCGTACTTCAGCGCCGAAATAATCTTCCAGTTGCTCTGGGGTTAAATCGGTGTCTTCCACCACATCGTGAAGGAAACCTGCAGCGATCACGCTGGCGCTAGCGCCGATATCCCGCAACAGATCAGCCACTGCCACGGGGTGAACGATATATGGGTCACCACTGGCTCGAAATTGCCCCTCATGTAGCTGAAAGGCCAAATCAAAAGCTGCTGCAAGTAGGGCTTCTGAATCGATTGGGCAACTCTGCCCAAGCCCAGGAGGAATGTGCTTAATACAGTCTTTCAACCATTCCGGCAAGGCAATGCCGTAGTCATCAACACTGCTGAACGGATGTGTCCTGATCTCGGGCAAACCACACACCTCTGAACCACAGCCAGCATTGGCCTGTGTTGACTTTGGGGCAGTGGTGACGTTGGGCATCCGACCCAGCGGATCAATCCATGGTATTCAGTCTCAAGACTCCGTGCTACTAACGATGCCCAGCTCTTCAGAGCAGGTACTCGAGCTCAGCCAACTGCGCATGCGTTATCCCCGCAGCGCTGATTGGACACTGGATGGACTGAACCTAAGCATCAAGTCAGGAGAGAGACTCGCCCTGGTGGGCCCTTCAGGCTGCGGCAAGAGCACCGTGGCCAAAGCCGTACTGCATCTACTTCCGCCTGGCAGCATTTGCCAGGGGGGGTTGCTACTGACCGGCCAAGATCCAAGACCATTGCAACAGAAGCGATTGCGGCAACTGCGTGGTGAAGCGGTAGGTCTGATTTTTCAGGATCCAATGACCCGCCTTAATCCGTTGATGACGGTGGGAAAGCATTTGCTTGACACTCTCAACGCCCACCAACCAGAAGCTACCCCCAGCTGGCGAGAGCAGCGGGCCGAGGAACTCCTGGAGCGAGTGGGAATCGGGGTGAACCGGTTCCGCGCTTACCCCCATGAATTCAGTGGCGGCATGCGTCAGCGGCTGTCCATTGCGCTAGCAATCGCCCTCAATCCCCCTCTGGTCATCGCCGATGAGCCCACCACCAGCCTTGATGTCGCCGTGGCTGGTCAGGTTATGGCCGAACTCAGCAACCTCTGCGAGGAGCTCGGCAGTGCTCTCATGTTGATCAGCCATGACTTGGCGATGGCAGCTCGCTGGTGCGAGCGCATGGCCATTCTCGATGGGGGGCGCATGGTGGAAGAGGGCCGGAGCGACGAGCTGCTTTCTTATCCCCGCTCAGCCATCGGCACTCGGCTGGTGGGTGCGGCCAAGGCGCGTGAAGGCGGAAGCACTCCAACTTGCTCGAATACCGCTGCGGTCGTTTTAGAAGTCAATGCCTTGCGCTGTTGGCATGCTCTGGGAGGCTGGCCCTGGGCTCCGACCTGGCTCAAAGCTGTTGATGGAGTGAGCTTCAACATCCGTGCTGGCGAGAGCCTTGGTGTGGTTGGAGCATCTGGCTGCGGCAAAAGCACCCTTTGCCGGGCTCTCATGGGTCTTACGCCGATCCGGGGTGGTCAGGTGCATCTCCAAGGCCACAACTTGCTCAGCCTGCAAGGACAGCCATTAAGGCAAGCCCGCCAGGCCTTGCAGATGGTTTTTCAAGACCCCCTCGCCTGCCTCAATCCAAAAATGACGATCGCAGAAGCCATCGCCGACCCACTACTCATCCATGGAATGACAAGCCGAGCCGAAGCAAGGCAAAACGGGCGGAAGTTACTCGAGCATGTGGGCCTCAGCCCAGCAGAGGACTATCAAGATCGACTGCCTCGCCAGCTCTCTGGCGGCCAGCAACAACGCGTCGCCATTGCCCGAGCCCTCGCCTTAAAACCGAAGGTGCTGATTTGCGATGAGAGCGTCAGCATGCTGGATGCGGAAATCCAAGCCGAGGTGCTGGCTCTATTGCGTCAGCTTCAGAAAGAATTGGGGCTAGCGATGCTTTTTATCACCCACGACCTCTCGGTTGCCAGTGGTTTCTGCCACAGATTGATCGTGCTCGACCATGGGCAAATCGTTGAGGAAGGACCCGGCGATCAGCTCCTTCAGAAACCCCAAGCAGCGATTACCCGCACACTCGTAGAAGCCTGCCCGAGACTGCCAACAACAATGCCTTAAAGGCATGCCAAAATAACGACAAGTTCTTAAATAAAGTCTTTCGAACTAGAGTATTATCTCCAAAATTAAAGACTTAACATACAATTTAGGCGTTCTGGGATGTGTTTGCTCTCAATTGGTTCCCGTCAACAGTATTGCCAAAAGTTCAGGAATTGATAGTATGAAAAATGATTTTTTGAGTTAATACTTGAGGCAGTCAGCGACTATCTGAGTAAACAGATCAATTTACAGTGATCACAATCGAACAACTTAAAGACGTGCTTGGCATTGGTCTAATGAAAGCAGAAAAAGCCAAAAATCAAGTGAATAGCAGCTTGTTGCCCTTGACACGAAGTCATTAAATAAAACTAAAATCTTTTGAGTCTGGAGTAGGTGCAATTATCTCGCACCATTCAAGACTTAGGTTGGGCCTGTTCGTCGACGCAACACTGTCAAAAGCTTCTCAAATAGATCTGGTAAAGGTGCCTCAAAGATCATCCGCTCACGGGTGAGTGGATGATCTAAGCCAAGCTGCACTGCGTGAAGGATCTGGCCAGGTAAATCCATCGGCAATTTGCGGCAGCGGCTGTAAATGGGATCACCAACTATTGGATGACCAATGTGTGCACAATGAACACGAATCTGATGGGTGCGCCCCGTGTCAAGCTTGAAACGCAGCAAGGAATAGTCAGCTAATCGTTCAACCAACGTCCAATGGGTGCAAGCATGACGGCCTCCGTCTTCAGTTGCCACGGCATATTTTTTGCGATCCACCGGATGGCGACCAATCGCTGCCATGATCGTGCCTTGCTCGCCAGAAGGAGCGCCATGCACGACAGCTAAATAGTTGCGCGATGCAATGCGTTTCTGAATCTGTTCCTGCAGTTTCACCAATGCCTCCTGACTCTTGGCAATCACGATGCAGCCAGTGGTGTCTTTATCGAGACGATGCACAATGCCTGGTCGCAACTTGCCACTGATGCCAGGCAGGTCAGAGCAATGATGCAAAAGACCATTCACTAACGTGCCGTTTCGATTGCCTGGAGCTGGATGCACTGTGAGGCCCGCAGGTTTGTTGATCACGATCAGATGTTTATCTTCAAACAGCACATCCAGCGGCATCTCCTCCGGCTGTAGATAGGGCAGCGGTTCCGGTGGTGGCATCCACAACTCCACCTCGTCGCCTTGACGCAAAGGAGTCTTAGCTCGCCCGGTGATGCCGTTTACACGCACAAGACCAGCCTCAATAAATTTTTGGATGTGTGAACGGCTCTGCTCCGATCGCTGGCTCACAAGCCAACGATCCAGTCGCATCGGCAAGGGCTTGGGGTAGTGCAGCTTCAGCAATTCACCCTCACCTTCCCCGAACGCCAATGTCCGTTCGTCCAATGTCATGGCAACGGCAACTCCAGTGCGATCGGCCCTAACAGTGCTCGGCGAAAGTCATCCAAAAGCCGTTGGGCCATTCGCCCTGTATCACCCGAGGTGTGGCGTTCGGCAACAGTCATCAACCAAGCATGGGCATCAGCTTGATCACCGGCCAAGTTGATGCCGTAACGCTGCTTAAGGATCCCTGCAACCACCCCAGCCGCCGCTTGCTTCTCCAACACAGTCAGTGTCTCCAGCAACGCGAGGGCCACCAACTCAACGTCATAGGCGGCCTGGCCGATGTCATCGCAAAGGGCGAGATGCAAAGCAGCCTGTTGGTCATCGAGGCGGGGTGGCAAAACGCCGGGGGCATCAAGTAAGTCAAGGTCTTGACCCAAGCGCACCCAGCGCAGGGTGCGGGTCACGCCGGCGCGACGAGCACTCTCCACAACTTTCTGACGGACCAAACGATTGATCAGGGCGGACTTGCCCACATTGGGAAACCCTAAAGTGAGGGCCCTTACAGGGCGTGGTCGCATACCACGGGAGCGGCGGCGCTGATTGAGCTGATCCCCAGCTCGTATGGCTGCTTGTTGAACCTGCTTAACACCTGTGCCAGCCTTGGCATCACACCACCAGGGGGTTTGGGCATGGTCACGGAACCAACGATCCCAAGATTGTTGAGCCGCAGAGGAAATCATGTCGCGGCGGTTGATCACTAGTAAATGCTGCTTGCCCTTAATCCAGCGCTGCAGCTGCGGATGAGCAGTGGCTATCGGGATGCGAGCATCCCGCACCTCAATGACAAGGTCAATTTTGTCGAGATTCTTGCTGAGCTGTTGTTCCGCCTTAGCGATGTGGCCTGGATACCACTGAATTGTTGGAGTGCTCACGGCACTACCAGCACCGGACAAGGGGCCAACTGGATCACCCGGGCTGCTGTGCTCTCGCTATCGCCATCCAAATTGACACCGCGCGTGCCCATCACGATCACATCCACATTTAATTCATCAGCCACATCGCAGATCACGAAGGCAGGCTTACCTTCTCTCTCCAACACTTCACAAGCAATCCCAGCCTGCTCGACTTGTTCTCGAGCCCGTTTCAACAGAACTGCCACAGCCTCAGGATCATGCATTTCAGGCTGCTCAGCCTGGACCACAGACAGGATGATCAAACGGCTGTTATGGCTTCTAGCCAGTTCCAAAGCCTTGCTGGCTGTTTCCATCGCTTCCCGGCTCTGATCAATCGGGAAGAGAACGGTTTCAAACATGTGTTTGAACTAAATGCTTGCTTCAACCTTGTCTTAGCGCCAACCAGATCAGTGCGCCGGCCCATCAAGGCAACCAGCCAAACAAAACACGGGTTAATCTCAGCGGGTTTTTCTTACCGTACGGCACAACCCTCATGGCGAAGCGTTCACTGTCCAGTCTCAGCGCAGCGGACCTACGCAGTAAGCGTGTGCTGGTTCGGGTTGATTTCAACGTGCCTCTCAACGAGAACGGAGCCATTACCGATGACACCCGCATCCGCGCTGCCCTGCCCACGATCAATGACCTGATCGACAAAGGTGCTCGGGTGATCCTCTCGGCTCACTTTGGCCGACCAAAGGGTCAAATCAACGAAGGCATGCGGCTCACACCAGTAGCAAAACGCCTCAGCGAACTACTCGGTAAAACCGTGACAAAGACCGAAAGCTGCGTCGGTAGCGACGCCGAAGCCAAGGTCGATGCCATGACCGATGGAGATGTCGTACTGCTCGAGAACGTGCGCTTCTTCTCAGAAGAAGAAAAAAACGATGGCAACTTCGCCCAAAAGCTCGCAGCACTTGCTGACGCCTATGTGAATGACGCCTTCGGTGCTGCACACCGTGCCCACGCCTCTACCGAAGGGGTCACGAAATTCCTCAACCCCAGTGTTGCAGGCCACCTGATGGAGAAGGAACTTCAATATCTGCAAGGTGCCATCGACGACCCTAAGCGACCCCTTGCAGCGATCGTGGGTGGGTCCAAGGTCAGCAGCAAGATCGGCGTGCTGGAAGCCTTGATCGACAAGTGCGACAAGGTGCTGATCGGCGGCGGCATGATCTTCACGTTCTACAAAGCGCGTGGCCTTTCAGTCGGCAAGAGTCTGGTGGAAGAGGACAAGTTGGAACTCGCCAAGGAGCTAGAGGCCAAGGCCAAGGCCAAGGGGGTTCAACTGCTTCTGCCCACTGATGTGGTTCTAGCCGATGACTTCGCCCCCGACGCCAATAGTCAGACCGTATCCATCGACGCCATTCCCGATGGTTGGATGGGACTGGACATTGGCCCCGACTCAATCAATCTCTTCCAAGACGCATTGGCTGACTGCCAAACCGTGATCTGGAACGGCCCCATGGGCGTGTTTGAGTTTGACAAGTTTGCCGCCGGCACCAATGCCATCGCCACAACCTTGGCGGACCTCAGTGGCAAGGGTTGCTGCACAATCATCGGTGGTGGCGACTCCGTGGCTGCTGTTGAGAAGGCCGGCCTCGCCGAGAAGATGTCCCACATCTCTACCGGTGGTGGCGCCAGCCTTGAGCTGCTGGAAGGCAAGGTGTTGCCAGGTGTCGCCGCTCTCGACGACGCCTAAGCAAAGGCCTCGCTTGTCTTATCGGGCCATTGCCTTGCATGACGGCAATGGCCCCCGCATTCATTAGCTCTGATAAGAGCTCTCGAGCAAACTTCTGGCGCAATACCGATCTGATAGCGAACCTTCATCCCAACAATCGCAAGGTGCATGAACAGCGAAGAAGACTGCAACTGACTAGACGATTCAGCACCTTGCAAGCTTTGAGCTGCCCGAGTGCAAACCTGCAAATTCTTTTAGGTCAAGCTCGTCGAGAATCATGAGGCAAGATCCTCAGTTTGCAGGTTTGAAGCAACTGCCAATGTTGAGCCGAAGTAGTAACAATCGAAGTAGCTCGACTGACAACCATGAGCAAAGCTCAGCTAAGCCCAAGGTCTAGCCTTGCCTTTGTTGGCCTTGGCGCATTGGGTTTACCCATGGCTGCCAATTTGCTGGCTGCGGGTTATGAGCTGAAGGTTCACAGCCGCAGTCGTGCGGCTGAACTGAATTTGGCTTTGAAAGGAAGCCGTTCCTGCAGCTCACCAGCAGAAGCAGCAGCAGATAGCCAGGCTCTACTGATCTGCGTTAGCGATGATGAAGCAGTAGAAGCGGTTCTTTTTGGTTCTCAGGGAGCAGCTTCTATGCTCAGCTCCGGCGCCGTTGTGGTGGATTTCTCGACGATTGCCCCAGCAACGTCGATCACCATGGCTGAGCGACTCGCTCAGCAAGGGGTGACCTATCTGGATGCACCGGTAACCGGAGGCACTGAAGGGGCCAGAGCAGGAACGCTTACCGTTTTGGTTGGTGGCAGCGCACAAGTTCTGGCAAGGGTGCAGCCACTGCTGGAGGTGATCGGTGAGACCATTCATCACTTCGGTCCGGTGGGACGGGGCCAGCAGGTGAAGGCGCTCAACCAAGTGCTAGTGGCCGGTAGCTATGCCGCCTTAGCAGAAGCAATCGCGCTAGGGCAGCAGCTGGGTCTACCGATGCAGGAGGTGATCACAGCCTTACAGCATGGTGCCGCAGGCTCATGGGCCCTCAAGCACCGATCAACAGCGATGCTTGAAGATCACTATCCGCTCGGCTTCAAGCTGGCTTTACATCACAAGGATCTCGGCATTGCCCTGGAAACGGCAGAACGCGTGGGACTACAACTGCCCATCACAAGCCAAGTGAAATCCATGGAGGAGAGCTTGATTGAACACGGCCATAGCGAGGAAGATGTATCAGTGCTGAGGAGGTGGTTTGATCACCAACAGGCAGAATCTCAGCAATCTTGATCTAGCCTTCGGCAGGATGAATCAGTTGTTAATACTGCTTCAATTGAAGGCTGATCTTTATTTCAAATGAAAGCCAACAGATTCAGCCTGAATGTTCATTTGTGATCTACTACTTCACGAACTCCAACTGATACGTGCAGAAGGGATTAGTGATGGCATTAGCAATATTTGATTGATCAGCTAGGCTACACAAACCAATTCAATGCAACGACTTAAGATACAGAACGCGCACCTAACAACTCACTTCCCACCATGGTAAAAAATGACAGCCTGCATCACCAATCAAGTTATCCAGTGCCTTGAGCTTGATGTCGAATCCGTTGTTGTATAGCTTCCGTCGCTGCCCTTATGCAATGAGAGCCCGATGGGCTCTTTTGGTTTCTGGTCTTTTGGTGACCTTGCGTGAAGTGGCCCTGAAAAATAAGCCGCCAGAGCTGCTGCAGGCTTCTCAAAAAGGAACCGTGCCAGTGCTGTTGACTGCAGATGGGACAGTGATTGATGAAAGCATTGATGTCATGCACTGGGCTCTTCAGCAAGCTGACCCCTTTGATGGGCTACGCAGCGGAAAAACCGGAGCACAAAAAACAATTCAGCAGCTTATCGAACAGAATGATGGCCCTTTTAAATATCATTTAGATCGCTTTAAATATGCTTGCAGGTTTAAAGGAGAAGATGCTGAAGAGCATCACAACATGGCTAGAGACATTCTTGTGGAGTGGAATGCGCGACTGGTACAACAAGAATCAAAGGATCGCAATGGTTGGCTGGTCGGAAAATCTCAAAGCCTTGCAGACTGGGCGCTATGGCCTTTTGTGCGTCAATACCGCCTCGCTGATCCATCAAGCTTTGATTGCGATCAAGATCTTCAAGCCATCAAAAGATGGTTGCAAGCTTTTCTGCAACATCCACTGTTTACAAGGTTGATGACACCAGTCAAGCCTTGGCTGCCAGCACATCAACCGCGGACTTTCCCTGTTGATGCAAGTTTAGTTAAAACAGATCAACCATTGTTTCATCTGGCTTTGATTGAAGACTGGCAAGACGCATGCAATCAAGGGGTTTATCAATTCTCTACTCGCGGATTAAAACTCAAAGAGATTGGATTCATCCATTTGAGCTATCAGCATCAACTTGAGTCTACTTATCATCAATTTTATCGTGATCGAGGCCAGGTGCTTAGCTTGAAATTAAACCCAGAGCAACTGACAATGCCGCTTCGAGCCGAACCCTCATCAGCCGGGGAGCTTTTCCCTCATCTTTTTGGAGTCCTGCCTTTGAGCGCTGTAGAACTTGTGGAAACTTATCCATGAATGAACGCGTTGATGCCTATCAAGATCGTCTTCACTTTGCCGCAACAGAGAGGAACCGTGATGCAATTGCTGCTGTTCTGAGCAAGGCGCTGCCAAGCGATGGGAGAGTGTTGGAACTTGCAAGTGGCAGTGGCGAACATGCCGTTGCTTTTCAAAAACTGTTCCCAAAGCTCATTTGGCATACCAGCGACATTGATCCAATGCATCTTCGCAGCATCAATGCTTGGATCCATTTTGAGCAGCTTGAACAGACCATGCCCCCACCCCTCAAGATCGATGTCAACGCGCGCCCCTGGCAACTGCCTGATGGATTAACTGATCATCTTTGTGGGGTTATTTGCATCAATATGATTCATATTTCTCCTTGGAATTGTTGTGAATCTTTAGTCCAAGAAGCTGCTCAATTGCTGGGCAACTCTGCACCACTAATTCTCTATGGGCCATACAAGCGTAATGGTCTTCACACGAGTGAAAGCAATGCCAGATTTGATGATTATCTGCGCACGCAAGATCTAAGTTGGGGAGTGCGTGAACTCGAAGATGTAGAACGTCTTGGTGTCAATTCAGGCCTCTTGTTGAATGAGGTGATTGAAATGCCTGCCAACAACCTCTCCTTGATCTTCACGCCTAGGCAATCATGACTTGATCACGCCAATCAAGACATCCCATCTCTACCGCTGACGGCAATGAAGAAGATTTACGCGAACCAATACTCAAGGGATCAGTTCGTCTTCATTGCTTACCACCCGCACACGCTTGGTCACTGTGATCACGCCATCAGGATGCACCAACATCGCTGCCCATGTTTGGCTGCCGGGCGTGAACGGGGCCTGCACGGATTTAAAGATTCCACCACCATGCATCGGTGCCAGCTGGATATCAGGCGTGCTTTGAAGACTGACCTGTGCAGGCGTAAGAGCAATCAAGCCACCGGCAACCATCGCATGGCCCAAGGGCTGATCAAAGATCACGTCAACGTCGTAACGACTACCTGTGAGCACCGCATCAGGAATCAACAGGCTGATCGGCAAAGGTTTGCTGGCGCTACGCAGGATCGATTGCTCGCTGATCACTTCTTCACCAGTGATCAGTTTGCCTTCAGTGAGCAATGCCAAGCGTTGGTTGGCCTCAAGGGCATAGCTCAGGCTTTCCGCTTCACGACGACCACGCACTTCAACTTCAAAGGTCGGCTGTCCATCCTTTAAAGGTTTGGCAGGACGAACAGACCAACGGGCATCAGGAAACTTGGCAGAGAAAATGCGAAAACGACTTTCCAGATCAGATGCATATTCGTCTGCGAGCAGATCTCTGAGGGCTTCACCTCCAGGGGTATTGAGAGCCTGTTGCAATCGGCTACTGAGAGGCACAGCATCTGCAGCCCTGCCAATCAATGGCATCAACGCTGAGCACAATGCCAGCAGACTGGAGGCCAAAGCGACTGGCTTGAGATGACGCACTGGAGGCTGGAGGGCACTGCCGATAAGTTAGGCCGCACCTTCATGCTCTGCCCACTGCCATGCCCAGGCTTCTGATTGCTGCAAGCGGCACCGGTGGCCATCTTTTTCCAGCACTAGCTGTTGCCGAAGCCTTGCCCGGCTCCTGGAGCGTGTGCTGGCTGGGAGTGCCAGATCGCCTAGAAACCCAACTGGTGTCAGAACGCTATGAGCTGACCACTGTGCGCGCCGGAGGTTTACAAGGTCGCGGCCTGCGCAAGTTGGTGCAGTTGCTGCAATTACTCGCTGCCACTGGCCGGGTCAGAAAGCTACTGCGAAAGCAAGGCATCCAGACTGTTTTCACCACTGGGGGCTATATCGCTGCACCAGCAATCTTGGCGGCTCGCTGGTGCGGAATCCCTGTGGTGCTGCACGAATCCAATGCCATCCCCGGACGAGTGACGCGCTTATTGGGCCGCTTCTGCCAGGTCGTGGCTGTAGGCCTCTCTGTTGCTGCCAAGCGCATCCCAGGCAGCAAAGCTGTGGTCACAGGAACACCGGTGCGCTCGGCATTCCTTTCGCCACAGCCCTTGCCGCGTTGGGTTCCTGGCGGTGATGGCCCATTGCTGGTGGTGATTGGTGGTAGTCAAGGGGCCGTCGGACTCAACCGCATGGTGCGAGGCGCACTGCCATCGCTGCTGGAGGCCGGTTGTCGCGTGGTGCATCTCACCGGCAACAACGATCCAGATGTAGGAGAACTCGATCACCCCAACCTGGTGGAACAGCCTTTCAGCCATGAGATGCCTGGTTTGCTGCAACATGCCGATCTTGCCATCAGCCGTGCGGGCGCCGGCAGCCTGAGTGAATTGGCCGTCTGTGGCACCCCAGCCATCTTGGTGCCCTTCCCCCAAGCGGCAGACCAGCATCAAGAGGCCAATGCAGCCTGCGCCGCTGCGCTTGGGGCTGCCGTGATCGTGCATCAACATGCAGCCGAACATCGGGCTCTTGGTCATGCTTTGGAACAACTCATGGGACCTCGCCTACGCGGCGACGCTGCTGCCAGAAACCCTTTAATGCCCATGAAGCAAGGCATGATGAAGTTGGCAGTGCGTGAGGCAGACCAGTTGCTGGTGACATTGCTGAAGCCACTCATCGGAGCAGGGCTTTGAACGCAGCAAGGATGCGGCGATTGCCTGACCTCTGCTGCAAACCAATGCGCAACCAGCGCTCCCCAAGTTCTGCAAAGGAGCGGCAGTCACGTAACAGCACGCGCCGATGTGCCATTCTCTCTCTTAATGGCACAAGGGAGACATCGCCACGAATCAACAAGAAGTTGGCGGCAGATGGATAAGACCGGATCCCTGGTAGGCAACGCAGCTGAGTTTGCATCCAAAGACCTTCCTGACCAACCCATTCCTGGACCCGCGCTATCCACCGCTCGAAGGCAGGACGATCCGCCATTAAGGCAATCCCTGCAGCAATCGCTAATCCATTAAGAGGCCATGGATCTCGCCATTGCTGCCAACGTTGTAAACGTTCAGGCGTGCCAATGGCATAACCCAAACGCAATCCGGCCACAGCAAACAACTTTGTCAAACTGCGAATCACCACAAGATTGGGGTGGTTGACCACTAGCGAAACAAGAGACTGGCTCTCCCCATCGGGCACCAATGGCAAAAACGCTTCATCACAGATGACCAGCTGATAACGCGCTAGCAACGGTTCAAGCGTTGCTTTGCTCCACAACTGACCAGTAGGGTTATGGGGATTGGTAATCCAAAGAACATCGGTATCCGATAGCAGCGGAAAAGGCTGAGGCATCTCACCAGACCAGGAGAGGGGCAGTGGCAAAGCTTGCTGGCAGGCTTGCCAGCACCTCAGAGCCCTGCCGTAATCAGCAAAGCCTGGACTAGGCAGGCCACTCACGCCCTCAAACGCCGCATCACGAGCGGCCCAGGTGAACAGTTCCGCTGCGCCATTTCCCGGCAACACCATCAGGGGATCAACCCCATGCCAGTTGCTGATCACGTCTCGCAAGCGCTGATGGCTGCGATCCGGATAATCCCTCAGCGTGTTGTCAGTTAGAGCCCTTCTTAAACACCCTTGTAAAGCTCGCGATGGAGGGAAAGGCACCAAAGAGGCACTGGCATCCAAAAGCTGCTCCGGTCGACAACCCAGCCGTTGCGCCTCATCAATGCGATTGCCACCGTGAAGGGAGGGAGCGGAGCTCAAGTCAATGGCGACCCATAACAACAAACCATCCTGCCGAGTGGGAGGGAGTCGACGTGCTCAAAAAAGCCGATAGAAAGCAATGGCAAAGCAAATTTCTAATCGCTCAAACGATGCGCCGTCGTCTGACCGCTTTCATGGTGATCCTGGTTGGCAGCACTGCAATCCTTGGCATTGCTCAACGCAGTGGAGCTGAAAACAACTTCAAGGATCTCGTGCAACTGCTGGAGACAGGCACCTGCATGAGTTGCAGTCTTGAGGATGCCGATCTGATGCATGCCGATCTGCGTGCGGCCAACCTTGAAAAGGCCAAGTTGCAGAGAGCCGACCTCGGTCGCGCTCAGCTTGATGGAGCCAACCTAAACGGGTCTGATCTGAGCTTTGCCACCCTTCGCCATGCCTCATTACGTGGGGCCGATCTCAGAGGTGCCACGCTCACAGGAACTGATCTGATCGGAGCCGATCTCAGTGGCGCAAAACTGGACGAAAACGGATTGTCTAGTAGTCACTGGAAGGATGCCAAGGGAGTACAAGCAGTGGCTAGCGACTATGCCTCCCTCCATAACGCTGGTGTGGAGGAAGTTTTGCAAGGTCGCTATCCAGAAGCAGAGGACTACTTCAATAAAGCCCTAATGCGTCGACCGGATGCAGCAATCACATGGGTTGCCCGCGGCATCACTCGAGCCGAACAAGCGAAACGAGAATTGGCCTCAAGAGATTTTGCCTTCGCCGCTGAGCTCTACGAACAACAAGAACAACCTGAAATTGCCAAACAACTACGAGATGGTGCAGAACAAGTGAAACAAGATCCAGCCCAACGAGGAGGCAATGGAGTTGGCAGCTCGATACTTAACAGTGCCACTGGTTTGTTTCAACAGTTGCTACCCATAGCAGTGAAGTTTTTATCACCCCTCGCCTTTTAAAAGCCTAAAATGAAAGACTATTGATTGTGTTGAACTACTGGGAATAAATTAAATTGCGTGTTGCTTTAGTAGAAGGTTGATAGCCATAGCCGTAAGTTCCCCCTCGCTCGTCATTAATAATACGAGGCGTAACCATGATCACGAGTTCACTCTTGCTCTTTTTCCCACTGGTCTGCCTAAAGAACTGGCCAATCACAGGAATATCTCCAAGAATTGGCCATTTTCTAACCACCTGAATATCAGCATCACTGATCACACCTGTAAGTATCAGAGTTTGTCCATCGCGAACGCGGACAGCACCAGTTTCCAGAATCCGCTCATTTACAGTTGTAATGCTTCCGCATTGACCCTGCTGAACTGGTTCGCCAACCACAGCCGAAAGATTGGGTTCTAGTGTAAAGGTGACGAAGCCATTGTCATCAATCTTGCTGACCATTGCACCAAGAGATAAGCCGGCAGTCTCAAATGTTGGTTCGCAAAAGATGTTGCCATTTTCATCTGATGTGACACTAAATGCAGTGACAACTTTATCGCCAAGACGTACATATGCTTCATTGGCATTGTCTCGACCGATCTCTCCAGGAATACTCTCTGAACTCTCGGATAGTATTAACGTGGGTGAAGCCATAATCTTAGTATTAGACGATACAATTTGCGCTCTCAGGAAGTCATAAAAAACTTGATCCTGATAATTAGAGGCGGGATTTGGAGTGCTTGCTCCTGCAGCTAACGATGTCGAGGTGTTGGATGACGAGGCTGTATCAATGTCGTACAGAGTTGGGCCAGCACCACCATTAGTAATGACGGCACCAGAGGCATCGAACTGCATGCCCTCCGCCTTGATAGGGAGGCCTGCCTCATCAAACTTTATTCGCCCAGTAGATTCACCTGTTGGTGTCAGCTCGTAAACATATCCATAATTATAGCCTGTAGTATTGGTTGTGCTTACCTCACTTTCAGTCTCTACTGTTGTAGAGCTAAAAGTCTCTTTATTGGCAGGCATGTTGCTCCCGAATGCTGCCAATAATTCGCCATTATCGTTGACAATTAAATTATCGCCAAACCGAATTGAAAAGCTATTTTCCATTTCGCTATCATTGTCTAAATTAACATCTAATATCTTCACTGATAAGGCCACTTGTCTAGAACGCAGATCGATCTGCTTGAGATAGCTCTCCGCCACAGCAACCAATTGCGAATCCCCTACCAATGTGATTGTTTGCAAGCGAGAATCAGTTGTACCTGTAAGACCCCTGAGAGGGCCAGCTGATGCTCCGTAAGTTTCAATACTCGTCGTCTTAGAAGACGTTTGTGAAACCTGATTGCTGAGCTGAGATGTGCCTGCGGATGATGCGTTGCCAGATGTAATGCTGACGATATTCACCTTGCTGATCGCAGCTCCGAGGCTGGCCAAGTAGTCAGCTGCAGAAGCAGCACTTGCTTGATTCAACCGATACACCTTCGAAACCTGAGGACCAAATGTTTTGCTCGCAACGGCATTGCCAACAAGCAACGTGCGGCCATCAAGCTTGCCCTGTAACCCTGATGCCAACAGCACCCCATTGAGGGCACGGGCATAGCTCTCATTTTGAAAAGCCATCGACACCTTCTTATTCCCACCATTGACTGGCGCATCTGCTGATGTGTCCACTCCAGTCGTGTTTCCACTTTCGGAATCATCCCCTACAAAAATGAATCCATAGCCTCCCAATTGAGCAAGAGACATCAAGGCATCTTTCGCAGGAGCATTGTTCAAGGTCAGAGTCACTGAAGGACCACTCACCTGCACAAAACTGCGGTTACTCAGCACCATGGTGCCCACAGCCATATCTCCTAGTGGAGGCGCTACAGCACGTTGTCGCAAAGGCGGTACATAAGACGCCTGAGGGACCCGCCCTGGTGTGCGTAGATCCAATCGTCCAGTTTGCGTAGCCTGAGCCGTCAATCCAGGAAAGCTAAGGATCAAATTGCGGCCGTCGGCACTAACCAATGGTTCCAGCAACGGCCTGCCGGCCACCCCTTCAACATTTAATTGATAGCTCTCGCCTGATCCTGCAAGGCTCACAGATTGCAGCCCCAGTTGCGGCATCGACACTTGCTGTGGACCACGGCGCAGTCCAGGCTTGCCCTGGGTAGTCAATCGACCTTCCCAGTTTTGACCACTCTGTCGCTGCTGCACAACGGGCTGCGGGCCCACACCTTCAATGATGACTTCAACGCTGTCTTGCGAGCGTCGCAACTTCAGCTCCATCGTTCCCTGCTTCTGTGCCTTAACCGGAGCTGGCAGCATCAAGCCACCGCTGATAGACGCGCCATACAAACCAAGAGCTGCAAGCAAAGGAACCAGTCGCTGGGAACGAGACATACGGCGACCCAGGGTCGATCTGGCACACAATCTTCACGGATGGTATCGATCGATTTCCTTGCCAGCTAGGGGCGCTTCAGGCTTCAGGAGGGAATCCTTCCTCAGAATCAAGAAGCCTTCGCTTGCCTTGCTTGGTAGGAACGGATGTTTTGTCATAGAAGGTTAGTTTCAGCTTGAGCTGCGTGAGTGCTACTCCTGTTATGACGTCATCTTCTGGCCTCTGCTTAGGGTCGAGTGCTGTGAGCTCAAGATCACTGGGTTGGACCACGAGCTGCAAAGCTTCTATTCCTCTAAGAAAGCCCTGCAGGGCGATAAAAGGTCCACGGGCCTGAAGGAGCACGGCTGTTTTCTCGTAACCCCGTCCTGCTAGTGGGTTTTCAGGGCTGATCTCCTCGCCATCTGGATTCGACTTCGTTCCGGGAGGCTCTTGGCTGGTAGTTGCCGATGGTGACGGGGCGACTAACACAGGTTCATAGAGCTCCAGAACCACCCCTGCCGTCATGGCTTCACGGCTCAATTGAGCCAAAAAGGTTTGAATTTTGTTCTTACCTGCCACCAGATTCAGCAACACATCTTGCTGTTGTTGAACCTTTGCTAGCTGTTCAGTGGCTGTGTTCAACTGGCCAGGCAGCAACGGTAATGAGGCCTCTTGGTTGAGCAGTTGTTCCAGGCGTTGCTGCTGGTCTTCCAAGCGAACCAAGCTAGGCGATACAACCGTGAAGACCAACGAGCAAGCCACCATGCCGCCTACCACGAGCGGCACTCCCACCAAGACACGCTCACGTGAGAGTTTGCGTTGCCAGCTCGGTCGCTCTTGGCTGAGATTGGTCATGGTGCTACGCCCTGCTCCTCAAGCAGCCGATAGCGCTCTACCAAACCGCTTGCACCCAACTCACTCAACTCCTGCAGAGAAGGCTTCGCCTTGGGATCCAAAGTCACATCGACGCTGAATTGCACGAATTCCCCATCCTCATCAGCCCCCTCCCTCACCACTTTCAAAACCTTCACCCCATCAGGTTTCACCATCGGCAGTGCTGCAAGTTGCAGAACCAATGCATTGATGCGTTCAAAGGGCCCCGGAGAACCACCGCCCAAGGATTGACCGACAATTTTGATCTGCTGAGTTCTTACCGCAACCTCCTTTAGCTGTATGCCTTGAGGCGTCAGCCGGCGCAATTGTTCCATCAGTGCAGAGCTGGCTCGAACCGCGACCAACTGTTCAGCGATCTGGGTGTTTTCCTTACGTATGACTGCTGTACGTGCCTTTAGCTGCTGCAGTTGCGTCTGATCCAGCCGCAATCGTTGTTCCAGTGGCTGCAAGCGATCAAGCTCAACCTGTTGCTGACTTTCTTGCCAGGCCAACCAAGCGGCCACTGCTCCAACAGCAAGCACCAGCAGAGCCCCGAGCCCCATGCCCTTGCCAAGCAAGGATCGCACCTGAGGCACAAGAGCAGGCTGAACGTTCAGACCCAGCTCTTGGCGACGCTCTTGCAACAGATTCAACTCAGCCCTAGTCAATGGAGCCATCAGCATTGCTCCCAGGCGCCCGCTAGGGCTAAACAAGCCAAAGCTGCGCAGTCACCCTGCCAGAAATCAGGCTCTGGACCTTCAAGGGCGGGTTGCTCTTCACCAACTACCCAAAGCTTTTGCTTGCTTAGGCACTCACCTTGACCTTGAGACTCCAACGCTAAACAAAGTTGTTGTTGATCAACAGCAGCGGCTGTAACCCACCATGCCAAAGGGGGCGACGCCCCTTCGCTGCGTAAACGCCAAGCCTGCAACACTTCATCAAGCTCCTGCAAAAGATCCTGCGTCAGTTCGCCACCATCAAAAGAAGCCGAAAGACCATGGTCGAGCTCAGGCAAACCGCTGCGTAATAGCACCAAGCGCCAGTGCCCATGATGCTTCAACAACCAAGCTAGATCTCCTTCAAAGTGTTGGCTGGCCACACGTACAGCTCGCCAGGCAGCTGTCAGCATCCACTCAAGGCTGAGTAGCGGCAGATCCGCCGCCTCGACGACATCAATCCAGGCATGCACCATCAACCGATCAGTCGCAACGGCTAAAGACAGCGGCGTTGGAGTCGACAAAGATCCAGCAAGCTGCACTGATGAAACAGCTAAATAAGACTCCGATAAGGACAATGGCCAATGCAGCTCAGGGTTTAGTTCTCGCAGGGCCTTTGCCTGATCCACCTCTGGTTCACCATCGGGCCAGCAGAGCAAGCGCCATTGACAGGTCTCCATCGGCAACAACATCTCCAGCTGGCCTCCGAGAAGACCGATATCCAGAAGTAGGTCCCCTAACAACTCACCCAAAGCTTGACGCTGGGTCGGCATTCCTGCACGACAAAGGCCCTGAGGCAGGGGTACATGTCGAAGAGTCAATCTCTCCCCCTGTTTCCAGAGCATCACGAGAGCAGACTCATCAACAACAAGCAGCACCCGTTGTTTCAAAAGCCAACGCTCCGCCATGGCCTGCAACTGTTCCAGCTGCGGAAAACGTTCGCGTAGACCAGCCAACACCAAGGAAAGGCAACCCCGCTCTGGACGAAGGGTATCGGCTACTGCCAGGGCACGCCGCTCCCGACAGCCTCCGACACATGCCGGAAGCCATGGCGGTCAAGCTGGCCGATCAGCCCATCCAAAATATTCGGTACCAAATCTGGACCCTTAAAGATCCAACCGGTGTAAAGCTGCACAAGTGAAGCTCCTGCACTGATTCGCTCCCATGCAGCCTCTGGCGAGTCGATGCCTCCCACGCCGATCAAGGGCAACGCCGGACCTGCAGTGGCCCGCAGCCGACGCAGCACCTCCAAGGCCCGTTGACGCAGAGGCGCTCCACTGAGCCCACCAGCTTCCTCCGCGAGGGTGCGACCCGTTTTTGGAAGGACCCGCCCGTCGAGGCCGAACCTGTCGAGGCTGGTATTGACAGCAATGACACCTGCCAAACCCTCCTCATAAGCCAAGCGAGCCAGGCCATCAATGGCATCATCCTCGAGATCCGGAGCGATCTTCACCAGTAGTGGCGGGCATCCTTGCAAGCGTCGCAATCGCTCCACCAGACGCCTTAACTGGTTGGCATCCTGGAGATCACGCAAGCCGGGTGTATTAGGCGAGCTGACATTGATCACGGCGTAATCCGCCAATGGTGCCAGCAACTCAAGCGACAAGGCGTAGTCGTCTGGGGCCTGCTCCAATGGCGTGATCCTGGATTTGCCCAAGTTGAGACCCAGCACAGCTGGACGCTGGCCAGGTGAAGGCAAAGCCTGTTTCTCCAAAGTGCGACGCATCACCTCAGCACCGTTGTTATTGAAACCCATCCGGTTCAAAGCGGCCTGCTCAGCAGCAAGGCGAAAGAGTCGGGGCCGAGGGTTACCGGTCTGCCCATGCCAAGTCACAGTGCCGAGTTCGGCGAATCCAAATCCAAAGCGATCCCAGATACTGGCCGCCACTCCGTTTTTGTCAAAGCCAGCCGCCAGTCCAACAGGATTACGAAACCGGCAGCCGAACAACACTTGCTCAAGCCGCAGATCATGGCGTTGCAAATCCAAGGCAATAGCTGCCAAGACAGTTGATACGCCTGGCCAATCTCTACGTAGGGACGTCTGGCTAAGGGCACTCAATGCTGCTTGAGTCAACTGTTCCGGATCTAAGCCCTGATCATTCGCGAGTATTGGTCCCAGCCAACGGCGATACAACCCACCGGTGGAGTACACCTTTGCAGGTGATGGCTCAGCCATCCTGGGCCTCCTCAGATCTGATCCGATCCTGCCGTGCAGCGGCGCAACCGCCAGCGGTTTTCCCCCATAGGCTCCAATAGCCAATCGCGCCAACGCCAGGGGGCAGTCTTACTCGCAAGCTGTTCGATTGGTTGCTCCACCAACTGGGCCAACTCAACCAGGCTGAGGCCATAGCCACGCATAGCGAAACGATCAGCCAGCTCCAGTCTTGTGAGCAGCAGCCGCAAATCAGAAGGGGCATCATCTTCGCCATCACCAGCTTCTTTGATCGGCTCAACAAGACCGAGTGCAATAGAGGCTGACCCCTGTCCAGATATCAACGCTGGAGCACCACCTCCTTTAGAAAAGCTCACTGCGATTTGGTCAACCCTTTCATTGTCTGGGTCACCGCTGTGACCTTTTACATAAGCCAGGGGCACATCATCCAAACGAGCACGGTCTAGAGCTCGCCAGAGATCTTGATTCAGCACAGGCTTGCCAGCTGCCGTACGCCAACCCTTACGTTTCCATCCCGCCATCCATTTGCTCAAACCATCAATTAAATATTTGCTGTCGGTACGGATCTTTAAATCGGGGTGACAAGGAAGCTCTTTTAGCTGCTCCAGCACATGAAGGGCCGCCTGAAGTTCCATGCGGTTGTTGGTCGTGGCCGGCGCATAGCCTCCGAACTCCTCCACGCTCCCATCCTCAAAGCGCAGCAGTGCCCCCCAGCCCCCAGGGCCAGGATTTCCACTACAAGCCCCATCAGTGGCAGCAGCCACAACCCGTCCACGACCATCAGCCATTTGAGAAGTCTGTTGTTGTTTGGTACAACACGGTTCGCTTGGTCCTTAGTAATTAGACGCTATGTCGCGAACCTACCCCGAGCTCCTCATGGCATGGAGAAAGCCAGGCAACAGGCTGTTGGTTTTAGGTCTTGGTTTCTTCACTTTGCTGACGACCTTGCCAGCAATCTCCAAAACGATTTTCAACAGTCAGCCTCTCAACCAAGAACGCTTGGTCGTACTGGCTCAGGCAGTGGGAGGAAATCGCTGGAAACTGCTCGTACTCGAACAAATCAAGCCCCTGCCACTGTGCTGGGAAACCCGTCCAGACGGATTGGTCAACCCAACCCTTAATAACTTTAACTTTGCAGGAATCTGCAATCGTTACTTAGACAGCAACGGCTATTCCTTGCGAAGTAGCGGCGAAGACGTTGCTCACAGCTTTCGGCTGCGCATCAAACAAAGCCGAGACCATCTGGAACTAAAAGCTCTCGATCCTGCGCGGTCGGTTCCAATTACCGTTGCCAGCGCAATACTTCCCCAACGCAATCGTGATGCGTTTGTGAAATTAAACCTGGAACCCGGTTGGAAGCTGGAGCGTCGCATATACCAAGGACGCAAACTCAGCCATGTCTACTTTGCTCATCCAGATCCTGTGAACCTCTTAATTGCCAAAGCATCAGCTCATCAAGGACCTTCCGTCTTCAATCAACTAGGAGCTTCCAAGGCACCACTCCCTCCTCCAATTTCAATAGCCAACAACAGCGTCATCTATGGCAAGGGCCCGATTAGACTCGTGGTGATTCCTTATCGTCCCTGACGCAGGCCACTGCAGAGAGGACAGTTGAAGTAGCGCCCCTTAATGCTAGTAACTCTAAAGATTGCCACATATCATTAACATTGTGAGGGGTGCTAATCAACAGTTCAGGGTCGAAACAAGGAAAGACTCCTGAATCTGTCCCTCCTAAAAATCCCTGCCTTAGGCGGGGATTTTTTTTGCATATTTGCCACGCAAAAAAAAACCGGCCCCGAAGGACCGGTTAAGAGTTAAAAAAAGGGATGCATAGCAACCAAGCTGAAGGCCGCTATCCGCTGGCAATCACTTGAGGCTGACCTTACCGCCAACCTCTTCGATGGCCTTTTTGAGAGCCTCAGCATCATTCTTAGCAATGCCTTCCTTGATGGTCTTAGGAGCTGCTTCGACCATGGCTTTAGCGTCGCCCAGGCCGAGGCCGGTGGCTTCACGAACGGCCTTAAGGACCTTGATCTTGGCTGAAGCGTCGAAACTCTCAAGCACAACATCAAATTCGGTTTGTTCTTCGGCAGCTTCAGCAGCAGCACCACCACCAGCACCACCAGCAGCCATCACAACGCCTGCAGAAGCAGCGGCAGAGACGCCAAAAGCATCCTCAATCTGCTTAACCAGCTCAGACGCCTCAAGCAAAGAAAGGGTTTTTAGCGAGTCAAGAATGTCGTCGGTTTTTTTAGACATGGTTTGGATTAAGCAACAGATCAGGGAGAAACAGTCGAATCGAAGACGTTCAGCTCTCGCCACTCTCGGCGTGCTGATGAAGAGCCCGGGCAAGGCCGGAAGGAACCTCGTTGATACCCACAGCAACCTTGGTAGCCAAGGCATTGAGGGAACCTGCGATCTGCGCCATCAGAACCTCCTTGGTCGGAAGATCACCAATAGCCTTGATCTCACCCTGTGAGAGGAGCTTGCCTTCGAAAAGACCACCCTTCGTCTCGGATTTTTTAGTGTCCTTCTGAAAAGCCTGTACGGCCTTAACAGCACCACCAACATCGCCCTTGATCAGAACGAAGGCGTTGGTACCAGTCAGTAAGGATTCGAGATTCGACCAGGCACCATTCCCATTAATGGCGTGGCGCATCAAGGTGTTTTTGGTCACCTTGCACACCCCGTTGCTGGCCTGCAAACGCGTGCGCAGATCAGACATTTCCTTAATGGAGAGGCCCTGATAATCCAGGACCAGTGCCATTTCGGCCTCGCCGAGAAGCCCCTTGAGCTCTTCGACAATCTGTTGCTTGCTCTCCAGAGTGCGGCCCATAGGAATTGGATCGGATCGGGTGAACAAGCTAGGCACGCACTCGCCAAGTGCTCAAAAAAGAGCAGAGGCCGCGTGTCGATCCAATCCCAACAGGGAAAAACCTTCGCATCTACCTCGACAGGACTTAAACAACCTCAAATGATGCATGAAGCATCACTGCAAGATGGCAACCTGTTGTCTTTGGCCGGGGGCGTGCCCGTTGGCTTTCGCCAAGGGGCAACTCTACAGCAACAAGGTCAAGCGTCTTCTTCGAGGTCCTGAAGAGCAGTTACGTCCACTTCCACTGAAGGACCCATGGTGGAGGTGATGTACAGACTCTTCCAATAGCGACCCTTGGCACCACTTGGCTTATTGCGATCGATGGTCTCCTGCAAGGTCTTCAGATTCTCGAGCAGGGCGTCTGCGGAAAAACTTGCCTTGCCGAAACGCACATGCACGATGCCAGCACGATCAGCCCTGAATTCCAGCTTGCCGGCCTTGAACTCCTTGATCGCAGCTGCTAAATCCGTGGTTACTGTTCCAGCCTTAGGGTTTGGCATTAGGCCACGGGGACCTAGGACTCTGCCCAGCTTGGCCACCTTGGGCATCATGTCAGGGGTAGCGATCAAAAGATCGAAATCCATCTGGCCTTTGCCGATGCTTTCCACCAAATCATCATCCCCAGCCAACTCAGCCCCAGCTGTCTTTGCTTCAGCTAATTTCTCACCCCTGCTGATTACAGCGATGCGCACGCTCTGGCCCGTACCTTGAGGCAGAGCAACAGTGGTTCGCAACTGTTGATCGGTGTATTTGGGATCAATCCCAAGGCGCACGTGGGCTTCGATGGTTTCGTCGAACTTTGCTGTTGCGTTCTCTTTGACGAGCTGAATGGCCTCAATAGGCTGATAAACACGGTCTTCAACTTTGGCGAGAAGACCAGTAATACGTTTAGACAGTTTTGGCATGGCAGATGTGGGGTGCAGGCGACACAACGTGTCTCCCCCGAAAATGGTGAATAGATGAATCTTGAAGATGGACGCTACATCAGTGTCAGTCGCTGATGGAAACGCCCATGTTTCGAGCAGTACCTTCAATGATGCGCATGGCCGACTCAATACTGGTGCAATTGAGATCAGGCAGCTTGGTCTTGGCGATCTCTTCAAGCTGAGAACGGCTTAGGGAGCCGACCTTGCCATGGGCGGACTCACCAGAACCTTTTTCGATCCCGGCAGCCTTCGTGATCAGCACTGATGCTGGGGGAGTCTTGGTAATGAATGTGAAACTACGGTCTTCAAAAACCGAGATCTCTACCGGAATCACTAATCCGGCCTTGTCCTGCGTGCGAGCGTTGTACTCCTTGCAAAACGCCATGATGTTGACTCCATGCTGGCCAAGGGCAGGACCCACAGGCGGAGCAGGATTAGCTTTGCCAGCCTGAAGGGCCAGCTTGATCACAGATACAACTTTCTTGGCCATGGACGAGCGGGATTGAACGATTGCGGATGACCTGGCCCTTGGGACAAGTGCGGCAAGATGGTGGCCCACCTCTTTGGCCGCCCTCCGCAGGGAGACGGCCGCCGTTAGCTCAATTCTGTTTATTGATTTGAGAAAACTCGAGTTCCACAGGTGTTTCCCTGCCAAAGATTGAGAGAAGAGCTTTCAGCTTGCTGCGCTCTCCAGAGACTTCGATAACCTCCCCCTGGAAGTCTTTGAAAGGACCCGAAGTCACAAGGATCTGATCGCCCTCAGCGAGATCGACCTTGACGAGTGTCTTTTTCTCAGCAGCACGCTTGAAGATGCGATCCACCTCCTGACGACTGAGTGGTCGGGGTTTGATGTGACCACGAGCTTTCCCTGTGGCGCGGCGGTCCTCAGCTCCCACGAAGTTGATCACGTTGGGGGTGCTGCGCACCGCCATCATTGTGTCTTCATCAAGAACCATTCGTACCAGCACGTACCCCGGAAAGACTTTCTCCTCAGTGGACTGACGACTGCCATCCTTTTTCAATTTCACCGCTGGGGTCTGGGGAATTTCGATCTCCAGAATCCTGTTGCTCACACCAAGGGTGACGGCCCGCTGCTCAAGAGTTGCCTTCACCTTCTTCTCACAGCTCGAGGCCACCTGAATGGCATACCAGCGGGCTACGGTTGTTCTGGCTGCAGGAGTTGGGGCCTTGGTACCCTCCTCTCCATCATTAGGAGCCGGCAGTTCCAGAACCTCAGATGGTTCTTGTGGTGTGAGCTCGAGTTCTGACACTTGCGCTGATAAGAAGCTAATGGTTTGAGAAAGACGGTTGAGGCAAGACAGCAAAACCGCCCTACACAATCAAACGAAAATCTGGGACGACGCCCAGCTATAAAACCGACTCACGGCAGCGATGAATGCAGCCGAGAGACTGACCATCAGGATCACGGCGATGGATTCGCTGAACAGCTGCTGGCGACTGGGCCATACCACCAGGCTCAACTCCTCATATGTTGCTGCAAGAAACCCACTCTGACGGGTCGGTTCTGCCTCAGGAGAATCGCTGGAGTCTGTGGTGTCCTCGGCAGGAGATTCGCTGGAGTCTGTGGTGTCCTCGGAAATAGGGCTGGTCACGGAGCTTAGGCCGGTGGCTATCGCCGGTGCTGAAGCACACGCCGGCAAACAAACACTTTACCGGATACCTGTTTCAATCCTCAGGAAGGAACTGAAATGGTTCGGAGGCCTGAGCACCAGGTATCACGCGCACGGCGCGGGCACCGCTGAAACGCTCTTCCAGCAATTCCGTGGCCAACGGGTTCTCAACCCGACGACGCAGTACACGCCGTAAAGGGCGAGCGCCATATTCCGGCTCATAACCTTGCAAAGCCAAAGCCTCAACCGCGTCTGCCTCCACACGCAATTCAAGACCTTGCTCAGCAAGCAGGCTGGAGAGATCGGCCAATTGCAGCTGCACAATTCGCTGAAGGTCATCAGCCTTGAGCGGCCGAAAACGTATTACCTCATCGATGCGATTCAAAAATTCAGGCCGAAATTGCTTATTGAGGGCCTGATCAACCTTTTGAGCCAGGCTCTGATCAAGACAATCCCCATCTGTCCCCTCCTGCTGCGCCAAGCGAGACGCATCAAGGATGGCGCGACTAGCCAAGTTGCTAGTCATCACAACCACGGTGTGACGGAAGTCCACGGTGCGGCCCTGCGAGTCAGTGAGACGGCCATCGTCCAGAACCTGCAGGAGCACATTGAACACATCAGGATGAGCCTTCTCAATTTCATCAAGAAGTAACACCGCATAAGGACGGCGACACACTGCTTCGGTGAGCTGTCCACCCTCCTCATAGCCGACATAGCCGGGAGGAGCCCCTAAAAGACGCGCCACGGCATTGCGTTCCATGAATTCACTCATATCGAGTCGCACCAGCGCCTCTTCCTCATCGAACAAGGAGGCCGCAAGAGCTTTTGCCAGTTCTGTCTTGCCCACGCCAGTGGGTCCAAGAAACAAAAACGAACCAACAGGACGGCGCGGATCCTTCATGCCCGCTCGAGCTCGACGAATCGCTGCCGCCACCGCCTGAACCGCTTCGGGCTGACCAATCACCCGCTCGCCTAGATGGGCTTCAAGATCTAGCAACTTTTGCCGTTCAGCCGCCAGCAACCGCTGAACAGGAATGCCAGTCCAGCGTGCAACGACATCGGCAATGTCTTCAGCCTCCACTTGCTCGCGTAGGAGCGCCGAACCAGATGCCTGGGCAACAGCCAACGTTTCTTCAAGGTCGGCCCGCCGTTGCTGAACCCTATGCAATTGGTCGTATTGAAGACGTGCAGCCGCCTCTAGATCACCGAGTCGCTCTGCTTCAGCAATGGCATTGCGGAGATCCTCGTCTTGTTGCAACAAATCCCGCAACTCGGCCAGATGATCCCGTTCGATCTGCCAGCGCTCTCGTAAATCTGTGAGCTGAGACGCCGCAGCAATTCGAGCAGCCTGTAACTGCACCCGTTCAACCTCCGGTGCCTGCTCAGCCGCCAGCAAAGCAAGCTCGACACGACGCAGTTCTGCCTCCGCCTCTTCAACCACCTGAGGCTTCGAGGTGACATCCATCTTGAGCTGGGCTGCAGCCTCATCGATGAGATCGATGGCCTTATCAGGTAAGCAGCGGTCACTGATGTAGCGATCAGCCAAGCGATTTGCAGCAGTCACCGCACCATCGGTGATCGTGACGCCGTGGTGAAGTTCGTAGCGCTCTTTCAGGCCTCGCAAGATTTCAACGCTCAATTCAAGACTCGGCTCCTTGATTAAAACCTGCTGAAAACGCCGATTGAGTGCCTGATCCTTCTCCACTGTGCGGCGATAGTTCTCAGGGGTCGTGGCCCCAATACAGCGGAGGTCTCCCCTTGCTAAAGCCGGCTTGAGCAAACTTCCAGCATCCGCACTGGAACGATCGCTGCTCACCACCGTGTGCAGTTCATCGATGAACAACACCACACCTGCATCTGGATCGCTCACCTCTTTCAACACAGACCGAAGCCGTTCCTCAAATTGACCACGAAACTTGGCCCCAGCAATCAGTGCACCAAGATCAAGGGAGATCAAGCGCAAACCCTTCAGGGAATCAGGAACCTCCCCAGCAACAATGCGTTGAGCCAACAGCTCGGCGATGGCCGTTTTACCAACACCAGGAGCTCCAATCAACACCGGATTGTTCTTGCCGCGACGGGATAAAACCTTGATCAAACGGCGAATCTCTGGATCTCTACCGATCACAGGATCTAGCTTCCCTGCCTGAGCTGCAGCGGTAAGGTCACGACCATAGGCCTCAAGAGCCTGAGGTTCTTGCTGGAGTTGCAATGGAGTTGGCTCACCAGCAGCGATGGCAGGCTCTTGGATAATCGGTGGGGTAGCAGAGGAGAGAGGTCTCGTTTGTGAGGCCACCGCTGCAGGTGGCGCAGTATCGGGCGCAGGAGGAGAAGGCGGCGTTGATGTACGCAACTGGCGCCTGCCTTTGGGCAAGCGTCTCAACTCCGCTTCCAAGCGTTCACTGGGCAGTCCTAACTCTTCAAATAGCTCGGATCCAATGCGCGGATCGCGCCCCAACGCAATCAGCAAATGAGACACATCAATCAGCCGAGATCCCCAGCGAACTCTGGAACGGTCTGCTTCTTCAAGGAGGTCTTCAAGGTCATCACCGATGAACAACTCATCACCTCGAGCCATAGGCTGCTCGGCCAAAAAACCTTCCAAGCGATCCAGCAGCGCAGTTGAATCAATGGGCAGAGCCAACACCCAATCGCTGTAACGCCGATCACTGAAAAGCACCTGGATCAAGTGCTCCACATCCAGCTGACCATGTCGCCAACGGCGGGCGACATCCTGACCGACAAGCAACAAATCCCAAGCTTCATCACTGAATCGATCAGGATCACTTGTGAGACTTCCCTGGGCGGAAGCGGCTTGGCTGGTCTCAGGATGCATAGGGTTCAGCTCGCGGCCTCACGAGAGGCCAGTTGAATCAGCTCCACCTTGTAGCCATCGGGATCTTCCACAAAGGCAATCACGGTGCTGCCATGTTGCATAGGCCCGGGTTCTCGCACCACACGCCCCCCTCGCTTTGAGATGGCCAAGCAGGTGGATTGAATATCCTCCACGCCCAAGGCGATATGGCCATAGCCCTCTCCCAACTCGTAGTGATCTTGGTCCCAGTTGTGTGTGAGCTCCAGCACAGTGGTGTCACTCTCCTCGCCATAACCGACAAACGCCAAGGTGAAGCGACCTGAGGGGTAGTCCTTTCGCCGCAACAGCTGCATGCCTAGAACCTCGGTGTAGAAGCGCAGAGAACGATCCAAATCCCCCACCCTCAGCATCGTGTGCAACATCCGCATCTCGAGCGATCCTGACCTTTAAGACTCAGTTCATTCTGCGTCGTTCTACGACTGACAACAGCCTCAGCATCAGTAAAAGGGCTAGGCGGTGCACAGTCCGCGGGATGGCAAACCATAGGATCCACGCAACTTCAATTCGTCACAGGTGATCGATTCCCTCGACCTCGTCATTGACACCATCGTGGCCAGAGAGGTTCTGGACTCCCGCGGCAACCCCACAGTTGAAGCAGAAGTGTTGCTCGAAGCAGGTGCCATCGGTCGGGCCATCGTGCCCAGCGGAGCAAGCACCGGTGCCCATGAAGCGCATGAATTAAGAGATGGCGACAGCCGCTACATGGGCAAAGGGGTGACTAAGGCTGTGAACCATATCGAGGATCGGATTGCCCCAGCGCTCTGTGGGATCTCCTCCCTAGATCAGGCCAGTGTTGATGGCACCATGCAAGAGCTTGATGGCAGCGACAACAAATCAAGCCTGGGCGCAAACGCGATCCTGGCCGTGAGCATGGCCACTGCCCGCGCGGCCGCCAATGGCTTGGGTTTGCCCCTCTACCGCTACCTGGGTGGCCCCATGGCCTCATTGCTGCCCGTACCGCTGATGAATGTGATCAACGGTGGTGCGCATGCTGCTAACAATCTCGATTTTCAGGAATTCATGCTGGTGCCCCATGGAGCAAGCACCTTCCGAGAATCGCTTCGCATGGGCGCAGAAGTATTCCATACACTCAAGGGCCTGCTCAGTGCTCAGGGGCTCTCAACGGCAGTTGGAGATGAAGGCGGCTTTGCGCCCAACCTGACCAACAATGATGCAGCAGGAGATCTGCTCATTCAAGCAATCGAAAAAGCAGGCTATTCGCCTGGTAAGGATATTTCCTTGGCACTAGATGTAGCCAGCACAGAGTTCTATAAAGACGGCTGCTATGCCTTCGGGGGTGGGAGTTACACCAGCACCGAAATGGTCAATGAGCTCGAAAAACTTGTTGATCGCTACCCAATCATTTCGATCGAAGATGGACTAGCAGAAGATGATTGGCAAGGTTGGGCTCTACTCACAAAAAAATTGGGGAAGCGTATCCAACTGATAGGTGACGATATTTTTGTAACTAGTACTAAGCGCCTACAACAGGGAATTGATCAAAACGTAGCCAATTCCATCTTGATTAAAGTGAATCAGATCGGCTCGCTAACCGAAACGCTTCAGGCCATTGATCTTGCTGGGCGCTCTGGTTACACCAGCGTGATCAGCCACCGCAGCGGCGAAACAGAAGACACCACAATTGCAGATCTTGCCGTTGCTACCCGTGCTGGGCAGATCAAAACGGGCTCCCTAAGTCGCAGTGAACGGGTAGCGAAATACAACCAACTGCTGCGAATCGAAGACGAACTCGGTAGTCAAGCGCTCTATGCCGGTGCCACAGGACAAGGGCCACGGGGCCGAAGCTAAGCACAGGCCTCAAAGGGTTGGACAGGGATCACTTTGGAAGACTTTCAGCGACTCTGACTCGACACATGATCCATGCGCGACTCACGTCCCAGCTTGATCTGCAATCTGAACCACCCGAAGCCAACCGGGAGAGCCGCGATCAACGGCAAGACAGCCCAAATCGGCCGACTACTTGCCCCCAAAAGAGCAGCTGCAATGCCTAGAGAGCCCAATAACACCGATTGACCAAGGGCCTTCTGAACGCTGATCATGCGCCGCAACTGTCGATCGGATTCACCCATCCGGATCTGCAATTGCAGATCTCCTTGTTCCAGTCGTTCAAGGCTTTCGTCCAGACGCCTTGGCAAGGCTGCCGCCCGGCTGCCAATAGCACCGACCTGACGTCCGAGCTCATTGAGCAAATCGTTTGGACCAGAACCGCTTGAAGTCATCAGTGGCAGTAAATATGGCTTGGCTATAGCCATCAAACTAAAGCCTGAGTCGAGGCTTCGCCCCACACCTTCAAAGGTGGAGAGAGCACGCATCACAAAAATCAGCTCAACTGGCAGCCGAAAGGGTTGGCCATAAACCAACTCGTACAGATCACCGGAAAGTTTCTCGATCACATTGGCGCTGAAGGGGGGCGTCAAAGCGTCTTGAAACATCACTCGCACCAACCGCCGCACAGGCCCAACGTCGATGCCATAAGCAATCAAACCCGCAGCCTGCAACTCCTCAACCAGGGCTGCCGCATCTCTAGCCGCCGCCGCACGAATCATCGAACCGAGCCGACGTCGTAAAGAATCGGAGAGCAGCCCCATCATGCCGAAGTCGTAGTAAATGAGAGCTCCATCAGGGGCCACGGCAAGGTTGCCTGGATGGGGATCGGCATGAAAAAAACCGAATCGCACGAGCTGCTGCAGATAACTGGCGGCTCCAAGCTCCGCTACGGCCGAGGGGTCAATGCCGGCCTTCAATAAAGCATCAAGATCATTCACCTTGATGCCTGGCAAATAATCGAGACAAAGAACACGCCGGGTGCTGAGCTCCCAGACCACTGCAGGCACGCGAATACGAGAATCATCAAGAAACTGTTGACGAAACCGAGCTGCGTACTGAGCCTCCACACGAAAGTCGAGCTCCCTTAACAAGACCCGCCGGCATTCCTGAGCAATCCCTACCCAGTCGCGTCCACGTCCCCATTTGGGGTGACGTTGCAGTACAGCAGCGACCTGCTGCATGATTTGCAAATCCAGGCGAAACAATCGCTCCAGGCGAGGCCGTTGAATCTTCAGGACAACTTGCCGACCGCTGCGCAGACTGGCGCGATGAACCTGAGCTAGGGAGGCGGCTGCAAGGGGCTGATCATCAAGATCAATGATCTCTGCACAGCGGTCCCCCAATTCCTGCTCCAGCAGAATTTGAGCTTGCTCAAAACTAAATGCAGGGACCTTGTCCTGAAGATCAGCCAGTTCAGATACCCATTGAACTGGCAAAACATCAGGACGTGCCGAGAGCAACTGGCCAAGCTTGATAAAAGCGGAACCAAGTTGGAGCAATTCTGTAGTGAGCCAACGAGCTCGAATCGTTTGGCGGGCCTGCCGCCGCTCACTGGTACAACCACCTGGATAAGTCCATTGACGGGCATCCCACCAAACAAAGATGATTAACGTCAAAACTGCACGCCAAATACGTAGCGCACGCAGCCCACGCCGAATCGCTACCAGCAGGGAGGGACAAGCCATTACTGGTTGATCTCAACTTGGCGATTGAGGTCTGCCACCTTTGCCCTAAGACGATCGATCTGATCCTGAGCCTGTTCTTGATTAGAAACTGGCGATGAGGTTGACTTTGTCTCACTGACCTCGCCAGATTCCTGCTCCAGACGATCGGCCTCTGCAATCACCTCTTGCTGAAAAAGATCCCATTCCTTGCTAAAGCGCTCTGGAGCATCCTTCGCCAGCACGGCCAAGCCAGCAGCAGCGTCAGCAAGCCCATGACCCAATCGTGCTGCTAAGCGGTTCAAGGTCGCTCTGAGTAGGGAATCAGGAGAACTCATGACCACAGCACGGATGTCTGAAACTGTGGCAGATCCAACTCGCAATCAAAGTACTGAAGGAGCGTTGGGAGGCCTTGTCAAAGTATTAGGTGGGTCGCTTGGAAATGGGGTGATTACTTTCAAGGGCTTTTAGGGATAGTTTCTCCTAAGAAAGTCTGATACTGGCGAGTGCGGCCGTTGAGGGGAGTCTCCCCTGCGAAGGAAATCTGATGCTGGTGTGCTGGAAGGCTTTGGCTTTGGCGCTACTGGCTGAGGCGGCGTTGGCCTGCCAAGAGAGTTTGATGCTGGTGTGCTGGAAGGCTTTGGTTTTGGCGCTACCGGCTGAGGCGGCGTTGGCCTGCCAAGAGAGTTTGATGCTGGTGTGCTGGAAGGCTTTGGTTTTGGCGCTACTGGTTGAGCAGGTCTTGTTCTCTGAGGGTTGATTGGTGCAGGCAGTTCTGGAGCAGCCAGAGCGGGGTCTGCAGAGTCGGCTTCTGTGGCTTGGCGAATCGCTTGAAGCTCCTGTTCACGACGAAGAGCAGCCGCAGCAGCCAACTTCTCTGCTTGCTGCTTTGCCTGCGTCTCAGCTTGCTCTTTGGTCTTACGTTTGGCTGTAATTTTGGCCTCCTTGGCAGCGACATCCGCCTGTAGATCTGCACTGCTGCCACCATGCCGACGACGCAGTCCTTCTAGGCGCTCTCCTGGAAATGGAAAAGGAGTCGGTCCAAAAGACTGTTGCTGAGGCTGTTGCGTGTTGCCACGCAGAATCATGATCCTCTGGGTCATGCCATAGCCCAGAGCAAAACACCCACCCACCAACAAAGGTCCAAGCCAAAAGCGTGGGCGCTTGCGGTTCTTCTTCTCAGTTGGTGATGGTTTGTCCACGTGATCAAGCATATCCAGTCGTCTTGATCAGCTTTAAAGTTCAAACAAGGGCAAAACAATCCCTGATGCCAATCAGTGCTAACTCGATCAAGACTGATCAATCATCCATATTTAGATGGGTCAAAGTAGATGCAAGTATAAAAGATTGAAACTAGAAGCTTTGAAGAATTTATAGACGTAGAGCAGGATGATCTAAGTGTTGCTAAAAGCTTCCAACTGCTGGCTTCCCACTAATTGCGATCTTAGGTTTATAGACAGAAAGGCAAATTAGCTCGCTATCCCAACCATTCATGACATGGCCTTGTCGATATCCTGAGATAGAAAGTAAGCAACCAGAAGCCTGATACATGTGTAAAACACGCCTGACTAGTTTGGATGGCTGCATCACCATTCGCTTCTGCAAGCACACGCAAATTCGTTGTTCAAAAAAGAAATGAGCCATTTCATGGTTGCCAAGTCAATGAACTGGAACAATCCGTTGCTGCATGGCAAGAGATGATGAGATAGAGATCACTGGAGCATCGGGGAGTTCCAGTGTGCTTGAACCAAGCTCAGCAGATATTTCTCTGGAAATGTAGATCAATGTCCATTAGTTGTACAAACACTGTTGACAATATGGCCAATCCAGGTGCGTTGATGAATGGATAAGTAAATGAACTCGTGATGATCATGTATTGTCCTCTCAATCACTCTGAAAAGATTGCGCCCGCTCGTGTTGACGAAAGCAGGATTCAAGAGAGATTTAAGTTGGCTTTATTAACATATAATTTCCACTTCATAGGATTGCCTCTGCGTTGATGCATGCACTTATACAATAAGAATATTGCGAAACGAATTGCTTTAATCTGCTACGCGGCATAATAGAAAAACTGAAAGCAAGGAACGGGCATCTAGCCATAGTTGCCAATCATTATTGGCGTTATCATTTTTGCAAGGGTTCATAAAGGAAAAACTTTTGATCATAGAAAAGCTTCTAACAATTCAATCCTAAGCAAAAAGTTGATAGCGAAAAGAAGAACTTGGAAACATGAAGCCTGGTGGCGTCTTAGATAAGCAGAAAACAAACAACTGCAACACTACTCAATCAGCTCAGGAAGTTTTCCGGCCTTGCGCGCAGCTGTACAGGTCACTGACTTGACATTACTATATTCTGGGGGCGCAAGATATCGAGATGTAATGGCACAAAGTTTCGAGCCAGTGTAAGGTTTTCTTTGCCCCGTAAGGTCTTCTGAAAAACCATTCGCTTGACACCAAGTTGATGTAGGGAATTGATAAGCACCAACTTTATCTTCACAGGCAACATTAGCTTGACGGAAAAAATAAGTATTTCCATTGTCACTATTGATTTTGATGCCGACGTCTTGTTGTGATTGAGCCTGAGCACTACTTGGGCCAGAGAATAGAAATGAAAGCAGTGTTGTCATTAAAATCGGGAGCCTTGATAATGTTCTCAACTGTCTAACACTTGATTGATTGTATGATAACAGTCTCTAACACGAAAAGGTAAGCTTTTAATTTAATTGGCTCTATTCTTAAATACTATTCTCGTGATGATCAATTGAATCATCACCTATGAGCTAGCTTGATAAGCAAGTCGATAGACTTTAGGAGTATTTATATCTGATGTTTGAAAGCTGTCAATCGAGCCAATGTGTCTTGTATAGACGAGCTAGCTTCTCCCCTCAAGAAAGAAAGATGAGAGACAGTTTTCTTTATAGAAAATAATTTGCGAACTTACGATGTTTTCTATCAAGAAATAGGTCGTTTTTAATTGAATCAATATATTGTCAATAGCAGCATACTTTCAATCCGAGGCTATGGAAATAATACCCAACACTTTTTATAGAAATATAAGCAGTAGTGTGCTTTTACTCATCTAAACAAGGCAAAAAGCTTCACCTGCAAAAAAAGGAAAGGCATTCCCCTGGAGCGTAAGGTCACTTATGACACACTTTGAGGCAGTGGGATAAGTGATCCGCTGAAATGACCTTTGCAGTAAAAGCTAGGTAAGGGAGCTCTATCTTTAATGCCCAATCAATTATGCGGACCACTAGGCGCTTTAACAGCTAGAGATTGGAAAGAACAAAGTCTTGAAATTTATCTCTCAATGAATCAAACTCTTTACGAGTTTGATCATTGATTAGGCCCACATGCCCATTTTCTATGGCAGTGTGGGTTTCATTCAATGCTTTTAGCATGTAATAAATTTCTGATTGGGATTCAAAAGTAAATTTCATGCTAAAAGATATTAATATTATTCAAGTATCGCTGAGAAATGGAACGGGGCAATCTGTATAAACACTCATAAATTTAAATAGTGCACATGCCTGTCGAGGGAATGGGCAGGTTGTAAATGTGAAGGGAAAATGAAAATGGTTAGGAAGGCTAAGGGAAGGATCAAGAAACTGTCTCGCGCAAAAGATTACAGACTGAGCTTTACTGGGTAAGCCGAATGAGTATTAACCTTATTCAAGGTGGCTTTACCTAAAAGGTAATATGATTACCAGTTTAAAATTGAAATGATCGAAAACAAGCCTCTACCATACTGTTGAGAATCAAGATATAGACTCAGGCCTTGACTTGGCCCTATAATAGTAATTATATGCTGCTAAGTCTATATGGGCCATCCTATTGCATTAATTATTGCTATTGACATGTTGTGCACTCTTTGACGACTGTTATATTTCTCAGATGCTGCCAGAAACTAGAGCTAAGAGAAAGAGATCTAGGTATCATAAGGTCAACCCAAAAAATAGTTGTTATTTCTAATACTTAGTATACCAGCACGGCTTTCATTTGTTAAAAGAGATTAATATTTTACGACCATACACTAGACATCTTGTGATCGCTCAATCGAGTTTCAAATCGTCTTAAAGATACGGTTTATTCTCCTGCTGAATTTCTCTGACTATGAAGAAGCACCTTTTAAAATTTGCCAGGAGAATATTAATCTTGCTGGGACCCTTTTCTTACTTAAATCAACAAAGGGATCATTAGCCAAAGCATATCTTAGCGTTGATGCTCTCAGAAAGTTTTGTTGTCCATTGGGGAAACGCTCTGTATGAGACCTTCTAGAGGGATCAATTCTGCAAAGAATAAGCTCTGCAAAATTGTGCTGTATCAGATTAAGCAGCCAAGAGCAAATCACCCTCAAAGGATATACAAAGACTATCGTTGCAATACCTAGAACAAGATGCCGATGAAATAACATGCGGGCATGATATCTTGATGGTAGTGGATTTGAACCATCTATCTATACGTATCAGCAAATGCTTTAAGAGTGCAATAGGTTGAGAAGAAGGAACTACTCTTTACTATCCATCGTGAAGATGTAGTACAAAAACCATCCTACTCCAACTAGCAATAGCATGATAGCGCCAATTATGTCCCAAGGAATGGAATCCATAATCTACTTTTCAATCCTCACTGTAATAGCTTAATAGCAACTATAGTAGCTTAAGCACAAGCTCAAATCGAACAATGAAAAGGTACGCCTGCAAGGTTTGCACCTATGTCTATGACCCAAGGGTTGGTGACCCGACCAATGGGATCCCACCTGGCACGAGTTTTGCTGATTTGCCCAGAGATTGGAAATGTCCACAATGTAAAGTAGGAAAAGGAAAATTCAAACCATGTAATTGATTCTGCGATCTCAAATTAACCATGCTTTGACTTCAAAAGTAGATGCTGGGATGAAACCACCAAAGGCTTGAAGCTGCTAACAAGACTCAAATAGATCTTAAACTAAGACACCTGGCAATTTTCAATAGCCAAGAGGCCTATAATTCAGATGATGATTATTAGGATTTAGTGGCTTGTCGGCATCAACTTTTAGAAGATTTGACTTAGGGCTGAGTTCTCTGTCAGTGCTTGGGAGAGGATAAAAAAAATGGAATTAATTTTGTCGGCAAGCCTTAATGGCAGCTTGCCAGACTGCATCATTGAATATGAAATATCAAAGACTTCTTAGGGCGAGATGTGTTGCAGAAAGCCTTAATTAGCTGCAGGCCTATCTTCTTTTAATTCATTGCAAGCCTTATCATTGCTGTATTTAATAAAATCATTATCTTAGAATCTATCAAGCTAAGTATTGCCTGAGGTATTGAGAATGTATTTTGTTCAGTAGCTATTATGTGCGCCACTGCCTCATTCGGCTAGGCAGCTTTGGATATAATGATATTAAACGATTAAGTAATTGAGGTGATTGCTGATCGTCTGTATGGATGAGTGCCTACAGATGAAAGCCACACGCTGAGATTAAAACTTGCGAAACATCTTCTTAATGGCCGTGTAGCAAATATGAGGGAGCACAAGAATAGACAAGTTTGCTTATTAGTGTTCTCATGGCTTTTTAAACGGAGATTTTGAATCTCTAATTAGGGCAACACCTGTCAGATGGCTTGATACAGCCAATAAGTCGCTAAAGCAACAACTCGATTGATTTTAACCTCCTCTTGACTAGCCAATATAATGATATTGATAGTTAATGAAGCCCTATGCTTAATCTGTTCAGTCATTCTCCACTTTTAGCCTCTTGTCAGGCGTCATTGGTGCTCATTTTTGGATTTATTATGCTCCTTAATGCACGTCGAAGCCGTCCTAACCTTCAATGGCATCCAGAATATCGTCAGTTATTAACCAAAGCCTATGATAACTCACCCTATGCAAAATGAAATAAACTATAAAATAAAAGCTTAGCCTCTGTTATTGATAGATGTGGATCATGCCATGTTCATTCGATTCCGGCATGCCTTGCTTGCAACATATGAGATTGAGAGGAAAATTCTTCTTTGCAAATAAAATCTAATGGTTTTGCTTTGTTCCAACAACATCAATTGCTTGGAGTCGTTTGACTCCTATCTATAGTTGATAGATGCGAGCCTTTATTTTTTACAGCAGCGATCTGTTCGATTTTAGATCTTCACCCAAGCGACTAATTGGATTATCATCGTTCAGGTTTGGCGCCGGATAGAGGGTAGCGCAATTGAACGCAAAATCACCACCAGCTTTCTGAACAATGTCTGCAATCTGGAGGAAGACCTCCTGTTGAATATCTAGCCAGTCTTTCCAAACAGTTGTTTTAGTAAAGCAATACACCATCATGTTGATAGAGGAGCTATCCCATTCGTTGAAATTAACTAAGATGCTCTGTTTTTGATCTATCTCTGGATGGTTTAACAGCAGACTACGAACATTCTTGGTAATCGCTTCGATACGGGGCAGATCTTCGTAGCGAAGACTAATGCTGGCCTTGATTCTTCTATTATACATTCGTCCAGGATTCTCGATCGGAGTAGTCGCAAAGATCGAATTTGGGATATAGAGTGGTCGACGATCAAAGGTACGAATGCGGGTGTGATACCAGCCAATTTTCTCAACTGTTCCATCATCAAAGCTCGAGACGCTAATCCAGTCACCTTCTGAGAATGGACGAGTAAAAAAGAGCATGAACCCTGCAAGGAAATTCTGAGATATCTGCTGTGTCCCAAAGCCGAGGCCAATGCCTGCTCCACCAAGCAAAGCGCCTACTGCTGCTGTAGACACCCCAAAAGTCACCATCAGGCCCGCGATAGTTAAAACAATGACTCCAATGGTGAAAACTCGATCCAATAAGGTGGTCAACATGGCCTCATCTCTGGGATCTTCTACCTTCAGCCAGAGTTGAATGCGATTCGATTGCAGGAGCAGTGCCCGGCCGAGATTGATCGTGGCCCAGCCCAGAGTGATCACCACCAGAGCAGTTGAGACTGCTGAACTTTTAATAGGCAACAAGGCCTTAGCTTGCAGTTCCAAGAGGTGTAACAGCCAACCCAAGTAAAGAGCTGAACTAAATCCAAGCAATAAGGGCCTTCGGATGGATCTCGCTACCAGAGGGCCAATCCGCCTTCCGTACTTATCCAGTAGAACCAGTATCAACCAAAGAACAGCTAAGAAGACAGTTCCGACCAGGATCCCTTCTTGACTTTGAAAAAAATCGATCTTGTTGAGTAGCTCTTGTTGCGTATTGGGCATGCGGCTTGATCTGGTGTGAGCAAATCTTACTCAGGAAAGTTGAATCAGGGTAGAGATAAAACTGCCTTTATCACAGCAGTCACAATCATCAAGAGCAAGATAAGCCTCTCTCAAGAAAATGGTCTGATCCAGAAGTGGTCTGATCAAGAAGTGGTGTGTCTACCAGTTGATTTACAAGAAATAGATACATTGTCTCTCAGTGAATCAGACGATGCAATCTTCCAGAACATTGCAAACATGTAGACGCAGACAAGCTATATTAATTAGAGTAAGGAGGCTAACAGTCACTGGTGGCAATGCTGGTTCCAGTTTGAAGTTGACCGTGTCGCTGATGCCGATCTCTTCAGTTGCGCCAAAAAATTTATTGATTCTTGCGCATCTGCTGAAGATGATCAGATTGCTGTTGGTTATGGAGTCAGCATTTCTTTAAGCAAGTTTACGATGCTCTTTTGATTAGAGGTGATCGCTTTCCCCACAAATGACTTGATTTAGAGAAGGATCAGTTTCTTGTCTGAGATGATTGAGTGCATACTTAATCAATCTAAAAAAAATCATTGGCGCCCAGACGATCACCTGTTGATGTAAATGGCTCAATCTTAGTTGGATCACTAGTAACCAAGAATTAGCCAGTAATGTTAAGCCTGAGATTAGTTCTCATCATCGTAAGCCTGCTTAATTTAAGTCAAAGATGCCTTGTCGTTATAAGCAAGACAAGCAAATCTACTCATGAAGATCTAAGCTATGGATTCGCTAATGCGAAGTCTGCAAACTTCTTGCGCAATGTCTGAAAACCTTTGAGCGTCTTCCTGTCCATTTCAAGCAATCCATTCTCAACACACCATTGAGTCTGGTTTAAGGCCTTCAACATGTAATAAATCTCCGTCTGAGATTCAAAGGTGTACTTGGCAGCCATAGGAGATTGCTCTTTTGTGGTATCTAGCTTAATAGGCATAAAAGCAAAACGAGCGCGACAAGGATTTGCGCACCATCCTAAGTAGTTGTGAAGGTGCGATTAGGCTGGTACTTTTAATGAAAACAATTTGATTTTAGTCAGCTTTATTTGAGGCCTAACCTTGAAAGCAAGTTGACGGTGCTCTGTGAAATAATGTTTTAGCTATTCAGCCCAACCTACTTGATAGGTGGCCAGATAAATGCTTGGCTAATTCAATGTTTAATCTCCCTGCAACCAAAATGAGTTTCATTGTCAGTATAAATGTAAATGAGAGCTAGTCTCTATGGGCGAATATAAACAACTCCCTATGCGACTTGGCTTTAACCCTGCTTCTAAGGATTCTCTTTAAGGAGTTTCATGAGAATCTTTTTCTGCATCATAGTCGCACGTAGAATATCTCTTTCTTGCTCGGCCAACGCTAATTCTTTCTGAAGACGATCAATGCGCAGATCAAGCTCTTTCTCACTGCTACTCATGTTGGCTTCCGATCCATTAGGGACAGACTTAAAGTCTTCACAGCTTAGATTCTATCCCTTCTTTAAGGGCTTCCTGTCAGAAACATTGTAAATATCTAAATTTAAGCAGGCCTCATGGATAGAATCGAAAGAATCAAAGCTTGAATCACAGTTGCTAGACACTTGTCTTGAATGTGTTGATGACCTTAGGATCAGCACGCCACTCCGGAGAGAGTCCGTAGCGCGCATAGATTTCGCCAGTGCTTGCGTTGCCCACAAAAATGGTGTTGCCAGTGTCAGCGTCTGACATCCACAGGAAAAGCATACGAATCGTCGGTTAACCGCCAACAATCATTAGCAAGCCTGCCGAAAGGAGGAGGATGTGGATTGAGCCTCTGCAGATATGGTTAATACAATGGCAGAGCATATGGCTGTGAGTATTTGTTTCACTTGACCATAGAATGATTTGTAATAATATACTTTTGCGTTCACGGAATGTCGATAAGGAAGAATAGATGTTGTTGATGCAACATCACGCAGGCCCTCCTATTTTGACCTTGACATTCGATTAAAATAGTTCTGTCACTTGTACTAAGACGATGCCAGAACTTTCACTTCCTACTATCCTGGCAATTGCAGCACTGGTAGCTCTTATTCCTATTGCATTTGGTGGCTTTCTTGCGGTCAAGCGTCGCGCAATCACGAGTTAAATCATTTGCTTTACCTTGTAGGTGCCGTTTTAATATCAACCTCCAAAAAGCTCTGGGATTACTACGTCACTTGCTACTTTTATTTAATCAATTCGATGCTTGATAACCTACTAAGTTACCTCTTTGAAGCGAGAATCCTCAGCAGTGATCTTGATGACTGATCACTGCTGAGGCACCAAAGTGATCAAATCACCTTTAGCTAGTCAAAATGATTTGATTACTTTTAACACGACAATTCTTAAACCAATTGCTTTCGTCATGCTCGATCAGCAGTTAATAGGAATGTGTTGTCTGCTAATAAAGACATGATTAGACCGGGTAAAAGCTTTGAACGATTGATCGCAGGGTATTGTTTCCTGCCATATTTCTTGATTTGGGTAACGGTATCCTTCTTCCACAGAAATGGTTTGGCTTATCGTGGTCATTGGAGCCTCTATAGCTAGCCAATACTGCTCTTGCCCCTACACCTGAACACATTTCAAGTCTTGACCCGGGCTATGTTCGGAGCAGTTGTGACGGTCTGCTGTGCCAGCCTCACGCTTCCCGTCAGGGCTGACGCTGGTTGTGCAGCATTTGAGGCTATTGGATGGAATGAAAATTTAGCCTCTGGGGCAAAGTCAGGTTTGATCACTGGTGGCAGTTGGAGATGTTCAAATACTTACGCTGCTGGGGCTGGCTTTGTATCTGATGATTATGCAGTTACTGTACATACTTGTTTTGATGAAATATTTTGCAGTGATAGAGGCTTTGAAGTAGGAGCAATATACGTTCAGGTCAATAAGGATGGAATAAAAGGAAATTTCAGGGCTAGGGGACAGGTTCTCAAAACAGATCGTAAGAGCATGAAGGTGAAGCAGGTGGATTCGGATGTCGCATACAGCTGGACTGATGGTGAATACAATGAGTTCAATACTGCATCACTGTTGATAGAACGCTAGCCGTAGAGAAGGTTGTAGTTGCTAGGATGAACATTAAGCAACGACTGCAAAGAAAATACCTACACCTAATAGATGGCCTAAGTTCTTTGGTCCAGTTTTATGTATGACCGGCTAATTCAAGTCTTTAAGGGATTGACTCTTTCCCCTTCCAGGCCTATCTCCTGGGGGTTGATTTTTTTAGTGTCTATATTGTTGTACGTTATATTGCCATAATCGCGTTAATGCTCGAATTAGCATCAATTCTTTGGCCTTTTACTGGCCCAGGAGTTGAGGTTGTCGTCGAACTGATTTTTTACGCTCTTGTAACTTTTTTATTAAAATCTATATTTTATAAAAAATAAGTTTATCTCAATATAGATATTATAAGCGAAGAGCTCAAATACAGAAAATTTTAGTTATTTTCCTCAGTCCAGGTCTTCCTCGTCAAGGAATCGATTGGCTACTAGGGCATCGACCACTGCGAGCAAGGCGCCGCAACCCCAGATTAAACGCCAGACCTGTTCTTCGGCAAATAAAGAGAGGCTGAGGAAGACCAACGCCAGCACCACATCGAGAAGAAGTGCACGGCGTATCAGTCGCGGGGGTAGTGGAGGCATAAGCTACCTTAGCTCCTTTGCTGGATATTCAGGATCGTGAGATTCATCAACTTAAGGTCGGAGGGGATTGCTCCATCAGCCTCTTTGATCACATTAGCTGTAGCTAACCGTTATGATCTTACGACGATAAATTTAAATCTTTTATAATTATGGCTATTGAGACAACTCTCGACAGCCCCATCATCACTTTGACATTCAATACAGGCCTTTCGCTTGATTCCTAAGAGGATTGCAATTCAGTAGATCTCAGCCTAGGTAAGCTAATTTCGGTTTAATCATGTATTACTTTGGCTTCGTCTGCGATAAATTCGCTTTCGCGATTTTGCTTTTGCTGGCCCTTTGAGCAACCCATAGACAGCGCAGCTTGCGAATAGAGCTGCGATTGCTCCTACCAAGCTTGATCCAAGTAAAAGGCGAGTGCTGAAGGCCCAGCCTTGAGCCCAAAGATCTTGGTCATTGACTTTAGTGAGGTAAAGGTCATTTTGCCCTTGGCCAATCAGGTAACAGCCAACTTGATAGTTGAACCAATAGAGCGGCAAATAGGTGATCGGGTTACTGATCCAGGTGCCTATGGCAGCCAGTACATGGTTGCCGCGCACCACACTTGCTAAGGCGACACCCATCAGTGTCTGTAACCCGAAGAAAGGGAAGCAGCCGCTGAACACTCCCGCTGCGACCCCTCGCGCCCGTTGCCCTGGCGTTCCTTCTTGCTGCCAGAGCCAAACAAGCCAGCGGCGAAGTCGCCTGTTGATGCCCTGGAGGTTTTGCTGGATCATGGCCAGACCGAAGCAATGGTGCTGCAGGGTGCCTTTGATCGTAGGAAGGGCTGAAGGTGCCAGTGATGATGTCTTCTCCTATCCCGCCTCAACACACGATTGCCGCAGTGGCAACGGCGGTCGCACCAGGCCAAGGGGGTATTGCTGTGGTGCGGCTTTCTGGGCCAGCGGCTGAGGTCGTTGGGCGGAGTGTGGTGTCGATCCCCGGGCAACAACTTTGGGTTAGTCATCGTGTGTTGTATGGCCATGTGATGGATGAGAGCGGCAAGGAACGGATCGATGAAGTTCTTGTGTTGCTGATGAAGGGGCCACGCAGTTTCACTGGCGAGGATGTTGTGGAGATCCACTGTCATGGTGGATTGATGGCTGTTCAGCGGGTGCTTGAGCGTGTGTTGGCTCAGCCGCATGTGCGCCGGGCATTGCCTGGAGAGTTCAGCCAGCGGGCGGTGCTCAACGGCCGGCTTGACCTCACCCAGGCGGAGGCGATCAGTGAACTTGTGGCGGCGCGTAGTCGTCGAGCAGCCCAGTTGGCGATGACGGGAGTTGATGGAGGCATTCAGCGCCGTATCACCTCCCTGCGGGAAAGGTTGTTGGATCAGCTCAGTGAGCTGGAGGCCAGGGTTGATTTTGAGGAGGATCTTCCCCCTCTCGATGGTGCTGAGTTGTTACTTGAGTTGCAGTGCGTGCGGCGAGAGCTCGAACAGCTTGTTGAAGATGCCAAGCGTGGTGATGTGTTGCGCCAGGGGCTGCAGGTGGCTCTGGTCGGTCGCCCTAATGTTGGTAAGAGCTCCCTGTTGAATCGCCTCAGCCGCCGGGAGCGGGCGATCGTGACGGATCTTCCTGGTACGACCAGGGATGTCTTGGAGAGCGAGATTGTGCTGGAGGGTGTGCCGATCACCTTGGTTGACACCGCAGGCATTCGCGCCACGCAGGATGCGCTGGAGCAACTTGGGATAGACCGTAGTCATCAGGCTCTCGCTGCAGCAGATGTGGCGGTGTTGGTGTTTGATCTCAGCCTGGGATGGACATCCGAAGATGCGGCGTTGCTCGCTCAGATCCCAGATGATCTGCCAAGGCTTCTTGTGGGTAATAAAGCTGATCTTCAGCCTGCCTCGATGGCTGCTTCACTTGGCAATCAGGTCGATGGCAAGACTGTGGATGTGATGTTGAGCGCACTCACTGGGCAAGGAGAAGAGGCCTTGATTGAGGCTGTTTTGAAGACTTGTGGGGCCAGCGAAGCGCAGGGGTTGGTGGTTGCTCTCAATCAACGGCAGCAAGATCTTGCCGCAGCAGCAGCAATTGCCTTGAGCCGTAGTCAGGAAGCAGCAGAGCATCAGTTGCCCTGGGATTTCTGGACCATTGATCTGCGGCAAGCGATCAGCAGCTTGGGGGAAATTATTGGCGAGGAGATCACAGAAGCTGTGCTTGATCGAATCTTTTCGCGTTTCTGTATTGGCAAGTAGGCGTCAATGGAAACTCACTATTGTTAATTCATAGTGTCAAAATGCTTTTTTCTGCCTAGTTAATCACTCCTCGAAAGATTGTCTTTTTGTTTGCAAGATGTTTTCAATGCCAGTCTCTTCACCTTCGCTGACCCTGACTCCAGAACTGCGCAGCAGGCTTGAGAGCTGGTTGGCAGAAGATCTCGGTCGTGGTGATCTCACCGCTCCTGCTTTGAGTGGTTGTCATGGTCGTGCGTGTTGGCGAGCGAAAGCCGATGGTCTGTTTTGTGGTGGAGTGCTCGTTGAGCCATTGCTGCATGCGCTTGATTCAAAGGCCAGGGTGCAGCTTCTCGTCACTGAAGGGGCTTCAGTTTCAGTTGGCCAAGACTTACTGCGGCTTGAGGGGCAGGCCTCAGCGTTGGCGGCTGTTGAGCGCACAGCACTGAATTTGGCGATGCGATTGTCTGGCGTGGCAACCGCAACTGCCGGGCTCGTGGATCAGTTGCGTGGGTCGTCTGTGCGCTTGGCTGACACCCGTAAGACCACTCCTGGGCTACGTGTGTTGGAGAAGTACGCCGTTCGCTGTGGGGGGGGAGTGAATCACCGTTGTGGTTTGGATGATGCCGCCATGCTCAAGGAGAACCATTTGGCTTGGGCTGGCGGCATGGCTGCAGCTGTCGCCGCTGTTCGCACAAGCGCACCATGGCCAGCTCAAGTGATCGTTGAAGCTGAAACTGCCGACCAGGCTGATGAGGCGATTCGGGCTGGAGCCGATGGGGTGCTGCTCGATGAATTTTCCCCTGCTCAGTTGCAAGATTTGGTGCCTCGCTTGCGTCTATTGGCAGAGCAAAGAGCTGAAGGGTCTGTGGTTCTGGAGGCGTCTGGTGTGGACCCTGGCCAGTTGTATGCCTATGCGGCAACGGGGATTGACTTGATCTCGACGAGTGCTCCAGTGACGCGCAGCCCCTGGCTTGATATCAGCATGCGGTTTGAATCAACGACGCCTGCCTAAGTGGTATTGAGGTTGTTCGGCTTTAAGCCAATCTTGCTAGCCAACCCAACGACTGCCTCACGCTCTGCTTTGCAAGCCAGTGTTCAAAGCATTATGAGCTGATCAGTTAGTCAATCCAAGAGCTGCGTTCCCTTCGTCTTCCTCTATCGATAGCGAGTGCTAATGCTCTTTCCTTAGCTGGTTCTCCAATCCTGCCAGTCGCTGCTCAAGACGATGTCAGTGCAGCAGATCTGGGGGTGATGGAGATCAACCTCAAGGATGCGGTCAAATTCAACTGGGGATTCCAAGGTGTACTGCAAGGAGCGCCTTTGCTCTTATGGCGATAGCGCTGGCAGAAACGCTCATAACGCTTGGCACAACCATCCAGTGTTTCCGAGAGCTTTAAAAAGGCAGGGCTCCATTCGCTGATGCCATCTGCTTGCAACCTGCTGTAGTGGCCATAGTTGGAATAGGGGTCATAAAAGCCTTTCCTTACCCCAGCCGCTTTTGGGTTGGCATGGATAGTCCTCAAGGTGTTCAACTCTCTTCTGTGGTCTTTGGGGTGGATCGGCGTTGAGAAATACCTGGCCTCCCAGAAGTGCCCGCAACGCCCGCTCAAGCGGTTCAAGGCCATGGCGGAATACCAAGCAAACCAGTGCATCAACCTAGGCAGCTTCTTGGCATTGGTTGGCCTGATGAGCAAGTGAAGGTGGTTAGCCATCAGGCAGAGCCCATAAACCTTCACGGCAAATTTCTGCTTGGCCTTTTTAAGTACCGCCAACAACACATCACGCCTAAGGGCTTTAGCAATCAAGAACTGACGGCTATTGCAGCGCAGCGTGATATGAAAACTGCAGCCAGAAGGCAGTAAGCGTTTGGATCGAGCCATGGCCTTGCGGCATCAGCGCAGAATCATCAGCAAGGGGTTAACGAGTCACTGATTACGAGAACGAAATGATTAGTGGCTTGGCTCTGCTGATCCAGCTTCTGTTGAGCCGAGAACCTAGACGGAGAAGGAAGCTCTCAGGTTTAGCGAGCCAAGCTCTTCCTGCTGCTCGTTCACCGTTTAAAAGATCCGCGTGCAGTGTTAATGGTGATCGCTTAAGAACAGTGCTGAAGCAGGCTGGTGGGTTGCCGGCATCGTGGTCAGTGATGATCAGGGTGATTGCAGGTCCATTTCGCTGCGGAGTTCATGCTCAGCCTTGCCCACGCTCTGGAGAGTCAACTGCGTGCGGCGATCGACCGTGCCTTCCCTGAAGCCGCAGCCTCAGCAGGTGTGAGTGGCACTGGCTTGGATCCACAATTGGCCCCAGCCAGCAAGCCTGAATTTGGTGATTTTCAGGCGAATGCTGCCTTACCCCTCGCTAAGCCGCTCAAGCAGCCTCCGCGTCAAATTGCTGCAGCGATTGTCGACCAGCTGATGGTCGATACGGAATTCACTGCCATTTGCTTGACGCCAGAAATTGCTGGGCCAGGTTTCATTAATCTCACCGTCCGGCCCGAATGCCTGGCTGCTGAAGTGCAGGCAAGGCTGGCTGATGCTCGTCTGGGCGTGCCGCTGGTGGAGGGCGATAACGATGGGCAACAGCCTACTCCAGTGGTGGTGGATTTCTCCAGCCCCAACATCGCCAAGGAGATGCATGTGGGGCACTTGCGTTCCACGATCATTGGCGATTCCCTTGCTCGGGTGTTGGAGTTTCGTGGACACCTCGTGCTGCGTCTTAACCATGTAGGCGATTGGGGTACGCAGTTTGGGATGTTGATTACCCACTTGAAGCAAGTGGCACCAGAGGCTCTTGAAACAGCTGATGCTGTTGATCTTGGCGATCTTGTGGTGTTTTATCGCCAGGCCAAGCAACGCTTTGATGACGACGAGGCTTTTCAGACCACCTCCCGTGAGGAGGTGGTGAAATTACAAGGGGGAGATCCTTTATCCCTTAAGGCCTGGGGATTGCTATGTGAACAGTCGCGCCGTGAATTTCAAAAGATCTACGATCGGCTTGATGTTCGTCTCAACGAGCGTGGTGAATCGTTTTATAACCCCTATCTCGAGAGCGTCGTTGAGGATCTCAATGTCTCCAGTTTGCTCGTTACCGATGACGGCGCTCAGTGTGTCTTCCTTGAGGGTGTTACGGGTAAGGACGGCAAACCTCTGCCTGTGATTGTTCAGAAGAGTGATGGTGGCTTCAATTACGCCACCACCGATCTGGCAGCCATGCGCTATCGCTTTGCTGCTCCTCCTCAAGGGGATGGCGCTCGGCGTGTGATTTACGTGACCGATGCTGGCCAGGCCAATCATTTCGCTGGCGTGTTCCAGGTGGCGAATCGCGCTGGTTGGATCCCTGATGCTGGACGTCTCCAGCACGTGCCTTTTGGCCTGGTTCAGGGGGCAGATGGCAAGAAGCTCAAAACGCGTGCTGGTGACACGGTGCGCCTGCGCGAGTTACTGGATGAGGCTGTCGAGCGCGCTGAGTCTGATCTGCGCCGTCGGCTGCAGGAGGAGGGGCGGGATGAAGATGAATCTTTTATTCAGCAGGTGGCCACCACGGTGGGGCTGGCAGCAGTGAAGTATGCCGATCTCAGCCAGAACCGAATCACCAACTACCAGTTCAGTTTTGATCGCATGCTTGCTCTGCAGGGCAATACAGCTCCCTATCTGCTTTATGCCGTTGTTCGTATCGCCGGTATTGCGCGCAAGGGGGGTGATCTTGATGTCACTACGGCTGAGCTTCAGTTCAGTGAAACGCAGGAATGGGCTTTAGTGCGGGAGTTACTCAAGTTTGATGCAGTGATCGCCGAAGTTGAGGAGGAGTTGTTACCCAATCGTCTCTGCACCTATCTGTTTGAGCTCAGTCAGGTGTTTAATCGCTTTTACGATCAGGTGCCGGTGTTGAAAGCTGAGCAACCCTCTCGTAGCTGTCGCCTAGCGCTCTGCCGGCTCACGGCAGATACCCTAAAACTAGGGCTGTCGTTGTTGGGTATTCCCACGCTGGAGCGGATGTGATGGGGTCTTCACCTTCACGAATGAGTTCTGGTGCCCCCGCTCCTCGGGTGGAAGTGGAGTGTCTGAAGGCCTATAGCGCTCCGCTTGAGGGTCGCCGTGGATTGCTGCGCCTTGATTTCAATGAAAATACGATCGGCCCTAGCCCTCGTGTACTCGAGGCGTTGCGAGCTATTGCTGCTGATCAGATCGCTGTTTATCCGGAGTACGACGGGTTGCAAGAAGCGGTGGTGGCCAATTTGAGCAATCGTGATCAGGGCCGACCAGGGCTGACCCAGCCACTTAGCCCTAGTCAGATTGGCTTATTTAACGGCGTTGATGCAGCGATTCACGCCATCTTTCATGCCTATGGCGATCGTGGTGATCGCTTACTGACAACGAGCCCTACCTTTGGCTACTACGCGCCCTGCGCCCAGATGCAGGGGATGGAGATTCTGGCTATTCCCTATGAAGGCAGCGACTTTTGCTTTCCGCTTGAGGCGATTCGTAAGCGTGTGCTGGAGCAGAAGCCAAGGCTGTTGTTGCTCTGCAATCCCAACAATCCCACAGGCACTCGTTTGGCACCAGAACAGATTCAGCAACTTGCTATGGCTGCGCCTGAAACGTTGGTGGTAGTCGATGAGCTTTATGAGGCGTTCACGGGCGATAGCGTTTTGCCGCAAGCAGATTTCAGTGTTACCCCGAATCTGTTGGTGTTGCGTTCGTTAGCCAAAACCGCAGGTTTGGCGGGTCTTCGCATGGGGTTTGCGATCGGCTCTGCTGATGTCATCGATCGCGTCAGTCGTGTGACTGGGCCTTATGACATCAATAGCTTTGCGGTAACAGCAGCTTTCGCGGCTCTTGATGATCAGGCTTACGTGGATGCCTACGTGGCTGATGTGTTGAAGGCGCGTGATTGGATTAGCGCTCGTCTTGAAGCCTCTGGTTTGCCTTACCACCTCGATGGAGGGAATTACCTGTTGATCTGGCCGCAGCAGCAACCAGCAGAGGTGGAAGCAGCCTTGCGCAAGCGGGGCATCTTGGTTCGGCTGATGACTGGTAAACCGCTGATTGATGGATCCTTGCGGGTCAGCATCGGCACGATTGAGCAAATGCAGCAATTTTGGCAAGCCTTTGCCACTGTTGAGTCTCTTGCAGCCTGAGTGACTGGCAAGCCATGCTGATCGACTCACTCAGGCTATTGATGCGCTGTTAGCGCATCACCTCAATGACAGGCCCATCGCCCAGATCGCTCGGCAGGCTGATGGTCGTTCCTGTCTGCTTGACCGGTGTACCTGCCATCGCATCAAGGAATGGTTGCACCCCAGTTTGATCGCAGTCGCTTGGCGCTGCACCACTCACGTATTGCACTGGGATGACTCGGCGTGGATTGAGTGCATTGACGACCCGTGCTGCTTCAGCGCCGTCATAGACCTTGGCGCCACCCCCTACGCCGATGATCAAGACGTCGGGACGTCCAAGCAGAACTTTGTCTTCTCCCGATAACGAGGCAGCGCTACCGCCAAGGTGAGCAAACTGCAAGCCACCCTGTTGCCAGCGCCATAGGGTGGCTTGGCCGAAACGGCGACCGCCAAGGCGGTCATGGGGAGCCGCAAATCCCTCCAGGTTTAAGCCGCCAATGCGGTATGAACCTGGTTGCACGAGAAAGCGACCACTCGCGACTCGAGCCCCTTCATCAGCGAGCTCAGAGCTGGCAAGGATCACAGTGGCATTCACCCTGGGCTCGCGCAGGCCTGCGGCACAGCCCACGGCCTTGAATGGGTTGAGCAACACCGATTGCCCACCGCCTTGGATGAGCAGGGCACTGTGGCCATAACTGGTGATTGTGACCCCACCGGCCATAACTGAGGATGCCGTAGACAGCATCAACCCCACTGCTGTTGCGGCGGATAGGCTGCGGGGCCTCAGAACCTTGAAGCGGGAAGGCATGAGTGGAAGTGATTAGGGTATGGAAGTTAGCAGTGCTTTTCGTTTGGTTCTGTCAGACGCAAAAAGTTGGTAAGCAGTTGATGACCTGCCTCCGTGAGCACACTTTCGGGATGGAACTGCACTCCTTGTAGATGGGGGTGTGTTCGATGACGTAGGCCCATGATTGTGCCGTCCTCTAGCCATGCTGTGACTTCTAGGCAGTCCGGCAGGCTCTCTCGCTCTGCAATCAGGCTGTGATATCTGGTAGCAGTGAGTGGTAGGGGTAAGCCTTTAAACAGCCCTTCGCCGTTGTGCAGCACAGGAGAGGTTTTGCCATGCATCAGTTCATCAGCTTGCACCACCTTGCCTCCGTAGGCTTGAGCTAGGGCTTGATGCCCCAAGCACACCCCGAGGGTGGGGATTGTGGGAGCCAGCTCGGTCAGCACCTCCAGGCAAACTCCGGATTGATCAGGATTGCCCGGACCAGGTGAGAGCAGGATGGCGGCGGGGTGTAGCTCCCTGATTTGGCTTAGGCAGAGAGCATCGTTGCGCTCAACCCGTAGATCAGCAGCGACAGGATACTTTGCGGCCAGTTCCCCTAAATACTGCACCAGGTTGAAGGTGAAGCTGTCGTAGTTGTCGATAATTAGGAGCATGGGGCTGCAGGGCGTCAGAGCCCAAGGCGGATCAGTAGAGGAGGGAGCAGCAGAAGCAGGGCAATCAGTAGAGAGCTAATGGCGGCAACCATGACAGCAGCAGCAGCAGTGTCTTTGGCGATGCGGGCAAGGGGGTGAAAGCGGCGACCGATTGCTAGGTCCACCACAGCTTCGATGGATGTATTGAGCAACTCCAAGACAAGCACTGCCGCCACCGTGAGAACCAATACGGCTAGATCGTTGAGATTCAGTTGCAGCCAGAGCCCCAGACCGAAAACGACGGCGCCGATCACGACATGGATACGGAAGTTGCGCTGACTGACGATGCCATAGGCCAGACCTTGGGCTGCGTAGCGAAAACTGGTTGGTAGGTCTGCGGCAATTCGCCAGGCGCCCCGCCGGGCAGCTTGATGCCCTTGATTGGATAGTGGGGTGATCTCTTCGGACAACAAATTGTTGGTCTGAGGGAGCATGTAGTGATCTCTTGGATTGCATCACTAGTGGTGATGAACCTTACCGTTGATGCTGAGAAGTTGCTCCTGGTAGCTCAGCATCGTTTTCAGGCTCTGATCTGTTGGGTGGTCCCAGCCCAGTAGATGCAGGAGGCCATGGCTTACCAGCCAGCGGAGTTCTAGGCCAAGTTCATGGCTGTGTTGTTTGGCTTGGCGTTGTGCTGTTTGCACTGAGACGACAATGTCGCCCAGTTCGACGCAAGTGTCTGTTGGTAGGACGAGGCTGTTATCCACTGCTGGGAAGGAGAGGACGTCAGTCGTTTCAGATCGTTGACGCCAAGCGTGATTCAGTTCGGTGATGGTGGCGTCATCCGTGAGTTGAAGTCCCAGGCTGAGCATCGGGCTGAGGCGCACAATCTCAGGACAGGTCAGGGTTGGGTCACGACGGACGCTTTCAATCCAGGCTGTGAGGTCTTGCTGCCAGGGACTTGCGTTAGTGAGGCGGCGCTTTGTGTCTGCATCAACCAAGCTCGTCAAAGCATCATCGTTGGCGGGATGAAAGGCCAGATCGAGGTCGAGGTTGATCGGAGAGCTTTGCAGTGCGCTCATGCGCGCATCAATATCAATGGGGAAGTGTGGGCCTGCCTAGCCAGGCAATCATCAAGATGAACCCCACAACGCCAAAGGCGGTGAGGCCGAAGTGCCAAAGGCTCTGTCCACCTTTGCGCACCATGTTGCGCATTGCCAGTTTCACGAAGCTTGGCGGTGGTGTTGCTTGTGATGGAGGCTCCTTGGAGCTTGGATCTGTCGTCATTGGTATGTCTGATTTAGTGATCCATATCACTGCCTGGACGATCGACACCCTGACGCAGCAGGGTCTGAATGAATCGGTCTAAATCACCATTCATCACCGCTTGCACGTCTGTGGTTTCTTCTGCTGTGCGCAGGTCTTTCACCATTTGGTAGGGATGGAAGACATAGTTGCGGATCTGATTGCCCCAGGCAGCTTCTACGATATCGCCGCGGATGTCAGCGATCTCTGCAGCACGCTGCTCCTGGGCGATCACCATCAGCTTGGCTTTCAGTAGAGCCAAAGCCTTCTCTTTGTTTTGTAGTTGTGAGCGCTCTTGCGTACAGCGCACCGCTAATCCTGTTGGGATATGCAGAATGCGTACGGCTGTCTCCACCTTGTTGACGTTTTGGCCCCCGGCGCCCCCGGAGCGGCTGGTGGTGACTTCTAGATCTTTCTCGGGGATATCGAGCTCTACTTCCTTATCGATTTTTGGCATGATCTCCACGCCTGCAAAGCTTGTTTGGCGCTTGCCATTGGCGTTAAAAGGCGAGATTCTCACCAAGCGGTGGGTGCCCTTTTCATTACGCAGGTAGCCGTAGGCATAGCGGCCTTCAATCTCTACCGTGGCGCTTTTAATTCCGGCCTCTTCTCCTTCGGAAAGCTCGTCTACGGTCACTGTCATGTCGTGATCCTCTGCCCAGCGGGTGTACATCCTGAGCAGCATCTGAGCCCAGTCTTGAGCATCTGTGCCACCAGCTCCAGCGTTAATTGAGAGCACGGCTCCTTCCTTGTCGTACTCGCCGCTAAGTAGTCGCTCGAGCTCCCAGCGATCAAGCCCTTGGCGTAGCTGTTTCAGCCCCGATTGGGCTTCGCTGAGCATCTCGTCGTCTGGCTCCAGGTCGTAGAGCTCTAAGGTTGCTTGGGCATCATTGACGGCACTCCGCCAGAGCGTGATTTGCACCAGCTGGGCTTTAACTTCGTCCAGCTGACGCATCTGCTTCTGGGCGTTTTGCTGGTCGTCCCAGAAATCTGGTTGAGCAGCGAGTTGCTCAAGATCTTGTTGGCGAGCGTTTAGAGCAGGAACGTCAAAGACAGTCCTGGGCTTGGCCCAGGCGGTCGGTGAGCTCAGAAAGATCGCGTTTGAAGTCGGTGAGGTCCAGCAACGTTGGTGCTTGAGTCCAGAGATCTGACGCTATCAGCGGGGCCAGCCTGCATAGGATCTCAGTGACGTCATCACAGTGCCATGGCCAAGGTTGAGATCTATACCTGGCAGTCATGCCCATTCTGCCTGCGTGCCAAGGCTCTCTTGGATCGCAAAAGGGTGAGTTACCAGGAGCACGCCATCGATGGCGACCAGGAAGCCCGCGCAGCGATGGCGAGCCGGGCTGGGGGGAAAAACACGTTGCCCCAGATCTTTATCGATGATCTGAGCATTGGTGGCTGCGATGAGTTGCATGCCCTTGAGGGGGCTCAAAAACTTGATGGTTTGCTCCAAGGCAAGGTCTGACGCCATGCGACAGCTGTTCGTCTTGGATCCCCTGCAGTGCATTCAACCTGCCAAGGATTCCTCAGCTGCGTTGATGCAGGCGGCTCAACGGGCATCGATTGAGGTTTGGGCTTGTACACCCGCTGATCTTCAGGCTCGCGGAGATCAGCTCGCTGCGATTGCCATCCCTGTGGTGCCTGAGCCTTGGATTAGCACCGGTGAGCCCCAGAGCCTTCCTCTAACGGACTTCGCCTGCATCTGGATGCGTAAGGATCCCCCTGTCGATGAGGCTTATCTCTATGCCACCCATTTGCTTGAGCTGGCCGAGCGGGCTGGTGTGTGCGTGCTCAATAGGCCAGCGGCGTTGCGGGCCTGGAATGAAAAGCTCGGTGCGCTGCGCTTCAACAACATGATGGCTCCCACGCTTGTGGCCAGTCGGGTCAGTGAGCTTGCGGCCTTTGCCCGTGAGCAAGAAGAGGTGGTGCTCAAACCTTTAGGGGGTCGAGCTGGTCAGGGGCTGGTGCGAGTCGTTGGTGCCGCTCCCGGACTTGAGGCCTTGCTGGAGTTGGTGACGGATCAGGAGCAGTTACCGGTGATGGCTCAGCGGTTTTTGCCGGCTGTCATTGAAGGAGACAAGCGCATCCTGTTGGTGGATGGAGAGCCTCTTGGTGCAGTGAACCGTCGTCCTAAGGCTGGAGATTTTCGCAGCAACCTTGCCATGGGTGGTCGCCCTGAACCCACAGAGCTAGACAGTCGTGAATTGCAGATCTGTGCAGAATTGGCACCCGTTTTGAGAGAGCAGGGTTTGTTTTTTGTGGGAATTGATGTGATTGATGGCCTGCTGAGTGAGATCAATGTCACCAGTCCCACTGGCATTCGTGAGGTTGAGCGCCTCAAGGGTGTTCCCCTCGCTGATCAAGTGATTGCGCGTTTGCTGGTCAGTCTTGGTTGATCCTTGGCACGCAGATCGAGTTGGTCGGCCAGTACAGACAGCTTCATGCCAACTTCTTGTAATTCGCGTTCGACCACAGACCCTCGGACCAAACCAGCTCCAGCGGTGAGATCAAGCATTGAACCGCGTGCATGGCCACAACGGATGGCCACGCGCAGTTCCGTATCGCCTTGGCTGTCGATCCAGCCAATCGGTGCCGCATAGTTGCCACGTTCAAAAGGTTCCAATGTGCGCAGCCAGGCCATCGCCTCCCGGCAAGGCAGACCCGCTACCGCCGGTGTTGGATGAAGAATTTTGGCCAGATTGAGGGATGTGTGACCACGGGCATTGGCTGTAATCGGTGTATGCAGATGCACCAGTTGGCCATGACGAGCGATCTGGGGGTTCCGTGGTCGCCGTGGTGTCAGTCCTTGATTGAACAGTTGACTGGTAATTGAGGCAACGACAAGTTCATGCTCGCGACGGTCTTTTTCAGAGCGGAGTAGTTCTTGGCCATCGTCATTGCGATCAGCAGTGCCGGCCAGAGCGTCGGTGCGTAGCTGATTCCCTTGCAGGCTGAGTAGCCGTTCAGGCGAAGCTCCAAAAAAGGCGTCCTCGTGGCTTCTTCGCCATAAGAAGCGGCAGCTACCTGATTGGTGTTGACGTAGTTTGGCCAGTACTGGCAGCGGGTTTAAGGGTGTTTGGAGCTGAATGGATTGGCGTACAGCCAGCACCAATTTGTTGAGCTCACCGCTGCTTACTAAATCCAGTCCGCGTTTGAGAGCTGGTCTGTAACACTCCTGCCAGGGCTTGACTCCCGTGGTGCCGTGGACGCTGCTGGGCCAGAAATCTTTTGAATTGTGATTGGGGTCAAGCAGGTTTTCCGCCATCAGCCAAAGCTGTTCTGCTAGGTCCCGCGCTTCTGCTTGTTGGGTGATCACGCCATTGAGACGCAGCCAACCGTGTCGACCCTGGCGGCTGAGTTGCCAACGCGGCAGTACCGCTTGAACTGCTGCTGTGCGGATCTGGTTGCGTTGTCGTTCTGCTGGATGGTCGAAAAAGGAAAAGGCCAGCAGGATTTTGGCGCGAGCCTGGGCAGGGGCGTTGGGCGTCGCGTCTGTGAGGCGTGCCAGGGTTGTATCGCTGAATCGTTGGGCTAGCTCAAAGCGTCTGGGGCCTGCAAGATCAAGGCTTTGGCACTGACCAGCTGCTGCAAAGCAAAGGCCTGGTGCACTATCCCAGAGAAACTGGAAGGGATGCTCATCGGCTAGTAAGGGCAGGTGGTACAGGGGATCCACCTCGTCGAGAGGCAGGGCCAGGCTGAGGACACCTTCATCGCCCTTGCGTTCGCACCAGCCCAGGGATGCGGCAGTTAAAAGGTTGCTGAAACTACGGTCAGCTGTCATCCGGGATCGGAGTTGAGCGCGGGTCCTGCTCAAATGTATGGGCCTTTCCCTGGTTTCCAGGCTTCTTTCCCATGCCAGACCAGCAGGATGTTGCATCCCTTTACGCCAAGGCCTCCACAAGGCGAGCTCTTTGGACAGCCGCGATCAAGTGGCCGATGTACTCCGTGGCAGTGATGCCGGCGATGCTGGCGGCAGGTTGGCTGGTGGGGGCCGGCGAAGCAGTGCGTCTTGATCAACTGCTTGGCTTTTTGGTTGCGGCTGTGCTGCTTTTGCTTTGGGAAAACCTCAGCAACGACCTCTTTGATGCAGATACCGGCGTGGACAGCTTCACCAAGTTGCATTCGGTGGTTGCGTTGCTGGGTCAGCGGAGACCTGTGCGCCGTTTTGCCCACTTAGCGCTCGTGCTGGGATTGTTGTTGATGTTGGTGTTGGCTTTGCGTAGTAGTGCTGCTGTGCTCTTTTTGGTGCTGGTGAGTTGTTGTTTGGGATACCTCTACCAGGGGCCGCCCTTTCGCTGGGGCTACATAGGCCTCGGTGAGCCGCTGTGTTGGTTGGCTTTTGGCCCTTTCGCTACTGCCGCTGCCTTGTTGGCGTTAGCACCGCTCAACGGTGATGGATCAGTGATTCCATGGGCAACGGCGTTCTCCCTGGGGAGTGGTCCGGCCTTAGCGACAACCTTGGTGCTCTTTTGCTCTCATTTTCATCAAGTCGCTGAGGATGCGGCTTTTGGCAAACGATCGCCTGTGGTGCGCTTGGGCACAGCTCGTGCGGCGGCTTTGGTGCCCTGGATTCTTTCGCTTGTGTTTGCTCTGGAGTGGATCCCTGTGCTGCAGGGAGATTGGCCGCTGACAGCTCTGCTTGGTGGTTTGGGATTGCCTGCAGGAGCAGCGCTGGTCCGTTTGCTTCGCCATCACCATGATCAGCCAGAGAAGATTCGTGGCAGCAAGTTTTTGGCATTGCGCTTTCAGGCGCTCAATGGCTTGGGGTTGAGCTTGGGCCTAGCGCTAGCGCCTTGCTTGGGCTTTGCGCTATCTAGCGCAGGTTGAGTTGATGGCTCTCAAGTTTCAGTGCAAACCGTTTTCATTTCGTTTGAGTCGAGTGTTGCAGACGGCTCAGGGGGTTGTTGAAGAACGTCAGGGTTGGTTGCTGAGATTGGAGGATTGCGCGGGTCGTTGTGGTTGGGGGGAGGTGGCTCCGATGGATGTGGCTGGTTTAAAGGCCTGCGGCGATTGTTTGGTCAAGCTGCGCTTGGCCCCAACGCGTTTGGAGTTGGAGGAAGGAATGGCGTTTTGGCCTGCGCCTTTGGCTTTTGGTGTGGGTGCAGCTCTGGCGGAATTGGATGGCCTCGTGGGGTCTTTAGCAACAGGCGGTTGGCTTGCGGCGCCTGCCTCGGCTGTGTTGTTGCCGGCGGGGCAGCCTCTTTTGAATGCGTTGGATTCCATGCTTGAGAGGGTTCCCTCAGCAGCTGATCCCTTCACTGTGAAGTGGAAGGTGGCGGTCGCTCCAGATGCATTGGAGCGGCGCCTCTTGTTGCAATTGTTGGAGCGGCTGCCAGAGCATGCGCGCTTCAGGCTTGATGGCAATGGCGGTTGGGATCGCAGTGTGGTGAGCTGGTGGGTGGAGCGATGTCTGCAGGATCCGAGGCTGGAATGGTTGGAACAACCTTTGCCTGCTGGTGATCTTGAGGGGTTAAGAGCTTTGGCTCAACAGGTTCCCGTGGCTCTTGATGAGTCGCTTGTGCTTGAGCCATCACTGCGAGAGTCATGGTCTGGCTGGCAGGTGCGGCGTCCGCTTTTAGACGGTGATCCCAGACCTCTGCTGAGGGGGCTGCAGGAGGGTGTTGGCTACCGGATGTTGAGCACGGCCTTTGAAACCGGCATTGGTCGGCGTTGGCTGCACCATCTCGCTGCTTTGCAGCATCAGGGCCCTACACCAGTGGCTCCTGGCCTGGCCCCGGGTTGGTGCCCTGATGGACCTTTATTTAGCGCTGATCCCGAAGTGGTCTGGGCGGCGGCATGAGGGAGTTGGTTGCCCTGCGTTGCAATCCCGCTCAGGCTGAGCAAAGGGCCTTGCAGCTCGCTCAGGCCTTGGAGCAAGGCGATTGGGTGCAACTGCTGCCGCCCGTTGGAACTAGCGGTTTGATCCCTAGGGCTCTTTTGCCTGATGGTCCTGGTGTGGTGGTCGCAAGTGGAGGCACCTCCGGCGGACAGCAGCACTGTTTGCAGCCTTGTAGCCATCTCGACTTATCAGCTTCGGCTACAGGTCAATGGCTTCAGCAGCAGGGTTATGACCTGCAGCAATGCATGGTGCTTAATCCTTTGCCGTTGCATCACGTTAGTGGCTTGATGCCTTGGTGGCGTAGTCGTTGTTGGCGTGTTGGGCATGCATGGCTACAGCCTGGCTTGCTGAGGGATCCAGACGCGTTAGAGCAGTTGTGTGGCTCGTTGCCGGGATGGGGAGAGCAACCGGTCTTGATGTCTTTGGTGCCAACACAACTGCAGCGGTTGTTGATGCATAACGCTGGTGTGCGTGTGTTGAAGGCTTGTGCTGTGATTTGGGTTGGTGGAGCAGTGCTTTCGCCAGGGTTGATGAAAGCGGCACGGGCCGAAGGCTTGCGCTTGGCACCCTGCTATGGAGCAACTGAGACAGCGGCGATGGTGACAGCGCTTGCTCCTGAGGATTTCCTGGCGGGTGCGACGGGCTGTGGATCACCGCTTGAAGATGTGGAGCTGCAGTTGACGCAAGCAGGCGCGTTGCAAGTTCGAACAGCGCGGTTGGCGTTGGCGCGCTGGTTGGGTGAGGGCTTGGAGGATGTTCGCGATCAGCAAGGCTGGTGGACCTCTGGAGATGCTGGTTGCTTGATCACTGAGAGCAACCGGGTTTGTCTCAGCATTGCTGGCCGCTTGGATGGAGCGATTCACTCTGGTGGTGAAACGGTGTTCCCTGAACAGTTGGAGGCCCGTTTACAAGTGGCGGCGATTGGTTTGCCTGTTGAGGCTGTGTTGCTGCTTGCTGTTGAAGACAGGGAATGGGGGCAACGCTTGGTGGCGCTTGTGCGTCCTGCTGCTGGGGCGAATGGAGAGGATTTGATCAAGCAACTACGCCATCTCTGTGCCGATTGGCCGCCTGCCGATCGGCCGATGCATTGGCGGCTTTGTCCAATGCTTGCTCCGATGGCGAATGGAAAATGGCAACGGGGCTATTGGCAGCAATGGTTGCGGTTGCTAGAAGCGGAAAGTACAGAATTTTGACTATGGCCAGTCTTTCTGATGCTGAGCTTAGTAATAAGAAATTAGCCGCGGGTTTGCTAGGGATCTTTCTTGGCGCTTTAGGGATTCATAAATTTGTCTTAGGCAAGAATAATCCGGCGATGATTATGTTGGTGGTTTCGATTGCGGGAGGCTCTATTACTTGTGGGATTGCATATGCAGTCATGCAAGTTATAGGTTTAATTGAGGGCATTATTTATTTAACACAAACACCGCAAGAATTTGAAGAGATTTATCTTGATGGTGACAAGGAGTGGTTCTAATGAGTGTTAGTTCAATGCGCATATTGCAACGGCTGATGCTTGCAGGATCTGCTCTGATGAGTTGTAGTATCTTCGCGTCTATGCCACAGGATGCCTTTCATCCTTTTGCATTGATGGCAAGTTTTTTACCGCTGCAGTTGGGGGCGTTGGCGTGGGTCAGATTGAGCCAATCTTCCCCACACCGGAAGCCTCCAGCCAGCGATCAATGCCTTCTGGTAGTGCACAGCGATGACGTGTCTGGGCGTTGATCGCTAGATGGCGGATGAGAGCGAGGGCAGCGATTTGCTCTTCGCAGCGGAATTCGAAGTGAACTTGGAAGCTGTTTGGATTGAGTCGCTCTGGGCGTAGCTCCATAGCCAATGCGTCTCCGGTGTGGATCGGCCTGCGGAAATCTGCTTGACAATGGATGATCGGCAAGGCCACTTCCGGTGTGACTTCAGACTTGCGGCTGCCAGGAAAGATGTCTGCGGGGTTTAGTCCGTAGTGCTCAAGACTCTCTTCCCATGCTTCATGACACCAGCGAAATAGCTGATGGAAATGCATCACACCGGCGGCATCAGTATCGCCAAAGCGCACCACGCGGCACAGCAATAACCAGTTTTCTGGATTCATGTTTGGGATTCTGGTCGAAGGCGAAGATCACCATCATCATTGTGATGGGGTGTTGGCGGCAGACTTTTTTGGTAGCTGCTGTGATCGGTTGAGTGTTGTAGATACTTTCGCGGATGCGCTAGCGATTGATCTGCTGGACAATCCCTGGCTGGCGATGTTATTGGTTGAATCAAACATGTGGCTTAAAGTCAGTGCTCCTCTTCCTGTCCCTCTAGAGGATGCTGACACCAGGATGAAATACATACAAGACCACTACTTCCTCCGCCGAGCTGATGATGTAACAGATTTACTGAGTAAAGGCAGACAAGCCATCTAAGCCAAAGAAGAACATTTTTAATGGATTGGGTAAGTGGCCCTTGTATCATTTTCAGAATTAAGGCTGTCAAAGAAGCGGTGCTAATACTGTCAGGCTCTTGAAATCATATACTTACTTTGAACCCTAATGGCTAGTCATGAGAGTCAATCTCAACGGGGAGAAGAATGCAGTTGGTAATGTCTTCGCGTATATCACGATTGGCTTGGCATTAGGGCTTAATGGATTGGTGATAGCAGCTTGGCTAATTTGGACAAGATTAAACTAGTCAGTATCTATTTCGATCTCAGTAAAAGGCTCCGCATCAGCTCAAAACTTTTCTTGCCTTTTGCTCTTTGTGGATTCCTCAGTACACAGGGAATGCTTGCATTCCTAGGCCAAAGTTCAAGCCAAGTCTCACCAGCCAGTAGCTGATCAACGCAACGGCTGCCACGATCAAATGCCAAGCGTGGATAGCAAAGGGCCTCAATCGGCGCTGCTGGATGGCCAGCACCGACCAGATGATCAACATTGCTGCCACCACTGGCCCAAAAGCATGCCATTGCATTGAGCTGCTGAGATTGCCCTGCAGTGCTTCAGTCGTGGCCCTAGTAAGGAAGCAGGTTGGGCAGGGAATGCCGGTGAGAGCTCTGAGTGGGCAGGGCCAGCCTGGCAGCGATGGATGCAGACCCTTGATCCACAGGGAGCCAGTGAGTGTTGCCGGCAGTAGATAACCAGCCCGTTGGATCCGTCGCAGAAAACGGTTCAGTGCCTTGTGCCTTAGCGATCCACAGAACCCATGATCACGTCGATGGAGCCAAGGATCGCCATGATGTCTGCGACTTTTGCTCCCTTGAGGATATGGGGAAGGATTTGCAGGTTATTGAGGTCAGCAGCGCGGATTTTGAAACGCCATGGTGTGACGTCATTGTTGCCCTGTAGGAAAACGCCTATTTCTCCCTTGCCTGACTCAAGCCTGGTGTAAAGCTCACCATTAGGGATCTTGAAGGTGGGTGCAACCTTCTTGGCGACGTATTGATAGTCAAATCCCACAAAGGGGCTTGTCTTACCCTCCGCCATCCGCTGAGCTTCGAGGTTTTCTGTTGGTCCGCCTGGGATCATCTCGCAGGCCTGGCGCAGGATCTTCAGTGATTGGCGCATTTCTTCGATCCGAACGCGATAGCGCGCATAGCAATCGCCTTCTTTCTCCCAGGCGACATCCCAATCGAAGTCGTCATAGCACTCGTAGTGATCCACTTTGCGTAGATCCCATGGCACTCCTGATGCCCGCAGCATTGGCCCCGAAAGGCTCCAGTTGATCGCCTCATCTCGCCCAATGGCGCCCAAACCTTCGATGCGGCGACGGAAGATTGGGTTGTTGGTGATTAGTTTTTCGTACTCATCGATTTTAGGACCAAACCAGTCGCAGAAGTCTTGGCATTTCTCTAGCCAGCCCCAGGGCAAATCACAGGCGACGCCACCGATGCGGAAATAGTTGTTGTTGATCAATCGTTGCCCTGTGGCTGCTTCCCACAGGTCGTAGATCATTTCTCTTTCTCGAAAGATATAGAAAAAGGGTGTTTGGGCACCCACATCAGCCAGGAAGGGGCCAAGCCAGAGCAGGTGGTTGGCAATGCGATTGAGCTCGAGCATCAGCACGCGGATGTAGCTGGCTCGCTTCGGCACAGAGATGTTGGCCAAGCGCTCCGGAGCGTTCACGACGATTGCCTCGTAGAACATTCCGGCTGCATAGTCCATGCGGCTCACGTAGGGCACGAACATCACACTCGTGCGGTTTTCGGCAATTTTTTCCATGCCCCGATGGAGATAACCGATCACCGGTTCGCAGTCCACGACATCTTCACCGTCGAGGGTGACCACCAGCCTCAGCACTCCATGCATCGAGGGATGATGGGGGCCGAAGTTGACGACCATTGGCTCCGTACGCGTTTCCAGCTGCGACATGGGGCCTTGAGTTGCAGAGCGTTAGCGGGATCTTAGGAAGGAACCCATGCCCGATTCGTCCATTAACTCGGATTCAGGTTTCAAGCATCTGTCCGTAATGGAAGATGCCGTGTCGCAGCCTGTCGCTGCTTTGCCTGCAGAGCTGCTCGTTGGCGGGTTGATCATTGATGCCACCCTGGGCGGCGGCGGCCATAGTGCTCTGTTGCTGGAACGTCATCCAGATCTCCGCCTGATCGGTTTGGACCAAGACCCCACGGCTCGTGCGGCGGCGGCTGAGCGACTGGCGCTATTTGGAGATCGCGTCACGATCGTGGCGACTAATTTTGTCGATTTCAGCCCTGCCGAGCCGGCAGTGGTGGTGATGGCTGACTTGGGAGTGAGCAGTCCCCAACTGGATGTGGCGCAAAGAGGTTTTAGCTTTCGCCTCGATGGTCCGCTCGACATGCGCATGAACCCCCAGGTGGGCGAAACGGCGGCTGAGCTGATTGGGCGTCTCGAAGAAACAGAGCTGGCAGATCTCATCTATGCCTATGGCGAGGAGCGCTTGTCCCGTCGCATCGCCCGGCGCATTAAGCACGATCTGGCAGAGCAAGGACCCTATGCCGGCACCGCCGCTTTGGCTTATGCGGTGGCTGGTTGCTATCCGCCGAAGGCCCGTCATGGTCGTATCCATCCAGCCACCCGTACTTTTCAGGCCCTGCGCATTGCTGTGAATAATGAATTGGATGCCTTAGATCGCTTCTTGCAAAAGGCCCCTGACTGGTTAGTCCCAGGAGGTTTGCTCGCAGTGATCAGCTTTCATTCTCTTGAAGACCGTCGCGTCAAGACTGCTTTCTTGCGTGATCAGCGCCTGGAGCGGCTAACCCGTAAGCCTTTGGTGGCCAGCGAGATGGAGATCGCTGCCAATCCACGCAGCCGTAGTGCAAAGTTTCGATTCGCTCGCCGCTTGCCTCAAGCGACCACTGCCGATGCCCGCTGATCCAATCTGGTGGTGGGCTTTTGGAGTGCAACTGCTAGCTCTCCCTGGAGCATTGTTGCCGGTGTTACCGAGTTTGTTGTGGTTGCCACTCGGTGCTGGTTTATGGGTTTGGCATGTGGGCTGGCGTGCAGGTTGGCTCAGCCTTGGTTTGGCCTGCATTGTTTTTTCACTTGGCCTTATTGCTGATCTGTTAGCGGTAGCTCTTGCTTCTGCTCGTTTACGAGCAAGCCGCTGGGCAGTTTTGGGTGCTGGATTGGGGCTGCTGCTTGGCTTGGTGGGTCTATTGCCGGCTTTGCCTTTTGGAGGCCCATTGCTAGGGGCTCTCTTTGGACCTTGGCTGGGCGCTGCTTTGGTGGAAACGTTGACGGCTAGTCAACCTCCTTTAGCACTTGGATGGTTGCTTGCTGCTCGCCGTGGTGCGCTGGTCGGGCTTGCAGTGGTCGCTGGCTTATTGGTGAGCCGAGTAGCCCAATTCGTTTTGGCGCTACTCGGCATCGCTGGCTTTTTGCTGCTCAGTTGGGCTTAAGCAGGCCAGTGTTGTCTGTGCTGCCGAACAACTGACGGTAGGCCGCAGTTGAGATGCAAACCATGGCAGGAACCATCACGAAGAGACCTCCATAGTGGAAGGTGGCGGCGATGGCATGGATCACAGCTTCCACAATCAGCAGCCAGAGCACGATCCACCAGGAAGGGTTGATCACATCGATACCAGAACTCAATGCATTGGCTGAGTTCTTGCTGCCAAGCAGGCTGTTTTGAACGAGGAACTGTTGGGTTACCAGGAACCAGATTGCAAAGATTGCTAGGGCAATGCTTGGAATCACGATTAGGGCTTGATTGATCTGGCCTAGCCCCAGGCCTATCAGGTAGGCAATCACTGAGGCAACAGCGATCACGACGATATAAAGAATCAATGAGCCCAGTAGCCGCCAGCTGGAGCTTTGATCCCAACGTGTAAAGACGGCGAAGTCAGGCTTTTGACCATCGAGTGCTGTCCAAGCGCCTCGGATTAGTCCCACAATTCCCCATAGCACCACAATGATGTAACCGATCAGGCCAACGACCAGCAGTAGATAACCCAGGACTGGATGTAACCATGCAACTTCTTTGACAGCGGCGATGCGAGTACCGCCAAGAGCAGCAATGCCGATGAAGGGGAGCGTGACCACCCCCACAAGGATTTGGAAAAGCAAAAAACTCCAGGGAGCTTTACAGAAGGCGTTCCAGCCGTCCTCGACGGCTTTGAGCACCTGAAGGCTGGAGCCGGTTGGAGTAGTTGCCACCGTCTAATAAACAGATGTTGTTAAAAACTAGCCGCAGTAACAGTTTTGCTCAGGATTTTTTGAAACTGCGACATCGATTGAGGCAGTTTTTGCTATCTAGCTCTCAGGTCGGTCACGACATTGCTAATCGACTCCACAGCCTGGGTGATCTCTTCGCTTGAGGTGTTGCGACCCAAGCTCAGTCGCAGCGAGGCTTCCGCCTCAGCTGATGTGCGTCCTAAGGCCATCAGCACATGGGATGGGGCTCCTTGGCTGCAGGCAGAGCCGCTGCTGCAAGCAATGAGCGGTCGCAATTGTTGATGCAGGTTGCTGCCGCGCACGCCTGGAATTGTGATGTTGAGATTGTGAGGCAGCCTGTGCTCTAGCGATCCATTGAGGATGAGATCGGGGAGGCGTTCACGTAAACCATCCCAGAGTTGATTACGCAGCGTGCAGAGCTTGTCTTGGCGGCTGGTGATGTCCTCCATGGCTAGTTCTACGGCTTTAGCGAGGCCCACAATTAATGGCACGGGTAGTGTCCCAGGCCTTAGGCCCTGCTCTTGGCCCCCACCCCACTGCAAGGGTTTGATTGGCACTTCAGGACGTACGACGAGTGCGCCGATCCCTTTAGGGCCGTAAAGCTTGTGGCCGCTGATGCTGACCAGATCGAGCCCGAGAGCATCTGCATCGAGATGGACGTGACCAAAGGCTTGTGCGGCATCGCTATGCAGAACCACATCACGCTTACGGCAAAGCTCTGACAGCTCTGCAAGGGGTTGGATGACACCCGTTTCATTGTTGGCGACCATCACGCTCACGAGCAGCGTGTCGTTTTCAAATGCCTCAGCCAGTTGCTCCGGTCGCAGTAGACCATCAGCCCGTGGTTGTAGTTCGGTTAGTCGGAAACCCTCCTTTTGCAGTTGGCGCAGCGGATCGAGTACGGCATGGTGTTCAGTAACCAGCGTGATCAGGTGGCCTGGTGCTCCGCGTTGTTCTGCTCTTGCCCTGGCATGGCCCACTAGCGCCAGGTTATTCGCTTCTGTGGCACCGCTCGTAAAGATCACTCGTTGCGGTGTGACGCGCAGATGGCAGGCCAGTTGCTCTCGAGCGAGGCTCACTGCGGCTGCGGCCTTCAATCCAGAGCGATGTTGGCGGCTTGAGGCATTTCCCCAGTCCTCGCTCCAGTAGGCGGCCATGGCCTTGACAACCTCGGCAGCACAGGGTGTGGTTGCCTGATAATCCAAGCAAAGGGGGGATTGTTTTAGGGATCCACTGGAAAGGCTTGGCAGCATGGTGGAAAGTTCCGTTGCTCTGTCGCGCATGCGTCGTTCTTTCAGGATCGTTGGTCTGAGCCTCACGGCCTTGTTTTTGTTATGCCTCCGCCCTTCAGAGGCTATTGAGCCTCAGGAGGTTATTGAGCAGATGAAGAAGAGTCGGCCTGCCAATTTGGTGGTGTTAATTAAGCGCCCTGATGTTGGTGGCGATTATCTCTTGGGGATGTATGCGCTCAAGACGGACAAGTTTGATCAGGATCTGCGCCGCTTCAAACTTTGGCAGGAGTGGTCATATGACCTCAACGTTCACACGGAGTCAGTGAGCTGCAGCACCGAAGAACCTCTTCGGATCACCCGAGATAGCAGAGCGGTGTATGTGCGTCGTCTTAATCCAGGGGGGATTGTGAACCCAGCGAATCGGGAGGACCATCTTGTGTGGTGGGCGGCTTGTGTCCCAGAGCTGGGCGGCACAGATCCAACCAATCTGAAAGATAAGGCTCTATCACTCGGTTATTCAACCGTGTTAGTTGAATCCCAAGAAGTCTTGGTCGGACCAGTCCGTTGAGGTCCCTATCGCTTCAGGACTGTTGGGGCGATCGCTTCTAGATTTTTGCAGCTTGCAATTTTGTTGGCCCATGAGTGAGACCCTTCCCCAGAATGTGGAGGCTGCCCCGTCTCCGCGGTTACTACTGGTTGATGATGAACCCGGACTGCGCACTGCGGTGCAGGCTTATCTGGAGGATGAAGGATTTGAGGTCACCACTGCTGTCGATGGAGACGATGGCTGGCAGAAGGCTCAAGAGATGCTGCCTGATTTGGTCATCAGCGATGTGATGATGCCGCGTTGTGATGGCTATGGACTGCTTAAGCGGATGCGGGAGGACGAGCGCTTGGGTGGCACTCCTGTGATTTTTCTTACTGCTAAGGGGATGACGGCCGATCGCACCGAGGGTTATCTGGCTGGGGTGGATGACTACATCCCTAAACCCTTTGACCCTGAGGAGTTGGTGGCTCGTGTCCGCAACGTGGTTCGTCGGCAAGATCGCCTTCTTCGGGAAGCAGCTCGTTTCGCGGATACTGATGTGGGTCAGATGGCCCGGCAGATCACAGAGATTCGCACCATGCTTGCCCATGGTGATGGCAGTTCATCCAAGGATGTAGCGCTTCACAACTTCACGCCGCGGGAGGCGAGTGTTCTGCAATTGGTGGCTGAGGGGTTGATGAATAAGGAGATCGCTCGGAAGTTGGAGACATCAATTCGCAATGTTGAGAAGTACGTGAGTCGTCTGTTCATCAAAACGGGCACGTCAAGTCGCACTGAGTTGGTTCGTTATGCCTTGGAAAACCAGTTAGTGACATGACCATTGGCAGGCTGCAATGGCGTGTCTGATGCGGATTGGCTCTCAGCCAGCTTCAACCATGGGTGGACCTACAGCCAACGCATTGCTGCTGTGGATGCTGGTCGAGGGTTGGTGGAGCTGCTTGCGGTGCATTACACCCACTCGAGTCGAGATGTATGGCAACAGCGTTTGCAGGCGGGGCAGATTCGGCTGAATGGCGAGCTGGTGCGATTGGATCAGCTGCTCGCCTCAGGTGATCAGGTGTGTTGGCAGCGCCCTCCATGGCTGGAAGCTGCGGTTCCGGCGAGCTGGGAGGTGATTTTTGATGATGGCGATCTGCTGGTCGTCAATAAGCCTTCAGGGTTGCCGGTGATCCCAGGTGGGGGGTTCCTTGATCACACGCTGACGGGGCTGCTGCAACGTCGTTGTCAGCTGGATGGGGAGTCTCGGCTGCCAAGGCCGGTGCATCGCCTGGGACGGTTCACATCGGGACTGTTGATCTGCGCTAGGCAAAGGGAGACTCGAGCGAAACTCTCAGCGATGTTTCGTCGTGCCACTGCTGGTGATCAAGGTTGCAAGAAGATTTATCGCGCTTTGGCGCACCGCAATCTGAATGTCCATTGCGATGAGGTTGCCACGATCAGGATCCCGATTGTGCAGACGGCTCACCCCATGGTGGGCAAGGTTTGGGTTGCTGCTGATTCATCCCGGCAACATGATTCAAAGCGGTCTGAATCTCGTGTTCTTACAGCCTTGTCAACTGTGCGATTGCTGGAGCGACGTCAGGATGCAGATTTGCTTGAGGTCGCAATTCAAACTGGGCGTCCGCATCAAATCCGAATCCATCTGGCAGCGATTGGTTCGCCTTTGATTGGCGACCCTCTCTACGGCTTTGATGGGCAGATTTCATCAGCAGCAACACCAGGTGATGGTGGTTATTGTCTTCATGCTCACAGGCTTCTGGATGTGCCCTACCGCAACCGTCTGCATGGCTTCACAGCCTGCTCGCCGCGGCGCCTCCAGATGAAGACGGAAAGATGAGCGGCGCCTATTTCACCAGTTAGGGTGATCGTTGAATCCCCAAGAGCTCGTGACTTTTGATGTTGAAGCGTGGGTTGCTGATTGCATGCTCTTTGATGGGAATTGCCGGGTGCTCTTTGAATTCTGTGCGCCAGCATCAAGTGTTGCAGCCTGAAAGATTGGACCTGCAATTATTAGTCTGCAAAATAAAGTCTACGTTTTTCTCTGATGTAAATCAGGACGGACAAATTTCAGTTGGAGATCATGTGACGTATGCTTTTAATGTTTCTGAGGATGCTGCTTGTGCTCAGTCGCAATCAACCTTTTATGCTGTTGAGCAGATTGTGGCGAGGCAGGCTTTGGGGCATGATCGGCAGCAGACTTTTGTGACCCATTTTCAGGGAACTTTTGGGTTGAAGAAAGGGAACCTACAGTTGCGAGGCCTGGGTTCTCTTGGCTTAAGCGCTAGCAAGTGGAAAGCTATTAATCAATCCGGTTCTATTGATCTTGTTCTTGCTAACATCTTTCCTGAGAGCGATAGGCTTTCAGTTATTGGCGAGGGTGGTTCTTACACTGGGCTGGTGGGTACCGCATTTGTTAAGCCTGGAGATGCAGTGGTAGTTGATATTAACTTGTTTAGTCAATTCAAGCTTGATTGAGTTTAGTAGACATTGCCTTTCCCTATTGTTTTTGCCAGAAGATTTGGCTTTGATTCTAGCTTTTCTTGAACTCAATTAGTCGTGAAAAGTAGAATGGAGCCTGATTGAGTTTGCTGCGGATGGGTTCGAATCCGCAGCCCATTGCGGCTTTGATGATGCCGTCTTCGCGAAGGGTATACGCGCGAGTTGTTTTGCTAGGCCCTGGGAACAGCTGGCCAATGCGTTTGAGTAGCGCTAGTAGAGGGGTGTAAGGGGCAAAGCTCACTAGCAAACTTTCTTGTGTGAGTCCGCATAGGTGACGGACCATCTCTTCCGCTGCTTGTTGGGGGTAGTGGATGAAGACATCCAGGCAGATCACGGTGTGAAAGCAACCCTGCAGGCTTTCGAGGTCGGAGGTGGTGAAGGTTAGTCGGCTTAGATCCAACTTTGCATCTGCAGCGCGGCGTTTGGTTTCGGCCACCATGGCGGCGGAAATGTCACTTGCGGCAATTGATCCAGCCCCCATTGCGGCCAGAGGAAGGCTGAGGCTTCCTACCCCGCAGCCGGCGTCGCAGAAACTCATGGCACTCAGATCACCGCGTTCCTGAAGCCAGGCGAGCACATCATCCACAGTTTTTTGATGGCCGATGCGGATGTTGCGCTGCACTTTATTGACGTCATCACTTTCGCTGTAGATGCGATTCCAGCGATCAAACCCTGTTCCGTTGAAGTAGTTGGCTACTTCAGTTTTTTCGGCCTGTTTGAGCTCTTGGCGCTGTTCCATGGCCATTGAGTTGGGTTCAGACGATCGGGATCTTAAGCAGCATGCTTCCAGATCAGCTCTTCAGTATCCGGTTTCCACTGCCAGCGGAGTAAGTCTGTTAAGGGCTGATTCACAAGTAGCTCATGCAGTGGGCGGCCATTGCCCATCACCTGACGAGGGGCCATGGTGGCAGCCCAGATGGCCGCGGCAGGTTCACCACTCCAAGTAGCTAAACGTCGACTCCCTTCCAGGAGCGGCAATGTGACTCCTGCCAGAGTGCCATCTTCCAAACGACAGGTTCCTTTTTCGACCAGCAGAACTCTTTCATCCCAGCGATACTTGCCATCTTTGAGGCCGTAGGGAGCGAGACTATCGCTCACAAGTACCAGCTGTTGTGGTGCCAGTCTTTGCAATAGCACCGCCATGGTGGGGTCAACATGAACTCCATCGGCGATTAGGCCCATAGCGATCTCTCCATGCATGCAGGCTTCCCCCACCGGGCCAGCTGCACGATGGTGAAGACCAGGCATGGCATTGAAGGAGTGGGTCAGCATTCCCACTCCCTGGGAGAAGGCATCGGCAGATGCTTGCCCATCTGCGTTCGAGTGCCCTAGGCATATCACGATGCCTAGGGTCCTGAGTCGTTCAATCACTTCAGATGATCCGGGCAGTTCTGGAGCCAGGGTCATCAAACTGATGTCTTGCTCAAAGCCGCGAATGCGTTCATCCAGTGCCCTTAGGCTCGGAGCACAGAGATGCTCCAGGGGATGGGCGCCGTGGCGTGCCGTTGCCAGAAAAGGGCCTTCAAGGTGGGTCCCTAGCAGTTCACAGCGTTGCGGGCAGTGTTGTGCTCGGGCTGCATGCAGCACCGTTAAAGATTGACGCAGGGCTGCTACCCCGCAGCTCACAAGCGTGGGGCAGATTGCCTGTACACCGTCTTGCCAGAGTCTGTCGAGCAGCTTCAGGAGCTGGGGAATGTCTTTGGCGGTGAGCTCGGGGAAGGCCAATCCCAGCCCTCCATTAATTTGTAGATCGATGCCCATGGGGCTGAGCCAGTCGCCCTGCCAGCTCTCCCCGTCCATGGCAGAGCCATCTGCCATGGGTTGAACACTGAGCACCCGCTCGTGTTCATCTAAGGCCATCCACCACAGCTTGGTGTCCACGGCTTTGTTGAGAGGTTCGGGCAGGCGGATGTGGGTGATCCGATGCATGGGAGGTGGCCAGGCGGTGCTAGTGCGGGACCATGGCATTGTCGTCATTATTCATCGTGACCTCTGCTTCTCTGCCTGTGCCTTTGGCAGCTGCTGAATCGCCGCCGCAGGTGGCTGTGGTGATGGGTAGTGATTCTGATTTACCAACCCTGCAACCGGCCGTCACCGTCTTAGAGGAGTTCGGTGTGAAGGTGGAGGTGCGTGTGCTTTCTGCGCACCGTACGCCCCTTGAGATGGTGGCCTTTGCAAAGGAAGCTCATCAGAGAGGTTTGAAGGTGATCGTGGCAGGTGCCGGCGGTGCTGCTCATTTGCCGGGCATGGTGGCGTCACTCACCACGCTGCCAGTGATTGGAGTACCTGTGCAGAGCAGGGCTCTTTCCGGGGTGGATTCCTTGCATTCGATTGTGCAGATGCCTGGAGGAATCCCTGTGGCAACAGTGGCGATTGGTGGAGGGCTTAATGCTGGCTTGCTGGCGGCTCAGATCCTGGCGATCTGCGATCCAAAGCTTGCAGAGCGGTTGAGGGCCTACCGCCAGGATCTTCACGATGCTGTGGTAGCCAAGGATGCTCGCTTGTTGGAGCTTGGCAGTGAGGCTTATTTGGGGCAGATGTGAAGGTCTTGTTGGAACCTCGCAACTCCACTCAAGCCACAGGTAAGGTCCCGGCTTGATGCTTGTCTATGAGTTTTGATGCTGCGTAATCCTTTCACCCGCCTCTTGGTTGTTGCTATTTTCCCGGCATTAATCATCTACATTGTTGTGCTGTCTCTCTCGGCAGCTGCGGGTATTCAACCTGGAAAAGTTTTAACGGATCTAATGCAGACATGCGACTTCCCAGTTGCTGTTGGCATGCTTTCTAATTTTGGATTTTTGCTTTGGGCTGCAGCGGCAGCCATAAGCCTTTTTGTTTCCCTCTCTGGGCTAGCAATAAAGCGTGATTGGTATCAGCTGTTGCTAGTGGGTGGCATTTTTTCCACTATTCTTTGTCTCGATGATTTATTTTTACTGCATGATCGTCATATAGGCCCTGATTTTCTATATACCTCCTATGCCATTTTGGCCCTATTCATCTTGTTACGCTTTCGCAAATTAGTCATCCAGGCTGATGGTGTGGCATTCCTGGCGGCGGCCATGCTTCTGGGCCTCTCGATAGTCAGCGATAAGGTTCAGGATCTATTGCCCATTGGCTACGCCACGGTGCAGTTGTTTGAAGAGGGCTTTAAGTTTGTTGGGATTGCTTGCTGGCTTGCATTTTGGTGGCAGGCTTCTTTGCGAGGAGCCACGCTTCAGGCTAGCGACTGACCTGCTGAGGATCTCAACGAGCGCTTTGGATTAGCCCTCGCGGAACAATATCGCTTGAAGAGAAGGCTAAACTTAATCAGCGGGGGCATTGCATTTTTTCACCATCTCCTGGTTGTTAGAATCAACTTCATGGTAATATTTGGATAGTAGTAATTGCTTTAGGGCTTGATCATTCGGAGGCCGCATTTGGCGTAAATATTAAAGAAATAATCATATACTAAAGAAATAGTCATATTTTCCTGAATTGCATAGAAGTGTTTTGATTGATGATCGCCCGGAATTCGTAAGGCGTTGATAATATTAAATCATTAATTATTAGAGGTGAATTAGATAGCCTAATGGAGTGGCGGCAAGCCAATCCATTAGGCTCCAGGAAGCATGTTCTGGTATCCCTAGAAGGATTACAAGCCAGCGAAGGGTGTTCGGATGCATATCAGAACAAAGCCAATTCTGCATTTTGATGAAGTACGAATCGATAGATGTTGGCATAAGCAAATGAATGGAGGAATATTGATTAACATTAATCAGATCCGTTTGGGCCCAAACCAATACGATTAGTAAAGTGCTTAGATACCAGAATGATAGCCAGCGACCATAGTCGGTTCCGAGGATAAATAGGGGTGCAATGGCGATAATTTGGATCGAGGCCACCATTAGAGCAAAGCGGCGTAATTGAAAGCGATCAAAATTAATATTGGCCATGGCACTATGGCCAAACCCTGCCAAGAGTAGACGTAATCCAGCCATGGCCGTTATCAGCCAAGCCAGGGGCACCCAAATCGGACCCGCAAAGCTTTTGAAGATTGTATAGGTTTTGGCAAATTGAGTGCCAGGGACCCTGGCTAGGGCCTTAATTGCTCCATCGGGTGATCCACTGATTAGCTTGTCTGACGGCCCCATTAGATCGGCAAGTGCTACCCACGAACTATGGATGGCATGGGCAATCTCACTATTGCCATGTACGTGCAGAACTAAGGAAAATATTGCCAAAGTAGGGAGCAAGAATAGAAAGGCCCTTATTAAACCTTTCCAAAAAATGAATACATGGCAATTTCTATCTTGCGCGATCAAATAACTTGCTATTAGAATTAATATTGGTAGTGCAACAAAACCATATATTTCCTGGCTAAGGATGCCCATAATTGAGATTGTATTGATCATGATTAGAGCTGGAATTGTCGACCATCGACGAGACCACCAGGCCCTAAGAATTAATAGACAAGCAAGCAAAAGAATTAGTACAGTAAAATCCTTTCGGATCAAATTGCCAGTTGTCAATGGCCCTAGAAGCCCTACTGATGAAAGAATGACCAGTGGATGCAACAACAGCTCTCTACGGCAGCAGAGAAAGACCGCTAAAATTGCGAAGAATAAAAGAGATATAGCTAAAACAAGATTTTCAGGATTAACTCCTGTGAGAATTGTTAGATGATAAATGCCGGAGCCAGGCAGCCCTCGGCGTACAAAGCCTCCTGAGTAGTTTATAAGCCATTCCCCAACAGTCCAAGAATCGTTGTAGCTATTGTTTTCACTAATATTGCGCAGTATGCCTCGGAGGAATGTAGCGGAAAGCATCAGCATCACAATGCTGTCTGCTGAAGATAATGAGACCCCCCAGAAGTGACTCATAAAAAGCTGTAGCCATCCATGTTTTTTCAAATCAATAGAAGCCTCTATTAATTTCTTGATTTTAGCCTTGGCGCTGACCGGTAGGATCAAGCCAGCTTTAAATCACATTGCAAGGCCTACTTATTGGGCATAATAAATGCAACATAGCTGGCATAAAATTTCCGCAAAGGTTAATTTGTTGATGCTACTTCCATTGGAATATCTCTTCTTGAGATCGCTAAATGCTGTCGTTCTATTTTGTTAATGCGTAGACTGTTTGGTTGATGGGCTTTGCAAGCTCTTGTAATGTGGGCTTGGCAACCACTCTTTTGGCTGAATGTATGTTCTGGCAAGTATACTTGTGATTTGCGATATTGCTTTTGAATCCAATCCTTAGCCGATTGGGTATGATTCAACCGGCAGTATTTGGCTTAAGCAAAATTTCTAAGTATTCTTTGCAAGCCAATATTTGGCTTGGCTGATTTGCTTCAAGATGAATGGTTTTGGACTGTATCTTCTTCGCTATCTCCAGTCGATGACACTACTTGTTGACAACGATCATGTTAGCTAGAGAAGCATTGACTTGTTGGCGCAGAATGATTGCGTCATATACATGCAGATAGTGTCAGGGAGTGTTCTCTAGATTGATGAGAATGATTGGTCTAAAGTCCAGTCCTAATAGCCATGTCTGAAGAGAAGACTTTGCTGGGGTCAAGCTTTTCTCTTGCTTGCTGCCACTCCTCCAGTCGTGGATAAGTTCGGCGAAGGATTGTGGCTGATTGGCGCGAATCTTTCGCTAGGTAAAGTCTGCCATTCTCAGCCGCTATGTGTTCATCTAGATGGTCAAGTACCTCAAATAATCCCGGTACCGCTGCAGGAAGATCCACTGCAAGTGTCCATCCCTGCATTGGAAACGACAAGTGGCCTGGGTTACTAGGACCAAAACGCTTGAGCACAGTCAAAAAGCTCGAAGTGCCAATTTTTCGCAAGGCTTCTAGCGTGTACAGCACTAAGTGTGAGGCGTTGTCTGGCACAACGAATTGATACTGCAAAAAACCGGCCGGGCCATAGATACGATTCCAGTCCTGCACACCATCAAGAGGGTGGAAATAGGCTCCGATTGTCTGCAATTCACCTAGGCGCTGCTTGGGTGCCTTGCGAAACCAGGCTTCGTTAAAGGCTCGTACGGTGAGCTTGTTGAGTAGCCCTCCAGGGAGAAAAGTCGGTGCTGAGGCCAAGGGCTTGGGGTCGTAAACCAGTGGATCCGCCTGTTGGCTGGTGGGTAGTTGTTCGGCCATGGCATGGTCACCGCAGCTGAGAACTCCGCGGCCCTTTGCATCGAGGCTGTCGATCCAGGCGACGCTGTAACGGTAATTGCTATCAGACGCCACCATCGCAGCCATCAGCTCATCGAGATTGTGATATCGAGCGGTATTGACGCTGATCAAAGAGCTGCTGATTGGGATGAGTGAAAAGGTGGCTTCCACGATGATGCCGGTGAGACCCATCCCACCCACCGTTGCCCAGAACTGTTCGATTTCATCCACGCTGCTTTTCCCGCTGGGGGTGAGCTCACGCAGCTCGCCTTTGCCATCAACAAGCAACAGCCGTTGGAGATGATTGCCAAAGCTGCCATCAACGTGATGGTTTTTGCCGTGCACATCTGCTGCAATGGCACCGCCAATGGTGACGTTACGAGTGCCAGGGGTGACGGGCAAAAAAAAGCCTGCCGGCACGATTACCCGCAGCAACTGATTCAGACTTACCCCTGCGCCGGCTGTCACAGAGCCTTTGACAAGATCAAGGTTGATTTGATCAAAGGCTCCCATCTCAACCGCAGAGGCACCATCCAGTTGGGCCGCATCACCGTATGAGCGGCCTAGCCCTCTCGCGATCAGTGAGGCCGGGCTGGCCTGACGCACTAGCTCCTGGACTTGTTGGACGCTGGCTGGCTGCACAACCTTTGCCTGCACTGGCATTGTGCGGCCCCAACCGCTGAGGATTTGTGTTTGCGAAGAGAGGGGCAAGGTCACAGCCTTGAAGCAAAGGGCGCAGGCAACAAGCGAATGAACCACATGATCTGTGCCCACCACCAGGGGAGGTATTCGATACCTCTACGGTTGGGGCGTCTCAGTAGATCACGCGCCACCGATTGTGGACTGACGCACAGAACTTTTGGTGCCTTGCCAATCGTCATCGATGTGGCCATAAAGCCAGCCTTGATGGTGCGCACTGCAAAAGGCTTCCTTTGGCAGCGCAGTTGTAGACCCTCGCAGAACGCAGTAAGAGCAGCTTTGGCTGCTCCGTAGTGATAGTTGGAGGGTCTGCCAAGATCAGCTGCAACTGAACTGAACACCCACAACCGCCCCGGGCCAGACAGCCGCTCAGGAGTAGCAATCGCGGTTAACCATGGCAGCAGACCGCTGTAGTTTGCAGCTGTGATTCGCAAGGCCTCAGTGGCATCGTTGCGCGCTAGTTCGAGATCACCAAGAGAACCCGCAGTGATCAAATACAAGTCATAGTTGCCCACCTGCGGCTTGCCAGGACCATCAAGGGCTACATCAGTCAAAAGATCGGTCTGCTCCTGGGTGACGACTGCGCCATAGTGATTTCTCAGTTGTTCGGCCAGTTGTTCGTTCCCAGCCTGGTTGCGGGCAATCAAATGGAACTGACGACAGCCACATCGAGCCAACTCATGGCAAATTGCCTTGGCTATTTCACTGGTACTTCCAAGCACAAAGGAGCTGCGAATCGGAGTTCTCGCTGCTTGACCCATAGTGTTCATCCTTTCGCAAACTTGCTAGATGAGAAGGCTGGATAAGGCCAGAAAATCCTAATCGCAGCAGCGAGAGCCACGATTGACCAAAGGGTGATAATCCGCCTAAGCACCGCAACCGGCAGGGCCACTGCAGGGCTAATGTCCAGTCTGCTTAAAAGCAAGACTGTGACGGCCTCATTCACTCCAACCCCGCCAGGTAATGATGAAGCTATGCCGATGACACCAGACAGCAAATAAATGCTGATGGCTGTTGGGATGCTTATAGGTGTAGGGCTCAGCAAGTGCACCAGTAACCAAAGCACTAAGGCCTCATTGGCCCACAGCGCCATTGAAATCAATATGGCGGGCCAGATGGCGCGCCCCAGAGCGCCGCTGGGTAGATGATGATGCCAGCTTTTTAGGCGATTGGATAAGAAGCAGCGCAGGGGGCGTAAGGCGGAAAAGAAAACAACAGCCAATACCCCCACAGCTAGCAGTAGTTCAACGATCCAATTCAGGCCTGAAAGATGCACCAGCAATTGATTCGGCGTCAACAGCATCAGCAGAAAAGCCACGGCAGATGCATCAGCGATGCGTTCAACTACAAAGACGTGCACCAGGGGGCTGCGGGGGTAGTTCAGCTGCCTATGGAGCTGCCGAATCCGATTGAGTTCGCCCAACTTGGCGGGGGTTGCCGTGAGGGCAAAGCCACGAAACCAGCCGATCAGATCGGCCCAACTCAGTCGACCGATTCCAATTCGGCCCAGTAATAGCCTCCAGCGCCAATAACGGCCTGCATAGCTGACTGCCACGATGCCGTAGAGCACTGGAAGCCACAGCAGCAGCTTGTGGGTCGACGCTACAAGTACTTGGCGCTCAGAAGCTGGCCTCTGCAGCATCGCCGTTAAAGCCACAGCTATGAGTGTCAGGGCAATGAAACTGCTCCATGCTGGTTTCCAGCCTTGACTGGGTTCAGAGTCAGCAGCTGACATCAGCTTCTACGCTCTTGCCATAGCAAGCACAACACTCCCAGACCGGTAGCGAACCAGATAGTCATCAAGCGGATTAGCAGAGTGGCCGGAGTGGCGACGGCAAGAGGTACACCTTGGAGATTCAACAGACCAATGGTGCCTGCCTCGGTGCTGCCAAGTCCACCTGGCAATAGGGAAAGAGCTCCGAGGAGGCCAGCGGCCGTGTGAGCAATTGTTGCTTCATTCCAGTTGATGCCGCCTGCGCCGATGCCTTTAATCAATATCCATAGGCTGAGGCCTTCTAATGACCATGCCACTACCCCAATCATGGTTGCCGTTAGCAAGAGTTGCGCTCGCAACAATTGCCGTAATGCAATCAGACCATCTCCGCTTGCGCTGACAAACTTCTCAGGCAGCAACTTGTTAGCAGTCGAGCAAAACAACGATCTCAACCAGCGTCCCCAGCCCAACAGCCAGAACCCGATCACAGCAATTAGCCCCAAGGTGCATAGCAAGACAAAAGGCAGTTTCCAACGCAGCAGCAAGGGCAGATTGAACAACAAAATAAGCAGTACAGAAGTACCGTCAGTGAGGCGCTCTACCGCCAACGCCATCAGAGTCGGGGGTGCCGGGATATTGCAGTTCTGCTTGAGTAGCCAAGAACGAACAGCTTCTCCGCTTTTACCTGGCGTAGCGGTAAAAGCATAGGAACCCATCCAGATCCTGGCATCATCTGCTATGGGTGGTTGCAAAGAGAGAGCCGCCAGTAACAGCCTCCACCTGCCGTAGCGAACCGTATAGCTAACCAGTACAAGCAGCAGCCCCACTGATATCTGTGGCCAAAGGCGCAGAAATAGCGGAAGTAACTTGTCGCCCTGGCTCCAACTCCCCAACAGCCCATAGCTCAGCAGGGTCAGAGCGATCAATGGCAACAAAGCGCCCAGCGAGAAAGCAGGGTAGGGCCTTGGTTCAGTACAAAAGCTGCGGTAGTGGGGGATCGCGGCAGCTTGTAGTAGTTCCCGATCGCCCCGACTATCGCCATAGGCTTCAATTGTGAAATGTTTTAGTGGCCCTAAATGGGCTTCCAGGCATCGCACCTTCTCGGAGCCCTTGCAATTAGCACTCACCAATTGCGGTTGCCATAAACCCTCTACTTTTGCTAATTCAGTGCAGAGCAGTTCTACGCCCAAAACATCGGCTAGTGGTTGTAAGAGTAGGCGCGGTGAAGCAGAGCAGAGCAATACTCGATCACCACGCTTCTGATGCCATTGCAATCTCTGAACAGCTTCATCACGTAGTTGACGCTGCAGCATTGGCAGTAACCAATCCTGGCGATCGTTCAATGCGGCCTGATTAACGGCCTCACAGATACGAAAGGCTGCAATTACCTTCTCTTTGCAACGTCCAGTTTTGATGAGCCGTAGTTGCCATGCAATCAGCCAAGGCATACAGATCAGGACTGCCAAGACTGTGCCCAAGGCGCCACGCGATCGTCGGCATGCCATCAGTAGACAATCACCCTGCAAAAGAGTGCCGTCCACATCAAAAACTGCAATCGCCATGATTATGCAGCTGCGTGGTTGACTAACCCGATCAGCAAAGTAGTCAAGACCCAGCCGATCAAGGTGAACTGAATGCCGCGATCATTCAACAGAATCTCCTCAGGCTTTTCGCCATTGAGATCTGGTCTCAATGTGCCACGGCGTTCGACCTCTTCAGGATCACTGAGCAACTGATAGCGGAAAATCCCTACTAGTACGAAGGGTACGGTGAGTAGCATCCAACTGGTTGACGCTCCTTTCAGAGCTGGACCGGCGGCCCAGAGTGAATAAGACATAAAGGAACTGGTTGCCACCAAGCTTTCAAGCCGCAGCAGCAGAGGTAATGAGTAGCGCTTCAACACTGTGCGGGTCGTTACCCCAGCGTTCTTCGTTACGCGAAGTTCGGCCTTGCGCTTTTCAATAGCTAGAAAAAGCGCTAGCAGTCCCACAGTGAGAAGGAACCAGGGGGAAAGGGGTAGGCCAGCAGCAACAGCACCTGCGATGGCCCGCAATAAGAACCCCGATGCGATAGCGAAAAGATCAAGTAACGGCTGGTGCTTCAGCTTTAAGCAGTAGCCGACTTGAATGAGGCCGTATAGCAGCACCACGCCTGCCAATTTTGGAGTAATTACGGCTGCGAAACTGAGGCTGACTACTGTGAGCATCAAGGCTGTTGCTAGGGCTGCAGGCACCGTGACCAGCCCAGAGGCGATGGATCTACATCTTTTGCTGGGGTGAACTCGATCGACCTCGACATCAAGACAGTCATTCAGTAGATAGATCGCGCTAGAGATCAAGCAGAAAGCCACAAGTGCAGCAAGTGCTCGCTGCCAAATCTCAATCTCGAAGCGGAAGGCAAAAAGTGGAGCAGCGAAAACCAACAGATTCTTTGGCCATTGCCGGGGCCGACATGCAGCCAGCGTTGGGGAAAGAGCCAAATTCATTGACTAGACCTTTTAGGTGATTAGCGATGCCGGGATAGAACCAGCGAGATCGTGTTTGTAAGGCAGGCTTTCTACTGCTGAGCCAAACGCCTCTAGAGACAATTCTGCCCTAATGCCTAAGGGTGGCCATGCTCTCCAGATTGCTTTGTCTTGATGATCTTTCCTTACGGCATGAGCCTTGCGCAATTAGCTCAAGCTGGCTGTTACTGCATCATTACAGCTTTCTTTCTGCGGACGCTTTTGCAAATGAGTCATCCAGGCTGATGGTGTGGCATTCCTGGCGGCGACCTTGCTTCTGGGCCTCTCGATAGTCAGCGATAAGGTTCAGGATCTATTGCCCATTGGCTACGCCACGGTGCAGTTGTTTGAAGAGGGCTTTAAGTTTGTTGGGATTGCTTGCTGGCTTGCATTTTGGTGGCAGGCTTCTTTGCGAGGAGCGAAGCTTCAGCCTAGTGACTGATCTGCTGAGGATCTCAATGAGAGTTCTCTGATGCTTGGGCCATTGGTATTCCCTATCTGGTTGCGGCTCAGTCTGCTTTTGCCTCTGTTCGCCCTCAATCTTTGGGTGCTGCGTCAGTTACTACTGCCTTTGGCCCCGTTCCCAGGGCTGTTTGTCACGGCAGCGCTGATTGCATTTTTGCTAGATATTCCCAGTCGCTGGTTGAATCAGCGTGGTCTGTCCCGTTGGTTGGCTATTGGGGTGGTAGCCGTTGTGACAGTGGGTTTGTTGGTGTTGGCGGGCGTTGCGTTGGTGCCCCGTCTGATTGATCAGCTTGGCCAGCTGATCAATGAATTACCCGGTTGGCTTGTGGCTGCAGAAGGGTGGGTTACACGGCTCCAGGAATGGGCTTCGGGTCGGGGATTGCCTAGTGAATTCGGAGACTTCAGCAGTGATTTACTGACACGATTGAGCCGCGTGGCGACTCAGTTGAGTCAGCAATTACTCGGCATTCTTGGAGCCACTCTTGGCATCACCATCAACACGTTGTTGGTGCTTGTCTTGGCAGTGTTTCTTTTGTTGGGGGGCGATCCAATTACTGCAGGGCTGGCTCGTTGGTTGCCGGATCAATGGAGGGAGCTTGTTGTCGATACGATCACGGGCACATTCCGTGGTTATTTTGCCGGGCAGGTCTTGCTTGCATTGATTCTCAGCGGCGGCCAAATCGCTGTTTTTACGCTGCTAGACATTCCCTTTGGAGTGTTATTTGCGGTCTTAATTGGTTTTACGACTTTGATCCCCTACGCCAGTGCGATCACGATTGTTGGTGTTAGTGCACTGCTCGCATTACAGGACCCCCGCATGGGTCTAGAGATTTTGGCCGCTGCGATCGCTGTTGGTCAGATTGTGGATCAAGTGATCCAACCGCGCCTGATGGGAAGCATCGTTGGCTTGCAGCCTGCTTGGTTGCTCATTGCTTTGCCGATTGGTGCCAGAACAGGAGCATTATTTGGTTTTGGTCAGCTCTTGGGGTTATTGCTGGCCGTTCCCGTGGCGAGTTGTATTAAGACACTGGTTGATGCTTGGCGGGAATCACCTTTCGATCCAGCAGAGTCTTGAGCACGATCTCAACGCAACTGTCCAGGCTTTGCTCTCCGGTATTGATCTTTAGTTCGGGTGACGCAGGGTCTTCATAGGGGCTGGAAATACCGGTGAAATCTTTGATTTCGCCTGCCCTGGCTTTGGCATAAAGCCCTTTGGTGTCTCGCTCTTCGCAAATGCTTAGGTCCGCTGCACAGTGGATTTCGATGAAATCATCAACATCTACAAGCTTGCGGGCTTTGTCACGGTCGGCTCGAAAGGGGGAGACGAAAGCGGTGAGCACGATGACACCGGCATCGAGGAAGAGCTTGGCGACCTCGCCGATGCGGCGAATGTTCTCCTCTCGATCTGAGTCGGAGAAGCCGAGGTCTTTGCAAAGGCTATGGCGAATGTTATCGCCATCTAAGACATAGGTGGCAAGACCTTGCTCAAAAAGTGCCGCATTCACTGCATTGGCAAGGGTGCTTTTGCCAGAACCGGATAGGCCAGTGAACCAGAGGATTGCACTGCGGTGGCCGCGTTGTTGTGCTCGCGATTGACGGTCTACGGAGGCTTCATGCCAGACAATGTTCGTGCCCTTGGGGTTTGTATCTCCTTGCGGGGCAGAGCTCATGGTCTTGATGTTGATTGGGCTGCCATTCTCCATTCCGCCTAGCTGATCTGTCAGCTCCTTTCAGCCACCAGCTTGTTTGGGACGGAAGCCCTCGCTTTGCAGGAAGTCCATCACCAGGGTCACCTGGTCGCCCTGTAGCTCGAGTAGATCGTCTTTGACTGTTCCGCCGGTGCCAGCGCGGGCCTTAAGGCGCTTGAGCAAAGCCTTGGCTTCTGTCGCGGTGAGTGCCAGCCCAGTGATCTGGGTCACTGTTTTGCCACGTTTGCCTCCGCGTGTGCGTTGCACCCGCACAGCTTGCTGCTCCTTGGGATTGGCTTGGCTGATATCGGGACGCGCTATCGCTCTGGATTGCCCTGAAAAACCACCTGGGTCTGTGAATTCTTGCCAGCCACCTCGGGGCATTGTCTGATCGCCAATGTTGTGAATGTACGGGGATCGTTGTTTTTGCATGCCATCTTCGCGGTGATCAGATGCAACTCCGCGATCCGATGGCTGCTGGTGATGCTCTGCTGGATGGTTGCTGCAACAACGATTGCAGCGCGAACGCGACGGCGTTCAGCTTGAGTAGAGAGCGGATTCCCATTGCAGCGGCTGCCAGTCTTTTCGTTGTTGGTCTGGCTTGGGCAGGGCCCATGGGGCGGATGGTTGAGTTGGCTGGCAAAGACTCCCTCTAACTTTGCGGCTTCAAACGAAAGCACTCTTTGCTGCTTGGGGTGATTCTTTCGATTCCTAGGCTGGTGTTGTTCTTGCCTGGCGTACCGGTGACCAGCACTCTGCCCTCTCAGCCCAAAGATGCGGACCTCGCTGTGAGTGCGCGACCTTCTGCCCAGGGGCGTTTCGGCAGATATGGGGGCCAGTACGTGCCCGAAACCTTGATGCCTGCCTTGGCTGAACTGGAGCAAGCAGCTGCGCTGGCATGGAAAGATCCTGCCTTCACTGCTGAGTTGGATCGGTTGCTGCGTAGCTATGTGGGTCGGGCGACGCCGCTTTATGAGGCTGAGCGCCTCACAGCTCATTACTGCCGTTCAGACGGAGGCCCCAGGATCTGGCTTAAGCGTGAGGACCTCAATCACACAGGCGCTCACAAAATCAATAACGCTTTGGGTCAGGCTCTGTTGGCCTTACGCATGGGTAAAAAGCGGATCATTGCCGAAACAGGTGCGGGTCAACACGGTGTGGCCACGGCCACGGTGTGTGCCCGCTTTGGTCTTGAGTGTGTCGTCTACATGGGCGCTGAGGACATGCGCCGTCAGGCGTTGAATGTGTTCCGCATGCGTCTGCTGGGAGCCACAGTGCAGCCTGTAACCGCAGGCACGGCCACGCTGAAGGACGCGACGAGTGAGGCGATTCGTGATTGGGTCACCAATGTGGAAACCACCCATTACATCCTTGGTTCGGTGGCTGGTCCCCATCCCTATCCGATGCTTGTTCGCGACTTTCATGCCGTGATCGGTCAGGAGGCCAGGCAGCAGTGTGCTGAGGCTTTCGGTCGCTTGCCTGATGTTCTTTTGGCGTGCGTTGGTGGTGGGTCCAATGCCATGGGTTTGTTTCATTCCTTCGTGCAGGACCGCTCTGTGCGCATGATTGGAGTGGAAGCTGCTGGTGATGGTGTTGAAACTGGTCGTCATGCGGCAACAATCACCGAAGGTCGAGTAGGCGTCTTGCATGGAGCGATGAGTTTGTTGCTTCAGGATGATGAAGGTCAGGTGCAAGAGGCGCATTCGATTAGTGCCGGCCTCGACTACCCAGGAGTGGGTCCAGAACACAGCTACCTGTGTGAGATTGGTAGGGCGGAGTATGCCGCGGTTAGCGATCAGCAGGCTTTGGATGCCCTGCGCTTGGTGAGTGAACTAGAGGGAATTATTCCTGCTCTAGAGACGGCCCATGCCTTTGCTTGGTTAGAGATGCTTTGCCCCACTCTCGCCGCTGGAACAGAAGTGGTGATCAATTGCTCTGGCCGTGGCGATAAAGATGTCAACACCGTGGCAGAGAAACTGGGCAATCAGCTTTGAGTGATGGCTGCCGGCAGTAAGCGTTTTGCTCGAGCCATGAGCTGATGGCATCAGAGCTTGACCATCGGCAAGGGGTTAACGAGTAACTGATCACGAGAACCAATAACGCAAAGATCAATCAGTTCATGGGCTCCATTTCCAGTTTTTGTTGAACCGTTTATACCGCCGAAAACCTAGTCGTCGAAGCTTGGTAGTCGTAGCAAAAAAGTTTGCAACTCATGGCTAGCTGTCTCGCTTAGCAGAGCAACCTTTCAAGGTGATTCGCCACGCTGCTCACGGCTGCCTTGGCTGTGGCATAAGCCATGCGCATCGGGCCAACCAGAGCAACTTGTCCGATGCCTTCCCCGGAGCTGTGATAGGTCGCTTGCACCACGGAACAGGCTTCTAGGGCGCTCTTGGGGTGCTCCGCGCCGATCCACACGCCTCCCAGTTGCTCACTGCCAACTGGCACCACTGCAGCTGGCTGCGTATCCATCAGTTCCAGTAAAGGTTGGAGGCTGGCGCTACTGCTGAATTCTGGCTGCGCAAGCAGCCTGGACATCCCATGGAACACCGCATCTGATTCAGCCGGTGTTTGAGCTTGGCTGTGGCTGTGAATCGCCTCTCGCAGTAAAGATCCGCTCAGATTGAGCTGCGGTGGCAGGCTCGACCAGTCGAGGCTGCCGTTTCCCGTTGTGGCCAATTGATCGCGGGTCCACTCCTCGATGGCTTCGAGTTCGTTGCTGGCTTCATGGGGCAGGCGCAGATTGAGATGACTGGCTTGGTTGGAGCTTTCAACCAGCATCACCAGCAGCCGGTCGCCACTGCGCACCAGGCGTACGGCTTGAAGCGTTGGCTTTGGCCGTGCTGGCCTGGTAATCAAGCTCATCAGGCCGGTGAAATCGGTGAGGCGACGGGCCAATTGCCACATCAAGTCATCGAGAGCTGCCCAGCGCAGACTGAGGTTTGTCAGTTCCCGTTCCAGGTGCTGCGCCGCCGATCCTGGAGGCGGCAGCAAGCAGTCCACATAGTGGCGATAGCCCTGCGGGCTCGGCACTCTTCCCGCCGAGGTATGAGGTTGGGTGAGCAGGCCACGCTGTTCAAGGGCCCCCATTGCCGAACGAACCGTTGCGGCGCTCGCTTGGAGGCCAAAGCGTTGCACCAGGGTTTTGCTGCCGACGGGCTCAATCGTGTCCACGTAGTGGTGCACCGTTGCTTGAAGCACCTGCTGTTGTCGTGCCGGTAGCGACTCCAAAGCGGTGACGTCGGGATCTTGATGGTACGGGGGGGGGTCGCCCTTCTTTTGTGCTCTGTCACGAACTCACTAAGCCGGCCTCAGTGTTGGCGCAGTTTGCTTGCAACCCAGCATCACCAAGTCTCGATGCTTCTTTCCAGATTGCAGCTGTTGTGGTTCTCGTCGTGTAGCTCGACAAGATTTTGTGGCGGAAATTTTGCTGCTGTTCGCGATTCAGTTGGCTTGCGCAAACAGGCCTGTCAATCGCCTCATTGTTGTTGACTTTGTGAGCGCTTCATACTGGGCGCAAGACGATCAGATGATTAATGGATAAAGATGATCTAAAGAGTCCCATTGCCGGCCCATGAAGGCCCGCCCGTTTTTGATTGCCGTGCTAGCCACGGTGTTTGTCCTGTTCTCATTGGTGGCGGGGCTTGGATGGGCTATGGCCCGCCAAAACCCTCTTCGTTTGGTTGATCAGCCACTGGAGTTGCCACGTGCTGCAAGGTTTGTGCCTCGAGATGCTGCTCTTGCCGTTCATTGGTTGATGGATCCAGTGCGTGTGCCGGCCTATGCCCAGGCTGTAGCGCCGGCACGCAACCGTCGCAAGGCTCGCGATGGTGCTCAGCAGATTCGTGATGGTGCTTTCGCACTCGCTGGTTTGGATTTTGAGTCGGAGTTGGTCGACTGGCTTGGTCCGCAAGTGAGTATGGCTCTGTTGGAACCCAACGGGTCAGAAGGATCCATGGGTTGGCTTTTGGTTCTAGAGAGTCGAGATCAGGATGGTGCGAGGCGGTTTTTACAGCGCTTTTGGCAAGCCCGCAGCTTGGCTGGCACAGATCTGCAGATCAGCCGCTATCGGGGGATGGGAGTGATTAGTGGCAAAGGGGCTTTGAGCGGACGCAATCCACAGCCTTTGGCAACAGCATTGATCGACGATGACCTGCTGTTGCTTGCCTCCGGCCGGGGGGTATTGGAACAGGCTCTTGATGTTTCCCAGTTGTCTGATCAGCATCAACTTGGCGATCAGGAGCTTGTCGAGATCGTGCGCCAGCTGGGGGATGGTGTAGCGCTGATGGTTGCCTCGCCGCCCGCGCTTCACTCTTGGTTAGGCCTGCCTAAGCAGCTCAGCCAGCGGGAGGATCTGTTGGGTTTGGTGGCTGCCTTGAAGCCTGGAGGGTCCGATTTGGCGCTGGAAGGGCTGTTGCGTTTCCAGCAACCCCTGGAAGCTGTTGCAAGTGAGGCTGGATCAGCTGATGGACTTGCTCAGCTCACTGCCTCGGCTGGTGGTCAGGCGGAGGCACTCGCTTTGCTGAGTTCACCTTCTCGATTACTGGATCCCTCAGATCAGGATCCTCTGGTGCAGTGGTTAGGCCCCTTACTGCGTCAGCAGTTGAAGGCAAATGAACTGTCTTCGGCTGCCACGATTGCTGGTTTGGACGATGGACCGTTGTTGTGGCTTCAGCAGCCCGAAGGCTGGCTGGTTGCGACCAAGCAGGACCATCCAGCTGTCTCGGTGGTGGATGATGCGCTGACTGAGCAGGGTTTTATTCGTTCGGATTTGCCGTCTGATGACGAATCTCTGCAGGTGTGGACGCGCTTGGCACGTCAACAAAGCTCCACTAAGAACTTGCTTGAGGCTCAGTTGGGCGTTGCTTTGGCCGAAGAGCCAGACCAGGCCTGGTGGGGGCAGACCCTTGCGGCTCTGCAGCAGCGCAAGCAGGGCAAGGCATTGCAGCCTCGTCTTCGTCAGCTGAACAATCTCAATCGAGATGATCGTCCGCTTACTCAACAGCTGGTTCTTGGTGCAAGTCCTGGTCGCGTGCAGCTTCAGCATTGGCGTCCCTGGACGTTGATGCAAACGCTTGCTGATGGTTCAATGCAGCCCAGTGTGCAGGGGTTGGCCATGGCTGTGGGGCCTGATCAAGATGAGCAAAGCTCTTCTCTTCGCATGCGTGCCCGCCTCAACCTCGGTTGATCTTTTCTTATTGCGCCATGGCATCGCTGAGCAGCGTTGCTATGGCGTTGATGATTCGCTAAGGCCACTTACAGAGCAAGGAATTCTGCGCACGATGGAGGTCGCTCGTCGCTTGCGAAGCCTTGGCTTTGCTGCTGATCGTCTGCTGAGTAGTCCTTATCTGCGTGCGGCTCAGACGGCCGAACTTGCGCAGCAGGCAGGTCTGGCGGGGCGTGTGGAATTCGAGAGTTGCTTGCTTCCTGGCAGGGATCCTTGGCCTTTGCTTGAAGGATTGGTTGGGCGCTGCCTTTTGGTGGGTCATGAACCTGATTTGACCCATCTAGCAGCAAGGTTGCTTGGCATCCCTACGGGCTGCCTGGTGTTGAAGAAGGCTGGTTTTGCTCACCTCAGATGGTCGCAGCAGAAACGAAGCCCTGCTGGCAGGGCAACGCTGCAGGTGTTGTTGAGGCCGTCGGTGTTGTTGCCCTGTTCCGCTTAGGTTGCCAAGCAGTTGTTGAGATGCGGTGGGGCAGGAGCAGGTTGGGGAGATTCGCCACGATCGCAGTGGCATCAGCTTTCGTCCGGGGCTGGAGGGAGTGCCAGTAACCCAATCCGCCATCTGTGATATCGATGGAATGCAGGGGCGGCTTGCTTATCGGGGTTATCCAATTGCGGAGCTCTCAGCGCATAGCAGCTTTTTGGAAACCACTTATCTGTTGATCTGGGGCGATCTGCCCAGCCCACAGCAACTTCGTGATTTTGAAGCTGAGGTGCAGATGCACCGTCGCGTGAGTTTCCGGGTACGCGACATGATGAAGTGCTTCCCAGCTTCGGGGCACCCGATGGATGCACTTCAGTCGAGTGCGGCATCCCTGGGGCTGTTCTATTCCCGTCGAGCCATCGATGACCCGAAGTACGTCTATAACGCCGTGGTGAGGCTGATCGCCAAGATTCCCACGATGGTGGCGGCCTTCAAATTGATTCGCAAAGGGCAAGATCCCATTCAGCCGCGTGACAACCTGGCCTACTCAGCCAATTTCCTCTACATGCTCACCGAGCGTGAACCGGACCCTTTGGCGGCCAGGGTTCTTGATCGCTGCTTGATCCTGCATGCGGAACACAGTCTGAATGCCAGTACTTTTAGTGCTCGCGTGACCGCCAGTACGCTCACTGATCCTTATGCAGTGGTGGCCTCCGCAGTGGGCACCCTTGCAGGACCTCTACATGGTGGTGCCAATGAGGATGTTTTGGCGATGCTCGAAGAGATCGGCAGCCCAGAGCATGCTGGTGATTACTTGGATGAAGCGATTGCTTCTAAGCGCAAGGTGATGGGCTTTGGTCATCGGGAATATCGGGTCAAGGATCCTCGCGCTGTGATCCTTCAGGGTCTTGCAGAGGAGTTGTTTGCCCGATTCGGCACCGATGAGATGTACGACGTGGCCAAGGCGTTGGAGCAGGCGGCTGCTACCCGTTTAGGGCCTAAAGGGATCTATCCGAATGTGGACTTCTATTCCGGGCTTGTGTATCGCAAGCTTGGAATTCCACGTGATCTTTTTACTCCTGTGTTTGCTATCTCAAGGGTGGCCGGTTGGCTAGCTCATTGGCGAGAGCAACTTGGCGCGAATCGGATTTTCAGGCCTTCGCAGATTTACACCGGTGCCCAGAACAGAACTTGGATCCCTAGTGATGAGCGTGTCTCTTCTACGGGCGCCTAAGTTGCAGCCAGCTCAGCCATCACCATGGTGACCACCTTTGCCACTGCAACCTCAGGCTTGGTGAGTTCTGGCCTTGATCTGGAGTTGAGCTTTAGTCAGTCATTACAAGGGCTGGGGCTTTCCCCTCAGATGGCCCATCTCATTTGGCTGCCGCTGCCGATGCTGTTGGTGTTGACCGCGGCGATGGTGGGCGTTTTGGTCACCGTGTGGCTGGAGCGGAAGATTTCGGCGGCTGTTCAGCAGCGGATCGGACCGGAATACGCAGGAGCTCTCGGCGTTTTGCAGCCGATGGCCGATGGCTTGAAGTTGCTGGTTAAGGAAGACGTGATCCCTGTCAGGGCGGATGGCCTGCTGTTCACTCTTGGTCCGGTCCTGGTGCTTGTGCCTGTGATCCTCTCCTGGTTGATCGTGCCCTTTGGTCAAAATCTGCTGATCAGCAATGTGGGGATAGGGATTTTCCTCTGGATCTCCCTCAGCAGCATTCAGCCCATTGGCCTATTGATGAGTGGCTATGCCTCCAATAACAAGTACTCACTCTTGGGTGGGCTGAGGGCTGCAGCTCAATCGATCAGTTACGAAATCCCTCTTGCCTTGGCTGTTCTGGCAGTGGTGATGATGAGCAATTCGCTCAGCACGGTCGACATTGTTGCCCAACAAAATGGTGCTGGCTTGCTGAGTTGGAATGTGTGGCGGCAGCCTGTGGGCTTTTTGATCTTTTGGATCTGTGCGCTGGCCGAGTGCGAACGACTTCCTTTCGATCTCCCTGAAGCTGAGGAAGAGCTGGTGGCGGGTTATCAGACCGAGTACGCAGGGATGAAGTTTGCCCTGTTTTATCTCGGTAGTTACATCAACCTTGTGCTTTCGTCCTTGTTGGTCGCAGTGCTCTACCTAGGGGGATGGGGCTTCCCCATCCCGGTGGAATGGCTGGCTGGTTGGCTTGGTCAGTCGGTTGATGCTCCCTTGGTGCAGGTGATCACTGGCTCCGTTGGCATTGTGATGACAGTGCTGAAGGCTTATCTACTGGTGTTCTTAGCCATCTTGTTGCGCTGGACTACTCCACGAGTACGTATTGATCAATTGCTTGATTTGGGCTGGAAGTTTCTTTTGCCGATCGCTCTTGGAAATCTGCTGATTACCGCTGCTCTTAAGTTGGCTTTTCCTGTTGCCTTTGGTGGTTGATGCAGCCAAAGCGCTTGAAGGTGCTGGATCTCGTTCCGGGAGGACTAAGCACTTTTACTTATCCTGGTTAAAAAGCTTGTAGGATTTATCGAATGCTCCTAGTGGGCCTCTTAGAGGGTCCTTTCGCATGTTCGGGTTCCTCAAAAAAGTTGCTGACTACACCCGCGACGCTGCGGATGCAGCGAACTATCTGATCCAGGGCCTTGCGGTCACATTCGACCACCTGCGCCGGCGTCCGATCACGGTGCAGTATCCATACGAGAAGCTCATCCCCTCAGAGCGTTATCGCGGTCGTATCCACTACGAGTTTGATAAATGCATTGCTTGTGAGGTTTGCGTCAGGGTTTGTCCCATCAACCTGCCTGTTGTGGACTGGGTGATGAATAAGGAGACGAAGAAAAAGGAGCTGCGCAATTATTCCATTGATTTCGGTGTCTGCATCTTTTGTGGCAACTGTGTGGAGTACTGCCCTACCAATTGCTTATCGATGACAGAGGAATATGAGCTGGCTGCGTACGATCGACATAGCCTCAACTACGACAATGTTGCATTGGGTCGTTTGCCAACCAGTGTGACGACAGACCCATCTGTGCAGCCTTTAAGAGAGCTGGCCTATCTGCCTAAAGGGGTGATGGATCCTCATGATGTCCCTGCCAATCAACCTCGAGCCGGACAGCTCCCGGCAGAGGCGCTCAAGAGTCTGAGCTTGCAACAAGAGTCTGTTCAAGGGGATGAGAGAGAATCGTTGCAGGATGCTTCTGATCAAGACCAGCCCAGCGGATGACGATTGCTACTTCCACAGAATTAATCTGTTTCCTGGTTCTAGGCGCCGTGGTGGTTCTCGGCAGTCTTGGTGTCGTCTTGCTGGGCAATATCGTCTACTCCGCCTTTTTGCTTGGTGGCGTATTTATGGCTGTGGCTGGTCTCTATCTGCTTCTCAATGCCAGTTTTGTTGCAGCAGCACAGGTGCTGGTTTATGTGGGTGCAGTCAACGTGCTGATTCTCTTCGCGATCATGCTGGTCAACAAGCGCGAAGATTTGAAGCCGATCGAGGGATTGCCTATTCGAAGGCTGCTCTCTGGTGGAGTTTGTGCAGGGTTGTTTGTTCTTTTCTTTCGTGTGGTGATCACCACACCTTGGGCAGTGCCAGGCCCCGCAGCGATTGGAGTAGGGGCTACTGAGCGAATTGGTGAACACCTATTTACTGACTACCTTTTGCCTTTTGAGCTGGCGTCTGTGCTTCTACTGATGGCCATGATCGGTGCAATTGTGTTGGCCCGCAGAGATGTGTTGGAGACTGATGTTGGTACAGGTGATGCTGTCAATCAGGGTCTGATCGAGAAGGCTCAAACCCCGTTGCTTGTCGATAAGTCCACGCCCTGATCAGTTCAGGACACTTTGCTTTTTCCCCTTATTGATCCCATGCTCGAGTCCTCGTCCGGTCTTGTTCCTCTTCAGGCCTATCTCTTGCTTGCTGCGATGCTTTTCTGTATCGGCGTGTGGGGGCTGATCAATAGCCGTAATGCTGTTCGGGTTTTGATGAGCATTGAGCTGATGCTCAATGCGGTGAATATCAATCTGATGGCATTCTCTTCATATATTGATGGTGATCTGATCCGCGGTCAGGTCTTTGCTGTGTTTGTGATTACTGTTGCTGCTGCAGAGGCAGCTGTGGGTCTTGCGATCCTCCTTTCCTTGTATCGCAATCGCGTCACTGTGGATATGGAGCGCTTCAATCTGCTGCGCTGGTAAGGAGACCAAGGCATGCGTCTCGATTTGGTCTGGGTGATCTATCGGGCGGGAAGTCATTCTGCGCATCGTGAAGCCTGTTGTTGTGTTGACGAGCTCCAAGCGCTTGGAGTGAAAGTGGTGATGGCCATGAGTGGAGTGACGGCCAACCCTTTCCCTGATTTATTGGCCTCAGAAGCCGGCCTGCCTGATTTGGCTGTTGTGCTTGGGGGCGATGGCACGGTGCTCGGTGCGGCCCGTCATCTTGCCGTTCATGATGTAGCAATCCTTAGTTTCAACGTCGGCGGGCATCTAGGTTTTCTGACGCATGAACGCTGTTTGCTTGATGGCGGTCAGCTATGGCAGCGATTGTTGCAGGACAACTTTGCTTTGGAGCGCAGGATGATGTTGCAGGCTGCAGTGGACAGCCGCTCCCCTGCTGAACGAACTGCTCGACCTACTGCTTCGCTCCAGGATTTGAATGGGACTAAGGCACCGCACTGGGCCCTGAATGATTTTTATATGCGTCCTTATCGCGATGATGTGTCGCCTACCTGCACCCTTGAACTAGAGATCGATGGTGAGGTGGTGGATCATTACCGTGGCGATGGTTTGATCTTGGCGACACCCACAGGGTCTACCGGCTACTCGATGGCGTCTGGAGGGCCGATTCTTCACCCTGGCATTGATGCCATCATCGTGAGTCCAATTTGTCCGATGAGTCTCTCTAGTCGTCCGGTCATCGTGCCTCCAGCTTCACGGCTCGTGATTGGGCTTCTGGGAGAAAACACTCGCCGGGTGAAGCTTTGGAAAGATGGGGCGAGTGGTGCCCTGCTTGAACCAGGCCAGTGTTGTGTTGTTCAGAGGGCTCGGCACCATGCATTGATGGTGGTTCTTGAACAGAGCCCTTCTTATTACAGAACTCTCACGCACAAGCTGCATTGGGCGGGAAGTCTGCTCAACAATCAACCATCTCCCAGCTGAAGCTCATGGGCCTCGAGATCGAACGGAGGTTTTTGGTGGTGGGAGAAGAGTGGCGAGCTTTGGCAGGACCGGCCTTGCCTTTGCGTCAGGGTTACCTGGCCGGGTCTCCTCAAGGGTTCACTGTCAGGATGAGAATCATGGCGATGGAGCAGGCTTGGCTCACCCTCAAGGCTCCTGCTGAGGGTATTGCTCGCCATGAGTTCGAATATCGGATCCCTCTAGTCGATGCAGAGGCTCTCTGGGGCTTGGCGCCTGATCGTCTGATCAAGACACGTTATGAACTAAGCCTTAAAGGTGGTGATTGGGTGGTCGATTGCTTCGAAGGAGCGAATGCTCCTCTTGTGCTAGCGGAGGTGGAACTTGTCTCTGCGGAGGATCGGCTAGAGATTCCCGCGTGGTGTTGGCAGGAGGTGACTGGTGCATCTGAGTGGAACAATGCCGCTTTGGCACGCACCCCGATTCAGCAATGGTCCGATCAGAGGCGCAGAGATAACGGCCTGGCTTGACCAAAGCGCCCCAAGGGCCTTTATAATCTCTTAACAGTTCCGATCGAGTGAACTGGTTGTTCGGGCAGCAGAGGCTGCGGGAAGGCAACTTGTGTTTGGTTTGTACGATACCGATGGCATCCTCCGCTTTACATGCCGGGATCGTGAGGCTTGTATGGCCTATGTCGAGTTGTTTGATCTCGAGTCCGAAGGATGTTCTTTGATGTCCATCCCAGAGCCCGCTGCGCTTGGGTTTAGGAGTCAGAGTCGGAGTCGTCTGGCAAGGAGCAGCAATTGAAACCATCGCGGCAGATCTTGCCGTGATCCATGGCCCAGTTCAGAAGGGCCACACGATTTTTTGAGCCTGTTTTGGTGAACATGTTGCTGACATGATTATCGACAGTTCGCTTGCTGATGGTTAGCTTTTCAGCGATTTCTTGGTTGGTTAGACCGTCGGCGACAAGGTCAATGATTTCCATTTCCCTTGAAGAGAGTGAGATATGAACGGAACTGGGGATTTTGCCTGTGGCCATTTCCTCCCCATTGATTATCTCCGTTCATCTTACGCAGACTTTGGGCAAGCGATCCCTCATAGTTGGTGAGTAAGTGAAGGACATCGTGATTTGAGTTCAGCCTTGCAGCGCTCCATCGAGGCCGGAGCGGTGACGATCACTGCTGAGGTCATGCCTCCTCGTGGTGCAGATCCTGTTCATTCCTTGACGATGGCTCAAGGTTTGAAAGGTTTTGTTCATGCCATCAATGTGACTGATGGCAGCCGTGCAGTGATGCGGATGAGCAGCCTTGCTCTCTGCCGCTTGCTGTTAGATGAGGGGCTTGAACCGATTTTGCAGCTCGCTTGCCGTGATCGCAATCGGATCGCCCTTCAATCCGATTTACTTGGAGCTCATGCTCTGGGTATTCGCAACGTGCTCTGCCTTACAGGTGATCCGGTTCGGGTTGGTGATCAACCTGAGGCGAGACCTGTTCATGACTACGAGTCGGTGAAATTGCTGCATCAGGTCTCTGCCTTCAACCGTGCGGAGGATCCTGTTTCGGGATTACTCCCTGATGGAGCGACTGCTTTGTTTGCTGGGGCCGCTGCCGATCCCAATTGCCAGAGCTTGAGTGGCCTGCGGCGGCGCCTTGAACGAAAGAAAGAGGCCGGCGCTCGCTTTCTTCAGACTCAGATGGTGATGAAACCCGCTGTGCTTGAACACTTTTGCAATGAGGTGGCCAATCCCCTTGGGTTGCCTGTGCTTGCTGGGGTGTTTTTGCTGAAATCAGCTCGTAATGCAAGCTTTATTAATAGGGTTGTGCCTGGAGCATGCATTCCTGAATCACTTGTGGCTCGGCTGGAGCAAGCATCTGATCCAATGGCTGAGGGGATCGCTATTGCTGCTGAGCAGGTCAGGAGTTACTTGTCTCTTGCCCAGGGCGTCCATCTGATGGCCGTGAAAGCAGAAGAGCGCATCCCCGAGATTCTTGATCAGGCTGGAATCAGCTTGGTGCCGGTGTGAGGTCTGTGCCAAGGAGTTCGGCCATGGCCTTCTGCTGAGGAGATGGTTCCACCAGGTCTTGGCGCCTTGCATCGGTGATCAGCCAATCAAGGGCTGCTTCTTGAAGGTCAAAGTGATCGCCGTTTTTGCCAACGCAGTAACGGCCAAACACCAGCTTTTCCACCAGCTGCACACCAGCTCCAATACGGGAATAGTCAAAGATGATCGAGTTGTCCACGGTTGCCCCTTCGCAGATGCAACAGCTAGGGCCGATCATTGATGGCCCAATAATTGTTGCTCCATCTTCGATGCGGGTCATGCCACCCACATAAATTGGCCCTTGCACATTGATCTTGTCCCAGTTCGCGGCAACGTTCAAGCCTGTGTAGATCCCAGGACGGACTTCCTTGCCAGGGATGCCTACTTGGCGAACCTCTCCTTGCAGCACGCTGCGAATGGCCCTCCAATAATCCGGAACCTTGCCAATGTCCACCCATTCGAAATCCATGGGTAGGGCGAAGAATGGTAAGCCCATCTCCACCAGCTTGGGGAATAGGTCAGAGCCGATATCGAAGGGTTGGTCGGAAGGAATGTGCTCGAAAATCTCTGGTTCAAAGAGATAGATGCCTGTGTTGATTGTGTCGCTCAGCGCTGCATCAGTGGAGGGTTTTTCTTGGAATGCCTGAACACAATCATTCTCGTCTGTGACCACCACGCCATAGCTGCTGACTTGATCTTTGGGGACTCGCTTGGTCACCAAGCTCGCCAGAGCGCCTTTGGCTCGATGGCGTTTTACGGCTTCTGAGAGGTCGAGATCAATGAGGGCGTCGCCACAGAGCACCACAAAGGTGTCATCAAAGAATCGTTGAAAATCCTGGATTTTTTTGAGGCCGCCAGCGGAACCAAGGGCATCACCAATCAGTTCTCCCTCTTCGATGCGTCCCTCGAAGCTGTAGGCGATTTCTACGCCAAAGCGCTGGCCATCGCGGAAGTAGTTTTCAATTTCCTCAGCTAGGTGAGACACATTCACCATTACTTCTTTGAATCCGTGCTCCTTCAGCAGTTCGAGCAGAAACTCCATCACGGGTTTCTGAAGGATGGGAATCATCGGCTTGGGGATCACGTGGGTGATCGGCTGGACGCGCGTCCCTTTGCCGGCCGCCAAAATCATCGCCTTCATTGGCGTTGTTAGGCCTCAGCTCGGTTAAACAACATAGACCTCCATTCAAGCGGCATTCACGACTTCGGCCGGAGTGGCAGCTGGCACGTTAAGGCTGGTAAGTGGGAGCTGAGCAATGGTTCCTGGGGCCAGCAGTCGCTTCAGTCGTAGGGGGGCATAGAGGGATCCTTCCTGTGCCAGCTCCACTTTTCCTTGTGAGCATAGAAATAACAGAGCCCAGAACACGCCCACCCGATCCGTGTCCAGGTCTGCTGTTGAGACCTGTTCCCACTGACCAACCAACTGCTCGAAATCAACCCAGTGCAGGGCCTGTTCCCAAGCGTTGAGGAAAACTCCTAAGGCTGCAGTCGTTTCAGGAAGTTTTTCCCGGTGCGCCAGAGCTGTGACTTGGGCAATGGCCTCACGCTCGCTCAAACGTTTATTGCGTTTGCGGCGTCGCTGTTGCAGTTCGTCGGATTCGAGTTGCTCGGCGATGGATTCCAGTTGTTCGATGAGCTCGCCAAGAGTCACTGGCCTACGAAGGGGCGGTGGTGCTGCCGGACGACGTAAGAGGTGGCGCTCTGGGCGCCTGGGAAGCGCAAAACTTGGATCTAGCCAGCCTTGCTCTCCCAGCTCTGCTTCGAAGCCTTCTTCAAACAGAGGTTCAGGTGGAAAGGTTTGGGCTTCGAGAACCTCTGCTTTGAGACCAACCAGGACTGATGCGGCCAAAAAGGCTTCGCTGCTGTCTGCTAAATCCTGTTCATAACTGCCGCCTTGCCGTTGAACTTGTGCGGCCACTTGCTGGGGCACCTCAATGCGCTGGCGTAGTTGATCGAGGAAACCATCAACCACAGCGATCACATCGACATCCCAGGGATCTAATTCACCTCGCTCTGCGGCATCTTGCAGCAGGCGGATTGCAAGGCGTGCGCCTGAATCAGCCCCCCTGTTCAGTCCATCATCCTGCAAGGCAAAGATCACGCTTGAAATAAGTTATCGATCTTGTTAGGCGCGCGCTAGGGGGATTCCATAGATCATCATGCCTTTAAAGGGTTATATGAATTGGGTTAGGAGGAAGCTGATGAGGTGGTTTCTAGTCAGCTTCCGTCTCAACGTTTGATCGTCTTGCTTGGTCTTGGTCGGTTGAGTTGGTGGCTTAGAGGCTGAGGTCGGGATTGCTTGGCATGGTTCTACATCAGGCACTCCCGGCAGTGAATAAGTATCTATTGTTAGCCCTTATGCAATACCATCCAAAAGGGCTCGAGAGAATTGTGAATCGCTTTGTTGGGGGCGAGGCACAAGATCAACATGAAACTGATCTGGCGAATTCCTTAAAACAGGAACTAATTAATCATTACTGCTGCAGACTTCAGGATACTTCGCTATTCAAAGAAAGGCTGAAGCTCTTATTTCCTAGTGAGCTGCTCCTATCGCGTTTGAGTGATCGGCAGCCTTGGGGATGAGACCAAAGCAGGCGTCATGGTGGTGTTTCGAATCATCAATGCTGAGGGTTTTTTGATGCTTTGCAGGGCTAATTCATCTCGCTTTACTAATTCTTGGATGGATGCGGTATAGCTATCGGTCATGAGTCGGGGGTAGAGGCCAATGCCGATGATCGGCACGAGTAAGCAGCTAATGATGTAGACCTCTCTTGGTTCGGCATCAACCAGGTTGGTATGGGAGACCAGTTGGGCATTCTCTTTGCCGAAGAAGATTTCTCTCAGCATTGAGAGTAGATAGATTGGGGTAAGGATGACGCCGATTGCCGCAAGCCCTGCAATCACAATCCGGAAAGTCAGCGTGTAGGCCTCATCGGTAGCAAAGCCCACGAACACCATTAATTCAGAAACAAAACCACTCATGCCAGGCAGAGCGAGGGAGGCGAGTGCACAGACAGTCCATAGGGCGAACATGATTCGCATCTTTTGACCCACTCCTCCCATCTCATCAAGTTGCAAGGTGTGGGTGCGGTCGTAGGTGGCTCCTACAAGGAAGAACAGACTGGCGCCGATTAGACCATGACTGATCATCTGCAGCATGGCGCCACTCGTTCCTAGGGCACTGAAGCTGCCAATGCCGATCAGTACAAAGCCCATGTGGCTAATTGAGCTATAGGCGATCTTGCGTTTGAGGTTGCGCTGGGCGAAGGAGGTGAGAGCTGCATAGATGATGTTGACCACCCCAAGCACGATGAGAAGAGGGGCGAACTGGGCATGGGCTTCAGGTAGCAGTTGAGCGTTAAAGCGCATCAAGGCATAGCCGCCCATCTTCAGCAGGATGCCTGCAAGCAGCATGTGAACTGGCGCCGTTGCTTCTCCATGGGCGTCGGGTAGCCAGGTGTGTAGAGGCACAATTGGCAGCTTGACGCCGAAGGCAATGAGCAGTCCGGCGTAACAGAGCAACTGGAAACCTGTCCCAAAGCTTTGTTGGGCGAGGTTGGTGTATTCGAAGTTGGGTGTGCCTCCGCCAAAGAACCCCATGGCTAGGGCCACCAGCAGGATGAACAGCGAACTGCCAGCGGTATAAATGATGAATTTTGTGGCTGCATATTGCCTTTTTTTGCCACCCCAGATCGCTAGCAGCAGGTAGACCGGCAACAATTCCAGTTCCCAGGCCAGGAAGAACAGCAGCATGTCTTGAACGGCAAAAACTGCGATCTGGCCGCCATCCATTGCCAGTATCAGGAAAAAGAACAGCTTGGGTTTGAACGTCACTGGCCAGGCTGCCAGGACTGCCAGTGCTGTGATGAAACTGGTGAGCAGAATGAGTGGCATCGAGATGCCATCGGCTCCGACGGCCCAGGTGAGGCCCAGATCAGGTAGCCAGCTCACCCGTTCGGATAGTTGTAAGCCGCTCAGGCTGGGGTCATAGCCGTATAGGTAGGCAGCCACGGTGATCAGAAAGGTCACCAGGGCGATGCCGAGTGCAAACCAACGAACCTGCTTACCCTCCCCTTCATCAGGGATGAACGGCACCAGAAAGGCCCCCACAATCGGGAACAGAATTGAGAGGCTCAGCCAGGGGAAGTTAGCGCTCACTTGATCACTCAGCAGCTCGGCACCTGTGTCCAAGGGTGCGCTTATGGCAAACTCCAGCACGGACAGGCCTTTTCAGCACTGGTCGGAGTGTAGAAATGCTTGGCGTTCTGACACTGCATCGATAGGCGATAACACACAATTTGGTTTATCAGCTCACAGGATTGCCTAGGACGCCGAAAAGCACGACTAAGGCGATGACACCACCGAAAACGATGAGGGCGTAAAACTGAGCGCGGCCTGTTTCAAAGTACTTAAGACCTTCGCCACTTCCAAGCGTGAGTAGGCCGGTGAGATTCACCACGCCGTCAACCACCTTGGCATCCACTTCAAGCACTTCACGAGCCAGTTTGCGGCTGCCGCGTACGAAGATCTTTTCATTGATGTCATCCAAATACCACTTGTTGGCCAGGAAGGTATTGATGACAGGGAAACGATTGGCAAATAGTTCTTCGAGATCGAGGCGGTGCAATGCATAAGCCAAGACAGCCAAGCTGATGCCTGCTGTTGAGATCGCCACTGAAGCACCTGCGAGTGGCAGGAATTCACTCCAGTTGAATGTTGCGGCCATTTCAAGGGCCTCCTCTGGGTTGAGCAGGCCTGCAAAGCGGCTGTTCCAGGGGGTGCCGAGTAGACCAATCAGCATCGAGGGCACTGCCAAGACTGCTAATGGCAGAGTCATGGACCAGGGCGACTCATGCAGCACCCCGCCTTGATGAGGATGCTCGTCTTCACTGCCTTTGCCCGCAGCAGCAAGCAGGTTTGCCTGAAGGGTTTTGTCGTCTCCGCGGAATGGCCCTTCAAATGTGAGGAAGTAGAGGCGGAACATGTAGAAGGCCGTCATCCCTGCTGTCAGAAAGCCCACAACCCAGAGCAATGGGAAGGTTGTGAATGCTTGTCCAAGAATTTCGTCCTTGCTCCAGAAGCCTGCTAGAGGGGGAATGCCGCTGATGGCAATGCAGCCGATCAGGAAGGTGATGGCTGTGATCGGCATTTTTTGGCGCAGGCCGCCCATCAGCCTCATGTCTTGGGCCAGGATGGGCTCGTGACCAACAACGTCTTCCATGGCGTGGATCACTGAACCTGAGCCAAGGAAAAGCATGGCCTTGAAAAAGGCATGGGTCACCAGGTGGAACATTCCTGCTACGGGAGCGCCGCAGCCCATCGCCAGCATCATGTAGCCAAGTTGAGACACCGTGCTGTAAGCCAGTCCCTTCTTGAGGTCCATCTGGGTGAGCGCGATCGACGCTCCCAGAAAACAGGTGATCGTGCCGATCAAGGCGATCACCAAACCCACCATGGGGAACTGGCTGTAGAGAGGTTCGAGCCTGGCAACGAGGAAGACACCGGCGGCAACCATGGTTGCCGCATGGATGAGAGCTGAAATTGGTGTGGGCCCTTCCATGGCATCGGGAAGCCAAACATGAAGGGGGAATTGAGCTGACTTGGCCATCGGCCCCATGAAGACCAATAGGCATAAGGTCAAGGCCGCCCAGCCTGGAACGGTGCCGTTCGCGATGGCATCTGACAAGCCATTCGCAATGCCATGGAAATCAAAACTGCCCGTTGCCCAGAAGAGTCCGAGAATGCCAAGGAGCAAGCCAAAATCACCCACACGGTTGACGACAAAAGCCTTTTGAGCTGCATGGGCGGCACCATCTCGGTCGTACCAGAAGCCCACCAGGAGATAGGAGCACATCCCTACCAGCTCCCAAAACACGTAGATTTCGAGAAGGTTGGGGCTGATAATCAAGCCCAGCATCGAGCTGCTGAATAGGGCTAGATAGGTAAAGAAACGCACGTAGCCCTTGTCGTGGGCCATGTAGCCGTGGGAGTAGATCATCACCAGCAGAGCGATGGTGGTGACCAGGGCAAGCATCACGGCCCCAAGGGGATCAATCACATAACCCATTGGCAGAATGAAACTGCCGGCGCTGGCCCAGACGAAGAGATGTTCGACAGGTGCAGCACCGCTCAGCTGCTCGGCGAGGACTGCATAGCTCAAGACGGCGGCAGCACCTAGAGAGGTGAGCAGCAGCACAGCTACCGGCTTACGCAGGCGGTTAATGGTGCGGTTGAAACTGATTAGTCCCAGGCCTGTGGCGATCGCTCCGAGTAGGGGGAACACCGGGATTAACCAGGCGAGGTCGGCGGCCGAGGTCATCCGGTCCAGGCAGGATCATGGGAGTGTAGGCAATTCAGCTCAGCAGGCCTTCCAGCTTGGAGGAGAGGAAGGCCGCGCTGCCGATGGGGATGAAGCGATGGGCATGCCAGAACACTCCCACAGCGATAGCGATGCCGAGCTGGGAAGGCTTCAAAGCTTCTTGCCATAGCAATTGTTGTCGTCCATCGATCACCGCCCTGAAGGGGATTACGGAGGTGTTTTGACGCAGTTCCTCAAAAGCATCGCCGAAGCGGGCTCGCAATCTGCGGTCGCCATGCCAAACAGCAAATAAGTGATGGCCGATCAGGCCTAAACAAGTCACCAGCATGAAGCTGCTGCCAATCCAGAGCGCATGGGAGAAACACCAGAGGATTTGGCCAATGGCTTGGGGATGTCTACTGATGCGGATGATCCCCGTGGCATAAAGCCGTACTTTCGGCTTGAGCAAGGCTGGGATTTCCAGCAGGTTGTAGGTGGCGGGATAGAGGAAGAGGAAACTGATGGCCGTGAGGGCCCAGATCATTGGCACCATGCCTGGCACCCCTTGCAGATTCCAGAGCCGCAGCCCGTCATAGCGATGTGCGAGGAAGTAACCGATCACCACCACAGCGGAGGGAATGCTTGTTGCGGCAAAAATCAATCGCCATGCCCTAGCCCCGATTTTGGTTTCGGCATGGCTACGTAGGGCTGCTCCGCCGCTGTGGATTACAGCGAAGAGAAACAACAGAACAAGCATCACAAGGGTGCTGTGATGGAGCCCAGTGGATGACAATTGTGCCAAGCGGCAGTGGCAATGATTATCGATTCTGGCGTCCAGGCTTTTCCGCTTACAGTTTTTCTGTTGTTACTGCCGGGTTGGCAGGTCCTCCATGGCCGATCTGCCGTTCACACTCGATCAGTTGCGCATCCTCCACGCCATCGTGAGTGAGGGCAGCTTTAAGAAAGCAGCCGATAGCCTTTATGTCACGCAGCCGGCGGTGAGCCTGCAGATTCAGAACCTGGAGAAGCAGTTAGAGGTCTCCTTGTTTGATCGTGGGGGTCGCAAGGCTCAGCTCACCGAAGCGGGCCGACTTCTCTTGAGCTATTGCGAGCGGATTCTTAGTCAGTGTCAGGAAGCCTGCCGAGCCCTTGATGATCTGCATGACCTCAAAGGTGGATCGTTAGTGATTGGGGCTAGCCAGACGACTGGCACCTATTTGATGCCGCGCATGATTGGCTTATTTCGCCAAAAGTACCCGGACGTGGCTGTGCAATTGCAAGTGCACAGCACCCGACGCACCGGTTGGAGCATTGCCAATGGTCAAATTGATCTAGCGATCATTGGAGGCGAGCTGCCAACGGAGCTCAACGAACTTCTTCAGGTTGTGCCTTACGCCAGCGATGAACTGGCCCTGGTTCTTCCGGTGAAACATCCTTTGTCGAGGCTTGTTGAACTCACCAAGGAAGATCTCTATCGCTTGGGCTTTATCAGTCTTGATTCCCAGTCCACCACTCGCAAGATGCTGGACCAGCTGCTGGCTCGATCTGGCTTGGATGTGCAGCGCTTGCGGATAGAGATGGAGCTCAATTCTCTTGAGGCGATCAAGAATGCAGTTCAATCTGGTCTTGGGGCAGCTTTTTTGCCTGTGGTATCGATTGAACGTGAACTCACCGCCGGCACAGTGCACAAACCGTTGGTGGTTGATCTGCAGGTGCGTCGTCAGCTGAAGTTGATCAGCCATCCTGCGCGTTACTGTTCACGTGCAGCAGAAGCCTTTAGGCGTGATGTGCTGCCAGTCTTTGCTAGTGCCGATAGCCCCATTCGTCAGAACAGGGCCGTTCTTGCAGATGGCAATGGTTAAGAGTCGACTCAGAATTGATCCGCTTCCGGTGTTACGCCCACGGAATCGTCAGCAACTCCTTTAGTAATAAATTTATTCTCTCTGATATCTGTCTGGTAGACGCAGCGGACGATTGGTTTATCGCGGATTGAACCGATATAAGCGAAGGTGTTCATGCGTTGCTTGCACTCTCTCACCTGGCTATTGGTGACGGCACCTTGTTTTTCCAGCACCGTCCAGTTTTCCCTACGAATGACACAGCCAGGCTGCAGACTTGGCTGTGTGACAAAACTGCTTGAAGGGTTAAGCGTGGTGTACATCTCAACGTCGATGACGAAGGCGCTGGCCCCCCACTGTCGACAGAATTCAGGATCAGGCACAGCCATGTCCAGCTGCTGACTGCTGGCAATGTTGCCTTGGTCGCCTTGGGTGGTGCTAGTGACAGCACTGCCGATCCCGATTCCAACGATCAGAACCCCTGCGAGTACAGCCAGGCTGGCTGTACTCAAGCGGATGCCATTGCCTCCTGGTGGGGTGGGAGGGCCAGAACGACTTGAAGGGGAACGGTCATAGCTGTAGTCCTCGCTTTCATAGCGGTTGCGGCGCGAGTAGCGGTCCCCGCGGCCTCCCTCTTGGCCATAGCTCTCAGGAGGCGATTGGCGGTTGTATCGGGAGCGATTCACAACAGCTCAGGGGTACGCGGGAGCCCCATGGAGTAATTCAGCACGCGGCACTCTGGGTTGTAGCTCAATTTTCCAGCCTGAAGCAGCTTTCGGATTGTTCCTTCGAGTTCTGAGCCAATTCTGCGCAGGTTGTAGTCGCTAAGTTCGCCTCCGGCATGCGAGGCCACCAACTCTGCGAAGCGTTGCTGGATCTCTTTTGTGACGGATTCTGTCCAAAGAAACTCGTTGTCAGGATCGAGATCAAGCGTGAGCTGGTTGGGGTCTGGAACGAGATCATTGTTTTCAACCCTGGCCGTGAAGATCCTGACGTGACGGGTCGTGCACTTCAATAGGGTCTCGTTCATGGCATGGACCGGTCCCGCAATGGGGCCCGCTAGAGCAAGTGAAGGGACTCTAGGAAGAGAATGGGGGAGGGCTCCTTTTAGGGTTGATGTTTACTTGTCGTGAGAAGCATGCGCGTTGCCATCGCAGGAGCAGGTCTGGCTGGACTCTCATGTGCCAAATATCTAGTTGATGCGGGACACATTCCAGTTGTTTATGAGTCCCGCGATGTGCTTGGCGGCAAAGTTGCGGCTTGGAAGGATGAGGATGGTGACTGGTATGAGACTGGTTTACATATCTTTTTTGGGGCTTATCCAAATATGCTCCAGTTGTTCAAAGAATTGGGCATCGAGGAGCGTTTGCAGTGGAAAAGTCACTCGATGATCTTCAACCAGCTTGAGGAGCCTGGAACCTACAGCCGCTTTGACTTTCCTGATCTTCCAGCTCCATTCAATGGAGTGGCAGCAATTTTAGGGAATAACGATTTGCTCAGCTGGCCAGAGAAGGTTGCCTTCGGCTTGGGTCTCGTACCGGCAATGTTGCGAGGCCAGGATTACGTGGAGGAGTGTGATCAATATTCTTGGACTGAATGGCTGAGGCTCCACAACATCCCTGAGCGGGTGAATGAGGAGGTTTTCATCGCCATGAGTAAGGCATTGAACTTTATTGACCCTGATGAGATTTCAGCCACTGTCATCCTCACGGCGCTCAATCGATTTCTTCAGGAAAAGAATGGTTCCAAGATGGCCTTCCTTGATGGGGCCCCTCCTGAGCGGCTTTGTCAACCGATGGTGGAGCATATTCAGTCTCATGGTGGCGAGGTTTATCTCAACAGCCCCTTGCGGGAGATCAAGCTCAGTGAAGACAGCAGTGTGGAGAGCTTTCTGATTGGAGGTGAGCCGGGCAGTGAACCTAGGAATGTTCAAGCCGATGCTTATGTCAGTGCTCTTCCTGTGGATCCGCTCAAATTGCTTTTGCCGGCCCCTTGGAAGCAGATGGAGGTGTTTCGCAAACTCGATGGACTGCGCGGTGTTCCAGTGATCAACATTCATCTCTGGTTCGATCGCAAGCTCACGGATATCGATCACCTGCTCTTCAGTCGTTCCCCTCTTTTGAGTGTCTACGCCGATATGAGCATTACCTGCAAGGAGTACGAAGATCCAGATCGCTCTATGTTGGAACTGGTCTTTGCTCCAGCCAAAGATTGGATCGGCCGTAGCGATGAGGACATCATCGAAGCCACATTGGCTGAGCTCAAGAAGCTTTTCCCGATGCACTTCACAGGCGAAAAACAGGCCAAACTGCGCAAGTACAAGGTCATTAAGACACCCCTGTCGGTTTATAAGACCACCCCTGGGTGTCAGAAGCTTCGCCCGAGCCAGGAGACTCCGATTGCCAACTTTTTTCTCGCTGGTGACTTCACAATGCAGCGATACCTTGCGTCGATGGAGGGTGCGGTGCTCAGCGGCAAGTTGTGTGCAAATGCCGTGGATAGCTGTGGGGAGAAGTTATCCGCGGCCCAGTCTGTTAGCAAGCCTCTCCAGGCCTGAAGAATGACTCAGCTAGCGCCGGATTCGTCGATTATCAATGCTCAGGCTTGCTTGAGTCTTGATGAGGCTTATGAGGCTTGTCGGAAGGAAACAGCTCAGTGGGCGAAAACCTTCTATCTCGGCACCATGTTGCTTCCTTCGATCAAACGCAGAGCGATTTGGGCCATCTATGTGTGGTGTCGGCGAACTGATGAGCTGATGGATAGCGCAGAGGCTCAGACGCGTCCTGTTTCAGAATTAGCGAATCGGCTTGATCAATGGGAAGAACGCACTCGAGCCATGTTCGCTGGCCAGGTGCTGGATGGCCTCGATGCGGTCATGGCAGACACTCTTGAACGTTTCCCTCAGTCCATACAGCCTTATCTGGACATGATTGAGGGGCAGCGCATGGATCTGAATCAGCATCGATACGCCACCTTTCAGCAGCTAGAGCTCTATTGCTATCGAGTGGCAGGCACTGTGGGTTTGATGACCCAGCACGTCATGGGTCTTGACCCTGCATACACAACAGCCCCTTGGAGTTCTTCTCCAGAGACATCAGATGCTGCTATCGCTCTGGGAATTGCCAATCAACTGACCAACATTCTTCGTGATGTCGGAGAGGACCGTGGTCGTGGCCGTATTTACATTCCCCAGGAAGATCTCGACCGATTTGGTTATTCAGAAGCTGATTTGATGGCTGGACGTTTGAATAGTGCTTGGAAGGATTTGATGGCTTTCCAATTGGAGCGTGCTCGCGAGTGGTTTGCCCGGTCGGAAGCTGGAGTGCGCTGGCTATCTCAAGATGCCCGTTGGCCAGTATGGGCTTCCTTGCGGCTTTATAGAGGGATCCTCGATTCCATCGAACGCTTGGACTATGACGTTTTTAATAATCGGGCTTATGTGAGTCGCTGGATGAAGTTGGTTGATCTTCCTCTGTCATATCTGATGGCCCAAGCACGCTGAGGCTAGACAAACAGATTTTGAAAGAGGAGTACCGGTTCAGTTCAAACAGTTGTCTTTTGATTGGCGAGGAGATCCTTCAGTTTGGAAAGTTCTCCAGCCCAGCGTGGGTCGGGTGCTTCTTCAGCAGGCGCATCACTGTGTACAACTTTGTTGGCCGATTTTCTGGCTGATCCTGGGGCATTGCCGCTTGAATTTGTACCGTTGCGGCGTGAACCACCACCGGATCCTTCGTTTGTATTGCGGCGTTCAGAACGCTCAACCCGCAAGTTGTTTCCGTTGAATTCTCGGCCGTTGAACTGTTCAATTACCGCATTGGCAATTTTCTCATCATTGACATTGGCGAAGCCGAATCCACGACAACCTCCAGTTTCTCGGTCGAGAACTGCCTTGAAGCGAATCCCATCTCCAACGCTGGCCAGCTGCGTTTCCAGCTCTTTGCTTTCAAAAGTTTGCGGCAGGTTGCCGATGTAAAGGCGAACGCTCATGAAAAAGAGAGGGGAATGAGAAAAGGATGTGGATCAGGCCGATCGATGTCCTTATTGCCAGTGCAGTTAATCACAGCAAGGTTTGTTTTTGTGCCCACCAGTAAGTTGCCGCCTTAAAAGCTTGCTTTCGATTCTGTACCCGACCAAAGGCTTTTTCTTGGCAGAGATGGCGAAGCAGCTCACCTAGAGCTTGACCTTTGGGGAGTTTGAGGGTCTTTTGCAGTGCATAGCCGTCCACAGGAGGTGAGGGGTGGAACAGAGGATCATCCGCGTTCCGCCAACGCTCTAGCCACTGCACCTGGCTGATGTGCGGGAGCTGCAGGATGAGGGCTGGAAGGTCTGTTTCTAGATCGAGGTGCAATTGCAGCCGATCCAATTCGCTGAGGCTTGCAAACGCCATACCGTCGTTGCGGTCTTCCCAGTAACGAAGGAGTTGGCAGCGTTGACATTGCCGTCGGCTGAAGCGCAATGCGCTCAGCCCCTCATTGCTGAGCAGATGAGTGAGACGAGCCAAGGGAAGGGCAACGGCTTGCTCTTCAGGTTTGAGGAATTTGGCAACCTTTAAACATGGTGCTGGTCGGCTGATTCTTTCAATGGTGTTTTGCCAACAATCCAGTAGGCCAGTGCGCAGCAGCAGCGGCAGCACGTCATCGGCCCAAGGCGCAGCCACGATCCGTTGTAGTTCTGCCTGAATTCGTTCAGGAGCTGCTTGGGGCAGAAGTCTGTGGTGGCAATTGATCCATGCCAAGGTTTGCTTTCCCAGGCTGAGCTGCAGTTCGGCTATCAGTCGCAGACCGCGCAGCAACCTCAGGGGATCGTCGAGCAGGTTTTGCTCACGTACCGCAACAAGTTTTTTTTGCTCCAGATCACTTAGCCCTCCCGTTGGGTCCACGAGCTGAGGGGTGGCCTCGAGGGTGAGGGCAATGGCGTTGAGACGGAAGTCCCGCCGCCAAAGGTCCTCGTCAAGGTTGGATCCCTCTTGGGCGGCGATGTCGATGGTCCAGCCTTTGATGACCAATCGCGCCATGTCCCTTTCGGCGTCCAGCACCACACATGTGCCTCCCAGTGTCTTGGCCAGGCTGCGGGTGATCTCTAGTGCCTTGCTGGGCACAATGAAGTCGAGATCTGGTTGCTGCTGGAGTCGGCCAAGGAGGCCATCACGAACGGCACCTCCTACTAAGACCGTTCCAGCAGGAAGGTCTTGAATCGATAGTGGCCAGTGATCAGGATGTAATTGTTCCCAAAGGGCCTGGACCCGGATGGTGGGATCACCCTCCAGAATGGGTGCAGCAGAGCGAAGGGAGGGCATGTGTATTTGTGTCGACTGCCGCTGGGTTGATCGTTGCCAGGCCTATCACGCGGTGGAGCGGCAGCACGGGGTTGCCCATCTCAATGCGGCACCGGATCTGGAGCCTCAGAACCCACGCATCCATATCAGTGTGATTGATTTGCCTGAAGGAGTGACAGGCGTGGAATGGGATGTACGCAACTGCGGTAGTTTTCTTTTAGATCATGGGCGCTGGAAGCGATTGTGCCCTGGCCAGGAGCTGCCTCGATGAGCTGTCAGACCGGTTCATCCTTGGAAGAAGATCAGGCTTTTTTGCTTTTGGCACTCCACAGTTCTTCAGAAACGCTTGGTGTAGCTGTTCTCGATTGTCGCGACCCCAAGGCCAGTCGGCGAACTGCAACTTTCCCACTGGGCCGCGGGCTCTCAAATAGTTTGCTCAATTGTGTAGAGGAGCTTTTGCCAGCAGCCTCTTGGCCTCAGTTGGCTCGCTTGGCCGTGGCCATTGGTCCTGGCGGATTTACCGGGACTCGTTTAACCGTCGTGATGGCAAGAACTCTGGCCCAGCAGCTTGGTTGTTCCCTCGATGGGGTGAGCAGTTTTGCTTTGATGGCTCCTCGCTTGGCGGTTGCGTTAAGCGATGAGCAAATGGAGCAGCCATTTTGGATCGTGAAAACCTTGCCCCGGCGAGGAACTGTGGCCGGTCGTTATCAGTTGCAAATGGCTGCAGACGGTGGCGCTGCAAAGGTTGTTGTGGAGTTGGAATCGCCCCATTTGTTAGCAGAGGATTTCAAGGCCTTCCCTGCCCTTGATGCCCAAGATGATGTGGCTAAGGATGTGGAGCATTTACTTGAGCTCTGCGCCACGGCGCACAGTTTGGACCAGGAGGTCGCCTGGACTGATGTGCTTCCTATTTATCCGACATCTCCGGTGGTGGTTTCGCCTTGAGGAGTTGGTGTCGTCCTGGGGCGATTGTTGTAGGAGGCCTCTTGTTCTGGCTAATTGCTGCCGGACCTTTGCGTCCTTATCGGCAAGCGCTAACGAATGGGAAGCCTCCTCAGTTGATCTTGGTACTAGGAGGTGATGTTGATCGTGAGCATCTTGGCATCCGATTGGCGAGGGATTTGAATTTGCCTTTGGTTGTTAGTGGTGGTAGCAACCTGGAATATGCCCAGTGGTTGGTTCGTGAGGTGGGGATTCCTCTGAGTCAGGTTCAGCTCGACTACCGCGCTAAGGACACCCTGGGTAACTTCACGTCTCTTGTGGATGAACTGCGCTTAAAGGGCATCCAACATGTCTTACTGGTGACTAGTGAGGATCATTTGCCCCGTTCCATGGCCGTGGGTCATGTTGTGGCTGGTAGCCGAGGGATCCGCCTCACAGGCATCTCTGTCTCTTGCGCTAATCAATGTCGGGAGGAGGGGTTGCGCAAGCGGATTAGCGATTGGGTAAGGGCTTGGGCTTGGGTGGCTACAGGTCGTGATCTTAAGGATTGGGCACAGCGGCGCTGGCCAGAGGCACTCAGCGCTGGCGGCGGAGACGCTCTTCTGCCGAACTCAAAAGTCCTTGATCCAGCAGCGCATTGATTCTTTTTTGGAGTTCTGCGCTGGTGGCTTCCAAGTCGTGTTTACGTCGGCTGGAAGGTGGTGGGATCGGTTCGCCGATCCGCAGTTGTATTGGTATGAGTCGGGGCAATTGTCCACGTTTACCAAGGGCACGGTGGCTATTGATAATCGCTACTGGAAGTAGGGGCGCATCGCTGCGAGCCGCTAGCAGTGCGGCTCCAGGCCTGGGGGCATTGACGCGGCCGTTGGCTTGGCGAGTGCCATCAAGGAAGACCCCGATGGCCCAGCCTTCGCCCAAACGGGCAGTTGCCATGCGGATGGCTTCCCTGTCACTGGCGCCGCGTTTCACCGGGTAAGCACCACAGGCACGGATGATTGCTCCTAAGAGGGGGATCCGGAACAGTTCTTCTTTGGCCATGAAGGCCACAGGGCGCCCAAGAGCATGGCCAAGAAGGGGCGGGTCGAGGTGAGAGCCGTGGTTGGCGACGACCACAACAGCACCTTGACGCGGAACATTTTCATTGCCAAAGGTGCATCCCCTAAATAGACCCCGGAAGATGGGAAACACCAGTAGATAGCTCACGAGTCGATAGGTGAGACTTGGCTGCGGTGTCATTAGCACCGGCATGCTTGAGCTCAATAGGGGATTGGCTTGGGTCAAAGTTCAATTCCCCAGGTCTGCAGAACAGCTCAGCTGGATGGTCGCAACTCCTGGAAGAGATCGCTTGACGAGACCACTGAGCACATTGCCAGGGCCGATTTCGACCACTGTGTTGACCCCTTGGCTGGCCATGGTATCCATCGTTTCGCGCCAACGGACGCCTGTTGTCATTTGATCTTTTAGCCGTTGCTTCAGCAAGTTGGCATCGCAGGTTGGGATTGGATCGGCATTGCAGAGAACGGGGACACGGGCGTCTTTGAAAGTCACTTGATCCAGTTCAGCTGCAAATTCTGTGGCCGCTGTGGCCATGAAAGGCGAATGGAAGGCTCCCGAGACTGGCAACGGAATCGCTCGCTTGCAGGTCAGCTGGCTGCTGACCTTGCTAACAGCCTCTGGGGTGCCGGATAAAACCACCTGGGCAGCACTGTTGTCATTGGCGATCACGACTCCTTCTGTGTCTGCTACCAGAGCTTCTAGCTGTGTGCGGTCAAAGCCCAATATGGCTGTCATGGCCCCACCACCGGCTGAGGCCATCAGTTCTGAGCGGCGTCGCAGCAGCAGCAGGGCGGTGTTTACATCAAAAACCTCAGCCGCATAGAGGGCTACAAGTTCACCCAGGCTGTGCCCTGCGATGAGCGATGCCTCACGACCCTGCCTGCGCAGTTCATCCACCAGTAATGATTCAACGACAAAAAGTGCCGGTTGAGTATTGCGGGTGTCATTGAGGTCGGCCGGGTCATGATTGGCTTGGTCGCTACCGCGGCAAATCGCAAGGAGATCACGTCCCATTAGTTGAGAGGCGAGGGCAAAGCGCTCTTCGGCATCGGGCAAGCTGATGATCGGGTCAGCCATGCCCAGCTTTTGTGAGCCCTGACCAGGGAACACCCAAGCGATCGACATCAGAATGGTCTAGCGATTTAGCGCGAGCCTAGATGGGCCCATGCCAGCGGATTAACGCTGCACCCCAACTGAGACCAGCTCCAAAACCGCTGCTTGCGATCAGTTGACCAGGTTTAATTCTTCCGTCTTGTACGGCTTCATCAAGCATGAGTGGGATGGTGGCTGCCGATGTGTTGCCGTACTCAGCCAGGTTGCTGAGCACCTTGGCCTGCGGAATGGCGAAGCGATTTGCTACTGCATCGAGGATGCGTTGATTGGCTTGATGAAGCAGGAGCCAGTCCAGCGACTCCGGGGCTGTGTTGGTGGCTTTGAGAAGGGTTTGGAGGATGGCAGGTACTTCTCGGACAGCGAATTTGTAGACCTCCTGTCCGTTCATCTGAATTGGCTTAAAACCGCCTTGCTGATGGCTATTACCCGCTACCAGGGATAGATGGTTTTGAACTTGCGGCAGGTTGAGGCAGTCGCCGCGGCTGCCGTCAGATTTCAGCTGAAAGCCCAGCAGCCCGTTCTGAGCAGCATTCGTTGCTTCCAGAGCAACAGCTCCGGCTCCATCGCCAAACAGCACACAACTGCGACGATCGTCCCAGTCGACCCAGCGGCTTAGTTGGTCCGCACCGATCACGAGTGCTCGCCGCATTGCACCAGTGCGAAGGAACTGGGCGGCAGTGATCAGGGCGAATAGAAAACCACTACAAGCGGCTGTGAGATCAAAAGCCACTGCTTGGCGAGCTCCCAAAATGGCTTGCAGTTGCGGGGCTGAACCAAAGAGATCATCAGGGGTTGATGTGGCCAGGATGATCAGATCAACACTTTCGGGTTCCCAGCCAGCCATTGTTAGGGCGTTGGCTGCAGCTTGATGGCTTAGGCCTGTCAGCGTTTCATCCGGTCCGATAACACGTCGGGCACTGATCCCAGTGCGGCTACGGATCCATGCATCGCTGGTGTCAACCCTTTGGCCGAGTTGGTCGTTGCTAATCCGTTGGGATGGTGTGGCACTGCCGCAGCCCACCAGAGCTACTCCACTACCGATTGTGGACGTTTCAGCCAAGGGGCAAGTGGTCCAAGGTGGCGTCAGTCAATCACAGCGTTTCGGCAGAGCGCCTTTAGGCGCTTTCAACAGGTGCCTTTTGCAGTTCGGCTAAATCGTCCATGACACCATGGCTCGCTGCGGAGTGGGCTAGTCGTAGTGCACTGACCACGGATAGCGCCTTGCTGCTGCCATGGCCAATCACACAGATGCCATTCACACCCAGCAATAGTGCCCCACCATGTTCTGCATGGTCGAGGCGTTTCTTAATTCGTTTGAGGTTGCTGCGTAGGAACGCAGAACCCACCTTGCCGCGTCTGCCTCGTGGCAGTTCGGCTCGTAATACATCAAGCAGCACGCTGCCGACAGACTCCAGGAATTTGAGGAGCACATTGCCGGTGAAGCCATCGCATACCACCACGTCGAAAGCCCCTGAAAGAACATCACGACCTTCGCAGTTGCCCGCGAATTGAATCCGATGCTCTTCGCTGAGTAGCTCATGAGTGCGAATGGCTAGATCGTTGCCCTTGCACTCCTCTTCGCCAATATTCAGAAGCCCGATGCGTGGGCGAGCCACCTGGAGAACGTCGCGGGAATAGATATTGCCAAGTAGGGCAAATTGGTGGAGGTAGATGGGCTTGCAATCCATGTTGGCGCCCACATCCAGCACTAGCACTGGTTGTGTTGGATCTTTTGTTGGGAATAGAGCACCGATGGCGGGACGGTCTATCCCTGCTAGACGCCCCAGGCGGAAGATGGCTGAGGCCATCATGGCTCCGGAATTTCCAGCTGAATACATTGCTAGAGCTTCGCCCTTTTTGACCAGGTCCATGGTCAGGTTGATGCTGGCGTCGCGTTTGCGGCGCACCACAGTGGCCTCTTCATCCATGCCCACAGAGGGACCGCTTGCGACAAGCTCCAGATGACCAGCGGCTGTGGCTTGGTTGAAGAGTTCGGTGAGACCCATGGCTTGGACAGCACCTAACACTTTTTCGGTCTCTCCGACGAACTTGATGCGGAGGGGAAGTCTTTGAATCGCTTTTAGACAGCCATCAAGAATGGGGCCAGGAGCCTCGTCTCCACCCATGCCATCGACGGCAACCCAGAGCCGATCGCTATTTTTGATGTCCTCCGCTTCTGGGTTGTTTTCGCTGCTTTGTAGTCGCCGCAGTGGATCAAAAACGAGTGGCTGAAGCATGCTTCCTGCCATTGATCCAGCATTCGACACCACGGATCCAGCACTGGAAACAACTGTTCCGGCTACGTTTCCAGCGGCGGAAGCTGAGTTTGTGGCACTTCCTACCAGGCTGGTAACGGCAGCATTGCGGCGATACCAGATCACCAGACGCCTAATGGCTCTGGGGCGGGTGGTCTTGCTCCGGGGCCCGGAGGCCGTGGAGGAATCAGAGTCCTTCGGGGGCAAGGGAGTCGATGATGCGCTGGAACAGGTAGCCGGTACCTCGAGCGGTGAGGATCAGCTCGGGATTGGCGGGATCGTCTTCGAGTTTGGAGCGAAGACGTGAAATATGAACATCCACGACTCTGGTGTCTACATGTCGTTCAGGTGTATAACCCCATACCTCCTTGAGGATTTCGCCGCGACTGAAAGGCTCCCCTGAGCGGCTGACCAGTAGCTCAAGCAGGCTGAATTCCATACCGGTAAGGCGAATCCGCTCATCTCCTCGGAAAACCTGTCGCTTGTTGGTGTCGACTCTTAGTTCAGCCACTTGAATCACCCCTGAGTTAGGGATGCCGGCAACGTGCTCTTTCTCAACTCGTCGAAGCACGCAGCGTATGCGCGCTTCAAGTTCCTTAGGGCTGAAGGGTTTGACGACGTAGTCGTCTGCACCCAGCTCAAGCCCCGTGATTCTGTCAGCGACATCTCCAAGGGCCGTGAGCATCACGATCGGGACATCCGATTCTTTGCGAAGCTCTTGACAAACTCCATAGCCATCAAGCTTTGGCATCATCACGTCGAGCACAACAAGATCAGGCTCACAGTTGTGGAAGATATCGAGAGCTTCGTTGCCGTCACATGCCGTGACCACTTGATAGCCGATCATCGAGAGACGGGTTTCGAGGATCCGACGAATGCTGGCCTCATCGTCGACCACGAGGATCGTCTCTTTAGATGGGCTGGTGGCCGTCATTTTTTTTCTTTGGCGGCTGCAATCAATGAATCTTAGATAAGAGCTGTTAAGGCTTACCGGCCTTTTGGTTCATTTAAAGCCAACTTTCTTTACCTATCTTAGTAAGTGCGCACTGCTTCCGTCTACGTCTGTCAGAGCTGTGGCGCTAAGACCAGCCAGTTTTTTGGTCGCTGCGCCAGTTGCGGAACTTGGAATTCTTTGGTCGAACAGGTCGCTCATTCAACTGATGGTCGCCGCCGCAGTAACAGTTTTGATCCGGCCGTGGAACCAGCGGCGCGGCGCTCGATGGCGATGGCTTCTCTCGGGGATCAACCCGTTCGCCGTCTTGCCAGTGGCTACGACGAATTGGATCGAGTCCTGGGCGGCGGGCTGGTGCCTGGATCAATGGTGTTAGTTGGAGGTGATCCTGGGATTGGCAAGAGCACGTTGCTTTTGCAGAGCGCCACGGCTATGGCACTGCAACACTCTGTGCTTTATGTGAGTGCTGAGGAGTCTGCCCAGCAGGTGAAGTTGCGTTGGCTGCGCCTTGAGGGGATTGCGTCGGACCTGCAGCTTTTGGCGGAAACAGACTTGGAATTGGTGCTTGAGGAATTGGAAGCACTGCGGCCTGAGGTGGCAATTATCGACAGCATTCAGGCTTTGCATGATGGGTCGCTTTCCAGTGCGCCTGGCTCTGTCGCTCAGGTGCGCGAGTGTGCAGCAGCTTTACAGCGTTTGGCTAAGCGTCAGGACACAGCCTTGGTTTTGGTGGGCCATGTCACCAAGGAGGGGATGCTGGCGGGCCCCAAGGTGCTTGAGCATTTGGTCGATGCAGTACTCACTTTTGAGGGCGATCGGTTTGCCAGTCATCGCCTTCTGAGGGCTGTAAAAAATCGCTTTGGAGCCACCCATGAGCTTGGGGTGTTCGAGATGCAGGGGAAGGGCTTAGCTGAAGTCGGGAATCCCAGCGAGCTCTTTCTCAAGGGTGAATCTGCTTCTGGGGTGGCCACCATCGTGGCCTTTGAAGGCACCCGTTCATTGGTGGTGGATCTGCAGGCTTTGGTGGGTGTAACCAGCTATGCCAGTCCACGCCGTACCGCTACAGGATTAGGCACCAACCGCTTGCACCAAATTCTGGCCGTATTGGAGAAGCACATGGGCTTGCCATTGTCACGCTATGACTGTTATCTGGCTGTTGCTGGCGGATTAGAAGTCGAAGAGCCTGCTGCTGATTTGGGTGTCGCCGCTGCCGTTGTTTCCAGTTATCGAGATCTCATGCTGCCAAAAGGCACAGTTTTGCTTGGGGAGTTGGGCTTAGGGGGGCAATTGAGGCCAGTGGGGCAGCTTGGGCAGCGTCTTAAGGAAGCAGTTCGCTTAGGTTTTCATCGTGCAGTAGTGCCGCAGGGCAGTGGCCTAGGACCCATCGGCAAGGAGCTGGAGTTGGAACTACTTGAGGCTGCGAGTGTGACTGAGGCTTTGGTCATGGCCCTTGGTGTGAATCCAGCTGCTGATGGCTGCTGAAGGATGTTTTCGCTTTAGAAATAGACGTCTATGTTGCTTCGGCCTGTTGTCTTCAGCCAGTTCTCAATATCTAGGTAGCCGCCGGGATAGAGCCTTACCGCTTGGGTCCACACGTCTGCAGCTCTGTCGAACAATCGATCAGCTTCGTCTTGCAGACCAGCTTCTTGTGCTGTGCGGCCGCGTTTTTCGTAAATCAAGCCCATGTTCTTTAGGCAGGAGGGCTGATTTGAGTTTTGGTCAAGGGCCCTCTGATAGGTATCAAGAGCGAGGTCCTCGTCCCCGTTGCTCATATAGATGATCGCCATGTTCTTGAGGGTTTCACTGCGGTCGAAGGGGCTTTCCTCAAGCTTGAGACTCTCTTCATAGTTTTCCAGTGCCTCTGCATAGTCGCCTGCGTTCTGGGCTGATAGGCCATCGCGGTAATACACATAGGCTCTTTTCGCCTTATCGTTGATTGGCATCATCTTCACGATTAGATCGGCCATCACCGTGAAGGTCTTGTCAATGAAGTTGTCTTTGTTTTGGGTGCGTGGCACGGCGTGAATAAAGGAATCACACCATTATCCTCGCCTTATTCTGAAAAGACTGTTTTGAGTCTCTGGTGAGATCTTTGGTCTGCAGTTATGGGATGGGCTATGCGTAACGATTGTCATTAGCGTGCGGGAACATTTCACCGATCCGTGAGCCGCAACGACCGTCCATTGGCTCATCCATCCGTCGCACTCGATATCGAGGGGATGAAATGCGGCGGCTGCGTTCAATCGGTAGAGCGTATTTTGCTTGAGCAGCCCAGTGTTGCTCGTGCCAGTGTCAACTTGGTAGCCCGCACTGCTTGGCTGGATCTCAACGATCCAGGCCAGTCTCTTGAGCCGATCCTTGCTGCTCTGGCAGCCCGGGGTTTCTCTGCTCAGCCAAGAAATACGGGCTCATTAGAACAGCTAACGCCTTCAACGCGTGATTCCCTAGGGGCTTGGTGGAGTCAGTGGCGTCAGTTAATGGTGGCCTTGGTGTTGCTGTTGCTGTCTGTTCTTGGCCACCTTGCTGCCGGTGGACATCTTGAGCTGGTGATTGTAGGGGCCTTGCCCTTCCATGCCGGATTGGCCACGGTGGCTTTGTTGGGCCCTGGTCGGCCGATTCTTGTTGGCGGAGCGCGGGCGGCTCTTGCCTTAACCCCCACCATGGACACCTTGGTGGGATTGGGCGTTAGCAGTGCCTATCTGGCGAGCCTGGTTGCTCTGCTTTGGCCTCAGGTGGGTTGGCCTTGCTTCTTCAATGAACCCGTGATGTTGCTCGGCTTTGTCTTGTTGGGAAGGTTCCTTGAGGAGCGTGCTCGTTTCCGCACTGGGCGGGCCCTCCAACAGCTGGCTCAATTGCAGCCAGATACTGCCAGGTTGCTGGCAGGTGATGGGACTATCCGTGAGGTAAGAGTCGGTGCTCTCAGACCTGGGGAGAGGGTTCAGTTGTTAGCAGGGGATCGCATTCCTGTTGATGGCATGGTGCTGGAGGGACATTCCGCTGTCGACGTGTCCAGCATTACTGGTGAGCCATTGCCGTTGGAGGCAGCTCCAGGAATCGAGCTGACTTCAGGCAGCCTCAATCTTGAAGCCACCTTGTTGCTAGAAGTGCGACATGTGGGAGCTGAGACAGCTCTGGCAAGAATCATTAGTTTGGTGGAACAGGCCCAGGCGCGTAAGGCTCCTATTCAAGGCCTGGCTGATCGGGTTGCAGGTCGCTTTTGCTATGGCGTTGTCAGCCTGGCACTGCTGACTTTTCTGTTTTGGTGGCAACTGGGTGCACGTCTTTGGCCAGAGGTGTTGCACGCTTCGGGTCAGGGGTTGGTGCATGGATATGGTCATCATGTCCCGCTTGGAGGCGTCGCTGAAACCTCCTTAGGATTGGCTTTACAGCTCGCCATCGCTGTTCTAGTCGTGGCCTGTCCCTGTGCATTGGGATTGGCAACGCCCACAGTGATCACAGTGGCCTCTGGTCAGGCGGCCCGCCGGGGGTGGTTATTTCGCGGTGGGGATGTGATTGAAATGGCAGCCTCGCTGAGGCAAGTTGTCTTCGACAAAACTGGCACTCTTACCCTTGGCCGCCCTTTGGTGGCAGGGGTTGTTGGCACAAAAAAACCTGATCAATTGTTGCAGCTAGCTGCAAGTCTTGAGCAAAACAGTCGCCATCCCTTGGCCCATGCTGTTTTGCAAGAGGCTCAACGGCATCGGCTTTCGCTACTGTCCACTTTGGCAACCCGTACCTATCCAGGCTCCGGCCTGGCCGGTGAGCTTGAAGGTGTAGAAGGAACGGTTCGAGTAGGTACACCGGAATGGCTTCAGGCTGAAGGGGTTCATTGGACAGCTGAACTTCAGGCTGATGTTGAGCTGTCGTCTCTTCAGGGGCAATCGGTGGTAGCCGTGGCTCTGGGGGAAGAGCCTTTGGGCCTTGTGGCCATTGATGATCGGCTTCGACCTGATGTGTCTGTTGCTTTGGATCGATTACGAGAGCAGGGGATGACTCTGGCCATGCTTAGTGGTGATAGACGTCAGGCGGTGGAACGCCTGGGGCAGCAGTTGGGTTTTCAACCCCATCAACTGGGCTGGCAGTTGTTGCCTGATCAGAAGCTGGAGCGCTTGCAACGTCTTCGCAAGGCTGGACTGTTGGCAATGGTTGGCGATGGCATTAATGATGCCCCAGCTCTGGCGGCAGCAGATCTTGGTATCGCTGTGGGTACCGGCACGCAGATAGCCCAGGATTCTGCTGATCTGGTGTTGCTTGGGGATCGCCTGGAGGGTTTGCCGGAAGCCCTGTTGTTGGCTCGCCGCACCATGGCAAAAGTGCGTCAAAACCTGACTTGGGCCTTTGGCTACAACCTCATTGCTTTGCCAATTGCTGCAGGATTGTTGTTGCCGGGCTTTGGGTTATTGCTCTCCCCACCCATCGCAGCTCTATTGATGGCCCTTAGTTCAATCACGGTGGTCGTGAACGCTTTGGCACTGCGTACTACATGAGTGGTCGCTTTCTTGTTCTGGAGGGTATTGACGGCTGTGGCAAGACCACTCAGCTTCGTCACCTTGCCAACTGGCTGCCACGCAGCGGTTTGATGCCTGAGGGTGCAAGGTTGCATCTCACCCGTGAGCCCGGTGGTACGGCTTTGGGTATTGCCTTGCGCAAGTTGGTTCTTCACCCGCCTGGGGATGCCTCCCCAGAACCCCTTGCGGAACTGTTGTTGTATGCGGCTGATCGAGCCCAGCACGTGGCTCAGTTGATCCGACCGGCGCTTGAGCAGGGGCACTGGGTTCTCAGTGATCGTTTTAGTGGCTCTACCCTTGCTTATCAGGGTTATGGAAGAGAGTTGGATCTGGATTTGATTCAGCAACTCGAGCAGATCGCCACGGCTGGACTTGTCCCGGACCTAACTTTTTGGTTGGAGTTGCCTGTAGAAGAAAGTCTGCTTCGGCGTGATGCAAGATCTAACGATCGAATCGAAGCGGAAGGAGTTGATTTTTTAACCAGGGTGGCAACTGGATTTGCTGTTTTGGCTAGGGAACGATCTTGGGTGCCGTTGCAGGCGGATCAACAAGTTGAGTCAGTTAGTTCTGCTTTGGAGAGCCAGCTGAAGCACCATTTTGGGCCTTTGCAAGAGAGCATGCGATGAGCCTTGAGATTGAGTCGCGTGGGCTGTTTGAAGATTTGATCGCTCAGCCGTTGGCAGTTGCATTGCTGGAGGCAGCTTTGAGTCAGGGTCGACTGGCTCCCGCATATCTCTTTTCTGGTCCAGATGGAGTGGGTCGCAGTTTGGCGGCATTGCGTTTTCTCGAGGGCCTCATCAGCAGTGGTAAGCCGGCCCTGCGTGAACGCCGTCGTTTAGAGGCTTTCAACCATCCTGATCTGCTTTGGGTCGAACCGACTTATCAGCATCAAGGCCGCTTGGTCCCTAAGTCCCAGGCAGAGGAAGAAGGTGTCAACCGCCGTTCCCCCCCACAGGTGCGCCTCGAACAGATTCGCGGGGTGACAAGATTCCTAGGACGACGACCTGTTGAGGCCCCAAGGGGCATGGTGGTGATTGAAGCGGCAGAGTCTATGCCCGAAGCTGCTGCCAATGCTTTGCTTAAAACGCTGGAAGAACCAGGTCATGGCTTGTTGATTCTGCTTTCGACCGCTTCTGAGCGCTTGCTCAAGACAATTCGTTCTCGATGCCAACAGATTCTTTTTGCTCGTCTTGAAGCAGCTGACATGCAGGCTGCTCTGGCCAGGACGAGCACAGCTGAGATGGGGTCGTCCTTGTTGGCATTGGATCAGCCGGAACTGGTTGCGATGGCGGCTGGTTCTCCTGGGGCGCTGTTGCAGAATTTTGGGCTCTGGCAGGCAGTCCCAGAGGAGTTTTGGCTACGGCTTGAAGAGCGTCCCCAAAAGCCAATGGAAGCCTTAGCTCTGGCGAGGGACCTTACGGAGGCTCTTAATGGGGAGCAGCAGCTTTGGCTGATTGATTGGTGGCAACAACATTTTTGGATCCAACGGCCTGATCCAACACCACTGAAACGTTTGGAAAGGCTGCGTTCACACCTGCTGGGGTTTGTGCAACCCAGGCTGGCGTGGGAAGTGGCTTTGCTGGAACTGATTCCTGGCGCTTAAGCGCTGGCGCGCTCTCCTTGCTTGTTTTGTGCTTCTCTGGCTTCCCTCTCTTGGCGTGCCTGGATTAGTAGGTCTTGGAACCCTTCGAGTTGTCCTCCTGTAGGCAATTCAAGGCAGTAACCAGCCCCGTAGACGGTTTTAATGAAGCGGGGTTTACGTGGATCGGGTTCCAGCTTGGTGCGCAGGTGGCGAACGTGTACTCGGATGGTTTCGATGTCATCATCAGGTTCATAGCCCCACACCTCCTTAAGGATTAGAGAAGGTGCCACGGTCTGTCCATGGCGCTGAAGTAGGCAGTGGAGCAGCTCAAATTCCAGGTGCGTGAGCCGTACGGGACGCTCAAACCAAATCGCTTCAAATCGTTCAGGCACGAGTGTGAGAGGGCCGTAGCTGAGGATCTCGTGATGAGCGTTGGTGCCCACCGGCGCTCGATCGGTGCGACGTAGTAGGGCTTTCACCCTCACTTGCAATTCTTCAAGATCAAAAGGCTTTGTTAGGTAATCATCCGCGCCTGAATTGAAGCCGGTGACCTTGTCTTTTGTGCCTCCCAAGGCGGTGATCATCAAGATCGGAATCCCCGCGGTGCGCTCGTCTCGACGCAACCTCTGGCAGAGAGTTAGCCCATCTACGTTAGGAAGCATCAAGTCGAGCAAAATCAGGTCTGGGGTGTACTGAAGGGCAAGAGCCTGACCTTTGATGCCGTCTTCAGCCTTCTGTACGTCAAAACCATTGTGCTCTAAATGGCTGCTTACCAGTTCACGCATGTCCTGGTCGTCTTCGATCAGCAGGATGCAAGGCTTCATTTAGATCGGAGTCCAGGAGGAATTTGAAATCATCGGGGTGCTGTGAAGTCAGCGCTTGTCAGATTCTCTCAAGATTTGCTTTGAGGTGCATCATTGGCATCTATGTGGGGGCATAGAGCCCAATCACTGAAACTCCCATGCAGACTGACCTTTTGACTGGCTGACGAATTCCTTAAAGGCGTCCTCTTTTTAGGAAGTCTTCCGAATCTGTCCATGCACTGTTGTGGATGCCCTCTAACAGGCAATCAAAAACCACAGCCACCGGCTGTGGATCTGAAAACTCCCCGGGCGGGATTCGAACCTGCGACCAATCGATTAACAGTCGACCGCTCTACCGCTGAGCTACCGAGGATTGCAACCCGAAGAACCTACCCTTCATCCCCGCCGACCTGCAAGGGGTTGGAGGTTTTGTCTTAGCTGATGGCCAGATTGCCAGGCTCCTACTCGGCCGTGTTCCATCCTGGCAGCCCCATCAGCATGGTCGAGTTCTTCGAGGCGATGGGTGACCCAAAGGGCCGTTAGGGGTGCGTGGGAGCGATGGCAAAGCTGTTGAACTGTTGCCAAAATTCTTTGTTGGCTTGCTGGGTCTAGGAGTGCTGTTGGTTCATCCAGCAGCAGCAGTGTGGCTTCACTGGCCAGGGCGCCGGCAATTGCTAGGCGTTGTTTTTGGCCTCCGCTAAGGGTATGAATCGGGCGCGATTCCATGGCGGCCAAACCAACCTGCTCTAGGGAATCGCCAATGCGCTGTTGGCGTTGTTTGATTGGGATGTCGCTAGGTAAATTCAGCAGCAAGTCGCTGCCGCAACTTGGCAACAGCAGTTGATGGTCAGGGTTTTGAAACACCAGAGCAGGTTTGAGCATGCAAGTCACCTGACCATGCTGTGGCTGTAATAAACCGCTGATTAGCTTGGCAAGGGTGCTTTTGCCGCTGCCATTGCTGCCTACGAGCATCCAAAGGCCTGGTTCTGGAATTGCAAAACTGCATTGGTCCAAGGCTTTTGTGCCGGAGGGCCAAATGAAGCTCACCTGCTCAAAACTTAGGAGGGGGGCCATCTCTCAAGATGCTTTGATCAGCGTTCTCGTCCACCATGGCCTCAGGTTTCAAAGGAAAAGCCAGGCCGCTTACTGCCTCCAGTTGCTGCTGTTTTCTCATAGAGCTGAACAGCAACTATTTCACTGACCAAAACAGTGACTTTCTTGTCTTCGACTTTTTCGCAACTGAGCTCCAGAAGGTGAGGCTGACCTCTCTCCAGGCATTTGCGCACTTGCTGGTAAACGGCTTCCGCATCTGTCAATGCTTTGCGCTGCACAGATACCGGCAAGGGGCTCAATTTGAGGGCCAGCTCAATGACGTACACGGACAACGTTGACAGGATTGCATCATTCTTGCGAATCAAGCTCCAGTATTTGCCATGCAGGCCAAAGTGGATAAGTATTTACACTTAGCAATGAATCGTTTGCTCGAGCGGCCGTCATGCCCCCTTTCCATGGGGTCAGTGTCCAGTTGGAGTGATGTGGACAGTCAAGGATCTTTTGCTCGGATGGGTGATGTGTGCCCCTTTAGGCTTGGATCTTGTCGTGTCGGCATTGTTTGTTTGGGTGCCGATCTGCAGCTCACCGATTTCGTCTCACAGGAAATCTGCGCCCCTGAGGAGTCAGAGCCCGACAGCTTCTCGATTGAGAGTTTATTTTTGAATGCAGTAATTAGAGCCTGGAAGCCCTTTGTGGGCAAGTATTTTTAAAATTGTCTTCCCGATTATGATCTGCTTGCTGCAGGCAATGCCGTGCGATTTATGGCATCAAGGGCTGGATTTTAATTTTAAATCAATCCCTAGTAAGCAGTGAATTTATTGATTGAAGTCCTTTGCTATGAGTCTTTTGGCGAGGCCAATGGGCTAGGTGGCTGTGATGGGTTTCTTCTCTTGACTATCACACGGCCAATTAAGATTGTATTAATCTTCCTTTAAGACACAGAGCAGTGCCTAATGAGTACTCCCCTTCCGTCGAATTCCCAGGTTCAGCGAGATGCTGGTGATTCTCTTCGCGAGAGCGTGGTTAGACAAAAGCTTGTGCAACGTATTTGCGGCCAGGCTGTTATCTATTTTGGGGCATTTATTGTTGCAGTTTCGCTGTATAAATTTGTCAGCGCTTTCTCGTTAGATGTCTCTCCTTGGCCTGAGCTGCAGCTTGGAGTCGCTGGTCTGTTGTTAGTTTTTTTAGGGAATTTTCTGCGACGCTCAACCTTCTTAAAGTCTTTGCTTTCGGAGTTTAGTCCTTCGGCTAGAGCAAGTCGCTCTCTATTGATGTTGATCCTTGCATTATTTATTATGGGATCTGTAGCTCTATTCAAGCTGTCCGTTCAGGATGTTTTGCGTTACAAACGGCTGCTTGGAGAAGGAGGAATTCTTGAGTACTTGCAGGCTCTAATTCTGTTCACTTCAGCTTGGGTCTCTTGGCTGATTTCTAGGGACTTATGGAGGCGTCTGTTGATGCGCTTGCATGGAGCCATTTATGGGATGATTGCTTTGGGAATGCTTTTTGTTGGCTTAGAGGAGCTTGCTTGGGGTCAGGTTTTGTTCGGCTGGAGAACACCTGATAACATAGCTGCTCTTAATGCTCAAAATCAGACAACAATTCATAACCTCGAGTTTTTTCAAGATTATCTCGATATTAATCTTTTTCTGGTGTCAGTATTGATTCTGGTTTTGGTGTTATGGCGGCCATCTTTTGGATTGTTTAAAGCAAGATCATCTCGAGAGGGTGTAATTCCTGTCGGAACATTTTTTCTGCCCAGGTATTTTTGGCCTCTATTCTTTTGTGCTGCGTTTTTGTCTTATTTTGTTGCTACCAGGTCAGCGACAGCTTTGGTTCTGAATATTGATCAGGAGTGGGCAGAGTTGATGCTTTATCTCTCCTTCGGCCTAGGGTTGCTGCGAACCTATGTCTTGCTAGCAAATCCGTCAGGGCGCTAAAATGGTTGATAGATATCTGCCGGTATTGAGCAAGTTACCGCCTGAGTCAGTGATGTTATGAGTGAAGGTTGTCTTTTGGTATTAAGTATAATTTTTTTTCGCCTATTATTCCATTGATGACTGGATTTGGGAAAGTCTCTAACCAGACTGTCTCTGCCCTTTTCTCCTGGTCTTTATCCTTCCTTAGGATGGTATTTGGCGGCTCTCTAGTATTCATTTCGGCAGCTGAGGAATGATGCGAATGTCATCTCTTGTCAGTGGGTTGAGGTCTTATCGCAGAGACAACTTCCCTGGGGTGGTTCTTGGGATGGCTGGCGGCTTTTGGCTGGTCGGACTGCTGCTTCAGTTTTGGCGCCTTGAAAGCCTGACTGCTACTTACGACCAAGCTCTTTTTTTGCAGGAGCTTTGGTCTACTGCTAGGGGTCATTTTTTTGAAAGCAGCCTTTCGTCGGAGTTGTCGGCAGCTGTTGCCAATCAAGATGCTTTGCCAAGCATCGACTATCTCCATCTTGGCCAGCACGCCAATGTGCTGACTGTGTTGGCAGCGCCCTTAGTAGCACTCTTTGGTCGCTGGGCCTTGCCGTTGATTCAAGTGGGCCTGTTGGCTCTAGCAGGTTTGGTGTTGTGGCGGATGGCGTCGGCCCGATTGTCGAGACCCTTGGCGATTCGCTTGACCGCGTCCTACTACCTCAGTGGAACCGTGATTGGCCCACTTGTTGAAAACTTTCACGACCTTTGTTGGTTGCCATTACTGGGCTTTTTGGTTGTTGATGGTCTCCTCAAGCAGGGGTGGCGCCAGGTTATGGCTTGCAGTTTCCTGATGCTGTTTGTGCGTGAAGATGCTGGTCTCACCCTCTTTTCACTTGGATTGTGGGCATCGCTTCGTCGACCTGGTGCACGCGCTATCGGCCTCATGGTCATGGCGATGTCGTTGGTTTATGTGGCAGTGATGACTGGCTGGATTCAGCCCCAGTTTGATTCCTCCCTGTCTGATCGCTTCCTGCAGGAAAAGTTTGGGCATCTTTTGCAAGGCCGCACTGGTGGGACCTTCACCGTTCTATGGACGATGGTGACCCATCCGCTTCGTTTGCTGGCGGCCTTGGTGTCTCCCCCTGGAACCACCTTGGCTTTTCTGCTGGCGCCAGCGTTGCCTTTGGCCTTTATCCCCTTTGTCTCGCTGGATGTGGCCCTGATGGTGGCTGTGCCTTTATTCATCGCCTTGGTGTCCCAGGGCATGAGTGCGTTGTCGGTAACGCTCAGGTATGTGCTTGCTTTGGTCCCAGGGTTATTTATGGGCGCAATGCTTTGGTGGCAGGCCCATCCAGGTTTCTGGTCTCATCTTTGGTTCCGGCGTTTCTGGACGGGATGTCTTGCCCTAGGGCTTGTTTTGACTTTGGCAAGCAATCCCCATCGCACGTTCTCCGCTCTGGTACCGGATAGCTTTAGTCCATTCGTTCATGTCTCGCCGGTCGCCATGCTGCAGCGAGCTGCAACGGCCCGTCATGCCGTTGGGCTTGTGCCAGATAACGCCTCGGTCGCTGCTGATACTCCCTTGTTGCCGCTGCTGGCGGAACGTGAAGTTGCCTTGCGCTTCCCGAAACATATCGAGTACTACAACCGTCGGGATCAAATTGAATCGGTTCAATGGGTCTTGGCTTTCCCTGGCTATTACCGTTCGTTGATGCCACTGTTTCGCCAGGAAACGTCTCGTTGGCGATCTATCAATAAGGCCTTGCAGGAACTCATGGAAGAGGGGCGTTACGGGGTGGTGAGCTGCGCGGATGGGTTGGTGGTTTTGCGCAATAGCGTTGATTCCTCTCCTGATGCACAGCGTTGTCTTGATGCATTGCTAGCACTGGAGCCTGGATGAAATAGAAGGTTGAGAACGTGCCTTCTGCTCGATTCCGGTTACTGTTGATTTGCTTTGGCAATAGCGAAGTGACTTTGCCTGAAATAGGCATGCGTCGCATGCTTCGTGAATTGCCGTTATCCCCAAAGGAGGAGGTGCTCATGAGTTCCAGTTGTTCGATGCAGGGTCTGCTGATCGCGGAGAACGCCGGCTGATTTTTATACCTGTTCCCTGATCAAATGGTTCCGCGCCAGAGTGGACCCGACGAGAGCCCCCGTCATGTGCGCATGGCGGGGGCATCGTTTTCAGGCTTTTAATCAATTAGAGGGTCTCAAGGTTGTTTGATGGATTTGTGCTCGGATCGCTGACAAAGTTCCAAGCCGTTCTCCCAGTTTTCACACCCCCAGCCAGCTTGTTTGGCTTGGTTCAATAGGCGCTGCTGTTGTTTTCGGTTGGATCCCCAACCTGGATCTTTTGGGTTGAGAAGCAGTACATCAAAGCTTTCTAGATCTAAAGACTTTCCTTTGCGGCGGGGGAAGTCAATGGCAATGCGTTGGCTGAGATGGGGGGCGAGATAACTGGTAGTGGCAAGGCGGCTACTGCTAGGAATGTTTGCGATGGCTTCATGGGATGGGGTCAATGCATTGAGTCTTTCGAGATAAGGCCCACTAAAAAACCAGGGCTTAGCAAGGGCTACCCAGCAGATGGTGCTCCAGGTCAGTAGCCGCCAAGGAACAGCTTGTTTTGGGCGTACAGCCAGTCCATCGATGGCAGCTACAACAGCTATCACCGCAATTGGCAGGCTGTAGTGATGGATCAGTGTTCGTTGCGGTGACTCTTCCGATAGCAGATTCACCAGAACTAGCGGTAAACCTCCCATCAGAACGGGTAGGGAGTTTCGGCGCCAGAATGGAGCGACGGCAATACTGAGTAACAGCAGATAGATCAGTCCGCCGATCCAATCCACATGCTCGATTAACAACTGAGGCTTTGTGATCAGATTGAAGAGAACCTCATCGAAACTGTCGCCTAGGTAAGAGAAAAGGGCTCCGGCTGCCTTAGGGCCTCCAGTACTGCCTTTCAGCCAGGGGTAAAGCCAGTGATTGAGCATGGCCAACCAGCCCAAGGCCAATCCAATGGCTGCAAAGGCCCAGATCCATCGCTTACGCAAAGCCTGCTCTAACCCCAGGCCTCCTACCACAAGCACAAGTCCATCACGGCAGCCAAGCAATAAGAGCAGTAAGCCAAACCAGAGCCAGGCTTTTTTGGCTCGACTGGCCCAGTAACAAGCTGCCAGGGCCGGCATCACCCACACCTCTGGGTGGAAGTCGAACAGATTGGCGTTGAACACCACTGGCTGCAGCCACCAAAGTGTGCAGATCAGCCAGCACAGTTTTGGAGTAAGGCCTGCTTGTCGGCCCACCCACCAAAGGGGTAGTGCTGTCAGGCTTAGTCCAGCCGCCTGGCTGGCGAGTAGCCATTGAACGCTGGCATGGAAGTGATATGGAATGGCTGCCAGATAGAGAGCCCAGGCGCCGTGATCAGCTAGCAGATGCACCCCTTCCATGGAGGAATAGGGTGGCAACCCTTGGCTGGCCAACCAGACCCACTGGTCGAACAGGCCAAGATCGTAAGCATTGCTCTGCAGCAGAGCATGACGTGTTGCGGCGGCGGCCCAAAGCAGCAGGAAGATTGCCAGGCAGGTGAGGCTCAGGCGGCGGGGTGGGCAGGCCTTGGTGTCCAAGCAGGAATGCTCAAGATGTTGGTGAGCATCTCATAGGCTTTCGCCTCTGCTCAGATAAAGCAGTTGCCGGTACTGATGATTTATCGGATTAATAGGTTGATGGGAGCTAGATAAGTTTGATGAGATGTTTGGGGGCAGTAAGTGGAGTTTGGCTGCTCACACAAAAGAGCCTGCAGGTTATTTCTTGCATTTCCTTGAGTGAGAGGTTTAAAGCTTTCTTCCCAGTTGAGGCTGCCAACGAGATGGGTAGCACCATGCGCATACCAGGCTTTTAGTTGTTTCTGATTAATACTTTTGGCAGTGGTGAGCCAGCCTTGACGCCGTGCAAGGTTCAACAAACTGGGATCACTGCCAGTAACGCTCACGATCCGAGCCTTGCTTGGTACTTCTTTGCGGATGCTTTGGGCTAATGGCATCCAGATTTCTGTTTGTTGGCGCTCGAGAGCCCAATAATCAAAATTGAGTACAGTGAGGCTGATAGCAACAATCAGTGCAAGGTTGATGTTGGTCAACCATTGGGGATGTGGTTTTTTGGATGTGATTAGCTTCGTTAAAGAATGCCAGCCCCTTCCCATTAATGGGCAGAGAAAAATCAATAGGGGCATTTGGTAGTACTCATGAATAGAGCTTGCTCGTAAGAAAACTGCTGTGCAGGCTCCGATGCTGAGTAGGCCTGCTGCCAGAATTTGACCACCTGCATCTCGGCGGCATTCCCACAGGCCAAAGATCACGATCGGCACACCCAGCACAGCCAGGTTGCGTACGCTGATTCTCAGCAATAGGTTTAGCCAGAGATCGATATCCAGCAGCAGGCTCAGGCTGCTGCGATCAGAGTTGTTGCCCCAGAATCCGAAGCTCAAGTCACTGGTTTGGCCAAGTTGATAAGCATGGCCATACCAAAGGGCTCCAATCAGTATTGAGCTACCTGCATAGATCCAAGCACCAGGCGAACGTGCAAGCTTTCTTAAGTTTCGAATGCACGTTGCAAGTGGTAGTGCTGGTCCAAGTGGCTGAGGCTGCATTTGTACGACCAAAAGGGGTATGCCGAGCCAGATCAAGGGCAGCACTTTGATCAAGCAGGCAAGGCAAAATGCCAGCCAGCTGGTGAGCAGAGCCCAGCGAGAGCGCCGCTCTTTCCAGACAAGCAGCCGCTCGATACTCAGTGCTGCTAGTAGCAGTAGAAGCGCTTCTGCCTGCAAAGTGCGGCCGTAATAAACCCCTAGTGGCAGGACAGCGAAGAAGACCCCGCCCCACCAAGCACTAATCGGATCCAGCAGGCGACGCCCGATGCGGATGATGAGCACGATGGTTAGTGCGCTACAGAAAACCGAAAGGCCTCGTCCCAACCATTCGTGCAAGCCCGCAAGCTTGTAAAGCTGGCCAAGTAGATAGGGATATAAAGGAAACTCGCATTCCACATATCCGGGGCTGGCTCCACCCCAATCAATTTGCGGCAACCAGATCGGTGTGCCTTGCAGGGCAAAATGCCTTGCCATGGCTGCTGTATCCGCCTGGCGCCAGCTATGGATACCGAGGATGGGAGCCTGCAGTTGGATCAGTCGCAGGATTACCCCTAAGCCCACAGGAAACCAGATTTGTTGAGCCCAGCGGGCAAAAGACTTCGCCATCAGCAACTGTTTTCAATCAAGGGGTATTCCGGATGCAACTGGACTAGGTGACATCGTTCCAGATAAACATCATCAGGATCACTGCTATTTGAGCCCAAAAGGTATTTGATACAACGTTTTTGTAGTTGCAGGTCGCTACTGCGATGTTGGTGAGTCCTCCAAGAGAGGTGTCTAGGCAAAGTTTGAGGCGATGATTGATCAGATCATTTGAAGTCGCTGCAGTTGCTATCGATCTTTGAACTGCTCTGTGTCTGTGGCTGGAATTTGAGTGGCAAGTCTCTTTCTGCAAGCTGAACAGGAGTGAATGCCAGCAGGTCATAGAGGAATTTGAAGCCGTTGAGATCCAACTTGCTGATGACCTAAACACAGGTTTTTAGATCGATGACCAAACAGTTTTTCATTGCATCGGTGAGGTTCTTATTAGAGACGCGGCAAGCTGCAACTCGCGAGGCAATTTGCCAAAGATGAGCTGAAGTTGTGATGTTGGCTTCGTCAACGGTTCTTGCTTGGCTATGCCTAGGCAGTGGCTTCTAGCAAGCAAATTCTGCTTGTTTTTTCCTAGTTGCTGCACTTCACTGAAGAATGGCAGCTTGGTCATGTTGGCGATGATGGCTACCAGGCCAACTGTGGCATTGAGCAGTCTTTCTTTGATTGTCTTCGTTAAGCCTGCGCTGCTGAAACGATGCATGCCTTGCATGCGGTGATCTTGGTGGGTCAGCGCCATGAAGAGTGCTTCGATTCCGTGGTTTGAAACATCAGCCACCACGGGTCGTTTGAGTTCATAGGGCTTCTTCAGAGCAAGCAGTTCCTTGAGCTGAGTAGTGAGGCTGTTGTGGCTTAGCCGAACCGCCTACAGGCGTTCTGTTTGGTGGGTTCGGCAGAATGTGTTGCATGCCTTGGCTTCCCTAGATCGAGCAACGTTATTGGGTTTGCGGGTCACAAAAAAGTAGGGCCCAGTCTTCCTTGCTTTGCGCAAGCTTGCACTGCCGCTCCTGAGCCATGCTGCTGACTCGCTGGGGATTGCGCGTCAAGATCCATTCAGCGTCTGGAACAGCCTCTAAGGAGCTGATGCGCTGGCCTGCATACCAGTTGAGGCTGGGCCTTTCATCATTCCCCTCGAGCACCACCTTCGCTCCCTTTGCTTGTGCGGCGAGCTGGGCGACAGGTTCCACGGGCCAGTTCTCATTGAGTTCCCAGAGCCAGAGTGAGGAGCCCATTAATAGGTATAGGGCTGCGACGCTTCCAGCCACCATGCTGATGGCGCCCAATTTGCGTTTGGCATGGGTTGGGCGCAGCATCAGCCAGCCGCCGATACTCCAGCCAACCCCAGCAGCGAGTGCAATACCGCTATAGGGATAAAACGTGAGAACTCGCCCTGATGCTCCGATCAGCCCGAATAGAACAAGACTGACTCCTAGGGCCAGCCAGAGGAACGGAACATGTTTTAAAACTGCTGCACCAGGAGGATTTGTTAGATCCTGCCTATGAATGAGCCAGGCCAGTGGTGCTCCACATAGCAGTGCAAATGGGAGCCAGAGGGGGTGGCTGTACCAGGGGAGTTGGGTTTTCAGTGGCAGGATTGCCATGGCTAGTACGGCTTGTGTGCCCAGTGCCCATTTGCCCCAACGGCTGTGTCGTTGACGCCAGGCCCAGGCCATTGCGAAGGGCCATAGCAACAGCCAGGGCCAGCCACCTTCCAGTATCTCAATGGCCGGGACTCTCCAGCCGAGGTCACTGCCTTCTCCAGCATCAAACAGAACGCGGCCTGCACCATCGCCTCCCCAGAGCCACAGCGCTCCAGTTCCTCGATGTAAGCCATGCCAGAGGTGCCAGGCCAGGCCAGGGATCAGCCCCACTCCAAACCAGCCTGCCAGTGGCCATCGCCACCAGCGCCTGAATTCGCCACCCCAGAGGATAGGAATTAATGCTGCTGCTGCTGCTGGTAGCAGCAAAGGAGCTTTGAGCAGCAGCATGCCACTGCTGATGAGACCTGCCCCCAGCATTCGCCAGCGGTCCATTGGGCTGCGGTCGAGGCTTAAAACGAGTAACCACAACAAGGCCATGGCACTGAGTTGAGGGCCGTCGAGCATGGCTAGCCGACCATGGCGTACCACTGGCATCAGCGTTAGCAAAATTGCAGCTGTGGCTAAGCATGCAGTGCGATCATTTGGCCGTAATTTCCATTGCACGAGCCCGCCTAACGGAACAATCAACGTCGATAGCAATGCCGGCACCAGACGCACCAGAGTGTTTGAGGGGATCCCTGTTAAAGAGGACGCGCCGTTGTTGTTGAGTTGGATGGCGGCAGCAATCAGCCAATGCAAGCCTGGTGGTTTGTTGAGGTAGGGCGAATCCCACAGGGTGGGCAGTAGAGCTTCTGGGCCCTGTTTTTGGCTTAATTCAAAGGCGACTCTGGCCACGATGCCTTCATCAAAATCGCGCAGGGGTAGATCTCCTAGCCCCACCAGTGCAAGCACGCATGCCACCAGCCAAAGCAAGAGCAAACCCAGCAGAGGTGCTCTGCGAATGGATGGATTGTTTTCAGCTGCTGGCGTGAACAAGATTCAGAGCTAGTCGACGGGCATGGCAGGCCTTAGGTCAATGGCCGTTATCCACTAAGTGTCACCTTTTGCTGGTCATTGACATCCTTAATCTGCTGAGCTGGGTTCAGCGCGCCAGGGATGACTTCAGGAGTTCATTCAGCGCTTGCTAGCTCTAGAAGGGATGCTGGCTGGCATGGTTTGACTTGGTGTTTCTGATACCCACCATTGAAACCATTGATACATCTGTCACACCAAGAGGTGTTTAAGGAGAGAGTAGGGGCCACCATCGAAACGGCGCATTGCGCCTATCCGTGTGAGGAACCAAATGAAACTCTTCCAGCAATTGCTGGTGGCACCTGCTGCCTTGGGCCTGATGGCACCAATGGCTGCTAATGCCGCAGACCTAGACATCAAAGGTGTGTCCGATTATTCGGCCTCCAGCGAGCAGGTCACCAGCATCTCCCAATTCCAAGATGTTTACCCAACCGATTGGGCTTATCAGGCTCTGAGCAACCTGATTGAGCGCTACGGCTGTGTGGCTGGTTACCCCAGTGGTAGCTACCTCGGCAACAGAGCCATGACCCGCTTTGAAGCGGCTGCTCTATTGAATGCCTGCCTCGATCGCATCACTGAGGTCACCGACGAACTGCGTCGTCTGCTCAACGAATTCGAGCAGGAGCTCGCCATCCTCAAGGGCCGTGTTGATGGCCTAGAAGCCCGCGTTGGTGAACTAGAAGCCACTCAGTTCTCCACCACAACCAAATTGGTTGGTCAGACGACCTTCGTGATTGGCGCCAACAGCTTTGGTGGTGATGCTGTTGATTCAAGAGACAAAAAGCGTGCAGATGAGGCTGCTGAGAACTCTGGCGGTACAGTTTTTAACTACGACCTTCGCCTGAATCTGAATACCAGCTTCACTGGCAAGGACTTACTGAAGACACGTCTGCGCTCTGGCAACTTTGGCAGCTCTCCATTCGGTGGCGGTCAATATGTAGGCCTGGACGCCATGGAAGTTGCCTCTTCAACGGGTGACACGGTCACAGTTGATCGCCTCTGGTATCAGTTTCCATTAGGCGACGAGTTCACGATGACGGTTGGTCCCAAGGTCCGTCAGGACAACATGCTTGCTGTGTGGCCCAGCGCGTATCCTGCTGACACAGTCATTGACTTCTTCACCTACGCCGGTGCACCGGGTACCTACAACTTGACCCTTGGTGGTGGTGGTGGTATTTGGTGGGATGACAGTGACAGTGGCTGGAGCATTAGCGCTAGCTACGTTTCGGCTAACGCCGATAATGGCAACCCCAACAACGACAGAAGTGGCCGCACACAGGGTGGCGGTATCGCTACAGATGGTGCTGCTTCTAATGGCACAGTTCAGCTTGCTTATGCTGATGATCGTTGGGGTGCCGCTGCTGCTTATAACTACGCATCCAGTGATAATGGTGCTGGGCTGTACGCCGGTAATGGCACACCTTTGGCCAACGATGTACAAGCCATGGGTGTTACCAACTCTGTTGGTATAAGTGCCTGGTGGTCGCCTGCGGAAACTGGTTGGATGCCTAGTGTCAGTGCAGGTTGGGGATTGAACTCAGTCACCGAGGCTGGTGACGACGCAAATACCATTTATGAGAGCGCTACATCCCAGTCCTGGTATGTAGGCCTCCAGTGGGAAGATGCATTTATTGAGGGCAATGTCCTTGGCGCTGCTGTAGGTCAGCCCACCTTCGTGACTGACATCGACTACGACGATGGTGTCTCTTCCACTGACGATCCAAATGACAATGTTGCTGATGGCAACTATGCATTTGAGCTCTGGTACAAGTTCCAGGTGACAGATAACATTTCTGTGACTCCTGCTGTGTTCTATCTCAGCCGTCCTTATGGTGAAAACACCGATGGTGGTGGTAGAAGTTTTGGCAACGACGACGACACCTTCAGCAACTTCGGTGGTCTAGTGAAAACTACCTTCAAGTTCTGATCATTTAGGCCCAACTTTTTGTTGGGCCTCAGAACCTACTCCTCACAATCTCTATCAATTGTCGCCCTCCTGAAACGGGGGGCTTTTTCATGCTCTGATTCTTAGTGATTTATTAATCGGTAACTAGCAATGTCTATCCCATTGCGTATATCTGATGCTGCGGCTATCAAGATTCGCCTCTATGCTTTGATCTGAGATTCGAATCTAAAAGGGCTTCAGAATTCTGAATCAGCTTGCATGGAGTTTTTTGTTAGGTGGTGGAGATTGCTTAATCCACACAGATTCGGTTTTGAAGGGTCTTTTTTGTGTTTGCTGATACAAGCCAGTGGCATATCTGGCACTTGGGCAATCTGTTTTGAAGAGCCTATACACAAATATCTTTCATCTACAAACCTCTTTTTGTGTGAGGAACCAAATGAAACTCTTCCAGCAATTGCTGGTGGCACCTGCTGCCTTGGGCCTGATGGCACCAATGGCTGCTAATGCCGCAGACCTAGACATCAAAGGTGTGTCCGATTATTCGGCCTCCAGCGAGCAGGTCACCAGCATCTCCCAATTCCAAGATGTTTACCCAACCGATTGGGCTTATCAGGCTCTGAGCAACCTGATTGAGCGCTACGGCTGTGTGGCTGGCTATCCAAGCGGTAGTTACCTCGGCAACAGAGCCATGACCCGCTTTGAAGCGGCTGCTCTATTGAATGCCTGCCTCGATCGCATCACTGAGGTCACCGACGAACTGCGTCGTCTGCTCAACGAATTCGAGCAGGAGCTCGCCATCCTCAAGGGCCGTGTTGATGGCCTAGAAGCCCGCGTTGGTGAACTAGAAGCCACTCAGTTCTCCACCACAACCAAATTGGTTGGTCAGACGACCTTCGTGATTGGCGCCAACAGCTTTGCCGGTGATGCCAAAGATATTTTCGGCGATGAGCGTGATGAGGAAGCTGCCGCTGCCTCTGGCGCGACTGTTTTCAACTACGACATGCGCCTTGAGCTCAATACCAGCTTCACTGGTAAGGATCTGTTGAAGACACGCCTGCGTGCTGGCAACTTTGGTGATTCCCCTTACGGCGGCGGCGGCTACGTGGGCCTTGATGCCATGGAAGTTGCCTATGGCGAATCTGGCAAAGCTGATCAAGTCAAAGTTGATCGCCTCTGGTATCAGTTCCCAGTCGGTGAAGAGTTCACCGTAACCGCTGGTGCCATGGTTCGTCAGGACAACATGCTTGCCGTATGGCCAAGCAATTATCCGGCCGAAACCATCCTTGACGTCTTCACCTATGCCGGTGCCCCTGGCGCCTACAGCCTCACCAAAGGTGGTGGTGCTGGCATCTGGTGGGATGACAACGACAGCGGCTGGAGCATTAGCGCTAGCTACGTTTCTGGCAATGCTGATGATGGCAACCCCAATACTGGTGGGATTGCCACAGATGGTGCTGCTTCCAATGCAACGGCTCAAATCGCATACGCCGATGAACAGTGGGGCATTGCAGCTGTTTACTCCTACACCTCAGGAGACAATGGCGCTGGCATCTACGCTGGTAATGCCACACCTTTGGCTGTTGCATTGGCGGGGGATGGTACGACCAATTCCTATGCCGTGAGTGCTTGGTGGGCTCCTGAAGACACCGGTTGGTTCCCAAGCATCAGTGCTGGTTGGGGTCTCAACTCTGTCAATAACAACGACGATGACGCCAATCTGATTGATAATGCGACATCCCAGTCTTGGTATGTCGGTCTTCAGTGGGAAGATGCATTTATCGAGGGCAATGTCCTTGGTGCTGCTGTGGGTCAGCCCACCTTCGTCACTGCCGTCGACTATGACGACGATGTTGATGCCTCCGATTTCGTTGCTGATGGCAACTATGCCTTTGAGCTCTGGTACAAGTTCCAGGTCACCGATAACATCTCTGTGACTCCTGCGGTTTATTACCTCAGCCGTCCTTTGGGTGATCTCACCGCTGGTGGTGGCCCTGTCTTTGGTGGTGGCCGTGATGACGACACCTTCAGCAACTTTGGTGGTTTAGTTAGAACCACATTTAAGTTCTGAGGCCCAACATTTTGTTGGGCCTCAGAACCTCCTCCTCACAATCTCTATCAATTGCCGCCCTCCGGAAAAGGGGGGCTTTTTGATGGCTTGATCCCCATCGCTTTGTTTGGATGGGTCAGTGGCCATGACACTGTTATCGCCTATGCCTATCGCTGCTGACATTACGGCTTTAGTTGGGCGCACTCCCTTGGTGCGCCTTAATCGCTTGCCACAGGTCAGTGGTTGCCATGCAGAGGTGTTGGCCAAGTTGGAAAGCTTCAATCCCACTGCCTCGGTTAAAGACCGCATTGCGGGGGCCATGATTCATGCAGCGGAGGAAGCTGGAACCATTGCTCCGGGACGCACCGTGCTGGTGGAACCCACCAGTGGCAACACTGGGATCGCCTTGGCCATGGTGGCTGCCGCCCGAGGCTATCGCCTCATTCTCACCATGCCAGACACCATGAGTACAGAGCGTCGCGCCATGCTTAGGGCCTATGGCGCTGAACTGCAACTCACCCCAGGCAGCGATGGAATGACTGGTTCCATTGAGTTGGCAAAGGAGTTGGTGGCAACCATCCCTGAGGCTTATCTTTTGCAGCAGTTTGATAATCCTGCGAATCCGCAGGTGCATGAGCGCACAACCGCAGAGGAGATCTGGAATGATTGCGAGGGGCGGTTGGATGGTCTGATTACTGGAGTAGGAACGGGGGGCACACTCACAGGTTGTGCGCGTTTGCTCAAGCAACGCATTCCAAGCCTGCGAGTGTTTGCGGTCGAGCCAGCGTTAAGCCCTGTTTTGGCAGGCGGGAGCCCTGCTCCCCATCGCATTCAGGGGATTGGTGCTGGCTTCATCCCTAGCGTTCTTGATCTCTCTTTGATCGATGAGATCCTGCCGGTCTCTGATGACGACGCGATGGAGATGGGTCGGCGCTTGGCGAGGGAGGAGGGCTTGCTAAGTGGGGTAAGCAGTGGCGCTGCTGTTGCGGCTGCCCTGCAAGTGGGTAGTAGGGCTGAGATGGTGGGCAAGCGCCTTGTTGTTGTCTTGGCAAGTTTTGGTGAGCGTTATCTTTCAACGCCGATGTTTAGCTCTGCTTCGGCGGTGCCGGCGCAGCGTGATGGATACCTTTGATGTCTTCCAAATGACTGGTTTCTATGGCTGCAGATCCCTATCAGGTGTTGGGAGTATCCTCCACAGCTAGCTCGGCTGAGATCAAGGCTGCCTATCGCCAGTTGGTGAAAAGGCATCACCCTGACGCTGGTGGAGATGAGCAGGGGATCCTTGCGCTCAATGCAGCTTGGGAGGTTTTGGGGGATTCAGAGCATCGACGCGCCTATGACCGCACAAGAAAGCATGGCGTTTCAGTTGCTGACGAAGCGCATCAGCGAGGGGTTCGCAATGCTCGTGCTAGTGCGGCTGCTCGAGCGACCAAAGGCCAAGCAGCAGCAGAAGATGAGGCTCTTGTGCAGTGGATCAAGCAGGTTTATGTCCCGATCGACCGATTGCTGGGGCAAGTGATCAATCCTTTTCCTGCTCAGTTTCGCTCTCTTTCGGCTGACCCTTACGACGATTCGTTGATGGAGGTCTTTTGCACTTACCTGCAAGACAGTTGCAATCGGATTGAAAAGGTGAATAGCCTTTATCGAGCTTTGCCTATCCCTGCGTCCGCACAAGGTTTTGGCTTGAGCCTGTATCACTGCCTCTCCCAAGTAGAAGATGCTTTGGCTGAGTTGGAGCGCTACACGATGGGCTATGTCGATGGTTATCTCCATGATGGTCGAGAGATGTTGCGGGAAGCCAAAAAGCGGCGTTTACGCTTAAAGGAGGAACGCCGTCGGCTGGAGATTTTGTGAAAGCTCCCTGGCGCTTTTGGTCGTTTGTGGCGCTGATTTGGTTGCTGGCTACGGGCATCGATCGGATTTGGTGGCATCACTACGGCGGTATCCCCTCTTGGGATCAGGCCGATTACCTCAATAGCGCTCTCGATCATGGACGCGCACTGGGATTGTTACCAGGAGGCCAATGGCAGGGATGGAACGCTTTACTCGACCTTTCGCCCAAAATTCCGCCCTTGGCTTCGCTGGTGAATGGCACTGTGATGGCAGTGGCTGGAGATGCACCTAAGCAGGCCGCCTGGAGCCTGAGTGTTTGGCATGGGCTGCTCCTTGTTGCTGTTGCGGCATGGGGGTTGCGTTTGCGTGGGCAGGGGATGGCATTGCTTGCCGTTGTCTTTGTTGCCATGGCTCCAGCCTTGTTGGAGTTGCGCTCGGATTACGTCTTGGAGATGCCGCTCACTGCTGCAGTCACCTTGGCGTTATGGCGGCTGGGGTGTTGGTGGGATCCACAGCGAGGTGGGCGTTGGGTACAGGCCCTGTTCGCTGCCGCTGCTTGTACGGCGGCACTTCTGGTAAAGCAAAGCGCTCTGTTGGTTTTGCTTCCGGCGCTGTTGTGGGCCAGTTGGTGTGCCTTATGTCGTACCAATCGCACCCGATTTCAGTTGCTGGCAGGTGTGGGTGTGTTTTTGTTCGGTCTGGGTCCTTGGTTACGTCACAACTGGATCACAACGCTTGGAGGAACGAATAGGGCCGTGATCGAATCCGCGGCTAGGGAAGGGGACCCTTCCCTATGGACCCTTGAAAATTGGCTTTGGTATCCACGTTTGTTGCCGGCGCAGTTAGGCCCTGTTCTGCTCATCGTGGGTCTCAGTGGTTGTTTGCTCTGGTTGGTCATTCACTGCCGCAGCCTTGGATCTTCAACACAAAGAGCATTGTCTTCTGATGATCCACTGGCTTGGCGTTGGCTGATCGTGACTCTGGTTGCTGGTTGGTTGTTCACCAGCCTCAGTCCGAATAAGGGTGATCGATATATCACTCCACTGCTCCCACCATTGCTCTTGTTGCTCGCTAGGGGTTGGTGGCAATGGGGGTTGTGGGCGAACCGTCGCTGGCTGAAGGGCTCCTGGCTGATTTTGCCTACGACCCTCTTGGCGGGGTTTTTGGCCATTCTTCCTTCAGCTTTGTCGGCTCAGATCACTCGTTTGTCAGAGCGCCACAAGGGGCCTGTGGAGGCCATTGTCCGGGCGGCTGGAGGCGCTGATCCCAATGGCTTGCCCACCACAGTCATCGTGGTGCCCAGTACTCCGGATCTCAATCAGCACAATGTCAGTTATTTCGGTCGCAGGCGGGGTGGTCGATTGGTAGGTCGCCAGCTTGGTAGTAGTTCCGGTGATGTGGAGCCGTTGCTGCAGCAGGCTGAGTGGGTTGTGCTGGCAGAGGGAGATCAGGGCTCAGTTCGAGACACTGCGGCACGCCTTGATCAGGCTGTTCGTAGCAGTGGTGTATTTGTTGAGCTGCGCCGTTTTTCACGGCAATCTGGCGGCAGCTATTCCCTTTGGGCACGCAGTTCTGGGGTCCCTAGGGCAGCAAGCTTTGCTGAACGTTTTCCCTCTCTGGCCCTGGGGCTGGCGAAGGGACCTCAAGGGCTTGAACCAGTCTTTGCTGCGGTCTCTGTCGAGCATATGTTGGATGGCCATTTCAGTTATCGAGCTGAAGTGCGAGAAGCCGCAATGCGGCGTTTGCTTGATAATCCTGCGGATACTGATGCGCGCTGGACATTGGCGCTTTTGGCAGTGTTGGCGAATCGCCCTGTTGAGGCAGCGACTCAATTCGCCGTCTTGGAGAAACGACTACCAGAGAGTCCTTGGCCCAGTGTTTATCGCAGTGTGGTGATCCTGGCGGGCTTGAATCCCTGGCAGGCATCAGCTGTGGCTGATCGAGCCCAGCGCAAGCATCCCAATGATCTATTGGCGGGTCTTGGTGATCTCAGTGGGGTTTTAGCAGGAGCTTTGTGGCGTTTGCCTGCGGCCTCAGGCTCGATCCCTAAGGCTGTGCAACAGGTTGAGGAAGCGCTAAAGCCCTCTTCTTATGAGAAGGGTTCCAGCTGATCGATCCGTAGCCACACGTCCGGAACAGGCATGCGCCAGCGCACTTGCCCATAGCCCTCTTTGACGGCGAGTAGTTCACCAGGACCTTCGAAAATGTAGTCGGGGGGAGAAGGATCACTGGCCGCTGCTTCAGTGCTGCTGCTAAAGGCGTGCCTATTGACCCGAACAAGGGCTCCTTTTTTGAGGGCTGCCGTGGCCTTTGCTGGTGCAGATGTTTCGGCCATGAGGTGGCTTTCTCTAAGACTCAGGCTAGAACCTCCTCAGGATCACCAACATTCTGATTTGGGTCATTCACTCGCCCTCTATTTTTTGGCCTTCGGAGCTCTGTTGCTTGTAGCCGTACTTCTCGATGACCTGGCTGCTCGCGTGAGGGTTCCGGGGATCCTGATGGTGCTGATTCTTGGTTTGTTGGTTGATAACCATTTGACTGTGACTTCGGATGCGGCTGACGCGATTCCTCCCTTGCTTTCTCTGGTCCACGCAGACCAAATCACGCAGGCAGCACTTGTTTTAGTGCTTTTCTTCGGGGGGCTCACGACGAATTGGGCAGCAATGCGCTCTGTGATCCCATCGGCTCTAAGACTGGCAACTTTTGGTGCTTTATTCACAGCCCTTCTGATTACCTTGGCGATGCTTGCATTTGGCGTGGCCGAAGGCAGTGCCGGTTGGGTGGTGTTGTTCCCGCAGGCTTTGTTCGTGGGTGCGATGTTGTCCAGCACGGATGCATCTGCGACCTTTGCTCTCTTGCGGCCTCTCGCTGGACGATTACCCAAGCCTGTTTTGGACCTGATTGAAACGGAGTCGGGCTTCAACGACCCTGTGGCTGTGGTTTTGGCAGGGGTGGCAATGGCTTTGGCAGGCGGGGAGGGTGTTGCTCCGGCTGCTTTGGTGACCGAGGTGTTACGTCAGTTTCTGTTGGGTATCTTGCTTGGTTTTCTCGGGGGCAGTCTCACCACTCAGGTGCTCGGTAGTCGTAGGTCTTTGAATACCAATTCCATGTTGCCAGTTGTGAGCCTTGCTTTGTTGATGGTGCTTGCAGGTGGAACCACCTTGATGGGTGGCAGTGCCTTGCTGGCTGCTTATGTGGCGGGGCTTGTGCTCGGCAATGGTTCAAGCACCGATCAGTTGGTTCTTGAGCAGGCCCATGCCAGTTTCGCAAAAATGGCTGAACTGCTTTTGTTCCTTTGTATGGGGCTTGTTGTTTCCCCTGAAGACGTTGTTCGATCAGCAGGCGGAGCATTACTGCTGTTTCTCTTAGTGCAGGTGGTGCGTTGGTTGATTGTTCACTCTCTGCTCTTACGCAGTTCATTTTCGCTAGGGCAGCGGACGTTTGTGTGCTGCGCTGGCCTGCGTGGTGCGGTGCCTATTGCTTTAGCGATTCAGGTCTGGGCTTCGTCGTCGGTGAGTTGGGGGAAAACCATGCCTCCTCTTGCCCTGGCGGTGGTTTTGTTCGGATTGTTGTTCCAGGGGTTTGCTTTAGTGCCTATTGCAAATCGCCTTGGGCTAGCTAGTCGAGTGGAGGCTCCGCTCTCAGCCCTTTAGTCTCGCGGCCAATGCCCTCAGTTCTTTCATGCGCCTTCTACTTGTTGGTTGCACAGGTTTTGTCGGCCGTGAGTTGGTCCCCCAGTTGTTGGCAGCCAAGCATCAGTTGATCTTGGTCAGTCGTAAGGCTGCCTCTGGGTTCGATCAAGAGCGCCAGACAGGGCAGTTGGAGTGGCTGCAGATCGACCCCGCTGATCCAAACAGTTGGCTCGATGGCCCACTACTGACTGCCTTGGCGCAAGTCGAAGGAGTGGTGAACCTGGCCGGAGAACCGATCGCTGAGCAGCGCTGGACAGCTGCTCATTGCCAGAAGCTGGAGTCGAGTCGTTTGGACACAACCAGGGCATTGGTGAAAGCCATGAGTCAACTCAAGACACCACCAAGAGTGCTCTTGAATGCCTCTGCGGTGGGCTATTACGGCACCAGTCCAGATGGCTGCTTCACGGAAAAGAGTCCTTGTGGACAAGATTTCCTCTCTCACCTTTGTGAGCGGTGGGAGGCTGCAGCGGCTGCTAAACCGTCTGCTACCAGATTGGTAGTAGTGCGTATCGGCATCGTTCTAGGGCCCGACGGAGGGGCTCTAGGCAAGATGCTGCCAGTGTTCAGGCTTGGTATTGGTGGTCCGGTGGGCAGTGGCCTTCAGTGGATGAGTTGGATTCATCGCACTGATCTGTGTCAGTTGATTGAAAAGGCTCTTAAGGAACGGGCTTGGTCCGGTGTGGTGAATGGGGTTGCTCCTGAGCCTGTCCCTATGGCTTCGTTCGCGGAGGTTCTCGGCAAGACTCTTGGTCGTCCAAGCCTCTTGCCGGTTCCAGGTCCGCTCCTCAAGATCTTGCTTGGGGATGGCGCTCGTGTCGTCCTTGAGGGTCAACAGGTGTTCTCAGAACGACTTGCAGGGTTGGGTTTCAGGTTTAAGTATCCCGATCTATGCCAGGCCTTATCCGCAGCCACCATGCCCACACCCCATTGATGAGGGCAGCGGTCATTAACAGGCTGATGGCGGGCAAAAATAGGGGCATCCAGAGTTGCTGAAACAGTCCTATTGGTTTCTCCACTCCCTGGCTTGCGGCCAGGATCGCTGTGACAAACCAGAGTGCTCCGGCAATCACTAGGAACACATCGATGATCAGCAGTCGGTCCAACCACTGTTTCCATTGGGGATCGGCAGAAGGAGTTGTCATTGATGTCTTTCAGTGAGCATGTTTGTAATGGCTTGGGCTAATCGTTGCCCGCCACCTGCCACCCCGAGTCTTTGCAAGGCCTGCTTCTGGCATTGTTGTTGCAGGTCAGGGTCCGCTTGGCTGCGTTTCAAGAGCTCCAGAGTCAGTTTGGCAGTGTTCTGCAGGTTGAGCGCTTCGCCAGGCTTCCCACCAGCACAAAACACAGTGGGCCCGAGTAGTCGGCGCTGAGCTTCTGCGAATGCGGCGGTGAACTGGGGCCCCATTCCTGGAAGTTGTAGCACTGGCTTAGCGAGTCCTACCGCTTGTTCAGTCGCCGTGCCCGCCATGCTGATCAGGAGGTCGCTGCTCTGAAGGACCGCAATGAAACAGTTGCGTTGCAAGGTGATGTGTCGTTGACCGAGCACAAGCTTGGTGAGTGTTGCGTTGCCAATACCAGGTTGCATTTGCCAGCCTTTTTGAGCGACTAATTGAGCCAGGCTGCTGTCGTCTAGAGCTGGGACCAGTGCAAGATCTAGGCTTATTTCATCGCTGGCTAGTAGTTGTTCTGGAAGATATTCCACCATCGCCAACAGCAACAGCAGGTTGTGTTCTAGTTCTGGGAGGCGGCTGCCAGGGAGAAGTCCTAGGCGATAACGGCAGCTTGGTAAGCGTGCTTGAGGTGTGAGGACTGGATCCATAAAGGGATTGCCCAGAAAGCTCACTGGGCGTTGAAGTTGAGCCGTGAGGTCTGTTGCGGTGAGCTCGTCGCGGCTGTATACACCCCAAAACCGCTTGCTTCTCAGACAGCTGCCACAAGGCCAAGGCAAGCGCAGGCGACCTTCATAGTGACTGGAGTAAGCCACTAGGTAGATCGCGACGGGACGGCAGCTAAGCCAAGCTGCCATCACAGGGATCACATCGCCAATCACCACCAGCAGGTCGTAGTGGTGTGCCACCTGCAACAAACGTCCCAGGCGCCTTAGGAGATACAACACTTGGCCTTGTAGCAGTTCAGTCAGCCTGCCTCGAAGACTGGTGTATCCAAGCCCGCCTGTGCTGAATGCTTTGGCCTGTCCAAGGATTTTGATTCCTGCTTCGGTATAGGCATGACCATGACCGACCAAAGGCAGGGCCTCCAGTTGATGGCCGAGGTTGAGCAGGGTCTTGCCTAGGAGGGCCCCGGAAAGGTCTTCCCCGTGTCCATTACTCAACAGCAGCAGCTTCGCCAAATCAGAGCTCCAGCCAAGCCTTTACTTTTTTCAAAGCCTGCCAATTTGGTCTGCGAAGTAACCCATCGGCGATTGAGTCCTTGAGGTCTTTGGCAAACTCCGGTGCAACAGCAAGAATTTTTTGCACCATGTCGATTTGATCTCGTACACCCTTGGAGTTGGTTTCCAGCAGGGCCAGGCTGAGGTTGATACGAGCTTGGGGATCCTGGGCGTTGAGCTTTACCGCAGTGCGCGCTGTGCGCAGGGCCTCATCGGGTTGCGCATTAAGAAGCTGTAGCCAGGCTAGGCATGTCCAGCCAGCCGCTTGATTGGGCGCCGTTGCTGTGATGGTTTTGAAGTCTTCGATCAGCTCACTGGCTTCAGCTCCGGACTGATACCGGGCCATAGCTGTTTCAAAGAGGTTCTCGTTGGTGGACGCCATCGGATGCAGCAGAACTGCTTAGGTCTCTTCAGATTCCCACGGAGCGGTGGCCATTGACTTCAGACAGCGAATGAGCTGCCGCAACCGCAGGTTTGGCTGGCGTTGGGATTGGTGAAATTGAAGCCGCCGCCAATCATTTCAGTGCTGAAATCCAATTGCATCCCATAGATGTACAGCAGGCTTTTGGGATCGCAGATCACACGGAAACTTGCGCCATCGGTTGCGGTGTACTCATAGACCTCATCTCCTTCTTGGATATCGGCTGAGGGTACAAAATCCATGGTGTAGCTCATGCCGCTGCAGCCGCCCGAGCGCACGCCTACTCGCAGCACCTGATCATTCCCCTTCTCAAGGCAGAGCCTGGCCAACTGCTGCATAGCTGTGTTGGTGATTTGGATGCCTTTGCCGTCAGTAGCGGTGTGGTGGGTTGCAGGATTAGTGGTGCTGGTCATTCAGTGCTGGCACAGACCTCAATTCATTTTATGGAGGGATGTCTCTCGTTGCACTATCCAATTCAGTCAACCTATCCGCCATATTTATAGAGTCGGAAGGATTTTTGTAGGAAGCGCGTGCGGGTCGCCATTGTGGGCGCTGGGCTTGCCGGACTGGCTGCAGCTGTTGATCTCGTTGATGCCGGTCATACCGTGGATCTCTACGAAGCTCGGCCGTTCATTGGTGGCAAGGTTGGTAGTTGGGAAGATCCAGATGGCAACCATGTCGAAATGGGGTTGCATGTTTTCTTTTTCAATTACGCCAATCTTTTTGCGCTGATGCGCAAGGTGGGTGCAATTGACAATCTGCTGCCAAAGGACCACACCCATTTGTTCGTCAATCGTGGCGGTGATCTTCGATCTCTTGATTTTCGTTTTGCCCTAGGGGCTCCTTTTAACGGTCTTAAGGCTTTTTTTACGACTCCTCAGCTGAACTGGATCGATAAATTGCGCAATGCCCTTGCTCTGGGAACGAGTCCCATTGTTAGGGGCCTGGTGGATTACGAGGGGGCCATGAGCACAATCCGTGCTCTCGATGCAGTGAGTTTTCAACAGTGGTTTCTCAGTCATGGCGGCAGCCTGCAGAGCATTCAGCGCATGTGGAACCCGGTTGCCTATGCCCTGGGCTTTATCGACTGTGAGGCGATCTCTGCCCGTTGCATGCTCACCATTTTCATGATGTTTGCAGCTCGTACGGAAGCATCCAAGCTGAATTTGCTTAAAGGCTCCCCTCATCGTTGGCTTACCGCGCCGATTCTTGATTACATCCAGGCAAGGGGTGGTCGTCTTCATCTCCGCCATCGTGTTCGTGAGGTGCACTTTCGCGATGACGAAGCTCCCGTGGTTACCGGGCTAAGCCTTGGCACACCAGACGGGGATGTCATGGTTGAAGCTGATTGCTATTTGGCCGCTTGCGATGTGCCAGGCATTCAGCGCTTGCTTCCTGAAGCATGGCGTAAGTTCCCCCAATTTGATGACATCTACAAGCTCCAAGCCGTGCCAGTCGCCACCGTGCAGCTCCGTTACGACGGCTGGGTGACTGAGTTGGGTAATGACCCCATTCACGAGGCTGCACGCCGGGATCTCCGGAGTCCTGTTGGCTTGGATAATCTTTTGTATACAGCTGATGCAGATTTCAGCTGCTTTGCGGATCTGGCTTTGGCGAGTCCTGAGGACTATCGCCGGGAGGGTCTGGGCTCTTTACTCCAATGTGTACTCACTCCTGGTGACCCCTGGATTTCTAAATCCTTAGAGACGATTGTTTCGCACACCGATGCTCAAGTGCGTGAATTGTTCCCTTCGTCTCTTTCTCTCAAGCTGGTGTGGAGCAACGTCGTCAAACTTGCTCAGTCTCTTTATCGAGAAGCTCCAGGGATGGAGCCTTATAGACCAGATCAGTCCACGCCTGTCAGCAATTTCTTTTTGGCGGGGAGTTATACCCGCCAGGATTACATCGACTCAATGGAGGGTGCCACGATGAGTGGCCATTTGGCGGCGGCGGCGATCCTTCATCAACCAGCCAAGTTGGCCACCAATCAGGCGGTGGCTTAACGATGGGACGCTGGCTTGAACACACAGTCACTAGCGATATCAATGCTCCCGTTGAGCAGGTATGGGCTGTCTGGATGGATCTCGAGGCCATGCCCCGCTGGATGAACTGGATTGAATCTGTCAAAACCCTGGAGGATCCAAGCCTCACGGATTGGACCTTGGCTGCTCAGGGCTTTCGTTTCCATTGGCAGGCAAGGATCAGCAAGCAGGTTGAAGGGCAGCAGTTGCAATGGGAATCGATCGGAGGGCTACCTACGAAAGGAGCTGTGCGTTTTTATCCGGAGAGCGAGAACCGTACAGCTGTGAAATTGAGCGTTACTTACGAGTTGCCGAGGCCCTTGGCACCCTTGATGGAACCGAGCATCCTGGGAGGGATTGTTACTCGTGAGCTCCAGGCCAATCTTGACAGATTTAGGGATCTTGTGGAAAGCGGTTACTGCGTTTCCTCCTGAGTACTCGAGGACAGCCGTCTGGCGGTTGAGGAGTGCATTGATCCTGCTCACGGTTGCGCTAACGGGATGCAGTACCGATCGCACTACTACCGAGAAGTTGGCTACAACACCGCGATCGGCTACGGATCGTTCTGAGCAGTTTGTGATGCCGATTGATCTTTCTGATCGGCTCACACCACTGCCTTCGGCCACAGAGGTTCAAGAGCGAGTGCTCGCAGGTCGAAGGGATCCTTTTCAACCGCTTGTTGGCTCAACAACTTCAAATGGATTCATCCTGAAAGGTGTCCTGGTTGTTGGCGGGCAGCAGCGGGCATTGGTTCAAACATCAGATGGATCAGGAGCATTGTGCGTGGGGCCTGGAGGTCTTTGCCCCGGTCAAGTTGAGGCGGACCAGCTGTTACCTCCAAGCTGGTCGCTGCTATCGATCGACGTTCAGCGCGGCTGCATCACCCTGAGCCAGGGGGGCAAGTCTCAGTCTCCGACCTGCATGCTTTAACACAAGCACTGACAAGCCCCTCAAGGTCATGGGGATCGGCTTCTTGATCGACCCTTCCAAAATGCTGCTCACAGCTGAGGCTTGTCTGGGGGCCAATGGAGATAACTTTGACTGTTTGAAGCTGCTGCAGCCAGTCGCTACCAAAACGATGGCTGAGCAAACTTGCTGTGTGTGCAGCGGTTTTGCCGCTGCTGAAAGCAATTGCATCCACATTGCTGTTTGCGAGGGCTGTGGCCGTGTCCTCCGGGATTGCTTCTGGGCAACGGGATTCATAAGCTGCTACTTCAATCACGTGTGCTCCGCTTTCCCGGAAGGCTTCTCCCAGAATGGTGCGGCCACCGCTCTGGACTCTTGGCAGCAGCATCTTCAGTCCAAAGCCTGACACTGGGAAATGATTGATCAGGCTGTCAGCCACAAAGTTTGGGGGAACAAAATCAACCGCAGCTCCTAGGTGTTCAAGATATTGGGCTGTTTTGCGGCCTACTGCTGCAAGTTTTAGTCCCTTGGGACGATTAGCAAGAGATCGGCCGATCCGCTGAAGCCGTTCTTCAACGGCCCGTACTCCATTGGCGCTGGAGAAAACCAACCAGTGGAAAGTCTTGATGTCGGCTAAGGCATCATCGAGGGGTTGCCAATCGTCGGGTGGGCCAATTACAAGAGCGGGCAGATCAAGAACGTTCGATCCAAGGGCCTGAAGTCGACTCCGAGCCTCACTCTGTTGCTCCTGGGCACGGGTCATGATGATTGTGCAGCCATGAAGGGGAGCTATGGGTTTGCTGCTCATTTCTCTTCCTCATTTAGTTTCACAATGCCCGCTACCTGATGGCGCAGCCCTTCGCTTTCCTTGCTTCGTCCTTGACGCTGCAGCAGCGTAATAGCCTTGCTAAAGCTGTTGCGGGCACCATTGATGTCCCCAGCGACGAGCATCGCAACCGCATGATTTTGGTGGGTCTCAGCATGCTCAGGATTGAGTTGTTTCGCTTGTTCGTAGGCGTATAAGGCTTCTACAAGATTGCCTCGGCGACGCTGCATTAATCCGAGGTTGTACCACGCCAGAGCGACTTCCGGGGCTTGTTGGGTCGCGGTGGTGGTGAGTGCGATGGCTTCATCCAGTAGCTCTTGTTGCATGAGCAGGGCTGCCAGGTTGAGGCGAGCTCCCAGGCTCACTCTGATGTCCATGGGTAGAGCCACGGCTTCGCGGTAGGCCGTGACGGCTCCTTGGGGATCGTCTTGGGCAAGGGCAATGCCTAGGTGCAGAAGAAGTTCGTAGCGTTCGATCGGATTGGCATTCGTGTTTTCGTTCTGCTTTAGGCCTTGCCGCAAGAGCTGGATGCCGCGTTCTTTTTGCCCTTCGTCCACCTCGAGAGCGCCGAGTTTTGCACAGGTATACGGATCGCCTGGATGCTCAGCCAGCCAGGCCTCCATTGCTGTCCTCAACCGTTGGGATTTGTTGCTGCTTTGGAGTAGATCTGGCCGGTAGCCTTCGTGGAGCAAAGCCGGCTCAAGGTAATCGACGATGCGCCAATGGGGTTCTTCGCTGAGCAGATCCCTCACGCTGTCGTCAATCATGGAGTGGTAGGGGCGGCTCCAGTGGATTCGCGGGTGTCGGCGGAACAGACGGCTGACGTTTGAATAAGGGGCCATCGTTGCTCCCTGCTCAAAGCGCAGCAGGTTTATCACCAGAACATCTGGCTGAGCCATCAAGTTTTGTAGGCCTGAGATGGCCTCAGCGCGTAGTTGTTCATCGGCATCAAGAACAAGCACCCAATCCCCCGTGATCAGGTTCAGGGCGGCATTACGGGCTGGGGCAAAGTCCCCTGGCCACGGCAGGTGCTCTATTCGTGCACCGGCGGCTTCAGCTATGGCCACTGTTGCATCCGTGGACCCCGTGTCGACTAGCACGATTTCGTCTACGAACCCTTTCACGGACGCCAGGCAGGCTCCCAGGCGACTCTCTTCGTTGCGTACGACCATCGAGAGGCTGAGCATTGGAGCTGGTTCGTAGGTTGGCTCGAGGATATAGACGTCAGTCAGTGAAGTCTTGGAACAGCGGCGTTTGGGCACTTGATTGCACCTGCGCAGGTTGTAGCAGGCAGGTAAGAACCTGGCGCTGCGCTTCAGGCATCTGACCAGGGCTGTAAGCCGCGGGGATGTCGATATTTAACACTTCAATCAGCTCATCCCAGATGTAAGGACTGCCGTAGACAACTAGGCCTGCGAGGCGTTTTTGCTGTTGGAGTTGCTTGACGGTTGCCACCCATGGTTCGTGGCGATCCTGGTCGCCACGGAAGGGGTTCCCGCGTAAGAAAAGTTGCAGCATTATTGGGCCGCTGCCCAATCGTTCAAGAGCTAAAGGCTGATCTGGGTCGTCTTGCCAGGGAGAGATCCCTAGGGGGTGACAGAGCAAACTTTGAAATCCAGCTTCAGAGGGCAGTACGAGTGCTGGGGCCGTGGCTGCGAGTACCGAGCAGGGCAAGACTCCATCCACCCGCAGGAGATTGATGCCTGACTCAGTTGGGGTGACCGGTCCTGGATGGTGGATTTTTAGCGATGCAGTCACCAGTTCTCTGGCGAGAGCACGGTCTTCATCTCGTTCCAGGGGTTTGTCAATGCTTGTGCTGTCTTTGAGGGTCAGCTTTGCAGTGGAGGTAGCAACCTTTTGTAAGGCTTCTCGCCGGCGTTCTTGGGAGGCTTGCAAGCGTTGCATTGGAATTTGGCCCGACTGGAGGGCCTCGCATAGGGCCTCGATAGCGTCATCTGCGTTCTCGGGCATTAAAATCAGGTCAGCACCGGCGGCAAAGGCCATCACGGCGGCTTCGCCAGCGCTATAGGACTGAGTGATTGCTCGCATGACCAGGGCATCGGTCACGACCAATCCCTCGAACTTGAGTTGGCGGCGTAAAAGGTCTTGGAGAACAGCTGGAGACAGGGTCGCCGGACAGGAGGCGTCGAGGTTTCGCATCAATAGATGGGCCGTCATGACGCTGTCGATGCCGGCTTTCATGACTGCCTGGAAAGGCACGAGTTCAAGCTCCACAAGCTGGCGGAGGTTGTCATCCAGTACAGGCAACTGCAGATGGGAATCCATTCCCGTATTGCCATGACCTGGGAAGTGTTTGGCGCATCCCAGCACACCTTCTGCTGCAAGACCTTGTTGGAAAGCACAGGCCAAAGAAGAGACGGTGGCAGTGTCTTCTCCCCATGCCCGCACATTGATGACAGGGTTGGCTGGGTTGTTGTTGACATCGCAGACGGGTGCTAACACCCAGTTGAGTCCGCAGCGTCGAGCTTGGTGTCCTGTGCAGCGGCCGTAGCGCTCGGCCAGATTGACAGCACGACCTTGGTCTTCTTGATAAAGCCGTCCAAGGGCCATGGGCGGTACGAGCCAAGTGCCGCCTTCAAAGCGTTGACCGACACCCTCTTCCACATCGGCACATAACAGGAGGGGTGCTCTCGCCCATTGTCGAAGTCTCTTGCAGCGATGCCTTATTTCGGTGCTTGTGCCGCCCAGCAAAATCACACCGCCCACACCTTCAGCGAGCAGACGTTTTAGCTCAGCGTTGCTTAGTTCCCATTTTGGATAACGGCGTTGGTCATCGCTGGCATGACCACTTGCTCGCACCACCAGCAACTCAGCGACTTGACGTCGAAGGGGGCTCTGGATCGGCGGGTTCACGTTTTGTTGACAGTTGTTGTCTCGTAAGTGGTTGGTTGATCACTCTCTGATGGCACTTCTTCAAGGGTTTCTCGCTGTTGTTCCAATTGCTCAAGAAGATTCAGTACCGAAGTTCCCTTCTCGATTCCGCGATCCAAATGAAAGTGCACTTCAGGTGCACGTCGCATCTGCAATCTGCGGCCAAGCTCGCCTCTGAGGAAACCACTGGCGGCCTCTAGACCCTCTAGCACTTCAGAGCGTTGGATCTCTTCGCCGTAAATGCTCACAAAAATCTTGCAGTGCTGTAGATCGCCGGAGACTTCCACATTCGTAATACTCACCATGCCCTGATGCACCCGTTCGTCGCGGATGCCATGGATGAGTAATTCGCTTGTCTCTCGGCGAATTAGGGCAGCGACCCGCTCCACCCGTCGTCCAGGTGCCATATCTATGCCAGTGATGTTGGATACACCATGGCATGCATGATTAAGACAATGCTGATCAATCCACTTATTAGGGCCCCAATGATGGCTATTGCAGTGACGGGATTACTGCGACGCTTGGCGAGTGGCTCGATGTAGTTGTTGAGCAAACCAAGACAGAAGGCGATGAGGTATCGCGGATAGCGTGACAAGTTGAGAAATAACTCTCTCATCTTCAGTTATTGCAGAGGGTTTTTGGGAAATGGGTTAGCCCAAAGTGAGGATGAAGCTACTTCTGAAGTCACAGATCACCTGAGCGCGAAGGTTGCCGGTATCGTGCATTCTCAGTGTGACCAGTTATACGACGTTAGTTTAGTGAGGTAGAAGGCACTGCGGTAGTTCCTTTGAGAGACCGCAGTGCAGCGTCTTAGGGCTTGCTGTTGCCTCTATTGCTTAGAGCGGCCAGCGGGGGGCTCAGATCTCAGCTCAGTTGGTGCGGCCATTCTGGCGATAGCCGTAGGCAGTGTTGCTCAAGAAAAGGCAATTAGCGAAGCCGTTAAAGGGGAAGAAATCTGGAACACTTCTCTTCGGCGCGTCGCAAATTTCTGTTAATTCATTGCTCAGCATGCACCATTTGCGGTTGCTAAATTAATTATTTACCTAGAAGAAACTGTTTAATTGGTGTCTTGAAATACAGCCATTTGGCTAACTTTCAAAGCCGATTGCATTGGCCTGACTTGATTGAATTTGTATAAAACAGCTCTTTTCATTTTCCACTCTCAGCCGAAAGCCAAATTCGATCATTGCCCTTTTTGCCTTAGCGGGCTTTTGAAGCTGTTAGCTACTCTGCCGTTCTTTTGGCAGAGCAAACGATGATGGAACTGCATCAATTCCGCCATTCCGCCTTCTGTCTCAAGGTGCGGATGGTCTTGCAGGCCAAGGGTTTGACTTACCAGGTGGTGGAAGTTACCCCCGGGCTAGGACAGCTCAACGTGTTTCGCTTGTCAGGTCAGCGTCAGGTCCCGGTACTTGTCGATGGCGATGTTGTTTTGGCAGATTCCAGCACCATTGCTCGACATCTCGAGGCTAAGCAGCCGGAACCAGCCCTCATTCCGGTTGATCCACAGCAGGCCGCGCAGGTGTACTTGATTGAAGATTGGGCTGATACGACATTGGCGCGGGCAGGCCGGTCAGCCTTGTTGCAGGCTGCAGCCTTGGACTCTGAGTTGCGTTTAGCTCTTCTTCCAGAAGATCTGCCAACTCCCTTGCGTCAGGTCATGGGAGATCTCCCGGGGGGGTTATTGAACGGTGCCTCTGAGATCATTGGCCAGGCAGAGAGGGTTGAGTTATTAGCGAGCCTCGAACAATTGGCTGATTTGATGCAGAAAAGGTCCTGGCTAGTAGGAGATGCGATGAGTTTGGCTGATTTAGCTGTAGCCGCTCAGATTTCTTTAATGCGTTTTCCAGCCTCGGCTGGGGCAGCACTTGCCGGTAAAGGTGTGTTCGGCCTGAGTGATCACCCGCGGCTGCAGCCCTTATTCCACTGGAGGGATCAGCTTGAGTTGTTATTGCTTGAGACGGATGACTCAGTCCGATGAGCCTTGCTTGAACATCGATGCAGAAATGGCTGTCTAATGTCTGATCCCTTGATTCGTGATTCTGATCACTACGTTGTTTTGGAGCCTGGCCAGCCTGAGCGGCTTCTGAGCGCTGCTGACACACTTGTTTGGCTGCAGGCTTGGCTCCAGAGTTTGGATGTCTTGCCAGAGGATTTGCAGAGTCAGAACTCACTCGCTTCAGCGGCCCAGCGGTTGCTTGATACAGCTTGTGAGCTGGAGGTGGGCCAAGGTCTCTGCCTGCAGTGGTTTGCGGTACGCCTGGAACCTCCTGGATCTGTTCAAAGTTGAGTTCATTTGGATAGATTTAGTTCGCTTTGACAACACTGTTGCTGAACACCGATGAAATCGTGCAGGCATTACGTATCGAGAAGACAAACTCAATCCAAGCTCCCTTTAACATCATGAGCCTTTAAATCATCACTTATAATTGTTGCAGTTTGCGATTTTTCCCAGGGGCATTATGATGTGAATCTAGGGTTGAATGCATGTCAGCACATTGATCATTTCTAGATCTGCGGACTGAAGCAAGTATCCTATAAATGAAAATCTGTCTCGAGAGCATATAGAATGGCTGGAGACTATGTTGAGTCATACGAGATAGATGCGTCAATTCAATTGCAAGTCTGAAATGGCATTGCCCTAAAATATTTTGTGTGTCACCAATGAAGAGCATAAGTTATATGGCTATGGAGTATTCCAAACAAATTTGCTGCTTGCCACATAGTTCCAAGTAAAGGCAAAGATGATGCCAAGCAGTTGTGCGATCAGCTCGTTGGAAGAGATGTGCTCGTAATAAGCAGATGCCAAACCAATATTGGCCACGAATGGTAAAGAGGAAACAAGTAAAAACTTTGTAAGGCCCTTTATTAATTTCAAGCCATTAAGGCGTGCAAACCTAAAAGTCAAAATATTGTTGATTAAGTAATTAGATGTTGCTGCTAATATGACAGCAATAGGCAGAGAGGATTGAAAGGAATAAGCAAGTATATTGGTGAGAATAAAAACACTAAACAGCTGTACGAAAACACCACTTAGGCCAACGAGCGCAAAGCTTATTGCGCGACGAGGAATAAGCTTTAGGCTAATTGAATGTAGAAATGATAATAAGAAATCCCATGCGACTGCGATATCCAGTTTAGAGCTTCCATGAAGCCTCTTCTCGAAGATCAGGGGTACCTCGCCAACCAATAAGGCTCCATTGCTTTTGGCCAATAATTCATATAGGAACTTAAAGCCATTGACATCAACAGAGCGAATGATTGGCATGGCCTGCTTCAAGTCGACTGCAAAAAATCCACTCATGTAATCAGTTAAATGACGATATCTTTTTGAGATACTTTTTTTGGCAAGAAAGTTTGCAAAAGTAGAAGCACTTTCTCGATCATTGGTGAGACCATTGATTGCAGAACCTTGAAGAAACCTGCTGCCAACAACAAGATCTAAGCCTTTGCCTCTTAGATGACTTATTGATTGTTTGATGGCTGACGTAGGATGTTGACCATCGCAATCCATGACAAGAGCATATTCATGGCAAGCATTTAAGAGTCCTTCTTTGATGGCACTGGAAAGACCACTTCTGCCTACACGCCTAACTAATCGGATGAATGAATATTGACGAGCCAATTCCAATACCACCTCAGAGGTGCCATCTGGCGAATCATCATCTACAACGATAATCTCTAACTTGTATTGCAAGGATAGATCAATGATTGATTCGATGATGGTGCAAATATTATCCCTTTCATTGAAAGCAGGCAATATTATTGATAAGCTGGCAGTCTCTGCCATCTCTAAGCGTTGGTTGACCGCTTGCTATTTTAGCATCCTTCGATGCTCGGCAAGGCAATCTCCTTCCGGGCATAGAATCAATATTTTCTTTAGTGCTTGTCTGTTAGTAAATCCGTGTTATTTCTGATGGTTTGTTTTGATAAATGGGGTTGTCTAGTTGATGGCTAATATTTGAATTTGCCGAGGCCAGGGTGAATTCTATTGGTCCATTGTTTCATAGTTGCTTGCGAAACCAGTCGATCGTTCTTGTTAGTCCATCTTCAAGTGTAATGCGTGGCTTCCAGTCCAGTTGCTTTTGGGCTAAGTCGATTATTGGCTGGCGTTGCATTGGATCGTCTTGAGGCAAGGGCTTTGAGATCAAAGGCAGATTGGGTTGGATACTATTGCGAACTAACTCTGCTAGTTGGCGAATCGTGAATTCACTGGGATTGCCGATGTTAATGGGTCCAGTTGTATCACTGTTCATTAGGCGCAACATGCCTTCGATGAGATCATCCACATAACAGAATGAACGCGTTTGTAGGCCATCTCCGTAGAGGGTTAGTGGTTCACCACGAAGTGCCTGCATGATGAAGTTGCTCACCACCCTGCCATCATCTGGCAACATTCGGGGGCCATAGGTGTTGAAGATGCGCATCACTCTGATCTCCGTGGCATGGATGCGCTGGTAGTCGAAGCAGAGTGTTTCTGCAATGCGCTTTCCCTCGTCGTAACAGCTGCGAATCCCGATTGTGTTAACGCAACCGCGATAGCTTTCTGGTTGGGGATGAATTTCTGGGTCGCCGTAAACCTCGCTTGTGCTTGCGAGTAGTAGGCGTGCGCCTACCCTGCGAGCGAGGCCCAGCATGTTGTAGGTACCAAGAAAACTGGTTTTGGCTGTTTTAATTGGATTAAACTGATAGTGAACCGGTGATGCAGGGCATGCCAGATGCCAGATCCGATCAACTTCGAGCTTGATTGGTTCGGTGACATCGTGTCTGATTAATTCGAAGCGTGGATGCTCGATCCATTGCGCAACATTGACTTTGCGCCCAGTGAAATAGTTGTCGAGGCAAATGACTTCTTCCCCCGCCTGCATGAGCCTGTCGACTAGATGAGAGCCAAGAAAACCTGCGCCTCCGGTAACAAGATTGCGAGTCGGTTGCAAGGCTTCAGTGTTAGATATTTAGATCTGAGTCTAGGCGGAGATGTCTGCTCACTTGATACCAAGAAAAAAGCTCCGCACCAGTAGAGATGCGGAGCAGAAACGAGGCTTGCTAGAGCTATTGATTAACTTGCAGATCAATTCAGCAACGCTTTTGACTTCGCCACCACATTCTCTACGGTGAAGCCAAACTTCTCCATGCATGTGCCACCTGGTGCAGAAGCGCCAAAGCTGTTCATGGTCACACTGTCGCCATCAAGGCCGATGTACTTGTGCCAGCCAAATGATTCGGCGGCTTCCACCACGATGCGCTTGCGTACAGCGTTTGGCAGCACCTCTTGTTTGTATGCGCTGCTCTGTTCTTCAAAAAGTTCTATGCAAGGCATCGAGACCACGCGAATCTTGTGGCCTTCAGCACTGAGTTGCTTGGCGGCTTGCACGCAAAGGTCAAGCTCTGTGCCTGTACCGATCAGGATCAGATCAGCTGTTCCTTCGCAATCTTCCAGTACGTAGCCGCCGAGAGCGACATTTTCGATGGATGAATTGGCTTGGTTGGCCATGCCCTGACGGCTCAGGCAAAGAGAGCTGGGGCGTTTGCGATTCTGGATGGCTAATTTGTACGCTCCGCTGGTCTCATTACCATCTCCGGGACGGAACACCAGCATGTTTGGCATGGCGCGCAGGGAGGGAATGGTTTCGACCGGTTGGTGGGTAGGCCCATCTTCACCGACGCCGATTGAGTCATGGGTGAGTACGTAGATCACTCCAAGCTCACTTAAGGCTGAAAGGCGCATTGAGCCGCGCATGTAGTCAGCAAAAACCAGGAAGGTTCCGCCGTAGGGGATTAGACCACTGTTGTGGTACGCGATGCCATTGAGGATGGCGGCCATGGCGTGCTCGCGCACACCGAAATGTAGATAACGCTTTTCGGGTGTTTCCTTTTGGAAGGAGCCGGTTTCACCTTTGATATCGGTGTAATTGGAGTGAGTGAGGTCGGCAGAACCGCCAATCAGTTCGGGCAGATTTGGCCCCAGCGCGCCGAGGCAGATCTGGGAGTGCTTACGCGTTGCGAGGCCGCTGTCTTCAGGGGTATAGGTCGGTAGATCTTTGTCCCACCCCTTGGGAAGTTCACCGCGCAACATCCGCTCGAATTCAGCTGCTTCATTTGGGTATTGACTTCTGTAGTTGGCGAGTGCTTGATTCCACTCAGATTCAAGGCGAGCGCCTTGATCTATGGCCTTGCGGTACTGGTCGTAGGCCTCTTGGGGAATTTCAAAAGGGCCATAGTTCCATCCCAGTTGTTGGCGAGTGAGAGTGGCTTCTTCTTCGCCAAGGGGCGCCCCATGCACGCCGGCAGTGTCGCTTTTGTTAGGGGAGCCGTAACCAATGGTGGTGGTCACCTTGATAATGGACGGCTTATCGGTCACGGCCTTGGCGGCAGCGATCGCCTTGGCGATGGCATTCACGTCGGTGTCGCCATTGGCGACATGTTGTACATGCCAGCCATAGGCCTCGTAGCGCTTGAGAACGTCTTCGGTGAAGGAAACGTCTGTGCGGCCGTCGATCGTGATGTGGTTGTCGTCGTAGAGGGCGATCAGTTTTCCTAGCTTGAGGTGGCCGGCAAGGGAGCAGGCCTCCGAGGCAATACCTTCTTGGTTGCAGCCATCGCCCATCACCACGTAGGTGTAGTGATCAACGATCTTTGCTTCGGGTTTATTGAATTTGGCCGCAAGGTGAGCTTCAGCGATCGCAAGGCCAACGGCATTAGAGATCCCAGCACCAAGGGGGCCTGCGGTGACTTCGACTCCAGGGGTCTCAAATGTTTCGGGATGTCCAGGAGTGCGGGAGCCCCATTGGCGGAATTGCTTGATGTCCTCGATGCTCACCGAGTCATACCCGGTGAGATGCAACAGCGCGTAAACCAACATGCAACCGTGACCGGCTGAGAGGACAAAGCGGTCGCGGTTGAACCACTGAGGATTCTTGGGGTTGTGATGCAGAAATTGGTCCCAGAGGGTGTAGCCCATGGGGGCACAGCCCATGGGAAGACCAGGGTGGCCGCTGTTGGCCTTGTTGACCGCATCGACGGCCAGCATGCGAATGCTGTTGATGCAGAGCGTATCTAGGGAAGCAGTCGCAGCGACCATGGTGTTGAGATGGGATAGCAGGGAGTCTGAAGGATGGAGGCGGCAGAGCCGCTTAGGCCATTTGGCGGAAGGCGAGGCAGACGTTGTGGCCGCCGAAGCCGAAGGAATTGGAGAGCACCACGCTTAATCTGTGTTCTCTGGCCATGTTGGGGACATAGTCCAGATCACACTGTGGATCTGGGTTGAGGTAATTAATGGTGGGAGGCACCATGCCGTGCTGAAGGGCAAGCACGCACGCCACAGCTTCAATGCCGCCCGATCCACCAAGAAGGTGACCCGTCATGGATTTTGTGGAGCTCACAGGAATCTGATAAGCCCTCTCACCGAGAGCATTTTTGATGGCTGCTGTTTCGTTGCTGTCATTGGCAGGAGTACTGGTGCCATGGGCATTGATGTAATCCACGCTGGTGGGCTCCAGCTGTCCGTCTTTTAGGGCCAGGCGGATTGCTTCTGCACCACCAACGCCACCAGGGGTTGGTGAGGTGATGTGGTGGGCATCGCAGGTGATGCCATAGCCCACAATCTCAGCATGGATCGTGGCATCGCGATTTTTGGCGTGCTCAAGGGTTTCAAGGACCAGGACGCCAGATCCTTCCCCGATGACGAATCCATCTCGTTCTGCATCGAACGGACGGCTAGCCGTGGCGGGGTCATCATTGCGGAAGGAGAGGGCCTTGGCACTGGCGAAGCCAGCCACACCTAGTGGCGTGATGCTTGCTTCTGCACCACCACATACCATTACATCAGCTTTGCCGAGTTGCAGCAGCCGGAAAGCATCGCCGATGGCATTGGATCCAGCTGCACAGGCTGTGGCTACTGCTGAGCTGGGTCCTTTGGCCCCCAATGCAATGGCGGCAAGCCCAGTAGCCATGTTGGGGATCATCATCGGCACTGTGAATGGGCTGACCCGACCGGGACCTTTCTCATTCAAAACGTGGGCTTGGGTCTCCATGGTGAGCAGACCACCAACACCTGAACCAATAATCACCCCGATGCGGGAGGAATTTTCCTCTGCGATGCTTAGACCGGCATCAGCAACTGCCTGCTTGGCTGCTACTACACCGAATTTGCTGAATCGATCCCATCTTTTTGATTCCTTCGCTTCGAGGAAACCGGTTGGGTCAAAGTCTTTGACCTCTGCGGCAAAGCGACATGCATGGGCTGACGCGTCAAACAGGCTGATGGCGCCTACGCCATTGTTGGCTGTCTTCAACCCTTCTAAATAGTCCGCGACCGTGTTGCCAATCGGTGTGACCGCTCCGAGACCGGTGATCACAACCCGATGGAGATCCTCCATCATGCCGATCCTCAGGCTTGCTTGTCTTCGATGTACTTGACGGCGTCACCGACGGTTGTGATGCCCTCAGCCGCCTCGTCGGGGATCTCGATGTCGAAGGCCTCTTCGAGGGCCATCACGAGTTCCACGGTGTCTAGGGAGTCGGCACCAAGGTCGTTCTGAAAACTCGATTCTGGCTTCACTTCGCCGGCCTCAACACTCAGTTGCTCCGTAACGATTGAACGGACTTTCTCAAGGATCGCTTCCTGGGACATAGCCGTGAAGACGGGACGACGCATCCTACGAGCTGGCGGTAGTGGGGTTAACAACGGTGACGGCAACACGTCGAACTTGTCTCAATAGGAGTCTTGCCAGTTACCGTTAATTCAAGCCTTTTGTTCCGGACCAGGCTCATGTCTCACGCTGTCAAGATTTACGACACATGCATTGGTTGCACCCAATGCGTTCGTGCATGCCCTCTCGATGTTCTCGAGATGGTTCCCTGGGATGGCCATAAATCCGGCCAGATCGCTGCATCTCCTCGCACTGAAGATTGTGTGGGATGCAAGCGATGCGAAACCGCCTGCCCCACTGATTTCCTTAGCATTCGGGTTTATTTAGGCGACGAGACCACGCGCAGTATGGGTCTGGCTTACTGATCTGAGTTCAACGTCTCAGTCTCAGTTGGCCCTGTTTTGCGCATCTACCCCATAAGCTCAGCCCGGCAGGTGCCGGGCTTTTTTTATGTGCGGAATCGTTGCGGTTATTGGCTCCCGTGAGGCGGCCCCGTTGCTTTTAGAAGGGCTTAGGCAGCTCGAATACCGCGGTTACGACTCTGCTGGTCTTGCCACTGTTGAGCTGTTAGCTGAGGATGGTTCAAGTCGACTCACCTGCCAGCGGGCTAAAGGAAAGCTGGTAAACCTCACAGAATGTGTGGAAGAGAAGGGTGCGCCAGGGCATTGCGGCATCGGCCACACCCGTTGGGCCACCCATGGCAAACCTGAAGAGCGCAATGCTCATCCCCATAGGGATGGCTCTGGTCTTGTGGCGGTAGTGCAGAACGGCATTATCGAGAATCACCGTTCTCTCCGCGAGGCACTTCAGGCTGAAGGGGTGAGGTTTGTTTCAGAGACAGATACGGAAGTCATTCCTCATCTCATCTCGCTTGAACTTCGTGCTCTGCAGGTTCAGGGCCGAGTCGTGAGTGGAAGGATGTTGTTAGAGGCTGTGCAACGGGTGTTGCCTCAGTTGAAGGGTGCCTATGCCCTTGCAGTGGTTTGGGGGGAAGTACCAGGTGCTCTTGTCGTCGCACGCAAGCAGGCACCGCTGTTGATTGGTCTTGGCGAAGGTGAATTCCTCTGTGCAAGTGATACGCCAGCTTTGGCAGGCTTCACGCGCACGATTCTTCCTATGGAAGATGGAGAGGTGGCCTTGCTCACGCCTTTGGGGATTGAGCTTTATGACGCACAAGGCGAACGGCAGCAGCGAAGCCCTTCACTGCTCAGTGGCGGTGATCAAGTGGCCGATAAACGTCACTTCCGTCATTTCATGCTGAAGGAAATCCACGAGCAGCCTGAGACTGCGGAGCTGTGGTTAGCACGTCATCTGCCTCCAGATCTTTCGTCTGATGATCCTGTGGCTTTGCCCTTCGATCATTCCTTTTATGCCGATCTAGAGCGAATTCAGATTTTGGCCTGTGGCACGAGTCGTCATGCGGCACTTGTAGGGGCCTATTTGTTGGAGCAGTTCGCGGGAATTCCCACTTCTGTCTTTTACGCAAGTGAGTTTCGCTATGCACCGCCTCCACTAGCACCCCACACACTCACGATTGGGGTGACCCAGTCTGGTGAGACGGCTGATACTCTCGCGGCATTGGCGATGGATGCTCAGCGTAGGCAGGCTCATGGGGAGCCTGCATTTGCGCCTCGCCAGTTAGGGGTCACGAATCGGCCAGAAAGCTCCCTGACTCGTCAGGTTCCATACATTCTCGATATCGGTGCAGGGATTGAAGTGGGGGTGGCAGCTACAAAGACCTTCTTGGGGCAGTTGTTGGCTTTTTATGGGCTTGCGTTGGCATTTGCTGCTCGTCGTAGTCACCGTTCAGTGACTGAGATTGCCAACCTAAAAGAGGAACTAAGGGCTTTACCGCATCAGCTGCACTCGCTGGTGGAGCTTCATGATCAACGCTGCGAAGTTTTAGCTAATCGCTTCGCTGATACTCAGGATGTGATCTTTTTGGGTCGTGGCATCAACTATCCCATTGCTCTCGAGGGGGCTCTCAAGCTTAAGGAGATCAGCTATATCCATGCAGAGGGCTACCCAGCTGGGGAAATGAAGCATGGACCTATTGCTTTGCTCGACGCGCATGTGCCGGTCGTCTCGATTGCGATGCCGGGAGTGGTTTTTGAGAAGGTGCTCAGCAATGCACAGGAGGCGAAAGCTCGTGATGCAAAGCTGATCGGTGTGGCGCCGGAGTGTCCTGATACGGACTTGTTTGATGCTTTACTTCCTGTCCCTGAGGTGAGCGAGTGGATCAGCCCCCTGCTCACACTTGTTCCGATACAGCTACTGAGCTATCACATTGCAGCTCATCGAGGCTTGGACGTTGATCAGCCACGCAACTTGGCCAAAAGCGTCACGGTGGAATAGAGCAGTGGAATAGATCAATTGATGATCATTTTTTCGCTTCGTCCGTAACGATCTTCAAAGCGGACTATGTCGTCTTCGCCTAAGTAAGGACCACTTTGCACCTCTATTAATTCCATTGGCATTCGTCCAGGATTGGTGAGTCGGTGCTTGCAGCCCAAAGGGATGTAGGTGCTCTGGTTCTCGCCTACTAATTGGCGCTCTCCGTCTCTTTCAACTAAGGCGGTTCCTTTGACTACGATCCAGTGCTCAGCACGGTGATGGTGCATTTGTAGGGAGAGGCTTGCACCGGGTTTCACCTCGATACGTTTGACCTGCCAACGGCTGTCTTCAACTACAGAGGTGTAATGCCCCCAAGGGCGATAGATCTTGCGGTGAGCCTTGCCTTCTGGGCTTCCGTCTGCTTCTAGTTGTTTGACAATAGTTTTTACGTCTTGGGCTTTACTTCGCTCGGCAATAAGTACAGCATCGTCGGTTTCGACTACGACCAGGTTCTCTACTCCTAGGCCTACCACCAGGCGATGTTCGCTACGTAGGTAACAATTTCGACTGCTTTCAGCGATGACATGACCTCGTAGCACGTTGCCGTTCAGATCTCGATCAGTGGTGTCCCATAAGGCACTCCAGCTGCCCACGTCACTCCAGCCAGCATCGAGAGGCAGCACAGTGCCCAGTTCGGTTTGCTCCATAACTGCCACATCGATAGCGATGTTGGGACATTTAGCGAAGGCCTCACGTTCCAGCCGTAAGAAGTCAAGGTCTGGCACTTCCTGCTCCAGGGCAGCACGGCAACAGCTCACCACCTCGGGAGATAGTCGCTCCAGCTCGCTAAGTATGGCGCTCGCTTTGAACATAAACATGCCACTGTTCCAGGTGAAGCATCCATTTGAGAGGAACTGCTCAGCTGCGGTGCGATCAGGTTTTTCCACAAACCTGGCAATGGGTACAGCTTTGGGTTCACCGTTGCCGAATGATTCTGCGGCTTCGATATATCCGTAACCTGTCTCAGGGGCGGTGGGTATTATGCCGAAGGTCACAAGTCGCCCGGCTTCTGCTGGGATGCGACCGGCTTCGATGACATGACGGAACTGAGTTGCATCGCGGATGACATGGTCTGCAGCCAGGACTAGCAGGAGTGGATCTTCGCCTCGTTCTGTGGCTTGCAGCGCCGCCACTGTTACTGCTGGAGCTGTATTGCGGCCCATGGGCTCCAGCATGATTGCATTGGGCTCCACATCGATTTGGCGCATCTGCTCGGCCACGATGAAGCGATGATCTTCGTTGCAGATCAGCAATGGCGCACTAAGCCCCTCGATGCCTTTAAGTCTTTGTTGGGTTTGCTGAAGCAGCGTTTCTTCACTGGAGCCGCTTAGAGCCCAGTACTGCTTGGGGTAGCTCGCGCGCGACAGAGGCCAAAGGCGGGTGCCTGTTCCCCCACAGAGGATCACAGGAATCAGGGTGGTGGTGGCCACGGTTTCGTACTTCAGTGTTCCCAGAATCGCTTAGATATCTTGCTTCTGTCGATTGCTTAGAGCTCTAGCAGTCCAGGAGGTGGGGTGAGTCGGAGCCAGCCTTGATTGAGTTGCACTTCTGGAACGATGGCTTCTACGAATGGAACCAGAACCCGCCGTCCTGCAAGTAATTCGATCTCGAGGAGGTCGTTCCCGGCGGTGGTGAGGTCGGTGACATGACCGATTGCAGGGCCTTCCGCTTCCAAACGGGTTTCGAGGCCGACCAAATCAAGCAGGTGAAACTCGCCTTCTGCCAGGCTGGGACGATCACTTGAAGGCACCAGTAGGTTTTGGCCTACAAGCGCTTCGGCCGCATTGCGATTGTTCACCCCAGCAAATTTCACGACATAGAGGGACCTCCCAGGTAGTTGACGTCCAGTCAGCAATTCAATAGGTCGTGGCTCATCATTGCGTTTTTTGAGCCAGCGTTGACCCGGAAGAGTGAAGCGTTCAGGGAAGTCACTGCTGGGGTTGATTCGTAGTTCACCTTGCATTCCTTGGGCGGCCACCAGTTTTCCCACGGTGAGCCAGTCTTCGTCGCCGTTCATGGGCGGAGAAAGCATGTCTGCTGATAATGGCGCTAAGACTGCCAAAAGCTGATCTCATGGCCTCTGTAGAAGCACCGATCTTGCCTGGTTCCAATGTGGTTGTGAACGAGATTCGCTCGATCTACAACGGCTATAGCGGATGTGTGCAACGTATCAGTGGAGATCGAGCTGCAGTCTTGTTTGAGGGGGGAAACTGGGACAAGTTGGTCACGATTCCTCTGAAACATCTTTTGCTGGCTTGAGGTTTTGGCAGTCCCTTCACTGCTGCCACTAACTTTCTCTAGTCAGCAAAGAGATTGATCTCCATCTTTCAGGAGCCTGGTTTTCTGTTCAGTGCGGCTTTAGTTGTCGGTAGCTGATTGGGTGAGTGCCTGAAGTGAGTGGCGGGCTGCCTCTTGCTCGGCATTGCGGCGGGAGCCTCCCCAACCCTCTCCAATTGGCCGATCATCGAGATGAACTTGGCAAACATAACGTTGAGGATCGCCATGTTGCTTGCTTCGTTCTGCACATTCGTAGCGGGGTAGCCCGAGCCCTCGTGCCTGGCTCCATTCCTGCAGCGCGGATTTGCTGTTGAGTCGATGAGGATCGGCTAGAACCGCACTGCTTGCTTCTTGCCAGTGGGGTGTGAGCCAGTGGTGGATTGGCTCAAGGCTTTGCCAGCACTCATAGATAGCTCCAATCAACGCTTCGGTTGCTTCAGCTTGCAGAGTGGGTTTAGCAGAGGCATCCCCTGCCGCCATGGGTCCGATGATGAGTACTGCTTCGATGCCGATACGTTGACCGACTTCGGCTAGCCAGCGATCACTCACAAGGTGAGCTCTTAATGCCGAGCGCTCGCCTACGTCCATGCGCGGGAAGTGGCGATCGATATACTCCGAGGCGGCTAGCCGCAGAACTGCGTCGCCAAGGAATTCCAGGCGCTCGTGGTTGATTATTTCTTGAGCTGAGGTGTGCGTCAGTGCTTCATCGAGAATGGCTAAACCTCTCGGTTCAGTTCCAGGGCAGCTTTTTGATCGTGCAGGATCCACCAGCGAGAGTTTCTTTAGCAGGTTTTGCAGTTGCTGGACCCGCTCGTTAGAGAGGTTTTTTGGGGTTGTTCGGGATGTTTTCGTCTTTGATCGATGAGTCATCACGCTAAGGATGGATTGTCTGGCCTTCTCTGCAGATTGATCAACAGCGTTAGGGAAGAGGGTGAAAGCAGGTCGTAAGCCGGGTTCTGTTCACTGCTCAAGAGCAGTGGGTGCTCATCTATCTAGGGCCGCCGTTACCGACGGCCTCAAGCGGCGCATTTATGTGGAACGTGGCAGATGGCCAGCCATCGCCCCTTGGCCTTGCTCCCAACCGGGGTTTACCGAGCCAGCACCTCTCGATGCTGCTGGTGCGCTCTTACCGCACCTTTGCACCCTTGCCTGTGCCCGGAGTAAAAACCCATGAGGCCATCGGCGGTGTTTTTCTGTGGCACTCTCCTCACGGTCACCCGCACTGGGCATTACCCAGCAAGTCTGGCCATCGGGGAGCCCGGACTTTCCTCAACCAAGCTCGTCTTGCCAATGGCAATGACGACTTGATCGCGAACACCTCACCTGCTTTCAGCTTCCATCATGCATTGAGGGCATAATTCCCTGTGATGGGGCTGTAGCTCAGCCGGATAGAGCGACGGTTTCCTAAACCGTAGGTCGTGGGTTCGAGTCCCGCCAGCCCCGTTTTTTGCCAACTGTTCGCGGTAGCCGGTACTACATCTGGTGGGCTAGGCAAATGCCACGCTCTCGCTAGTGTTGATTCGGTGGATCAGGCGTCATGACCCAGCTTCACGATCTGCGGCTACGGCTACTTGTGCAGCAGGAAAGCGAGAGCATTGCAAATTCACAACCCATGGACCTGGACCTCTCTGTGGTTCAGGCACGCTGCCTCTGTTGGTTGGCTGTATTGGCTGAGGCTCATGAAGATCAGGCCAGTGATGCTGAACGTCGAGGTGATACAGAGCAGGCGATGGGTTGGTTTGCTGACTCGATGCGACTCCGCGACGTGATCCAGGTGGTGTCCACCATTGAGATTCCCTTGCCGGCTCCAGGCGATACAGATTCGGGGGAGGGCAGTTTTTCAAGCGAGCCTCCTCTTGCGGCTTAGTAGATGCCATGATGGGATCTGAGCTAGACGGAGTGCGGTGCCTGAAGAGCCCTGTCAATGCCCTGACTGTCAAAGGTTTTACCGGGAGCATGATCGGCTGATTCGTGAGTGCCCTACCTTGCGTCATCAGCAGGAGCTCAATTGGGCTGCTTTGCAGTCTTTTCGAACACTTTCTGGTCGTGTTCTTGAAGATCTGCAGAAGCAATATGGCTCCCAAGCCAATGAGGCTGCTAATACTCACGCCACTCCTGTTAGTGGGGGAGAAGAGCCAGCTGATGCAATCCAGCAATCGATCGCTGATTTGGAGAACATCAATGCGCACCTGTTTTCCATCGAAGCCCTGATGGAACGCATCTTTGATGTGAAGGTGCCAGAAGCTGTTGAGCAGAAATTCCGAGAACTTGCAGGTGAACTAGCTCCAGATCCTCTCAATGCAGATCGGCTTCGCCTCAACCGTCTTCTGCATCAGACCCCTGATTTGCCTGATCGCAATTAGCTTTCCTAATCCATCGTTTATTGATTCTTCAGGGCACATCGCAGGTAATTTCTACAGGGAAGGGCTCAGCTTTCCAGATTGTCTGACAGTAGTCTTGGATTGAGCGGTCTGAGGAGAAGAAGCCAGTCCTTGCGGTGTTTAACAGTGACATCCGGTTCCATTGTTTCCGGTTGGTCCAGGCTTGGTTGACTTCGTCCTGGGCGCGCAGATAATCGGCGAAATCGGCTAATACGAAGAATGGATCGAAGCCAGTTAGGTTGTCGAGCAGGGGGCGGAACAGTTCTCCATCGCCGTTGCTGAAATGGCCAAGGCCGATCAGCCTTAAGGCTTCCGCTAGCTCGGGCAAGGTTTCAACAATTTGCCTGGGTCGATAGCCCTTGGTTTGGAGTGCCATGATTTCCGTCTCGGTTTTGCCAAACAGGAAGAAGTTCTCAGGGCCGACTCGCTCACGGATTTCAACGTTGGCACCATCAAGGGTGCCGATGGTGAGAGCTCCGTTCATCGCGAACTTCATGTTGCCGGTGCCTGAAGCTTCCTTGCCTGCGGTTGAGACCTGTTCGGAGAGGTCTGAGGCGGGATAAATCTGCTCAGCGAGTTTTACGTTGTAGTCAGGTAGGAAAACGACCCGAAGGCGGCCCTCCATATCGGGATCAGCGTTGATTGTTTCGGCAATGCCATTGATGAAGCGGATGATCAGTTTGGCCATGTAGTAGCCAGGTGCTGCCTTGCCTCCAAAGATCACGGTGCGCGGAGCCATTCCCTTGGCCTGGCCGTTCTTGATGCGCAGGTAGTGGGTGATCACCTGCAGGGCATTGAGGTGTTGGCGTTTGTATTCATGGATTCGTTTGACCTGCACATCGAAGAGGCTCGAAGGATCCACCAGAACACCGGTTTGTCGATGGATGTAACCGGCAAGTTTGCGCTTCACCGAAAGTTTGGTTGCTCCCCATTGCTCTAGGAAGGCGGTGTCATGTTGCCGCTCCTCCAGCTTGGTGAGTAATTCCATGTTGGTGATCCATTCAGGACCAACGTGTTCATCGAGTAATCGTGAGAGGGCTGGGTTGGCAAGGGCTACCCAGCGCCGCGGCGTGACGCCATTCGTGACATTGGTGAATTTCTCCGGCCAGATCTCAGCGAATTCCGGCATCAGCTGTCGCTTCAACAGATCAGAGTGCAACGCCGCAACACCGTTCACATGATGGGCTGCAATGGTGGCCAAGTTCGCCATGCGCACGGCCTTGCCACCATCCTCATCGATGATCGACAATTTTCTCTGGATCGCATCATTGCCTGGGTAACGCAGGCGTACCTGTTGTAGGAAGCGGCGGTTGATCTCATAGATCAGCTCAAGGTGGCGGGGCAGCAGGCTGGCAAAGCGAGTGAGATCCCACTTCTCTAGGGCTTCTGGCAACAACGTGTGGTTGGTGTATGCGACTGAGCGGGTCGTGATGTCCCAGGCGGTGTCCCAATCCAGATAGTGCTCATCAATGAGCAGTCGCATCAGCTCTGCTACCGCAATCGCCGGGTGGGTGTCGTTGAGCTGAACGGTCCAGTGATTAGGGAACTCTTCAATGGGAATGCCTCGGTTTCCAAGACTGCGCAGCATGTCTTGGAGGGAGCAGCTCACAAAGAAGTGTTGCTGCTTGAGGCGCAGGCGGCGTCCTTCATCGGTGCCGTCATTGGGATAGAGCACCTTGGAAAGGGTTTCTGAACCAACCTTTTCTTCCACAGCTCCGTAGTAGTCACCGATGTTGAAGGCGTAGAAATCAAAGCTTTCAGTCGCGTCTGCTCGCCAGAGGCGTAGGCGGTTACAGGTGTTGACCCGATAGCCAAGGACCGGCACATCGTGGGGAATGCCGATGGCATGCTCGGAGGGGATCCAGCGTGAGCGGTAGTTGCCCTTGCCGTCGGTGTAGCTCTCGGTGCGACCACCAAAGCCCACGAAGCAGGCCTCCTCGGGTTGGGGGAGTTCCCATGGCCAACCACCCTTGAGCCATTTGTCTGTGACCTCTACCTGCCAGCCATCTCGGATCAACTGGTTGAAGATGCCGAATTCGTAGCGGATTCCATAGCCGATAGCTGGCACCTGCAGGCTGGCCAGTGATTCCATGTAGCAGGCGGCAAGACGGCCTAGACCTCCATTGCCGAGACCGGGCTCTTCCTCGACCTCAAGGATCTGATCGAGTGATTCGATCCGGAAGCGGCGTAAAGCTTGCTCTGCGATTTCTTTCGAGATGCCAAGGTTGAGTAGGTTGCTGTTGAGCTGCGGACCGATGAGGAATTCAGCAGATAGATAGGCCACCGTCTTGTGGGGTCTGGCTCGGATTGCCTCAAGACTTGCCAGGTAGCGAGTCATCAGCCGATCCCGCACGGCATAACTCAGGGCCATGTAGAGGTCATGGTTACTTGCTGTGGGAGCAAGTTTTCCGAGGGTAAAGAACAGATGTTCTGTCATCCCGTCGAATACAGCATCGGCATCCAGCCCGGCTCGTTCAGGGTCGGCGAAGCACCCCGGAGTGGGCAGGCGTAGATCTAGGGGGTGGGAGCTGCTCATGACGGCGGAGAGAAAATAATGTTGGAGGGCTGGAGGCTCTCCTTGTAAGGGGTATTAAGGGAACGAGTAATCAGGCGTAGTAGGAGTCAGTGGCCAATCGGCAGCTCAAAAGGTGTCAAGGTGATTGATTGGTTCATCCTCGTCACGTGTGTTGAGGATGCTCATTCTCTTGAGGCGAAGGGTTTAGGCCATCGAACCCAGCTGGGGAATCTCTGGAAGTTAGCTGCGATGTGCGGCTTGTTTGCCCTAGCAACCGCACATCAACACCTGCAGGTTCTCCTCACGCTTCGGTTTGAGCACACCAAAGCAGGATTTGCCTTTCCTTTAATCTCGCTCACAAAGACTGAAATCCGGCTCCATGGTTTTGCATTCAGTGTTGTCCGTGCTGAGCAGCCACGACGTGGAGGTGGCTGAAACTTTGATCGGTGTGCTGAATTTCCTGCTGATTTTTGTTGCAGCACGCACTCTGGCTGAGCTTTTAGTGCGTTTGCATCTACCTACGATCGTCGGCGAACTGCTCGCAGGGGTTCTGATCGGGGCCTCAGGTTTGCATCTATTGGTGCCGCCAAGTACTCATTCTCATTTGAATGAGGGTTTGGTCAGCCTGATCAGCGCTTTGGCCTCGATTCCTCCTGAGGCCGTACCAGACCTCTATTACGAAACCTTCCCCTCTCTGCAAGCGGTTGCCACGCTCGGCTTGTATGCCCTGCTTTTCCTCACCGGGTTGGAAAGTGAGTTGGAAGAGTTGGTCGCTGTAGGAGTCCAGGCCTTCACCGTGGCCATGGCTGGCGTGGTGCTGCCTTTTGCCTTAGGCACCTTTGGTTTGATGGCTCTCTTCCAGGTGGAATTGATCCCGGCGATTTTTGCTGGTGCTTCGATGACTGCTACCAGCATCGGCATCACTGCCAGTGTGTTTGGCGAACTCGGTTATCTCAAAACGCGAGAGGGCCAGATCGTGATTGGTGCGGCTGTGCTTGATGACATCCTTGGCATTGTGATCCTTGCTGTTGTTGTGGCCTTGGCCACAGGAGGCAACCTCGAGATTGCCCCGATTGTGAAACTTGTCGTAGCAGCGACAGTGTTTGTGGTCTTAGCAATCGTGCTTAGCCGTACTGCGGCTCCAGCCTTTGATTGGGTGATCGACCGACTTAAAGCGCCTGGAGCGGTTGTTGTGGCCTCGTTTGTGATTCTTGTACTGTGTTGCTTTATCGCTACGGCGATTGGTTTGGAAGCCGCTTTGGGGGCCTTTGCCGCTGGATTGATCCTCAGCAGCTCGAAGAACAATCACGCGATTCAGCAGTCGGTTTTGCCGATCGTGACCCTCTTCGCCACGATTTTCTTTGTTTTGGTTGGCGCTGGCATGGATCTTTCAGTGATCAATCCTCTGGATCCTGCGAGCCGCTCTGCACTCGTTGTGGCTGGCTTCCTGGTTGTTGTAGCGATTGTGGGCAAGATTGCTGCTGGTTGGGCTTTCTGGATTGACAAACCCACCAATCGTTTGGTTGTTGGTCTTGGCATGATGCCGCGCGGTGAAGTTGGTTTGATTTTTCTTGGGCTGGGTACAAGCGCCGGACTGCTTTCTCCTTCTTTAGAAGCTGCCGTTCTATTGATGGTGATTAGCACCACCTTCCTTGCACCGTTGCTTTTGCGTTTGGTGCTTAAAGACAAAACGCCTGGAGGCGGCAACTCCATCCCTGATGACGTTGCTGCCAATCCTGTTGGCCTGGTTTAGTGCAGCTTTTTTGATTGCCTAGCCCTGATAAGTAAAAGAATTGCCTACCATCAACTTTCGCCACCGTCGCCGTTGTGACGTCAGCTCCATCTGCCGTTCTTAATGCTTCCTGGAGCCATCTGGGGCACGATGTTCATTGCTTACAACGCATCCCAGATCAGGATGTTGAGCATGGGGGACGCCAACGGCCGGCATTGTTGTTGGTGCATGGCTTCGGGGCTTCTACAGATCACTGGCGCCACAACATTCCAAAGCTTTCTCTCACCCATGAGGTGCATGCCATAGACCTGCTTGGCTTTGGTCGTAGTGCCAAACCTGGTGGGCTCGATTATGGCGGGGACCTTTGGAAAGACCAGTTGGTTGCATATGTCAATGAGCGGATTGGAAGGCCCACTGTGATTGTTGGCAATTCGCTGGGAGGTTATGCAGCCTTGGCTGCAGCTGCTGCTCTTGAATCGCAATCGGCCGGAGTGGTTTTACTGAATGCTGCTGGTTATTTCAGCGATGAGAAGTTTTCTCCAAAACCAAAAGACATGAGTTCGAGGCTTCGCCAGATGATTGGGCAAGGTCTTTCAAGGGATCTTGTGGTGAAGTGGTTGATATATCCCTTGATCCAGAGAATGATCTTTGAGAATCTGCGCAGGCCTGGTGTCATTCGCAAGACTCTCCAGCAGGTTTATATAGACCCTGCCAATGTTGATGATGATCTAATTGAGTCGATTCGTAGGCCTTCTCTGGATCCAGGCGCGTTCCAAGTGTTTCGCAATGTTTTTCAGGCACGTGGGCTTAGGGGTAAGGCTATTGATGAATTGTTCAATGATTTGCAAGCTCCTCTTTTATTGCTCTGGGGTGATGGTGATCCTTGGTTGAGGAATGCAAAAGCTAAGCAAGATAAGTTTCGCACATATGCCAGAGAAGCTTCTTTGGAAGTGAAAGAGGTGCTTTTAAATGCTGGACATTGCCCTCATGATGAGGTGCCTGACTTGGTGAATTCTGAATTGCTGGAGTGGCTAAATGGTTTGAGTATTGCTTAAATTAGGAATGATTGACGGCCATAGTTCTCCTCTTCTACGTAGGCAGAGTCCCTATCCTCATTGGCAGTATCTGCACCCAGAAAGTGGTGATCGTTTGCGGATTGTGCCTGAGCGAGGTGGTTTAGTCACTGATTGGTGTTGTAATGGCCATGAGCTGCTCTATTTGGATCAGGAGCGTTTTGCAGATCCAGAGAAAAGTATTCGCGGAGGCATTCCAGTGTTGTTTCCCATCTGCGGAAACCTGCCAGACGATTTATTATCCTTCCCAAGTGGTGAGTTCATTCTTAAACAGCATGGTTTTGCTAGGGATCAGCCCTGGGAATTGCAGTTATTAGAAGATCACAGTGGCGTGAAGCTTAGCCTTGGTGATAGTGAAGAGACGCGTGCTGCTTATCCATTCGCTTTTTTGCTTGAGATGGTGGTGCGTCCGATTCGCAATGCTTTAGAGATCGAGGTAAATGTACATAACCGTAGTCAAGTTGCGATGCCATTCAGTTTTGGTTTGCACCCTTATTTCAAGGTCACTGATTTGAACAAGGTTCGCCTTGAAGGCTTACCAAATTCATGTCTCAATCATTTGCAGATGGCAGAAGCTGAAACCTCCATCCAATTGGCAGCTTTAACTGAGGGGGTGGACTTCTTGACTCGCCCTGCGGGGCCAGTCACCCTTGTGGATGAAGCCTGTGAGAGATCTCTGCAGCTTCAGCATGAGAATCCCATGGATCTCACTGTGGTGTGGACTGATCCACCGCGGCAGATGGTATGCCTTGAGCCTTGGACTGGGCCGCGTGAGGCTTTGATTAGTGGGGATCGAAAGTTGGAGATCGAAGCTGGTGGCCAGCAGAGGCTGAGATGTGCCTTGGTTAATTGTTGATCAATTTTCCCTATTGATGCAACTTTAATCCCCAGTGAAAATATCTTCATTTTCAGATTGAGTACGCATAGTATGAATTGATATTGGCTGGCCAAGCTTCTGCCTTTTGGCTCGTATTCGACCATGCCATAAGATTTAAATTAATCTACCTTGATTGGACTTACCTTGCATGCATCCTTGCGCAAAGGACTTGGAGTCTTGGTCTTGATAGTCTAATCATTTTCTAAAAGTTTAACATGGGATATGTTGATCTCTGCGGTGGCCATGGCTTGGATCTAATCTTTTAGGGTTTAAGTTAATTGATTGATATGCTTGGGTGCGATTAAAGGCTTGGGAAGAGGCCTGGCCGTTTAGATCTTGTGCCTGATAGTTGTTTATATGCTAGTGCTATCTTCAGGGTTTAAGTTTGATAAGATAGCCCTCTTCTCGATGCTTTATTGAGGCATTCCGCCATGTCTACTTGGCCGTTGATTAACCACAAACTCCTGGCAATCGGCCTCTTGCTAGTTGTTGTTTCGGATCGAATTGTTTCTTCACAGCTTCAATCAGTGGCCTTGAAGGTGCATCCAGCCAAGCAGGGAGGTGATCGCCAGCTTGACTGGGCTGCTGCAGGAGTGTGAGCTGGCCACCGAGGCGAGCAATCTCGTGGCGCAGCGCGTTGAGATCCTCGCTTTGGCTTATCTCGTTTGCGTTTGCTGGTGATATTTGCCAGCCGTCGCCGATGCCGGCGCCAGCGGCAAGCTGCCAATGCCAGCCGTTGAGGGCTTGTAGTTCTTTGCTGGCGATCAGCCGGTGAATGTTGCTTGGTTGCAGCGCTATCCGTACTAGCCAATGGTTGCTATCGAAAGATCCTTCAGATGGGTGTGGCTCTTGATGGGGGCCGAGCCAGTCGAGCTGTCTTGTGCCCAGTTGATGTTGATTGGCGAGGGCTTTGAGGTGGCCTATTTGGTCGTTGACGGCTTGATCGCTCACGCTGGCCACGCCGATGTTGAGATGCCAGTCTTCTAAATCTGTTTTGATCCAATCGCAGTATTCCGGGGTGAAGCTGGTGCGCAATAGTGCAGCTCGCCATGCTTCCAGAGCTTCCAGAGAACCATCAAGGTGAAGGCCGATGTGTGCTGGGCGGATTGGTTGGCAGCGCAGAGTGAGTTCCGTGATCAGAGCCAAGCTGCCCCAACTGCCGCACAGCAGGCGCATGAGGTCATAGCCAGCCACGTTTTTGACGACCCGGCCTCCAGCATGCGCAGCAATGCCATCGCTCCGCAGGAGGCCGATTCCGATCAGTTGGTCGCGGATACCCAGATGCCGCTGTCGCAAACCGCCGGCGAGGCCACGAGCCACCAACCCACCCACACTGCCAGCACTGTTGGGATCTGCGTTGGCTTGGCTTCCCCTGGGCCAGTTCACAGCTAGCCACTGATGGTGTTCTTTCAAAACCATTTGTAGCTCTGCCAGCGGCAGGCCGGCTTCAACAGTGATCGTGAGGTCGTCGACAGCGTGATCAAGGATGCGATTGAGACCACTCACGCTGATTGGTTGTGAAGGCATCTCCACAGGCGGCCCCCATTGCAGACGGCTGCCAAGACCACAGGGCAGCCAGGGGGTTGCTGCTGCATGCAGCCCCGCAACAAGATCGGCCAGTTCATCTGCCGTAGCAGGTGCTGGCACGTTGGCGGTATCGGCGAAGAACGTGTTCACGTCACGATGGTGCCATGAAGATTGTGGTGCTTGATGACGACCCCACCGGCTCCCAGACTGTGCATGGCTGTCTGCTGCTGCTGCGCTGGGATGTTGATGTGTTGCGGCATGGGTTGCGCCACCCTTCGCCACTCTTGTTTGTGCTGGCCAACACACGTGCGTTAGCTCCTGATCAGGCGGCATCCCGCAATCGTGAGATTTGTTCTGCTTTGCGGCAAGCATTCGCGGCGGAAGGCATGTCAGCAGCGGAAGTTGTTGTGGTCAGTCGCGGTGACTCCACGCTGCGCGGTCATGGCGTTTTGGAGCCTGAGGTGATCGCTGAGGAGCTTGGCCCCTTCGATGCGACGCTGCATGTTCCTGCCTTCCTCGAAGGAGGGCGCACCACGGTAAATGGCGTGCATTTGCTTGATGGCAAGCCAGTGCATTCCAGTGCTTTTGCCAAAGATCGCTTGTTTGGTTACAGCACCAGTGATCTCCCTGCTTGGCTAGAGGAGAAAAGTGGTGGGCAGATCCGAGCTCAAACTGTTCAGCGCCTCTGCCTTGCGCAGTTGGATGCGGCTGTTGAAAATCAAGATGCTGCGACGCCATTGAAGACAGGCCGCACAGAGTTGCGTCGTTGGTTGGCTCGGCTTCATCACAATCAGTCTGTGGTAGTGGATGCGGAGCATTCTGAGCAATTGCTGGCCTTAGCAGAAGCGGTAAGGCAGTTGGCTGGTCATAAGCGTTTTCTGTTTCGCTCTGCAGCAAGCTTGCTCAATGCGTTGGCAGATCTTGCACCACAACCTCATGCTGCTGATGGCTTGGCTGGCATGCGACGGACCTATCACTCAGGTCAACGATGGCCTGGGTTGGTGATGGTTGGTTCCCACGTTCCTCTGGCTGATGCTCAGTTGGAATGTTTACTCGAGGAGCCAGAGTGCATGGGGGTGGAATTGCCAGTTCCCCGCTTGGCGCAGATCTTGCAGAGAGGCTTGTCTGATGGGCGCTTGGCTGAATTGGAGCAGCATTGCTTCAATCAGCTTGGCGAGGCGCTTGCCATCGGTCGTACACCGGTGTTGTTTACGAGTCGCGGTGAATTGGATTGTTCGACATCAGCGGCAAGGCTGAGCTTTGGCGTTGCTTTGGCTCAATTGATGGCTCGTCTGGCGGCTGCTCTCGCGCCGAGGTTGGGCTATTTGATCAGTAAGGGTGGAATTACAACCCACACTCTCTTGGCAGAAGGGCTGGGCTTGGAGATGGTGCAGCTTGAGGGGCAAATCTTGCCAGGCTTGTCGTTGGTGCGGCCTTTAGCTGGAGATGGCTTGGTTGATCTGCCGATCCTTACCTTCCCGGGAAATCTTGGCAATGAAACCACGCTGTTGACCGCCTGGCGATTGATGGAGGCCGGCGGCACAGGCCAGTAGTTCCATTGGATGGGCGACGGCCACATCACCATCCAGATGGCGGCGGAGTTGCAAGGTGCAGCCAATGTTGGCGCTGGCAATCAGCTCCGCTCCAGTGTTGCTGAGGTCAGCAACCTTGATTCTCCCCAGTTCGGCAGCTTCTTTAGGGTTGACCAAGTTATAAATTCCTGCGCTCCCACAGCAAACTCCGGCTTCTGTGGCTTCGCTCAAAACCAGATGTGGAATGGCCTTCAATAGTTGTCTTGGTTGGGCTTGGATTCCTTGGCCATGAATCATGTGGCAGGCATCGTGGTATGCAACTTTCAGAGGAGTTTGGGGGCTGGCAGGCTGCCCATTGTGATGGGCAAGAGGCTGAAGATTTTGCTGAAAGTTGCTGTCGAGACCGTGTTCCGCAAGGAATTCATGCACATCGAAGACGGGAATGTTGAAGCTTGCTGTTGCGTTGAGGAGTTCGCCGTAGGCCTTCATGGTGTGGCCACAGCCCGAGGCGGCCACCAGCACAGCCTCTAAGGGCTCGGCTCCAGCAGGTCGCCCTGGGCCGACAACATTGGCAAAGCTTTGGACAAGCTTCTCGGCTAGCTCTCGGGTTTGTTTGAGTTGCCCCTGGTGGTGGGAGACGGCGCCACAGCAGCCTTGATCTTTTGGCACAACGACTTCAAAGCCATTCGCTTGCAGCACAGCAATAGTGGCTCGGTTCACGTTGGGATCGAAGCAACGTTGCACACAGCCAAGAACAAGCCCCACTCTGCTGCGGCGTTGACCTGTTGCGGGGTGGAGAACCTGCAGATCATCCTGAAAATTTTCTGCTGCAAGTGCAGGTAACAAGGCCTCCATCGCTTCCAGTTGGGGCCCAAGAATTTTGTTGATACCGAGGCGGCGGCTGAGTGCTTGTATTGGTGTCCCCGCGTAGGCACGCAAAGGTTGCAGAAGGGCGCGCAGTCGGCCGGGATAGGGGAGCAACTTCAGTAGAACTTGACGAAAGTGGTTCTGGCAGGGGCTGCGAAGTTCTGCTTGGTTCAGTAAAGGGCGCGTCGCCTCGATGAGCTGGTCGTAGCGAACGCCTGAGGGGCAGGCACTTACACAGGCAAAGCAACCTAGGCAGGAGTCGAAGTGGCTGGCGACGGTGGCATCAAGCTCCAGCTCACCGTTGTCGATCGCCTTGAGGGTATGGATTCGCCCTCGTGGTGAATCCATTTCAGTGCCCAACACTCGGTAACTTGCGCAGGTTGGCAGGCAGAAACCACAGTGCACGCAGGGGTCGGTGGCGTCTGCTGGGAGACGGCTCAAGACCTTGTCATTTTGGTTTGGCGTGACGTCAACAGAGGTCATGCTTTGAGTCTGGCGACTTCCATGTCGCTCTGTCGCATGCCGGCAGTATGCGCCATCACTATTGGCGATCGTTCTCAATACCGTTGGCTGTTGCCTGAAGATTTGCTTTTTGGCACCAACTTTATGATTTTTTGCTCATGCTACTTACTCAGGATAAATATTGCCGCTAGCATTTAGAGGCACTGCCAATTTGATGGAAAATATCCTGGATTTTGGGCTCCCAAGAGTTCGAGATATGGGCATTGTTTGCAAATCTGAATCAGTATTGCAGATCAACCTTTTGAAAGGTATCAGGAGTTTATTTTAAGCGGACAAATAATCCTTTGTTAGGTACAATCTGATCTTTGTAGATAATCGTAAACTGCCTTTGTTCTAAAATTGGATCTAGCAGGCTCTTGTTTTGGTCAATGCTTGCAACAATGTCTCCTGATTTAGGTAAGTACCTTTGACCCTTGTTGATACCGTCCTTAATTAAATAAGTTTTTGTCTTTGAATCGTATTCAATCAGCCTATCATATTTTAATTGTCCCAGGAACCGCTCGCGTGAAAGCCTCGATTTCTCGTTGATAATGAGGTTGACCTCGTTGCCAATTCTTTTGATCTGTCTAAGGGTTTCATCTAAATGTTCGAAATTTGCTTGATTGGAAATTTGCTCTAGTTTTATCCATTTTGCAGTTTGGTAAACGCTTGAAATCCTGAGCGCTGAGAACTGCAAGTGTTCGCATATGAGAATTCCAGCCGCAAATATTATGCTGGTGAAAACAGGTTTATTCGTATTTAAGTGATTTTTAATCCATGGCTCAATCCATTTTGACCATGCATAAGCAGCATTGATGATAATGACTATTTGGAGGGGAAATGATTGATAGTCGTCTGCTTTCAGGCGTGTTAGGCCAAGAAGAGCTGTCCCATAAATAAACGCAGCAATATTAAAAGAATCAAGTATGTTTAATGTGACTAATTTTTTTATAGCCATCCATAACCTTGTGATGGTTATGAGGCCTAACGCTGTGATCCGAATGTCGAGATTCAGATTGAGTTGATTCCCCTCGATGTAAAGACCTTCACTTGCATAAACTCCTGGAATTAAGGAGAGAACTACATAGCTTGCAATGAATACTGGAATAAGAAGAAGAATGTAGAGATCCAGCTTGTTGCTTTTTAAGAGTTTGCTGAATAGGCCTTTAAGATGGTTCGGGCCAAAAGCGGACATCTTCTTCGCCTCTAGCGCAAGATTCACGATAGAAGGCGTTAGGAAGAGAAGGATGGCTATATCTTTAGTTAAAGATCCTATTGATGCGAGAATAATTGCCGTGTAGAAAGTTGTATTTTTATTCTCTTTAGCGTGTCTAATGTAGCAATATAAATAGGCTGCAAAAAGTGTTCCTACTGTTCTCTCGGAGTAGATGACGTGGAAAAACGTAAATACTGTAGAAGGGTGAAAGAGAAGGATTATGGTGATAAATATTGCTAAGCTTGACTGATTAACTTTTCCTTTTATTGAAAGGTTTTCGACGATTTTTGTACAAAAGAAAACTATTAAAAAAAGCTGGAATGAGCAAAAAAGTAGCCAGGTCTTGATTTGAACTGTGAACCAGCTAAGAATGTGTAAATCCTGATGGGCTAGTGGGAAAAAGCGAAAATCGCTTCTCCTCATTGTTTCGTTGACAAAGCTGTAGCGGATTGAAAAATTATCTAACAGGTTTCCATTGATTAGGTCTGGATACCAGCCAATCATGTCGAAGTAAAGGTAGGAAGAACCATAGATTATTGCTATTGCATAGCAGGCAAGAAGGATTGAAGTCAGTGGATTCTTGCTTCCGAATTCGATTAAGTTTTTCAAGAAAGGGCGAGTTGATTGATATTGACTTTTGTTCTTTTTGTAATGTCGAGGTGCAAGCGCTGTCAGCTTGTATGTCCCGGTTAATATGAATATTAGAAAGAGGTCGTGTGCGTATCCGAGATATAAGCGAATCAAAGCTCTGCCTTCACTTGAATTAGCTGTTGGTAGTAAGTGGTTGTTTTTGTGAATCCAGATTGCCAGGCATATTCCGATGCCTGCAATTAAGCTGCTAATTGTTATGAGGAATATTGGCCATGGAAATTGTAAATTGCTTTTTGAGTATTTCTTTTTTTGGATTGCCATTTTAGTAATTTAGAGCTCTTGATTGCCGAGTTGGAATTTATGAGATTTGGCTTATTGTTTATGTAGTGATTGATTGTATTCTGCGATAGCTTTTGAAGGCTGGGTAGGCATGGCTGAAGGGCAAGGTTAGTTGCGTTTCAGAATCGTTTGATGATCGTTTCAGCGAAACCACTACAGCTCACAGGCTCTACTGGCGGGTCCATCAGGCGAGCCAGGTCATAGGTGATCTGTTGATTGGCAATCGCAGCACTTAGCCCTTTTGTGATCAAGTCTGCGGCTTCTTGCCAGCCCAGAAACTCCAGCATCATCACGCCGCTGAGGATGACCGATCCAGGGTTGATGCGATCAAGGCCGGCATGCTTGGGTGCTGTTCCGTGGGTCGCTTCGAAGATGGCAGCGTTCTCGCCGATGTTGGCTCCGGGGGCCATGCCTAAGCCGCCCACCATCGCCGCAGCGGCGTCGGAGATGTAGTCGCCATTGAGGTTGAGTGTCGCGAGAATCGAGTATTCCTGCGGCCGCGTTTGGATCTGCTGGAAGATGCTGTCGGCGATCCGGTCATCGACAAGCACCATCGCTTTCCATTGGCCGTTGCCATGACTGGTGCCGATGGCATCCAGCACGGCGAGTACTTCGGCATCGATGCTGGCCTTTTTCTCAGGAGTCAGGCTGTCGTAGCCAGGTTCGATCATGCGGGCATTGGCTTGGATGGTCAGTTCTGGATCGTTCTCAAGATTGCCGAGAATCCAGCTCTCTCGTTCGGTGACGCACACATCGCGGAACTCGCTTGTGGCGAGTTCATAGCCCCAGTCACGGAAGGCTCCTTCCGTGAACTTCATGATGTTGCCTTTGTGCACCAAGGTGACGTGGCGTTTGTCGCCCTTCAGTCGAAGCGCATGCTGGATCGCTTTGCGGATATGGCGCTGGCTGCCGTGCTTGCTTACCGGCTTGATGCCGATGCCTGAGCCTTCAGGAATCTGGCGTTTGCCCAGCTTGCCGTTGGCTGGAATGACGACTGCGTTGAGATGTTCGCGCAATTTCTGGCCGACTGGATCATCGGCTTCCCATTCCACCCCCATGTAAATATCTTCAGTATTTTCTCGGTAGACGATGACATCAAGATCCTGAGGCCGTTTGTGGGGGCTGGGTGTGCCGTTGTAGTAGCGACACGGGCGGACGCAGGAATACAAATCGAAGATTTGACGTAGGGCCACATTGAGGGAACGGATGCCGCCACCGATTGGAGTCGTGAGGGGGCCTTTGATGGCGACCCCATAGGTGCGGATCGCTTCAAGGGTGTCCTCTGGTAGGTACTGGTAGGTGCCGTAGAGATCGCAGGCCTCGTCGCCTGCATATACCTTGAACCATTCGATACGACGCACCCCTTGATAGGCCTTTGTTACAGCTGCATCCAGCACTCTTTGGGTCGCGGGCCAGATGTCGACACCTGTGCCATCGCCGCGGATGAAGGGAATGATTGGCTCGTTGGGTACGACTGGCTGGCCGTTCACGAAGCGGATGGCCGTGCCCTGGCTTGGTGTGGAGAGCTTCTCGAACTGAGCCATGGAAACGTGCTCGACGGTGACGCTTGCTGAGGCGAGCCTATGCCTTGGTGGTGGCCCTGACGACCAGGCTTCAGAGACTTAGCTTGAGCTTGCCAAACTCTTCTCGAATTCAGTAGTGCAGTTCTACGTCCATAGAGAGTGATGGAGATGTCATCAATCTCAGAGCGTTTGCCTGGTCAGATCTGGGTAGTAGCGGCTTGTTTCAATGAAGAGGCTGTGATCTGTCAGTTCATAGAACGAGTGCTGGCCTTGCCGGAAGTCAGTCATTTGTTGCTGGTGGATGATGGCTCACGTGATGCCACGGTGGCTCAGATCCGCATATGGCAGCAGCGATTTGTTGGTTCTAAGGCTTCTATTCCAGTCACTTTGTTGGAGCTCACAAGGAACTTTGGTAAAGAAGCGGCAATGCTGGCTGGCTTGGATTATGCCCAGGGTCACTGCGATGCTGTGGTGCTGATTGATTCAGATCTTCAGCATCCGCCAGAGCTGATTACGCAGATGGCTCAGGCTTGGCGTGATGGTGCTGAGGTTGTCACTGCAGTCCGTGACGATCGTGATCAGGAATCAAGGTTGAAAGTAACAACTTCCTCCTGGTTCTACAGGGTTTTCAATCGGGTAGTGGATTCCATTCAACTGATTGATGGGGCAGGAGATTTTCGTTTACTCAGTGCACCAGTTGTGCAAGCCCTCACTCAAATGCGCGAATTCAGTCGTTTCTCCAAAGGTTTACTTCCTTGGACCGGATATCGCAGTCTCGAGCTGAGTTATAGCAGGGTGAAACGAATGGGAGGTCGTAGCTCCTGGAGCCCACTGAAGCTATGGAGCTATGCACTCGACGGCATCTTTTCCTTCTCAGTGATTCCTCTAAAGATTTGGAGTTTTTTGGGCCTTGTAGTTTCCTTGATTAGTTTACTTTACGCTGCAGTTATCATTTTGATCACGATTTTCAATGGAGTTGATCTTCCTGGCTATGCCTCACTCATTGTGGCGGTTCTGTTTTTTGGGGGCATTCAATTGATTGGTATCGGTGTACTTGGCGAGTACATCGGTCGGATCTATGTGGATACCAAAGCCAGACCACACTATTTCATTAGGGCCATTCACGGTTCCCTTTGAGTGGAGGCACTGGCTTGTAGTTTTTTTACTGCTTGCCACTCCATTTGACGCCATGAGGATGAGAAAAATGTACGAGACAAAGGGAAATCTGTTAGGCCTTTATGAATCTCTTCTGGCTTTAGCGCTGCAGCTGGATGCGATAGCAGCAAAGGTTGTGTGTGCGGTGGTGAGAATGAAACAGATTTGAGTTCTTGCCAAGCGGCTTTGAGCGGAGCATCCACCATTCGCCCTGTGAAAAGTACGCCGGCAAATCGGGCGTTGGTAGCTACTAACGCTTTGCGCAGTCTTGGTAAAGCCATGCGAGTGAGGGTTTGCAGCACAAGCCACTTCAACCAGCCACCATTCGTTAGAGCTGTTAGCCAGTAGCGTGATGACAGTCCAGTGGGCAAGGGCTCAGCAGTGGTGCGTAACCAGCTGATGCCTTGTTCAGGGGCTAGTTCGAGGATCACATCGAGCACGATGGGCACCAGATGCACATGTTGATGGCCATCAATGGCGATGATGGTGAGTCCAGTGAGTTCTCGAAATCGCTGGATTTGAGAATTCAGTTCACAGCGAATTTGCCTTTCAAGTCGTCGTCGTCTTGGTGCATTTTTAGGTAGGCATGATGCCAGCATTAACGTCCCAAAAGAGCATTTGAGCCGCCCTAAATTATCAATGAGTTCATAGACTTGTTGAGGGGGCGCTACTGCTCGACCTTCGCTTAGGCAGAGGTGCAAGCAAAGTTGAAGGCTGGGGTAGCTTCTACATTGTTCAATAGCGGACTCAACGGCATTGCCGTTGACCAGCAGGCTGGCGCTGTCGAGCTGCCTGGCCGCAGCAAGAGCAAGGATGGCGGTGTTGGTCGCGTTGGTGAGACCTAGGTCATCGGCATGCAGTTGAGGCTTCGTCTTGTTAGATCGTTGGTGCCGGCGCATGCTGAATCGGGCTGCCCTTGACCAGATCAAAGCATTGAGCAATGTCGGTGTAAAAACCAGCATCACTGTGGTGATGGGTAGTGCAGCCCAAGGGCTGAGCGCCAATGGCAACAGTGCGCTCACGCTGACATTGACACTGAACTGCAGAAGCAACCAGCGACGTGCGAAGCGCTGTCCAGTTGTTTCTGAACGGAAGGTGTACAGGGCATGGCCTAGATAGCTGACCAATGAGGCGGCCAAGAAGCCACTGAGGTTGCTCAGCCAGAACGGTATGAGCTTTGCCATGAGCACCAGCAGCGTTGCGTGTATGGCTGCAGCTGCTAGTCCGACTAGTCCATAACGCCCTACCCGTGCAGCCAATGGCTGCAAACTCATGAGAGCACAGTCTCAAGGACTGTATTCATCGTTTTGAGATGATCGAGTAGCAATAGACATGACATGGCAGAGCGATTCCTCATCAGGGACAACATCAAAGTGCCGCAACCGTAATGGCATGGCACTGATTGATCCTGCAAGATTGGTACGCTTTAGGAGACTGGATGCAGTCCCTACAAGATGAATCACTTGGAGTTTGCTCAGGGCCAGATTGAATGGTCATGTTTTGAGTCCGCATATACCAGCCGCTCAATCCATCTTCATTTGCTGATGGGATGATCCAGAGATTTGCAGTTGGTTTGAGGGTGAGCCCCTTGATCTTTCTCTACTAATACACCTTTGGAGTTCGTTGCTTTAGTACCGCCTTGTTGATGCAAATCAACAAGGCGGCGAGGTTGTTCTCTTAACTCTCTGCAATCGATGACTTCATGAAGCACCGGCTATTTTTCATGTCCTTTCACCTTTGAAAGCTTTGTTTCCCCAATTGCGGTAGCCCTTGCGAGCGCACTCAGAGAAGGCACTAAGGCAGCCCATACGATGGCCGAGAACACTGATTTCGTGAGCTCTTTCCTTAAAGACGTGGTTGATCTCTCCAGTTATCGCAACCTGGTGGCTGCAATTGGAAAGGTCTTGCTGGTGGATTCCTCGGTGCCGCCAACGAGGTGGCAGCACCGACGATGCGGTGGTCTGAGGAGCTTTGCAATCGTCAGATTTGAGCAAACTGCGGCATAGTTCTGCATCGGTTAGTCCACTCGCCCCTGTGCGTCGCGTCTTTTTTCTGGTTCCGGGGACTACTGATCGCTATCGCTGCGGTGGTCTTTCAGTGGCGCTCCATACCGCAAGGTTGGTGAACAGGCTTATTCCTACTGATTTGGTGACCTATCGGAACCGTCAGGACGATTATCTGTTTTTGGATGATCTTTTGCAGCAAGAACCAGCTCAAGGGGAAACACTTTGGGTGGTGAGCTGGGGGTTTGAAGTGCCGAAGTTGTTGCGGCGTCTAAGGGGGCGGCATGTGGTGTATCACGCCCATAGCAGCGGTTATGGATTTGATCTTCCATCAGGGGTTCCTGTCTTCGCTGTGAGCAGGAATACCCTTGGCTACTGGGGTGACCGGGCTCCTCGCAACCCTCTGTTTTTGGTGCCTAATGCTTTAGAGCCCTATTGGTTGGAGAGAGGTGCTCGGGTTGGAGAAGCTGTGGCTGAAGCTGGAGATCGTCCCATCGATGTCTTGGTGCAGGAGCGAAAGAGTAGCCGTTATGTGCTGGGGCAATTGGTTCCTGCCTTGAGAAAGCTGGGGCTGAAGGTTGTGGTTCAGAGTGGCTGGGTGGAGGATCTGGTCGCTCTGTTCAACGATTCCAAGGTTTATATCTACGATTCGGCTGAGTATTGGCGCAGTAATGGCCTGAGTGAGGGCTTTGGTTTGCCCCCTCTGGAGGCGATGGCTTGCGGCTGCGTTGTGTTCAGCAGTTTCAACCATGCGCTCGCCGATACACTTGAGCCGAGTGTGGTGGGCCATCAGATTGGTTGCGGCAGTCTCGCCTGGGATGTGCGGCGGATTTGCGAATCTGTGCGAGAGCCGGCGGCTTGGCGTCCAACTCAGGAGCGGCTCAATCAGCTGTTAAGTGAACATACGGAAACGGCTTTGATGTCGCGTTGGAGATCGGCGCTGGCTGCTATTGAGACCATGCCGTCAGATGAACTGCCCCTCAGGAGGTCTTCACTTTTTGTGTTGCGATGCAATCGAAAGGTTGGTCGATTATTGAGGCTCTTGAGAAAGCTGATCTCTCGCAGCTAATTGTTGCTTCTGCCTTTCTGATGAGCTGCTGCATCGAATAAGGGACTTGGGGATGGTCAATCGGTTGGCTGGCTGGCACTGAAGGTCAATAGGGCTTGGAAGTACAGCCTTATGTTGTGTGCATCTCATCAGGTGAGGTTGATACTTGCCTGAATCTCACGTGGCTAAACATAAGAGAAACTTTGGTCGCAGTGCAACCCTGAAACACGTCAGGGGGATTCTTAGTTATCTACCTAAGAGGCAATTAAGAGGATTCTTTTTGTTGTTATTGATGTCCATTGGTGTGGGATTGGGGGATCTTTTGTTTGTGGGTTTGATTGCTAAGTTAGTGGGTTCGTTAAGTGGCTCTAGTCTCGCAGATAATCTCCCCAATGTCAGGGTTTTCGGAGGTGATGCTCTGGATAGGGGGCTATGGATTGTGGGGATCTTGATTGTTTTGATCTGGGCCTCTACTGGATTGAAATTCCTTACCCAGTTGATAGGTGCCAGAGTCAGTGCTGAGATATGGTCGGCCTTGGGTAACAAGATCTATGGAAATCTTTTGTTGCAGCCGTTTGACTATTTTAAGGATAGTAGTTCTACCAAGTTACTCACGCGTCTGAACCGTGTATTGAGTAAAGTCTCGGATAATATTGTAATGCCAATATTAACAATTTTTGGCAATAGCTTGTCTGCTGCAATTTTAGCTTTCGGGGTTATTGTTGCTTTTGGGTGGATTGCACTTGTTGTTTTTGGCTTATTGCTTTTTGCCTATTCGATTGCTTCTTTGTTGATTACGCCAAGGATGCGCTTTCTCTCGAGGCAGAAGTATGTATATAGCCGACGAGTCAATCAAATACTATTAGAATCCTCTAGGTCTATTCGTGATATTCATTTGCATGGTTCTGAGGTTTTCTTTCTTCGTCGTTTTGAGGAAATTGGATCTCAAGGCAAGCGCTATGATCGTATATCAAAAATCCTGCCTAATTTACCTCGCTTTGCAATTGAGCCTGTAGGGGTAACTGTTTTGTTTGCACTCGGTCTTCTTCCGCTTTTGATTGGCGGTGAGAGCCAAGACTCTGTACGCGATGCATTGCCTGCTCTCGTAGGCGTGGTCTTTGCATCATTGCGACTAGCGTCTCCAATACAGGCTGTTTTTAAAGCAGTAACCATCTTGAGAGGATCACTGCCAGATCTAGAAAATGCCATTGATCTTCTTCAGCTTAAGCCTAATCGCTTGCTTGATTCATCTTCCGGCCCCGTTAGTCCAGCTGGAATTATGCCACGTTATACGATTAAATTGAATGGAGTTTCTTATAGGTATTTAAAGCATTCTAACTGGGTCCTAGAGGATGTTGAGTTGACTATTCCTGTCGGGGCCAGAGTGGCACTGGTTGGCACCACTGGAGGAGGTAAGACCACGGCGGCTCATATTATTTTGGGCCTGTTACGTGCTCAAAAAGGGAGTTTACTACTTGATGGTGTAGATATTAGGCAGGAAGAGGTTCAAGCCTGGCAGCAATGTTGTGCTTTTGTTCCCCAACATATCAGGCTTCTTGATGCAAGTGTGCGTGCAAATGTTGCCTTTGGTATTGATGATGCATGCATTGATGAAGATGTTTTCTGGGACTGTCTCGAGATGGCTCAGTTGGCTGAATTTGTCTCTGATTTGCCTTTTGGAGCTTTCACAAGGATTGGTGAAGATGGAATGCGCCTTTCCGGTGGTCAGCGCCAGAGATTGGCTTTAGCAAGAGCATTCTATAAGCGTGCCAAAGTACTGGTGCTAGATGAGGCTACAAGTGCTTTAGATAACAAGACGGAGAGTGATGTCATGGAATCACTTGAGCTGATTGGAAGGCGTTGTACGACAATTGTTATTGCTCATAGATTGTCTACAATTCGCTTTTGTGACCGTATTTATGAATTTAGTCAAGGTCGGGTGGTGGCTTCTGGCACCTACGATGAGTTGAAGGATCGTTCGCGATCTTTTGAGGAGTTGGTCAATCTTCAGGATGGCTGATGTTGTGTTGGTATCCACAGCGGATTGGGATCATCCGTTGTGGACTAATAAGCAACATGTGGCCTGTTCTCTTTTAGATGAAGGTCACAGAATCCTTTATGTAGATTCGCTTGGGTTGCGGATGTTTCAGCCCACTGGGCGTGATCTTCGACGTGTTATTAGTCGTTTGAGACGTGGTCTTGGCTTGCCCAGGCAAGTCCGCAAAGGGCTCTGGGTTTGGTCTCCTTTAGTTCTTCCAGGTGGTAATCAGGGAATTGCTTTGATGTTGAATCGTCTCAGCCTTGCGATGGGGTTGCGTTTAGCTCTCTGGTTTATTGAATTTCGTCGACCTTGGTTATGGACATATAACCCTCTCACAGCAAGGTTTCTGAGTTTGAAGGGCTTTTCTTTATGCATCTATCACGCTGTTGATGCATTGCAGGAACAGCCTTGTATGCCTCGGGAAGTGATTGAAGCTGAAGAGCAAAGACTATGTCGCTTGGTTGATCAAGTGTTTGTGACTTCTCCACAACTGAAACGTCAGCTTGAGCCGCATTCTGCACGGATTAGATATGATCCCAATGTTGCCAATCAGGATCATTTTGCGCAGGCGATGAAGGTTGGATCGGCAGGCTTGCCTAGCGACCTTGCAGTTATAACGTTGCCCAGAATTGGTTTTATCGGGGCTGTGAGCAGTTACAAGCTTGATTTTGAATTAGTTGTAGCAGTTGCTCGTTCTAAGCCGCTTTGGCAGTTCGTGTTTATTGGGCCTACTGGTGAGGGAGAGCCCTTTACAGATATCAGCTTGCTTGAGAAGGAGCCAAATATCCATTTGCTCGGTAAGAGATCTTATGAGGATTTGCCGCGCTATTGCGCAGGATTTGCATGTGGGTGGTTGCCATTGCGGTTGACGCCTTACACGGAGGCCATGTTCCCGATGAAATTCTTTGAGTACATATCCGCCGGTTTGCCTGTAGTGGCTACAGAGATTGATGCTTTAAGAGAGTTTTCTTCTGTTGCTTGGTTGTGCGATGACACACCTGAGGCCTTCTCCAAAGCTTTGACGGGTTGCTTAGCTGGTCATGGACCTGATCAGAGTGTGCGCTTGGCGATGGCATCGCAGTACACCTACCAGGCGCGTACTAAACGCATGTTGTCGGCTTTAGAGGCCTTGCCATGATTAGAGATTTGAGTGTTATTACGGTATGCATGAATCGTCAACATCATTTGTTGACCTCTGCTCAGCAATTAGCTGCTTGGCCCCATCATCAAGAACATTTGGTCCTGGATTGGAGTAGTCGAGATCCTGTGCAAAGGAGTCAGTTGCCAGATGATTCCAGGATTCGTTTGGAACGCGTCGAGCGGGAAGAGCGATGGAATCTATGCCGTGCTTATAACTTCGCAGCACAACTCGCAAGGGGTAGTCTCTTGCTCAAGCTAGATGCAGATTGCTGGCCAGAAGATCTTGACCCTCTTGCATATTTTGCGGATGGTTATGAAAGGTGTTGGTTTGGTTCTGGCCTGGATGGCCGCCTTGGACAGTTCTTAATGGCACGTGAATCTTTTGAAGCTGTTGGAGGCTTCAACGAAGTTCTCGTTGGCTATGGATTTGATGACAAAGACCTCAAGGCCAGGTTGCAGAGCCTCAACTATTCCGTTCAGCTAATGCCAGAAGCAGCTATCGGGGTGATTCCTCACTCCATTCATGAACGAGTGAGCCGTTTGCGAGCCCCTCAGCTCAAATCCACTGCTTTGGAAAATTCGCGTAGCTTTGCTCTGCATAGGGCTACTGCAATGAGCAACCGAGTAGCTGCAGCTCACATGCCTTGGACAGCTCAGCGATCAGGCAGTCGTTACGAATATGTTGCTGCTGGTGTATGGCGGTGTGACCCCAGCACGATTCCAAAAGTTGATGGCTTAGCTGCTGCAGAACTCCAGCATTTGCGTCGGCAGGTGTTCTGGTCACGCTTCCTTGAGCTGCCAGATCTGCACGTAAAGCTTTTGCCTGTCAAGCTCCTCCCTCCCGATCATGAGGGTAAATTTGTTGTTCGCTCTTGGCATTTGTGTTATTGGCATACTTTGCGTCGGCTTTTGCGCATCCCTGTCAATCTGCTTATCTTGTTTAAGGGATGTCTACGCCGCCCTTACCCTTGATGGGCACGTTTTTTTGAAGTTCTTTTAGATGTTCTATTGGAGCAATAGTCAAGGCCTTATGCCGTTAACACGACTTGGTTGCTGATGGGCACTATAAAAGCATCAGAAATTTGATTAAAATCCTTTTCATTTTCGCTTGGAGAAAGCTTCTTGTTCTTAATTTTTTTCTGAGTTGGAATGTTTTGAAAATCAACTTGCCATCCTTGTTTACCGCCTAGCTTCGTCAAACACTTAATAAGTACCTTTAGTGTCTTGCGGATGTACTTCAGTTGCTTATGTTCGACGTTGGCTATGCCACTCAAAGATCTGATTATTCTATGTATTGGAGCACTTTCTTGAGTCTCTTGCTGATGTTCCCGAGCGAGTCCCCCTATCGGATTGATCAGGTGATGTCATCACCATGGTTGATGACGTTGTTATTTTTCAGCCAAGTGCTCTTTGCGACTTGCATCAATTGGTTGGCTGTCCGCCAGAAGATGTCTTGGTGGTGGCTTGCTGTAGGCCTTTTTTGTCTAGTGACTACGGCTTTTTTCACGTTGTCCTCATGGGGTACAAGCGATGTCACCAAGTTGAATCATTACATCGACCAGTTTGTTGTACATCTACCTAGAGAGCCCTTTTGGTGGATATTGGCTCCCTTGATCAAGGTTCTTCCTTACAGGATGGCAGCCATTCATGGGCTTGTTACGACGTTTTTCGCTGTTTTGGCCATCTTTCTCTCCCGTTGTTGGCGATTGCCAGGCTGGGGTGGCTGGTGGGCTTTGTTGTTGTTGACAAGCCCATTACTAAGAGGTTTTTTGCAGAACGCTCACACCCGACAGGCTTGGGCAGTTTTACTGGCTGTGCCACTGTTTCTACGTGCCTCGGGCTTTGTTGAAATACGAATACTTCCTGTTTTATCTTCTGCTATTTTGGCTTTATTTAGTCATCTCACGGCTTTCCCTACGCTTGTTTTGGCCTCAATTCCTGCAAGTTGGCAAGGCATAGGTTCTTTGGCCAGGTTGCCGCGTCTCGTGAAGATTGGCGTCTTTGGATTGCTCGTCGTTGTATTGACTATTTTTGCACAACCGATCTGGCTCAAATTGCTGGATTACACAAGTCAGATGAATTTTTTCAGCTCTTATTCAATTCAGCGACCTGTTTTGGTTTCAGAAGTGCTTTTGTTGGTAGCGATTGTTCTTTCCTGCCAAAGGAGACAAATATCATGGTCTGTTTTGAAGCATTGTCAGGCGAGTAGGACTTTGCTTCTTTACATGTTGATGTTCATCATTGTGCAATGCGGAGTGAGGTTTGAAATCTACCCACAGATCGTCTTCAGATTTGCAGATCCGATAGGGTTATTTTTGCTGCTATCTGTACTGCGTTGGTTTCAACTTTATAGCAGTAATCAGATGTTGCTGCCTTTACTTCTCTTTAGTTTGATGATCTGGGGTAAGCAATTGGTTGACCCGGTTGGCCTTAATTGTGGCTTTGATGATGACTTCCTTTGCATCCCTGACAGGTGGCCTTGGCAGATTGTGTACTATTGATTTATTTGTACTTTTTTAGACAATTTCGGTGGGGGAGTCGTTTAAAGGTTTGGTTTATGTGCTGGTGGCCGCAAAATTATGCTTATGTCTTTTAGAGGGCTTTAATCCCTTTAGTTGCTCCAATAAGCATTGTAAGGTTATTATGGAGTTGTGGCTGATTTGTTTGGAGCTTTAAGGCGTCATATGGGTCGTTTGTGTCGACGCCTCCTGTGGCTGTTGAGTTATAAAAAAATCAAGGCTTCTGAATGTTCTGTCGACACTGCTATCGATGCCGATGATATACATAGTGCATTAAGGTTTCTTGAATATCAGCAGTATAAATATCAGTGGCATTTTCAGGTGGAGAGGTTTGTTTTTAGACCAGATTGCAGGCCGGCAGGACCTGATAAGGCTTTGACTTTACTTGTCGGGATTCACAAGTCTGAGTCTCTCCTTTCTCATCAGTGTTTTTATGCTGGAATTGCAGCTATTTATATTTCTATTCAACAAAAGAATTCAGTTAGTTTGGATGGCTTACGCCCATGGCTTTTTAGGCAGGCAGGCCTGACTAGCTCAGAACAGATTGTTTTTAGTCCTCATTGGCGTAACCGTGAATGTCCATATAAACAAATTATTTCGGCTCGCGCCTGCTTGCTGCAGTTATCTCTTTCTGAAGGAAGGGCTGCTGCTAAAACAATTGAGTCAATTGGCAACGCAAATTTACGGATTCTCAATGCGATGCCTTTTCGAGAGATTTCTGCTGATGTGCTATATCGCAGTACTACTAATCTTTTGAGAGGACTTTTGTGTCTAAGCTTTAATCGGTTAGGATGTCATCAGTTGTGCAATTCCTTGAAAAGATTGCGGATAGAGCTTGAGTGTGGTCGATATCGAAGACCAGTTGAAGAGGCCAAGGAGAATCATCTTGGCCTCTTGATTGAAGTCCTTGACTTGGTCGAGTTGGCTATGACGTCAGATTCACAAGCTTTGCGTGAAAAAAGGCTTTCCATAATGATTAACATAGCTTCGCCTGGCATTGCTGAGGGGGCGCTTGACTGGCTTGAATCCCTTGAACCTAACTTTTTATCGGATAGCTAAAATATGGCAAAGATTGTATTGCATATCCATGATTTGGGCTTGGGGGGTGCAGAGCGTATTGCTTTGAAGTGGATTGCTTGGTTGCAGGATATGGGGCATGAGGTAACTCTTTTATTAGGATTCCCGCCTGATGAAGTATTTTTCCAGGCGCCGCCTGGCCTTCAAGTAGTTACCCGCCCTATTGGATCAAAAGAGTCTACTTGGAGATGGCTGCGAAGTTATTTAGCCAAGTATCCACCTGATCTAGCAATTGGTGTTTCCACCAGGCCATCGATTAACTTGCTATTGGCCAATGTAGGTAAACCCTGGCGTGTCATTGTTGCAGAGGTTAATTATCCACCGGCAAAAATATTGCCATTGTCGTGGTGGATTTTACGCAGAATTCTTTATCCAAGAGCAGCTCTGCATCAGGTCCAAACTTTAAGAATCGGTCAGTGGCTTGAAGATTCAGGCTTGACTAGCCATTGGCGGATTGTGTCTAATCCAGTGGAATGGCCTTTGCCGATCCAGGACCCTTGCATTCCTCCTGAATCTTGTCTCCCGGCTAAAGCACAGGTTGTTTTGGCTGTAGGGACTAAGCCTCATCAAAAGGGATTTGATCGATTATTGCAGGCCTTTAGTTTGCTTGCTAATGATCATCCGAATTGCTGGCTTGTTATCGCGGGTGTTCATCAGAGTCATCCTTACTTGCGTCAGACTCTTTCCGCTCATGTCAACGGTCAAAGCCGGCGTCTGTTAATTAGACGTGTCGGGAATGTGGGTGATTGGTATGAAAGAGCTGATCTTTTTGTCCTTAGTTCAAGGTTTGAAGGCTGCCCCAATGTGCTTATGGAAGCAATGGCATCTGGGACAGCATGTCTTGCCATTGATTGTCCAACAGGGCCTCGAGAGTTGATACAACATGGCGTTAATGGTGAATTACTACCTGAAAATGTTGATGCGCAGAAGTTGGGAAACTCTATTGCAACCTTGATTGAGAACCCTTTAAAGCTTGAAGGTTTTGGGCGAGAAGCTCGAAGGATCCGTGAGTTGTATTCACCGTCTGTAGTTCGTAAGCAGTTTGAGGATGTTGTTCAGCAGGCTTTGGACCCTCTTGTGATGGTATTCGCACCCACTAGATGTTCTCCTTCGGAGACATTTATACGGAGCAATCTTGCTGCAATGCCTTTGCGGCAAATTGCTTTTTTTGGCGATGAATACGCTGGAACTTCAAATAGTCCTGGGCAAATGGCCTATGGCGTTGCAATTTTCCTTAGCAAGGTCTGCACACGTCTTGGTCTTCAGCGATTGGCAACTTTGCCATCATCATTCATCGCTTATTGGCTGATCCGTTGTCATAGGCCAGACGTGATTCTTGTTGAATTTGGTTTCCATGCAGTGCGGGTCATGGATGCTGTTCGCTGGAGTGGCGTGCCTCTTGTTGTGCATTTCCGGGGTTCTGATGCATCCGCAGACAGGCGTTTGAGATTGTTGCAGGAGCGCTATAGGCGTCTGATGCGTATCGCATCAGCATTCATCGTTAAGAGTCGGCCCATGAAAGTCGTTTTGGAGGAGCTTGGGGCAGATTCTGAACGGATCACAATCAGCCCTTCTGGGGCAAACCCCACTTTGTTTTACGGAGCTTCGCCTGCAAATGCACCACCCCGAGTGTTGTTTGTCGGTCGATTAGTTGAGAAGAAGGCTCCCTTAGATGCGCTTGAGGCTTTTGCAATGGTTCAGCAGCGTTCTGAGCTGCCACTGCATTTGGACTTCATTGGTGAGGGTCCCCTGCGACCGGCTTTGGAGGTGCGCATCCGAGAACTGGGCCTCGAGGGTCAGGTGGAACTGCTGGGATTTCAGTCACCTGCCCAGGTAGCCGCATCGATGCGGCAGGTGCGCTGCCTGTTGCTGCCCTCCCGGGTCGCGGCGGATGGTGATTCCGAGGGATGCCCCGTGGCCGTGCTCGAGGCGCAGATGGCCGGGCTGCCTGTGGTGTCGACCCTTCATGCGGGGATCCCGGAGGTGGTGCTTGAGGAGCGCACCGCTTTCCTTGCAGAAGAAGGGGATCTGGAGGCGTTGGCGTATGGGTTGCTGAGGCTGCTGGAGCATCCAGCTCTGGCGGCGCAGATGGGGCGTGCCGCGCAGCGGCATGCCCGCGAGCGGTTCACGGTGGGGAATCACATCTCCACCGTGGCATCTGTCCTGGGCCACGCTGCAGCCCAGTGTCACCGTAGCCGTCATTCCTGATCAGCAGTCTTGTGACTGGACCTCATCTGAGCCTCTTGCTGTTGATGAAGTTGTAGATCTCGCCACTGCTGCCGATTTCGCTCAGCACTTTGCTGACAGTGCTCAGTCCCGCCTGACGGGCCAGCTTCGCTGCACGGTGAGCAAGGCGAAGGTTCAGTTCATGTCTGCGATGAAGATGTCGCTGGGGATCCCAGAGTTTGAGATTGGACTGTTTGGTGATTTCGATTGAGAGGTTGATCAGGCGCCTGTCATGAGTAGTGATGTCGCGGGATGAGACCCCGTGAATCGCCAAGTGGGTGGGCACGAAGAAAACAGCTGTGTTGGAGGCGTAGGGAATCGAGCGAATCTTGGTTAAATAGCGGGAGGGGATTCGTCTCTTTGCCGACATGTAGCGGGTTCGGTTGGGGTTTCGCAGCGCATAGATATCGAGGGCTCCGCCTTCTCCTTGATCGCGATCGTCTCTCAGGTAAATGAGCCCTGCCAAAAGTTCCTTGGGGTTGTCGCAATGGGGGCCTAACTGCGTTGTGCCCTTCATGGTGCAGGGAGAGGTTGCCCGCCCATCTCCTCGAGATTCGGTGTGGTCGATCAGCTCCTGAAGGTGAGGCTGCAGATGGGGGGGGAGATGGGGATGAATGAACTGGATTAGGTCTTGCTTCTGTGCTGTCCAGGCGGATGCGACCGTGTTGAGTTCCGTCAGGTCGGCTGGAAGTGATGTGAATTCCCAGGGATAGGCCGTGTTCTGTGTGTAAGGAGTGTTGGGTTTGGTAAAATGGTGGATGGCCTGGCTTGTGGGGAAGCGGCTGGCGAGCGGTTTGAGTAGCGCTTCGGGAAGGAAGTTACGGCAGATCCAGTGTGGAAATGTCTCGGGATGAAATTCGGCTTGCTTGAGTTGTTCCGAGAATGAAAAATGGGAACTGCAGGTATCGCTCATTGTTTGTCTTTTCTGGCCTGGATTCTAAGAGGCTTGATTTCAATCCATTTTTTACAAGGACCCCAAGCGGCAGAAGCGCCGCCTTGGCGCTGTTGAGGCTCTGTAGCCTCTGCTCATGAGCTTTCTGGCCGGCCTCAACGACGCCCAGCGCAGGGCGGTGGATCACCACGAAGGGCCGCTGTTGGTCGTAGCGGGTGCCGGTAGCGGCAAGACCCGGGCCCTCACCCATCGCATCGCCCACCTAATCGGTGAGCATGGCGCCGATCCGGTTCAGATTCTGGCGGTGACCTTCACCAACAAGGCCGCCCGAGAGATGAAGGAGCGGCTGGAGTTGTTGCTGGCCCAGCGCCTGGCTCAGAGCCAGTACGGCCAGCCCTGGAGCACGCTGCCGCCGGTGGAGCAGCGTCAACTGCGTTCGCGCATCTACCGGGAGGTGACTAAGGAGCTGTGGATCGGCACCTTCCATGCGCTGTTTTCGCGCATGCTGCGTTTTGATATCGATAAGTTCAAAGATCCGGAGGGCCTCACCTGGACCAAGCAATTCTCAATTTATGACGAGGCTGATGCCCAAAGCCTGGTGAAGGAGATCGTCACTCAGGATCTTCAGCTAGACCCAAAGCGTTTTGAGCCGAAGAAGGTGCGTTGGGCGATCAGCAACGCCAAGAACCAGGGATGGCTGCCTGATGAGCTGGAGGCCAATGCAGAAGGCCAGCGGGGCAAGCTTACCGCTGAGACCTATCGCCGTTACCGAAAGGCTCTTGCGGCGAATAATGCACTCGATTTCGACGATCTTCTGTTGTTACCAGTGCAGTTGCTACAACAGAACGAGCAGGTTCGCGGCTATTGGCATCGCCGCTTCCGTCACGTGTTAGTGGATGAGTATCAGGACACCAACCGTACCCAATACGAGCTGATCAAGCTTCTGGTGATTGATGGTCGAGATCCTCAGAGTTACGACGATTGGCAGGGGCGTTCAATATTTGTGGTCGGCGATGCCGACCAGAGTATCTACAGCTTCCGGGCTGCGGATTTCACCATCTTGATGGGATTTCAGGACGATTTTGGTGATCAGGCTCCGGAGGACTCCACACGGACGATGGTCAAGTTGGAGGAGAATTATCGCTCCACTGCAACGATCCTTGAGGCTGCCAATGCGCTGATTGCGAACAACACCGAACGGATCGACAAGGTATTGCGACCGACGCGTAGCGAAGGAGAGCTGATCACACTCACTCGTTGTGATGATGAGATTGCCGAGGCCGAAGCAGTGGTGCATCGGCTGAGGATGTTGGAGTCTGCAAACCCAGAACTCAGTTGGGGGGATATGGCGGTGCTTTACCGCACCAATGCCCAATCACGCGCCATTGAAGAATCATTGGTTCGTTGGGGAATTCCATATTTGGTGGTGGGTGGCCTTCGCTTTTATGACAGACGTGAGATCAAAGATGTGTTGGCGTATCTGAGGCTTCTTGTTAACCCAGCAGACGGTGTAAGTCTTTTGCGTGTTATCAATGTGCCTAAGCGGGGAATTGGTAAAACCACTATTCAGCGATTAACCGATGCGGCTAATCAGCTTGGGATCCCGCTTTGGGATGTGGTCAGTGATCCGGAAGCCGTGCGTTCTTTGGGTGGTCGTTCAGCCAAGGGTCTTTTGCAGTTTTGTGAGCTAGTTAATGATTTGCAGCGGCAGATTCAGGAGTCTTCTCCTGCGGAATTGATTCAGCAGGTGATGGAGAAGAGTGGCTACGTGAGTGAGCTGATTGCAGATGGAACTGATGAGGCGGAGGAGCGGCGTCGCAATTTGCAGGAATTAGTCAATGCAGGACTTCAGTATCAGGAGGAGAACGAGGAAGGTGATTTAGAGGGCTTTCTGGCTAGTGCTGCTCTGTCAAGCGATGCCGACAGCAAAGACACTGCGGCCGACCGGGTCACCTTGATGACTCTGCATAGCAGTAAGGGGCTTGAGTTTCCCGTCGTTTCACTAGTGGGCCTGGAGCAGGGACTGTTCCCGAGCTATCGCTCGCTAGATGATCCGGCTTCGCTGGAGGAGGAGCGTCGTCTTTGTTATGTAGGGATTACCCGGGCTAAAGAGCGGCTGTTCATTTTTCACGCCTGTGAGCGACGGCTCTGGGGAGGCATGCGTGAGGCTGCCGTGCCATCAGTTTTTCTTTCGGAACTGCCTGAAGCACTAGTGCATGGTGATGTCCCTCAGAGCGGAGGGGCCGCCATGCGTCGTGAACGTCATCTGGAAAGACTGACGCGTGTGGATCGTCAGCGGCCTAGTGCACCGCCGGCAAATGCTGTTCGACGTCGACAGACTAATTCCGCTTCTAGTCGCCGCTGGGCCGTTGGTGATCGGGTTACGCACTCCAGCTTCGGTGTTGGTGAAATTACACATACCTTCGGCAGTGGTCAAAAGGTTTCAATTGCGGTGAAGTTTGTAGGGATGGGGCCAAAGATTCTTGACCCCCGTCTTGCGCCGATAGAACCATTGGAGTGAGGTGATAAGAGAAGTGGGCTACTTATCCCTGAAAATGATTGCCTTGAAAAGGCAGCGCTGCTGTTGATTCGCACTTTGGGTCATAGCCGGAGTCAAGGTGCTCGATCTTGTCAACAGGCCAATCCTCAGAGGCTTGGTCTTGCAGAGGCAGTTCGCATTTTGCGTAACCCTGCTTCGAGAGAGGGTGGAAAAGGCCTTGCATTTCTTTTGGATGGAGGTTGCTTTGAACTGCTGTGTGCCCTTTGGCGAGGTGGTCGCGGTTGGAACAGTTTTTGCCTTGGTTGGCTTTGAAGGACCACTCTTTTCAGTAAGTACCAGTCACGGAGCTGCTGAGGCGTGGTCAAGTACCAGGAGCCGATATCTATGGCTCAGGTTTGTGGGGGATTTTGTACTTCTGTTCAGTAAATACTGCTCTGGCTATTTGCCTGGTTGGCCAACGCTGCCTTCGCTTTGTTCTTTGGCTTGATGTCTGCTGACTGACTTCAACCTCTGTCTTATTGCAAGCAATAGTATTCTTATGAGTGGAAGGACTGAATTAACGACCTAGTATTTTTGCGATCTCTGTAGGGGAAGGCTGAATACTCAATCCCCAGTAAGGATCTAGTAGTTGATGTATCGCTAAGGCTTGCTGATCAAACGGTAATTTAAGTGCAGAGATCAATTCTTCGCTCAAGCGTTGTCTTTCCTGCCATTCGATCTGCTCCTCTTGTGCTTTGGTAGCTGCCAACAGACTTAGATCCTGCTTGGCTGTGACATTGATCCAGTGCAGATTTTTTTTGAGAGCTGTGGCGTAACCCAAATGTGTGCCGAAAGCATTGCTTGCTAATCCATCACTAAGTTCCAGAAGTGTGCGCAGTGAGTCTAGAAACCAGGGGTTTGAGCGGTGGCCATTGCAGGCGGTGATCCAACCATCTGGAATAGGTGGGTTCACAGGATCTTTCCAGTGCCGTAGCCAAACCACTTTTAAGTAACCGTATTGCTCAGCAATGGAGCTGACTGCATCGATACAGGCCTTTAGATCCATGGATCGTTCCACTTGATCCCAGCTGTGGGCTAGTACCACCAGTAGGGTTTTGCCCCAGTGTTCGCGATATAGCTGCAGCTGCTTAGCAGTGAGCAAAGGTTTTGCGAAGCGAATCCATGGTCCAATCGGGTGAGCAGGGACAGCCTGTTCTTCCTGTAACCATCGAGCACGTAATGGACCCATGCAAAGGTAGCCTTGCTTTGCCCAGGCTTTTGGAGCTTCAAAACGTGAGCTTTTTGCAACTTTGAGGCCGTGTTCCAAGAGCACTTCAAGCGGGGCTCCAACTAGTGGCAAACCGCAATAGCGTTTCAACTGAATATCGTGGCCGTAGTGGTGCGATGAAGGTTCTCGTTCGCGTCGATTGGGGGTGAAAAAAGCTTTTTGCTCGTCAGGCTTTTGGAATTGGTCTTGGTGCCAAAGGTCATGGCAGAGATTGGGTTGTATCGGATTGCCTTGGTAGGCCTGATGGACCAATCCCTGCCAAGCATTCAAGGCCTCCCATTCCGAACGAGCCAAGCGTTTCCTGAACAGGATGCGTCCCCAAGCGATGGTCTGCCAGCGCAGGGTGTCTTTCATAGGATGTTTTGAAAGAGCAGAACAGCTACCATGGTGTTGATGGCAGGGATCTGCTTATACATGGATTCAAGGCGATTTATTTGAACCATGCTTGGTTCACTCAAGTTCTGATCAGGGTAGAGATGCATTGCCATAAAAAGCTCGTTTGTGCTGAAAGCTATGGCAATGCGAGAAAAAGTGGATACGAATTGCCTCAGCTTGCCGATGGTTTCATCGAGTGGTAGCCATCAAAAATCTCATGACTCTGAAGTGCCTGCCGCTGCTGAACTCTGTAGAAATCAACTAGTAGGGTGCTTAGGTGGAAGCTGTTAACCCTCTCGGTTAGCGATAGCTGCAAAGTTGTAGATTTGATGTCTGTTTCTTAGATCTCTTTACTTCCTGGCAGATGGTTGGAGAGGAGAGTGTTAGCAGAACTTTCCCATGCTGATGACGTTGTTGTTGACTTTTACCCTTGTTGCAACAGCAAGGAGAGGGTGATTGCAGCGGATGATCCTTCTTCGGTGACATACAGCCGAGATCATGATTTCAGCTCATTGATGGGCTAGCAGCCAGTGTGAGGGGTATAGCAATAGAGATGACATCAACAGTCTCATGATTAGTACAGTCTTATTATTCCCTTTAGATGAAATAGATCGATGAGATCTGTAGTGATTACGGTTTTGATTCGCATGGATTCTTCTCTACCTGAGCATACAGTTGTTAACGTTATAGGAGTAATGCCTTTGTACTTTAATATGTCTAAACAGTTCATCTCAGAGCAACCACTAGTCAGAGAGGAATTCTCATGACATCAACATCGCCAAGCAGCTCAACCGGCCCATGTTGGTTGATGTACATACCCTGGTTACTTGGCGTAACGATTTGCGTGTTGTTGTTTAATGCGGCTTTGGGAAATGCGGGAAATTCTCTGAACCATTTGGCCTCAACATGCAATGTTCGCTTGCTTGATTCTGTTCGTTCATGGCATGAATTTGGTTTTTGGGAGCTTGGTGGTCTGATGACTTTTCGAAAATTATTGGTGACGCTGCCTTCATCAATACCTAAGGATCTTTATTCCTCACAGTCCACCTTATATATTGTGCCCCATTATTTTGCCTACCAGTTGGCTGGAGTGGTTGGATTTTGGCAAGTAATTCGGGCTTCTGCTTATGCATCTGCAGTTTTAATTTCTCTTTCTGTTGCCACGCTGTCATGGCTAATTATTGAAGAACGTTCTCGTTCAATTTCGACTCCTCGTTATATTTTTGGTTTGGTCTTATTTGCTGCTTTTGCTGTTGTCTTCCCAAGCGAGGGTATTTGGGGAGCGTTGTGGAATAGCGATGACCGTGCTCTTTCTGCTGTCCTAGTGGCTGTTAGTGCATCATGCTTGGCGTTGGCGATCCGTTTGAGGAGTGCTTGGCTTCATCAACTTTCAGCGGTGCTGTTGGTGATTGCTGCAATTGGCTGCCCAAGGATGGGAGTGATGTGTGCAATCACAGTGCTGATTGGTCGCTATGCATTGGACTTGAAAGACTCTTTTGTTCGCGCTATCTATTCTTGGTCAATGGCATTGGCACTTTTCGCTTCTAGTGCGATGCATTATATCCGTCTTGCTGTAGTTGATTTGACAGGACGCTTCATTTTAGGTGGTAGCTCCATGCTCGACCGTTTTGGCTTTATTCATAAAACAAAAGGCAAAGCTCAATCAGATTTGGATTATGAATCAATAGCTCAGTCTTTTGGTTTTGCATGGAGGCAATCTGAATTGATGATTGACAAGATATCAAAAGTCGCTAGCTTTGAGCACCTTCTTCTTTACCTTTTGGCAGGTACTGGCTTGATTGCATTGATTATTTACTGTAACCATGTGAATTCTCTATATTCAGGTTCACTTGCAATCATAACAGCTCCCCCGTTACTCTGGTGTGTTTTGATTAACCAGTCGGTAGCAGAGCATCCAGATATTCATGCCATTACTTGGACAGCAGCTTTAGGTCTGGGCTTGGTTTATCTCGTCGCCTGTCTCGCGATTGCGCTACGCAATCGTTTGGGTTTGTTTTGTAGCGTTATAGGGGGAAGTTGGATCGCCTACTGGTTATTCCTTTGGCAAGTTCAATACTTTCTGCGAGCGTATCCCGCGTTGCGATCTGCGTATCCTTTATGAAAGCTCTGAAGCAAGCACTTCTGTATGTATGCAAGCGCGTTTTACGCTTAATCAAAGGCCAGCAGTATAAGCGGCTATTTGATGCATCGGCAGGTAAGCAACCTTGCCTGGTTGCTTACCTGCCGATGCAAAATCGGGGATGGATTCTCTATTTTCTTTGGAGAGATCTTCAGGCGCAGTTTAGTTGTATTAAATCGGTTGGCTGTGAGATTGCTGGGGATGAAGCTGAGTTGCGCCAATTTATCGGTCGTCACGATATCTATGTAGTGGCTATGGGCTTGAAGTTTTTAGATGAACTTATTGAGTTTGGAGTACCTGAAAAGCGTATTGTCTTTTATCATACTCATGTGCGCTTGGGTTTACCACTTGATCGGATTGATCGGCTTCATGCAGTGCTTGTTTTAAATCACTTTGAAAAAGAATTGGTATCTATGCGCAAGGTTAAGAAAGAACGGATTCATGTTTTTCCTGCTGGATACGACCCCTGTTTATTTGCCGGAAATGACCAAGATGGGGTTTCTCAACAGTGTGGCGAGCGTAATATCGATGTTTTATTTGTTGGTCGTTATCGTGAAGGCTCTGATGGTTATTACCACAAGCGTAAACGTTATGGCTTGCAGGTACAGATAGTCAATCGTTTGATTATGATGGGCCTAAATGTAGCCATACTAGGCCATGATTGGGAGTGTTGTGAATATTCTCTTGATCAACGCGTTCGCTTGATTGATCTACCACATTCTGAGACCCCTAAAGTTTATAAGAATTCTCGCTTGGTTTGTTCGGTGGCGGCTCAGGAGGGTGGTCCTGTTTCTTTCCTAGAAGGAATGGCTAGTGGCTGCTTGATGCTGTCATCTCCAACAGGCTTCCCAGCAGATATTCAGTCAGGTGAGCTTGGAAGTTGGCTGATGCCCTTACGAGCCGACTGTGAGGCTTGGTGCATGCAAATTACAATGCTGTTGTCTAACAATGAGCTTCTTAATGAGGATGTTTTTCGCCAACGCTTTGAGATTTTGAGACCCGCTCAGTTTTCTGCTCTTGCTCGTCAACTCGTTTCGATTTGCTTCTCTGGTCATCATGCTGAGATGATTTAATTTTTCAGGTTGACTTACTCGCTATAAATCTCTCGAATTTTCGTAGTCTTCGGATAGACAAAGTTGTTTTGAGAAGTGAGTTGTAAACGATGTCTAAGGCCTCTTGACTTGAATGAGCATGGATGTTTTCGCCAAGGATTTTTTGTAGTGGATGAAGACTTGAAAGTTCAACTGGAATTCCTTTCAGGATGAAACGTAGCGCAAGCATTGAAGTTGGACAGTAAACCTTATCGATAGAGTTGTATTGAAAGGTCTTTTTTTTGCACGGTCTTTTTTGCTTGTCTCTTTCGCCTGTTTGAGTCAAATTAATCTCTAGAGGCTTGTACGAGTTGTATATGTTTTTTGAATCATGCCTGTCTTTGATCCTCTCAATTAGCTCCTGGTTGAAATTTTCGCGATTGATTGAGCGCAACGCTAGTAATACTGGTGCCGGGTTGATTAGAAGAATGTTGGATGAGTTTTTGATGCTGAAGTCTTGAATTGCTTCCCCGTTCAGCATGATTTGATCTTCTCCTTGTTGTTCTTTTAGGTATGAGTAGAGATCATTCTTGTGCTTATTTTCGAGTAGATCTTGACCTGGCAATTTGAGTGTTTGGAGTTCTTTGCTAAAGCGGCTTGCACGAAATAGGCCAAACTTATGACTTTTTGGAGCATAGGCGTGATCAAGGATCACCAGCTTTTCAAGAGCAGCTTTTTGAGCACTTGATGGGCCTAATAGGATCGTTCTGGCGAATGTACCTAGATAGCCGAAAGTTATCTTTTTGTGATTCGAATATAGATCTGATGTGAGGTAGCGAAAGCTTGTGAATGGGTGTGATCTTCTGCACAGTGTGCGGACACGTGGATCGGACTTCGGGTGACTTGGGAGAAAGTATTGAATCATAGTCTCGCTATGCATTGCTAGAGACATCTACTTATGTAGATGATAAATTTAATCAAGACTTTGTGGCAAGAAGTATTTTGTGCATGGACCCAGATCTTAATGTTCAAAACTAATTCTCTAAATATTTTACCCGATAATTAAGATTGCTCCCATTTCGAGAGCAAGGGTTCTTGATTCTTTGTATTTATTCAATGGTTAATTTATCCATGGCTTTGACTAGGTCATCAACTAATTTAACTTGTCCCAAGAAAGCCTCAAGAAGTGTTAGAGGAAGCGCACTTGGACCATCACATAAAGCTTTGTTGGGATCGGGATGAGATTCAAGAAATAACCCCGCAAGCCCAACGGCCATGCCAGCACGGGCGAGTTCAAGAACTTGTGAACGCCGGCCGCCCGAGGCGGCTCCACCAGCATCGCGGCATTGCAATGCATGGGTGACATCGAAAATCAGGGGCAAATCATTGCAGGTCTGCTTCATGACTCCAAAGCCCAGCATGTCGACAACTAGATTGTCGTAGCCAAAGTTGGAGCCACGTTCACAAAGAAGCAATTTAGTGTTGCCACATTCGCTAAATTTTTCAGTAATATTTTTCATTTGCTCTGGGCTCAGAAATTGTGGCTTCTTGATATTGATCACGGCATTTGTTTCTGCCATCGCCCGCACAAGATCTGTTTGGCGTGCTAGGAAGGCAGGAAGTTGAATTACGTCGCAAATGGCGGCAGCTTCAGAGGCCTCTTCTGGTGTGTGCACATCAGTTAAAACCGGGACTTTATATGTTTCTTTCACGGCTTTTAGTATGTTGAGACCTTTTTTTATCCCTGGACCTCGATACGAATGAATTGAAGAACGATTGGCTTTATCGTAAGAGGCTTTGAAGACAAATGGAATGCTTAGGCGTTGACAAACTTCAACATAGTGACCGGCCACGTTGATGGCAAAATCAAGGCTTTCAAGCACATTCACCCCGCCGATCAATACGAAGGGTTGATCGTTGCCAACGCTAATACCATCTATTGAGACGCGAGTACTTGTCATCTTGATTGTTCGTTTTGATTTTCTGTATTGAGTGTAGCCGGCTTGGGCAATCGACGGTATTTTTGTGATTTTTGGATGACCTTGATCACGGTGATACGGAATTCCTGAACTGCCTTTGCTTGTCTGATATCTTTTTGTAGCCTTTCTAGGTTTGTCTTGATACTAGTGAACGATTGTTGGCTGGTAATTATTAGTCTTGCCATAGTATATTCTAAGCCAATATCGGCTGGCTCAGCATTGAATTACAGGCCATGATGGTGAGGCGAAAAATGTTTTAATCTAGAACAGATCTTCTTCTCCTGCTTTGGAGAATCGCAGCCTTGCTGTTCTTGAATCGGAGACATTGCTTTGGATGTGATTGCTGCTGCTGTTCGTTGGTTGGGCTTCATTGCTTTTTGTCATCATCCTCAAGTCATAGAGCTACGACGTTGAATTTTGTTGCGCCTGATTCGGCTTGGGTGTCTGCTCCATTGAGTTAGTGAGACGAGAAAGGTTTACGCTCATTTTCATGAGCGAAACATGTGAGTCATGACCACGCCGATACCGATTTATATCGGTTACGACCCGCGTGAAAGAGCTGCAACCAATGTTCTGATTGACAGTCTTTACCAGCACAGCTCGATGCCGCTGGCGATCACCCCTTTGGTCACTCCTCAGCTAGAATGCCAAGGCTTGTTTAGGCGGGAGCGCGATCCGAAGCAAAGCACGGCATTCTCCTTCACGAGATTTCTTGTGCCGAAGCTGATGGATTATCAAGGCTGGGCGATTTTTATGGATTGCGACATGCTATGTCGTGGTGATATCGCGGAGCTATGGACACAGCGAGATGAACAGATGGCTGTGATGTGCGTTAAGCATCAGCATGAGCCAGGAGAAACGAAAAAATTCTTGGGTGAGGTGCAGAGCCCCTACCCGAAAAAAAACTGGAGCTCGCTAATGATGCTGAACTGCTGTCGTTGCAAAGCGCTCACAGTTGATTACGTGAATATGGCTACGGGTTTGGATTTGCATCGTTTTCACTGGCTTGCAGGTGATCATGAGATTGGGGCTCTTGATGGTGGGCGTTGGAACCACTTGGTTGCTGTACAGGATGGCCTTGCGTTGTCAGATGAGCAGACACGACCCCAGTTACTGCATTGGACTCTGGGTGGACCATGGTTCCGCGATCAGCGAACAATGGGTGGTGCCTTAGCGGCTGAATGGTTTAGTGCTCGCGATGATGCGATGAAGCTTTGGGATTAATGCCGATGGGAGTTCAACGCAGTGTCGTGGCCGTGCCTGCAAGGCTTGAATCATCGCGATTACCTAATAAGGTTCTGGCAGATATCGGCGGGATGCCAATGCTGCAGCGTGTTCTTGAGCGCTGCAGTCAGGCTCATGGGCCCACGGCGGTTGTCCTTTGCACGGATAGTGATCGATTGAAAGAGATGGCGGAAGACTGGGGTTTCCCGGTGTTGATGACTTCGGCTTCATGCAGTTCAGGTAGCGAAAGAATTGCTTCGGTTGCAGATCATTTGGTTGCCATGGCTTGGGATGAGCAAGCTGATCGTTGGCAGCAGCAGCAACAACAGCGGTTGGCTATGACTGCAGTGATCAATGTGCAAGGGGATCAGCCGTTCTTGGACCCTGCGGTGGTGACGACAATGGCGATGGAGTTCGAGCAGAGAGAGATTGTTCCAGCTGTGATAACTCCGGTTTACCGACTCAAGCCCGAGACCATCCATAACCCCAATGTCGTTAAGACGTTGCTTGCTCAGGATGGACGTGCTCTTTACTTCTCCCGCTCAGCGATTCCGCATGTGCGTGATGTGGACCCTTTGGATTGGCATCGCCATGCCACCTACTGGGGGCATCTGGGGATATATGGCTTTCGAGGAGATGTGTTGGCTGGTTGGGCGGATCTACCACCATCCCCTCTTGAGGATGTGGAGCGTCTTGAACAGCTGCGATTAATTGAGGCTGGCCATACCATTGCCACATTTACTGTCGAAGGATCATCTCTTTCTGTGGATACGAAGGAGCAGTTGGAGGAGGCTAGGAAGTTATGCTGAAATCATGACTGTGAAGCCAAGGTGAATGGCATTTATTGGTCTCTGCACCAATTTGAAGATGTTGACCATATTGAGTCAATATTGACATTTATTAACTGATTTTTAACTGCGTGGTAGATAGGCGATTGCCAAAGCCCTAGCTGCCCTAAAATATCTTCTGGTATTAGAGTATCTGTAGCACTTACATTAATCTTTTGTCCCCAGCTTGGCTCTGGGTAGTTCATGTTTAGGAATTTGCATAGGTTCGCGTAAGTTTTCTGCTTAAACAATGTTTCGTAGAAGCTGATGAAGCAGTTTTCGTGACCAAGGTCTTCGTCTGGGGCACCCAAAGTCTGCGCATAATTACTGCGAATCGAGACTTGTTTTGGCAGTTTTTTAACAAGAGAACGAAGGCTTTCTACTCCCTCGTCTGGGGATAGTTGGCCGCGTTTACGCAGTTTCATGCGTTGGCTGGAAATCACTCGTTCAATGGGGTCACGCATCAGAAAAACCGGTCGAACAGGAATCCCGCGTGGTGTAAATTCACGTTTGATTGTCATCAGGGTATTGGCGCTTAGGCATGAATAGGAGGGGGCAATGTCTCCGGTTAGGTTGATATGAGGTTGGCCTAGTAGACTGCAGAAGTAGTCGTAATAGCGCTCAGTATCCTTGAAGAAGCCTTGGCGACGTCAAGTGTGTGGCTTGAGCCATGAACCTTGTTGTTGCCTATAGCGGACTAGCTTTGGAACAGTTAATGCATCGTGGATGTGATATTCCTTGCAGAAGCCAAAATGTGCATCGGCTCTGTTATGTAGCTGTAATGGAGCCAAGACGTGCCGGCTTTTTGCGCGCCAACCACGAGAAGGAAGACCCCTTGTTGTGTCGTCGAGTTTGTTTTAGTCATTGCGGTCCTTCCAACCTTTTTTGCGCAGTTGATGCCATTGACCACGGGCTTTTAGTAGGCGTTCTGCGAGTTCTCGCACTGCACCATGCCCCCCACGGCGTTGGAGCACGGCATCGGCTTGGGATCGAAGGGGACGACAGGCATCCGCAGGGGCGAGCAAGAGCTTGACCAGAGGACGCACGATCAGGTCATTGAGGTCGTCGCCGATAAAGGCGGTCTGCGATGGGGCGAGGTTTAACTGTTGTTGCAGTTCGGATAGCGCTGTTGTTTTGTCTTTGATTCCCACTAAGCAATGCTGAATGTCCAGTTGTTTAGCGCGAAATTCGGTTGCACCTCCTTTGCCACCGCTGAGGAAAGCAAGGGTCAGCCCTTCTTGTTGGAGCAGTCGTAGTCCCAGTCCATCGCGCACATCAAATCGCTTTTGCAGTTCACCGTGAGCATCAAGCCATAGCCCACCATCGGTAAGGACTCCATCAACATCCATCACCAGTAGATCGATGGAAGCTAATGCCTTCCACTTCAGTCGCCATTGCAGCTCTCGGTTCCAGTAACGGGGGTGGGTTCGGGAGATCAGGGTGGTGCCGCTCATGTCAGCCCTGCTTGAATCAGATCATGAAGCCGTAGCAGCCCGAGCAGCTGCCGGCCAGTGCTTGCTGCTGAAACCACAGGTAAGACCGAGACCGGTTTGCGACGATTACGTTCCATCTGTTTAATCGCTTCCACAACGAGTAAATCAGCTTCCACAGTGATGGGATCTTTTGTCATCAAGTCAATGGCACTCAGTGAGGCCCATTTTTCGGCTGGATGATTGCGAAGGGCACGACGCAAGTCACCATCAGTGATGATTCCTAGTAGGCGGCCAGGATGGTTGGGATCCTCAACCCAACCACTGCCAATCCCATCGCGGGTCAGTCCGCTAATGACCTCTTGAAAGGGGGTATTAGGAGTTAACGGATGAAGTTTTTTAGTGGGCACCATTAAATCTTCTGCAGTGCTTGTCAGTTTTTTACCCAGCGCACCGGCTGGATGATTGATAGCGAAGTCGGTTGGTGAGATGCCCCGACGTTCCATCCACACTGCGGCAAGTGCATCGCCAACTGCCATGGCCACAGCTGTGCTGGCAGTTGGCGCTAGATTCAATGGACACACTTCACGATCGACGCTGGCTTCAAGCACCACATCGCTACCGTCGGCAAGTGAGCTATTGCGACGACCCACCAGGGCGATTCTTGACGTGCCACGTCGTTTGAGATGAGGCATTATTTCTAAAAGCTCAGCAGTTTCACCGCTGTTGGAGAGCATGAGGCAGACGTCCTCTTGGGCTACCACTCCCAGATCGCCATGCATTGCATCGAGTGGGTTGAGGTAAATCGCCATTAGGCCGATAGACGAAAAGGTGGCGGCGATTTTGCGGGCCACGATGCCGCTCTTCCCAACACCAGTAATGACAAGTTTTGCGCCTTGATTAGCGCAGTCCTCGAGTAGGGCCAAGGCCTGTTCAACTTCTGCTGTCCCTAGTCGTTCGGCAGCGGCGGCAATGGCCGCGGCCTCTTCCTGCAGGCAGCGGGTGAGGGCAGACAAACTGTAAGTTCGTGATGATGCGGTAATTCTCCTGCATACCACCGCCATGGAGAGTCTGTTGAAGCCAGAGCCTGGATTCGATGGACCAGGTTTGCCAATGGGTTTGTTGGCGGTACTGCAGCAAGTTGCGTCGGAGGTTGGGATTAAACGCCTTGCCTTGGTGGGTGGTGCGGTTCGAGATGGCCTGTTGCATCGGGTTCTTTTTGATCCCTGGCGAGGTTTGCCTGATCTCGATCTGGTGGTGGAGGGTTCAGCGGTGGTTTTAGCCAAGGCACTTCGCCGGCATGTAGGGCCAGAGCAGTTGCCGCAGCTGCGTGTGCATGGGGCTTACGGAACGGTGGAACTTGTGGTTGATGGGTTATTGCTTGATTTAGCGACTGCTCGGCAAGAAACCTATGCTTCTCCTGGACAAAACCCGCAGGTCACGGAGGGTCATCTCGAAGAAGATTTAGCCCGAAGGGACTTCACGGTGAATGCCATGGCTTTGGAGTTGCCAGGGATGACCTTGTTAGATCCCCATGATGGTTGGGCGGCTTTAGCCAAGCGTCAGCTGGTTTTTTTACACTTAAACAGTGTCGCGGACGATCCGACGCGAGTTGTGCGAGGGGCCCGTTATGCGGCCCGTCTTGGTTTTGTATTGGCGCCTGAGGCTCTCGCTCAGGTGCGCTCCACTCTTCAATCCTGGCCTTGGGCTTGGCGTCCAGGCGAAGCGCCGAAGCTGGCACCGCCAGCCCTTTCAACGCGGTTGCGGATGGAGCTGGAGTTGTTATTGGAAAGGGAGCCTTGGCAGAAGGCAGTGGCTCATTTGCAGGACTGGGGAGCTCTGGTGTTACTTGATGAGGACCTTCAGGCTGATCAAAACTGGCATCGTCGAATGCGCTGGGCCTGGCGCTTGGAGCTGCCGTTGCTGACAGCATTGGTTGCCGGAGCTGCGGATCCTCTGGCTCTGGCAGAACGCTTGCAGCTGCCACAATTGCAGCAAAGGTTGTTGGCGGAAGCGGCCGAATTGCAGATTGTGTTGGCTTCGCTAGAGGTCGCTGAGAGTTTGTCGACGTGGTCGCCCGCTCGCTGGTGCGAAACCCTGGAGGGCAATGGTTGGCAGCCAGAGGCGGTTGCTCTTTGCGTTTGCTTGGGTGTACCGATGTGGCGACCCTTGCTGCGTTGGTGGGGGCGTTGGCGGCAAGTGAAGTCTCCTGTATCGGCACAGGCTTTGATTGATCAGGGCTGGCGACCCGGTCCGGCTTTGGGGGCCGAATTACAGCGGCTCAGGCTGGAGCTGATCGATCAGCAGGTGGCGTTGAGGTGATGTTGTTCTGGCGGCGCTTGGGGCTGGGAGTAGTGGTCCTGACCAATCAATGCGTCGGTGGCTCAAGCCTCTGATTAAGAGAGCTGAAAGAGGGGGGTATGAATGTCGGGAGGATGGCCCATAGATTGAGTACAGACGCATCTTGCGTTGCACGTTGACGACGTCCAATGTTGGTGACTCTCAGTAGCTAACTTCAACTGAATGAGCAGCAACCTCTACATCGGCTGAACCTGGCCGATGCGTTGCCAAGGCCCGTCCCTGAGCAGCTCTGAGGCGATCTTGGTTGAACAGGCCAGGAGTAATGGGCCGCAGGTTTGTGGATCCACCATGAGTTCGAGCAGTGCCTGGTGGTGTTCACTGCCTGGCGTTACATCGTTCAGTGCAATTTCGATCGGTGCGGGTTCGCCGTTGATGCTTGGATTGAGCAAGTGCCAGTTGCGGCGATTGGCTGGGGCCAGGGTGCTCGAATAGCCAGCTTTGAGTAGCGGTAGAGCACCCTGCAGGGAGGGAATGGCGGCGGCTTCGAGGATGAGACGTAGAGGTTGTAGCCCTGCTCTATGGCGTTGGTGATTGCTTGCACTGAGCATTTCACCGAGATGGCCCAGTAGTCCGAAGCCGGTGATGTCGGTACATGCATGAATGGTTTGCATTCCTGTATGTCTCTCTTCAAGGCTGCGCAGCGCTGTCAGGAGGTTGTGCTGGCTGATTGTCATCTGCGCAAGTGCAGCGTCGAGATCCTCTGGGTGAGCTTCTCCTGCCATGGCTGCAGCAAAGATCACGCCGCTGCCTATGGGGCGGCTGAGGAGCAGGACATCTCCCGATTGCAGCTTGCCTTTGCTCCAAGGCACACGCCCAGAAGCCACCTTGCCGTTAACGCTAAGGGTGAGCTGGATCCCAAGATTGATTGGTTGGGGGGGAATGCTGCGGGCTTCGAGGGTATGCCCTCCAATTAATTTGGCGCCTTGCGGTTCGAGGGTTGCTTGGATTCCTTTGAGCGTTTGGACCAACAACTCTTGTTGAAGTTCAGAAGACACCTTGGGCAGGGTGATGACAGCCTGTGCAGAGATCACATGCGCACCACTGGCCCAAAGATCTGAGCAGGCATGCAGTGTGGTTAAGCGACCATTAAGCCAGGGGTCGCTGATCAGTGCAGGGAAACCATCGACACTTTGCAGCAAGCTGTCGCCTGATGATGTGCTGGCAATCAAGGCAGCGTCCTCAGGTTGTTGCCCAAGAGCTCCTAGGCCTGCCTGCTTTAGGGCATCGTTTAAAGGCTTCTCAGCCAATTTGGCTGCGCAACCTCGGCAAGCCATGCTCTCCTGTCGCTTGAGAACGCCGCTCATGCTTGGGAGTTCGTTAAAGCTCCCCATGAAGCGCCGATCGATAGCTTCTTTCCAGTACCAAAGCCAGGGATGGGGCCCGATGATCAGGTTGCCCCAAAAAGCCCAGGCGGTGAACCTCCCGGAGGTCAGCTGACCTCCCAGTATTTGCAAGGCAAGCTGTTGTGGCTGCCATGGACGGGTGGGTTGTCTACGGCTGAGCCGCTCTAGGTTTTGGGCAAGAGGCTTTGCGGCTTGCACGGCCCATACCCCTGCGGCTGGCCGCTGGGCCTTATCAATCACCGCACAGTCGCCGACGGCGAAGCAGTGGGGATGGTTGATGACTTGAAGTGTCTTAGTGGTGCGAACACGCCCAAAGGGATCCACGGGAAAGCCACTGGTAGCAAGCCAAGCGGGGGCTTGGCTGCCAGTGCAGAGCAGGGCGGGGCCACTCGAGGGAGTTCCGCTTGGCACTACTACGATTGCGGCCCTGGAGAGGGCTTGTTTTAGAGCTGGTCTGGGTTGCCCATGATGCGCCTGCAGATTTAAAGGGCGCTTGGGCCAGCGTTGACGAAGGGCGAGCGCCACTTCTACTCCCGCCAGGCCAGCCCCGATCACCGTCAGTGGCGTGGAATCATTGAGCAGCACCTGACTGTCTTGCTGTTCAAGCCATGCCAGGGCAGGCTCCAAAGGCTTGATTGGCATTGCCAGTGCAGCCTGGCTTCGTTCAAGGTAAGGACTCTTGTTGAAGGTTTCGGCGCCCACATCGAAACTAATTCGTTGGAAATGTATGGGAGGACGCTTGGCGAGGAGCAGGCGATTGTTGTGGGCCTCCACTGCTGTGATTTCGGCAATGATGAGTGCTACGCCAGCTCGGTCTGTGAGGCGACGGAGGTCGATCGCGATTTCACTGTGTCTGTAATGACCGGCAATGAGACCAGGCACCATGCCGGAGTAGAGGGTGCTGCTGTGGCGGTTGATCAAGGTGATCAGTCCTGCAGGTCGGAGTTGGGGACGCATGGCCCAGCGACGCAGCATCAGGGCATGGCTATGTCCCCCCCCGGCCAGAACGAGGTGATCAGCCGTCATGGTTTATCAGCGCAGCATGGAGTTGAGGCTTGGTATTGCGTTGGCAGTTGACCGTGTTGCCTGTGGCGAGATGTTCAACGACCACCCACCTTGAGCACCGTTTTAATTGTGCGTAGCAGGATCATGAGATCTAGCCAGCTATTGAAGTATTTGAGGTAATAGAGGTCGTAAGAGAGTTTGAGCTCTGAATCCTCAACACTTGCGGCATAGGGGGCGCATACCTGGGCCCAGCCGCTTAATCCCGGGCGCATCCAGTGGCGCTTGCGGTAGTGGGGAATGCTTTCTTCCAGTTCATGCTCTATTTCAGGACGTTCAGGTCGCGGTCCTATCAGGCTCATGTCACCACGCAGCACGTTGATGAGCTGAGGGAGTTCATCGAGGCGCGAGCGTCGCAGCCAGTTGCCTATTCGGGTGATGCGTGGGTCGCCCGGCATTGTCCAGCTGATGGGGGCATGAGGTGGTAGCACTTTCATCGTGCGGAGTTTCAGAACCATGAATGGCTGGCCTAACCAGCCGCTGCGTTCCTGGATGTAAAAGATCGGACCGCGATCTTCTAACCAGATCAGCAGGGCCGCTGGCAGCAGGAATAGCGGTGTTGTCACCGCCAAAAGCAGCATTGCTAATACAACATCTGCTACTCGCTTGAGTTGGCGTTGAGGGCTGAACAACATGTTCCAGGGAATTTCGGAATAGCTCAGCCAGGCTTCAGGCAGCAGCTTTGGAGGCAGTCGTTCGAGTTGTCGCTCTGCAAGGGCAAGAGGTGTTGTCAGGTTGCATTCGCGGGGGTCGCGTTGCTCCAATTTTTCGAGTAATTCGCTGCAAACAGGTTGGTGCCTGAAGTTGGGTGATACAGCTATCACTAATGGCCCTTGTTGTTTTGCTATCTCTGCAGCAGGTAGCCATTTCGGCATGAGTCTTGTCGGTGTTTGTCGCCAGGCCTGAAGGGTCTGATCTGCTTCTGTTTCGGAGGCTAGAAGGATCAGCTTGGGCTCTTCAGCTTGAAGTCTCCCCTTGCGCAGACTGACTCGCACTAGGAGTGACCATAGTGTTGCTGGTAGCAGCCATGACATCTGGGTGCTGCGGTGCACCAGCCAGATGTCTAGTGGTGGATTGATCACCCAGCGCAGGATCGCCACCAGCATCAATGTGGTCAGCAGGCAAAGCCCCAGTCGTTGGATCAGTGTCCAGCGGGGCAGTCTGCGCCAGCTCAGCAGGGTGTATGTGCCCAACAGCCAGCCCAGTAGTAAATAGGCCGTGATCGTTGTCACCATCCAGCCAAGTTGTTCCGTTAGCGGTTGTGACCAGATGCTTGATAATCCAGACAGGACTCCCACTAGGCCAAGCAGATCTAGGCCTACACAAATCAGCAAGTTGCGGCGAGGATCGCGCCAGGACAAGGGCATCACAGCGACTTGGTGACCCTAGGTCTGGCCTGGCTATGTGTTGGTCTTGGGGAACAACAATGGTTTCATTGTTGTTCCTGGCTGTAGCCCTGTGGATTGGCCTTCTGCCAATTCCAACTGTCGCGGCACATGTCTGACAGGCTGCGCTGTGTGTACCATCCCAACCGCTCGGCGGCAAGTCTTGGATCTGCGACGCTACATGCGGCATCTCCAGCGCGGCGCTGGTTAATGCTGTATGGAACGGGTTGGCCGCTTGCCTTTTCAAAGGCCTGCACAACTTCCAACACCGAGTGGCCTTTGCCACTGCCGAGATTAAGAGTGAGGAGTTGCGGTTCCTCTCGTTGCAGTACCTCCAGTGCAGCTCGGTGTCCCTCAGCTAAGTCCATCACATGGATGTAGTCGCGCACAGCACTCCCATCGGGTGTAGGCCAATCGGCTCCAAATACTTGGAGTTCCGCTCGCCGGCCCACTGCTACTTGGCTCACAAAAGGGAAAAGGTTGTTGGGTGTTCCCTTGGGATCTTCGCCGATGCAGCCGCTGGGGTGGGCTCCAACTGGATTGAAATAGCGCAATCGGGCAATGCGCCAACCAGGTTCGCTGCAGGCCAGGTCATCTAGCAACTGCTCCACCGCTGCCTTGCTTTGACCATATGGATTGATCGGTTGCACCCTAGTTGTCTCAGGGATTGGGATTTGCTCGGGATAGCCATAGAGCGTTGCACTGCTGCTGAAAACAATCGTGCGGCAGTTATGCCGTTGCATGGCTTCCAGCAGGCAGCGGCTGCCAGCCACATTCACATCCCAGTATTTCAGTGGCCACTGAATTGATTCATGAACTGCCTTAAGCCCGGCGAAGTGCACCACAGCCGCGATGCCGTTTTCCATTGAGTTGAAAGCGCGATCTAGATCGTTGCTATTGCGGATATCTCCCTCCAATACGAGCATTCGCTCTTGAGCGGCCACTCCAGCAAGTTCGGCTACCCTTTTTGAGGCAATAGCTGAGCTATTGGAAAAGTTGTCGAGTATCACTAGTCTGTGGCCGGCTTCCAGAAGCACCAGGCAGGCGTGACTGCCAATGAACCCGGCACCACCCGTGATCAACAACTCGGCCATCGCAAATTAAATGACTTAGGCAGTCAGGCTAGGAGCTGTACCTGTTCCATTTCATAAGACTCTTGAAATGATCAGCTGACCAGAGGAGCCATTGCAGAGTCTGCGGGGCATCGTCGGCCCCCTTTCGTTGTGATAGTGAGCTGTCCTTCAATGTTCAGAACCGTAGTCTTCAAGGCAGCAGCTCAACCCTGAACTCCATCAAAGACTTCGAATGCTTCGGGACCTCGTTGAAGTCATGACCTGAAACTTGGCTGAGCTGGAGTGCTAGCGAATCAATCCTTCTCTATCGATGAATGAACAAACTCTTGCCTAGCGATGCTCCATTGCAGCGCCGGTCGGTTATTGATTTGGTATTGCAGCATTTCGTTGGCAGCATCAAATACACCAGATTGATGGCTTCGACCCACCATCGCCTACTTCCGAGAGCTTTTCGACTCGTGATCAGCTATTTGCGCATCAATCGTTTGCCTCTGGGATTGAACCTCATTCAATTGCTTGTTGGCGTGGTATTTCGCTGGTGTTTTTTTAGGCCCACATTGGTACCGCAATGGCCAGGACTCCGCCAGTGGTGAATACAGCAGCAGAGGCCACCACCATCAGTCAGTTGTTGAGATCAGTTAACGCATCATTATCTATCAGGATTCTTCTTGCGAGAGGTACTTTCCATAGGCGTCCTGCTCAGGGCTTTTTGAGCGTAGGGGGGCTCAAGGTGGTGCCATTTCTTGTTGATTTCAAGGCTTGCTGGGCTTGGGCAGATCGCTTGTGGCTTGATCCGTTGTGGTGGTTGCCAGCGGCCTGCAGCCTCGCTAACAGTTCAGGGGCATTGCGCGACGTGTTTGGTTGCCTCGTTTATCGAGCTTGGTGATCACTGGCCCGGCAGACTGCCTACTGGTTGTCGGTGAAGAGTGACTCAGCTGCAGAGCCTGCGAGGAATGGTGGATCTATTGCCGGAACAGACGAGGTGCTGGCAGGCGGTAGAAAGCGTTGCGCGAGATCACTTCCGCAGAGCAGGGTTGCAGGAAATTCGCACGCCTCTTCTGGAAGTGACTGAACTCTTCGCACGTGGCATTGGTGAAGCTACAGATGTTGTTGGAAAGGAGATGTATACCTTTGTTGATCGGGGTGATCGATCCTGCACCCTTCGGCCGGAGGGAACCGCTTCTGTTGTGCGTGCTGCTCTACAGCACGGCTTGTTAAGTCAGGGGCCACAGCGTCTTTGGTATGGCGGTCCAATGTTTCGCTATGAGCGACCTCAGGCTGGTCGGCAACGACAGTTTTATCAGATTGGTGTGGAGTATCTCGGGGTTGGTAGTCCTCGTAGTGATGCTGAGGTCATTGCATTGGCCTGGGCACTTCTGGTCGACTTGGGGGTGCAAGGTCTTGTTCTGGAGATCAATAGCCTCGGCACCCTTCAGGATCGACAGAAGTATCGAGAGGAGCTTGTGGCGTGGCTAGAAGCCCGCAGTGACCAGCTTGATGACGATTCACGCAAGCGTTTGTATACCAATCCACTGCGTATTCTTGATAGTAAAAATCCTGTAATCAGTGAATTGTTGCAGGATGCTCCCACGCTTTTTGAGGCGCTCAGCGTGGAGAGTAAGGCCCGCTTTGAGGAGGTTCAGGTCGACTTGGAGGCTCTCCAGATACCTTGTCAACTCAATCCTCGTCTTGTGCGCGGCCTTGACTACTACGGCCATACCGCTTTTGAGATCACTAGCGATCAGCTTGGGGCCCAGGCCACAGTCTGTGGAGGAGGCCGATATGACGGGTTGGTTGAGCAGCTAGGGGGGGCGCCAACGCCCGCTTTTGGTTGGGCTCTTGGTATGGAGCGGTTGATGCTTTTGCTTGAGGCTGCGGCGAGTATTAATCCAAGTGGATCAGCTGCTCGCTTAACGGCTTCCACGAGTCCGGATCTTTATGTGGTGAATCGGGGAGAGCAGGCGGAACGAGTCGCCCTGGTCATTGCCCATCAGCTACGGGCTGCGGGGCTCATGGTGGAGCTGGATAGTTCTGGAGCTGCCTTTAATAAGCAGTTCAAGCGTGCCGGTCGCAGTAGGGCTACCTGGGCCTTGGTGATTGGTGATGATGAGGTCGAACGGGGCGAGGGACGCCTTAAGTATTTGCAGGAGGCAACAACTCAAGCCAATCCGACTCCCATCGATCAACTCCATCGACTCGACGATGTCACTGGTCTTGTTCGTTTGCTTCAAGAATGACTTCGTATAACTTTCTTCGCAGGCTGAGGTTCCACTTAATCTTTTGCCATGACTGAGCAGGCCTCTCCCCTCATCTTTTGTTGAACTCGCTGTTTACAACGCTATGAGTACCTTCCCGATCCGCAACATCTGTTGCATTGGTGCGGGTTACGTAGGCGGTCCGACTATGGCGGTGATTGCCGATCGCTGTCCACAGATTCAGGTGAACGTGGTGGACCTCAATGAGGCCCGCATTGCTGCTTGGAATGACCTTGATCTCAACAAACTGCCTGTGTATGAGCCTGGGTTGGATGCGGTGGTCGACCGGGCTCGCGGGCGCAATCTCACTTTCTCTACGCAGGTGGACGCTGCGATTGCTGCTGCTGACATGGTGTTCATTTCGGTGAATACACCAACCAAAACAAAAGGGCTGGGGGCCGGTCAGGCCAGTGATCTGCGTTGGGTGGAAGCTTGTGCTCGTCAGGTTGCTCAATCTGCGCAGGGTCACACGATTGTGGTTGAGAAGAGCACGCTGCCAGTGCGAACCGCTGAAGTTGTGCGTTCGATTCTTGAGGCAGCTCAGCGGCAGGCGGTTGATGGAGAACTACCGATCAGTTTTTCTGTGTTGTCCAACCCAGAGTTCCTTGCCGAGGGCACGGCGATTCGTGATTTGGAGTCGCCGGACCGTGTGTTGATCGGTGGTGAAAACCCCGTTGCCATTCAGTCTTTGGCAGAGATTTATGGCCATTGGGTGCCAGTTGAGAAAATTCTGCTTACCAATCTTTGGAGCAGTGAGCTCTCCAAGCTCACCGCCAATGCGTTTCTTGCTCAGCGCATCAGTTCCATTAACTCAGTGGCGGCTCTTTGCGAACGCACTGGTGCGGATGTTCGTGAGGTGGCGCGCGCTATTGGAAGCGATTCTCGTATTGGCTCCAAGTTCCTTCAAGCTGGGCCTGGATTTGGTGGGAGTTGTTTTCAGAAAGACATCCTCAATCTGGTTTATCTCTGTCGTCATTTTGGTTTGCCGGATGTAGCGGACTATTGGGAAAACGTAGTAGCTCTCAATACTTGGCAGCAGCACCGCATTTCTCGTTTGGTGGTTCAAAAGCTTTTTGGAACGGTTACAGGTAAGCGGCTGGCACTGCTCGGCTTTGCTTTTAAGGCAGACACCAACGACACTCGAGAAGCGCCGGCGATTCGTATCGCACATGATCTGCTTGAGGAGGGTGCTCAGCTGGCTATTTATGATCCGAAGGTGGATCCGCAACAGATTGCGTTTGATTTGCAGCTGTCGGCTAGTTCCCCGCCAGATGTCCAGGCAGGTCCTACCCGTGCCGCCCTTAGCGGCGAAGGAACCTGGTGGTCCGGCAGTAGCGTTGCCGATACAGTCGCTGGTGCTGATGCTGCGCTGATCCTGACGGAGTGGCATGAGTTTAGACAGCTTGATTGGGTCGCCTTGGCCCCTTTGATGCGACAACCTGCCTGGGTGTTTGATGCTCGCGCTGTTGTCGATCCAGAAGCTGTGAAATCGTCTGGCTTGATGCTTTGGCGAGTTGGAGATGGTGCTGTATGAGTCGATGCGTTGTTGTTAGCGGTGCTGCAGGATTCATTGGTGCTGCCCTCGTGCAGAGGCTATTAGCCCAGGGTGACCGTGTCATTGGCATTGACAACCTAAATGACTACTACGATCCGTCTTTGAAGCGTGCACGACTTGCTCAGATTGAAGCGGCTTCCCTTACAGCGTCTTGGACTTTTTATCCAATAGCCTTGGAAGATGGTGCAGGCATAGAGGAATTGTTTAGGGCTGAGAAGCCTCAGGTGGTCGTTAATTTGGCGGCTCAGGCAGGGGTTCGCTACTCATTGGAAAATCCGGCGGCCTACATTCAGGCCAATTTGGTGGGCTTCGGTCACATCCTTGAGGGATGTCGTCATCATGGAGTGCAGCACTTGGTGTATGCCTCAAGTAGCTCGGTATATGGTGGCAATCGCAACTTGCCTTTTCACGAGCAACAGCCTGTGAATCACCCGGTGAGTCTCTATGCAGCTACTAAGAAGGCTAATGAATTGATGGCTCATACCTATAGCCATTTGTATGGTTTGCCTGCTACAGGACTGCGCTTTTTTACTGTGTACGGACCTTGGGGCCGCCCGGACATGGCTCCGATGCTCTTCGCCAGGGCGATTCTTGCTGGCGAGCCCATCAAGGTGTTCAATTACGGCAAGATGCAGCGTGATTTCACCTATATCGACGATATCGTTGAAGGACTACTTCGTTGTTGCGACAAGCCTGCTACCGCAAATTTAGGCTTCGATCCGCGGAACCCTGATCCAGCCACCGCTGCTGTACCCCACCGTCTTTTCAATATTGGTAATAGCGAGCCCATTGAGTTGATGCATTTTATTGAGCTCTTGGAGAAGTCTCTCGGGAGGGAAGCGGTGAAGGACTTCCAGCCGATGCAACCTGGTGATGTGATGGCCACCGCTGCTGATACATCTGCTCTTGAGGCCTGGGTGAATTTTCGGCCGTCGACCCCAATCGCAGAGGGGGTGGAGTGCTTCTCTCAGTGGTATCGAAGCTTTTATGAGGTTTGATCGAGAGCTTGACATGCATGTGCATGTAGGCGTCAACGCACCATCGCCGCAACATTTCCGCCGTCTACTGTCAGTAATGCACCAGTGGTTCGTGGCATTAAGGCTAATGCCACGAAAGCATTCGCCACATCACTTGCTCGGACTTCTGCACCGAGCAAGTTCCCACCCATGTAGTTGGCTTCGCTGATGCCGCGCGCTTCCGCTCGTTCTCGGATCATTGCCTGATCGAGCAGGCCGGACCGAATCCGATCTGCATTGATGGCGTTACAGCGAATGCTTGAGGGCCCTTCTTCCAGGGCGTATTGCTTCATAAGTGCCAGCAATGCCGCTTTTGCAATTCCGTAGGCTCCAAAACCAGGGCCTGGGTTTAGCGCTTGCTTGCTGATATTGAAGAGCAGCTGTCCGCCTAAGGATTTGCTGGTTTCTGTCGTTCTATTGCTCTGGGCTCGAAACAGGTGAACAGCAGCTTGTGCAACGTGCTGGTGAGCAAATAGGTTGAGCTCGAAGCTTGCTCGCAACTTGGATTCTGGAAGAGTGGCAATGTCTCCGCTCCAAGCCGCCCCAGCATTGGATACCACGATGTCTAAGCCCCCGAAGCAAGCTGCAATTGTCGTGAATGCATCATGAACCTCAGCAGCATTGGTGAGGTCGCACTTCAGTCCGAGAGCACTTGAGCCACATTCTTTGGCAGTCTTTGTTGCTGCTTCACCATTCTTGTCAAGTACGACAACTTGTGCACCTTGCTTGGCGAAGGCAAGGGCGATCGCTGCACCAATTCCACCACCACCACCAGTGACCAAGACAACATGGCGTGCCAGTGGTGCTTCTTTGCCCTTGCCGAGCTTTGCTTGTTCGAGACTCCAGTACTCCATCTCGAAGGTATCTGCCTCGTTGACTGGTTGAAAACGTCCCACTGATTCAGCTGCCATCAGTGTTGCGGCCCAGGCTTCACCAATATCTGCGGTGACATTGGCTTCGGCTGTTGAACGACCTAGGCCAACGAGGCCAAGTTCAGGGATTGCGATCAGCCTTGGTAGTGGATCGAGGTGTTGTTTATGGCTTCCAACGCGAGCATTCTGACGCTCGAAGTAATCCTGATATGAGTTGATGTATTTCTCTAATGCCAGTTTTGCTGAGTGGAGCCATTCCTTCAGCACTGGGCAGGATTCAATCGCTTCATCTCCTTGGATTTGTGGAGGCTTTTTGAGAATGAGAGGCCAGGGTTTGGTTCGGATCACGTGGTCGGGGGTAGCGACTCCACGGCGAGACCAGTCTTGGAGGTGAATGTCGTTGACTAGTTGGAGTGCCAGTGGGGTTGAGCGCAACTCCATAAGCCAACGTTGGGGAGCGTTATGCACAGCTGCAGATTGAGCCAGGGCACCACGTAACAGTGGGAGCAGAATTGCAGCGATGTTTGTTTTAGGAGCTGGATTGGTTGGTGGTGGTAGGCAAAGCGTTGGGGTTTCCCCAAGATGCTCTTCCGCCTCACGCACCAAGTTGATCATTCGCTCGTAGCTTTGTTGTGCTGTGGCAGCAAACGAAAATAAGCCGTGCTTGAGAAGCACCATCCCTTCAAGTTCAACTCCCGCTTTAGCTGCTTCTACTTCTGCTTGTTCGTAGGCTTTGATGGCGGCCAAGGCTAGTTGGAAGCCCGGCATGACATAGGGAACAATCGCGACACGTCGACCGTAGAGCTCACGGCAGATCTGTTCGGCATCTGGTTGATCTGCTAGGGCTAAAACAGCTACTGCGTGGGTGTGATCGACGAATTTACTTGGTAAGAACGCGTGTAGTAGTGCTTCAACCGAAGGGTTGGGTGACGATGGATCGATCAGGTTGCTGCGTTGAGCTGCAACCATGTCCTCGTCGCTAAGTGCAGATAGATCTCTTAAGGCCTGCAGGTTCTCCAATCGCACAGCAGGATGGCCGGCCGGCTCGATGGTTGATAGGTCCCAGCCTGAGCCCTTCACGCACAACACTGGTATGTGATCACCAAACAATCCTATGCAGCTGGTTTTAACCGAGGTGTTGCCTCCGCCATGCAGCACCAGCTGGGGGTCGGAGCCGAGCAGACGGGCTGTGTAAGTGCGGAGAGCCAGGTCTTCAGAGACGTCCTGCGCGGCGTAAGATTTGATGGCAGCTTGTGCCTCGGCATCCGACCAGCGGTTTTGGCACGTCATTGATTGGTGCGTATCGACGAGAACGTTACTTCAGTCGCGCTGAAGTTCCTCTGCTTTCTCCTTTGCTGATGTTTAAGGGGCAAAGCTTTATTAGACAGTTCGTTGAGATGTTGCCATGACAAGAATTATAATTCCCTGGCATGAAGTGTTGACTGAAGAGATTCTCAGCCAGAGGGTTGAATTTTTACTGATTGGTTATTGTGCATATGCTGTTCCGTCTGGGCTTTGCAGGTGAAAAAGATGTTGATATAAAAGTTCTAAAGCCTCGGATGTTTAGGATTTTGAATGATTGTGTGGCCATATATAGAAGAGTATAATGTTGGCTATTCCTGTCAAGCCGAGCAGCCTTCTGTTGATGATTGCCGAACTCTAGATCTAATGAACTATTTTAGCTCTGGTGCTGTAAAGGTGTCAAGCTGAGGAATAAAAGCTTGCTATGCGGAATGTCATATCTTTTCTGCAAAGTATTTAACCTTGACGAAGATTTGCTTCTTTTGCATAGGTTTAGTTAAGCCTTAGGGAGTAGCAATGTAAGGATCTTCTTTGTATTTGAGTGTGTAAGTTGAGTCGATCTTAGTGATTTCAATTCATCTCATGTTTAGCATCTATGGATAGTGAGGATTGAGTGCTGCTGTGAAGATTTTTCTATAATTAAAGACGACCTTGAGTTTGATTGGTCATTGACCAATCTTTCCGTAGTGATATTTTTCATTCATTGGTTTTGATTTCTAATCATCGCGGTAAAGCTCCATGAGGCCCGTCTCGCTTGCTGCCGCGACTCCGCGTTCGGTGATTAGGGCCGTTACGAGGCGCGCAGGGGTTACATCAAAAGCAGGGTTGAATCCTTCGCTTTGATTGGGAGTGAGTTGTACGGTGGTGAGTTGGTTGTTGCTAGAAGCGTTGTTGTTTCGTCCCTGGATGTGGGTCACTTCCATCGCCGAGCGGGTTTCGATAGGGATTTCTGCGACCCCATCCGAGATTGACCAGTCGATTGTTGAGGCGGGTAGGGCCACATAAAAGGGCACGCCGTTGTCTAGGGCCGCTAAGGCCTTGAGATAGGTGCCGATTTTGTTGCACACGTCACCGCTGCGTGTGGTTCGGTCGCTACCTACGACGACTGCGTCAACATATCCTTGCTGCATAAGGTGCCCACCCGCGTTATCCACGATCACGGTATGGGGTACGCCTTCACGACCTAGTTCATAGGCAGTGAGGCTCGCGCCCTGGTTGCGGGGGCGTGTCTCGTCAACCCATACATGAATGTTTAGGCCGGCCCGGTGGGCCTTGTAAATCGGTGCCAGCGCGGTCCCCCAATCAACGGTGGCTAGCCAGCCAGCATTGCAGTGGGTGAGCACTTGTATGGGCTCTTGTTGTCGCACGCTTGGTCTGTCTGCAGCAAGCTTTTGGATGATTGCTAAGCCATGGTTGCCGATGGCCTCACACATGGCCACGTCCTCCTCGGCAATGAGGGCAGACTCGGCTCTGGCGGCCTCTGCACGCTTAGCTGGTTGAAGGGGTTTTACTTTGTCTCGGATTCGTTTGAGGGCCCAGCGCAGATTGACTGCTGTTGGCCGGGTGGCATTGAGTTGCTTAAAGGCCGCCTCTAGGGCGTCATCGCTGGGGTCTTCTTGTAGGGCCAGCATTAATCCATAGGCCCCGGTGACTCCGATCAATGGAGCCCCACGCACCACCATGGTGCGAATTGCGGTTGCGGCCTCTTGGCAGTTGCTGAGCTTGAGGGTGCTGAACTTGTGGGGCAGTTGGGTTTGATCGATCACGCCGACTGAATGCCCATCTTTTTCAAGCCAGATGGTGCGCCAGGCTGTGCCATCAATGTTCATGACCTTTCACCATTTAGATGATCCTGGGCAGTGTTGATCGAGTCGATGTTATGCCTGGGCAGATCCTAATTTCTAAAGCGGTTAGGTTGCATGGCTAATTCATCCTGGTGCAATCGCCCATTGTGATATTTGGCTACTAATACATTGAGCCTTGCTGCGAGCAAGGCTTCTGCATTGAAGTCATGGTTGAAGATTAGCTCAAGTGTGGCTTGTTGATTATTGCTAGGCCCAGTAACCTTTTGGGCTGAATGAAAGCATTAGGCCTGGTCTAACCTTTGCCTGGGTTAGTGCCTCTTGTGTTTAAGAGTTAACTCTTTTTTAAATTAACCTTATCAAGATAAACCTCGCCTTCAGGTTTTAAAATGCTTTTTAAGCCAGTTAGGATTTGCTCTTGTTCAACTCAATGCAGTGGATCAAGGCGGCTCTTTAGATGATTGCCCGCTTGAATCATCTAATTGTTATTTCACGTGTGTGTGCAGGCATCTTGATCGTAAACACTTTGTAAGTTATCTCAGGGATTGATGGATTCTTTCTGCTGGAGACCTTGGCTGGTTAGTTTTTTGAAGGTTGAATAAATATTTGCTAATTAAACTCATGACTTGATGTGATACTTCGACTATCAGTTGTATGTATGAAGCCCTTGAAGGCTATAAGTATTGATCGAGTTATTGACGGGCTATGCTATTTAAAGCTGAAAGACGTTAATTGAATCGCCTCACAACTTCTCCTCTCGAAGGCGCTCGTTTGGGAGTTTTGGGAGGCAGTGGTCTCTATGCCATCGAAGGCCTTGAGAACATTCAAGAATTGGAGATTGATACTCCCTTTGGAAAGCCTTCTGACGCTTTTCGACTCGGCACCCTTGACGGTATGGAGGTGGTATTTCTTGCTCGCCATGGGCGTAATCACACTTTTTTGCCTACGGAAGTTCCCTATCGAGCAAATATTTGGGCGATGCGTTCGCTTGGTGTGCGTTGGATCCTTTCGCCTTCAGCAGTTGGTTCATTGCAGGAACAGGTGCGCCCCTTAGACATGGTGGTACCTGATCAATTCATTGATCGGACTCATCAGCGACCACTGACTTTTTTTGGAGATGGGGCGGTGGCTCATGTGGCAATGGCTGATCCTTTTTGCCTCACGCTTTCTCGCTTGTTAGCTGATGTTGGCGAAAGTCTGATGCCGGATGGACGCCAATTGCATCGTAGTGGTACCTATCTGGCGATGGAAGGTCCGGCCTTTTCCACTCGAGCTGAATCGAAGCTGTATAGGAGTTGGGGCTGCATGGTGATCGGAATGACCAATCACACTGAGGCTCGCCTGGCTCGGGAAGCCGAGATTGCCTATGCTTCTTTATCAATGGTTACTGATTACGATTGTTGGCATGGTCACCATGACAGCGTGACGGTAGAGATGGTGCTTGCAAATCTGAGGGCCAATGCACAGTTGGCCACAAAGATCGTTCGGGCAACAGCCAAAATGGTTGCAGATATTCGTCCCGTCAGCACAGCGCACAATGCTTTGGAAGATGCTTTGCTAACCGCCAAAAAACATGTAACTGACAAAACCCGCCGCAAACTTGACCTCTTTACAAGGCCTTATTGGGGCGAGTTTGGCGGTAGTTGATGGTCAGTTTTTGTTTTTTAGAAGATCTAGCTCTGCATGTAAATCCCTACCCTGCTAGGTAGGGTTTACACACAGAATCTTGACTCTAAATTAAGCGGAACCGACTCCAGTGAAGGAGCCGAAGAAGAAGAGGCCTAGGACTGAGAGGACCGCCATGCCGCCAACTGTGGCAACTAACCATAGGGGTAGTGAACCTTCTGTCCAACGGCGTTCCCATGAAACGGCTGGACTGCCGTCTGGAAGACGGTCAGGTATGCGTCCGTCAGGGCCTTTAAGTTTCGTACTCATGCTTCAGATCCCTTAGTTGAAGAAGTAGCTGGTAAATAGCACGGCTGTCACAAAAACCAGCAACAGACCTAGGTAAAGGCTGGTGCGGTTCAGTTCTGCCGGCAGGTTGTTCGGGTTTGGGTTTTGCTCCATGGTTTGGGAGTGGGATCAGCGACGGATGAGCTGCATGGCGGTTATGGCGCCAAGAAAAAACACTGTGGGTACACCCAGGACGTGTACAGCGAGCCAACGCACCGTGAAAATCGGATAGACACGGACGTTAAGCGCTTGAAGAGGTGCAGAAGAAGATTGAGCCATGGCTTATTGCAGGCGCAGGTCGAGTTGGGATTTGGCTTCGTAGCGTTGGCTAACGACAGGAGCCTTGCTTTCGCTTGCCTGGAAATAGGCATCAGGGCGAGGTGTGCCGAATGTGTCATAGGCAAGGCCCGTGGACACAAACAGGTAGCCGGCGAGGAAGATCGACGGCAGGGTAACGGCGTGGATCACCCAGTAGCGGATGCTAGTGACGATCTCGAAAAAAGGGCGTTCCCCGGTGGAGCCAGCAGCCATGGCCTCAGGCGTATCAGCTTTTAGATCCTATAAGGCTGAGCCTCAACACTGCGTCTGGTGAACGGCATGGTTACAGAGCGTTGCTCATTTGGCTGAAGGTCAAGCCTTAGCCCACCCAGCGCAGAAGGTGGCCTCGTTCCCCAAGAACAAACCCTTTGGCTTGGCTTTCAGAGCTGGTGTCGAACAGGACCCTGATCAAGTTCGAGGGCTGTGTGTCGCCCATGGGATCGATCTGCCAGCTTTTTCCGTCATCCAGAGTCTTAATAAGAGTTCCGTTGCCGCCCGCTGCCCAGATGCCCCCGTTGGGATCCCAGGAAAGATCTAGGTAGTTGTAGCCATTGGTGATTGGAATCATCGCTTTCCCCCAGCTGTCGACGTTTCCGGGTTGATCGTTCAGGCGGATCTCGGCCCCCCTGGCCACCATCCATAGTTCACCGTTGGGTTGATAACCCAGGCTCTGCACCCGCTTGCTGCTGACCCTCTCATGGTTTTGCCAAACATCCTGGCCTACATCCAAGGTGGAGAAGAAATTGCCGAGACTGCTTACGCTCACGTAATTGCCAGCTGCACTACGCCTGAGGTCGCGCACTGCACCTGCAGCTTCACTCACAGTTGCTTGCCAGGTGGTGCCACCATCGCTTGTGCGATAGATGGCACCTGCGTTGGTGGCAAGCTCAGCATTATTTGGACCTAGGTTGGTAATCAGATATGGATCGCCTGGGAGTTTGTTTTCAAGCTTCAGGCGGGACCAGTTCTTGCCTGCGTCAGTGCTGTGCATCACCAGCCCTGGCTGCCCAGCGATCCAACCCTCATTGCCGTTGAAATCGATACTGATGAGCCGGAAGTTTTCATCCTCTTCAAGATCCAAGCTGCGCTTCTTCCAGCTGACACCGCCATCATTTGATTCCATGATTAAGCGGTTGGTACCAACAACGAAGCCGTGGTTGGCGTCAGAGAAACTGATGTCCAGTGGATTTGACTCAGTGTTCAACTCCACGGGTTGCCATGGGCTGGTGCTGGCGATCGGAAGGCGGCTGGTGACGCACCCACTGAGGCCGAACCCGATGGCCGCAATCAGCAGAAGGTTGAAAAGGTTCGAGAACAGGCGGCTCATGGCAGGGATGCGTTAACGCAGTGAGTAGAGGGAGAGGAAGAAGGCGAAGGCCAGTGCCAGGCCTCCAAAGATCAGGACATTCTTTTGCCCTGGTGTTAAGCGGTTGACGCCAATGCCGTAGTTGAGGTTTTGGTCAAAGCCGCTAGGTGCACTGCGAGGACCGATGTTTTTGAAGGCGTCGATGCGGGCACGGCATACGGGGCAACGAAAGTTGGTTGGATCGAGATCCTTGAAAGCTGTTCCGGAAGTGATGCCAAGCTTCTTGACTCCTTCTTCTGGGTCATAGACGTAACCGCAACTGCGGCACTCAAAGCGATGAGTGAGCTGATCGGTGTCGGACTCTGCTGAGGCGATGGTGTCTGTGGCCATACCATCAACGTCAGTTTGAGCAACTGATTCGGCTTCTGTCGAGTCTTCGGCAGGTGTGGTTTTGTCGCTCACAGCTGCACTGTCAGGTGGGATAACTCTATCGGCGTTAGCCCATGGCAGTGAATGCCAGACTGAGAAGCAAGTCGTACTTGTCCATGTTTGCGCTGCCGGGTTATGACGCTTTTCTCGGCTTTCTGCTGATTTCAGCAGCAGTACCGATCTTGGCGCTTGTCACCAACAAGCTCTTGGCGCCTCGCAGTCGTACCGGCGAGCGGGAGCTGACCTATGAATCAGGGATGGAGCCCATTGGTGGCGCCTGGATTCAGTTCAACATTCGCTACTACATGTTCGCTTTAGTTTTCGTCATCTTTGATGTGGAAACCGTTTTCCTTTATCCCTGGGCTGTGGCATTTCATCGCTTAGGTCTATTGGCTTTCATCGAAGCCCTTATTTTTATTGCCATCCTTCTTGTTGCACTGGCTTATGCCTGGCGCAAGGGTGCCCTCGAGTGGAGTTGATTTCATGTCAGTGACCCCCTCCATCGATGCCGTACGTGACTTGCGTGCAGCGAGTTGTGGCCCTGTCGGCGCTCCCAGTGTGACCAGTGACTTGAGTGAGAACATCATTCTCACAAGCCTGGACGATCTACACAATTGGGCTCGGCTTAGCAGTCTCTGGCCGTTGCTGTATGGCACCGCGTGTTGCTTTATCGAGTTCGCGGCTCTGATTGGATCACGTTTTGATTTTGACCGCTTTGGCTTGGTGCCCCGAAGCTCTCCTCGGCAGGCTGACCTCTTGATCGTTGCGGGCACGGTGACCATGAAGATGGCTCCAGCCCTGGTCAGGCTTTATGAGCAGATGCCTGAGCCTAAATACGTGATTGCTATGGGTGCATGCACGATCACTGGTGGCATGTTCAGTGCTGACTCCACTACCGCTGTGCGTGGAGTAGACAAGCTCATCCCCGTAGACCTGTATCTCCCAGGGTGCCCACCTCGCCCTGAAGCAATTTTTGATGCGGTGATCAAGTTACGTAAAAAAGTGGGTGATGAATCGGTTGCTGAGCGGATCAAGATTGCCCAGACCCACCGCTACTTCACAGTGCCCCATCAAATGAAGCGAGTTGAGCCAATTGTCACCGGGGCCTACTTGAGTGCTGATACCCAGAAAGCTGCTTTGACGCCTGGTGCTGGGCTGCCAATGGCTGCGGAGTTGAACACCTCTGAAATTGATGCCAGCCCAGCTTCTCAGTCTTCATCAACCTACGAGTCATGAGCGAGACCCCTTCCACCCCCCCGGTGCCGGCGGGTCCGGAACCGGGACCTGTAAGCCGCTGGCTCAACCAGCAGGGTTTTGAGCATCAGTTGCTTGATCCTGATCATCTTGGTGTGGAGGTGATTGGTGTTGAGTCGATGTTCCTGCAGGTGATCGTTGCAGCTCTCAAGGCTGATGGTTTTGATTATCTTCAATGCCAGGGTGGCTATGACGAAGGCCCTGGCCAGCAGCTGGTCTGCTTCTACCATCTCGTGGCCATGGCTGAAATGGTTGCAAAGATGGGGGTGGGAGATTCGTCGTCGGAAGCGGCCAAGGTCCGTGAGGTACGCCTCAAGGTGTTTTTATCCCGTGAAGACACACCTTCGCTCCCATCGATCTACGGCTTGTTTCGCGGAGCTGACTGGCAGGAGCGGGAAACTTTTGACATGTTCGGCATCAACTTTGAGGGACATCCCCATCCGAAAAGGTTGCTAATGCCTGAAGACTGGAAGGGCTGGCCACTGCGGAAAGATTATGTGCAGCCAGACTTTTATGAGATGCAGGATGCTTATTGAGCATTCTTTTTATAGTTTCGATAGAAGCGCATCACCGCTAGGGCAAGGCTGCGTGGGTCATGGCGCAGTGTTGCGCGAGGCCTTTTCCCTTGCAATGGAGCTTGCATCAACTCATAACCCTTGGCGATGAGCGCTTGAGCATCACAGTTGACCGGTTCAGCGCCTCGTGCTTGATATTGCTTCACCAATGGGGATTCTCCTAGGTCATCCTGAGCCAATACGGCATTGAATAGTTTCTGGCTGATGCCCAGGCTGGCGAGTTGGGCTTCGATTGCTCTTAGGTGACCAACAACATCCAGGCCATCTGTTTCGCCGGGTTGAGTCATTAAGTTGCAGATGTAAAGCTTCGGTGCTCGGCTCTGCTGGATGGTTCGAACTAAGGCCGGTACAAGCAAATTGGGTAATAGGGATGTGTAGAGGCTGCCAGGTCCTAGAAGAATCAGGTCTGCATTAGAGATTGCCTCTAGCGCGCGGGGCAGGGCTGGTGGTTGTGCGGGCAAGCAGCCAAGCCTCACGATTGGACTTGGTGCCTTGCCGATCGCTGATTCCCCTTCAATGCGCTGGCCGTTTTCCAGTTCCGCCCAGAGCTGTACATCTGCATTGGTCGCGGGAACGACCTGACCCTGAACTGCGAGGACTCGACTAGACGCTGTGATGGCTGTCTCTAGATTGCCCGTGATGGCTGATAGTGCAGAGAGAAAGAGATTGCCGAAGCTGTGGCCCTCTAGGCCACTACCTGCTGAGAAACGATATTGAAACAGTCGTGTGAGCAGGGGTTCTTCTGTTGAGAGTGCAGCCAGGCAGTTGCGAATGTCGCCTGGGGGCTGAACACCAAGTTCGCGACGCAGGACTCCGCTACTGCCGCCATCGTCAGCAACTGTGACGATCGCTGTGATGTTGCTGCTGTAGCGCTTCAGGCCACTGAGCAGAGTGGAGAGGCCTGTTCCACCTCCGATGGCGACGATGTTAGGGCCGCGGTTGAGTTTGCTTTTGGCACGAAGGGCGTCGACGAGCACGGTGTCCTTGTCGGGCGCTAGTGCTTGTTGGATCGAACCAAAGCTGCGGCTTTGTCCCCATAGCACTAGGGCGGCTCCGATTAAGACCACTAAAGGACCTGTAATGCTGCGTGGCAGCACAGTTGTGATTGTTCCCAGTAGCCAGACGAGGGTCTCGATGATCCAGTAGATGGGCTTGAGGTCTGCCCAGATGGCTGCTCCTAGAAGTGCCATAAGAAGGCCCAGGCCCGAAGTGAGCAGCCAGCGCTTGACGACCAGTCCAGGTAGGAGCCAACTCACTGCTCTGCGAGAACGGATCATTAGACCCCTTTCGCTAGCAGCCTTTATCCCTTTGATACTGGCGCGGCGCTGATGAGAGCGGCGCTGAGTAAAGCGGTGTTTGGGCGAGGTCACATGCGCGGGGACAAACCGGCCATAGGTCTTTAACGCAACTGTACGAAAGCTTTCCTTCTTCGACATCCCGGGCACAATGACTCGGTTCCCAGCACAGGGTATTTGTGTCAAACGCCACCCCCGTGGTCGAGATGTGTGATCTCACCATGCAGTGGGGACAATGGCCAGTGCTTGATCAGGTCAACTTGGTCATGCAGCCTGGGGAACGCTTGGCGGTCGTGGGGCCCTCTGGTGCTGGTAAGTCCACGGTGTTGCGGTTGCTGGCAGGTTTGGAGTTGCCTACCAGCGGAGAGCTTCGTCTCTTTGGTGAGCAGCAGGCTTATTTGCGTCTTGATCAGGAGCAACCCCCTGATGTGCGCCTTGTTTTTCAAAACCCAGCGTTGCTGGCCTCCCTCACGGTTGAGGAGAATGTGGGGTTTTTGTTGATGCGGGGGGGGCGCATTAAGCAGAAGGAGATTCGTGAGCGAGCCATGGCTTGTCTAGAAGCTGTAGGGCTTTACGATGTGGCTGATCTACTTCCAGGCCAGCTCAGTGGTGGCATGCAGAAACGAGTAAGTTTTGCTAGGGCCCTGATTGATGATCCTGATCGGGAGAGCGGAGCGATGCCGCTATTGCTTTATGACGAGCCAACTGCTGGCCTTGATCCTGTGGCGTGCACACGAATTGAAGATTTAATTGTTAAGACCACCACAGTGGCCAGAGGTTGTTCGGTAGTGGTGAGCCATGTACGCAGCACGATTGAACGTTCTGCAGAAAGGGTTGTGATGCTTTATGGAGGCAAGTTTCACTGGGCTGGCTCTATAGAAGATTTCGGTAAGACGGATAATCCTTATGTTGAACAGTTCCGTACCGGTAGTCTTCGCGGGCCAATGCAACCTGAAGAGCATTGATGTCTATGCGACGTAGCGTTCGTGATGCGATTGTCGGATTCTCCATCGTTGGAGCCGTGGTTGCCTTTGCAGGAACTTTGCTCTGGTTAAGGGGTGTGCGTCTTGGCGCCAAGGTTTGGAGCATCAAGGTGAACTTCCCCGATGCAACCGGTCTTGCTGAACGTTCCCCCGTGACTTATCGCGGCATCTTGGTGGGCACTGTCGTCAAAATCGATGTGACTTCCCAAGCTGTGCGGGCCACCCTCGAAATCAATAAGGGTGATCTGCGCCTTTCCAAGCCGGTTGTCGCCAAGGTGGCCTCTAGTTCATTGCTTGGGGGTGATTCTCAGGTGGCGTTGGTGAGTCTTGGCCAGCCGTTGTCTGCTAATGCTCCCCTGCCTCGATCAATGGATTGTTCTGGCAGCAAGGTGTTGTGTAACGGGGCAACGATTGTGGGTGAGCCTCCGGTGAGTATCTCTTCAGTGACAGAGACACTTGAGCGCATTCTGCAAGAGGTAGAGAAGCAGAAGTTGGTCACGTATTTGGTTGATTCCACCAAGCAGATTGAGAGCACCGCCGAAGATGTCTCCAAATTAATGAGTCAGCTCAAGGATGAGGTAGCTCGAGCTGAACCGATGATTACCAATCTCAATCTGGCAACCGGCCATATCAACAATGTGGTTGAAGCATTCGATAACCCGAAAACAGTTAATGATCTCAAGCAGACTGTGAGTTACGCTCGCTCGCTTACTAAAAAGTTTGATGCAGTGGGTGGAGATGTGGAAAAGCTTACGAATGATCCGCAATTCATGAATTCTTTGCGTAGCGTTACGATTGGCCTTGGTGAGTTTTTTAATGAGCTTTACCCGGCCCAAAATAGTGGTAATAGACCTTGAAGTATTAAGCTCTTTAGAGCCTATATGCGTGATCAATTAATAGGTCTAAGTATTATTTAACCTGGTCTATTGCTTCCATTGCGATGGCGGCAATCGCTTGATCAGTTGCCTTTGGCAGTTGGACGTATTTGCCGGCGGCAGCTTCTGCTAGGTCCTTGCCCATACCACTGCCGATGAACTTACGCTCGGTATCGATGACTAGCAATTTGATCCCCAGACTGCGGTAGCGGCTCGCTACATCAAGTAATTCCTGCTTTAGATCCGGTGGATCTTCTCCTTCAAGTTGTGGCTGACCTAGTGAGGTCCCTAAAGGCACATTGCCGCGTCCATCCGTGATGGCAACAACGACAACTTGGGCGAGATCTCCTTTAGACAATGCGTTAGCACCCACACGAGCAGCCTGGGTAAGACCATGGGCGAGAGGAGAGCCGCCGCCGCAGGGCATCACTTCTAGCCTTCTTTTTGCTGCAGTAATCGATTTGGTTGGAGGCAGTAAAACCTCTGCTTGTTCTCCTCGGAATGGGATGAGTGAAACCTCATCTCGGTTCTCATAGGCCTCGGTGAGTAAGCGAATGACTGCTCCCTTGGCGCCCTGCATGCGATTTAGAGCCATCGAACCGCTTGCATCAACAAGGAAAATGACGAGTGAACCAGCCTTGCGTTGCAGCAACTTGGCTCTCAGATCTCCTTCTTCGACAATCACTGTGCGATCCGGCTGTCTGGATCGCCGAGCTTTTTGATATGGGGCCGCAGCTCTTAATGTCGCGTCGACGGCGATACGTCGAACAGGGCCACGAGGGATGATGGGCCTGACGTAGCGGCCACGGCTGTCACTGAGGACTGCCGAACGGTTCCCACTGTTTCCACTTTTTGACTTGGCTGCAGAAAACAGCAAAAGGTCTGGATCGATTGCAATTGCTTCTGGATCAAGCATGAACTCTTCTGGAACCGGTGGTGATGTCTGCTCTTCAGGGGTGTCTTCGTCATCATCTTCATCCTCATCTTCTTCAGAAGTGTCTTCTTGCGATTGATCTGGAGGTGGCGGTGCTTGCTGTTGCTCTGGCGGGGGGGGCTCCATTTGCTCTTCTTGAGGCGGCAATTGCAATGCACGCGGTGCAATCACCAGCCGCACGGCGACTTGGAGGTCGTCTGCTTCAACCTGGTCTCGGCCGCTGAGAGCCGCGTGGGCCCGTGCCACGCGTACTGCATAAAGCTCAGAGCGATGCCCTTCCACGCCTCCACGAATGGCTTCATTGACCAGATATTCGATCTGTGCGTGGCTGATTTGTACATCGGGCAGCCATTGACGAGCCAGTAGCAGCTGAGTTGCTAGTGCTTCGGTCTCCTGGGCCCACTTTGCAGCGAAGCTGACACTGCATTGGCCATGGGCCAGTACTGCCTCGGTGATCTCAACACGTTGCTCGTTGCTGATCAGCTGGTCGGCGGAGAGAGCGATGGCGAAACGGTCCAATAGGTGGTCGCGCATTGCCCCTTCTTCAGGGTTGTAAGTAGCAATCAGTAGTGGACGGCAGGGATGGCTGAGGCTGAGGCCTTCTCGCTCTACTCGGTTTTCGCCGGCTCCCACTGCCGCCAGCATGAGGTTGACGATGCCGTCATCTAACAGATTGAGCTCATCGAGATAGAGCACTCCCCGATGGGCTTCTGCTAGTAGTCCAGGTTGGAAGACAGGGGTTCCACTGGTTAGGGAGGCCGTGACGTCTACAGCGCCAACAAGTCTGTCTTCAGTAATGCCAATTGGAACTTGCACAAAGGGTGCTGGGATCACACGGCTCGGCAGTGGCTCCTTTGAGTTCTCCTCATCGGTGGCGCCCTGTTTCGTGATCAGGCGTTGGCTGGCTTCGTCCCATTCCTCAGGGAGCTTTGGATCCAGGTTGAGACCAATGGGGCGATGAATTTGTGAAGTCTGCTGATCTTTGCTAAGGGCTTCCAGATCGAGCACATCGATTGGCGGTAGCAGTGCATGCAGTCCCCGTGCCAAGACCGATTTGCCAGTGCCGCGGCCGCCGGCGATCACCACCCCACCGAGTTCTGGATCAACCGCTGCTAGGAGCAGTGAAAGCTTGAGCGTTCCATGGCCTGTAATTGCGGCAAGAGGAAAAGCACGAGTGGCCATGTCCTGGCCTGCTCGATCTCTGGACCTTGTGTTGGCAGTTGCGGCCGATCCGCTTGCAACCATGGAGTCCCCCCGGCTCGATGACGTGTGCGCCAGTCTCGCTGATCAACTCGGAGTTTCTACTGCTTATTCTGCTCCAAGCACGTTAGCTGTGGCACTAGGAGCCAATTTGGCTAGTGCTTTTGGACCTCCGCGTGCCACCTTGAGGGCAGTGCGACCTGAGTTAGAGCAGGCCATCCATGAGTGGCTCTCAACATCGCTTGGAGAGGCATCGGGCGAAAGGGTGAATCCTGCAGGTTTGCGTTGCCGTTGGTCGCCATTATTTGAGACCGACCCCGTTGGCGGTCCACCCGAGCAGCCTGTCTACATCAATGCGGTAGTTGTGGTGGATGGGCCGCGGCTTGCTTTGTTGCAGCCTTGTGAAGCGGCTGCGCTGTCCTTGTTAGCCAGACTGCTGGCCCTGGAGAAGCGCTTCGGACGAGATCGCCAGGCAGAGTTGATGCGCTGGGAATCGCGCTCACTGGATCTTGATTTGCTTGCCTGGGGCGCACTACAGGTTCAGCACGAGGCCCTAATCCTTCCTCACCCCCGTCTGATTGAACGAAGTTTTGTCGTGGTGCCACTTGCAGCGGCCCTAACGGGAGTGGCTCAGGTGCCGCGCCGTATTCCCCCTGATTTGGGCTGGCTTGAATAGGGGTGGCGCAATTCAAGTCCTTGTCTGGTCATCAGCCACCATGCTGGGAGTTCTTTGTTTGTGGTCAACATGGTGCCTCTTCCGCCCCCTGAGCCATCTTTGCTGTTGGAAACCACAGCAGCGTTAGAGGCAAGAAAGATTCGTTTTGAGATCAACCGTTTTGAGCTGCCGATTGGGGTACAGGGTCTCTTTGGTCTGATTCGCCATCCTGGTGCTTCCTTAGCGGTGCCAATCACTGCCGATGGCAGGGTTGTGGTGCTTCGTCAGTACCGCTTTGCGGTAGCCCGCCGCATCCTGGAATTTCCTGCTGGCACGCTTGAGGATGGTGAAGATCCCCAGGCTTCGATGGAGCGGGAACTGGCAGAGGAGGCTGGCTACAGCGCAGCTCGCTGGGATTCTTTGGGGCAGATGCTGCCTTGTCCTGGCTACTCCGATGAAGTCATACACCTTTTTCTGGCCCGAGACCTTAAAGCCCTGAGCGAATCTCCTGCTGGTGATGAAGACGAGGATCTTGAGGTGCTGCATATGACCCCAGCTGAATTCGATGCTTGCTTAGCTAGTGGTGATGAAGCTCTGGATGGCAAGAGCATTACCGCTTGGTATCGGGCGCGTCAGTTGTTGGGTCTCTAAAGATCACTATTCCGCTGGTTGTTCTGGTATTACTGCGAAGCAGTATTTATCTATGGAGGTTGTGCCTAATAACAAGCAATAGCAGGTATTAAATAAGGCTTTTTAAGCAACCTTGCTCATTTGAGTTGTGGTTGCTGGACTCAGCAGCTTGTGCAACATAGAGACAACCTGTTGCTGCTGGTCTTCGCTCAATTCTGGGAAGATCGGCAAGCTCAGCACTTGACTGCAAAGCTGTTCAGTGACCGGCAGGCTGCCTGGGCCTTGGCTTAGGCCTTCATAGGCCGGTTGGAGATGGATCGGGATTGGGTAGTAAATGATGGTGTTAATGCCATGTTCTAAAAGACTTTGTTTGAGCCAATCACGGCAACTGCTATCCGGCAGGCTATTGCTGCCATTGTTTTTTGATGGTTTGCCAAGGCTCTCAGAGTTGCTTTGGTTCATTGGGCAGCTTGTTACCCGCACCACGAATTGGTTCCATGCATGCTGCAGATGGCTTGCTTTTGTTTGCTCTGGAAGCTCAAGGCAAGGAAGGTTTGTGAGCAACGTTTGATAACGGGTCGCGATGGCTTGTCGCTTCTCAACCCAGCAAGAAAGCCTTGGTAGTTTCACGTTTAAAACGGCGGCTTGCAGTGCATCCAGTCGGCTGTTGTAGCCAAGTTCGGTATGCAAATATCGACGCGGCATTCCGTGAACAGCGAGTTCTCGCATTCGCTGAGCAAGCTTTGCGTCATGTGTGCTGACGGCTCCACCATCGCCAGCGCCGCCAAGGTTTTTGGTGGGAAAGAAGCTGAAGCAGCCCACATCGCCCCAACTGCCTACAGACCGTCCGTTCCACGCTGCACCACTGGCTTGGGCACAATCTTCGATCACTTTCAGCCCATGTTTGTTGGCGATGGCCATCAGCTGCTCCATGTTGACGGGGCGGCCGAAAAGGTGAACTGGTAAAAGAGCACGGGTGGCTGGGGTTATTGCTGCTTCGATTTGTTCCAGGTCGATGAGATAGGTGTCCGCTTCGACGTCCACGAAGACAGGTTTGGCGCCGACCGAACTGATTGCCTCGGCAGTGGCAAAAAAGCTGAAAGAACAGCTGATCACCTCATCTCCTGCTCCGATATCCAGTGCCCTCAGGGCCAGGACCAAAGCATCGGTGCCGCTGTTGCAACCAACGACATAAGGCACGCCAAGGGAGTTGGCAAAGGCTTGTTCAAAAGATTCAATTTCGGTGCCGCCGATGTATTGGCCACTGCGCAGCACGCGCAAGACCGCCTCATCAAGGTCAGGCCCCAGTTCGGCTATCTGTTGAGTAAGGCTAAAAGGGGGCACCTGCATGAGAAGCACCTTAAGCCGAGCCGAAGACGGTTTAGCAGCTTTTGAAGTGGCAGATCAGCCGAACCAGGGGGGCTCTTGTCCTGGGTGCCACTTGATGTTGCAGCCGATTGAGGCCTGCTGGTGGGGAGAGACATTTTGCCCGTTCAAAACGGCATCTAAGGCAGCACGTAGGTCCGATCCAGTCACAGGTGCATCGTTCCCAGGGCGGCTGTTATCCAGTTGGCCGCGGTAGCAGAGTCGCTGCTGTCCTTGTGGAGAGGGGGCAAAGAGGAAGAAGTCTGGTGTGCAGGCGGCTTGTAGGGCCTTGGCGAGGCTTTGGTCAGTATCCAGTAGATAAGGGAACCGCCAGCCTTGTTGCTTGGCTTGAGCCGCGAGCTGCTCAGGACCGTCTTGGGGATGAGTGATCAGACTGTTGCTGGCGATAGCCAGTAGCTGCACGGAATCTCCGTAGTCCTGATCAAGATGGGTCAGTTCTTTTTCAATGTGTTTCACGAAAGGGCAGTGGGCGCAGAGCGCCATCAGCAGGAGGGGCTTGGTTGGCAGGTTGCTTGTTTTGATTGTGTTCAGGGCGCCAAGCCCGCCATCGATCTCAAGATTGGTGCCGGGTACCACCTTCAATTCAAACGCCGGTAAGGAGGTCCCGAGAGGCAGCATCGTGGAGGGAGTGAGGGCCATGTTGGGAAAGCAGCCCTTCAATGCTGGTTCAGGATGACTTTGCATGGCTGCATCAATGCCGTGAAGCAAGTCAATGCAAAAGGAAAGACCTTCCTGTTAGTGGCTTTAGCCGTAGTGCTTAACGGCTGTATGACGTCGTCTTCCAAGCCCAGCTGGGCTATTTATCCCTTGCAGCGGCATCAAGCTCATGACGGCCTGGCGGTGGTGAGTGAGCCTGATGGCTATGGCGTGCATCTCTTTCTCGAAACGGACACCAGTGATCCAGGGATCTGTACGCCCCGTTGGTTGCCAGACCCTGCAAGGCTTTTCAATGGCAATGGCAATGCCCCATTCAGCTCAGGGCTTGCGTCTCGTAAGGAATTTTTCGTGGTAGTGGCCCGCGGGGATGTCCGCCGTGCCTTGAAGCGTGAGCTGAAGGCTCTTTGTGTTGATCGGGCACCTAGGGCGAGATGGCGTTGGCAGGAGCCGCCCCGCGCTGCTGATCAGGTGAAGCCTTTGAGATTGCCTGCGTTGGAGGAAGAAGACCTGCTCAGGGATCCAGAAGAAGAGAGGAAGCTTCAGGATGAGTTGTTAAACGGCAACTGGTCTGGAAGCTGATCGAATAGAACTCTTGGCGACCTTATTCGGGGCATCCAGTGAAACTCGGCGTGGCATGGGAGAGAATCGCTGCCAATGTTCCCTAGTGCGTTCGCTCTGATGCTTCTCGATCTAAGCGGTAAGAAGATCCTCGTCACAGGTATCGCCAACAACCGTTCCATTGCCTGGGGCATCGCTCAACAGTTGAAAGCTGCCGGCGCTGAGCTGGGAATCACCTATTTGGCGGATGAAAGGGGCCGTTCGGAAGGCAAGGTGCGCGATCTCACTGCTCCTCTAGAACCCAGTTTGTTTTTGCCTTTGAATGTGCAGGACAGCAATCAGATCGAGGAGGTGTTTGCTGTGATTGCCCAGCAGTGGGGCCAGTTGGATGGTTTGGTCCATTGTCTTGCCTTTGCAGGCAAGGAGGAATTGGTGGGTGATTACAGCGCCACCTCGGCCGAGGGATTCGCACGCGCCTTGGAGATCAGTGCCTACTCGCTGGCCCCGCTTTGTCATCACGCCAAGCCTTTGTTTAGTGATGGTGCAGGGGTTGTGACGTTGACCTATCTCGGTGCAGATCGTGCCATTCCGAATTACAACGTGATGGGTGTTGCCAAGGCTGCTTTGGAGGCTTCAGTGCGTTATCTCTCTGCAGAACTTGGCCCTGATAAGCAGGTGCGTGTGAACGCGATCAGTGCTGGCCCAATTCGCACCTTGGCTAGTTCTGCGATCGGCGGCATCCTCGAGATGATTCATAACGTTGAAGAAAAGGCTCCCTTGCGTCGCACTGTGACCCAGATCGAAGTTGGCAATACAGCCGCGTTCTTGCTGAGCGATCTTTCCAGTGGTATCTCCGGTCAGACGCTTTATGTGGATGCTGGTTACTGCATTAACGGAATGTGATTTGACTGGCAGCATGACTTCATTTGGATGGGCATCATGACGTCGCTAAGGCAGGGGGATGTTCATCGCGTCACCGCTGAAACCGACGTGCTTGTTCGTGTTGGGCTTGATGGCTGTGGTCAGTGCAACGTTTCTACGGGGGTCGCCTTCCTCGATCACATGCTTCACCAGCTTTCCAGCCATGGCCTGCTGGATTTAGAGATCACCGCGACTGGTGACACCCACATCGATGACCATCACACCAATGAGGATGTTGGTATAGCTGTTGGTCAGGCCCTATCTCAGGCGCTTGGAGATCGACGTGGCATCCACCGCTTCGGTCATTTTGTGGCACCACTCGATGAGGCGTTGGTTCAGGTTGTTCTGGATTGCTCCGGTAGGCCTCATCTCAGTTATGGCCTGCAAATTCCCTCTCAGCGCATTGGTAGCTACGACAGCGAGTTGGTGAAGGAGTTTTTCGTGGCAGTTGTGAACAACAGCGGCCTCACCCTGCATATTCGCCAGTTGGCAGGCACCAATTCCCACCACATCGTTGAAGCCTGTTTCAAGGCCTTTGCCAGAGCTCTGCGCATGGCAATTGAAATCGACCCGCGAAGGGCCGGAGCAGTACCTAGCAGCAAGGGTGTGCTGGAGCAGGCTGGCGGGCAGAAGAGCTGAATGCTTGGGGAGTGGGGATTTCCTCGCTCGCGGCTGTAAGCCTTTTTGCGTAAGGATTGGTCAATCTTGATCAGCCTTGCAGTGAGCACAGTGAGCGATAGCCCTTCAACAGTGTCCGCGACCTCAATAGATGTACCCGGCGGGTTTGATCGGGATGACTGGGCAAGTGGTTATTGCAATGTTGAGCAAGAGCTCAATGCTGTGTCTTTAAGTCCCCTGAGGGGACAGATTCCAGCTGAACTGCAAGGCAGCCACTATCGCAATGGTCCAGGCAGGTTTGAACGCGATGGGCAATGGGTGCATCACCCCTTTGATGGCGACGGCATGATCACTGCTGTGCGATTCAGCGATAGCAAGGCCACGCTGAGTAATCGCTTTGTGCGAACGAAATACTGGCAGGAAGAGGAAAAGGCCGGTCGCTTCCTCTATCGGGGGGTGTTTGGCACGCAGAAGCGTGGTGGGGCGAAGGCGAATGCTTTTGACGTGCGTTTCAAGAACATTGCCAATACCCAAGTGGTTCAACTTGGCGATCAGTTACTGGCTCTTTGGGAGGCGGCTGGCCCGCACGCGCTTGACCCTGTCAGCCTGGAAACTCATGGGCTTTCGAGTCTCAATGGGGTGCTGAAGCCTGGAGAGGCTTTTAGCGCTCATCCCCGCTTCGATCCTGGCCACCATGGCGATCCTCGCATGGTCACCTTTGGTGTGAACACAGGGCCGACTAGCAAGATCCGGCTGATGGAGTTTGCCACTCAGGGGCCAGATGCGGGACGCCTCATCAGTGATCGCACAGACAGTTTTAAGGGTTTTGCTTTTCTGCATGACTTCGCGATTACTCCCAACTGGACGCTTTTTTTGCAGAATGCGATCAACTTCAATCCGTTGCCGTTTGTTCTGGGTCAGAAAGGTGCGGCGCAATGTTTAACGTCTAAGCCTGGAGGCCAGGCAAAGTTTTGGTTGATTCCTCGTGATTGCGGCACTTTTGCTGGGCAGCCGCCGCGCATCTTTGATGCTCCCGATGGTTTTGTTTTTCACCATCTCAATGCTTGGGAGGAGGGGGATGAGTTGGTGTTGGAGAGCATTTACTACAGCGATTACCCCTCGATTGATCCCGGCGAGGACTTCCTCTCGATGGACTTTGACTTTTTCCCTGAGGGTCGATTAGAGCAGTGCCGCATCAATCTTTTGGGGAAAGGAATTGAAACCAAGCGCTTTAGTGAGCGTTGTTGTGAATTTGCGATGGTCAATCCACGCCGAGAAGGGTTGTCGGCTCGTTATGCATGGATGGCTGTGGCAGAGCGTGAAACCGGCTATGCCCCCCTACAGGCGATCAAAAAACTGGATTTGAGCAATGGTGATCAATGCTTGTGGAGTGCAGCGCCGCGTGGATTTGTCAGTGAGCCATTGATGGTGCCACGCCCTGGCAGTGAAGCTGAGGATGATGGTTGGCTGTTGGTTTTTGTATGGAATGGAGAGCGTCGTGCCAGTCAGTTGTTGATTTTGAATGCAAACGATTTAAGCGAGCAGGCAGTGCTTGAGATGCCTATAACCATTCCATACGGATTACATGGCAGCTGGGTTGCTGCTGATTGATTGATTGAGTTTAGGGTGTTGATTGGCGAACAAAGTCCAAGCTTATTTGGAATTTGTTCGCTCTGAACTTCAGGATTTGGTTGGTTGACTAGACAAAGTCAATCACATCAGCGGCGAGAAACTCACCCTTATCAACATCCTTCAAGGTGGTGTGAATGCCATCTGCTGTGATCAATAGATCATCACCAACTTGCTTAAAGGAAAGCTCATCTCCATCTGCTACAGAGATGCGATCGTTTTCAGCGAATGAAAAGGCGATGATCACATCATTACCACGACTCAGCCTGTAGGTATCAGCGCCTCGATCACCTTTGAGAATATCATCACCGAAACCACCATATAGCCGATCATCGCCATTTCCTCCAGTCACTTGATCATCTCCACCGCCTCCTAGCAAAACATCATCACCACTACCACCAAAGATCACTTCATCTGCAGAGGTTCCAGTTAAGGAATCATCAGCAGCAGAACCAATGATTTTTGGCTCACGCAAGCTCTCAGGAAGAACACCAGATAATGATTGGGTGTAGAGCGCAATATCATTGCCATCACCACCTTTGTAGGTAATGAAGAGCTCAAGGATGCCGTCGTTATCACTTTCAAAACTCCCGACTGAATCTCCCTCATTGAGGCCATCATATTGACCATCGAGATCTCCATCAACTCTAGTAATTACAAATGAATCACCAGCAGAAAGCTGGAAATCATTGATCGCTAAGACACGTAAATCCCCGGCAAGTTCTAGATCGCCAGTAATCTCAATCCGATCGAATTCTGCAAATTTCCACCATCCACCGAGTGTACCTCCTAGTTCTATTTCTGTAGAGCCACCTTTCTTGTAGTAGCTGCCATCAACCAACATTCCGCCAGTCGAGCTGCCTGGTTTGACTTGGCCGTGATCAATCCAGCTGCCTATAATTTTGCTATTTCCTGAATAGTATCCCCGATTAATAAAACTTTTTGCGCCTAAATAATTGTTCGAATTGTCAATAGTCCCGTCGTTGATTAGCGTTGCACCGCCCTCGTTCTTCAGCCTGCCGCTGTTGTAGGTGCACAGCCATCCACTGCTGTTCAGCGTGCCGTTGTAATTTCTTAGTCAGCCATAGTCGATTAGCTCGCAATCGGCATTATTATTCAGCAGGGAGAGTTATTTAGGGAGGTGTTGCTGTTGTTGTTCAAATAGTAGTTGTTGCTTAGCTTGCCACGGCCGAAGTCATGCAGTATGTGGTTGTTGTTCAGCGTGAAGCCATCGCTGTCCGGCGTGCCAAGATTTTGATAAAATTACTTGTTCTAATCACCATCTCCTACAGCATATATAGTGCCTGCTGGATTTGGATTTGGAGAGATCTGATTGCCCATCACTGTAAAGTCTGTATTTATTGATGATAGCCCAATATTTTATAGGCGCTGCAAAGCTTTGCGGTTTTGTGTTGACTTGGGATCATTGCTATTTAATTGGTCAATTTTGTTGGAGAAAGTAAAAGGGAATCCATTGCTCTCCAGCCATGTTTAGTTGTGAATTGACGTTTTTGCTATGTAATTCATTCACACTTTGATGGCTCAAGGGCGCTAGACCTAAGTTAGAGATCTCACTGTCTAATGTTTTCAGCTTCGATGCGATTGTTGTGCTCTCCCTTGATGTTTGGCTTGCTTGTTAGCACGAGTGGATTGATGGGCTTAGCAAGCTCGCCTGCTCATGCTGGTGAGCTTCGATGTGATGGCACTTTGCTGCAGCTTATTGTTCGTGAAAGTGGCGAGCTGCGATCAGATCGCTTTCGTTTCTCCTTGCAAGTTGAAGCCGAGGGGAAAACTTCATCGGCAGCAATGGATCAGCTCAATCAGCGCTTAGCCACAGTTCGTAGTCGCGTGCGGCCACTCAGCCTGGGCGATCTCAAGATTCCTGCTCCGCGCAGTTATGCCATTGATGGCAACAGCGGCAAACCACGCTTGCAGCGTGCTTTTACCAGTGTCAGTGGGGAGGTGGGCCGATCCAATTACGACGCGTTGATTCAGATCGCAGGCAGGTTGCCTGGTGTTGATTTGCAAGGCATGTCTTCACGTGCTGATCTTGCTAGCGAACAGCAATTGAAGAATCAGTTGTTGCGTAGGGCTCTACAGCAGGGCAAGCATCAGGCTGAAACCACCTCTGATGCACTTGGCCTCAAGCAGGTGCGATTGCTGCGCATTGATCAGCGCGGTGATGGCTCGATACGTCGGCTCAGTTTTTCAAAAGCAGCAAGCTCACGCTTCAATCCCGACGAAGCACCGCAGCCGCGCCAGTCGCTCACGCTGAATCTCGATTACTGCTTGTCTTGAAGACAAACAGATTCGCAGCCAATACATTCTCCTGGATGTCTTCAATGACTTGATGCGCGATCGCTTGCTTTGGATCCTCAGCCTGCTCTTCGTGGCCTGGATGGTTTGGTCTGAAACGAGCTTTCAATATTTCGATCAATCGCTCGCTGATGAGCTTGCTCTCTCCTCTGCTGATGTTGCCGTTGTGGGGGGAGCCTTCCTGCTGCCCTATGGCCTCGTTCAGATTCCTGTCGGTTGGGTGTTGGATCGTGGCCGTGCCGAACGTTGGCTGTTACTCGGTGCCATCACGGCTACTGCACTGACACTGGCCTTCGCTCGAGCTGAAACCCTTGATGGCTTGATCATCAGCCGCGCTGGCATGGGTCTTGCTTGTGCTGTTGCCTTCCCGGCCTCAGGGCTGCTTGCGAGGCGAACCCTGCCGCCGCAGCGTTTTGCCTTGGCGATGGGTGCTACCGACAGCCTGCTTGGTTTTGGCGCCGCCTTGGCTGCCTTGATGCCTGTGTTGATCCATTTGGGCTCCTGGCGGCAGCAGGTGACGTTGCAGATCATGGTGCTGGCTTTGCTGGTGGCAACACCGTTAGTTGTCGTGGTTGTTGCCAGCTCGCAGCAGAGTCGTGCAAAGCCAAGCCAATCGATCCGCGAACGCCAAGTTGCTGATCATTCAGGGCGCTGGAGTGCCGATGCCATCAAGAAGGTTGTTCATGCGGCCTTGATTTATGCCTGGGGTGCTGGAACTCTTTTTGGCTTTTGTCAATATGGCTTGCTGTCCGAGGTTGAGGGGTGGAGCGGTTCCCTCAAGGTGGGCGTGGGCATGGTTCTTTCCCTCTTTACATCCGTAGGAATGCTTGGGGCAGGTTGGCTTGGCAGTCATCAGTCCAGGCGTGCTCCCATCTTGTTGGCGGGCAGCTGCAGCGCCGCCGCCGCTCTGCTGGTCTTGGTGGCGACCAACCCTCAATCCGTCATCGTTTTGATTTTGGCTGGAGCCATTCTTGGTCTGGGCCTTGGCACGAGTGTTTTGGCTTTTCCTCTTGCAGAAGCTGCAGCTCCTCCAGCTCAAACGGCTCTTGTTGTCGCTTTTGTGAATACAGCAGGCACGTTGATGGGAGCGTTGATGATCATGCTCTCTGGGGTATTGCTGCAGGTATCGACCCCCGGCAATACAACTCTGGTGGTGTTGACCTACGGCAGCCTTGCTTTGTTGGGGATCATTTTGGCTGCCTTGCTTCAGATCAACACCATCAAGCGATCTGCTCAATTCCTTAGTTGAGAGCGGATTGATTGTTTAGCGATTCGGTGGTCTCGCGATTAGGGCTTGTTTTGTTTGTGGAGCAGTTCTTGCAGGGCTGGATCTAACAGGGCAAAGGCGCAACCTCTGTGGCTCCATTGGCGTTTTTGCTCAATAGTCATCTCTGCAAAGGTTGTGCCGGTTGCCTCGACTTCGAAGATCGGGTCATAGCCGAAGCCCTTTTCTCCTCGAGCTGCGTGGGTGATCAAACCTTCGCAGCGGCCTTCGACCTCCAGTAAAACTTCATTCGTCTCAGATGCGATGCAAAGAGCAGCGCTGAAGTGAGCGCGGCGATCATCGATCCCTTTGAGTTCTTGTAGTAGGCGCTCAATCCTTAGGGCATCACTCGCGGCATAGCGGGCTGAATACACCCCAGGGGCGCCTGCCAGTGCCTCTACGCTGAGTCCGGAGTCGTCTGCGAGGGCCCATTGCCCCGTGGCTTGAGCAACTGTCAAGGCCTTGATGCGTGCATTTTCTGCAAAGGTCTGGCCTGTTTCTTCCACGGCAAGATCTTTGGGTTGGGCTTGCACGCTGAGCGGCAGGTGAGCCAGCAACTGACGGAACTCGCGGATTTTGCCAGCATTGCCGCTGGCGATCACCAGCACCCGCGCTGTCAATTCATTGCTGCTCATGTTCGTTCTGCGAGCTGCTTTGCCCAGTTCAGAGCTGCTTTGACGTCTGTCTCGCTGGGAGCTTCGCAGTAGATCCTGAGCAGGGGTTCGGTGCCGGAGAAACGCAGCATCAACCAGTGGCTAGGTCCAAGTCGAAATTTCACGCCATCTGTACGGATCACGGTCTGAACGGGTTGATCAGCAACTGTGGCTGGAGGGGTTTGCTCAAGCAGCGTTTCTAGTCGTTGTCGCGAGTCCATGTCAGCAAGGCGTAGATCGAAGCGTTCGTAAAAACTGCTCCCCCTACAACGCTCTTGCAGGGCTTTCATGCGAGCGCCGAGGGGCTGCCCTCCCTCCACAAGTGCTTCCAGTACAAGCAGGGCTGCAAAGAGGGCATCCCTTTCAGGTAGGTGCATTCCGAAGCCCACCCCTCCTGATTCCTCACCTCCCACCAGCACATCGCCGCTGAGCATTTCAGCGGCGATGTATTTGAAACCAACCGGTAGTTCCAGCACCTCCCGGCCTAGATCCTCAGCAACTAGACGCATCAGGTCAGAGCCACTCACGGTTTTTACAACCTTGCCTGGCAGTTGTTTGGCTCGGGCGAGGTGGTCAATCAGGAGGGGCATCAGCAGCTGGGTGCTGCAGAAGTTGCCAGCTTCATCTATGGCTGCAATGCGGTCGCCATCGCCATCGAACACAAGACCCACGGCGGGTTGTCCGGTAGCGCTGGAGGCCTGCACAGCTGCGATCAGCTGGCTCAGATATGGGGCGAGGGGTTCGGGCGGGTTGCCGCCGAACAACGGGTCGCGCTGGGCGCGAATTTCTTGAACCAAGCCCTGGTTGTGCGGGTCCAGTAGCTCGGCAATGCAACCCGCTGCTGAACCGTGCATCGGATCGATGATGACCTTGAGCCCCATCTTCTGCAGGCCCTTGACCAGGGACGTTAAATCGAGCTTCTCTCGCAATCCTTTGAGATGCTGCCCACGCCCATCAAATCGCTTGGTAATCCCATTGATGGGTACTGAGATCCCTCCGGCAGCAAGTCGCTGTTCCACCGCTGCGGTGAAAGTGTCTTCCACTGAGCCGCCAAAGGCCCCCTTGATTTTTAGCCCTAACCATTCCGGCGGATTGTGACTGGCTGTCACCACTAAGGCGCCAATGGCCTGATGTTGAACGACTGCCCAGCTGCAGGCAGGTGTCGGCACAGGCGTTTCGGTGAGTAAGGGCTCCAGCTCACAGCCGCGCACGGCGGCAGCAATGGCCTCTGCCATTTCCGGAGCTAGAAAGCGGCGGTCGTAGCCGATGATCACTGAGCGGCTTTTGAGTTCTGTGGGTGCGCGATAGGCCAGCTCCTGTGCAGCAGCAGCAGCAACGGTTAACAACCTTTCGACTGTGATGTCCACGCCGATGACCCCGCGCCAACCGTCGGTACCGAAGTGGATGGGGGCCGCGGCCAGCGGCAGGGAGGCCGATGCCATAAATGATCAACTAATGGATTCGATCTAGCAGGTAGGCGCCGTAACGTCGACTGATGGGTGCCACCCCTCTCGCTGCCAACGTTCTGACTGATCGCTTGCTGCGTAGTTGGCTGCGCTGTCGTCGTAGGGCTTGGTTAGACCGTTATGGCGATGGAGAGCAACGGCTCTGGACTGCTCACCGCACTCTGCAACTTGATGATCAGCAGCGCAACTTTGTTGCTTTGTTGCCGCGCAAACCATGCAGGGGTCTAGAAGGTTGCAGTCAAGGATGCCCAGGGGTGGTGGGGCTGAGGCTTAAGGGGTTTGGTCCTGCGGGGCAGTTATTGGAGGCCCATCCGCCATTGCTGCAGAGGGTCGAGGGGCAAAGTCGTTGGGGGGCATTTGCTTACCGACCGGTGCTTGCACGTCAGGGTCGACGATTGACCAGAGAGCATCGCTTGGCTTTGGCCCTTGCTGGTCGTTTATTGGCACCGCTGCAGTCGGCTCCCGTGCCTGAAGGATTGGCTTTGGCCGGAGCTGGTCGCAGTTTTCACATGGAACGAGTTTCATTGCTGGGGGGGCTGCAGCGGCAGCTTGATGATGTGCTGGTCAAGTTGGCAGTAGACCTCAAGCTGAGCGAGCCTCCGCCTTTGGTTGCCGATCGGCGCAAGTGCAAGTTGTGTTCCTGGCGAGGTGTTTGCAATGCCGCGGCTTCTGCAGAGGGACACCTCAGTGAGGTGAGCGGTATCGGGACTCGTCGACGGCAGATGCTTCAGGAACTGGGGATCCTTGGTTTGCAGGAGTTAGCGGCAGCCGATCCGAATGAACTCGGAAGTCGTTTGCAACATTTCGGTGAGCAGCACGGGGAAGTGGCTTGTGAGCTTGTCGCTCAGGCCCGCGCTCAGCGGGATGGTCGTTGTGAGCGCTTGGATTTCGCATCAGCTTTGCCGGAATTGGCCACTGCCCCTGGCGTGTTGTTGTACGACATCGAATCTGATCCAGATGCTCGCGATGATTTTCTGCATGGTTTTGTCCTGCTGGGCCGCAGGCCAGATGGCAGTTGGGATTTAGAGGGTGCGCAGTATCACCCCTTTTTGGTGCTTTATGAGCACGGCGAGGCACGTTGCTGGCAGCGGTTGCAACGCATGCTGAAGAGTTATCCCGACTGGCCAGTGATGCATTATGGCGAAACGGAGTCTCTGGCTCTTCGCCGTATGGCTCAACGGCAGGGAGTTGACGCGGCTGAGTTGAGTGTACTGAGCAAGCGCATGATTGATGTGCACGATCGGGTGCGGCGTTATTGGCGATTGCCTTTAAACAGCTATGGGTTGAAGTGCGTGGCTAGTTGGCTGGGATTTTGTTGGCGTCAGGTGGGGGTCGATGGGGCTCGAGCTCTGCTTTGGTGGCGCCAGTGGCGTGGTTCAGGTCTTCAAGATCGCGGCAGTTCCTATTCACTGCGTTGGATCTTTGATTACAACCACGATGATTGTCTCGCCACTTGGGCCGTGGCGGCATGGCTGTTAAAGCAAGACGAGCTGTTAAAGCAAGACGAGTAGCTGGGCATCGTCAAGCCATGTTCAGTCACTTATGGGTGGAGTCACAAATCCCGTAGGAATGGTGAGGCGAACCCTTGTTGAGTCTTCCGCCAGGCATAGTTCAGTCTCTGTTAGAGCCTTGCGGCGCACCAAGGCCAAGCCATAGCTGCCTTTTGAGTCTTGGTCTTGCATCGCTGAAGTAATGACCCCTGCTCGATTGTTGACACCTGCCTCTGGCTCAAGCTTGATTAGTTTTTGGCCTACGGCAATTGGGCGGTTGGCTTGCCAGTAGCGCAGTTGTTGTTTGATACCACCGCTGTTGGCCAGCTTGGCCAAGGTTTCCTGCCCCAAGTAACAACCTTTGCTGAGACTCACCCATGCGGCTAGTCCCAGTTCAAACGGGTTGGTATCGCCATTGATTTCACCAGGTTCAAGGGGCAGGCCTTGCTTGATTCGCCAGCGTTCAATTTGATCTGCATTGGCCTGCTCCATAGCAGCCCATTGCTTTGGCAGTGGTTCGTCTGGCAGCAGCCAGATCACCTCAGGAGTTTGCTCCTGTTTGAGTTGGGTCATTATCTGCAGGCGTCGAATTGGGTCGCTCGGCTTCAGACGAACCTGGTCTGCAGGGAAGATCACCTGTTCAAATCCCGTCGCTACGGCGTTGTGATCGCCGGCGAGAACCAGCACATCTGCACCTCTCTCATCCAGACGAATCTCCAACAGCGCCCGCACCCTTCCTGTGGCGGTGAGCCAGCAGCAGCGCAGTAGGGCGCCTGTTTCGGCAGCCAGCAGATCGGCACTGGTCTGGCCGTGAAGAAAGTCTCGACTACCAGAACCCTCCAGCCTCAATAGGGGTTTAAGGGCGTCCCAGCGTTGCTTGCTCGAGCTGCTCATGTCTCCGTCTCCAGCTGTCTGGCCCGCTCAGCGACCTGATTGAGCTGGTACAAACTGACAAGCTCTAACTCAGCAGCATTCAAGGCCTCTCTACCACCTTCTTGTCGATCGACGATCGTGACGACGCGTGTCACCAGATAGCCCGTCTCACGCAGCTGTTGCACGGCTTTGAGTGACGATCCGCCAGTGGTGACAACGTCTTCCAAAATGGTGATGCGTGCACCGCTGGGAGGTAGTGGACCTTCAAGCCAAGCAGCGGTGCCATGGCCTTTGGCTTGCTTTCTCACTATTAGCGCATTGAGAGTGCGTTCCGCTTGTGCTGCTGCCATCGCTACTGCACTCACCAAGGGATCGGCGCCGAGGGTGAGGCCAGCTACAGAAACAGCATCGGGCTCTACATATTTGAGTAACGCCAGGCCTAGCAACGCCAGGCCAGATCCACTGAGGCTGACTGGCTTGCAGTTCACGTAGTGGTTGCTTTGGCGACCAGAGGCCAGGGTGAAGTCTCCATGGCGGTAGGCCTCTCGCGCTAGCCGGTTGAGCAGCTCATCGCGGCAGGCCTCCGCCGATGGGGGAAGAGGGCTCATTGGGCTGGTGCGTTAAGGATTCATTGCCTAGTTTGCGCGCAGTCGTGTTTTTTGCAGTTATGGCTTGGGTGTCCTTCCATAAACTAAGGATGCTTGGTTTAGCCCTGGTGACACCATTGGCAGTCACTGGATGGGGTGGCGGTTTGGCCTGGGGGATGCCTGTGGTTTGCACCACGACCCTTGAAGCGCCTGATCCTTCCGAGATGCCTATATTCACGAACCGTGGATTGTCCGAGTCGTCAATGGGGCCCGTTGAGGTGATCCACTGTGGACCGTTGAAAGCCACTACTGCTGACTTGGTGGAGAATCGCTTTTACAGTTGGACTGCTCCTTATACAAGGGGGGTTGATGTGTGGCATCAGCTCACAGATATGCTTGGTATTGTTGTGGCTGGTAAGGATGGGAATCGTTTGATGGGATTTGGTTTCCCTGATCAGACGATCAACTGGGATGGTGCTGCTTTACAGAACACCTACCAGTTGCTTCTAGAAGAGCAGAGCACTATTTTGCCTTTGAGAACTGTAGATATCTCTAGCGGTTTTGATAGCAGCCTTGCGGGGGGTGATCGTTCAGAAGTTGTCATGGTGGAGGATGGTCCTGAGATGAATGTGGCGCCTGAGGCCTTCACTCCTACACGTGGCATGAGGTAGATCCGTGATTGAGGGGGTCTAGCAATCTGGTGAATGCAGCGAACTCATAATTCGCCTAAGGCGAGTTCGATCCTCGCGACCCCCATATTTTTTTCATTAAATGAGGTTGCTTTTCCTGGCTGTATTGCTGGTTCTACCGGCTTTTTTCGCGGCGGGAGAGGTTGCCTTGTTGCGGCTGCGGCCTAGTCGAGTACAGGTTTTAGTGGAAGAGCAGCAACCCGGAGCTTCCGCCGTGCATCGTCTTCAGCGCCGTTTGAGGAGGGCGTTGATGGTGTCTCAATTGGGTGAAATGCTGGCGTTGGTAGCCCTGGGCTGGGTTGGCCGTGGTGTTGGACATCGCTGGTGGCCTCTGGCTGATCCTGCTAGTCACTGGTTGGACGGGGGGCTTTTTCTGCTGCTTGTGGTGTTGGCCACCTTGTTGGCTGGTTTTCTTCCTAAGGCCTGGGTGCTGAATCGTCCGGAGGCTGCAGCTCTAAACCTCGCTCCATTGTTGGAGATGGTGATGCGTGTGCTTGCTCCCCTTTTGGCCCTTCTGGAAGCTGTCGCTTCGATGATGTTGCGGCTGGTTGGTTTGAATGCACATTGGGATTCTCTCGTTCCTGCTCTCTCTGCTGGTGAGCTGGAGTCTCTGATCGAAATTGGTGGTGTAACAGGCCTTCGTCCTGATGAGCGCAATATCCTTGAAGGTGTTTTTGCCTTGCGCGACACTCAAGTTAGAGAGGTGATGGTGCCACGCTCTGGCATGGTCACCTTGCCTGTTGGGGTCTGCTTCGCTGAACTGATGAGAGTGGTGCATAGCACCCGCCATGCGCGCTTTCCAGTGATCGGTCAGTCCCTAGATGATGTTAGGGGTGTGCTTGATTTACGTCGGTTGGCGGAGCCAATCTCCCAGGGTGCTTTGCAGGCAGAATCTGCGCTTGAACCTTTTTTACAACCAGCTGCAAGGGTTCTTGAGACCAGCACTTTGGCTGAATTGTTGCCGATGATCCGAAGTGGACAGCCCCTACTGCTTGTGGTTGATGAGCATGGCGGCACCGAAGGATTGGTTACAGCTGCCGATCTCACTGGCGAGATCGTGGGCGATGAGCCTGATGCTGACGACGATGAGCCGGATCTTGAGCATATTGAGGGTCAGTCAGACACATGGATGGTTGCAGGGGATCTTGAGATCATTGAGCTCAATCGACAGCTCAATCTGGACTTGCCTGAAGCTGATGGACATCACACCTTGGCTGGCTTTCTGCTTGAAAAGTTGCAACACATCCCTTCTGCTGGAGAGGCCTTGCGCTGCGATGGTTTGCAATTCGAGATCGTAACGATGAAGGGTCCTCGTATCGAGCGTGTGCGACTGATTCTTCCCAGTCACGATCACATTGAGGAATGATCGTTGATAATTTCCCCGATACGCCATGGCCTGCCGATGACCGATCCCATGGTTCCGGTGAAGGTTGGTGTGATCGGGATTGGCAATATGGGTTGGCATCATGCCCGTGTGCTCAGTCTGCTTAAGGATGCCCAGCTGGTGGCAGTAGCTGATCCAGATCCGGAGCGCGGTCAGCTGGCAACTGAACAGTTTGGATGTGATTGGTTTCCTGACTACCGCAGCTTGTTGGGCGAGGTCGAAGCCGTTTGCATTGCTGTGCCGACATTGCTCCATCACAAGGTCGGGCAGGCCTGCTTGGAGGCAGGCCTGCATGTGTTAATCGAAAAACCGATTGCGGCCAGTCAGGAGGAGGCATCCGCATTGATTGTGGCGGCTAATAAGGCTGGACGGCTCTTGCAGGTTGGCCATATCGAACGCTTTAACCCTGCCTTTCGAGAGTTAATAAAGGTGGTGGAAAATGAGGAGGTGGTGGTTCTTGAGGCTCGTCGTCATAGCCCCCATGGTGACCGAGCCAATGATGTGTCGGTGGTGCTTGATCTGATGATTCATGACCTCGACTTGGTTCTTGAGCTGGCGGGTGCTCCGGTGGTAGGTCTGGCTGCTGCAGGGGGCCGCACTGCCGAGGGTCCGATCGATTACGTCAATGCCACGCTTGGCTTCAGCAATGGTGTGGTGGCTAGCCTCACGGCTAGCAAGATGAGCCACCGCAAAATTCGCAGTCTCAGTGCTCATTGTCGGGGCAGTCTTGTTGAGACTGATTTTCTTAATCACACCCTGCACATACATCGTCGTGCTCATGAGTGGTATTCAGCCGATCACGGTGAGTTGTTGTATCGCAATGACGGTTTTATCGAAGAGGTCAGCACGACTTCTATTGAGCCTCTCTATGCAGAGTTGGAGCATTTTCTTCAGTGTTTGCGAGGTCGTGAGACACCAGCCGTGGATGGGGAGCAGGCTTCGCGCGCGCTGCGTTTGGCTGACCTGATTGAACATGCCGTCGAACACCCCGGAATGGGGCTTCCCTTGGAGGAGCCCATCTGAGTCGTTAGGAACACATCAGTCCAACCCTCCCGGCTCGCACAGCGTTACTTTCTCAGGCCTTCTTTGCAAATCGGCTGTTGCTCCATTCGCTTGCTTGTGACGATTGGGCTTTGGACTCCATCGATTGCGTTCAAGGTTTAGAGCACTAAATTTTCAACCTCAATTGTCTCGCTGATGGAATCAACAAGCACCGCACCGAGCGATCAATACCGTCGAAGTGTTCTAGGTGTGCCAGTGGATGCATGCCGCGATGTTCAGGCTGCGGCGATTGGTTTGCATGCTCGTGGTGGTGGCCAGATCGTCACGCTTAATGCGGAGATGACGATGGAGGCTAGAGAGAATCCGAGGCTAGGTGATGCTATTGCGGCGGCAGATCTAGTCATCCCAGATGGGATTGGCGTGGTTTGGGCGCTGAGGCGTCAGGGAGTTGTGGTGCCGCGCAGCCCTGGCATTGAACTGGCACGTTCGTTACTTGCCTATGCAGAGGCTCATGATTGGAAGGTGGCTCTAGTGGGAGCAACACCGCAGGTCATGGATCGTTTGAGGCAACTCCTGCAGCAAGACCTGCCTGCTCTGCGACTTGTGATGTCTTCGCATGGCTATCAGCCCCAAGATGCTTGGCCTGGCCTGGAAGCCAAGTTGAGAGTTTTGCATCCTGATCTTGTGCTTGTGGCATTAGGAGTTCCCCGTCAAGAAACATGGATACCACGCGTAAGGCGGGCATGCCCAGGCCTCTGGATGGGTGTTGGGGGAAGCTTCGATGTATGGGCTGGCATGAAAAAGCGAGCCCCCCAATGGATGTGTCAGTTAGGGCTCGAATGGCTCTATCGGTTGGGCCAAGAGCCCAGCCGATGGAATCGCATTCTTTGTCTGCCTACCTTCGTCTGGGAGGTATGGCGTCGAGGAAAAAAGCGTTGATTGAAATGAATGCTTCAGCGGAAGCCCACAGATGCTTGCCAAACAAAGACAAGCAGGAAGAAGAAAATGGGGATGAGTGGAAGAACATCCACTGCTGGAGCGTAGGCCTGATAGGCCTCTGGCAGTTGGGCCATCAGATCGAGAGTGAAGGCTGCCATCCCTAGTTGCTCAGCTGCGTTTCATGGACGTTACCACGTGTGATGTGCTGCTGAGTCCGGTTGCCAAGGAGCGAAATCCTCTGAAAAACAGTCATCTTGAATTGCCTGGCTAATAGCTGAGGTGAATCTGATCAGCTGGGTGAGGTTGTGCAGGCTTAGAAGCGTGAGCCCTAGGAGCTCCTCGTTGCGAATTAAGTGATGCAGATAAGCCCGGCTGTGATGGCGGCAGGCTGTACAGGTACAGCTTTGATCTAGGGGTGTGTGATCTTCACGAAAGCGGGCATTGCGTAAATTCCATCGCTCGCCAGCGACAAGTGCTGTGCCATGTCTTCCCAGGCGAGTAGGCAGCACACAGTCGAATAGATCGATACCGCTGGCAACTGCAATCGCTATTTCTCGCAGGGTGCCTATCCCCATCAGATAGCGGGGGCGATCCTGGGGAAGCAGAGGAGAAACCTGGCGCACGATGCGATGAATGTCTTCAACCGGTTCACCCACGCTGACGCCACCGATGGCGATGCCAGGCAAATCAAAGCTGGCCACGATTTGAGCACTTTGCTCTCTGAGGTGGGGAAAACATCCTCCTTGAACAATGCCGAATAGGGCTTGATTTGTGTGTTGATGGGTGTTCGAGCAGCGTTCCAGCCATGCATGGGTGCGCTTACAGGCAGCCTCCACATCGCTTTCGCTGGCTGGGTATGGGGGGCATTGGTCGAAGGCCATAGCGACATCAGCGCCAAGGGCCATTTGAATTTCGATGGCTCGTTCTGGCGTGAGTTCAATCTGGCTGCCATTACGAGGGTTGCGAAAAACGACCCCGTGATCATCAATACGATTCAGGTCTGCCAGGCTGAAAATCTGAAAGCCACCTGAGTCGGTAAGCAGTGGGCGGTCCCAGCCCATGAAGCGATGCAGGCCACCGGCATCGGCCACGATCCCCTCGCCTGGCTGAAGATGGAGGTGATAAGTGTTGGCTAACACCATCTGAGCTCCGGTGTCGGCCAGTTGAGTGGCTGTGATGCCTTTCACCGTTGCCAACGTGCCCACAGGCATGAAACGAGGTGTGTTGACAGAACCATGAGGAGTGCGGAAGCAGCCAACGCGAGCACGTGTGTGTGAACAGTGGGCGTTGATCTGAAAATCAAACACGGCTAGTGCTACGGCGATACTTCAGCGCCACAGGGCACCAGGCCGATCATGACCCTACGTTGGGCTTTGCCTTTGGCTGGAGCTTGGAGATCTTGCGCGCTCCCCTTTGGCTCCGGGATTTGGCTGGAGCATGGATCTTCTACTCCGTATTGCCTGCTTGGCCAGGGCTGAAGCCACGTTTTGAACGGATTGCTCGCTTTGCTCCTTGGATCGGATTGGTGCTGGGAGGACTGCAGTCTTTCCTTTGGCTTGTCTTGATCCGTGCCGATTGGCCGACCTCGGCAGTGGCACTTTTGGTCATCGGGCTGGGTGCCTGGCTGTCGGGTGGTCTTCACCTTGATGGGTTGATGGACACGGCCGATGGTCTGGCGGCTGGTCGTGAGCGCTGTCTGCAGGCTATGGACGACAGTTGTGTTGGAGCTAGTGGAGTCCAGGCTCTGCTTGTGGTGGTGTTACTTCAGATTGCAGCCCTACTTCGGCTTGGTTCTCTAGCCCCTTTGGCTTTGCTGATTGCTGCCTTTTGGGGGCGTTGTGCGCCGCTTTGGGCCATGGCGCGCTTCTTTTACTTGCGTGAGGGGCAGGCTGGCACCGCATCCTTTCATCGTCGTTATCGCAAGGGATGGCAGGAAGCATTACCAGCATGCTTAGTGCTGCTTTTGGCATTAACGCTTGTCCCTTCACTCATGATCGTGGGGTGGCCCAGTCAGATGGTTTTGATGGCAGGAATTGGTGTGGGTGTCTTGCCGGCGTTTTTAGTGCCTGAACTGCTTGGACGTCGTCTTGGTGGGCATAGCGGGGATTCTTATGGCGCTTCAGTCGTGCTGGTGGAAACAATCACGCTTCTGTTGCTGGCGGTGTTACTGCCGGCAGGCTGAGCAGAAAGGCATTCCCTTCGCTAGGAAGGGCTGGATCAAGGTTCGCTGGAGAGGTGATCAGTTGCAGCGAACCTCCCAAATCTTCAGCCAGTTGGCGTCCCAGGGCGAGGCCAAGGCCGCTTCCGGGGCGATCGCCACTGCTCTGGCCTCGAATGCCTCTGCTGAAGATGCGCTCACGCTCTTGCTTATTGATGGGTTCACCTCCATCCCAGACGCATACTCCGTTTTGTTGCAGGCAAAGGCCGATAGGGCGGCCTGCAGGGCTATAGCGGAAAGCATTCTCCAGCAGGTTGGCCACGATTTCAGCGACCACTCCATCTGCTGAAGGACGTAGCTCTTCAGTCCAGGCAGGCCATTGGCTGGGTCCATGCCAAGGGCGTTTTTGCAAGGCTGATGTGGCTATGGCGCGTTCGATCAGTGGTGTTAGTAAGGATTTGATAGTGAGATCAGTGGCTTGTGGCAGTAATGGAGGCAGCAGCAATGGGGCCTTGATGCTTGGTTGGATGGGCAGATTGTCCTGGCCGATCTGGTCGAGGCTGGAGATATAGCGATCTAGTTGTGCTTGCTCGCTCAGCAGACCCTTGATCAAGGGGCGGTGACGACTATCGGGCTCTAGGCGCTTCATCAAGAGTTGGGCATAGGTTCGAAGCGCGGCTAGCGGATTGCGCAGTTGATGCACCATCAGGCTGATTTGTTCCCGTTGCTCGGCCAGCTCATCAAGCAGCCTGGCGCGCTCAAGCTCAAGACTGAGGCAATCGGTGATGGCACTCGCAGTAGCAAGCAGCCGTCGGTCTAGGCGGGTGGGCCAGGATGGCGAAGAGAGGGGTTTTTCGGCTCTGAGTACTCCAAGCAAGATCGTTCCTTCTTGAAGCGGGTACCAGCGTCGATCAGGTGAGGGTGCACGAAGCTCAGGGTCTGCCTCTACAGGTGGCAGGGATTTGTTCCCATTGGCGGGCCACTGACTTACGGCTTCCAGGCTGGGGGCGCGCCCGTCTCTTGCTTGAGCGATATAGACCACAAGCTTCTCTAGTGGAGCCTCCGCTTCGAAGCTGCTGAGTTGTTGCTTCACCAGATTGAGGAAGCGGTTTGACAGCTTCATGGCGAGCGATGTGCCTCTGGACACCGACACCAAGAGGCTGATACGAATGACACCTTGTAAATTCTGAAAAAAGTATTAAAATTTGAGCGTCGATTGGCTTGAAAGCCTCGCCCAGAGGCTGTAGCTCAAAGTCGGACAAGGCAGAGGTTGCACAAATTGTGTCACCAAAGCCACAGCAGAGGTTGCACAAATCGTGTCGCCAAAGCTACAGCAGAGGTAGATGCGTCCTCTGTTGGATCCTCGGCCTCGGCCGATCATGTTGAAAGTGATCCCTCAGGGTGTTGTAGCTCTGCTGCGATTCCCTGAGTAAGGCTTGCTGACATTTGGGCATCTTCATGCTCTTGCATCGTGCTTGAGCGCTATTTGCAGGACGGTCCTAAGCCGCCCCGTTCCTCTCTCCATCGCACTCCTATACAGGAGTTTCCCGTTTATGTCTAAGAAGCGCAAGCGGATCAGCCGCAGACGATTGGCTGGTCAACGGGTGTTGGCTCATGTGCCTACTTTCCATCTCGAAACCGGTGAATACAAGCCTGTGACGGCAGCTCGTCGTTACATCGCCGAATCTGGTTTGGTCTCACCAGCGATCCTTAATGTTCGTCGTAACGAACACACCACTGATCGCTTTTTCTGGGGCGAGAAAGGATTGTTTAGTGCTCAGTACGCTGAAGAGAACCATTTTCTCTTCCCTTCTTTGCGCTTGATCGTTGACTCCGTTGGGGAAGAGGTCATGTTTGAAGGCCTTGAACTGACTTCCGACGACTGGGAGGAGATCGAGGAGTATGAGTACGCCTTCGTTTGACGAGAAAGCGATTCCTTAGTTGAACCAAGAGTGCAAGGCCTGTTGCATCCGGGGGATTAGTTCTCCCGGAATGCAGTGGCCCCCTTCGAAGCTCACTAATGCCGTCTCCAATCCGCTTGTTTTTAGGCTTTTGAGGAGTTGTTCAGAGGCGGCGTAGGGAACTACATCGTCTTGGCGCCCATGCAGGAGAAGCACAGCGGGGCGAATGCTTGGCGCTACCCAATTTGGATGTGGGTATGCACTGCAGCCGATTAGGCCTGCTAGAGGTAGATCACAACCACTCGCCAGGGCCATTGCTCCTCCTTGAGAGAAACCCAGTAAAGCCGTTCTTTGTAGAGGAATTTCTGGGGTTTCCAGGGCTTTCAATCGAGCCTGAAGTTGAGAGATCGCATCAGGAACGGCTGCCCAGTCGCTTGGAAAGAGTCCATACCATTGCCGGCCCAGACCTTGAGGATGACGTTGTTGTGCTCGTAGAGCCACTAGTTCTACGGGAGGCTCGATGACTTGGCAGAGCTCTCGGCCAAGGGGCATCAGATCGTCTGCATCTGCACCCCAGCCATGCAGCAGCACAAGCCTGTAGTAAGCACCTTTGGGAATGTCGCGGAGAAGGTTGTCGCTCACGGCAGGTGTTGTATCGCTGCTGCGTAGGTTGGCTCACGGAATGCTTTCGTCTCTGCTGCCATGGCTCCCATCGCCTTGTTGAGCGTTTCAAACAAACATGGGATTGTGCCTCTAGCGGAATCCTTGCATCGCATGCATGGGTTTCAGCTGCTTTCCAGTGGTGGCACAGCCAAAGTGCTGGAGGATGCCGGTCTGCCCGTGACGCGGGTTGCTGAGCACACAGGTGCTGCGGAAATTCTTGGAGGACGGGTGAAGACTCTGCATCCTCGTGTCCATGGAGGCATCTTGGCGATGCGGGGCGACCCTGATCATGAGGTCGATCTGGAGCAGCATCAGATCCCTCCCATTGATGTGGTGGTGGTGAACCTTTACCCGTTTCGGGAAACAGTGGCCAATCCGCAGGTGAGTTGGGAAACTGCAATTGAGAATATAGATATCGGTGGCCCCGCCATGGTGCGAGCGGCGGCAAAGAACCATGCGCATGTGGCCGTGCTCACGAGGCCGGATCAGTACGACAGATTCCTAGTGGCTTTAAGTGATGGTGTGGATGACCAGCTCCGTCGTGAGCTTGCCCTTGAAGCCTTTGAGCACACCGCTGCCTATGACGTGGCCATCAGCCATTGGATGGGCGAGCGGCTGACTGAGCAAGCTTCCCAATGGCTTGAGGCTATTCCCCTTAGCCAGAGGCTGCGCTATGGCGAGAATCCCCATCAGCATGCGGCTTGGTACAGCGCTCCGAAGCAGGGTTGGGGCGGTGCCATTCAGTTGCAGGGCAAGGAGCTCAGTACCAACAATTTGCTTGATTTGGAAGCTGCCCTGGCCACTGTTCGGGAGTTTGGATATGGCACGGAAGGCGCTCAACAAGCTGTTCAAGATGCTGCCGTGGTGGTTAAGCACACCAACCCTTGTGGCGTCGCGATTGGCACTGGCGTGGCGTCGGCCTTAAGCCGTGCCTTGGATGCGGATCGGGTGAGTGCATTTGGAGGGATCGTGGCTCTGAATGGATTGGTGGATGCCACGACTGCTCGGGAGCTCACCAGTTTGTTCTTGGAGTGTGTTGTGGCACCAGGCTTTGAACCAGAAGCTCGGGAAATCCTTGCCAGCAAGGCCAACTTACGTTTGTTGGAACTGGCACCAGGTGCCATTGATGCGGCTGGTCGTGATCACATTCGCACCATCCTCGGTGGCGTGTTGGTGCAGGACCAAGACGATCAATCGATTGATCCCACCAGTTGGACTGTGGCCAGCAAACGCTCGCCTAATGCTGAAGAAAACGAGGATCTCTCCTTTGCATGGCGTCTGGTGAGACATGTGCGCTCTAACGCCATCGTGGTGGCTCGTGCTGGCCAGAGTCTCGGAGTTGGAGCGGGCCAGATGAACCGAGTCGGCTCGGCGCGACTAGCCCTTGAGGCAGCTGGCGATCAAGCCAGGGGAGCTGTTTTGGCTAGTGATGGCTTCTTCCCCTTTGACGACACGGTGCGTTTGGCGGCTAACCATGGCATCTGTGCCGTAATCCAGCCTGGTGGGAGCAAGCGTGATGCAGATTCAATCGCTGTTTGCGATGATTTTGGTCTGGCAATGGTGTTGACGGGAAAGCGCCACTTCTTGCATTAAGTTAGTAATAATCAAAGCTAATATCGAGCGAATTTGTTTGCCTATATTTTGACTTTGTTGATTTCCTTGATGAGTTTCATTCTGACTGAATTTGCTTTAGCTTTGTTCCTTGCTGCCAGTGAAATGCGCCCTGGCCCTGCGCAAAGCAAGTAAAAGAAAATAGTTGCATAAACACCAGACAATTCAAAGGCATAGCTATGGTTTTCGACCACGGCGAAGGGGAAGCCTTGCAGGCCAGTATCAAATAAGTGGTATGTAATGGCAAAAGCCATTGTCGATAGAAGGCCAAGCGCGCAGAGCCTAGTAGCAAGTCCGAAAGCGATTCCAATTGGACAAATGATTTCTGTTAAAGCTGCTGCATAGGTCCACAGCAGAGGGTCGCCTGGTAAGAAGTTAAGGTGTTGGCCGATGACAAATTCCGAGAAGCCTTCTGGATTTTGGAGCTTCTCTAATCCGTTGTGGACCATCAAAATGCTGATCCCGAGCCGGAGTATGAGAATTCCAAATTCGGAGAAGTAGTTAATCGATTCTGACGATGAACTGGCTTGAGGTCCTAGGTCAGAGTCAGATCCCTTTGCTTTAGGGGTTTCGGAGCCGGCCATCATCACCATGGATTGCAGGTGAGCACTTTAGAGAATCGGTTTGCAGATCAAGGCGATAACAGGGTTGACTCGCTCAGAAAGCTGCATGGCGACGTGGTGGGCAGGTCAGTCCATGGGTGGCATGGAAGTCTTCTTGAACCTTCCAGGTGAGTCGTCGCGAGATTTGTCGCACGATTTGCCTCAGCAGCTGGTCACCACTTGTCTGTACAAGACCATCTGGTAGCAGGGTGATCACTTTCGGTAGTTGGATCCCCACCGAAAGATCCAAATCCCAGTTCACGATGGTGGTTTGTTGCACAGTATTGCTGGCTTCTGTTTCTGATGGCTCAAGTTGCAGCCCAGCCTTGAAGTCCACATCGTAGTGATCACAAAGGGGCTGATCTTGATGCGTTAGGTCCACATTGATGATTTGGTAGAGCCCTTGCTGCTGAGGAAGCAGCTTTAGGCCGATGCAAGGCTCCACTTCAAAGCCAAAATTTCCGAATCGACCAAGGGTGAGGAGATAGGACTGATCATCGAGGGCCTTGACCTCCATGGGTGCAGCACAGCGTTGAAACCAGCCTTGATGGTGGTCAAGATATGCCGCCACGTTTTTTGGCGGCGCAAGCATCTCCATGCGATCGGAAAAATGACTTCGATAGCAGCGGACTTGTGATTTGTCGCTGAGGCGCAGGTATTGGTCGGCAGGTATCGACAAGGGCGGCACGGATGGTCATCCCTGGCTGGGTTGGCTTGGGATATTAACAAATGTAAAGCCAGGGTGTTGTTCAGTCGGAGGTTAGGTCGATCAGCTTCTGAATCACATGTTCAACCACTCGATCGGGTGTTGAGGCTCCGGAGGTGATGCCGACGCTCACGCTTCCAGCAGGTAGAAAATTACTTTCGATGAACAGATCTTCTCCCAGTGGCTTGTGTTGGATGCTGTTGTTATCACCAATACGTTCTGGGGTATCGATGTGAAAGGATCGGATTCCTCGGCTGATGGCGATTTCCTGTAGGTGAGTGGTGTTGGATGAGTTGAAACCACCAATCACCACCAGTAGATCTAGAGGTTCATCAACTAGCGAGAACATTGCTTGTTGCCGCTCCTCTGTGGCGTCACAGATGGTGTTGAAGGAAAGGAAATGTTTGTTGAGCTCTATTGGGCCATATTTTCTGAGCATGGTGCGCTCGAATAAACGACCGATTTCCTCGGTTTCACTTTTCAGCATGGTGGTCTGATTGGCTACCCCAAGGCGTTGGAGATCTTGATCTGGGTCAAAGTTTGCAGAGCATGCCTTGGCAAAGCGTTTCATGAACGCTGCACGATCTCCTTTGCCCAGGATGTAATCGGCGACTAGTTGGGCTTCATCAAGGTCTAAAACAACTAGATAGGTCCCTGCAAAGGAGCTTGTGGCCAAGGTTTCTTCATGCTTCACCTTGCCATGAATAATTGAGGTGAATTCTTGCTTCTTATGTTTCTCCACGGTGTGCCACACCTTGGAAACCCATGGACAAGTGGTGTCGATGATGTGACAGCCACGCTCATGAAGCAGCTCCATCTCCTGAACAGTGGCACCGAAGGCGGGCAGGATCACTACATCGCCATCATTGACGCAGGAAAAATCTTTGACACCTCCTTCAGCGTGGATGAACAGCACGTCCATTTCGCGTAAGTGTTCATTCACTGAAGGGTTGTGAATAATTTCGTTAGTAATCCAAATGCGCTCGCTTGGGTAGTGCCTACGGGTTTCATAGGCCATCGCAACTGCTCTCTCTACTCCCCAGCAGAAACCAAAGGCCTCAGCCAATTTCACCTGAAGCCGGCCATGTTGAAGCACATACCCGTTGTCTCGAATCGAGCCAATTAGGCTGCTTTGGTAGGCCTTCTCAAGGTTGCTGGCGACTTCGTTGGCTCGCCCGAAGCCCCTACGGTTGTAACGCTCAGAGTGATGGAGCGAGCGTTTGAAAGCTTGTGTATCCATCGTGGCAGCAGCAATCTCCTGACTCTATGGGCAGCTCAACACTTTTGAAGCACAAAAAAGCCCGGCACAGGGTCGGGCTTAATGGGATTCAGGTTGTTGATCAGGCTTTAGTTGCCGGCTGAGGCGAAGTCTGGATAAGCCTCCATACCGTGCTCACCGATATCCAGACCTTCGATTTCCTCAGCCTCTGTTACGCGGATACCTCCAAACAGTGCTCCGATGACAGACCAGGCAATCCAACAGGTCACAACAATGAACACTGCGTATGAGATGCAGCCGAGCGCTTGGACGCCAAGTTGGCTGAACCCATGGCCAGTCAATAGACCTGCATCGGTGTTGAACAGGCCCACTGCCAGAGTGCCCCAGATGCCGCATGTGCCGTGCACAGAGAAAGCCCCAACGGGGTCGTCAATCTGCAGGCCGTCGATGAAGGCCACAGAGAAGACCACGATCACACCGCCAATGAGGCCTATCAGCCAAGCCGCCCACATGGCGACACCGTCGCAACCGGCGGTAATGCTTACCAAGCCGGCAAGAATGCCATTGATGATCATCGTTAGATCAGGCTTGCCGGAATAGAGGGTGGAAATGATCGTTGCACCGATGGCGCCACCGGCTGCAGCAAGGGTTGTGGTGACTGCGATGTAAGGCACCGCTGCATCCATTGCCAGCTGGGAGCCAGCATTGAATCCATACCAACCGATCCAGAGGATCAAGCATCCGAGAGTGGCTATGGCCATGTTGTGACCTGGTAGAGCTTGGGCCTTGCCACCGACAAACTTGCCGATGCGAGGGCCAAGAGCGATGGCCCCTACCAGCCCAGCCCAGGCACCCACGGAGTGCACCAACGTTGAGCCGGCAAAGTCAATAAAACCAAGTTGATTGAGCCAACCACCTGCATCAGTGACAACACCAGCTGCATCTTCGACTGGGAAGTTCCATTGCCAGGAACCCGCGATTGGGTAGATGAGTGCCGTAAGGATTAGCGAGAAAACAACAAACTCGCCAAACTTGATTCGCTCAGCTACCAGGCCAGAGACAATCGTTGCTGCTGTGCCTGCAAAGGCAGCCTGGAAGAGGAAGTCAACGCTTGGGACCAAGTCTCCATTGGTGACCATGTCAGGCGTTACTGCGGGGTCAAAGAACAACCCGCCGAACTTCAAAACACCAGGGATCAGCCAGTCTGCTTTGTACATGATCTGGAAGCCGATGAACCAGTAGGCCGTCACCGCAAGGGCGAAGACAAACAGGTTTTTGGCGAGGATGTTGACGGCGTTTTTCTGACGGCACATCCCTGCTTCGACCATCGCGAAGCCGGCGTTCATGAAGATCACCAGCACAGCTGCGATCAGCAACCAGAGGTTGTTAGCTAGGAATCCTGGCGTGAGTTCAGGGAGGTCGGCGGCATGGGCTGAAAGGTTGAAAACGCCTAGGCCGAAAAGGGCGAAGGGCACACAGGTCAGCCATGTGATTGAGCGATTGGAGCTGAAGCCACGGATGCTGCGCAGGAGGAGCATTGGCCCCTCCAGGAGACTGGCCTCCTGAAGGCGAACCGTGCGCCGCCTGGAGGGCGGAAGCGGAGCAGTTGTCATTGGAAGAAGCAGATCTGCAAAACGAGCTGGAAGCCTTTGTGATAGCTCAAAGGAGAAACTTGCTCAACTTGGGTTTTTTTTATGTTCATGTTGATACGAAATATGGGATTGATGGACGCTTTTAGGTCTATTTGCGGGGGTGAAAGTTCATTTTGTTACATCTGGAGCTCTTTTTGCTGTGTCAACTCTGTGTTGTCTTGGTAGGCCTAAGGCCCTCCCAGGTGATCTTGTCGCGGTGAAATCCGAAGCAACATGGAATGACTTCCACGCCAGCTGTAAGAGCCAGACGAAAGAGTTCGCCATAGCGAGGGTCTGCGCTATCCCCTGGGGCGAACGCTTGGACATCTTGGCGGCTGAGGCAGGGCACCAAGACTGCTCTGGACTCTGGTAGGACACCGATTAGCTCTTTGAGATGTTTTTGCCCTCGTTCTGTCACCGTGTCGGGAAAGAGGGCTAAGGAGTGTTCGATCCAGGTGGTGTTCTTGACTTCTAAGTAAATGGGTCTGGTGTCCGAGCAATTGGCATCAGGGGTTAAAAACAGGTCAATGCGGCTGCGTCGGTTGCTTCCATAAGTCACTTCCGCACGGATTGCTGCGATCGGACCGAGGACTTGCTTGAGGTGTCCGGCTTCAATCGCGGCTCTGATCAGGCTATTGGCCAAGGCTGTGTTGATACCCACCCAGCAGAGGCCGCCCTGGGCGCTGGGTGCCTCCGCTTGCTCCCATGTCCAGGCCAACTTGCGCTTGGGAGAAGGCGCATGGCGGAGTCGCACTCTGCCTCCAGGATGAAGAACACCAGTCATGGGGCCTGTGTTGGCGCAGTGGGCTGTCACGATTTCGCCGCTGACTAGCTCCACATCGGCAAGGAAGCGCTTGTAGCGCTTCACCAATATTCCTTCCTCGAGTGGTGGGAATGTGAGCAGTGGACTCCCTAACAATCCTTCCGGGATGGCCTCGGTCATGGGGATGCTTGCAGGGCTTGAGAATGCTGCTAAATGATCAGATGGTCTGAGGCCCAAGGATGGGGAGATCCTTAAAGCGTATTGCTCTGGTTGTCACAGTCGGCACCTTGCTTAGCAAGGTGGGAGGGCTGGTTCGTCAGCTTGTGATTGCGGCTGCCTTCGGGGTGGGAGCGGCTTATGACGCTTACAACTACGCCTACGTCTTGCCGGGGTTTCTGTTGATTCTCCTGGGTGGGATCAACGGTCCTTTCCACAGCGCCATGGTCAGTGTCCTCAGCAGACGGCCGCGGCAGGAGAGCGCTCATGTGTTGGCGGCGCTCAACACCATGGTTAGTGCTGCTTTGTTGTTCTTGACGGCTCTATTAGTGCTGGCAGCCAATCCGTTGATCACTTTGGTGGGCCCAGGTCTGAGTCCTGAGCTGCATCGGATTGCTGTGGTTCAGCTTCAGGTGATGGCACCAATGGCTTTGTTGGCAGGTTTGATCGGCCTGGGCTTCGGCTCCCTTAATGCTGCTGATGAGTTCTGGATTCCGGCGGTTTCGCCAATCATGTCCAGTCTTGCTTTGGTGGTCGGTGTCGGAGTTTTGTGGTGGCAGGTCGGCACGAACATCGGCTCCATGCAGTTCGCCCTTAGGGGTGGCATTGTTTTGGCACTAGCCACCTTGGTGGGAGCCCTTTTGCAGTGGCTGATTCAACTGCCGGCGTTGATCAGGCAAGGCTTGACCAAGATGAAGTTGGTTTGGGATTGGCATCATCCAGGTGTGCGGGAGGTATGGCAGGTCATGGGCCCGGCCACCCTTTCTTCAGGCATGTTGCAGATCAATGTCTTTACAGATCTGTTTTTTGCTTCCGGCATTTTGGGTGCGGCAGCTGGTCTGGGCTACGCCAATCTTTTGGTACAGACGCCTTTGGGGCTGATCTCCAATGCATTGCTGGTGCCATTACTGCCAACGTTTGCCAGGCTCACTGCCCAGGAAGATCGGCCTGCACTAGTCACTCGCATCCGTCAGGGGTTGATGTTGTCTACGGCCAGCATGGTTCCTCTGGGGGCCATGTTCGTGGCTCTTGGAACCCCAATCGTTGCTTTGGTGTACGAGCGAGGGGCCTTTGATGCCCAGGCGGCCAGCTTGGTGAGTGGATTGCTGATGGCCTATGGCGTGGGCATGCCTGCCTATCTAGCTCGTGATCTGCTGGTGCGTGTGTTTTATGCCCTAGGTGATGGCACTACCCCCTTCCGACTTTCTACGGCAGGGATTGGCTTGAATGTGGTGTTTGATTGGTTGTTGGTTGGTGGCCCAACCCCTTGGGGCCCTCAGTTGCCATTCAATTTCGGGGCTACCGGTTTGGTGCTGGCGACGGTTGCAATCAATCTGCTGACCTGCGCAGCTCTCTTGGTGGGCTTGCATTCGCGGCTAGGGGGCTTGCCTTTGCAACGGTGGGCTTTTGATGGCGTCAAGGTGCTTTGGGCTGGCCTGGCGGCAGGGTTTGCGGCTTGGGCTCTGGCGACCTTGATGCAATGGCCTCAGGACCTGCTGGGACTTTTGATTGAGGTGTGTCTGTCAGTGATCACCGGCCTTGCTGTATTCGCTCTAATCAGCATCTCTCTTGGTGTCGCTGAGGTGCGTGAGCTAGCGCGGGAGCTGCGTTACAGAGTTATTCCTCGCTGAGGCGAACTTCGCGATCCTCACGGACTTGAATTGGTAGCTCCAGATGGTCTCGGCCCACTAGCTGGGGTCCCTGTACCGAAACGATGCGTGCTTCGATCCCGAATTCCTGGAAGGCGTTTTCGAGCTCTTGAATCAGAGCTTTCTCCACCTGGTCCTCAGCATCGACAACTTTGCCGATGAGTCGCTCCCCTAGTGGTCCGATGCGTTGACGCATCACTTCACGGGCGTTGGTGACCTCGATGATCAGCACTGGCCCTCCATGGATGGCAGCAACCTTATCGGCAGTAGGGCTCCAGGATCTCCTCAAGGTCACGAAGTTGAGAGGCTGGGATTAGGCGCGCCAGTGGTAGGCGGGTGCTCCCTCCACCTAGGGGCACTTGCACTGATTCTAGGGCTTGGCGGGCTGCCACATTGGCGCCTTCATTGAGCCTGACGCTGCATTCGATGGCAAGGTTTTCTGCAAGCCCTGCATCGCCCAGATAAAGGTGCCAGCTGGCGATCTGAAGGTAGATGCGATCGGCAAGGGATAGTTGTAGCTCTTTTAAATCTGCTGGATCGATTGTCATAAGTGATGGTCTTGCTAGGTGGATGCTGGCTTGATGTTGGGATCAGGCTTGCTCTTCGGTGGTCTTGGCCTTGGGTCTTTTGACGACTACAAATGCAAGGTGGATGAAGAGTCCAGCAAGCCAGATTTCGCTGAACCAATCCAAGTGTGGCCATGGGTGGCGCATTTGTTGAATGAACCAAAGGCCACTGTTGAAAGCTGCAAAGGCCATGGCATGCAGGGTGAAGTTGACGATTCGAGCGAAATGTTGATAGGTCGGGTCGGTTGTGTCGGCGTTGCCGTACCAGCGAATTGGCATGAGCAGTGTCCTTGTAGATCTCTCGATTGTGGCGCTTGGATGAGACTCGGTTGACGAAGGCCCCCATGATGAAGTCTGATGTTTCCTTCTAAGCGCCTGTAGCTCAGCGGATTAGAGCATCTGACTACGGATCAGAGGGTCGGGAGTTCGAATCTCTCCAGGCGCGCTGATTAACTGCCCTTCGGGCAGTTTTTTTTTGCACTTGGGTCCGGCGGCGGTCTTAGGGCTAAGGGCTGTGCTTAAGACGTGTAGAACCATTGCCTACGATCCGAAAACTGTTGGGTTCTGTAAATGACGGATCGCTTCTTGGCTTCTATTAATGCTGCCCTGACGGATTCCGACCCGGCGATTGCAGGCTTGATCGATCAGGAGAGGCAACGTCAGGAGACCCATCTAGAGCTGATAGCCAGTGAGAACTTCACTTCGCAAGCTGTGATGCAGGCTCAGGGTTCTGTGCTCACCAACAAGTACGCCGAAGGTCTTCCCCATAAGCGCTATTACGGCGGTTGTGAGCATGTCGATGCGATTGAGGAGTTGGCGATCGAGCGTGCTCGGCGGCTCTTTGGTGCGGCTTGGGCCAACGTGCAACCTCATAGTGGCGCGCAGGCCAACTTCGCCGTCTTCCTGGCGCTGTTGCAGCCCGGTGACACCATCATGGGGATGGATCTATCTCATGGGGGGCATCTCACTCATGGTTCTCCTGTCAATGTCAGCGGCAAGTGGTTCAAGGTCGTTCATTACGGCGTGGAGCGTGATAGTCAGCAGCTCGACATGGAGGCTGTTCGTCAGCTGGCCCTGAAAGAGCGTCCTCAACTGATCATCTGCGGCTACTCGGCCTATCCCCGCACAATCGATTTTGCTGCTTTTCGCAGCATCGCTGATGAGGTGGGCGCTTACTTGTTGGCGGACATGGCACACATTGCCGGCCTTGTTGCGGCTGGGGTCCATCCGAGTCCTATCGCCCACTGTGATGTGGTGACGACGACCACCCACAAGACATTGCGTGGCCCCAGAGGCGGCTTAATCCTTTGTCGTGATACGGACTTTGGCCGTAAGTTTGACAAGGCAGTGTTTCCTGGCAGTCAGGGCGGCCCTTTGGAACATGTGATCGCAGCCAAGGCTGTGGCCTTAGGAGAAGCTCTTCAGCCAGAGTTCCAGGCTTATAGCTGCCAGGTGGTGGCGAATGCCCAGGTTCTTGCTGGTCGCATTCAGGAGCGCGGGATTGCGGTGGTGAGTGGAGGAACAGATAATCATCTTGTCTTGCTGGATCTGCGCAGCATTGGGATGACCGGGAAGGTTGCTGATTTGCTTGTCAGTGACGTGAACATCACCGCCAATAAGAACACAGTGCCCTTTGATCCTGAGTCGCCTTTTGTGACCAGTGGTCTGCGCTTGGGCACGGCGGCGCTCACAACTCGTGGCTTTGATGATGAGGCATTCCGTGAGGTTGCTGATGTGATTGCAGATCGTTTGCTTAAACCGCAAGATGAATCGATCAAGGCGCAGTGCTTGGAACGGGTGAGACAACTTTGTGGCCGTTTCCCTCTCTACAGGGGTGCCCTCCAGCCAGCGCTTGCTTGACTGGCCCTTCGCTCTGGAATCACAGGTTTGCTCTGCCTAGGATTCATTCCATCGGCCCTTCTTTAGGTCGCTTGCTACAGGAGCGAACTTGACTCTCGCGAGCAGCCCCTTTGCTTTTGCTACGGCGAGCTTTGTGATAGCTGCTGTGCTTACCACTTTGGTTGTCCCACTCGTGCGGGCGCTTGGCCTTCACCTTGGTCTCACTGATCAGCCTGATTCCCGCAAGCAGCACAGCACTCCGATGGTGCGTCTTGGTGGCATCGCCATGGTGCTGGGATTTGGTTTGGCTCTGGCAGTGACATGGGGGCTGGGGGGGTTTGGTTTACTTGCGCCTGCGAAGGATCAGCTGATCTGGTCCACTCTGGCGGGGGCTCTTTGCTTTTTTGTGATTGGCCTGGCAGATGATTTGTTCGTTTTGTCTCCTTGGCCTCGTTTGGCAGGACAGGTGGCCGTTGCGTTTGCGATGTGGACTCAGGGGGTACGCATTGGAACGATTGAGTTCCCCTGGTTGGGGGAAGGCTCTTCTTCTTTAATTGCCTTGCCGGATTTGCTTAGCCTTGCTGCCACGCTGGTGTGGCTTGTGGGTATTACCAATGCCATCAATTGGCTAGATGGTCTTGATGGTCTTGCGGCAGGAGTGGCTGGTATTGCCGCTGTTGGTCTTGTGTCGGTCAGTTTTTCACTTCATCAAGTGGCTGCAGGTTTTCTGGCAGCTGCTTTGGCGGGCTGTTGTCTTGGTTTTCTGCGCCATAACTTCAATCCAGCCCGCATTTTTATGGGTGATGGCGGCTCCTATTTCCTTGGCTTTACCTTGGCAGCAATCAGCATCGTGGGACCAGCCAAGGGACTCACTACCGTCAGTCTGTTGCTGCCACTGTTGATTTTGTCTCTGCCTTTGGCTGATATGTCGGCAGTGATTATGGGGCGTTTGCGGGAAGGCCGTTCTCCCTTTTACCCTGATCGTCGCCATCTTCATCACCGTCTGCTGCGCGCCGGCTTCAGTCATCGCCGAACGGTGTTGTTGATCTACGTGTTTACACAATGGCTAGCAGCATTGGCCCTCGTGGTGGCCAATGCTGAAATGCGTTTTTTGTGGCTGGCTTTAGCGACAGCCATTCTCGTGGCGACAGTCGTGATCAGCCGTCGTCAACGTAGTGCTGAAGGTGTCTTCGTAGACCCTTCTGGCCCCCTTGCAGCTCCTAGTGATCCACGTGTCTATCGCGATGGTCATGGCTGAGGCTTCGGCTAGGCATGGCGTTGAGATCCTTTGCATTGGCACGGAGCTGTTGCTTGGCAACATCCTTAACAGCAATGCTCGTTGGTTAGCTGAGCAGCTGGCTGCTCTGGGGCTCCCTCATTACCGCCAAACTGTTGTAGGAGACAACGTTGAACGTCTCAAAGAATCAGTTTTGGAGGCTGTTGATCGCAGTCGGATTCTGATCACCACTGGTGGCCTAGGACCAACGCCTGATGATCTGACTACTGAAACTTTGGCGGCTGCTTTTGATACTCCGCTTGAGGAACGTCTAGAACTTTGGTTCGAGATTCAGGCCAAGCTCACTGCTGGCGGCAGCATTTCTGCAATCAGTAATCGCAAGCAGGCGTTGTTCCCTCGTGGAGCTGAAATCCTTCCAAATCCTTCCGGCACTGCGCCGGGGATGATCTGGTGTCCTCGGCCGGGGTTCACTGTGCTCACCTTTCCGGGTGTGCCTTCTGAAATGAAGCAGATGTGGTCCCAGACAGCCGTGCCATGGCTGCGTCAGCACGGAGGAGTGGCTGACATCTTTGTGAGTCGGCTATTGCGGTTTACAGGCATTGCTGAATCCACGCTGGCTGAAGAGGTGGCTGATTTGCTTGAGCAGGGCAATCCAACAGTGGCCCCTTATGCCGGCCTGGGAGAGGTGAAACTACGGATCACGGCCCGAGGGGCAACGGTGGAGCAAGCGAGGCAGCTATTGGATCCAGTGGATGCAGAGCTCCGTCATCGCACCGGCTTGTTCTGTTATGGCTCGGATGATGAGAGCTTGGCTTCGGTTGTGCTGGATTTGTTGCGTCAACGAGGTGAGACCGTTGTAGTGGCAGAGTCTTGTACAGGTGGCGGAGTTGGTGCCGCTTTGGCTGCTGTTCCGAGAGCTTCTGAGGTTTTTCTTGGCGGGGTTATTGCTTATAGCAATGCCATTAAGCAAGCCCTACTGGGGATATCCACAGACCTTTTGCATCAGCACGGTGCAGTTTCGGATCCTGTGGTGCGGGCTATGGCTGAAGGCGCGCGTCAACGGCTGGGGGCAGATTGGTCCATTGCGGTCAGCGGTGTGGCAGGCCCTGGCGGTGGTACGCAGGCCAAGCCTGTGGGGTTAGTGCATATCGCAGTAGCTGGACCGCATGGCTGTGATGCAAGCCCTGTGCAGTTCGGTGTTCGTCGTGGAAGGTTGGCAATTCAGGAGTTGAGTGTGGTTCGCAGTCTCGATCGGCTGCGCAGGTTCCTGCTGGATGGGAGCTAAGGTTTTCGGCTACTGCCTCTGAACCTTGAGCTCCGGCACCCTCTACGACAAGGTGTGGGATCTCCATCGGGTGGCTGCACTGCCTGGTGGATCCACTCAGTTATTTGTGGGTTTGCATTTGATCCATGAGGTCACCAGCCCGCAGGCTTTCGCTGCTTTGCAGGACAAGGGTTTGCCGGTGCGGTGCCCTGAGCGCACCGTGGCGACTGTTGATCACATCGTGCCGACGATCAGTCAGAAGCGTCCGTTTGCTGACCCTTTGGCTGAGGAGATGCTCAGCACCTTGGAACGAAACTGTGCCAACTACGGGATTGTTCTTTGCGGCCTTGGCAGTGGTCGCCAGGGCATCGTGCATGTGATAGCTCCTGAGTTGGGGCTGACCCAGCCGGGCATGACTGTGGCTTGTGGTGACTCACACACGTCTACCCATGGGGCGTTTGGCGCCATTGCGTTCGGCATCGGTACCAGCCAGGTGCGGGATGTGCTTGCTAGTCAGAGTCTTGCCATGAACAAGCTCAAGGTGCGCCGGATCTGGGTCGACGGTCAGCTTGGTTGCGGGGTTCATGCCAAGGATTTGATCCTTCATCTGATCCGAAGCCTTGGGGTTAAAGCTGGCGTGGGCTATGCCTATGAGTTCGCCGGACCAGCCATTGATGTGCTCTCCATGGAAGAACGCATGACCCTCTGCAATATGGCGATTGAGGGAGGCGCCCGCTGCGGATATGTCAATCCTGATGGGGTCACTTTTGACTATTTGCAAGGACGGCTTTATGCGCCTACTGGGGAGGCTTGGCATCGGGCAGTGGCTTGGTGGAGGAGCTTGGCCAGTGATCCCAATGCTGTTTTTGATGATGAGGTGACGTTTGATGCGGCCAGTGTTGCGCCCATGGTGACCTGGGGCATCACTCCCGGTCAGGGCATTGCTGTAGACGAATCGGTACCGACTTCTGATTCGCTTGAGCCAAGTGAACGTCCAATCGCCGAGGAAGCTTGTCGCTATATGGATTTGGAGCCGGGAATGGCGATTGAAGGGGTTCCAGTTGATGTTTGTTTTATTGGCAGTTGCACCAATGGTCGTCTGAGTGATTTAAAGGCTGCTGCCGCTATTGCCAAGGGCCGCCATGTAGCAAAAGGGATCAAGGCCTTTGTGGTGCCTGGGTCGGAACAAGTTGCCAGGGCTGCGGAAGCAGAGGGGCTTGATGGTGTTTTTCGGAAGGCTGGATTTGAATGGCGTGAACCAGGCTGTTCCATGTGTCTGGCAATGAATCCTGATCGTCTTGAGGGGCGGCAGATCAGTGCAAGTTCCAGTAACAGGAATTTCAAGGGGCGGCAGGGTTCGTCCCGAGGCCGCACCTTGTTGATGAGTCCCGCAATGGTGGCTGCTGCTGCCATTACCGGCCAGGTCACCGATGTGCGCAAGCTAATCAGCAACACTGTTCCTTCTCAAAGCTTCCACCAATGACGATTGAGGCTATACCTTTCCCTCATGGCCCTATAGACCAGGTTCGGGGCCGGGCCGTGATGTTGCGTGGTGACGACATTGACACGGATCGGATCATCCCAGCCCGGTTTCTTAAATGTGTGAGTTTCGAGGCGCTGGGAGATCAGGTTTTTGAGGATGATCGCTTGGAACTGGGTGGTTCACATCCCTTCGACCTGAAGGTTCATCAGGGTGCTTCGATCTTGGTTGTTAATGATAATTTCGGCTGTGGTTCTAGTCGTGAACATGCACCTCAAGCTTTGATGCGCTGGGGTGTCCGTGCGCTGATTGGACAGAGCTTTGCAGAAATCTTCTATGGCAACTGTCTAGCGCTGGGAATTCCATGTGCAACTGCCGCCTTTGCTCAGATTGATGCCTTGCAGCAGGCGGTAGCAGCGGAACCGTCGCAGAGCTGGGCCTTCAATCTTCAGGCTCAGCAGTTGACGAGTGCTGCGGGTTCATGGGATTTACAGATTGAGTCTGGCCATCGCGAGATGCTGCTTAGCGGACGTTGGGATGCCACATCGCAGTTGGTGGCTCAGGACGCAGCCCTAAAGCGCACGATGGCAGACCTCCCATACCTCAATGATTTTGTGGCGTCTCTGCATTGAATGTTGTTTGTTGAGGACACGGAAGATTGAATTTTTAGTGATTTGCTGCGGCAGATCATTTGCAGCGTGTCTATGAAAAGAGAAAGCGAGCTGGTCATGGTTTCTCTCCGTTACATCTGGACTGTGGTGCTCGTTCTGTTAGCTCCTCCAGCATTTGCAGCGTCAGTGGTGTCGCTCAATGTTGAGCCTTTTACAACACAGATGGAGCAGTTGCACCAATTCGGAGCGTGTAGGAGTTGTGATTTGCGCGGGGCAGACCTCCGTGATGCTCATTTGATTGGTGTAGACCTTCGCGATGCTGATCTGCGGGGTGCTCGTCTTGAGGGAGCGAATCTTGAGGGTGCTGATCTAAGTAGTGCTCGCTTGGATGATGCTCAGCTCAATGGGGCGGTGCTTACGAATACTGAGTTGAGTGGGACAGACTTGCGGCGTGCAGACTTACGTGAGGCTGTGGTGATCAATGCTTACTCGCCAGATGTGCGTACGGAAGGAATGCAGTTTGCCGGTGCTGATTTAACCGGTAGTCATTTGATTTATGGGGGTGCTCCTTGATCAACTGAATTAGAAGAGGTGCTCTTCAAATTGATCGAATTGATTGATGGGTGTATAGGGAACAAAAGGTACGCCAGTGCCGGTGAAGTTGAAATCATTAAGACGGAAACGAAAGCCGCCGATGCCTTTGTAGGGGTTGAAGTAGAAACCGAAGTCATAGGAACGACGTTGCCAGCGCAGTTCGATGTTTGAGTTAATGATGTCACCGTAGTAAATGGAGTCGGGGTCTACATTCATTCCTATGCCTGCACTAAGTAATAAAGGGCCTGCAATTTGTTGGTTGATGCCTATCCCAAATGTCCCTAAGTCAACGGCTTGGTCAAATTCAAATGGGCTTTCGCCTTGTTTTAGAGTTATTCCACCGCTTAGCGAAAGTTGTGTGTAGTCTAGAAAAGGTTTGCTGAATGTTCCTAGTGTAAGGGTTGGCCCAGCGCTAAAAGTGAAGGTGCTTTGACTTGAATTAACTTCACTGCTGTATGCGCTTAATGAGGCTCTTAGATTAGTTCTGAAGTCGAGTCCAGGTACGATTGCTAAAGGGGAATATCGGTAGGCTGCTTCTGGTGTGAGTGCAGCAGGTTTACCGCGCCAAATTGGGTATCTACTATTCCAAGATCCATAGAAGTTGACACGCCATAGATCTGAAAGATTTTCACTAGTAAATGATTCCGCTTGATAATTACCTGCGCCAGCCCTAATGAGGAAGTTGTTTCTTAGTTTACCCCAGCGCCACTTGCCTTGCTTCTCAACTAAAGTTCCATAAGCAGAGTAGATATCTGTTTCTCCCAGTGATCCGTTCCAAGCTTTGTAGCGATAAGCCCCAAAGATATGTGCATCAATATTGCCAACGATGGGAATATCAAACTCATTTTTGAGGTCTACCCAATAACGGCTTCCGTCAGCAATGTTTAGAGGATTAAAGGTACTTATGTCAGCATTAATATCAATGTCCCACCCCCAAGTCTTCCCAGTTATCTCTGCTTCTAGGCCGAATAAGTCAGCAGCTGTAATGGGCTGAGTTGTTTTGCTGCTGTCAATTGAGGTGCCAGGAGCAACGTAGCTGTTGGTCTCTCCGTCGATGGCTCGCTGTAAAAGGAATTGAGGCTGGAGGGAGAGGGTGTAGTTTTTTGTTAGCTCGATAGGTTTTAGATCACGACCAACAAAGAAACCATCTCGATCTTCATTGTCGATGCCAAATACCCAACGGTTCTCAACATCTTCCTGCTTTTTGATGGTTTGGGTTCTGGAGACTGGGATAGGAAAACGCTCCTCTACAATGAGTCGATTCCGGCTGCTTTGTATCACAATATCGCCACTGGGTTCTTCAGTGGCGATAACATCTTCGGCGTCAATACGCGTTTGAGAAGGTGTATAGGGATCATTGGAGAAGCCCATGCGATCTGCTCTCCATCCCTCTGGGCTGATCGTGACCTTGGCGGCTTGAATCCTCCAGCGGCTGATTGATCCTGTGATTAATTTAGTGTTCGATACTCTGTTTAATTGAGAAACTTTGATTCCACCATATGCATTTGTTTCTCTTACTTCCCTTGCTGAGGCCAGATTTCCTCTTTGCAATCCAATGGTAAGGGCTTGTTGGAACTGGATGCTGCTAATACGTTGATCGATCTTGGCAATTGCCTTGGCGCGCAATTCTTCTTGCTCTGCTGGAGAGAGCGTCGATGAATTCGTCTGGGCGAGTCTTTGTCGCGTGGCAACAGCTTGGGGAGGTCTGGTGCCAAGAGGGAGAGCTTCTGCTTGGGCTTTAGGGTCACCCTCTCCAAGGGTGATCGACTCAAGGGTCTCTTGGAGCCCTTGGCGAGTTGTTCGATTAGCACGATCGGGGTCAGGACAACCCAATGGTGGCGGAACGTCAACTTGCTGCGGTGCTGTTTTGTCTTGGCCCCAGCGGTATCTCAAGCCAACAAGGTAAGCATTACTTCCTTCTTTGACACCGCTATAGGTGCCGAAGGCTCCTGAGCGATGGTGAATGCGTCCCACAAGAGAGAGTTGTTGTGAGACTGCGGCTTCAAGCTCAAAGCTCAGATAGTTGAGCAATTTTGCATAGTTTTCGCGGTAGGTCTTCTCATAGTTGCTATAGGCCGTATTGAAGCTGATTCCCTCGATCACGCCAAAACTCAACCACGGTTTTACCCATAGCCGTGCTCCGATACCCAGCACACCTTCACCAAAGCTCTGGGCAGGTGTGTCTGCAAATGGTACTGATTGATTGAATGCTCCACCAGCTTGTTGGTTGGCATGGTGAGCAAAGAGGTCTGCTTCTAGTTCAAGAGCGAAGGGGCCTGCACGAGCGATTCTTTTCTGCAGACCCAGGCCCAGGAGATATTCCTCCCTCATTCGGCCATTGAATAGAAAGGTGTCTCCAAAATTTGAATCAATCATCTGGCCACCCCAAGCCGTTACGGCCCAGGGATGGGGATGCCAATCTGGTATCGGAGGCAGCACAGGTGGACAGGCCATGCCTGGTTGATTGTTTGCGTCTTGTCGAGATGTCTCGGACGATTGCGGTGGCTGATCTAGCTGGACCCATTGATTGTTTTGGGCAAGACTTTGATCCCAGATCGTTGTTGAAGCGGTCTGGTTGCTGATAGCTCCAGCGGTGGTGCTGTTTAATTCAGTGTCTAAAGCAGTGGGGAACCCGAGGCTTTCACTTCCTTGTATTGCTAGGCGCCGTCTTGGCTTTGAGGGGCTTTGTTGGATCTGAGCTGCATCGGGTGAATTGGGGCCAAGGTCGATTGCTGCGCTGTCGAGATCTAGAACGCCATAGACGTCCTCAAGCTCCCCTTCTTTTTGAATCAGGCTGTAGCGCAGGGAACTGGCTTGGAAGTACTGAGATCCCTTGCGGTAATTAACGCTACCCCTGGCATAAAGGGTGTTGAAGTTGCTGTCGAACTCAATGCGGTCTGCATGAAGGACGCCTCCATTGAGAACGGCCTTGACGTTACCTTCAGCGATAAAACGCTCTTGTCGGGCGTCATAGCGTTGGCGGTTAGCCCGAAGGTTGAGCTCTCGGGGAGGTTCGGGAGATTGTTCTGGAAGGCTGGGCTGGCGTTGAAGGACTGTTGATTGCCTCAACTGCCCCCCTGATCTTGCGATGGGAGCTGCTTGGCTGGGCGAGGAGGTGTCTTCTTTGTATGAGTTGCTTGACTGAGAATTTGCCTCAGCAGGGATTACCCCTGTAGCAAGTAAGAGCCCAACAAGAAGGGTTGGGGGACTGTTCGCCGCCAATAGACTTCAGCTGGGGCAGCTGATCTTCCCATAATTGATGGAAGATCTGAGCAGGCCTCAGTCCAGTGTGTTGCGTGACCCGAGAAGTTTCGCTTGCAAAGGCTTTTAGTCTTCGAGATCCTTACGGGCTGGTGTCCTCGAAGGATCGCTGGCCAAGAAGCCGAAGACGAAAACCGCAACGAAGAAGAAGACGACCGAGTAAACGGAGAGCTTGAGGGCGAGCATGGAGAGACCGTTCAGCTTCTAGTACATCGATGACATCTTATGGGGCATAGAGGACACTTAGGGATGCAGGAGCAGCTTCAAGCCCGACGATTGGCGTGGATTGAAACTTTTCGAAGTCGCTCTCGGTGGGATCTCAAGCCAGGTTGGTATCGCGCAGGGGACCGTGATCGGCAGTCTCTGCTTCACGATGATTGGGCTCAAATCCATCGACCCGACTGGGTTTCCAGGGGTTTATTGGTCTGGCCTCGAGGCGGAGTATGGCTGCAATTGCAGCAGGAGATCCTTTGTCCTGAAGACTGGCGACAAGCTCAAGCAAGTTGTTTGCGACTGGTCTTGGGTTGGTGGGCCGATCAGATGCGGCTGTGGGTGGATGGTGTGTTGGTGCATGAGGGGGATCTGTTCGATACCACTTGTCGGTGGAGCCTTCATGAATCGATCCGTTGGGAGCGACCTCTAACACTCTTGCTGGAGTTGAGGAGTCCTATCCATGACGATGGCGCGTTGATCAACAGTGAGTTGGTGCTGGAACCCAGGGCCGGTGCAGTGGATCTAGATCAGGTTCTGCTGCCCGAAGCGCTGGCGCTCTATTTAGAGGTGGGAGAGGTGTTGCCGGAGGATTGGCTTGAGCTGGATCCGCACAGTCAGGAGGCAACCGTGGCTGTCGACCAGCAACTACGCAATGCAGCGCAGCCGCCGGGGCTGATCCATTGGATCGGCCATGCCCATCTTGATTTGGCCTGGCTGTGGTCAGTGGCTGACACTTGGCAGGCGGCAGAGCGCACGTTCCGCTCTGTGCTGCACCTGATGCAGCGATTTCCTGATTTCCATTTCAGCCACTCCTCGCCAGCTCTCTATCAGTGGGTTGAACATCACCGTCCAACTCTTTTTGCTGCGCTTCAGGATGCAAGTCGGGCAGGTCGTTGGGAGCCGATCAATGGCCCTTGGGTCGAGACTGATTGTGTGCTGGTGAGCACTGCTTCGCTTTGGCGACAGTTCACGCTTGGACAGCAGTACAGCCGATCAGCATTCCCGGAGTGGTCCCATCAGTTGGCCTGGCTTCCAGACAGCTTTGGCTTTGCCGCTGGTTTGCCAGCGGTAGCTACCCAGACAGGAATCCGTTGGTTCTGCACCCATAAACTGGCCTGGAATGCCAGTAATCCCTTCCCGCATCGACTGTTTCGTTGGTGCAGTCGTGGCCAGGCTGAGGTGCTAGCGCTGATGCTTCCGCCAATTGGCACTGATGGGAATCCGATGGCCATGCTTCGCGAGCAGCGGTCTTGGCAGGCGTCTACCGCTGTTGAAGAGGCTTTGTGGGTTCCGGGAGTTGGCGACCATGGAGGTGGCCCCACTGCAGAAATGCTAGAGCAGCTGCAGCTTTGGGAGGATCATCCTCAGGCTTTGCCCCAGAGGCCGGGCACAGTAAGGGCTTACCTTGCGACGCTTGAAGCTCATGCTGAGACTTTGCCGGTGTGGCGTGATGAGCTCTATTTGGAGCTTCATCGCGGTTGTGCGACGACCCGTCCCGATCAGAAGCGTCAAAACCGACACCTTGAAAGGCTTTTGAGGGAAGCCGACCTGGCTATAGCTTTGCTGGCTTGCCAGCTTGGCGATAAGGCTGACGTTAGGGCTGACGTTCCTGGAACCTCTGCATCTTCATTGCCAGATTGGCGGCCTTTGCTCTTTCAGCAATTTCACGACATCCTTCCAGGCACATCGATTCCTGAAGTGTTTGAGCAGGCTGAGCCGGTCTGGCGATCGTCATGTCGTGAATCAAGGCGGAGCCGCGACCAGCATCTGCAGCAGCTTTTTCGCAGTGGGGTGTCCTGCTCCGATCGATTCGATCCAGAGTCTTCGGGTGGGTGCTGGGTCTGGATAGGTCTACAGCCACTACACCGTTGGTCGCCTGTGCTGAGATTGCCACGAGATCAATGGGGCAGCGCCGGTAGGCAGCTTCCATGCCAACAGGCCAAGGGAGGCGGAACCTGGGTGCAGTTGCCTGTGCAGCAAGGGTTGGCAGCAGTTCCGCTTCAGCGTTGTGTCAGTAAGGCCTTAGATGTTGTTGATGGCTTACCTGTTCGTGGGGCTGTGCAGATTCAGCCCCTTGATCAAGGCGGTTGGCGGATTGGTAATGGCCTTTTGCAAGCTGATTTTGGTGCCGAAGGCTTGCAGCAACTTTGGGATCGGAACGGGACACCTCAGTTCGCAGGACCTCTGATCTGGGGGCTTTTTCGCGATCGTGGCGAATTTTGGGACGCCTGGGATCTGGCGGCAGATTATCGCCAGCATCCATTGGCTCTGAACTGGAATGGTTCGATGGAGCTGGTGGAGCGCGGACCTCTTGTAGCGCGCTTGGTCTTGCGAGGTTGGGCTGGGAGCAGTGCTCTGCGCCTTGATGTGCAGCTGAGAGCTGATTGCCCCTGGCTCGAGCTGCGTCTAGGCGTGGATTGGCGTCAAAGTCATGAGCTACTGCGTTTGGAGGTTCCCCTGGCTTGCACAGCGGTGAGATGGGCGGCGGATACCAGCGGTGGAGTCATTGAACGGCCTGCTGACGCTATGACGGCTAGGGAAAAAGCACGTTGGGAGGTCCCTGTGATCTCCTGGTTGGCGAGCGAGTCGGCGGCGCCGGGTGGTGGCCTTGCGGTGTTATTGGATGGACCTCAAGGCGTTCGGGTGTGCCCAGACAGGCTTGGTGTTTCTCTGCTTAGAGGGGCTACCTGGCCAGATCCCTCGGCTGATCGGGGTTGGCATCGTCAGCGATTAGCACTGATGCCTGTTCCCAATGGTTGGAGTCGGGAGGCTGTGCCTCAGGCAGCGTTGGCTTTTCGAGAGCCGGGCTGGCTGGGGCCTTCTGATCTCAAGGTGTCATGGTCAGGATTGCCGTCGCTGCCTTCAAAGCTGGTTCCATTGGCTGTGACGTATGCCGAAGTAAGGCAGCTGAAGCTCAGCGTGCTTAATGCCGGTGCAACACGCCAGTCTTGGGCCGTAGGGAAGACTTGGCGGGTTGGTAGCGCTCACGAGTCCTGTCTCGGCGAAGCGGTAGAGCTGAAGCCTGGAGAGTTGGCTGAACTATTGCTTGAGCGTGTCGATTGATGTGATCGTTAGTCTTCGTGTTCTTCAAAGGGGTCTTCGAGTTCTTTTGAGGGAGGACCAAAAGCTGTGTAGAGCCCGTATCCGGTCAGCCCGAAGGTGATGGTGACCATGGCAATGAGCAGGGAGTAGGTCTCGGAGGAGGAGTTTTCCATCACATCTCTCGACAGGATTAGTCCGTATGCGGACTATGACCATTACAGTAGGCATGCTTAATCACCATCCGAGACCGAAGCTCCGTTATGGCTCAAAGCACCCGTCTGGGAAATCTGATCAAATCTCTACCCGGCTACGCCCCTGGCAAGGTAGTGCCAGGTTGGGGAACTACCCCAGTGATGGCTGGGATTGGCTTCATGTTGCTAATTTTCCTGGTGACCATCTTGCAGATCTACAACCAGTCGCTTCTTCTCCAAAGCATCAGCTTTGAATAGATTGTCCTCGGCTCTGCTGGGCTGAGGCTCGCCTATGAATGTGTTCGGCATCGGTCTCCCCGAGATGGCGGTTATCGGCGCCATAGCCCTGCTTGTCTTTGGACCTAAACGACTTCCAGAGTTTGGTCGCACCCTTGGTAAAACCTTGAAAGGTTTTCAGGCAGCCTCAAAGGAATTCGAGCGTGAGATTCATAAAACGATGGCAGAACCTGAGTCCATCGAACAGGCTGCGACGGAAGGGTCCATACAGCAAGACACCAATGCAATAAGTGAAACCCCTCGGGAGGCTAAAAACCCTCCCGCCAGCTGAGAGTTGTATGAGGCCGGGTCGTTTACGTCTATTGGTAGGCCTAGGCAATCCAGGCTCAAAGTATGTCGGTACCCGTCACAACATCGGCTTCATGGCCCTCGATAAGTTCGCTGCGCAGAAGTCAGTCAGTTTCAGGCCGCAAACAAAGTTCCATGGACTGATGGCGGAAGTGGCGGTTGGCTCAGAGAGGGTTCGAATGCTGATGCCTCAAACTTATATGAATGAAAGCGGTCGGGCGATTCGTGCAGCCATCGATTGGTTTGGCTTGGAGGTTGATCAGTTGCTGGTGCTTGTAGATGACATGGATTTGTCTTTGGGTCGACTGCGGCTTCGCGCCCAGGGAAGTGCAGGAGGTCACAATGGTTTGCGCAGCGCGATTCAACATCTGGGGACTCAGGATTTTTGTCGTCTGCGGATCGGGATCGGTGCTCCAGGTTGTACCTCTGAGGAACGAAGAGCTCGAACCGTCTCGCATGTGCTCGGGGTGTTTAGTCGGCAGGAGAGCTTCCTAGTCGATCAAGTGCTTGATGAGGTGCTGATGGGTTTGGATCTGATTCAGTGCCTTGGGTTGGAACGGGCAGGTAATCGTCTCAATGCTTTTCAACCGGAGGGTTGTTCTGCCTGCTGATGAGTCATTTGCCTGTCACCACGGCTCGCCTCTGTGTACACCGCCAAAGCTTTGCCGACCAACGCTTGGATGGGGAGGTTTCCGCTGGGGGGTTTCAGTGGCAGTTCAGCTGGGCTTTCGATCGGGGTGAACTGAAAGTGGAACCCTCTCTTGGGCGAGCACTGATTGAGGATGCTTTACTGCGATTCCTCGTTAAGGCTGACTACCGCCTTGAGCCTGGTGGGGATTATATGTTCACTGTTAGGGCCCGATTCTGAAGTTGGGTGGTCCGGGCCAAAGGAGTTGTTGCCCGAGGTGGTCTTCAAGCAACACCATTGCGGCTATGGCGTCCAGATGATGGGGAGGCAGGATCATTCCTCGGGGTAGCCAGCGGCGCCAGTTGCTTGGGGGCCATAGCTCCCAATAGCGATGGCGGGCGCGCAGTGTGCTCCCACGTTCTTCGACCACATGCAAGGGGGCAATGTGCAGTAGAAGGTTTTGCCAGTATTCACTGCTGGTGCCGTTGCCGATCAAGATGCCTTCTAAGGGTGCTTGGTTTTGCCAATGCATGATGAGGTCGAGCACAGCGGCTGCGGCCACCACTTTCCCCTCCAGCACAGCACTTGTTGCTGTATCGGCAAGAACTAATCCACATTTATTGCGACCAGGATCTATGGCCACAAGCTTTGTCATGGTTTGTCTTCGGGAATCTTTGTCCAAGGACCACCCACGGGCTGCAGGACAACTGCTACTGGATCGGCTGTATCGCTGTTGCGGAGTGCCACGGCTTCTAGCTCAATCCGCTCTTGAGAACGGTTCAGTAATGCCTTGCCGAGCCGGTTCATCTCACTGCCATCGAACTGCAGTCCTGAACTGAGGGATCCGCGTCTTTTTACCTCTGCCAGAGTTGATGCAAGCAGGAGGCTAAGTCGGTTGCGCACGGTTTCGCTGCTCTTCTCGTTTTGGTCAAGAGTCGTTCGTGCGAGAACTTCGCCTTGTCGGACGATGTTGATATTTGGGCGAGCATCCGGGAAGGCATATACCACGTTCTCACCACGCAACACGTTTGCGGCAGAGCGCACATAGACCACCCAGGTGCCTGGCTTTCGGATGATCTGTTCGATGCGGTTGATATCGGTGCGTGGCACGAGCAGGATCTGTCGATTGGCTTCTTCACCGGGACGTACGCGTCGAAAAGCCTCCAGGTTTGCTTCCTGAAGTAGGCGGTCGATGACGGCTTTCGCCTGGCTGGGGTTATCGAGCCGCAGGGTGGCTGCAGCAAGTTGCTGCCCACTGCTCAGCACAACATCCCCTCGACGTAAGGCAATGAGGTTGGTCTCGAGCTGCTTCAGTTCTTTTTCAGCCGCGCTAATCCTGCTGCGAACATTGGCTAGTTCAACTTCCGTTCGGCGGATGTCGGCATCTTTTTTGGAAATGTCGCGACTGAGACGAGCTCGTTCCGCCTCGAGCTGTTGCCTTTGTTTTTGTAGTGGTGCGAGTTCGTTGCGAAGGGCAGTAGCTCGCTTTTTGGCTTCCTTCAGTTCATTCTGAACCTGATTGCTGTCCGACCTGGCCTGCTTGAGATCAAGCTCGGCATTGAACTGGGCCGACCGACTTGAATTGAGGGCATCACGACTTTGTTGGAGTTTGGCCTGAAGGTCATCCAGTTCAAAAAGTCCTACTCGCAGTTGTCGACTGACCAGCAGCATCAGTCCTAGGGACAGGGCGCTAATCAGGCTGCCAGTGAGAACGGTGATGAAGACGGCTGTCCTTCGCGGTCTGAGATTGAACAGGCTCAGCCTTGCTTTGCCTACACGGCTGCCAAGTCGATCGCCGAGGGTGGAGAGCACACCACCGAGGACGAGTAGGGAGAGGATCAGCAGCCAGCCGGTCACGAAAATGGGCGGGTGGGATCAGGAATAGTGTCAACCCGTTTCACCATCCTGGACTGGGACGGGGATCAGTTGAATTTTTTAGCAAGGGCAATCGGATCAAGAACGGTGATTTTCTTGCGATCGATTTGCACTAGACCTGAATTGCGCAGGTCTCCCAACAGGCGAGTAATGGTGACGCGAGTCGAGCCGATTGCTTCAGCGATGGACTGATGTGAGAGGCGTAGGTCAATGGTGATTCCTTGTTCCCCTGGAACCCCGAAATCCCGGCAGAGGACTAGCAGGAAACTCACAAGCCTTGATGACATGTCGCGGTGAGTGAGGGTCTCGATCATGGTCTCGGTTTGCAAGATCCGACTTGAGAGACCCTGCAGCAGAAGTAACCCCACGCTGGTGTCGTTTTCGATCGCTTGGCGAACTGAGGTGGCTGGCGCTGTGATCATTTCCACTCGGGTGAAGGCTACGGAGTGATAAAAACGGTCCGAGCGATGGCCTGTGAGTAGAGAGAGCACTCCAAATAGGCTGTTTTCACGCAGCAATGCCACGGTGATCTCTTCACCAGATTCATAGACCCGAGATAGCCGAACGGCGCCGCGTCGAATGAGATAAACCTTTTCGGCAGGATCGCCAGGAAAGAAGATGGTTTTGGAGCGCTCCACCATTTCGTTGCTGGCGCCATCCAGTTCACGGATGACTTCCAGCAGGGTTTTCTGGGGTGGAGCAGGCGAGTTGGCCATACTTCCTGACCCTTGAACATAGGGTTGCTGGGCGTAACGGCTGAAGCCGCGGATGACGCCGGCCATGGCTGCGCAGCAAACGGCAGAAATATGAAGTTAGGGAGTGGACCTCCACCACCATGTAGCAATGGTGACGGTTTTTAGTCTTCTTGCATTAATGCCGAACGTTGGAAGGCTTGTAGATGTTGCAGGCCGGGTTCTGCCAGATTCAGCAAGTCGTTGAGTTGATTCCTGCTGAATGGAGCCCCTTCAGCGGTGCCCTGCAGCTCCAATAGGTGCCCATTGGAGCCCATTACCACGTTTAGATCCACATCAGCCCTGGAGTCTTCGCTGTAGTCGAGGTCGAGAAGGGGATAACTCTCCACTAAACCAACGGATACTGCAGCAACTTGCTCGATGACGGGTTGATGCGTGAGCAGCCCTTGTTCTAGCAAGCGATCGCAGCCTCGTTTTAAGGCAATCCAAGCGCCGGTGATGGAGGCTGTACGTGTGCCGGCATCGGCCTGAATGACGTCACAATCAATTCGCAGGGTGGTTTCCCCAAGAGCGGCCATGTCGATCACGGCGCGCAGGCTGCGGCCAATGAGGCGTTGAATTTCTTGAGTGCGTCCGGAAAGCTTGAGCAGTTCACGGTTCTGTCTTTGCGGTGTAGACCCAGGCAGAAGGCGGTACTCGGCGCTGAGCCAGCCTTTGCCTTGGCCTTTGCGCCAGCGGGGTACACCTTCTTCAACGCAAACACTGCAGAGCACTGCGGTGCGACCAGTGCGGATGATTAACGAACTGAGGGCAAAGCCCATTGGATCCCATGTGATCTGAAGGGGCCGCATCACGTCAGCAAGGCGGCCGTCAGCACGTGGCTGGGGGGATGTGAGCATCGTGCTGTTGGTGGTTGAGATGAACTGAGCCTGGCAGAAACAGGTGCTTTTACACCATGGATAGTGTCAAGAGCCTTGTTAAGCAGCTTCCCACCGCTACATTTGATTTCTGCTGGTTTTGTCGGGGCGATTGAGACTTTTATGACTGCCAGCCTGAGCCCTAGTCATCGCTCCGTGGATCCGTGCATGACGGACCATCGCTCGCAGGAGAGTGATGGGAGTCGGTCTTTGGCAGTAGTTGCTGATAGGCGTTTGCTGCATCTGGTAGCTCCTGAAGGGCAGCTTCAGGTTTATACAGCCCCCTATCGAGGCAGTTTTTCTGTTGTCTTGAGTCAGGCGTTAAGAGCGGCTGGGCTGGGAAGTCGTGTGTTGGTGGCTCAGTTCCTCAAGGGAGGAGTAGACCAAGGCCCAGATGGGCGTGTGCGCCTATGTGGGCGACTTGAGTGGCTGCGCCCGGCGGTTCCTGGCTGTCTATCTGAGCCTGCTTCAACGCTTGCCCTTGACTCCAGCGCGCCTGAGGCCGTGGAGGCCATTTGGCATGAATGTCGGGATCGCATCTTGGCGAGTGATTTGGATCAAATGGTGTTGGATGAGGTTGGTCTGGCGATTGCTCTTGGTTATCTCGATGAAGCTGATGTGTTATCAACTCTGGAACAGCGCCCCGGGTCGATGGATGTCATCTTGACTGGCTCAGTCATGCCATCGATCCTGATGGCAATGGCTGATCAGGTCACTGAGTTGCGTCGTGGTTTCTAATGCTTAAAAACGATCGTTGGATCACCGAACAGGCCGCAGCAGGGATGCTTGAACCCTTTCAAGCCGGACTGATTCGACATCTTGATCCTGAGCAGCATCAACGGCCTGTACTGAGCTTTGGCTGTTCTTCCTTTGGTTATGACCTAAGGCTCTCTGCGAAGGAGTTTTTGATCTTTCGCCATGTACCAGGCACGGTGATGAATCCGAAGCGATTTAATCCTGCAAATCTCGAATCCACCCCTTTGCATCAGGACGAGGATGGCGAGTATTTCATCCTGCCGGCTCATTCTTATGGTCTCGGTGTGGCGCTGGAGAAGATGAAGGTCCCATCAAATATCACTGTCATTTGCCTAGGTAAGAGTACCTATGCTCGCCTTGGTATCATCGTTAATACGACTCCCGCCGAAGCCAGTTGGGAAGGGCATCTCACGCTTGAATTCAGCAATAGTTCTGGAGCTGATTGCCGTATCTATGCCAATGAAGGCATTTGTCAGCTTCTTTTCTTCGAGGGTGATCCCTGCGATACCACCTACAGCGATCGCCAGGGTAAATATCAACATCAGCCAGAACGCGTCACTCTCGCCAGGATTTGAACGAAAAAGATCTGTTGAATGCATGTCTGCTCTCAACAGATCTTTTTGATTTTGTAGACATTGATAGAGTGAAGCTACTGATCTCATCCCCCACGTATGTCAGACAAGCAGCCAAAATCCGCACCTCCTGAGGTGGAGGTGAATACCTCAGGTGATTATCTTGGTGGATGGGGACAGTTTGGCAACTCTTTTGTCTTTTGGGTGAGTGCTGTCGTTCTCGCTGCTTGTGTAGGAGTTTTGGCGTTCAGTATTAGCCTGCTTCAAGGTTAAAGATGAGATTTTTTGCAACTTAATTCCATGATACGGACTTCTTTGCTGTTCAGGTTTTCTGCGGGCTTTGAAATTCTTGGTGGGATTTTTGCTCTTGTTCTGCCTGTTAAGTTTTGTTCACTACTTTTTGGTTATACGCTAGTCACTGAACTGGTAGGTATTGCAAGATTATTTGCATTGGCAATCATTGCTCTTGGCTGGGCGTGCTGGGAAGTTTCAAGTCATGCGCCGATGCAAAACCCGAGAAGATCTCTTTGTTGTTATAATATTGCTGTTGGCCTTTTGTTAGCGTCTATTGGTGTGAGCCAAGATTTAATTGGTGTTTTTTTGTGGCCAGGAGTATTTATTCATCTTGCAATAGGGATTTTGCTTTTGCCTGGCCTTAGAAAACAGAGATTTTCTAGCCAAGGGAATTGATGCTATTGATTTGGTTAAATGCCTAAATAGTTTATTCGCAAATTAGGCCTAGATATAAGAAGAATTTAGCTAGACAAGCAAACCTGCGATTGTTTAGAGATGGGGATATTTGGCCTAATCAGCTTTTAGGGCTAAGTTCAACAAGGTGTCTAAAGATCGCCTCAGCTGTTTAACTTATTGACCTTTCCTGCTGGCTTGCCGCATTCAGTCACTGTCTGCGAAGCAGAGCTGTCAAGCGGGAGTGTCTCTTGTGAGATTGGTGTTACTTCCAGTGAGAAACTGGGGTCGGCTAGCTAGGGAGCAGTGGTCATTTGTCTAGCCTATTGGAGAGAATTTGCTCGCGATAAAACTACCGATAAGGAATAAGAAAGCACTTTAAATGCTTCGCTGGAGTAAGATTTATTTTCGCGTTATGGTCGATAGGCTGCTTGCGATACATTGTTCTAGCCTTATGCGACTAGAGCTTTAGTCGCTGGACAATATTGATATTTTGCTTGATCTGTTCAGTCGATATAATTATATTAGTGGATAGTTTAAGAGCTTCTGCGATAGCTCGTCATGTTATCGATATTTGCTTATTGACTGCTTTTAGATTAGCCATGGCTCATTGGCCCAATAGCCTCTAAATCGTTTTGCTTGTCTGTTCGTTCTTGTGATGCATTCAGGTTGCTGATAGCGCCTACACCGGCGAACTTGGGTAGTGGTTGGTTTTGAATCAGAGCGTCAGTTAATTGCTGTAGTTGTTCTTGAGTGCGTGCACCCAGTGAGAGACCCTGCAGTTTGCCTTTGTTATCGAAGAAGTTCAGCTGGGGAATGCCGTTGACGTCGTAGCGATCGACAAGGTCTTGCCAGCGGGGGTTGTCGACGTTTACCAGCACAACGTCGAGCTGGTTTTCCCTTTCACGTTCCGTTGTGAGCATGGCTGGGGCCATTTCACGACAGGCTTGACACCAATCAGCATAAAATTCGATCACGGTCGGTCGACCATTGGTGAGTGCGACATCTGGGTCGAGGGAGCGCCGTGCCAGTTGCTCGAGCGGTGCCTCAGCATTGAGGCCGCCCCGCAGCAGGAAAAGAACGACTGCTAATCCCAATGCTGTGAATAGCAGGATCAACCTTTGGCCTTGGCCGAGAGTGGAAGACGGGGAACTTCCGGTCATGATGGGCAAGATTCTCGATGCACTTTGGCAGGTCTGTTTTGTTGTTGTTGCTCGCTTCAATGGGCTAACTGTTCAGAAGTGAAGCGTCTTTTCACCATTCGTTGAGGCTGAGGCTGATGCTGCGTCTCCTCGTTGTGCCATTTCGTGCCCCCTCGTTGCTGTTGCTCTTTGGGGTGGCGGTCGTTATGGGCAACCATTGGTCGTTGCTTCAGTCTGAGCAGATAGACAGCCTCGGTATTGATGTTGAGCTCTTCTGGGTTGTTGAGCTCCTTCAGGCGGTCGTGTTGGTCGTGATTTGCACGATGCCGGATCTGATCTTGCGTCAGGTTTCCTTGCTGATGGCTGCCAGTCGTGCAATCAGTTTGCTGGTGGTTTTGTTGTTGGTGATCACCGCTGGCCTGTACCTACTGCACCTGAGCCTGCTTGCGGATGTTCTCATCCTTGCTTCTGCGATATTGCTTGCGCGCTTGGATCTCACTCGCATTCGTGTGGTTCCACCACCGGTTGTGATGGCGATTGCTCTGGGGTTGATTTTGCTTGGCGGGATATGGATTGGCCAGCAGATCTCTATGCCTTTACATCTCAGTCTCGCAAAGCTTTTTGCTGGATAGGCCTAAATAGCTCCAGAGGTTGCCGAGAACCTTTTTTGTATACAGGCGTGTCTCTGGGTAAGGGATTCGTTCTACCCAGAGCTCAGGGTCCGCAGCCAGTTCTGGGGTTAGCCAGTCGGCTACTGCAGCAGGCCCTGCGTTGTAACTGCCCACTGCCAGCCATGGATTGCCTTGCCATTGCTTCAGCAGCATTGCTAGGTAACGGGCCCCAAGTTCAATATTGGTTTCAGGAGTGGACAGCACTTGCTTGTTCAGAGGGCTATCGCTGAGTTCTGCCGCTGTTTCCGGCATCAGTTGCATCAGCCCTATTGCGCCTACTGGAGACTCCACGCCTGGCGAGAAGCGTGATTCTTGCTTTGCTATGGCCAGCAATAGTTCAGCTCGGACGTCACTGCGGTGACTCGCTTTTTTGATCTCAGGCCAAAAGCGATATGGATGTTGGCTGTGATGGAGCAGTTGGCGTGTGTGGCAGTCCTCTCCTACGAGTCGCAGGCTTGTTCGCCAGAGCTGACTTAGCCCCGTCCAGTTATCGCCGACGGCCATCCTTAGCCGCCCTTCCACCATCCTGGTGTTGGGATCATGTTGTGCGCGATCGACTTCAACCCTCAGAGTCCGCCACGTTTCCCAGGCCTCCATTGCGAGACCAAGTCGCCAGAGTTCGTCTACAAGCTTTTCTCCACTGCCTAGTGGGGTCCAGGATGGGAGTTCAGGGTTCGAAATTGATACGGGTTGCCCTTGCAGTGCAGGAAGACCAGCTCGACCAAGGCGTGCCTGGGCGCGCCAGGTGTAGTACCCATTGGGATGGGATCGGAGCAGCTTTTTCCAGATCTGGGTGGCCTCTCGATTGCGACTCTGTTTGGAGGCAGTGAATCCGATCCAGAACTGTTGCCTAGCGGCGAGGGGCTCCGGCAATTTTTGGGTTGGGATGCTTTCGAGAATCGATTGGGCCTTGTTCCATTGCTCTTTCAGCAGAGCGTCTCGGCTCAGATCCCATTGCAGTTGCCAGCTAGCAGGACTATCAGGCCAGCGTTGAAACACCTCGTCTGCTTGGATCCCATTTTCGAGGCGTACGCGGGCTGCCGCCACGCTGGGGGAACGATCAGCAAGGGCAGGCGGCAAGGACTTCAGCAGAGTCGCCTTCGGATGAAGAGGTTCACTGAGGAGGCTCACCGCTTCAAGGCTTTCAGCAGCCTCTGGATTGTCTTGAGCCAGCTTCAAGAGCAGAGATTCGCCCTGGAGTTGTTCCTCCTTATTGCCTCGGAGCAGTGTCTGGCCAATGGCTAGGGCTGCTGCAGGATCAGGAGGTTGTTCTTGTAGGCAGCTCAGGGCTGTTCTGCCGTCGCCTAGTTGTGCAAGACCAAGGGCTAGTTCTTGTCGCTCTTGGTTTGAATGTCCGTTCCTTGCCGGAGCGCTGCAGGCGCTGCGTAGGACTTCTGCGGCACCTGGCCAGAAGACCCCCCAACGCGTTAGATGAATGGCTCTTTGATGGCGACTGTTGCTGGTATCCAGTTCAATTGCGCTGGCTAGTGCCGCTGGATGAGCAGGATGTTGCTGAAGGAGTTGCTGACGCAGTTCAGGGTTATGGCGCCCGAGGCTGTAATACGCATCAGCCGCCGTCGTCGTGTTTGGAAAACGTTTCAGCAGGCTTTGCCAAAGATGATTGGCCTTTGATTTTTCCCCAAGACGCTCGGCTGTTTGGGCTTGCAGCTTGAGGGCAACGGCTGCTAAGGGGCTGTTCCCCCAGCCTTGGCCGGCCAACAGCCTCTGATGCCTAAGGGTTGATCCTTTTGTCTTGCTCACGAGCAGCAATGAGGCATCTCGGCGTTGCTGGGGATCGATTGACCAGCGATAGGCCTGCCAGAGCTCTGTTTGCGACATCCTTGGCGTAAGTCGCTTGAGCTGTGGTTTTAAAAGGGCTTGCCCAGCGAGGCTTGCCGCCAAGCTGAGTAGGGCTGTACCTCCGAGTAGAGGGAATCCGCGACAGGGGCTCGCGATCACGCCAGAGCAGAAACTGTTGGCATTCTGTGGTGATGAAGTCCAGTTGTGTGATGCAGTCTTCGAAAGGATTGATGCCGCTTGCTCAGGCTCACCTCTCTGAGTGTGCACCCGTTGCGGAAGCGGCATGATTCGTTGAGGGATTGTGCTGGCTTTGGCCCATGCCGTTGCGGCCTTGATGGATTGTGGCTTTGGTTGTGGTTTGAAGCGTGCCTGAACCCGTCACTTTGCTCTGGGCTCCCATGCTTTAGGCGTTGAGACTGTCTTCGATCATGTCCCCTCTCGCTTGAGTCTCAGGCGCATGCCCTTTAACCTTCAGTCCACTTTTGAGACCTGATGGTCTTTGCTGCTCTTGACCCCTTAGGTGTTCCCCTCGGGACGGCCCAGGCCAGCTTCGGCACAGATGGCATTCGCGGTCGGGTCGGAACGTTGCTGACGCCTGCGTTTATTTTGCAGGTGGGCTACTGGTGTGGTCAGGTGTTGCCTGATCAAGGCCCGGTGTTGATCGGGATGGATTCCCGTAGCAGTGGGGCCATGGTGGCCTCGGCATTAACGGCTGGTTTAACCGCTGCAGGGAGGGAAGTTTGGACCTTGGGCCTATGTCCCACCCCAGCTGTGCCTGGATTAATTCGCAAGCTTGGTGCTGCAGGCGGTTTGATGGTTTCAGCAAGTCATAACCCACCTGAAGACAATGGCATCAAGGTGTTTGGGGCCGATGGTGCCAAACTAAGCCCAGCAAAGCAGGGTCTCATCGAAGCGGGGCTTCGCGGCGAGGCCATTGGTGACAAAGGTCGACCAACGATCACGAGTTGCGGCCCTGCTTATCAGCGCAACGAGCTTCTTAGCCACTATCGCGATGCCCTGCTTGCCTCAGTGCTGCATCAACGCCTGGATGGCGTGCCCATTGTGCTTGATCTCTGCTGGGGAGCGGCAACAGCCTGTGGTGCTGAGGTGTTTGCGGCCCTTGGGGCTGATCTCACTGTGTTGCATGGTGAACCGGATGGCAGGCGCATCAATGTCGGTTGTGGTTCTACCCAGCTCGAGCCGTTGCGTCGAGCTGTGATTGAGCAAGGCGCGATCATGGGCTTTGCCTTTGATGGGGATGCTGATCGGATGCTGGCTTTGGATGGACAGGGTCGCGTCGTCGATGGTGACCATGTGCTCTACCTCTGGGGATCAGACCTTCAGGATCGGCAGGCTTTACCTCAACAAAGGCTTGTGGCCACTGTGATGTCGAATCTCGGATTTGAGAGGGCTTGGCAGCAAAGAGGTGGGGTTCTTGAACGCACGCCGGTAGGTGATCAGCATGTCTATGCCGCCATGGTGGAGAGCAATGCGGCTTTAGGTGGTGAACAGTCTGGCCATATCCTTTCAGCAGCTCATGGCCTTTGTGGTGATGGTGTGCTCACTGCTTTGCAGCTTGCCACTCTCTGTCATGGCAGGGGGCTGAGTCTTGGTGAGTGGTTGGATCAGAGTTTCCAGGCGTTCCCACAAAAGTTGGTCAATGTGCGCGTTCCTGATTTGGAACGACGTATGGGTTGGCAGCAATGTGAGCCTCTGCAGGAGGCGGTCTTGGCGGCAGAATCAGCCATGGGTGAAGACGGCCGAGTCTTGGTAAGGGCGAGTGGAACGGAGCCGTTGTTAAGGGTGATGATTGAAGCGGCGGATTCTGCTGCCGTGGACTTCTGGACAGCACAGTTGGCCGACCTTGCCGAGCAACACCTCAATCGGGGTTGCGTTTGAGTTGGCGGAGTGCAAGCTGCAGAGCACCATCCAGGGCATCCCCCTGGCCTTTGATCCAGCTTGCAGTAGGCAGTCGCTTGGCAATGGCTTGCTCGATCAGCTCGCGAAAGGGTTGTAGATGTTCAAAGGCTCCGCCGTTGCCACAGATCTTGGGAGCCGATAACTCAAGGCTTTGGGCAACTCCTGCGATCGCTTCGGCGATGGAGTGGGCTGATTGTTCAAGGATTGCGATTGCATCCTTATCGCCTACCTGAGCTTCTGCAACGACGAGTGGCGCGAGTTGAGCAAATCCGGCAGCACCGAAACTGGGCTGCACAACAAGGGCTTTGATAGCTGCTGCCGATGAGCAATTGAGAGCGCGCCAGAGTTTCTCGCGGAGAGGTCGATCGGGGATACGGCCATCGGCCATGCGCAGGCTGAGCTGTAGCCCCTTTTGTCCGAGGTTTTGAGCTGAGCCACCCTCATCAAGTAGCCAACCCCAGCCGCCACAGCGTTGTTCTTTTCCTTGATTGTTTCGCCCGATGCAGATCATGCCGGTGCCACTGATCAACACAATGCCTGCGTCTTGGGGGAAGGCCCCATGCAGGGCTGTGCGTTCATCCCCAGTTGCTAGGCATTGGTTTGATGGGATGTTTAGACAACGCGCGAGCAAGTGCTGCGCTTGCTCTTGCAGTGGGGTGTCATGTTCTATTCCGCTTGCTCCGACGGCCGCTGCAGAGATCAGAGCTTTTTCAGATCTCAATCCAGCATTGCCTACAGCCTTGCTGAAGCTGCTTCGCAGTGCTTTCTCAAAGCGTTCTTCACCGTCAGAGGCGTGCAGGTGAATGACTCCGCTGCCGAGGCCCTCTGCAATCGGCAACCATTGATTTTGATGCCAGCGGCTTAGGCGGCATCGGGTTTGGGTTTGGCCTGCATCAAAGCCTGCAAGGAAAAGGCCGTTCACTCTGTCTGTTGGAGTTGCTTTTGTTCTGGCTGTGTTTGGGCCAGTGTGGCGAGGCAGAACCAGCCCACGAGTTGAACCTCAGGTCGAAAAAAAATGGTATCTGTGATGCCATGAACCGCAAGCCCAGCCATGGCGGCCAGGCTTGCTAGAGCGGGGAGGGCCAGCGGATGATTTGAGTAGAGGCCAGCGAGGCCCTTGCGCATGCTGGTAATTACTAGAGCGAGACTTGCAATGAGGCCAGCCAGTCCGGTTTCTACAAGGATTTCCAGGGGAACAGAGTAGGCACTTAGGGCGTTGAATTTGGGCTGTTGAAAGAGCGGATAGATGCTGTTGAAGGCAGCGTTGCCAGGGCCAATACCCAGCCACGGGCGTGCCTGAATCATTTCAAGGCTTGATAGCCAAACGTTGATGCGGAAGTTGTTAGAGCTGTCACTTCGCCCTGCGATCAAGCTTGTGATTCGGGTGCGGATGGGCTCAATCTGGGTTGCGGCTATCACCAGCATGGCTGTGCCTAAAACAATCACGATTAGGGGCAGCAGACGACGCCAGACGAGAGGCCAGTGGCTGGTACTGCGCAACAGCAGCAGCACCAAAATCACAGCTAGAGCCGAAAGCATGCCTAGCCATCCACCGCGGCTGAAGCTGAATAGGGTTGCTGTGATATCAAGCCCTAGAGCGACCATCGCGTAAAGCTTTGCTCCCAAGCCTTGCCATCTCAGTAGGGCTACTAAGGCCAGCGGCAGGATGGGTATGAGATAGCCGGCTAGCAGGTTGGGGTTACCAAGCGGACCATAAATTCGCACTGTCCCTGCAGCCACTGAATTGGGATCTGCCCAGTGGGCCATTTCCTCAGCAGGGGCATAGAGCTGCCTGATTGCGATCACAGAAGAGATCAGTTCGCCGGTTAGTAGGGCAGCCACCAGGCGATCCCACCAGTCGCTACTGGTGGCTAGTAGCTGTCGCATCAGTGCGTACACCCCCAGGTAGCTGATGAGTTTGATCAATCCATTGGCAGCTGCCAATGGAACGGGTGAGAACCCTGTGGCGAGACATGCAATAGCGAAAAACACAAGTAACCAGCTACTGATGCTTCCAATTCGGCCTGCTGGTGTCACGCAGCCCCAGATGATCCATAACGCTCCGGCCGCGAGGATTGTTAGTCCAAGCCCGGTTCGAGTCAGCATGGGCAGGGTTGCTAGGAGCATCATCAACAGCAACCCCGCAATCCACTGCAGGCGCATTTGCATCGCCTCAGAAGAGGGAATGCGTCCCTGCCAGCGCAGTAGAAGGGGCTGTGGGGCCGCAGTCTTAGGCATCAGCAGTCGCTATGTTTTTCTTCACTGGGATTATCGACCTGTTGCCATAAAGCTTCGAGGTTGGACAGTTCAGGAGCTTGTTGGTCGTTGCGTTGGTAGAGCCTGCGGTAAACCTGTAGGCCCTGATCGAGCACATAACGTTCTCGCTCCGTCGGCACGGGCAGTGGGTTGGCCTTTTGCCAGGCATGGGAATCATTTTTAGGACGCTCGAAACAGTTGCTTTGTTCAATCAGCATCACCATCGGCTCGATAACAGACAGCACATCACTCTGGATAAAGAGTTCACGGCCTGTTTGCAGGGCTGTTGCTAAGGCGATTAACAGGGAGGGTTGCAGCACCCTGCGCTTTTGATGACGACGTTTAAACCAGGGGTCTGGGAACTGGATGGACACCCATTGCAGCTGATCTCTAGGCAGGGCATCAAGCCATTCCTCAAGGCTCACATTGACGTTGCAGAACAAGAAGCGGAGGTTGTCGAGTTCGAGTTCTTGGCGATCCCTTTCCGCTGAAAGCACAAGCGGGTGGCGAATCTCAACACCCACATGATTCCACTCTGGTTGAAGTGGAGCCAGGCTTAATAGGAAGCCACCTCGAGCACAACCGATGTCGAGATGGAGAGGGCGGCTGGATTGCGCAAACATTTCTTCCGGGCTTGGCAGTGGCCTGGGAAGTTGGAAGAAACGGCTGAGGGGATTGACGTGCTGGCGCACACTTAGACCGATTTGGCTGGTTCCGAGGCAGAGGGGTCATGCCTAAGCAAACCCCAGCAGGCCGTGTAACCGTGAATGTGGGTAGCGCCAACGCCTCCGGCAGGGCCGATTTCACCGTTGCAGAACACTCCAGCGATAGGTAGTTCTGCCATCAGTTTGCGTGCGATGTGTACATCACCATTGGGTACGCCGTAGAGGCCATGTCCTCGCCCGAGGCAAGCCATTAATAGGCCGAAGAGAGGGGGGCTGGTATTGCGCTCTCTTGCGGCACCGAGCAGTTGCTCAGATTCTTGCCGTGAGGCCTCAGCTTCCCGCAGCTGAAATTGCACGTTTTGGCCAGCTCTTATTTGCTCGGCGACGGCAACGGCACCATTCTTGGGATCTACTCCGATCAGGTTCCTCACCAAAAAAGCTCCTTGAGGCTGAGGTGCTCCGGTTCCTGCTAACACCAGATCGCGTCGTTCTATTCCTAAAAAAAGTGAATGCCGGACCATCTCTCGTTCTTCTTCTGAGAGATCATCTAACACGCGTTGTAGGCAGGCCATCGGACTGTCCCGCTGGTTTTCGTGACTGAGCTCCAAAAGAATATTTTTTTGTACCTGTTCAATGGCGAACACAGGACCAATCGGTTTGCAACCTTGTGCGACCACGACTTCCAGATTCCAGTCGCCCCCAAAGCTGCAGCCAACGGCGCCCATGACAACGCGGTCGTCAAAGAACAGGGAGCCATGAGGTGCATTATGAGGGCCTGCAATGCCACCGAGTTTGGTCGTGGTTGGGTAGGCGTAATCCAGGCCGCTAATGAGATCATTGATGGAGCGTGAGCTGGGATCCACAAGCAGCAACATGCTGCGGGCATTGAAAGGATCAGCGCCAACCCATTCTTGCCAGTGCTGAGCTGGTCCATCTAGGTCTGGTAATGACTGGGTTTCAAGGCAGAAGGGCTTGAGAATGGCTCCTGGCAGCTGCAGCATGGTGATGCTGAGAGCAGGTTCTTTTTCGAGCTCTGAGGCATTCCCTTTGGCTGTGGTGCCAATCACGCCTCCACCGGCACACCCCAACCAGTGGGTTGCTTTCAGTCGACGCTGCAATAAAGGCAGCAATCGCTGTAGATCGCTGGCGTAGTGGGTGGAGGCAAAGACGAGTGCTAGATCGGCCGAGCTGCCCCCCGCCAGGGCTGCCGCCACCTCGTTAACCGCAGCTTCAAGGGAAGGTTGGCTGGACAATGCCGTTCGGCAGCTGGCCTGGGATGAGCTGCGTCTGAACCAATTGAGCGGAGAGAAGGGCTCCATGAATTGGACCCTAACAACACTGACGGAACTCAGGCCAGCATTGATAATGACGCCTTCACGAACCTCCTAAGTGCCTGAACTCCCCTATCGCACTCTGGTCTGGCTGACCTACCGCCTTGCGGCAATGTTTGCACTGGGCCTGCCATTTGTTTTGTTGATCTGGGCTTCGGTGCGTCGGGAGGCTTCGATGGTGCGTTTACTGACCATCTATTGGAAGATTGCCAGTTTGCTAGCCATCAGCGTGCTGTTGCTGACCGATCAAAGGCCTATTGGTTATCTGACGACCTTTCTGGCCCCCTTGTTGATGGTGGCTTCAGTTTGGTTTTGGGTAGACCTTAATGAGGAGCTTGCTGATTTACCCCCCTGGCGGCCTCTGCCATTAACGGTGCGTATTTGGCGCTGGGCTCTGAGCGGATTCGGTCTAATGGCGGCGGCTATGGCGTCAACCAGTCTTGCTTGCATGAAGGACGTTGCAGGGGCTAATTGTCCCGTCTGGCTTGAGGCTCCGCAGGGGTTGCATCGGGTTGCGGAGCGACTGTTCGATTTCGTTTTCGGTGGACAGTGGACCGAAGCGGTCGCCGCATTTATTGGTTATGTGGCCTTGGTGGCTTATGTAGTGGGCTTGCTGCAGTGGCTCCTGGTGCGACTTCCCCGTCAGGGTCGGGTTGCTGGTGAATTCTGACCCTATTGCCTTTGATGCGATAGAGGAGCTGTGAGCAAAATCACCTCGGGTCTTGCGGCGCGTCAACACAACACAGAGAACTTGCAGAGAAGCTATGTGTATCGAGGACAGGTTGTCCTCACAACCAAATCAGGACAATGACATTCGACAAAGCCGAGCTGATTCCCGACAAGCTCTTTACGCTGATTGCTGCAATTTGTATTGCTGCGGTTATCTGTGGATCACCTTCTGCAGAAGCTAATACAAATTCGAATGCAGGCCTTTCAGAGCAGGCCAGCAAAGAAGAGACATCTTTTCTATCTGGTTTGCCTGACGTTGACCCTCTGCCATTGCCAGATTCTGCTACTGGAGCTTTTTGATGGAGGCTTGATCATTGAATCCACTGCGCGATTGAATGATTTTTTGGCACCCTTTCGATGCTTTGAGTTTTGCTTTTTCAAGCAGAATGTTTAATGACTTCCGTTCTGGATGCGTGTGTGCTGCTTGTGAGCTGATGTCATCACCGCATTGACTTGGATAAGCCTCTGGATATCGCTAGGGACGCAAAGGCTCAGTGCTGATGACATTGGTGGTGCCATGGTTGTGATGGATGGGGGGATGTCGTGGAGCCCCCCCCCTTTTTTTTTATTGATGTTCGAGCACGCCCACGCAGCGACCGCAAAGGGTGGGATGTGTCTTGTGCTGGCCGACATCAGTTTCGTAGTGCCAACAACGTTCGCATTTGCTACCGCGAGCCCTGGCAACCTCGATCGTCGCCAAGGTGTTGTCCTGACTTGCCAGTAGTTCTGCCCATGGTTCACCACCTACTTGTAAGTGAGACACCAGCAACCAGTCGCGCAATCCATCCACATCGGGATCTCCTTGTTGTCTGAGCCAGTCGAGTGCTTCCTGGAGCGCTTCGCTGTGTGCTTCCAAGCGGACAGCTGCTTCAAGTGCTGCACCCAGCTCTCCTTGGCTTCGGCAGTCTTCTAGAACGCGGTTCACGGCGCTGCGCAGTTCACGTAGCTGGTGCATTGGCGCCATCATTGAGGGGTCTCGCCAGGTCTCTGGGACCGTGGGCCATCCCCTACGAAAGACAGAGTCTTCCGCTACGGAGTAGGGCAGGTTCTGCCAGATGTCTTCGGCCATATGACATAGCACTGGGGAAATGGCCCCAGCTAGACGCTCAATGATGAGAGCCATCACCGTTTGACAGCTGCGTCGGCGACGTTCGGATGGTGAGCTCACATAGAGCCGGTCCTTGGCAATATCGAGGTAGAAGTTCGATAGGTCGACCACGCAGTAGCTCTGGAGTAACTGGAAGAAGCGATAGAACTCGTAGCGATCAAAGGCCGTTGAGATCTCATCCATGACCTCAGCTGTGCGTTGCAGCATCCAGCGATCGAGTAGGGGTAGATCTTGCACGGGAATCGCGTCGCGCTCGGGATCGAAGTCGTGCAGGTTTCCCAGCAGATAGCGGGACGTGTTACGCACCTTGCGATACACATCTGCGATCTGACGCAGAATGCTGGCTCCGATCGGAACATCGGCGGAGTAATCCACAGAGCTCACCCATAGGCGCAGAACGTCGGCGCCGTAGGGAGGTTCTTGTTTCTGGTTTTTGCCACCGTCGATAATCACCGCTGGATCGACGACATTTCCTAGCGATTTGCTCATTTTCCGACCCTTCTCATCGAGGGCGAAGCCATGGGTGAGCACCTGCCGATAGGGAGCTTGGCTGTTGATGGCTACGGAGGTCAGCAAAGAAGACTGAAACCAGCCCCTGTGTTGGTCAGAGCCTTCTAGGTACAGCTCGGCAGGGTAGGCGAGGCCATCTTGTTGACTAGCAACAGCCGCCCAACTCGAGCCCGAGTCAAACCATACGTCCATCGTGTCGGTTCCTTTACGCCATCGTTTAGCTTCTTCGGCATAGGCGGGTGGCAACAGCTCGACTTCATTGCGTTCCCACCACACGTCGGCACCATGTTCTGTGATCAGGGCCTTGACATGAGCAAGTGTCTCGTCGTTCAACAGCACCTCATTGCCTTCTCGCTCGTAGAACACTGGAATCGGCACGCCCCAAGTGCGTTGTCTGGAAATACACCAGTCGCCCCGTTCTCGCACCATCGCTTCCATGCGATTGCGGCCCGAGGCTGGTAGCCACTCCACGCTGTTGATAGCTGTCAATGCTTCATTGCGGAAGCCTTCGACAGAGGCAAACCATTGTTCTGTGGCGCGAAAAATGGTGGGTTTCTTTGTTCGCCAGTCATAGGGGTAACGGTGGGCATAGGGTTCGTGCTTCAGCAGAGCACCTCTTTCCTCAAGTGCCGCAATGATGGTGGGGTTGGCGTCTTTGAGCACGTTGAGACCAGCGAATGGACCCGCCTCACTTGTCATGGTTCCGCTTTCGTCTACTGGGCAGAGCATGCCCAGGTCGTGCTTTTGGCCTGTGTTGAAGTCGTCGACACCATGGCCTGGGGCCGTGTGCACAAGACCAGTTCCCGATTCGGTGGTGATGTATTCACCGCCGATCACGATCGGACTGTCTCGATCCAGTAGTGGGTGTTTGTAGATGAGACCTGCAAGAAGGGCTCCCTTGACCGTGGCGCGAGCTGTGAGTTCCAGCGCGAGGGTGTCGCGTAACGATGGCAACAATTCAGCGGCCACTAGTAGTAGTCGACCTTGGTTGTCAACTGCAAAGGAGTAGTCGAGTTTCTCGTTGACCGAAACCGCAAGGTTGGCGGGCAGAGTCCAGGGGGTGGTGGTCCAGATTGCAATTTGCAGAGCCTGGCCGAGTTCGAGGCCGTTATTCGGCAGCTCCAGGCCCTGATTGCCAAGAGATGTGCGCAAGTTCTCGGGCAGCTTGGCTGCTGGAAAAGCAACGTAGACACTTGGGCTGGTGTGACCGTCTGGATATTCCAACTCCGCTTCAGCAAGGGCTGTACGGGAGCTGGGACTCCAGTGCACCGGCTTGAGTCCCCGATAGATGTATCCCTTTTGAAACATCGTGCCGAACACTTGGATTTGGGCGGCTTCGTATTCCTTCTGGAGCGTTAGGTAGGGATGCTCCCAGTCGGCCCAGATGCCCCAGCGGCGGAAGCCTGCCATTTGGCTGTCCACTTGCTTGCGTGCAAAGGCTGCAGCTTTCTTGCGCAATTTCAGTGGTGTGAGTGCTTCGCGCTGCTCCTGATTGAGGTTCTGCAACACCTTCAGTTCGATCGGAAGGCCGTGGCAGTCCCAACCGGGCACGAAACGCACTTGACGGCCACGCAAGATTTGATGCTTGTTGATGATGTCTTTGAGCACCTTGTTGAGGGCATGGCCCATATGCAGGGCTCCATTGGCGTAGGGCGGCCCGTCATGAAGGGTGAAGTTTTGGCCCTGATTGTTCAGGCCAAGCTCTAAATCAATGCCTTGTTGCTTCCAGAACTCTTGTAACTCTGGTTCTCGTTGGCTTGCATTGGCGCGCATGCCAAAGCTGGTTTGCAAAAGGTTGAGAGTGTCCTTGTAAGAGGTTCGTGCAACACCATCCGGTTGTTTTCCCTGGGTCACGGTGTCACTGCAGCAGGAGAGATTATCAATGGAAGGCTGTGTCGATTCAGTTTTTACCGCTGTTGTCTCTTGAATGTCTTCAGTGTCTGAAGTTGTGTCTGGCTCGCTATCTGTTGGGGCCTTGGCGGGAGTCACCTGGAGGATGTCTTTGGGCTGTTGGGCTTGAGATGGCTGTTGAGTTTGAGTTGGCTGTTGAGCTTCAGTTGGCTGTTGGTCAAACGTTTGCTGTGGCGTTGAAGTCTGCTGCTGGCTTGCTTTCGGCTCTGGGCGTTCTCGAACCTTTGCTTCAGGGTGTGTTGAGTTTTTAGGGGAGTCAGTTTTGCCAACGTCAATAGTTTGTTTGCTCTTAGCGGGTTGCTGATCTTCTGATCGTTGTTCAGTGGTCTGCTTGGGGGCTACCGATGTCTTGAGGCTGGTATTGGCTGAAGCCGAAGAACTTTCTTTAGGTTCAGAGTTTGTTTTTGCTTGATCGGCTGCTGCCGCCTCGGTTGACACCGCTGGGGGAATGTTGATGGCTTGTTGATTTGCTGATGAAGGTTGGCTTGTAGATGGCTGTTGCTCAACAGCTGGTGCTGCGTCTTGGTCGGCGGTTGGTTCAGGTCGCACCCATTTTTTCTTGCTTGCGTTTGCTTTTGGCCGCACCCGTTCGATCAACCCGTTGAGCCTGTCACCGATGCTTGCCAGTGAGGCAAACAGTTCTTTGAAACTCTCAGTGGTGAGAGGTTCAGGGCTTTCTCCTGATTCAGGGCTGGGTTCAGATCCCTCCGCTGATGTGATCTCGTTGGCCAAAGCTGAGTCTTGGTCTGCGTTGGGTTTTGGCCGCAGCCGTTCCATCAATCCCTTGAGGGTGCTGCCCAGGTTTGCGATAGAGGCGCCTAGTTGCTTGAGGCTGGTGGTCCATCGCTCACGAGAAATTAGCCCTTGCTGATCATCCGAGCTGAGTTGTTGCCATCGGTTTTGGGCGACTTCCACCCCGAGCCTGCTCACGAGTAGTGCGCCACAGATCACTGCCAGCATTGGGGGCCCCTGCAAGCGGTCGCTGCTGGTGATCAGCCCCAGCCCCAGCATGAGCACCACAGCTCCCCACAGTCCGTCACGGGGGCGACTGAGTTCAGTGGCAAGCAGCGGTAGCAGGAGTACTGCCAGGCCGAACAGGAGAGAGAACTCCCCGAGGAGGGTGGCCAGCATCTTTGGCACAACGGTGTAGGTCCATTCTGGAGTGGTGTTTAGAGTTCAGTACGTGCCCATCTGGCGGAATTGGTAGACGCGCTGGTTTTAGGTACCAGTGGCTTAGGTCGTGGGGGTTCAAGTCCCCCGGTGGGCATCCTTTTTAAAGCCCCTGGTTTGATCAGGGGGTATGTTTCCATTTGATGACTCAGGTACTCTCCAACCCGGATCCTGTTGAGGCTGAAGCCAGCTCCAAGTCGGCCTCTCAACAGCTAACGGTGCCGAAGGAGTACCTCGATCCGCCTTCCCCTTGGAATCCCACGGTGGGATTGTTCCTGGGCGGTTATGGCTTGGCGGCTCTAACGATTTGGCAGTGGTGTTTTGGTGATTGGCCTTTACAAGTTCTGGTGGCATTGGCGTTTTTCGCCTTGCATATGGAAGGCACTGTGATCCATGACGCTTGTCATAAGGCGGCTCATCCGAATCCTTGGATTAATCAGTTCATGGGTCATGGTTCAGCAATTTTGCTGGGCTTTAGTTTTCCTGTGTTCACAAGAGTGCACCTTCAGCATCACTCACATGTGAATGACCCCAACAATGATCCGGATCACATTGTCAGCACTTTTGGCCCGCTTTGGTTGATTGCGCCGCGGTTTTTCTATCATGAATATTTCTTCTTTCAACGACGCTTATGGCGTCGCTTTGAGCTGATGCAGTGGGGGCTTGAGCGCGGTTTGTTTGTTTCGATTGTGATCGCTGGTCTTCATTTTGACTTCATGAATTTTGTTTATAATTGTTGGTTTGGCCCTGCCTTAATGGTTGGGGTCACCCTGGGCCTTTTCTTTGACTATTTGCCCCATCGTCCCTTTACTGCAAGGGACCGTTGGCATAACGCCAGAGTGTATCCAAGCAGGATGATGAATTGGTTAATTATGGGTCAGAATTATCATCTTGTTCATCATTTATGGCCTTCTATTCCCTGGTTTGAGTATAAGCCGGCCTACGAAGCAACAAAACCTCTATTGGATGCCAGGGGATCACCTCAGCGACTCGGATTTTTTGAAAGCAGATCCGATGGATTTAATTTTCTCTATGACATCGTTTTGGGTGTCCGTAGCCATACAACACGTCGTAGCAAGATGCGTCCACTAGCCAAATTGATTCCCAGCCGCCGCTGGCGGCGACGTTGGATTGGTTTGTTGCATCGCACTGCTGTCTTGCCAGAACCGAAGAAACGTTGATTATTCGGCCAAAATTTTTGGCACTCTGAAGAAGTTGCCTTCGCGTTGAGGGGCAAGATTTAGAAGTTCTTCGCGTACTGGTGTCTCAAAGACCTCGTCAGTACGCGTTACATTCACCACTTCTACTGCTCGCGTGGTGGGTTTTACGTTCGTGGTATCAATTTCGTCAAGCTGGGCCACGTAAGCAAGGATTTTCTCTAGTTGCTCTGTATAGGTTGCGATCTGATCATCTGGCAGGTCTAGGCGAGCTAGCTGGGCCACTTTGCGTACGTCTTTGGCGGTGATCTTGCTCATGCTGCGCTAAGGAAGCTTGTTAGATCTTCGCTCAACGCGGTAGCCGCTGTCTCTAGTAATGAGGCACCATGCTCTGGCTTAGCGAGATAGGGGTTGGAGCCCATGCGGCCATCCGGATGCCGTCGGCGGAAATCCTCCGGGCCGTGGATCGGTCCTGCAGGGGCTGGCTCTGGTAGAGGCAGCTGTTTGCTTAGCAGACTGGGTTCTATGTACAAGGTGAGAGCAATTTCGCTGGGAGTGGCGTGCTGGCCTTCTTGATCGCCATATAACTCTCTGGCTGCGTGAAAGACAGAGCCCGCCATAAACCAGTTGGCCAGTTTGCATCGCAGTTTGGATGCTACGGGCAGGTCGTTGCTGATGGCGCTGCTGTAGGCCTGGGCAAAGGCGGCTTTAGTGGTGGCGATATTGCCGCCATGCCCGTTGATCACAAAGATCCGCTCGAAGCCATGGTTGGCAAGGGATATCACGAGATCGTGGATCAATGCGAGCAAAGTGGCGGGTTTTAAGCTCATCGTTCCGGCGAAACCGAGATGGTGTTCAGCCATCCCGAAGGCTTGGGTCGGTGTGACAAGCACCCCTGTGCGACGGCCGACTTCAAGAGCTACTGCTTCAGCGGTGAGTGCATCGGTGCCAATTGCGCCAGTGGGTCCATGTTGTTCGGTGGAGCCAAGTGGCAGGATCACGCCTTTGCAATGGTTCAGATAGTCGTCCACTTCTGGCCAGCTACGCAGGGCTAGGCGAATGGAGTCGACGCTGCTGACGGCGCCGGGCAGGGTGGAAGACATGATGGGGAGGGATGCTTTGACGAGGGCTTATTGGGTGCTGCTGTTGAACCAATGGTCTTGTTGTTGCAGAACTTGGGTTCTGAACAACAGCATGGCGGCCACGCAAAAAATGTGTAGCTCAATCAGAGGACGCTTTAGTTGCTGATGCTTTTCAAGCTGCCTGTAGGGCGTAAAAACCTTGGCTCAGTTGTTCAAGGAAGCGGATCGATCAGAGATTCAAGCTTTGGATGAAGGTGTTGGCGATATTAATCAACGGTAAGAGAGGGAATCAGAGCTCTCACCGCAGATTGTGAAGCCATGGATTCTTTCGGTAGTTGATGGCTCAAGAGCGTTTGCCCTAATTGGTTCTCTCTTATAATGGTTTGTTCCAGATTTATTTGCCGTGCTGGGGCCTATTGCTTGTGGTTTTAGTTGAATATTTAAGGACAATTCTTTTGAATCTAATTCAGATTGCTACAGGAGTGGAATCAGATTTTGGGCTGATAGTGAACATATGAACTAGCTGTATAAGGGCTAGTCTCTGAGCTTAGAAGGCTTACATTAGAGGTATTTTCGTTTATAATATTGACTGCGCTCTTCTCCTGCCTTTGGCCTATCTGTCATCCTTGCTGGCCAAGAGTGTTTATGCTTTTGTTGCCATTGGTGCAATGATTGCCCCTCAATATGCACGAGCTTAAAATCTTACATTGACACTGATTAATGGAGATGTGGTCAGTGGCGAGTACTTGCCAGAAGAAAGCAGCAATAAGGTGAAAGTCCTTCTTAGTCCTTATTTTGATCGTATAGATATTGATGCCTCTTTGATTCAACCAGAGCCCACTCCATCGCGATGGCTCAGTTCGGTTGACGTAGGTATTGATGGATCGAATACGGGAGATGATTTGTCATTTGGCTATTCTCTTTCGGCTTCCACTCGTTTCAAGGGCATGGATCATGAGTTGAATGCTTCGGCGAGCTTTGACTTTGATAAGAGTGTAGATGCTGAAAGTGTTTCAGCGATTGACACCAATCAAGGCGCATTCTCTATTAGCTATGACAGAATTTTATCTTCTCCTAAATGGAGTACATATGCCTCCACGGATTACACTTACAATGCACTCAATGATGTTGGTGTTAACACGAATGTTTTTTCAGTTGGTGTTGGCTATAAGGTTTTAGATAATAAGAAATTATCTTTAAGAGTCTCTTTAGGCCCTTCTCTGATCTGGTTTGATGGTGGCTCTGGTTGCAACACAGGCGATTACGTTTCGGATGGAATTGCTTTGGAAAAATACTGCGGTGAGATCATTCCATCTGGAACAATCGGGGCTGCCATAGAATGGGATGTGAATGAGAAATTTCGGCTGTCAATTAAAGATCAATTGACAGGATCATTCGTCAATGGCATGGCGGCAGGGAATGATTTGAGTGGTACGCTAAAGTTTTTCCCTTCCAAAGACTCTAAATTTTATATGTCTTTAGTGGCTCGGCTAATTTATAGCGCTCTTCAATCACCTGATATTAACAATACATTTAACTCTAAGCTTGGCACAGAGTTTTAATTCTTCTAGAAACAATAGGAAGTGAGTTGCACGAGGACAGCAACAGCAACTCCCATTTTCATTTGATGTGCGGCTCAATCAAATTCCAGAGGAGTGGCATCAAGTTGCGGTGAGATTTAGAAGGGCAAATGGCATCCGTGATGGTGATAGGGAGCGAAGGTTTTGGCAGTTGCTTTGAGGGAATATGAATAGATGCAGGGCTAAAGAATGCTGAGGCTTTATTTGCTCTGCCTTGTATTTTTTGTGGATGGATTAGGCGACTGGATGTGTGAAGGCTATGACTATTTTGTTATCAGTGGTGCCAGGTATTGAAGGCTGATTTGTGGGCTGTTTGGGGTGATTGAAGAAATAAAAAGCCCCTGCGGTTGCAGGGGCTTTGATGAGTAGGCTCACATCGGTCTAAGGCTAAGCCTAGTTCAGAGTAAATCTTCCTTGACAGCAGTATCTAGCATTACGCCGTCCTTGACAGCGCCTAGACTCCCAATACAAGTCCCCCCAGCCACGCCTTCCAGCTCTTCTTCAGAAATCTCTGATTTGTAAGTTAGCAAAATCTCTGATTGAGCCATCTTCAAGTCGTCAGCAGAAATCATAAATCCCGCCTCTTTCGCAATCGCAAGAACTGCGTCTGAATCAGCAGCGACTTTCAGCTTTTCCTGAAGATTGGAATCACCTTTGACCTTTTCAAGGAAGGCTTTCAGTTGCTCTTCTGACATGGGTATGAGGTCTGTCCTGGAGTCATAGCAACGGCCTGCTGCAGCGTCTTTGGCTAATAATTACTGCGCTCAATCGCTTAATAGGGCTAACAGTGGCTTTGACGAGTTTGACACTGAAGTTGTATATGGATCCAACCCGCCCCCCCAGCTACGCCTTCCAGTTCCTCTTCACTGAGCTGGCTGATCTTGTCAGCGGTGAATTCATGTCCGTATTCCTTGGCGATAGATACAACATCTTCAGATGACTTTGCTGCTTTTAATTTGTCCTGAAGCATGGTGTCGCCTTTGACCTTCTCAAGAAATGCTTTGAGCTGTTCTTCTGACATCTGAGAGTAAGGGTTTGGTTCATTTCATTATCTCTTCTGCAAGCAGCGTTGTCAGACTTCGGTGAAGAAGGTTGCCGCTCCAGCCACTCCCATAGCCACCCAGCCCATCACCCAGGCTTTCCCAGCTCTGCCCCTTGAGCTCTTCTGCCGCCCAGCAGAAGTTGTTGCACCTGAGCTGGTGGGCTGCAGATTGGTGAAACACCAAGACGACGGCAGCTTGCTTTGGGGCGTGATTGTGGAAACGGAGGCGTATTCGCAGGATGAGCCTGCTTGCCACGGCTATCGCAGACGATCACCGCAGAACGAGACGCTGTTTGGAGAGCCCGGTCGTTTCTACGTGTATGTGAGCTATGGCATTCACAACTGCGTGGAACGAGCCCAGGGGTCAAGTAGCACGAGCTGAGCTGAAATTTTAGCGGTAGCTCAGGGCTCCCAGCCAACCGCCAAGCCACTTCCAGAAAAATTCCCACATTTTTCGTCTAGAGGGTTCCCCCAGCTAGGAAGGGCTACAAGACGAGTTTTCTGGCTTGGCTTGGTCAGTGGTGCAAACGTAGCCCTGTTGTCAGCCGCGGCGGCAGCTTGAGGAAACCACCTTCCCTCAGCAACAGCAACGGCAGCCTGCAGGTGTGTATTCGCTATGTAGGTAGGGGATTAATACTGCTGGTATGACTTTTCTTCCACGAAGGCTGAACCATAGGTGGTGTTGATTTCTTTTTTAATGACTGAGCGACGATCATTTTGTTGATAGACCGATCTTGCTAGGCGAATGAAGGTCTTGCCAAAGTCCTTCTGCTTTTCCTTGCGACGAATAGCATCTTCTATCTGCCAGAGGTCTTGATTGACTTCCTTGAGGCGCTGGATGAGCGTTGGATCAATGACTAGCTGAAGATTGTTGAGTGTAGTTTCTAGTGCTGCAAGCTCTTTTTTGACATTCTCTAGAGCTGATCCATGAAGGTGCTTAGTCTTGGTCTGGAGGATTGTGATTTTGTCAATGAGTTCACCCAAAGAAATCGGGGCGAAAATATCTTGGATCATCTGTGCCTTGGGTGCTGGTGTAGAAGCTGTAGGTACCTTGGTTTCTGGAGGTGGTGGTTCAGCCTAAGTAGCCATTGAATTATCCCCAAATTTCTGCTGGAGCTCTTCTGCGACCCGCTCTAATACCTCATCCCAGTTGCCCAGCTCTTTCTGACGGAATAGGCGCATGGAGGGATACTAAAAGGTGGTCTCTCCTTCTCAGTCCCATCGCCAATCAGGAACTTTATGGAGCAGCAACCAGGTGGTTTTTCCCAATCCCCCTGCCAGGTGAGCCACAGAGGTGTCGCTGGTGATGACTAGATCGCAGTCCTCAATCATGGCAGCGGTTTCTAGGAAGTTCCAGGTGTCATTGATTTGATCCTGACAATTGACGAAACGATCCCTGAAAGAACAGGTCTCCAGCTGCTCACTGCCAAAGCCCTTTTGCAGTGAGAGGAAGGATATTTTGCTGCTTCTAGTAATTGGAGCAAAGGCCTCCAGTGCCAATGAACGCCCCCGAAGTCCTGTTACCTCGATTTTTGGATTCTCTTGCCAGTTGACGCCGATGATGGGTCGTTGTTCTGTAGCGAGGATATCTGCCCATTTTGCCTTGAGTTTGTCTGTGGTCTTGATATAAGGCTCTGTGATAATCGGGTTCTGTGGACTGACGTCTAAATGTCTGGGGACTGATAGAAGGGGTATCCACTGACCTTCAGTAGCCTCATTTGCTTGTTGAGGAGTAAGTGGTGATGGGTCAACACCTGAGTTCTTGATGAGGTTGTGTAGCTTTGACTGAGCGCACAATGAAACGGATATTCCCTTATTTCGTAGGGCTATGGCATAACGCATAAATTGCAGCGTGTCGCCAAGACCTTGTTCAGTCACTAAGAGAAGTTGGCTTTGTTCCTTTAGTGTTTTCCCATTCCATGTTTTGCATTTTGGTGATGAGTGAGATTTCATGGGAGCCTTTTCTTTCTTGGTTCGCCATTCGTATTTCTCCTAGCCGTTTTTGTAGTCGTCGCCAAGAAGCATTGTTAGCGATAAGTTCCAGTGAGCCTCTGGCAAGTTGGGGTTGAGTTTGAGAGCAGTGTTGAAGGAGGCAATGGCAGCTTTTAGCTCGCCTTGCTTTTTGAGAGCATTGCCAAGGTTGTAGTGAGCGTCTGGGAAGTTGGGCTTGAGTTGAAGAGCAGTGTTGAAGGAGGCAATGGCGCTTTGAAGGTCTCCTTTTATCTTGAGAAGACCTCCCAAGTTTCCATAGACAATGTGATTATTTGATCTTGCTTTAATCAGATCCCTATAAATCACCTCTGCTTCTTGCAGCTTGCCCTTGTTGATTATTGCAAGTGCTTGTTGCTCCTTTGCGTCTTGAATAGCAGAGGCTTTTGAGGCAGTTTGCCTTTGTGTTGGGTTGGGTTGGGTTGGGTTGGGTTGGGGTTGGCTTGGCGGCTGAGAACCCACTGCCTCCCTTTTTGGTCTTTCTCACCCAATCCAGTGCTGCACCCCACTCTACGCAAGCCACCCCCCCCAAGCCACTCCTATAGCCAACGAGCCCATCACCCAGGATTTCCCCGCTCTGCCCCACGCCTTCTTCTGCCGCCCCGCAGAAGTTGTCGGACCTGACTTGGTGGGCTGCAGGCTGGTGAAACGCCAAGCGGATGGACGTGTGCTCTGGGGCGTGATTGTTGAGACGGAGGCGTATTCGCAGGATGAGCCCGCCTGCCACGGCTATCGGCGCCGCTCACCGCAAAACGAAACGCTGTTTGGAGAGCCTGGGCGGTTTTATGTGTATGTGAGCTATGGCATCCACCACTGCGTGAATGTGGTGACGGATCGACCTGAATGGGCCAATGGTGTTTTGTTGAGGGCGATTGCACTGCCGGACGAACCGGAACGCGTCGCGGCGGGGCCAGCTTTATTGGCGCGTCGTTTTGGTTTGGATCGCTCCCATGACAGAGCAGCCGTCACAGGAGACAATGACGTGTGGCTGGCACCTAGGCCGGCTGCTTTCGGTACGCCAACGATTGTGAGCACAACCAGGATCGGTATCTCTCAAGGACAAGACATTTCTTGGCGTTGGTATCTGAAGAACTGTCGCAGTATTAGTCGCCGTGCCAAGGGAGATCGCACGCCGCCTTTGCAACAAGCCTGGGCTCCTTCCGTAAGTGATTGTCCATGAGCGGCTGGTCCCATCGTCACATCCTTGATCTGGCCAGCTTCTCTCGTGAGGATTACACCTCTGTTCTGGAGCTAGCGCATCGCTTCCGTTCCATGCCTGTCACGGGTGCGCGCAAGTTGCCGGCGTTGCAGGGGCGTTTGGTGGCAACGTTGTTTTTTGAGCCCAGTACGCGCACCCGTAGCAGCTTTGAGTTGGCGGCCCGTCGTCTTTCGGCTGATGTGCAGAGTTTCACTCCAGCTAGCAGTTCACTCAGCAAAGGAGAGACTGTGCTTGATACAGCTCGCACCTATGTGGCGATGGGGGCTGATGTTCTGGTGGTGCGTCATAGCTCTACCAATGTTCCCGAACAACTTGCTTGTGCTTTAGATCGTTCAGGCGAACGCACGGCCGTGCTCAATGGTGGCGATGGGCTGCATAGCCATCCCAGCCAGGGATTGCTTGATCTCTACACCCTCGCTCATCATTTTGATCCGGATCACCCTCTGCCTGAAGCCCTTCAGGGCAAGCGGATTGTGATCGTTGGAGACGTTCTCCATTCACGTGTTGCGCGATCCAATCTTTGGGCACTCACTGCCTGCGGTGCTGATGTTGTGTTGTGTGGTCCGCCGAGCCTTGTGCCTCAAGATTTTGTCGCTTTTGTCGAGGCACCACCTCCTGGTCAGGCTCATGACCCGGTTCAACATCGTGGTTGTGTGGAGGTAGTGCGAACTCTGGAGCAGGCGTTGCCTGGTGCGGATGCGGTGATGACTTTGAGGTTGCAGAAGGAAAGGATGCATCAGCATTTGCTTACTGATCTCAACCGCTTTCATCGTGATTATGGGCTCACCCACGAGCGCCTCAAGTTATGCGGGAAGTCTGTCCCTCTGCTCCATCCTGGGCCTGTGAACAGAGGGATTGAGTTGGGTGGATCATTACTGGATGATCACTCCATCAGTCTTGTCGAAGAGCAGGTGCGCAATGGCATTCCTATCCGCATGGCCTTGCTTTATTTGATGGCAGCTGTTGAGTCTTCCCCAGATCCTTCCTTAGCAGCCATCGGCTGAGGAGCTATGCCTGCGATCTGAGTGCTGTAGTACTTCATGGCGGCTTGTAGTGCTGCGTCCGGTGCTGCGATTGAGGGGCCTAAACCAGGCTGCATTGGGAAATGAGCATCTGGGGCATCAATGTCGATGTGCTGGCTGGGCATTCCCGTGAGCAGCATCGATGAGCGTTGTTGAGACACCACGGCGACTAACCACTTAAAAAGCAGCGTGATGCGGTTCTCCGGGTTGGGCATGAAGGCCAAGTGGGCAAGAGCCCAGCACATCCAGCCAATCCCTCCTGAGAATTTGAAGCCACGCAGATCTGCCACCGCTGCTACACGATCAAGGACCGCCATGCTGCCGAAATCAAACCAGTTGAATGTTGGCCGGGATGACCCACTCAGTACTGCAGTGATGTCTTTGCCCACAAATCCGCCTGCTTGCGTAGCTGGGCCTGCCATGCCAGGGAGGGGGTTCTGATTGGTTGTGTGCCGATAGGAGCAGAGGTCTCCAACGACTCGGATTTCGGGATGGCCGGCAACGGAGAAGTCTGGTTCCACAACGACTCGCCCCCCCCCTTGTCGAGTTCACAACCGATCGAGTCGGTCAAATTGCGGCCCAGGTGTGAAGGACGCACGCCAGCGGTCCAGATCACGGTGGCAGCCTGAAGACACTGATCACCATTAGGGGTGCTAATCATCACCTCGCCGGGTTGCATGGACTGCACCCTGCCTTTGAAAACCATTCTTCACCTAGTGATTCGAGAGTCGTGCGGGCTGATTTCGACAACATTTCAGGCATGGCGCGCAGCACCCTTTCGCCAGGATCAGCCAAGTAGATCTTGGTTTGGTCAGGATTGAGTTGTTTGAATTCACGGCGCATGGCATTGTGCATTAACTCAGATACGGCTCCTGCCATCTCGCAGCCAGTGGGCCCTGCACCCACAATCACGACGCGCTGTAGGAATTGACGGGCGTTGGGGTCGGGTGTTTGTTCGGCCTGTTCCATTGCCATCAGCAGTCGACGCCGGATTTCTTCGGCGTGCTCAAGGATTTTCATCGGTGGAGCAAAGCTGCGCCATTCCTCATGCCCGAAGTAGGTGCTGCCAGAGCCGGTAGCGAGTACGAGGTAGTCGTAACTCAAGCTTTTGTTATTGAAAACGATCTGTTTGTCTTGCGGATTGAGCTGGGTGACTTCACCGAGCAGAACTTGCACATTGAATTGCCTGCCAACCAACTGTCGTAGGGGGGTGGCCACATCTCCTTTGGAGACAAGGCCTGTAGCGACTTGGTAGAGGAGGGGTTGGAAGAGGTTGAAATTTCGTTTGTCGATCAGAGTGACGCGCACCTCTGTATTGGCGAGAGCTTTGCAAGCACGCACTCCTGCAAACCCACCACCAATAATCACAACATGGGGTGCAGGGCGTAGGCGTTCTTCTGGTGGCTCTAATTCGAGGAAGAAGTGCTCTTTGCCCATGCCCCCTCTGATGATGGGATTGCTTGACGGATATGGAGCAAGTTGGCAATTTCATTTGAGGTCATGCTTCTCACTTAGATCACAACAACTTGAAGCCTTCTAGGAGCAGGCCGTAAAGCAGACCAATCCTTGCCATATCTAATAATTGACGGGCCAGAACGGCCCGTTTGGGAGCAGGCCACTGCCGCCGTAATCGCACCATCACTTCCCAAATCACGACAGTGAGAAGGGCTCCGATGGGGTCCATGAGGTCTAACGCGCCACTGATCGTTCCAACCGAGCTGCCTAACAGAAAGGTGATTAATAAAACGATCACAAACAATGAGCTTCTCCGCCATGGGTTCACAGCCCAAAATTCCAGGCGCTCCCCTGCTTGACCAACACTGCGTTGAAAGCGAGTGAACTGAAGCTTTTGGGGCATAAGTAAAAACTGTCAGGGTGGGATTGAGTTGCCCCCCCATCACCCAGCCTGGAATCCTGCCAGACCCTTTTGCAACACTTGGAGCGTATGTGTCTTCATTCTCTCCAATAGTTTGTGGATTTGAATAAAAAGCTTGCTAGGCAGGGTTTGGCAAGTGATCTGGGCAATTAACTAGCTTCGGCTTTGGCTTTACGCGATGACTTGCCTTCGAGTAGCTCAAGCAGAGCTTCCATTTGTGCCATCACTCCACGCACTTCGCCTGCTTCGGGGAGAAGGCCATCTTCCATGACTCCTTGATGCATTTCTCGTAGCTCTTGGCGGATGTAGCGAAGATGACTCACCACCTGTTCACGTTTTGATTGCGACATTGAGGACCAGATCCTTCTTCACTCTCTTTTAACGCATGGACTGTCAAAGAGTGCTGGTGTCCGCATGTCAGATTTCCTGCAAGGGCAATTAAGGCAAATGTGAGTAGGGCTGAAGGACGTGTGATCACCGTCATCGTGACAAGACCTGCCAGCCCAATCAGGATCTGATGTTTGTGCTTACGGATACTTCGAAGAGGAAACTCCATGGCCTTAAGACTTGTCTAAGCGGATTTGCATCTGACAAGCCTCTCTATAGCAATCGATCTCATTGAGACCTGAATGGAGAATAGGGGATTCGAACCCCTGACCTCTGCGGTGCGATCACAGCGCTCTACCAACTGAGCTAATTCCCCAGCGGCAGGAACCTAGCGTCCAGGCAGAATGGAGCTGCTCCTTGTTTGAGCAAACTCCATGCGGAACTCCAAGGTGCTTTCCATGGATCTTGCTGGTGCGATTACTCCAGAACGTCTTGAGGCCTTTGATGATGAGGCAACTGCGGTACTTGCTAGGCGTCTTGAAGATGACGATTACCCCACGCCCTTTGCCGGGTTGGGCGATTGGCATCTATTGAGGGCTTTGGCGATTCATCGCCCTGAGCTGACAGCTCCATACGTGCATCTGATCGATCAGGAACCCTTCGATGAAGATTGAGGCGGCACGCCCTCTTATGGGTCGTCGTCTGCTTGTAGCAGTCACTGGCAGTATCGCGGCTGTTAAAACACCATTGCTGGTGAGTGCTCTGATCAAGGCCGGCGCTGAGGTGCGTTGTCTTGTGACCCCTAGTGCTGCTCGTCTAGTCAGCCCTGTTGCTCTGGCCAGTCTTAGTAGGCATCGCTGCTACCAGGATGAGGATCAATGGAATTCGAGCGAACCTCGTCCTTTACATGTGGCCCTGGCTGAATGGGCTGAGCTTGTCATTGTCGCTCCTTTAAGTGCTACGAGTCTTGCCCGCTGGACTCAGGGGCTTGCAGAGGGGCTTCTGGCAAGTTTGTTGCTGGCTTGTGAACGGCCGGTGCTTGCAGCGGCAGCAATGAACACTGCCATGTGGTCCAACCCTGCCGTGAGGAGGAACTGGCAAGAGTTGCAGACTGATCCACGCGTGCTGCCATTGGTACCTGAATCTGGGCTGCTGGCCTGTGATCGGATCGGGGATGGCCGCATGGCCGATCCGAAGTTGATTGAGCTGGCTGTCGTGAGTGGGCTTTTGCAGGCTGATGAGACAGGCAGGCTGCAACGCGATTGGCAAGGGCGAAGGTTGTTGGTGACCGCTGGATCGACAGTGGAGGTTTTGGATCCAGCCAGGCTGTTGATCAATCGCAGCAGCGGCCGTATGGGGGTGTTGCTGGCGCAGGCAGCGCGGCTACGCGGTGCCCAGGTGGATTTGGTGCATGGTCCTTTGAAATTACCTGTTGCTTGGTTGGAGGGGGTGGCGGCCTATCCAGTGACAAGCGCAGATGAAATGCAGGACATGCTGGCGCAGCTGCAGTCCAAAGCAGATGCAGTGGCAATGGCGGCGGCGGTTGCGGACGTTCGTCGGGTTAATCCTGCTCAGACTGAGAAGCTTTCGAAGGATTGCTTGCTTCAGTCTTTTTGTCAGGGCTGGGAGCAAGTCCCTGACCTTCTCGCTGAGCTCGTTTTAAGGCGACCAGTTGGTCAGGTTCTGCTTGGTTTTGCTGCGCTAACTGGTAATGACGCTCAGATTCAGCAGCTTGGGGAGGAAAAACGTCTTCGCAAAGGCTGTGATCTGCTGATGGCGAATCCGATTGATCGCCCTGGTCAGGGTTTTGAGGAGGATTTCAATGGTGGTTGGTTGCTTTCTGCCGGTGGCAGCGTTCGTTCTTTACCTGTTACGTCCAAGCTGGCATTGGCGCATCAGTTACTTGATGCCATTTTGGAGGTTCAGGTCGTGATTTCGACGCCATCTTGACCCGGTAGATCGATGAAAGTGCGCAGTTGCAGCCTTGAGATATATGGCCAGCCTCCGCTTTTCTCCATGGTCTGAAGCAACGGTTAAAGGTCTTGACGGTCTTCCGGCAATCTTTGGCGAAAGGGACCTTCCTGGAATCGCGATGGATCGTTGCAATCTCTCGCAGTAATGGGAGCAGGGTCTCTGCCTGTTTGTGCTCATCGGCCACCTCTCGTAGTTCAGCTATCAGTGGGGCTATACGGCCTTTTATGGCGTGGTCGCTGTGGGTGGTCACTGAGCTCGGTAAGCGACGGGTTGTTGAGAGGTGCAAAAGGCTAGCCGTAACGCCTATTTGTGCCCTGTAGGATCCAAACGATCATTTTGGGCGGTTCATCCCGCAGTTATCTGGCCTTTCGGCTTCTTCCCATGCTGTTTCGTCCTTTGCTGGCCCTGGTGCTGGCTTTCTGTCTCACCTTTGTAGCTGCCCCAAGCAGTGTGTCCGCCGCAATCACAGATGGCGCGGGCGATAGCGATTTCGTTGTTGGCAATGAACGCTCTAATGCACGTTTTGGCAACATCGTTAATACCGGTAGAGCAAACGATTGCCCAACCATCGCCGCGGGTTCAAGTGGATCCATCAGCATTGGTTCTGGCGATACTCTCAGCGACATTTGCTTGCAACCGACTGAGGTGCTTGTGAAGGTTGCTCCTACAAAGCGCAAAAAAGCTGATTTCGCTAAAACAAAGATCATCAGCCCATCCAATAACACCACTATTGAGCAGGTTTTCGGAGACATTTCTGGATCTGGCGCCTTCGCTGAAAAGGGTGGTATTGACTTTCAATTAATTACCGTCCTCGCTCCTAACGGAGAGGAAGTGCCTTTTGTCTTCTCAGCTAAAGACATGCAGGTGGATTCCAACAGTTCTTCAATCTCTGTTGGTACTGAGTTCAAAGGCACAACAAGGACACCTAGCTATCGCACCAGCAACTTCCTTGATCCCAAGAGTCGCGCTTTGACTACAGGTGTTGACTATGCCCAAGGCCTCGTAGCATTGGGGGGTGATGACAAGGAGCTCCAGACTGAAAATGTGAAGCGCTATATCGATGGCAAGGGTCAAATCACCCTCTCTGTCGATAGTGTTGACGCTGGTTCTAATGAATTTGCTGGAACCTTCGTCGCATTACAGACTGCTGATACAGACATGGGTTCTAAGGAAGCTCGTGATCTCAAGATCTCTGGAGTTCTCTATGGCCGTAAGGGCTGATTAGAAGACTTCTCATCGTTCCTAATCCCAATTAACTGAAGATTTTTCAAGGGGGCCTATGGGCCCCTTTTTTTTGACCATGCTTTGGTTGCGTTTGGTCTTAGCTGATCAAAACCAGTCGTCTGGGAGAATCTCCCGGCATCCCCAGGCTTGTCATGATTGCCAGTCCCTCTGCATCTGCCCAGTCTCCAGGCGTGATCGCCCCCTATGGGGGGAAACTGGTGGATTTGATGGTGGCTCCTGATCAGCAGGAAGCTGTCAAGGCAAGTGCTAACCATGTGTTGGAGTGTTCAGATCGCAATGCTTGCGATCTGGAGTTGCTTGTCGGTGGAGGCTTTTCGCCTGAGCGGGGCTTTATGCACCAGGGTGATTACGACGCTGTTGTTGCAGGCCATCGCACTCTTTCCGGCTATCTTTTCGGCTTGCCAATCGTGATGGATACCGATCGAGAGGATGTAGCGATTGGTGATCGGGTGTTGCTGAGTTACAAGGATCAGGATTTGGCAGTTCTTCAAGTCGAGGACAAATGGGAGCCCGACAAGGTTGTGGAAGCCAAAGGTTGCTATGGCACCACCTCTCTAGAACATCCTGCTGTGCGCATGATTGCCACTGAACGCAAGCGCTTTTATCTCGGGGGCACTTTGCAGGGTTTGGATTTGCCCAAGCGCATTTTCCCTTGCAAGAGCCCTGCACAGGTTCGGGCGGAACTTCCTGCCGGGGAGGACGTTGTTGCCTTTCAGTGTCGCAATCCCATTCATCGTGCTCACTACGAGTTGTTTACGCGAGCCTTGCATGCCAGCAATGTGAGCGAGAACGCTGTTGTGCTAGTTCATCCCACCTGTGGACCAACTCAGCAGGATGATATCCCTGGCGGTGTACGTTTTCAGACCTATGAGCGGTTGGCTGCTGAGGTAGATAATCCCCGCATTCGTTGGGCCTATCTTCCCTATGCCATGCATATGGCAGGTCCGCGCGAAGCCCTGCAACACATGATTATTCGCCGCAATTATGGCTGTACCCATTTCATTATCGGTCGTGACATGGCCGGATGTAAGTCCTCCCTTAGCGGCGATGACTTCTATGGTCCTTACGACGCGCAGAACTTTGCACAGGAATGTGCAGTAGAGCTGGCAATGGAAACGGTCCCCTCGTTGAATCTTGTTTTCACTGAAGAGGAGGGCTACGTCACTGCCGAGCATGCCGAGACTCGAGGATTACATGTCAAGAAGCTGAGCGGTACGCAGTTTCGCAAGATGTTGAGAAGTGGCGAGGAGATCCCTGAGTGGTTTGCCTTCCGTAGCGTGGTTGAGGTGCTGAGAGCCACGTGATTCCCTGAGCCCGAATAACATTCTTTCATTACAGGCAGGAGAATCTTGGATAAACGCTGGCGCAACGTAGGCCTTTACGTTCTTCTGGTGGTCGTGGTGGTCGTGGTCGGCACGGCCTTCCTCGGCAAACCTGGCACGACTGAGCGGGAGACTCTCCGCTACAGCGAATTTGTTGAAGCAGTTCAGGACAACCAAGTGAGTCGTGTGCTGATCTCCCCCGACCAGGCCACCGCTCAGGTTGTTGAAAGCGATGGTCGACGCGCGGATGTCAACCTTGCCCCTGACAAGGACCTTTTGAAGTTGTTAACGGATCACAACGTTGATATTGCTGTTCAACCAACCCGTCAGGCAGGTGCTTGGCAACAGGCCGCCGGAAGTTTGATTTTCCCCTTGTTGTTATTGGGTGGACTTTTCTTTCTCTTCCGACGTTCTCAGAGTGGGGGCGGCGGTGGCAACCCTGCCATGAATTTTGGCAAGAGCAAGGCCAGAGTTCAGATGGAGCCTTCCACTCAGGTCACCTTTAGTGATGTTGCTGGGATCGAAGGGGCAAAGCTTGAACTTACCGAAGTCGTTGACTTTCTCAAAAACCCTGATCGATTTACTGCTGTTGGCGCAAAAATCCCCAAAGGTGTTCTGCTTGTAGGCCCTCCCGGAACTGGCAAAACACTGCTTGCCAAAGCAGTGGCTGGTGAAGCGGCGGTGCCGTTCTTCTCGATTTCAGGCTCGGAGTTCGTCGAGATGTTTGTTGGGGTTGGTGCCAGTCGAGTCCGTGACCTATTTGAGCAGGCCAAGAAGAACGCTCCTTGCATTGTTTTCATTGATGAAATTGATGCGGTGGGTCGGCAGCGGGGCGCTGGCCTTGGCGGTGGCAACGATGAGCGTGAGCAGACTCTTAACCAGCTGCTTACTGAAATGGATGGTTTCGAGGGCAATACCGGCATCATCATCGTGGCGGCCACCAATCGGCCTGATGTGCTTGATTCGGCGTTGATGCGCCCTGGTCGCTTTGACCGACAGGTTGTGGTGGAGCGCCCTGATTACACCGGTCGCCTGCAGATCCTCAATGTGCATGCCCGCGATAAGACCCTATCCAAGGATGTTGATCTCGACAAAGTGGCGCGGCGCACACCAGGCTTCACAGGGGCTGATCTTGCCAACTTGCTCAATGAAGCAGCAATCCTCGCAGCTCGTCGGGAGCTCACAGAAGTGAGCAATGACGAGATTAGCGACGCCATTGAGCGGGTCATGGCTGGTCCTGAGAAGAAGGATCGTGTCATGAGTGAACGGCGTAAGCAACTGGTTGCTTATCACGAGTCTGGTCATGCCCTGGTAGGAGCGCTTATGCCTGATTACGACTCAGTGCAGAAGATTTCCATCATTCCTCGTGGTCAGGCTGGTGGTCTCACATTCTTCACCCCGAGTGAGGAGCGGATGGAGTCGGGTCTCTATTCCAGGTCTTATTTGCAGAACCAGATGGCTGTTGCTCTGGGTGGTCGAGTTGCAGAAGAAATCGTCTACGGCGAAGACGAAGTGACCACTGGTGCATCAAATGACCTTCAACAGGTCGCTCAGGTCGCCAGGCAGATGGTGACGAGGTTCGGGATGAGCGACAAGCTTGGTCCGGTCGCTTTGGGGCGGTCTCAGGGAGGGATGTTTCTTGGTCGTGACATCGCCTCTGAACGCGATTTCTCTGAAGACACTGCAGCGATTATCGATGCAGAGGTCTCTGATCTGGTTGATGTGGCTTACAAGCGTGCCACTAAAGTACTGATCGAAAATCGTTCAGTTCTTGATGAGTTGGCTGATTTGCTTGTCGAGAAGGAAACTGTTGATGCTCAGGATTTGCAGGACTTGCTGATCCGACGCGATGTCAGGGTTGCCGAATACATCTGAGCGCTCCTGTGATTGCCTCTGGCTTGATAGGCAAGAGGTCTTGATAGCCTCACTACGAGCCCAGCCTTTGGTTGTGGTATTGCGTAGCGAGTACGACCATCTGGAGGGATCTAGCTCCAGAGCTTCTTTGTTTGCGGTTTTCGAGCAGCTGCATCTTCTCGGAGTTCGGCATGTGGAGCTGGCCTGGTCTCCTCATCCTGGTTGGATGTCTTTGATGAGGGAGGTGCAGGACTGCTTTGCAGGGCTCTGCCTGGGAGCAGCATCTATTAGCTGTCCAGAAGCCTTGCAGTCTGTGGCAGAGCTAGGCCTTGCTTATGCCATGACTGCATATTGGGATGCCGACCTTCATCAGAAGGCGCGGGAAATGCATCAGGTCCTTGTTCCTGGGGTTTTCACTCCCACTGAAATCCAGCAGGCTTACCGTTCTGGATGCCGGCTCGTTAAGTTGTTCCCTGCATCAGTTTTGGGGCTTGACTACTGGCGTCAGTTGGCTGGACCGATGGACTCTTTGCCCTTTGTGATTGCCGCTGGTGGGCTTACGGTTCAAGACTTCGTCCCCTGGCTTAATGCGGGGTATGACGCTGTTGCTCTTGGGCGTGATTTGTTTCAACAGGGGCAGCTTGACCATGCATTGAAGGCTTGTTTGAAGCCTCCGGCAACGACAGGCTAACTTCGACTATTTGTTGACATTCGATTGAGATGCTACATATAAGATAGCTATTTATTCTTGAATGTCTCAGCTAACCATCAAGCTCAGCGTTAAAGCCGATGCTCTGATCGCACAGCTTCAGAAGGAGATTTTTAACCGTCGCCGTAAGAAGGTCAGCGCAGCTGGAGTCGTGGAAACTTTGGTTGAAAGCGGTGCCAAGTCTCAGTCGGACAAGCGCTTTGCGACTTCCTGGACCAATTTGATCAAGGACATCGAAAAGGCTGCCAAGCTCGCCAATACCCATGGCAGCAAGCCTTCAAATCTCACTGCTGATGAGTGGGCCATGGTGCTGACTCATCGCAGTCGTGGTCCAGGTAAATCAACGAGTAAGACTCCTGCAAAGAAGGTCTCTAGTGGAAAGTCTGCAGAGAAATCCAGTACGACTAAGGCTTCGACGACCAAAGCCCCCGCAAGGAAGGCTTCTACGACCAAAGCCTCTGCTGCCAAAGCCCCTGCGAAGAAAGCCTCTGCTGCTAAAGCCCCTGCGAAGAAAGCCCCCGCAAGGAAGGCCTCTGCTGCTAAAGCCCCTGCAAAGAAAGCCTCTGCTGCTAAAGCCCCTGCAAAGAAAGCCTCTGCTGCTAAAGCCCCTGCAAAGAAAGCCTCTGCTGTTAAAGCCCCCGCGAAGAAAACCTCTGCTGCCAAGGCCTCCGCGAAGAAGTCTTCCAGCACATCAGTTGGCACGTCGCGACCAGCTCGCCGTGCACGCAAAGCTAGTGGGAGCAAAAGTCTTGTTGCCTCCACGTCTGTAGCAAAACGCATGGCGAAGGCCGCTGGTCGTCTCGGGACCTCTGTCGTTAGCTCGGCGGTTGGCGCCAACGGTAGCGTTCCATTAGCGCTCAAATGAGCACTTGATGCTTGGAGGTGACTGGCTGATCCAGTGCCTCCGTTTCGTTTTTTAAGGCCTCGGGCGAATGGGTACAAACCAACGGTTTTGCCAGTCGTACTAAGAGGCCTTTTTAATTGTCGAGCCAGTGGTTTGGCAGTGGCGATCCCGCTGGTGATTAAGGCAATTCTGCTGTGGCGTTCATGGCTCCATGGCTCGTGAATCGGCAGCATCACGAGGGAAGAGCGCCATTGGCAGCGCATGCTTTAACTATTTGTCGATGATGATTGAGTAGTAGGACCTTGTGAAGGGGGAATCATTGCTTGGTCTAGGTAGGCGCAGATTTGCTTTACCAGAGACTGCACTGTCCTTGTTGGCGTAAGAGGTGATCAGCGAGTACAAGGGACACCATGGCTTCAACTATCGGTACGGCCCTAGGTAGCACGCAGGGATCATGACGACCTTTGGCAGACAGTGTCGTGGTGTTGCCATCAGCGTCAATTGTTTGTTGATCTTTACGGATGGTGGCTGTTGGCTTGAACGCCACTCGGATCACGATGGACTCACCGTTAGTGATCCCTCCCTGGATGCCACCAGAGTTGTTGGTGGCTGTTCGTAGGCGACCATCATTGCTGGGGAGGAAAGCGTCGTTGTGCTCGCTGCCTTTTAGCAGGGTGCCGCCAAAACCCGAGCCGATCTCAAAGCCCTTGCTGGCAGGTAGTGACATCACGGCCTTGGCGAGGTCTGCCTCAAGCTTGTCGAACACAGGCATCCCCAGACCCATTGGGGCATTGCGTACAACACACTCGATCACACCACCGCATGAGTCGCCTTCACGGCTGATGGCTTCAATACGCTCCACCATTTGCGCTGCCATGACTTGGTTCGGGCAACGCACGATGTTTGCTTCGACGTCATCAATGCTGACGTCTTGGGCATTGATTTCGGCCTCCAGGGTGTGAATGCGTTTGACCCATGCCAGTACTTCGGTGTTATGGGCTTTGGTCAGTAATTGCCTGGCAATCGCTCCAGCGGCTACCCGCGCAATCGTCTCTCTTGCGGAGGCTCGCCCTCCACCGCTTCGAGCTTGGATGCCGTACTTCGCCTGATAGGTGGCATCGGCATGGGAAGGCCGAAATGCAACATTCATCTCCTTGTAGTCGCCAGGCTTGTGATCCTTGTTGCGCACCACCATGGCGATTGGTGTCCCAAGGGTTGTGTTGTTGAGCAGACCGCTGAGGATTTCGACTTGATCTTCTTCCTTGCGGGGTGTACTGATCTTGCTTTGGCCAGGTTTGCGTCGATCTAGCTCGGCCTGAATCTTCTGTAGGTCAAGCTCAAGCCTTGGTGGGCAGCCTTCCACGATGACTCCCACGCCCCCTCCATGAGATTCACCGAAGGTGCTGATTCGGAATAGATCCCCAAAGCTGCTGCCCATCAAGAACTCATTCTTATTAGAGAGTAATTAGTCGCTGCGCAGCGGGGAGCTTGCTTTGCTCATCTTCAATTGATGCCGGGAGTTTCAGAGACAACGGCTTGACTGATTAGCGCTTGGGAGAAGCGCAGTCATTGTTAGCGTCGCTTTCAGCTTGATCAATCGCTGAGATCCTGCGCTCTTGACCAATGGGTTCCGCTTCATCCTTTGAGGTTTTTAGAGGATTTTCCTCGCAGGTAGAGGAGCGTGTGCTGCTGGTGAGGTTGCCCTGCAATCCCATCTTTCCAATTGGGCCGATTTACCTGGCCGATCACCTGCACAAGTGTTTCCCGGATCTTCCTCAACGGATTTTGGATTTGGCTGCTTTGCCTGTGCTGGATGTTGAACGGGTGTTGTTGGCCACCATTGATCAGTTTCGCCCCACCCTGCTGGTTTTTTCTTGGAGAGATATCCAGATCTATGCACCGGTAGATGGCCGCACTGGCAATCCACTGCAGCACTCCTTTGAGGTGTTTTATGCAAGCAATCCTTTGCGACGCCTCCGGGGCGCCTTCGGTGGATTGTTGTTGATGAAAAGCCATTACGGGGAGCTCTGGCGCAATCAGCGACTTTTGCGACATGGGCTGCGAGCTGCTCGTCGCTATGTCAGCCATGCCCGGGCTGTTTTGGGTGGTGGTGCAGTGAGTGTGTTCTATGAGCAACTTGGTCGCTCTTTGCCGAAGGGCACCATCGTGTCGGTGGGGGAAGGGGAGCTCCTGTTGGAGAATTTGCTGCGCGGCGTTTCCCTGAATGATCAACGCTGTTTTGTGGTGGGTGAGCCAGTACGAGCTGGTCTGATTCATGAGCAGCCTGAAAGTCGTCCTAAAACCGCCTGCGATTACGACTACATCTCATCGATATGGCCTCAGTTGAATTGGTACCTAGAGGGTGGTGACTTCTACGTCGGTGTACAGACCAAGCGGGGCTGTCCCCACAATTGTTGCTATTGCGTTTACACCGTTGTGGAGGGGAAACAGGTACGGCTCAATCCTGTCAAAGAGGTGGTGGCGGAGATGCGCCAGCTTTATGACCGTGGCGTACGTGGCTTTTGGTTCACTGATGCACAGTTCATCCCCGCCCGCCGATACATTGAGGATGCCAAAAATCTTCTGACGGCGATCCAGGCCGAAGGGCTCAATGGAATTCGTTGGGCCGCCTACATCCGTGCCGACAACCTTGATGCCGAGCTTGCGGAGTTGATGGTTGCAACCGGCATGAGTTACTTCGAGATTGGCATTACCTCAGGGTCTCAGGAGCTCGTGCGCAAGATGCGCATGGGGTACAACCTGCGAACTGTGCTTGAGAACTGTCGGCTGTTAGTCCGCGCTGGCTTCCGTCAACACGTGTCGGTGAACTACTCCTTCAACGTGATTGACGAAAGACCGGAAACGATTCGTCAATCCATCGCCTATCACCGCGAGCTGGAACGGATTTTCGGGCCCGACAAGGTGGAGCCTGCCATCTTCTTCATTGGCCTCCAACCTCACACCCATTTGGAGCAGTACGGCTTTGAACAGGGTTTGCTTCAGCCCGGCTACAACCCCATGAGCATGATGCCCTGGACGGCTAGGAAGCTGCTCTGGAACCCTGAACCGATGGGAAGCATTTTCGGAAGAATCTGTCTCGAGGCTTTTGAGACTGAGCCTGGCAATTTCGGACGTACAGTAATGGCGTTGCTTGAGCGGGATTACGGGGTGGCGCCTTTGGAGGAGGCTCTACGGGCTCCAGTGATGGGGCGGGCGGCCTTGGCTAATGCCGTGAGCTGATAGACGAGTAAGGAAGCCATCGCCAGGATGCCGACCACTCCACCAAGGGGGTTGTCAGCTGGTCCGGTGAGCCAAAGCGGCGACTGAGGGGAAAATCGGATGAGGCCGGATTGGAGGGCAAACCAGCCACCCACCAAACCTCCGTGCAGTCCTACACATCCCCAGAGGGAGCCATGGTCTAGGCGCCTGCGAATGGCCAGGACTAGGCCCAGTAGGAACAGCCCGCTCAGCAGGCTGAGCATTGGCCAGATTCCAATGTTAAAGCGTGTGTGCACCAGGCTGAAAATCAGGGCTTGAATGGGCAGTGCCAGCCGTGCTCCGATCAGTAGCTTGAGCTCTCCCCAGAGCCATCCGCGGAATAGCAGCTCTTCCAGCAAGCCCACGACGAGGCAGAGCAGAATGGCATTGAGCTGTTTCTCGGCGTTGAGATCCCCTAGCCAGTAGCCCCAATGGCCGCTGATCGTGATCACGCTGATTAGCAGCAGCAGGGCCCCGGCCCCGACCAATCCCAGTAGCAGGGGTTTCAGAAGGGTGTTGCCAACGTCTGCACCAGTGATGCCCAAGCTGCGCCATGGATGTTGGCTGATCCAGCGGGCCCTAACCCAGCCAGGCAGTAGCACTAGAAACAGCAGTGCACTGCAGAGGGTTCCCAGCAGGTCGCGCCATTGGAGCGGCAGCCCTGGCAGGAAAAGGACCGTCGGTTGCATGATCAGCCAGCCCAACCCGTAGAGCAGGGGGATCAGGGTCACTGTCGGCAACCAGCGCCAACGTTGGTTTAACCATGCTGACCAGAGCGGATGTAGGCCCGACCTGTTCAGCTTTCCTGTTCCAGTGTGCTGGTCAGCCCCTTGGCTTTCAGTGTTTCGCAGTAGAACTCGGCTGGTTCGAGGTCGCAGACGATTACCAGCCCGACGCCGGTGTTATGGGCCTCCAGCATCACGGCCATGGCGTCCTGCTCGCTTAGCTGGGGTACGACCTGCTGGAGGGTGACCACCACGTATTCCATGGAGTTCACCGGATCGTTGTGAAGAAGCACCTTGTAATGAGGCGATTGCTTGCGGATCCGCTCGGTTTGCTTCTCGAGGACGGCGGCACCACCGGGAGTGGGGCTGGGGGCATTCACCGCCATGGCCAGGACGATCGGGACGGCTCCAATGTACGTGGGCCGCTCACCCATGGTGCAGATGGTGAGCAATCCCAGCTTCAATGGCGGGGGATTGATTCTGTGGTCTCAGAGGGCACGGATCCGACGCATGGCTTCGTCTACATTGACGCGACTGTTGAAGGCGGAGATACGGAAGTAGCCTTCGCCTGCAGCACCGAAACCGCTGCCTGGGGTGCCTACCACGTGGGCGTTTTGGAGCAGATGATCGAAGAAGCCCCAGGAATCCATGTCGTCCGGTGTCTTCAGCCACACATAGGGCGCATGCTCACCACCATGCACTTCGATCCCGGCGGCGGTAAGTTCCCTGCGGATGATGGCGGCGTTTCTCATGTAGAAGCTCACTAGCGCATTGATCTCCCCCTGGCCTTGAGCGGAGTAAACCGCTTCGGCGCCACGCTGAATGATGTAGCTGACGCCGTTGAACTTGGTGCTTTGGCGCCTGTTCCAGAGATTCCAGAGTTCCACATCTGATCCATCGTCGCTTTTGCCCTTCAAGCCTTTCGGTACCACCGTGAAGGCGCAACGGGTGCCGGTGAATCCAGCATTCTTGGAGAACGATCGGAATTCGATGGCACACTCGCGAGCGCCCTCGATCTCATAGATCGAATGCGGCAGGTCGGGATTCTGGATGAACGCCTCATAGGCAGCGTCAAACAAAATCAAGACACTGTTGGTGCGGGCATAGTTCACCCACTCCTGGAGCTGGGATCTTGTGGCTACCGCTCCGGTGGGGTTGTTGGGGAAACACAGATAGATCAGATCGACTGGTTCGGAGGGAATCTTGGCTGCAAACCCATTTTCGGCGTTGATTGGCAGGTAGCTCAGGCCTGCGTAGCGGCCGCTTTGATTGGCGTCGCCGGTGCGACCCGCCATCACGTTGCTGTCGACATAGACCGGATAAACCGGATCTGTAACGGCGATGCGATTGCTGCTTCCAAGGATGTCGAGGATGTTGCTGCTGTCGCACTTCGATCCGTCGGAGACAAAGATCTCCTCGGCATTGATCTGACAGCCTTTGGTCTGGAAATCATGCTTGGCGATCGCTTCGCGCAGCCAGTCGTAGCCTTGCTCAGGGCCATAGCCATGGAAGCCAGTGTTGGTCCCCATCTCGTCGATGGCTACCTTCATCGCGTTTCTACATGCCAGTGGCAGAGGTTCGGTTACATCGCCGATGCCGAGGCGGATGAGCGCAGCATCCGGGTTGGCTTCACTGAAGCTTTTGATCCGCCTGGCGATTTCGGGGAATAGATATCCCGCCTTGAGTTTGAGGTAGTTGCTGTTGACCTGAACCACTGATGAGCTGGCAGTCTTGGCAGGCATCTTGCTACGTCACGGGGCCTTGCGCTGTGTCGGGGGGTTGGCCAGCGTTGTCCATACGATGGGATTAGTGCCCTGTTGGCCATGACCGTCGCCTCACCCCGTCTGGAGCCGGTGGATTTCGACAGCCTGGTCAATGCCGGGATCAATCGCCCTGCCCGTTACATGGGCCATGAGTTGGGGGTGGAGCCTCGTGATTGGCAGGTCTCTCGGGTGCGCTGGGCTCTCTCCTACCCGGAGATCTACGAGGTGGGCGCGAGCAATCAGGGCCACATCATTCTTTATTCGATTCTCAACGCAGTTCCTGGTCAGCTTTGTGACAGGGCCTATCTTCCGGCTCAGGACCTGGCCCAGCGCTTGCGGGATCTTCGGCAGCCTCTGTTCGCGGTGGAGAGTCGCCGTCCTCTCCAGGCCTTCGACATCCTTGGCTTCAGTCTCTGTTATGAGCTTGGAGCCACAAACATCCTTGAGATGCTTGATCTGGCAGAGATTCCTTTGTTGGCAAGCGATCGTGGTGATCAGCCTCTGAATGATCTAGCAGCACCACCATTGATCTTTGCTGGCGGACCAACGGCTACCAGTAACCCTGAGCCCTATGCCGCTTTTTTTGATTTTGTAGCCCTTGGCGATGGTGAAGAGCTGCTACCTGAGATTGGTTTGGTAGTGGCTGACGCTAAGGCCAATGGACTGAGTCGCTCAAGCCTTTTGCAGGACTTATCTCAGGTGCCTGGCGTTTACGTGCCGTCGCTTTACGGTCAAGGCCCTGATGGCACCTCCATCGTTCCTTTGGAGCCTGCTGCGCCGGCCAAGATTCTGCGACGGGTGGCCAAGCCGATGCCTCACTACGCCATGGGTTTGGTTCCACATATCGAAACGGTGCATGATCGACTCAAGGTGGAGATTCGTCGCGGTTGTACTCGTGGTTGTCGCTTTTGCCAGCCCGGCATGCTCACACGTCCAGCTCGGGATGTTGATCCGGAGGCGGTGATTGAAGCAGTGCACAATGGTATGAAGCGAACGGGATATAGCGATTTTTCGTTGTTGTCGCTCAGTTGCAGCGATTACTTGGCTCTGCCAGCGGTTGGTGTGGAGTTGCGAAATCGTTTAGCTGATCAGAATGTGACCCTTCAGCTGCCCAGCCAACGGGTCGATCGCTTTGATGATGATATCGCTCACATCGTTGGCGGTGCTCGTCAGGCCGCTCTCACCTTCGCGCCGGAGGCTGGCAGTCAGCGCTTGCGGAACGTTGTCAATAAAGGTCTTACGAACGCCGACCTGCTGCAGGGGATCCGCACGGCGATGCAAAACGGCTTTCGCAAGGTCAAGCTCTACTTCATGATCGGATTGCCGAGCGAAACGGATGAGGATGTGCTTGGCATTGCCGATACCTGTCAGATGTTGCAGGAGCAGTGCAGGGATCTTGGGCGGTTGAACCTGAAGATCACGGTTAGTAACTTCACTCCAAAGCCACATACGCCTTTTCAGTGGCACAGCGTATCTACGCAAGAACTGCAACGACGTCAGCAAAAGCTGCAACAGGCATTTCGGGCGCTCAGAGGCGTAAAGGTCAATTTCACTGATGTGCGCCTCTCCGCCATGGAGGACTTTGTCGGTCGCGGTGATCGTCGTCTCTCGTCGGTGATCGAGGCAGCCTGGCGGGCGGGGGGAGGCATGGATGCTTGGTTCGAGGCCCTTGATCGCACTTATCAGGCCTGGGTCTGGGCTATTGCAGCTGCAGGGCTGGAGGGCCGATATAGGGATCTGGAGTTAGGGAGCTGGGGAGCGACATCAGCCCTCAATCGCGATGATCTGAGCAGCTTCTGCGCTCAGTCTCTGCCGTGGGATCACATTGATACGGGCATTGATAAGAGCTGGCTGGCAGAGGATCTGCAGCGTGCTTTAACGGCAACGGTGGTGCCTGACTGTTCTTTCGAAGGCTGTAGTAGTTGTGGCGTCTGTGGTTCTGAAATGGGTCACAACGAGGTGGTGCCACCGCCGCCTGTGCCAGATCGGCAGCTTCAGAAAACTCTTTTAACTAAGCGAGCCTGTCGCATCCGTTTGCGATTTGCAAAAACTGGTTCGATGGCCCTTCTTAGTCATCTGGATGTCATGCGTCTGCTTGAAAGAGCACTGCGGCGCAGTGGTTTGCCAGTGAGTTACAGCGGTGGGTTTCATTCCCTGCCGCGTTTGCAAATAGCTCTGGCTTTGCCTTTGGGGGTAGAGGCCTTTGGGGAATGGATGGATCTCGAGTTTGTGGAGCCGGTGGAGGCCGAGACCATGCGTCAGCAGCTTCAGGTCACCTTGCCGAAGGGACTCTCTTTGCTTAGTGCGGAATCTGTGCCTGTAGGTGGTAGCAGCCTCTCTCAGTTGCTGGTTGCAGCCTCATGGCGCTTTGATTTGGCCATTGAGTCTGAGAAGCCATCGACGTGGCATCAGTGGCAAGTAGCTGTCGAGTCCTTGAAGGAAGCTCATCAACTGCTGTGGCATGACATTGATAAGAAGGGACGGCCGCGTCAACGAGACTGCCGGCCAGCATTGCGTGAACTTCAACTGTGCAACAGATGCGAAGAGGGAGGTGAGTCTCTTTGCTTAGACGCCGTTCAACTGCGTCTGGAGGCAAGTATTGATTCGATGGGCCGTAGCCTTAAACCTGTTCAGGTGCAGCATTGGCTTGCAGAGCAGATGGGTGAGCCCTTGTGCATGAGCGGTGTGCAAAGGCAGGAACTCAAGTTGCTGCAGTGTTAGAGTCAAAATATGACGCGAATGCAGGGGCAATTTTTGCCACTGGTCCGTCCCGGCCTTCTTCACTCCAATTCTGAGCAAAGCGAGGCTATTTGCTGCTCGTTCATTCCGTTCCCTCTGTTCGGGAGCAGTGAGACACATAACCCATAGGAGTTTTGGACTCCGTCTGCTTCTTCAACGGCCTTTGGCTGTTAATTCGTTTTCCACCCGATGCATTGAGCCGGCAGGCCATTGATCGGTTCTGAGTCCAGCAGGGCTCCCTATTTATTTTCTATGCCCCAGCAAATTGTCATCTCTGAGCAGCTGCGCATCGCAGCCTTGCTCTCAGATGAGCGAGTCGATGAGTTGATCGTCGCTCAGGGTCGATACCAGATCGGAGATGTCTACCTCGGCACGGTTGAGAACGTTCTTCCGGGAATTGATGCCGCTTTTGTGAATATTGGGGAAAGTGAGAAAAATGGTTTTATCCATGTCACTGATCTGGGCCCTCTGCGTTTGAAGAAGGGTGCGGCAGGGATCACCGAGCTGCTGGAGCCCCGTCAGCAGGTGTTGGTTCAGGTGATGAAGGAGCCAACAGGGTCTAAGGGGCCAAGGCTTACTGGCAACCTGGCGCTGCCTGGTCGCTACTTGGTGCTGCAGCCCCATGGCCAGGGGGTGAACATCTCTCGCCGGATTAATTCCGAAGGGGAACGCAATCGCTTGCGAGCACTTGGCGTACTAGTGAAGCCGCCGGGTGCTGGCCTGTTGATTCGCACCGAGGCCGATGGCATTAGTGAAGATCTGCTGATCGATGATCTGGAGGTTTTACTCAGGCAATGGGAAGCTATCCAGCAGGCGGCAGACAATGCTCTACCACCGGTACTTCTCAATCGCGATGAAGATTTCATTCATCGCGTTTTAAGAGATCACGTCGGTCCAGATCTTGTGAGAGTAGTGGTGAATGATGCCGCTGCCATTGAGCGTGTGAGCAGTTTCCTTGGCCAGGAAGGGCCAAATGTATTAGTTGAGGCCCATAACGAATCCACCGAACTTCTTGAGCATTACCGAGTTAATGCGGCCATCCGCGATGCTCTCAAGCCCAGGGTAGATCTGCCATCCGGTGGCTACGTGATCATTGAGCCGACGGAGGCACTCACTGTTATTGATGTTAATTCAGGCTCGTTCACTCGTTCGGCCAATGCTCGTCAGACGGTGCTCTGGACCAATTGTGAGGCAGCTATTGAGATTGCCCGCCAGCTGAAGCTTCGCAATATTGGCGGTGTGATCATCATCGACTTTATCGACATGGAGTCGCGCCGTGATCAGTTGCAGTTGCTGGAGCATTTCACAGCAGCAGTTCGCGATGACGCTGCTCGTCCTCAGATTGCCCAGTTGACTGAATTGGGGCTGGTGGAACTCACTCGTAAGCGTCAGGGGCAGAACATCTATGAATTGTTTGGCAGGGCTTGTCCTGCCTGTGGTGGCCTTGGCCATGTGGCGGTACTACCTGGCAAAGATCTGCTACAGCCACTTGCTATGGCGACTGGATTGGTGAGATCAGCCGCCGCTGCTCGAGCTGAAGCGCAGGTGCCAGCGGATGGCGGGAATGGTCGCCGTAGGCGTGGTGGGCGCATTCGTACCGGTGCGGTTGAGCTGCCTGCACATACGTCTCCTTCTGATGTGGCGAATGGAGTTGAGTCAACCACGACTGTTGAACCTGAGAGACAAGAGCCTTCGGCTTCGTCTGAGGGTGTTATTCGTCGCCAGGAACCTGAATTGGTTGCTGTTCCAATGGATTCAGGGCAGGAGGAGGTGTTTGCTTGGCTTGGATTAAACCCTTTGCTTTTGATTGAGCCACCTCCAGAGAATGACAACCTTCTGGTTCGCGTGGTTCGGCCTGGAGAAGATGCTGAGTCTGTCCTTGAGGAGGCCCGTGAGCAGCTTTCAGCTAGTTCCAATCGGCGTCGGCGTCGGGGACGAGGTGGTGGTCGAGGGGCCGGCCGTGGTGCTCCCGAAGCCAGTGTCGAAACCCCTTCATCCAATGGCACAGAGGTCGTTGCCCAGCAATCCAAGGTTGTCGCAAAGAATGATCCTCTAAGTGTTCAAATCACTCCTCTTGAGGTTGATCATTCATCGAGTAGCGCTTCTGTAGAAACCGTTTCTTCAATTTCCGAGCCCCAGGAGAGTGAACCCGAGGATCCGCGCCGCCGCCGCCGTCGCTCCTCAGCTGCAGGCTGATATGGACCCTTCGGCGGAATCCATCGCCGGAGTTGATGAGGTGGGTCGGGGCTGCTGGTTTGGTCCTGTGTTTGCAGGAGCGGTTGTCCTGACTGAAGTTGCGGCAGTCGAATTGTTAGCTGAGGGGTTAACAGATAGCAAAGCACTGACTGTTCGCCGCAGGGCTCGCCTAGTGCCGCTGATTGAGGATGCCGCGACGGCTTGGGCTCTTGGACAGGCCTCGGCTCGCGAAATTGACGCTCTAGGCATTCGCTCAGCGACGGAACTTGCCATGCTGAGGGCATTGCAGCGACTACCTATACCGTTGGAGCTTGTCTTGGTTGATGGCGTGTTGCCATTGCGCCTCTGGATGGGGCCACAACGTACCGTGGTGCGCGGTGATAGCAAATGTGCGGCCATCGCTGCAGCCAGTGTGTTGGCCAAGCAGGCGCGTGATGGGCTGATCAAGCGGTTGGCTAGTCGCTTCTATGGCTACGGTTTGGAGCGACATGTTGGCTATGGAACGGCGATCCACCGGCGTGCCTTGTTGGATTTAGGCCCTACAGAGCTTCATCGTCGCTCATTCCTCACCAAGCTGTTTGCTGTTAATGGCAGTCTCGCTTGAGCGTATGGGTGTCTCTTGGCACCATTGGCTGAAATCCTTGACAAGTTGTTGGCCAACACGGGTTTTGATGCCAAGCAGGATGCCGCTGAGAATTGATTGACCGGTGCTTTTTAACACCCCTTTGGGGATCAGCTTCAGCAGTGCTGGTGGGGTAACGCTGACAGATAGCAGAGCTTCCCCTTCAAGACCCTTTGGGGTGGCTTCCATGATGGCCTCCAGGCCGAGGTCGAAGTCATCCACTAGATCTAGACCTTTAAGTTCGCTATCGGTTGCGCGGATGCTGAGTTTGCCGTCACAGATGTCTACTTTGAGTGAGACAATTGGGTTGATCTGCAGCTGAAACACGTTCAGGCTGGTCACTGCGTAGCTGAAGCGACCCTCACCTAGTGGGGTAAGTTTTTCCCATTCCAGCAGAGCAGCCAGAACCCTATCCTGCTCGAGCAGGTAAGCAGGCAGTCGCTCAGTGTTTTGCCTTACCGGCAAATTGAGGTTCTGGCAGGCTTGGAAAGCCAGAGGCATGGCTTGCGGTTGACGCGTCATGATCCTATCGACCTCACTTGCGATGCGCTTCTGATGCCAATACGCGTGGCCTTCCTCGGACCGGAGGGAACCTATGGTCAGCAAGCGGCCCAAGCTCTGGCGGAGCTTGAGGGATTAGCAAATTTTGAGCTGGTGCCATGTATAGGTCTGCGTTCCGTCGTTGAGCATGTGGCCACTAAATGCTCTGAAATGGCGGTGGTTCCGGTGGAGAATTCCGTGGAGGGTGGTGTCACTGCCAGCTTGGATGCGCTTTGGTCTCATCCGCAGTTATGCATCCTTAGGGCAGTGGTTTTGCCGATTCGTCATGCTCTACTGAGCAGTGGCGGACTCAAAGACATCTCTGAAGTCCTGTCTCATCCCCAAGCTCTGGCTCAGTGCAGTGGCTGGTTGGCTGATCATCTTCCTGATGCCCTGCAGTTGCCTACAAGTTCTACGGCCGAGGCGGCCAGCATGGTTATAGATAGTCGATTTCGGGCAGCGATCGCTTCTAGGCCTACGGGCCAGGGAAGAGGCCTTAAAGAACTGGCTTTTCCTATCAACGATGTCGCGGGCAATCGCACCAGATTCCTGTTGTTACGGCAGGGAACACCGCTGCAACGTGGGGATGTGGCCAGCTTCGCATTCTCTCTGCATGCCAACGCCCCGGGCAGCCTGCTCGAAGCACTCACTTGTGTGGCTCGACTGGGGTTCAATATGAGTCGTATTGAGTCGCGTCCCTCGAAGCGAGAACTAGGTGAATACGTGTTCTTTGTGGATGTGGAATTGAGGGATGGGGGTATTGGTGCATCTGAGCAGCTCATCGAGGCCTTGCAGCCTTTGTGTGAACATCTTGTGCATTTCGGCTCTTATCTCAGCAGCGACTTGGAGCTCGATTGAGATCAGTCGCGGCTGCGGAAGACACCGAATTGCATCAGACCGTGGGCAAAAGCCCAGCGCATCAACAAAATCGTTGGTATTTCTCTGAATCCCTTGACCACTGCGGCTGGACCCAACCCGAGCACGGCTCCAGGGCGACGAACCCCCTCCAAAATCGAATCATTCCAGGAGGGCAGGATGGATCTTGTCCAGTCGTCAGATTCGACAGTGCCGCAAGCAAAAGGGCTATGAAGCAAATTGCGGCGGAATCCTTTAATGCTGGCGAATTCCGGATGGGCCCACTGGTCGAGTAGCTGACGCATCACCCATCGCTCAAGGCTGGTCATCTCCCCATCCTCGTAATCACGGCGGTTCCAATCGGCCAACGCAAGTACACCTTTTGGCCTCAGCACACGCAGCAGTTCATCTGCATAGCGCTGCTTGTCTGGCATGTGGGGGCCTGCTTCCACACTCCAAACAGCGTCGAAGCTACCGTTGGCCAGTTTTAAATCGAGGGCATCCATCACCTGGAATTGACAGGTCATCCCCTCAGGAGTGAGTTGAGACGCTCGTTTCACCTGGGCTGGACTGATGGTGATGCCAAGTACCTCAAAGTTGTAATCCCGGGCCAGGATTCTTGCGCTACCACCAATACCGCAGCCCACGTCAAGCACTCGGGAGCCTCGAGGGAGTTGGGCGAGTCCACTCCATTGAACGAGCTCATGTACGAAGTCTTGCTTTGCGGCTCGGAAATCTCTGGTGCTAGGAGGTTTGCCGTAATAGCCGAGGTGGACGTGTTCACCCCAGAGCCGCTCGAGCAGCTGGTCATTGGTCCAGGCATCGTAAGCAGAGGCAACACTGGCGCTTGATTTGTATCGCCGATCCCGTTGGGTCCAGATCACTACAGCAGAAGTCAGGGTTGTCCCTGCCAGGATCAATATCCACACCCAAAGGTCCATTAATTGTTGGCTTGATCGACGTTGGTGAGGCTTTCTTTGAGTGCAGTCCTTGCCGCAAGCTGACGGCGGGTGTGGTCAAGCATCTCGTATTCACGCTGCAGGCGATGGCTGGTACTTGTGAGCTCCAGTAGTGCCTGTTGCTCTTCAGCAACAGGTCCCCCGAGATGGGCGCCGATCCAGAAAGAGAGTTCCCTTGGAAGATCAGGTAGGTCATCGGGCATGGTGATGTCTGAATCTGTGAGCTTGCCTGTAAGCATCACCACATCGTGTAGGGCTTTTGCAACGCTGATGGATAGCTCCTCTAGCTGGCTGTGGTTATCCATTTGGTCATCCTCGATCCAGCTCACCATGGCAGTGCGGAAAGGGGCGTCTCGAATCACATCGAGCACTCGGAAGCGCTGCTGTCCAAGGGTGACGATATTGCTGCGTCCGTCTTTGGATGTTTGGTGTTGCAGGATCTCTGCGCAACATCCCACATTCGCCATTGTTTTTGTTTGAGGATCCCAGCGCAGCACACCAAAACGCCGATCACTTTCAAGCACACTCTGGAGCATCATTCGGTAACGAGACTCAAAAATGTGCAGTGGAAGCACTTCTTGGGGGAATAAGACGACATCCGGCAGAGGGAAGAGAGGCAACTCCCTGACGGACAGGTCGGTCACAGATAATGTCCTAGAGAGATTAAAAGCCTAGTTAGCCTGCACACATCTTGGAAGGCCTTCAGAGTTTCACTTCAATGTCAACACCACTTGGGAGGTCGAGTTTCATCAGGGCATCGATGGTCTTTGCTGACGGGTTGTAGATATCGATGATGCGCCGATGGGTCCGAGTCTCGAAGTGTTCCCTTGAGTCTTTGTCCACATGGGGGGAGCAAAGCACGCAGTAAATCTTCCTTTTGGTGGGAAGAGGGATTGGGCCGATTGCCGTCGCGGCAGTGTTGTCGGCTGTTTCAATGATTTTGTCGCATGAAAGATCCAACATGCGACGGTCAAAAGCCTTAAGGCGGATGCGGATCTTCTGCTGAGCGATAGCCGTGGACATGAAAGGTTTAGGAGATTTTCCCTGTATTGGGGTTAGGGATGGATTGTCGAGGTTCTTTGGGGATGCATTGAACGTTGATCGTTCATGCAGGCTGAAGCTTTGAATTTAAGGGATGACCAGGCAAAGGCCCAATCATCCCCCTCTTGATCATTCGATGATTTTCGAGACAACTCCCGCACCGATGGTGCGGCCTCCTTCGCGAATGGCAAAGCGCATGCCCTGTTCGATGGCCACAGGGCAGATCAATTCACCAGTCATTTTGATGTTGTCGCCTGGCATCACCATCTCCACATTGGAGCCGTCTTCGGCTGTGAAGGCGGTAATTTGGCCCGTCACGTCAGTGGTTCGGATGTAGAACTGTGGACGGTATCCGGCGAAGAAGGGGGTGTGGCGTCCACCTTCTTCTTTTTTGAGGACGTAAACCTGACCCTCGAATTTAGTGTGAGGTGTAATTGAGCCTGGCTTGACGAGGACCATTCCGCGCTCGATGTCTTCCTTCTCGATGCCGCGAAGTAGGAGCCCGCAATTGTCTCCAGCCAAGCCTTCGTCAAGATCTTTACGGAACATTTCCACACCGGTCACGGTGGTCTTGCGGCTGTCTCTAATGCCGACAATTTCAATTTCCTCGCCTTTTTTGACCTTGCCGCGTTCGATTCGTCCGGTGGCCACCGTGCCACGACCAGTGATTGAGAAAACGTCCTCTACGGCCATTAGGAAAGGTTTTTCGATTTCTCGCTCGGGCTCTGGAATGGATGCATCAACTGCCTCCATTAACTCATCGATCTTTGCTTCCCATTCAGCTTCACCTTCAATGGCTTTGAGACCAGAGACTTGGACTATGGGGATGTCATCACCAGGGAAGTCGTAGCTGCTCAGGAGTTCACGGATCTCCATTTCAACGAGCTCGATAATTTCCTCGTCGTCGACCATGTCGCATTTGTTGAGAGCGACAACCAGTGCAGGCACGCCCACCTGCTTGGCAAGAAGGATGTGCTCCTTGGTTTGAGCCATGGGACCATCGGTTGCTGCGCAAACAAGGATTGCGCCGTCCATCTGGGCCGCACCGGTAATCATGTTCTTGACATAATCCGCGTGGCCGGGGCAGTCCACGTGTGCATAGTGACGCCCATCGGTTTCGTATTCCACGTGAGCGGTGTTGATCGTGATACCGCGCTCACGCTCTTCAGGCGCGCCGTCGATCTCGGCGTAATCTTGCACCTTGGCTTGACCCTTTTTCGCAAGCACACTTGTGATGGCTGCGGTCAGGGTTGTTTTGCCGTGGTCGACATGGCCGATGGTGCCAATGTTGACGTGAGGCTTGTTCCTCTCAAACTTCTCGCGAGCCATTGTGTAAAAGAATCGGGGGGTGGAAAGTGGGTGTTATAGAGATCAGGAATTGCCCTGATTCTTGGAGATGATGGCTTCAGCAACGTTGCGAGGAACTTCCTCGTAATGGCTGAACTCCATCGAGAAGATACCCCGACCCTGAGTCATAGATCGGAGCTGGGTGGCGTAACCGAACATTTCGGCTAGAGGCACTTTGGACTGCACTTTAGAGAGTCCATCGTCAATGGACTGGCCTTCAACCTGACCTCGCCGCGAGGACAGATCGCCGATGATCGCACCGAGGAAATCCTCGGGGATCTCGACCTCAACCTTCATCATCGGTTCAAGCAGCACAGGATTGCACTTCTTGACGCCGTCTTTGAAAGCCATCGATCCGGCGATTTTGAAAGCCATCTCGGATGAGTCCACATCGTGGTAAGACCCGTCAACCATGGTGACTTTCACATCGATGAGCGGATAGCCAGCGATAACGCCGGATTCGCATGTTTCACGCATGCCTGATTCGGCAGGCTTGATGTATTCCTTGGGAACGATGCCGCCGACAATCTTGTTGACGAATTCAAAGCCAGAACCAGGTTCGCCTGGCTCCATTTCGATTACCACGTGGCCGTATTGGCCTTTACCACCTGTTTGACGGGCAAACTTGCCCTCGCCTTTAGAGCTGGCACGAATGGTTTCCCTGTAGGAGACCTGAGGAGCGCCGATGTTGGCCTCCACCTTGAATTCTCGCAGCATGCGATCCACGAGAATTTCAAGGTGGAGTTCGCCCATACCAGCAATCACGGTTTGACTGGTCTCAGGGTCTGTGCTGACGCGGAAGGTGGGATCCTCTTCCGCTAATGAAAGCAGGGCTTTGGAAAGTTTTTCCATATCACCCTTGGTTTTGGGCTCAACAGCCACCGATATCACTGGCTCGGGGATGTAGAGGGTTTCTAGAACAATTGGATCGTCAGTCGTGCAAAGGGTGTCGCCTGTCGTGGTGTTCTTCAGGCCTAGAACAGCACCGAGATCTCCAGCGCGTAGTGCATCGACCTCTTCACGGTCATCGGCCTTGAGAATGATCAGTCGGGAAATTCGTTCTTTCTCGTTCTTCGTGGAGTTCAGCACATAACTGCCTTTCTCGAGCACCCCTGAATACATACGCACGAAGGTGAGCTTGCCGTAGGGGTCCGACATCACCTTGAAGGCCAAAGCACTAAATGGTGCGTTGTCATCGGATGGCCTTACTGCCTCCTTGCCATTGGGAAGTAAACCTTGAATCGGGGGTACATCAACAGGAGCGGGTAGGTAGTCCACTACTGCATCCAATAGCAGTTGAACGCCCTTGTTCTTGAAGGCAGATCCACACAGCAAAGGTACTAGGCCGTGATTGAGAACCCCTTCGCGAATGCCTGATGCAAGTTGGGCTTCGCTTAGTTCTTCTGTCTCTAGAAAAACTTCAATCAGTTCTTCGTCGGTTTCAGCAACACATTCCATCAGCTTGGATCGCCATTCAGCTGCAAGCTCTTTCATATGGTCTGGGATCTCTGTCTCTTCGATGTCCTTGCCGAGATCGTCCTTATAAATAAAGGCTTTGTTTTTAACGAGGTCAATAATGCCGCTGAGATCTCCCTCTGCACCAATAGGCAGCTGGATTGGGATGGCGTTGGCTTTGAGGCGATTCTTGATTTGTCCGTGAACCTTGAGGAAGTCGGCCCCGGTGCGGTCCATTTTGTTGACAAAAACCATCCGTGGAACGGAATAGCGATCGGCTTGCCGCCAGACGGTTTCTGATTGAGGTTGCACGCCACCTACCGCACAAAACACGGCGATTACACCATCGAGCACTCGCATCGAGCGCTCCACTTCAATGGTGAAGTCAACGTGACCTGGGGTGTCAATGATATTGATGCGGTGATCGTTCCAGGTTGTCGAGATCGCAGCCGCTGTAATCGTGATTCCGCGCTCGCGCTCCTGAGCCATCCAGTCGGTGACGGCGGCGCCGTCATGCACCTCGCCCATCTTGTGAACGACACCGGAATAAAAAAGGATGCGTTCCGTACAGGTGGTTTTGCCGGCGTCAATATGGGCGGCAATCCCGATATTTCTGACGCGTTCCAGGGGAAAGGCGCGAGCCACAGGAAACTCTCCGGGGTTTGGCGTTAAAAGGCGGGTGAGACTCTACAGGTCAGCCGTTGGAACGGTTCAGTGCCGTCAGGGCTTGGCCATGTTCAGTAGCGATAATGGGCGAAAGCTTTGTTCGCTTCTGCCATCTTGTGGGTTTCTTCTCGCTTGCGAACGGCGCTGCCAGCCTCATTGGCGGCATCCATTAGTTCAGCAGCCAGTTTTTGGGACATGCTGCGGCCATTACGGGCGCGAGAGAAGTTCACCAGCCAGCGCAGGGCCATTGCCGTGCCTCGCTCCTGGCGTACTTCCATCGGCACCTGATATGTGGCACCACCAACACGGCGGGCTCTTACTTCCACCAGTGGCGTGGCGTTTTTTACGGCTGTTTCGAAGAGCTCTATCGGGTCGCCACCGGTGCGCTCATTAATCAATCCAAAGGCTTGGGCAAGGATGCGTTGAGCAGTGGACTTCTTGCCGTGCTTCATCAGCCGAGAGATCATCATCGTGGCCAGTCGGTTGTTGAACTGGGGATCCGGCAGGACTGGGCGTTTTTCGGCTGCGTTGCGGCGGGACATAGACCGTTAGGAGTGGAGAAGGCGGAGGTAGAGCTAATAAGGAGAGAGATTAATGAAGAGGCTCTTTAATCCTGCTTCGACGCCTTGGCGCCGTATTTTGAGCGGGATTGACTGCGATCCTTGACACCTGCAGTGTCCAGAGTTCCGCGGATGATGTGATATCTCACCCCAGGGAGATCTTTGACTCTGCCGCCGCGGATGAGCACCACAGAGTGTTCCTGGAGGTTGTGGCCGATGCCTGGGATGTAGGCCGTGACCTCAAAACCTGAGGTAAGGCGCACGCGCGCAACTTTGCGTAGGGCTGAGTTGGGCTTTTTAGGTGTGGAGGTGTAGACCCGTGTGCAGACACCACGTCGCTCTGGACAAGCGCGCAGCGCAGGAGATTTTGTCTTGCGAGTCAGGTGCTGACGCTCAGTTCGGATCAGCTGTTGGATGGTTGGCATCGAAGGTCGGCATTTGGTCGGAGATCCGACCTGATTCCACAATCAACCACCATACCGTTTCGGCTTGCCTGATTGATGATCAGACGGAATAGATTGTGATTAGAGCAGCTCTGCAACCAATACTTATTTGAAATTTAATCTTAAAAGCGATGGAGGATGTGGTGATAAGGGAGGCATGGGCCCTTGCAGTGCTTCGGTTTTGTTGAGCGAGAAGCCAAGTTTGATCTCTTTAATTATTTGTTGGCGATTCGATCTTGACCTCTGGCATTTTTAAGAGGCTTATTAGCTTCTTTGGGGATTGCCTTTGTGGTGGCGCAAAATGAGGCCAAGGCCATTGTGGATTCTGGGGGGTGTGCCTCGACCTGTTACAACCAATTGATTCGCTACCAATAGGGACGTTGAACTGCCTCCATCTAAGTTCAGGCCGTCTCTGATCCCCAATTGTTGCAGAGCTAGGCTTGTTTCCAGCAGGGTTGGATCGCTGCCCCTGGCCCCTTTGAGAGTGAGTAGCCAGAGCTTGCCACCACCTTGGCCCACCACACTGCGGGGAGCAGCAAGAGATAGAAAGCTTGGGCTGAAGCCTTCTTGTCTTCCAGACAGAACCACCCGCCCGTTTTGCAGCAACAATGGACCACCACCAAGCACTTGAGGCAGTTCGCCCAGAGGATGTGATGCTTTCATCCGTATGCTCACTGTTTCACCAGTCGCCGCCGGTAAAGGGAAGCCTCCTCTGGCTACGACCAGATCCCCATCCTTGCTCAGAGGAACCCCCCGGGCCAGCTGCACTTGCTGGAAGCTCTGCACGACTCGCCCGTTGATGATCATCATTGCTTTTTCTTCTCCGCTGAGGGCTTGGTAGATAGGCCCCCAGGCTCTGGTGTAGCGACTAAGGCCTCGCTGCACATAGCCACTATTCAAGGTGTCAAGATTCCATCTCTGCCCTTTAGAACCTTGAAGTTCTTGTTGAAGTTGCAGGCGGCCGAAGGATAGATGTCCTGTAGGGCCCCAGCCGATTGCCCCTCGATTGAGGATGGGGCCTGACAACCATGTGCCATCAAGTCGTAAGGCCCCTAGGGGCAACTGGCGCACTCGATTGAAGAAACCCCCGTTGATGGCGATCAGAGCGTCTGCAGGTTGGGCCAACTGGTTGAGAAAACGCAGGCCTTGTTGATGGCTGATTTGCGGCAGAGGCCTGAGGAGCAGGCCTTGCTTTGACAGATTTGTACCGACCCTGGTGATCTGCAGTGGTTTTACCCCAACGTTCACCACTTTTGTGTCGAAGATCAGGCCGCGCTGGATGAGGGCCTGGATGGATGGATTGAGCAGTGGCGAGCGCAGGTTTGTTGCGTTGCTGTGCTTGCCAATACCGTCCAAGACAATGCGCCAGGGTTTGTCTAGGGTGAGGCTGCTTAGGGCTTCTGCCTGACCGATGAGCATTAGGCCATTGCGCTGCTGCTTGGGCATGAGGCCTAATGCCTTCATCTGCCTACGCTGCTTGACGGTGGCCTGAAGATTAAGAAGGAGATTGTTGTCAAGGCTTTGCACGAGCGCCGGACCGCTTAGGTCAAGCACCAGACGATTTGAATTGCTGCCCTTGCCCTGCCGAAGACCTTTGAGGCGTGGTGTTGGCAGTTCAACGTGAAGGGTCTTGCTTTTCCGCTTGATCTTGACTCCTGTCGTCGTGAGCCATTCGGCCACATTCAATGCCACTTCATCTTGAAGCGTGATTTGTGGGAGGGATTTCAGAGAGGCTTTGCTTCCATACCATTGCAATTGCTGTCCGTTTGGCTGTGTGGACCTGCGGAAGCCAAAACGTCCGACCAGTAGATCCAGGGGAAGCCAGAGCTGGTTTGCAGTGCCATCCCTATGGCCTCTCCAGCGCCAAGGGGCCTCGATTAACTGACCATCGATGTTGAGGCGATCTCCAACAAATAAGTTCGCGGCTCTTACCTCAACAGTGGGAGGTGGGGGAGGAGGAGAAACCATGGTTTGGACGCTAGTCCTCTCATTCGGCTAAGTCTTAGAGGAGGGCGCCTGCCTAGGATCACTGATTGAGCTTTTCACTGTGAACGCAGTCCACTGCGGTGCAGGAAAATAGTTTGGCTGAAGGTTATGTCTCAGGATCACCGTCGCTCCAATTGGCCCTATTGCGACAGCAGCGCGCCTACGGCCGTGGTTGGCGAAAAGGATGCATGTGGCGTTGGTTTCTTGGCTCAAATTGATGGGGTAGCTAGCAATTGGATTTTGCAGCAGGCACTTCGGGCCCTGAACTGCATGGAACATCGTGGTGGTTGCGGAGGTGATGCGGATTCCGGAGATGGGGCAGGTCTGCTTTGCGCTATTCCCTGGAGCTATCTTGAGGCCGTGTGGTCGGCAGTGGAAGCTGCAAACCATCGTTGTGGCCTGGGCATGTTGTTTATGCCTCGAGATGCTGCACGTCGCGCAGAAGCACGTTGCTTTTGCGAGCAGGAGGCCGAGTCCCTTGGTCTCAGGTCCAGAGGATGGCGAGAAGTCCCTGTGGATGTGGCGGTGTTGGGTCCCCTCGCCCGTGATACAGCGCCGGTTATCGAGCAGTGGCTGGTGCAGGGATCTCAGCCAGGTGATGCGTTGGAGGCGTTGTTATTTCGATTGCGGCGGCGTATCGGAGATCGTGCTCGGCAGGCCTGGGGAGAGCATGCCAATGATCTCTACGTGGCGTCACTCAGTAGTCGCACAGTCGTTTACAAAGGCATGGTGCGCTCCGAGGTGCTTGCGGCGTTTTATGCCGATCTACGCGACCCTCGCTTTGAGGTTCCTTTTGCGGTTTATCACCGCCGCTTCAGCACCAATACGTTGCCCCGTTGGCCACTCGCCCAGCCGATGCGTTTGCTCGGTCATAACGGTGAAATCAATACGTTGTTGGGCAACCTGAATTGGGCTAGGGCTACTGAAGTCAACCTAGATAGCGTTTGGGGTGTTGATGCGGCTGATCTAAAACCGGTTGTTAATGCAGCTTTTAGTGATTCCGCCAACCTTGACGCGACTCTGGAGCTGCTTGTCCGCAGTGGTCGCCCGATTGTTGACAGCTTGCTGACCTTGGTTCCTGAGGCCTTCCGAGAACAGCCAGAGCTGGCTGACAAGCCAGAAATTCAGGCTTTTTATGAGTATTCCGCGTGCACGCAAGAGCCCTGGGATGGCCCAGCCTTGCTTGTGTTCTCAGATGGTCGCAGTGTTGGTGCCAGCCTCGATCGCAATGGCTTACGCCCGGCCCGCTATTGCATCACCAGTGATGGCTTGGTGGTGATGGGTTCAGAAACTGGTGTGGTTGAGCTTGAGGAAAGTCGCATCATCGAGAAGGGACGCCTTGGCCCTGGTCAGATGTTGGCGGTTGATCTTGAAAAGGGTCGTTTGCTGCGCAATTGGGATGTCAAGCAGGAGGTTGCTGGCCGATATCCCTATGGCGAATGGCTCAGTCAAAATCGTTGCAAGCTTGGTCAAAAGTCTTGGCAGCAGGATTCTCAACTGGGAGATCTGGAACTGCTTCAGCAGCAGACAGCCTTCGGTTTCACTGCTGAGGATTTGGAGTTAATCATCGATTCAATGGCGGCTGGGGCCAAAGAACCCACTTTTTGCATGGGTGATGACATCCCATTGGCGGTGCTCTCCGATAAGCCCCACCTCCTATACGACTATTTCAAACAGCGCTTTGCGCAGGTCACGAACCCGCCGATTGATCCCTTGCGGGAAAAGTTGGTGATGAGTCTCGAGATGCATCTGGGAAAGCGTGGTTCTCCCCTCAAGCCTGAGGCAGCGGCGGCTTCGTTGATTCATCTTGAGACTCCGATTCTCAATGAGGCGGAACTTGCAGCTTTTGGTCAGCTGGAGTTTCCCACGACCACACTCTCCACTTTGCTGCCCGTTCATGATGGGCCTAGCGGTTTGGGGGATTCTCTTAAACGGCTCTGCGTTGAAGCAGCGGATGCTGTGCGCGATGGCAGCCAGATCGTGGTGCTTTCCGACCGCGGGGTTGTTGCGAGCACCACCTACATTCCACCGCTGCTAGCGGTTGGTGCAGTGCATCACTACTTGCTGAAGCAGGGTTTGCGGCTGAATGCTTCCTTGGTGGTCGACACGGCACAGTGCTGGAGTACCCATCATCTGGCCTGTTTAATCGGCTATGGCGCTAGCGCTGTGTGCCCTTGGCTTACTTGGGAGACTACGCGGCATTGGTGGCAGCATCCTCGTACTCAGAAACTGATTGAAACCGGCAAATTGCCAGCGCTGACCATTGATCAGGCCCAGGCCAACGTACGTAAGGCGCAGGAAGATGGCCTGCGCAAGATCCTCTCCAAGATCGGTATTTCCTTACTTGCTAGTTACCACGGCGCTCAGATTTTTGAGGCGATTGGTATCGGTGCCGATTTAATTGAGCTGGCTTTTAAGGGCACGACCAGTCGAGTCGCTGGACTCAGTCTCAATGACTTGGCTAGCGAGACCCTCATCTTCCATGCCAAGGCATTTCCTGAATTGGATCGCACCAAGCTCGAGTTCATGGGCTTTGTGCAATATCGCAGTGGCGGTGAATTTCATCTCAACACTCCGGACATGTCTAAGGCCCTGCATGCGGCCGTGAGGGCTGGGCCGGGCTACGACCACTTCTCTACCTACAAGAACCTGCTGGAGAATCGGCCTGCTACTGGGCTGCGCGACCTGCTGACGTTTCGCTTAGCCCCTACACCCCTCCCGTTAGATCAGGTTGAAAGTGTTGAATCCATTTGCGCACGTTTTTGTACTGGTGGAATGAGTCTTGGCGCCCTATCGCGGGAGGCTCACGAGGTGCTTGCCGTGGCGATGAACCGTATCGGTGGGAAGAGCAACAGTGGCGAAGGAGGAGAAGATCCGGCTCGATTCAAGATCCTTGATGATGTCGATCTTGAGAGTCGTTCAGCAACGCTGCCCAGCATTAAGGGTTTGCGCAATGGCGATACGGCTTGCTCTGCGATTAAGCAGGTCGCCTCTGGTCGCTTTGGTGTGACGCCGGAATATTTGCGGAGCGGTAAGCAACTTGAGATCAAGGTGGCTCAAGGGGCAAAGCCTGGTGAGGGAGGTCAGTTGCCTGGGCAAAAAGTTGATCCCTACATCGCCAAGTTGCGTAATAGCAAGGCCGGTGTGGCGCTGATCTCGCCACCTCCCCATCACGACATCTATTCAATTGAGGATTTGGCCCAGTTGATTCACGACCTTCATCAGGTTCACCCGGCTGCCAAGGTGAGCGTGAAGCTGGTTGCTGAGATTGGCATCGGCACGATTGCGGCTGGAGTGGCGAAGGCCAAGGCAGATGTGATTCAGATCTCTGGTCATGACGGTGGTACAGGCGCATCGCCTCTGAGTTCGATTAAGCACGCTGGAAGCCCTTGGGAGTTAGGTCTCACCGAGGTACACCGTTCACTGCTTGAAAATGGCTTGCGTGATCGTGTGTTATTGCGCGCTGATGGTGGTCTTAAGACTGGTTGGGACGTGGTGATCGCCGCCTTGCTTGGGGCTGAGGAATATGGTTTCGGCTCAGTCGCGATGATTGCCGAGGGCTGCATCATGGCTCGCGTCTGTCATACCAACAAGTGTCCTGTGGGGGTTGCTACCCAGCAGGAGGGCTTACGCAAGCGCTTCCCAGGTGTCCCGGAGCATGTTGTCAACTTCTTTCTGTTTGTAGCTGAGGAGGTGCGCCAACTGATGAGTGTGCTCGGTGTGGCTCGGCTTGAGGATCTCATTGGTCGCACAGAGCTGCTTGAGCCTCGCAGCCTCAACTTGGTGAAGACCCAAACCCTTGATCTTTCTTGCTTGTTGGATCCGATTCCGGGGGCCGTTGATCGGGCTTGGTTGATTCATGACGCCAAGGCCCATGACAATGGACCGATCCTCGAGGATCAGCTGCTTGCTGATGCCGAGCTGATGGCAGCGATCGATAGCCATGGTCATATCGCCCGCAATCTCGCGATCGTCAATACGGATCGCAGCGTTTGTGCACGGATCTCTGGTGAGATTGCTGAACGCCATGGCAACAAAGGTTTCCGAGGTCAGCTCGATCTCTCCTTTGAGGGGGCTGCCGGTCAGAGTTTTGCGGCATTTCTGCTGCAGGGGGTGAATGTGCGCTTGGAGGGTGAGGCCAATGATTATGTCGGTAAAGGCATGAATGGTGGTCGGATCACGCTCGTACCGGCTTCGAGTGCAGATCAAAGCGGCAGCCAGGTGATTTTGGGCAACACTTGCCTGTATGGCGCGACCGGTGGAGAGTTGTTTGCTCTAGGTAGAGCTGGCGAGCGTTTTGCTGTGCGCAATAGCGGTGTGAAGGCTGTTGTTGAAGGTGCGGGGGATCATTGCTGTGAATACATGACCGGTGGGGTGGTGGTGGTGTTGGGATCAACTGGCCGCAATGTTGGGGCAGGGATGACCGGTGGTGTGACGTTCCTGCTGGATGAGCAGGGAATGGTGAGCGATCGGGTCAACAAAGAGATTGTTGAGATTTTCTCGCTAACCACTATTGAGCAGGAAGCCATTCTCAAAACACTGCTCGAAGCCCATCTCGCGCAGACCGGCAGTACAAAAGCCAAGGCGATTTTGGCCAACTGGAACAGTTGGAAAGCACTTTTTAAGGTGCTTGTTCCACCCAGTGAAAAGGTCAATGTTGGTTTAACTTTGCTTGAGAAAGTTGCAGCCTGATGAATGCCTTGGTTTATCAAAACCGAGAGGTTTACGGCGCAGACTTTGACCCTTTTGCCAGAGCAGCGGCAGACTTACTTAGCTGCCCACCATGAATGGATCAAGGCTTTGCGCTCCGCAGGTGTCAAGGTTTCGAGTGGTTTTTTGGTTGATGCTGAACAACGACCAGGAGGTGGAGGGTTGTTGGTGCTGCAGGCAGACTCCTTTGAAGCAGCCAAACGCTTAGTCGAACAGGACCCGATGATTGTTGAGGGTTTAGTTAAATGGGATCTGCAGCAGTGGATCCCTGTGTGTGGGGAGCTCATGGCTTGAGTTCAGCGTGGGTGGGCGGCCATCAGCCGCTGGACCTCGCCGGCGTGGTAGCTGCTGCGTGTGAGAGGGGTACTAACCACTTGAAGGAACCCCAGCTCGGTTTCCCCCATAGAGCGGAAATATTCGAACTGTTCTGGTGTCACAAAGCGATCGACTGGCAGATGCTTTGGGCTTGGCGATAGGTATTGGCCGATGGTCACTATGTCGACTCGGTGCCGGCTTAGATCCTCTAGGACCTCAATCACCTCAGCATCTGTTTCACCTAGCCCCACCATCAGGCCGGACTTGCTATAGACCTTCGGCCAGCCTTGCCGCACTTGATACAACAGCTCAAGAGATCGCATGTAGGCGGCTTGTGGACGAGCCCGTTTGTAGAGCCGGGGGACGGTCTCAATGTTGTGGTTGAGCACCTCCGGAGCTGCTCCCATTACCTTGGCGAGGGCATCCCAATTGCCGTTGAAATCAGGAATTAGCAGCTCAATTGTGGTTAGGGGAGAACGTTGGCGAATGGCCTCGATGCATGCGACGAATTGACGGGCTCCCCCGTCGCTGAGGTCATCACGGTTAACTGAAGTGATGACAACATGACGAAGGTTCATCTGAGCCACCGCTTCGCTTAGGCGCTCTGGCTCAGTGGGGTCTAGGGAGCGTGGGCTTTTGTCAAAGTCGATGTCGCAGTAAGGGCAAGCGCGGGTGCAGCCTGGCCCCATGATCAAGAAGGTGGCAGTTCCTCCTGCGAAGCACTCCCCGATATTCGGGCAGCTGGCTTCTTGACACACCGTGTTGAGATTGAGGCCCTTCAGCAGCTCGGCTACCTCGCCGATGCGTTGCTGTTGTGGAGCCTTGACGCGCAACCAGTGGGGTTTCAGTAAGGCTTTTCCAGTCATGAGAGCAGTTCAGGAACCCACTGGCAGCAGCAGTTCCAGGCGACTTCACCTTCTACAGTGAGCCTATCGGGATGTAGCGCAGCTTGGTAGCGCACTTCGTTCGGGACGAAGGGGCCGCAGGTTCGAATCCTGTCATCCCGATTGATCGTTGCTTTAGTCCGAGGTAATCCCTTCGACAATTGATATTAATCAGTTCTCTGATCATTCTTAAGGCCTGCCAATGGGATGCATGAGTAAACCCTGGGAAGGCTATTGATGGATTATTAATGCCTAGGTCAAGGAAAACTTGCTTCAGCTGCTTGACTTTTGGAATGGAGGTTCAAGGCTTAAGGGAAATTTGAAGTGATGAAGCCAGTCATTTTGCTTGCCGTAGTGGCATTTGCGGCTGTTCTTTTTGTTCTAAATCCACGCATGGCTGTAGACCACGGTCGGCCGATTTATCTTGTTTCTTGTCGTGTGGAGTGGTCGGTGCATTGGTTGGGAGCCTTTAGGAAGGGTGGTCTATTGGGGCTCTATCCACTGGATCGTGCTGCTCAAGCTGTTGTGTCTGACACTCCTATTGAATACGTCTCAAAGGATGAGCAAATGGCTATCGCAATGACCACTGTTATGAAGCCTTGTCGCTGAGCGCTTGCGGTATCAAGAGGATTGCTCTTTAAACGATGTTGCAAAGTCACGAGAAAACTATGTCGTTTAAATCACTATCGCCAGGGGCGGTAGTCTCTTTTTAAGAGACGATCCCTGGCAGTGGTGGTTGACGAGAGCAACAACGTCTATCGCTGTCTACTAATGCCTTTGCTGGTGGCTTATGCCCAACCAATTGTTCTGGTGAGCCAGTGACAGAGGCAGTGGTGGATGTCTTGGTGCTTGGCGCTGGTCCGGCGGCCCTGGCCATTGCTGCAGCCCTGGGCAAGGAGGGTTTACAGGTCTCAGCACTGACGGTTGGCAATCCTCGCGAGCCATGGCCATATACCTATGGCATTTGGGGTGACGAGGTGGATGCCTTTGATATGGGGCACCTGCTCGAGCACCGCTGGTCGAACACAGTGAGTTTTTTTGGCCCAGGCGCCTCTGACCCCAATGCTGACGAGAATCGGCCAAGTCCTCATCATCGGGATTACGGCCTATTCGACAAGATCAAGCTCCAGGAGCATTGGTTGCAGCAATGCGAAGCTGCTGGTTTGACTTGGCATCAAGGTCTTGCAACTGATTTTGCTGTTGATGCCACCGTTAGTACTGTGACCACCGCCGAAGGTGTTGAGCTGCAAGCTCGTTTGGTGGTTGATGCAACTGGCTATAAGCCGGTATTTCTGCGTCATGTAGATCATGGGCCGGTGGCTGTTCAGACCTGCTTTGGCGTGGTGGGACGTTTCAATAAGCCCCCAGTGGAGCCTGGCCAGTTTGTGTTGATGGACTACCGCTGTGATCATCTGAGCCCTGCGGAGAAAGCTGAGCCACCCACGTTTCTTTATGCCATGGACTTTGGTGGGGGATGCTTCTTCTTAGAGGAAACATCGCTAGGGCTCGCGCCTCCGGTGTCCTTAGAAACCCTGCGTTCACGCTTGGAGCGGCGATTGGCTCATCAAGGTTTAACGATCACTGAATTGCAGCACGAGGAGCTTGGTTATTTCCTGCCGATGAATTTGCCTCTGCCTGACCTGCAGCAACCGCTGCTTGGTTTCGGCGGCTCGGCGGCGATGGTGCACCCTGCTTCGGGCTATTTGGTGGGCAGCATGCTGCGCCGCGCACCTTATGTTGCAAAGGCTGTGGCTGAAGCCATGGCCGATCCAGGGGCGGGGCCGGCGGTGCTCGCGGCTGCAGGTTGGGAGACTCTTTGGCCCAAGGAGTTGCGCCGTAAGCATGCTCTTTATCAATTTGGCCTTGAGAAGCTGATGCGTTTTAAAGAGCCCCAACTGCGTGATTTCTTTGTCAGTTTCTTTGCTTTGCCGAGCGAAGAATGGTACGGCTTTTTGACCAACACTCTTAGCCTGCGGGAATTGGTCGCTGCCATGGTGAACATGTTTGTTAGCGCCCCTTGGAGTGTTCGCTGGGGCCTAATGGGTATGCAGGGGCGGGAGCTGAAGTTGCTTTCACGCTTTCTTTTTCCGCCTCGCTAAAAAGTTCCCTATCAATTCAGCGATGCCTTGAAACAGCGATGCCTTGAAACAACGTTCAGCTTGACTGACTATGCCTTGTTTTCAAGCCAGTTCGGCTCCGGGGTATCCCCTTGGTGTCACCACATGATTGTCTTGCAAACGGCTGCTGCTATTGCCGATTAGCACAATCGTGAGCATGTCGACCTCTTTGACTGGCAGCGTCTGCAGTGTGTGCAGCTGTATGTTTTCCTGCGCTCGTCCAAGTTGACGTGCTACGACCACTGGCGTGCTGGGGGCTCGATGCTCCAGCAAGAGTTCAATGGCACGCGTCAGCTGCCAGTCGCGTTCTTGAGAGCGTGGGTTGTAAAGGGCTACCACGAAATCTCCCCTGGCTGCACTTTTCAGGCGGGTTTCAATCTTTGACCAGGGAGTGAGGCGATCGCTGAGACTCACGCTGCAGAAATCGTGCATCAGAGGGGCACCTACCTTGGCGGCGGCTAATTGCAGGGCTGAGAGGCCTGGATGCACCTGAAATTGTGGCCGATCACTAGGGGGTTGTGTGAGCCATAGTTCCAGGGCTAGGCCGGCCATGCCGTAGATGCCACTGTCTCCTGAAGAGATCAAGGCGACTCGAGCTCCCTGTTGGGCTAGCTCCAGGGCCTTAAGGCAGCGATCCCGTTCGCGAGTGAGTTGCCCGTCCAGACGGGCTTGATCTGGGCGGCGCAACGGTTCCAGTAGATCGAGGTAGAGGTCGTATCCAACCCATATGGCACTGCGGGCTAGTGCTGCACGGGCATCGTGGGTGAGAAAGGCTAAATCTCCAGGACCGCTTCCGATCAGATGCAATTCGCCTCTTTGCGGTGCAAAAGGGTGATTGGCTTCGCTGATGGCGATGGTGGTAGCACCATGTTCAGCGTTTTGAGCATGGTGAATCTGTTTGGTTAGCAGCAAAGTGCCTTTGTTGCTAGCTGCGAGTAGTGCTGCTGCTTCGGCCACGGAAGAGGTGCCCATAGCTTTTGCTACCACAGCAGAAGGTGTGGGTACGTCAACTTCTGAGAGTGCATCAGCGTTGAAGAAGCGCACAGGCCAGTCCTTTGCTTGCGCGAGAGCGAGCAGAGCGGTTTCATCGTCCTTTCGGTCAATGCTGGCAAGGCCTGCTACTGCCTCTGGGGCAAGGCCTGCCTCTGCCAGGGCAGCTGTCACGGCGCGCTCAAGCAGGCTCAGGCTTGTATCGCGTTCGCAGCCAATTCCAATCCATAGACTGGCGGGATGCCAGCTGCAAGACATGCTGCTTTGTGGGCCGATGGTTAGCTGGCCTGGCCGAGCCTGATCACCATTGGCATTGGCATCAAAAACGTCTTGTGCAGCAGCAGTTGTTTGCCAAAACGTCGCACCAGAATGCTGCAGAAGCAAAAGCTTCCCCCCTTGGGCTTGGGTCAGCATCAACTGATTCCAGTTGTCGCGGCTGCCGCTACGTCGCCAGCCCCAGCCTTTGCCAAAACTATCGAGGGCCAAGCGGTTTTGGCTGTTGGAGTCTCCGGTGAGTACAGCATGGCCGCCTAGCTCTGCGGCCAGTTCCATGGCAAGTTGTTCTGCGCCCGCCTGGTGACCGCCCAGCAATGGCACGACGTGTTTGCCATGGGCATCAAGGACGATCACGGCGGGATCTTTGTCCTTCTCAATCAGTAATGGAGCAATTAAGCGAGTCACGGCGCCGATAGCACCCACGATGAGCAAGACCCCGTTTGGCTGCCAGTTTCTGCTCAGCACTTCGCTGGCGGGGCCAACTACAAGGCTTTGAGGTGTTTCCTCGAGAGTGTTTGCTGCACGCGGGGTAAGGGCCAGTTGATCAACCTGGTGGCGTCTTGCAAGCCTTTGCAAAAGGGGCCAGGCGCTGACAGAGAGACCAAGAGCCAGGCGCAGAGCGGGGCTAGGTGCGTCGGGATGGGTCAGGGCAGGTTGGCCAAGGGGAACGTTGGAGGCTGTTTCTTTTTATTTGATCTAGGCATGAGCGTTAAAGCATGCTTTTGGATCAATCAAGGGTTGGCAAAGGGGTTTGGGAATTGGGTGCTGGGGAGGCTTGGGCAGCGTCTGCTTTGAGTTTTGGCTCTAGTTCGGCGTTTGGTTCTAGATCAGGAGTTGTCTCGAGAGCAGAGTCTGGATCAGGGTTTGGTTCTAGATCAGGAGTTGTCTCGAGAGCAGAGTCTGGATCAGGGTTTGGTTCTAGATCAGGAGTTGTCTCGAGAGCAGAGTCTGGATCAGGGTTTGGTTCTAGATCAGGAGTTGTCTCGAGAGCAGAGTCTGGATCAGGATTTGGTTCTAGATCAGGAGTTGTCTCGAGAGCAGAGTCTGGATCAGGGTTTGGTTCTAGATCAGGGGTTGGATTGAGATCAGATTCTGGTTCGGCTTCTGGCTTTAGTTCGGCTCCAGACTCGAGCTCTGTCTCGGCTTGACTTGAGAGCGGCAACTTCTGTTTTGCAGACGGATCAGAAAGTTCGTCTTGCATACTTTTTGGTTCTGATGCGTTGTCAAGTGTCGAGATTTGCGGGGCTTCTGATTTGTCTTGAGGGGTTTGATCAGCCAAAGGCTGGTCTTCTTCTGGCTGGGGTTCGCCTAAGAGCCTTGCTACTTGCTGCTTTGTCAGCGTTGCCTGCATCCAAGCTGGCTTGTTTGCTTCGCTGGTCTGAACAATCCTCAGTTGGTTGTTGAATACTGGATTAATTGGCTTGCCAAAGCCGTCGAGCATCTCTGTTTGAACGCTAATGGGGCCTGATCCTGAGGGCAGGCCCTTGATCCAAATGGCGTCTTGGTGTGTGATTTGGAAACTTTCACCATTCACATTCACTTGGAGTCGCCAGCGGCCATTGTCTTCTTTAAGGTTCTGAATGGGAGCATTCCAAATCAACCAGTCCAATAGAAGGGGTTCACTGTTGCTGAGTTCTGAGGGGCTAACGGTGACGAACCAAGGCTCATCTTCTGTCGGTTGAGTTCGTTGCAGAGGTTGCAGCTGATGCAGCCGCCATTGCAGGCTGGCCTTGGGATCCTTTACAGCTTCGCCCCATGGATAAGCGGCGTAGGCGCTGAGTCTGTGACTTCCAGGCTGCAGGCCTTCCATCGCAATACGCAGTTGGCCACCATCTGCTTCGCTAATGCGGAGTGGTGGATTCTCATCAAGTTGCACCACAACATGGGCACCGAGGCCTAGTTCTGGATCGTTAGCGAGTGGCCAGTCTTTCAAATTGAGCAAGAGCTCCCAGCTCCCATCCTTCTCAAGCACTGTCCCGTCTGTTGGGCTTTCCAGGCTCAGTTGGGGGTGATGCTTGGCGAGTTGCTCTCGCAGTTGTTGTACTGCGCCTGGTGGGGCAATCTCTTGCAGAGTTCCAGTTGGCGCTGGCACGCGTAAGGATTGCGTTGTTGAACGTTCCTTGTTTAGGTTGTTAAAGGGCCAGCCTGGCAGGGCTTGTGCGGGGGAGAGCCCAGAGATGCTCAGCAGCACAACCAACACCAGGCCTTGCAATAGGCGCATGGCCTTCCCATGCCATAACGACAGATTGAATTGCTGACGCCGGCTCGAAAGCGGCATTAGAAGGGGGCAAGATTTGGTCATTCTGGGCAGCCACCCGGCGTGGGTAAAAGCGTGGCAACTCCTTGCAAGGCGGCAGTGTTGGATTAGTTGATTGATTTATGTTAATTAGCGTTGAAAATACGCTTCTTTTGCAGTTGTAAACTTACGTGTATTAATGATCCGCTTCTGTCAGTGGCCCTTCTGCAGACGCCAGGCCCCCACTGATTAGCGAGCGGATAGAACATTTGTTACTTGCTGTCGTAGTGAGTGGTGCTCAGCTTTATGCTGCTTGAAGCGGTCCCCTTGTAGGGGCCCATAGCTCCAGTGTGAGTCTGAGTTTCGACTTTTGACTTGTGCTGGCGCCCGGTATCAGCACCACTTCGGTGGTGGTGTCTCCGGGGCCCCGGCAAGCCCTTGGGCCTGTCGAAGGGGTGGCCCTCCACCTCGATCCCGTCCCTCGAGGAACCTCTCGATGACCATCAGCCCACCAGAGCGTGGGGAAAAAGCGAAGCCTATTTACGATCAACCAGTTGACCGGGACCACGTTCCAGCCGACTTCGAAAAATTCGAACAACCCGGATTTTTCTCGAAAAGCCTCGCTAAGGGACCAAACTCCACAACCTGGATTTGGAACCTCCACGCTGACGCCCACGACTTCGATACCCACATTGGGGATCTGGAAGAAACCAGCCGGAAGATCTTTTCGGCGCACTTCGGCCATTTGGCCATAGTGTTTATTTGGTTAAGCGGTGCCTTCTTCCACGGTGCCCGCTTCTCCAACTACTCCGGCTGGCTAGCCGACCCCACGCACGTGAAAGCAAGTGCGCAGGTCGTTTGGCCAATTGTCGGTCAAGAAATCATGAATGCAGAGATGGGTGCCGGCTTTAACGGCATCCAGATCACCTCCGGCATTTTCCAAATGTGGAGGGCTTGGGGAATTACCAGTGAGACAGAGCTCATGGCTCTTGCAACTGGTGCCCTAATCATGGCTGCCCTGGTTCTCCATGGCGGAATCTTCCACTACCACAAAGCAGCTCCAAAGCTTGAGTGGTTTAAGAAGATTGAGTCGATGCTTCAGCACCATCAGATTGGTCTGTTTGGCTTGGGCTCTCTTGGTTGGACAGGTCACTTGATCCATGTGGCCAACCCCACCAACGCCCTATTGGATGCCATAGATGCAGGCACTCCAATGGTGCTTGATGGCAAGACCATTGCCACTGCAGCGGATATCCCTCTGCCACACGAGCTCTACAACGCTGATCTCGTTGGCCAGATTTATCCAGGTCTTGCTTCAGGCATCGGGAATTTCTTCTCGGCTAATTGGTGGGCCTTTAGTGATTTTCTCACCAACAACGGAGGAGTGAATCCTGTAACCGGTGCTTTATGGAGTACTGATGTTGCTCATCACCATTTGGCATGGGCCGTCTTTTTGATGTTTGGAGGCCACGTATACCGCTCAAGATTCGGTATCGGCCACAGCATGAAAGAGATCATGGGGAACGTAAAGGGTGACCCCCTGTTATTCCCAGCCCCCAATGGTCATAAAGGTCTCTTTGAGTTCCTTTCCAACAGCTGGCATGCTCAGCTGGCAGTGAACTTGGCCTGCATTGGTTCAGGAAGCATCGTGGTTGCACACCACATGTATTCTCTGCCTCCATATCCATACCTCGCTACTGATTACCCAACGGTTCTTGGGCTGTTCACACACCACATGTGGATTGGTGGCTTGATGATTTGCGGAGCAGCCGCTCACGCTGGCATCGCAGTCATTCGTGACTATGACGTCTCAGTTCACGTCGATAACGTGCTTGACCGCATGTTCAAAGCGCGCGACGCCATTATCAGTCACCTCAACTGGGTGTGTATGTTCCTTGGCTTCCACAGCTTCGGACTTTATATACACAACGACAGCATGCGTGCTTTGGGTCGTTCCCAAGACATGTTCAGCGATTCTGCAATCCAGTTGCAGCCTGTCTTGGCTCAGTGGATCCAAAGCCTTTGGGCGTCTTCAATTGGCACATCATCTGTGGTTGGCACGACAACAGGTCTGCCAGGTGCAGTTAGTGATGTGTTCAACGGAAGTGTTGTAGCAGTGGGCGGCAAGGTGGCTCTGATGGCTATTCCCTTGGGAACAGCCGACTTGATGATTCACCACATCCATGCCTTCACCATTCACGTAACTTGCCTCATCCTTCTTAAGGGTGTGCTTTTTGCCCGCAGTTCTCGTCTTGTTCCTGACAAGGCAAATCTTGGCTTCCGCTTCTCTTGCGATGGCCCAGGTCGTGGTGGTACCTGCCAGGTTTCCTCTTGGGACCACGTGTTCCTAGGCCTGTTCTGGATGTACAACTCCCTCTCGATGGTGATCTTCTACTTCTCGTGGAAGATGCAAAGCGATGTATGGGGCACTGTTAATTCAGACGGGAGTGTGACTCATCTTGTTTCTGGCAACTTTGCTCAAAGCGCCATCACTGTGAATGGTTGGTTCCGTGACTTCCTCTGGGCTCAGTCCTCACAGGTGCTCACGAGCTACGGCACTGGCCTCAGCGGCTATGGCCTCTTATTCCTTGGTGGCCACTTCGTGTGGGCCTTTAGCTTGATGTTCTTGTTCAGCGGCCGTGGCTACTGGCAGGAGCTATTTGAATCCATCATCTGGGCTCATAACAAGCTCAAGCTTGCTCCCACCATCCAGCCCCGGGCACTTTCGATTACGCAGGGCCGTGCAGTTGGTGTAACCCACTTCCTGTTTGGTGGCATTGTGACCACCTGGGCCTTCTTCCATGCCCGCCTTCTTGGGCTCGGCTGACCTTTCCTGACCTTTCCCCACATGGCAACGAAATTTCCTTCGTTCAGCCAGGGTCTGGCACAGGACCCTACAACCCGCCGTATTTGGTACGGCATAGCCACGGCTCACGACTTCGAGAGCCACGACGGCATGACCGAAGAACGGCTTTACCAAAAGCTGTTCTCTACCCATTTCGGTCATCTGGCTGTTATTGGCCTATGGGTTGCAGGAAACCTGTTCCATATCGCCTGGCAGGGCAACTTCGAACAGTGGGTCGCCGACCCACAAAATGTTCAACCTATTGCCCACGCAATTTGGGATCCTCACTTCGGTCAAGGCATCAGTGATGCTTTGACTCAAGCGGGTGCTTCCCGTCCAGTAAACATTTGCTATTCCGGTTTGTACCACTGGTGGTACACCATCGGAATGCGCACCAATACAGAGCTTTACCAGGGCGCCATCTTTATTGACATCCTGGTTGCTTGGCTCTTGTTCGGTGGTTGGCTGCATTTACAGCCAAAGTTCCGTCCTTCGCTGGCGTGGTTCAAGAACGCTGAGGCGATGATGAATCATCACCTCGCAGTGTTGTTCGGTTTCACCAACATCGCCTGGACTGGTCACCTCGTTCACGTGGCCATTCCTGAATCACGTGGTCAGCACGTCGGTTGGGACAACTTCCTCACAGTTCTCCCTCACCCTGAAGGGTTGACCCCATTCTTCACAGGAAACTGGGGAGCCTATGCACAGAATCCTGATTCTTTGAATCATGCCTTTGGTACTTCTGAAGGCGCTGGCACGGCCATCCTTACTTTCCTAGGTGGTGTTCATCCACAGAGTGGTGCCCTTTGGCTGACTGACATCTCGCACCACCATATTGCGATCGGTGTCTTCATGATCATCGGTGGCCATATGTACCGGAATAGTTTCGGTATCGGCCATACCTTTAAGGAAATCACCGACGGTCACAACACCAATCATCCCAATGATCCTCATAAGGATGGTTTCCGAGAAAAAATCGGTCACTACGGTCTCAATCACAACGGGATCACCGATACGATCAACAACTCCCTGCACTTCCAACTTGGTCTTGCTCTTGCCTGTCTAGGTACAGCAGCCAGTCTTGTAGCGCATCACATGGGTGCCTTGCCCTCGTATGCCTTCATTGCGCAGGACTACACCACTCAGGCAGCTCTTTACACCCACCATCAGTACATCGCCATCTTCCTGATGTGCGGTGCCTTCTCCCACGGAGCAATCTTCTTTGTCCGTGACTATGACCCTGAGGCCAACAAGGACAATGTTCTTGCAAGGGTCTTAGAAACCAAAGAAGCACTGATCAGTCACTTGAGCTGGGTTTGCATGCTCCTAGGTTTCCATACCCTGGCGCTGTATCTCCACAACGATGTGGTGATTGCTTTCGGAACCCCCGAAAAGCAGATACTTGTTGAGCCCATTTTTGCTCAGTTCATTCAGGCCGCTAGTGGCAAGGTCATGTATGGCCTTGATGTGCTGCTTGCGAATGCAAATAGTGCCCCATCCTTGGCTGCGGCTGGGATGCCTGGGGATCACTACTGGATGGATCTGATTAATGCCAGTCCAGAAGTTTCCAACTTCATGCCTATTGGCCCAGGAGACTTCCTGGTTCACCATGGCATTGCCTTGGGTCTTCACACCACTGCATTGATCTTGATCAAGGGTGCACTTGATGCAAGAGGTTCCAAGCTGATGCCCGATAAAAAGGACTTCGGCTATGCCTTTGCTTGTGATGGCCCTGGACGTGGCGGCACCTGCGACATCTCTGCGTGGGACTCCACTTACATGGCTATTTTCTGGGCACTGAATACCATTGCTTGGGCAACTTATTACTGGCACTGGAAGCACCTTGCCGCTTGGCAGGGCAACATGGCTCAGTTCAATGAGTCGAGTACCCACTTAATGGGTTGGTTTAGGGATTATCTCTGGATCAATAGTTCCCAGATCATCAATGGCTATAACCCATTCGGGATTAATAATCTCTCCCCTTGGGCATACATGTTCCTTGCAGGCCATTTGGTCTGGGCAACAGGATTCATGTTCCTGATCTCTTGGAGGGGTTATTGGCAGGAGCTGATCGAGACTCTCGTTTGGGCTCATCAGCGCTCTCCGATTGCCAACCTGGTTGGATGGCGTGATAAGCCAGTAGCTCTTTCGATCGTGCAGGCCCGTCTGGTTGGTGTGACTCACTTTGCAGTGGGGAACATCTTTACTTTCGGTGCCTTTGTGATTGCATCTACAGCTAGCAAGTTTGGATAACATCCCCTCTAGCTAGTTAGTTAGTCGATTCATCGGCAGAAAGATAATTCCCCGTCAGGTTTTACTTGACGGGGTTTTTTCTTGCTTTGTTGGATGCATTTCTTCTTAGAGTATTGGCTTGTAAAAAAAACTATTGGGCAATTAATGCCATGAGAATGATTTGTCAAATTCTTTGAAATTGTCTAGTCAAAGAGTTTGGCTTTGATTGGATTAATTGAAAAAGGATGCCAATTGCAAGCCGTCAAAAGTTTGTTCATGCCCGATAGAGGGTTTCTTTTTATGCGCTTTCTCTGGACTATCTTGTCTCTGAGTTAATCCGTTCTGTGTATACAAGTCGACTCAGGGAATCTTGTTAGGTGGTTTTGCTCGGATTAGGCTTTCGTCTCTCTTTGTATTGGCGAATACCAAGATGCGAATGTAGGCCCATTTGTTCTGTAAGCTTGCTCACTTTGAGGAGGCGTCAATGCCTCTAATTGTCTATCGATCTCATTCGAGTCTCTAGGCTCGCCTTAGTCTTCTTAGTGCCTTTTTCTCCCAATGCCTGAGATTTTGAAGTTGGGTGGGGATTTTCTGCCTCTCCTTGGCGAGGCAGAAAATCCTTAAAGCGATTGGCTTAAGCGGGCTAGAGGCAGGTTTCTTATTCCCACCTTGCCACACCTTTACTCATTGGCCTTTCAGCATGCCTTGGCATTCTTGAAGCAATAAAAAACTGGGGAAGCAATCAAGCCACCCCAGGAGAAGATTTTTTACTTTTCGATTTGATGATGTGAAAGCTTCTTGATTCTTAAGAAGCCCAGACATTCATGGGAACATTCAGCAGTGGTTGCATGTGCAAAGTGTTGCATAGGAACCATGCAAAGGCTGCGCCCGCGCAGCCACCCAGCCAAAAGCCACTCGTGAAGTCTGCCCAGCCTTTCCTTGTGAACAGGTCGGCAGGAGGGTTGGCAACAGTGACGTCCGGGGGTGGCACGGTGGGTGCCTTGCCGGGGACGTTGTAAAGCACTAAAAGAGCAGTAAGGATATGCACTGCTCCAACTGTTGCCAATAAAGCTGCGGTTGTAGCAAAATCGGTCGTTCTTAACGGACCCATTACAAGGAAGGGACCGTAAATGAAGTAGCCGATCGCGGCACCAGTTTCCAAGCCGCGGAAGTTTGCAGAAATACCCTCGCGATAGAGGGGAAGATTGTTGACTAAGGCTTTCACGAAGTAGCCACTATTGACTGGAGTGGCCAGGTTTCCGACGCAGGGGTCAGCAGCAGGCTGCACAGCCCACTCTTCTACGTGCCCTCGGTCACGGTACTTTTCGTTGAGCGTCTTGGGGCCTAGAGGCAGGTTCTCGTCAGTCATTCGGCATTAGGGGAGTCGGTTGGCTGGGGTTAAGCGTCTACAGCTCAATCGGTAGCTGTGATATGGCGACCCACTAGGACAATGAAAATTGCCGGTGTCACTAGCACAATCAGGGGTACAAACACCGCAGGCAGCCAGGTGGCAGCAAAATCACTTGTCATGGCGTCAGCCAAAGGTTCCATAGCTACTGTATAGATCGCCTTTGAATAGGGCCTATTCAGGCCCTATTGGCGACATAAAAGTTCAATCCATCACTATCGGGCTCATCATCGGTTACCGCTGTTTCAACGAGCCATCTTTCAATGAATCAACTGTTTGCTGGTGCTGCTGTTTTAGCTCTCACGCTGGTGCTCTGGGGTTTGGGTAGACGCCCTCGCAAGCTCCTGCTGAGCAGTACCGACGCCAGCAGCGTGGCTGCTTTGAATCGTGTTCAGCTAACGCTAGCCAAGCCTCAATCGCAGGGATCTGAGGATTCCACTTCGTTAGCCCTTGAGAGTCCGGTTACATGGAATTCGCCGGCTACATCTCTTGAACGCCTTACTCTGCAAAGGCAGTTACGTGAGGCCATGGCTGCCGGCCCTGAGCAACGATTAGAGGCTGTGACCCTGGCAGGCCTGTGGGGTCATGTTTCAGTTATGTCATTGCTACGGCAGGGGCTGCACGACTCCGATGGCCGTGTTGTGGCTGCTGCAGCGGCAGCACTTGAAGGCTATCGAGGTAAGCCGCGTGCAGAGCTAATTCAGGATGTACCGCCGCCGCGCAACGTCGCCCGTATGCGGTAGATCGGTCGCCCTTGGCTTTCGTGGTAGGTGCGCATGACCAACTCGCCTAGTAGACCAAAGCAGAACAATTGGACTCCAGTCAGGCCGAGTACCACAGCCATGGTGAGTAGTGGGCGGTTGCCAATGTCTTCTCCCATCAGCTTGATCGCCAGTAAATAGATACTCGTCAGCAGGCTCCCGCCCATGGCGAGCAACCCGCCGAAGCCGAAAACGTACATCGGTCTGGTCAGAAAGCGCTTCATAAACCACACCGTGAATAGGTCCATCAACACGCGGAAGGTGCGATCGATCCCGTACTTGCTATTGCCGTATTGGCGTGCACGGTGGTTGACTTTCACTTCTGTGATCAGAGCCCCTTCGATAAAGGCCAAAGCCGGCAGGAAGCGGTGCAGCTCGCCATAGAGACGCATATCCGTCAGGATTTCTTTCCGATAGGCTTTCAGTGAGCAGCCGTAGTCATGCAGCCGTACACCGGTAACTCGGCCGATCAGGCGATTGGCAATTTTTGAGGGTAGTTTGCGCTTTAGGGCAGCATCCTGGCGTTGATGACGCCAGCCGCTCACGAGGTCGTATCCCTCACGCAACTTCGATAGGAGTAGCGGGATATCGGCGGGATCGTTTTGGAGATCGCCATCGATGCTGACAATCACTTCACCTTGGGATACGTCGAACCCTGCAGCCATGGCAGCCGTTTGGCCATAGTTTTTGCGTAGAAGTACGCCTACCAGTTCTGGCGTTTTAATACTTAGCTGCTCCAGCACCTTGGCGGTTCCGTCGGTGGAGCCATCATTCACGAGTACCAGCTCGAAGATTTCACCAGTAGGGCGTAAGGCTGCAAGGAGTTGATCTATCAACTTTGGCAGGCTTTCCTCTTCGTTGAAGAGGGGCACTACGACTGAGAGGTCCATGGGCGAGGGCATGCCGGAGGCCTTCCGCAGTAGCGAGCAATTTAGGCGCTGCCCTTTAGGGGAGGGTGGTGCCGTCATGGCAGCGTTCCACTCGCCCCGCCCCGCGCAGCTCAGCTCGGTAGTAGCAGGCCACTGGATGGTTGTCGTTGGCAGGCAGCCGATCGCAACCGATGCCGTTGCGTCCATGCTCTTTACCGGAGCTATGCCAGTAGCTTCCGTTGCCTCCATATACGCCAACGTGGCTGCACTGTTTTCGACTGCCGAAGAAAATCAGGTCTCCAGGGCGGAGTTGTTTGGTGTTGTCAGGTTGCACAGTTATTGGCGTACAGAACCTTTCCTGCTGATAGGCGTCGCGCGGCAGCCAGATGCCTTGACTAGCAAAGGCGGTCTGTACAAGGCCAGAGCAGTCAAAATCTGGCCCGATGCTGCCGCCCCATAGGTAAGTGTTTGACTGGTTGGCTGCTGCCTCCACCCAAGTCATCACAGCCGCTAGTCGTTGCCGGATCTCTCTGATGACAAGCAGTTGAGGTCGCCAGCGTCCCCGTTGAATGATCTGGCCGTTCACTTCGCGCAGATCAATCCAGCAGGGGTATCCGTCTTCCAGTAGCCGCACCCGTAGCCGTGTTACTTGCTGTTGATATTTGTTGGGCTTCGCTGCATCGAGCACTTCAAAGCTTCGGCCTGCGGCCGCCTGGGTGGCCAGTCCTGCTCCTTCGACACAGGCATAACCGTTGACTCCCTTTTGCAGTTGCCAGCAGCTGCCTGGAGCAAGAAGATCAGTGGTGATTGGGGTGCCTAGGGTCGGCATTGCCTGAAGTGATTAGCAATGGCGTTCTACCGCCCCGATAGTGCTATGCAGGCTCAGCTAAAGGGGCTGTTAGATCGATTGGCGGCAGAGAGGCGCCCTGGCCTTCATAACAGCGTGGCGATCAGTTGGGTTCGTTATGACTGTTCTGATCCAACTCCCGGCAGTGGCTCGGGGGCCGGTTGGTCGGATCAGCGCATTCTTTTCCCTGCCAGTGTGGTCAAGCTTGTCTATGCCCTTGCTGCTGAGGCATGGCTCCAGCGGGACCTGTTGCCAGAGGCCGATGAGCTTCGTCGGGCGATGCGAGACATGATTGCTGATTCGAGTAATGACGCCACCAGCCTTGTGTTGGATTTGCTTACCGGCACGACAAGCGGCCCATCGCTTCTGGGAGAATCCTGGCAGACTTGGCAGCAGCAGCGGCACCTGGTGAACGACTGGCTGCAAGGGTTGGGCTGGGAAGAGTTGGAAAAGGTGAACTGTTGCCAGAAGACCTGGGGTGATGGACCTTATGGTCGAGAGCGAGATTTTTATGGCGTAGGTCTCGGGAATCGCAATGCGTTAACCACTGCAGCTACAGCTCGCCTGCTTGAGTCAGTGATGACTGATGCTTTGGTGTCTCCGTTGGCCTGCAAGCGCTTGCGTCAACTTCTTTCAAGGTCTATTGATCTCATGCAGCGCAAGGCTGATCCAGAGAATCAGGTAGATGGATTTCTTGGAGAAGGTTTGCCGGTGGGATCCCGTTTGTGGAGTAAGGCTGGCTGGATGAGTCAGGCTCGTCATGATGCGGCTTGGTGGTCTTTACAAGGAGGCAGGCCGATGCTTTTGGTAGTCTTCACTCAAGGAAGGGAGCGAGCTAATGACACAACCCTCTTGCCGGCAATAGCTCGCGAACTCAGCAAGCTATAGGGATAAAAGAATTGAGGTCTCTAAGTAAATCAAACGAGAAAAAGTTGAATTTGAGTGAAAGCAGTATACAGCAGACAGCACATGCCTAAATAGTATTTATCTATACAGATAAAGCCTTTGATAGCAAGTGATCTGGTGAATTCATATCCTTTTATCTTTTCAGAAGTGCTCCCGCCTTTCTCGTTGGCGGGGCTTGAATGGATCGATTCAGTTAAGTCGGTTAAAGCGGGATTAGTTTGGAGAAAAGCTACATATATTATGCTTGAAGTCAAAGTCTCACACATCCTTTGGAGGCTCTCTGCTTAAGTAGAGAAGGCAAAGCTTCCTGTTATGCCCCGTTTAACAAATCGCCTTTAGAGGGGTAAAACGGTAGAGAATTTGTTAGATGTTTAATGCTTTTCAGCCCCAGCTTGGTTAGTTGAGTGAAAATAATAAGCTTTTTAGATGTGTTCATTGCCTGCTTTTGTCGAGCTGGAGAGCCTTTCGTTGAACATTACGCAGAATTGGATAACGAATTCCTTGCATGCCTTTGCAGTCAAAGCGATTTGCCATGCCACGAAGAAAAATTCTTGCCGATTATTGGATAGCTTCTTGGACAACACAAGCTTGCAGCTGGTCTAAACGGCGCAAATCCGTTTGACACGCAGGAACTGTTTGAGGGCAGTCGATTAAAGCCGTTTGAGGAGTGCCTGGCACTCTCGGAAACTGACTTTCAACGGAGAGGGAGGGATTCGAACCCTCGACAAGAGTTGCCTCCTGTAACTCCTTAGCAGGGAGCCGCCTTCAACCACTCGGCCACCTCTCCAGCGGCCTACATACCCTACCAATACCCACCTCTAGTGCTTTGTTTTAGTTGTCTGGGTTTGGTGTCAAACCACCAGTCTGGGTAGTCGATGTTTGAAGCTGCAGAGCACCTCCCATGGAATTGATCCACTGAGATCACTCCATTGTTGTGGTGTAATACAGGCGTCACCGTCCTTGCCTAGGAGGGTCACGATGCTTCCCACCTCTAGGTCGGGATGATTTGTGGCATCAAGCACGAGTTGATCCATGGTGATGGCGCCAACCTGGGGGAGAAGCTGACCATCGGCTATGGCAGAGATTTGGCCTGATAGGGATCGGCTAACCCCGTCGGCATAGCCGATTCCTACGACGGCTAGGCGACTGGGGCGTCGTGTGGTGAAGCGATGGCCGTAACTCACTCCCACACCTGCAGGCACATCCCTTATCAATGTCACCCTTGCTTTGACGCTGAGAGCTGGCTGAAGGTCTACTTTTCCTTGTAGTTGGAGGTTGGGGCTGTGGCCATACAGAGCAAGACCAACGCGCACCATGTCGTAGTGGAGTCCGCGATCGCGAAGGGTGCCGGCGGAGTTGGCAAGGTGCCGCGTAAATCCATTGTGTTGCTCTGGCAGCGTTCTTAGCACCGTCTCAAAGTGTTGCTGCTGCTGATCCGTCACCATTGCGGCTTTCCCTTGGAGATCCCCATCTGCCAGGGCTAAATGGCTATAGATACCCTTTAATTCCAGTTGATTGAGGTGGCCTATCGCCTCCACCAGCATGGGAGCTTCCTTTAGCTCGCAGCCGAGGCGGGTCATCCCAGTATCGATTTTGAGCTGAATCCTGAATTGCCGGCCGCTGCCATCTGCAAGGTTTTGGCAGAGCAGAGCCTCTCGCATACTGCTGAGGGTGGGCATGAGTTGCCAATGAAGGCAAGCTTTCAGGTCTTCGCTATGGGTGAGATTGCCTAGCACAAGCACTGGGGCATTGTGGCCGGCTTGACGAAGCTCAATCCCTTCTTGGAGGGTTGCTACTCCAAGACTTTTTGCTCCTCCTTGCAAGGCGGCTCGGGCTACGGTTAAAGCGCCATGGCCATAGCCATCAGCTTTCACCACGGCCATCAGGGCACAACTTTCACAAAGGTGTCTCCGAAGGCTGCGGCAATTGGCTTCCACAGCTGCGGGGTTGACTTCCACCCAGGCGCGCTGACGTGGATCGGCTTTTGCCATCTGCTCAGGGTTTTTGCCCCTAGGCAGATCACCGTGTGGGGCGATCAGGTCTCGCATGCTGGCAGGGTAAACAAGGGAATGACCTCACCCTTGGAGTGTCGGTAGCATGGCGCTTAATCAGGGGGCTGGCATGAGCCAGGTTCTCGTACTCAACGCGTCCTATGAGCCTCTGAATATCACCACCTGGCGACGCGCCCTGGTGATGATGTTCAAGGGCAAGGCGGAGAGCCTGGAACAGGATTCTTCACGCATGGTTCGCGAGGACACCATGCTCCCTACGGTGATTCGGTTGCGGCATTTTGTTCGGGTGCCTTTTCGGCAATTGCCCCTGACGCGTCGAAATGTGTTTTTTCGCGATGGTCATTGTTGCCAATACTGCGGTTACCAAGGAGAGAAACTCTCCATAGATCATGTGATCCCTCGCAGCCGTGGCGGTAGCGATACCTGGGAAAACGTCACCACGGCTTGCTTGATTTGCAATGTCCGTAAGGGCAGCCGTACTCCTCAGGAGGCTGAAATGCCTCTGCATCGGTTGCCGCGGCGACCACTCAGCAGTCTCAGTTTTGAGGCGACTCGACAGATTCACTCGGGCCGACACAGCGAGTGGGAAAAGTATGTAATCGGCTGGGGCTCTGGTGATACCAGCCTCAATGTCAGTCTTCCTCCTGATGACTGAGTTCTTCCAGTTGATGGCGTTGCTCTTCGGCAATGCAGGCGCCGATCAGCTCTTCCAGCTGGCCAGTCAGCACTGGCTCGAGGGAGAAATTGCGTCCTAATCGGTGGTCAGTGGTGCGATTGTCTTTGTAGTTGTAGGTGCGGATCTTTTCGCTGCGGTCGCCAGTTCCCACTTGGGCTCTTCTCGTTGAGCTTTCACGCGCGTTGGCTTCTGCAATTTGTCTTTCCAGCAACTTCGCTCTCAGGATTTCCATGGCACGTTCTCGGTTTTGCAGTTGGGAGCGTTGCTGGGTGCAGAACACCCTGATACCGGTGGGCTTGTGGAGCAGGTCCACTGCCGTTTCAACCTTGTTGACATTTTGTCCGCCAGCCCCGCCTGAGCGAGCAGTGCTGATTTCTAGTTCGCTGGGATCGATCTGCACTTCCACTGCATCAGCTTCTGGCATCACAGCCACTGTTGCTGTGGAGGTGTGCACTCGACCTTGGGATTCTGTAGCAGGAACTCGTTGAACTCGATGCACGCCGGCTTCGAATTTCAGTTGGCTGAAGACGGCATCGCCTTTGATTGAGAGGATGAGTTCACGGAATCCCCCCAAATCGGCCTCTGTTGCACTCAACGGTTGGACTGACCAGCCAATGCGTTGACCGTAGCGCTCATACATGCGGGCTAAATCACCTGCCCATAGGCAGGCTTCGTTTCCGCCTGCACCGGCGCGGATCTCCAGCATGACGCTGCGTTGATCACGAGGATCACTTGGGAGTAGGGCCAGGGTGAGGCGTCTTACCAAGACTGTTTTGCGTGCCTCTAGTTGTTGCAACTCTTCCTGGGCTAAAGACTCCATGGCGTCATCACCCCTACTTTCTCGCAGTAGCTGCTTGGTCTTTTGCCATTCCTGCTCCACCTGCTGGAGGGCTTCAAAATCGAGTACGAGGGGTTCCAGTCGTGCTCTTTCTCGCGCAACACTTTCAAGAAGTTTGGGATCAGCTGCCACATCGGGATCAGCTAGCTGGCGCTCCAGACTTTGAAAACTGGTCTTGGCTGTTTCCAGCCGAGTGATGAGGGTTGAAGAGTCCATACCCATCAACAGCGGATGTTATTGGCACCCGGCGAAGTCTTTGAGGACAACAGCTCAGTCTTCTTTAGAGGTGTTGTCCTTGTTGTTATTTTTGGCGTCTGGTTTTGGTTTTTTTTCATCCGCAGCAGCATCGGCACTGCCCATGCCGTACTTGCGCATGAAGCGATCCACGCGTCCTTCAGTATCAAGAATTTTCTGGGTACCGGTAAAGAAGGGGTGATTACCACTCCATACATCAACGTGGAGTTCTGGTTGGGTGGACCCGGTGGTCATCACTACCTCTCCATTGCAGATCACCTTTGCGTCGGGATACCAGTTGGGATGAATATCAGGTTTAGGCATATCAGGATCAGGAGATGGCAGTCCGGGAAAAGTAGGAGGGGTGAAGGATCAGCGCTTGGAGAACTGAGGAGCTTTGCGAGCTTTCTTGAGGCCGTACTTGCGACGTTCCTTGGCGCGGGGGTCTCTGCTGAGATGGCCTTCAGTTTTGAGCGGTTTACGGTTGTCTGCTGATAACTCACACAGGGCTCGTGCCGCACCCTGTTTGATGGCGTCGGCTTGGCCGGTGAGTCCACCACCGTGAACGTTGACGAGGACGTCGTATTGCTCGTTTAGACCAAGGGTTTGCAGGGGTGCTTTCACTGCCGCGAGATAAGCGGGATTGAAGTTCAGATAGTGGTCACCGGGGCGTCCATTGATGGTGATGGTGCCAGTGCCAGGGACAAGGCGAACGCGGGCAACTGAGGTCTTGCGGCGGCCAGTGCCCCAGTAGACAACGCTGTTATTGGAACTGCTCATTGCGATGAAGCGGCGGGATTGAGCTGAAGGGTTTGGGGTCTCTGTGCGGAATGGGGATGTTCCGGGCCGCGGTAGACCTTGAGTTTGCGGAACAACTGTCTGCCAAGGGCGTTGTGTGGAAGCATCCCTTTAATGGCTTTTTCGACGATGCGTTCAGGTAGACGATCCTGCAACGCTTGGAAGGTTTCAACCTTCATCCCCCCGGGACGACCAGAGTGACGGCGGTAGAGCTTTTGATTTGACTTGTTGCCGCTGACTCTGATTTTGTCCGCATTGACCACCACAACAAAGTCACCTGTATCCAGGTGAGGGGTGAAGCTTGGCTTGTTCTTGCCGCGCAGCACGGAGGCCACCTCAGTAGCAAGTCTGCCGAGTGTCTGATTCTCTGCATCCACCAGAAACCACTGGCGTTCGATCGAATCAATTGAGGGAACGGAGGTCTTGTTCATCACGCCGGCATGCCGGTTCGGAGATGCACTTATCGCAAGGGATAGTGCTGGGCAGGGAGCATCAGGCACATTTAGGTCTGAGCCTGATCAAACTCGATCGTTAACTTTAGCCTTTCATGGGAGCAAATCCAAAAAGATCACTCATGGAATGGTTCGCGAAGCCCTTGTGCTTGCCTTAGAGGTGAGGCGTTGTAGTGGGAGTTCAGCTTGACTCCGGTGCAGATGGAGGATCCAAAGGAGGATCATTTGCTCCGAGGGAATAGCGCGGTTGGCAGTCATACCAACCGCCTTTAGAGAAAATGTTTTCTTCGTATCCTGCACGCAGGAGGCAAAGACCCTGAGCTGGTGCCGCTTCTTTCACTTCTTGACGGCGTTTCTCCTTCCAGCGCCGCTCAAAGGTCTGAAGATTAAGTCGGTGTTCGCCTAAGGCCACCAATTGGCCCATCAACAGCCGCACCATGCCATAGAGGAAGCCGCTGGCTTGGATCTCAATCATTATTAAATCTCCCTGCCGCTCAATCTTTACTTCCTGAATTGTGGTGCGGGCATGGGCTCGTCGACTACCAGTCCGTTGAAAAGCGCTGAAGTCTTGCAACCCAAGGAGCCCCTCTAGAGCCATTTGCATCATGGTTTCATCAAGACGAACGTGGTAGCGGTGCCAGCTCCAGGGGGTGAGGAACAGATTGGGTCGCCGACCGTTGTAGATCGTGTAGCGATATCTTCGGTATATGGCTGAATGACATGCATGCCAGGAGGCTGGGCGTGCTACTGCTTCCCGCACACGAATCGTGCTAGGTAGTCGTCCGTTTAGAGCAGGTGCCCAGTGTTCGGCTGGGATGGGCCCACAGCAGTCGAAGTGCACAACTTGGCCCGCAGCATGGACACCAGCGTCTGTGCGACCTGCTGCAACGGCTTGAATAGGCCTCTGAGGATCAAGCTGGGAGATTGCCTCTTCAAGCACTTGTTGAACGCTCACCGCTTGCGGTTGACGCTGCCAACCGCAAAAGTTTGAGCCTTCATATTGCACGCTGAGGCCAATACGTCGAACTGGCGTACTTTTTGGCAGTTCGACTTTGGAGTTAGGGAACATTGCTGATCAATCCAGCATGTTGTCACTGTTCCCAGGCTTTAGACCAACTCTATGATTGCCATCTCAGCATTGTCACCGCGGCGAGGCACCGTACGGATGATGCGTGTATAGCCCCCTTGACGATCGCCATAACGGTCTTGGGCCTTGTCGAAAAGCGCATGAACCAGTTGCTTGTCGTAGATGTATCCGATGGCGCGGCGTCTTGATGCCAGGCTTCCGTTCTTCGCAAGAGTGATCATTCGTTCAGCTTCGTCCCGAAGGGCCTTGGCTCTGGCTTTTGTTGTTGTGACACGGCCTTCACGGATGAGTTGAGTGGTCAGACCGCGAAGCATGGCTTTGCGTTGATCAGTTGGGCGCCCAAGCTTTGGGACTCGACATTGGTGACGCATGGTTCTCGGTGGTGCGCTGGGGCGGGAATGTAAAAACGGCTAGGCGCTGGTGCGGCTTTGTGGAATTGAGATGCCGATGCGCTCTAGGGCTTCGATGACCTCGTCTGCAGACTTGGAGCCGAAGTTCTTGATCTCAAGCAGGTCTTCGTAGCTGAAGCCCATCAGATCAGAAACTGAGTTCACCTGGGCTCGCTTGAGGCAGTTGTAAGCCCTTACAGAGAGGTTGAGCTCTTCAAGGGGGATCTGTGATTCAGCGGAAGGCTCGGGTTCCAGGCCTGGTTCTTCCACCATGGAGACGGTGGCAAGGGGCTGAAAGAGTTCGATCAGTAGGTTGGCTGCCTCTGCAAGGGCATCATCTGGTGTAGTTGAACCATCGGTGACAATTTCTATGCGCAGCCTCTCGCGGGTCGATCCTCCTTCTGCGACGGCAGTCTCGTCGATGGTGAAGTTCACCCGACGGACGGGCATGAACACAGCATCGATCTGTAGTAGATCAATGGCGCTTATATCTTCGTTGTGGCGATCAACAGGCCGGTAACCGATCCCCCGCTCAACATGAACTTCTAACTCAAGGCTGTGACCCTCATGCACAGTGGCAATTTGCCGGTCTCCATCTACTACTTGGACTTGTGAGGAGAACTGCAGGTCTTTAGCTTTGACCTGGGCAGGGCCGGTAACCACAAGTCGCCCAATCTCTAGTTCACTCGTTCGACTGTTTACCGACAGTTGTTTGCAGTTCAACAGGATGTCGAGCACATCTTCTCGGACTCCTGGGATGGTCGCGTACTCGTGGTTGACACCGGCAATGCGCACAGCAGTGATTGCGCTGCCCTCAAGGCCCCCCATCAGCACCCTGCGGAGGGAATTGCCAAGCGTGGTGGCTTGCCCGCGTTCGAGCGGTCCAATGAGGAAGACGCCTGTTTGGGCGCGATCATCGGCAACTTGATGCTCGATCCGGTCGATCTGGTATTGCAGCACGGTCTGAAGCGGGGAGAGAGGGCAGGAGCTAGGGAGTGAAACGCGGTTCAGACGCGCCGGCGTTTGGGCCGACGGCAACCGTTATGGGGGAGTGGGGTGACGTCTCTAATAAGAGTGATTTCGAGGCCTGCCACCTGCAGGGCGCGGATGGCGGTTTCACGGCCGGAGCCGGGTCCACGTACTAGTACCTCGATCTGACGCATGCCCTGTTCGAGTGCCCTACGAGCTGCAGCTTCAGCTGCAGTTTGAGCGGCAAAGGGGGTGCCCTTACGAGCACCCTTGAAGCCACTGGCTCCAGCAGATGACCAGGCGATAACTTCCCCAGCTGTATCGGCGATTGAGACGATCGTGTTGTTGAAGGTGCTCTGAATATGTGCAACCCCATTGGGGACGTTGCGCTTGGTCTTTTTGGAACCTGTTTTTTTGGTGGGTTTGGCCATGGGCTGGGGCCTGGTAGATACGGTTTTGGGAGGGTCTGCCTGGGCAGCTCAAATAGATGTTGCTTATTTTTTCTTGCCAGCCACGGTTTTGCGTGCGCCGCGCCTGGTACGTGCATTTGTTCTGGTGCGTTGACCGCGAACTGGGAGGCTCATGCGGTGTCGACGTCCCCGAAGGCAACCGATATCTTGCAGTCGCTTGAGGGCCATGCCTTCTTGGCGTCGAAGGTCTCCTTCAATCGTGAAGGCTTCTAAGGCCGTACGCAGCTTCTGAACATCTCCATCTTCCAGATCCTTGACTCGGATGTCCGGATTGACGCCAGATTTGGTCAGGATGGTTTTGGCGCGGGTTAGACCAATTCCATAGATGTAGGTGAGTGCAACTTCAACCCGCTTGTCACGGGGTATGTCTACGCCAGCAATCCGTGCCACTTAGCAGTTAATCGAGGGGGATAGGGGTCGCCGATGGTGGCGAGAAAGGTTGGTGATGATTGAAGGCCCAATTCAGGGGTGTTCAATCAACAATGAGCAACAGGGAGTTATCCCTGACGCTGCTTGTGCTTAGGGGTGGAGCAGATCACCATGACCCTGCCGTGGCGGCGGATCACCCGGCATTTGTCACACATTTTCTTGACCGAGGCACGCACCTTCATGGAGTGTGGCTCTCCAAATTTCCAAACGGCAACCATACCACGTAGGTCAACATAAGGATTTTTCGATGCTGATAGCGATTGATTCGATACTGCCGTGGGCTTCCACCGTTTGCAGCAGTCCTTGTTGGCGGTAATGGTCGATGAGGGGGGCTGTTTTCTCACGGTAGACCTCAAGGCGATTACGAATCACGCTTTCGTTGTCATCACTGCGGCCTCGGGAAATTAACCGTTCAAGTAACACTGCATCGTTGAGTTCCAGTAGTACAACAGCCTCAATTGGTTGCTTGAGTTTCTCAAGTAAGGGTTCGAGTGCTGTGGCTTGGATCAAGGTGCGTGGAAAACCATCCAAGAGCCAACCACCATTTTGGTTCTTGAGTTGATTTTCGACGATGGCGAGCACCAGCTCATCGCTGACCAGCTCGCCTTGGTTCATAACAGCAGCAGCCTCCTGACCAAGGGGTGTTTTGGCGCGGACCTCAGTACGCAGTAAATCACCAGTAGATAGGTGCATTAATTCATGGGCTGCGCAGAGACGTTCAGCCTGGGTCCCTTTGCCTGCGCCAGGGGGCCCTAGGAATAGGAGACGTTGCTTCATGGATGGCAAAAAAGGGCTTTCAGACGAAGTGGGGAATCGTTCATTGGCGTACAAGGCCTTCGTAGCGTTGAGAAATCACATAGGTCTGAACTTGTTTTGCGGTGTCGATGGCAACACCTACAAGGATCAGCAGTGACGTAGCTCCGAGGCCTTGAAAGGTCTGAACGTTGGTGGCGCGTTCCACCGCGGCGGGAATGATCGCAACTGCACCGAGGAACAATCCGCCCAGTAGGGTCAGTCGGTTCTGAACCCCGGATAGGTAGTTCGCTGTAGCACTGCCTGGCCTCACTCCTGGGATGGCCACGCCTCCCCGTTTGAGGTTTGTGGCGATGTCTATTGGATTGATGGTGAGTGAGGCGTAAAAGTAAGAAAAGCCGACAATCAGCGCGAAAAACACCAAGGCATAGGGCCATGGATTAGCGGCACTTGGGTTAAGAGTGCTTGCAGCCCTGATGAGTAAAGGGTTTTTGGTGAAGTTTGCAATGGTGATTGGTAGAAAGATCAGTGCAGAAGCAAAGATGATTGGCATCACACCACCAGCATTCAGCTTCAGAGGTAGATAGCTCTGGCGGTTTGGTAGCAAATTGGTTCCACCTATCTGTCGTTTTGCGCTCACAATCGGCAGACGGCGTGATCCTTCCTGCACGAAGATGATCCCAACGATTGTCATTAGGAAAACCATCACGAGCACAATGATGCCGACCACATCGCCGCGATCGCCGGTTTGTGCTTTTTCAATCGTTGAAGCCAGTGCTTTTGGCAGGGTGGCAACGATGTTCAGGAAGATCACAAGGGAGGCCCCTTGACCAATCCCTCGGTCAGTGATGATTTCGCTCATCCACATCACGATCATCGAGCCTGTTACTAATGCCAGGGCTGTCTGCACGACAAAGACGACCTCACTGAGCCCTTCAACGGCGTACTGGCGGAGGATCAGGGCAAAAATCACACTTTGAACTAGACCCCAGCCAAGAGCTACATAGCGCGTGATCTGTGCGATCTTGCGACGACCAGCCTCGCCTTCGTTTTTTTGCAGGTCCTCGAGTTGGGGTAAGGCTGCGGTGAGTAACTGGAGAATGATTGAGGCGTTGATGAATGGGAGGATCCCAAGAGCGAAAATCCCCAGGGTGGAGATGCCTCCACCGGTGAAAATATCTAGAAAGCCGATCAGTTGTCCGCCCTGTTGCAGGAAGCTCTGAAAGGCCACCCGATCAATACCTGGCATTGGGATGTAGATGCCGAGGCGAATAAAAAGCAGTAATCCTAGGGTGGTCAGCACTCTGCCGCGCAGCTCTGGGTTGCGCACCAATTGGCTGATGACTTCAGCGGCACTGGGGTTGCGACCCCGACTGACGAACATTGAGAGAAGGGATTGGGAGGGTTTGAAGCAATAGAGCAGTCCGTTGACTGAAGACTTGTCGGACTGCTCAGACCATAGACATGCAGGTGTATTGACTTGGCATCGTTTCAGTCAAGGATTTCGCATGTGCCGCCAGCGGCTTCGATCTTGCTGCGGGCTGTAGCTGTGAATGCAGCGGCCTGAATGGTCAGCTTGATTTTGAGTTCTCCATTGCCAAGTACCTTTAAAGGGTATTTGGGACTAGTGACAACACCATTTTTCACAAGGGTGTCGAGATTAATGGTGGTACCCGCCTTGAGCTCATTGAGGGCCGCTACGTTCACCACTGTGAACTCTTTTGAGTTCACAGTGGTGAAGTGTTTGAGTTTGGGTACGCGCCTATAGAGAGGCATCTGGCCGCCTTCGAAGCCCGGGCGGGTAGGGCGACCAGATCGGGACTTTTGGCCACGCATGCCGAAACCACAGCTTGCTCCTTGGCCAGCGGCAATACCGCGACCTTTACGCATTTTGCGGCGCCTTGCACCTACGTTGGCTTTGAGAGAGTCGAGTCGAAGAGTAGTCATAGGGGAATCAGGAGTAGATCTGCTCGAGGGAGATCCCCCGTTCCTTTGCGGTCTCCTTATGGGTGCGGAGACTTGCCAGAGCCACCATGGCAGCTCGGGCATTGTTTAGAGGGGTTTTGCTGCCAAGACGCTTGGCTAGAACGTTTTTGATTCCGGCTAATTCCAGAACTGTGCGAATTGAACCGCCTGCGATGACCCCTGTTCCTGGGGCAGCGGGGCGGATGAGCACGTTGGCAGCACCATCGCGTCCGTTGGACAGGGTGGGGATGGAGTTGTGACGAGTGAGAGGAACCTTGACCAGGTGCTTCTTGCCATCAGCAACACCCTTGCGAACAGCACCGATCACATCGCCGGCTTTACCGACTCCAACACCCACTTGGCCACGCTCGTTGCCGACAACCACAATGGCCCGGAAACTCATCTTTTTCCCACCTTTTACGGTCTTGGAGACGCGGCGAATCTGAACGACTCGTTCTTGCCATTCGGAATCACGCTCTTGGCCACGGCGGTCGCCACGGCGTCCGCCACCTCTGCGCTCTCGTCCCCCGCCACGGCGTTGCTGTTGTTGTTCTTGTTGGCCTTCCGCAGCTGCGGGGACGTCATTTGGGGTGGTCTGGGTGTTGGGTTGGGTCATGGTGAGAGCAGGGATCAGAACTGAAGGCCCGCCTCACGGGCGGCATCGGCGAGGGATTTCACTCGGCCGTGGTACAGGTTGCCGCCGCGATCGAAGACCACCTGTTGGATGCCCTTGGCGAGGGCGCGTTTTGCGACTAAGTCCCCGACGGCATTGGAGGCGTCACAGCTGCTGCCATCGGCTTTAAGGCTGGTGCGTAAGTCCTTGTCGAGAGTCGAGGCGGCGCAAAGGGTGTTTTGGGCCTCGTCATCAATAACCTGGGCATAAATGTGGTTGTTGGAGCGGAATACAGCCAGGCGCGGACGCTGGGCGGTGCCCTTGAGATGGCGCCGCAGGCGCCGATGGCGCTTTTGGGTCTGCTGCTTTCGGGAGAGGTTAGACATGGTGGGTAATGCGGAGGGAAGTCAGGCTGACCTCTATTTCTTGCCGGATTTGCCGGCTTTGCGCAGGATCCGTTCGCCCTCGTATCTGATCCCCTTGCCCTTGTAGGGCTCAGGAGGACGAATGGCTCGGATCTTTGCAGCTTCGTTGCCCACCAGCTCCTTGTCTGCACCTGAGACGGTGACGTTGGTGTTGTTCTCTACTGCAAATGTGACTCCTTCGGGTGGGTCCATTTCTACCGGATGGCTGAAACCGGCACTCACTACAAGCTTTTTCCCTTTCACTTGTGCACGTGAGCCCACACCGATGAGTTCTAGTTTGCGCGTGTAGCCCTTGCTCACCCCTTCAACCATGTTGGCGACAAGCGAGCGACAGAGACCGTGACGCTCACGCGACTTACGTTTCTGACTTGTGGGTGTAACCACAATTGTGTTCTCCACCTGACTGACGCTGACGCCTTCGGGAAGGGTGCGGCTCAGTTCTCCCTTGGGGCCCTTGACGCTGACTGCAAGACCATCAAGGGTTACAGCCACCTTGTCGGGGATGGGGATGGGATTTTTACCGATACGAGACATGGTTCAGGTTCCTGGTCAGTACACGTAACAGAGCACTTCTCCGCCAACGCCCTGTTTGCGGGCATCGCGGTCGCTCATCACGCCTTTGGAAGTGGAGATGATTGCCATCCCAAGGCCACCAAGGACCTTGGGTAGGGCACGGGTGTTCTTGTAGATGCGTAGGCCTGGCTTGCTCACCCGCTGCATTGAGCGGATGGTGGGATGGCGGTGTTTGCCGCTGTACTTCAATTCGAGGACTAGATGGGTGAGTACACCTTCACCTTCTTCACTGATTTCAGAAATGAAGCCCTCTTGCTGTAGGACTTTGGCAATACTGCGTGACATGCGGGAGGCAGGAATGCGGGTTGTTTGGTGACGCTTTTCACTCGCATTGCGAATGCGTGTGAGCATGTCTGAGATTGGATCGTGGTTGGCCATAGTTCAGTCGTCTCCGAAGAGGGCTTAGTTGCTGCGGAACGGCATTCCCATCTCTCGGAGGAGGGATTGGCCCTCTTCATCCGTACGGGCGCTGGTCACGATGGTGATGTCCATACCCCTGATGGCATCGATCTTGTCGAAGGAAACTTCAGGGAAGATGAGTTGCTCCCTCACTCCAAGGGTGTAGTTTCCACGGCCGTCAAAACTCTTTGGGCTGACACCTCGGAAGTCCCGGATTCTGGGCAGTGCAAGATTGATCAGGCGCTCCAGGAAGGCATACATCCGCTCTCCGCGTAGTGTGACGGCGCAACCTATGGGCATTCCCTGCCTGATTTTGAAGCCAGCGATGGCCTTCTTGGCCCTAGTCACGACAACTTTCTGGCCAGTGATAGTAGCCAGTTCAGTAATGGAGGCCTCCAAGGACTTTGCGTTTTGGGCGGCCTCACCGAGCCCTCGGTTGACGGTGATTTTTAGCACCTTGGGGACTTCGTGAATATTCGAGAGGCTTAGATCCTTCAGCAGTTTGGGCTGAATGGTCTCCCGGTAGCGCTGTTTGAGTGACATGGCTTGGTGGAAGGGTTCTTCTGGACGTGGTCAGAAGATCGGGGATTGGGAAGAAAGGGACGTTGGTGGGCTGGAAATTGTGATTTAGATGGCCCAAGGTTCTGTGGTTGGAGCTGTGATTAGTCGATCAACTCTCCGGTTCTTTTGAGGCGGCGTTTTTTGCTGCCGTCTTTTTCGACAACCAGCGCCACACGACTGGCGATCTTTTTGTTATTGGAATAGAGCATCACGTTGGAGGCGTGTACGGACGCTTCCTCTGAGACAATCCTGCCGCTTTCTCCCTCTTGGGTGGGTTTGACGTGACGGGTGCGAATGTTGACGCCCTGCACAATCACGCGGTTCTCTATGGGCAGAGTGCGTAGCACTTCGCCAGTTTTTCCTTTGTCCTTGCCTGTGATGACTTGGACGGTGTCCCCTTTATGGATGCGCATCTTGATGCGCTGAGTTGTTTTTTGTTTGGGGGTTGTGATAGGCATTTCAGATCACCTCCGGAGCGAGGGATACGATTTTGGTGAAGTTGCGCTCGCGAAGTTCCCGAGCCACCGGCCCAAAAACACGAGTGCCTCTAGGGTTTTTGTCCTCGTTAATGAGCACTGCGGCGTTGTCGTCGAAACGAATCGAGTTGCCAGTATCTCGGCGCAGGGTTGCTTTTGTGCGAACCACCACAGCTTTGACGACCTCGGATTTCTTGACGCTCATATTCGGCATCGCGTCTTTTACGGCTGCCACGATGATGTCGCCTACATGGGCATAGCGACGGTTTGAGCCCAGCACACGGATGCATTGGATTCGCTTGGCGCCACTGTTATCGGCAACAGTGAGGAAGGATTCCTGCTGAATCATGTGGAGACCTCTTGAGCTTTGGGACTGTGGCTTAGGACTTCAGCAACCGTCCAACGCTTTGATCGACTGATAGGACGTGTCTCAGTGATTCGCACGCGATCACCGATGCGGCAGGTGTTACCAGCGTCGTGGGCTTTATAACGAGTGGTTCGGCTGACCGTCTTCTGGTAGATGGGATGAGGGAAGCGGTTTTCCACCGCTACCACTACTGTTTTGTCCATCTTGTCGCTGACGACGGTGCCGAGCCTTTCCTTGAGTGCCATGGGTTCTAAGGGAAAAAATCAGGAGGAGGCGGCGGAGCGGCTGCGCTCCTTCTGCACCGTTAACAGCTGAGCCAGCTTGATGCGGGACTCTTTGAAGCGGTGCGTATTGCTCAGCTGCCGGGTGGCTTGCTGAAAGCGGAGATCGAACAGCTCTCGGCGGATGCCATCGATCTGCTCTGTGATGTCGGCGTCGGTGAGTTTGCGCACCTCGGCGGCTTTGGGATGGGCCATGGGTCAGGACTCCGCGGTGATAGCGGGCACACTGGCAGGCTTGTCGCTACCAGCCACCTTCTCTTGGTCGTCCAGGCCGATGAACTTTGTCTTGATGGGTAGTTTGTACTGGGCAAGGCGCATGGCTTCCTTAGCAATGTCTTCGGTGATCTCTTCACCGCCCATTTCGAACAGAATCCGACCTGGCTTAATGACGGCAACCCAAAATTCAGGGTTGCCCTTGCCAGAGCCCATGCGTGTTTCAGCGGGACGCATAGTGACTGGCTTGTCTGGAAAGATCCGGATCCAGATCTTTCCACCCCGTTTGACGTAGCGGGTCATGGCTCGGCGGCTGGCCTCGATTTGGCGTGAGGTAATCCAGCCACATTCCTGGGCTTGCAAGGCAAACTCTCCAAAGGCAATGGTGTTGCCCCTGGTTGCGACGCCGCGCATACGGCCTCGTTGTTGTTTGCGGAATTTGACGCGTTTTGGACTCAGCATGGTTCAGGCCTCCTCATCAACCCTCGTTTGAGCGATCTTCGAATTGTTGGGGTCGACGATTGCCCCTGCGCCGTGGGCTTGCACCCACAGGCATTGACTGGGCCTCGTCTCCCAGTACTTCGCCTTTGAAGATCCAGACCTTGATGCCTAGTACTCCGTAGGTAGTGCTAGCTACTTTTGTGGCGTAGTCGATCTCGGCGCGAAGGGTGTGTAGAGGCACACGGCCTTCGCGGGTCCATTCGGTGCGAGCGATTTCGGCGCCGTTGAGCCGACCACCAACCTGGATTTTTAAGCCCAGTACACCCGCTCGCTGGGCCCGTTGTACGGCCATGCGGATGGTGCGGCGGAAAGCGACTCGCTTCTCGAGCTGCTGGGCGATGTACTCGGCCAGCAGGAAGGCATCGGCATCGACTCGCTCGACTTCGACGACGTTGATCCGAACCTGTCGACTGTGATCACCGATGGTTTTTTGGATGCCGGTTCGTAGCTCTTCGATGCCACTGCCCTGGCGGCCAACGAGCACACCTGGTCGTGCAGTCTTCAGCTCCACTTCGAGTTGGTCGGCCTTGCGGGCAATCAACACATCGCTGATGCCTGCTGCGCCGTACTTCTTATGGATGAATCGACGGATCCTGTCGTCCTCCTGAAGGAGGATTGGGTACATCTTGCTGGTGGCGTACCAATGAGATCGGTGCTCCTGGGTGATCCCCAGGCGTAAGCCGGTTGGATGGATTTTGTTTCCCATCGGTCGGTGTCCTCGGGGGTCAGGAGTCGGTCTGGGCTGCCACAGCAATGCTGATGTGGCAGGTTTGCTTCTTGATCGCGAAAGCGCGACCTTGAGCTCGGGGCCGATAGCGCTTCATGGATGGACCCATGTCGGCGCTGGCTTGGGCAATCACAAGCGATGCTGGATCAAGACCCAGGTTGTGCTCTGCATTGGCCACAGCTGACCTCAGAACTTTTGTGATCGGGCCAGTGGAGCGGTAGGGCATGAACTCGAGCATGATCAGCGCGTCGCGATAGGTGCGACCGCGGATTTGATCGAGCACCCGCCGTACCTTTGATACGGAGCCGCGGATGAAGCGGCCGTGGGCCTTGGCGATAGCTGTGGTCGTGGGTGATGAGGTCGTCATGGTCTCAGCGGCCTCCTTTTTTGTCTTTGATGTGGCCTTTGAAGGTGCGGGTGGGAGCAAATTCACCCAGCTTGTGTCCAACCATCTGCTCGGTGATGAACACCGGCACATGGCTCCTGCCGTTGTGAACGGCAATGGTATGGCCGATCATCATCGGCAGGATGGTGGAGGCTCGAGACCAGGTTTTGATCACCGACTTGTCATCGTCAGCATTTTGCTTTTCCAGCTTGCGAAGCAGGCTGTCAGCAATGAATGGGCCTTTTTTTAATGAACGTCCCATGGCGGGTTAAGCGAACGGCAGAACAGTGAGTGACATCAGGAATCGCGTCCTCCACGGCTTCGTTTGGAGGTGCGGCGACGTTTCCGAAGAACGAACCGGTTGCTGGGCTTGTTCCGCTTACGCGTCTTGAGACCAAGGGCAGGTTTGCCCCAGGGTGTCACCGGGCCTGAACGGCCGATCGGTGCACGCCCTTCGCCACCACCATGAGGGTGGTCACAGGGGTTCATCACACTGCCGCGGACTTGGGGGCGTCGCCCTAGCCAACGGCGACGCCCAGCCTTGCCCAGGCTGGTGTTACGCACTTCCGAATTGCCTACTTCTCCGAGAGTGGCGTAGCACTCATGGCGCACAAGGCGGACCTCAGTGGAGGGCAACTTGAGAGCGACGTAATCACCCTCCTTGGCCATGACTTGTGCACTTGATCCGGCCGTACGCGCCATCTGGCCACCACGGCCGGCATAAAGCTCAACGTTGTGGACGCTGGAGCCAAGAGGGATGGCTGAGAGTGGCAAGGCATTGCCTGTCTCGATCGGTGATTCCGGGCCTGAAATCAGCTGCTGACCAATGGTGATCCCGTTTGGAGCAAGGATGTAGCGCTTCTCTCCATCGGTGTAAAAAAGCAGTGCTAGGTGGGCATTGCGATGGGGGTCGTAATGGATCGCCGCCACTTTGGCCGGAATGCCGTGCTTATTGCGACGGAAATCGACGATGCGGTATAGGCGCTTGTGCCCGCCACCGCGATGGCGGCAGGTGATAACACCTCTGTTGTTGCGACCCTTGCGGCGATGTTTCGCCACCACAAGAGAACGCTCGGGTTTACGGCCGGTGACCTCATTGAAGTCTGTGACCACCCTGGTGCGTGTTCCTGGGGTGTAAGGGCGGAAGGTACGGATTGCCATGATGTTTTCAGACCCCTCAGGACTCAGGGAAGAGTTGGATCGTGTTGCCTTCGGCAAGCCGCACGATGGCTTTTTTGACCTGGGCTCGCTTGCCGGTGAAACGACCCACTCGACGGCTGCGTCGAGGAGGATTCATGGTGCTGATGCCGACCACACGGACGTCGAAGAGTTGTTCTACGGCTGCCTTGATATCAGGCTTGGCGGCACGATGGTCAACCTCAAAGGTGTACTGGTTTTGTTCCAATGCGCTGGTCGCCTTTTCTGTGATCAGTGGACGGCGGATCACATCCGCCAGCCGACCGTTGAAACGTTCAGTCATCTCCGTAAACCTCCTGGATCTTTGCGAGAGCCTCCTCGCTCAGCACCAGAGAATTGGCGTGGAGCAAATCGAAGACGTTGAGTTGATCGGCGGCGATCAGTTTCACCTTCTCGAGATTGCGCACGGAGCGTCGGATGATCTCGGAGGGTGTGGAAAGAATGATCAAAACCTTTGCATCTGCGGCAACGCCGAGCCTTACAAGGGCATCTGAGATCTCTCGGGTTTTCGGCGCCTTCAGGCTGTTGCCAAAGTCTTTGACCACAATGACGTCCTCAAGACGGGCCATCAGCGCGGTGCGTAGGGCCAGACGACGTTCCTTTCGGTTCATCGCCAGGTTGTAGGTCCTTGGCTTTGGTCCGAAGATGATGCCGCCGCCTGGACGTAAGGGGGTGCGGATCGTTCCCTGGCGGGCACGGCCGGTGCCTTTTTGCTTATAGGGCTTGCGACCACCACCACGAACCTCGGCACGGGTGAGGGTGCTTGCCGTTCCCTGACGGCTATGGGCCTGCTGCCTGAGCACTGCACGGTGCATGAGATCAACAGCCGTGGCTTCTTTAGAAACTTTGAGTTCAAGGCTTGCCTTGCCGGCTTCCTTTCCCTGCCAGTCGTGAACAACACATTCAGCCATCACTTACCTCCTTGAGCAGGCTTGCTGCCTACGCGTTTTGCGGGTCGGATGTTGAGCAGGGCGCCTGGCTTGCCAGGCACTGAGCCCTTCACCACCAGGAGATTGCGGTTGCTGTCCACTTTGAGGATGGTGAGTCCACGGGTGGTGCGCTTTTTGCCGCCGTAGCGGCCAGCCATGCGTTTGCCTGGATAAATCCGCCCTGGCGTGGTTCCGGCGCCTGTGGAGCCTGGTTCTCGATGGTTTTTGGAACCGTGGCTCATCGGACCACGGCTGAAGCCGTGGCGCTTTTGATAGCCAGAGAACCCACGCCCCATCGTGTCGCCGCTGACGTCTACCTTCTGGCCAGCTTCAAAATTGCCGACGGTGATCGCTGCTCCCAGCTCTAGGCCTTCAAGGCCTTCGACGCGATATTCGCGCAGGTGCTTCAAGAGCACCTCGCCAGATTTGGTGAGGTGCCCTTTGGAAGGCTTGTTGATCAATTTTTCGCGGGTATCACCGAAACCGATCTGCACGGCGGCATAACCGTCGATGTCAGAAGTCTTGAGTTGGGTGATGCGGCAGGGGCCGGCCTCGATCAGGGTGACCGGGATGGCTCTGCCTTGATCGTCGAAGAACTGAGACATACCCAGTTTCTTCCCAAGGATGCCGATTGACATGGAGGGTAAAAACGCCAGCGTGTATGACCTCCTTCCGTTTTCCGGTCGGGGGGTTGTGATTCAGTGCTGATCAAGGGAGCGCAGTCGTCGCCGAAATACCTTGGACCGTAAGAAACGGCGGCTGAGGCAATTTTCGGATAGAGCTAGCGAGCAAATCAGCTGGCTGGGACTTGGGCGACCTTTTGAGTCAATCAGTTTCCCGGCAGTTCAGGGATAAATCCCTTTTCTGCTCTGGCCTAGGGATCCGGCGCAATCGTCGGATCTGATTCGCCTTCTGGAGGCCCGGCTAGCGGACGGGCACAGAAAGACGAACCAAACTAAGATTCTACACCAGTACTTATGCCAATTAAATATTTTCCGAACCTGCTGGCAGACTCATTGCTACTTGAGTGATGTCGTCATGCCGCTGTTGCTTTCTGGTCGGGTGTTTCGCCGTGACCTGGATGCTTGCGGCTGTCTGGCCATGCATGTTCCCCTTGAAGGTGGCAGTGAAACCAGGTTGCTGCGAAGGCTTCGGGCTGCTGGATACCGCACTCAGCTGAGTTCAGCTCGGGGGCTTGGCGATCCAGAGGTGTTTCTTTTTCAGCTGCACGGTATTCGGCCTCCCCATCTCGGGCATCAAAGCGTTGGGCGCAATGGAGCTGTCGGTGAGGTTCAGCAGGTGATGCCCCAGTTGGCTGAATTATTTGTCAACAACGCTCCTGTGGTGCTCTGGCTTTTGGAGGGGCAGGTGCTGTCAAGATCTGAGCTCTTGGCGCTTTGTGATCTTTGTAAGCGTGAGTCGCGTTTACGGGTCGTTGTTGAGATGGGTGGCGCTCGCAGTTTGAATTGGCAGCCGATGTCCACTTTGCTAGGGGACTGAACACTATTTCTTCTAACCCTTTCCAGCAGAGTGCTCTTCGCGGTGAGCTCGCCCTGGCCAGTGGGTCTTGGGTGAAGTTGATCTGTGGTGCCAGTAATCAGGATTTGCTTGCCATTACAGACCTTTGTGCGGTTTTTGCTGCGGCTGGTATTCACTGTGTGGATGTGGCGGCCGATGCTGCCGTTGTCAGGGCAGCTCGTCAGGGGCTTGATTGGGTGCAAGCGCGGAGTGGTTTTCGTCCTTGGTTGATGGTGAGCATCAGCGATGGCAAGGATGCCCATTTTCGAAAAGCTTGGTTTGATCCTGCGCGCTGTCCAAGCGATTGTTCGCGGCCTTGTCAACATGCTTGTCCTGCTGAGGCTATTGGTGAGCAAGGGGGGGTTCAGCTAAGCCGTTGTTATGGCTGTGGACGATGTCTGCCGACTTGTCCTCTTGGTTTGATCGATGAACATGACCGGCGACTTGAACTGAGAGATTTCGGACCTCTGTTGGCGGAATTGCATCCTGATGCAGTCGAGATTCACACGGCACCTGGGCGGGCTGAGGCCTTTGAATCCACAGTTGCAGAGCTGATGTCGGCTCAGGTGCCTCTGCAGCGGATTGGGGTGAGTTGTGGCCTTGAGGGGCATGGGCTCACGGTTGAGGCTTTAGCAAGTGAGTTGTGGCAAAGATATGTTTGTTTAAGGCGTTCTGGGCAAAGACCTCTTTGGCAGCTTGATGGCCGACCCATGAGTGGCGATATCGGGTCAGGAACGGCTCGAGTTGCTGTAGCGCTCTGGCGGAAGCTGCGGCCATTGGCTCCGCCTGGCCCCCTCCAGTTAGCGGGGGGCACCAATGCCCACACGATCACCTATCTCTCTAGTGAGCATGGGCCGGCAGGCATTGCCTTTGGCGGCATGGCTCGTCGTCTCCTCCAGCCCTGGCTGCTTGAAGCACAGGCCAGGCATGTGAGCCTGAGGGAATGGCCTGAGGGTTGGCAAGCTGCTCTTGCGCAGGCAGAGCAGCTTGTTCGTCCATGGCTGTTCCGCCAATCTGGGTCGTAAGCCTGCTAGAAGGCCGTTAGGGGAGCCATTTCTAAATGGCTGCGGCTGAGGGCCATGAAGCCAAAGCGTATTACTGATGATCTAGACCGATTGTTGGATTTGTTGCCTCTTGCGGTTCAGCAGGCTTTGGCGACACCCAATAGCCGGGAGCAGTTACTCGAGGTGGTCTTGGATCTCGGCAGAGTGCCTGAAGCACGCTATCCGGGACGAGCGCTTGCTTTAGGAGAGCAGTGCCTCACGCGCGATGACCTGCAAACCACTGTTGATCGGTTGGGCCAGTTTGGTGCTGACAACCGTGCTGGCATTGAACGAACTCTGCATCGCATCAGTGCTATTCGTAATCGCCAGCGAGAGGTGGTGGGCCTCACCTGCCGTGTGGGAAGGGCCGTTTTTGGCACCGTGGCGATGGTGAGAGATTTGCTGGATAGTGGTCAATCGCTCTTGCTGATGGGGCGCCCCGGAGTTGGTAAGACCACCGCGCTGCGTGAGATTGCCAGGGTTCTTGCTGATGATCTGCATCGCAGGGTTGTGGTGATTGACACCAGTAACGAGATTGCTGGTGACGGGGATATTCCCCATCCAGCTATTGGTCGGGCCAGGCGCATGCAAGTGTCTCTGCCAGAACAACAACATCAGGTCATGATTGAGGCCGTGGAGAACCACATGCCGGAAGTCATCGTGATTGATGAAATCGGTACGGAGCTAGAGGCTCAAGCTGCGCGCACGATCGCTGAACGGGGGGTGCAGCTTGTGGCTACCGCCCATGGGAATGCTTTGGCGAATTTGATCAAGAATCCAACCCTTAGTGATCTTGTTGGCGGGATTCAGGCTGTCACTCTTGGAGATGAAGAGGCAAGGCGGCGTCGCACGCAGAAGACTGTGCTTGAGAGGGCTGCTGAGCCCACTTTCCCTGTGGCAGTTGAAATCAATACTCGCAATCGTTGGTCGATTCATGCCGACGTGGCTGCCACTGTTGATCAGTTGCTGCGCGGACAGTTGCCACGCCCCCAGTTGCGGGAGCTGGACTCTGATGGATCGGTGCGGCTCGTGGATGCGCAGCCGAGTCGATCATCTTCACCACGTCCTGCTCTGGCGGCGGTCCCTCTGCCGGATCCAAAAGCACCTTCTCCTAGAGCGGCCCCCCCCGCTCAAGATCATGCTGAGGCGATCTCTGCTGAGCGTTCAGATCAAAGAGCACTGCAGGTGCTCTGTTGTGGAATCACGCCCCAGCTGGTGGATGAGGCTATTCGTCGTCATGGCTGGCCTGTTCGTTGGGTGGATGACCTCAATGAGGCTGACGTTGTGCTCAGCATCCGTAAGGGACTCGGCCATCAGCCAACTCTGAGACGTCAGGCGCGTGAATCACGTGTGCCGGTCCTTGTGATTAAGTCCGACACATTGCCTCAGGTAGAGCGTGCTCTGGAGCGGCTGTTAGCACGCCGCGCTGGGCCGCAAGATCAGCTCTCACATTCAGAGTCTCAGGATGGTGATCAGGAAGATGCCCTGGCTGCACTTGAAGAGTGCAGATTGGCTGTGGAAAAAGTAGTGCTGCCCTATGGACGGCCGGTGGAGCTCTTACCCCGTAGCGAGCAGGTTCGTCAGATGCAGGTTGATTTGGTGACGCGCTATCGCCTCAGTAGTGATGTTTTCGGCCAGGCGGAACAACAGCGATTGCGGGTTTATCCCCCTTGAAATGGCTCTGCTTGATCAGCATGCATTGACGAAGGTGGCTTCAATGTGGGTAACTATCTGGATTCCAGTGAAGTCTCCTCTGCGCGGCTAATGATCTGGATCATTGGGCCGTCGCCAAGTGGTAAGGCAGCGGGTTTTGGTCTCGCCATTCCTAGGTTCGAATCCTAGCGGCCCAGTTTCTCAATCCTCAGTTGACCTCTCGCTCCCTGTTGGTTTTCGACTTTGACGGTGTCATTGTTGATGGGATGGGCGAGTACTGGTGGAGTGCCCGGCACGCTTGTCTGCAGTTAGTGGGTCTTGACTTTGGTTCAGACCCTTTGCCCGATGCGGCTCCTGAAGCTTTTCGTTTGCTCCGGCCCTGGATCCATCAGGGTTGGGAGATGGTGCTTCTAGCAGCAGAGCTGCTGCGTTCTGATGGACCCTTGCTGCGACATGGGGCTAAGGCCTTTTCGGTCGATTATCACTTGCGATGTCAGCAGGCTTTAGAGGCTTGGGGATGGCAGCCAGGTCAGTTGCAGGAGGCCTTGGAGCAGGTGCGGCGGAGTGCGCTGGAGGCCGATCGGTTGAACTGGCTGGCCCGCCACCACCCTTTTCCTGGTGTGATTGAGCGTCTTCGTGGCCTCCACGATGAAGGGTTCGACTTGGTGGTGCTCACCACCAAGGGGGCGGAGTTCACCGCTGAACTGTTGAAGTGCTTTCAACTTGCTCCTCATGGGTTGTATGGCCATGAGTCGGGCAGTAAGCCTGAGGTGCTGCTGCGGTTGGCGGCGGAGCGACCACTGCGGGGCTTTGTGGAGGACCGTCGTGCCACCCTCGAGACGGTGCTCGCGACGCCCGGACTCTCTTCTCTGCCCTGCTATCTGGCGAGTTGGGGCTATCTCAAGCCGGAAGACTGTCGGACCTTGCCGATGGGCATTCGCCTGTTGGAGCCAGAAGCTTTGGCGGCACCCTTGGCGAGCTGGCCCTGATCCGTTAGGGTACGTCTGTACTATCTGGGACGGTTCGCGGTTGTGGTGGTATTGGACTCTTTGATCGGTGTCCGTCAGCTTTGCCGCAGTGCTTTTTGCTTCGCCTAGGTCAGCAGCCGACGGTACTCGTTTAATCCTTTATTCACCATTGCTATGTCAGTTGACGTGAAATCAGCCCAATCCTCTAAGTCTGATTCCCTCCAGGCTGAGCCCCGTCCAGGTGAGCGGGACAAAGCTCTCAATTTGGTGCTTGGTCAGATTGAACGCAATTTTGGCAAGGGTTCGATCATGCGCTTGGGGGATGCCTCTCGGATGCGGGTGGAGACCTTCCCTACAGGGGCGCTGACCCTTGATCTTGCCCTTGGCGGTGGGTACCCGAAAGGACGAGTCGTGGAGGTGTACGGCCCGGAGAGTTCCGGTAAAACCACCCTCACCTTGCATGCCATCGCCGAGGTACAGCGTCGTGGTGGCGTCGCAGCTTTTGTGGATGCCGAGCATGCGCTCGATCCGGTCTACGCAGCCTCTTTAGGAGTGGATATTGAGAACCTGCTGGTCTCGCAGCCGGACACGGGGGAGATGGCTCTGGAGATAGTCGACCAGCTTGTGCGCTCTGCCGCAGTTGATATCGTTGTTGTGGATTCCGTTGCTGCGCTCACTCCTCGGTCTGAGATCGAAGGTGAGATGGGCGATTTGGCTGTGGGTAGCCAGGCCCGTCTGATGAGTCAGGCGATGCGCAAGATCACTGGCAACATCGGCAAATCCGGCTGCACGGTCATTTTTCTCAACCAGTTGCGTCTCAAGATAGGCGTCACTTACGGCAACCCGGAGACGACGACTGGTGGCAATGCTCTCAAGTTTTACGCCTCCGTACGTCTCGATATCCGTCGTATTCAAACGCTCAAGCGCGGCACGGAGGAGTATGGAATTCGTGCCAAGGTGAAGGTGGCTAAAAACAAGGTAGCCCCTCCGTTTCGTATTGCTGAGTTCGACATTCTTTTTGGTCGTGGCATCAGTACCTTGGGTTGCTTGCTTGACCTAGCTGAAGAAACCGGTGTTGTCATCCGTAAGGGTGCCTGGTACAGCTATGAGGGCGACAATATCGGTCAGGGACGTGACAACACGATTACTTGGCTTGAGCAGAATTCTGAAGCTCAGGAGCAGATTGAAGTTCTTGTGCGTCAGAAACTCACTGAAGGGTCTGAGGTGACCGCTAATTCCATGCGTCCGTTGGCGGCTGCGGCGCGTACTGCGGCTAAAAAACCTGTCGTCAGCTTGGCATCTGAAGCTGCTTAAGACTGGCTAAAAGAACGAGATAACCCAAGAGCTCTTTGAGGGTCTTGGGTTTGTTCCTGAAGAGAGAAATTTGGGATGATTGATGTTTTCTTTCCTCAGTAGTTTCTTTTACCTGGCATCGGCGGGGGTCCACCACCCAGCGGCTGGGCCTACGAAGCGCGCTACGACCCACAAAGCCACCATGAAGCCGATGCCAATCCAGGCGCCACGGGTTGTGATGGCGTAAAAACGCTCTTTATCACGTTGGGTAATGGGCAGCCAGGAGACGATTCTGGGGGAGTCATCTTTTTTGGATTGTTTCTGGCGTGGTGCTAGGCCCTGTTCGGATCTTCGTCTGGCTTCTCCCATGGCCTTCCTCGTTGCTGTTTGGTTGTTAAAGAGTAGTTGGCTTAATCCGGTAATAGGCGTTGCAGGGGTGTCCAGGGTTCGAGTGTGCTCAGCACTTGCTTCCCCCAGCTCCGTCCTCGTAGACGTCCGTCCAGGATTGCCAGTCGTCCGTGATTTTTTCGGAGCGGGGCAATCGCTGGTGTTAGCAGGCTGAGAGCTTCAGGCAAGAGAAGGTCTCGGAACCAGTCACGACCTTGATTCTTGAGGGATTCTACTCTTGCTGCTGTGAGTGGTGACTCTACGCTCGCCAGGGGAAGTAAGGCCACGATTAGTTGTTCTGGGAGAGGGAGTTGATCTTGGTGATGAAGCCACCAAGCCCAGCGGCAACAGACAACACCGTTGGATTCCGGAGCGGTGGTTTCATGAACGACTCTGCGTCCAAATTCCGCCGCCAACTCACTTGTGAGTTGGTGGCGCAGTTGCTGATCGTCAAGTAACACCACAGTGATGCCAGGACGTCCCAGAATCAGACGACGGCATTGATCGAGCAGATGCTCTGCATAGATTTCGGTATTCGGTAGTGGTTGGCGGCGTGGTGCAAAAAGAGGTATTGGTTCCTGCAGGTTGGGTTCACTCAATCTGGCCATGACGGTGGCAGGAAATGCTGCAGCGTCCAACTCAGTGCGGACGAGATCGTTCTCCCTTGATTCGCTCAGCAGGACAGACGGCTGGTCTCGTAACAGACCTGGAAGATTTTGAAGGGGTTCGAGCGGTTGTAGATGCCATTGCCATTGCAGTAGTCGGTGATCGAGTTCGGCCCAGCTTGCCCAAAAACGGCTATCGGCTTTCAGCACTGCAGGCCAAGGGGAAGGTGAGGGGCCTAGAAGTCGCATGAGATCTTTGAGAGCCTGAATTTCGCTGCCATCAAGGCGAACTTGGGCATTGGCTCGGGTGGCGTGAGTAAACAGGCTGCGGCTTAATCGTTCGTGCAGTTGCATGAGGGAAGCCTCCGCAGAAGGATGTGCCCGCCGCAAACGCTCCCAGTCTTGAGGTGTGATCGACAAAGCCATGCTGTCCCGTAGTCGCTGGCTTAGTTGGTCTGCTTCTGGAATGATCAACTGCCTTGATTTGAGATGCCCCAGGTGGTGTGCGTCAATCAACTCACTGTGGTTCATCAACCACAGTTGATTCCCTGAGGGCGGAAGGTGCCCTTCCCAGCAGGGGAGTTTGATGCCTTTCGTCAGCAGTTGTGGCAGTTCTACCTTGAGGAGTCGGCGTCGCTGCTGATCGGAAAGGATCATCACAGCACCCTTGGCCTCCAGGCAGAGAGGAACCAGCAAACCAAGCCACCAGAGGTCTTTGCTACGAGGGTCGAGCTGGATCAGGGTGTGATCTTTGCGCCTGAGACTGCGGGCAACAAGACGGCTCAAAGTGAGGTGATGAGGCCAGGGGGAGGAATTCTGCAGGAGCAGGTGCTTGAGCTGCTGATGGCTGCGGGCTTCGAGCATTGCGAGAGCCTAGGAAGCCGTAAACCCGAGAAAGCTCCATTTTGATTGGTCGATCAACATGGACTGCAGTGCGAGAACCGTAGGGATGGAGCAGAACAAAAAAACATCACTTTGCGCTGGAGTCGTAGGGCTTGGGCTGATTGGTGGCTCCTTGGGATTGGATCTGCAGGCGCTTGGTTGGAAGGTCAATGGTCTGGTGCATCGTTCCAGTACCGCGGATAGGGCTCGCGCTAGGGGTTTGGCTCACTTGGTGAGCACCGATCCGGGCATTCTCGCGGATTGTGATTTGGTGATCCTGGCGCTGCCTTTGGCTCAGCTGCTCAATCCAGATCCGAATCTCCTAAAGGCTTTGCCTACAGCTGCTGTGGTAACTGATGTGGGTTCAGTGAAGATGCCTGTTTTAGAGCTCTGGCGCGACCTACACCCCCGCTTTGTGGCTAGCCATCCCATGGCAGGCACCGCTGAAGCAGGAGTGGAAGCAGGGCTGCGGGGCTTATTTCAGCAACGTCCTTGGGTAGCGACACCTGACAATCAAACAGACCTTGAGGCGCTCGAGTTGGTGCGTCGATTTGCGGTGTCTTTGGGCAGTCAATGGTTTACGGCGGATGCAGCTAACCATGATCAAGCGGTGGCGCTGATTTCCCACCTGCCTGTGCTGGTGAGTGCTGCGTTGCTACGAACAGTGGGTGAGGAGCGTGATCCTGCTGTTCGCGAACTCGCCAGAGTGCTGTCTTCTAGTGGTTTTGCTGATACCACCAGGGTGGGTGGTGGTAATCCCCAGTTGGGAACATCTATGGCTGAGAGCAACACCGCAGCGATCTTGCGTGGTTTGGCTGCTTATCGCTGGAGCTTGGAGCAGCTTGAGGAGGCCGTTTTGAATGGGCACTGGTCGCAGTTAAAGGCTGAATTGGAACGTTCCCAGGCATTGCGACCCAGCTTTCTTGTTGCTGCCAACAACGACCTCAATTCGCCACCCGTAACTGATGACCTCGCTGAGCCATGAGCTGGCGACAGGTCATGAGTGCCGAGATGCTCACCCCTGCAGTACCTTCACCAGGGTGAATTGAGTCGCCACAGAGCCAGAGCCCTCGCATGGGGGTGCGGCTTGCTAGTCCGAAGGGCCCAAATTGTGAAGGGTGCTGCCCAAGGCCACCCACAATTCCATTTGGCCGACCAGTCCAATGTGCAAAGCTCCTGGGTGTGGCTAGTTCTTGATGCTGCCAATCTTCAGGTGCGAGATCTAACCAACTTTCAAGTTTTTGGCGGATGGCTAACAGGGCCATTTGCTTGCGTTCTTGATAGGTGGATTCAGTTAGACCACACCACTCCGCTGTGGCGGTGAACACACTTGCAATCACTGTGGCTTGTCCAGCGGGAGCACGGCCATCTCCCTCACGGCTGATTGATACGAATAGGGAGCCGGGTGTTTTGGAGGCTCTTTGCAGATGGACAGGACAGTTCTTAGGCAGGGCGCTGCGATCGATGGCCCCGTAGAACACCAAAGCTCCACTGGGTTGAGGTAATTGCACTAGCCTTTGGCGATAGGCCTTGGGCATGCCTGCTCCTGGTGGCATCAGCGATCTCAGGCATTGAGGAGGCAGGCTAAATACCACATCTGGGGTGGTCAGTTCTAAAGCTTTGCCATTGGCGGTTTTGATGCTGACTGTCCAAGCCATGCCCCGTGCGGCTACTTCTAGGCCCACCACACGATGGCGCAGTAATACCTGGCCGCCATCCCGCTTCAGGGCATGCATTAGATCATCGCTGAGTTGTTGCATCGATCCCTGCAAATGCCAGAGCCCAAGAGGTGCTTGAGCCATTTGCAACACGGTGGCTCCATAGAGGGCGGCTGTGCGGTCGAGTGGTTCTTGCGAATAAAGCTTGATCTGGAGGTCTAGGAATTTGCGAAGGCGCTGATCCTGCGCACAGCCGCATAGCTTTAAGAGATCTGCCACTGTCAGGCTGCTCAATAGCCCTGAGGTGATTGTTGCTGGACGCAGAGCCTGAAGCAGTTGGCCTAAGTCCCAAGCGTTGCGCGGTGTGACCACCGGATCATGGCTGGCAAAGCCCCAGTTGCTTTGGTGGAGCTTGGCAGTCAGAGCCCAGAAGGAGTCACTGCCAGGGAAGTGATATCGCCATTCTTGTTCCCAGCGCTTTGGATCATGCCAGAGCTGAATGGGTTGGGATCCGTCGGCGAGATCCACTGCACAAGCGGGGTTGAGTAGCTCCGCTTGTGGCATGGGCAGGTTCAGATGCCTATAGATGCGTTCATGGCTGCCACTGGGTTCTAGGCCGGCAACCTGGGTGGCACCCACATCGAAGATATAGGGACCTCGCCTGAAGGTGCCGGCACAACCTCCAGGTTGATGGTGCGCTTCCACCAAGGTGACGGGTAATCCTTGCTTGGCTAAGAGGGCTGTGGCCGTTAGGCCGGCAATGCCGCCCCCGATCACGATGATTGAGTCCTCAGCCATCCGGTCATGCTGACAAGGTTTAGAGAGGTGTGGGTATGAACGAGCGTCTGAGGCAGGACCTGGTAGCAGCTGAGGGACCCTTGAGTGGTGAAGTCATTGAGGATGTTGAGTGCGTCGCAGGCGGATGCATTCATCAGGCCTGGTGTTTGCAGTTGAAGGGTGGTCGGCAACTGTTTGCCAAAACAGGTGGGGCAGATGCTTTGCCAATGCTCAAGGTCGAAGCTGAGGGGCTAAAGGTTCTTAAGGCATGGGCTGATCCGGGAGTGTTGGAGGTGCCGGAGCCTTTGGCTTGTGATCAGGTCTGTGGTGAAGCCGTGTTGTTGCTGCCTTGGTTGGATTTTTGGGCGGGTAATCAGGCATCTCTGGGTCGTGGACTGGCCCTGTTGCATCGGGCGTCTGCCGCCGAAAACCCTGGACGCTTTGGTTGGCCCGTGGATGGTTTTATCGGTGCTGGCTCTCAGCCAGGGGGGTGGAGGGAGGAGTGGGGCGACGCATTCGTGACGCTGCGCTTGCGTCCTCAGCTGAGAGAGGCGGCTCGATGGGGCTTGGATCTGGTTGATGTTGAGCCAATCCTCTCGGCGTTAATCCCTTGGTTGGATCGCCATCAACCCAGTCCAAGTCTCGTGCATGGGGATCTTTGGAGTGGCAATGCCAATGTTCTCTCAGATGGGCGGGGAGTCCTGCTGGATCCTGCTACCTGGTGGGCCGATAGAGAAGTTGATTTGGCGATGACTCAATTATTCGGTGGTTTTTCGCAGGATTTCTATATCGGATATGAGAACGTATGGCCACTCCCAGCTGATGCAAGCAAAAGGGTCGAGGTTTATAACCTGTATCACCTCATCAATCATGCCAATCTCTTTGGAGGCTCATATCGAAGTCAGAGCCAATCCATTCTGAATCGTTTGGCAAGTTGGTTGCTGACTTGAATTGCATTTGGATTTGCAGTATTCAGCCTAAGTATTCCTTGCGGAGATTCTGAACCCTTTCAGACAGGGCAGAGCGCTTCTCACTGGTGGTGAGGTTTTGCCAGCTCCATTGGCCCACCATCACCACACCAAGCAGTTCGAGCAGTCCAGGCACGATTGGTAGCAAATTGATTGTATCCATCACTCCCTTGATCAGGATCTGGGCAACGATCACAGCTGCGAAGATCCCCAAAACCTTGCCGATGCGCCCCATCTGGCTCCAATCGAGCTTGTTTAGGGTTTCGTTGACCTTGCCAACGGCTTCGCTGTAACGCTCTGAGAATTTAATCTCCTCATCTGCGTTATCAACGCTGCTTGTGGTGGTCTTTTCTGTGGTGGATTGTTCGTTTGTCACGGTGTTGATGTCGCTCATGAACACGAAACCGATGGCAAATCTTTGCCGAGCGTATCGAAAGGATCTTTGTTATGCCAGGGCTGTTGGAGTTTGATCGTAATTACCTGATGGTTCTTCGTCGCAGTTTATTGGCTGTGGCGCCATTTGAGGGATGTGCTCTCTTATTGGGTTATCAAGATGATTCCAATAGTTATCAAGGCGGCAGTATCTGGAATGTTCGGCTGATTTGGCCTTGCTGCAATGTATGGGAGCCGGGAATGTTAAGCCTCCCTGAAGACTCGGATGATCCGAATCTTGGGGCTGAGCTGCTGCCATCACGCAAGTGTCGCTTTGCTTTGGATCCTCGTGAACAGTTGCAGGCTCAACGCTTTGCCAGAGAGCGCAATTGGCAGGTGTTGGGCAGTGCCCATTCTCATCCTGGCGGTGAGGCTGTGCCTTCCGTTATGGATCATCGCTGGGCCACTGTGCCGTCGTTAGTTGTGATCGTGGCAGGTTCCGGCAATGTGCGCGCTTGGTGGCTGACAGGAGTGCAACCTGGCCAGCAGCATGAGGTTGCGCATTTGGGACAGTGGTAAGGGAATAGCTATCGGCACTCTTTCCCCTATGGGTCTTCACGAAACCGTTGATGTTGACCTGAGCCCCGATGAGTTAGAGCGTTTTTCTCGTCATCTCACCCTGCCAGAGGTTGGGATGACTGGTCAGAAACGACTCAAAGTGGCTTCTGTGTTGTGTGTGGGTAGTAGCGGGCTCGGTTCGCCGGTGCTGCTTTATTTGCTGCTGCCGCTGCAGGGCCATATCGGGATTGTCGATTTAGATGTTGTTGAGCCCTCTAATTTGCAGCGCCAGGTGATCCATGGCACGAGTTGGGTGGGTCAAGCAAAAACGCATTCTGCTCGGGCTCGCATCCTTGAAATCAATTCCCATTGTTAAGTTGATGTCTACGAGAAAGCGCTGACGCGAGATAACGCTTTTGAGATCATTCAGCCGTACGAAATTGTTTGTGACTGTAATGATAATTTCCCTAGCCGTTACCTGGTGAATGACGCTTGTGTGCTTTTAAGTAAGCCCAGTATTTTTGGATCGATTCATCGCTTTGAAGGTCAGGCGACCGATTTTAACCTTGATGCTGAGAGTCCCAACTATCGTGATCTGGTGCCCGAACCGCCACCCGCTGGCTTGGTGCCTTCTTGCGTCGAAGGCGGTGTGATGGGGATCCTTCCGGGATTGATTGGTTGAATCCAGTCTATGGAGATGATCACACTCATCACGGGAATTAGAACGATGTTGAGAGGTCGCTATAGATTGTTGATGTTTTGCCCCTCAATGTAAGGGGCGTATTTTGTGGCTAAGTTCTCAATGCTCAAGGATCAATTATTTGACTGACTTCAGTGTCACCCAATCATTCATCCGTTCGCCAATGATGACAGTGATGATGTTCCTTCGGAGAGTATCCTGATGAGGGGATTAAGGAACTGTTTGCTAAGAAGACTGCGTAGAGGTTGCTTCTAGATGTTCACAATCGACATGAAGATTGGCTTGCTAGCGTCGCTACTATTGAGTTGATTCTGCCTAGCAGAATTGAGAGTGGAGAGTCTGTTGAATAGGACTTTAAATGTAGTTATACGTTGGATTACTTGTTTGCTTAAAGGGTGCGATGCTCCTTCTATTAAGGTTTTGTTCGAATCGAAAAGCCACGGCATTATGAGGCGGTCTTGGCGGTGTGATTTATGATTAAAATCAGTAGCTTAAAGTAAGAATATTGGCTGTTAAAAGATGTTTTTATCTCTGTTCTGTCAGAGGATCAAATAGGTTTGAAAGGAATTCAAAGACTGTCGAGATTGCAGGCTTTTCGCGCAGTCTGATTCGTGCTGTAATTGCCATTCCTGGCCTGAGTTTGTCTAAGCTAAATAACTTAGGTGCGCTTGGTTTTATCAGTTTCAGGTCAGCGCTATAAAGCTTCTGAGGTGAATCTCCTGACTGTGCACTTGTCATGGGCGACAGGGATATGACCTCAGCTTCTATAGATCCAAACTCTGAAGAAGGGAATGCATCGACATCTAGATTTGCAAGGCTTTTGACTTCGATAGGAGCACTCAATTTTGAGGGAATCTTTACTTTGGCAATTAACTCTCGGTCAGGAATGATTGTGGCTACAATGTCGCCCTGTTGAATTCTTGTACCTGGGCTCTGGTATTTGACGTCTTGGATAAAACCATTGACGGGGGAAGTGATCGTGAATCTATTTGACTTGGCTTCAAGTTCTTGAATATTGCCTTTGATTTCTTCTGATGTTTGCTCTGTTTGATGAATTGAACGTTGCTTTTCTTCTCGTATACTTTCTATAGAGAGCGCTGCTTTGCTGATCTGTGTTTTCTTTTCAATGACTTGGGTCTCTTGAATAGCACCTTCTTTTAATAGAAAGGTAAGACGTCTAAGCATGTCCCTGTCTAGGGCTAATTGCTGCTTGCTTTGTTCTATACGAAAATCATACATATTGACCTCACTCACATTTTGAATTTTAATCAGCGCTAGGCGTTTTTTGAGACTTTCCAGGCGGAGCTTTGTTTCATCATCACCATAAATAATAAGTGGTTGCTCTATTGTTATTGGTTGATGGGGCTCTATTAGAATGGATTCTATTACTCCTGGATCTAAAGCTTTTACTGGTACAGCAGGCTTTGCCGTAGTGATTTCCCCTTGAAGCATCACAGTTTCTTCTACTTTTGTGAAGACAGACCAAATTATCAGAGAGACAGAACCTGCACCAATGGTCCAAATCATTACTCTGGACCAAAGAGGTGTTGGAGGTAAAAGACCTAAGTCTGCCTGTGGGATATTGTTTTTGGGTTTGGATTTAGGTGGTCGCAAAATACCTGCTATCTTTTTTAGAATCACTCTGGCTCTCCAAATTGAGACTGATAAAGGGCAAAATAACGACCCTTCTTTTTCATTAACTCTTTATGGTTGCCGATGGAATCTATTCTGCCATCATGCATAACAATGATTTGATCAGCATCGACAAGAGTCGAAAGCCGATGGGTGATCATTAGCATTGTTTTATTCTTAAAGTGAGCGCGCAGGTTGCTTACAACCTGCTTTTCAGTGTCTACATCAAGGGCAGAAGTAGCCTCATCTAAAATAACCATATTAGGATCCTCAAGCAACATTCTTGCCAAAGAGATTCGTTGTCTTTGTCCTCCAGATAGCCCCGCTCCTTTTTCACCAATTGGTGTATTGTAACCATAAGGCAGTGTCATGATGAATTCATGGGCGCAAGCAATCTTTGACATTGCCAAAACCCGTTCACTTTCTGCTTGAGGATCACCTAATGCAATATTTGAAAAAACAGTACCTTCAAAAAGCATGCAATCTTGTGGAACAAATCCAAGCTGTTTACGTAGGCTATAAAGATCAACTTTGGCAATATCAAAGCCATCAATAAGTATCCTACCTTGAGTAGGTATATATAGCCTAGGTACCATCTTTAAAAATGAGCTTTTACCACAGCCACTTTGACCAACAAGTCCTACAAAGGTGCCAGCTTCTATCTCGAGACTTACAGAAGACAAGACAGGAGTTGAAGAACTTGAATAGGCAAAACCAACGGCATCAGCAACTATACGACCTTTAATAGGAGGGATAATTATATTACCTTCTTCATTTTCACTTATCTCTAGTGGTTGATTAACAACATCCCCAACTCTTTCTAATGAAAGAGACATCTCCTGGAAACTCTGCCAGGTTGATGCTAGCCTCAACATTGGTTGGGTTACATAACCACTAATAATACGGAAGGCAATGAGTTGACCAAGAGTAAGTTCATTGCGAAGCACCAGCCAAGCTCCAAGGCCGATAATAATAATGTTGCTAACCTTACTTATGAGCTGTAAGGCATTTGAGCTTGTCGTATTTGCCAAAACAGCTTTGAACCCTTGATTAATAGATTCAAGGTGACGGTCTTCCCATTGGCGACGGGCTGTTAGCTCTGCATTTTGTAATTTTACAGTTTGAATTCCACTTAAGATCTCTACTAAAAGAGAATGTGTACGGGAGGCGGCCTCAGCTCTTCTCCTAATAAGTCTTTGAGTGATGGGAGTGATCCCTACAGTAACAATAAATAAGAAAGGTATTGTCAGTAATACTGTTAGCGTCAAGAGCGGGCTGTAAAAGAACATGACCGCAAAATAGAGAACAGAAAAAATTGCATCGAGTACTGCTGTTAAGGCTGTACCAGTAAGGAATCGGCGTATATTGTCTAGTTCTCCCAATCGACTTGAAAGCTCTCCGACTGGACGTCGATCGAAGAAACGCGCATTAATTCGTAAAAGCCTTGAAACTATTGCTGAACCTACACCAATATCAATACGATTAGAAACTTCAACAAATTGAAAAGTTCTCAGGCTTGAAAAAATTGTTTCAAGTATGACAAAAATCATCATCAAAACGACAAGTGGAGTTAAGGCATCAAAGGCACCTTTACTAATAACCCGATCTATAATTTGTTGAAAAAGTAAAGGTGTCGCGAGTGCAAATAATTGATTTAAGAAGCTTGCAGCAAATACTTCTATTAATTGCAGGCGATAACGCTTCATATACGGAAGCAACCACAAAACATTAAATCTCTTCTTCGGAGTATGTAGGCCTAGAGCAACTGATATGACTTCTGGGTTATCAGATAATCTTTCGCTTGCTTCTGATGTTCGAAGTTTCTCTACCCCCTTAAGAGGATTCAGTATAATTATTTCACGATTAGTTGTGTTTACTATAATGGAACATAAACCCTGACTATCGATCCAAATACATGGCACGGGTAAGCGCAGAGGGCGATCAGGGTGAATACGAATGTTGCGAACTGCAAGTCCAAAGTTGTCTAAGATTGACAGAAGTTTTCTGCCCCAGCGAATATCATCTTCATCCAATATATTAGCTGCTCTGTTAATGGTATCGCGACGGGTAGGGAGCTCAAAATGCTCGACCAACATACTTAGACAAGCGACGAATGCATCTCTGCGATTATTAGCTCTAATCAGATTAAAATCAAAAACTTCCTGCTTGCGAACATCATTATCTAGTTCAAGTGTAGTAGGCATTGAATCATTTATTGGAGCTTCGGGCTGATTGGGCTCTTGTTCAATAACTTTTTCTACTGGTTTGGGTAAATGCCTATTCGTTTGCAATATTTCTTGCGTATGTACGATGCCTATTCGCGGCAATGATTGAGAATTAAAATAGGTACGAAATATTTCCGGAGTCAAGGATTGTCCATATTGAAAACCATCGCTTTCCTGATCCAAATAGAAAAGAATTCCTGTGCTTCTAATCTCTTCAGCTGATTTAACAATATTCAAATCATTCATCAAAAGATTAGGATTGTCATGGTCAGGATTAAAATATTTATTAGAATCCTGAAGAAGAGATTTTACAGTTGGCAATTCAAATGGATCTATCGAATTCCGTAGCAGATCATTCAAAATAGAAACAGATTTCTCAGGCAAGTCTTCAAGACTTATAACTCCATAGCTACAGAGAGAAGATGCTCTTGCCTCTTCTGCTATGGGCAGAGAGTTGAGTTGTGATAGGCCAAGAACAAAAGGAGCATCTGATTTCAATAAAGTGAGAGAGCCAAATGTTCGCTTTTCATCTATTAACCTTAGCTGCCCTTTCTCTATAAACACGATCTTTCCCGGAGAATTATTAGTCGAATAGATTAGAGCCCCAGGCTCAACTTCTTCTAACTCAAGATCTAACTCTAATGAAGTGATCAAGTTTTGATAGTTTTTATTAGACAGCTGCAACTTCCAAATCCTCCTTGTCGAGATAAGTTTTTGAAATTTTTTCAGCTATTTCTTTGCACTTGCTCCCTAATAAAAGTCCCCCTAAAAATTCTTTAGTGGATTCGTCAAAGGAACTATCAAATCTATACTCAAGTCGAACAATCACAGTCCATTCATCAGCTTGAAAAGGTGAAAATAATTGCCTCGCAGAAGCAGTACGAAGCCTTGCTGCGACCTCTGGATGAGGTGTTGTCAGATCAACAGGCCCAATGATTCCCTGAGTTTTGGATTCTGGTCCACAACTGTGTGACTCAGCAGCAGAACCGAACTCTATTTCTCCAGATTCAATAGAATAATAAAGGTTATAGGCAAGATCTTCAGATTCAACTCGAATCAAGCTATAGAGAACGCGGTCTAGCCTATCCTTATAGCGAAGAAATAAAGACTCACCATTACCTGTGATTAGCTTGTCGATTACTCGCTTACGTTTAAGTCGATTATGGGCATAACTAATGAAATTATCGTCGTCACTATTTAGCAGATGGCTGTTTCTCCAGCTCTGAAGGGCTTGATGATTGGGTATTTTTAAGTCTTTTATTAATGTAGAGACTGCTTGCTCATCATCTATTGGCTGCCCTTCATCATCCAATTCAAACTGGTTAACAAATTCGAATTCAGCCTGTGCTCTTATAAGGGATTGTAGTAGTCCATGCAAGGCAACTTGCTGCATCAGAGTTTGCTCCAAAGCTTCCTGCCTGAACCTCTTTGTTGAGCATAGCTAAATTTACAAACTTAGCCAATAATAATCCTAGCTCATTTTGCTGAGTTAGATGAGGCAATAGCGGTTCCCACATCTTGATCAGGAGCAATGTTGGAATAAGCTTTGCTAGCAGGAGCTGCATGAGGTTTAGTTGCTAATCCAAGCAGAGAATTGCAGTCATGAAGTTGGCTTAGCATGATAACGTCTGCCAAAGCAGGGTCTTGCTGAATCGCTTGATCAACAAGTCGTCGCAGTTCAGTCAAAGCCTTTACAGCCTCGCGAGCATGCTCTCCATTCCTATTATGCTTGTTAAATGAACGATTGATCCAATCATCCCAATTAATATCTGGGGTTGGATTAGTTAACAGCTCTTGAGACAAAGCATGTACTGAATGTATAAATCTACCTGGACTTCGCATTAGAGGCATGGCAAGGCTTAATAGCGATTTTCCATTTGAATTAAAGCCAGGTAGCATTTGCATCTGATTCGTATCTGCTTCTGAAATATCTATAGGCTTAAAATCAAGAGCAGAGCAATCCTTACTGATAGAAATGAATCGGCCATCACGCGTAGGCATAGCCCAAACACCTTTAAAGTTTTCACCTCGTCGTCGTAACTTCAACGTAATATTAGTATCCATAGCTTTTGCAGTATTTGTTAGTAGTCTTTCCCCTAGTACAGGAGCTAATAGAAGTGCGATAGCTCCTGCCATTGAAGCTTGATTGGAATCCTCAATAGAGGCTATCAATGAATTGATAGCCTCTAAAGCATCTTCCTTTCTGGCTTGCATCCAGTCTTGTACCGATGCTAATGAATTGTTGAACAATGCATTGGTACGTTGTGCTTTTGTTAATTGATTTTGAGAGGCTAGTGATTCATCATTTGTTTGTAGTGAACCATCTGGTTCCTGCTGGGACGTAAGAGACTCAGGTCTTCTATTACTGTTGAGGTTATCTGAGGTCAAGCCGATCAATGAGTTTGAGGAATTTGAACTCTGCATGGATGGACTACCAATGCTGTTATAAGGTGATCTATTATTGGGCTTATAGCCTTGCGGCGAGCCTGACTGTAGAGAAGAATTGGAATTAGAAGACCTTGCTTCATCATTTATCACTTCCTCATCAGTAATAGAGGAATCATCTATTTCTGATGAGGAAGGATCCTGATTTTGTGGATCGCTAGTTGCATCTTGAGATGTGTCGATCGGATCTTGTATGTCTGGATATTCAGAATCTTGAGGGTTATGGTTATTAGAGGTCTGACCACCTCCCAAAGCTAAGGAGTTACTATTACCACTCGCGACTGCTGATTTTGCAGCAATATCAGAGGTTTTTACAGGTATCAGTGGATCACCAATAATCCCAAAGCGTTGATCAGTATCAAAGAATCCCTGATCAATAAGCAGCATGCTAATGAGATCAGTAGTACTATCTCCGTCCAAATCAATCAGTAGTCCAGATCCATCCATTCGTGGAAGGTAATCGTTACCAAAGCCTTTGCTTAACAACGCTTGTGAAAAATCATCTTCTTTGCGGAGTTTTATGCCAGTTGATAAGGAGCTAGCCTTTGAACCATCTGCGTGGCCATAGAAATAGACATCATAAGCAAGGCCAGAAAGCCACTCTGACATCTCTCCATCCTTGCTTGAGTCATAGGTTAGCTTGCGAGAATTAAATAAATAAGGAGTTCCACTTGATGTTGTCTTGACAAGATCATCGATATCCATACCACCATTTTCGAGACGAATCTGAACGATACTTGATTTTTCTCCTTGAATATCTATGGAAAAATCTAATTCACCCATAGGTGTTTCTGCAATTGTTTGGCTATCTAACAGATCTTCAGCCTTGTCCAAAAGTTCTGCAGATGCCTCTTTCTGCTCAGAATTAATCAACAAGCTATTATCATCATAGGAAGCATCTAGCAATAAAAGAGGCTCTCCATCCTCTGGCTTGCCAAGAATGGCTAAAGAACCTTTCTCTAACTCTTCAATAAATTCCTGTCTCTTGTTACTTTTTACCTGAAGTCTTTCAAATATATCAATAACTTCTGCTTCCTGCTGCTGAAGCTCTTCACCTGCTGAAAGCTTGCTGAATATTTGCTTAAGCTCTCCACCATCTCCTCTTGTTAACAGCTCTAAGCCGCCAACTAATGATTCGTCCTCGTTGCTTGAAGCAACAAACAAACGAACTGTTCCACTGCTAATACCAGTTGAATCTCCAAGTCTTCCTGAGCTATCGATCTGTCTAACAATGATCCGATGGTTGCCTACCGGAAGATCTGTTAAGGAATTGACTTTGCGCGTAAAGCTTATATCTCCAGTGGATTCGTCTAGCTTGAGTAGTCCTTGCAAATCTCGTGGGACCTCGATTTGCCAATTGGCTGTATCACTTGCATCTATATCCGTAAACTGATTCGTAAGTGAGAAGAGTGGTTTCTCAGAAGAGAAGTAATCCTGGGAAAAGAAATCTTGGTTAATTTTTACTGGCTTAACTGAATTAAAGGTTGGAGCAGTATTATCTACCGGTATCCAAATTTCTGAGTAATTGCTCTGAATCTCGCCAAACTGTTTAGAAGTATCTCCTTTAACATGAGTTGATGTCCATAGCTTCAAGGGAATTCCGCTAACTTGTTTTGTACTTAAGGCAGAAGGCAAAAGCTCTATTTGGTTAGGAGCAAGTAAAAGCTTTAGATTCTCTAGGTTGCCGTAAGTGTTGCCTGAAATCTGTTGTAGCTTGTTAAGGTTGACGCTAAAGACTGATTGGTCTTGATCATTAATATTAACCTCAAAGAAATCCTGATCATCCTTGCCTTCTAGAACCAACTTTGCATCTGCTGACTTAACAAGAAATCTCAACTCGGCTTCGTCTCCAGTCGGGTCAACGAGTTCAGGTGCATTTATATTTAAGGCTTGGCCTAGATCAATATTTATATTCTTCTTAGTGATAGTACCGAGAGCTTGAGTGTCTAATATCTTCTTATCAGAGCCTCTGTTAAGAACAGTAGCCTCTGCAGACGGTGTAATTGCGACAGTAAGCCAGTCTGTATTAGCTGTAGAACCATCAGAATCTGTAGCCTCTAAGCGGAACATTTGCTCATAAATACTTGTGATGCCTTTTGGAGGAAGCAGGTTTAGACTGATGTTGCCATTATTTTCAGATATTATTTCTACAATGCTATTAGCAGCAGCATTCTGATGAGAATCCTCTGCTGGTGCTTTAACAAGTCTTATATCTAGTTTATCTCCATGCATCAGATCCTGGTCCTTAAACAATTTTAGCAAAGGAGTGATGTCATTATTGTGTTCTAGATGAGGTTGTTCAGTAAGCCATTTGGCAAGGATACTCTCTGCATTCTTTATTACTTCTGGAGCATCATTTGTATTAGAAATCAGCAATGGCACCTCTGCGCTGGTACTTTTGCCATCCTGATCTGTTGCTGTAATCGTAACGATATAATTGCCGACATCAGCATTCCCTGGTGCAAGTATCTCAATATCAGCACCTGCTTGACTAGAGAAAGAATGAACCACACTATTCTCTGAGTCAAACTGTTCACCAAGTCGTCCATTAAGGCCATCACGATTAAGACCTTTTCCTCTATTTAGGCTTACAAGAACTTTTTGATCTGGATCATTAATCAGTAAGTCAAAACTCAACAAAGTGTCCTTCGGGTTATTCCCTACAGCTTTACCGATAGACAATCCTCCATCAGGCGCAGAGCCTGCTTTCATGCGCAAACCATTCTCGGTTTCGGAAATTGATTGAAATAGAGGCAGCGAATCTGTAATGGAAGCACTATCTTTAACAAGAGTAAGTGCTGGACTCCATGTCACATCAAGATCAGCACCAATTACACCTTTAAGATCTGTTTTACGATCATCTGTAGCTTCAACTAATACTCTGAGCAGTGTATTCTTTTCCAGCTTATCTATATCATCAGGTGGCACAGCATCTCCTAGACTGCCAGATTCAGTTACTCGATAGAATACTGGCTCGATCAAAAGCTTACCGCTTGCGTTAGGCGTGATCGAGCTGCGATGCTCGATACCCAACCAATCAACAACCTGCGGTGACTGATTGCCTTCCTTAGTAACCTTTGTAATTTCATAAGCAAGTGAATCACCATGTATCCTGTCGCTATCAGTAAATAGTTTCGACAGGTCTAGGCGGGAGTAACTCTCTTCATCAATCGTGGCAACTCCGTTTCGTAAGATACCTAATTCAGACAAATCTGGGTTGCTAATGGCTTCCGGAGCTTCATTAACATTGATGACCTCGAGATTAAGGCGATAAGTTGCCACTTCGCCTACATCATCCACAGCCTGCCATTCCAAGGGAGTGATGCCAACATCTAGATTGCCAGGTTTTCCACTCAGCACTCCTCCTGTATTTGATGTAGAAGGTGTGTATTGAAGCCAAGCAGGAAGAAAAGACGGAGTAATCTGGTCAATGCGATCAGTGATATCAGCATCACTAAAGAGCCCCTCAAGATTGAGCTGCCAAAACTCTTGATCTTGATTAACCTGGACTCTTTCCTCCCAGACTCCTTCACGCACAAGGATGGCATTATCACGAACAACGATTGGAGCGTCATTAATATTCAGCACATTGATATTCAGCTCTTTTGTAATACTCGCTCCCCTTTGATCTGTCGCTCGCAGACGCAACACATGTGAGCCAACATTCTCTTTACCTATAGCCTGAACAACCAATTCACCATCTTTTACACTGGCAAAACCATCTAGACTTGAGCTCCATCCGCTATCACCATCACTGATAGTGTATGTAAGAATATCACCATTGATTTTATCCTCATCACTGAATGCAGTTTCAAGGTCTATTTGTATTCGCTGCCTTAGATCAAGATTGCGACTATAGATTTCATTACCTTCATTGCTAATAACTTCCCAGTCTTTCAAGGCTTCCCTGTTGAAGGTTGGCTCTGCATTTACATCTCCAACGTCCAAGCTTAGCTTCATCGTTGTAACTTGGCCTAACGGATCGCTAGCGGTAATCAAGAATTTGAGCATGCCAACGTCAGCATTGCTTGGACTTCCAGCCAAGATCCCTTCTGAACTTAGACTAAGCCAGGATGGCAGTGCCCCAATACTTCCATTCTCGTCCAGAGTGTTGACGCTAAGTGCCAGCTCGCTACTGTTATTATCGACGTCTTTAAAACGAGATAACAAATCCCATTGACCACTCTCCCCCTCTTGAATAGCGCTTAGGTCACTGTCATCGATAATCTCAGGCTTGTCATTGAATTGAGTCAAGAAAACACTAACCGTTGAGACATCTGTACTCAAGACGTCTCCATTTTTGCCAACACTAAAGGCTTGAACCTCAAAACTAAATTCACCAGACTGGTTCGCAGGGCCAAGCCAGTGCATCTGTTGCCATTGAACATAAGGCAACCTTAAAGTTGATGTTAATTCATTGTCTTGATTGGCATTGACTGGTTGGCTATAGGAGGGAGATGAAGAATCACTATTGCTATTAATCAGACGAACAAACTTCGAGCCTTCAGGCAAGCCGCTAATTTCCAATTCTAATGTTTGGCCGACTCCTCTTCCTCTTAGCTGAGCATTAATGACACCTTCTAATTGAGCAAGTAATGGGATCGGTAAATCTTCTAGACCTTCCATGACTCCGCGCACCTCAAGCAGTGGGATCTGGGTAACAGAGTTGGCAGCAACCGTAAGTTTTGTCATTGCTGCTTGAATTTGATCATCACCATCGTGAGATGTAGGAGTAAACGTAATCGTTAGATCATCTGCAATTTCCCCAAGGTATAGACTGAGATTATCAAAATCATCATCTTGAATTTCCCAGCGACCATCTGTCAATTGTGTGGCGGGAACATTAAAGCGGCTATGGGATGGGAGGCTAACGGGCTTGCCATCAACACCAATAGCACCGATCACAAGTGAAAGGCGTTCCGATTGATCACTATCAGGAGATCTGACGATTGGTTTGAGGCTATCTAAATTCAGCCATCCATTGCTCTCGATTAGTAATTTTTTAGCTTCAGATTGGTCAAGTAGGAGGGTTGGCATATCGGCAACTGCTTTGACACTAAAGTTGATATGTTTTAATGCTGTCGCTGACTTGCCACCATCCAAAGGCGCCCTACTAATCACTTCAATATCGAAGCCAAATTGTCCAGCTTGATGCTCATTTGGTTGCAATTGCCAGCCATCTAGGCTAGACAGAATAAAGGTTTTATTGAGCTTGTCTGGCAGGCAAATCTGACCATCAGGATCTATAAGTTTGATGCCCTCTGTTATTTCAGAAATACGGTAACTAAGAACATCCTTATTATTAGCTGCTACAACCTGAATGAAATCGCTAATCTCTACTCCATTAGAGTCTTCTAATATAGTGGGAGCATCTAGAAGAGTAATTTTAGCAGCTCTTGCATTGCGGATAAAACCAAGTGTCAGCTCTTTAGACTCACTCCGAGCGAGCTGGCCATTGCTAATTTCTCGACTGACACTTGAGACAGAGAGCCTGAAGCTGTCAACTTGCTCTATGCCTTTGTCTACCAGCTGCACCTCTGATAAATCTTTAGCACTTATCATTACAATCTGCTCACCATCAGAATTGAGATGGCTAATCGGTTGCCAATTAGCATCAGTTTGATGTTTCAAGGAAAGGCCTTGGGGTAACTTGAACTCAAGTCGTAATTCCTCGGAACCATCTGTGTCTTTAAGACCCGACTTAGGATTCTGTTGCTTGATCAAGCTAGATAGGGAAACAGAACCTCCCTCCAAAAGTGCAGGAGGAGACTCGTTATAAACAACATCAGAGGGTTTATCTGCAATCGCCCGAATAGTTATGAGTGCATCCTGGCTCGTGCGGCCGATATTACCATTGGAAGCTTCTGTTGTCACAGCATGCCATTTAAATTGCAAAATGCCAGAGAAGTCTTCTGCAGCATGCAATTCCACTCCTTCGAGTTCTTCAGAAGTAAACCTATAGACACCCTCTTCGGAATCTAAAACAACTGGCTTATCCCCAGTCACTAAGCGTTGCAACACAACTCCATCTGGGATTGCACTCAACTCGTAATGCATGATTTCTGAACCATCATCGTCAACAAGTTCTGCTCGCTTAAGAATTTGATTTAATGCAAGAGACTGGTCTTCATTGATGGTTACGTTATTCAATTGCAACAGAGGTTCATTAGCAACTGCTACAACATCCAAAGCCATACTTGTAAGTGCAGAACTAAGTAATGAGCCATCAGGCTGCAGCTGACTGATCAACACCTGCAAATTTGCATTTCCACTCCAGTTTTGACCAGGGATCAGTTCAACTTGGCCGTCATTAGCATTCAGTTCAGACCATGTAAATAACCAATCACCACGAGAATCACGAACACCTACAGAAGGAACAATCTCAGCTGGCAAACCTGACATCCGAACCAAGGTGAAGTCATCCAAGCCATTCTCTGACCACTTAGCACTGTCCTTACTTCTTAACTTCAATGCAACAGGGTTGCCATTTTCCTGTAACTGAAGGCGACTTAAACGTGATTCAAGGCCTGTAGTTAATTCATCACTAACTTCCTCAGGACTTGATTTCAATAACGAGATTTGATTAACTGCATGATCTCTTTGATTCGCTATCTCTTCAGAATCGCCAGCTTTCTGAACTTCTATGCCTTCTAATTGAAGGTCTAATTTTGCAGTAAATGCGGGCGCGATGCGAAGACCGACGTCATAAAGATCGTAAAGAGCTGCTGGATCAGCAAGACTGGCACCGCTTAGGCGACGCAACACAGCATTATCTGCTGCCCATTCAGGCTGCTCGGCGAGTGTAATTAGCGTGTCTAGGTCAATAGACTCAAGAAACTGGTTGAGGGGTTGTAGCTCATCGACTTCGCTGATTGCATCACCATCATCGAACCAAATTTGCAAGTGATTCCAAGATGAGTCAAGGCTATTGATCAGTCCATCATTATTAGCATCCAGGCTGGCAAGAGCCGAACTACCTGAGAGAAAACTACGTTGGCGATTATCTGTCTGAAAATACTCCGAAAGCAGCTCGCTAATAGAGCTGATATTTATATCAGCATTAGCAGAATCATTACTGATATCGTTGAGAACAAGGAATCCGGCATTTAGTTGGCCATTCGCATTCGCATCTGATTTAAGCCAGGCCGTTGGGACTGCAGGACTCCCAGGCAGCATTTCAAAGCTCACACCACTACCATCACTTGCTAACGAAGTAAGTGGGAGACCTTGCTTTCCTGTCAAATCAAGAATCAGAGGGTCGACAAATCGTGTAGCTGCAGACAAGCTTTGTACAGAATGCAATCCGCCATTCATGGCCGCAAGATTAAGTTTATGCTTAATAATCTCAGATCTGGAATCGCCACCAGGCTGGTTACTAATTCGAGCAGTGAGCGCTAAATTCAGACAAGCACCATTAAGGCTTACCGCATTCTTATCAGTAGCAACAAGGAACAGATTGCCGTCATTAACCGTTGTATACCCAATTGAACTAGCAGCTTCTTGTTTGTCTTTAGAATTTAAGGTGAATAATGTCATCGTGCCAAATGCGTCTGTCGCACCCACAGCTTGAAACGTGTCGTTCACCTTCTCCGCTAATACATACCCAGGTGGAATGTTAATTACAGCCAGAGTAAGATCTTCATTTAGATTCTGCTTACCAGATTCACCAACCCCACGTTGTACAGAGATTGTCAGCGCACCTGTCTCAGGGTTAAAATTTAGGCAGGGTTCGTCTTCAAATGGTTCAGTTATAAACTTAGGAGCCAGAGCAACTTGAGCCACATCCCAGGCGAAAGGAAGGTCTTCAACTTCACATGCAAGTCCATTGGTGATATCACTTGCCAATTCAAGTGGATCTAAATGCTCTCTAAGTACAGAACGTGCGGACGCCAATACACTTAAACGACCTTCAAAACTACCTTTAAAACTTGCAGGACTAGTGATCCCCATATCAAGTGTATCTGGCAATGGCTGTTGCTCACTATCGAAAGTGATAATGAAGCGCTTATTGACAGCTTCTCCTAATTGATGTGGTAAAAGTTTTGAACTGATTTGAGCTCCCTTGATGTTGATCGAGCTATCTGCAGGTAAGTCGAGTTGCAATTGCAGACTCTTAGCTGCATCAGGTAGGTCGAGCTCAAGTTGAAACATTCCTTCTTCGCCAGAGCGCTGGATGCCCACTGGAGGTCTCAATAGCAATTCAGGAGCCTGTTTTAATAACGGAAAGGGATTTGTGCTGAGAGTTTTTGCTGTGGAGAAAGCTTGCGTGCCATTGCTGGCTTCAGTACTGATCGCTTCAACAATCAGAGAAGTATCTTGATGGGCTGCATCTCTGCTGCGAAGATATGCAGATTGCCACTCATCTGAAGTCAGTAAAAGTAAATTACCTTGACGCTCTCCGAGCTCGACACCGCTTTGATCAGTGATCAAGAGATCGGGGCGATTTCCTGGTAATTCAACACGATAACTAAGTTGTTCGCGTGGATCGACACTATTTGCTATGAGCCGACTTGCGAGAGTTTCAAGCCTTAGTGAATCACTGCTGGGCAATTCACTTCTAATACTATCTACCCAAAGGGGCGAATTGGCAGTTGGCTCAAGAGTGAAAGCAACAGCCTGTGTGATTGTCTCAGAGACAAGGCCGGTATCGCCAAGTTCACTTCGAATGGAAACATCTAACTTGAAATCACCGATTGCGTGCTCATCATCAGCAGCTTTGAATTGTAAATCATCCATAATAGCTTGAACTTGTTCTGCTGATCCAGTGATTTGCCATTGACGTTGAGTGCTTGAATAAGTTGAATTGACCACGTCAACTCCAGCTATTTCTACAAGATTTAATGGTTGTTGTTTTCCTAGCGGCTGTTTAATTGTGAGGTGGACCAATTCACCATCTCGTGGCCTAAGAGTGAATTGAACGAGATCATTTAGTTGAACGAGGGACCCTTCTGGTTTCTTAGAAACATCATCTAGAGCTACAAGCTCAGGGGTGGTGCAAGTTCGCTGTAGGTTAAGTGAAAGATCAAAACTGGCTGATTCACCAGAAGTATCAGTAGCAATTAATCGAACCTGCCACTGGCTCAATCCGCCATACGCATCAAGCCCAAGGCCCGAAGTATTGCCTTTTATCGTCAATGTCTTAGGATCAAATTCAAAGGGAGGGGAATGATTGTCGTTTGATTGCCTAAATAAGTTTGTTGCGCCTTGCAACTCAATAGTGAGTTGTTCAGAGCCACTCATAATTAAATCTGGATCAGAGAAAAGAGAGCGAGGAAGCTCCAGCAATACATCTTCCTCTTCAGCTAATGTAATTTCCAAACCACGGAGTTTATTCGATTGATTACTACTCTCAGCGGAGTTGATTACTGTTGCACTATTGATGCCTTTTGTCCTCAAAGATTCAAGCAGATCATCTGCACTAGCAAAGCTGACAATAGGTGAACTATTGCGATGGCGAACAAGTAGAGGAACTATTGCTGAAGCACTCAATCCTGCCGAATCTGTAGAACTCACTCGAAGGATATGCTGACCAATCTCTTCAACACTTGGATTGATTTTCAGCAGGCCTGAATTCTCATCCCAACTTAGCCATGCTGGACGCTGATCTTGAGACAGATTATGATCTGCTAAATCAATCACTTTACCAGTTCCGATATCAAGTTCAACATGAAGTTTTAATTGCTCGCCAGGCACGATATTGAGGTCTGGATCATTGAACCAAGTCTTTAAGTCAATGATGCGTTCTAAGCCAGTAAATAATGCATTAGGATCAGTTTCACTTAGGGGAGCCTCTCCAGAGGCAATAGGAAGCTGAGCAGCTAAGAATTCAGAAAGCAATTGAGTGCGGTGAGGCGTATCATTAACATTTTCAACGTTAAGGCTGATAGATTGATCAACAAAAAGACCTGACGCGTCTACAGCTCTGATAACAAACCTATTAATGCCAACATCCCTGCTTCCTGCTGTACCAGTCAGGGTTCCATTGGCGTGATCAATCTGGATCCATGCCGGTGGAGACTGATCACCTTCTGCTGCAACAAGTTGATAGTGAAGTTGTTCATCTCTATCTACAGACAAATCTGGATCAACAAAAGCACCTTTTGGTAACCTATAAGTAAAGCTCTCTCCTTGAATCAGGTGCGGAGGAACAAGCGATACTGATGAATCAACCTGAGGCCTGTCATTAACGTTTTTAACGTCAATTAAAAGCTGTTGTTGAGCCGTGCCTCCTCTACCATCATCGGCGATAACAGTAACACTATAACTACCTACATCAGAATTTTTGGGGACACCGATCAGTCGGCCCGTTTGACTATCAACCTCTAGCCAACTCGGGGCCGAAACCAGCTTGTAATGAAGACTAGAATCATCCTGATCTCTAAATAGACGGCCAAGATCGTGGCTTAGTGATTGCCCCTGTAGCAATTCAGGAGTAAAGCTTTCAGAGGGAATCTCTGTTTCTGTTAATGCTATTGGTGCATCATTAACCTCACTTACAGCTACAGCCAAATGAGTGGTTAGGCCGCTATCGAGTTCCCCCTGCTGGAGAGTAAAGGCATAACTGCCAACTTGCTCTTGCGTAGGCTGAGCTTTTAGAACCCAAGCATTAGGGCTCTGGCCATCAAGAACAAGAATTTGTTGATCATTTAAATCGATACCTCCATTCGTTGGTGACATGGTGACCTGCATTTGCAGATCAAGAGCCAGAGAAGGATCTTCAACCTGAAAAGCTAAGCGGGCGAAGAGCGTTTGCGGATCTGCCGCACTTAGGTTCCCGAGTGCCTCACCAAGTCCTGCATTAGGTAGCGCAGCAGCGCCAATGCCCACAAGTGTTTCGCGGGGTAGATCTCTAGCGCTTTCTGGCTGAAGTGTTGTGAGCTTGCCTGTTTTCTGAAAAAGTGGCAAATGATTACGCTCAAACACCTGATTTGAACGGTTTTGATCAACAATCAAATCCAATGCAGAGGCATTCCAATTGAGATCAAGTTCAAGACCAATCAGACCGAGACCATCGGGTCGACGATCTTGAACATGAATCTCTACCCACAGCTTCTTTAGATCCTGAGGATCAGATTCAAAGGTTTGACTAATCACAAGACGCCCATCTCCCACAAGCTCGGGAGTCGGAGACATCTGCATCACCTCTATCCAATCAGGCAAAGGTGGTGACGAAACACCCGGCAACGAAAAGGTACTAAGACTCCATGGGCCATTGGTGTCAGCCGTTGGTGGATAATCACCCAATGGCATGAGTGTGGTTTTGTCCTCAAACCACTCTTCAACTTTGAAAGGAATGTTGAGTGGCGAGTCCTGTTCATTCAGCCGTGGAGCTCTATTTTGATCAAGAGGACGCCAATTAAAAGTATCAAGATCAAGATTATCTTTTACGTCTGGGAAGTCTCCAACTGAAGAGAACGTTGCTTTCCCATTCTTAGGGCTAAAATCAACTTCTGGTTGGCTTTGGATTATCTCTAACTGATTATCTTCAGTATCAGCCACAAGCGCGTGGACTTGCACTTGGCGTTGTAGGGTAACTTGCAATGGTTGCTCATCTTGCTCAACTTGAGCGCTATTCTGATAGTCAAGCAAAGGGTTAAAAGGAAACTCCTCTCCTTCTAAAACAGGTCCAGAAAGAGTCTTTGCATCTATTAGAAGTTGATCATCCAAGCCTGAACTTGGATTCTTTTCTAACAAAATGTCAGTCAGTTGCTCTGTATTCTGATAAACAAGAAAAGGATCACTGGCGAATTCATCTCCTAAAAGAGGAGAAAGATTATTTGAAACCAGAGGCAATGAATCTGATTCAGCACTTATGTAGAGACCAGAAAGAGCATCCGGAGGAGCCTGAGTTGTTTCTGGTGCTTCAATCTTACTTGAGCCTGAAGTATCAAAATACAAGTCAATATGGGCATCTAAATGAGTTGGATCTGGAGGGGATTGATCCAAATCGGTAGAATGCAGACCCTGCTCAAGAGATGGAGCTGCATAGGCTGATCCATGCAGGACTAATTGAGAATCCCACGGAGAAGGTTCATAGAGGTTATCAACATCAAGACCAGGTACATCGCCCGCTAATTTCTGGATTGAGCTATCTAGTTCCTGCTGCTGTAAGGAAATAGATTCACCATTTTGCCACGCAGGTGAAACCTTCTGATCATCCAGGTCTAGATTAACTGAAGCAGTCTCTTGATTGAGTGAATCTGAGGGAGAATCATAAATAATCTCTGGAGCAGAAAAAGAATATTGAACAGCATCATGCTGCGTATTATTTGCATCGACGGTCCAGTTTACTGATGCGAGCGGTTCATCCATCGAGCCATTAGCCGGACTTGTTATTTAGCGGTAAAAGATAGAAAGCCTTAGAAGTAATTTCTAGCTGATATAAAGACAATATCCAAGAAGGAGTAATGGAACAATCTTGGTTTTGTTTTGAGGTTTGCATATCAAAGGTTCCATTTGATTTAAGTTTAAATATGAGTGTATTGATGGTTTTTAATGTTTTGCCTGGGGAAAATAAACTACTTGGTGGGGGAGCTAGGGTTTTGGAAGAAATCACCTGCAATATCATCTGTTGTTGAGGTTCCTGCTAGACCACCTTGAGCCTCTGTTGGCCCATTGCCTCCGACTGCATCGGCTGCGGCTCCTACATCTAGAGGTGCTACATAATCTGAAGCGGCAGCGAATTCGAGAGCATTGGAATCTTTGAATGTTGTGTTATCCCATTCACCGGCTGTTTCAGTTCCATAAAGTTGCTTATCAAGTTGGTCCCAGGTGATATTCGACATGCCAGTAAATTCATTACTAGCTGAATGCAGTGATTTACCCCAATCTGCATCAATGGCTTGCAAATCAGCCATGCTGATTTCTCCATCAAAGTTTGTATCTACATCAAGGGCACGTGCCTCTGCCGCAACAACTCCAGTTGTTTCTGTTCTTCCACTTTCTTGACGAGCTGCACCAGCATTCAGATAGGCAATATCTTTCATTGAAACACGGCCGTCATAATTAACATCACCAGCGAAAGTAATTAGGTTTTTAGAACCTAGACCGGTATTTTCTTGCGCAGCACCGCCATCTGCTTGAATCTGATAGATACCACTACTGAGGTCAACAACGTTTCCTGCAGCACCGGTAATTTTTATAGCAGCAGTAACTGTTCCACTTTCAGCAGCGGTATCAATATATTCTCCGTCAATGAAGGATCCGCTAGCTAGTTTATTGTCCCCATTTAAATCATTGGTAAAATAACTATTAGCAGCGCCCTCAACCAACTCAGCATATAAATTTTTCTGGTTACCTGTTTCATCTTTAATTCCTGTAATGGTTATGTTGTTAGCAACCATATTACCAACATTCGCCCATTCATTTTCCGTGATAATTGTATCACCTGAACGAACAAGGTTTGTGAATCCTGCATCAGATCCGATGGTACGGTTTGTACCCATGATGATCCCTGTTTTTTGACCAAGATTCACTGCTGCTTCATAGAGTGTGACTTCATCTTCGATTGATGTCACTTTGCTTCCTGCTACATCTCCAAGATCTCTAAGGCTCTGTATGCTCTTATTAACAAGGCCGTCTGAACCTTCAACAGTTTTTGAGAGGATAGTCTCATCACTATTTGCTGTAATAGTGAAGCTAAGTGGATTAGCTTCCAACTGACCTGTATTGATGTCTTTGCCTAATGTGGTAATTTCAGATTCGTTAAAGTTTAGATTAATAGTGGCAAGAACACCAGCAGCATTGGAAGAAGTAATCCCATCTCCACCACCAATCAGATCCGCGAGGCTACTTGCTGCTATTCGTATTGTGCCATCCCCATTAGTTCCTTTATCGATAAGAACAGCATTGGCTATTGGCATTTCCGCCCCAATAGTTATGTCACTTGCCTGGATATCGTTAAAGATAAGCGAGTTATAACCAATCGTAATGTCGGCACCTTCTAAATCGTAACCTCCTAATGCTTGAGCTGTAACTTGCAGTGTGTATTCTTTATCATAAATAGAATCCTTAAAGGATTGTTCTTGCCCCAGAACACCTATTTGCTTGAGCGCAGTTGTAGGATCTATATATTCTTGAGGGTTATAAGTTGCTGATACATCTTTCTCGAATATGTTGTAATCAAATAGGACGGCCTTGCCATTCAGGTCTGGAGTAAATGATCCTCCACCTCCACCTTCACCTCCTCCGCCTCCGCCGCCGGATGCTGTTCTATCAATTATTTTCAATTGGGCAGCTTCAATAATTTCTGATGTTGTCGCGGCTTCTGAAAAAATATTTTTCAATGTAAGGCTCTCAATCTCACTGAAACCTTTTATATAGCTCTCTAATTTTTGGCGGTCATAAAAGTCGCCACCAGATGGTTTATTGAAATAGTGACTATACCACGAGCCTCCAGCCGAGCTGCTGTCTGCAAGGATGCTGTCTGACGCACCAGAATGATCGGATCCATTCAAATTAATTGACTTTAATTCCAGCTGAATATCTTTGTCTGAATTAACTGTATCTAGATCAAACGATTGTTGGATACTATCAATAGTCCAGGCGTTAAACTGAACGTTACCTTGGTTTGGGTTAAGGTAGATGTCAATGGTCTTTTGATAATTATCGCCTCCTGTATATTCGTAACTCAAGGAAGCATAATGCTCTGATAACAGTGCTGCTCCTTTTGTCGCATTTTCGTAAGAGACTGATTTGAATGCGTTATTAAATTTATCGAAGTCTAGAATGTCAATCGTATTATTTATGTTGGCGACAGTAGAGACATCAAAGATTGCGGTATCAGACCTGCTGATTGTACTTGGGTCAGAGTATAAAGGGTTTATTTCAAGAGTTATATTTTCAAATGGTGTTCCTTTTAATTCGGCACCCGACATATATTTTGAACCAACACCATTTAACGATAAGCTATCTAATGTCCATGTAACAGTATCACCATCATTCCATGTGCCATCACCCCTTTTGGTATTAACAACATCCTGGGTGTATCTCAGGAAATTGTTTATATCCCAAAGGTTATCTTTACTTAACTCAAATTCAGCATCTGAGGACTCCCATTTGCCATCTTGGTTTATATTTGAATCAAGGGCTGCAATTTTAGAAAAGGGATCTTGATCAAATGTGCTATTTTTTTCATGATCACCCAAGCTCCATGAAACTGTATTGCCATTATCATTTTTAAATGAAACATTGGACCAATTTAATTCTGATATCGGAGAATCAATTGGACTTTTAATAGAAAAGGCTACCTGCTGCTCAAATTCATCAAGAAAATCTGTACGACTTGTTGAATTAGTTGCTATCTCAGATAGATCAATAACTTTAGTTTTGGCATAATCTTTTCCCCAACCTCCACTCATATCACTTGCATTCCAAGTATCAATTTTGTTTAAATTAGTGCTATTAAGTTCATCAATGACAGATTGTGAAAGTTCAAGGACGACGTCATATTGTCCATCAAAAATATCTGATGAATCAGCTGCATATGGCCCGTCATATCTCTCATTGACATTCCCATTTGAACCTCCCCCATACTTATTCCTATAATTGATAGATTCCGGATTAAATGCTAAGTATACAGATTGATCGGATGAGAGCTGTTGAAAACCACTATTTCTCGTAGCTTCATTCAATCCCCTCCATATCGCCCCCATATCATCAGCAGCTCCGAATGCTGTTGATTTGTCATTCGTAGGGTCTTTAAAGGTTTTAGAATTCGCCCCGGCATATGAATAAAGATTCCCATCGTAATTAGCATAACCTAGATGGGGCAGCCATTCAAAATTACTTCCTATAGAGCTAAGTGCTGTATTGCTTTGGAGATAGCTTTCTGTTGATTCGCCAATATGGAATGAGAATTTAGTGCTGGATGAGATGGTGTCATACCCTGGTGCAATTCCGAGGCCTCCCTCAGACTCATCACCGGTTGTAACCAGGCTGATATTTCCTAAAGTTTCGCGAAGGTCGTCAAGGGATGAGACCTTTTTGAACTCGCTGTTCGGGGTCCCATAGCCAGGTCCTGTGGTGGCCATTGGCTTGCTTTTACTTCATATGTATCTATTATCCCATAAACCACTGGAAATGGGGTGTTTAATGCGGGAATAATGCCTAAAAATCGAGCGTTAACGGTGAAACGTTACATTGCGCAAGGAATCAAACGCGGCCCGGTGCTGTCAAGCGACCAGTTCGTAAAGATAATGCAATTTTTGCATAAAGCCACTTGGAGCTACAGGAAATGGCTTGACATGATTTGGCAATGAGCTCTTGCGCAAGAAAAGGCAAGGGGAGCTAGAGTGCCTGTAGACCAGTGTGCAAGATTCATTTGCCTATCGTGATATCGAATCATCATATTAACTCAGGTCTTCGAAATAAGTTCCGTCATTTCCGCCCACATTGGCTGTTCCATTGCTATCTGATCCGATAAACCAGTCGCCTACTTGCTCAGCGCCTAACTGAGTGGTCCAACTTGATACTGAATGGCTCAACGAACTACTTAACTAACTGCTCAGCGGATCCTGGAACTCTGTGCCCTGCATATCACCATCGTTAGCAGTGGTATTGCCATCTCCGCCGATCACACCCACAGCTGTTGGGTTTTCCAGTGATTCAACAAAGTCATTGCTGGCTTCTACGGCGTTTTGATCCTTAAACGCTTGGTTATCCCAGGCGGCATCGCCTGTTGTTCCCTGGTTATCGAGTTCATCCCAGGAGATTTGATTAGAACCGGTAAAGCTTGATTCACTGCCATTGGTGCCATTAATTGGTTGTTGATGCAGGCTTTGGCCCCAATCGGCATCCAAGACAGCTAAATCTTCCATCGAGATCTGGCCATCAAAGTTGGCATCCACTCCTCGCGCCACACTGGCATCAACAAAGCCATCATTATTGGCATCCACTGCATCGGGATGCTCACTGGCTTGTTGTTGTCTTGCTGCACCAGCATTGAGATAAGCCAGATCTTTCATCGATACCCGGCCGTCGTAATTGAGATCGCCTTGGAAGGTAATCAGGTTTTTTGAGCCCAATTTATTCTCAAAGACGGCTGAGCCTGTTGCTTGAAGGCTGAGGATGCCTTGGCTGAGATCAACAACATTGCCTGCAGCACCTGTGATCTGAATATCGGCAACCAGTTGCGCTGTTTCTTGGCCTGCTTGCACAAATGCTCCATCAACAAAGCTGCCACTCTCGAGGTTTGTTGATGTTTGACTGTCGTCAGGTGAACTGATATAGAAACCAGAGCTTGCCAAACTTGCATTGGCATTAGTTAGGCCAGTAATTTGTATGTCTTTGGCCTCAATATTTCCCACATTGGTCCATTCACTTGTTGCTGTAATCGTATCGCCAGTTCGTACCAGATTTGTTTGTTTTGAGTTATAAGAGCCAATATCCAGATCACTACTTAAGATCAAGCCATCGCCTTGTTCTTCTAGATTGATTGTTGCCTCATACAGGGTGACTTTGGTTCCATCAACAGCTAAATCACCGCCGAGATCACGCAGGCTCTTGATCTCGCGATTAGCAAAACCACTTTCATCGTTTAAAGCTTTAGAGAAGACAGTTTCATCTTGATTGGCACTCAAGCCAAAGAACAGCGGCGTGCTGGGATCAATAATCTTGCCATTGGTGTTTTGCGTCAGCGTGTCGAGGCGGTATTCATTAAAGTCCAATTCAATCGATGCCAGAACTTTCTCTGAGGAAATCGATTGCCCAGTGGCAAGATCTCCAAGACTTGCTGCTGCTATACGGATTGTTCCCACATCATTATTAATCTGTACTGCGTTGGTAATTGGCAATTGGCTGCCAATCGTGATATCCGATGCCTTGATCTCGTTAAACAGGAAAGGATCAAAGTTGATCGTGATATCGGCTGTCTCTAGGTTATATCCCTCATTAAGGCTCTCGGCTGTGATATCAAGCTGATAAGTATTTTCCCAAGAAACGGAATCGCCAAGCACTGCTAGTTGCTTTAAATCATCAGTATTTTCAACTTCTGTGCCATTGGTTGAATGGAAGCTAAAGCTGAGCTCAAGGTCGCTATCTTGTGTGGCTTGTGGATTAGGCATCCATTCATTTGCCAAATTTGGCTTGCTTCTGGCTAGCGATATTTCCGCGATACCACCACTTGATGGATTAGCTCCATCTGGCCTCAAGACACCAGTGGTGGGTAAATATGGATTATGAACAATATCTACAGAATGCGTTTCGCTGCCTTTAGCTCTTGATTCGAGGCCACCAGCATCATCAAACCAAACATGTTTTCCAGGTTGATCGAGATTGATAAAATCAGTTGTCCAACCATTAGTGCTAGGCGGTCCAATATCAGCAACGAAATCAATGGCAGATTCAGGGCTTGACCAAAGAAGAGCATGCCCATCCACAAGAGTTGTTCCACCACCACTCCAGATGTATTTGCCTGTCTCATCAGTAGTCAGCCCCGTCCATTTTCCAGTAACTCCTGTTACACCGGGAAAATTACTGGCCAACCATGTTTGCTCTGCGGCTGTATTGAGTGTGACCAGGTTGCCACCAAGATTTACAGCATTAGCTTCTGCTTCTTCCCAGGAACGACCATCAACAATTACATAAGCTGAATCACCACGACGGATATAATCACTTGAATGTGATGTGTCTTTAATGACAACATTGGCTGTGTTGCCCACTTGATCAGATCGTCCTGAATCCCTAAATAACCTGATCTCTAAATTTTCATTGCCCTCTGTTCTACCATCATTCGCAATGCTGTGTTGAATGGAGAAGTTACCATTAGCATCAAATTTTGAATCGCCTGTTAATGAACCAATTGCGAAGTCAGCTGCTGTGATGTTTTTACCACTTAATCCCCAAAAGAATGAAGCATTATCTTCGCCAACATAATCTGTACTCACAGTAGTTGTTAGTACTTGCCCCTCATTCGCTTGATTTGCTGAGGTGGTAAGGGTATAAGTAGGTGGAGAAAAAGATGTATCGAAGATGGTAGCCGTAGCTGTATTACCTAGTTGAGCGGTTCGTCCTGAATCGCGAAACAGCTTGATCTCTATATCTTCATTGTTTTCTGTTAGTAGGTCATTAGCAATGAGGTGTTCAAAATAAAAATTACCATTAGTATTAAATTCTGCTTCTCCCTCTAATGAGCCAATTTCGAAGTCATCTGCTGTGATGTTTTCACCACTTACACTCCAGAAGAATGAAGTATCAGCCTGAACAATATTTGTACTCACACTAGTTGTTAGAAACTCCCCCTCATCCACTTGATCTGATGAGTTTGTAAGCGTATAAGTTAGCGGTATCTCAGCAATGCCACCCTGCCATAGGTGACCTTCAGGTTTCAGCTGACCAGAGGACTCATATGGATTAAAAGCATGGTCGACAACATCCCCTTTAGCTCTTGATTCGAGGTCGCCAACATTATCAAACCAAACATGTTTTCCAGGTTGATCGAGATTGATAAAATCAGATGTCCAACCATTAGTGCTAGGCGGTCCAATATCAGCAACGAAATCAATGGCAGATTCAGGGCTTGACCAAAGAAGAGCACGACCATCCACAAGAGTTGTTCCACCACCACTCCAGATGTATTTGCCTGTCTCATCAGTAGTCAGCCCCGTCCATTTTCCAGTAACTCCTGTTACACCGGGGTAATTACTGGCCAACCATGTTTGCTCTGCTGCTGTATTGAGTGTGACCAGGTTGCCACCAAGATTTACAGCATTAGCTTCTGCTTCTTCCCAGGAACGACCATCAACAATTGCATAAGCTGAATCTAGATAGAAGAAATAATTAGGAGGGCCAAAGTTATTTGGTGTATTAACTGGCCATAAGTCTTGAATTAGCTCTACTCCATTTGGAGCACTAGCAACCTGCCCCGTTTCAGCACCGTAGATCTTTTCAATGGCTTCTCGATCTAGAGACGTGAACGTTGGTGATCCATCAGCATCATCGACAGGCGTGTACGACATCACGCTGTCATTGATATCTAAAACACCCTTCTCAACTCCATCGCCATCATTAAAGTCAAAGGGATGTTCAAGGCCCAAAGCGTGACCTAACTCGTGATAGGCAACATGTTTCCAACCGGCTTCATCTGAATTGTCAAAAGATGATGCCCAGGTATAGGCAAGATCTTCTGCAATTTCAATCTTATATTCAACTGGTTGGCCTTCGTCATCTGTTTGAGCACGAACTGGATTCCCATCCCTGTCTGTTGCTATCCAGTAAGAGTAGAGCCCTGCTGTATTATCGCTAATTGAATTAGCTTGATATATATTGACTTGAGACAAGGCATTGTCTGGCTCAACAATTGCAAATTCAGGCTCAATAATCGAATCAGCATCAGCAATGACATCTTTCCACCAATCTTTTCTTGTGTCATCGACACCGTAGTCAAAGGCTAAATAAATGATGCCATCATTGCTATACAAATATCTAGCTTCTAAAATCTCGGTTGAAATCGATGAGCCCTCATTGATGATCAAATCGGTTGTTAGAGGCTGCCCTGATGCAGAGTCACCACTTCTTAAGCCATCAAAATACAGCTCACCTTCATCGAGGTTTATATTGGTTTTACTAGAAGGATTACCAGCCTGAGAGCAAACTGCGCAGCCGCAACTAGCGGGGTGACCATTTTTCGATACATTCTTGATCGTTGCAGGCCATTCGCTAAGTGGCCATTCAGAAGCAAGTGTTTTTACTGCCATATTCTAATAGCCCACAACGTGTGGGCCCCGAACAGGCAGCATGCATGAAGCCCTAGTGAAATAAACTTCAAGCCAAGAGAAGTAATTCAAATAAGAGTTGGGCTTAAAATCATTCGATTTATTTGCTACCACGAACAATCCCAAAAGCCACTGACTAGAACATTGAACACTTAAAGACAAGGAAGAAATAGAGTTGAGTTTTTGATTCGAATCAACCATTCCCCCTCTCTCATATGTCTTCGTATTTTATATATTACACCATTAAGCAGCTTATCCGCGGAGCTTCATATAGCTCAAAACACTTGTTTCCATGAGCTTTCTACCTGTCCCCTCACGGCGGCCAGGCTCGTACTTGTTTCAATAGCAATACACTACTGTCAAAGCGCAATATTGAATTCCCATCGCAGTCTGCGTCGATTCAGCAGCATTCAGGAGCTATTGGATGAAGCTAGGCAAAGCATGCAAGCAAACCTCAGCCCCTTACAGGAAATTTTGCTTAGCTCCCTAGCAACACGGACAAGCGTGAACCCGCCCCTATGGGAGGCGCATGAGCAGACCAGATTGATTGCCGACAAAACCCATCCTTAAAAAATATAGATAAAAGAGCAAAAACACTTGCCAAGCAGTTGTTTGAACCCTGTTTATGAACGCGCCAGTTCAGCAGCTAGGATTCTCAAGGCAATCAGTTACCCTGCGCTGCAAGGCTTTTAGGTAGCCAAGCCTAAGCAACTTCCAAATGTCTCTTCAGCTTAGTGCTAGAGCACTGCCTGGATGAAGAACTGTTCCACTCCCATACTCCCATCCCAGCAAGGAATACTCCCATAGCCTTCTAAACATGATTAAATAGGCAAAAGCTGCAGGTTTTTAACACTTTTATTTTAACTAAACTCCAAAACCATAGATGTTGCTGAAAAATACTCATCAAATCAGTGTATGCGTTGGTATTTCTGTGTACCGCCAGCCACTCGCCTGGATACAAGAAGCTGTGGCCTCAGTGCAAGAACAAACATATAAAGATTGGCAGCTTCTGATTCGCCCAGATGGTCCAGAAGGCGTCGGAGATGATTGTCGTCAATGGTTGAAAGCATTAGCACTTAAAGAACCTCGCCTTCAGGTCCTTGATGATGGCCTCAGGCAAGGAACCTTCGGAAGCTATCAACTCATTTTCAGCCAAAGTGAAGCTACTTACTTCGTTCAACTAGATGCTGATGACAAACTCCATCCAGAAGCATTAGCGCTATCTATTGAATACCTGAATGAAAACCCAAAGGCCCCTTTCCTTTATAGCCAATGCCTATTGGTTCGAGCTGATGGATCGAGTCTTGGCCTTGATCAACGAGCATTACGCCCCTGGCAGGAAGAAAAAAAATCTGATCTGGTGCAATTCATTAGTTTTCATATGCGTGTCGTTAGGCGATCAGCATACTTAAAAGTGAATGGGTATAGCAAAAATTTTCAATTCACTGGCGATTATGATCTAAGCCTTAAACTTGCAGAGTTAGGCAAACCTTTACATTTAGCCAAACCACTATATAATTATCGTGTCCATCCCCAAAGCGTTTCGCAAAGTAAGCGCCTAAATATACACCTCGAAGCTGTTCGAGCCGCAAGGAATGCTTTGCATAGGCGTGGGATGGTCAAAGATTATGTACTTATTCATAATCCCAAACGTGAAATAGTAACCCTTGATCCAAAGCCAGAAGGCCCTATCGTTGTTGCCGGAATGCATCGCAGCGGCACATCACTGTTAAGCAAGCTAATTAGCAAACTTGGCGTCGAACTTGGCAATGAACTACTAGCAAAAGACAGCAACAATCCAGATGGTTATCAGGAAGATCTTGCTTTCCTCAAGTTACAACGTCGATGGTTCCACGCCGACCTTAATGATGATCCGGATGGTTGGCGTGATTGGGGTTGGATCCCCAATGATTCAATTAGCAGCCAAGGCGATTCAAGTTGGGAAGATGCAGCAGTATATCTCTTAAATCAACGCGAACTTGCAGCAACACAGCGTTGGGGCTGGAAGGACCCTCGCACCACTCTAATACTCCCTTTCTGGCATCGACTTAGGCCTGAACTCAGGCTTGTTGGCATCTATCGAGCCCCCTGGGACCTCAGCGATGCCCTACAAAGGCTGGATCATCATCAATTTCGGCGCCATCCAGAAATAATCCTGCCGCTTTGGAGCCTCTACAACGAACGTCTCGCTGAATTTGCAGAATCACATGCTGAACGCAGCCTACTAATCAATAGCAATTCGCTCATTACTCAACCCGAGGAGGTGGTAAGACAACTGCAGTCGCGATGGGATTGGCGATTAGACAACCAAGATAATCGAGAAGATTTAAACACACTGATCCGGCCCAATAGGATGCCAAGCATTTCATTAGATGATCCAATTGAAGATCTTTATAGATTAGTTTTCCCTGAACTGATGAAGATCTGGGACAGACTACAGACCATCGCCGATTTGCCAGCATTAAGCGAAAATAACACCAATATTGCCTCAGGAAAGAAGAGCAAGCAAACAAATAAGGAGCCAGACATCAGCGTGATCATCCCCACATTCAATCCCTGCCATTTTCTTCTTGAAGCAATCGCCAGCATCAACAGATATGCATCCGAAGATAGCGAAGTAGAAGTTATTATTGTTGACGATGGATCTACGAAATCGTCTTCACAGCAGATCCTGCAAAGACTTAAGCAAGGTGGTTACAGAATACTTAGAATAGAACATTCTGGGCTTGCTGCCGCACGCAACCATGGCATTAAAGCTGCAAATGCCGAATTAATTATCCCACTAGATGATGACAACCGTTTGCTATCCCCTTACCTGCAAGAATGCCTATCTATCATCCGACAGAATCCTGACATGGAGATGATCTTTGGAGACAGGCTCGATTTTGGTGCTCGCACTCAACATTTCAAGCCAGGCATTCTTAATGCCAAGCAATTAGTAAAAGCCAATCGCATTGATGCTTGCACATTAATGAAACGCTCTTTATGGAAAAAATGTGGCGGTTATGACGAGAACCTCAAAGCCTTAGAAGACTGGGACCTGTGGTTAACAGGTATGCAAATAGGCATGAGAGCGATATATCACCCCAAACCCTGCTTTGAATATCGAGTTAGAGAGAATTCAATGCTGCAATGCCATCTAGCTAATGAAAATGAGCATCAGAAAACAATTAACTATTTGCGAGCCAAGCATGGCCTACCCATTGAGGCTCTTGTTGAATAAAACTATTCAACTGGCTCAGCTATTAATCTTCTAATCAATGGTAAATATCAACGTACCTTGAATGGCTCATGCTGGATCAACCTAATCAAAGCATTGACCCTAGAGTACTTACCAAGCCCCTTCCGAGAAGAAACCATCTCAGGGACAGGCAGTGTTGAGATAACAGTATTCAAAACAGTCATGTCAAATTGATGCACCACTGGAATCGTGCGATCTCAAATAAAATATGGCCAAATAAGTCATATTCATAGCAACTTGCCCTCACCACTTATAGGTAACAATTCCCCAACCTTTTTTAAGACAACTCTTCTGGTGATCAGTCAGATTTCCCTATTTCTGCTGAGCGAACTGTTTAAACGCACCCTTAGCGAACGTCCAACACATCACCTTGAGACTTCATACCCAGAACTATTAGGAAAGCCCTTATAGCGTAGAAAAGCGCCCTCTGATCAAGGAGCTCGCAATTCGCCGCTGTCTCTTAGGTCTGAATGAACAGCAACAAGAAAATCTTGATCGATGCCGGTAGTAAAAGCTGGGGCTCTTGCTGAAAACACAAAGCCATTTAAGAATTGGGCCAATAATCTCCACCATCACTCTTTCCCCGTTCAACAGCAATGCAATGACTGGCCACATGTCAAAAAGCTAGATGAATTGGGGTTGGATTGTAAAAATACGCCTTGAGGAATGCTTTTTTGATAGTATCAGGGGCGTTCTTTGCATGATAGTGAGGAGAATTTGACGCGATTTGATGCATTACATGATGAGAGCTAATTTGATGATGTAAGAAGTCAAGTATTCTGTCGTGAGTGCGATCGATCGAAAGGAATTCCCCTTGTAGATAAGAGAACTCTGAAACCGGTAAAATCTAGGATACGTTCCCAAGAACAAATGTACTTGACAAAAATTCTACCCTAAATGGCGAGTATTCAAGGTAGAAGAACTTGTCTATTGTGCTGTTACAAATGAATGCGAGTTCTTGTTGGAATTGCTAACGACTGCCTGTAAAAAAATACTTGGAATATTTATTCAGATTTCACGAATATACTTATCAGAAGGATATGGATATAATTTTATTTCATAATGGATTGATTAGCTACTCGACTAGCTGCTCAGCGGATCCTGGAATTCTGTGCCCTGCATATCACCATCGTTAGCAGTGGTATTGCCATCAGCGCCGATCACGCCCACAGCGGTTGGTGATTCGAGTGATTGAACAAAGTCATTGCTGGCTTCTACAGCATTTTGATCTTTAAAAGCTTGGTTATCCCAGGCCGCATCGCCTGTTGTTCCCTGATTATCGAGTTCATCCCAGGAGATTTGATCAGAACCGGTAAAGCTTGATTGTGTTCCATTGGCGCCATTGATTGGTTGTTGATGCAGGCTTTGGCCCCAATCGGCATCCAAGACAGCTAGATCTGCCATCGAGATCTGGCCATCAAAGTTGGCATCGACTCCTCGCGCCACACTGGCATCAACAAAGCCATCGCTATTGGCATCCACTGCATCGGGATGCTCACTGGCTTGTTGTTGCCTTGCAGCACCAGCATTGAGATATGCCAGATCTTTCATTGAGACCCTGCCGTCGTAATTCAAATCGCCTTGGAAGGTGATTAGGTTTTTGGAGCCCTTTTGATTTTTAAAGATGTCTGAGCCTGCTGCTTTAAGACTCACAATGCCTTGGCTTAGATCAACAACATTGCCTGCTGCACCGGTGATCTCAATATCGGCAACCAGTTGCGCTGTTTCTTGGCCTGCTTGCGCAAATACGCCATCAAAAAAGCTGCCACTCGCGAGGTCTGTTGAGGCTTGATAGCTTTCTGTTGAACTGATATAAAAACTGGAGGTATTCAACAAACTTGCATTGTCATTGGCGACTGCCGTAATCGCTATGTCTTTGGCTTTGATATTACCTACGTTTGTCCATTCACTTGTTGCTGTAATCGTATCGCCTGTTCTGACCAGATTTGTTTGTTTTGAGTTATAAGAGCCAATATCAAGATCACTACTTAAGATCAAGCCATCGCCTTGCTCTTCTAGATTGATTGTTGCCTCATACAGGGTGACTTTGGTTCCATCAACAGCTAAATCACCGCCGAGATCACGCAGGCTCTTGATCTCGCGATTAGCAAAACCACTTTCATCGTTTAAAGCTTTAGAGAAGACAGTTTCATCTTGATTGGCACTCAAGCCAAAGAACAGTGGTGTGCTGAGATCGTCGATGCTGCCATCTGAATTTTTAGTCAATGTCTCCAGGTTATATTCATTGAAATTCAGATCGATCGACGCCAAAACAGCACCATCGGTGCCGATGCTCGCTCCGGCACCGGCTAGATGGTTTGCATAGAGATCTCCTGGATCTAGATCTCCAAGACTTGCAGCAGCAATCCGGATGGTTCCCACATCATTATCGATGCGTACGGCATTGGCGATTGGTAAATCTCCGCTGATCTTGATATCTGATGCCTTGATCTCGTTAAATAGATAGGGATCAAAATTGATCGTGATATCAGCTGTCTCTAGGTTATATCCAGCTGCAAGGCTCTTGGCTGTGATGTCTAGCTGATAAGTATCACTGAGATCAACAGAATCACCAAGAACGGCTAATTGCTTTCTTGCTGTTGCTTGCTCTGCTTCTGTTCCTTCTTTTAAATGCAGGCTATAACCTAGTTCGATATCACTATCTAGGCTTGCCTTTGGATTATCCGCCCAGATTTCTGCAATATTTGGATAAAGTCTTTCTTCTGCTAGGCCATTAACCTGAATCGAGACAGGCACAGGGGTATCGTGATACAAACCTGATGTATCAGCAACTCGAAAAGTTGCATAATTAATACCAATATCTGCACGTGAAGGTGTGCCACTAAGATTGCCATGGCTATCTAAAGATAGCCATTCAGGACCTTCTAATTTACTAAATGCAAGTACCGCGCCTTCTGGATCAACAGCGCTATCTTTGATTGAGAAGGAATAGTCCTCTTCAATAACTGCATCTCCACCCGACCAAGCATCTGCTTGCCATGATGGTGCATAGTTCGTCTTACGTCCATTGGTGATTGGAGCCAGGCTTGCAACTCGAAACCCTGTATTGATATCAGCGATACCAGGCTTATCTTTCTCTCTATTTTGATTTTGTAGATAGGTATCGCTTGTATCATCGAAGGATCCACCAAGTTGTAGTTTTTTATTTTCAATCCATTCATTAACGTTGCCAGCCTGGTCGTAAGTACCGTAATAGCTTGGCTTATCGTAGTTGCCGATAGGGGTTACCTCTCCTTTGCTATTGAGGTAATTGGCATCCTCCGTTGTAATGCTATTACTTTGCGTTGGATAAAGCCAATAGCCGTCTCCATCAGCTCCTGTAGGGTCTCCGCTGTAATAAGCCGCTTTATACCACTCGTTGTTGTTTGCTAGTGCAACGCCACCACTACCCCAAGCGGTAAGATCTCGTTGAAAAGAATTACTTTTAATATCATTATAAACTCCTTTTTCGGTATTGCCAGTCGTTAACCAGTTAGCAAAACGACAGGCATCGAAATAACTAACAAAATTAACTGGATGATCTTCTCGCCCAGCAATAGTGCTATAAGCATAGTTTCCACTATCACCTGTACGCGTAATTCCTCCTTGTTCAGCCATTCCCTCGTGGTAGAGGGAGTAGTAATCGCTAACGGCTGCACTATTTAAGAATGATGTATATTCAGCATTCGTAACCTCATATTTACCAATGTGGTATCCATAAGGAACGTCTCCATTTTTTGTCGAATCTCTTGTATTGCCTGCATCGCCAACATAGACGGACTCAATCACAACGTCTTTAACTTCAAAAGGAGTAAAGTTCCATAGATCACCTTTGATAACCCCATCATCAGTAACGGTATCGATACGCCAGTAATATTGCTGGCCTCCGCTCAGCGTTCCAGGAGTAAAAATATTGTTTTCCTGCCTTTGCTTGAATTCTAAATTTTCAGGGTCTGTTCCAAAATATATATCGTTGGCAATCGCATCAATACCCTCTAGCCACATTAAATCTGCATCCGTTTTGACAGTGCCAGAACTATCAAAAGGAATGGGTGTTTTGGCTTTATCAATTTGATGACCAGGGATCCAATAGTTCAAATCTCCATATTCATAAGCACCAATATCAGGCTTTGTGCCTATATAGCCATCTGTATAACCATCCAGATGCTTGCCTGCATCAACAAATACAGAACTTTCTCGCGGCCTAAAATCAAAGTTGTAAACGTCTCTAAGTTCATCCTCTAGATGGCCGTCTCGGTCTGATCTTCCAGAATTAGCTGTTTTGTCCTGCTCATTAAGAATCGGTATTTTGATCAGCGTATTGGCAGCATTATTATGAGCAATGGAGTTTGCATTGCCTTTATAAGGTTCATCTCCTCTTCTACCCATAAGTCTATCTTCATATTCCATGCTATCTTCCGTCTCATATCCGTAAAACTTGTCAAAGGATATATTGATGTCATAGCGATCAGTATCAAAAACAGTATTGCCAATAATCATGTGTTGATCTCCTTTGACACGCAACCCTCTTCTTGCATTGAAGACCACATTGTCTTGCAAAGTACCGCCTATACCCGCAGGATCGCCATCAAAACGAATGCCATTTTTGCTTGGCAATCCATGCAGCCAGTTGTTTCTAATTACCAGGCCATCTTGTATTGATTGATTGGCTGTTATGCCTCCTGTATCGGCCCTGAAATGGAAGTTATAGACATGATTTAATTCTATTAAATTATCCTTTCCTGGCCTGCCCAGGCCACCAAAACCCATCGAGTTAACAGTATTGCGAATGGCTGTTAAGCCTGTTTGACCACTAACAACTGGGCCACCATTTCCTCCTGGGATATAGATCGTGCTGTTGTGAAAATGATTATTCTCAATAAGCGTGCCCTGGTTGTTAGGAGTGGTAAGCGACAAGCCATAAGAATTAGCAAATTCAGAATTTTTAAAAACCAGATTGTTCTCACCTGGGGTTACCGTAGTGGCTTTATTCCCTGGCATTCGGATGTCAGACTTAAGCATGAAGCCGTGATAGCTAGAATATAAAAATCTACAGTTATCAAAGGTGGTTTCATCTGCATCGCTTAAGTGAAAAGTTCCTGAATGAAGAGTGATTCCTTCGAAGTCAACAAAGGAAGTGTGCTTCATTTCTAAGATGCGATCTTCATAGCCCCTGTTGGTAAGCTCAGTACCTTTTTCTAGATCTCTAGCCTGAATATTTGAACCATTGGGATCTTTATTCTCTTCTAACCACGCATACAGGCCGCCAGTTTCCTTGTCGTAATACCATTCGCGCGGGCTATCTAATAAGTCTAGATGTGCTGTTAGATAGTAATGGTCTCCATCACGGTAGTCTTCAACATATTTATTGGCTCCAGCATATGTATTGGCTGCTATTGCAAAAGTAGACTCACCGGCTGTGTGTTGAATGATTTCTGACCTTTGGTCTGAAAAATGGGGTATGAACATTGCACCTTCTAAACTAAAATCCAAGCCAGATAAGTTATGAAGGTCACCAAGATCCTCAAAATTAAGATCGCCAGGTGTATGTGATTCTAGATTTAGTTTTGCTTGTGTATTTAAATCCCAATAACTATCTGGGGTGGGGCTATAGCCATTTGAATCATCAGGCTGGTCCCAATCTTTCGTAATATTCGGCCAACGGGCAGGCGTGAGCATTTTGTCATCAAGGAACAGTTGCGAGACATCAAAATCAACCGTTGTTTTCCAGATATTGCCGTCGTGAACTTCCCAGGGCGTTGTGATTTCTTTGGCGCCAGTGATTAAGACATCCTCGCCTTGGTAGCCTTTGAATTTAATGCGATTTTCCGCTGTTCCATGTATATCTTCTAAGAGTAGTTTCTCGCGATAGATGCCGCCTCGGATATGAACAACATCGCCTGCTTCAACTTGATTTATCGCATGTTGGATCGTTGCGAATGGTGCATCGATTGTGCCTAAGTTGGCATCATTTCCATCATTAGCAACGTAATACTCATAGGAGCTATGAGCAGTACTCGCTGATTCATCTGCCTCTGCGCCTGTGCTTGCTGTTAACGCTGAAGCCGTAGCAACAGGGTCAAGGCTGAGCGCTGGATCGGGGCTGCTGCTACTAACGCTGGTTTGGTTGCCATTGCCAGACAGATTGCTGGCTTCGCTATTGGCAGCAGACGTGTTAGTAGGGCTGGCATTGCAGTTATCAGTCGCTTCTCCATCAGCCGCAAAGGGCTGTTGGCCTGCATTGATGCTGGCCTGATCTTCTTGTTCGTTGCTGTGATCGAGGCTGCTCATCGCCGCAAGCCTCGCCAGCGGCTTAGAGCTTGCCATTGCCCTTGCTGCCATTGTTGGTGAACAGTGCCAGCTTGATCGCCAGGCGTGCTCAATCCTTGATGGCGAGGCATGACCGTGTCTTGCTCTGCTCGCGCAGGCAGGCTTTGACCGGCTTCTATCTCTCCCAGCACCAGCAGGTTGATCTGCAGGCAGGATGATCCATGCAGGAGATGGCTTGACTCCCGGGCCGCAAGATCAGTGTGGTTGAGAGTGCGCACCTACAAGCCGTTTATAAGTACAATTATATTATTATATCTAGGTGAAGAGCATTGATTTGGCAATTTTTTGCCAGAAGACTTATCCATATCAGAATGCATTATACTAATATCATTAAAGTGAATCGGCCATAGGACATTGCTTTAGCTTTTTTGTCTGTTAGTTACCTGTCAGGCAGTTAAGCCGAGAGCGGACACTTGAATTAGTCAGTGCTAATGGCATCAGCGCTGATCACAGCCACAGCCTCTGATGTCTCTAGCGATTCAACCAACTCATTGCCGGTTTCTAGGGCGTTTTGATCCTTAAAGCTGCTGTCTCCCCAGGCTGCATCCCCTGTGTTGGCCTGGCTATCGAAGCTCCTCAAAGGAGATTTGAGCAGAGCCGGTAAAGCTCACTCCTTCGATTGGCCCTTGATGCAGCGTTTTGCCCCAATTGGCATCAATGACTGCCAGACCTTCCCTCGTGATCTGGCCACCAACTGTTTAGCTCTTGCTGGCATCAACAACACCAGCAAGAGAGGAATGGCTTGTGAGCCTCAAGATCTTTTCTTTGCTCTTTTGCTAGACGTTGGCTGCTCCTATGCATTGATAGGCGAGTGCCACTGACCATTGCACTTCTGCGCTGATCCGCAGCTTTGCGAATGTTCTTTGCCATGGTTTTAGCTGCTCAGCGCGAGGATTGATGGATTGGAGCTTGAGCCAATGCAAAAGCTGAATCACCAGTATCGATCAAGCCTCTTGCTAGGTCTGATCGTCGCATCAACGCTGGCACCGAAACCGCTCTCGACCCTGCCGGCGGATCTTCATCCTTTGGTGAGTGTTCTCCAGGCCAAAGGCTTCACCATACGCATTGCCCTTCCACCAGTGCGCTCAAGCTATGGGCTGTATCAAAGCAAGAGCAAAACTCTCTGGATCTCACCACTCACCTTTCCTCTGGAGATCTCGCGTCAAACCTTTTTGCATGAAGCGGTGCATGCCATCCAGAGCTGTCCTTCCGGGATGCTCACTCCTCTGGGCTGGACTGTGAGCTTGAATCCAGTGGTAGAAAGGCAAATCAGCGCAATTTTGATGCGCAATTATCACCATGGAAACCGGGCCCTGGAGCAGGAAGCGTTTTTTATTCAAGGCCAAAAGGATGCTGTGCCCCGTTTGATTGAGGCCTTGAAGCAACGTTGCCCTTAATTAGCAAATAGCTGTTACAGCTAGGCCTGCGTCAAGACGTTGCCGCAAGTGATCGTTAACAACAGATCTGGGTTTGATTTGGCTGTTGATTGCCTTGTTGCATTCCATTAGTTTGAGGGCATCAAAATCCTGATAATACGTCGTGGATTGGAGGGTATCCAATAGGCGTGCCCTTGTTCATGCCGGTTGCTTGCTTGTCTTACAGAGCAAACCCAGATTTTCTATGCGCTTGTGCTCAAGCTCACTAATGGCATTGAGCTAGCTCAATGCGTTTGCCAAGAAGTTGAGTGAATCTATAGGTAGCGGTGAAGGATGAAAACAAAAAGTCGTCACCGCCCCAGGGAGAGAAAACAAATAAGAAAAAGCCCCGCAAGCTGGCGGGGCTTTTTGCTGCAGAAGAAGCAACAGCAAATGATTTGGCTGTGCAGCAGATCAAATCACAAATCATAAAATATCTGAGTGATCAACCTCATTGAGATGAATGTCATCGGTCATCTCATTAGCCATTGATCCGAAATATCTTGTGTTTGTCGTACGCAGCAGGACACATCAAACTAATGACTAACCAAGAGCTAACCATTGCACAACTACAAATCATTGTTGGAGGAGGCCTTGCTTCTAGCCAAGTCGAAAAAAATGAAATTGAACTTGTGTGAAATCTGTGATGTAGGTATTTCGCTTAGGCAGTCACGAGAGATGGCACCGGTTATCGAACGTGCTGTTGCAGTACCGGCCTTTCTTTAGTCTGGCAATAACAAAGAAAAGCCTGTGATGGGGAAAGTGCCAGTTCCTTAAAGCAGGCTTTTTATCGATGCTTGATTGCCAGTTGCTGCACTGTCGCTAGTGCAGATGGCTGTTATTAGCGATGACGCTTAAGTCGATAGCGGGTCCTGGAAATAGTCGCCAGCGATGTCGTTATCCGTTCGGCTGCTATCGCCATCTGCATCGATCACACCCACAGCTGTTGGGTTCTCAAGTGATTCAACGAAGTCATTACCCGCTTCTACAGCGTTTTGATCCTTAAACGCTTGGTTATCCCAGGCGGCATCGCCTGTTGTTCCCTGGTTATCCAGTTGCTCCAATGAAATTTCACTCTCGCCAAGGAAGGCATCTGTTGATGCTTGTGGTACTTGATGCAGGCTTTGGCCCCAATCGGCATCCAACACAGCTAAATCAGCCATCGAAATCTGCCCATCAAAATTGGCGTCCACTCCTCGCGCCACACTCGCATCAACAACGTCATCTCCATTGGTATCAACCTCAGCTGCATTATCAGCATCACTAACTTTTTTCTGTCTTGCTGCTCCAGCATTGAGATACGCCAAATCCTTCATTGACACCCGGCCGTCGTAGTTCAAATCGCCTTGGAAGGTGATTAGGTTTTTGGAGCCCTTTTGATTCTCAAAGACGGCTGAGCCTTCTGCTTTAAGACTCACAATGCCATCGCTTAGATCAACAACATTGCCGGCTGCACCTGTGATCTCAATATCGGCAACCAGTTGCGCTGTTTCTTGACCTGATTCCGCAAATGCGCCATCAACAAAGCTGCCACTCTCGAGGTTGGTTAATGCTTGATAGCTTTCTCCTTCTGTTGTGCTGATATAAAAACTAGAACTACTCAAACTTGCATTGTCATTGGCAACTCCCGTAATCGCTATATCTGTGGCTGTTATATTTCCTATATTGGTCCATTCACTTGTTGCGGTGATCGTATCGCCTGTTCTGACCAGATTTGTTTTACTTGAATTATAAGACCCAATATCAAGATCACTACTTAAAATCAAACCATCGCCTTGCTCTTTTAAATTGATTTCCGCCTCATACAGAGTTACCTTCGTTCCATCAACAGCTAAATCTCCGCCAAGATCCCGCAAGCTCTTGATCTCGCGATTGCTTAACCCTGCAGCATCGGTGAGATTCTTAGAAAATACTGTTTCATCTTGATTGGCACTCAAGCCAAAGAACAGTGGTGTGCTGAGATCGTTAATGCTGCCATCTGAATTTTGAGTGAGTTCGGCAAGATTAAGCTCATTGAAATTCAGATTAATCGACGCCAAAACAGCACCATCTGCGCCGATGCTCGCTCCGGCATCGGCTAGATGGTTTCCATAGAGATCTCCTGGAACTAGATCTCCAAGACTTGCAGCAGCAATACGGATTGTTCCCACATCATTATCGATGCGTACCGCATTGGCGATGGGTAGTTGCCCGCCAATGGTGATATCTGATGCCTTGATCTCATTAAAGAGATAGGGATCAAAGTTGATCGTGATATCTGCTGTTTCTAGGTTGTATCCAGCGGCTAGGCTCTTGGCTGTGATATCCAACTGATAGATATCACTGAGATCAACAGAATCACCAAGAACGGCTAATTGCTTTCTTGCTGTGGCTTGTTCTGCTTCTGTTCCTTCTTTTAAATGCAGGCTATAGCCAAGTTCGAGATCAAGCTCTAGTTCATCAAAATCTGCTCTTGCTTTATTCTCTGCCCAGCTTTCAGAAATATTTGGATAGAGTCTGTCTTCTGCACCTATATTGACTTCAATTTCTAAAGGTAAAGGAGTGTCGTGATATAGACCCGACGGATCTGCAACTCGAAAAGTTGCATAATTGATACCAATATCTGATTGTGAGGGCGTGCCACTAAGGTTGCCCTGGCTATCTAAAGACATCCATTCAGGGGCTTCCAACATGCTGAATGAAAGTTGATCACCTTCTGGATCGATGGCACTCTCTTTAATCGAGAAAGAGTATTTATCACCAATAACGGCATCCAAGACTTTCGAATAGCCTTCTTGCCAGTAGGGTTGAAAATTATCAATCCGATTGAGTCCATTACCAATTGGTGAAAGGCTTGTGACTCGAAATCCAGTACTATTCGTTTGAGAATTAGGCACTAAACTGCCACGATTCAATGCTCTGGGTACTAATTCATTATTCGTAAATGAACCACCTCGGTGAATACGTTTAGTCTCGTCTTCGATGCCTTCAGTCCATTCCCTAGCATTGCCTGCCTGATCAAAAGTACCGTAATGGCTGGCTTGACCGGCAAAACTACCCACAGGCATTAAGTCATCATGGCTCTTGTCCAAGTTGGCATCATTTGTCGTAATGCTGTTGCTTTGTGTTGGATAAAGCCAATAAGCTTCTCCATCAGCTCCCGTAGCGGAGCCGCTGTAATAGGCCGCCTTATACCATTCATTTTCACTTGCGATTGCAACCCCGCCATTAGCCCAGAAGATTGGGTTTCGCGTCATCGTGTTATTTTCAATACTGGTTGTATCAAGCTGATAAACACCCGTTTCTGTATTGCCGCTTGTTAACCAGTTTGTAAAACGTGCAGCATCCATAAAACTAACAAAATTGACTGGATTATTCTGCTTTCCTTCTATTGGGCTATAGGTAAATTCGCCATCACTTTTAGTTCGTAAAATGCCGCCTATTGTAGACATTTTCGAATTGTATAAATCATAATGATCAACTGAGGCTACATTGTTTAAAAATACACTGTAATCAGAGTTGGTGACTTCATGTTTTCCAATGTGATAGTCGTACGCGACTGCCCCAAACCCTGTTGAATCGCTAGCATTTCCTGCTTCGCCAATTTCGACAGTTTCAATCACAACTTCTTGCGCATCATTGGTTGTTAGTACAAATGATTTCTCATGAGATAGGCTGGCTAAATCCGTTGTTTCCAGGCGTATTTTGTAAGCTTGTTTGGATTCATAATCTGGAGAAAGATTGATCTTGAGTTGGTCTCCTTCAATGCTGAAAAATGTATTATCTATATTGCCTTCTCCTACGGCAAATGAAAAAATGTGTTCGTCATTGAAGTCAGGATCAATGGTGCTGAGAGTCGCCACAGAAGAGCCTGCCGCTATATTCTCATCGAATGAATTGATCGATAGTGCTATGTCTGTAGGAGAATCATTTAGGTCGTTAACAAAAAGCTCAACAGACTTCTCAAATGTTAAGCCAAGATGATCTTTTGTTTGTAGGCGTATGTTGTAAGCATCCTTTGCTTCATAATCAGGCTTGTCGTTAACCAAAAGCTGATTTCCGTCGAGGCTAAAAAGAAGATTATCGCTATCCCCATCTCCTGCTGCAAAATAATATGTGTGTGTATCCCCAACGTTAGGGTCTATAGCCTGGAGTGTGGCAACAGAAGTGCCAGCAATTATATTTTCATCAATGGTTAAGCTCGACAGCTCAAGGTCAGTTGGATTAACATTATCATCAAGAACATTGACTATGAAGTTAACTGTCTTTTCGTAGCCCTCGCTATTCTTCGCTGACAAGCTAATTTCATATTGATTATCCTCATCAAGATCAATTGGTGATTCATAATCTGGTAAGTATGAAAAGCTAACTTTTCCATCTTCAGTCACTTCAAATACTGCTTGATCAACTCCTAGCAAGCTCCAACCAACTTGCTGATCAGCCGAAGCATTAACAACCTCAAGTTGAGTTTCTTCAACAATCGAAACCACTTGGCTCTCAGTAATTCCTTCTACAGTTGGTGCGTTGGGATGCAACACCTCAAGCCGAACAGGATATGGAGTATCTGCATAAAGGCCGTGTGGGTCTGTGACTCTAAAAAGCGCATAATTAATACCTAGATCTTCAGCTGTAGGAGAACCTGTGAGATTTCCATCGGTATCTAATGACAGCCATCCAGGCCCATCTAATAATCTAAATGAAAGTATTTCTGATTCAGGATCAACCGCATTATCAAAGATAGAGAACGAATAATCATTTTCAACAACAGCCTCTCCTGTCGACCATTTATCAGCTTGCCATGCGGGTTGTTGATTTTCTATTGGCGAGAAGCCATTGCCGATTGGAGCCAAACTTGTTACTCGAAATCCAGTATTATTTTGCTGCGTGTTAGCTCCCAGACTTCCTTGATTTATTGATCGCGGCACCAACTCATTATTTGTAAATGAGCCCCCACGCCATCCTCTACTGGTAGAGGATGGGATTGTCTCAATCCACTCCCTAGCATTACCAGCTTGATCAAAAGTTCCGTAATAACTAGGATTATCCGAGAAGCTGCCAACAGGCATGATGCTTCCTTCACTATTGAGGTAATTGGCATCATCTATTGAAATCGTATTGCTTTGAGTTGGATACAACCAATATCCATCACCATCGGCCCCCGTAGGCTCTCCGCTGTAATAAGCAGCTTTGTACCATTCATCTTCATTCGCTATTGCAACACCACCTTCTGACCAAATGAGTGGGTCGCGAGTAATGCTGTTGTTTTCAATTCCTGTGGCATCCAATTGATAAACACCTGACTCTGTATCTCCACTTGTTAGCCAATTTGTAAATCGAGCTGCATCCCAAAAATTGACGAAGGTCACAGGATCATTTTCACGACCTTCATTTGCGCTGTAGGTGTAAAGACCCCTTTTCCCATCTCGTGAGATGCCACCCTTGTCTGACATCTCTGGGTTGTAAAGGTTATGAGTATCTGTAGTTGCAGCACTATTTAGGAATGCGGCATATTCTTTATTAGTAATTTCATATTTTCCAATATAGTAAGAATAAGGAACAGCACCATATTCGCTTGAATCAGCAACATTTTCTTCATCTGCTACCTCAACAGTAGGAATAATAATTTCATGCCCAGATACGGGTGTGAAGTCCCAAAGATCGCCTTCGATCACGTCGTCGTCGGTCACCGTATCTATTCGCCAGTAATATTGTTGACCACCAACCAATGTTCCTGGATTAAAGATGTTGTTGGTTTGGCTACCTTGAAAAACTAAGTTGCTTTTATCTGTACCAAAATAAACGTTATTTGCGATGGAGTCTTTGCCTTCTAGCCACATCAAGTCGGCATCAATTTTCACTGATCCAGAAGCATCCTCTGGAATTGGGGTTTTTGCTTTGTCGATCTGATGACCAGGAATCCAATAATCATTGGCTCCATATTCATACGCACCTATATCAGGTAAGTCTCCCAAATAACCATCCGTATATCCTGCTAAAGCAGTGCCTGCATCGATTAGTACCGAATGTTCTCGTGGCCTAAAGTCAAAATTAGACGGATCACGCAGTTCGTCTTCTAAATAAGTACCGCGATCAGTTCTTGATGAGTTTCCGGTTTTATCATCTTCATTTAGAACAGGTATTGTCAGGTTATTGTTGCCAGCATTGTTGTGAACAATTGAATTCTCATTGCCGTGGTTTGGATCTACCCCGCGTTTGCCTTTGATTCTGTCATCATATTCTCTACTATCTTCAGGGTCGTATCCGTAGAATTTGTCAAATGAAACTCCGAGATCATAGCGACTATTATTAAAGGAAGTATTGTTGAGGATAGTGTGTTGGTCTCCTTTGATTCGCAATCCCCTGCGATTGTCAAATATGACGTTATTGTGAGCAGAGCCATCTAGACCTCCAGGGTTGCCGTCAAAACGAATGCCATTACGGCCAGCAACATCATGAACCCAATTGTATTTAAGGATTGCTCCTCTTGAATTACCGGCTGGAAACTGAAAAGCTGAATCGTCCCCGTCGAAGTGAAAGTCGTAGACATGATTCAGATGAAAGATAGCCCCTTTAGGCCCTGAAATTCCTCCATAGCCAATAGAATTAGCAGTTGAGCGACTCATCGTAAAGTCTTCAACCCTACTGTTTAAAACACCGGATCCTCTTGCTTGATTATGAAAATGGCTGTTGTTAATTAGGAAGCTAGAGCCTCCTTTGTTAAGTGTTAGGAAAGGAGTATAGGAATATGCAAACTCACAACTCTCCCAGGTAAGATTTGCAATACCGTTGGTTTTAACAAAATTACTATAGGAGGGTGAATCTCCTGATTTAAGCATATGTCCTTGGTTTGTTGAATATAAAAACCTGCTATTTTCGAAACTCGTGTCTTTAACTTCCTCTAAAATAAAGGAACCCGTGTGCAGGGTTATTCCGTCGAAATTTAAGTACGAACTATCTTTTATTTCTAGAATATCGTTGTTGACATCATAGGTGCCTTTGTCATGGGTTCTGGCCTGAATATTGCAGTCATTCGGATTCTTATTGTCATCTAACCATGCGTAGAGTTCACTGCTCTCTACGTCGAAGAACCATTCTCGCGGGCTGTCTAGCAGTTCCAGTTGAGCCGTTAGATAATATTTAATCCCATTGGCACCCCATAGATCCTCATCACTCCAATCGAGTTCCTTTAGTGGAACCCGAGGAAATGGAGATCGAAGCGAAAGCTCAAAACTTTCTTCTAATTCAAAATGATCCTCGCCTGCATTATGCGATGAAATCTTTCCGCCACCCAGATGGAATTTCGGAGCAAGATATTTGTGGGGAATCAGCATTGCCCCCTCGACGCTGAAGTCGAGATCTGTCAAGCTATGTTTGGCTTCAAGGTTTATATATTCCCCTGGTTGCTCTAGATTGGGATCAACTTCTGCACGGGTATTGAGATCCCAATAGCTATCTACTGTTGGCTCATATCCACTAGAATCATCTGGTTGATCCCAGTCTTTTGTGATATTTGGCCAACGTGCAGCCGTTAGCATTTTGTCATCAAGGAACAGTTGCGAGACATCAAAATCAACTTTTGTTTTCCAGATATTGCCTTGGTGAATTTCCCAGGGTGTTGTGATTTCTTTGGCGCCAGTGATTAAGACGTCTTCGCCTTGGTAGCCTTTAAACGTAATGCGATTGTCAGCAGTTCCATGTATATCTTCTAAGAGCAGTTTCTCGCGATAGATGCCGCCCCGGATATTAACAACATCTCCTGCTTTAACTTGATTAATCGCATGTTGGATCGTTTCAAAAGGCGCATCAATCGTGCCTAAGTTGGCATCATCCCCATCATTAGAAACGTAATACTCAAGGGAGTTATTGGCATTGCTGGCTGATGCCTTAGCCTCTGCGTTTGCTGTTAGTGCTGATGCCGTAGCAATAGGGTTAAGGCTGAATGCTGGGACAGGGCTGTTGTCGCTAAGGATGACTAGGTCGGTATTGCCAGATTTATTGCTGCCATCGTTCATGTCTGTTGGGGTTCCGACAGCGCCTGTATTGAGGCTGGCTTCCTCCTGTTCGTTTTTATTGTCGAGATTGCTCATAGAAGCAACCTGCGTAGGAGAGCGGTAGTGGCTCGATCCAGCTTTTTAGTAGCCGCAGCTTGATGATCACGCTTGATCCAGCCCTGCTGCTCTCGTTTATATATGTAATGGCTTGCATTTTCTTCTCCCAGCGTTTGTAGGCAGCTCTGCAGGTATGTTGAACTCTGGAGGAGCTGACCTGACTCCCTGTAGTAATAAGCAGCGTGACCGGTACAGCTCACCTTACAAACAGCCAATAGATATAACTTCGTTTTTGTCTCTAGGGTGAAGTGCGTTTATTTGGCAATCTTTTGCCAGAATACTTATCCACACCTTATTCCCAATTGGCAATAGTAATACTGGGATAGTGGAATGCTTTTGGTGCTCGTTTTGGCTTGAGCCTCCCCCTTTAACTGGTTGTCTGGAGATAGCGGTGATTCTTCTGCATTCAGAGGCCTTTTCTTTTAGAGCTAGCAGCAGATGATTCGGGTTGTGGTTGAGTTCATCAACAAGCAGGATTGGCGTTGGTTTGCTTCGAAGCTTTGGGAGAGTAGGAAGCTCATTTTGCTTTGAACCACGCGCCAGCCGCCATGCTTCCTCTTGATATCAGTGCTGTTGAGCTCTTGCCCGATGAGATCGCACGCTTTTCAAGGCACCTGACTCTTCCTGAGGTGGGCCTAGTAGGACAAAAGCGCCTCAAGGCTGCTTCTGTGCTCTGTGTCGGCGTCGGTGGTCTTGGTTCTCCGATGTTGCTCTACCTAGCAGCTGCTGGTGTAGGGCGTCTGGGTATCGTTGATTTTGATGTGGTAGATCACAGCAACCTGCAGCGTCAGGTGATTCACGGCACAAGTTGGCTTGGCAAACCGAAGATCGAGTCGGCAAAGGCTCGCATCCATGAGATCAATCCTCATTGCCAGGTGGATCTCTACGAGATCGCCCTCACTAGTGAGAACGCGCTCGAGATCATTCGCCCTTATGACATCGTTTGCGATGGCACTGACAACTTCCCCACTCGCTATTTGGTCAACGACGCTTGCGTGATACTGGGTAAACCCAATATCTACGGTGCAGTCTTCAGGTTTGAAGGGCAGGCTTCTGTTTTTAATCTCACTCGAGACAGCCCTAACTACCGCGATCTGTTCCCAGAACCGCCACCTGCAGAGATGGTTCCTTCCTGCGCAGAAGGTGGTGTCGTTGGCGTGTTGCCTGGGATCATCGGCCTGATTCAGGCCATCGAAACGGTGAAGATCATCATCGGGGTCGGGACCAGCCTCAGCGGCAGGCTTCTGTTATTCGATGCTCTCAAGATGGGCTTCCGCGAGCTCAAGTTGCGCCCTAGCCCCGAGCGCCCTGTCATCGATAGGCTGATTGACTATCAGGATTTTTGTGGAATGGGCGACATTGCCCCGGAGGCAGGCGCGGTGGCGAGTATTACTGTCAGCGAGTTCAAAGCGCTGTTCGACAGCGGTGCAGACGACATCTTGCTCCTTGATGTGCGCACTCCCAAGGAAGCAGAAATTGCCACGATTGCCGGCTCTGTGCTGATACCCCTTGATCAGATTGAGAGCGGGAGTGCTCTCGAGCAATTGCGCCATTTGCTTAAGGGGAAGCGACTTTATGTTCATTGCAAGCTGGGGGGGCGAAGCGCCAAGGCTCTCATTGCTCTCAAGCGTGCTGGCATTGAGGGCATCAATGTGGCAGGTGGAATCGACGCTTGGAGCCAGGAGGTTGACCCCTCGGTGCAGCGTTACTGAGAGTTACTGAGATCATCCTGTAGCGCTCTAGTTCGTCCCCCATGCTCATGCAGGGCAACCTATTCCAGTTGAAAGTTGGTGATTGATTGCACCTCTAACTCGCTGGGTCGCGAGCAACCCTGTCGCGGCTTGTTTCTATCTGCCCGCTCGTGGCCGTGTCATGCAAGTCGCCTTGATCAAGCTGTTTTATCTGCTGGGCTTCCAGAAATAAGAGCTTGAATCGTTTTAATTCCTAAATGATTAAGACTCGAGGTTGGCTTTGATGCGACAGGAATCAGTTGAAGGTGTTATTAACAAGTTGTTTATTCAGTAATCCACGCCTCGCTTGAGGTCTACGCCCTGCTCGGCGTAGTGCTTGTGGCATACCATTTCTGAGTGGACGCCGGCCAGGTCGAAGTAGGCAGGTTGGTTTTTGCAGCGGCCGGTGATGATTACTTCGGTTTCGGCAGGCTTACGCAGCAGGGTTTGAACAATCGGCTCCACAGGAATCAGTTCAAGATCCACGCTGGGATTGAGTTCATCGAGGATGACAGTTTTATAGAGCCCACTGGCGATGGCGGCTCTGGCAATTTCCCATGCGCGCTCTGCTTCCACATAATCGATCGGTTGTTGTTGACCTCGCCATACGATGGCATCCCGGCCGGAACGCAGATGATCAACAAGGTGGGGATAGCTTTCTCTTAAGGCTGCAATGGCAGCGTCTTCGGTGTAGCCATTGCCACCTTTAAGCCACTGCAAGATCAACACGCGATGGCTTTTGTCTTGGCTGATGCCACGGCCAATGGCCTGTAGAGCCTTGCCTAGGGCACTGGTGGACTTGCCTTTGCCCTCACCGGTGTAGATCTCAATGCCACCGGTGGTCATGAAGGGAATAACGCCATCAGCTTGAGGCTCCATACGACGATGGGCGCGCATTTCGGAATGCAGATCGGCTACCTCAACTAGGGCTCTTGGAGCGGCCCGTCCGGTGACGATGATTTCCATGCCGTCAGGTCGGTCGGTGAGTGTTTTGACTACATCTTCAACAGCCAGCAGGCCTAGATCCAGCACGGGATTGAGTTCATCAAGCACAACGACTGAATAGAGGGCGCTGGCGATGGCTCCCTTGGCGATATCCCAGCCGCGTTGGGCTTCTTGACGATCAAAGCGGGTAGCGTCCTCGGCGATGAAAAATTCACCTCGACCAGTGCGTACTTGGTCGATCAGGTGTGGAAAGCCCTGTTGCAGTGCCTCAATGGCAGCATCTTCGTCGTAGGCGCGGCCTGGGCCTTTGAGGAATCGAAGCAACAGCACCCTGGTTCGTCGTTGCTCGCAGATCCCGAGCCCGATGGTGCGTAGGACAACACCAAGAGCGGCCTGACTTTTGCCTTTTCCCTCGCCGTCATAGATGTGCAGTTGGCCATGACTGCGTTCATTGCTTTCGGCTGCGGTCGCGATGCCAATCCCACGTCCTCTTCTGCCGCTTGATGTTTGGCGATTGCTGGGTGTCTTGGATGCTGCCGTCTGCGAAGCCATTGACGGGTCCTCTACGGTTGAAGCCTAACGAGATCGATGGGCTGAGAAGGTGGTTGCTGGGACGGCTGGTGCAGCGGTGTTTCGGCAGTTGGAAGCGCTGCCAGATCGTGAGTATGCCCAGTTGCAGAGGTTGCGCAAGTGTCTTGCCAGTTTTAGGCGCGTGTGTGTGGCCTATTCCGGTGGAGTTGATAGTGCACTAGTGGCAGCGATCGCACAAGAACAACTTGGACCTCAAGCCTTTGCGGTGACAGGGGTTTCTCCTGCACTTGCCCCTGATCTTCTCGATGAGGCTCGTCAACAGGCTGCCTGGCTTGAGATTCGTCACCAGGAATGCGTGACTGAGGAATTGGATGATCCGGCCTATAGCAGCAACCCTATAGACCGTTGTTTTGCTTGTAAGCGTGAATTACATCGCCATCTGGGCCCGATTGCTCAGTCAGCCGGTGGAGCTCAGGTGGTGGATGGCGTGAATCACGACGACTTGGGAGAGCATCGACCTGGCATTGAGGCGGGTCGTCAGGCAGGTGTGCGTTCTCCTTTGGCTGAACTGGAGATTGACAAAGCGGGTGTACGTCAGATCTCACGAGCTCTTGGCTTCCCTTGGTGGGATAAGCCCGCGCAGCCCTGCCTGGCTTCTCGTTTCCCCTATGGCAATAGCATCACGGCTCAGCGATTGCGTCAGGTTGGTCTGGCTGAAGCCTGGTTAAAAACGCTTGGTTTTACTGAGGTGCGAGTGCGCAGTCAGGGCTTAGCTGCGCGTATTGAAGTTCCCGCGGATCGGATTGAGGATGTGGTGCTTGAGTTGGATCGTGAGCAGGTCGTCGCGCATTTCCTTGCGCTGGGTTTCACCTCCATCAGCCTTGATCTGGAAGGTTTGGTCAGTGGCAAGCTCAATCGCACTGGCCAAGAACATTGAAGGCGTGGAATGGCTTACGGCTTTATTCCTTTCGCGACTCCTGTTCCACTGCGTTGCCATCGGCGGGAGATTGAGCTTGGTGCTCTCTCTGATGCGATAGGGCAAAGCCTGGAAGGACTTTCTCGCTGCTTTTACAGCTGGGCGAGTAGGGCAACAACAGCTTGTCTGGGGCTTTAGGGGCAATCAGCTCGTTAGAGCTATCTCTGCCGATTGTTGAGCCACGCTGGCTCACAAGGGTGTCGCATAAGGGAGGCTGTTGAGATGCCCTATCCCTTTGTCGGTCTGGATCTTGACAACACAAGCAAAACGGAGAATTTCTTCAGTACGGAGAACAGCTTCAGTTGCGATTGGAGCTTGATTCAGGGCGAGCAGAGCGAACACCAGTCGTCTTCTTGGTAGCTGGGAGGTTGGCCAAGGCTTTTTGGCTATGAGGCTTTGCGGCGAGGGATGCCTCAATCCGCAGGACCTCTGCTTCACGAATGGCTGTGTTCTTATCCAAGTACTCAATGCTGTTTGGGTGTGCTGGTGGCAAACCTTCGGCTGCACTTCCAGCTCGCAAACAATACAGACTTTTGCAGAATCAACCATGAGCATTTCTGCACATCAAATTCAACCTGCTAGAGAGGCCGCTTGGGAGCCACCTAGGTCGGAGATTTAGCAGTTTTTGCCTAACTGACGACTGATTCCTGCTTGCTTAGACCTAGATCAGGAGTCCGAGGACGTCGAAACCCTGAAAACCTTTCCTGGACTTGAGGGCATCCAACGCGGGTGCCCTCCTTCATGTCAGTTGTTTGCTCTCCTTGCAGAGCCAATGCATAGGTTCTAGATGCTTGTGCTCAAACTCACCGCTGGCATTGAGCCAGGACACTGCGTTTTTAAAGAGGTTGGGTGAATCTATGGATAGCGGTGAAGGATGAAAACAAAAAGTCGCCACCGCTCTAGGGGGAGAAAATAAATAAGCAAAAGCCCCACCTATTGGCGGGGCTTTTTGATGCTTAGTTGTTGAAGTTCCCTGACAGGAAGAGGTTTGGCTTGTTTTGGCAAGGGCTGGTGGAACTAACAACATTTAGGTGAAACGAAGCTTTCAATGCTTTTAATCAGACAATGGAGATGATGGCTAACCCTTCTTCATCTTTGGTCTGGCTTTCATCTCCTTTTGTCTGCATCCATATACATTGCTTATGGCTGAAAGATGGAGAGTAAACCGAACCTGTGTTCATGTTGAATCATTCTCTCGCTCCGGGGTTTATATTTACTAGGCTGTTATTTTCCCCCTCTAAATATCCAGTGTTAGTTGTGGTTGTAGATAAGTGGCTGGAACGATTTAGCCAAATTGTTAGAGCGTTGTGGTCACTCTTTCGCTAGGAAATTTCTCTGTATTCAAATACTTTTCAATACTTGCTATGAAGCCTACATCGGAACTGCTGAAGGAGTCTCAAGAACAGCTCAGTCAAACAGAATTGGCTATTCAAGACCTAGAAAGAATGCTAGGGCAAATGAACAAAAGGTTTGATGAACTGAATGGAATGGTGATTGGGTTGGGGCAAGTTCTTGCTTTAGAAGAGAGAAAGAGAGACGATGATCGCAAAAGGGAAGAGCAAAGGTTGAGGTTAGAAGAAGAGCATTTGGATAAGTTTGAGCATGACAGGAGGCTTGACTAGTCACCAGCCTCTGAATCTCAAGCCACTACGAACCGGAAGGTGGATGAATGGGGCAATGTGAGTAGGTGTTTAGATACCTCTTGCCTTTTAGAAGTGCCTGTAACGATCACTCAAATGCTTCAGTATTGGTTTCAGCAGGTCGCTGTAGCTAGCTGATTAAGCCTTTGGATGGCGTACTGCGGTCGCTAGAGCTGCTGGTGTTTCCCGTTGGAAGCTCTTTAATGCATGGCTTTTAGCGCCAAGTTCCTGGCGTAAGAGCTCACAAGCTTGTTCCGGCATTGTTTGATCGCCGCAAGTGAAGACATCCACCGCCGCATAACCATTCTCAGGCCATGTGTGGATGGAGAGATGCGATTCAGCTAGAAGGGCAAGCCCTGTGACCCCCTGAGGTTCAAATCGGTGGGTGATCAGATTGAGCAGAGTGGCACCAGCACGCTTGGCTGCTGTTGTGATCGTGGTTCTCAGAAAGGCTTCGTCATTGAGCTTGGCGTGATCGCAGTCATAAAGCTCGAGGATGCAGTGCTTGCCCACCATGTCGGTGGCGCTGTGATTGATGGAGTTTGTGTTGTCTTGGCAATTGGTGTCTTCCCATCCTGGATTGGGATGCAAGCAAGACAGGGTTCTCTCCATCAAGGCAATAAAAATCAGCTAGCCACCTTAGCGGACCTCTCCCGATCGATTTAAAGATCCTGCTTCGATGATCTGTGATTGTTGTTGCCATTCATCCTGGAAGCCCTCCAAATGGGTCGCGCTAACGAGGCACTGATGCTTCTCTCCTACAGCCTCGAGCAGCAGCAACTGTCTGCCGGGATCCAGTTCCGCAAGAACGTCATCCAATAACAGCAGAGGGGGTTCACCGCAGAGTTCGCCTACGAGTTCTAGTTCGGCAAGCTTGAGCGCCAGCACCACGGTTCGTTGTTGTCCTGCTGAGCCAAAGCGGCGCGCTTCTGAATCGTTGAGTAGCAATCTCACCTCGTCGCGGTGAGGACCGATCCGGCAACTTCCTAACCGTTCCTCCTCACTGCGCTGGCCGAAGAGTTGCGTTTCGATCGCCAACCGCCAAGGTTCTTCAGCTTCCTCACCTTCCAGTTGGCTGCCTGGCTGATAGTCGAGTCGCAACCGTTCCTTGTGTTTGCTGAGGGTTTCCTGCCATCGGGCGGCAAGTGGTTCAAGGCGGGCGAGAGCTCGACTGCGACGTCGATGAATGCGTGTGCTGACTAAAGCCATCTGTACATCGAAGGCATCCAAGAGGGAATCACGCTCCTGAATCGGGATGTGGCGCCACTGACGCCACAGCTGGCTTCGCTGACGCAGCAGCTTGTTGAAGCGACTGATTAGATCTGAATAGATCGGTTCAAGTTGTTGTACGACGCGATCAAGCCATTGGCGCCGCAGGGCAGGCTCGCCTCGAACGAGATTGAGATCGAGAGCGCTAAACCCAACGCAACGCAGTGGACCGATTAGATCCAATTGGCGGGTGAGCGTTTTGCCGTTGCGGCGGGCTTGTCGACCTCCTTTCCGCCGCAATTCCAGTTCGAGCTTCTCAGTGTCATCAGCGATAGCGCGAAGTAGGGCCCGCTGTTCTTCCCAGTGGATCAAGTCTTGGTCGCTGCTGGCGCGATGCGAGCGCAGACTGCCGAGCAGCTCTACGGCTTCGAGAAGGTTGGATTTGCCGATGCCGTTGGGGCCAATGACCAGCAGCCGATTTTCCGTCAACTCCAGCTGAAGCCTGCTGTAATTGCGATACCCCTGCAGTTCGAGCTGGTGAAGCCGAATCGGTCTTGGAGCGGCATGAGGTTAAGGTACCTTGATTGAGGGGGCTTGAGAGTTGCTCTCATATAGCGGCATCCAGCCGATATTTGTGGGCATGTAGCTCAGTTGGATAGAGCATCAGATTCCGGTTCTGAGGGTCGGGGGTTCGAGTCCCTCCATGCTCGTATTTGCTTTAGCTCCCATACTCTTCTAGAGCTTTCAGTGGCATCGTTCAGTTGAGGCGCTGATCTCAATTCAGGTTGTAGTTGGTCAAGCAAAGATGGCCAGAGTGCTGCAGTTCTCTCGCCATGCTTGGGTCAAAAGCGTGGTTCAGATCGCTGCAGGAAGGATCCGATAACGATGTTGACTCGACGACTTAGCGGAGTCGATAACTCATCGCTCGTATGCCATCTGGATCAATGATGAAGCCTTGATCCTTCAATGCTTTGAGGGAGATGGAAGGTGCCAATATTGAGATGCTGCAACCAGGCATGATTCGGCGCAAATTGTCAAGCGCTTGATGCACGAGAACTGCAAGCAATTGTGCTTGTAATGAGCCGGGTTGGGCGACGAGATTCCAGAGGTTGACATTGAGGCCATGGTCGCTTGTGGCGCGCACAAAACCAACCAGGGTTCCTTTTTCTTGTTCAATAATGCTTAGATGCCAAACGCTTCGCTCAAAGGCCAGTGCCCATTGCTCTGAGGTGTGAGTGGCTTCTCTACAACGAGCGAGAAGTTTGTTGAGTGCTTGAGGATTGGGTGGCTGTTCAAGGTCTAGCCGGAAGCCGGGGGGGAGTTCGGGCTGTTGAAGAAAGGCAAGCAAGGTGGTTTCAACCGGTGTTGCGCATGCCTGCAGCAATGCCGTTAATGGTGAGCAGTGCGCCTCTTAGCAGTTCGCTGCGGCTGTAAGTGCGACCATCGCCAGCATCGTTCATGGGTGGCTGCCGGTTCTGATCACGCAGCTTGCGAAGCAGGGCCACTTGCAGAAAACCAAGGGGCACGATCGTGCGATTGCGAAGATCGACTGATAGCTGAAGGGCGGGATCGGCTGCGAGCAACCTGGGTTGTCCTGTGATGTTTAAGACCAACCGGCGGGTGAGGCTGTACTCCGTTTCGATGATCTCGAAGATACGCTTAAAGGCTTCACGGTAATCTTCGCGGCCAAGGCTAGTCATGTAGTGATGGGCCAGGTCTAGGTCTACTTTTGAAAGGGTCATCTCCACCTTGGAGATCAGCATTCGGAAGAATGGCCAGCGTTGGTGCAGTCTGCGTAGAAGGTCAAGCTGGTCAGCGTCTGATTCGACTTCAGCGGCTAAGGCTGTTCCAACGCCAAACCAGCTCGGTAGCAGGAATCGACTTTGCGTCCAGCCAAATACCCAGGGGATCGCTCTCAGACTAGAGAGGTCCTTGGCGCCGCTTTTGCGTCGAGCAGGACGGCTGGAGATTTGCAATTTGCTGATTTCTTCGATCGGCGTGACTTGCTGGAAGAAGGCCACCAGATCTGGGTTGTTGTGGACGAGGGCCCGATAGTGCTCACGTGAACGGCCAGCCAGTCTGGTCATCAGTTGATTCCAACTTGGGGTGGCATCTAGCTGGTTGGTTACCAGACTGTTTTGCAGGACGGCCGTTGTGAATGTTTCTAGGTTGTAAAGGGCTAGTTCGGGCAGGCTGTATTTCGATGCCAGTACTTCTCCCTGCTCAGTGATCTTGATTCGGCCGCGCACGGTTCCGCTTGGTTGGGCAAGGATTGCTTGGTAGGCAGGGCCACCTCCTCTGCCAACAGATCCACCGCGTCCATGGAAAAGGCGCAGAGCCACACCCTGGCGGTTAGCTAGATCTTGCAGGGCAATTTGGGCTTGATGGATCTCCCAATTGCTGGATAGAAATCCGGAGTCTTTGTTGCTGTCCGAATAGCCAAGCATCAGCTCCTGCAGAGGTTGGACCTGTTCGCTCACTCGAGGGAGCAAATTGCGGTAGACAGGTGAACTCAAAAGTGACTCCATTACTGCTGGAGCCCGCTGGAGATCCTCTACGGTTTCGAAGAGGGGCACCACAAGCAGTTCGGCATGGCCAGCAGCCGGATCCACGAGGCCGGCTTCTTTGGCTAGCAGCAGCACCTCGAGTAGATCGGAAACTGTGTGACTCATTGAGATCACATATGTGCGGCAGATTCGGCTGCCGAATTCTTCCTGCAGTCGGTGCAGCATGCGAAACACGGCCACCGTTTCTGCAGTACTGGGCGACCAGATAACGGCAGAGGGGATCAGGGGACGGCGAGTCTGTAGTTCCTCCATTAACCATTGCACTCGCTCATTTTCGGCCATGTCGCCATAGGCCTTAGGGAGGTTTAGGTAGCGGGTTAATTCGTCGAGAGCATCGCTGTGGCGATTGCTCTCCTGGCGGATGTCAAGGCTGGCTAGCGAGAAAGCGAAGATGTGGACCTGATTTAAGAGGGTATCCAGAGGCTCACAGCTCAGGTCTGTGCTGACCAGGCTGTTGCGGATCAGTTCCAGGTCGCTGCGGAATTCTGCTACTGATTTGTAGTGAAGGGCTTCTCCCGCATTAATTCGATTGGGGCTGGGGTTTAGGCCTTCTGGTGGGGTTTGCCAGCCGGCTTCGGCCAATTGCTGGTTGCGTTGTTGAGTGAGTTTCAACCTCTCCAGGGTGTAGCTGAGTTTGAGTCGATAAGGCTCGAGTCGATAGCGGGCTGCGCGTTCCTCGTAAACCTCGGGGAATCGAAGCCGGTCCATTTCCAGTGACTCCAACAGTGGAGTGCTTACCTGGCTCCATTGCATGGAGATGCTGAGTTGATCACGGAGTTTTTGAACGGCATTGACATAGCGCTCCAGCATCAGCTGACGTTGATAACAGGCGGTGCGCCAGGTGATTTCTGGTGTAACGGAAGGATTGCCGTCTCGGTCTGATCCAACCCAAGATCCAAAAGTGCAGAAGGCAGCTTGTGGAATGTGCACGTCCGGATAGCTCTCGGCCATTGCAGTGATCAGGCGACGCCGTAGCTGGGGCATGGCATCAAAAAGCACCTGTTGGAAATAGTGGAGGGCGTAATCCACCTCATCCAGAACGGAGGGCTTGAACTGATGAAGCTCATCGGTCCGCCACCAGAGCCTGATCTCCTCCTCAAGCTGCAGTCTCAGGCTTTCTTTCTCAGATGTCGATTTTGTTGGATCTGATTGAAACTGCTGCAACAGGCTTGCAACCTTGCGTTGCTTATGGCGAACGGTATGACGGACGATTTCAGTGGGATGAGCAGTGAAAACCAGGCGGATATCCATCTCCTGTAGAAGGGTCTCCAGCTGAGCTGGTGGCACGTTGAGACGGCGAAGTCGTTCGAACAGCTCCCTGAATGTGGCTGGGTCTGTCTGCGTAGCGAGCGGTGGAGCAAAGGGGTCATAGGGTTTCTCTTGGCGGTTGTTTTCTTTGCCAGAGGACATACTTGCGAGGTAGCTGTCTTCCTCGATCCGTTGCTCGAGGATATTCACCAGTTGGAAATAGAGGGAGAAGGCGCGTGCTGCGGTGATCGCTTCTGCCAGGTCCATCTCTTGGATCAACAGCACGATTGCTCTGCCGGCACTGTTCTCATCTGCACCTTCAAGGGCCAAAGGTTCACTGAGTTGCTTCAGTCGAAGTAGTCGTTCTGCCTGATCCGGTGGACATTCGCTGCGTAGCACCGTTTGCCAAAGGTCTTCCACCAGTTCAAGGCGGTTCTGCAGTAAGCGTCCTGCCTGCTGCCCTTCCCCGATTGCCCTGGGCTGTTCGCAATCAGGTTTTTGGGCGGAAGACTGCTGCATCGATGCGCTAGTGGACTCAGGTTTGGCCATGATCATCCCAAAATGGCCTCGGCTTTGCTTGCGTTGAGCTCTTCGGCGTTCATTTCGGCAATGCTGTCTTGAATGACAGCCTCCACAGACTTGCCATCGGCATAGTTCTGTAGCCATTGCATGGCTTTATTTCCCTTATTTAGGACTGTATGCAGCGGTGCAAGTTGTTGCTCCAGACCTAGATCTCTACTGATCGGAATGATTCCCTCGAGCATTGTCTCGATCCAGGAGCGGCACAGGATGGGGCTCCCATCTCGCCAGTGGTGCAGGGTTGCGTCCAGGCTCATTTGAGCGACAGCAGAATCATTTGCATCACAAAGATCAGCAAGTTCATTGGTGGTTAGTCGACTCACTTTGAGTGGATCCAGTTGGCTTGGGTTCTGAAGAAGGCTGAGTACGCGCAGTTCGATTAGGGCAGTCACTGCAAGCAGAACATCAGGATCGGTGATTAAGTCGCAGATGCGCAGCTCTAGACGGTTGAGTTGATAGGGGCGGCGAGGTCCGTTTGGCCGTACTGAGGTCCATAGATGACGCTCATTTTGCATCGTGCCAGTGGCCAGTTGTGCTTCAACCCAAGCGACATAGTCAGGATGGTTTTGGAAGAGTGGTACCCGCTCTGGAGTGAGTGGAAATTGCAGCCATCGCTGAGAGTGGCTTCCCGTGGGCTGGCCATCGAGGAAGGGGGAGCTTGCACTCAGGGCAAGAAAGAGGGCTGCTTCACAACGCACCAAGCGCAGCGCAGCAAACAGCAGCGGTAGATCTTCAAGCCCTAGGTTGATGTGGACACTGGTGGTGACCACCCTGGTGCCGTAGTTGGCCTCAATCAAATCGTGATAGGGGTTGAGCGGATCTGATCGTTCAAAGTGATGACTGTCCCCCAGGCTGAGGGTGCTACCAGGAATCAATGTGAGCTGCCGTGGAACCAACCATTGGCGCAGTCTTCGCCTAGGAGCCAGCAGGGCTTCCCTCAATGGGCCGTAGTGTTGATTTGGCTCAGTGATGTATTCCAGATTTCGGTGGTCTGGTTCTGTGACGAAATCAGCAAGATCGCTTGCTACGGAAGTAGCTACGCCGACGTGCTCACCGCTGAAGCGTCCTGTGAACAGCTCCACTTCGAACCCCTTAAGTAGCAGCCGGGTATTCATGATTTGTGGGACTCGAGGCAGGCCAGGGCTGTGAGCATTCCCCTTGCCTTGTTGAGGGTCTCTTCGTATTCCTTGGTGGGGATGGAATCGGCCACAACACCAGCGCCTGCTTGAACCTTGACTTGCCAGCCGCCTTCAGGATGGGGCCGCACAATCATTGTGCGAATGGTTATAGCTGTATTCAGAGCACCGTTGAGATCGATGGACCCATACACACCTGAATAAGGTCCTCGTGAGTCGGGTTCGAGCTCATGAATGAGCTGCATGGCTCTGATTTTTGGGGCGCCACTGACCGTGCCTGCTGGGAATGAGGCCATGAGTAGATCCCAAACATCCTTGCCTTTGGCAAGCACACCTTCCACTGCACTGACGATGTGCATGACGTGGGAATATTTCTCGATCACCATCAGCTCTTTCACCGTCACACTGCCCGGCCTGCAAACGCGTCCAAGGTCATTGCGGCCAAGATCAACCAACATCACATGCTCGGCACGTTCCTTGGGATCTGCCATCAACTCTGCTTCAAGATTGCGGTCCTCAAGTTCGTTGCCGCCACGCTGACGCGTGCCGGCAATAGGCCGAAGGCTGGCCTTAATGCCATCGGCAACAGGCTCCGCCTTGACCATGACCTCCGGGCTTGAGCCAATCAGCTGCCAGTCGCCGAAGTCAAAGAAAGCCATATATGGAGAAGGATTCACCATCCGCAGACTTCGGTAGAGCTCAAGTGGCTGTTGAGGAACTCTGGTCTCCAGCCGTTGACTGATCACAAGCTGGAACACATCCCCTGCGGCGATGTGTTGCTTGGCCGTTTGAACTGCCTCTTCAAAGCCTTGTTGGCTGTAGTTACTGATGGTGGAAGGTGGAGATTGACTTTTTGGTTGCCATTGCAGTGGCTGAATCGGCGCAAGTGGTTCCGCCATGCACTTTTCTAGGTCTTGAATGCGTGCTTGTGCCTTGTCCCAAGCTTCGTTAGCCGTTTGCTCGCCACTCAGGTCTGCGTATGCCACGGCAGTGATGAGGCGTTTAACTTGATCAATGATCAAGATGCTGTCCATCAGCATCCAGATACCATCAGGCGGATCGTTGTTGTCCCTTAAGTGAACGGGCACTGTGGGTTCAACCCACTTGATCAGTTCAAAACCCCACATTCCATAGAGCTGGCCAAGGGGGGGTAGGCCTGGCAGGGTTGCTGTGCGATAAGGAGCAAGCCATTGCCGGAGGCCTTCAAAAGGGTTGCCGATGGCTTCATCGGTTTGTCCTTCTCGCCAACGACGTTTGAGGTGATTCCCTCGGCAGGTGGCTGTCCAAAGTGGATTGCAGGCAACCACACTCCAACGCCCAAGAGTTTCACCCCCTTCGACCGATTCGAGTAAAACCCCAGGGGGATGGTCTGCCCCAACTTTTAACCAAGTTGTTAGAGGGGTCTCCAGATCCGCTGGCCAACTGCGGGCCAAAGGAATGAAATTGGCACCACTAGCAGCCATCTCAAAGAAATGGTCACGATCAGAGCTGAGCATGAGGGAATCTTCGCAGCTGGTGCCGAGTGGTTGAAGATCCCCGTACCCTTCAGGCGAAAGGAACTCAGGCGTCGTAGGTGTTGCGCCCGCTGAATTTTAATTTAGCTGGATTGGCGTTTTCTCCGATCCGGCGATTGTTGACGTTCACCATAACCCTCCCTTCATTGACTTTCTCGGGGAATACGCCGTCTTTTGGATGCAGGAATTCGGTGTCACCACCTGGGAAGACGCGATAAATTTTGTAGTCTTCAATCTTGGGTTTGAAGGTACGCAGTTGAGTGCCTAACGCGAGGCATTGCTCTTTGCGAGCGAAATACATGAGGTTCTCGCCCTCATTCATTTCAGCTGCGCCGCCAGTGGGTAGTTCGAACGCCTGAGCTGTTGAGCTGCTCCAAGTGATGGCGTACTTCTCTTCGGTTTCAGCGGAATTTAGAAGGCCCCCGGTGCTCCCTAGATACTTGGGATACTGACCTGTTAACGCCGTTGCTGTCATGAGTAACCTCGAGAATCGGCATACCGTTACAGGTGAAAAGTAGCACTGCGTTTTGTGCCCTATGGCACTGCTTGGCAGCAAGCTTCACACCCGTCAACATTGTGGCTTGTTTTGGAGTTCAAAGTTTTTCCTCAGCGATGGGAAAAAATACTGTGAGCCCTTTGTCCCGACGCTGTGTTAGCCACCCACCCAAGCTAGCCAGCATTCGTTGGGTTGCTGCTTGGCTGAGTTGCAGGCTGCCGGTTTTGGGGTCCCAGCTCAGCACTGGGCCTAGAGCAGCCTTTTGATCCCTACTGCTGGCTCCTTGATCTTCATGATTTGGTATTTGGCTGAGGATTTGAAGCTTTAGGCGGGGGCCCGCAGGGCGAAGTGTGAGCGATAGGCTGCCACCTGCTGGCAGGCCGCGGCTCGTGCGATCAATTAATCCACCCAGCATCGGTTCAAGACGTCTTGGATCACTAAGAACTTCTGGCAAATCAGGGGTGATATCGATCTGGAGTCCTACCCCGCGGCGTTCGAGCTGCTGACGCCAGGCTGGATGAAGCATGGCCAGCATGGCGCCGAGGTCGGTATGGGCGAGCATGGACGCTTCTGGCGGCTGCCGCTGAAGTTCTGCGGCATGAAAAATGAGACCGAATCGATCAATTTGCTCAGTGCACTCAGCATCGATCTGTTTGAGACGTTTGACTACGACACCAGGAAGGTCACTTCGCCGCAGCAGGGAGTGGATCAGGGTTCGTATGGTGGCTAGTGGGGTTCGCACCTCGTGAGTGAGTGCCTCCAGCAGAATGAGTTCAGCACTCGTTTCTTGATTTGTTTCTCCTCTGGATTTGGCCGGGTGTGATCTTTCAGGAATCGGTTGCAGTGTGAGACTTGGGGCCATGCCGGCCAACCGTTCCGCAAGCCGAGGCCAGAAGATTTTTTCTAGTTCAGGGTTGCTTTGTAAAGGTCCTAGGTTTGCCAAAGCCTGACGAAGCTCAATGGCATGGCCAGGGTCTTCGCTGTTCAGTCTCAGGTCCAGCATCTTCAAGAGATCACTGAGGGTTTCGGGATCACTGCGCATTAACAGATGGCGCTCTGCGGGTTTGCCATGCAGGGCCAGGGCAATTTGAACATCCGGGGTAATGATCAGCAGAAGGGGCTCATGACCATCGTTTTGGCGCAGTGGTAACCGTTGATAGCCCCCGACAGCTGAATTGCTTCTCTCATGGATTGATGACCTCACGCGACTGGGGGGCAAGAGGCCGCCTTGAGGAGAATGGAGTGTTTCGAGCTCGTCTGGTGCCCAGACCCATCCTTTTAAGCGTTCGAGCAGTCTTGGCTCATAGAGCGCAGGTAGGGGTGCTGCCAGCCAAAGCCCCTTTTCAGGATCCATGGGCAGCAGGATGTCGTCTTGCAAGGTGTCCAGAGCTGCCCACCACAGGCGTCGAACGGTGGCTTCATCGACTCGGCCAGGAGTGACACCTTCTGCAAGCCGTTGTTGGATCGTGGTGAGCGAGATGGAATCGCTCACCAGTTGTTGAGTCTTGTGTGGCCTCGGCGTGCCACCGAAAGGCAGAGTCCAAGTGCTACGAAGTTCACCACCATTGCTGAGCGGCCATAGCTCATAAATGGTAAGGGGATACCAGTTACAGGGCCAAGGCCAATGGTCATAAAGATGTTCACGACCACTTGGAACATCACCATCGTGGCGACGCCTATGACAACAAGTGATTCGAAGTCAGTGCGGGCTTCTCTGGCAACTTGTAGTAGGCGTCCCATGAGTAGCGCGAAGCCTGTTACGACAAGGATGGTCCCGATGAAGCCAGTTTCTTCCCCTAGGGCACTGAAGATGAAATCGGTGTGCTGCTCGGGGATGAAACGTAGCTTGGTGAGTTGACCTTGCAGCAGCCCTGTGCCAAATAGCCCGCCAGAGCCAATGCCCACAGTGCTTTGCAGGAGGTGATAGCCACCACCTAGGGGGTCTTTGGTGGGATCGAGAAACAGCACCAGCCTTTCTCTTTGATAGTCCTTGAGGCCATGCAACCAAAGCCAAGGGGTGGTAACAGCCACGACTCCTTGCAGCGCCAAAGTGAGCGAAGCGGCTAGGCGTTTCCATGGCAGTGAGCGATAGGCCAGCAAACCCATCAGAGGGAGCCATGCGCAGAGAGTCCAAGGCCATAGCCCTGCAAGGAGTGCTGTGGCTAGAGGTGATAGGAGCAACAGGACCCATTCCCAGGGCATGTCAGCCCAATAGAGCATTGTCACTAGCAGGGCTCCGAACACGAGTGAACTGCCGAGATCCGGTTGCAGGAAGACCAGTGTCCAGGGCACAGAAATCACGGCCAAAGGCCTCATCAGGTCGATGGGGCGTTCTATCGGGTGGCGGTCGAGTACTGCTGCCAAAAGGAGTATTGCTGTCAGTTTGGCGAATTCGGATGGCTGAACATTCACCCCAGCGATGCTGATCCACCGCTGAGCGCCTAGGGCGGAGGTGCCGATTAGGCGAACGGCTACCAGGCTCAGAACAGTGAGTGCGTAGAGGGGAATTAATAGCGGCCGCAGTCTCTGGACTGGCAATCGGGCCAGCAACAGAGCGACCAAGCATCCCAATCCAGCGGTGATCCAGTGGTGATACCAGTCGGCGTAATCAGCCTGTCTTTGAGTGCTGGCGATCAGGACGCCCGCAAGGATCACCATGGCCACTGGCACCCCCCAGAGCACTAGATCCAGTTCTTTCCACCATCTGCGTAGATGCCCCTTAGAACGGAAGGACTTGCCACCATTGCGTCGCCGCCTCTGGCTTGAAAGCATGGTCAGCTGGCCTTGGAGGCGCAATCCAGAACTTGTTTGGCTAATTGCTTGAAGGCTTTGGCACTCACTGATTCGGGTCGGCTATGAACGATGGGGCTACCTTCATTACCCCCCTCTTGCACAGGCATTTCCATAGGGATTTGTGCCAGCAGAGGGACATTGTTTTCCATCGCCAGCTGCTCTCCCCCTCCAGAGCCGAATAGGGCGTAACGACGCTCTGGTTGATCGGGAGGTACGAAGGCGGTCATGTTTTCGACCACGCCCAGCACGTTGATGCCCATTTGCTTGAACATTGCCAGTCCTCGGCGAGCATCCTGCAGTGAAACTTTCTGGGGGGTGGTGACAATCACCACCCCCGCAATGGGAACTGCCTGCGCTAGTGACAACTGTGCATCGCCAGTGCCTGGAGGTAGATCGACCACCAAAACATCTCGCTCCCCCCAGTAGGCCTGATACAGGAATTGGCGGATAATCCCGTTCAGCATCGGGCCGCGCCAGATCACTGGTTGGTTCTCCTCGATTAGCAGACCCATCGACACCATTGCTATCCCATGACTTTCGATCGGGATGATGCATTGCTCAGCACCGTTGCCGCTCACCTCAGGGGTTTGATCAGCGACTCCAAGCATGGTTGGAGTATTTGGTCCATAGATATCGGCATCGAGCAGTCCCACGCTTAGACCCTCCTGGGCTAGTGCGCAGGCCAGATTGACGGCCACGGTGCTTTTGCCAACACCCCCTTTACCACTGCTTACGGCGACAATCTGCTGAACCCCTTGGATGGCCTGGGGCTCGGCAGATTGTCCATGGCCAGCCTGGCCTATAGGCCCCTGGCTGGCAGTCTCCCCAATTTCAATCTGCACCTCACTGATGCCGTTGAGCTCTAGTAAGACTTGTCGAGCTTCTTGTGCCAATCGATCCCTTTGGCTTTGGGCAAATCCAGGCAAGGTGAGGCGGATGACGGCGCGAGGAGGAATGACACGGACTTGGTTAATCCAGCCCATTTCAAGAGCCGAGCGGCCGCTGCCTGAATCCTTGACTTGATCAAGCGCATTGTGTGCCTGCTCGGCCGTGGCCATGCCTTTCCTTCAGGTGAGAGGATCCTATGTGTGGACTCTCGTGACAGTTCTCAAGGGCGATATCTGAAAAGACACAAAAACAGAGCTGTCCTGGCACAAAATACAACGCAATGCTATTACTGTTGTCTGCATTGTTCCTACTTTAATTGGCAAGCTTATGGGTGCTTCTGAGAATGTTGGCCAAGGTCCTCCTCCTCCTCACTCGCGCAAACGTGCACGTGAATTGGTACTCGGCTTGCAAGATGAGATCTGTAATGAACTGGAGAGTCTGGATGGTGGCCAATCTTTTAGAACTGACAGTTGGGAGCGGCCTGAAGGGGGTGGTGGGCGATCCAAGGTGATGCGTGAGGGCCGAGTTTTCGAACAGGGCGGCGTTAATTTCTCTGAGGTGCACGGCGAGGAGTTGCCTCCGTCGATTTTGAATCAGCGGCCTGAGGCAAAGGGGCATCCCTGGTTTGCTACCGGCACTTCGATGGTGCTACACCCGCGCAATCCATATGTGCCTACGATCCACCTTAATTACCGCTATTTCGAGGCGGGGCCGGTGTGGTGGTTTGGCGGTGGCGCTGACCTAACGCCGTTTTATCCCTACCTGGAAGATGCCCGCCATTTCCATCGCGTTCATAAGCAGGCTTGTGACACGGTTGGACCTGAGCTCCATCAGGTCTTTAAACCTTGGTGTGACGAATATTTCTATCTGAAGCACCGTGGTGAGACACGTGGTGTGGGTGGAATTTTTTACGACTACCAGGATGGATCTGGAGTGCTTTACAAAGGTCAAAACTCTGAGGGTCCAGCTGCACAGGTCTCACGGGAGTTAGGGCCTCATCCAAAGAGCTGGGAACAGTTATTTGAGCTGGCCAAGGCTTGTGGGAAGGCTTTCTTGCCGGCTTATGTGCCGATTGTGGAGAAACGTCAGGAGCAGGCCTATGGCGATCGAGAACGTCAATTCCAGTTGTATCGCCGTGGGCGATATGCGGAGTTCAATCTGGTCTGGGATCGGGGCACGATTTTCGGATTGCAAACCAATGGTCGAACTGAGTCGATCTTGATGTCTTTGCCACCACTTGCTCGTTGGGAGTATGGATATGTCGCACCAGCTGATTCAAGGGAGGCTTTGCTCACTGATTTGTTTACTCGACCTCAGAATTGGTTTGAGGATTCGACGTTGGAGGAGCGTTGTCGACCACACCAGGCGGTGGATTAGAAGACGTCTTCCCACGTACTCCCAGCATCAAAGCATCGGTGACTTTAAGGGCGATGGCTTGAATGGTTGCTTCTCTGGTTTTGGGGTTGCGGAGATTTGCCTCCAGACTCCCTTCCAGCATTCCGATCTCAAGGATGCTGATCCCTCGTCGTGGTCCACCAAGGCCTCCCCGAAAGAATCTGGGAAATCGACCGAAGCTCTGAGCAAGACTTTCATCCACTCGGTTGAGGTTGCGATTGAGGGCAGGGATCAGTCCAGATCCATATCCATGCGGGCTGTATGCATCGAAGTGAATCTCTAGGATGTAGGCGCCTTGCCTGGAAAGGCGGTGGGCTACTGACCAGTTGGTACGTGGATCGCTCGCTTTAGCAATTGAGAGTGCTCCTGGGTCGTAGCCGATGATATTGAGCCCTTTTTGCTTACTGAGGGCAACGACTGCATCGCGTACTTTCTGGTTCCAAAAGAGTTCATCCCGCATGCGGGGATCCATCGGGGCTTCTCCCCTTTGATCAACTGCAGCACCTGGGGTTCCTGAGCCATGCATCCCCTGTGAGTCTGCATGTCCTGCCATGACAACAATCTTTAAAGAGGGAGACACAGGTTGGCGACCTACCCAATTGCCCCTTAAGCGCGTGCGGGGACCGGTGTTTAGCTCTGCAATCGGTGATTGAGACGGTGCTGTTCTTGAAGGAGATTCAATAGGTGGCGGAGATGGTGCTTCTGCGGAAGTGGCCGGGCAAAGCAAGCTGATCCCCAAGCTGAAAGCTTTGCTGAGAACCAATAGGCTCCTGCCTCTAGCGCTGAGATTTGAAATCACTCAGATTGGAGAGGATAGAAGAGAGCCATCGCTAGCCAGCTCAAGGGGCTGGGAGAGTTCCAATTCCATGGCAATCAGTTCGTCGCGATGGGCCCTCAGCCGCAGGGTGCTGCCTTCGTCGTCGCTGGCGCTGATCAAGCGAAGTTCAACGGCTTCAATGCGGTTGGCGCGATTGCTGTAGATCAATCCTGCGAGTGGGCCTAGACCAATAAGCAGAAGTGGCCACCAGTCCAGGAGGGGATAAAGCTGGCGGACAACCAGTCCAAGGCAGCCTGAACCAACTGCAGCGTATAGGGATAACAGGATTGCCAGCGATTGGCTGGAGGCAACGCTTCCACTGAAGCGAAGGACTTGTCTATCAGCATCGCCACTATCTTGCTTCCAGCCTCGTTCCTCCAGCCAGTGGATCATTCCATTGAGGACCTCTAGTGGGGGACGCGGTGAGTGAACATCTACAACCGTGGTTCGGTCTTTACTTGCTGCCCGCAGAAAAAACACCAGGCCGATGGCCAGTAGCACTGTGAGTAGCAGGGTCGAGGAGAAGACCGCCGGCATCGCGTTCGTGCATGGGTGCTGATGTACCCATCTGTTCTAGGTCTTTACGATGCCATGGCAGGGCTCTATCAGTCGCTTTGCATCAGCCTTTGCTGTAGCGAGGAGCTGAAGCATGCGATTCGGTCGGATCAGGTTTTGGGCAGCGTTGCTTGGTGTTGCTGTATGAGCCTTACTTAGCTCTTTAGAAAATTCAGGGCTTTTTGCAGCATGCCTTTCGAAAGCCGATGGCGTGGCAGCCTCAGAGCTAGTTGATGCAAGATTCTTGCTTGATAGTTGACTGTCTTGAGCCAGGAGATCAGCAACCTGTAGACGGTTGCTCCCAGATCGAGAAACTGTTGCGGTGGTTGAAAAAATCTTGCTTGATATCGGCCAGACAGTTCAGCGAGGGCATGCGTCGGATGCTCAAGGCGAGCGAGTGACCATGCCTGATTCAACCCAGTCTCGCCACCGTTTTCAAATCAGCAAGATGAGCAAGCCGGCGCTGTGGCCCTTCAGAGTGGTGAGGATTTGTCCTGGCCCTGCGCCATTTGCTTAATGGCCGACTTTTCTCAAGCACCTGCAAGTTTTGTCGTTTTCGATGGGGATCTCGACTCAGACTGGGCGAATCGATATCTCAGAGCATCTGCGATTGCTGTAGACACTGAGGCCATGGGACTGATTCATGGCCGTGACCGCCTCTGTCTCGTGCAGATTTGTGACCCTGCCGACAATGTGGCATGCGTGCGGATTGGTTTGGGTCAGACGTCTGCCCCTCGTTTGCAGAAGCTCATGGAGGCCCCTTCTGTTGAAAAGGTGTTCCACTTTGCTCGCTTTGATGTGGCCGCACTTGCTAGCGGATTGGGCATCTCCGTTTTGCCCATTTTCTGTACGAAGGTGGCCAGTCGCCTTGCACGAACCTATAGCCCTCGCCATGGGTTGAAGGAGGTGGTGATGGAGTTGGTTGGAGTTGAACTGGATAAGCAGGCCCAGAGCAGTGATTGGGGACGGGCTGAGGAACTCAGCGATGTTCAGTTGGCCTATGCAGCCAACGATGCTCGATATCTGCTTCCGGCTAGGCAGCGTCTAGAAATGATGTTGCGACGTGAGGGGCGCTGGGAGATTGCGCAGCGTTGCTTCAGTTGTATCCCTGTGATTGCGGAACTGGATCGTTTGCGATTTACCCAGATCTTTGAACATTGACGAGTGTCGTGGGCTTTAGTCCTCAACCATGAAGTTCTCTTCACTGGCCACAGCTTCCAGAAGTCGGTCGAGTTGAGAACCTGAGGTGTTTTCTCCTTCTGTTGGGCGAGAGCGAGCCGCCTCAAGTAGACGTTCGGCAATGGCCTTGCGGCCTTCAAGATCCCTAACCTCCTCTCGACTTGCTGTCAGTTCAACCTTTCTTCGGGCCGAGGCAAGGCTAATGCTGAGGCAGCTGGCCAGTTCGGCGTAGATTTTCACTAAGGCATGGTCCTGCATGGCCGCCATGGCAGTGGTGCTGCAAGCGTTCAGTATCCGCTATGGCGTGTCAAACAGAGCGTTGTCTAGGTGCTCTCCTATGCCCTAATAAAAGCTGTGAGATCAGTGCTGCGAGTGCAGCACTGCCGCCAGCTGTTCCCATTCGTCTGTTGCCAATCCTTCCTAATCGTTGTCGAAGGGAGTCGTCTTTTAACAGTCTCTGAAGCCTGTCTGCCAGTTCTTCTTTGCTTTGACAGGGCAGTACGGCTCCTCCTAAGAGGCGACTTTGCCGTATGGCGAATTGTCGTTTGAATTGTGGTCCTGGTCCAGGCATCGATAAGGCCGGAATGCCTAGACCTACAAGTTGTTCTGTGGCGGTTCCAGCGGTGACAAGGCCCACTTCGGTCCAGGCCGCCCAGCGGTTGAATTGACCAGGCCCGAGCAGCACGAGCTGTGTACCTTTGACCCAGCAGGCCTTGGCTTCCAGGGTGTCGATGGGGGGGATGGATGGTAGATAGCCATCGCTTCTTAGAATGGCTTCGATCTGGTTGAGGCTGGGTTGGGAGCCAAGGGCTACAAGTAGTGCTAGCGGTAAATCGCTTTCGAGCTGTCCTAGGCCTTCAAGCAGTCGCTTGAAATTCGTGCCTGCTTCGGGCATTCGACTTCCACAGAGCAATAACAGTCGCCGGTATCGGTTGAGGGCGGTAGGAATTGATTCGACCTTGAATCCATCCATCATTGGGTTTCCAGGCGCCTTTGCGGCTACCCCGTGGCGTCGTAGTCCTCTGGCGGTGAGCTGATCACGAACGGCAACCACTCGGCATCGCGAAGATCGCATTAGGGCCCATTCCCAGGGATCCCATTCACTGCCTTTGAGGCGGTGGTAGTGGTCGCTCAAGGCTCGGCCTGGTCCACTTCGCCAGGTGTAATCACTTTTCGGTGTGCCGATGAAGCCATAGGTTCCACCACTGCTCCATGCCATGAGCAGGGGCAACAGGTCTCCTACTGCCAGAATGGCTTTGCCAGCTTTGGCTGAGCGGCGCACACATCGCCACTGTCGCCAGCTGAGCAGAGTGAGTCCGGCAGCAAGATCAGCAATCAGGCCCCGCAAGCTTTGATTGCTGAAGCCACCACTTGGCAAGGGCGCTGAAGGGCCCAGGCGCTTAAGCCATCCAGCGGCTAAGGCATGTTCAAAAGCTTGTCCTACCCCTACGAGGGGAAGCACTTCAATGGGCAGACTTGGACATTTGCGATGTAGTGCCTCCAACACCCGTAGTGCAATCAGATCCTCGCCATGCCCGTTGCAAATCACGAGCAGAGAGCTAGCAGAGTGGCTGATACGATCCGCTGCAGGGAATTGAGTCTCCCTGGCGGCGGCATGGCCAAGTGGTAAGGCAGAGGATTGCAAATCCTTTATCCCCAGTTCGAATCTGGGTGCCGCCTTCGACAATGTCTTCCAAACAAGTCGCAGTAACTGGCGTGTTCTCGTCTTAGTTCTCTGCAAAAGCGGAAGGGGAGCGGAAGGGGAGTTGGGCTACTTCTCAATCAACGTTGTCACGATTCCATGAACTTAACGAATGAGATTAGCCTTGAAGAAACCGGAGCCAAGTCCAAACCATTTTTTCTTGTCTCGTAGGAAAGTAATCGCGAGTTCAAAGTCCATCAAGCCTTCATCCTCAATGACTTCTTTAGAGAGTCTTCCTTCGCTCTGTTTGGCGTAGTTCTCATAAATTTCGTCCTTGCGGGATCCAAGAAAATCAACTATTTCTTGAAGAACATGATCTCGCCATACCTCTTTGCTCTCTTCGCTTAAAACTTGCTCATGAGCGTCTTTCATATGAGGGCAATCAACCTGCTTTACTTAAGCTAACATCGCTCATGATCTTATTTACTCAATAGGCAGGAAATAAGAGCAAATATGGAAATGGTTGAAGTACAACTGCCATTTCAACAGCGTAGGAGGAGGCTGTTCTGGGTGTTCTTTGCTCTGCCGCCTTTTTTGAAGCTTGTTGATCTCTCATGATAGAGGCCATTGAATAGTTTTGATCTCTTAATTAGAAATGAGCTCTATTTTTATTCTTGCTCAACATATAAAGGGTTGGGGATTTTTATGTGTTTGGGGTTCTTCGTAGGTTCCTCCTTTGGATCCAACCAGTTTGCCGCCATCCTGAGACCATTGGCTGTCGTGGTTCTTGCTTGAGGTGAAGACCAGAGAAGGGCAACGATGAGGCCAAGTAAGACTGTTTTCATTAATGGATGATTAACCTCTCAATGATCAGGGCGACAAATGCTCCTCTTAGGAAGGAAATCCAGAGCAACCCATAGTCAGACACCCCAAGCTTCTTTTTTTCACGTTCAATAGATCTTTTGTGTGCTTCGATCAGGTTCATGCGGCTAATGCTTCCTTTTTCATGATAATCCTGAGGATTGTTGAGAGTGCAAGACCTATTTGTTTTCTGATGGATCGACAAGAGCAACCTTCATCCCTCAACCACAGCGCCAAACTCTCCTTTGCAGCATTTCTCTTGGATCGTCCTCCAAATTTTCCTCCTGTTTTCAAGCGGTGCTAAATGTGTTCAATTGTTTTTTCACTGGTCAGCGAAGGCTCTACTTCAGCAAGACCAGAAAAAATCCAAGAAGGACTGGCATCAATTTACCTATTGCTCTTGTGTTGATCAGATCATCCGCTGTTCTGATATGGATGCTTTTCTTCTAAAGATCTTGTAGCCTTGCAATCGCTTCCACTTGGTTTCTTTCTAGTCGGTTCAACTTCACGACTACCAATTCATCACCTTCATCGATTGCTGCTAAAGCAGTTTGCAGTTGTGGTCTGCCCACTTCTTTCAGCCTAGTGCTGATGGCCTGGTGACAGTTAAGACAGCAGCCTGCTTCATTTAATGCCTCAGCTTGATGATCGGCGGTCTGACATGAAGTGCTCGCTGGGGGCCTTTGCCTAAGCGCTTGAATGTCAATCAAAGGGACCGGCTTTACCTGCTGATGCTTTGATTCCGAATGCTCAAGATTGATTTAGGAGTCCTATGACGCAGATACTCAGAAAATAAGGCCTGTACTTGAGGGCATCCGACGCGGTGCTCTATTGCAGGCTTGACCCTAAGGCTCTTTATCTTTATGGGTGAGAGAACCTGTCGCGGTGCAAGAGACAGCCTTCAACGCGGGTTGAGCTCTCTTGTCACCAATGAGGTGGTCATGATCATTGAGGTAAAAAAACTTGGCGAGTGGATTGTCGTTTCTTCTTTTGTGGGCCTGCTTGCTTTTTGGAGGGTCAGAACATTGGCTCATGAGGCGATTGTTGCCATATGAGGGGATTGGACATACAGGTGGAGGGTGATGAGCTCTTGATGAGCCTGAACAGACCTTGCCAGTCCTGCCGTCCTCAAGCGAAGGCTCTGCAGAGCAGCTCACAAGTAATCCAAAGAGGTGGGGCTATAGGATATTGATTCCTTCAGCTTCATCCAGTGGCAGAGAAAAAATCAGTGGCAGAAAAAAAAGGGCAGGAGTTAGCGACTGTCTCCGTTTATTTGAATACAGGCATAGTTGCAGGTATTTTTGCGGTTGGATTCCTCGTTTCAGCAGTTCTGTTTGCTGCTATCACCTTGATTGCAAGGGCGGTTGTATAAGTGACACGAGCGACAATTAAAGAGAGAATTATAGAGGTGGTCGATTTTGTGACAACCGAATCACCCTATCGCTCAGCAACACAGGTATGGATCAATGACTATGTGTCTTTTCAGCTGGGCTCATCGCCAGATCAATCTTTAAAGGAAGGAGATGAGTTGCTAAGCATGTCTATTTATTGGAATACAGGAATAGGGGCAATTATCTTTGGCCTTGGTTTTGTCGTTACAACGCTCTTGATTGCAGGTGTGTCTTTGATTGCATGGTGATCTGAAGGGGGTAGAGCTCGATCCATGATCTTTGTTTATTCCTGCAAAGCATCAGGCCCTTTCTGGGTTCTCGTTGGGATTGGTGAGCTGCCCACTTCTACCTGATCAGCCTGGACCAAGCAATCCAATTTCAGCAAGGTAAATCCAACGCTGTTGTGGAGTGAATGAAGTGCTGCTTGGACTATTGATTTGGTCTTGCTCTACCATCCTGGCGATCTTTTGGAAGACCTAAAGCTGCTTGGAGCTGGAACAGCCTAGTGTTTGTTTAATCATCACTGATTCAATGGCAAAGGAAAACGGCAAGGGCAAGAAATCCAAGAAGTCCAAGAAATGTGCGAGCTCTTCCGGTAGTAGGCGGATCCTTTGGTATGCATTTGGGGCTGGAGGTTTAGCCGCAAGGTGGATAGCGGCATTTGCTCTTTTGACAATTGCGATCAAGTTGTATCCGCTTAAGCAGGAAGCAAAGTTTTTTAATGCCTGTATTGAAGAGACAAGGAACAGCGGTACGAGTGTCTCTGCAGCAGTTCGTTTCTGCAATGGTGGCACCTGAGGGAGGGGTTGCTTTGTTTGCTGAAGCTTGGATTTCGCCAGGCTTGAAATTGCTTATCAGTCTGAGGTCGTAGATGCCCAGAAATTAGTCTCGGGTTTAAGAACGTCGGTTGAGGGTGTCCTTTTTAATCTTGATGCCAAAAAACGGTTTTACTATTGGGAGGGGGGCACCTTTTGTCTAGGCTGAGTCAATAGGAGAATGACCTCGATGCCACGCCATACTGCTGCCATTGCCGTAGGTGTTGCCACAGCTGCTGTCACTGCTGTTGGCTTGTCGTTCTTTCGGGTAGGAAAACCCCTGCTGATTGTTTCTACGGCTGTTGCTGGAGTTGCCGGGGTGGCGGTTTCAGCAAGAAGAGAGGGGGAAGAGAATGATGTAAATGCTTGTATTAAAAGCGGCAATGCTAAATATGGGATTGGTGATTATCAAGGATCAATTGAAGATTTTAGCAAGGCATTAATCATTGACCCTCAGTATGCTCTTGCATATTATAATCGTGGTAATGCGAAGGATGAATTAGAGGATTATAAAGGTGCGATTGATGATTACAGCAAGGCTCTGGAAATTGACGCCAATCATGCTATTGCATACAACAATCGCGGTGTTGCAAATAGGAAATCAGGTGACAATCGAGCGGCAATTGCTGATTACAATAAGGCGCTAGAGATTGATTCTAAACTTGCGGTTGCTTACCTAAATCGTGGAATTTCAAAAGAGAATGATGGCAACCTAACAGGTGCTTGTGCTGATTGGAGAGCGGCATCCGCATTGGGTGATGAAATAGCTGCTAAGTGGGTGAAAGAGTCATGCCGTTAGAATGGGTTCTGGTTGTCTGCACCATGCAATTTGGGAGTAAGCTTGGTTCACTTTTTAGCTGATCAATCTTGAAGCTTTCCAGGCCTTTGCTTGGCTAAGCTGCATGGATGCTCTTGCCTCACTTTTTCTTGTGAAATAAAGTTGTTAATTCAGGATTAGTGCAGATTGAATTAACCCGTTTTAGAGGCTTAATAACATTCTACTCACTGAGGTTCTGCTGACCTACCTTAAGCCGCTTCCTTTACTGTTTAGAAAGGAGCATTGCTGTTTTCTGACTGTTAAGGGGGCAAATCTTTCCCTTCGCCAAAGCTACAACGAGCCGGATTTGGCCCTGGGTCTTCTTGTGGTGCGCAGAATAGACAAGCTTGTAGGTAGGTTCGCTAGCCAGTTATAAGGATCCTCGCCTTGAAGTTGCCCGCTCTTGCTGGTCTCTCACAGTTGGGCTTCTCCAGTAAGGATCTCTCCACTCATGGCCCATGCCCTGCAGCGGAGTTGTTTCAAAGAGAGCTCACAATCACCCTTTACCGGCCAGGCTTGAGGCAGTCCTTCTGCAATCCCTCGCCCATCAAACTTGCTTTCAGCCACGCTGCTCACCGTGGCTGTCCATCTTTTCTCGTTCAGGGTGCAGCTGCCTGATATACAGCGTAATGGGATGGTCTGATCAGGTGCGTTGGCGACAAAGGTGAGATGCCGACTGGACCCGTGTTCTACGCCTCGGCCGATGAAGCGTACCCCAGTCACTGTTGCTGTCTTGCGATCCATCTGAACAACCTGGCAAGTCTGCAGAGAGCCGCTTCCCAATCTGTATTTACATTTGCTAGCAATCGTTTCAAAGCGACCAATAGCTTGGCGTGGATCGGCGATCGAACTTGTTCCGGCAACCATGGACAGGCTGATCAGTAAGAGGGGAACAATCGGAGTGCGCATCTAGTTAATAGTCGCTATCAGCGACACACATTCCCAGGCAACGTATGCCATTGATTGCGGTTCGCCGACAGTGTTTGCAAAGGACATCCCCATCCTCTGGGGTGTCATCTGCTTTTGCCTCCTTTCCCCTTAGAGGTTTTCTGGAGTGAAATGGATCGGATGATTTGCCGGTTCTCGTCATGGTCGCGAGGATGGCGATTTGATTCGATTTTGTGATCATGCCCCTTCAGATGGGAGGGCTGGTAAAACAGGAGTGTGTCAAGCATCTCAACCTTGACGTTGCAATTTCTAGAGTCTTTTGATTAGCTCGGTTGGCAGTAATTAGCCAGTGACGGCAATCCATTTGGAGTAATGAACCCCTATTAGGCGCTGGTTGAGCTTGGAAGATTTGGATCAGGTGTCACCACGACCGGAAGAGTGGTTGCAGTAGAGCGGATGGGGACCACCTTGACGGGTGCCTCTGCAGCAATGTCGGAGTCCAGTTCCTTCAGCTCGCAGGCTGCCAAAGCTTCTTGAAGCAGTGAATCAAAAGTTGCTCCAGGCAAGCGGTGGCGTGAGATCTCGAGGAACGTGCGAGGCAGAGATTCAGCGGCCGCCCTGCGTAGGGCTGGATTGCTGAGGCGATGTTCTTGCTCACCTTGGATGGCTCGGATGAAGCGACGAGTCACATCTCGCTTGGTGGATGCCTTGATGAAGGTGTCGCTATCACCGAAACCGTTGTGTGCTTCGCTTTCGAGATCGCTGATGCGACGCTCCAGGCTTTCAAGAACTTCCTCAGCTTCTTTGCAGATGTGTACCAGTTGCCCGTCAGAGAGATTGGGGAGGTCTGCCACATAAACCTTGCCGTGGTCCCTCAGGGCTAAAAAGGTTGGCCTCGGACCCTGACCTTGACGGTGGGGGGCGTTGCGATCGTCGTAATCACTATTGATTTGCCGTCTTGGAGGCACAGGTCCTGCTGAGCTACGGCGACGCGTTATGCGCTGGGGGCTATCAAAGGGCATTGGATTTAAGTTGGATCTGACGACGCTGTTGCCGAAATATTCTCTCGGCTTGCATAGGTAAATATTACTTGAGGACGTGTCTAAAGATCTGCTCGAGAATAGGCTCGTACAAGTCCGATGTAATTAGTCAGAGAGATCTTGCGACTCAATAGCCGTTGCGATGCAATGCTTTAGCTGGGTAGCCCTCGTAATCTCTCCCCGGTTGAGGGAGAGGCAGTTTCGACTTGACCAATAGGCCAAGCTTGAAGAGCTTGTTCGTTGCAAACCTGCAGGACATCACGTACTGCTTCTTCTGCGACCACTAGGCAGAAACCCACTCCAAGATTGAATGTGTGCCAGAGGTCATGCTCTGGAATCTGGCCAGCATCTTGGAGCCATTGAAAAAGTTCTGGTCTGGTCCAGCTGCTTGGATCTATGACGGTAACTAAGTCTTTTGGACAACATCGGGGAAGATTCTCTGGTAGGCCTCCACCGGTGATATGTGCCATGCCGTGGAGTGGAACTTTTGCTGCTAGGAGGTTTTTTACCAGCTGGCCGTAAAGGGTGGTAGGGGTTAGCAGGGTCTCGATTAGAGGTTTGTTGTCGCATCCGAAGCGAGTGTTCTTATTGGCTTCAGTAAGGGCGAGCACTTTGCGCACCAAACTGAACCCGTTGCTATGAACGCCACTGCTTGCCACACCGATAATCTGATCTCCAGGCTTGATCTTGCGACCGTCAATCATCTCGTCTTCTTCTACCACTGCTACGCAAAAGCCGGCTAGGTCGTAGCAACCTGGGTCGTAAAACCCAGGCATCTCGGCGGTTTCTCCTCCTAGGAGGGCGCAGCCGCTGCGGCGACAGCCCTCTGCAATTCCCTCCACAACTTGTGCCATGGCCTCTGGGCTGAGGGTTCCGGTGGCGATGTAGTCGAGGAAAAAGAGGGGTTCAGCGCCACTGGTAATGACGTCGTTGACACACATTCCAACCAGGTCCAGCCCTACTCCGTAGTGGGCTTGATGTTGCTGAGCTAGTTCGAGCTTGGTGCCGACTCCATCAGTTCCTGCGACAAGCAGAGGCTTGTTTAGCCCTGCGGGGAGGCGTATCAAGCCTCCAAACCCTCCCAGACCACCGATCACCTCTGGGCGGTGGGTGGCTTCGACGCTAGATCTGATCCGCTCGATGAATGCCCTACCTGCTTGGACGTCAACGCCCGCGGTCTTGTAGTCCATGGTTTCGACTGGCCCTCTCTAGATCCTCCTCTGCCGCCCTCCATTCAGCCAATGTCATGATTGTCCTGTCTTGCATTAGCAGGGCCTTTGGATGGCATCAGTGCGGCTGATCAGCGTGGCATCGCTCTGGCCCTTGTAAGTCAAGTGATGATCTGTTATTTACCTGCTTAAAGTTGCACCAATCTGACGAGGAGGTGCTGTTCGAGCTCTCCTACAGAGAGGATGTAATTCGTACGGTTTGGGGAACTTTAGTTGGTTGAAGGACGTATTCCTGCTGGGGATGATTTTTCTCCTCATTCAAGTGTCGTCTGCTAGTAATGAAATTTTCCGTTTCGCTTCTTGTTCTTGCTGGTGTTTGCTCCAGCAGTGCTGCACTGTTACCAGCCTTTGCTCGAGATCTTGACCTCGACAAAAAGGTCACCAGGGAACAGGTAAAGAAAGCCCTGCTTGAACGAATCTCGCTTCTTGCGACTCCTTTGTCTGCCAATCAAGGCAGCTCAGATCAAGGCAGTGCTGATGTCGCTACTGGTTTAACTGTTGATTCAGTTGTTGAGACACCACAAGCGTTCCCAATCGTTCCAGTTGCCAAGCTCAACCGACCTGTCAAGCCAACTCCCACTGTTGTTCAAGTGAGCACTGGTGAAGCAAGCTGGTACGGCCCGGGCTTCTTCGGAAACCGAACTGCAAGTGGTGAAGTTTTCAGGCCAGGGACAATGACAGCTGCTCATCGCAGCTTGCCGTTTGGTACCAAGGTAAGGGTGACCAACCTTTGGAATGATCGTTCAGCTGTTGTGACAATCAACGATCGAGGCCCTTTTATCGCTCATCGCGTCATCGATCTTGCTCATGGTGCTGCCCACGAGCTTGGTTTGATATCGAGTGGTATTGCCCAAGTGCGTCTTGAGGTGCTGCGCTGAGTTTTTCTGTTCTCAGTTCAACGGCTGAGTTGCATCAATGGCGTAAGCATCAGCAGTCTTCGGTTCATTTCGTCCCCACCATGGGCGCTTTGCACCGCGGTCATGGCCAGCTGATCAAGTCAGTTCAAGGATTTGGCAGCCTTCAACCAGCCTCTGTGTTGGTGAGTGTTTTCGTGAATCCTTTGCAGTTTGGCCCTGCTGAGGATTTCGATAGTTATCCTCGTGATCTTGAGGCCGATTGTGAGTTGGCATCAAGATCAGGTGCTTCTGCACTCTGGGCTCCTTCAGTTGATCAGGTTTTTCCTGGGGGGGCTTCTTCCCAGTTCAGGATTCAGGTTCCTTCTCATCTTCAGGCACATTTGTGTGGGGCGAGTAGGCCCGGTCACTTTGATGGTGTGGTCACGGTGGTAGCTCGCCTTTTGGCTCTAGTTCGGCCAGAGGTGCTTGTGCTTGGCGAAAAGGATTGGCAGCAATTGGTGATCCTGCGCCATTTGGTTGCCCAGTTGGGGTTGCCGGTGCGGGTGCATGGGGTCGCCACGGTGCGCGATGACGATGGCTTGGCTTGTAGTTCCCGTAATCGTTACCTCATGACTCAACAGCGCCAGCAGGCGTTGGCCTTGCCTCAGCTACTTGCTCGAGCTGCTCGGGAGTCTCAGGATGGACGAACAGTTGATCTTGTAGGGCTCCGGTGCGCATGGGAGCAACTTGGCTTGGAGGTTGAGTATGTAGAAACGGTCGATGCGTTTAACCTGCAGCCTTTGCATGCTGGCCGCAAGCTTTGCCTTCTGGCGGCGGCTGTGCGTTGCGGGGAGACTCGTCTCATTGATCACACTTTTCTGATGTCTCGTCAGCCAATTGTTGCTATAGATGGGCCTGCCGGTGCTGGTAAAAGCACCGTGACACGAGCCTTTGCTGAACGGCTTGGCCTGCTCTACCTCGATACGGGGGCCATGTATCGGGCTGTCACTTGGTTGACCCAGCAACATGATGTTGATTCGCACGACCCTGTAGCAGTCAAAACCATCCTTGAGAATCTTGAGCTTGAGCTTGAGCCATCTCAATCAGGACCACAGAAGGTTCGGATCAATGGTCACGACGTAACAGAGGCAATCAGATCGCCGGAAGTGACGTCCTCGGTTTCAGTGGTTGCTGCTCACGGCTGTGTTCGTAAGGCTTTGACGGCTCAGCAACAGAGGATGGGCGTACGAGGCGGTTTGGTTGCTGAAGGACGGGATATTGGTACGGCCGTTTTCCCAGATGCAGAGTTGAAGGTGTTCCTCACCTCCAGCCCGGCTGAACGTGCCAGGCGTCGCGCTCTGGACCTGGACAATCGTGGTTTCCCGGTTCCTGATCTGGCTGAGTTGGAAACACAAATCGAGGAACGTGATCGAATGGATAGCACCCGCGAAGTTGCTCCTTTGCGCCAAGCTGAAGATGCCACTGAGTTGATCAGTGACGGCATGTCGATTGAGGAGGTGATTGAGACTTTGATCGATTTGTTTCGAGTGCAGGTTCCCGAGGAGGTTTGGCCTACACCTGGGAGCTGAGTTCAATTAGCAGGCCTTCACAGGCGTCTTCAAGCAGATCGAGTACTTTCTCGAAGCCTGCATCTCCTCCGTAATAAGGGTCTGGCACCTCTTCAAGTGATGTTTTGGTGGCATAGCTGAGCATGGGCTCGATCCTGGCAGTTGCCATAGGGCCGACTTCAGTGGCCATGCTCTTAACAGTCGCCAAATTATCTGCGTCCATGGTCAGGATTAGGTCAAAAGTCTGTAGATCCTCCAGGGTGATCTGTCGCGCTCGGCTGGGTAGAAGGATCCCTCGCTGCTGGGCAGCACTACGCATGCGCGAATCCGCTGGCCTGCCAACGTGCCATCCACCGGTGCCGGCGGAATCCACCAGGAAGTGCTTTTCCATGCCTTGGCTTTTTAGTTGATGTAGGAAAACCCCTTCTGCAGCGGGGGAGCGACAGATGTTGCCGAGGCAAACGAACAGCAGCCGATGATTCATTCAGACTCCAAGCGTTGCAGGATGAGCGTGAATCGCTTTGCATACTACTGAGGCATCTTTGATTGCACCTGCAAGGGTCTTTAAGTCTATTGATGGCTTCCCTTAGCTCAGGTTTGTTGAGTTGCAGTCAACAATGCACAAAAGAATCTCGTTTTTCAATGAGTTCATCTAAGACTTTGTAGGGTCTTGATCAGAGCGCTCTTAGAGGTCAAAAAGAACATTATGGATATAAGACTCGGTCCATTGGTGACCATGGAAGCGGGCCAACATGGCTCTCGCTGGATCCTTTTTCGCTCTGTAGCTCAAGTATCGTTTCTGACCTTCCAGAAGCTTGAAGGCCCGTTGAGGGGAGACCTCCTCTGCCATTTCGACAAGATCTAAGTAAAGGTTTAGGTAGTCTCTAAATGCCGGCATGATGACTTCATCGATCAGCTGGTTTCCTTCACTGCCCAGGTGTAGGCGTGTCCAGAGAAATCCTGGTGAAAAGTAAGGTTTAGCTTCTTCTGGTATCGGCCCTCCCTCAGGGAGGCGAACTCTCCATTGTTCAAAGATTGGCATCAGTCGTTCCCAGACTTGTTTGGTATGGCGTTCGTCACTTGTGATTGCTGGCTGTAAGTCCAGTGCTAAAAGGTGCCCAGATGGAAGTGTTACTAAGTCTGCACCGAAGAAGGGAAGATCAAAGGTGTGATAAGGGTTTATCACGAAATTCAACACCGAGGCTGAACGGCCGGCCTCCACGCACGCGGCTCGCACCTGTCTGAACTTTTTGGTTTTGCAAGCCCAGGTGCATGTTGTCACCGTGATGGGTTGAGATTTGGAGCCTGTTTCCCCTTCTCTTTGCAGGAACTCTGGAGCTACTGGGTATGGCTCAGGCTTCAGTGGTATTAAAGCGTTGATGGCATGGCTGAGGAACGGCGCCCATCGCCATGCGGGCATCCTGACTGGATCAAGGCTGCTTAGGCGTAAGGGTTTCATCGAGGTAGGTCATAGTCTGCGTCTGCCGGCGGAGATGAATCCGCTTTAGTGCTGGCAGGAAATAGGAATTCGTTTAGGAAGCGATCAGACCATGCCTTGCCGAAATGACTCGTAAACAAGCCGTGGGCTGGATCCCGCTCAGCGCTGTAAATGTCATAAGCGATCTGTAGTTGTTTGACTTCGGCCGCCGGTATTAGGGAGGCCTTATCGCTGTTTTGTTGGTGAAGCTCCCAGTAACAGTGCAGGAAAGCGTTGAACGCTTCAGGTAAGGAGTTGGTTGCTTTTTCGGCGCCGCCTCTGCAGAAAAGTAACCAGGGGGAGAAGTATTGATTGGGATCGAACAATCGCATCGTCTCCTCTCCACTCAGTTCAGGGAAACGATTTTGGAGGGTTTTGAGTCCCTGGAAGTGGCGCTCTAAGTAGGAGTGATCTTGAATGAGGGGTTGGAAGTCAAGGATCGCTACTAGCTTTTGTCTCTTCCCAAACCACAACAAGTCCAATCCCATCAATGGCTGATCAATGTTGTAGTTCGGATAAGCCACTGAGTTGAGGACCTGAAGGCTTTCCCCTGCATCGAGTCGCGAGACCCTCCAGCGACGGAACCCTGGTACTTGCCAGAGCCAACTTCGAATCAAGCTGTTTTTTTTCTCGTTTCGACATTCCCTAAGACCATCAGGAACTGCTGCAGTTTCTCCGCCTTGTATTCGGATGCTGGAGTGCAGTTTCTCAAGTAATGGGTCAAACATCTAAATGTGATCCCTCACTTCTTTGGGCTGAGTTGAAGATTTTCTCAAGATCAGTGGTTTGATGCTTCATGACATGTTTGATGAATAGGCCAATCACATGCCCAGATCGTTCGATCTCAAGAGTGGACTGATAGGGACTGGTGATCGCAAGCATTTCATCCTCAGCCAGGTTGAAAGTGTTGAACAGTTGAGGGTATTAATTCTCCGCCAACCTCTTGCTTTTTCCTCTTAGGCCACCGCATCCTCAGTGCTGCCGCCTCGTTGGCGGCTCGTGAGGAATCCAAACAGGACCTTTCCAATTGCAGCCACTAGGTTGCCTTCCAACTCCTTGAACATGGCCATATTGCAGTGAAAGGCCATATTTGCCTCCTCGACCATGCGTTCGGCGGTCTGCTGATTGATCGGCAGGCTATCAAGGGTGGCGCTGTATAGAGTCTTGAACGCTTTGGTGTCTTCAATGTCATCAAAGATATAAAAACGCACGCCGTCATTGCCCCCTAGCTTCATGGCCTTCTGGGCAATGGTCTTGAGAATCTGACCGCCTGAAAGGTCCCCGAGATAGCGGGTGTAGTGATGAGCCACTAGTAACTCAGGCGACTCCTGCGCCAACTTATGAATACGGGCCACATACTCCTGAGCCGCCAGCGTCGCCTTGGCCAGATTGCGCCAGTCGCTGCCGAAATAAAAAATCAAATCTTGTTCTAAGGCCTTGCAGCGATTGAGCTCGGGGAAGCCAATAGGTGCCACCACCGGATGCTTTTGCTCACGCAGCTTGCCGATTTCTGCTTCCAGTGCGGAGTAGACGAAATAGAGATCAGCCACCAGCATGCGATAACTGGACTGATCAACCACCCCTTTAAGGAAACAGCTCACGAAACCAGTGTTCTCTGCCATCGTGTGGGCGGCCTTGGTGCCTTCTCTTAGTTGGCTCGCAAGGGCTACCGCCAAGGTGCTTGAAGTCGAATGTCTTGATTGACCCTAGGAGGCTAAATGGCAGTTTCAGGAAGACCTTAAAAGAAGGATTCGCACTTGAACAGGATGCAACGGCAATGAGGCTGGATTAATTCTGATCACGCTGTGCGACGAGCTCAGTGAGAATCAAGTCGATTCGCTGCAATTCGGTATGTTCGGCTAATGAGGCGTCGATCTTTTTTTGAGGCATCCTTAGCTTTTGCCCAATCGAGATGATTTCATTTCGTAATCGCTTGCGATAGGCGTTTAGATCCCCAATGGTTTCCTGTAGCTCTTCTCGTGTGGCTTCAGGCATTGGTTTTAATCACTCATCTTTAAGCCTACACTGGAATATTTAATCATCATTTCAAGCAAGAGAACCCCTTTAGAGGAGTTCAACATCGAGCCTTTCGAGCAATGATCAACGCAACTCAATGAAGCCTTGCATGGCTTGCTTCTACTCTTATGGCTTCCTTCTACTCTTGTTGGTTTGGAGTCTGTTGGAGTGCCGAAGCTCAAAAGTTTGATCAAGCAGTGTGTATTGGTTGCGTGGATGCTTCAGTGACGAACCGTTGCGTGATTGCTTGCTGATTGGCTGGGTTTCGGTATAGAGGCTTACGATTGCGTTCGTCTTCACCTCACTCAAGGGGGGCAAAACCCATTAGCGCAAAGGTCTTGCCGCTTTAATGCAGGCTTCTTAAGGCGTCACCCGCATTAAGAGGTTTATCTGCAAGTGGTAATGTCCATCTAGCTTTTGGAGTCTTCCCTTAATGGTTCAGAAGCTCCCTAACCCCCAGTCCTGTCCGGCTTGCCAATGCTTGACGCATTCTCTCGCGCTGTAGTTGGTGCTGATGCCAAAGGGGCTTGCCTCGGCAGTTCCGATTTGGCTTCTCTTCGTCAGCACGTTGCGGATGCCAACATTCGAATCGATGCAACCAATGCAATCGCGCAACACATTTCTTGTATTGCAGCGGATGCAGTGAGCGGCATGGTTTGCGAGAACACAGGCATGACCCAGCCTGGCGGTAACTGCTATCCCACTCGCCGCATGGCTGCTTGCTTGCGCGATGGAGAGATCATCCTCCGCTATGTCAGTTACGCCCTCTTGGCAGGGGATGCATCTGTTCTGGATGATCGTTGCCTCAATGGTCTCAAAGAGACCTACGACGCCCTGGGCGTGCCTATTAAGAACGCAGTTCGTGCTGTTGAGATCATGAAGTCCGCTACTGTGGCTATCATTACTGATACAAATTCTGGTCCCTCTGCTTTCCAGGGCATCTCTGGTAAGGGTTCTGACTGCCAGGGCATTGCTGCAGAAGCTGCTTCCTATTTTGATCGTGTGATCAGCTCCCTGAGCTGAATCATTCGTAATCTTCTTCAAGTTAATTATCACACTTCCATAAAAGGAATCACACGATGAAATCTGCTGTCACAACAGTGATCACTGCAGCAGATGCAGCAGGTCGTTTCCCTGATATAAGTGACCTTAAAGCTGTCAAGGCATCCTTAGATCGTGCGGCTGCCCGCATGGAAGCTGCTGAGAAGCTGGCTTCTGGCATAGACAATGTGACTGCTGATGCACTTAAAGCTGTTTACAGCGATGGTAAGTATGACCTTGCAACTAGGGACAAGTGTGCAAGAGACATCAACCATTACTTGCGCCTGATTAACTATTGCTTGATAGCAGGTAGCACTGGCCCTCTTGATGAGTGGGGTATTGCCGGTGTTCGAGAAGTGTTTCGCACACTCGGTATACCTACTTCTGCCTACATCGAGGCCTTTAGCTACATCCGTGAGCGTGTATGTGTTCCTCGTGATATGGATCAGCAAGCTGCCGACGAGTTTAAGGACCTTCTTAACTACCTGATTAATGCTCTCTCCTGAATCTCAATGCCTTTAGGCTGCTACTTCTCAAGGTCTGCGCAGCTTGTTTTTAGCTTGGTTGGCCTTGTCTGTAAAAGCATTGGGAATCTATTTGATTTGAAGATCTCCCCCAAGCTCTTCTGAATTACTCTTATCGCTAGTGACTTGAGATGTGCTGAGCCTACATACATGAGCAGGGATGAAAACTGTAAGCCTGATCTTGAGGATTTATTTGATGACTTTGCTCATCCAAATCCACAAATCAAAGAAGAAGCTTATTTGAAAATGTCTCGCTACTGGCCTGAGGAGTCAATGCCTAGGCTGCTGGCAAATCTGGATCAGACGGATATTGAACTTAGAAGAGCATCTGTAAAAGCCCTTGGTGTATTTGGTAGACGCTCCTTGCTCCCTTTAGCGCAGATATTTCATGCCAGTGAGAATAGGATAGTTCGCACAAGTTGTCTCAAGGCTTTTGTGCAAGTGGCAGCTAAGTTCCCTGGTGAAGCCTTCCCAAAAGAGGCCATAGAAGTTGTCGAATTGGCTCTACAAGATGATATCCCTGAGTTGATCCTTACAGTGGTTCCGCTTCTATCTCTTCTCGGCAAGCAGGGGCTTCCACTTCTGCTACAGAGTTGCAAAAGTAATAATATCTTGCTGGCTGCTATTGCAGTAACTGCTCTTGGGGAAGTTGATGATCCTGCAGCTGAAGCTTGCTTGAAAGAGCTTCAGGTGGACGATTTAATTGATGATTTGTTGCGAGGGAGCGTAATTGATGCTCTCAATACATTGGAGCAACGTAATGCAGGCAAGCCCAGTACTCAATAATGACTAGCTTTCATTGTTATGTTTTTTTATACCTTCGTTCGAAAGCTGATCAATTGCGAGCTGCAAAATTCTATTGACGCTTTCATCTTGTTCTGCAGACTTTCTTGCAAGCAGTTCATTGAGTGTTTCCGTTGCCTTCAGTTTCATTAGAGACAAGGCTGCATTCTTTCGGACTTGAGGGTGTAAATCATCGAGCCTGGCCAATAACATTGGCTGTGCCCAGGATGGTTCGTGTAGCTTGCCAAGCAATATGGTTGCTTCGGCACGCACATCGCTGGCAGGGTCAACTAAAGCTCCCAGGAGAAGCTCTCGAGCATCCGTATCACCCAAGGCTTGTATTTGCTCTCCCAGGCCGGCGATGGCTGCCGCTCTAATTTCTGCATGGTCGGATTGGGCTGCATTGCGAAGAGCATCAGGTGCTTGAGCTCCCACAAAGGCCAGCCCCCAGCTGGCGAATCCACATTGCATTGCTGTGCTGTTGGGATTCATGAGAACATCTAGCAGGAGCTCTACTGCATCTGCACCAAAAATCGCCATGGCTCCTGCCGCTGATCCCTGAACGACAGGGTCTGGATCGTTGAGAAGGGCTTCGAGGAGATTTGGCAAGGTGCTTGGATCGCCCACCAGTTTGAGGGTCTTTGCGGCGGCGCGCCTCACCGTGGCACTTGAATGCTTTTGTAGGGCCACACAAAGTGCTGGCACCGCGGCCTTGCCTACGAGACCGAGACTTTCTGCAAAGGTACGTCGAAGCAATCCTCGATGATCGCCAAGACCAGACACCATGCGCTGAATCTGCTCTGCATCGGCTTTCGGCGTGTCTCCACGTCTGAGCATGGCCTTTAATTCATCGGCCAGTTCAGCGGCTTCGTCTTCATTCAGCAACGACTCGTCAGTATTGATGCTGAAGGGGTGCTCCTGTGTCAATGTTGTCGACTTGAGAATGCATGCATTATCGATGTGAGCAAGGTAATGACTAGAGTCGAGAGATCAACGGATCCACTGTTTTAACGGTTAAGCCCCTTATGCAAGCCTGCCTGATAGAAGGCTAAGGGGATAACAATGAGACCATGATGTCGTTTGTGAATTGTGCAGGATTTTGGCTGTAATTAGAAATTGTGCCTTCATTCTTTTGGAATTGCACTAGTAAGGATCCTGACCGAAGGTTTTGCTGCGTTTTTTAGCCTTGAAGTTAGTTAAACCCTTTGTCATCCTGATTGTCTTTGGAAGGTCAGCTGTTATGAATTTGTTTAAGGGATGGTCAGAGTTATTGCGATAGTTATTTGCCCTTGAAAGGATCCTGGGATTGTGTTTGCTTTGCTTGATAAGCAGTTAAGTTTGGCTGTGCTGGAGATTCTAGATTCCAACAGCTTGATAATTGCTATTAGCTAGAACAGCCTCAGGATGGTGATAGAAGCTAAAAGGGTCTTTGAAGTATTGATCTGAAGCCATTAGAGGTTCTCTTTTTTGGGGTGATTGACTTGTCGATATAATAGTGGTCAGTAAAGCGACGATAAGCTGTTCAGTGAAGCTTGATTATTCAGAGTCGAACTTGATTATTGAGGCACTCCAGCCCTCTTGTTGGATAGTTGAAAGTTGGTTTTGTTTTTAAGGCTATTACCAATGCTTGCGCAAGTCTCGACTCCTTCCCAGATTGTATGTCAGTCAATGTACTAAGAGTTTTAGCGCTGCGCTCTATTTCCATAGAATGGAATCCCTTGCTTATTCCCACAGCTTTTCTATCTCAAAACATGTTTTATTGTTGATCAATATGACTCATATGGATGAATCAAAAGCTACAGGTTGTAGCATGGAAGCAGAAATAGCTTCTTTGGTTGAGGCTGAGCTACGTGAACTATTCATAAGTGAGCTCAATTGGGCGGGCAATAGCGCGGCATTCTCATTCAGTTAATGATGGTATATTTCTTTGCCGACAAGTAATGGATAAGTCGATGATACTTTGCGGCCTAAATTGGCACATAGATTTCATGTAGCTATGGCTTCGAACCTAATGTTTTGCTCTTTAGCTGACGCTTCTTTTAGTGGCTATTTGTGGAGCTCTGGGCATTATTTCTCTTTTTTCTGCTTTGTCGCATTAGGGAAAAGAGATAGAAGTAAGCTTTTCTGGCTGAATCAGTTGGCCATGATTGAAGCTATCTTTTTAGTAGCAAAAGAGGTCCCTGCCAATGAGCAGCCAGCAGCATAAACTTATGAATTGGCCTATTACTTGCGTTGCAATGTTTTCACTCCTCTAAATAATGCATCTTCAAGTCGAAGCGTCTAGAATGTTTTTATTGCTGAAGTTAGGCTAGGCTTTCCCATTCTGCATTGGGGCAGGTATTTCGATTCCTTGTCAGTCGTAAAGAGTCATTCCGTAGTCAACACTGAGGCTATTTGCTATGGGAGAGAATGATTGAATGAGAGGTTTTTGAGGGCCTTGGCAAGATGATAAGGATCAATTTGGCTATTAGATATTTCAATGAGTGTTGCCTCTGTTGACCCTGTAACTCATGATCAGTTGTAGCGATACTTTGCTATTCCAGCTTCCTCCAGGAGGCATGCCTCTAACATAAGATCAGCCCCTTTCGCAAAACAGCAGAGTTCAAGATTGCCTACTACTTCTTAAAAGATGACTGAGATAGGAATGCATTGTTCCAGAGTAATGACTTGGTCAACCTTTCGGCCTTGTTCCTCGTTCATATTCTGATCTAGTGAAAGAGCTGAAGAGCCCATTCGATCATCTTCCATCTCTCAGCCAGGAAGAGGCACTCAAGATTCTTTGTACGCCTATCAATAAGTTGGAGTTGGCCAGTGATTACTACAAGGCAGCCTTTCACCTAAGCAAATTCCCTGGACCCAAGACTGAACGGGCTTTGTTGCGCCTGGTTGAGTCAGAGTCCTCTGAACTTCCTGTTGTGATTGCCCGTAAAAAGGCCGTTGAGGGCTTGGCTCGTCTTCGATGTACCGCTGCAATTCCTGCCATTGGTCGCTGCCTCACAAGCACTGATCCAAATTTGGTTGAGATTTCTGCTTGGGCCCTTCAAGAGTTGGATTGTCAGGACCCTGATCTACATCAAGTCATGATGTCTTTGCTAGATGATCCCAAGCAGCATCGGCGCGTGTTGATTCAGAGCCTGGCTTGCCTTGGGGTGGTTTCAGCGGCACCAAGAATTGAGTCTTTGCAGGATGATGCCAACCCTGGGGTTCGTGGTGCTGCTCTTGCTGCAGTGTTTAGGCTTTGCGGCAAAAGAGATCGATTGCTGGAGCTGGAGTTGCATCTGGCCCTTCCTGTTCAGATGGATCGGCATCTTGCAATTCAGGATGTTATCGATGCAGGTGAATTTGATTTACTTAAGGCTACTTTAAGGGCACCTGTATCTCCGACCTTTCGCATGCGGGCCTTGAATGCTCTTTGGCCTGAAGAGGTGGTAAAGAAGAATGGCCTTGATTTGCTGGTTATTTTGGATGGGCTGATGCTTGATGACCCAGATGATCTTGATCTCGTGCATCATTATGATGAATCCCCTAAAGATGCCTTCCTGATTGAGGAACTATTCGGGACTGATTTTAGTCGCTGTTATCTGGCTGTTCAGACCTTGCGTAGTCGCAATCCAAAAGAGCTTTGGCCTTTGTTGTTGAAATGCTGGGAACGAGCAAAGAAGGATTATGGCGCGCTCTATTTCTTTATGGTTCTTTTTAGATGTATGACCGATTGGCCGGAAACAGCACAACAGAAAATTCAGGATTTCTGCTTCTCTGCACTTGATCGGCGTTGGCCTGATTTTATTAAATTCAAGCCAGCTTCCATCCTTACGCTGATGCAATATAGCCCCGAGATTGGTTGTTCCTATTTGTCTCAATGGCTGAACCCAGAGAAGTCTCCTTACTGGGCCTGTCGATATGCAGCATTATTGGCTATTGAGCCTTTGCTTCATGTAGAAGAATGGGGCGTATTGGTAGAGAATGTGGCTAGAAATAAGGAGGACCCACATCGCTTTGTTCGAGCTAAGGTTAACAGTCTTGAGATGAATCGTATCGGGGTTTCTCCTCCTGTAAGGTAAGGGGATTCTTTTTTGCTGATTCGCCTTGCTCGTGAATCTTGGATAGTAGCATTGACTATAGATTTAGTGCTTTATTTATTATTATTTTGCTGGTCAACTATCAAGATATTGAGCCTATTAATTCCTTCATGCTTTTATCTCTCAGTGTTCGAGAGGCCCTGGTTTTTGCAAGGTAAAAAATGGCAATGGCTTAGTGGGCCTGGAAAGCAGGATTTGAGAGCATGGGACAGTTGATAGATGCATTGAACTGTCATGGCATTTCTGCCTCTTGTTATTTCAGGCTTACGACATATCACTATTTTCTTTGATGTGTTAATTCAGTGTGAGGCAGAGCGCAACCAGCTTTCGTTAAGATGATCGCCTAGATTGACAATACGTTGGAAGTGAAGTGGACCGTGCTTTGAGCCCCAGAGCTGTTCATGTGTTTTGGGGTCAAATCCGCGATCTCGACTAATCCAAATTTTTTCATCAAACTCCACCTCGCTGACCAGATAAGTCATGGTGTTGTTGCGAGGAACTAGGCAGTTTTTACCAGGTTCAACTTGTCCTCGATATTGGTTTGGTTTGACTTCCTCGAAGTGCATAGAGCAGCCCCGTCTTGGAATGAGCGTATCAGCGCATAGGTGATTGAGAAGGTCAGGGTAAAACCCCGCGCCAGCCAAGCGCTTAGGCTCTTGCAAGCTATAATTCTCCAATATGAATGCTTCTTTGCTTGCTAGTAATTTATGCACGCCCTGACGATAAGGACGCCATGGATCATAGTCATAACTTTGCTCTGAATAATATCCAGGCCCTTTCAATACATCCCATAATAGTGGCCTAAAGTAGATATTGATTCTGGCAAAGTGGATTGGATTTTTCTGAGCTTGCTCCTTGTTGCTGTAGTGAGCAGCTAATGTTTTGGCGAAACGTAGTAATGAACTCTGACGCATCTTTTTTTGTTGATCCTTTAGTTTTTTAGCCTGCGCACTTCCGAGGCAAAAGATGTTTGCAGGACGCCTGAGCCTTCTGATGTTCGTAGAACTGATGATCGGCACCGAATGTGTTTGGAAACAAACCAGATTCTCTCCTCAGCAATAGATTGCCCATATTTGGTCATCAGCAGGAAAGTCCCGTCTGATAGGAATTCATAATTTGAGACAGCTTTTTCAGCTTCTGCATAGCCCCTACTTCTTAAGATCACCCCTTTCTCATGGGTTTTTGGGATAGGTATTAAAAGGCATGAGCCCGATGTGACCTCTGACTTTACATTTGGCTCCCAGTCACTTTCAGCTTGCCATTCCATTTTGAACGGCGATACGGTCATGCTGTTGTGACTTGTCGTGGACTTGAGGAGTTGGATAACTTCGGGATCTTCGCTATTGACCTTTTGGATGCGAATCTCGCTTAGTACTTCCTCAAATTGTTGGAAGGCTAGTGAATGGCTACTTCGCATTGACCGCCATGTACCTTCACTTTGAGCAACGAACTGCTCAATGTTCATCAAGAGATTCGTTTGAGTCTTTGTTTTGACCACTTGGCTGATTGCCACTGGCTTTTTGAATCATGCGTACCATTGAGTCAACCATCATCGACATCGCCATGGGGATTTCTTTCCCTGAGGGGGTTAGGGCAGATTGATCACCCGGTTGTTCACTTGAAGGGGGGCGAAACAGAGGCATGGGGAAATTCGGTGATGGAAAGTTCAGTTTGTCGCCCTGTCGACAGCTCAATGGTTTGCAGGGAAATCATCTCCCTTTGGCCATGATAAACAAGCAAGAGGTCTCTTCCTGTGAGCTTGAAGCTAAAATCTTTAATTGTTTTCAGTTTGCATGGCTTCATGATTTTTTTGGCTTGGATATAAGGTCATCAACCTATAGATGCATCCTTGTCAGTCGCTAGCAGGCGAGAGGAGAAGAGCAATCAGAAGCCTCTTAGGTATAAATACTTGCGAGCAGTCTCGCTCGTTTTCGCTGCCTGGCCATTGACCCAGGCGATTGCCCAAACTAAAACAAGCTCTATCTAATCTCTGGAAAATTACTCCACCAGTCAATCGCTTCTTGCTTCATCTGCTCAAGCTTGTCTTGGTCTCGCAGTAGAAATTGGAGGAGAGTGATGAAACCAACTTTGCCTCGTTGAAGCTTCTGAGATGGACAGGCAGCGTGGCACCGATAACATCGGCAAGATTCTTTCTGGGATGAAATAACTGATGACGGTCCGTGAAAACAAGGCCTGTTTTGAAAAGTTGCTTAGTAAGCAACTGCATGGTTTTAGTCAGTTGAGTGAGGCCTTGATTTTGAGGCTGATTCAGCTTGAAGAAAGGGTCACGATACTTGAGAGTAGTCAATGTTTGAAGGATGATGGCTGCTATGAAGCCACTAAGAAGCTCCTTGTTGATAGTGAGGAGCGCGTGAGGCACCTAAAGGGGCTTTTAGACGTTGATCCAGACCGATGTACCTCGTTCAACCTCGCTTACGCTATTTCATCAGAAGGGCAGATCCTTCAAGAGGTTAAGCCTGAGAATAGTGAATCAGACTAAACCTTTAATTTGAAGACAGAAGATATCCAGGGAGAGGGGAATGTTGATCAGTGCCTTGAGAGTGGGGATGGGGCTTTTGACGATGATGTTGGCGATACTCAATGCGTGGAGGATGCGCAAACAAATCTGCTTTTAACCTGATCTATATTTTAGATCAGATCAAGAAGTCGGATGCGAAATTGAGCCACTTCTTTGGCAATGGATGGAGATCCCAATAGGAATGGGTGGTCCTTGATCGTGTCTAGGACTAGATTTAGTTTAGTCTCCTGACTAAGCTTATTTCCTTCTTTTTTAGACTGATAGTTCTTCCAGGCCTCATCAAATATCATCGCAAAATTGTCTGCATTATTGAACAGGCGGTCGCTCTTTTCGTTGGACGGAGAGAAAGACACGGCAATGGGCATCTTAAATTGATGCCAGGACCCAGATTTGAACTGGGGACACGGCGATTTTCAGTCGCCTGCTCTACCAACTGAGCTATCCCGGCTAGTCGCCTTCGCGACCTCGGAATCTTAAATCACTGGGTGAGGCAAAGCCTTGTCAGGGTGGTGATGAAATCATTGCCTTAGGCCACTGGGTCAGCAAGCTTGCTGTGGCGCAAACCCAATCGCGTCTTGGCGGCGATGATCATGATGCTTAAGGGGGCAGTCCAAAGCTCATCAGTAGATCAGCAGTGGCGTTGTCGTTCCTGCGTTGATGGTGAGCTTGTTTTTTGCCATCAAAGCCTTCTGCCTGATCGATCGCTCTAGTCTTTGCGGTGATGAGCTGCGCACTGTGATTCAGGTGTTTTAGCTCGCAGTTCTTTCCATCTTCGATTAGCAGAAAACCGACTCACACCCTCCCTTCTATGACTTGATGCTCGGGGGCTGGGGGCAGTCTGTTGGACAAAGCGCTATCAGCCTGCATGTTTCCTCCTGGTTGGCCCATCTGGCTAGAGGAATTCTCATGCTTACTCAGGCTGCCGGTTTGGTTCGGTGTCGTTTTCGAGCAGTTGATCTTGTCGCTCTGTTGGCTTTCTGCATTCCCTGCCCTATGCGCTTTTCAATTGAAGGTAAAGGCCATGCCCTGTTGGTATCTATGACGGCGTTTGTTCTTTTGACTCGTGGCCTAATTCTTGACAATGCATCTTTTCGGCTAAAGCTAAACATTGCTTCTGGACTGGCAGTCGCCCTGTTGGCCAGACTCACCCATTGCGAATGGTTTTGGGGTTGTATTTGCTCTTTTGTTTTGGGGTTTTTGCTAGGCAGATCGCACCACCTACAGTAATGCCAAGATTCTGCAAGCAATTTCTGGCTGCCAGAGCTGTGGCACCAGTGGTGAGGATGTCATCAACAATCCAAACCTGATGAAAGGACCAGTCAGTTGCGTTGTTGCTAAGGTCTGGCACCGCTTCGAATGAATGAATTTGGTTTCGCTGGCGTAGCTGTCTGTCGAGATGGTGTTGTCCCACGGTTGCATGGCGGCGGCGTAAGAGGCCATGGCAGGGACGGCATAAGCTACTGGCCAGAAGCTGGGGTACAGGATTTGTTCGGCTTAGGCTTTTCCAGCTCGGAATCGGGACCAGCACAGCGTTGATGGGGACGAGCGGGGTCAGCAGTTTTGCTAAGGCGTGGATCGCTGAGAGCTTCCGATTGCGACGCAGATTCAACAACAGTCGGCGGAGATGACCTTCGTACCAACCCAGCGCCCGCCAGTTCAGGGGACTGAAGCCTCTTAAGCCATCGGCTGGTAGATCGAGTTTCATGCAACAGTTCAGGCAAGGCTTGGAACACTCGGTATCTGAGGTAATCGCTGCCCGGCAGATGGGGCACTGGGGTTGCATGAGCAGGGCATGACCTGCTCGCATCAGGGATGAAAGCAATGCAGTTCAGCTTCTGAAACAAGGATTCCCCTTGTTCTTATGGCAGGGTTCCCTGATGAGGCCATATCAGCCAGATGATTTCGGCATGGCTTTCAGCATGGCCACCAGAGTGTGATGGGCATCTTCACTATCGGTGAGGGTGTGGTCGAACTTGATCTCTAAGGCATCCCCATCCACTTCAAGTTCCATCGTTTCCGAGGTGATTAAAATCATCTTGGCTGTTTGGGGGTCTTTAATTCCTCCGTAGTAACGCGCATAATTCATGACAGCCTCGGCATGGTCGCCATTCATGTGGCGACAGATGCGTGCACTGACATCAGGGGTGAGGGGGTCGGAGCTCATAAGCAGTGGTGTTGGAAATTTTGAGACTAGAGATTGGAGAGCCTGAAGTGAGCTCTTACCAAGAGGAGTTAGTCAAAGCGTTGTTAAAGAAGGAAGTATCTCTAGTTCGATCACATTGAAGCTCATTGAACTTTTCTTCATGACAACCAGTCCAGTCAAATTGTGGTCATGCCATTTGGTTAGCACCATTCAGCGCTGGTGATCCGATTCTTGCTTGGTACTAATCAAGTTGTGTTGAGGAGAGATCGCTTGCAAGGCCAGACGGGCTACTCCTGCAGCTGGTGGGTTGGTGCAAGTCTTGACGGGTATGCCAAGGATCCGTTCTCTTAATCGACGCCATTGGGGATTGCGTGCACCTCCTCCCAGGCTGATCACTTGCTTGGGAGGGGGCGCGCCAAGTTCTTTGAGACGTTGCCAGCCTTGCAATTCGATGCGTGCGAGGCCTTCCAGTAGGCCATGGAGGTAGAGGGAATCGCTCACAGGTCGTGGAGTTAACTGTGGTTCGAGTGTGGGATCGTCAATTGGGAAGCGTTCGCCGGGGCCGGGAAGAGGGCGCAGCATTAGACCACTGTTGAACTCTGGATTGATCTGGCGGCTTAACTCTTTGAGCTCGGTATCACTGAACAGTTGTCGAAGGACACTGCCACCGGCATTGGAGGCTCCGCCGCAGAGCCATCGTCCGCCAACGCGATGGTTGGTGATGCCAGCACCACGGATTGGACCTTCCGTAAAACGTTTCAGCACAAGGGTGCTGCCCAGCACGGTGATGCCGTCGTCGGGACCTGCATTGGCAGTTAAAACAGCAGCATTGGCGTCGGTGGTCCCTGCTACTACGAGGAGTTGTTTCGGTAGGCCAAGGCTTTGGGACTGCTCAGGTGCCACCGTACCCAGAACTTTGCCGCTGCTTACGATCTCAGGAAGTGCTGCCCGCCAGGCTGTTTCGGCAATGCTGGCAGGCCAGGTCTGATTGACTAAATCCCAGCCTAAGCGCAGGTTGTTGCCTTCTTCTCCCCAGCACCAATTGCCTAGCAACCAGCCGCTGATCCAGTCCGCTTGATGGCGTAGCAGAACGCTTTGGCCATGTGTGCTGATTAGTCGTAGAGCCCTTGCCAAGCTGCTGCTCACACTTGAGGCTGGTTCTCCATGGGATACGAGGGAGATGAGTGTTTGCCTTTGCTCTGGGCAGCTCAGATTGTATGGAAGGGCTCTGCTAAGGGCTGTCCCAGTGTGGTCGCAGGCCAGCAGAGTTCCTGATGTGCCATCCACGGCTAATGCCCTCAGGGCCAGCCGAAGGTTGGTGGGCAAAGCCCGAATTAGCTCTGTGCAGCAGGTTTTCCAGTCTTCAGGGATCTCAAGCCCTTTTGGATAGTCCGCTGTGCTTGTGTGGATCAGCTTGCCGTGCTCGTTGAGCACGGCAAGCCGTACGCCGCTGGTGCCAAGGTCGATGCCGAGCGCCAGGGACGAGTTAGGCATGGGGTTTCTAGAGGCTGCTTCCCTGTTTTTGTTGTTGGGCCTCTGCTTGAAGCAGAGTGGAGGCCTTGTCCGTAACGTCTTCCCAGGGAAGATTTAGATCAGGGCGGCCGAAGTGGCCATAGGCAGCAGTGTCTTGGTAGAACCGTCCTCCGCGTTGCTGAGGCAGCTTTCGCAACTTGAATTGTTCGATGATGGCACCAGGTCGCAGGTCAAAATGGTCTTGCACCAAGGCTGTGAGTTTGTCATTTGTTACTTTTCCGGTGCCAAAAGATTCCACTAGGATCGAGACGGGTTTAGCCACGCCAATGGCATAGCTGAGTTGCACCTCTGCACGTTGAGCGAGGCCTGCTGCTACAAGACACTTGGCCACAAATCGAGCGGCGTAGGCGGCAGAGCGGTCCACTTTGGTTGGGTCTTTGCCCGAAAAGGCTCCACCACCATGGCGGGCATAGCCGCCGTAGGTATCTACGATGATCTTTCGGCCAGTAAGGCCAGCATCCCCCTGTGGGCCTCCGACCACAAACTTACCGGTTGGATTGACTAAAAAGCGGGTCGCCTCACGATTGGGTTTGAGGGGGAGGTCAGCAGTCGCTGGTTCTACGACATGGGTCCAGAGGTCTTGAGTGATCCGCTCACGGATTCCATTCTCATCCGAGATGCCCTCTACCTCCGAGGTGTGTTGAGTGGAGATCAAAATCGTGTCGATCGCGACAGGACGGTCGTTTTCGTAGACCACACTGACTTGGGTCTTCCCATCAGGTAGCAAGTAGCTCAGAGACCCGTCATGACGGACTGCAGCGAGTTGACGGGCAAGGCGATGGGCGAGGCTGATCGGTAGGGGCATCAGCTCAGGGGTGTCGTCGCAGGCGTAGCCAAACATGATCCCTTGGTCTCCGGCTCCCACCTTGTCAAGAGGATCACCTGAATGGTCGTCGGCTTCATTAACCCCTTGGGCGATGTCTGGTGATTGTTGATCCAGGGCAACGAGCACGGCGCAACTGGTGGCATCAAATCCACCTGCACGAGCACCGCTATAGCCAATCTCGCGGATTACGTTTCTAACAAGATGGATGAAATCAACCTGGGAGTTTGAGGTCACTTCGCCTGTGATGAGGCAGAGCCCTGTATTGACAACTGTTTCACAGGCAACTCGGCTGCTCGGGTCTTGAGCGAGTAGGGCGTCTAGAACGGCATCACTCACTTGATCACAGATCTTGTCGGGATGCCCTTCTGTGACGGACTCAGAGGTGAAGACGTAACGGCTCATGGAGAACTGAAGTTATGCGTAATTTTAGGGTCTGCCTTGACGACTAGATCATTCCAGTGGTGGATGAGGTGGTGGTAGTTCGTCAGTGTTGGGGGTTGATTCCAGCCGGCCATGTAACCAAGGCTGAGACCTATACCAGCCTGGCGAGCCATCTGTAAATCGGAATCGGCATCACCAATCAAGGCGCAGTGGGCTGGGGCTAATCCCATTAACTGGCAGAGTCTTTTGACGGCATTTGGATTGGGCTTGGCTGGTTGATGCTCAGCGCTCCAGAGCCCGGTCACCGTGTCATGAAGATTGTTTTGGTTCAGGAAGGTCTCAATCCCTGAGGCGCTGTCATTGCTAATCACGGCGCAGATCACCCCTTGTTGTCGCAGCGCTTGCAAGAGCGAAAGGGCACCTGGTAGCAGAGTTCTCGTTGTTGCTAGGCAGGGCCCTTCATTCTCAAGAGCATCCACAGCTGCGAACACTTCATTGGCCAGAGCAAGAGCCTGTGGCCAGCCTTCTCCGAGCAGACAGAACACCGTTGCTGTGGAGATTAGGTTGTGATGCCTTGACGCTACGGCGATGGTTCCGCCTGGATCGAGTCCTTCAGTGTTGAGTCCATAGGCAGCAGAGAGAAGTTCCTGAATTTTGCAAACCACACTTTCGCTTGCATTCCCTCGGTGAAACCTACGAATGGCTTGTTCGATTCTTCCTTTTGCCAGAGATAGCAGGTGGGGTTCGCTATGGCAAAGGGTGCCATCCTTGTCGAACAGCACCCCTTGGATCTTGCCGATGGGCGTCCCCCTCAGCAACAGTTGAGGCATGGGCTAGCGATCAGGATTAGTCGAGGGGGACAACTTCTGGATCTTCGCCTTCTTCGGCCTGCTCGAGCAGCATTTGCTTGTAACGGGCGGCCATTTCTTCGGCTTTGTCAAAGACTTTCTGTGGATCGGTGAGCATGTCTCCGGGTTCGGGCTCAAGGGCCTTGGTAGATAGTGAAATTCGACCTCTCTCCGCATCGAGATCGATGATCATGACCTTCATCTGATCATTCACGTTAAGAACCGAGTGGGGGGTCTCGATATGCTCGTGACTAATTTCGGAGATGTGAAGTAGGCCACTCACGCCACCGATGTCGATGAAGGCTCCGTAGGGCTTGATGCCGCGAACGGCGCCGATGACGACTTCGCCAACCTCGAGGCGATTCATCTTCCTTTCCACAAGAGCACGGCGATGGCTCAGGACCAATCGATTGCGTTCTTCGTCGACTTCGAGGAATTTCAAAGGTAGGAAGTCCGCGACAAGCTCTTCCTTTGGCTTGCGGGTGCTGATGTGTGATCCGGGGATGAATCCTCTCAGGCCTTCCACCCTTACCAGGGCACCCCCGCGATTGGTCGCAAATACTTCGGAGTAGATGGTGGCATCTTCCTTTTGCAGCTGTCTTACCCGTTCCCATGCACGTTGGTATTCGATGCGGCGGATTGAAAGGGAGAGTTGTCCGTCTTCGTTCTCCTCACTCATGATGAAGAACTCGCGGATCTCTCCGGGGAGTAAGACGTCGCTGAGTCCTTCGACCCGATTGATCGAAACTTCCTGAAGGGGCATGAATGCTGCGGTCTTGGCCCCGATGTCGATCATTGCGCCCTTTGATTCAAGGGCAAACACCGTGCCGTTGACAATGTCACCGGGCTTGAAGTTGTAGTCGTACTTGCTCAGTAGTGATGCAAATTCATCGAGGGTGAATCCAGCTCCACTCAGGTCGTTTTTGGCTGCTCTGCTGCTCGGGTCATCGGCTGTTGGGACATCCTCTGGAATGCTCAGGTCTTCTTCAGCCAAGGCTTGCTTGGCAGCTTCGGCTGTTTCAGAAGTGGTATTGATTACCTGCTCGCTGCTAGTGCTTTCAGCAGCAGAGTCCTGAACTTGTTCAGTAGGAGTCGCAGACATTGTTGGATGGCGGTCTGCCCTATGGCAGTGCGCAGGGAAATCCGAGTGGCCCGCCGACCTTTCGGAATTAATTGATCACTCTACAGATTGACTCCTTATTCTCAGCGAACGGCTGCGAGCTGTTCCTTGTTGGTATGAATGCCTTCAAGTGCTGCTACGAAATCATTGATTCCACGAAAATGACGATATACCGACGCAAAGCGTACGTAAGCGACCTCGCTCATTTCGGATAGTTGGTCCAACACCATTTCGCCGATTTCAGCACTATTCACTTCACGCCCACTTCGTTGCTGAAGTTGCAGTTCAAGCTCATTCACCATTGATTCAAGTCTGTCTTGCTCGAGACCGGTTTTTTGACAGGCCAGCGAAAGGCCATTAAGGATTTTACTGCGATTGAAAGTCTCCCTATTGCCATTGCGCTTCAAAACTGTGATTGGAACAGTTTCGACGCGTTCGTAGGTCGTGAAGCGAAAGTCGCAATGTAAGCATTCACGGCGCCTTCTTACACTTCGCCCGGCATCAGCAGCGCGGGATTCAAGTACCCGACTATCAGTGTTTTGGCAGGAGGGGCATTGCATGCCCGTAAGACTCCAAACTTAGTGAACTAAGTCTAGACAGTAATTCGAGCCTTGAGAAGGACCTGTTGAACTGCATTCTCAGGCTTTAGTGCAGTAAATCCTTTGCGAGACAATGAGACTGCATGATTATTTGGATCAACGAGATTGGAGGAAGAAGTGCTTAAAGAGAAAAAAAAAGCCCCGCCGAAGCGGGGCTTTGAAGAGATTGGCGTTTTATTTGCCACTGTCTTTGCCGATTTTCGGCGGATCACGGAATGCAACCGCGAAGAACAGGGTGGCAACCACCAGGGTCATTAAGAGGGTGTAAGCAAAAGCATCCATTGAGAGTCTCCGTAGGGTCGATCAGCTGAAGGTGTAGCGCCTTTGGAGGGCTTAAGTTTGCCCTGGAACGCGACGAGTAGAAGAGTCGCCCAACTTTTGGAAAACACCGAATTCAACCTGGTCGCCAAGGTCAGGATCGATTCCGGCAAACACGTCGCGGTACAAGGTCCTAGCTGCATGCCACCAGTGACCGAACAGGAACAAGAGCGCAAAGTTGACGTGAGCAAAGGTGAACCAGCCCCTAGGCGAGCTTCGGAAAACACCATCTGAAGCATAGGTCTCGCGGTCGAAAGTAAAGGCTTCACCAAGTTGAGCCTTACGAGCGAGACGCTTTACATCAGCGGTATCAGTGAAGGTTTTCCCATCCATAGAACCTCCATAGATGGTTGCCGTCACGCCTTGCTGCTCAAAGGAATTCTTTGCTTCAGCACGGCGGAAGGGGATGTCAGCACGAACGACTCCGTTCTGATCTTCAAGTAATACAGGGAAGTTCTCGAAGAAATTCGGGATCCGGCGTACCTGGAGATCATTGCCTGCCCTGTCTTGGAAAGAGATGTGACCGAGCCAGCCAGTAGCAAGGCCGTCGCCATTCACCATGGCGCCAACTCTAAATAGACCACCCTTTGCAGGGCTGTTACCGACATAGTCGTAGAAGGCAAGCTTCTCAGGGATAGCGGCATAAGCCGCCTCTTGAGTAGCACCGTCATCCATGGCTGATTGGACACGACGGTTGATTTCAGTTCTGTAGAAATTTTGGTCCCACTGATAACGGGTAGGTCCAAACAGTTCAACAGGTGTGGCAGCAGATCCATACCACATCGTTCCTGAAACGATGAAGGCGATAGCACAAACAGCCGCGCAGCCACTGGCTAGGACTGTTTCGATATTGCCCATTCGAAGGGCTTTGTAAAGCCGTTCAGGTGGGCGGTTGAGCATTTGGAAATGGCCACCAAGGAATCCAAAGATTCCTGCCGCAATATGGTTCGCCACAATGCCGCCTGGACTAAATGGATTGAAGCCAGCCGCTCCCCATTCAGGAGCGACGTTTTCCATATGACCTGTTAGTCCATAGGAATCAGAGACCCACATCCCTGGACCATAAAGTCCTGATAGATGGAAGGCTCCAAAGCCGAAGCAAACTGCACCTGCAAGTGTCAGGTGGATGCCGAAGATTTTTGGAAGGTCTAAAGCAGGCTCTTGAGTACGTGGATCAAGCCAAAGATCAAGATCCCAGTAGGTCCAATGCCAGATTGCGGCCAGCATTAACAGGCCACTGAAGATGATGTGAGCGGCAGCAACACCTTCGAAGCTCCAGAGGCCTGGATCAACACCGGTTTCACCGGTGATGCTCCAGCCCCCCCAGCTGCCAGTAATTCCGCAGCGGGTCATGAACGGCATGACATACATGCCTTGCCGCCACATGGGGTTGAGGACGGGATCCGAAGGATCGAAGATGGCTAATTCGTAGAGGGCCATGGAGCCGGCCCAGCCGGCTAACAGGGCTGTGTGCATGAGGTGCACGGCCAGAAGTCGGCCGGGGTCGTTGATAACGACCGTGTGCACCCGATACCAGGGCAATCCCATGGGTCAGGTTCGGGGGGAACGAAACGAAGCTGCTAATGCAGCCAGACCCGCAGATCGTAAGACGTGCACCATTAAGTGTGGAGAAGGTTGTCGCTAGCTGCAACGTGCAGTGATACATGAATAGCTCTTAAAAGAGTGGGCTTGGAGGGTTATCGATTTCGCCATGCTGAGGTTTTGCTGATATTCAGGCTTGGTTACAAACTGCAATGCCGCGCTTGAGACAAAATGGCTTGTCTTTTGCGTTCAAGATCCATGCCCATCATTCGCTTTGTTCGGGAAGGCAAAGATGTTGAGTGCAAGCAGGGCGAAAATCTCAGGGAGGTTGCCTTGCGCGAGGGAATGGAGCTCTACGGGCTGAAAGGAAAGCTTGGGAACTGTGGAGGTTGTGGTCAGTGCATTACTTGTTTTGTTGGAATTGAGGGGGAGAGCAAAGTTGCTGCGCTTTCACCACGAACTGAGGTTGAGGAAATCAAGCTCAGGCGTCGCCCTGAGAATTGGCGTCTTGCTTGTCAGACCATTGTTATGTCGTCAGTGATCGTCGTGACACGACCACAGGAAGCCCTGCTTAATGCCAAGAGTCGTCTTGAGGCGGCGCGTGCGCAAAAGCTGCCTTAATAGGCCAGCTAACCCCTCGAATCAGAGGGGTTGATGGTCTGAACTCAGCTGGTTTTGAAAGGGCGTGGGCTGCTACGCCCGGTGACGAGGCTTGAGCAGATTGCAGTTTGGGTAGCTTGCGGGTGATACTTTCCCGGAGTAATCCTCTGCGGCCATGCCTGTAAACAACTTCGGCTTCCTAGCCACCCTCCTGTTCGTAGCGGTTCCGATGTTGTTTCTGATTGGTCTTTACATCCAGACCAACAGCAACAAAAGCTGATCAACTTCTTGCTGGTTTGAAGGCCATCCGCTTGCCAGTTTCAACTGCGTTCTTGGTCCTGGTCAATCAGGACTGAAGCGGTTTCATCAACTCAGGTGAAGTTGCTCACCGGAACTCCCAACCAGCTTGTCGAGGTCCCAAAGGCCCTTGATCAGATCTTATTGGCGACTCTTCCTAGCAATTGAAACTAGATCTGCGTTCTCTTCAACCGCCATTTGGACCGCCCTCGCTTTGATTCATCCCTGCTTTATGGGTGTTTCGATTGCGTTGGGGCTGAGTCTCATTAACTTGCCAATGTCTTGGCGGGGAAGGGGTTGCAACTCTTTTGGTGGGGTTCCGCTATCTAGATGGACAACTTTCAGGAATCCAGACTTAGTCGACAGATATCAGCTGTTTTGAACTTGGGAAGGTCAGTTCGGGTAGAGCATTTTCAGGATTGCTTCGAGCTAGTTCTTGGTCAGTAGGTTCTTTTGCAAGCTTTACCAGGCTTTGCAGCAGCCTATGGCGAGTGAGCTAGGAGTCCAGCATGTTGATGAAGAGTGAGAAGACGCAGCCTTGGAAGCTGCGTAAGCGGGTGTTACCGCAGCACACAGATCACGCTGGGGTGATGTGGCATGGGGCCTATGTGGCATGGCTGGAGGAGGCTCGTGTGGAGGCTTTGGCGCAGGCAGGTTTGCCCTATGAGCGCATCTCCGCAGCCGGATTGGAGATGCCTGTGGTGCGTCTTGAGATTCACTATCGTCGTGCGCTTCGCCATGGTGAGGTGGTAGAGCTGGAGAGTTGGTCTCTGCCCTGCGATGGGGTGCGATGGCCCTGGTTCACAGTTTTTGCATCGGAGGCAGGGGATCGGGTCGCTGATGCTCAGGTGGATCTTGTGCTGCTCAATGTCATGGGCTCGAGGCGGCGGGTGCTACGTCAACCCCCAGAGCCTCTTGCGAGTGCTTTACGGCAACTACAGCAGGGGGCCGCGCCGAGCCTGTAAGATCATTGGTTCATGCGTACTATTTTGCTTGTGGAATGTCGGCATTGGTGGTGGCTTTGGAGCCGCTGTCCAGGGATTGGAGCTGCTCGAATGAGGGACCTCGAGGCGCTAGGCCAGGCTCACGAGGTCAGTCTGGCTGAGCTATGGACTTGGCCTGAGGAAAGATTGCGCAAGGTGCTCTCCTGGCCGACAGCCTTGTTCAAAGACTTGAGCCTCCACCGCAGCAAGTGGGGAACTTGTCCAAGGGTCGACGTGCCGGAGGATGTCTTGTTGCCTGTGGATTTGCTTTGGCCTGAAGGGTTTCGTGCCTTGAAGCGCCCCCCTTTGGCGCTTTTTTGGCAGGGCCGGCAGGAGCTTTTGGGATGCCTTGGGGCCCGTAGGGCGGTAGCAATTGTTGGCACACGACGGCCTTCGAACCATGGTTTGCGTGTGGCTGAAGCCTTGGGTCGTGCTTTGGCACTAGCGGGTTGGCCTGTGATTAGTGGCCTTGCAGAAGGGATTGATGCGGCTGCCCATCGCGGCTGTTTGGAAGGCGGTGGTGCTCCTGTGGGCGTGCTGGGCACACCTTTGCAGAAGGTTTATCCCAGGCAGAATGAGGGCCTTCAAGCTCTGGTCGCGGCTCAAGGGCTGCTAGTCACAGAGCAGCCCAGGGAGATTTTGGTCAAGCGCGGTTGTTTTGCAGCCCGTAATCGCTTATTGGTGGCCTTGGCAAAAGCTGTGGTCGTCGTCGAGTGCCCCGAGAGAAGTGGAGCCTTGATTACAGCGCGGCGGGCAATAGAGCAGCAATGTCAGCTGTTTGTCGTGCCCGGAGATGCAAGGCGATGGTCGGCCCTTGGTAGCAATGCTTTGTTGTTGGATCAGGCTTCCCCTTTGCTAAGCCCTGAAGCTCTTGTAAAACAACTTGGTACTGGTCCGCTGGCGGTTCATTCTCCTTCGGTTGCTTTTGATTTATCTGGTTCTCGCTCTAGCTCACGAACCGGCCAGCATGGCGATACAGCACTGTTACAGGCCATTGGCGATGGGGCGTCCCTGGAGGATTTGATGACCGGTCTGAATCTGTCTTCGGCGCGATTGACAGAACAATTGCTTCAGTTGGAGTTGCAGGGTGTTGTGGTGGCAGAGCCTGGGTTGCATTGGCATTTGGCCTAGCCTGTTTCGATGGCATTGCTGGAGATTTCCGCAGCAGAGCTATTGGCCTGGCGTCGTTTGCAGTTGGCTGAAGGAGGCCGTGCTGTTGATTTTGACTGGTTGCTTGATTTGGGTGGAGGTTTGCGCTGGAGCGATCTTCAGCAGCTTTATCTCGATCCACGACGTTCAGTGCTGCTTGAGCGATCCCTTGATCAGCTGGCAATGATTTGGAAACAACATCTTGATCATCACATTCCTCTTCAGCATTTGATCGGTTGCTGCCCTTGGAGGGAGGTTGAGCTGGAGGTCAGTGCGGCGGCATTGATTCCCCGTCAGGAGACTGAGCTGTTGGTGGATTTTGCTTTGCAAGCATTGGCTCGGAAACCTTTTGGTCGCTGGGCCGATTTGGGCACAGGTTCAGGAGCACTAGCTGTGGCATTGGCTCGCGCTCTCCCTGTTTGGCGTGGACATGCAGTGGATTGCAGCATCGAGGCCTTGGCTTTGGCGAAACGGAACTTGCAAAGGCTTGCGCCCCATGCCTTATGGCAGCTGCATCAGGGCAGTTGGTGGGAGCCATTGTGGCCTTGGTGGGGAGAGTTCAGCTTGGTGCTGGTCAATCCTCCCTACATCCCAGAAGCTGTAATGGCTCAACTTGAACCTGTGGTCCGTGATCATGAGCCGCATTTGGCTCTATGCGGGGGAGCTGATGGGTTGGTGGCCACTCGTCAAATCATTGCTGGTGCCATGCAGGCCTTAGAGCCTGGTGGTTGGCTGTTCTTGGAACACCACCATGACCAGAGCGATGCCGTGCTGGCTTTGATGCGTCAGCAGGGTTTGGAGAATGTGGAGTACAAGTCAGATTTACTGGGGGTAAGGCGCTTTGCCATTGCTCGGCATCCTGAACATAACGACTCTTTGAACCATGGCAGTTCTGCCTTCGGCTGTTCTTGACGCCAGTGCCTTGGCATCCAGATTGCATGCTGGTTCAGCGGCATTGTTGCCCACAGACACCTTGCCAGCTTTGGCGGCCGCTCCTGTTCATGCTGCACAGTTGTGGACCATCAAGCAGAGGTCGGCCGACAAACCTCTGATCCTGATGGGAGCTACTCCTGAAGAGTTACTTGCGCATGTTTTGCCGCTTGCTTTGGAGGATGCCTGGTCGATGGCCAGGCGCTATTGGCCAGGGGCCCTCACCTTGGTTGTACCGGCTTCGGGTGTGCTTGTTGAGGCTCTTAATCCTGGAGCTTTCACGCTTGGGTTGCGAGTACCGGATTGTGGAATGCTGAGGAACTTGCTGAAGCAGAGCGGGCCACTAGCTACCACGAGCGCGAATTTGTCTGGTGCTGCGCCCACTTTCTCGGCAGATGCTGCTCATACTTGTTTCCCAGGATTGCCATTGTTGGGGCCATTGCCATGGCCGACGCCTTCTGGTTTGGCCAGCACGGTGGTGGCTTGGCAAGGGGCCGGGCGTTGGCATGAGTTACGACGTGGTGCAGTGGTGCTTGAGCTTTGAATGAATCGCCTGATCAAGAGAGCCTGACGATTCAAATGGTCGAACCGAACTTGTTAAGAGGTGCATTTCAGAGACCACTTGAGTGATCTCTGAAACTCGTCTCCAACGCGGTGATTTGTTGAGGCTGTTGCTTGTTGCTTGTAAAGAGAAGAGCTGTTGTTGATTGGTGGTAAAGCTTTTGCTGCTCTGCGGCCTAGTCACGAATCCCTATTCGTATCAGCCAGTTGAGTTCATCTAGCTCCTGCTTGAATTCGTCGATGTTTTTTTCACAAGTCTGGCGAAGCCTATCGAGTTGAAGATATTTTGTGCTATCTGTCTCCACATTATTCATTTGAGCTGTCAGGCTGTAAAAAGCTTTCCAGCACTCTTTTAAGACATTGTTGAGTTCACAGCCTCTATCGAACTCTGATTGAGAGAGTTTTGTGAGCTTCACCCAACACCTTGATGTGCTTTTTAAAGATAGAAATACCAGAGCCGAAGTGCCAAGACCTTAACAATAGATGCGCTTTTGGGACGCTTTGATATTTTTGTTTGAGTATTAGGCGAATTGCTGTGTATTAGATGGGCGAATGGGTTGACAAAAAATAGCCCTGTTGAATTTGCGTTGCGTCTGCAAATCATTGCTATGTGACCTAGGTGCTGCAGCAAGAGGTGAAAGTTGCAGATTGATTTGTCTGGGGATAGTTGCATTTGCTCTTTTGTGAGACTTATGAACTGCTAATAGGATGATTGATGATGGTGATTTGATCAATATTGTCACTCTTCCCCAGCACTTGCATTGTTTCGATCAAACAGATGGTGACCATTTGAATTTTGGTGCCAGCCGTTATTTTTTTTGCAAAGGCCAAAGTTTAGAAAAGCTACAGAAAATCCTGCTTGAAGCTGTTTCCAAAAGAAATTTCCCTGTTGAGGAATCTCTTAATCAGTTAAAAGCTTTACTACTTCGTGTTTGATGTCAAGTCCAAATGCTTTCTTGTCTAAAACTAGATCGTCTTCATTTAACCTTGGTAGCATTGACAACTAAGCATGATTTTGTTCCTGTGATATATCCTGTTACCAGTCTTAATGATGCGCTTTCATTATTGCCTTCTAGTAATTTCATCGTAGACAATGCAAAGTCATGCTTGGTAATAAATTACAGAGTTTATTTTTCTTGCCGCATTGTCAACCACTCCATCAGCGCTTTGCATTGACAAGTATTTTAATAACTCTTTCTTCCGATTCTCTGCAATTATAGTTATATTGCTTTTCTTGAATTAATGTCTGATAAAACTACCACGCTTAGAAAGGCAATCTCTAATGAGCTGTGTGAGTTTTTATCACTTCAATTCAGGATTTTAATGTCAGTTGACTATGGTTCAGGCTTTTACAGAAAGCTTGCTGATGACTCTGAATTGTTTTCTAAATATTCACCTATTTTTCTTGATTCGTTACTGTTATGCTTGTAACCTTTAATTCAGGAAAATTTCAAGGATAGATTGTTTCCTGCTTATTTCTTTGGTCAAATTTATTGTCATTAGCATGCTCTCCCCCCTCACTTTGGTTTGAAGCCTAGCTCTGAAATAGGTGTTTCATGCTGCTTGTCAAAAGACTCTGAATGGTCTCTTGACTTTTATAAAAGCGATAAGATTGAATCCTTATCCCTAGGAATAGGAGATGCAGTTATTTGCCATGGGCCCTCGCTTAAGCATGGCAAGGCTCCATATTCTGGCCGGGAATATATTGGAGCTTTCTTGTTTTATGTATTTCAAAATGGTCCATTGAAACATTTGAAATATGATACAAGTCTCTCTCTTGGCTGCCCTCTTCCGAGAAACTCTTAATCGCTTAAGATGCAACTAGTCTGCCTCTAAGAACTTCCCCACACTATCCCATTCGTCATTTGTTTCTTTTGACCATCTTCTTAATCAGCCTAGTGGGGTAATAATTTAATGGAAATAACATTCATCAATCTGACTGGCTGTTGTTTCTGTACTTGTTATTGAGATCTTATGCCCCTTAGGCTAAGAGATTGATTCGCTGTCAACCTTGCTTTAGTGGTTCATTGCTAAAGACCTTAATCTTTTGCCTCGACAAGTGCATCAGTTCTGCTTAGGCAATATGTGCTAACTGCAAACCATACGAGTTTCATTCTAAGTGTCTCTTCGTTGTCAAATTCGTCTTTTAAGTCAGAGTCTAAATATCCTGTCTCCTCTATGATCTCATGGATATCGGCTTCAAAATGCTCGTAAAGATAATCGAGTTCCCACACTTCTCTGAAGCCGTCAAATCCTGCAGATATGCCTCGATGGTTAATCTCTCTAATCTCCTGTGAATTGCAGAAGCGCTGGTCCAGGAATTCTATAAACCTCATTGCCTTGGCTCTTATTTTCGCAGGATCCTAGCAAGACCTTCTCTATTGGGCCTAAATGCGATTGCTACCATCAATCCTTCATTACCTTTTGTTGTGTTTGCTTACTGCTTTTGATGCACCTTCCTCTCATCAAATGGGATTGAGAAATCTCTATTGGCAGTGGATATTTATTGTCCTTGGAGATTTTTGAGCGGCTATTTTGTATTTTGTTTGCTTTCATATTTTGCCATTGGATCTGATTTCCTGATCAAGGTTTCCTTGCGACTGTCTTGGTCGTTGCCCCCGTGTTCAGTGTTGTCGATGGTTCTATTTGGTTGGTGGCATTTTTTTGAGCTTAGGGTTAGAACCTCTTTGTAAGCTTCAGATCCTTTGATTGCGGCGTCTAGAAATTAGAAAGTTGTTTAAAGATGGTCACCATCAACTCTTCACAATGTTGTCAGTCACGTGAAAGTGGCTTTGATGCCTAAATTGTCTTCCTTCACATGCTCTGGCTGATCGGCTTGGTATTGCTTCTTCAGGCCAGCTTTCATTGGCTGTTAGAGCAGGTGACTTTGATTACTACACCGATTTTTGAATTACGGGGTCTGGGTTGGGTGCTGTTGCTGCTTGGAGCTTGGTTGCTCGCAGGGAAGGTGAAGGATCAGGCTGATGGTTGAGAGGTTTGAAGTGTTCTTTAAAACAGGACGTTCGACACGTGTGTCCAAAAGGAAGGGCTCTTGTGCTCCCTTGATCTTCTTGTTTGGCAGCTCGGCTGTTGGTTGACATTCATCTTTCTGAAATGCCGGCTAACGGATTTGAACCGATGGCCTTCGCTTTACAAAAGCGCTGCTCTACCACTGAGCTAAGCCGGCAATCCTGGAAGTGTAACGACGGAGGTGGCTGCTTCTGGCTGACAGTTGGCAATCAGCCACAAGGTGAGTTCGAGTCGGCTTTGACAGCCGGTTTTGGCGAGGGCATGGCTGATGTGACTTTCCACGGTTCGTGGACTAAGGATCAGTCTTTGTGCGATGGCTTTGTTACTGAGACCCTCAAGCAACAAAGTCACTACGGATTGCTCGGCTGGGCTTAGTCGTTGCGATCCAGCTGATGGAGGCAATGGAAAAGAGTTTGATTGATTTTTTGGCTGCATAGCAGCAAAGCAATTTCTTTCAGGATTCCCCCTCTTCTCCGCCCTATTCCATTGCTCCAGGAGTTGACACGGATTCTTGGCTGCTGACACCCTTCTCTTGACTGCTGACAGACTTCTCTTGGCTACTGAGAGCCTTGGCTTGGTTACTGACAGCCTTGGCTTGGGAACGTTTGATCGGCAAGTTAGCCACTAAGGCCGTCATGCGATCTTCGGTTTCAAGGCTTACTTCGCCTTCCTCAAGGTCAATCTCCACGTACTTGGCAACGACCTCAAAGATTTCGCGCCGCATTTGATCGAGCAGTTCAGGGCTTAGATCGCTGCGGTCATGAGCAAGCACAAGCTGAAGGCGCTCCCTTGCCGTTTTGGCACTGGCTGGTTGGCGGCCCAGCAATTTGTCAAGAATGTCTCGCAGAGTGGTTGCCATTACTTCAAAAGATCTTGGTTTGCATCAAGCGCCACACCTTTTCGCGTAGTCCTAGTCCTTCCTTGGCCGGATCGATCAGAGGAACATCTTCCCCTTGAAGGCGACGCGCAATGTTGGAGTAGGCACGAGAGGCTGGAGAGTTGTTGGCACTGAGGGTGAGCGGCTCTCCGCGGTTGGTGCTCACAATCACCTGTTCGTCCTCTAGAACTAAACCAAGCAAGGGCAGCGCCAGGATGTCGGTCACATCGTCTGCGGCCAGCATCTCTTGATTGGCCATCATCTTTGGACGCACCCTGTTGAGCACCAGCTGAACAGGGCTTACGTCATGGGTGTTCAGTAAGCCGATGACACGGTCGGCATCGCGCACTGCCGAAACCTCAGGCGTTGTTATCACGATTGCTTCTTTGGCGGCAGCAACAGCATTTTTGAAGCCGTCTTCGATCCCCGCGGGGCAATCAATTAATACATAGTCGAATTGCTTGGCCAGCATCGCGGCAATGCGTTGCATGTCCTCAGGTTTGAGCCACTCGAGCATGCGGGGGTTCCCGGCGGGCAGAAGGGAGAGGTTTGGCTCCTGCTTGTGTTTCACCAAGGCCTGATCAAGCCTGCAGTTCTCTGAGAGCACTTCCTGGGCGGTGTAGACGATTCGGTTCTCCAGGCCCAGTAGTAGATCGAGGTTGCGCAAGCCGAAATCTGCATCCAACACAACGGTTTGAACTCCAAGCTTGGCAAGAGCGATACCCAGGTTGGCGGTGAGGGTGGTTTTGCCGACACCTCCTTTTCCGGAGCAGATCAGAATGTTGCGTGTCGTTGGCGCCACGGGCCATTGAAAAGTGCGGTCAGCTTAAGTGGCGTAGGCAATAGGCCCAAGAGAAATGGTCCAAGGTTTGCAATGGAACAAATGGGCTTTGTTCAACGGGGTATGAGCCGGAGGCTTAATCGTGATGTGTGTTTGCCTTTTGAGGCTGAAGAATTAACCGTTGAATCTGTTAGCCCTAGCAGGTTCGATCATGATTGTGCCTGCTTCAAGTCGGGCCTCTTCTGCTAAGCCAGGTTGGGGTTGATCTTCAGGGCCTCGAGCAACTGCATCGGCAATACGCAGCTGAAGTGGTCTGAGTTGTAGGGCCACAATTTTTGCTTTGGTGTCGCCATCCTGTCCTGCGTGAGCAATGCCGCGGAGTCGCCCCCAAACCATCACGTCGCCTCCAGCTGATATGCGTGCGCCGGGGTTGACATCCCCGAGTAGCAGCACGTCTCCTTCTGCGCTCAGATGGTCGCCTGATCGCAGAGTGCCTTGGTGGAAGAGCAGTTTTTGGGGCGTCTTGGGCTTGGGTTGTGTCTCGCCAGAGCGTGTTTTGGAGCTGTTTCCCTGTGGAGAGGCCATATGCGTTGGATAACCCAGAGCAGCAGCGCTGACAAGGGTTTCTCGCAAGTTGGCGTGAATTCTGGTCAGCGTCACTCCTTCTTTGTTCAGCAGCTCCCTCAGCTGATGCAGGTCCCGGCAACCCAGTTGCCAGTCGCGGCAATCGAGTTCGGTGGGCCCAGGATCAAGTTCATTGAGCATGGCCGGCAATGTTTCTCGCCAATGTGCTTCTCGGCACCAGGGGAGTGTGAGTCGTTGTGCCTCAGGCTCGCTCACCTCGATCTCCAAGACCCTTTTCAGATGAGGACGCTAGGCCACCAGTCCGTCTAGGTTGCCAGCGCAGCTTGAAGCTCCCCATGAATCTCTCGGGGATAAATCAACCATGAAGAGTCGGCTGGGGTAATCAAGCTGGCGACCAGAGGAGAGGCTTGCTCGAGGGCTCGCAATTGCCTTCCATCCCAAAGACGTAGCCCTCCTTTGTAGGGGTGATACCCGCGCTGTTGCTGATGGCGTAATCCACAGCAGAGCGCTGGATCGAAGCCTTGGCGTTCAGCTAGTTGCCGAGCCAGAGTGAGGACCTCTAGCTGGTTGCTATGGCTTAGATGTTCCACTGCAAGGGCTTTCAGGAGGTGGCGATTGAGGAAGCGTTTGCAGAGTTCGGCTAGAGGTGCAGGTCCCTCGTCTTGCCAACGCAGGAGGTGATAGCCGGTGCGCAGGTCATCATTGGCCAGGAATGTGTCGAGGTCGAGTTGATTGAGGCTCCAGAGCCAGGTGGCCATGATCTTGTCGGCCCAAACATGAGCAGCTCCGAATTGGCGAGCGGTGCGCACCACCTGCTCAAGCAGCCAGTTGCAAACAACATTGAGACGGTGGTTGTAGACACTGCGGTACATCAGGTTGCGTACGACTAGGTAGTGTTCAACTGCCATGAGGCCTTTTGGATGAATGGCCATGGCTCCATCAGGCGCCAGGGTGAGGGCGGAGAGGATTCGCTCGAGGTCGAGCTGGCCGTAATGGGTTCCTGTGCTGTAGCTGTCTCGCAAGAGATAGTCGAGTCGGTCGCAGTCCAGTTGGCTACTAACCAGAGCCTTGATCACGCTGTGGGGTGAACTGCCCCGTTCAAGAAGATTGGCTACTCCATCTGCAGTGCCCGGGGCGTAGGCCTCAAGGGGCGCACGCACGGCGGGATGTTCTCTGACTAAACGCGCCGACCAGGTCTCATGGTCCAGACCAAATATTTCCTCTCCGGTATGGCTTAGGGGGGCATGGCCGAGGTCATGCAGTAGGGCCGCTCCATAGAGCAGCCCGCGATGTTCCTCTAGGCCTGAGTCGAACTGCAGCAACCTTTCCAGAGCAAGGCGTGCGAGATGGAACACACCAAGGGAATGGGTGAAGCGACTGGACTCAGCTCCATGAAAGGTGAGGAAGGCTGGCCCAAGCTGACGGATGCGGCGCAGCCGCTGGAATGGCGCCGCATCGATTAACTGCATCACCATGGCCTCTGCTGCATCGCTGGCATTGAGGGTGATGCCGCGATGGAGAGGGTCGTGATACGTGCGCAGACTCATGGATCATCACGATTCTGCTGAGTTTTGAATTCAACATCTTCAGCACTATCGAGCTGAAGATCTTCTGTGGTCTCTAACTGGGCATCCTGATCGCGGTCGAGTTGGGCCTCCATCCAGAGTTCAGCATCATGCAACCAACGGTCTTCTTCTCCGCCAGGATTGAGGGGTTCAGGAGGATCCAGAGTTCGATCCGGCTCGATGCCCTGGTTTTGAATGTCTCGGCCGCTTGGAGTCATGTATCCGGCTACCGTCACGGCCAGGCCACTGCCGTCGCTCAGGTTGGTGAGTGTTTGGATCAGACCCTTGCCAAACGTGCGGCTACCAAGCAGCTGTGAGCGGCTGTTGTCTTGCAGGGCACCAGCCAGAATTTCGCTCGCGCTGGCAGTCCCTCCGTTGACCAGTGTCACCATCGGACCGTCATAAAGGGTTTCAATTGCAGAAGGGATTGCTTCGTTAATGCGCTCTCGGTTGCGTGTCTCCACGATTGGAGAGCCACTCAGGAAGGCATCCGCTACTGCTAGTCCAGAGCTCACTAACCCACCGGAGTTATTGCGCAGATCTAGAACTAGACCTTCAATCTCTTTTTCTGACAGTTCCTGAAGTGCTTCTTTGACCTGTTCGGGTACTCCTTCGCTGAACTGGGTGATGCGTAGGTAGCCCAGGGTGTGTTTAGCACTCCTCAGTCGGCGGGTCCGTACTGGCCTGAGATCCACACTGCGTCGCTCGAGGGTGAGTTCTTCGCTAGATCCATTTAGGGGTTGCAGCTTTACGACAACTTGTGAGCCCACTTCTCCCCGCAGCCTTGCAGCTGTGGCTTCGAGGCCAAGGGATTGTGGAGACTGGCCATCCACGCTGAGTAAGGCCGTGCCGCTTGTGACGCCTGCATCGGCCGCGGGGGATCCTTCAAGCGGAGCGATAACCACGACCTGGCCATCTTCAGCGCGGGCCCCCAGCTGTAGGCCAACGCCGTTGATCTCGCTGCCCAAATTGGCGGCTTTTATGGCGGTGTAGTCGTCTGGTCTCAATAGTCTTGTGTAGGGATCTTCAAGTGGAAGCAGCATCGCTTCGATGGCCTCATAGGCCTCGTTACTACGGTTGATTGTTTTCTCTAATGCCTGCTCTCTTAGCCTTCGCCAGTGCACCTCATCGAACTTGGCTGGGTCTAGATATCCCTGGTTGACGAGCCGCCAGCTTTCAACGACCAGTTGTTGGGCATCATTCAATGCCATGGCTGGAGCCGCCATCAGCAGCACGCCAAGACCCAGGCTCAGCCACGCAAGCCATAGGCGCCGCAGCGGATGTGATCTGGAGTTAGTAGTCGGCAACATTGGCTTCATGCCGGGTGCTGTCCATGCAGGACGTTAAGTAGACTCTCGCAATCCGGACCCTCATTTGCATGACGAACTCCTCACCTGTCTACGACTGGTTTCAGGAACGTCTTGAGATTCAGGCCATAGCTGACGATGTCAGCTCCAAGTACGTGCCTCCGCACGTCAATATTTTCTACTGCTTAGGCGGAATCACGCTGGTGTGCTTCCTGGTTCAGTTCGCGACAGGTTTCGCGATGACCTTTTACTACAAGCCCACTGTGACTGAGGCCTATAGCTCTGTGAGCTATCTGATGTCAGATGTCAGTTTCGGCTGGTTGATTCGTTCTGTGCATCGCTGGAGCGCCTCGATGATGGTGTTGATGCTGATCTTGCACGTCTTTCGCGTCTACCTCACTGGCGGCTTTAAGCGTCCGCGAGAGCTCACCTGGGTTACCGGTGTTGTGATGGCTGTGATCACCGTTTCTTTCGGGGTAACCGGCTATTCCCTCCCATGGGATCAAGTCGGGTACTGGGCTGTGAAGATCGTTTCAGGCGTGCCTGCTGCTATTCCCGTGGTTGGAGACTTTATGGTCGAATTGCTTCGCGGTGGCGAGAGCGTCGGGCAGTCCACCCTGACTCGTTTTTATAGCCTTCACACCTTTGTGCTGCCCTGGCTACTTGCAGTGTTCATGCTCATGCATTTCCTGATGATCAGGAAGCAGGGCATTTCAGGTCCGTTGTAAGCGTTAATCATTCAGATTCAAATCCCACTTCCTTCACGTTTTTATATTTCAGTTCATCACCTACTTCATTCGCTAACTATTCGGCCAAAATCCCATGCACATTCTTAAGAAGCCCGATTTCTCTGATCCAAAATTGAGGGCAAAACTGGCCAAGGGCATGGGGCACAACTACTACGGGGAGCCTGCTTGGCCGAATGATCTCCTTTACATCTTCCCAGTCGTGATTCTGGGCACGTTTGCTTGCCTTGTTGGTCTTGCTGTTCTTGATCCCGCGATGTTGGGTGATAAAGCAGATCCCTTTGCAACGCCTCTAGAGATTCTTCCTGAGTGGTATCTCTATCCGGTGTTTCAGATTCTTCGGGTTGTTCCGAATAAGCTGCTTGGCATTGCTTTGCAAACCCTTGTTCCTCTCGGGTTGATGTTGATTCCCTTCATCGAAAGCGTTAATAAGTATCAGAATCCATTCCGCAGGCCAATTGCGATGGCCTTCTTTCTATTCGGAACTGTGATTACGATTTATCTCGGTATCGGTGCTTGTCTCCCCATCGACAAGTCGCTAACTCTGGGTTTGTTCTGAAAAGTTTTAAAAGTCAAGATTTGCTCGCATCAACCCGGCTTCATGCCGGGTTTTTTGTTGCGTTCACTTCATGAGTTGGCAGCAGTTCATCGAGATCCAACCACAACACGTCGTCGGGGCAGACGCGTAGAAGGTGGTGGAGAAGTAGAAATCCCACCATGGTCCAGGTTTGGTAGGTCCTTGACTGCTGTCCTACCCAGGTGCCTGTTGGTCCATCAAAGTATTCGGCCCATTTTTGACGCGGCAGTTGGTTTAATTGGCTCCAGTAGCACTCCTCCAGTAGGGCGCGCATTTCACCCATCAGCAGCACGTCGGCCTCAGGATGACGCCGTTCATGTAACAAGATTGAGGCTCCGAAGAACCAGAGCAGGCTGGGCCAGTGTCCGCCGTTGTGATAGCTCCATGGCCAGTTTTTCGGGTCTGAACCTGTCTTGTTCTGCCATTCCGCCCCTTCCATGGGCGGATGGCAGATACGCATGGGCATCTGAGCCATCAGATGCTGTCGGTTGTGAAGCACCAGTCGGAACAGCGCGCGCTGTTGAGGGGCGGTGAGCAGCCCAAACAGGCAGGCTAGGGAGTTTCCGAGACTGTAAAAACGAAAGTCAGGTCGTCCGGTGCGGATGTTGCCGATGAGATAGCCACCCCGGTTTTCAAGCCAGTCTTGAAGCCAGTCGGGAACGACCTGTGGCTGCACGTTGAACTCGTTTTGGTGCTGGTTGTCGCCGTATTGCTCTGTGGGCCTTCTCCGCAGCACCTGCATGGTCTTGCTGGTGACCCAGTAGTGCTTCAGCAGAAATTGACGTAGGTCATGCACCCATTGGCGGGTCAGTAAGAGACGTTGGTCGAGAAGCCGACTGACATGAGTTTTGCGACTCAGTTCCATTAGCTCGATGCAGCTGCGCAGGCAGGCATAGAGCAGGACTTCCACTTCAAGTGGTGCCCCCCAAACATCCATGGGGCGGTCAATCATGAATGAGCAATCCTGCACAAATAGAACTGGAGTGCCCTCGAAGGTGGGATGCAGCACGAGATCGAGCATCAGCTGCACCCCTCGTTGGACCTTTTGGTTGGTGCCGAAGTTTTTGTCACCGCTGCGCTTGACATAAAGCCAGCACAAAATGGGCCACCAAAGGCTTGCGTCCACAGAGGTGATCCTGCCGATTGAGCGCTGGCCATAGTCAGCAATTAGTTCGCCTTGTTCCTCAACGAAGCTGGTGGGGAACACCCCGCGTGTCTGATAGGTGGTGCTTTGCAGATCTAGGCAAACGCTGAGAAATTGCTTCACCTCCTTGTAACGCTTTTGGGTGAGCAGGTAGATCATCACGGGCACGTTGTCGCGCAGGAAGACCTCGCCGTAATTGAGCGCTTTGTTATGGGGCTGATGCTCAAGAGCCGCCACGCTGCCGGCCACAGTGCCGCCGACTTCGATCAGCGTGCGTTCGAAATGCTCCTTGACCTGCTCCACGACCTGGTCTTCATTGGAGTTGGGACGAACCCTCTGGTTTTGCTGGTTTAAGCGTCCGGCCATGGACTGATATGCAATGCATTTGCCAAACGCTAGTGATGGCAGCCTTGACCAACAGTGGAAGCAACTATGGAGATGAGAGCGATTGAGAAAAGATTGCGAGAGGGGTATGAAATGGGCTATGTTTTTGGACTGCGCGAAGGGCTGAGCCCTGTAGCGCAACCCACGCGGTGCTGATAGCGAAAGCTTGAGGCGTCAGTGGGCGCTTACAAGAGCAGAGGAGCGATCCGCTGGTGTTGTAGGTTTTAGAAGCGATCGCAAGATCGCAGCGCCTGACACTCCTTACAAGGGAGTGGAGGAGCAGAACCTGGACAACTTAAGAGTTTAGGAACTGACGCTTTTGTCGCGTTTAGGCCCGATGAGCAGCGATCAAAAGCTGATCAAAGGGTTTGAGCAGATATGCGACGAGAGTGTGAGGTCCCGTCAAAAGAAATTAGTTGCAGAAACCTGTTACAGCATCAATTTTTGCTTTCACGGGCGAGGATTGATGTCAAAGGTGTGACAGGTGAAAGCAACGACCGGATCTGAGATCCTGGAAAGTCACAGAAGGAAGAGATTCTGAAGTGCACTCTTGTAATCCTTCTGTCAGAGGAAGGGGGCAACAACTGCTTGTCGTACGCCAGTGCGAATGAGTGGGTGAAGCAAATCAGACTGAGTGATGAGCCTGTAAGGGTTGATTGCGAGAGGGTTTGATCTACTACGGAGAGTTTGATCCTGGCTCAGGATGAACGCTGGCGGCGTGCTTAACACATGCAAGTCGAACGAACCTTCGGGTTAGTGGCGGACGGGTGAGTAACGCGTGGGAATCTGCCCTCAGGAGGGGGATAACGGTTGGAAACGGCCGCTAATACCCCATATGCCGAGAGGTGAAATGAATTTCGCCTGAGGATGAGCCCGCGTCTGATTAGCTAGTTGGTGAGGTAATGGCTCACCAAGGCATCGATCAGTAGCTGGTCTGAGAGGATGATCAGCCACACTGGGACTGAGACACGGCCCAGACTCCTACGGGAGGCAGCAGTGGGGAATTTTCCGCAATGGGCGCAAGCCTGACGGAGCAACGCCGCGTGAGGGATGAAGGCCTCTGGGCTGTAAACCTCTTTTCTCAAGGAAGAAGATCTGACGGTACTTGAGGAATAAGCCACGGCTAATTCCGTGCCAGCAGCCGCGGTAATACGGGAGTGGCAAGCGTTATCCGGAATTATTGGGCGTAAAGCGTCCGCAGGCGGCTTTTCAAGTCTGCTGTTAAAGCGTGGAGCTTAACTCCATCAAGGCAGTGGAAACTGATTGGCTTGAGTGTGGTAGGGGCAGAGGGAATTCCCGGTGTAGCGGTGAAATGCGTAGATATCGGGAAGAACACCAGTGGCGAAGGCGCTCTGCTGGGCCATAACTGACGCTCATGGACGAAAGCCAGGGGAGCGAAAGGGATTAGATACCCCTGTAGTCCTGGCCGTAAACGATGAACACTAGGTGTCGGGGGAATCGACCCCCTCGGTGTCGTAGCCAACGCGTTAAGTGTTCCGCCTGGGGAGTACGCACGCAAGTGTGAAACTCAAAGGAATTGACGGGGGCCCGCACAAGCGGTGGAGTATGTGGTTTAATTCGATGCAACGCGAAGAACCTTACCAGGGTTTGACATCCTGCGAATCTCTTGGAAACGAGAGAGTGCCTTTGGGAACGCAGTGACAGGTGGTGCATGGCTGTCGTCAGCTCGTGTCGTGAGATGTTGGGTTAAGTCCCGCAACGAGCGCAACCCACGTTTTTAGTTGCCAGCATTCAGTTGGGCACTCTAGAGAGACCGCCGGTGATAAACCGGAGGAAGGTGTGGATGACGTCAAGTCATCATGCCCCTTACATCCTGGGCTACACACGTACTACAATGCTACGGACAAAGGGCAGCAAGTTCGCGAGGACAAGCAAATCCCATAAACCGTGGCTCAGTTCAGATCGTAGGCTGCAACTCGCCTACGTGAAGAAGGAATCGCTAGTAATCGCAGGTCAGCATACTGCGGTGAATACGTTCCCGGGCCTTGTACACACCGCCCGTCACACCATGGAAGTTGGCCACGCCCGAAGTCGTTACTCCAACCCTTGTGGAGGAGGACGCCGAAGGTGGGGCTGATGACTGGGGTGAAGTCGTAACAAGGTATCCGTACCGGAAGGTGCGGATGGATCACCTCCTAACAGGGAGACAAAACAATGATTTTGATGTCTGAGTATTTTAATTCTTAGGCCGAAATCCTGTCACCTTAGGTCGATCGGTACCTCAAGTTGAGAATCAAAGAAAAGCTGAGTAATCAGCTTGGAGACTGATGATTGATTTTAGTTCCTAAACTTGTCTAGGTCACACCCCGCAAGGGTTACTCCTGGGCCATTAGCTCAGGTGGTTAGAGCGCACCCCTGATAAGGGTGAGGTCCCTGGTTCAAGTCCAGGATGGCCCATTCGGTGTTGGGGGTTTAGCTCAGTTGGTAGAGCGCCTGCTTTGCAAGCAGGATGTCAGCGGTTCGAGTCCGCTAACCTCCACTGACGAATCTTCTGACAACGAGCCAATGGTGAGAATCGTTGTGTGATGTGATTTAGAATTTAAGTTTGCTGGCAGACCCTAGCTTCTTATCATTCCAGGTCTCAATCAATTGAGGTTAGGTTGATAGGACGCTGGGCTCACTGTAATTCGCAAGAATTGCAGAGATGTTCAGCAGAACCTTGACAACTGCATAGGTAAGTCTGGAAAGAATAAAGCATCTCATGGATGCATGATTCTTGGGAATCAGCTAGTGCAATCTGCGTCAGTAGAGAGCTGAGGTTGATGAACGAGAATGATGTTTGATTCTTGAGTCAAGAGCCGAGACTCTATAGCGTTCTTTCGATGTCATCGAGGCATCGAGAGTTTGATTGGTCATTCAAACCATCTTCAATGACAAACAATTCAGTTTAACTGGAGAAGTTTGAGACTGAAGCCAGGTGAATTGCTAAGAATACGTATTCAACTACGTGAAGCGTTATAGAGATTAATTGGTCAAGCTACAAAGGGCTCATGGTGGATACCTTGGCACACAGAGGCGATGAAGGACGTAGTTACCTGCGATAAGTCTCGGGGAGCTGGACACACGCTTTGATCCGGGAATTTCCGAATGGGGCAACCCCTAGTACGGCCAGCTGAATCCATAGGCTGGTGCGAGCCAACCCAGCGAACTGAAACATCTTAGTAGCTGGAGGAAAGGAAAGTAAAAACGACTCCCTAAGTAGCGGCGAGCGAACGGGGAAGAGCCTAAACCGATGGTTTCGACCATCGGGGTTGTGGGACAGTAATGTGTATCAGGGATGTTAGGAGAAGTGTTTGAATGGCACACCACAGAGGGTGAAAGTCCCGTAACCGAAAACTGAACTGAACTAGCTGTATCCCGAGTAGCACGGAGCACGTGAAATTCCGTGTGAATCCGCGAGGACCACCTCGTAAGGCTAAGTACTACTGTGTGACCGATAGCGCAACAGTACCGCGAGGGAAAGGTGAAAAGAACCCCGGGAGGGGAGTGAAATAGAACATGAAACCATGAGCCTACAAGCAATGGGAGCCCGACTAAATCGGGTGACCGTGTGCCTGTTGAAGAATGAGCCGGCGACTTATAGGCACTGGCAGGTTAAACCGGAAATGGTGGAGCCATAGCGAAAGCGAGTCTGAATAGGGCGATCGTCAGTGTTTATAGACCCGAACCCGGGTGATCTAACCATGGCCAGGATGAAGCTTGGGTGATACCAAGTGGAGGTCCGAACCGACTGATGTTGAAAAATCAGCGGATGAGCTGTGGTTAGGGGTGAAATGCCAATCGAACCCGGAGCTAGCTGGTTCTCCCCGAAATACGTTGAGGCGTAGCGTCTAGTGCTCCAGCAGGGGGGTAAAGCCACCATTTCGGTGCGGGCTGCGAGAGCGGTACCTAATCGAGATGAACTCTGAATACCCTGTGTGTAACTAGGCAGTCAGACTGTGGGGGATAAGCTCCATGGTCGAAAGGGAAACAGCCCAGACCGCCAGCTAAGGTCCCCAAATCAACACTAAGTGATAAAGGAGGTGGGATTGCCCAGACAACCAGGAGGTTTGCCTAGAAGCAGCCATCCTCAAAGGAGTGCGTAATAGCTCACTGGTCGAGCGATCCTGCGCCGAAAATGAACGGGGCTAAGTGTTGTACCGAAGCTGCGGATTTAACTTGTTAAATGGTAGGGGAGCGTTCTATGTGGGGCGAAGCGTTAGCGTAAGCGGGCGTGGACTGCATAGAAGTGAGAATGTCGGCTTGAGTAGCGAAAACATGGGTGAGAATCCCATGCCCCGAAACCCTAAGGGTTCCTCCGGCAGGCTCGTCCGCGGAGGGTTAGTCTGGACCTAAGGCGAGGCCGAAAGGCGTAGTCGATGGATAACAGGTCAACATTCCTGTACCGGTTATGTTTTGGGAAGGGGGACGGAGAAGGCTAGCCAAGCCAGATGTTGGTTACTGGTTTAAGCGTTCGAGGCGTTGAGGAGCGGCGAAAACGTTCTGAGCTAAGGCGTGAATACGAGCTGCTACGGCAGCGAAGTTGGTGATGTCATGCTTCCAAGAAAAGCCCTATACCCGTTAAGGCATAACTGCCAGTACCCGAAACCGACACAGGTAGGGTGGTAGAGAATACCGAGGGGCGCGAGATAACTCTCTCTAAGGAACTCGGCAAAATGGCCCCGTAACTTCGGGAGAAGGGGTGCCAGCGAGAGCTGGTCGCAGTGAAGAGGCCCAGGCGACTGTTTACCAAAAACACAGGTCTCCGCTAAGTCGCAAGACGATGTATGGGGGCTGACGCCTGCCCAGTGCCGGAAGGTTAAGGAAGCCGGTCAGCGTAAGCGAAGCTGGCGACTGAAGCCCCGGTGAACGGCGGCCGTAACTATAACGGTCCTAAGGTAGCGAAATTCCTTGTCGGGTAAGTTCCGACCCGCACGAAAGGCGTAACGATCTGGGCGCTGTCTCGGAGAGAGGCTCGGCGAAATAGAATTGTCTGTGAAGATGCGGACTACGTACACCCGGACAGAAAGACCCTATGAAGCTTTACTGTAGCTTGGTATTGTGCCCGGGCTCTGAATGCGCAGGATAGGTGGGAGACGTTGAAGTAGTGCTCGTGGGTGCTACTGAGTCAATGGTGAGATACCACTCTTTCAGAGCTAGGGTTCTAACGTTCACCCGTTATCCGGGGAGCGGACAGTATCAGGTGGGCAGTTTGACTGGGGCGGTCGCCTCCTAAAAGGTAACGGAGGCGCGCAAAGGTTCCCTCAGGCTGGTTGGAAATCAGTCGACGAGTGCAAAGGCAGAAGGGAGCTTGACTGTGAGACCTACAAGTCGAACAGGGACGAAAGTCGGCCTTAGTGATCCGACGGTTCTGAGTGGAAGGGCCGTCGCTCAACGGATAAAAGTTACTCTAGGGATAACAGGCTGATCTCCCCCAAGAGTTCACATCGACGGGGAGGTTTGGCACCTCGATGTCGGCTCATCGCAACCTGGGGCTGAAGTCGGTCCCAAGGGTTGGGCTGTTCGCCCATTAAAGCGGTACGCGAGCTGGGTTCAGAACGTCGTGAGACAGTTCGGTCCATATCCGGTGTACGCGCAGGAACATTGAGAGGATTTCTCCCTAGTACGAGAGGACCGGGAGGAACGCACCTCTGGTGTACCAGTTATCGTGCCAACGGTAAACGCTGGGTAGCCATGTGCGGAGTGGATAACCGCTGAAAGCATCTAAGTGGGAAGCCCACCTCAAGATGAGTGTTCCCATGGCATAAGCCAGTAAGGTCACGGGAAGAACACCCGTTGATAGGCTCTACGTGGAAGTCCAGTAATGGATGCAGCGGAGGAGTACTAATAGACCGAGGGCTTGACCATCCATTTGGTTCTTGCCCGAGAAACAAGTTTTATTCAATTCAGAGCATCATTCGCAAGGATGATGACCTATGCAGTTCTCAAGGTTCACTCCTTGGGAATGATTTTATCCTGGTGTTCATGGCGATGTGGAACCACTCCGATCCATCTCGAACTCGGTTGTGAAACGCATCAGCGGCGACGATATTTTGGGGGTAGCCCTCTGAGAAAATAGCTCAATGCCAGGTAAAACATTTCCGCATGTAGATCATCAATCTCGAGAAAGAGTTGTTGATTTACCAAGAAAAAGCCACCCGTAGGGGTGGCTTTTTTGATGTGCAAGTCAGTGTGATTTTTAAAGAAGATAATCAAATAGACACCAGAGCTCTTTGATTGCTTTGTGATCGCATGGGTCTTGTTCTGGATTGCCTTCCCTAAGACTGAATAAAGCACTCATCCCTGCTTTTTTTGCGGCATCACATTCTGCGCAGCTATCACTAACAAACATCACCTTTTCTACGGGAATGTTCATAGCTATGGAGATATCGCTATAGCTTTTGCTTTCTTTTTTGTTGCCAGTACGAGTATCAAACCAGTGGCTAAAGAGTGCTGTTTGATCTCCATTAGTCGTGTGTCTGTAGAGGAGCTTTTGAGCTGATATGCTGCCTGATGAATATACTGAAAGGACATAACCTTTTTGTTTTAGTTTGCTTAGTACCTCGATAGTTTCTGGGTAGAGTGAAGAGGAGATGTCACCTTCCTCATAGCCCTCTCGCCAGATCTTGCCTTGCAGATCTTTTAAAGCACTAGACTTGCGATCAATTGTTATTAGATGCTGAAGGTAACCGCAGATGTTCTCGATTTCGCTGCTGTTCTCCCTTAGTGCTTTGCTTAGAAGATCTTTGCTGCTCTGATCATGATCAGCTTTCCATTCATGCCATGCTTCATCTATAAGAGATTGAATCTCATTGTTTTCTCTGTGTTCATTTAGGAATCCTTCTAGATGGCTATTAGCGTAAGGAAAGAGAGTAGAGCTAACAAAACTTGTAGGGCATGTGGTGCCTTCAATATCCAGCAAGATGTGAGTGATCATCATTTTTGGCTGGCTATAAGTTGTTCACGCCAGCAGAGCTCTAGTAGGAACTCCAAGATTTCTACATGACGTCTTGCTTCGTTGAGGCTCTCCCCCCAAGCGTATAAACCGTGCCCTGCGACCAGTAGTCCATAGGCTGCATCATGGACTAATTCGCCTGCTGCTTGGCTTAATTTGGCTAGATTTTGGTTGTTTAATAGGATTGGCAGAGTGATTGATGTGGAATGGCTATTAATCCCTTGCAGCCCTTTCAGCATTTCCCAGCCCTCAATTGTTAGTTTCCCCGTGTTTTTATAGTGGTTGGATAGCCATGTTGCTGTAATCGAGTGTGTGTGCAGTACGGCCTTGGCGTTGGTCTGCTCGATGATTTTTAAATGCATATCTGTTTCAGCACTAGCTCTACCTTCTCCTTGAATCACGTTACCCGAGCTGTTGACTTCAATGAGTTCATCTGCCTCGATATTTCTTTTTTCAATTCCGCTAGGTGCCATCAATAATCTCAATGGCGTTTTTTGTAGTACTAGGCTGAAATTACCGCCAGTTCCATCACACCAACCGCGTTTGTGGAAGTCGCGAATGGTGTCGCTTAGAGCTTGCCGCTGTTGCTGTGAATCGAACATTTTTGCCAGGATTCATCTTTGGCAATTGGGGCACCAGTGGGTGCCACGACCGCAGAGGCTTTCACGGCGGATGGGCGTGCTGCATATCCGGCAGGCTTGGCCTCCTCTGCGATACACCCAGGCTTGACCACCGTAGTTGCCGTTAACGCCTTCAAGATCTCTGAAGTCGCTGAAGGTTGTTCCTCCAGCACCAATGCTCACTCTGAGGACCTCCGTGAGGCAGGCGCATAAGCGTTCAAGTTCGACCTTTTTTAATTGACCTGCTGGAGTGTGGGGACGGATTCTGGCGGCAAAAAGGCTTTCATCGGTATAGATGTTTCCTGCCCCTGCCACGATGGATTGATCCAAAAGTGCTGACTTGATTGGTCGTTTCGAACCCTTCAAGCGTTTGCTTAGGTAAGAGGAATTGAAGGCGCTGCTGAATGGCTCTGGCCCAAGTTTTTGCAGACCTGTGATGATTGTTTCCGGGGCGTTGCCAGGTGGAACCCACCACATTTGTCCGAAGCTGCGGGTGTCAACGAAGCGCAGTTCCTCATCTTTTTTGTTCCAGATGCGTACGCGTGTATGCGGGCAGGGTGAACTGATGGCCTCATGCCATTGAAATTGCCCTGTCATGCGCAGGTGAACGCCCCACCATCCACCATCAGGATCTGGTTCTGAATCAGCTGATGGCTGGCCAACATCATGATGTAAAGACGCCATTAAGTACTTGCCACGTCTTAACCATGAGCCCACGTGCATTCCGCAGAGCATCTTGATAAATAGGGCAGAACCGCCAGGGCTTGCGATTGCTCGTTCTCGGCAAACCTCAACTTGGCCGATCTGAAAATCAACAAGACGGTCTGCCAATCCGCGGCGGACCGTCTCAACTTCAGGTAATTCTGGCAAGCGCCTTAGGCGCGATCGAGCTCTGATTCAGCAAAGCTGTTGGTGAGGTTGCCGTTATCGGTACCTTGCATGCCGAAGTAGTTCGTTTTCTCGAAGCGAACCAGTACCCCATATTTGCCGGTGGTGTCGACAGAGGCCACTGTGCCCACTTCATTGTGCCAGTAACTCTCTTGGCGCCTGATGCGAACTTTGTCGCCTTTTGAGATCGCCATCGCTGCGCAGGTATTGGATTCACACATAAGACTATCGCCGTGAGTGTGTGAGTTGACCCATGCGTCACAGAATGTCGCCCCTTTGGGTGTAGGCCATGGCAGCATCCAGCCTTAAGTCAGGTGTGTTTTGGTGAGTTCGTCCGTTGCTCTTGATCCTCCTGCTATTGAGTTGGATCTGCCCGATCCGGAGCAGGACGACATCAGCACCATGGAGTTTCTTGCTCGACTCGAGCAAGCCTGGGCCTTGTGCGATCGCTTTGATTTGCAAACTGAGATTTGGCGGGGGCGAATCCTTAGGGCAGTGCGGGATCGTGAGAAGCGCGGTGGTGAGGGGCGTGGTGCTGGCTTTTTGCAGTGGTTGCGTGAACGGGAGATCAGTAAGACCCGTGCTTATGCCCTGATTCAGCTGGCTGATTCGGCTGAGAACTTGCTGGCAGAAGGAATGCTGGAGGAGAGCAGCGTGAATCAATTCTCTAAAAGGGCCTTCATGGAAACGACGCAGGCTGTTCCAGAAGTGCAGATGATGATTTCCGAGGCAGCCAATGAAGGTCAAGAGATCACTCGCAAGCAGGTTCGCCGATTGACAGATGAGTTCACGTCTGCCACAAGCCCCCTGTTGCCGGAGGAGATCCGCCAGCGCACGCAGGAGAATCTTTTGCCTCCCAAGGTTGTGGCTCCTCTGGTAAGGGAGCTGGCAAAACTGCCGGAGCTTCAGCAGGAAGATCTCAGGCGAGCTTTGCGGGAGGAGCCAGAACTGGATTGCATTAAGGATGTCACCAGCACAGCACGTTGGATCAGTAAGACCACAGAGGCCAGCGAGGCGGTGAGGGCTTTCCAGCAAGGTGAACTCAACCTGGAGAAGGCCATGCATGAGGCTCAGCGTCTCGATGCTTTGGGTTTGCTGGCTGATGCTGTCTCTCAGGCTCAGTCTTTAGAAGCCTCCGTTCTGAAGCTGCATACGGCCTGGAGACGATTGGGTGGCTTGCAGGAACGCCTTTGGGTGGAAAGTGGCAGCAGTACCCCTTATCTCCGTGATGTTTTGGGTGCTTTGCAGAGCCTTAGCGGGGCAACCTTGAGGGTGTCGCTTGGGGAGTTGGCGGGAGGGAAACGGGTTCGCTTGCAGCTGGTGGAGGAGGCTCCTGACCAGCTCGAGCCGCCGCCGCTGTCTTGAGTTCGAGATCGTGCCATCAGGCTTGGCGCTCGTTATCTTGAGGGCGCTATTGGTGGTGTGAAGTGGATCCACTGATCGAGGCCCTGCAGCATCACTATGGCTGGGATGGTTTCAGGCCTGGTCAACGTCCTGTGGTGGAAGCGATTCTTGCGGGTCAGGATGTTCTGGCGGTGCTTCCCACCGGTGGTGGTAAATCCCTTTGTTATCAGCTGCCAGCGCTGTTGCGTCATGGTCTGGTGGTGGTGATCTCTCCCTTGGTGGCTTTGATGGAGGATCAGGTCATGCAGCTGCAACGGCGGGGGATTGCCGCCGCTTGTTTGCATGCTGGCCTGGATCCGGAGCGCCGTCGCGATGCACTGGTTCGCCTGCGAGATGAGCGCTTGCGTTTGCTTTATCTGGCTCCCGAGCGCTTGCAAGGTGAGACCACGCGGCAATTGATCGAGGACACAGCTGCGCAGGGAAAGTTGGTGGCACTAGCTGTTGATGAGGCCCATTGCATCAGTGCTTGGGGCCATGATTTCCGGCCTGATTACCGCCGCCTGGGGCAGGTGCGCCGCCTCTGCCCAGGTGTGCCTGTGGTTGCTCTCAGTGCTACTGCGGCTCCAAGGGTGCGTGCCGACATCATCCGCCTCTTGGCTCTTCGCCGGCCGCAGGTGCAGGTTTGCTCGGCCCAGCGCAATAATCTCCACTACGCCATGCGCAGGCGATCGAGAGATCCCTTGCCTGATGTGCTTGCGGCTTTGAAAGGATCACGCGGTGCCACGCTGATCTATGCCAGAACGCGTCGCTCTGTGGAGCAATGGGCAGAGCGGTTGCAGGCTGAGGATGTTGCGGCTACTGCTTATCACGCCGGGCTTGACCCGGAGGTGCGCCAGCAGGCGCTGGCTGATTTCCTAGATCAAGAGAAGCCTGTGCTGGTGGCCACGGTGGCCTTTGGTATGGGTGTAGATCGCAGCGATGTGGGATTGGTTCTGCATTTGAATCTGCCTGCAACGCCGGAGGGCTATTTGCAGGAGTCTGGCCGGGCCGGGCGTGATGGACTGCCGGCCGATTGCTTGGTGTTGTTTTCTCCTGGTGATCGCACCAGCCTTGGTTGGGCGATGCATGCTTCCGCTCGCCGTTGTGCTGATGAGAACGCTACGCAGGAGATTCAGATGCGGTTGGAGCTGGCGCAGCAACAGTTGCGGCGTATCGAGGCGGTAGCAGAAGGGGAGTTTTGCCTGGAACAAGGGCTTTTGCTTGCCGTTGGTGAATTGGTGCCGCCTTGTGGTCGCTGCGATCGCTGTCAGCAGACTGCCCGCCGCCGTGATTGGTCTGAGCAAGCCTTTGCTGTGCTTGAGGTGCTCGAAGATCGCAAGGGCATGAATCTTCGCAGTCTCAGTGAAAGCCTTTCGTCCACTACAGGCCGCAAGCAAGTGCGTTGGGGTTGGTTAGCTCGCAGGTTGGTGCAGGAAGAGCTGATTACGGAGAGTAATGATGGTGTCCAGCGGCTCTATTTACGTGAGAGCGGTCGGCGCTTTTTACGCCAACCCTGGCCGCTGCACTATGCGGCCTGAGTGCAGCCCTCGATGCATTTAGCCGCCTTTGGCTTTGCAGAGATCCTTGACGAGATCATGCTCAAAGCGCTGCTGTGGAGCGCCCCAAGTTTTCCAAGATCCATTCGTGCCGGTGGTATTGATCTTGCGCGCTGGGCAGTTCACAGCCAGATAAAGGGCTTTGCCATCTTTGTTGAGGGTTGGGGCCACGTAGCTTCCTCCCATGAACTTCCAATTGGCCCAGTCCACTTGAAGTGAACCGTAAGTGCGCCATTGCGTTTGCGAAGGCTTGGCAGCAACTTGCTGGGTGGATTTGGGCTTGGGTTGCGGTTTTGCAGCAGGCTTGGTGGTGGATTTAACGGTGGTTTTTGCAGTCGGTTTGATGGCAACTGTCGTGGTGGACTTGGGCTTGGGTTGTGGTTTTGCAGCAGGCTTGGTGGTGGATTTAACGGTTGGTTTAAAAGCTGGTTTAACGGTGGTTTTTGCAGTCGGTTTGATGGCAACTGTCGTGGTGGATTTTGGCTTGGTTGTTGTTGATGGTTTGACCCGTAGAGACAGTTTGCTGCCGACTAATAACTTGTTGGGGTTGTTGATCCCATTGATCTTGATCAGGGTTGCTAAAGGGATTTGATAAGCCCCAGCGATTTGGTTCAATGTTTGCCCTCGAGCCACGGTATGGGAGGTGGCATTTGGATTTGCCTGAATGGCTACAGGTTTGGGCTTTGCTGCTGCTTTGGGTTTGGTAACAACAGCCCCTTGGGGCAGTTTCAGGGTTTGGCCACGTTCGACATGGTTGGCATTGGCAAGGCCATTGAGGGCGACGAGATCCTGTTGGCGAACTCGGTAGCGGGCCGCAATGGTGCTGAGGGTTTCGCCACTGCGTACTGTGTGACGAGTGGCGCTAGCTCTGACTGTGCCTGATGAGCTGCCTGGCAGTTTGAGGGTCTGGCCGATGAATAAGGTATCGGCATTGGCAAGGCCATTGAGGGCGACGAGATCCTGTTGGCGAACTCGGTAGCGGGTAGCAATGATGCTGAGGGTTTCGCCACTGCGAACCTTGTGACGACTGGCGCCAGCTCTGATTGCCCCGGAAGCACCTCCCGGTAATTTCAACGTTTGGCCGATATATAAATTGTCGGCATTGCTCAGACCATTGAGGGTGATGAGATCCTGCTGGCGCACTCGGTAGCGAACAGCAATGGTGCTGAGGGTCTCGCCACTTCGTACCGTGTGACGGCTTGCTCCAGCCGTGACTGTGCCTGATGCGCTACCTGGCAGTTTGAGGGTCTGGCCGATGAAGAGGTTGTCTGCATTGGCTAGGCCGTTCAGCCGCATCAAGGCCCGAAGGGATACCTGATATCGCGTTGCGATTTCCGAAAGGGTGTCACCGGGTCTCACTGTGACGCTGGCACCCCAGGATGGCAGCGGTAGAAGTGTTGTCAGGGCTAGAGCGCTAACAATGATCCGGCGCATCAATCTCTCTCTACAGTTTGGTGAAAGATAAGCTGCTTCCACAGATACGCTAGCCCTTTTCAAGCATCCCGAAATGATGCCCTTGCAAAAAGCGGCTTGATTATCCCAGCACCTTTTTGAGCAACGCCAGATTGGCCTTGTAGGGGGGGTAGCGCAATTTGAGATCTAGCCAGAAGGGGCGACGTAAGACAGACTTTTGATGGGAAAAGGTTTCGAAACCAGCCAGGCCGTGATAACGCCCCATGCCACTGGCCCCGACTCCACCAAAGGGCAGCTCAGGAATGCCTACATGCATCACCACATCGTTGAAACACACTCCGCCTGAACTGGTTGTGTTGAGGAGCTGTTGTTGGTCGGCATGTGTTCCGCCAAAGAGATAGAGGGCCAGGGGCTTTGGTTGTTGTCGGACCTCAGCGAGAGCCTCATTAAGGCTTTGCACGCTGATGACAGGCAGCAGTGGGCCGAAGAGCTCTTCCTCCATCAGCGGATCGTCGCGCTTGTCCACGTCAATCAGAGTGGGAGCGATGCGTCTTTGATCGGGGTCAATTTGTCCGCCTGAGAGCACCTTGCCGCGCTGCTTTGCTTGATCAAGCAAGTGTTGTAGTCGCTGGAAATGACGATCGTTGATGATCTTGGCGAGGTGGGGTGATCGCAGCGGATCGCCTCCATAGAGCTCAGTAATGGCTCCTTTCATCGCCTGCAGTAGAGGCTGTTTGAGTTGTTCTTGGATAAGTAGATGGTCTGGGGCGATGCAGGTTTGACCAGCATTGAGACCCTTCCCCCATACCAATCGCCTAGCCGTGACCGAGAGATCGGCGCCATCAATCACGATGGCTGGGCTTTTCCCTCCTAGCTCCAGGGTCACCGGAGTGAGATGTTCGGCGGCAGCAGCCATGACCTTCTGGCCGATGGCGCCGCTGCCGGTAAAGAAGATGTGATCAAAGGGTTGCTTGATCAGTGCCGCTGCAATGGCTCCATCCCCTTCGATCACCTGTACGACCTCGCTGGAGAAATGTTGAGGGATCACATGGGCGATCATTCGAGAGGTGGCAGGGGCATGCTCGGAAGGTTTGAGCACTGCTGTATTGCCTGCTGCCAGAGCACTAATTAGTGGTTGGAGGGTTAGAGAGAAGGGGTAATTCCAGGGGCCGATGATCAGAACACAACCCAGGGGGTCGAGGATCACCTCGGCTTGACCTGGCTGATGGGCTAAAGGCACTTGTACGTGCCTGGGTTGCATCCAGCGGCTGAGCTGCCGTTGAGCCAGTTTGAGTTCCCCACGCAGAGCGATCAGCTCAAACAATGCCTCGGTTGGTGGTTTGCCTAGATCCGTTGCCAGGGCATCAAGCACCTCGTCTTGGTGCTTTTCGATGAGGACCTCAATTTGCTTGAGTTGCTTTCTGCGCCAGGCTTCTGGTCTTGTGAGGCCCGAAATGACTGGCTTGCGCAGTTCACTCAGCAGAAAGTTCTCAGGAAGCAAGGTCTGACACCATTGTTACTCGTGTCTAGGTGTCTAGCAGTGGTGTCGGCGCTTTTGGCGGATGGGCACAAGCGTTGGCGATCAGTTGACCTGCGGGGTTGAAGACGGCGGCCCTGGAGCTACTGGTGCCCTGAGCGAGGGCCAGGCTTAGGAGCTGATCATCCATGGCTGTTCTCTTGTTCAAGTGCTAGCGGTGGGATCTTGGTATGCAATGGGGCATGCAGCAGATCGATGGGCTGACCAACACTCCCCGCTGGGTTGCCCAGGCGGTGGTGTATCAGATCTTCCCTGATCGTTTTCGTTGTAGTGGCCGTGTCTTAGCTCATCAGCATTTGGCTTTGCGCTGCTGGGGTAGTGACCCTTCTGAGCAGGGTTTTCAGGGGGGAGATCTCTACGGGGTGATCGAGGCCCTTGATCATCTCCAGGCGCTTGGTATCAGCTGCCTTTACTTGACACCCGTCTTTAGCTCTGCCGCTAATCATCGCTATCACGCTTATGACTACTTGCAGGTGGATCCGCTTCTCGGTGGCAATGCAGCGCTAGAGGCTTTGATTGAGGCGGTGCATCGCCGCGGGATGCGCATCATTTTGGATGGCGTGTTTAATCAATGTGGTCGCGGGTTCTGGGCTTTTCATCATCTTTTGGAAAATGGTGAGGCTTCGCCCTATCGCGATTGGTTTGAGGTGCGGAAATGGCCGCTTCATCCCTATCCACGGCGTGGGCAGGATTGTGGTTACAGCTGCTGGTGGAACGATCCAGCCTTGCCAAAGTTCAATCATGCCCATGCCCCTGTGCGTGAGTATTTGATTGCCGTAGCCCGCTATTGGCTCGAGCAGGGAATCGATGGTTGGCGACTTGACGTTGCTGATGAGGTGCCTGCTGAGTTTTGGCTGGAGTTTCGGCACATGGTTAAGGCAGTGAATCCAGACGCTTGGATCTTGGCTGAGATCTGGGGTGATGCGAGACCGTGGCTACAGGGGCAGCACTTTGATGGGGTGATGAATTATCGGATGGGTTGGAGCAGCCTTTGCTGGGTTGCTGGTAAGCGATTACGCCGTCGGTATCGCAATCCTGCCTATCCCCTTGACCCTCTGAGTGGGGAGGCTTTTGTTGAGCTATTGGCAACAACGCTGGGTTGGTATCGACCTGAGGTGAACCGCAGCCAGTTGAACCTGCTTGATAGCCACGATGTGCCGAGAGCTTTGCACACACTTCAGGGTGATCTTGCGGCGTTGAAGTTGGCCTTGCTGTTGCTGTTTTTGCAACCAGGGGCGCCTTGCATCTACTACGGCACAGAGGCGGGTTTGCAGGGTGGCCCTGAACCAGGTTGCCGCGAAGGGTTCCCTTGGCATACGCCTTGGCCTGCAGACCTGCGCGATTTCATTCAGTCGTTGAGTGATCTGCGTCAACGTTGCCCAGCGTTGGCTGATGGCGGTTTGCAATGGCAACCGATTGGAGCTGATGCACTTCATGCTTGGTGGATGCAGCCCGAGCCAGCCACAACGCAAACGGAGGCGTCGATTCAGGGGTGGGTCAATCGCAGTCGCAGGTCATGGTTGCCGACGAAAGGCTCATCGACAGACCCTCTTTGGCTGGAAGGAGCATTTGAATGCAATGGCCGGGGATTAGGCCCTCAATCAGCAGTGTTGTTTCACTGATCAAGATCACCTCTACGTTTAGCCCTCTTCAAATTGGTAGTTTTTGGAGAGGCGGAAGACAGTGCCTGAGAGCAGCACCAGTGCGATCAAGTTAGGAATCGCCATCAGACCATTAAGTGTGTCAGCTACGTCCCACACCACACCGCGATTGCCGGCAACAGCGCCGATCACAACCACAGCGACCCACACCAGGCGGAAGGGAAGAATGGCTTGCACCCCAAAGAGATATTCAGTGCAGCGTTCGCTGTAAAAGCCCCAGCCAAGAACTGTTGTTAGGGCAAACACCACGAGGCCAGCAGTGACGACCCAACCTGAGCCTGCAAGGCCACTGTTGAAGGCAGCGATTGATAGATCAGAGCCTGACTCGCCACTCTGATAGGCGCCGGTGGTGATGATCACCAGAGCCGTCATTGTGCAGATGACCAAAGTATCGATGAAGGTTCCAAGCATGGCGATAGTGCCCTGACGGACTGGGTCATTGGTGTTGGCGGCAGCGTGAGCGATAGGCGCACTACCGAGACCAGCCTCATTGGAGAAGATGCCGCGCTTGAAGCCCATCAGGATCACTTGGGTCAACGTGCCGCTGGCAGCGGCTTCTCCTGTGAAGGCATTGGAGAAGATCGTTGAGAACGCTGCTGGCACTTCGCTGATGTTGCTGAGAATGATGACCAGGCAAGCAATCACATAAAACAACGACATCAAAGGAACGATGGCGGATGCAGCCTGGGCGATGCGTTTGATGCCGCCAATGATGACTCCAAAGACAAGCACTCCAAGCACGACACCCGTTAAAAGCCGAGGGATGCCGATCGTGGCTAAGGCACTGGAGACCTCAAACGATTGCACGCCATTGCCAATGCCAAAGCCCGCCAGCATTCCAAACAGGGCAAAGAATCCGCCCAGCCAGGCCCAGTTTGGACCTAGGCCATTGCGGATGTAGTACATCGGACCACCGACATGATTGCCGAGGGGGTCCACTTCGCGGAAGTGAACTGCAAGTAAGGCTTCGGCGTACTTGGTGGCAATACCAAAAATGGCAATTAGCCACATCCAGAAGACAGCCCCAGGGCCGCCCATGGCGATCGCAACAGCGACACCGGCGATGTTGCCCGTGCCGATCGTTGCCGCCATCGAGGTCATCAGTGCCTGGAATGGACTGATTTCGCCCTCGCTAGAGGAGGTTGGATTGCGAAGCAGCATGCGCACGCCATAGGGGATGCGCAGTAAGGGCATAAAGCCCAGCCCAACCATCAGCAAGATGCCGGTGCCTGCAATCAGGATGACTGTGGGCCAACCCCAGGCAAAGCCGTTGATCGGATTATTGATGGCCTCGACGGCGTCTTCCAGTCCGCTTGGGAACTGGCCGAGTTGTAAGGATAAATTCGTCAAGAGCGACGCTGGCAACACATCCATTTTTGCAAAGGCTGCCAAAGATGGTCTCAGAGGCTCCTGCTGAGGGCAATGTTCGTATCAGCTTGTCTTTGAGGTTGTTACATCAGCAGTAGAAACCCTTGTTTAAAGGTTGGTCCTTTTAGTCTTGTTTTGGAGGGTGGCGGTGAGCACAGTATTTAGTTGTGGTCCATCCCAGGTTCTTTTGTGTCGCTTCAGCTTTAAGAGCGACTTAGATCCTTTCTCATGCCTATTGAATGACAGAGCAGTGTTTGACGGTTGATACACACTGTTCCCACTATCGGTTGCGGCGATGTCGAAGGAGCTTGTGCCGGTAATGGAGTCATCGCTGTCGCTGCTGTCTAAATCTTGCTCAAGACTGCTTGCCGCAGAGTTGTTTTCAATAGAGCGACTTGTCAGCAGAGCGAGCCAGCAAGGCTTGACTCTGGAGAGGTTGTTGCGATAGACGCTGCTGAAGGTGTTGTTGTCGTTGCAGAACTGTCTATTGGCATTGCAGTAGACGTTGTTGCTGCTTCCTGCCTTTCTAGATCGGCGTAGTGGTGTGATTGAATTTTCAAAGAAATGATCAACGCCTACTTCCTTGGTTGTGATATTTAAATGAATGTCGACGTTTATTGGGAGACGGCGATCGAGAAGGGTCTGATCGCTAGAGGCGTGAATGCGTGATGGCTGCGCATAAATGTTGCTTGTAGCTGATGGATTCAATGTTTAGCAGATGTGACGTCTTGCGCTAACTTTGCTCTTGAAAGTCAGTTAAGACTTTACTAGGTGCGTCCTCTGGCAGCTGTTGTGATCGGGGGCTTCTCTCCTCTTGCTTGCTTCTTCTATGCCCGTCAGCTCAGATGAGCTTGAGTAATGGAACGGTGGAATAACGGAACAATGAAATAATCAAATAATGTGATAACGTATGCTATTGATCGCGTTCCATAGGGTTGTCAGCGCCTTAAAAAGGCCTCCTCGCTTTCTTAAGCTGGCATTGACTTCCCAGGAGCCAATGACATGGAGACACTGAAAAGCGTTGTGCTACCTGTGGTTACGGCAGCTGCTCTGCTAATAGCTGCTTTGTCTCTTGCTTTTATTGCGTTCAGCTTGGCGCCTGTTGCGCACTGGGCAAATAATCAAAACATCTGTGTTGAACAAGAAATCACGAAGTCGAAGGCTCCTATTTCCTGGGGTGTGAGGAAGTGCAATGGCCGCTCAAAGGTTTATCAAGTGCAGCCAACTTGATTTTGCGGGGGCCTGTTGAAAGGCCCCTGAGCCACAACGGGTCTCCATCGTGCCCGTTCCCATTGGTGCAAGAAGAGATCTAGTGGCTTTCCCTAGCCATAGCCAAAGGCTTTTGGGATGTCATTGGGGTGAACTAGACAGTGCTTTTACTTGGCTTGACTGATTATCAAGAGCCTTTTGAGCGAACTAGCAAGGCTGGGCTCGCCTATTGATTGCTGCCCTTGAGGTTGCATCGCAAGAGGTATTGGGTAGAAAGCAGATCAGCATGCAGTCCAGCCACCATGTCTTTGATCGAGCGTTGGGATGCGATGAGCGACGAAACAAAGACAATCGTCAAGAAATTCGGTGCGTTCTCTCTGCTTCTCTTTGTTGCTCTCTCGGTTCTTAGAGCCCTTGTGCCTTTGGCGATTATTGCCGCCGGTGGCTATTGGGCTTACAAGGAGTTAGCGAAGAGGGCTTGACGCACTCCCTATCCCTGCAGTAATACATATTTACTACTGAGGGGCGTTATGGGTGGCAGTTCAGCATGTGAGCCAGAAGGTTGGTTGATTGATCCCAACAAGCACTGGTCCCTTCGCTTTCATCGCGATCAAAAGTCTTGGAGCAGCGATCTGTTTGTGTTTATGGATAAAGGGCGAGCAATGCCTGACGGCTCTCCTGCCTTGCTCAAAAGTAGGAGGCACTTGCCGAAGCGTGATGCCGTTGAGATCTGGAACAAGTTGAGGGCAGATGGATGGCACCGTGTGGAGCCGCAATGGGGGCTTGGCTTAGACCCTTGAGACACCAAGAACAAACCTGAACACCTCGTCGTCAAAACCAGCAAAAAAACAAGCCATCCTTTTGCTTGGTTGAAAGATTTTGACAACAGGAGATGGGTTTTATGTCTCTCAATCGCCTGCCTCGGCACACCAAAAGAAAGTTTGCTGTCTCTTGAGGGCCCTTGGATTTTCGTAGGTCCCGGGTTCAATGCCCTCGCCGGGATTTGAACCCGGGACCTCTCCCTTACCAAGGGAGTGCTCTACCACTGAGCTACAAGGGCATGTGGAAGGTGGGCCGGGTTGGATTTGAACCAACGTAGGCAGAGCCAGCGGATTTACAGTCCGCCCCCATTAACCACTCGGGCACCGACCCGAACCACACCTGCAGACATTACCAGCAGATCGCACCTTTGTGGCTGAATGTCTGGGAAGGTCTTGTGGGGATCGATACGATCCATTCACCCCCTTCATGCTTCAGGGCCATGCGACTGCTGCTGCTCAACGGCCCCAATCTCAACCTTCTCGGTCAACGAGAGCCTGGTTTTTATGGCGCAATGACGTTGAAAGCGATTGAGGCAGACCTGCTCGCTCAGGCGGAGGCAGAAGCGGTTCAGCTTGAGTGTTTCCAGAGCAACTTTGAAGGTGCTTTGGTGGATCGCATCCATCAAGCCATCGGCCAGGTGCAAGGAATCCTGATCAATGCTGGGGCCTATACCCACACCTCGATTGCTTTACGGGATGCTCTGCTCGGAGCAGCGATTCCATACGTGGAGTTGCATCTCAGCAATACCCATGCCCGTGAGGGCTTCCGGCATCATTCCTATCTTGCAGATCGGGCTGTGGGTGTGGTGAGCGGTTTTGGTGCATTGAGCTATCGCCTTGCTTTGGAAGGGCTGCTGGCTCATTTGCGTCAGCAGCAGCAGGTTCTATGAGTGCTCTTGCTGCTGCTAAGACGTCAAACGCCACGATCAAATGGCTGGCGGCTCCCACCAGTGATGCTTGGTTGGAGCTGGCGATTGCTTATCCGCTCGAGCTGCTGATTGATCACGCTCATTGCGAGCGCAAGGCGGCGGGTGCCGTCGTGCAATTGATGTTTCGCTACTTGTGTGAGCCTGGGCTCGCAGAAGTTCTCAGCCCCTTGGCAAGAGAGGAGCTGGAGCATTTTGAGCGTGTGCTCACGTTGCTGAAGGCCAGAGGGCGGTATCTGGAGCCTCTGGCTGCACCCCCTTATGGCGCAGTGTTGGCCAAACAGATCCGTAGGGATGAACCGCAGCGCATGCTCGATAGTTTTCTGGTGGCAGGCCTGATCGAAGCCCGTAGCCATGAACGCATGTCGTTGCTTGCCACCCACCTAGCTGATCTGGAGTTGCGTCAGCTCTATGCAGATCTCCTGGCCAGTGAGGCGCGTCATTTCGGCCTCTATTGGAGGCTCTGTGAGCAGCGTTTTCAGCGTGAGCTGATCATTGCTCGTTTGCAGGAGTTGGCAGAGGTGGAGGCAGGGATCCTCGCCAACTTGCATCCTCAGCCGCGCATGCATAGCTGAAGAGGAAAAAAGATACCAAGGAAGCAACCTGAACTATCACCAGCAATACGTTCTATGTTTTCAAGCCCAGGTAATAGAGATGTAAGGGCGCAAGATAAATCTAGCTACAGTTATTAATATATTATGAACATAGCTTTAGAGGATTGTCGATCAAGCTGCATCGGTATGAACTAAGCAGTCTTTTTACGTGTCGTTGATCGCTTCGCTTTCTGTGGGTTCTGGTAATTCCTTAGAAGGATGGACGGGTATACTCCCGAAAGTTAAATATCATCAACGAGCGAAGAACAACTCAAGGCATTCATCGCCAAAGTTCAAGCCGACACCTCGTTGCAGGAACAACTCAAGGCAGAAGGTACTGATGTTGTTGCTATTGCCAAAGCTGCTGGGTTTGTGATCACCACAGAAGACCTAAATGCACATCGCCAAAACCTGTCTGATAAAGATCTGGAAGGCGTGGCTGGAGGTGGCTCGACTGGTTGTCCTGAGTGTCAGTCATGTAATGCCTCTAACCCGTGCGATACAGCTAATTTCACATGCCAGATGAAAAATTTCTAGAAAAGCATGATTTGCTAATGATCGCTATGGCTTCCTTAAGGCTTAAATCCCATGACCTTAGAGCAACTAAAAGCCCTGCAATCACAGGCTTTTTTCTATAACACCTCACTACTCGCTTAAAGCGACATACGATGCCTGCACGATTGTCTTGCAGATACTAAATTAATGTCAGAGAGACTCTTGTGCTATTCAATAATGCTTTGCCTCATCAAATCCCTAAGTTTTATTGATGACAATAGGCACATGTAAGGTTGACTCTTTGATAATAAAAAGTCTCTTATGAATACTTGCCAGAAGAACAGCTCAAGGCATTCCTTGCCAAGGTTCACTTAGATCACTCACTGCATGCATAGCTGAAGCCAACTTCAGCCTCATGGCAGCTTGGCGAATCTCTCGGCGATCGCATCCCCTGTGAAGTTTGCAATCCAGCCTTCTGGGTTATCGAAGAAGCGCACAGCACAAAACTGTGGCTTGCTGCCCATATCGAACCAATGGCGAGTTCCGGCAGGCACGTTGATGCAGTCGTTTTGTTCGCAGAGCACTTGCAGCATTTCCGCGCCGATGTGTAAGCAGAACAAGCCACACCCTTCTACAAAGAAGCGAACTTCGTCTTCGGCATGGGTGTGTTCGGCTAAGAATTTTTGGCGCAGCGCTTCACGATCGGGGTGGTCTGGCGTGATTCGGATTGCATCCACCGTGGGGTAACGGCCATCAGCCTGCACTCGGGCGATCTCGGCGGCGTAGGCCGCAAGGATGTCGGATTCGCTTGAGTTCTGATTGAGCGTGACTTTGGCTGGCCAACGCTCGAATGCAATGCCCCGTTTGGCCAGCTCGGCTTTGATCACTGCAGGATCATCGCTCGCCAATAAGGGGTCCGCCGGGCTTGTGGCGTTGGTGCTGCCTTCGGGGTGGATGCTGAGGCGACTCATTCCCAGAGGTTGAAGGGGTCTTTGCAGCCATCTTGATCGTGGCGTCTTAGAACGACGGCTGAATGTTTCGTTCGGCTTTGTCGAGCCCTGCTGTTTCAACTACAGCTCTCACCTTGGTCGGGGTGGGCCCTGGTGATCCTGCCCTGTTGACCCTGGCTGCCATTGAGGCGATTGAAGCGGCCACTGTTGTGGCCTATCCCGTGGCACGGCAAGGGGGCAAAGGGATGGCGGCGAGCATTGCCTCGCGATGGATTCGTGCTGAGCAACGCCAACTGCCATTGCTTTTTCCGATGGTGGCTGCCGCTGAACCGCGCCAGCAGGCTTGGCGAGAGGCCAGTGATCAACTGGCAACTGCCGTTGCTGCAGGAGAGCGAGTGGTGGTGCTTTGTCAGGGTGATGTGTCTCTATTTGCCACAAGCTCTTACATCTTGCTGGCTCTCAAGAAGCATCATCCTGATTGCCAGGTTCGGCTGATCCCAGGGGTCACGGCCGTTGCAGCCGCCGCTGCTGCAGGTAAGTGGCCCTTGGCGATGCAGCAGGAACAACTTTTGCTTTTGCCGACCCCCGATCAATCCAGCGAGCTTGAGGTTCTACTAGAGGATGCTGCTGGTGCTGGGCGTGTGCTGGCGTTGCTCAAGTTGGCGCACCGCTGGGCCTGGGTGAGGCCCATGCTCGAAGAGCGGAATTTATTGCAATCAGCACTCTTTGCCCAGCATTTGGGCTGGCCCGATCAGCAGGTGTTGCAGGCCAGCGAGGTGCCCGCAACAGCTAAGCCCTATTTTTCGTTGTTGTTGGTGCGCCAAGGCTGGCCGGAGGTGATGCCCTGATGTCGAGTGCTCTCTCTTTGACCGCCATGCAGTGGTTTGGCTTGTTGCACCCCGTGCTGATTATTTTGTTTGTCTATCCCGTGGTGGGTGCCACGATTCGGCTTGGCACTTTGGCTCGCGAGCGGCGCTTGCAGATCAATCCGCTGCCTGCCTCGGTGCCTGTTGAACATGCCGATCATGGCCGCTGGGTTGCCGGAGGTGTTTTGGTGGCAGTGTTAATCGCCTTTTTTCATAGCTATTTGGCCGCTTGGTTCGAGGCGGCGCCTGGGGGCTTGGCTGGCGTTGGTCGACTCGTGGCCTTGGCCTTTGCAGAGTTGGGCACTGTGGTGATCTACCTCCGTCTCCTCAAGGTGAGGCGCCCTGCTGCGCGTGCGCTGTTGGGCCTCGCTTGCTGGTTGGCATTGCTGCTGCTGGGAGCACAACCGGAGATCAATCGCCTCACAGACAACCCTTTCGATGCAGACTTTTGGCGCTCCCACTACTGGAGCGGTGTGTTATTGAGCGGGTTGTTAATTGCCTCGGTGGCAGCCAAACCTGAGATTGCTCGTCATCTCTCGATGCGACGACTGCATGTTTACGCCAACGTGTTGGTTGCTGTATTGCTTGCAGTTCAGGCGATTACAGGCACACGTAATCTCTTAGCAGCTTGAGCAGGCCATTGATCGCAACTGGATGATGAGCCGTTGAGTTGATGACGGCGATTGATTAGTGATATTGGCTGGGTGATTGGATGTGGCTTGGTAGCGGCTTGATCGCAACTTGAGGCTGGATTAGGCGTTGGTCGCTTCTGGCCATGCCGTTATGAGTTCTGCGCTGGCTTGCTCTAACAGTGATATGGCATCCGTTGGCGTTGGTGCACGCATCAGGGCATGGCGCAGTTTTGATGCGCCGGGGAAGCCGCTACAAGTCCATCCCATGTGTTTACGAGCAATTAAGAGGCCATGTTCCCCCTTTGCTTGGACCAGCGCTTCAAGTTGTTCACGAGCAATGGTGAGTCGCTCTGCTGCTCCAGGCGTTGCAGGCACTGGTAGGCCGGATAGTGCTGCATCGATTTGGCCCACAAGCCATGGCGCTCCCAGCGAGCCTCTGCCCACCATCACGCCATCGGCTCCAGTGATCGCCAGGCAGCGCTTGGCATCCATGTCACTCTTGACATCGCCATTGGCAATCACGGGGATTTGCAGTGCGCTTTTGACGTCAGCGATGGCGTGCCAATCAGCTGAGCCTTTGAAGCCTTGCTCTCGAGTTCGAGCATGCAATGTCAACATCTGGGAGCCGGCCTGCTCGAGTGATTTGCACCATTCAATTGGTTTTGCATCGCTGCCACACCAGCCCAGCCTTGTCTTCACGGTGACTGGGATTTTGACCGCTGCAGCAACAGTGCTCACGATTTTTGCCGCCAGTTGTGGGTCACGGATCAGACCAGATCCACCGCCCTTGCGTGCAATCTTGCGCACAGGACAGCCCATGTTGATGTCGATCAGGAAGGCACCAGCAGCCTCTGCTCGTTGTGCAGCATCGGCCATTGCTTCTGGGCGGTGATCGAACAATTGCACGCCAATGGGCCCGGCTTCATTGGCGAGTTCGTCGATTTTCTGTAGGCCGTGGCCCAGCTCCAGGCTGGTGGCATTGACCATTTCCGTGAATAACAATGCATCTGGCGCCCAGCGCCGAACCAGGATTCGGAAGATCTGATCACTCACGCCTGCAAGGGGCGATTGCAGCACTCTGCAGCGCAGTGCCCTTGTTGTTCCCCTGCCGGGCAGGCTGAGTTCAGGCACAATGTTGATGATCAGAGTGATCGGATCAATATCCTAGAGAGAATGGCCTCTCTTCATTCAAGGGAGCGTTCTCTAAAAATAAGAATTTTTGGTTTTGTATGATTGATGGTGGGCTAAATGAGGTGTGAGAATGAGTTAGTTGGAGAAGCTTTCGCTTGTTATCGTGGGACAAAAATTGGATTACAAGTATAACTTTGGCTTTTTGGGAAGTCATTTTTGCTTGTCAAAGACCATCATGTCTCCGCATCCTTGATGGCGGGGCTATGCTATAATGATTACAAGAATATGTAGCCTTTGTGACATGTCTGAGCTGGTGATTAAGTCATTAAAGGATCTCGATGGTCTCCGTTCGGCTCCTGATCTTGATGCGACACAATCGAAGTATTTGCTTGATCAGCTTTGTGCCTCTATGGGCGACGCTGATTGGTTCACAGTGGGAATCATGGCCCCTTCCTCTAGCTTGGCAATTTTTGTTTTACGAGAGATGGAATCTCGTTTTAATTGGTCTGCCATGAATGTCGTTGATAAGCCTGCTGGCGAAGGGCCTGTCTTTCTTAAGGCGAATCAAAAGACCGGTGATATCCATGTACGCATCGAGCATGGCTTAGGTGAAGGTGTCTTGCTCAGTTGCCAACATAATAATGAAGAAAAAGAAGCAGACACCCTAGGCCCTTTCCCGTTAGACTTTTTTAGAATTAAGGATTGAACTTGTTCTGAGATTGAATTAAATTCCCCCGGTTTCATGATCAACAGAAGGGATGCACGATTAGCAAATTAGAGGAATTAGCCATTATAATTTGTCTAAACGTTTTTTGTAATGCCTCTTCCCTTTTTCTTCGATGTGCCCGTTTCGTATTTTTACTATCTATTGGCGGGTACGCTGCTGGGCTTTGTCTTGTTAATTGCTTTTATCTTCTTTAAAATCAATCAAACTCGTTCCTGAACTCTGTATTTGTGATTATTGCCCTTTTCTCTTTGCTGCTGCTAAAACTTGATTTGGTATTCATCCGTTCATTTCTTTTCTATAGCCACTGCTGAAATATCCACGCTCATCATGTGAAAGCTCTGCGCCTGAGTATTCAAAGATGCCTTTTTCTAAATCTTCCATCGTGACTGTATAGCCAGCAGCCTTGGCAAGCATCAATACATCCGTTCCTTCGGCTTTTAGCTTCTGCTCTAAAGATGGGCACGCACGCAGCATGGTCATGAATGCCTTGAGATGTGCTTCAGACATACCGTCTGTTGGTAGTTAAGCTGCATCATCGTATCGACGAATTTAAATTGATCAAGTGCCAATCGTGGAGTATTTGGCTTTGCTGATGTTGACTGTGGCGAGCGATTGATTGGGTTAATGAGCTCTTATTGCTTGCCTAGCTCTTCCCGATTTTGCCCATGGCTTGCCTCTCAATCTCGATTACTCTTGACAGTCAACCTAAAATAAAATTTATGCTTGATTCTCTGAACGCTTCTACCCTGCTTGTTGTTGGTGGGATGGCAACCTTGATGTTGCTTTATGGCAGTTTCATCCTGTTTAAGATACGCCAGCGCACTCCTTAGCAAGCATCTCTAGCTTTGATTTGAGGCAATAAGGATCTTGGCTGTTTGGTTTTGATGTTGAAAAGGCGATGATCACATCATCGCCTTTTCAATCGCTGAATACGATCGCATCTGTGTAGCCGATGGAGTTGAGCTTTCCTTGACGCAAGTTGGTGATGATCTATTGCTCACAGCAGATGGCATTCACACCACCTTGCTGGATGTGGATAAGGGTGAGTTTCTCGCTGATGATGTGATTGACTACATCTGATTGAAGAAACCTTGGTCTGGTTCCACATACAATGATTGTGAGCGGTGAAATTGGCTTTGCTTCTTATTTAGGTCTTGAATTGCTCTGAAATTCCTTTGCGGTATCCCTCTCTGACTTGGCCTCTTAGCCGGGCTCTATTAATCCAGATTCTCGAAGATCGTCTGAGCGATCGGTTTGTTTCCGAATTGATCTGGGAGCGGCTTGGCTATCAACCCGGCGCTGATTCAACGTCTGCTTGGTCTGCCGGGCCCCAAACGCCGCAGCCCTGGCGTGAGGCCTTCCCCACTGCCCCGCCTGTGATTGCGCAGCGGCCGGCAGCTGTACAGCTCACCCGCTCGATCGCAAAAGAACACAAACAGCTTTTAAAGCAGCAGCTTGATTTCGCTGGCTATCGCATTGATGAGCTCTACCCTCGTCGCACCCGTCGTGCGACGGCTGTTAATTGGTTGCTGGCCTGGTTGGCGCAACGGGGAGACGCTCTTCCCGCCGAAGGCCCCTTGCCGCAACGTCTTGACCCTCCCCTTGCCCCCGTCAAAGGGCATCCTGGCGATCCGATTGTTGAGTGAACCCTGATTGCAGAGCTGCATCATCCCGTCTCGGTTTGATGCCTCTGTAGGGTCGAGAATTATTGCAAGGATTCAGCCAAGTGGCGCGTCCGATTGTCGCCATCATCGGTCGCCCCAACGTCGGCAAGTCCACGCTGGTGAATCGACTTTGTCGCAGTCGCGAGGCGATTGTTGATGACAAGCCTGGCGTCACCCGCGATCGCACCTATCAGGATGGTTTTTGGGGAGATCGTGAGTTCAAGGTGGTCGACACCGGTGGCTTGGTTTTTGATGACGACAGTGAGTTTTTGCCTGAGATTCGCGAACAGGCCAACTTGGCTCTGGCGGAAGCCTCTGTAGCACTGGTGATTGTTGATGGTCAGCAGGGTGTTACGGCTGCAGATGAGTCGATCGCTGAATGGTTACGCACGCAACCATGCCCCACGCTGGTGGCAGTAAATAAGTGCGAATCGCCAGACCAGGGTTTGGCGATGGCGGCCGAGTTTTGGCGTCTTGGCCTGGGAGAGCCTTTCCCGATTTCTGCAATCCATGGTGCTGGCACAGGTGATCTGCTCGATCGTGTGCTCTCTCTTCTGCCGCCAAAGCATGAGGAGGCAGAAGAGGATGAACCGATTCAGATGGCCATCATTGGCAGGCCCAATGTGGGTAAATCAAGCCTGCTCAATGCCATTTGTGGTGAGCCACGCGCGATTGTTAGCCCGATTCGTGGCACCACCCGCGACACCATCGATACACGTCTTGAACGTGAAGGCCATCATTGGAGACTGATCGATACAGCTGGCATACGCCGTCGGCGCAGTGTGAATTACGGCCCTGAGTTTTTTGGCATCAACCGGAGTTTTAAGGCGATTGAACGCAGCGATGTGTGTGTGTTGGTGATTGATGCCCTTGATGGGGTCACAGAGCAGGATCAGCGCTTGGCCGGCAGGATTGAAGATGATGGCCGCGCATGCGTGCTGGTGGTGAACAAATGGGATGCGGTTGAGAAAGATAGTCACACCATGCCGATGGTTGAAAAAGAGCTGCGCGCCAAGCTTTACTTTCTCGATTGGGCCACGATGTTGTTCACTTCTGCACTCACTGGGCAGCGGGTGGAAAGTATCTTTGCTTTGGCCGCCTTGGCAGTTGAGCAGCACCGTCGTCGGGTGAGCACCTCGGTGGTGAATGAGGTGTTGAAGGAAGCCTTGAGTTGGCGTAGTCCACCCACGTCCCGTGGGGGTCGCCAGGGACGCCTTTATTACGGCACTCAAGTGGCGAGCAGGCCGCCTAGTTTCACGTTGTTTGTCAATGACCCGAAGTTGTTTGGCGATACGTACCGCCGCTATGTGGAACGGCAGTTACGAGAAGGGCTTGGTTTTGATGGCACTCCCTTGAAGCTGTTTTGGCGCGGTAAACAGCAACGGGCTGCCGAACGCGAGCTGGCTCGTCAGCAGAACCGTTTGGGATAGGTCATGGACTGGTTGCGTCAGCTTCCGATCGGGCAGTACGTGGCTGGCAACTCCGGTTGGTTGCGTCTTCTCGATCCCCGTTTGAAGCTGGCCTGGGTGTTGATGTTCCTGCTCACGCCAGTACTGGCTGGCTCGTTGTGGCGTATTGGTTTGGTTGTTGCGCTTCTCTTGATCACCTTGGCCAGTGGTCTGCCGGTGCGGATCTGGTGGCGATCGTTGCTGCTGTTGCTGTTTCTGGGCGCTCTTGTGGGCTTGTTCGCCATGATGTTGCCGACGGGGGAAAACGCAGCCACCCTTGCTGTGCGCTCGCCGCAGGAACTGCCGGGGGCGAGTGTGACCAGTCTGTCTTGGGAGTTGCTGCGGCTTGGTCCCCTGCGCCTTGGTCCTTTGGCATTGGGGCCCTTTGTGGTTAGTCGTCGTTCTGCTGAGTTGGGATTAAACACCTCCACTCTCATCTTCACTGTGGTGCATAGCGTCAACTTGATGTTGCTCACCACCCAGCCGGAAGATTTGGTTTGGGCTCTGAGCTGGTGCCTGGCACCGCTGGCCTTGATTGGTGTACCTGTCGATCGGCTTAGCTTTCAGTTACTGCTTGCCTTGCGCTTTCTACCCCTGGTGCAAGAGGAGTTGCAGAACCTCTTACGGTCTCTCGCTAGCCGAGCCGTGAACTTGCGGCAGTTGGGTTTCAAGGCCTCCTTTGCTTTGATTCTCTCAGTGGGCGAACGCCTCTTGGCCAACATCCTCTTGCGAGCTGAGCAAGGAGCAGAAGCTTTGCTTGCTCGTGGAGGTCTTTGGTTGCCGCCCGATCAGTTCCGCCCTCAGGTGTTATTGACTGGAGCGGCCCTTTGGCTCAACATCGCTTCGGCAATGTTGCTGCTATTTGTGCTTGGCTTGCGTGGGAAGTACGGTGCTTTGTAGATGATGAACTGTTGCAGGTGAGCGCCGAGCGCTATCTCAATCACCCCACGTTCGGAATGCTCTATCTCGTGGCCCCCGCCGGCGATGGTCGAGACGTTTACGCCACGCTCTATGCCCAGAGGATGTTTTTTCTCGTCACCTTGCAACCTCGAGGGGCACAGTTTGAGGTGATTCCCTATCAAGACGCGCGCCATTACGCCGAACTTCATCTGACCCATTGTCGGCGTGATCGCTCCCCTGAGTTTGAGAGTTGGCAGCAGTTGTTTGCTCAGACCTTTATCTGAGGTTGATGTGACGTTGTCTGCTCGTTGGCACGATCTGGTTGATCGGCTTGCTTATGGAGTTCATCTTTTGGCTGTGAGTAAGGGGCATTCCGCAACCTTGATCCGTCAACTTGCCGAGCTTGGTCAGCAGGATTTTGGAGAGAGTCGCTTGCAGGAGGCTTTGCCCAAGTTGGAGGCCTTGGCTGATCTCAAAGGTCTGCGTTGGCATTTCATTGGACGTCTACAGGCGAACAAGGTGCGGGGAGTAGTGAGATCCTTTGCCGTGATCCATTCCGTGGATTCTCTGGCTTTGGCAGAACGCATTTCAAGAATTGCTGCTGAAGAGCAGTGCTGCCCGCAGGTGATGTTGCAGGTCAAATTTCGGAATGATCCCTCTAAGGGTGGTTTCTCTCAAGAGCAGCTCAAGCAGGCCTGGCCCGATCTGATCCAGTTGTCTCATTTGCAGTTGATTGGTCTGATGACAATGGCTCCTATAGAGCTTTCACTCGAGCAACGCCAGGAGCTTTTTCGGCAGTGCCGTGAACTTGCAGATCAGCTTGGTTTGCCTGATTGCTCGATGGGAATGAGCGGTGATTGGCTTGAAGCTATGCATGCAGGGGCTACCTGGTTACGGCTGGGGTCAATTGTCTTTGGCGCGCGTTCAATGGCTAAGTCTTCTTCCGTAGATGACATTAATGCTGTCTAAACCCTTGCCCCGGCCTGCTTAGAGCGCTATTTAGGTATCAGGTTAAGCAGTCTTCCTCTAAGGGGAACTTGCCTTCAGTCGGTTTTAAGCCGATTTACGTTCACATCATCGCGAGAGGATCCCACCGGTGTCGCTTATTTCCCGTCTTCGTGCTGTCGTCGCTGGTGATGACTATCTCGACAGCGATTACGACGACCTCGATTACGACACCGATGACCATATGGATGCTGATCACAGAAGTGATCATGCCAGTGGTGGTGCTTTGGCGACGCCATCAGACTCCAGCCCTTTTGATCTCGGCGGGGGTTTCTCCGGTTCCAATGTGATTGGTATGCCAGGGGTTGGTTCGACTTCTGCTGAGGTGAACCTGATGGAACCAAGGAGTTTTGATGAAATGCCTCGTGCCATTCAGGCCCTGCGAGAACGCAAGACTGTGATCCTCAATCTCACGATGATGGAACCTGATCAGGCGCAGCGTGCGGTGGATTTTGTTGCTGGTGGCACCTTTGCCATTGATGGTCACCAAGAGCGGGTAGGAGAGAGCATTTTTCTCTTTGCTCCTAGTTGTGTCACGGTTTCCAATACCAGTTATGACGAGGCTTCTGCACCATCGATGGTGAGCCAGGAGCACGATTCAGTACGGTCATCGTCTCAACAAACTGGTGTGGCGCCTGTTCCGGCCTGGGAGGTCACCAGCGCTGGTGGCCTCTAATCACTCCATGCCCTGCTCTTTGGGGGTAATCGGCCTGGGTCGAATGGCTCAGGCTCTTGTTTTGCCTCTGTTGAAGCAGGGAGAGCTTGCTCCGCAGCAGCTTGTTGCGGTTGTGGGCAGTGGCGCAAGTGTTGAACGTCTCGCAGATCAGCTGCCAATCGGTCTGCGTTTGAAAGCTGCAGATGATCCCACTGCGGCAGAGGCATGGATGGCGCCCATTCAATTACTAGCGGTGAAACCGCAGCAGCTTGATCAGATAGTGGCTTCAGCAGCTCGTCTTAAGCAAACTGCAGATAGGCCGCAGCTGTTGATTTCTGTGCTTGCTGGCGTGAGCTTGGCTCGTTTGCAGCAGGCTTTCCCCGCTCATGCCTGTGTGCGTGCCGTTCCAAATACCCCTGCCTTGGTAGGCGCTGGGCTCACTGGATTGTCTTGGGGAGAGGGAGTCACGCCAGAGCAACGCCTAGCTGTTGAGCGATTGTTTTTGCCGGTGAGCGAGGTGCTGGAATTGCCGGAGTCGCAGTTGGATGCTTTTTTGGCGTTGACGTCATCCGGCCCTGCCTATGTGGCACTGGTGGTTGAGGCGATGGCTGATGGTGCGGTAGCGGCAGGCCTGCCGAGGTCCTTGGCCCATCATCTTGCCCATCGCACCCTTGCTGGCACAGCAGCCTTGCTTAAGGAGCAGAAACTGCATCCTGCGGAGCTTAAGGACATGGTGACCTCTCCGGGTGGCACCACGATTGCCGCACTGCGCAAGCTTGAGCGGGCCGGGGTTCGTTCTGCTTTGATTGAGGCGGTTGTTGCAGCTGCTCAACGTAGCCGTGAACTGGCTTGAGTTAGGCCGCCGCCATCTTTGTCGCCCCTAATAAGCCGCGGTAGAGCGTTTCCAGGTCATCGATGTTGCGGGTGATGGTGTATCGCTCCAGCACGCGCATACGGGCGCGGCGACCCAGTTCGGCTGTTAGTACGGGCTGATCGCGGAGCACCGGCAGCAGGGTGCGTAATTGGCTGGTGACACCCTGTGTGCTTAATACGATGCCCGCACCGCCATCCAACACTTCCCCATCAGCCCCGGCGTCAGTGGCCACGCAGGCTGTACCTGTTGCCATGGCCTCTAGCAGTGCCAGAGACAGACCTTCGACCAGGCTTGGTAGGAGGAAGACTTCAGCGCATTGCAGTAGGGCCACCTTGGTATTGAGATCTGACTCATAGCCCCACCAGAGCACGTCGTTTTCTTTCGTTGGGGTTGAGTTGTTTTGCAGGGTCGAACTCAGAGGGCCATCGCCAACGATGACCAGTCGGCAGCCCTTGGTCTCTACCAGCCGCCAAGCGCGCAGCAGTGCCTCCACATTTTTTTCTGCTGCGATGCGTCCCATGTAGAGGAAAATTCGTTCATTTCCCACACGTCCAAGCACCTCTTGCTGCATTGGATTGGTGCATTGGGGACTTGTTGGTGCCCAACATTCAGGATCGACGCCATTGGGGATCACGGCGAGTCGTTGTTCCTGTACTCCAAGTTTGGTAAGAACCTCAGCTTGCAGCTCGGAGAAGACGATCACCTTGTCATAGCGAGCCAGGGCAGGGGCGTAGAGCTGATACGTGAGCTGTTGTGTGCCAGCCGTGAGGTGGCGCATGCCGCTATCAAATGGTGGGTGGAAGGTTGCCACCAATGGCACACCGATTTGCTCGCAGAGTTCTGGCAGCCGGAAGTCGAGGGGGGAAAGGGTGAGGCTGGCGTGAACGAGATCGGGTTGCAGCCTTTCTAATGATTCCCTGAGTTCTCGCTGCGCTCCTGGGAAGGGAATGGTGTAAACCTGCGATTTCACCAGGTATGGCAGGCTTACTTCTGGGTCATTGGCCAACAGTGCGCTCTCGCCGTTGCTAAGGCCGCCTGGATTGTCGAAGTGAATAAAACTGGTCTGATGGCCGCGTTGTCTTAGGGCCTCAGTCGTGTTGAGACCGTAGGTGACGTTGCCGCAGAACGGTGTTTTTTTGCCTAGCCAGGCAATGTGAGCCACCTGCTGCAATCCTCCTGCCGAATGTGAAAGCTAGCAGCGCTGCCAAGGGCGCTCTAATAAAGCTGCTACTAGGGCAAGTGCAGCAAGCAACCACAGCACTGGCACGAGCCCATAGCTGCTGACCAGAGCGCCAGCCAGCACAAGAGGCAGACTCAGGGTGATGTTGATGAGGTTGTTTTGTAGACCAAACACCTTGCCGCGCTGTGCTTCTGGCGTGTCTTCTTGAATGGTGGTCTGGGCTGGAATCGCTACAAGGGCTGCTCCCACGCCCAGCAAGCCGCATAGCAAAAGAGTTGGTCCCAGAGAACCAAGCACTCCCCCCAGCAGCACAAGGGTGCAGGCGATTGTGCCCAGGCCGGTTGCGCACAAGTTGCGGCGGTTGAAGCGGTGGCCGGTTTGGGCCATCACCACAGCCCCCAGGGCCATCCCAATCCCACTCATCGCCAAGATCATGCCGAAACCAGTTGGCCCCAAACCTTTGATCGAACCTGCCAAGGTGATCGCCAGCACGTACATGGCGGCTAGCAGGCTATAGATCACAACAAGGTGGAGCATGGCCCCTCGCACAGCAGCCTGTTGACGAAGCACCTGCAGACCATCGCCGATTTCCTTCCAGACACTTTCTCTAGAGCTGTCGCGGGGCTGCTCCTGCATCTGGATCGTGCTGAGGCTGATCGCTGCCATGCCGTAGCAGAACGGTAGGAGCAGGAATTCCCCTCCATTGAGTCCTAGGGAGAGGAAGGCTTGTTTGAGTAGACGCAGGATTGGATCACCAAGGGCAAAGCCCACAATCGTGGCGCCCATGCTGGTTGCTTGATACAGGGAATTGGCAGCCAGGAGATGTTCCTTTGGCACCAGTTGAGGGATGGTTGCTTGCTCGGCTGGCGCGAAGAATTGGGTGAGAACTGACTCCAGCAAGGTCATCACCAGCAGTGCCCAGTACCCCCAGCTGAGACCCAGCCAATGGGGACCTGGCAAGAGACAAACTGGGGCCAAGAGCACTAGCAGAGCACGCAGTGCGTTGGAGGCCACCATCACGCGACGTTTCGGCCAGCGATCAGCCCAGACACCCGCCACGGTTCCCAGCAACATTGCTGGAATGGTGTTGGCTACATAAATGCCTGTGGCAAGCAGGGTGATCTTTTGGGCGCGGGTTTCGAAATCCATCCGGATCGCCGCCGCCACCTCTGCAAGCGCCTCATTGCTTTGAGGGGTACTGCTCACCCAGTACTGGGCAATCAGGTACACCATCAAAACGATGTAGAACTTGTCGGCCAGTTGGGAGAAGATCTGACCGATCCACAGCCGGCGAAAGCCATCCAGCTTGATCACCGCTGCCAATCCGCGGCGTCCTTCTGGATTCGAGCCGGTTGGGAGGGTCGGTTCGGGGCTGTTTAGAGTTGGACCGCTCAAGATGCTTGTGGTGCCGCGGTTATGATCGCCCATCGCCTGAGCTGATGATGGCCTCGCGCAACATCCCTAGAGCTCGCATGTGATGTGGCAGATGGGTGCGGATCCAGCATTCCACTACCGCGAGCAACCGCAGCCACACCTCTGGCGGACCCATTAACTCTCCATCGCGTCGCATGGGCAGGGCAGGGCGAAGCAGCCGCTGCAATAGGGCTAGCTCTGAGGGATTCAGTTGCAGTGCTGCGCCGGGTAGGGCGCCGATTGCAAAACCCTCTTCTGGCATCAAACTGCAGCGCCATTCCCATTGGCCCAGGGGTGGCTCCAGCGCTGTGCCGTTGCGACAGCATTCCTGTACTGGCAGGCCATAGCCGCCTAGAGCAAGCAAATGCACGCACGCTTGCACGCTGCAGGCCAGGGTTGTGCTTGGCTGCGCTGGGTGGGCTTGGCTGAGGGCCTCGAGTCGTTCGAGATGCATCAGCAGTGTGTTGAGCAGGCCAGGTAGAGGATCGTTGCCTGCTACCAACATCAGGCTGAGTTCTGCAAGGGCCTGGGCAGCCGCCAGTGTCTCTAGCTGCTTCCCCACACTGTTAAAGCTGCGCAATACCTTGAGTTGCCGCACCCTTGCTAGGCCTCGGCGTCCTGCGACTTGCAGCTCCAGCAAGCTGAGTGGCACTGCTGCCGCAAGGCTGCTGCGTGGTCGTCGCGCCCCAGGTACGGCAAGGCGGGTCACTCCTTCTTGATCGCTGAGCAGAGTGAGAAGTCGATCATGTTCCCCGAGCGGTCCCACCTTCAAAGAGAGGCCGTTGAGGCGTCGTTCTCCACTCACGTTTGGCCACGGCGTAGTGCCTGCATGAGAGCTGGGCCTTGGCTGGTGCCAAGACGGGTTGCGCCTGCTTTTATCATTTCTAGGGCTTGCTCGAGAGTGTGTAACCCCCCAGCCGCTTTGATTCCGCAACGACCACGAGCCAGGTTTGCCAGCAGACGAATATCAGCTGCCGTTACAGCTGGGCCGAAACCATTCCCACTTTGCAGCCCGCTGATGTCAGCATCGATGGCGGCGTCGACGGCCAAGCTCAGGCGATCCGCCGGCAGGCGGGTCATGTTGAGGATGACGTGTACAGGCAGCCCTAGTGCACAGATCTCGGCGAGTTCTTCGGCAAAGAGTTCTGCTCGGCCTTGGCTGAGGGCCCAGAAGTCTGGAACCACATCGAGCTCTTCAGCTCCATGATCGGCGGCCCATTCCGCTTCGGCTTGTTTGAGCGTGCTTGGTATGGCACCGAAGGGAAAAGCGATCACGGCAATCAGCCGCGTTGGACCTGGAGGACCGAGTCGTTCGCGCGCCGCCTGCAGGCGATTTAGGTTGGTGCATACACCTGCAAAGCCGAAGTGACGTGCTGCATCACAGCTCTGCTGTAGGACCTCTTGATCAAGGTGGGGATCGAGCAGTGCCTGATTGATCAGTGGTGCTAGATCCGGTAATTCACGCTGCTGGGAGGGTCCAGGCATCAAGATTGCTCACGCTTAATCTCGAGCCTGTATAACCCCGTAGCCGCCATGGTTACGTCGGTAGATCACCTGCAATTGGCCACTTTCTTGTTCGCGGAACAGGTAGAAGTCATGGTCGATCAGGTCTAATTGATGCCGGGCTTGTTCGACGGTCATTGCCGGCATGGCGAAGTATTTGCGCCTAACGCCTGGGCTGGGGAGGTGGGCCTCCTTGCCATCGAGTAGTGAACCGTCGATCGGGGCTTCATCGATCACCGCTTCGGTGGTCGGCGTTGACGAGGCTCGATGCCCGGGGCTGTGATGGTGATCGCTGTGCCGTTCCTTGTAGCGGCGTAGTTGCCGGCAGAGCTTGCTGGCTACCAGATCAATGCTGGCGTAAAGGTTTTCACTGCGTTCTTGAGCGCGGATCACGGTGCCGTTAGCAAAAACGGTGACCTCGGCAGTCTGTTGAGGCACGCTCGGGTTTCGGGCGACTGAAAGGTGCACATCAGCTTCCTTCACCATGTCTTCAAAATGTTGAATCGCCCGCTCCAGTTTTGATTGTGTGTATTCGCGTAGGGCAGGTGTTAGTTCAAGATTGCGACCATGGATCAGCAGCTTCATGGCATTCCTCCGGTGCCGATTGATATCGGCAAGTTAGGTACTACCTCTACATCGGCACAATCCCGATCGACTTTTCTGTTTGAGTGCAGTGAGACAGTGCCCTTCGAGATGGCTTGGCTTTGGCAGCAGCATTGGCAGCAACATTTGTTTGCCAACCCCCTTGCTCCGCAGGCGGTTTGGTTGTTGCAGCATCAGGCTTGCTACACCCTCGGTCGCGGTGCAAGCGAGGCCAATCTGCTCTTTGATGCCAACAATCCGCCTGCTGCGTTGCATCGCATTGATCGGGGTGGTGAGGTGACCCACCATTTGCCTGGGCAGTTGGTGGTCTATCCCGTGTTGGATCTTCGGCGCTATCAAACGGATCTGCATTGGTACCTGCGTCAGCTTGAGCAGGTATTGATTGATGTTTTGGCTGTTTTGGGATTAGCAGGTGAGCGCTTGCAGGGACTCACCGGGCTATGGCTGGAAGGTCGCAAGGTGGCTGCGATTGGCGTGGGGTGTCGTCGCTGGATTACTCAACATGGCTTGGCTCTCAACGTGGATTGTGATCTTGAGAGCTTTTCTGCCGTTGTCCCCTGCGGCTTGGTGGGTCACCCGGTGGGTCGGCTGAATCAATGGATCCCTGGGCTCACGGTGGCGGAGGTGCAGCCTCTGATGCGTCAGAGCTTGAGTGATCGTTTCGGTTTGGTTTGGCAGATCCCAGAGCCTCTAGCGAAGCCAGGGGCATTTGCGTCCGATTCTTAGCGCTCTTAGCCCTGTTTGCATTGAAGATGTCAGATGAGGTAGCAGCAGGTAGCAGGTTGAAAGACCACAACTATGAGGGTTCTCTAGCCAAGGCGGTTTGGCGCCCTTCTCCACATGAAGAAGATGGATTAGCGCATCAGGGTCATGTCGCCCAGATGGGCCGCGTTGATCAGATCTGGCTTTGGTTGGCGCAGAAGCATGGCCAAATCCTGGCGGTTGATGCTCCTCATGCGACTCATCCTGAACGCTTTCGCTATGGAGAGCTTGCTGAGCAGATCGCTTTAGCTTCTGCTGCGTTTAGCCATCTCGGCATCGGCGCTGGAGATGTGGTGGCGTTTTTTGCTGAAAACAGCCCCCGTTGGTTGATTGCGGATCAAGGTTTGATGCGCACTGGTGCTGCTAATGCGGTGCGAGGAGCGACTGCTCCATTGGAAGAGCTGCGCTACATCCTTGCGGATTCAAGCGCTGTTGCCTTGGTGGTACAGAACGCCGAGTTGTGGCACAAGCTTGCTCTTACCGATGAGCAGCGCAGGTCTTTGCGCTTGGTTTTACAGCTTGAAGGTGAGCCCGCTGATGGCGTGATGGGGTGGCAGGAACTGCTTGCTGCAGGAGCGGGTCAGCCTGCACCAGATCCCTTTAAGGATCGCGATTCCGGCTCAGCGGCAACTGTGACGGCCACGATTCTCTACACCTCTGGAACAACAGGGCAGCCAAAGGGTGTGCCCCTTAGCCACGCCAACCTCCTCCATCAGATGAGGTGCTTGGCTTGTGTCGCTTTCCCCTCTCCGGGTGCGCCGGTGTTGAGTGTGCTGCCGATTTGGCATGCCTACGAACGCAGCGCGGAGTATTACTTCTTTTCGTGTGCATGTACCCAGAGCTACACCACGATCAAGCAATTGAAGCGGGATCTGCCGCGGGTCAGACCAATCGTGATGGCGACGGTGCCGCGGCTTTGGGAGGCGATTCAGGCGGGCTTTGATGAAGCGGTTAAGGGTATGCCAACAGGACGGCAACGCTTGCTGCGGATGGCCCTTGCCAACAGTGGCTCGCAACGAAAGGCTTGGCGTCGGTCTCGAAATCTGCTGCTGGAGCCGCTGCCTTTGACCACCCGGACGCTGGCTTTGTTGGAGGCAACGCTGCGCTGGCCTTTGCATGGTCTGGCGGGTGCTCTGCTCTGGCCCAAGGTGTTGAATCAGCTCTGTGGTGGGCGGCTACGTTTTCCGATTAATGGTGGTGGAGCGATTGCACCCCATGTGGATGCCTTCTTTGAGGCGGTTGGGCTGGAGCTGCTGGTGGGCTACGGCCTCACTGAGACAAGCCCAGTCGTCAGTTGCCGAAGGCCTTGGCGCAATATTCGTGGCAGTTCAGGACCGCCTCTTCCTGATACTGAGTTTCGGATCGTGGACCCTGAAAGCGGCGTGGACTTGATGTTCCGTCAACGTGGCCGTGTGTTGGTGCGGGGGCCTCAAGTGATGGCGGGTTACTTGAGGAAACCAGAGGCCACAGCCAAGGTGCTTGATGGGCAGGGTTGGTTTGATACCGGTGATTTGGGAATGTTGTTGCCCGATGGCTCCTTGGTGCTGACTGGTCGCGCTAAAGACACGATCGTGCTCAGTAGTGGCGAGAACATCGAGCCTGGTCCGTTGGAGGCGGCATTGGTTGCGAGTCCACTGTTGGAACAGGTGATGCTTGTGGGCCAGGACGAGCGGCAGCTTGCTGCACTGGTCGTGCCTAGGGAGGAGGAAATGCTGGCTTGGGCAGAGGATCAGGGATTGTCGATGCAGACTGGCCTGAGTGGATCTCCTGGGGATGAGGCGTTGCGACGCTTGCTGCGCGGCGAACTCAATCGATTGCTGGCTCAGCGCTCAGGCTCTCGGGCAGATGAACGCTTGGCGGGTGTTGCTCTGGTGGAGGCGTTCACGATCGAGAACGGTTTGCTGACTCAGACTCTCAAGCAGCGGCGCGATCGGATCACGCTCCGAGATGGGGCATTGATTGCCGCCCTTTATGGTCGCTGTTGATTGCGTTTTCAGCTGGCAGTTGACCTTATGGTCACAGGCTGAGACCCTTAGCCCTTACTCATTACTTTCATGTCCGAAGGCACGACCCTTTCGATTAAGCGCTCGATTACTGTTCGCGCGGTAGTTACACCAAATTGGAAGGAGGAGGCTGAGCGTGAGCTCAGCAACGCCATTGCCACCACCGATCAGCAGTTGGCCCAGTTGGAGCAGGAAGGTCAGCAGGTGGTTGATGAGGTGCGTCGCCAGAGTGCTAATCCCCTCGACCCACGCGTGCAGGAGCAGGTGGCCCAGGTGCAGCAACAGGTTGCTGGCAAGCGCAGTGAGTTGGAGGAACAGAAGCGCAACCTGCTTCAGCAGCAGGCGCAGGTGCGCGAACTAGAGATGGAGCAGATTGTTGAGCAGGGTCAGATTGAAAGTTTTTGTGACCTGAGCGTGGGTGACAACCTGGTGAAGAAGATGCAGGTGTCTGTGGTTGTACGCGACGGTGTTGTGGAGGAGATAGAGGGGGCCTGACCTCCTTTGAAACTGGGCTTAAGTGTTGAAAATAATGTTAGATACAAACTTTGGAGTTAACGCAAGCCCCCTTTTCCTTAGGCCATAGGTCTTTGGATTGGATTTTTTTAGATACGTCTTGTCTGAATTCTGATGATTTAATGCCTAAGAGCTACTTCAAGTAATTGCCTCTCAATTGAGAGGCGTTCCTTTCTTAATTGCTTATGCGCATCGGCAATATATTGACCCAGAGAAAGCCTGAGATGAGAACTGAGTTCCAGCTATATTTGTTCTCCCATAAGCTAAGTGCCCAGGGGTGTCTTCTGTTTAAGTGGCGAATCAGTCTTATCAGCATTTAAGCTTTGGAAAGAATGACCAATTGTTTTTGAGCTTAGCAAGCCAGACTCTTACGATCCTCGCCGTTACACTCTAGCATTTCTATCATGCTGTGCATTAACTACTTATTCTAGTGTCTAATCTAACTGCAAAAACAGGTTCTAGAGCTTTTAAAAATATAGCTAGTAGCATTAAAAGGTAGATTTGTGACAGCTTTCATGTGGCCACTAATTGTACATCTGATTGCATAGATTCCTGCACGATTGGCTTGAGATGCTGATTGTTGGCTATCTCCAGTAGGTAGCTGATGCATTACATCACCCTTCGATTTGGGAGCATAATTCTCTTCGCTTACTTCGTCATGCTCATGCGACTTTGATTGAAATGTTCAGCAATGGCATGTTGGTTGTCTAGCATCTATTTGATTGGCTTTTGGATTATTCATTTGACCAATAAATATCTCGAGCCCCAGTGTTAGCGCTTAAGCATTAATATAATGCTAGAAATCGCTTCAGCCTTTCTGAATCAATCAGCTTTTTTAGAATGATGTGTTCATACTTGCATGGCTTTTGAGTATTTGCCTATCCCTAATACTCGTTCGCAATCCATGATTCTGTCGAATGCATCGCCGATAGCGTAATCAGTTTTCTCGCCCTGCTCTTCCAGTTTCTTGATTTTTTTCTCTAGTTCAAGCAGAGGTTTTTGCGCCTTGATACTTTCAGTTGGGCCATGACTTTTGGCTTCAGGCTCTAAGGCAGCATGATTGAAAAGGATCGATCCCTCTGATTGCAGATATAACGTTGCCAATTGTTCCAGGACCTTTGTGTATTTTTCACCCTTCTGCTTACAGCGTGATCTGAATGCATCCAGCAAATCGGGATGAAAGTTTGCCGAGAATTGCCCTGCTCTCACGATCGACTGACTGTGTATGGGCAAATCTAACAGCCTCGCCTATACATAGCGACTCTTTTGTATAGGCGAGGCTGCCGCGAGGGGGCCTTCGCTTTAAAATTTTGATTGATCAACTTCAGCCAACTCCTGATATTTGCCTTAGGAAAGTTGCAACGAGGTTTGAGCACCCCTCAAAATTCAAGTCGAGGACAGGACTATCGCAACTCACGACATTTTCATGCCTGCTCTGAGCTCAACGATGACGGAGGGCAAGATCGTTGAGTGGCTTAAGCAACCTGGCGACAAGGTTGGGCGTGGTGAGTCGGTGCTTGTGGTGGAGTCAGATAAAGCGGATATGGATGTTGAGTCATTTCAAGATGGCTACTTGGCCGCGGTCTTGATGCCTGCTGGTCGTTCGGCTCCAGTGGGCGAAACGATTGGTTTGATCGTTGAAAGTGAGGGCGAAATCGCGGCTGTTCAGGCCAATGCCCCTGCTGCGCCACCGTCTGATTCTGCCCCTCTCAAGACTGCTGCAAAAGTTGTCGATGACCCTGCCCCAGCATCTACTCCAGCGCCCGTCGTGGAGAGTCCCCCTGTTGCTGCTCCGCCGCCTGTTGCCAGCCAAGCAGTAGACACTGACAAACGCATCGTTGCTTCACCGCGGGCTAAAAAACTTGCTGCGCAGATGGGTGTTGATCTGGCCAAGTTGAGGGGTAGCGGACCCCATGGCCGTATCCAGGCTGAAGACGTGCAGCTGGCTGCAGGTCAGCCGATCAGTGTGCCTCAGGTTGCTGAAGGAAACGCTTCTTTCGCAACGACGCATGCAACTTCTGCAGGCGTTGCTCATGCAGTGTCATCTCCTGTAGGTCAGAGTTTTGGGGCCCCGGGAGAAACCGCAGCCTTCAACAACCTCCAACAAGCGGTCAACCGCAATATGGAGGCTAGTTTGGCCTTCCCCTGCTTCAGGGTTGGCTACACGATCACGACTGATCAGTTGGATGCTTTTTACAAGCAGGTGAAGCCTAAGGGCGTCACGATGACAGCCCTTCTGGTCAAAGCCGTGGCCTTGACGCTAGTGCGTCATCCCCAGGTGAATGCTGCTTACAGCACCGCTGGGATGGTCTATCCAGAGCAGGTGAATGTTGCTGTTGCAGTGGCGATGGACGATGGCGGTCTGATTACACCGGTTTTGCAGAACGCTGATCGCACCGATCTTTATGAGATGTCGCGGCAGTGGGCAGATCTTGTGAAGCGGTCACGCAGCAAGCAGTTGCAACCCGAGGAATACAGCACTGGTACTTTCACACTCTCCAATCTGGGTATGTTTGGAGTGGACCGCTTTGATGCAATCTTGCCCCCTGGCACTGGTGCAATTTTGGCGGTAGCGGCATCGCGGCCTGCTGTGGTGGCAGGAAAGGATGGCTCGATTGCGGTCAAGCGCCAGATGCAGGTGAACCTCACTGCCGACCATCGCGTGATCTATGGCGCCGATGGGGCCGCCTTCCTAAAGGATCTGGCAGAGCTGATTGAGACGCGGGTAGAGAGTTTGGCGCTCTAAACAGGATTCAGATCCAGGTTTGACAATCTTTTGCCGCTCGCCAAAAAGTGATAGCGAGCGGCCTTGATTTCATTCAGGACGCCTAACCACACCAAGTAAAGGGTTCTTGACCGGACCGGCGACCCCGTAGGTCACCACGAATCCTTGACCACCAGCAAACGTCGACGTTCGACCTAAATAGCTCTTGTTGATGACGGCATTTTCGTCATACCAGTTGTTCGCACTCCAGATATTGCCGGCATCATCGATAATTACATCGGTGTTCATTTGAATAACACCACTCTGATAATCATGAATCACATCACCTGTCGTTTTCCCTTCAGGGCAATTTGATGTATTAGCTCCACAGATATGCATCAAACTGCTACCAAAAAGATTTGCAACCCATACATTGTCATTGCCATCGATGCTTACACCCCAGGGAATATAGACATCTCCTTTTGCAATGTCTGATTTGATCGTCTTCAAATCAGGTGAGATCAGTGCAATCATTCCAGAGCTTGTTTGCTGCGGATTTGCTTTTGCATATTCAAGCCCTTGCATGAATTCCTGCATGATTGTTGTTGGGCGTGGAGGTGCCTTGCTGAACCCAGGAGGTAAAACTAGCGTTGCTGAATCAGTCTGCTGGGCGACCCAAGCATTGCCTTTGGAATCGATTGCTACACCTCTTGCCCCTAAGGCGATATCAATGGTTTTCACTGCCTCAGGGTTTTCTCCAGGGAAGATGGTGAGTTTATTGTTGTAGCTGCTGGTTACCCAGACTCTATTTTGCTGGTCCACGGCAATACCAAAAGGAGCTTGTAATCCTTTGATTGTTAATCGCTCGCCATTCTTATAGTCACCATCGGGGAAACGAATCATGTGATCCTTGGTGTTATCTGCGATCCATACATCTCCATTCGCTGCGGTTGTTACTGCCTGCAGTTGGCCGATCTTGCCATCAATAATCGCGGGGCCAAGTGGTTTGCCATCTTCAAGATCAAAGACCCCGATCTTGTTGTTAAAAGTGCCTACCCAGGCATAATTCTTCGAGACTCCTGTTCCCCAGCCCACGCCATTCAGCCCCTGTCCGTTATACCCCTGGGGAGAGGGAGATAAGGCTTCTCCGCTGGCGTTGAACCTGGTGAGACCTCCGCCAATAGAGTTGATGACACCAGATTGTGAACCAGGCATCCAGTTGGCACCACTCCACATATTGGCGTTGTTGTCAAACATCATTTTTCCGAGTGCCATGGCGCCGCCACCTTCCAGACGGATCGAGAGTGAGAAGCTCTTCGGTTCAAATAACAGGTAGGGAAGGGTTGCGCCTTCTCGTATTTGTGCTGCCTTGTTGAGTGGATATTGTTGAGTGAACAGTTTGTAGAGCTCACTGGCTTTTGCCCACGGCTCTTTGGCGATAGAAATTAGTGCGTTGAGGCTGTTATCTGAATTGGTTAGATTGAGGAACTGATTACAGCCACCGGCTGTATTGCTATTGCCACAAAGGGCCAATAGGTTGGAAAGAACGTTGAGACGAACCATCGTCTCGGAGTTGGGTAGGTTTAAGCCATTCAGAAGTGTTTCGCCATATTTGCCAGTGCTTGTATTGACTAGGTGACTTACATGTCCCGAACCAATAGCTAAAGCTGTTTTGCTACCACTGATCTTATTTTCGTTGATCAGTTGAGCATTGGGCCACACCGATCCCACGGACGTCAGTTCGTTGATGACGACAGACTTGTTGGAATTGGAGTCAAGAACACTGAGCATTTTCAAGTTGCCAGCATCTTGCCCATCGATACTTCCTCCTTCAGAAATTAAATAAGTGACCTTATCCTTATTGCGGGGTATGGACAATTTGAACGCCCCATCTTTAGAGGTTTTTGTCTCAACGATTTTCTTCGCTCCATCCTTGGCGGAAGACTGCCAGAGCAAAACCTTGGCTTCACTGACGGGCTTTCCTAATACGGAAACACTCCCTGAGAAGCTTGACGCATTACCCGTGATTCTGGAGACATCGCAGGAGGCAAGTAAGACCGACAGCGAGCCCAGCAATGCACCTCCAAGGGTGGGAAAGGAAATGGGTTTCATCGCTTCAGACCGTTCTGTTGGTTCTTCTAGTTGTAGTAAGTAAGTAGTGCAAGCTCATCAGCTCTCGGTGTTACGTCATAGACCTATGAAAGTGCCGTTTGCTTCCTTGTGTGCATCCTGAAGAAAACGATTCCAAGACGACTTGAGCTTTTTCCAGAAACTTCTGGGGCATCCACTCCTCCGCAACAAGGCTGACGATGAGCGGCTGCCCAGTGTTCAGGCTTTGCCGATCCTCTCGTCGGACGCCTTGTCGTCAGTGGCTTATGCCACTGAAGCTGCACTTGGCGTTCTGATTCTTGGCGGCAGCGGTGCCCTTGGCCTTTCTGTGCCGATCACCCTGGGGATTATTGCTCTGGTTGCCATCGTTGTGCTCTCCTACCGCCAGGCGATTGAGGCTTATCCGAAAGGGGGCGGCTCCTACGTCGTGGCACGCGACAACCTTGGCCGCAACGTTGGTTTGATCGCAGCTGCGGCATTGCTGATCGATTACACCCTTACCGCGGGGGTGAGCCTCATGGCTGGCACTCAGGCTCTCTCCTCCCTTGTGCCATCGATGCTTGATCACGAGGTATCGCTTGCCTTGCTTTTGTTGGCGTTGATTGGCTGGGCCAATCTGTGGGGCCTCAAAGAGACTGGACGTCTGTTTTCTTTGCCCACCTATGCCTTTGTGGTGATGGTGGCTTTGTTGATCCTTGCCGGTTTGAAGGATCTGATTTTTGAGCATGGCTTCGTGCCGGATATGCCACCAGCTGTTCAATCCGTTCAGCCGTTGGGGTGGTTTTTGATCCTGTTTGATTCTGCGGGCCTTCAGTTCAGGTTGTTCAGCGATGACTGGTATTGAGTCCATTGCCAATGGCGTGAAGGTTTTTGAGGAACCTGCGGTGGTCAATGCTCGTCGCACGTTGTTGGTGATGGGTGTGTTGCTCGCAGCCATGTTTTTGGCGGTTAGTGGGCTCGGTTACATGTATGGCATTGCTCCGAATGATCGGGTCACTGTGTTGGCTCAAATCGGTTCGCGGGCTTTTGGTTCGGGCAGTGTTCTGCTTTGGGCTCTGCAGCTTTCCACTCTCTTAATCCTTGTTTTGGCGGCCAACACCGCCTTTGCAGGTTTTCCTCGTTTAGCGGCGATGTTGGCAGAAGATCATTGCCTGCCAAGGCAGTTGAGCTGGATTGGTTATCGCTTGGTCTACCAGAACGGTATCGGCGTTCTTTTGCTGGTCACGGCGCTGATCATCGTGATCTGCCACGGCGATACCACTGTTGCCGTGAACCTTTATGCCGTGGGGGTCTTCACTGCCTTCACCCTTTCTCAGCTGGGATTGGTCCGTCGTTGGTGGCTGTTGCGGGGGAATGGTTGGCAGGGTCGACTGTTGATGAATGCTTTTGGTGCAGTCACCACTTTTGTGGTGCTTATGGTGATCGTGGTGAGCAAATTCCAGGAGGGGGCCTGGACTGTGGTGATTGCCATCCCTGCATTGGTCTGGGGTCTGGCGCAGATTCGACGCCGCTATCGAAAGGCTTATGCAGCGCTCGCTTTGGAGCCTGACTTTGGCCCATTGCAGGTGGAGCCTCGCCAACCTCCTTTGGGTAATCACTGCATCGTTTGGATCCCGGGTTGGTGGCGTGCCTCCATGGAAGCGTTGCGTTATGGATGTTCCATTGCTGATTCCGTGACGGCTGTCTTTGTGCTGGGCGACGATGATGATCCAGACGCAATTCGTACCGCCTGGGACAGACTTGTTGGCGATCATCCAGGTGAACTCGAGCTCCGCCTTTTGGAGAGTCGCTTTAGTTCAGTGATTGATCCTTTTTGTGATTATGTCGTGGAGCAGGAAGAGCTTCATCCGGAGCGCACGACCACTGTGGTAATGGCGTTGGTGATCACTCGCTATTGGCTGGATCAGACGCTTCTCAATCAGCGGGCTGTCTATTTGTTTAAGGCCCTGTCTGGCGACTACAGCCGAGTTTTTTGCGTGGTGCGTTATTACCTAGCCGGATAGTTGATCGGCAAGGTCGTTTGGGTTGACAACTTTTTCCCACACACTTTGGCGTTTCAGCTTGAAAGAGGGCGTAGAGGGTTTTTGGAAAAACATCCTTGCATTGCTGCTATCTATTCACTCCAGCAGTAGGCACCACGCTCAAATGAGCGCAGCTCAACTGCACGTGTCATTCATGGATCATGAGAAGGGAACTAGAGGTTGGATGGGCGACTGAGGTTTGCTAAATGTCAGAATTGAGTTGAAGTAGAGCAACAAACTCAAGTAAGCATTAAAGATCTCTCATTCCACCCATTACACATCTCCCTTGCGGACAAATCTTCTTCACCCATCCCTCTTTTGTGCAACTGAATAGGTTATTGGTAGATGTGCCTCTCTTAAGAGATTCATTTCTGCAGAAATAAGTTCCCTTTTGTGTTTGCATGACTTCATCACTTATCCGTTGCCACTTGCCAAGATTTATGTAGGGTTCCTTTTCACAATCTTCGGGAAATCTTGACATGCAGGCATCAAAGACATAGCCATCTTTATTCACATGAACCCCAGCGTCTCCAGGGCTCCATGGAGAGTAATAATCATGGTCATTAGTGATACCTTTGCTTGGTTGTGATTTAATTGATAGAGGGAAGAATACAGTGATTAGGAAAAGAAAATAAGCAGTAAAGAGATTCGCTTTTCTAGTAATTTTTAATCGTGTGCTATTGAAACATACTAGATTGGGAGGTTAAACTGGTTAGGCGATGCAATTGATCCTTTTAATGCCCATGCATAGACAAATCTTTTGACCTTGTATTGCTACTGACAATTGTATAGTCTTGAACAATGAGCACAGATGCGAAAGGATCGAGTTTGCAATGCTCAGCATGATGGTTTATTTCTGCAAGGAATCTGATGTAAGTAATGGCATGATGTGATTTCTTCTCAGGGCCATAGGTAAAGATCAATTTTGTCAATATCATGATTTTGAATTGACATTGAGAGGTAATCCTATGCAAACAATTAAATGCATTCATCAATTGCGTCTTAGATCGCACAAGTTTTTACTTAATCCCAACAGAGGCAGGCTTTTGCATGATTTTTGCAAGAGAATTTTTGAACTGTAAATCAATAGTTTTCGCCCTATTCATTTTAAGCTGAATAGCATCAAGGCATGGTGCCGCAATGCGCGATGAGGATGATGCTGAACGCCCTCAGCAGAGAAGATAGAAAACCTATGCTGATTACCAGGAGATTTGCTTTGGTTTGCTCTCACCCTTTGTGCAAGGGCTGCTGATCTGTCGCTCTGCTCTGGTGGATGCTCTTCCCTGTTCGAGCATTAAAATGGATATGAATGACCAGCGGACCAAAAAATTGGTGGTTTGTGAACCCAGAACTTTCTGAACGGTTTTTTGAACGTCACTCATAAAGCAAGTCTTCAAGAATGGTTCTAGACCCAAGAGATTCTCTGCTCAGTTCTTATGACTATCCGCTTGATCCTGAGCGCATAGCTCAGCTGCCGGTGGAGCCAAGACATTCGGCGCGGCTTTTGATTGTGCAGCCATTGGGGATGAAGCCTCCCATCGCTAGACATGCCGAGGTTTGGGATTGGCAGGAGGAATTGCGAGCTGGTGATCTGCTTGTCATCAATGACACTCGCGTTCTTAAGGCTCGGCTGCGGGTGCGGCGATCAGGTGGTGGCTTGGCCGAGTTGTTAGTGCTTGAGCCGCGTGGTGAGGGTCGCTGGCTGTGTTTGGGCCGGCCTGCTAAACGTTTGCGCCCAGGTGATCAGCTTTGGCTCGAGGCTCTAGGCGAGGAGCCCATTGCTTTGCAGGTGATTAGCAAAGACAGCGCTAGTGGCGGACGGGTTGTGCAGTTCCCGAGCCATTACGCCAATGCCGAGCAGCTTGAGTTGCTGCTTGAGCGCTACGGCGAAGTGCCATTGCCGCCTTATATCAAATCTCATGATCCAAGTGATAGCGAGCGTTATCAGACCCGTTATGCATCTCGCCCCGGCGCCGTTGCGGCGCCAACGGCGGGGCTTCATCTCAGTGATGAGTTATTGGAGGCTCTCAAGCAGCGGGGAGTGATGCTGACCAGTGTCACCTTGCATGTGGGCTTAGGCACGTTTCGACCAGTTGAAACTGAGGATCTGAGGCATTTGCAGCTTCACAGCGAGTGGGTGGAGGTGCGCGACGAAGTTGTTGAGGCGGTGATGGCTTCTCGAGCACGAGCAGGCCGGGTGATTGCTGTGGGAACCACCAGCGTCAGGGCCCTTGAAGGTGCTGCTTTGGCAGGTGGCGGATTCCTGCAGTCGTTTTGTGGACCAGTGGATTTGGTGATTCAGCCGGGTTACCGCTTTGCCGTGGTGGATGGACTGCTCACCAACTTCCATTTGCCCAAAAGCTCTCTATTGCTGTTGGTGAGTGCCATGGTTGGTCGTGAACGGCTGCTGGCGCTCTATGCCGAGGCCATTGATCACCACTATCGCTTTTTCTCTTATGGCGATGCGATGTGGATTGATCCAGAGGCGGTGTTGCCGGCGGCCCGCCCCTGTTGATCAGTTTCAAGCTGGAGGCGATTTAGGCAGCTACAGGGGCCTGAATGATGCCTGTGGGCACACTCTCAAACATCACTGAGGAGAGATAACGCTCGGCCATGTCTGGCAGCACTACCACGATGGTTTTGCCCGCAAATTCAGGTTGTTCTGCCAGACGAATAGCCGCTGCAACTGCCGCACCACTGGAGATGCCCACCAGTAGACCTTCTTCATTTGCCAAGCGCAGGGCCATGGCGATGGATTCATCATTGCTGACCTGCTCAACACGATCCACTAAAGAAAGATCGAGGTTTTTGGGAATGAAGCCGGCTCCAATGCCCTGGATTTTGTGAGGACCAGGTTTGACCTCTTCCCCGTTGAGGGTTTGGCTGATGACCGGGCTATGGGTTGGTTCGACTGCTACAGAAATGATGGCTTTGCCTTTCTCCTGTTTGATGTAACGGGAGACACCTGTGATCGTGCCGCCGGTGCCTACGCCAGATACGAGCACATCAATGGCGCCATCACAGTCGTTCCAGATTTCTGGACCGGTTGTTTTGCTGTGGATGTCGGGATTGGCCGGATTCTCAAACTGACCGGGCATGAAGTATTTCTGGGGATCGCTTTCGGCGATCTCTTTTGCCTTTGCAATGGCGCCTGGCATCCCCTTGGCGGCTTCTGTGAGAATGAGTTCTGCACCAAGCACTGCCATCACCCGCCGCCGTTCTAGCGACATTGATTCGGGCATGGTGAGGATCAGTTTGTAGCCCCGGGCTGCTGCGGTGTAGGCCAGAGCGATGCCTGTGTTACCAGAGGTGGGCTCAATGATCGTGCGCTCTTTGCTCAGTAAGCCCCGCTTTTCGGCATCCCAGATCATGTTGGCGCCAATGCGGCATTTCACGCTGTAGGCGGGATTGCGGCCTTCAATCTTTGCGAGAACAGTTGCCTTGGCGTTTTTGCTGACGGCGTGCAGTTTGACCAGTGGAGTGTTGCCGATTGCCTGGCTGTTGTCTTCGTAAATGCGGGACATGCGTGCATATGAATCGACCACATCATTAGCTGGAATTTGGCTCTATTGGTGAGGACGATGATCTGTTGTGACGTCCATGTGATGGGTTGCTTACGGTTAGGCCTTCAACGCCATCTCAAAGCGTTGCCAAAGGGTATCGGGATCTTCAAGCCCTACAGATACACGCAGCAGATGGCTCGGCACTCCACAGGATTCTGCCCAGCTCAGTTCGTTGTAATGGGCGAGCAGTACATAGGGGCACACCAGCGTGAAGCTTGTGCCGAGGCTTGGACCTTTGCAGACCTGCAGGGCGTCATACACCCGCTTGGCTTGCGCTACCCCCCCCGATAGCTCAAAAGAGAGCAGGCAGCCGTGGCCGGCGCCAGGGCGCATCAGGGCTTGGAAGTTGGTGCATTGGCCTGGGTGGTGTACTCGAGCAATAGAGGGATGACAGGCCAGCTTGTCTGCCAATCTTTGGCAGGCGTTGTTGAGCTGCGGCAGCCGCTGGGCCACATCTCGGCTGGCTTGTTCTAAGGCGATGGCATCAGCATCCCCTAGGGGAGCTAGGGCCGTCGAGAGCTCTCTGGACAGCTCCTCTCGCCAGCGGGAGTTGGGGCTTACAACGAGAGAACCCGCCAGGATGTCACCACGGCCGGCGAAGCTTTTGGTGAGGGAGCTAAACACCAGGTCTGCATGGGGCAGCGCATCAAGATTGAGTGGTGAGCCGATGGTGTCATCAGCAATCACGGGGATACCACGAGCCTTTGCCAGGCGGGCTACCGCTGGCAGATCGACGCACTGCAGCATGGGGTTGCTGGGTAGCTCAACGATCACAGCGGCTGGTTGTCTGCGATCAAGTTCCAGGGCCAATCGGTTCAGCTCTGTTGTCAGTAGAAGGTCGCAACCTTCAAACACCACCTCAGGCAGCTTGAGCACATCCACATAGGGGAAGCCAAGCTGCAAGAAGGGTTTGCCGGGGCGTAACGCTGTGATCGCTTGCAGGGCTTTGGTGAGAGCAGCCATCCCAGAGGGATGGAGCTGCACGAGCTCTGGCTCGCAGCCATAGATCTCTGCGAGTCGTCGTCTTAGCAACGTCTGGGCGTTCGCGCTGGCTTGCAGTGAGGGGAATGGTTCGTGCCCAAGTGCACTAGCAGCCTGACGTGAGGATGCACCAAGGCCGCTGTGTTGCCAGAAGGCCTTTGCAGCGCTGCAGCCTTTTGCGTCGGTGAGCAAACATGGCAGGCCCAGTAAGGTTTTGATGCTTGTTTTTGCCATCGGCTCACTGCGTTGGCAATGAAATCTGGCTCGTTCAGCGGCAGCAGCAGTGGGATAGGGCCAGGCACTGCCATCTGCACAGCCATGCTCTTCTCGTGCTTTTTGGGCGATCTCTGCTACCAGTGGATGGAAGCCGAAACGGGGGTAGATGGCCTGCAGGGCCTTAAGACAAGCAGGGTCTTTCTCCTCATAGGCGACCACGTCTTGCCAGCGGGGTAGGGCTACCGAAACGGCATGGGGACTATCTGGTAGAGCTTTGCCGAGGTCATCAGCGTGCCAGCAGGGATCCTGCAGTAGGTCGCGTGGGCTCACTACAGCTGTTTGAGGGCTTGCTCTAAATCTGTGCTGAGATCAGCGAGGTCTTCGCAGCCCACGGAGAAGCGCACCAGACCATCATCGATGCCAAGTTTTCGCTTGACATCTGGATCGACTGAGGCATGGGTCATGGTGGCGGGATGACAAACGAGGCTTTCAACACCGCCCAGGCTTTCGGCCATCGTGAAATAGCGCAGGCTCTTGCAGAAGGCGTAAGTCTGGCTTTGGTCAGCGTTGAGACTGGCCGTGACAATGGCACCACCACCACTCATCTGCTTGCGGGCTACAGCCTGCTGGGGATGGTCTGAACGGAATGGATAGCGCACCCAGTGCATGCGTGGATGGATGGCCAGTTGATCAGCGATGGCGGCAGCATTAGTGATTTGGCGTTCCAGCCTGAGTGGCAAGGTTTTGATGCCGCGAGTAATCAACCAGGCGTCAAATGGGGAGGGTTGTAATCCCAAGGCCTTTTGTGCGAACACCATCTTTTGCTGCCATTGCGGGTCGTCGCTGCAGACCACACCGCCAAGGGCATCGGAATGGCCGTTGATGTATTTGGTGGTGCTGGTGAGTGAGAGGGTGGCGCCTAGCTGCAGTGGTTGTTGCAGTAGGGCTGTGGCAAACGTGTTGTCGACGACAACTGGGATTTTTTCTGCTGCAGCGGCATCACAGACGGCTGCTAGATCGATCACTTTGAGCAGGGGATTGGTTGGACTCTCCAGCCAGATCATTGCGGGTTTTTGAACTGCAATGGCATCAAGCGCTGATGGATTGGTGAAATCCAACCAGGCTGTTTGTACACCAAAACGACTAAAAACCTGCTCGAATAAGCGCACGGTGCAGCCGTAAAGATTTTCCTCACAGAGCACCAGATCTCCGGCTTGCAGTGTGGAGGCGATAGCTGTGATGGCGCTCACCCCTGAAGCGAAGACAGTGGCGAATTGACAGCTTTCTACGGTTGCCAACACTGATTCGAGGATGCGGAAATTGGGATTGCCTGAACGGGTGTAGTCGAAGCCCTGAGGATTGCCGTGGGCAAAGGTTGAACTGGTAAAGATCGGTGGCATTACGGCACCGGTCTCTGCTGCAAAGCTCTCGCCGTGGTGGATGGCGCGGGTGCTGATCCCTGCAACCTGCTGTTGATCGCTTTGAGCTGGGGCCACGACCTAGAGAGGGCTTTGAGCAGGGTAGGCAACAGCAACAAAAAACCCCTGCAAAGCAGGGGCCTGTTGAAGAACGCTTGGCTGATTTTGATTCAAACCTTTCTGGAGTAGTACTCCACCACCAGCAGTTCGTTGATCTCAAGTGCGACCCATTCGCGTTCGCACTTGCTAATGATCTTGGCGCTCATTTTTGCTTTATCGAGCTCAATGTGTGGCGGCACATTTGCCAATCCGGGGAACTCTAGGTTCGCTTCGGCCAGCTTTTTGCTGCCTTTGCGCTCTCTAATGGCAACCACATCACCGGCTTTGCATTGGTAGCTAGCAATGTCGAGAACACGGCCGTTCACGGTCACATGGCCATGGTTCACCAGTTGACGAGCACCTGGAACTGTGGGCCCAAAACCGAGGCGGAAGCAGACGTTATCGAGTCTGTTCTCCAACAGCTTGAGCAGGTTGGTTCCTGTAGAGCCATCTTGGGCACGGGCTTTCTTCACGTAGCGCACAAGCTGCCGTTCGGAAATCCCGTAGTTGAAGCGGAGCTTCTGTTTTTCTTCGAGGCGGATCGCGTATTCGGAGCGCTTGCGACGGGCTTGGCCGTGCTGACCGGGGGGATGGGACCGCTTAGCGGCCTTCCGGGTGAGACCTGGTAGATCTCCCAAGCGCCGCGTGATCCTCAGTCGAGGGCCGCGGTATCGAGACATGAGTTAAGGCAGGTTGGATAGGATAGTTCGCGCTCCCGATACGTCATGCTGGACCTCAAGGCCCAGCCTTCGGCTCGCTATGCGCGAATCCAATACTCTATCCGGCGGCATCTTTGCACTGCTCAATCGAGCCATTGGTTCAGTGCTGCTTGCCTTGATTGGCTTGTATCGAACCTGGCTTTCCCCTTTACTTGGGCCCCATTGCCGCTTCATCCCAAGTTGCAGTGCTTACGGGCTTGAAGCGATCCAGCGTCATGGACCATGGCGCGGTGGTTGGCTCACCCTGCGGCGCCTGTCTCGTTGCCATCCTTTTACCCCTTGTGGTTGCGACCCGGTGCCTGATTAATGCAGGCCTTGAGGTTGTTGCTTTACAGCCGCAATGGTTGTTGTCTCTGTGAGGGGCTTGAACAACGTCTGCGTGAGCTGGCTTTGGATCAACTCCAGCCACCTTTAACGCTATGTGTGATCGATATCGATGATGGTGCGACACCCGCCAGTATCCGCGACCATTACGACTTGCAGGTTCCTGTTTTGGTGTTGGTTGAACTGGAGCAACAGTTTTCGCTAGAGCTGCCGCGGGTGTCGCCGCGGCTTGGGGGGGAAGGACTGTTCCGCTGGTTGCAACAGGCCTGCACCAAGGCGCTTGGATCGGACTAGAACGGCTCCATCCATGGGCGGGCCTGGAATGACCCAGATGCTCCATTCATTGTTGCGGGCTGTCGGACTCCCTGTGCCGGAGGGATTGGCGAATCCCTCTCTTGCAATGGTTAGCTGTGATTCCCGTTCGGTTGCTCAAGGCTGTTTATTCCTGGGCTTACCTGGTGAACAGGTTGATGGCGGCAGCTTTTGGCGTCAGGCTTTGGCCGCTGGTGCAGAGGCGGCGGTGATTGGACCCGCAGCAGCAGCCTTGCAGCCGCCTGGGCCTACAGATGCGGTAGTGGTGGTACCAGAGCCGGTTGCAGCATGGGTTGGACAGCTGGCAGCGGCCTTTTGGCAGCAGCCCTCCTCGAGATTTGCTCTGATCGGGGTAACGGGGACAAATGGCAAAACCACCACCACCCATCTGATTGAGCATCTCAGTGTGGCTGTGGGCAGATCAACTGCCTTGTTTGGCACCCTCGTGAATCGCTGGCCTAACTACAGCGTTCCCGCAACGCATACCACGGCCTTTGCTGATCGCCTTCAGGCTCAGTTGGCGCAAGCGGTTGAGGCCGGTGCTGAGTTGGGAGCGATGGAGGTGAGCTCTCATGCCCTTGAACAACAACGGGTGGCGGGATGTCGTTTTGCTGGTGCCGTGTTTACCAACCTCACTCAAGATCATCTTGACTATCACTCTTCGATGGAGGCTTACTTCGAGGCCAAGGCGCAGCTGTTTGCACCACCGTTGCTGGAATCTGGATCAGCCAAGGCGGTGGTGAATATTGATGGCCCCTGGGGCGCAAGATTGGCCCAGCGTCTCGGCGATACCTGTTGGCGCAGCTCTCTTGCCGAGGGTGTTTTGCAGCGAGGTGACGCTGAACTGACAATGACGGAGCTGACGATGAGCTCCGCTGGGGTTCAAGGTCGTCTGATCAGCCCTTGTGGTGAGGGCTGGTTTGACTCTCCATTACTGGGTCGCTTCAACTTGATGAACCTGCTTCAGGCGGTTGGGGTCTTGTTGCAACAGGGCTTGCCTTTGGAGTTGTTGTTGAAAGCGATCGCAGACTTCCGCGGCGTACCTGGGCGGATGGAGCGCGTGTTGATCCCTGCAGCTGATTCCAGTCAAGTGCCCACTGTGTTGGTGGATTACGCCCACACCCCTGATGGTCTGGAGAATGCCTTGACGGCTTCCAGGCCGTTCACCAGTAAAAACTTGTGTTGCGTGTTTGGTTGTGGAGGAGACAGAGACCGTGGCAAGCGCTCTCAGATGGCTGCGATTGCAGCGCGGTTGGCCGATCGCGTGGTGGTGACCTCAGACAATCCCCGCACAGAAGATCCCCAGCAAATACTGGTTGATGTGGTGGCTGGAATCCCTCAAGGCACAGCCTTAACTGTGGAGGTTGACCGGGCGGTGGCGATTGCGCTTGCGATTGCCGAGGCAGCCCCTGGTGATGTGGTGTTGGTGGCAGGCAAGGGCCATGAGGATTACCAGATCCTCGGAACCATCAAGGTGCATTTTGATGATCGCGAGGAATCTGAACGGGCGCTCAGATTGCGACTGCAAAGTTGATGCACCCTCTATCGAACAGAGGGTGCTTGATGAGGCTTTGTTCTTAGTGTTAACAAAGAGTTCACACTAAGAACAAAATAAGGCCTTGACGTTGTTGGTCTTATTGTGGCTCTTAAAGGGTCTAGTGATCGTTGGCTGAAGTCTTGTATTTTGCATCATATGGCCAACTGTTTATTTTGTTTAAAATAGAAGACTTAATTTGCAAGTAGACTGTCTTTTAAGGAATTAATAGTGACCAGGTAAAAGCGGCTCCAATGCCGATCCAAATGCCTGCGGTAATGTGTTGTCCACCGTTGCCGATGCTATCAAGAAGACGCTTTGAATATGTTGTGACAAGCAAAAGAATACTTCCCTGACTAATGAACAAGCCTAGGAAATAAGCTGTTAGTGGAGTTGGCTCTGCTCCTATGATTGCTCCACCTAATAGATATCCATGTAGGGAAATTAAAGGGACCAAAAGCAAGGGAGATGCTTTGCCTAAAGCCACAAGGCCAGCAACGGCAAGGCTCAGTGAGACAAGTGCTTCTGCATAAACAGAGAGAGTTTCTGGCAGGGGGATGAGTAGGGAGATCGCACTACCGAGAAGACCAGCTGCTAGTAATGGTGCCAGCCATTGGCGTGGTCTGTTCAAGCCCACGAAGCCAATCGCCAACAGAAACAAGAGGTGGTCTGGCCCCAGTAGTGGATGGCCAACCCCACTGATTAAACCCTGCAGGGCATTGAGATTTCCCGCCTCTGGCATTGCGAAGGGGTGATGGGCGAAAGCTGGCTTAACCAGCATCGCTAGTAATGCTGGAGTGGACAGGATGGCTGCAATGAGCCAGCTGTAGCTGCGCAATAGTGTGGAAGAGTGCCGATGGGCAAGCTTGGTAGGAATGATTCGATCCTCGTCGATAGAAATTCGGCGGGTATTCTGACTCGCGCAAGTGCCCTAAGAAGGGCGGTTGCGCTTTACAGCTGCGGGACAGCGCCGGACTTTCACCGGACTTTCCCCCTTTCCTTCAGCAGCTGATCCCTGCTGAAACCGACTTGACGATTCAAGCATAGTCATTTTGTGAGATCATTGCCGATGTAGCACTTTGCCGGCTTGGCTAAGTGCTAATTAAATGCTGAATAAAACCACCTCTAATGTCTAGTTATCGGCTGTTTTTCCTTTTAAATCTATTTAATTAAGGGCTTTATGATTTGATGCACGTCAGGCATGCTGTTAGTGGCTTGATTTCATTTTCTTTATGATTCATAGGCTTGTTTTGTTGTCGATAATGGAACTTTTGAGATCAATTTTTTGAGATCGATTATATATCTGTTTTTGGCAAATAAGATAACGCAGCTAACGGTTAATTGCTTGGCTCTCCTTTGCTAGCTAGCTGCTTGAGTGCGGTTGTAAGTGTGTTGAGTTCTTTCTCTTCAGTGGTGATGTGCACGCAGGCACGTAGGCAGATTGGATCTTCGAGATGCCGAATCCAGAGCTGATCGTTGCCTAATTGTTGAACCACATCAGGAGCTGGGGGGCCTTGGGGTAACTCAAAGCTGACAAGACCAGCGGCTGGGGCACTGTTGAGCAGTGCTTCAACGCCTGTGAGCTGTTGTAGTTGATTCCATAGTTTTTGGCTGCCTTGGCGAATCTGGCTCAGTCGTTCCTGCTGCGAGCCTGCGGTTTCGAGCAGCTCCAACGAACAGCGCAGGCCTGCCATCAGCGGCACGCAAGAGGTTGCTACCTCAAAGCGGCGACTGTCGTGATGGAAGAGTTCGGCCTGGTTGTTTTGAAGATGGCCTTCGTTCTGCAAGCTGCGCCAGCCAATCAGGGTGGGATTCGCTTCGGTGAGCACCCGTTCTGAGAGGGCGACTCCACCAAGCCCTTCAGGCCCGCAGGCCCATTTGTGCCCCGTAAAGGCATAGATATCTGAAGCGGCAGCGGCTTCCTGTACAGGCATTTGGGCGAAGCTTTGTGCCGCATCCACGAGCAAGAAAGGCTGTTGTGGATGATGGCTGAGGGCTGTTGAAACAGCCGAGATCGGCATCACCTGGCCTGTATTCCATAGCAGGTGGGAGAGCACCACCAGCCTTGTGCTTGGTTTGAGGTGTTGCTCAAGTCTTTCCAGTACAAGGCTGTCGCTAGTCGCTTGATCGTTAGCACCATGACGCAAGTTTTTTACAGGCAGCGTGTCTATTGCCAGGTGTTGTCGGCGGGCCAGTTCAATGCATGCCGCAACAACTCCTGGATGTTCACAGTCGCTAATGAGCAAGCGATCGCCTTCTGAGAAAGGCAGGCCCCAGAGCGGTAAGACACAGCCACTGGTGACATTTTCAGTGAGCGCGATGCGATGGGGGGTAACGCCGCAGAGCTTGGCTAAGTGTGAACGAGTGGCCTGGATTTCTTTGGCTACATAGGGCCATACGCTGTTAGTAAAGGGACCCAGCTCTTGAATGTTCTGCCAGCTTGCAGTAATCGCTTCAAGGGAAGGCGTTGGCAGTGGTCCTTGGCCGCCGTAGTTGAAGTAGGTCTTGTTAGCAAGTGCTGGGCAGAGATCTCTAAGCATCACTAGAATAGCGTTGGTATAGCTGTTGGTATAGGTGCCGTTCAGAAAGGTCCCGAACTACATCACTAAGGCTCGTCAAAGCTACGTGCTGCAACGGGCAGTTCCTAGGGATTTGAGGAGCGTGATCGGCAAAGCAGTGTTTAAAGAGCCAGGTGGGAAGACTCTGCATGAGGCAAGAGCCCGCCAGAAGGCTTTCTTGCAGAGAACTGATGCGCTGATTGCAGAGGCACGGGGGCAAGCTGCCCTGACTACTGATGAGCTGTTAGAGGTTCTGCCTGGGCTGACTCCTCAGGCTGAGAAGGGTGATATGGCAATCGGCCTTGAGATGTTGAGAGTGCAAGGCCTCTTAAGTAGTGAACAGGCCAAAAGAGGCTTTGATCTGCTCCAAGGCATCGAAAAGTCTGAGAGCTTGTTGATGCCAGAAGACTTGCTTGAGTTACGACGTCAGCAAAAAGAACCTGCCTCAAGAACCTACGTGCAGTGGGTCAAGGTTCTAGAAGCGTTCATGAATTTCTGCCAAGTAGCGAGCCCTCTTTCGTGTACTCGCGAAATGGCTGAGGCCTACAAGCAAAAGTTGTTAGGGAGGGGATTAAGTAAGAACACTGTAAAAGTGCAGCTGGCTTATCTCTCAGGTCTATGGACCAGCTTGAGTGAAGCACGAGGTGTAGCGCATATTTTTAAGGGTTTGCCAGCTTCAGTGCGATTGACTCCTGGAGAGGTTGCTAGGCAGTTGCAAAAGAAAGGCTCATTTATTTGTCGGCCGATTAATGAGTGGGACCAAAGTAACAGTCAATATCTCCCAATCTTTCAAATTCTTTATTACAGTGGTTGCCGTCTTTCTGAGGTATGTGGTTTAAAAGGAGAAGACATCAATGATGATCGCTTTAATGTTACTTGGTCTGATGAGAGAAGTTTAAAGACCCATTATTCACAACGTCAAATCCCTTTGCATCCACAGATCTATGAATTAATGCAGGAACTGCGTAGAATTAATGGTCTGATATGGCCAAGTCTAAAAACGATTGATCGCAAAACAGATGAAATTCGTTGGGGGCATAATCTTTCAAAGCCATGCAAACAAATAACAGGCCTATCACCCAAGGATTTCAGAGATCGAGTGACTGCCCAGCTCGTTGAGCAGGACTATTCAGAAAAGGTCATAGGTTTGCTTCTAGGCCATAGCCCTCGATCTACGACACAAATGTATGGAGGCTCGGTATGGAAAAAGGTTGTTGAGGCAGTTCATTCGTTGTCTTGAAAAGAGACAGTCGATTTACTAAAAATATTTAAAGATTAACTATGGACAACAATAATCAAAACAAGTTCAATACAACATCAAAGTCCAAGGCCTTCTTTCCCATCAAGCAGCATCGCTTTGATTCTTCAAAGCATCCAATCATTCAATCAACTCAAAAGTGTGCAGCACGCATGACAACGATGCTATCTGCGCAAGAAGAGCAAATGCTAGAAGGTCTGATTAACTCTCTTCAATGCAATCAAAGAGAAGCCATTCGCATCGCCTTTCACGAGGCCTCCAGGAGCGGCTTTGGGGCCCTGCAAAGCGCCTCTAGATACGCTAGAGCGTCAACAGCAGAAAAGGGCCATACAGGGCGCTCTAGGCCTCTCTGGGTGAGTCTTCCTAAAGCAGAAAAGCATCAGGCAATCTGCTTAGCTGATCAACTCGAACTTACAGACAAAGAAATCCTCAGGCTTGCAATCATCTGGCTCGCTAAAGCCATCAAAGATGAAACCATCACCAAGCTGCAAGACACTCCCAAGCTCTCTCAAGATTCATTGGCTAAGCAATGGAGCCAAACGCACAAAGGCGAGCCATCCAAACTCACAAGGCTCAAAGTATCAGCCAAAGCTGCTTACCAACAAGCAGAAGCATTGGGCCAAGAAAAAGACAAGCAGCTCTACGAGCAACGAGGCTTGATGATGCAGCAGCTTGGCGATCAAGCACAGCTAACGACTATCGACGCCATGCTGCAGCTAGATGCAGACGATCTCATCGATCAGATCATCAATGACTTCAAAGACACAGAAGCTCTCAATCAAAAAGAAAAGGAGATCTTCCGCATCATGCTCTCTTACCAGATTTGGGATGAGCAGCTCGCAACTGAGATCTGGCAACAAGAGCAACAACGAAAACAAGCAGAAGCCTTAGAACCTGAAATGACAGATGAGATGCTCGATGAATGGCTCAAGGGGATTAGAGAAGAGACTCAAGACAAAGAAGATCCCCCAACGCCTACCCCCTTACAGCTGATTCCTAAAAGACCTAAAGAATCAACGACACCAGAAGAGCTAATCATCAACCGCTTCTTTGATGCTCTTGACTGAGAACCCTTGCAAGCACTAGAAAAAGACGCCTACCCCCCTACTCTAAGAGGAAAGACAACATAGACATACCAACACCATGACGACACTCACTACCGCTAAAGAAAAGCTTTGCCGCTCCATGCTCAGCAAAGTCGGCATCTACGAGAAGATGCTGCTAGCAGCACAAGAGGACAAAGACACAGAGACAATCAAACACCTCTACCTGCATCACACTCATCTGATGAACAGGTTAGAGAAGGTGCTCTGCTCATAAGGACCACACACCATTTACGCAAGACACAACAGCTCTTTAGCTTCCTATTGCTAATGGTGAGGTGAACGAGCGAGCAAAGCGAGCGAGTGAACCTCCATCTTTAATACAACTTCCTTAACTGCTTAAACTGATCAATACATGCCTACTCAATCATTACGCCCCAAGCAAGCCCAACCCAACGCAAGACAACAACTCAAAGTTCAACAACTACTCATACCTGAAATAGAAAAGCTACAACAACAAGAACTAAATACTCAACTACCACTTACCATTAACAAACCAATCAAACAGACATCAAAGAAGACTGTAAAAACAACAGCTAAACCAACACATAAAAAAGGAGCTAACCGATTGGAAGCTCCGTATGCAAAACCTAATCAAACTAAACCTGGTAAGCGTTCTTCAGCTGAACTTAAAAAGAAAAAGGAGGAGATGTTGGACTGGTTGAATAACGTGAGGATTGGCTAGTTTCTATTCATCAAGTTCTTGCTAGGTATCGGATGCCGTTTTAAGCGAATAGTGAAGTCGTTGAAGAAATCAAAGCCCCTGCTAATGCGTGTGCAAGCGTGGTAGAAAAGTTTAACAACAGCCCTTGTCCGAGGTTACATAACAACTGTATTCTTTCGTAATAACAGTATCATTCCCGCCCCCGGCTACACTCTCCAGCTCATCATCAGACAGGGTTTGGCGATGAGTGTTTAGGTCTTCTGTGGAGATCGAGAACCCAGCAGACTGTGCAATAGCAACAACATCAGCTCCTTCTGCTTTGAGCTGCTCCTGTAGTGAGGTATCTGCTTGAACTTTCGCGATGAATGCCTTCAGTTGTTCTTCTGACATTGGATTAGAAATTAGTTCTTGTTTGTAAGTTTAAGGTGCCAGGTATCGGATGCCGTTTTAAGCGAATAGGGAAGTCATTGAAGAAGTAAAAAGCCCCTGTCAATGCAGGGGCTTTGAGTGTGTAGGCTGTTCTAATGACTTATGTGCTAGTTCGCTATTAGTAGCTAGTAACAGAACCCAGCAGGCAGTGATGTCAGCAGCATGGCCAGGTTGCCAGTGTCAGACCTCCATCCACAGCCCCACCAGCCACAGCCTCTAGCTCCTCATCTGACAGATTTTGGCGATGAGAGTTTAGGTCTTCTGTGGTAATCGTGAACCCAGCAGCTTTGGCAATAGCAACAACATCAGCTCCTTCTGCTTTTAACTGTTCCTGCAGTGAAGTGTCTGCTTGAACCTTGGCGATGAATGCTTTGAGTTGTTCTTCTGGCATCAGATGTACTTGTCTATTCTTTATCTATAGCCCAATCTAAGGCTGATGAGTTTAAGCATCATTGAATTGTATGAAACTTTCACTACAGCAGGTTGCAAGCTGACGGCATTAGCCAATGGCCGCCTGCCTTTTTAAGGCTCTCGGCAACGATTGATGGATGTGCCAAATGCTATGAGCGTTTTTGTAAGCACTACCGCCATAAGAGTAAAGCGGCTCCAAATGCCACTGGGGTAGTCGCATACTTAAACGGCTGGTGAGCATTGAATGAACTAGAAGCAAGAAGAAGAGGGTTTCTCCAGGTCAACAACTACTAATATCTGAAATAAAACAGCTACAACAACAGCAACTTCAAGCGCAACAACCACTTACCATTAACAAACCAATCAAACAGATCCCTAAGCAGACTGCAAAGCCAACACAACAAAAAAGAGCCAACCGATTGGAGGCTCCCTATAAACCTAATCCAACTAAACCTGGCAAGCCATCACCAGCAGAACTCAAAAAGCAGAAGCAGGAGATGTTGGACTGGTTGAATAACGTAAGGATTGGTTAGGTCTATTTACCCTTCATCACCAATAATAGAAACTACACCTGTTCTAATCCGCCCTTTGTGCTTGTGGTAGTTCAGAATTATTCAACCCAAAGGTATTGACCTGCCAGCGACTGTCATTCACCACAGAGGTTTGTCCTTGTGAGAAAGAGGTTTGTCCTTGTGAGAAAGATGTCTGCCCCTGTGAGAAATTGTTGTTTCTTGGATGCCAACCCACGAAAGGACAACCTTCCTCTTTTGATTGGCAATAAACACCACCACAAACACTTTTCAGCTCTTCAATTGTAAGTTCGTTATTTGTCATTGGTTTGAATGGGTTGTGAGAGATCTATCCCTCGGATGAACACATCATCTGCCAATTCCTCTACTAAGTCATTGATCCGAATCATTGCTAGTTGTGATCTTGGTCACAGGTCCTGAGAGGAATTTCTAGAACTAGAATATTTTAGGAACTTACCTGAGATTACCTAGCTTCTACTCTTTAAGATCATACCAGGTATCGGATGCCGTTTTAAGCGAATAGGGAAGTCATTGAAGAAGTAAAAAGCCCCTGTCAATGCAGGGGCTTTGAGTGTGTAGGCTCATTGAGAAGCATCACAATTTAACAGTAGCAGACATTCAGCAAGTCAAAATTTCAGTACAAAACCATTCTTCCCAATTCTTCACACCACCGGCCACATTTTCCAGATCCTTTTCAGACAGGTTTTGGCGATAATTAGTGTTTAAGTCTTCTGTGGAGATCGAGAACCCAGCAGCCTTTGCAATAGCAACAGGGTCAGCTCCTTCTGCTTTTAGCTGTTCCTGCAGTGAAGGATCGCCTTGAACTTTGGCGACGAATGCCTTGAGTTGTTCCTCTGACATTAGTGATTTTTAACTCTTGTTAGCATAGCTAGCCTCCGAAGAAATTACCAGAAAAAATAATTTCAGATCGGGCTAAGATTTCATGACACAAATGTCTGAAGTGTTATTACGTAGGTAGAAGGACCTCATTTGCCCCTTAGCCCCCTTCAGAAGTTGTATATCCTGTGGAAAAGAGTCGTCCGAAGATGTCTATACAATAGATTTCCTATCTCCTATACAATATTCCTTTAAAATAACTGCTATGACTGGGCTAGAATACTTTGAGTCAAAGTACTATCAACACTTTCTACAAGATTCTCAATAAATGAGCTAATTGAGAACAGATCTTGCCTGATTCGTGATCTGTATGGGCGGCTTTGAGTGTGTAGGCTTTTAGCAGTAATTGTTAGTGTAATTGTAATTGTGGCACTAGATGCCGTCCAAAGTGTTTACCAACTTGGACCAACAGCCACAGCCCCCCCCAGCCACACCTTCCAGCTCATCATCAGTCAGATTTTGGCGATCAGAGTTTAGGTCTTCTGTGGTAATCGTGAACCCAGCAGCCTTTGCAATAGAAACAACATCAGCTCCTCCTGCTTTGAGCTGCTCCTGTAGTGAAGTATCGGCTTGAACTTTGGCGATGAATGCCTTCAGTTGTTCTTCTGACATTAGATTTTAGATTTATGTTTTATATTTAGCAGTCAGCAGGAGACAGAGAGAAAAACCAAACAAATCTTTCACGCCATTTAACGATCGGAAGCGGGCCTCATTGTACCCATAGTCCCTCTGCAACGCACAGCTATTTCTTGGAGACGTGATCTAGTTAGGGCAAACAAGGTGCGTTGAGCGGTGACAATCACAGCGAAGGAGCCTGCTTGATATTCACAAACTCCTATCCCTCATGGATTTTTACTTGTAGGGATTACTTCTGATATCTGCGGAAAATGTTGGTATAGCTGTTGGTATAGCTGTTGGTATAGGTCTGATTCTCTATCCCTTAAAAGCATTGTAGTGCAAGCGATTTCATAGGGAGATGCAGTAGTGCTGCTTAGTTGAAGTAGGTCTTGTTAGCAAGTGCTGGGCAGAGATCTCTAAGCATTATTGGATTGGTATTGATATTGCTGTTGGCCTACGTGTAGTACAGGAAGGTTCTGCACTCCATTACTAAGGCCCGTCTAAGCTACATGCGGCAACGTGCTATCTCTATGGATGTGAGGGGCCACAATCGGAGAAACATCGTTTAAAGGGTCAATAGGTAAGTCTTTTCAAATAGAGATAGTCATTGAAGCTCATCGATCTCTATAGGCAATCTCAAACTATCTACTGATGTCCTATTACTTTAGATTAAAGAAATTGACTTAGATCTAGACAGCTGATGGTTGGGCGAAGCAAGGAGCATGCTGGCTCATAAGCTAAGTAAGATGATTTGCCTTCATCTTGAGTTGCCCATAAAGCGGCAATCAGGGATTGTATCAATTATCCTATCGAATGTGCCCTTTCTAATCATAGTCATTGCAAGATCATTCAGACAGTCATGAAAAAACATTTTTCAGACAAAAAGCTGCTAAAGAGATCATGATGTCTGGCCTCAATGGAAAGGCGCTTCAGGTTTCCAAAGCCGATATACCTGATCTGGCTGCAATTAAGGCTGTTTTGCCTGATCAATGCTTGAATTGCAGCACCAATACTTCCCTTGCTTATCTAGCACAATCTCTGATTATACAGGCCATTGTAATTTTTATTGGGTTTTCCATTCCTCTTAGTGTGGAAATATTGCCTGTTTGGGTTCTCTATTGGCTTGTATCTGGCACAACAGCAATGGGATTATGGGTCATCGCCCATGAATGCGGCCACGGTGCTTTTTCGAAAAATAGGCAATTAGAAACATTCGTTGGATATGTGTTGCATTCGATCCTTCTTGTTCCATATTTCTCATGGCAGCGTTCACATTTAGTTCACCATACTTATACAAACCATATCGCTAATGGTGAGACCCACGTGCCTTTGGTTATTCGTGGCAATGGAATTGATGAGCAAGCTGGTGGAGAAAAAGATATTGCCATAGCAGGCAAATTAGGAAAATTTCAATATGGTGTATTTCAGCTTGTGCTTCATCTGATTTTTGGCTGGCCAGCCTATTTGCTTACTGGGAAGACGGGAGGCCCAAAATATGGCCTATCGAATCACTTCTGGCCGATCGCACCTTTCTCTAAAAAATTGTGGACAAAAAAATGGATCAATAAAGTATGGCTTTCCGATTGGGGGATAGGCCTGACTTTGTTTGCTTTGATTGCCTGGAGCCTGCATGATGGCTTTGTTACTGTTTTCGCAATTTATATAGCTCCTTTGTTAGTAGTTAATATCTGGTTAGTGACCTACACTTGGTTGCATCATACTGATACTGATGTTCCCCACCTTGGCAGTTCAGAATTTTCCCAATTGCGAGGTGCACTCCTATCGATTGATAGGCCATATGGAAAAGTAATTGACTTCCTCCATCACAAGATAGGCTCTACTCATGCCATTCATCACATAGCACCTTGGATGCCTCATTACCATGCAGGCAAAGCCACTATTGCCCTAAAAAATGCTTTCCCAAAGGTATACCTTTACAATCCCACGCCAATTCTTCAGGCTCTTTGGCTTATTTCTACTAATTGCATAGCTGTCACGCGGGAAGAGAACAGTGGGCGCTATCTATGGAAAAATCCTTGGTGAGAGAACGTGGTTCGAAGAAGATCCATTCACTGGCTTAATATCTATCCAGTCAGTTTTTTACTGAGTATCTATAGCCAATAGATACTCATACTCCATGGCTTTTTTATAGGGATTACCCCTGAAATCTGTGGATAATGTTTGTAAAGCTGTTGCTATGGGTTTGATGCTCTATTTCTGAAAAGGATTGCACTGCAACAGATTTCTTAGGCTGTTGAAGTAAAGCCCACTCGTTAAATTAGATCTTGTTAGCGAGTGCAGGGCAGATGTCTCTATGAATCACATCAAGACCATGTATTGGTTTGTAGTGCATTTCAGTGAATAGAATTTTATGTAATATCTGATCATAGGATTCTCCCTAGCCAGGGCTACGATGATTCATATGAAGCGGTAATTAATCATCTACGGAGACGTAACGTGTCCATTCTTCCTTTCTGTGTTGTTGATGGTAGAAAACAACAAAGGGAAAGTTGAATCCATAGTGGGTGTCGTTCAGGTTTTTGTCCACCCAGTAACAACCTATTTGATAATTATTCCTAAACATCTCATCATTATTTGAATAAATATCTACTATTGAGGTATCACCATTTAGGTGTTCATCTATGAAGGACTGTTTGTCTCTAAAGACGTCAATTAGAAAAATCTCATAGGTCTGTTTGGTGATGCCAACTCTCATCAGCTCTTCGATAACCTTATCATCCATATAGTCAAATCTCCAACTACCATCATCTTCATCAGGAGGTTCAATGCCTTCATCCTTAGACAAAAGAATTTCCAAGTCAGTTTTGTCCTTAGTCATAACTCGTCAAAGGGGAGAAAGTAAGTGTTTGTTCTAAGGTGCTTCTCATGATATTAACCTACTTGCTACACCATAAACCTCTCCCAGGTCATCATCAGAGAATGATTTACCAAGGTGGCCTGAGATGGCTTCGTCTTATGGGTGTGGTTTTTGACACCACTAGAAGCATTCCCTCTCTCACTATCTTCGAATCATTCTTTTCGATAGTTTCTTTAGGGTTGGTTATTGGTTTAATACTAATCTGCCAGTAGTTTCATAAGTCCATAAGATTTTTAAGATTTTATCAAGGGAAATCGATCTTATTTGACCTCACAGCACTTTTCATAATCCTTTTTATTTACACTAGAACCTGACCCTTGAGGGTTTTTATTATTTAATTTATGTTATGTTGATTTTTGGGGTACTGTAAGTTCATCTCTCAGATGATCTGGCTCATCCCCTTTTAGATATTCATGACCACCATCACATTACACTTTTACCCATGACTCGCCATCTAAGGAAATGAGTTTACTTCGCGATTGATCTTTTCTCATGGTTTTTTGTACTTCGAAGTTATCCTAGTGCTTCCCAAGAAGTTCTTAGGAAAAATAGAAAAATGCTTGAAGGTCACCATCGTGTTTAGAAGTAGACATTTCCCCTTTGGCGCCTATTTTGATGAACAATGTACAGGTTGATAAGCTTAATGAAAAAAATGAATATTTGTTCGTCGTGCTTCTCTGCTTGTTTTATAAACCGAATTTTGGCACTATTCCTCCCATGCCAATTAGATAGGATAATGCGGCCAAAATTATAAAAGACACTACTATTTGCAGAGGAAGCTGCAGCAATTCTTTTGAGCTCGGTAGCGGAGAAAGGTTGGGCATTTGGTCACGGGGATCCCCTTCTTCGTTGGGCATGGAATGTTTTTCTATGAACGGTAATAATTGATCCTAACCAATCAAGGCTCCAGCTCTATGACTTCTTACATTTCTTCTAACTTTTCACTTTTTCTTGCCCTCCTATGTTAGGGATGTTAATACCAAAACAGTTGTCTTTTCCTTTTGTCTTTACCTAGCGCTGTCCTCTTCCTGTTAGCAATCTTGCTAATATTTGTTGTAGTGGCAGTGATGTTTAATTCACTAGTCGCGAAAAAGAACCGAGTTAAAAACGCCTTTGCATCTGTAGATGTTCAGCTCAAGAAGCGATATGACCTTGTCCCGAACCTCATTCAACAGTGAATCAGTATATGCAGCATGAGCAAGCTACCCTCGCCAAGCTACCCTCGCCAAGCTAACCGAGCTTCGAGGGATGGCTCAGAGTGGAAGGATGGGCACCCGTGGCCGGGTTGAGCTGGAAAATCAATTTTCCCAGGCCATGGAGTCAATCATGGTTGCAGTTGAGAATTATCCAGATCTTAAGGCTAGCCAAAATTTTCTTGCTCTTCAGGGATCCTTGAATGAGATCGAGGAGCAGCTTTCTGCCGCCAGACGTACCTTTAATCCCGTAACCACTGACTACAACGATGCCATTGAAATGTTTCCTAGTAATCTTTTGGCTGGGCTGATCGGCTATCGACTCCGCCCTCTTTTTGAAATGCCTGCTATCGAAAGAGAGAACCCTAACGCGGCTAAAATATTTGCTGACTAATGGTCAACCAAAGATCCTTTTTTGCTGGTCACCCTTCTTATTTCCGCCAGGAGATCATGCCAGTTTTACGGATATTTGAAGACAAACGAAAGCTCATTCTGCAGAAAATATTGAAGATTATATTCTTAATCGTTTTGTTGATAATTGCTGTTTTCATTCTGCTAGCTTTTCAGCTGATCTCGCAGATCGCAGCTTTTATTTTGCTTCCCGTAGTGGTGGTTGTCTTTGCCATCGTCTACAGGTAACTGACCAAGCAATATAAGACGCAGTTCAAGCTGCAGGTTATTACAGCGATCGTCAACTTCTTTGATTCAACTCTTCAATATGATCCACACCGTCGGGTGTCTAAGTCTCAGTTTGTGCAAAGTGGGTTATTTAATACTGCTCCTGATCGTTACCGTTGCGAGGATCGGGTTTTTTGTACTTTGGGAAAGACCCGTATCGAGTTCAGCGAGGTTCATGCGGAATATCAGTCTCAGAGCACCGATTCTGATGGAGCCACGCACACCTCATGGCACACGATTTTCAATGGTTTGTTTTTCGTCGCAGACTTCAATAAGCAAATTAAAGGCACCACTGTTGTGCTTCCAGATGTAGCCGAACGTCTTTTTGGGTGTGTTGGAAAATTTTTTCAAAATATTCAAAAGATTGGCCGACATCCCGAACTGATCACTCTGGAAGATCCTGCTTTCGAGAAGTATTTTGTGGTTTACGGGGATGATCAAAATGAAGCAAGATACATTCTCACCCCGAACCTTATGGAGCGGATTGTTTCATTTCGGCAGCGAACCGGACAAAAACTTCGTCTTTCTTTTTGTGGAGAGAACTTTTATGTGGCTATCCCGAGCGACCATGACATGTTCGAGGCCAGAGTTTTTCGCACTCTTTGGAGCAAGACACTGATCAAGAGCTATGTGGACGACATGGCGATGGCGATAGGTGTGGTTGAAGAGCTCAATCTCAACCGTCGTGTTTGGACGAAGCCATGAATTTCTAAATGCTAAAAATTTTCATGCGGAAGAGTTGTTCTGGTTACAGCCTTTAAAGCACCTGCACCACTTCACTGACTTCGGGGATCATTTCGCGCAACTTGCGTTCGATACCCATTTTCAGGGTCATGGTGCTACTAGGGCAGCTGCCACAGGCTCCTTGAAGACGCACTTTCACCACAGGACCATCAATTTCGACGATTTCTACATTGCCGCCGTCTGCCATAAGAAAGGGCCTTAGTTCATCGAGAACGGTTTCCACGTTCTCGTTGGTGAGGGCCATGGCTTCTGTACTCATGGATGCTCTGCACGTTTGGATCTATCCAGCCTAGGGGGTTCGCTCATAACCTTGCCAGCAGGGGTGCTTTCAAGTTGTGGCCGTCTCTGATGTTGCTGGATCCCAATCTCGCTACGACGCGGTACTTGTCGGGGCTGGAATTATGAGTGCCACTTTGGCGGCCCTGCTGCATGAGCTCGATCCTGAGCTGAGTTTGTTGATGGTCGAACGTTTGCAGGCGCCGGGTCTTGAGAGCAGTGCGGCAGAAAACAATGCAGGCACTGGTCATGCGGCTAATTGCGAACTGAATTACACACCTCGTCAGCCTGATGGCAGCGTGGCTACTGCTAAGGCGTTGGCCATTAATACCGCCTTTGAGCGCTCTTTGGAGTTCTGGGCTTCGTTGACGGAAAAGGGCAAGTTGCTACCACAGCAATTTCTACATCTGGTCCCTCATATCAGTGTGGTTTTTGGCGATGCTGATTTGGCTTTCTTGCATCAGCGCTTTCAGCAATTGAGTGCACTGCCTGCCTTTGCCTCCATGCAATGGAGTACTGATGCCGCTGAGCTTGCCGAATGGATGCCATTGGTGATGGAAGGGCGAGCCAATGCAGAGTCTGTTGCTGCAACCTGCATTAAGCGGGGTACGGATGTGGATTTCGGATTGCTGACAGGGGCCTATGTGAAGTCATTGCAAGCCAGCGGAGCTTTGGAATTGAGTTGCGGCTGCGAAGTCGTTCATTTGCACCGGCTCGGCAAGCACCAGTGGAATCTTGATCTCAAGCATTCTTCTGGAAGTCGCTCTGTGCAGACACCTTTTGTGTTTCTCGGTGCAGGGGGGGGGGCATTGCCTTTGTTGCAGCGATCTGGCATTCCAGAGGCAGCTGCCTATGCAGGCTTTCCAGTGAGCGGACAGTGGTTGGTCTGCTCTGAGCCAGGTTTAACGGCAAGGCATCACGCCAAGGTGTATGGCAAGGCGAAGGTGGGTGCTCCTCCAATGTCTGTGCCACATCTTGATAGCCGTTGGATTGATGGATGCCGCTCGTTGCTTTTCGGGCCTTATGCGGGTTTCAGTAGCAAATTCCTCAAGCAAGGCTCCCGCTTGGATCTCTTGCGTTCGGTACGGCGAAGCAATTTTCGCTCCATGTTGGAGGTGGGCTTTAAAAACTTTGATTTAGTCACTTATCTCCTCTCAGAGCTACAGCAGAGTGAGAAAGATCGATTTGAAACCTTAAAGCAATTTCTTCCCAATGCGCAGTTGAATGATTGGACGCTTTCAGTTGCCGGACAGAGAGTACAAATCATCAAACACACAGCCGAGGGGGGGCGGTTGCAGATGGGTACAGAGGTGGTATCCGCTGAAGATGGCTCCCTAGCTGCCTTATTAGGGGCTTCGCCTGGGGCTAGTACAGCGGTGACGGTCATGCTGGAAGTGTTGCAGCGTTGCTGGAGCGAGCGTATGGCAAGTGAATCTTGGCAACAACGATTGCAAAAATTGTTGCCGAGTTATGGCCATGACCCTAATTCTGATCCCTTACTGCTGAGGCAGATGCGCATACGCAGCAATACATTACTCAGTTTCACTTGATCAAAAGATGGTCTGATTTTGATGTTGTGATAATTGGTCAGTGGCTCTAAAGTTGGGGGGACAGGAGAAGCTTTAAAGCCCTGGCTTTGAGGTTTGTTTCTCAATGGGTCTTATGTGAATAATTCATGATTTACTAGCCAGTGTTTAGACGCTTGTGCGTTCTGCGATTCTCCTTCGAGAACGGGCTTTTAAGGCTTGAAGATGAGTGAGGGTTGGCTGATCGATTTGTTATCTCACCCTTTGGATTGTATGAGAATTTTGATCAACAGAGATGACCTTTCCCTCGCTTTTGCTCATCAATTCGAGGTCTGTGATCTTCAGTCTCTGTTTAATACTTGACTCTCGTCTGTATAAGTTGATCGCTATAGATCCTGCTAGTTGAATATCTCTTGTTTGCATGATTATTGCAAAGCCGTTCTCAATTTGAATATGTTGACTTCTGTTGCTGTGAATATTGTTTTTAGGGTTGTTGCTTGGGCCGTAAGGCGCTATTTTGCTAGTTTTGCTTTAGTTCTTTAGAGACAGTCTCTTGCTTTATTTGCTTTTGACACTATCGAGATAATCTGTGATGGGGATGAATAAGCTTTAAGCATCAGTATCCCAGCGAAGAACATTTGATGCTTTTGAGTAAATCTAGGTTGTAGATGTTGCAAAATTGCTCCATACACTCATTCAGCAATGGGCCTGATGAGATTGCTACCAGCATTCTTCATGGCTGTTCAGATCAGCAGGATCCTTAGAATCTTGATTCTGACTCCAAAGCGCCCGAGAGGGGAATTCGCCAACGCATGACCGACGTTCCCGTTTCTCGCTTGAGGAACTTCTGCATCATTGCCCATATCGATCACGGCAAGTCGACTTTGGCTGACAGGCTGTTGCAGGACACTGGCACGGTGTCCGGTCGGGATATGCAGGAGCAGTTTCTCGACAACATGGATTTGGAAAGAGAGCGGGGCATCACGATCAAGCTCCAGGCTGCCCGGATGAACTACACGGCTGCCGATGGCGAAAGCTATGTACTCAACCTGATTGATACCCCTGGCCATGTTGATTTCTCCTATGAGGTGAGCCGCTCCTTGCAGGCCTGTGAAGGGGCCCTGTTGGTGGTGGATGCCAGTCAGGGTGTTGAGGCCCAGACCCTGGCAAATGTCTATTTAGCGCTGGAAAACGATCTAGAGATTATTCCTGTGCTCAACAAGATTGATCTGCCTGGCTCTGATCCAGAACGGATTAAAGAGGAGATCGAGGCGATCATTGGTCTTGACACCTCAACAGCAATTGCCTGTTCTGCCAAAACAGGCTTAGGCGTATCAGAGATTATGCAGGCGGTGGTGGATCGCATCCCGCCCCCTGCAGATACCCTCGATGAGCCAACGAAGGCATTGATCTTCGATTCCTACTACGACTCCTACAGAGGCGTAATTGTGTATTTCCGGGTGATCAGTGGCCGTATCAGCACGAAGGACAAAGTGTTGCTGATGGCCAGCAAGAAGAGCTATGAGCTTGATGAGATCGGTGTGATGTCACCAGATCAGTGTGAGGTCCATGAACTTCATGCCGGGGAGGTGGGTTATCTGGCGGCTTCGATCAAGGCGGTTGCTGATGCACGGGTTGGAGACACGATTACCCTCCTCAATGCCCCAGCAGATGAGCCGCTACCTGGTTACACCGAGGCAAAGCCGATGGTGTTTTGTGGCTTGTTTCCTACGGATGCAGATCAATATCCAGATCTAAGGGAAGCGCTTGACAAGCTGCAGCTTTCAGATGCAGCACTGAAGTATGAACCTGAAACCAGCAGTGCGATGGGTTTTGGCTTTCGTTGTGGCTTTCTAGGACTCCTGCATATGGAAATTGTGCAGGAGCGGCTTGAACGTGAATACGACTTGGATTTGATTGTTACTGCTCCTTCAGTGATCTACAAGGTGAACATGATTAATGGAGAGATGTTGATGGTGGATAACCCTGCAACATTGCCAGATCCGCAGAAGCGGGAATCAATAGAGGAGCCTTATGTACGGATGGAGATCTATGCCCCCAATGAGTACAACGGCACTCTGATGGGTTTGTGCCAGGAACGACGTGGTGAATACATTGATATGAAGTACATCACCACTGAGAGAGTTACCTTAATTTATGAGCTGCCCTTGGCTGAAGTGGTGACGGATTTCTTTGATCAGATGAAGAGTCGCACAAAGGGTTATGCCTCAATGGAATATCACTTGATTGGCTATCGCCGCAATGATCTGGTGCGCTTGGATGTCTTGATCAATGCTGAAAAGGCTGACCCACTTACCACAATTGCGCACCGTGATAAGGCTTATAGCATTGGTAAGGGTCTGGTGGAGAAGCTCAAAGAGCTGATCCCAAGACAACAGTTTAAAATTCCCTTACAGGCTTCCATTGGTAGTCGCATTATTGCCAGTGAGAGCATCAGTGCGATGCGTAAAGATGTGCTTGCTAAGTGTTATGGTGGAGACATCTCAAGAAAAAAAAAGTTGCTGAAGAAGCAGGCCAAGGGTAAAAAGCGGATGAAGGCGATGGGCAAAGTAGATGTGCCTCAGGAAGCATTCATGGCTGTGTTGAAACTAAATCAAGAAAGTTGATTGTGATCTTTTTATTGACTGGAATTGGTTGTTACGTAATCCTTATCGACTTGTAGATAATCCCCTGTGGTTTTGGCTGATAATTTCTCCATCCAAGGTGACTCTAACCCAAGGGCTATCGTGTTTGTTTTGAGTACTTTTTCTCGTGTGTTGTTGTAGTTTGAATAGTGAGTGACTGTAGGGTCATGATCATTGGCCTGCCAGCTACCACCCATGCGGTCGGCATTAGGCTCTCCATCTGAGAGGAAGTAAAGTGTGTCTGTTTCGTTATCTTTGAAAGAGGCATCTAATCCTTCCCAGGGATAGGTTCCGCCCCACTTAGTGGGGCGACCGTTATCCAGTGAATTAACGAATGCAATTGCGGATTCGCGCATGCCATCATCTCCTATCTTAACCAAGCCATCTCTTGACTGTTCCCAAGCTCTGTGGTTTTTACGGCCCGGTGAGCTGAAGGACTGGATGCTGACTTTTGTGTCTGGAGAAAGTGCTGCAAGGAGATTGCTGAGTTCTGTTTGCAGTGATTCCATTCTGGTCAATGAGCAGTTCTGGCGTGACGAGAAATAGTAACTTCCACTCCAATATGTTTTCCGTTCGCCATAAGTACTACCCCAAAGGATGCAAGCACTCATGGAACCTGAACCGTCTACAAGGAAGCGGATGTTTTTACTTTTTACATTGCGGAAGTAGGCCCCATTAAGTACACTATTGTCATCATCACCATAGTTCTCAATGCGTTTGTCTGCTCTTGCGAATGCAGCGAGATAAAGTGGGTATCTGGTGACTGTGCGTGCAGCGCTGATCGCCTCAAGATAACTCTCAGTTTCAAATTTCTGAGGATCATTGTTGGGGTTCGGATCAATAAATTTGATCAGTTTGCGTTGTTTATCTGTCATCACACCAAGAGCAGGTTCCATAAACTTGCGTATTGGTGTGCTGTCAGCTGTAAAGGTGACATCAAGGCCATCAATGATTTCTCTTAGGCTTTTATTCTCACCCTCATTGTTTGTTAAGTGTTCGCAGTCACCTTCGGGTTTTGTACATTTCATTACTCCGATATCTTCAATTGCTTTGGCAATAAATGAATCTTCTGTTTCGTTATAGCGTCCATCAAGACTGAGTGGCGCACCACATCGCATCAGTGCATAGCCTGCTTTATTGGAATTAATACTTAGCCCATAAAGAACTGGGGTGTTCAGTTCAGCCATCTTGATGCCGAAGACTGGTTTGAACACTTGATTTCGAGCTTCTGCGAGCAGCCCACATTGTTGGAGAGTTTCTTGATATTGTTCATTTGCCATGTCTGTATGCTCCATTCCAGTTTGTACAGCTTCGCTGTTATTCACCAGGATGTGAATACTCCGTTCAATTTCTGATCGCAGCAGGCGGAGACCATTGGTTGTGTTTTGCCGTAGGGTTGCCTTGCGTTCAGCTCTATCCATTAATGTCTGCGTTGAGCGCAGCGCTAATGAGGATGCTCCGATTAGCAGAATGCCTGCTCCCGCGGCAACGACGGCTTCAGACATCCCAAAGCCATTGCTGGGTAAAGGATAAGACCGACGGTGATAATAAAGGCTTTTTAGCAGTTTCATGAATCAAGTGCCATAGAACTATGGCTTTTGACAGTTTGATGATGACAGGTTTGAGGTCTTTTTTTCTCAATCAGCTGTGAATGTTTCCTGAGGATTGTCTGAAGACATCGATTAACTGCTGTCGCAGAAACCAGTGTCATCATTCCAGGTTCCGCTGTGAATCTGGCCATTGCCAGAGAGCTCGACGCATCGGGTTCTCAGCAGAGGCTCTTGGGCACTATGTCTGGATCGAACCAGGATTGTGAGATTGTCACGTTGTGCGCTGGTTCCCGGTGGTGATAATTCGTAGCTTGCTTGTGTCGCAGAAACCTCGACCTCTTTTGATTCTCTGCTTCCTTCAATGGTGAGAAAGCGATAACGTGATTTTCCTTTTAGCAAATCTGGTGTGCAGTTAACAATCTCGCCATCTTGATTCCAGCAACACTTCAGGCGTTGACTATTGCTTTGAGAACCATCAGGTTGCTGAAATTCCAACAGAAGCCAAGGTGGCCCAAATGTTTTTTGGGTTAGATCCTGATCAAGGCTGAATCTGCAACTTGTTTTTGACTGCCCCAACCTTGCCCGTAAGCTGAACAAGCCAGATTCGATAAATTGTGTGTAGCGATCCACTTGTCCTTGCGCTACATTTCGCCGAAATTTTGGCAACCCATAAGCAGATAAAATACTTACAATTGTAATGACAACCAAAAGCTCTAGCAGGCTGTAGCCTTGCGAGTGGTCTTCCTCATAACGTAAGTATTTCATTTGTAGCACTTTGCCTGGAAATTTGGATTTAGTTCTAGAATTCTTTGTTCAGTAGCATTTTGCATTTCAGTTTCATGGATCAGCTCAGCATAATCATTGTTGGTTACTATTGTTGCTCCTGGCCCTTTAAAGCTGTAGATAACTACTGTTATCTCTTTTTGAGAAGTGGTATTAACTGTTCTCTTGATCATATTCTTCTTTGATTCGTTTTTGAGAGTTGGAGCTGGGACATATAGTCGACCCCCGCTCTCCATGATTTGCTCCTTAAGGTAATTGGGAGGGTCATTGCAGGCAGACTGCTGCTCACCTTCGCTTGCTATTGAGTCATAAGTAAGTAGAGAGTCAGCTTGTTGCAAGAGCTGAATGTTGTCATTAATTGCAGCCTCTATTCGCGTTCGTTCAAGTTGATTCTTGCTGTTTATCAGCGCCGAAAGTGAGAACCTGCTTACTGCAGTCATCACCATGGCCAGTAAGATACCAGCAATCAGGACTTCCAGGATGGTGAAGCCTGACCCACTTTTTTCGAGATCTATTTGATTGCCATTATGGTTATTAGTGAAAATTCTTAGCCGATCTGTTATTACTCGCCAATTATTTTGTCTATACGCGCGTAAGCCTTGTTTTTTTTGGCAAGGTGTTATCCAATTAATTTTTTTGAGATTTGTTTTAAGCAGGTGATTGCTTATGATCTTTTCAATGGATTGATTCCATAGAGATCTTTGCAGGTTCTCACTAGATTGCGTGTATTTCACCATCGCCTGAACATATCTAGGCCTGTGCCTCGTACGCCGCGGGTTATTGTGCGACCAAGGGATAGCGCATTGTGACCTTGTACTAATCCCTTTTCATTCCACTCCCAGAGTTCATCAGCTGCTTGTACAACAGACCCTTTATCATTATCTGAACTCTTAGTACTTAGATAGAGCTTATTGTTTTGTGAGCAGAAGCTTTTGGCCCAGACTACGCCATTCATTGTTGCATCACCGGTTAGTGTAAATGTTCCGCCTGTTAGAGATACCCATGCGGCTGGTAGGCTATTGCCAGCAATACTCAGAATTGACTGCAAACTTGATCCAGCATTAGCATTATCACCCTTTAATCGCTTTTCGTAGCAGTTCAAAGATTCACTGCTCACTGCTTGGCTGATGACAAGTCTTTCGGGCTTATTGTTACATTTTACTTCCCCTGAGTTAACACCACAAAGTTTACTACTGTCTGATAGCTCAATCCGTCCACTACTTAGACCTGAGATGAACTTTGAATCATCAGGAGGTAGTTCTAGATGTATGACAACAGGCCTCTTGTTGTTTTCAATGAATACTTTTGTGTTTTCTAAGTCCATATGCTCTACGTAGATATGGCAAGCAACGCTCTTATTGCTTTGCTGTATGCATATATCTTCTTGTTTGATTCGCACAGTCCAGGACTTTGCTTCATCGATAAAGTCTGTTCTAACAATCTCATTGGTCCACCAAAATTCCTTGCGTGGAAAATAATTTTTTTTGCTAAATTCCCAGGCATTATTTCTCTTCTTTATCTTCACCCACTTATTGTTTGCTTTCTGCTTGCAAGTGTTTTTATGGCAAAATAGGTTCGCGTCTTTCTTTCTGTCTACAGGAGTATAAGTCTTAGTAATGCCTTTTGATGAAGTCAGAGAATTCTGGCCAGCTTGATTTTTGCTTGGTTGATCAGAATCTGATGTATCTGTCCCTATGGCCTTACTCGTAACTTCTATCTCAGGGGGTGTTTGATCTTTGCCATTCTTGGCTCTAGTGCATACTATCTTTTCTTCACCACAGTAAAACTCACTTTGCTTATTTCCTGTGTCATCAAAACTCCATACACGCTCAATATTTGAACTGCCTGGATAGAAGTCATTATTCTTCTCTCCGGTTTTATTGTCACCAAATAATATCGTTGATAATGAGCTTGGCTTATCTCTACCCATAATAGGCCAAATACGATTCACATTTGAATTCGAGCTGCCATTGATTCTGCTGAGAAGGTCATCTTTACAACCACTACGGTCTGACTTAAGGATCTCAGCCGCTATATTCTCATCCACATGCCAGAGAATTATGCCATCGCCTTCGATCTCTGTAGCCCCTAGGTCGAAATGCTTTGCTGCAAGTATCCCCCAATCCTCAGGTTTCACAATACTTGAACTGACATATAAAGAACGTGTTAGAAGTGTTCGAGCTAAATAGTCTTCGTCTGAAGTACCTACTCTTTTGACGATACCCTCAATTTGGAAGACTCCTTCACCAAGTCCATTTTTGCCTGGGCTTGAGTAATCACGCAGTCGGTAAAATGTTTGGATGCTGCCCTTTTTATCCTTGCGCTGGGTTTTCATTTTGTCATCAATAAATGGTACTGAGATGAACGTTTCTGTATTTCCTTTGCCCATATGGCCTGTTGGCCATTGCGCTTCTTCACTGGATGGATGAATGGGTAATCCCATTGAGGTATCAGTACATAGTTCTTCAAGATGTTGTGCTTCTGTTGTATTGATGAGTTCCCAGAAGAATCCATCATTGGGGTTATTTGTATTTTTTAGATTATCGAGTGTAAAAAGAAATCCTCTATAGTTTTCCGGATCATTTTGATTGAGTTTGCTTAGGATTCGGTTAAAGCCATTGACGGCAGCGGCTTCGGCCATCTGTTGATAGCTTTCTGCTGCCCCTAACTTCCTGGCCATCAGTTGACGGATGAACAACCCAGTTGCGCCGGTCAGTAAGGTTAAACCCGTTAGCAGTGCTAGCAATAATGCCAGGCCTTCTTCCCCTTTTGTGGCTTTTCTCTGTAGAGAAGACCAGGGGTAATGATGAAGTAATCCTTTCTTGATTTTATGCATCAACTTTTCCTAATGCAGACAAGATCAGATTCGCTAATTGCATTTATGCTGTCTTTTCTACCCTGTTTTAGATCGCTAGCGCCCGTAGCAAGATCAATGCAAGCCATCACATTGAACTCGGCCATTTCTGAATCTTTGGTTGTTGGTGTGGCTGTGAATTCAAAGTAGGTATTTCTGCTTTGATTGTCCGTGCGGCTTACTGTGTAATTTTCTCCAGGTAGATTGATTGAACCGAATGTGGTAAGACTTGCTGGTCCGCTAGTTGTCATGATCGCTGCAATATCATTTAGCTCTTTCCAGCCAGTGGGGATTTTATTGAACTCGTCGAGATAGGCTGCCAGGGTATTTTGTATCTGTGCAAGATTTGCGACTGCTTCACTTTGCTTAGCTCTCTGTACTTGATTAAAGTATGTTGGCAACGCAACTGCGCTAAGGATCCCTATAATTACTACCGTAAGTAGTACCTCGACAAGCGTAAAGGCGCCAATTTGCTCGCCATTTTTCCTTGCAAGAAGCTTCATGTAAAGTATGTTCTTCATGCTGTCAATCTAGAGGCCTGCTTTTACACAAGGCTTAGAGAATTCTGAGAAGTGGTTTAGAGTCTTATGCAGAAGGTGACTTCAAGGAAGAGCCTTTGTACATTATCTCTTGGCAACGTCCGGCTTTTGCTCTAACTTTTCTGGGCAAACCTCTTTTTACAGAATTCGCCCATCGCCCACAACAGAACATTGGCCGACGGCGAATTCTGTCTATTGATAAAATATATGTAATTAGCTCACATGCTTATTGGTGCTCGATTGGACTTTTTTATTGATCTTTAAGTTTATTTTGATGCTTGCTTAATTTCTCCGGTGCTTTTGTCCACAGAGATCTCGCATGCTTTGCCCGCGTCTAATGCTTTGCCGTTGCATTTTGCCCTGCCTCCAGTAACATCAGCTTCGGTTGTGTAGGTGATATTTGCTGTAGGGGGTTTCGTTGAATCTCCGCCATTGCAATTTCCCGAGATGGTTAGGCCTGTTGATGTAGTGGGGTAATTACCTGGATATGGCCCGTCAGTAATGATTGCTGCTGCGCATTCTTTGGCAAGCCCAGCCCCCTCACCGAGTTGTGTGTTGAGCTCAGCTTTTTCTTTAATTCCGGTGAATTGCGGCAGGGCAACGGCGCTAAGGATGCCGACGATGACAATTACGATCATCAGCTCCACCAGGGTGAAGCCTTGCTGGACAGCGTTAACTCCCTTCTGGCGGCTCAGTAGCGCAAGCTTTAGACGTTGGTTGAGGATGCTCATGGTGATATGCGATTTCAAGGCTGACCCCACCATATTGCCTGTGATGTCGATTTTGTGATGCAGGATCATCTAAGGCTTCGCTGAGAGTTCTCTTTGAGCCCGCTTAGAGGCTTGTTAATTGTTAGTGCTATACCTTTTCATCCTTTTCTCCTTGGGTTGATCTGCTCTTGACTTTTGGCATCTAAGGCTTATAGCAATCCGAAGCTTGTTGGCCGCTGTCCATTGCTATTGATTGATTTCAATGTCTTGTTGATGAGCCTTTTGCCGGATTGGTCTGCTGCTCTCCTACTGATCAAGGTCATCATCGTCTGCGATTGCTGCTTGCCTACGCCGGCGGGGAATCCTCGTCGTAGTTGTTGTTTTGAGATGACTTCCTATCGCCAGCGGGGCTGTTGTCAAAGCGCCACCGCTGGCTTGGTGTTGCCCCTGGCGCTTGCGGCTGCGTTTGTGGTTTTGCTTGGCAGCACTTCGTTATTTTCACTTGCGCTCCTGAGCCGTAGTCGCATGCGCATCAGCATGGCTGAGCAGATGCGCGCCGATCAGCTTCGCTCCGCAGCGCAGCACTTCGCACAGCTGGCTACAGATTCCCACGCCTGCCTTCTCACTTGGCCTTCCAGTAGCTGGAATGATTTGGGCTCTCAATGCGCTGATGCTGATCCCGGCCGTCTGCAACAAGGCTTGATCGGCGAGGACGTTTGGTCGTTGATTGATTGGATCCCCAATGGAGAAACCGGTCGCTTGAGGCTGCGTCTTGCCGCTGGTGCTCGAGCTGCCTTTCTGCTCGCAGTAGATCCTGATGGCCCAATTGTGCGTGAGGTTGGTGCGATACGGCCTCTGGTCACCCTTGAGCGGGAAAGGCCATGAGTTTGACCGAACTGATGGTGGCTGCAATGTTGTTAGCTGGCACGGCAACGAGCGGACTGCACATTTGGGGGCAGGCCAGCCTGGTTGCTCATGTTGGCTGGTACAAAGAGGAACAGCTTGAGTCTGTTGAGTTGCAGTTGTTGGCCTCCCAGCGCTGGTTGTCAGCTGTTGGCCATGGTTTTGAGCTGCTTACTGGTAACGGCAGTTGCCGTTTTGATCTTGCCGCCGTGTCTCGTTCAGCAGATATGGCTTTGCCTTTGCCGGAGGGGCTTCAGCGGCATTGGCAAGCTTATGGGGCTGGACTTTGGCTTGAGATTGAGGCTCATCCGACTAAGGGGGCGCCTGTTGAACCGTTGCGACGTCGTCAGTTGCTTACGCCCGCGGGGACTGGTTGGTGCAGGCCCAGGTTAACGGCGCAGTCATGAGCCGTTTGCCCTATGCAGCCCCTCCTGAGCAGGGATTCAGCTTGTTGGAGCTGTTGCTGATTCTCTCGATCCTGGCAGTTCTGGCTGGCTTCAGCTTGGTGAATGCTGGTGAGTACCGCCATCGATTGCAGGTGGATGTTGCTGCTCGACGACTGCAGCTTGGCTTGGAGCGCGCTCGACTGTTTGCTTTAAATCAGCGGCAGCCTTGCGGGTTGCGTGTTTCTGCTGAGGGTTGGCAGAAGCCGCTTGTTCGTGAGTTACCAGCTTGTGTGTCCTCTCGATTGAGCCTGCAGGAACCATTCGCTGCAGTGCCATTGACTTGGCAGAGCAACTTGCCTCAGCTGATGCGTTTTGCGGCGAATGGATTGACGTTGGATGGTGGAACCGTTGTTTTGGGCAGTCTTCACAGCTCTTATCGACGCTGTTTGGTGATCAGCTTGCCCTTGGGCGTGAGCCGTGTTGGCCGTTACGACGGCGACCCCCTCGATCCAGAAATTGGTCTTAGCAGTTCACGTTGTTTACCTGATGAAGCGCTCTAAAGGCAAAGGCGGTGTGGATGGCTTCACCTTGGTGGAGCTGATGTTGGTGATCAGTGTGGGGATGTTGTTTGTTGCGATGGCCCTTGGCGTGATCACTCAAGATCTTTCCCTTGGTCAGGCAATGGCCCAGCGCCTGCGTGAACGGGGTCTTCAACAACGCACCTTGATGTTGATCAAGGCTGACTTGGCGCGCGGCTATGGCTGGCTGGCTGATCCGCCAATCTCCAACCTTTGGCCTTGTTCCTTGGCCGGTCGACAGCCTGTGTTGGCAATCGCTACAGCACAAGATGATCCCGAAGCACGTCGAAGGGCCATCATCTACTCGGTTGGCTCTGCTCCATCGCCGATCTGGCGAAGCCAGGTGTTGATGCGCTGTGGCCCGGCGTTTGAGATCAATGGTGAGCCTAATCTCGTAGGCAACTTCCAGAACCGTGTGCTGATCGATGGCTTGCCTGCCTCGCTCAGTCATGGCGAGCTTGGTTTTGTCGCCCGTCCGGACCCTCGCCTGCCGGTGTTGCGCCTTGAGCTGGAGCAGCAGTTTCAGCTCCCTAACGGGAAGATGCAGCGCATCCGTTCAGCTGCCTCTGCTTGATGCCCAGCACTTTGACGATTGATTGGCGTATGAAAACGCATGTCAGGCTCAATCAAGTTTACTTCTATCGATGTTATATTCGGGTCAGGTAGAAGCTATTTAGCCGCAAGTGCTCGGCACTAATGATGTTTAAGTGCCTCACAAGATGGCTTTGCGGTGATACTCTTTGTGCGGAATCTAGGGTGCCAGTAAGTATTTATTTTTGCGATTAAGTTCCAATCCTGATTGTTTTGACAGCAGAACAGTAGATGCCATCAATACCCTTTATTTGCAGGGTCGCATCAAGGAAGGCCCGGATTTAGGGTTGAATGATCAATGTATTAGGAAAAATAATTTGGCAAGCTTTTTGCGCATATATCCTTTCCCTGTATGGGAGTGTGAGTTGAATCACAGGGATGAATGATCTCGGTCACTGCTGTAGTCGTTGAGAACAGCGAAATTATCTAGTGTCCAGTAATGAGTTGTTGTTTGGACCTTTGTAATCTTGGTAAATCATTAAGGATAAGAAGGGAATGGGGCAGCCTTAGGAGTCCGCCTTATTCGATCCGCAGCGTTCTAGAGCGCACGAGCCTGATGGCTGTGTTATTAGGGTATGGGCTATTGCTGTTATTTAACGTTCAGCTCCCTGCTGAACAGCGTCGGCAGAGTCAGCTAGAAGCTCTTGAATATGCCAAGGATTTGCTTGGAAAGTCGAAGGATTCGATCCTTCGCTCCGACCCCGCATCAGCCTCTGGAGCAAGTATTGACCCAGTATTGCTGAAGCGATTGCTCAGTGATTTCTCATCTTTTCGCCTTGTGCTTTGGATGCATCCCAAGGGATTTGAAGCTGGCTTGGTGAAGCCTGATGTGATAAGCAATGTGAGCCTTGGAAGGGTTCTGGGGCTTCGCTATTTGCAGAATAATCAGGGTAACTCACAATATGGACCCATCCTTATCGATGTTGATTCGGGTCACTATTCAATCGCTAAAGATGAAATTAAGTTGCATGGAAACACATGGAATATATATCTACTCGAAGATGTTAGCCGGCAGATTTACCAGCAAAAAATTCTAATCTTGATTATTATTCTTGCTGGTTCGATTGCTTCGATGGTGACCTTATTCCTCGCTCGCACAGGCATTCGACGAGGTCTGGAGCCTCTGCAACGATTTGGCTGCGTAATAGAATCAGTGTCATCAGGATCGCTGGATGATCATCGTTGCGAGCTAGAGCATGAACCTCTTGAACTTAAGCCTCTTGCTAGTTCATTTAATTCCCTCTTGGATCGTTTGGCCGAGTCTTGGAATCGTCAGCGCAAGTTTGCTAATGCCCTCAGCCATGAGCTGCGCACACCGATTACTTTGATTACTGGTTACAGCTCCAGGGTGTTAAGTCAATCGGGCAATCTGAACCAAGATCAGCGGCATCAATTGACGATCATTGATGATGAGACACGTCGTCTCGGAAGGTTAATCACTGATTTATTAGATATTGCACGTGAGAAGACTGGAGCTCTGGTAGTTACGTCAGAGCCTTTTTCCGTACTTGAGACTTTAGAGCAGGTGTTTTTGCTGAATCGAGGTGATCATGAGACTCGTTTGAAAATGGAATCGAGTTCACACGGTATGGATCAGACCTGGGCTTTTGGTGATCACGATAGGGTCGTGCAGTGTCTTGGCAATTTGATTGAGAATGCTTTTAAGTACAGTTCAGAAGATAAGTGCGTTGAATTGAGTTGCAGTAGCACTCATGAGCATGTGAGATTGCAAGTTCGAGATCATGGCCCAGGGGTGCTAGAGGCTGATCAGGAGCTGATTTTTGAGCAGTTTCAGCGCGGTAGTAACACGGCAGAACAACCTGGCAGTGGCGTTGGTCTGGCCCTCGTGCGCTCGTTGATGAAGCGGATGAGAGGCCACGTTTGGGTTGAGAATGCTGCTGATGGCGGAGCGATCTTTGTGATTGAGTTGCAACGTTGTCAGCCGCCCCAGCAACAATGCAGAGACTGTTCTGTCTCCTTCCTCAGCAGTGAGCTTTGACCTTTCGTCTTTGCGTCTGTCACGAGTGACCTTGTCGACTCGCATGGCGCGCTGGGGGATGGTGATTGTTGCCATCTATCTGTTGGTGGCCTTAATCACCCCCTTGTTGGTGATGGTGGGTGTTTTGCCTGAGGCCAACGCTGGTCTTGATAATCCCATTTATGCGCCTCCTTCATGGGGACATTGGTGCGGAACTGATCGTCTCGGACGGGACGTATGTGTTCGCACCATGGAGGGCAGCGGCGTGGCTTTGCAGGTGGTTCTTCTTGCGGTGACCTTGGCTGTGTTGGTGGGGGTGCCACTAGGGATGATGAGTGGCTACCTCGGAGGTGCAATTGATCGCATGTTGGTGTTGGTGATGGACACCCTCTACACCTTGCCGGTGCTCTTGCTTTCTGTGGTCTTGGCTTTTTTGCTTGGACGGGGTATTCCCAATGCGGCCGCAGCCCTTTGTGTTGTTTATGTGCCCCAGTACTTCCGCGTGGTTCGTAACCAAACAGCCCAGGTGAAAGCAGAACTGTTTGTGGAGGCTGCCCGTTCCCTCGGTGCTGGCCCCATTTGGATCTTGCGCAAATACCTGCTTCGCAATGTGATCACATCCGTGCCAGTCCTGCTGACCATGAATGCTGCTGATGCTGTTTTGGTACTTGGTGGCCTTGGTTTTCTCGGCCTTGGATTGCCGGAAACTGTGCCTGAATGGGGGAGTGATCTGAATATGGCTCTGGCAGCAGTGCCAACTGGGATTTGGTGGACTGCTCTCTATCCAGGCTTGGCCATGTTCGTATTGGTGCTGGGACTCTCATTCCTTGGTGAGGGGCTGGAGGCATGGGTGAGTGGTCTCGATGAGTCGACTGCCTGATTTCAGATCACTCCCATTGCATCCTTTGGAGGGCCACACTGAGGGAAGTCTTTGCTTCAAGCCATGCCCTGGTGGATCACATTGATCTTGCTGGCGCTGATGATCTTCCTTTGGGTCTCCGGGCGCCGAAATCCTGATGATGTGATCGGTCTGCTTCAGAAGATGCTAGCGATCGGCTTGGCCATGGTTGTGCTGTTTATAGGCCAAAACATTTTGCTGGAAAGCATTGTCTTGCTGATTGGCTTGCGTCTTCCCGCGGCACGTCAAAACCAACTTGGGATCAATTGATCGCAGGCAAGCAAAGATGTTCAGATGCCATTTTGAGTGTTAGCTGGTTGCTTAACAGCGCAATCTCAGGTTGCGGGGGAGGCTTCCTTGGATTTCGCCTTGATCGTTAAGGGCAGGATATGACCTGCCTTCCTGCTGGCACCATGCTGCAACTTCTGGATAGGCCCACTCAAATAGGCGCTGTTGATAAAGCGCTGGTTCTAGGCCTTCACCGGCTTGAGGTGCGATACCAGCCAGCCGTCGTTGACGTAGGGCCTCAAATAGCAAGGTTGCTGCTGCTACCGAAACATTCAACGACTGCACCATGCCGCACATTGGGATGAAGATCCCTTCATCCATCAATGGCGTCGCCAGCTCACTAAGGCCCCATTTCTCAGCTCCCAGGACGAAGGCTGTAGGTTCGCAGAAGTCGCAGTCTCGGTAGTCGCGTGCGTTTCCACCAAGATGGGTTCCATAAAGGCGAAAGCCACTGTCCTTGATGGCCTTGACGGCAACTTCGATGCTGCTGTGTTCCTTGAGCGGTATCCACTTTTGGCTTCCCTGAGCGGTACTGTTGAAGGTGGGCAGGCGTCCTGAATAGTTCACTGCATGGGCTTCCAGGACACCCACCGCATCGCAGCTGCGCAGAATGGCTGAGAGGTTGTGGGGCTTTTCTACGTGCTCAAGTAGAACCGTCAGATCTGCCATTCGGCAATCCAGAACAGCCTTGAGACGATCAAATCGGCGAGGCAGCAGAGGCATGGGCCAAGCGTCTTTTGACTTGAGGGTATGGGATGCCGTGTCCCTCATCCCTTTCGGCCAGTTAGCGATCTATGGTCAGATTGCCGAGATGATCGGTGCCTATGGATGTGCCCGTCAGGTGGGTTGGGCTATGCGTCGATTACCTTTGCCATCCAAGGTTCCTTGGCATCGAGTGGTGAATGCGAAAGGGATGATTTCGATGAGTTTGAGCCGCGAAGGATCTGACTGGATGCAGCGGCAGATGTTGATCGCTGAAGGAATCCTTGTGGATGCCGAGGGTCATTTGCCCTTACGACGGTATCTTTGGCGGCCGCAGTTGAGTGATCAGGGCCTTTTGTTGGGAATGGCTCAGGAAGGCGTTAGCTCTGGAAGGTTCATCTCAGCCCAGGACAACCATTGATGTTGTCTTCTTCTTCCTTTGCTGCCGCTGATGGATCTGTACCTGTACCGGGACTGCTGCCGCGGCGGGTGGCATGGGAGCTGTTACAGGCAGTGGCGGCAGGGGCCTATGCAGATGTCGCTCTCGAACGAGCTCTGCGTCAGAACCCCATGAGCGGTGCCGACCGTGGCCTGGTGATGGAATTGGCTTATGGCGCAATCCGTCAGCGGCAATGGCTCGATGCTTGGTTGGATCTTCTTGGCAAGGTGCCTGCTTGCAAACAGCCACCAGTGCTGCGCTGGTTGCTGCATTTGGGGCTCTATCAGATTCTGCGTATGCAGCGGATTCCAGCGGCAGCGGCAGTGAACACCAGCGTTGAACTTGCTAAGACCGGCAATCTTGCCCGATTGGCTCCGGTGGTGAATGGCATTTTGCGGGCGGCATTGCGTGCACGCGATGCCGGCATGGTGCTCCTCGAGCCGGAGGACTCTGCCGCTCGGTTGGCGCAGGCGGAATCTCTACCGTTGTGGTTGGTGGAGCAGTTACTTGTTTGGCGAGGCGAGGTGGGAACTGAGCTGTTTGCTCGTGCCAGCAACCAGGTACCAACACTTGATCTGCGCATCAATCGACGTCGTACAAGCCGTGAGAACGTAAGGCTGGCGCTTGAGGCTATTGGAGTGGAGAGCACTCCGATCGAGAGATGCCCTGATGGTTTGATGGTGACTGGTAGTGCTGGTGACCTAAGCCAGTGGCCTGGCTATCAGCAAGGACATTGGTGTGTGCAGGATCGCTCTGCACAGTTGGTCGCACCGCTATTGAAGCCGCAGCCTGGGGATCGGATTCTTGATGCCTGCGCAGCACCAGGGGGTAAGGCCACTCATCTTGTTGAGCTGATGGGTGGTTCGGGAGAGGTCTGGGCTGTGGATCGTTCCGCTGGCCGACTCAAGCGCTTGGCGGATAATGCTGCTCGCTTGGGGGGTGACTGCCTCCATGCTCTAGTCGCAGATGCTACGAATCTGTTGGCGGTGAAGCCAAGCTGGCGAGGCTCTTTCCAGAGCATTCTTGTGGATGCGCCATGTTCTGGTTTAGGTACCTTGGCCCGTCATGCGGACGCACGTTGGCGAGTCACTCCGTTGCAGATTGAGGGGCTGGTGATCTTGCAGTCCAAGCTGCTGGAAGGCCTTCTGCCTCTGCTTAGCTCTGGAGGCCGGTTGGTTTATGCCACTTGCACCATCCATCCGGCCGAGAACTTTGATCAGATCGAGGCCTTCCTTGGTCGGCATCCTGAATTGAGCTTGTCTCAGGAACAGCAACTATGGCCTGATCCTGAGCATGGTGGTGATGGTTTTTATTCAGCCGTGTTGGATCTCAGTTGAGTCTGATCAGGGAAAAGGCATTGGCTCGAAGTTTTCATTGAGCGGTGGTCCCCCTGGCGGTGCGATGTATCTTGGCGGAGGGCCCTGGGTTTGATCTTGGTCTTTGGCAGCATCCTCGGTGCCGTTCTTTGGTTTGCTCCTCGTTTTGCCTGGTGGCCTAAAGGTGCGGTTCATTACTGGTTTTGGTGGGAAGGGTTGTACCTCAAAATTGTCTTGGATCTTGGTCATGAACTGCTTCCAGGCCCATGCAGCATCACCACTGCCGCCAGATGTCTTTCGGTTGTTGTCGTAGCCAAACCATACGGCGGTTGTTAGTTGTGGTATTGAGCCAATGAACCAGAGGTCACGGGCACCTTCCGATGTGCCGGTTTTGCCCGCCACCGGCCGGTCACCGAGGGATGCCGCAGCTCCAGTGCCACCGCTAACAACGCGCTGGAGCATCCAGTTCATGGTGTCTGCTACGTCGCTATCGAGGGCTCGACGACCTTTGTAGCCTTCGAACTTGTGGTTCCAGATCACCTCGTCGTCTGGGCCTCGGATCTCTTCAAATGGCGTGGGCTTCATGTAAATGCCCCGGTTGGCTACTGCGGCATAGGCTGCCGTCATGTCGAGCACTGTTTGCTCGTAGGCCCCAATAGCGAGCGGATAGTACTTGCCCAATGGGCGAGTGGTGCCGATGCCAAGATTATTGGCCATGCTGATCACGGCATCAAAGCCCACCTTGTCTAGTAGTTGGACTGCAACAGTGTTTAGGGAGTATCTCAGGGCATCAGCGAGTGCCACTGATCCCAGGTATTTGTTGCCGAAGTTCTTTGGGCAATATCCTCTCCAGCAGCGTTTCGCGTCCACCACCTTGTCCTCTGGCTTAATGCCGGCGTTGATGGCTGCTGCATAGGGAAAAAGCTTGAAGGTGGAGCCAGGTGAACGCAGAGCCTGTGTTGCTCGATTGAATTGGCTGGTATTGAAGTTTTTGCCTCCTACCATCACCCGCACTTCACCGGTGCTTGGTTCGATAGACACCATGGAACCCTCTGTGTTCCCGGGGGCGTATTTGCGGATCACCTCTTGGGCTTGCTTTTGCCAAGCCAGATTGAGGCTGGTGTGAATCTTGAGTCCACCCACTTCTAGTTGCTCTGGGGTGAGCAGAGTGGGGAGTTGCTGGGCTACCCAGCTGGTGAAAAATGGTGCGCTGCTGTTGAAGTACTTCGGGATCGCTGGCTTGAGATTGAGGGGGCTGTTGCGAGCTGCATCGGCTTCTCTGGCAGAGATAAATCCGGCCTGCTGCATTCGTTTAAGGACAATTGCGCGGCGTTCTAGGGCGATTTTCTGGTTGACCAGTGGTGAATACACTGAGGGAGCAGGGGGCATGCCAGCGATTAGAGCGGCTTCCGGCAGCGTGAGTTGATTGGGGGATTTAGAGAAGTACACCCAGGCTGCATCGGCTACGCCGTAAGCACCTGAGCCCAAGTAGACGTAATTCAGATACTGCTCAAGGATTTGCTGTTTGCTGAGCTGTCGCTCCAGCTTGTAGGCCAGAGCAGCTTCTTTGAGTTTGCGCGGCAGGGTTCGTTCCTGACTCAGGAATACGGTTCGAGCAAGTTGCTGAGTGATGGTGCTGGCACCTTCCCTCACGGAACCCTGGCGGAGGTTTGTCACCAGGGCTCGGCTGATACCCCAGATATCCAAGCCATTGTGGGAGTAAAAGCGGCGGTCTTCTGCCGCTACGAAGGCTTGCTCCACAAGCAGAGGCATCTTGTCTTGCTCAACCTTCTCGCGGGTCGCGGGACCAAGCTTTTGGATCACCTGCCCATCAGTGGAGAGCAGCGTGATGGTGCCTGGCCGGTTGAAGTTGGCAATTCGCCGGGCATCGGGAAGAACCGAATCCAAGGCATGAGTGAGAGTCCTTTCAGCCAAGGCTGCGACACACCCGATGGCGACAGCACTAACTGAAATAACAATCCAGTGACGGCGCTTGCGAGTCACATCCCCTGTGTTAATGGGCTATGGCCTATGGCTAGAGCAGTAACCAGCATGCCAAGGATTAGAAACGGTTGAGCACTGGTCTGATATCTCACATCAAAGGCCAGGGGATCACGCAGTAACCAGATGTCTTGGAATGTGATCTGGGGAATGATCAATAAGATCAAAACGACTGAGGCAAAATGCTGGCCAATGGCGATCAGAACAACAACCATCGCGAGTTGGAAGATGTCGATCATTCCTGCACTGATCCAGCTGGCCTTTTTGATTCCAAAGACAACTGGCAGGGATTGAAGACCGAGGGCTCGATCTCCCTCTACACTCTTGAAATCGTTGATGACGGCAATACCAAGACCAGCCAAGCTATAGGCAAGTGTCAGTAGTGCTGTAGTCCAAGTCAGTTGTCCGAACAGCGCCTGACCAGCCCACCATGGCAGGGCGATGTAGCTTGCTCCAAGCGCGTAGTTTCCTATCCAACCGTTCTGTTTCAGCTTGAGAGGTGGTGCTGAATAAATGAAGCTCACAAATGAGCCGCCTAGGGCAAGAAACAGCACAACGGGAGTGGTGTGTTCAGCCCAACGATCTAAGCCATAGGCAACTGCAAGACCACCGAGAAGCAGCATCCAGATCTGAAGCTTGACTTGTGTCAGCGGGATGGCCCCGGAGGGAATCGGCCTATAGGGCTCATTGATTGCGTCGATCTCGCGATCGTAGTAGTCGTTGATGGTTTGGGTGTAACCGGTTAGAAGCGGGCCACTCATGACCATGCAGGCCGCGGCTGCAAGCACATCTGGTAGGCGCCATTGGTATTGACCACTGGCAGCGGCTCCACAAATCACACCCCAGAGCAGTGGGATCCATGTGACAGGCTTCATGAGCTGCAGACGCAGCTTCCAGATGTTGGTTGTGCCAGTGGCACCTTTGATGCCAAGGAGTTGGCGAGCGTCGCTCACGGCAGGCGTCTCAGGCGGAGGTAACTTCGTCGTCAAAGAACCAGCTGACAGTGCCATCGCTAAGTTCTACGACCAAGCCAATGCCCATGCCGTCAGTCATTTTGTAGCCGGTGACCCTGCCAACGTCAGATTTCTTGAGCAGTTCTACCAGTTTGGCTGGAATGCGATCACGAACGCGAGAGACTCGGACCTTGGAGCCGATTCTGTAGGAAGTGGCAGCCTGGGACATGGCCTGCAAGGCTTAGAAGGTGGCGCAACCTTAACAGTCGTCACTGCTTTATCCCAATGGTCGCGCTTCGTTTGATTCCTTGCCTTGACGTGGCTGATGGTCGCGTTGTGAAGGGAGTGAACTTTGTGGGCCTTCGTGATGCTGGTGATCCCGTTGAGCTTGCCTGCCGCTATAGCCAGGCTGGAGCTGATGAGTTGGTGTTTCTTGATATCGCCGCCAGCCATGAAGGTCGGGCCACGCTGGTGGCGTTAGTTCGACGTACTGCTGAGGCCGTGACCATTCCATTCACAGTTGGAGGGGGCATCAGCTCTTTGGATGGCATCACAGAGTTGCTTCGGGCCGGAGCCGACAAGGTGAGTCTTAATTCCTCTGCGGTGCGGGATCCAGATCTCGTAGCGCAGGGAGCCGACCGTTTTGGCTGTCAGTGCATTGTGGTGGCTATCGATGCTCGACGTCGTCCTGAGGGCTCGGGCTGGGATGTTTTTGTCAAGGGTGGCCGCCAAAACACCGGTTTGGATGTTGTGAGCTGGGCTCGGCAGGCAGCGGAACTTGGTGCTGGTGAAATCCTGTTGACCTCAATGGATGGAGATGGAACTCAGGCTGGTTATGACTTGGAGCTCACGCGAGCAGTCGTGGAAGCGGTGCCGGTGCCTGTGATCGCTTCGGGAGGTGCAGGTTGCCTGGATCACATCGCAGAAGCCTTCACGGTTGGCCAGGCCTCAGCTGCATTGTTGGCCTCTCTGCTTCACGATGGCGTGCTGAGTGTGGAGCAAATTAAGACTGATCTGCTGATGCGAGGTTTGTCGATTCGGCCTCTTGAGGCCTGAGGCTTTGTCTTTGTATTCAGCAACACACTTCTAAATTTGGCAGAAGTTCTGTTGGCAAGAGTGCTTTTGGATGTGTTGCTGATCGATCACCCTTGGGCGCAGCAGTTGCTCCAAGCAGTGTTCAGGCCACTGGATGGGATCTTCTGATGAGGCCTGGTGACCCACAGGCGGTGGAGCAGTTGTTTGATGCGGTCGCTCCTAATTACGACCGGCTTAACGACTTGTTGAGTCTTGGCTTGCACCGCATCTGGAAACGCCAGTTGTTGGCATGGTTGTCTCCGCTTCCTGGTGAACATTGGCTTGACCTTTGCTGCGGTACTGGTGATCTGGCACTGGAATTGGCCCGCAGGTTGCGACCTGGAGGGTCTGTGTTGGGGCTAGATGCGGCTGCGGCGCCTCTAGCCGTGGCAAGGCGCCGCGCCGCGGTTGAGCCCTGGTTGCCCCTCTCCTGGTTGCAGGGAGATGCTCTGGATACTGGCTTGCCTTCCCATCGTTTTGACGGTGCTGTGATGGCTTATGGCCTGCGCAATTTGGCGGATCCAGGCGCTGGGTTAATAGAGCTTCGACGCCTTTTGCGGCCTGGTGCTCGGGCAGGCGTCCTTGATTTCAATCGCATGGGCGAGGGGTCCTTGGCAGCACGTTTTCAGCGGTTTTATCTGCGAAGGTTGGTGGTGCCGGTGGCTGCCCAGGTGGGTCTGCGCGAGCATTACGCCTATTTGGAGGCCAGTTTGCAGCAGTTCCCAAAGGGAGAGGCTCAGGAGCGACTGGCTCGGGACGCGGGATTTGCCGCAGCGAGCCATCGACCTCTGGCTGCGGGACAGATGGGTGCCTTGCTGCTTACCGCTTGAGGCGCTGATCGAGCAAAAAGACTCTTGCGAAAAGACGGACCGATGACTTATGAAGAAAATATTAAGACGCAGTTCGCTGTGGCCTTCCCTCTCCCTTCTCTTCTCTCCTCAATTAAGGACTTGCTTTTGGAGGTGCAGTGGCTTGATGGCTTGATCTTGGTGACTGATTCTCAGCAGGCCACCTTTGTGCCCTTTTCGCAGGTGGATTCTTTGTTGCGCATGGTGCGGGCACGCCCCAATGGTCAGATTGTGGTTGAACGGTTGTGCATGGCACTCCTTGATGACCATGATGGTGGGGGAGCTAAGCCTGTGCTGGTGTTTCAGGGTGATGACAGGTTTTGGCTGGGAATGATGGGTCTGAACGGCAGTCACTCGAACCGTGATGGTGCTGTTGCACACCTCGATCGCTGTTTTGCTCTTAGCAGTTGAGTTATTCACGCCATCAAGGAAGGCCTTGATGAGGGAAGTGCCTCTTTTGAGCATGAGCATGTCTGCTATTTGGCTTAACTAGTAGTTGACTTGTAGGCAGAGAGATGAGGCTTTTTGCCTCGTTTCAAATCAGCTTTCACCCTCAGGTATTTTACATTCTTAAATCAGGCGAAGACAGGCGAAGAAAACCTCTGCCAGGTTAAAAGATCGGAATATCTTCGCAACTTAAAATTGCCGCTTCCCCAAAGTAAGCGTCCAAACTAAATTAGTAAAATCTTCCTGTTTCGAGGAGCAGAAGCAAACTTTAATCTGGCATGAATAGGCTGATTGCAGTAAAGATAACAAGACTTCCATTTCCACGCCTGTGATATCTATAAGATCATTTGAAATCACTAAAAATAACCATCATGAAAGATAGCAATCACTTCTGCTTGCAGGATTTGGCCATTTAGTAGGCCAAATTAATTGGTGCATGTGATGGCAAAACAATCTCCTGGAGCGACCTTGCTGCGTCATTCATCTTGATTCGCGTCAATTGGTGTTGGTGTGAACAGAATGCTTGTGAATAGCAAAAAACATATTTTATTGGCTTTTTCGTTAGAAATAAAAAACCTTATTGCAGTGAATAAATTGTGCTAAAAATAGCCTTAGCTCATTCTTGAAGCAGAACACCTTGTCAGAAAGGTGTTTAAGTTATGCTCTGAGCTTGAATGTGTTGGCGGCATAGGTTAAATTAATCTCCATGGCCCTAAGATTATTGTCATCATCATTTAATTGGCAAAAGATGCGATGACTTTTGGGAATTCTGAGTGATAAATAAAGGATCAACCATCCCAAAGTATGGTCAACGCTGAGAAGAGTTCTTTAGTTGTTTGCATATTAACTCTTGTCCAGAACAAAGGGCTATGTTGCACTTATGAGCTGATTGAATCATAAAGAGAAAGGATTTCAATGATATCAATAACATGCCCTAATCGATAACTTCTATGATGCCCTCGGCAACATAAACTGCTAAATCCTCGATGTTCTCCGCCAGCTCTTCTCTAGATATATCCCATTTCTCACACATTTTTGTTGATAATTCATGTTGTTTAGCATGTTCTATCATTGTTTCTACCATATGTTGAGTTAAGCTCATTCCCACTCTGATTTCTAGGTAATCCCATACAGATTTTTCTAAGCGACTAATAAATTGAATATCATCACTACCAGCGTAGTCATATAGACCCATCACCCCTATATGGCAAAAAACCTGCCCTAATTCATCGTAAGCACTTTCAGAGCCTTCTGCATGTTCATATTCTGCCAAGATCCACTCTAACTTCTCTCTCTCCTTTTTGTTACCATTCTTTGCTGCCTTGAGAAGCTCGTAGAATTCTTTGAACTCTATTGGTTTTGGCATGAGGATCATCAAATTCCATCAATCATCCTACTCGTAGCACTAGAGCTGATCACCAAAAACTGGTGTGATGAGTAGATAAATCATTGCAACCCTATCAAGTCCTTGTCAATACAAATATCAAATGGTTTTTGAACTTATCATTTATGTTAGAAGCTAGCTCACGGATTTAGGCCGCTCATAGTTTTCCTCCTCCCTCCCTAATACTCTTTAATAGAGCTTTATAGCCTACATCAAAGCGGGTAATAGATACCTTGCAAAATCTTATGCTTTTCTTTTCTCTATTGACGTTCTCCGAGTCCCTTCATTTCTTCAAGAAGAGTTTGGTTTAAGTTCTCATTACATCTCATGAGCATTAACGGATAGATCGTACCTTGGCTATATGGAGCATATGCTTCGGCGCAAACCTCCCCGATCGCACTCTTCCAGGCCTCAAAGGTCGAATCTTTGAGTTGAGACTCTAAACGGCTGTTTGATCGTTTAAGGGCTTGGGAGGCGCAATAGCTAAGCTCATAGTTGTTGTCTCCTGGGCACTTGAACTCATTTGCCTTGGATGGGACAAGTATTGTCGATATCATTAAGGGGAGTAAGGGGAAAACTTGCTTCACTGCCTTGCCTGTTGCTTTTGGCAATTATGTCATGCCATTGAAGCATTCATGTCAATGAATTGGTAGATTTTACTTGTCGATGATCTCCTTGAAGCAACCTCATCATGACATACTCGGTTTTTCTAAGCTACAAGGATTCTTGCCCCTCTTTTGACGAGCTCTTGCCTATCAAAAAAGTCCATCGTTTCATGCTATTACCTTCAAGGTTCAAAAATTTCTTTGGCGATTAGATTAAAAAAGAATATCTAGTTGCGAACATGAAAGGATTTGGAGAAAAGAAAAAAATAAAAAATAAACAACCCTCCAAGAAGTTTGCCCGAATCCCGCCTGATCAACTCAAGGCTATCGCTTTTAAATATCACCAACAAGGCAATATAAATGAGGCACAAAAAGCCTATGAGGAATTTATTAATAGTGGTTTAAGTGATCCAGATGTATTCTCTAACTTCGCGCTAATCTGTCAATCCCAAGGAGAGATTGATAAGGCAATAAACATCTATAAGAAAAGCGTCAAACTATTCCCTGGCCATGCTTTTTCATATGCAAACTTGGGATATCTTTTCTTTCAGATAGGAATGTTAGATGATGCTGAAGTGGCGATCCGCCAGGCGATTGTTATACAGCCTAACCTTGCCAATGCTTATTCATACTTGGGTTTAGTCTTACGAGAAAAAGGAAGACTAACTGACGCAGAAGATATAACCCGAAAGGCCATTGAACTTCAGCCAGACTTGGCTGATGCATACGTTAATCTTGGTCAGATCCTACAGAATCAAGGCAAACTAGATGAAGCAGAACATACAACACGCAAGGCAATTGAATTGCAAGATGATTCAGCAAGTATTTATCTGAATCTAGGTGGGATCCTGCAAGACCAAGGTGATTTAACTGATGCAGAAGCGAATACAAGAAAGGCAATGCACCTACAGGCCGATCTGCCTGATGTCAATTTAAACCTTTCTATAATTCTAAAGGACCTTGGTAGAATTGAGGAGGCTGTATTTCATGTAACAAGAGAAATTGAGCTTTACCCACAAAAGCAATCATCATATTTGCTTCTTAACTCTCTGCTTGAGGAATCTGATCTTTCATTCTTGCCTGAACGAAAGTCTAGAGTTTTGCTTCGTGGCCTATTAAAGAGAAATGATATTGCACATAAAAATCTATTTTCAGCAATTAATCTCTTGATCTCAGAACAAACACTAGACAACATTTCAGGCATTCATCAAGATTTATTTGATGACCCCTCTTTTCAACAAATTCTTGCTGATGATGAGATAATCAGTGCTCTTGGCTTGATGTTATTCACCACAATTGCCTGGGAGAAGGCGTTGACTAATATACGCAAGATAATATGTATTTCATCCCAAAATAATGTTTTTAATAAAAGGATTATTAACTTAACCATTGCTCTTGCGGAGCAGTGTTTCCTTAATGAATATATTTTTACATGTACCAAGCAAGAATTGGATGCAATCGAAAAGTTTAAACTTTCTTGCTTGAGAAGTGACTTTGATCTGAAAACTCTTTCCATCTTAGCTTGTTATATACCCATTACTCATCTTTGTGAACAGTTCCCTTCATTAAGAGGATTCATCGATGCAAATGAGAAATTAAATAATTTAAAAATAATGCAACTCGTTGAACCAGAATGCGAACATGAGCTTGCAGCATCTATTCCTAAATATGGATCTATAGATGATGGTACTTCTATTCAGGTTAAAAAGCAGTATGAAGAGCATCCTTATCCGCGTTGGAGATATGCTTCTTATTCACGAGAAAATATTCAAACTATATCTTCAGCGATTAACAACGAAATAAACCCTAATCGGCTCTCAATCAATTTGCCCAAGAAGAGGTCTCGAGTTTTAATAGCTGGCTGTGGAACCGGACAGCAAATATTCGATGCCCTCTCTTATGCTAACTCTGAGTTAACTGCTATCGATCTCAGCTCTTCTAGTATCGCTTATGCAAAGCGTAAGGCTCATGAATATGGAATTGAGCATATAAGATTTATAGAGATGGACATTCTTGATCTTCCAAAACTAAATGAAGAGTTTGATCTTATAGAATGTACGGGTGTTCTCCATCATATGAAGGATCCATCTGAAGGTCTGCAATCTCTACTTAAAATACTCGCAGCCGATGGAATGCTCAAATTAGGATTTTATAGTGAGCTAGCACGTCAAGATATTGTCGAGGCTAGGAAAATTATTAAATCTGAATCTTTTGAGGCTAGTAATGAAGGCATTCGTCTATTTAGGGATAAACTAATTAATGGTGAATATCCGAACATTAGTTCAATCTCAAACTGGCCAGACTTTTACACAACTTCTATGTGTAGAGATCTTTGTTTTCATATTATGGAACATCGTTATTCACTAGAGATGATAGCATCGCTGCTTGACCAATTTGAACTTAGATTCTTAGGTTTTGTGTTACCCAGTATTGTTAAAAAAGATTATGGCAGAGCTTACCCATCTGATTCAATGCAGACTGACCTCGGCTATTGGCAACAGTATGAACAAGCCAATCCCAACACCTTTCGACAAATGTACCAATTTTGGACGAATCAAAGATAATGGCTTATGCCTAAATATTCTGCATAAATATTCAATTCTGCATAAATATTCATCATTTTGGTGTTGAACACCATGCTTATATGAGTGGATTGCCTGGCAACCAGTCCAATGGTATAATGTTGGCTCATAATCAATACAATGATCATGGAAGATTCTGAGAGCAATGCAAGTTCGAGTAACGACCAAACGGAAGCCTTCGAGCCGCCAAAAAATAGATTTGGAATACCATATTTGCTCGCAACTGATAAAGAAGAAAAAGACATGCCTAAAAAAGAGGTGCTTAATGTTTTAGGCCTACAATTATCGGCACCAGCGGGAATGCAGAACCCGTTGTTGATCTTCTTTGGATTAATTGGTGTTAATATTGCAATTATTGGATACTTTACATACATGTTAAATAAATAGTCTTGTCTTAATCTAGCTGTTTGCTTTAAAAGCGTATTGTTTGTCCACTCGTTGTTGATGTATTCACCAAGACTGCTTGAATCAGGTAGTGTAAATACTGCTCACTATAACTTCCTTGAATTTTTTACTGCTTTATATCTTGAAAACTATAGGTTTATAGCTCTAATTTTTAAGGTGTTTACCATCCTTTGATTGAGTTACTGCAAGCAGATATACTTTGGAGAATAGAATAATGACTTTCTGCGATTCGCATTCTTCTAAGATAATCGGACTATGACATCAAAAGGCTATAAAGGAGCCTTAGCCTAGTTCTAATTTGATGATCTCGAAATGAGATACTGAATGAAGCAATTTTAATGATTCTCTCTTTAAGAGATAATCATTGACTGGCTGTTCTTTTGATATTACCTTGTCTTCTTTGTAGGACTATATTGATTATTGCAAGAGAAAATATTATCGTGATAGAGATAATGAATATTGTTAGAGGTTGTCCCTGGAGTGCCTTTATATTCCCATTAATAATTTCTTGGATCTCAATACCTCCAAGGCGTTTTAGTGCATATCCACTTGCAACAAATGGTGCGTCTGATATTATGATGCTAAAGAATAATGCAGGCAGAAACTTTTTCCATGTAACTTTTGTAAGCCCTAAGCCATAACAAACAAAATCAAATAAATTCGACATTAAAAGACTTGTCATCAAGAAAAAGTTTTGCTCTAAATGTTTTTTGCTAAAATTCTCAACACGATTCATCAGACTCTTGCCTACGAGTTTCTCAATTACGGCTCTGCCAAATTTCCTGGAAAGGGTGAAGCATGAACAACAAGCGACCAGATCTGCTAAGAAAATAACCAACAAGCCTTGTTGGAATCCAAAGAAATAACCAGAGAGAACAGAGCAGTATGTGCCAGGAAGTATTGGAATGATGATACTTATTGCCCGTAGGGCAAAAATAATCCCAATTGCCCATAGCCCTATCGATTCAACTCCGCCATCGATAGCTTTTAGCCAACTTCCTATCGTTGACACATCTAGAAATTGAGCAATATAAATCATTAGAGCTACTATGAGTATGCTGATTATTAAATAAGAGTATTTCGTCCGATTGAGCTGTAGTCTGATCACTTTCTAGTGGATTTAACTAACTGACTATAGCATTTACATGTTTTCGAGCCTATTCGAATTAAACAAGCTTTTGCTTAGGTAATGGATAAGTAGGAATACAATACAATTACGATCAAAGCTCCTCAGTACAACGCTAGTGCACTTCCAGTACATCATCACGACCCTGAATTCCTTTTGGGCTGATCAGGGCTGTGTGCTGTTGCAGCCTTATGACACGGAAAAGGGTGCCGGCACGATGAGTCCCCATACCGTTCTGCGCGCTATTGGACCAGAGCCCTGGGCTGTGGCTTATCCAGAGCCCTGTCGTCGGCCCACCGATGGTCGCTACGGCGACAACCCCAATCGCGCTCAACACTATTTTCAATATCAGGTATTGATCAAGCCCTCTCCAGTTGGTATTCAGGAGACGTATCTTGCATCGCTTGAAGCTTTAGGAGTTTGTACGGCGGAACATGACATTCGCTTTGTAGAAGACAACTGGGAATCACCCACTCTTGGAGCCTGGGGGGTTGGTTGGGAAGTGTGGCTTGATGGTATGGAGGTTACACAGTTCACTTATTTTCAGCAATGTGGTGGTCTTGATTGCAGCCCTGTGCCGATCGAGATCACCTATGGCATTGAGAGACTGGCCATGTATTTACAGAATGTTGAGAATATTTGGGATCTCAGCTGGAATAACAAACGAAGCTATGGCGATATCTGGCTTTCTCTAGAAAAGGGTCAGTGCGACTTTAATTTTGAATCATCGGATCCAAGTCGTCTTAAACAGTTGTTCGATCTTTATGAAGCGGAGGCGTCTGACCTGATCGCAAAGCAGCTCCCAGCACCCGCACTTGATTTCGTTCTTAAATGTAGCCACACTTTCAACCTACTGGAGGCTCGTGGCGTGATTTCTGTCACGGAGCGAACAGCCACGATTGGCAGAATTCGCAGTTTGGCTCGCGGGGTAGCAGAGGCTTGGTTAACAGAAAGAGAGGCAATGGGATTCCCATTGCTTAATAACAAGGCACTTGCTTTAGACCAGCCATTGCAATCTTAAATGGCTCAATAAAATTCAAGGGCCTGATTTCACGCACCTGGCTTTGCGTGTATCAATTGATACTTAGTACTGTTAATTGTGTCCGTTGTTAACACAGATCTTTTCACTATCGTGTGCTGGCCCATGTTTTGGGCTCTTTGTGTGAGGAACCAAATGAAACTCTTCCAGCAATTGCTGGTGGCACCTGCTGCCTTGGGCCTGATGGCCCCTATGGCTGCTAATGCCGCAGACCTAGACATCAAAGGTGTGTCCGATTATTCGGCCTCCAGCGAGCAGGTCACCAGCATCTCCCAATTCCAAGATGTTTACCCAACCGATTGGGCTTATCAGGCTCTGAGCAACCTGATCGAGCGCTACGGCTGTGTAGCTGGCTATCCAAGCGGTAGCTACTTGGGCAACAGAGCAATGACCCGCTTTGAAGCGGCTGCTCTATTGAATGCCTGCCTCGATCGCATCACTGAAGTCACCGACGAACTGCGTCGTCTGCTCAACGAATTCGAGCAGGAGCTCGCCATCCTTAAGGGCCGTGTTGATGGCCTTGAAGCCCGCGTTGGTGAACTCGAAGCCACTCAGTTCTCCACCACCACCAAGCTGAAAGGTAAGGCTCATATGGTTCTTGGCGGAACCAGCTACACCGGCGATGAGACCGATGAGCTTAAGGATTCTGATGGTGATTACCTTGGAACTGATGCACTTAGTTTCAACTACACCCTTCAGCTTGATCTAAATACCAGTTTCACGGGTAAAGATCTTCTCTATGCTCGCCTGAAAACTGGCAACTTCAAAGAGAGTGCATTTGGTGGCAAGGGTTACGTTCCGCAGGCTTATTTGAGTGTTGCCAATAACAACCAGGACGTCGTTAAAGTTGATAAGCTCTGGTATACCTTCCCCATTGGTGAAGACTTCACTGCTTGGATTGGCGCCAAGATTGAGAACTACTACATGCTTGGTAGTGCTCCATCGGTTTACCAGCAGATCTTGAAAGCCTTCAAGTTGGGTGGTAATTATGGTGTCTACGGTGCCAGTACAGGTCAAGGCTTAGGTTTGGCATGGAAGTCGCCAGTCGACGATCCGATGGATGCCAGGTTTGGCATTAGCGCCAATTATGTTGCCAAAAATGGCTACAAAGGTGATCCTTCAGACGGTGGAGTTGGCAACGGCAATTCCAAAGGTAAGTTTCTTACCAAGATTGATTACGGCAATCCTCAGTGGCAAGTCTCTGCTGCTTATGCCTACACCCAGCAAGGTATGACTCAAGGCTTTGGCACAACCAATGGTGGTGCCAGTGTCTACAGCAAGTGCATGGGTACAAGTTCTTGCGGTGCTGATTCCAATGGAGTCGCTTTTAGAGCTTTTTGGCAGCCTGATGAGCCAGGCATTGTTCCTTCATTCAGTGTTGGTTACGACTTCACTTCTTACAACCTGCCAGATGAGGCTAAAGATGGCACACGCGACCAAAGTATGGCTTGGTTCGCAGGCATGGTGTGGAAGGATGCCTTCATTGAGGGCAATGCCCTTGGCGCAGCAGTCTCTGAGCTTCAGTGGGTGACCCAACAGAAGGGCGATGACACCCCTGATGACGGCAACATGGCCTTCGAGCTGTGGTACAAGTTCCAGGTCACAGACAACATCTCTGTGACACCAGCTGTTTTCTATCTGAGCCGTCCGTTTGGAGAGAAAACAGGTACATCTTCTAAGTACGGTGGCAAAGGAGCTGATACTTTCGGGGCATTCGGTGGCCTAGTTCTAACCACATTCAAGTTCTGATCGCAGCGAGGCAGGAGATTTTCTGCCCTGGTTCTTCAGACCATCAAGGCGCCCCTAGAGCGGGCGCCTTTTTTTGTCTTTGCAAGTTATTCAAAGCTGAAGAGAGCAATGCAGAAAACTTCAACAAGGAAATATGCATTGGTTCTTTTCTGAATAAATCTACGGTCAAAGTAATAGGAAACTGAAACTACTTCTTCCTTCTTTTTCGGGGATTATATTGCCTCTTTTCTGAGTAGATTAGTTTTACTAGCCTTAATAAAAAAGGCTTTTCCCTTGTAAGAAGAAGCCTTGGATTGAGCTTGTTTATCTTCGTTTAAAGTGGTTTTCGTGATAACTATTTCAGAATAGGTTTACCAGCAGTTTTCTCCTTCGCCGATCGGGACGCAAATATTTGATTTCTTTGCCTTTTTGGCAGCTTTTTTGGCGTCTTCATCAGGTTTGCTTTCAGCATCGATGTCTTGATCAGTGCTCCACTCCTTCAGTCCTCCCATATCGCCTTCACCGCCTTCACCAGCGTGACTAAGATTTGGCTGTAGTGCGTTTGCGGCCAGCAGAGCAGAAGCTGCAAGAAATATTGCTACAGGAGACTTTTTACTCATGCTTTGCAGATAAGCGAATCTACATATATTTTGGCTCCCCAACGCAACCATTGTTTGGCGATTCGATACTTCGTCTAGTATCAAATGATTCAGGCTTCAGTTGCCGAGGCGCCTGAGCATGTTGGTGTACGCCTGAAAGATCAAGTCCAGTTCTGGTGAACGGCCATGTTCGGCAAGAAGGGCGCGGGCACCAGCATTGAGGCCAAACAGAATGGTGCGGTCTTCATTGCTCCTGATATAGCTCTGGATCCAGCCAACACAAACCAGCCGCTCACCAGCAGTGACTGTTTCCACTGCATGCAGGCTTGTGCTGGGATAAATGATCAACTGGCCTGCCGGCAGCTTCACTTGCTTGCTGTCTTGCAAGGTTTGAAGGCAGAGAGCTCCTCCGTCGTAACTTTCGGGTTCGCTGAGAAATAGCGTGAAGGAGAGGTCGCTACGCCCTGAGCTCATGTACGCATTGTCGACATGCATTCCATAGCCCTGGCCAATACCGGATCGACTGAACATCACCCCGTGGATGTGCCTTGGCAAGGCAAAGCTCTTCACAAGCGGATCCGATTCAAGCTGCTTAATCACTAGTTGGCTGTTTTCTTTGGCGGTTTTTGAGTTGCGATCCAGCTGGAGGTTGTTTTTGACTTCGGCTGCTTGATATCCCGCTGTTTTACGTCCGTCCTGCCATGAGGTTTCGTCAGCCAAGAGAGTTGCACGCAGTTGGCTCACAGTTGCCTCGTCAAGCAATGGATGGGTCAGAGGCTCCATAGAGATTGCCGGGTAAATCCCACAATAACCAATACTTCGACGTTATAAAACTCTGGAGGACTCGTATAAATAAAACTGTAAACTTCCTAATCTTAGGTCTACTTCCAATTCTTCTATACGAGACAAAATTTATCCAAATCCCTTAGTGAATGAACGGTGGGAGTCTCGAGCAGTTAATAAGAAAGGTGGTCTTTGTTGTCTTACTAGATCGATACCGCTATCCCACTATTCCATCACCCAAGCAAACTATAATAAACCTTATGAGTTACCAATCTCAAGTCAAGGGTCAAGGTCAACAACTCAAGGTCAATCAAATAAGAAACTATCTCACCCCCCCTTACAAAAAAACTTCTATGGAGGAAGTGAACAGATGGAAGGAGAGTAAACAACTATCAATAACACCTGTTCTTCAACTAACACCTTAGGCTCTACTTAGACACCAACAGGTATAGATGCTCAAGCAAGTAGTTAAATCAAAATCCACGAGTAATCTATCGTCTAAACATAGGCAGGATACACTACCATTGTCTAGACCTACTTCTACGCTGACTCCTAAGAAGTCAAAGAAGGATCTAAAGAAAGAGGTGAAGGAAATAAAGGAGTGGTTAGAAGGAGTTCAGATTTATTAATCCTATAAGTCTTCGTCAATCTTGCTGTTGTTGTACAGGTAGAACCATAAAAATATCGATCCTGCAAGTATCACAGTTCCAACAGTTGTATTGCCCGAGAGAATAGTAAACATAGATCACTCATGTCTTTTTTTTATCAAAGGTTTCAACCTCTCCTTCAGTTGAATCATAGTATCGGACTTCATCATATTCTTCTGTTATCAACTCCATATCGAAATCTTTATAATCGTCATCATCAACGTATTTATTAAACACACGGATACCTTCCTCCAGATTTTCAATCTTCTCGTGGTTTGTAGGAGGGTGTCCAGGAGTATCGTAGATATTGAGTAAGTAACTCATAAGTTAGTTGGGGTCATAATGACGAATGACTTTGTTGGTTCCATCCTCAACTAACTCTATAACCTCATCATTGAAGTTATCGTCATCAACATAGAAGTGAAACATCTCCTCTCCCTTCTCTAAAGACAACTCGGTTTTTAGTTTCGTAGGAAGATCATCTATGTAATACAACAAGTGGTAAGTCATATAAGGTGGTTGTTTATCAGTACCATATTTTGTCCTACTTTCCCACACTTGGATTGACCATCACCCTCCACCTCAAAACTTCTTTGTGCTTCTCTTTACCTCTTTGAACGAACCAACTGTAACTACAACCAAAAAGAAAGAAGACAAGTCTAGCAATTCCTAACTCATCCCAACTATAACCAACGAAGAATAAAACAAGGAGTAAGATGAACCACTTCATAAAGTTATAAATCCTAAGTTCAAACTCTAACTCTATCAACTTCTTCTTTTGTTGATGAGGAAAAAGATGAAGAGGTGGTTCTGTCATTAGTCATCTCCTGATGATTGTTGTTTATTAGTCCAATCTACCGTCTGAATAAGTCTTTGTCTTTCTTCCTCTATCTTTCCCTTCTCCTCATTAGTCCTCCTCCATTCCTTATCCATCAACTCAACCAATCCAAATTCCTTCAACCATTCATAAGTAATCCAATCTTCGTCTTCCTGTGATTGGTTTAGACATTCATCAGTTTCGAGATAGGGATTGATGACAATATTGTAATCAGAATTAGTGATAGTAACTGTCATTAGTTTATCTCTTATCTTGATGTTGATGTAACTACACTCATCAAGAACACGAAACAAGAAACGAAGATTACCAATGAGACTCCTTACGCCAACAGAGACTGATTCCTCATCGAATTCCATCCCTTTACTACTTTCAATAATCCTATCTCGTTTTTCATTTACCCAATCCTCTCTATGATTCATTTCTCTCATCCCAATCTTTTACTGTTCTTCCTCAGGGTTAGCCATTAGGTGTAAATACTCTCAACATAGTCTATTCATTCTTAGAGTTTTTACAAGAAAAAAATTTCAAACGAAAAGAAGGTTAGTGACGGAAGTAGGGACCAACACCATCTCCACCTCAATCAACATCATCAATTATCGTGAAATTGTTGAATCGAAACTTGGATTGTCAACAACAACCTCGGTCTTATTTCCCTTCTCCCATTCTTTGAGTGTCTTACCAGAACCAGAACCTTCTGGACCATTCCCTTTCAACATACAGTCGTTACCACGAATGACAATCCCACCACGAACACTTTTCAAGTCATCAGTTGAGAGTTCTTCGTTTGTCTCTTTAGGGTCAGTCATAGGTATAAATACTCTCAATATAGTCTAACCGTTATTAGAGGTTTCTACCAGAAGATAAAGTCGAACGAAAAGAAGGTTAGTGACGGAAGAATGGTCCAGCGCTATTGCGAACACCTTCATTGTTTAGATAGTGTCTACAATTTCTTGTCTCATCAAACAAATCCTTCATCTTCTTATCCCACTGTTTCGTCTTTCTCTCGCGTTGGTAATCAAAATAGTTCTCTATGTTATCTCTATAAACATTTATCTTGTGGTTCCTTGCTGACTGTGGGATTTGAGTAATAATCAAAACAAGGAATAGACCGATGTAAATCCCATCTCTTTTAGACAGTGATGATTTCATTAGTTGATTAGGGTTTTGATTGATGTTTGGTTTATAGAAGGGATAACCATTGCCATCAACTATGGATGGTAGTTGTTAGTTATTGAGTTCACCAAATTTATGTCTCGGTTGACGAGTCTGTAACTGGTCCATTGATTGGGGGGGACTCCCAACTATTCCTCTTCTTCCAATCTTTTAGTGTCTCATCAGAACCAGAACCTTGTGGGTTGGTTCCTTTAAAAGTGTTTATAAACAAACCACCACCACTAACGCTCTTTAAATCATCAGTGGATAGTTCCACGTCGATCTGTTCGTTGATTTCACTCATAGTTGTAAATACTCTCAAGGTAGTTTAATCATTTTTAGAGGTCTCTACCAGGAAAAATAAAATAAATCTCTGAAGGTTCTTATCGTATGTAGCCTGACCATTTTTACCCCGTAGTACCACCTTCGAATGTTGGATATACTTTAAAAAACGGTACATATACCTTCTTTCCACTTGATTGTTCTGACCCTATTAAGTAATTTTTCTAACTACACCCTCACTTTCCTTCCGAATACTGGTTTGTTAGTAGTTGTCTGTATATTTCCGACAGGTACTCCCTGGCTGGGGACGTTTTTGTCATGATCTTATAGGCATTAATACTACTTTTCTCGCTTCGATCCGTCGCGATCCGCCGCATAGATATTCCTTCTATCCTTCACCAACTGAGGCCAGGTCTCAATTCCTCCCTGAGTGGTTCTGATGTGCCACTATTCCAACTCTGTTCTAGCCCTATAAATAACCATTTTCCTTAGTTCTATTGCAGATGATAAGAATTGCTGAGGAAGTCCCCTCATCAGCGCGTTGGTCCTGCCGGGCCGTCAGCGCATCATTTGTTACAGCGGCTGGTATGGAATGCGCAAGGAGGCCTTGAGTGCTCTCAATAGGGTGAGGCTTGCAACGTTAATGGTTTGTTGGCAATGGGTTTGAAGGCGCGTCTTACGTATTCAGGCTTGGCGGCCGTTCTCGCCCTTGGCACTGGATTCAGCCAAAACGGTGTTGCGAAGGCTCGAGAAGTACGTGTTTATTCAGGTCGGCACTACAACACTGATCGTCAAATTTATAAGAAATTCTCTGAGCAAACAGGGATCAAGGTTCGGCTGATCGAATCTTCTGGTATTTCATTGTTAGAGCGTCTTAAACGAGAGGGGGCAAACTCTCAGGCAGATGTGATCATCCTTGTTGATGCGGCACGGATTAGTAATGCAGCAAAAGAGGGCCTTTTGCAACCTTCGCGCTCAGCAAAATTGGATAGCGAAGTACCTAGTGCCTATCGCGATCCGCAAGGTCGTTGGTATGGCCTGACCCGTCGCGTGCGGGTGATTGTTGCCAATCCATCGAAGGTGAACGTTGGCAGTATTCTCACTTATGCCGATCTGGCTAGCCCCTCACTTAAAGGGAAGGTGTGTCTACGCAAGCGCAACAACGTCTACAACCAATCTTTAGTCGCTGATCAGCTTGTGTTGCGCGGTGAGGCGGCAACCAAGAGTTGGTTGCAGGGAATGATCTCTAATGTTTCCCAGCCTTACTTTGGAGGAGATGTCTCCCTTGCTCGTGCTGTGTCACAAGGCATCTGTGGCGTTGGCATCGTTAATCACTACTATGTTGCGCGGATGCGTGCTGGTGTGAGCGGATCGAAAGACAAGGCTCTTGCTAATAAGCTCACGGTTATCACACCTGATCCTGCCCACGTCAATGTCAGTGCTGGTGGGTTGGCTAGGTATGCAAAGAATAAGAAGGAGGCGATTCAGCTGCTTGAATTTCTTGCTTCACCTGATGGCAGTCAAGGCATGGCTGGCCCCACCTATGAACATCCGTTGAATGGCTATGGCACGTCGTTAGAACTCAAAAAGTTCGGCACTTTCCGCCCCGATCGGGTCACGATTAGCCAGCTCGGAGCGAATAATGCCAAGGCGATTCAGTTGATGGCTCAATCCGGTTGGAAATAGGGTTTTAGGCTTGTGGGTTCAGGGCTAGAGATCTTCTTAGGGAGATCTTTTGCCAGGCTCTTCCTCGAACCCTGCAGACTGCGAAGCGCAGAGAGGGGAATTCTCGAGATAGTCGTTTGAGTTTGTTTGCGAGGGTTTTCTTCGCCTTTGCTTGTTGCAGGCTTGGCCCTGACAGCACTAGTGCTTGGTGCCCAGCCCTTTCCTTCTCAAGCAATGGTTGTCGTTGCTGTGGTGTTGCTGATCACGGCTCGTTTCTGCTTGATTCGTCTCGGCATTACCCAAAGCAGGGCTACAGCATTGGCGTTGATGTTGCCATTGTTGTTGGCATGGGCTTGCTGGTTGGGGCAGCCGAGGCCTGGACCTTTGGACCCTGTGCGTTTGTTGGCGAGTGCCGGTTCTTTTGATCGTTCCTCGCGCCTTCCGCTTCGAAGCAGCCTCGAAGGGCGGCTGCTGAGTGATAGCCGATTGCTTCGTGATAGCAGCTTTGTGGCTGATAGTTGCCGTGCATTGTTGGCGGTGAACCGGATCAATGGCCTGCCGAGGCATGGCCGTAGTGAAGTTCAGCTAAGACCTTGCCCTCAGCTTTTGCAGCAGGGTTGGCGAATCCGTGTGCATGGTCAGTTGCGCGCTCCGGCTCTCGGGCCTCATTCGCTACTGCCTGGGCCAGCGGAGCGGCTTCAGCAGCAGGGAAGTTGGAGCCAATTCTGGGGTGATCAGGTTGAGGTGTTGCAACGTCCCTGGACGCCGATCGCTGATGCTCGCCGTCAGGTCGCCTTGCGCTTACAGCAACTGGCAGGTCCGCGTTCGGGAGGATTGCTGGCGGCTTTGGTGTTGGGTCGTGCCCAAGTTGATCTGCCGCTTGATTTGGTTAAGTCGTTCCGCGTTGCTGGCCTTTCCCATGCCTTGGCGGCCTCGGGCTTTCATCTTTCTGTGCTGTTGGGAGCGTCGCTGGGGATTGCGCGGTTGCTGCCAAGGCCCTTCCGTTTGACGTTTGCTGCAACGGCACTGATTAGCTTTTTGATGCTGGCCGGACCACAACCGTCGGTTGTGAGAGCTGTGTTGATGGGTAGCACGGTGTTGTTGATTAATGAGGGCGGAGGCCGCAGTCGTCCTCTAGGGGTGTTGCTAGCGACGTTGGTGCTGATGCTGTTGGTGAATCCCGCCTGGGCGCGTTCGATTGGTTTTCAATTGAGTGCGGCAGCAACTGCCGGATTGGTCGTCACAGCAGGGCCCCTAGAGCAGGCTTTCTCCAAGCGTTTACCTACATGGCTTCGAGGGTTGGCACCGGCGCTGGCTGTTCCTTTGGCCGCAATCGTCTGGACGCTGCCACTACAGATTGTTCATTTTGGCTCCACTCCTGTCTATGCCCTATTGGCGAATCTGCTGGCTGCTCCTTTGTTGGTGCTGCTCACCCTCTCAGCGATGGCGTTGGCTTGGTTGTGTTTGCTCTTGCCTGCTGGCTTGCTGACTCCATTGCTGAACTGGATCAGTTGGCCGATCCAGCAGTTGGCTGGGTTATTGATTGCTCTGGTGCGTTGGATCTGCACTTGGCCAATGGCGCAGTTGTTCACCGGTCATCCCCAGCCTTGGTTGGTGCTGTTGTTGGTGTTGGGATTGCTGCCTTGGTTGGTAACGGGATTGCGTCATTGGCGTCACTGGGGAGTGGTTGCGTTGTTGGTTTGTTCGTTATCGCAGGCTGTTGTACAGATGGGCGATGGATTCGTGGTGGTGCATCAGCGCAGTCGTCAATGGTTACTAGCTAGGCATCGTGGGCGGGCTGTTTTGGTTAGTACGCATGGAGATGGTCGTAGCTGTTGGCAGGCTCGTCGGCTGAGTGAAGCGTTTGGTCATGTCCGTCTTGATTGGGCGATGGTCTTGGATCCGGTTGCCAGTGAGGCGGCGTCCTGTTGGCGAAATCTGGCCCATACCGTGCTGGCTGAGCATCAGGGTGTGATGCCTTTGCAGGTTGGACAGCGGTTAGTCAGTCCTGGCCTGGAGGTGAGACCAATCGCTGCAGCAGAGCAGAGTTTGCAGTTGCGAGCTGGTCGTTTGCGTTGGCATCTGCTGCCAACGCGTCAGGCCTATTGGAGTTGGCGTGATCGTCAGGGTTTGGATGGAATGGAGCGTCAACCTATAGTCAAATCAGAGGGTTTGACAGGGGTATGGCTTGGCTTTGTGCCAACCTCTCTTGAGCGGCGATGGTTGCTACAACACACTGCAGGGCGGCTTTGGGTCAGTGGTAGAGCCAGCGGCTCCCTGAGCATGGTGGCCTCAGCGTTTTAAAGTTGCCTTGCGTCTTTACGGGCGTCTGGAGAGGTGGCTGAGTGGTCGAAAGCGAACGACTCGAAATCGTTTGACGGGCAACCGTCCGTGGGTTCGAATCCCACCCTCTCCGTTGCTTGATTCTTCGTCTCTGGTGCAAAATATGAAAATTGCTCGAGGTATTTCAAAATGAATAAATTGCGTAAGTTTTTTCTGATTACATTTTGGGTTGGAGCATTTGTTGTTCTGGTTTACCTCATACAGACATATGGCATTGAGCCGCTACGTAATGCGGTGGAAAGTATGGGCATCTGGGCTCCTTTGGGGATAATGCTACTTCGAGGGATTAGTATCATTTTACCTGCCTTACCCAGCTCTGCATATTCACTTTTGGCAGGTTCTCTATTGGGGTTTAAAACAGGATATGTGACAATTGTTTTGGCTGATCTTATCTTTTGTCAAGCAGCATTCTTTATCGCTAGAAACTATGGAAGAGAGCCTGTTCGCCGCTTGGTTGGAGTGAAAGCAATGAAGAGAATCGAAGGCTTCAATCAAAATCAACTGGAGGGAAACTTTTTCCTGATGACCGGTCTCTTAATGACTGGACTTTTTGATTTCCTGAGCTACGCCATTGGGATAGGTGGAACGCGTTGGCGTCTTTTTACTCCAGCATTAATTGTAAGTCTCTTGATTAGTGATTCCATCATTGTCGCTGTCGGTGCTGGAGTAAGTCAGGGGGCTGGTTTGATGCTTGGAGCTGCTCTGCTTGGGATGTTTGTACTTGCTAGTGTCGCTGGTCTTACTAAGAAGAAGGTCTCTAGTACTAATCAATAGGATTCAAAATAGCCTTGTTTCCACTATTTTTTCTGACATTAGTCTTTAGAGACAATCTTAGTAGAGATGGTTCAATGTGCATGGATTTTTGAACCACTTTGAGCCAATTCTTACCATGGATGCCACTTTGTTCTCTCGTCTCCCTAACTGCGAGGGCGCTCTCTCCGTTTTTTGGCCGTTCAGCAGTGTTTGCTAGAGATTGGCATGAACAAAAGGTTTTGATTGCTGCTGGGCTCTTACGCTTTTGTTCGGGCCGAGCTTTGTTCTGCATATGTCAGGAGATACTGGCAAAAGCTTTTGTCAAGGCAAAAATGGCCTAAATGATTTGACTTGATTTCTGCTGACCTCCCTGTGACAGGCCAAGAAAAGTCCACTAATAAAGGGGTCTCAAGCCTGGTTCAGGGAATCCAGCAACGCTTTCAAGCCTTTGTCACTAAACCAAGGGGGTCGTCTAAGGCCACGCCACAGGCTTCTGCTAAGCAGCCCAGCAGGACCGAGGATAGGGTCCAGGATTCAAGCTATGTTTCACTGCAGTCCAAAGACTCAAAGTGGGCACGCTGCAGCTGGAGCATCAGCAAAGCCGATCAGCAACGGGCAAAAAAAACAAAAGCAAAAGCCCTATGTCTGCGGCTGGTCGATCTCTACAGCCACGCCGATGCCTTGATCAGTAGGCACGCCATCAAAGAAATTCTTGTCGATAGCAAGGCTCATGAGTGGTTCCTTCCTGTGCCGATGGGTGGCCGTGAATATCTTCTTGAGCTCGGCTATCAGCTTCCTAAGGGAGGTTGGCTGTCGCTAGCTTTCTCAGAACCGGTATACGTTCCGCAAAGCGATCCTTCAGAGCAGAGTTCTGATCGCTCATATAGCTCTTTCCACCAGGAGCAAGACGTCGCCTCCCAACCTTTTTCTCCGACTTCGTCTGTTGCTGAAGTTGCTGATTTTGGTGATGACGGAATGCACGAGCAGATGTATCAGCGTGCAATTTCAAATAACCCCAGCTTTGGGATTGGCTCGGAGACTCTTCAGGGGGATGGTCGTTCCGATCGCTCCAGGCGGTTGAGGAATGATTCTGGCTCTGGATGGTTGGATAGTGGTCGTGGACAGTTTTTACGCCGCCGCCGTGAATCTCAGCAGAATGATCCCGACAATGCCTCTGATTCTGATTGGTTCTGACCGGTTGGTGATCTCTTCGCTCACTGTTGCTTCTGATCTGTATTGGTTCAATCGTTGGTTCATACATACCAGCGACAGGTGGATGAGTTGATGAATCGCTAATAAGGGTTAGTCACGCGGTGAGCCGAAGCCTCCACCGCCTGGGGTGCAGATCAGCAACGCCTCTCCGGCTTCGATGTTGATCGTTGCGCATCCTTTCAGCGGATCTCTTTTCCCATTGACGTGTTCAAGTTGGTTTGCTCCTAACGCCCCCGGCAGGCCGCCTGATAGCCCGAATGGTGCAATCCGTCTCGATCCAGAGAGAATCGACGCTGTCATTGGCGCTAAGAAGCGAAATTGTCGCAACAGCCCATCACCACCACGCCATCGCCCAAGGCCGCCACTACCATGCCTTAACGCAAAGAGCTCCAGCAGTACTGGATAGCGCTGCTCAAGGATCTCTGGATCGGTGAGGCGGGAATTGGTCATATGCGTCTGTATGCCATCAGCACCATCAAACCCTTTGCCAGCACCGCTGCCGCCGCCAACCGTCTCGTAATACTGATGTTCGCTGTCGCCGAAGCTGAGATTATTCATCGTGCCCTGGCTTGCTGCCATAACCCCTAGGGCCGCGAACAATAGATTGCAGAGTGCTTGGGATGTCTCCACATTTCCTGCTACGACTGCTGCAGGTGGGTGTGGGTTGAGCAAGCAGCCATTGGGAACGATCAGTTCAAGTGGTTCAAAGCAACCGGCGTTGAGTGGGATCGTCTCCCTCACTAAACAGCGGAAGACATAAAGCACCGCTGCTTTTGTTACGGCCAGCGGAGCTTGGAAATTGTCAGAGCCCTGGGCTGAGGTGCCAGTGAAATCAACCTTTGCTGTGCGCTGATGCTTATCAATTGAGATCTTCAGGCAAAGCTTTGCGCCATTGTCGAGCTCTACTGAGAAGGCGCGATTGTTCAATGTTTGGATCACCTTGCGCACCGCTTCGGCCGCATTGGCCTGTACAAAGGCCATGTATCTGTTGACTTGTCGATCACCTGTGCTGGCAACAAGAGCCGTCAGCTCTTGAACGCCTAACTGGTTGGCGGCGACTTGCGCTTGTAGATCGGCGAGCAATTCGGCTGGGTTTCGTGGCGGCATGTTGCCGCTGTGAAGCCTTTGCTCCCAGCTCTTGCGGTCGTGGTGAGTATCGCTCACAAAAGACACGTTACGGAGGAGGAGTCCTTCGTCTTTGATGTTGCGACTAAAGGGCGGCATCGAGCCGGGCGTGAGTCCACCCACATCGGCATGATGCGCACGACAGGCGACGAAATAGCTTGGTTTGTCGCTTGTGGTGAACACAGGTGTGATTGCTGTGATATCTGGCAGATGGGTGCCGCCGTGGAAGGGATCGTTGCTGAGTACTGTCTCGCCTGGGCGCAGTGGTCCGCGTTCGCCAGCGTTAATCTGTGCCAGAAGATCGGCGACTGATTCACCCATCGAGCCAAGGTGAACCGGAATGTGAGGGGCATTGGCGACGAGTGCACCCTGATGATCGAATAAGGCGCAAGAGAAATCCAGCCGTTCGCGGATGTTCACTGAACGACTGGTTTGACGTAGTCGTTCCCCCATCTGTTCGGCGATGGCCATGAAGCGATGATGGAATAACTCCAGCAACACTGGATCGGGCGTTTGCTTGGCCAGTGCTACCGGTTGCCTTGTAATCACTGAATCTGCAGCGATGGCATCGAGTACAAGAGCTCCTTGTTGATCCACGCTTGCTCGCCAACCAGGCTCTAGCACGATGCAACCTGTAGTGTCTAAGACCAGCGCTGGCCCTTCTAGTACAGACCCTGCGATCAGACGATCGCGATGATGGAGGGGCACCTGCTGCCAGCCAAGATCTGGCCAATGCACCTCAGCATGTTGATGTTCGCCCCGTGGTGGAGGCGTATGCAGTTGGACGTCACCTAGTCTTGATCGGCCTTGATCGCTTGGGGATGCAGGGGCTACTACTGCGACTTCGAGCCTTTCCACCACTAAAGGCTGGTTGTGAGGAGGGATATAGCTAAAGCGCTGTTGGTGGGCGACCGCGAATGCTTTTTGTATATCCGTGATGCAAGTTGTTGGCTTCAGGGAGAGCATCAAGCCTTGTTCGCTGGATGCATAGCGCAGTTCGATGCGGGCCCAACGCTTTGGTGGAGCTGAATCAACAGCACTTGCAAGGTCTCCTGATTCCTGTAGGAGTTGTTCTGCTTGCGTCTGTTCCAGCTTGATGAGCTGCTGAAGTTTGTCCAATAAGTCTTCGTTAAGGGGTTCACGCACAGACCTTTCGCGTAATTGACGTTGACGGGCATGGCCCATTCCATGGGCTGAGAGCACGCCCGCTAAGGGGTGAAACAGCACTCTCTTCAGTCCTAGCTGAGCTGCTAGCCGGCAGGCATGTTGCCCACTGGCTCCTCCGAAGGCCACAAGCACGCCTCCACGAATGTCATGACCGCGTAGTAACGAGACCTGTCGGATTGCATCAGCCATGCGTTCGATCGCGATTGCTAAGGCACCTTCTGCGCTGTCTTCTGGTGTGCTGCCGATCGTCTCCGCTAGTTGTCTAAAGCGCTTTTGCACAACTGATAAGTCTGGGGGCTGGTTCGCCGATGGGCCGAATAGCGCTGGAAATTCGTTCACCTGTAGGCGACCCAGCAAGAGATTGGCGTCCGTGATCGTTAGTGGACCGCCACGGCGGTAACAGGCTGGTCCGGGGTCAGCACCCGCTGAGCGAGGCCCAACCTGTAGCCGTTCGCCCTCACTGCTGATGATTGATCCACCCCCTGCTGCCACGGTGTGGATTGGTAACCTCTGCGCCATTAAGCGCTGGCCCGCCACCTCTGTTTCAGGGCTGCGCTGCCAGTCTTCCTCCTGTTGCCCGGCAGGAACATGGAACACATCGGTGGAGGTTCCGCCCATGTCGAAGCCCAGTAGAGGTTGTTGGGCGAGGCCTGATGCTCGTGCTGCGGCGACAGCACCAACCATCCCCCCTGCCGGTCCGGAGAGAATTGTGTCTTTAGCGAGTAACCATTTAGGTGTCAGCAATGCACCGCTTGAGCCCATCATGCGGAGACGTGTTGACGGCCCGAGCTCCTTGCGGACTTGGTTTAGATACTTGAAAAGTACTGGTGAAACAGTTGCTTCCACCAGGGTGGTTTGTCCTCTGGGTACCAGGCGTGGCAGGGGGCAAACCTGATGGGAGCAAACCACGGAGTTAAATCCCAGCTGATTTAACCAGTCCTGCAAGTGCAGTTCGTGTTTGGGGTTGCGGTAGGCATGTAGGAGAGCAATGGCGCAGCTTTTCAAGCCTGCTTTGGCATGCCGCCGCACTTCATCTTCTAGGGCTGCATTGAAGCTGATCGGTTCGATTTCTTGCCCCTTGGCATCGAGGCGGCCTGGCACCTCGATCACGGCTCGTGCCAGGAAGGGCGTGCGGCGGATCTGTAGAGCAAATAATTCAGGCCGATGCTGATCGCCGATGCGGAGCAGATCTCTGAAACCACGATTGCAGAAGAGAAGAACCGCTTCTCCTGCATTTTCAAGCAAAGCATTGGTGGCCACGGTGGTGCCGAGGCGCACTTCTTCAATCAAGCCGATGGGAATTGGTTGTCCTGCTTTGAGCTCCAACACCTCCCGGATCGCTCGGACGGCTGGATCACCAGGTTGGTCTGGCTGTTCCGAGAGTACCTTGCGGACAATGCATTCTCCAGCGGGGTTGATTCCGACAAGATCTGTGAAGGTTCCGCCGCGATCGATCCAGAACTGCCAAGGCATGCAATTGAGCCAGTGGCTTGGCAGAGCATCGTTCCTTCATTATCGAGCCTTGAGGGAGTTGCTGACTAGGCCTGGCGTTCAGGAGTGAAACAGAAGCACAAGGCCTTGGCTGACTTGGTGGAATTCTCTCTCTTCGCGACTTAGGTCCAAACCGACTTGAAGAGCTTCTTGTAGTGCATCTTCAAAGGGGGGGGTGAGTGGGGCATTTTGTTGTCTACATAAAGCTGCTATGCCCACGGGAGTGGCATGCCAGCGAAAGCGCCCAGTTTCACCAATCGCAGGTTGATTGAGGGCATCTTCAAGGAGGGAATTGATCGGCATGCTTTAAGTGGGCTTAACCCAGCTTCGGAACGCAGCACTCTTGCTGCAATCGGCTGAGAGACTTCGTGATGAACTGAGGATCAATCCGCTATGGCTGGCAAGGCCCCAGAAGACTTGCCCAAACGGATTGCTTTGGTGCATGAGTGGTTCACGCCCCGTGCCGTGGGGGGTGCTGAGCAGGTCGTGCAATCTATCGATGCTCTGTTGCTCAGATTGGGCTGTCAACCAGACTTGGCAGCTCTGGTTGATGGAGAAAGCCTTAGGCCAGGAAGCTGGCTGGAAGGTCGCGCCATTCAGACCAGTCCGATTCAACATCTCCCCTGGGGGGTGAGCCATGTGCAGCAATACCTGCCCTTATTGCCCCTTGCGATTGAGCAGTTAGATGTGGGTGATTACCCCTTGGTCATCAGCAGCAGCCATCTTGTGGCCAAGGGGGTACTCACCTCTCCTGAGCAGCTCCATGTGAGCTACGTGCACACTCCCGTTCGTTATGCATGGGATCAGATGCATGCCTATTTGCGTCGCTCGGCCTTGGCACAAAGCGGTTTAGGGCCCTTGATCCGTTGGCAATTGCATGTTCTCAGGCAGTGGGATCAGCTCAGTGGTGCGCGCGTGAATCATCTTTTGGCCAATTCCCGCTTTACAGCGCGGCGGATTGCTTGCTTTTGGGGGCGTGAAGCAGAGGTGGTGCATCCACCGGTGAAGGTGGATCGCTTCCGCTGGGATCAGCCTCGCAATGATGTGTACCTCTGTGTTTGTCGCCTTGTCCCTTACAAGCGAGTGGATCTTGTGATTGAGGCCTTCAATCGATTGCGCTTGCCATTGTTGGTGGTTGGCGATGGACCGGAGCGGACATTCCTAGAAGAGTTGGCAGGTCCCACAGTGCAGTTGCTAGGTCGTCAAACCCAGGCGCAGGTTGAGGCCTTGATGGCAAGTTGCCGCGCCTTCGTTTATGCCGCTTTGGAGGACTTTGGAATTGCACCAGTGGAAGCCATGGCAGCGGGTGCCCCAGTGATTGGCTTGGGGAGGGGTGGCTTACTCGATACCGTGCGTTGTGCGGCGGCGGGAAGGCCTTACCCAACAGGGGTCTTGTTCCCTGAACAGACAGTCACATCAGTCGCGCAGGCGGTTGCCTGGTTTGAGGAACGTCAGCTTTGGCAGCAATTGACCCCTGAAGTCGTACGTCTTTGCGCAGAACAATTCCGTCCGGAAGCTTTTGCGTCGCGTTTTGAGACTGCACTGCGTCAGGCCTGGCAACAACATCAGCAGGCCTGTGCCGTTGCTGCGAGTGACCCTGTGGAGCTTTTAGAGTTTCGATCCTGATCTTGAGTAGGCGAGCCGTTTGGAGAGATCATGAGATTGGCCTCCAGGCGCTTTGTGTTTCATGGGGGTAGTAGAGCCCTGGGCCGAGGGGCTTCTCGTCGTCATCTTGAGGTGCTTTCAGCTCCAGCCTCAACGTTGCCTGCGAATGCCTTGATTGGTCAGCAAAGTCGCTTGGGGAGATCGATTAAACGATCTGGAGATGTGGTGTTTTCCCTTGCTGTGATCAGCCTCGGCTCTCCTGTCTTTCTCCTTTTGGCGTTGCTGGTCAAACTCAGCTCACCTGGGCCTGTTTTTTATGTGCAGCGACGGGTAGGTCGTGATTATCGACACTTTGGCTGTATCAAGTTCCGCACGATGAGAGCAGATGCCGACGACATCCTTGCAAATTTGCTTGTTAAATCTGCTTCGATGAGGGCTGAGTTTGAGCGTGATTTTAAGCTTCGTAAGGATCCTCGGATCACACCTATTGGTCGATTTTTGCGGCGTTCCAGTCTTGATGAACTGCCTCAGTTTTTGAATGTGCTGCGGGGTGAAATGAGTTTGGTTGGTCCCAGACCAATCGTTGATAAAGAACTTGAACGCTATGGGGAGTTTATGCATGAAGTTGCATCTGTACGCCCTGGGCTGACTGGTCTGTGGCAGGTTAGTGGTCGCAATAATCTCAGCTATGCCAAGCGGGTTCGCCTTGACCTTGCTTATGCCCGGGGGCGTTCATTCATGTTGGACTTGGCGATCATTCTGCGCACCTTTGGTGTGCTGTTGCTGCCTATGGATCGCGGTGCCTACTGAGGCGAAGGGGTCAGTCTCGTGCCCAGCGCTGGTTGCAACGAGCTGAACACTTCATCTCGCTTTCCGGATAGCTGTAACCAGTCTTACGAGCGTTCTTCTCCACTTCGGCGGGATTGGAACCGCTGAAGGTTCTGGTGGTTTTTGCCTGAGCAGGGATCTGCACCGACAGCAGCAGCAGAGCCGTGGCTGTGATGGTGATCATTCGCATTGGCTTGGTTAGAGCAGAACCAGCGCAATCATGATCCAGACCAGTTCAAGCCAACTGGTGAGTGCCAGGATGCGCTGCAGAGCATTTTGGTCTGCTGGCGGTTGATCGATTGCCAGCAAGGGTTTGTCCACCCATCGGTTGCCGTATCGGTTGCGTCCACCCATTCGCACCCCTGCACAGTGGGCATAGATCGCTTCGGACCGTCCGGCGTTGGGGGAGTGATCCAAGGCTCCGTCCTGTTCCGCTGCCATCACCAGAGCCGGCAGCTGGCGCCAAGGCTTGCTGATTAGAGGAAGGGTGAGCATCACCAGGCGGCAGGGGAGCCAGGTGAGTAGATCATCGAGTCGTGCTCCGGCAGTGCCCAGCCATTGCAGTTTTCCCTGCCGATAGCCCAGCATCGAATCAAGGGTGCTGGAGGCCTTGAAGCTCCAGGCCAGAGCTAGAGGGCCTGGCCATGCATTGGAGACATGCCAGAGGCCAGCACCGATCAGCATCCAGAACAGCGGTGCAAACACTCCATCCACGGCGTTTTCGGCTGCGCTTTCAGCGGTAGCCCGCAGAATCTCCTGCTTATTCAACTGGGATACATCGCGTCCCACGATCCAGCTCAGCTGCAAACGGGCGATAGACAGGTCTCCTCCCGCATCTGTGGGTAGCGCCTTCAACACCTTCAAGATGCTGTGGCGGAGGCTGCCGGCGGCGAGGGCACTGGCCAGGGCGATCACCAGCAGGGGGATCCCGAGCCAGGCTGGGGCGATGCTCTCCTGCAGGGCGAGGCGTTCGATTGCCCAACCCAGTGCACCGCTGCCGCTGATCAGCACAGCGGTGATCAGAACGCCGCCAACACGCAGCAGCACGGGGCGATTCCCGGCGATCGCTTCAGCAACATGGCGCAGCTGTTTGATCACAGCTCCCATCAACTCAACGGGATGTGGACACCAGCGTGGATCACCGATCAGCAGGTCGAGACCTGCTGCAGCTGCCAAGAGAGACCAAGGCAGCAGCTCTTCGCTCATGTCTGTAAGCCACTAGGCGGACGCCAGCGCCATGTGATGGCAGCGGCTAATAGGAAAAGAACTACAAGCACTGGCATGGCTGTGATCAGCCCAAAGATCTGCGCGCTGGCTCCCATCACAAGACCACCTGCCACCGATGCAACCTTGTCGGAACGATGGTGTATGTCCATGCACCGGGATAGATCACCTTGGCCTTTAAGATGTTCGATAAGGGCAAGATCAATTGAGACAAATAGACCACCTAAGGGAATAAATAGCAGCACATCAAGCCATAGAGGTGTGTTGAGAACAAATGCGCTCAGCAGAATCAGCCCACATAGCCCGTAAAGCATCGCTCCACTGAGCCAGGGCAGTAGACCTCGAAGCAGTCGCCCGATCATGAAAGCCCCCATGATCATTGAGTAATCAACAAAGTTGTTCTGATCGATTGTGAGTGCCCATAGGGGTAAAAGGGCAAACAAAGCGCCATTTAGAAAGCCATGGAGCACACTCCAGGGTTTGAGTGGAGGGGCGCTCATGGTGGGCTGCGTCTGAGAAATGTCGGTTTCAGCCGTTTTATGAGGTATTGATCGGCTTAAGGGAATGACTGGAAGTATCAGAAGCAGCGCGGGCGGAAACTGTATGAAGGCTGGATAAAAAAGACCAGCAAGGATGGTGCCGCTCAGGCCGCCTAAATCCTGGCCATATTGCAATTGCTCTTTGCGCAAATTGGTCCCCTCCAGCACCCTCTGAACGAGTGGCGGTAAGGCGATAGTGATGCCAATTGAGAGGACGAATACCCCTGTCAGCGTGATGCCGATTAGGAGAGGTGGATTGAGCCATTGCCAGCTCAGGGCGACGCCCACTAGCTCGAGCATTAGGACCGCACTGAACATCAGCGGAAAACCTTTGATATGCCGCTTCAAAGGCAGAAATGCAGGAATATTGCGAGCAGCCACCAGAAGGCTATTCACTAATGGTGATGGAGTCAGTTCAGCAAGTAGCCAGGCGCTGGCGACTCCCATCAGACTCATGGATGCAAAACAACAACTCCAGCTCACTAAACGCTTTTCGGCAGGCATCAAACCGTTTCTTAAGTCGTTCACGATGAAAGGTTGGTGCTGTGTTCTTGGATCGTCCTTGCTAGGCCTAACAGAAGAGCTTTGGCTGAGTTTCCTATGAGAACCTTGCTGTCATTTGTGTCTTGATCCGCAGCTTGTAGAAGCCCAATTCTTTAAGGGTTAGGTGGAGAATTTGCAAGTGCTACTAGTTAAGAACCTGTCACGTTTCTTATGATCATGGTTTTTACAAGCATGGTGGTGAAGCTCGATTGTTTTGCTATGCCGATAGGGGCCTTTGAAGCATCGCAGAGCAGAACAATCATCACAAAATACTTATCTTGAAGCAATAGTCTGCGGAGCGGTGACGCAGCAGGAAGCAGTATCTGTGCTTCATGCTGTTTTCAGCCAGCTGAACATGGCGCGGAGACCTTTGCCGACCTGCTCAATTGGATGGGCGGCATCGCGATCGCGAATCTTCTTCATCTCAGGTTTGCCTGATTCGCATTCGGCGACAAAGTTTTTAGCGAAGGTGCCGTCTTGGATGTCAGCGAGGATGCGCTTCATCTCAGCTTTGGTATCAGCGTTGATCAGTCTTGGCCCACTCACGTAGTCGCCGTATTCGGCCGTGTTGGAGATTGAATCACGCATGGCAGTGAGGCCGCCCTTCACCATTAGATCTACGATTAACTTCACCTCGTGAAGGCACTCGAAGTAGGCCAGCTCAGGCTGGTAGCCAGCTTCTACAAGGGTTTCAAAGCCTGCTTTGACGAGCTCTGAGAGCCCGCCACAGAGCACGGCTTGTTCGCCGAACAAGTCGGTTTCGGTTTCTTCCTTGAAGTTGGTTTCGAGGATGCCCGCTCGGGTGCCGCCGATCCCCTTGGCGTAGGCCATCGCCAGGGAACGGGCGCTTCCAGAAGCGTCTTGCTCAATGGCGAATAGGGCTGGTACTCCTTGCCCGTTTTGGTATTCCCAGCGCACGGTATGGCCAGGCCCCTTAGGAGCAATCATCACCACGTCGACATCAGCTGGCGGCTGAATTAACCCGAAGCGGATGTTGAAGCCGTGAGCGAAGCTCAACACTTTGCCTGAACTCAGATGAGGGGCGATCTCTTTTGCATAAACATCTTTTTGGAATTCATCCGGTAGTAGCACCATGATCCAGTCCGCTTTGGCGGCGGCTTCAGCGACGCTGAGCACTTCCAGTCCATCGGTGCGGGCTTTCTCGGCGGAGCGGCTGCCTTCATATAGGCCCACTACCACATCTACGCCGCTGTCCTTGAGGTTGAGGGCATGGGCATGGCCCTGGGAGCCATAGCCAATGATGGCGACGGTCTTGCCATTGAGTAGGCCGAGATCGGCATCGGAGTCGTAGAAGAGCTGGGCCATCCTGGCTGGATTGCGTTCAGGGCAAGGTCAGAGCTTACGCAAGGGCCCCATGGTTTTGGCTGAAGGTCCAATAGTCCTTCTCGGTTGGCAGGACTTTCAGGCTTCGTTCGGATGGGCAATCACACGATCGATGAGGCCATAGTCTTTGGCCTCGGCTGCACTTAAGAAGTAGTCGCGGTCCGTGTCTTTTTCGATTTTTTCAAAGGTCTGACCTGTCAGCTCTGCCATGGAGTGGTTGAGCATGTCTTTGATGCGCAGGATTTCACGCGCTTCGATTTCGATATCGCTGGCTTGTCGTTGGTTGGTTCCACCCAGCGGTTGGTGGATCATGATTCGGCTGTGGGGCAGGGCGAGTCTTTTCCCTTTGGTTCCTGCAGTGAGAAGGAAGGCGCCCATCGAAGCTGCCAAGCCAACGCAGATTGTTACGACATCACTTTTGACGTATTTCATCGTGTCGTAGATCGCCAGGCCAGCAGTGACTGATCCACCTGGGGAGTTGATGTACAGATAGATCGGTTTTGTGCTGTCTTCAGAATCGAGGTAGAGCATCTGGGCTACCAAGCTGTTGGCAACACCATCACTGACTTCCTGGCCAAGGAACAGGATCCTTTCCACCCCAAGGCGGGTATAGATGTCGACCCAGCGCTCCATCTGGCTGCCGGGAAGACGGTAGGGAACGCTTGGGGTACCGATCGGCATGGTGAAAAAAGAAAGGAGGAAATCAGAACTGGATTAGGAATGATCTGAGATAGAGCCTGGAAGGGTTGAGTCCAGGGTTGCAGTGGGATCGTTCAGTTCAGTGACTCTGAACTGGGTAGCTCTTTACGGCTGCTGAGAATCCGATCGATGATGCCGTATTCGACAGCGTCTCCAGGGGTGAGATAACTCATCCGATCAGAATCCTTTGATAACTGCTCAATGCTGCGGCCTGTATTGCTGGCAAGAATTTTGAGCATGGCTTGTTTGTTATGCAGCACTTCCTTGGCACGGATCTGAATGTCGGTGGCTTGACCTTGGGCACCACTGCGAGGTTGATGCAGCACGATTGAGGCGTGGGGAAGGGCCGCCCTGTGGCCTTTGGTGCCTGCCGAGAGAATCACCGCTGCCGTGCCCATTGCTTGGCCGATGCAGATGGTGTGGACAGGGGGTTTGACGTAACGCAGGGTGTCACAGATCGCAAAAGCTTCGGTTTCAAAGCCGACGGCATCACCCGTATACCAGCTGGTACCAGTGGAGTTGATATAGAAGTAGATGGGCTTTTCTGGGTTGTCGAACTCCAGATAGAGAAGTTGGGCAATGATCAGTTCGGTCACATCCATGCCTAGCTGCCGCTTGGCATCGTCGTCGGAGAACAGGGGCAGTCCTAGGTAGACAATGCGTTCCTTGAGAAGTAGCGATGGCAAATCCGGAGGCGGTGTACGCATCACGGTTGATTCGCCGTAGTAGGGAGCGGACACCGTCATCTGCAGCACATCTTTGGCGGAGTTTGGAGACTAGCGAGGGTTAGCCGGTGGGCGCTCGCTGGTCTTACTTGATTTGCGGGTTGGCTGATTTTTCTCGAACCGACCAAAGACCATCCTGCCGGTAGGGGTTTGCAGCGCTCCAGTGATCACAACGGGTAGCCGCTGTCCAATCGCCTCTCTGCCGCCCTCCACCACTACCATCGTCCCGTCTTCTAGATAGCCCACCCCCTGGTTGTCTTCCTTGCCCTGTTTGACGATCTTGAGCTTCAGTTCGTCGCCGGGTTGTACTTCAGGTCGCAGGGCGATCACGATTTCGCTGAGGTTGATTGCTTTGAGGTCTTTGACCTTGGCGACTTGGGCGAGGTTGTAATCGGCAGTGATCAAGATTCCGCCTGTATCGGCGGTGAGTTTGAGAAGTCGCTCGTCAGTGCCAGATCCCTCGTATCGGGTGCTGTTTAAAACCAGCCGTCTGCCATAGCTTTCGCGTAATTCAGTGAGCAACTTCAAACCGCGTCGACCTTTGGCTCGTTTTTCGGCATTGCTTGAATCGGCCAGCTGTTGCAGTTCATCAATCACGGTTTGGGCCACGATTGCCTGACCTTCCACTAGTCCGCATGCCATTAGTCCACGAATGCGGCCATCGATGATCACGCTGGTGTCGAGAATCTTTGCAGTGGCAGGTGTTAGAACCCCATCGGCGACCAGTAACGCCTCGGTGCTGTTGGGATTGAACAGGCGTAGCAGGGTGCGGCCGTGGACCTCCGCCAGGTTGTATCCAAGGACGCCAAAGAAGACATTGCTCAGTACTGCGGCCAGAGGCTTCACCAACACCACCTCAAATGGGAGGGGCAAAAGCAGGATTGGTGCCAGCAGCAAATTGGCAACCAGTAGGCCAAGAATGAGGCCTACAGCTCGACTGACCAAGAGGTCGGTGGGCATGGTGCGCACCTGCTGCATCAGCCTTTGCCGCAGTCGCTGGAAGAAGAATCCAGCCAAAAGTCCAAAGCCGGCGCTCAACCCACTCAGGACCAACCTCAGTCGATCGATGTTGATCGTTTGCTCCAGCAGCCGTTCGGGCAACAGCTCAACTCCTAGCCAGCCAGTGGCCGCGCCAGAGATCAGAAACAGCACCAGGATGAGCAGGTCAACCATGGGGTCAGATCGTGTCTGCTCGCTCCAGATGAAGGCAGCATGCACCATCCTCTGGAGCTTGGCCCGGGCAGATGTCCGCACCTTTGCGGATTGATTGATGAGAGACGGTCTTGCTGTGTTGCCACCTCGTAGTGCCTATCTGCACATTCCTTTCTGCCATCGGCGTTGCTTTTATTGCGATTTCGCTGTCGTGCCTCTTGGCGATCATGCCAATGGGGCTAAGGGCTCTGGCAGCGCCTCGATTCAGTCTTATCTGCAGCTATTGCAACGGGAGATTGCGCTTGTTAAGCCTGGACCAACGCTGGCCACGGTTTACATCGGCGGCGGAACACCATCTCTGCTCAGCTCAGCACAGATTGGTGCCCTGTTGGATCAGCTACGGCAACGATTTGGCGTTCAGCTTGGTGCAGAAATCACACTGGAAATGGATCCAGCTAGTTTCGATCAGGCTTACCTAGAGGCCGTGCTAGCGGCTGGTGTCAACAGGGTGAGCTTGGGGGGGCAGAGTTTCGATGATGCCTTGCTCGAGACGCTTGGACGCCGTCATCGTCGCCACCATTTACTGGAGGCTTGCGGATGGTTGCATCAGGCTCATCAGTTCGGAGAGCTGAGAAGTTGGAGTTTGGATCTCATCCAGAACCTGCCAGGACAGGAGTTGGTGGCATGGAAGCAACAGCTTGTTGAGGCCATTGATACTGGTTCACCTCATCTTTCGATCTACGAGTTATCTGTTGAACCAGGCACGGTATTTGCTTGGCGTCAGCGGCGGGGGGAGTTGGATTTGCCCGATGATGATTTAGCAGCTGAGCAGATGCAGACCACCAGTATCTTGCTTCGTCAAGCAGGATTTGGCCGCTATGAAATCTCCAATTACGCCTTACCAGGTCACGCCTCACGCCACAACCGCGTGTATTGGAGTGGGGCAGGGTGGTGGGGGTTTGGTCAGGGTGCGACCAGTGCGCCCTGGGGCGAGAGGTTGGCTCGTCCGCGTACAAGGGATGGTTACTACAACTGGATTGAGGTTCAGGAGGCAGAAGGGCTGGATTCCTCTCTAGTTGCGGCTCAGGCAAGACCATTACCTCTGGATGAACAGTTGTTGGTGGGTTTGCGTTGCCGTGAGGGAGTTGATCTTGAGGCCCTCAGTAGGGCTTGGGGCTGGACTCATGAGCAGTGCAACGCTCTATTGCCTTCGTTGCAGCTGCGCTGGCAGGCGGCGTTGGATCGGGGCTGGTTAGAGCTGCATGGACGACGTTGGCAGCTCAGTGACCCCGAGGGGATGGCCCTCAGCAATCAGGTTCTGGTGGAGATGTTGTTGTGGTGGCAGTCTCTGCCTGCTGATGCAGTTGCTTCACCCAACCTTGAAGGGCTTCTACGCAAAGCTGGCGACCTTGGATCAATGGCGGACTGAAGGGGGGTTGGCTGGGAGTCAGTCCCAGCAGGTCAGCGGTGACCCTTACCTGTCCATCGCAATCTTCGCCAGCGCCGATACCGATTACGGGGATGGTGAGTTGTTGACTCAGGCATCGAGCGATGGAACTCGGCACATGTTCGACCACCAGGGCGAAACAGCCCGCTTGCTCAAGTTGTTTTGCTTGTTGCAGCATTTGCGCTTGGCTGCGAGGGTCCTCCGCCTGACGGCGGTAGCCGAGCTGATGTACTGCTTGTGGAGTAAGGCCCAAATGCCCCATGACTGGGATCCCCATCCGCACCAGACGCTCAATGACTGCGAGGACCTCTGGCTCTGCTCCTTCTAGCTTCACTGCGGCTGCACAGGAGTGCTTGAGCAGGCTTCCAGCGGCCGCTACAGCCTTGTCTTCTCCGCATTGGTAGCTCAGGAATGGGAGGTCGCAGACGACGAGGGGCTGTTGTTGCAGAGGGCGAGTGAAACCTCTACCCACAGCTTGGGTGTGGTGGAGCATCTGCTCCACTGTCACAGGCAGGGTGGTTGCATGGCACAGTGCCACCATCGCTAGCGAGTCTCCTACGAGAACCACATCGGCTCCAGCGGCCTCAACCAAGGCCGCGCTTATGCCATCCCAGGCTGTGAGGATGCTGATTGCTCGCCCATCCTGCTTGAGTTGAGTTAATTCGCTGGGGCGCATCTGCTTCTCCAGGCCCTCGAGGGTCCATTGCTAGCATCGTGTTGACTCGGACCCATGCGGCCGCGACGCCTAAATCTGGTCAGGACCGGAAGGGAGCAGCCACACGGGATGCTCGTGACAGGCGTGGACTCCGGGTCACCCTCATAGACGAAGGTTAGATCTCGTTATCGTTTCGAGGTTGACGCTTACGCAGGAATTCGGGAATTCGTGCGCCTGATTCGTTGGCTTCAGGCTGGCTATAGATCGATTGAGAGGCAATCTTGTTGATTGAGCGTTCGCTCCGGTAAGGCTGGTTGCCTTCAAAGCCTGTGGCGATAACGGTGACGTGAACTTCACCTTCGAGTTTTTCGTCCACCACAGCCCCAACAATGATGTTGGCTTCTGGATCGACCACGTCGTAGATCACTTCCGATGCGGAGGTCATGTCCTCAAGGGTCATGTCGCGACCGCCGCTGATGTTGATGACGCAACCTTTGGCTCCGTCGATGCGGGCCGCTTCCAGTAGCGGACTACTGATGGCAGCCTGGGCTGCTTCTATCGCCCTGGAACGTCCTGAACCTTCACCAATCCCCAGCAGGGCCGTGCCGGCTTCGGTCATCACCGAACGCACGTCGGCGAAGTCCACATTGACAAGGCCAGGGCAGGTGATGATGTCACTGATGCCTTTAACACCCATACGCAGGATGTCATCTGCACTTCGGAAGGCTTCTTGAAGCGGAGCTTCGGAGATGACGTCTTTAATGCGGTCGTTGGGGATCACAATCAAGGTGTCCACATGATCGGCCAGGCGGCTAATGCCTTCAGCGGCCTGTCGCATGCGACGACGTCCCTCAAAGCTAAAGGGTTTGGTGACGATGCCCACAGTGAGCGCGCCGCTTTCCTTGGCAACTTCGGCAACCACTGGAGCGGCCCCAGTGCCGGTCCCGCCACCCATGCCAACGGCGATGAAGACGAGATCGACTCCTTGCAGAGCTTGTTGCAGTTCTGCTCGAGATTCCTCCGCCGCCTTCTGACCGATGCTGGGATTACCTCCAGCGCCTAACCCTCTCGTAAGGGTCTGACCCAGCTGCACGCGGTTACTGGCTGCAGACTGAAGCAGGGCCTGAGCGTCCGTATTCATGACCCGATAGTTCACACCATCGAGGTCACTGAGAATCATGCGGTTGACGGCATTGCTGCCGCCTCCGCCGACGCCAATTACTTCAATGCGAGCTGATTGGCTGGGAAGGATCCCTGCGGTCTCCATGGAGGTGGACATGGACATGTTTTTGATCGCCATCTCCATTGTCGATGTCGAATCATTGAGGTGTTGATGCATTATGTCCGTGTTGGAGCTTTTCGCTGAAAGTTTCAACACAGTTGATTTTTTGCGCCATCTCTGCAACGGACATTTGGCGATTTCAGCTCATCTGGCATTTCTTTTGCTTGGCATGCCTTGCAGGACGATTGACCTCACTTAGAAGGTTGGGGCATTTGCAGTTCCGGTTTGGAGGGATCGCTCATGTCGATGGTTGTGCCTGGTTTATGGCGAAAACTTGACGGGAGGGTTTTGCTCAATTGGGCCACAGTTTCTAGTTGCTCCTTCAGCATGGTGCTATTGCTGCCTAGCTGGATCAGGCCAAGGGTCTTGGTTTGCAGGCTGAGCTCTCCATTAGGAGCCACGAGGATTCGTTCTAGGGGGCTGCCAAGCTGATTTCGTTGCTCCAGTACCTGGGAAATGGCTTGCCGTTTGCTGGCCGTCCAGCCTTCCACAGTCAAGTTTGTAGAGGGACGCTCGCCTTGTTTTGCCACGTTGAGTGGTATCCACATCGCAGTGCTGTCGACCATGCCCTGCTCTTGGCCATAGGCGCGTTTTCTTAGTGCATAAGCAACGGGTTTTCGTTCTTGAACAGCCACATCTATTCCTGGAGGGAGTAGGCGCCTTTGCACAACGACCGAGTTGAGCGGCAGTTTGCGCAGCAGGGTCTGCTCTAGTTCTTTGGGATTGAAACCAAGAAGTGGCTGGGGGAAGTGGAGCTCACCGGCCTTGATCACGGTGTTTGTTTGGATGTTGCGGCTGCCTTGTACATGGATTTGCTTCGCGTTGTTGAGGCTCCATCCTTGGCTGAGTAGTACCCATCCCAGGCCTGCTGCAATAGAGATGAATGTCAACATTCGCCAGAGGTAGATCAGTTGCTCTCGGCGGCGTTGTTGGCGCAACCGGCGCCGCCTCTCTACCCCTGGGCCGTTTGCAGGCCGTCGATCAGGGGTGGATGATCTCACAGGTCACAGCGTGCCCGGGCCATCAGCTGATCCAGCCAACGGCGAGCCTGTTCTGCATCGGCAAAGGGCACATCCATTTCTTGGCCATTGCCGATTAGCCGAAGTCGACAACGGCCCTGAGATTCTTGGGTGAGAGGGGCTTCCCCTGAGGTAAGGGCCATCAGTTCCAGCATCTCCAATTTGGTGACTTCAAAGTTGCCCTGCTCTTGAAAACGGCCTGCTTCAAAGCTGCTCCAGCTGAGCATGCCTTGTTTCAGTCGAGCAGCTCCTGAGCCGTCAAGTTTGGATAGCTCAGAGTCCTCAGCCCAGACGCGGAAGAGGTTTTGCCGCCGCCTCTCTAGCCACCCGAGAGCAGTGAGAAGCACAAATACCAGGAGCAGGGGGAACCAGAGCAGACCGTGAATCATTGGCAGGTCAAAGATGGAATTCCGGAATGCCATCAAGTTGGAACTTGTTTATTCTCCCGCTGTGATCACAAGTTGGCTCACGAGCTCTTCGAGCGTTACACCAGAAGCCTCCCAGAGCATTGGATACATGCTCTGAGATGTGAAGCCTGGCAGGGTGTTGATCTCATTGAGCCAAATTTCATTGCGTGCAGCGTTGTAAAAAAAGTCGACCCTGGCCATGCCATGGGCGGCTACGCAGCGACAGGCTTGTAACGCCAGTGAGCGGATTTGTGCTTCAACTCCCTCTGGTAGAGGCGCTGGAATGAGCGTATGGCTGCAATTTTCGCTGTATTTGGTGTCGTAGTCGTACCAGTCCGCATCAAAGCAAATCTCCCCTACGACAGAGGTTTGCAGCTCACGTTTGCCTAGCACAGCGCATTCAAGCTCTCTAGCGCTCACTCCCTGCTCCACCACAATGCGCCGATCAAGGCTGGCAGCTTTGTCGAGACCGATAAGCAGCTCGTTGCGGTTTTGAGCTTTGCTGATACCGACTGAAGAACCCAGGTTGGCGGGTTTGACAAAACATGGGTATTTGAGTTTGGCCTCCAAGTGTTTGGCGACGCCTTGACGCGATTCAGTTTCGATGAGATCTGCGGCATCAACGGCGACGTAAGGCACCTGGGGTAACCCTGCTGCAGCGAAGGCGGCTTTCATGGCCAACTTGTCCATGCTGAGGGCAGAGCCGAGTACGCCTGAACCCACAAAAGGTTTTCCCATCAGGGTGAACAGGCCTTGCACGGTGCCGTCTTCGCCATTGGGACCATGCAGAACTGGATACCAGACATGTACGCTTTCGCTCCCCTCAGGCAGTTTGGTAAAGCCCTGCGGGGCAAGGGGCGTCGACAGTTGTTCCGGTTTGGCGGGATGACCTTGCTTCAGCACTGCTTCAGCCACGCATGCTGGCCACCAGCGGCCTCGTTGGTCGATGTAAATCGCAATGACCTCGAAGCGATTGTTGTTCACTTCGCTGCGAAGGGCACCGACCACTGTGATGGCTGATCGGATTGAAACGGCATGTTCCTCGGACGCGCCGCCGAACACCACGCCTACACAGGTGCGGGAGGAAGGCATGGAGATCCTGCAAGGCCTTGGTTGTTAGCGACCAAAGGTATCAGTGCCGACTTCTAGTTTGCTCACAAGGGGTTCCGCTCAGGGAGAAAGCACGCACACTATTGATCTGAATGTCGACGAGATCGCCTGGGCTATAGCGGCAACCTTGGGGTCCTTCGGCCGCAAAGAATGTGAGCCGGTTGGTGCGGGTGCGTCCCATCAGCTGTTGTGGTTTTTTGGGATTGATCCCTTCGGCTAGCACCTGCTCTACCTTGCCGGAGTAGCGGCTATTGCGCTGCAGGGCTACGCGTTCAACCAGCGCATTGAGTTGCTTGAGTCGCTCAACTTTCACCGCTTCGGGGAGTTGGTTGCTCCAGGTGGCTGCAGGCGTATTTGGACGGGGGGAGTAAGCCGCGGTGTTTACCTGGTCGAAACCCACTTCCTCGACGAGGTTCAAGGTGTTTTGGAACTGGGCGTCGGTTTCGCCTGGGAAGGCCACGATCACATCAGTACTGATAGCGGCATCGGGCATAAGCTCCCGGATTCGGTTCACGATGCGTCGATAACGCTCCACTGTGTAACCCCTAGCCATGGCCTTAAGGACATCGTTATCACCGCTTTGGAAAGGGATGTGGAAGTGTTCGCATACTTTGGGTAGATCAAAGCAAGCTTCGATCAATCGTTCCGTGAAGTAGCGCGGATGGCTTGTCGCAAAGCGTATGCGCTCGATTCCTTCCACGTCATGAATGTGATGGAGAAGATCGGTGAGTGTGTTTTGGCGGCGGCCTTCAGGGGTGATCCCGGGCAGATCGCGTCCATAAGCATCAATGTTCTGGCCAAGCAATGTGATCTCCCGAAATCCACGGGCGGCTAGGCCCTCGATCTCCAGTCGGATCGCCTCTGGCGATCTTGATTGCTCCTTCCCCCGAACGGAGGGCACCACGCAATAGGTACAACGCTCGTTACAGCCGTAAATCACATTGACCCAGGCGCAGATTGTGCTGTCCCGTCGAGCTGTGGTGAGGTCCTCGAGAATGTGGTTGTCATCTGTGGCGACAACCTGCTGACCATTGTCCACCTGGGTGAGTAGGGCTTCAAGGCGGTTGGCGTGTTGGGGCCCCATCACAAGGTCCAGTTCAGGGATTCGTCGCAGTAGCGCTTCTCCTTCCTGTTGTGCTACGCAGCCGGCAACGACCAGCTTCAGATGGGGGTGTGTTCGTTTGCGGCGGGCCTGGCGTCCTAAGTAGCTGTAAACCTTCTGCTCGGCGTTATCGCGAATTGTGCAGGTGTTGTAGAGCACGAGATCTGCTTCTAGTTCTGCTGGCGCCTCGTGGTATCCCATCGCCTCAAGAATTCCGGCCATGCGCTCTGAATCGGCCTTGTTCATCTGGCAACCGAAGGTTTGAATCCAGAAACTGCCTTGATGCTGTGCGGTTGTTGCCGGATTACTAGCGAGGGCGGAGGTGGCGACCAAGGCAAGAGGCGAAGCGAACGATCGAAACAATCTCATCAACTCCTTCAGTGTGTCGAGCCCTGATGGATTGTGTTGATTTGGAGATGAGGTCGTGAGCGCTATTTATTTAGTTGAGTTGCTCAGCCGTTGGAGTGTCTTCAGCATTGCTGGTAGATGCTTTTTGCCACTCGTATTCAACTTAATTTGGCTGGCCTTGATGATCAGCTGGCCTTCTTCTAGCAGTGAAGGCGGCGATCACACCGCTTAGCAGGCTTCGAAGAGCTTCTAGGCGTTGCGGTTGGGGCTTGCTCGTTGTGGAGGCTTTGACTCCTTTGAAGCCATGGAAAAGTTGAGGGCGAGCGAGGGGATTCGAACCCCCGAATAGCGGCGCCACAAGCCGCTGCCTTAACCACTTGGCGACGCCCGCCGCGTCGGTAAGAATTTACCAATTCGCCTTGAAGCCATCCTGCAGAACCCATTTGATCAACGTTGCTGGCCATCCGGACCATGGCTGGCTGGTGTTTTAGTCCTTGCAGGTTGTGGTGCGGTGTTGGTTTGGACCAACCCTTCTATAGAGGATTACAGCGATTATGCAGGTGATCAGTTGGTGGAACTTGCGACTGAGGAGTTATGTGAGCAGAAGGGGCTGCCGATGGTGTTGAGGCTTTGGATTAGAAATTGTCCAGAGCTGATCGCAGCGCAACAGCCGGTGCTGGCATCCGTTGCAGGAGAGTTCACCACAAGACTCAATTTTGGTTTGGGCAGTCTTTACACGACCAAGTTGGATGGTCGGAATTTGCTCCCGAAGCTGCGTCTGCCCTCCTATACCGTGACAACCATTGCGGGCGCTGGGCGTTTCCTGACCATTCAGACTCGGACGGATCCGGGCAATGTGGAGTGAGCCAGGAGCGCAAGGGATGCCTCGAGGCTTGGGTGCCGCGTGGTTTGTTGACAAGGGATGTGGATGTCTTATCAACACGTGTCACCGCTGAGGGTCTATGTCCTCTGCGCATTTGTTGGCAGGACGGGCGCCTTTGCTCTTTTGAGCTGATTGATGCTGATGCTTTAACGCCGAAGCGGCTGCTTTTGCCGAGGTTGGCAGAGCCCCATGCTCACCTCGACAAGGCATTCACCTGGCTTGAGTTTCCCAACCTGCAGGGCACCTATGGCGGTGCCATGGTTGCGAACTTTAAGGAGCGTCAAAACCGCACTTTGATTGGGGTGAGGCAGCGTGCTGAGAGATCTCTCAAGCTTGCGTTGAACTATGGCTTGAGAGCCATGCGCAGTCATGTCGACAGCCTTGGTCCAGCGACCGATAGCAGCTGGGAGGCTTTGCTGGATCTACAGCGTCAGTGGCAAGAGTGGATGGAGTTGCAATGGGTCGCTCTGGTGCCGATTGAGTACTGGAGCACCCGCGAAGGCGATCAGCTAGCGGGTCGGGTCGCAGCGGTAGGAGGTCTGCTGGGTGGTGTGGTTGTGCCCCCTTTTGATCCAGGGAAGACGCGAGATTCATTGCGGCAGATGCTGCAACTTGCCGATCGCTTGGGCTGTGGCATTGACCTTCACATTGATGAGTCGCAAAGCGATCCTGCGGCTGGCTTAAAGCAACTGCTGCTGGTACTTGATCGCATGTCAATCACAGTGCCGATCACTTGTAGTCATGCCAGCAGCATGGGGTTGCTGCCACCGGGAGCAGTGCGTCGTTTGGCTGATCGGATGGCGCATCATCGACTCAATGTGGTGTCTCTGCCGCTGACCAATGGCTGGTTGTTGTCGAAGCAACCTCGTCGCACTCCTGTGGAGCGACCTCTGGCACCAATCCATCAACTCCAGCTGGCAGGTGTAACGGTGGCTGTGGGAGGTGACAACGTTCAAGATCCCTGGTTCCCGGCTGGCAACTTTGACCCTTTGGCATTGATGGCTTTTTCGTTGCCGTTGGCTCATCTGGCACCTTGGCATCGCTTGGGGCTTGCTCCTTTCACCACAGCTGCGGCCAGGGTGATGGACCTGTCGTGGGACGGAACATTACAGCCAGGCAGGCCAGCCAACCTGCTGCTTTTGGAGGCTGGCAGCTGGGCTGAGGCCCTAGCTGCTCCACCCCGCCGTCAGGTGATTGTTGATGGAAACTGGCTGCAAGACCTAGACCAATAAGCGTCTTTCCTCAATCAAGAAAGGGCAGGTATTTTATTTTTTGAATGTTGAAGTCTTTTGGATTGCTATTCAACATTAGTGTTTTCTTGATCCTTGGCTTGAGCGATTGAAGAGTTAATTAAGAGATATTTATTTGTAACACTGAAGGGAGCATGGCTTCGTGGTGATGACGGAATTTAAAGCATTAAGCCTTTTTGAAAGAGAAGGTTTTGCCCTAAAAGTTGTGAGCCTATTAAGGCTGATGGGCTTTGTTAGAGAAACTTGTATTGATTGTGGAACTTGCGCATGTGACTATAATTCTACGGGTAGAGATATTATTTAGATCTAGCCACTAATAGTGGTTTTGGAGATCTAGGCAGGGGCTAGTTTGCTTATACTTTTAAAGTTGAATGAGCTGCTAGATCTAGAGATTTAGCCCCTTAGGAGGCTTGCTTGGTTGATTAACGTTTGCTCTGTCGATGGATTACCGCTATCAATTTGTCTTAGCGGTTTGGCCGATGACCAGCACCAGACTCCTTGCCGATTGTTATGCCGAGCTGACAGCCGTTGCTGATTTGGAGCTCATTGATGCGCCGGTTGAGTTGAAGCGCTTTTCAAGGGATGCCTATGACTTCTCTCCTGTATTGCGTGAGCAGCTGGAGGGCTGTTGCGCCGATGTTGTTGTCCGCCCCCATACCGTGGCGGCGGTGGCTGTTGTGGCTGGTGCTTGCACGAGGCATGGCATCCCTTTAACCCTGCGAGGTTCAGGAACAGGGAACTACGGCCAGTGCGTTCCTCTCCAGGCGGGGGTGGTCATGCTGATGGGTGCACTTTCTAAGGTTCGGCATCTCGATCCCGACACGGGAGTAGTGACGGTGGAGTCGGGCTGTTTGCTGCGGGATCTAGATCAACATCTTTCTCGCCATGGTCGGCAGCTGCGTTTGCTGCCATCTAGCTGGCGAAGTGCTTCGGTGGGTGGATTCGTGGCTGGCGGCTCGGGCGGGATTGGTTCTGTGCGCTGGGGTTTCTTGCGGGATCCAGGCCATCTGTTGGCTTTGGAGGTCGTGACCGCTGAGGATTCGCCCCAACAGTTGCAGTTGGATGCGACTGGATCGGAGGCCCTCAATCATGCTTACGGCAGCAATGGCATCATCACGGCCTTGAGCTTGGCAACCGCTCCGGCTGTGCCCTGGCAGGAAGTGATGATTGATTGTGAGGATTGGTCAGAGGCCGTGGCCCTTGCTCTCCGCTGTGCTCGTGCAGCGGTTGATCTGCATGTCTGTAGCTTGCATGAGCGCCCAATCGTCGATCATCTGCCTCACTGGTGTGGTGCTTCTAATGGTCAGCATCGCCTGCTGCTACTCGTCGCTCCCGATGGTGTTAGCACCCTGAAGCGTCTTGCAGCAGCGGCAGGAGCGCATTGCAAGGTATGGGGGCCAGAAGCTGATCGGGGTGGCACAGGGTTGCGTGAGCTCACCTGGAACCACACCACGATGCACATGCGTGCTGTCGATCCCGACTGGACCTACTTGCAGATGCTTTTGCCACAGCCTGAGTTGGCTGCGATGCAGGTTCTCAAGCAGCAATGGGGAGATGATCTTCTTTGGCATCTGGAGGCGGTGCGCCAGCAGGGTGTTCAACGCCTGGCGGCGTTACCCATCGTCCGCTGGCGCGGCCGGCAGTTGTTGGAGCAGCTGATGAATGATTGCCGGCAGCTTGGGGCTGTTGTGTTCAACCCGCATGTGATCACTGTTGAGGATGGGGGTCTTGGGGTTGTTGATGCCGATCAGGTGGCGGCCAAGCGTCGTTATGACCCCAAGGGCGTGCTCAATCCAGGCAAGCTGAGGGGCTGCTTGTAACAGCCATTCGTTCAGCAATTCAAGCTCTCGAAGGTTGCGATGCCTGTGATCTCGTTGATGCCGTCGGCATCAAGGCAAAGGCGGCGCTGGTCATCAAGATCGAGTAGCGCATTGCTGAAGTCGGCACCATCAATCTGTGCTCCTGCGAAGCTGCTGCCTGAGGCAATCACCCCTTTGAGGACACTATTGCGCAGATCCGTATCGACGAAGTCGACACGGTCCATTAGTGCATCAGAGAGGTCAGCGCCGCTGAAGTTTGATTGGGTAAAGGTTCCTTGGGTGAGGATCGCGCCACGCAGATTGCTGTTGCTGAAGTCGGCAGCTCGCGCAACGGCACCAGCGAAGGATGAGTTGGAGAGGTCTTGTGCGTGGAAGTCTTTCCCGTTTTGGTTGGTGAGGGTGTAGTCCAGTCGTTCTTGGAATAGAGCCCGATCCTGTAGCCCAACCCCTGAACTGGTGTCGAGAGCCTGCGCAGGGATCGCGATCAGCAGGCAAAGCATCCAGCCCAGAAACGTCATCAGGCTTTGACGTTGTGACAACAAACTCGGCATCGGCTTTACGGCAGCTTCCTTTCACTCTGCCTTGATGGTTTGCTTTGCGAGAAGATCACCTAGTAAATAGAGGGAACCAGCTACAACTGGAGGTGGATTTGGCCATCGATTCTGTTTGAGCAGGATGGAGAAGACCTGTTCAACATTGTCAGCAGATTGGAGTTGGCTTGATAGGTCCGGGCAGTGTGCTGCGAGTTGGTGCTGCGTCCAGCTGGTGTGTTCCGGCACCGGCACGATCCAAGCCAGATCGCTTGGCTTGAGTAAATGGCGAAGCATGGCTGGTGCTTGTTTGTGGGCCTGTAGACCAAGCACCCAGCAAACCCCAAACTCTTGATTGCTCCACTGCTGCCGCTCGTGGGCCAACCGTTCGGCTGCTGGTGGGTTATGGGCACCATCAATGAGCACTGGTTGGCTTTGCCAGTGAACGGTCTGCAGCCGTGCAGGCCAGTAGGCGTGGGCCAGCCCTGTGCGAATGACGTCTTGATTGAGTCGCCAGCCAAGTGGGGACAGGGCTTCAAGAGCACCCTTGGCTACCGCCGCGTTCTGTCGTTGCAAGACTCCTGGTAGTCCCAAGTCCCAGTTTTCTGGGAGGGGTGAAACCCATTGCAAGCGGGCCTGTTGATGTTTTGCCTTGTCTTCAAGAATGCTCGCCACTTCAGCTTGTTGGCGAGCACTGATGACAGCAGCCCCAGGACTGATGACGGCGCTTTTTTCTGCTGTTATCTCTTCCAGGCTGTAACCAAGGTTTTCGCAGTGGTCGAGGCCGATGTTGGCCATGGCAATGATTGGTCTGTATGGATGAGCTGTGGTGGCATCGAGGCGTCCTCCGAGGCCCACCTCAAGCACAAGCAGCTCTACCTCGCGGGATCTGAAGTGATCAAAAGCCGTGGCCATCAACAGCTCGAAGGGGGTGAGTCGGTGAGTTTGGGCAAGGGGTTGAAGGGCGGTGAGTCGTTGGCGTAGCTCAACGATTGAGATCAGCTCACCATCGCTGCTGATCCGTTCACACCAGCTCACGAGGTGAGGTGAGGTGGTCAGACCCACGCGAATGCCAGCGGCCTTAAGGCTGCTGGCAATGAAGCTGGCGATGGATCCTTTGCCATTGGTCCCTACGACCTGAATGGCTGGAATAGAGGCACAGGGGTTTCCCATGGCCTGCAGTGCTTGTTGCATGCGCTCAAGACCAAGATCCATCCCCCGCTGATCAAAACGAGGAATCAGATCGCTTAAATCTTCCCTGCTTGGACTTGTGGGTTTGTCCACTTAGCGGAAGTGCGCCAGGGTGGCCTCCAGACGTTGGAGCAGTTGGCGGATTTCGCTTGGTTTGATTATCAGCGGCGGCACCATCCGCACAACCTTTGGGCCTGCTGCTATCACCAGTAGCTTTTCTTCAAGGGCGGCTTGGGCGACATTAGGGGCTGTGAATGTGCTTTCGTCTTGGATCACCAATCCCTGCAGTAGCCCCCAGCCTCGTACCCCTTTGAGTTGCCTCGGGAAACGTTGCACTAGGTCAGTGAGGCCTTCGCGAAGCTGTGCGCCTCGTTGCTGGACCTTTGAGATCAAACCCCGTCGTTCGATCTCCTTGGCAACTGTTAGAGCTGCCTTGCAGGCAAAGGGATTGCCGCCAAAAGTACTGGCGTGGTCACCTGGTTCGAAAAGATCAGCGTGCTGTTTAACAAGCAACGCTCCGATGGCATGGCCTCCCCCGAGTCCTTTGGCCAAGGTAAAGGCATCTGGTTCGACCCCAAGCTGCTGATACCCCCACCAGTGGCCACAACGGCCCATCCCGACCTGAACTTCATCAAAGATCAGCAGGATCTGATGTTGGCTACAGATCTCTCTTAGGTGCCGGAAGAAGCTTGCTTCGCCTGGATTGACGCCACCCTCGCCTTGCAGTGGTTCGATTAATACGGCGGCAACAGAGGGCCCCTGAGCTTCGAGGCGATTTAGCTGCTGCTCGAAGGCTTGGAGGTCATTGAACGGGAAAAATTCAAAGCCCTCAACCATGGGTTCGAAACCTTTGTGGTAGTTGGGCTGACCTGTGGCACTTATGGCGGCAAGTGTGCGGCCGTGGAAACTAGAATTGGCGGTGAGAATGATTGGCCGATCAATGCCGCGACGGCGATGACCGTGTTTGCGAGCCAGCTTGATGGCGGCTTCGTTGGCTTCTGCGCCTGAATTGCAGAAGAACACGCTGTCTGCACAGCTGTTTTCTACTAACCAATGGGCAAGAGCCTCTTGTTCAGGAATCCGATACAGATTGGAAACATGCTGAAGTTGTTTCAGCTGCTGGCCAAGAGAGCGGCGTAGGACCCGGTCACTGTGTCCGAGGGAGCAGGTCGCGATACCGGCAACAGCGTCAAGGTATTGATGACCATGGTCATCCCATACCCAGCATCCTTTCCCGCGTAAAAGAGTGACGGGAAAGCGTTTGTATGTGCCCATCACAGCAGTGGGAGCGGTGGGACTTGAACCCACATGCCCGAAGGCGCTGGATTTTGAATCCAGTGCGTCTACCAATTCCGCCACGCTCCCGTGGAGGTGATGTTATGCCAGGGTCATCCTGAGGGCTAATGCCGAAGGATATGGGCTCCAGATGCATTCAATTTGGTTTCAATCCCGTCATAACCGCGATCGAGGTGGTTGAGGCCATCAACTTGACTGATGCCGCGTGCGGCAAGACCTGCTAACACGAGCGCCGCTGCGGCTCTTAAGTCGTTACCACTGACTGGTGCAGCACTGAGCTGGGGGATGCCTTCGACCACAGCCGTGTTTCCTTGAAGACGAATCGAAGCTCCCATTCGTTGCAGCTCAGCGACATGCTGCATACGGTTTTCGTAGATCTTTTCTGTCACCACGCTTGTGCCTTTGGCTGTGGTTAACAGGGCCATAAAGGGGGCCTGCAAGTCCGTTGGGAAGCCTGGGAAAGGTTGGGTGATGATGTCAACGCCATGAAGATCTCCCGGGATAAGCGTGATTCCTTGCTTGTCAATCTCAAGGGTGCAGCCGCAATCTCTCAGTTTCTGGAGCACGGCATTGAGATGCTCAGGGATGACTGGAGACACTCGAACAATCGAGCGGGTGATTGCCGCTGCTATCAGGAAGGTCCCTGCTTCAATGCGATCAGGGATCACCGAATAGTTGCAGCCGTGTAAACGTTCAACGCCTTCGATGGTGATGATTGGACCACCAGCACCGCTTACACGAGCACCCATGGCATTGAGCATTTTGGCCAGGTCTTGAACCTCAGGTTCCTGGGCAGCGTTTTCGATGGTGCTAGTGCCTTCCGCCAACACAGCTGCCATGAGAATGGTCTCGGTTGCACCGACACTTGGGCAGTCGAGCACGATCGCAGCACCTTTAAGTCGCCGTGACGTTCCTGGTACTGAAGCTGTGACAACGCCATGCTCAACTTTCACCATGGCACCAAGAGCTTTAAGCCCTCTGATGTGCTCAACAACAGGCCGAGCTCCGATGCGGCAACCACCCGGCAGGGGAACTTTGGCGTGACCGAGTCGTCCTAGCAGTGGGCCGATGCAGAAAAAGCTAGCTCTAAGGCCATTGACTAGATCGTAGGGAGGTTCGGCGTGATGAAGGTCATCAGCCTGTAGCCAAACGGTCTCCTGACTACGTTTTACACGTACCCCCAAGGAGGCGAGGATGTCTGCCATCCCCTGGATATCTGTGAGCTGGGGAACATTGCGCAGCTCAAGGGGGCCTTCGCTGAGCAGTGCTGAGGTCATCAGCACCAGGGCAGAATTCTTAGCTCCGCTGACTTTCAGTTCTCTGGAAAGAGTATGTCCGCCTTGAATCTCCAGATGTGGCTTGAGAATCTCTTGAGATATCGATACCGCTGCGGGCATGTCCCGTTAATTATTCTTGAACGAAGACATATTGACAATTACACCTGAGACAGTCTAGACGTCCAGACCTCAAACTGGTTCAAAGCTGCCAGGTTGAGATAAAGATGGCAGTCAGCCGATGTCTTATCGTCATTGTGTCGCTTGCGCGACGCACGCCAGCGGATGTGGCGGAATTGGTAGACGCGCTAGTTTCAGGTACTAGTGGGAGCAATCTCGTGGGAGTTCAAGTCTCCCCATCCGCATTATCCTTTATTGAGTAATTGTCCTCAAGCTGGATCCATGATTGTGCTCAAGATTACCAATGCTTCTGAGTTGGTTGCTTCAAAAGTGGGTCGCTTTCTTGAACGTCTAACGCCTGATGATTTGGACAGTTCAACTGTGGAAGATCAAGTCATCAAAAAGATGATTGAAAGTCTTGCTGCTGAAGGCTTGAAGGGTGAAATCGCAGCAGTGAATGGGCTTGATATTGATGGCGAACAGATTGTCCTGAATGAAGGTTTGAAAGTGCGTCAGCAAGCAACATTCTGAGGCTCTGTAGATCGGAGTTAATACCTCGCTATTGATTTCAAGTCGCCGCAATCCTCTGGTGCGGAGATTGAAATTCCTCGCCAGTAGGGAAGGACGTCAAGAACAGTCTTTGCTGCTGCTTGAGGGAACCCATTTGCTTCAGGAAGTGTTGCGAACCACACACCGTCCTAAAGAGATTGTGGCGACAAATTTTTGGCTGGAGCGTCATGGGGATCTTGTGCAGGCTTTGCCTGCAGAAACCTTGATTCATCTGGTGACCCCAAGTGTTTTGGAGGCTTCGTTGACGACAGTCAGCCCAGATGGTGTCGCGAGCCTTGTGCCCCTTGATTCTCTTCCGCAGGCTGTTCATCAAGCCAAGTTTGTGTTGGCTTTGGATCGACTGCAGGATCCTGGCAACCTTGGCACCTTGCTGCGAACAGCCTTGGCGGCAGAGGTGGAGGCGGTTTGGCTTGCGTCTGGGGCGGATCCGCTCAGCCCAAAAGTGCTGAGGGCTTCGGCGGGGGCCATCCTTCAGTTGCCCCATCAGCGCTTCGGGTCATCAGGGCAGGAGGCCGTGGAGCAGTTGGCTGAGCAGCTTGAATGTGCTGCTCATCGCGGTTTACAGGTCGTGGCCACCATGGTGCCGGGCTCTTCTGCAGCCCATTCTTGTTTGCCTTATTGGCAGCTGGACTGGAGAAAACCGACTGTGTTGGTGCTAGGCAATGAGGGATCCGGCCTGCATCCGCGTCTGCAGGCGTGTTGTACTGATTGCGTCACCTTGCCGCATAGCGCAGTAGTTGAGTCGCTCAACGTGGCGGCGGTGGCGGTGCCACTACTGCTTGAGCGGCGACGAGCCACAATGACTTTCTCCACGCAGTAGTTCGGGTGAGCGAAGCCAGTTTCGACTTCGATGTGATCGTGATCGGTGCGGGTTACGGCGGTTTTGATGCCGCCAAGCATGCCGCGGATGATGGCCTCAAGGTGGCGATTGTGGAATCAGGTGATATGGGCGGCACTTGCGTGAATCGAGGCTGTGTGCCCTCTAAGGCATTGCTTGCTGCCAGTGGAAGGGTGCGTGAGCTAGCTGATGCTGAACATCTATCTGGTTTCGGCATCCATGCTGCACCGGTGCGTTTTGAACGCCAAAAGATTGCTGACCATGCCAACCAGTTGGTGGCCACGATTCGTAGCAACCTCACCAAAACGCTGCAGCGGGCTGGTGTCACGATCCTGCGTGGCGATGGACGATTGGAGGGAAGTCAGCGAATTGGCTTGAGAGAAAAAAGTGGAGTAGATCGGCTGCTCACAGCCAGGGATGTGATCCTTGCCACAGGCTCTGATCCATTTGTGCCTCCTGGGATTGAAACCGATGGACGCACGGTTTTTACCAGTGATGAAGCCGTGAACTTGGAATGGCTGCCGCGTTGGATTGCCATCATCGGCAGTGGTTATATCGGCCTTGAATTTGCCGATGTTTATACGGCTCTCGGCTGTGAAGTCACGATGATTGAGGCGTTGGATCGGGTCATGCCAACCTTTGATCCCGACATCACCAAGATGGCAGCTCGGTATTTGCTTGATGGACGTGACATCGATGCACGTGCTGGTGTGCTGGCTAGCAAGGTCACCCCTGGCTGCCCGGTAAGGATCGAACTAGCGGAGATGAAAAGCCGTGAGCTGGTGGATAGCTTGGAGGTGGATGCGGTGCTCGTCGCTACTGGTCGGGTGCCAAGTAGCAAGGGGCTCAATCTTGAGTCGGTTGGTGTGGAGACTAATCGCGGCTTTGTGCCGATCGACGACAGCATGAGGGTATTGGTCAACGGAAAGCCGTTGCCTCATCTTTGGGCCGTCGGGGATGTCACTGGTAAGCTGATGTTGGCGCATACAGCCGCAGCACAGGGCACGTTGGCTGTCGACAACATCCAGGGACACTCCCGCACGATTGATTATCGCAGCATTCCAGCGGCGACCTTCACTCATCCGGAGATCAGTTCAGTGGGGTTGAGTGAAGCTGATGCCAAAGATCTTGCCGCCAAGGATGGGTTTGAGTTGGGGAGTGTGCGCAGCTATTTCAAGGCCAATTCCAAAGCACTAGCAGAGCTGGAGAGTGATGGATTGATGAAGTTGTTGTTCCGCAAAGACAGCGGTGAAGTTCTTGGTGCTCATATCTATGGATTGCACGCCGCCGATTTGATCCAGGAGGTAGCCAATGCGGTGGCACGTCGTCAGAGCGTTGTTCAATTGGCAACTGAAGTGCATACCCATCCCACCTTGAGTGAAGTGGTGGAAGTGGCCTATAAACAGGCGGCATCACAAGTAACGAAGAAGATGTGATCCCCTTGCTAATTAAAGTCAAGACAGACTGCTTCATCTAATTCTCATCCAGACCGTTTTTTGCTTCCCTAACTGACCATGGAGATTCGTCGTCATCCACCAAGTCCAGTGTAAAGGTTGCTCAACTTAAGTATTCAATTCTCCATGAAGAAGCACATTCTCGCAACATTCTTGAAAAGATTCTCTGGGAAAAGGATCATGAAGTAGAAGTAGCCTGCCAACGTGTTCCATTAGAACCGTTGAAATCTAGGCTTCAAGCTTTACAAGCTCCAAGAAATTTTATCGCTGCCTTAAGAAATGCCAATGTAAAGCCTGCAGTGCTTGCCGAAGTCATAAAGGCTAGCCCTAGCAAAGGAGAAATACGTGAGGATTTTGACCCAGTAGCCATTGCAAGGGACTACTTAGAAGGCGGGCGCCAGCTGCTTGTTTGTCCTCATTGAAAAGAATTTCTTTCAAGGATGTTTTGATGGCCTTGCAAATAAAGGTAAGTTCAATTTCCTTTTGTTTGCAAGGACTTTATCTTTACTCCCTAACAGCTGTATCAGTCCAGTGCCGCTGGAGCTGATGCGAAGATCCATGATCAAGAATAAAAATTAGGACAAAAGCTATGAAGATAGAATAACGAAGGTCGTGATCACATTAGTATTATTAGCCAAAAGGCGGAATACGATTAAATCGTCATATTCAAGAAGGCGTTAGCGAAACCTAGTCACAGATAGAACGAAGATGTAAATAGGAGTTGCAGCATTGCGCATAGCAAGTTAAGATAATTTAAAATCATTTAGATTAAATCTAGATAGTTCATGAAAGTGTTACCACCTTTTTTATGGGCTCAATTACCTTCAAAGGAAATGGAACAGAAGCGCCTTACTCCAGTTAATAAGAACAAAACTAAAAATACTAATAATTATCTAGGAGTTTTAGAATACCTAAATGAAAAAGTTGCGAACACAATTAACGTAATGAGGCAAGGGAATTCATTAGCTCTGATCAACTCAGTAACTTTGATAACAATATTTTCATATGCAGTTCCTGCAAATGCTGCATTAGAAAGCTATGAGGAATATCAAAAGGCAATTAGCTGGAAACCAGCAAAAGATTCAATGGCTTTGAACATAAATGAAGTTGTAAAATTAGCAAAGGAAGAATCACCAGCACTGAAAAGTCAATATCTATTGTTGACATCTAAAGAATATTCAACACTTGCATCTCAAGCGGGATGGTTCCCAGCATTGACCCTTGACATGAATTGGGAACGTATTAAAGGAGAAGAAAATGCATATGATCCTGATACTGCAGCGCCTTCAGATAAAAATGTATACAAGGAAAAATTGTATTCGAGTCTTGCACCTAGCGCGACAATAAAATGGGATCTTGTTGATTTAGCGAGAGATGCTGATATCTCAATGGCCTTCGCAACTGAAGATCAACAGTATGAAGCAACCATGAAAGAAGAGAAGGATGTGATATCAAGCGCTCAAAAAGGCTATGTAACATTACAGTATGCGATAGCAAGTTACTATACAAGTAGAGTATTATCTAAAAATGCATTAGATTTTTACAGGGCTGCGGAACAGTTATATACAGCAGGAATTGCAACATACTACGATGTAGTAAAACAGAAGGCAACCTTACTTGACAATGTAAGCAATACGGTTAGCGCAATAAATGACATTAAAAATGCACAAAACACACTAAGCTCAACAATAGGGTTATCACCTGAGTCCCCACCAATTATTCCTGCCACTTCACTAGATTTACTGGGTGAGTGGAAGCACACAAGAAATGATAGCATTCGCGATGCAATATTATCAAGCAATTCATTAAAAGAAAGCAAAGCGAAAACTGCTTATTATAATGCTTATGCTAGGTATTATATATCAAAGTATTACCCAACACTTACATTGGGTTTAGAGGTTGACCCCTCTAGAGTAAGTGGAAATCCGAGTTATTCAACTACTTTAAATCCAGGATACCAAACTGACAGTTGGACAGTCACTCTAAGTGCCTCTGTTGGGTGGGAAGTATTTGATGGAGGGATCAACAAGTCCAATTCAAATGCTGCACTATTTAATGCCAAATCTGAAGAGGAAAACTATAAAGATACCTTGAATCAGTTGATATCAACAATTAAAAATAATTACGAAACAATAAATAGCTATGCATTTATAACAGAAAATAATGTTGAAGAGGTTAAGGCAGCTGTTGATTTGCTTAGGATGGACTTAGCCGCACTATCGTTGGGTAAAGGGTCTGCTACTAACGTAGTACAGGATCAAAGTGCCATAGTTTCATATATGGACAAATTACTCAGTAATATACAAGTCTATAATAATAACCTTATTGAAATCAGCTCATTAACGGAAAAACCTATAGAAACTATGCCCAAGGGAAAGCTCATACACCCAATTAAGCTACTAGAACCATTGGAACTACCAATCTTTCAGCTTAATTAACTAGATATTAAAGGAATGACATAAGCTTAAGAGTAATGATGAACTGAAAACTCCGTTAACATCAGGTAACGCTGCACCTTGCACAAGACCATTTAAATCCCATTTAGCTTGTTTATCTCTATTTTCATGATCAGGCATAGGTAAAATCATCCATGAGTGTTCACAGGGATCTGATATAAATTGATCAATAAGGTACGACAATCTAATTATTTGATCGTCATTGACTGCATACGACTTTGCACGGTTAATAATATTTATAAGCTCAACGAAATTCCTTGGCTTCGACAATTTATTAATAGCAACAAGGTTTTCAAAACTATTTATAAATGTTGAGCTATGTTCAATCATCATAGTATCGAATGAAGTTGATTTTTTCGCGTCAAAGCATATTAGGTATGCGTCCGTAGGCCACCAATATGATGAAAATATAGAATTATTATTTAGGAAGTCAGATTCGTCATCCTGACCAAGAAGGTAGCTATGAATGGCATGGTAATTTAATTCAACACAATCGTGAGATGAATACCATCCATTCACTTGACGATTTTCGAGACCAATGAATTCTGCAATACCATCCGAAATTATATATGTTGAGCATTTGTTCTGATTAGGAATGCGATGATTATTGATAAAATGAATAAGTTTTTCAGGTATATTTCTTCTCATTGATTGATAGGATCTAGCCAACCATATAGATGAATCACAATCTGGAGGAGTGAATTTATTGTAACCTACACAATAGTCATTAGACTTGGCGTAAGAATCTAAATTATCGAAAGCAACTGAACGAAGTTCGATAAGTTCTTTGTTAGAGGTAGACTCGGTCAGAGTAACTACAAGTGCAGTTATCCACACATCTGAGTATCCAGGCATAAGTAAGAAATCAGTCCAATTTTTATCAAAACGAGCGCAAAGATAATTCTCTATTTCAATTACTAATTTATTAATAAGTTCAGTCAGCATAATAGACCTCATTGAGCGACAGTTTTAAAGTAGCCTGGTTCGTTAATTAGTTCATCAAAAGTACCTGATTGAGTAAGTTTACCATCTTCGAGAACTATAATTTTGTCTGCATTACGAATAGTGCTTGTACGATGAGCAATTGCGATGCGAGTAATCGATAAACTTTCTAGAGTATTAGTTACAGCAGATTGTGAAATCTCATCTAGTGCAGAAGTTGCTTCATCAAGAATAAGTACCTTTGGTTTAGAAATTAGTGCTGCCGAAAGTATAAGGCGTTGTCTTTGCCCACCTGAAAGATTAGAACCGCCTTCACTGATAATGGTTTCAATACCCATGGGCATATTTCTAACGTCTTCTGCAAAAGAGCTTTTTTCTAATGCCTCCCAGACTTCATCGCGAGTAAAAACTGATCCTGCACAGATTACATCATATATAGTTCCTGGATTAACAGATATATTTTGCATAACTACACCTAGCTGTGATCTAAAGTGTCTAATAGAAAGAGTATGTAGTGGATTGCCATCTACAAGAACATTGCCAGATTTTGGTTGATCAAAACCTAATAATAGGCGAGCAATAGTACTTTTACCACTTCCGGAAGGACCAGTTAAAGCTGTATATTTTTGCTTTTCAATTTTAAAACAGTTATCTGTAAGTACTAATTTTTCACTGCCTGGATAAGAATATGAAACATTAGAAAATTCAAACTCGCCCTTCAATTCATGACGATACGCAGAGGCAGATGAACCAGGCTCCGGAGTAGCATAAATTATTGGCTCTACTCGTTTCCACAATGCCAGAGCTTTTGTTAGAGAAACTGCAAGCGTATTTGATGCAGTACTGATGGAAAGAATAAAAGCAGAAAAATACGCATTGAATGAGATAAAGATTAAATAGTAATCAAGTTGGGATGAAGAGTCAGAGGGGTGTGTAATGAAATAGGTTATAACTGAAAGCACAAGCCAAGTAGCTATAGGGGAGAAAGAGCTCCCACCAAGTTCCAGCAAGTCATTAAAATAATTACTTGAATTCTGCAAAATTATATTGAGCTTAACCCGTTTAAAGATTTGATTAAGAATATAAATACCTGAGAGACTTGTACGTACTTGAGGAAAACCAATTACTGTCTGAAGAGAAAAATCATTCAACTCTGCATTTGAATCAAGAAGAGGTATTTGAAGGTTAGCACTTCTTCGAGCATTATATATAATAAATGATGCGACTAATGCACTATAACCTAAAGCCACTAAGGAAAGTTTAGTGTCAACGGTTAACATACCTATAAAATATGTAAAGCCAAACAACACTGATATTGCTGCTGATAATAGAGATGATCCTAATTGCTTGCGTATTTGTGTGATGGAGTTGACTCTAGAAGATAAATCACCAGGACTATATTTCTCAAAAAAGGTTATTGATAATGTTAGAAGTTTTGACCACACTGCTGTCTGAAGTCTTGTATCAGCTTGTGTTTCTAGTCTAAGCAATACCACTCCTTGAAAGTATTGACCAATTGAAGCAGATATAATAATAACAGTTATAAGGAATGATGTGGAATATAATAAACCTAAGTCTGTGGATGGAATAATCGTTGATGTTAAATAAGCAGTTAGTATTGGAATACAGATGTTAAAGACAGATAGAGCAACTGAAGCGTAAAGGATAACTATGAGATCATTACTAAAGGAACTAAGACTAAATTTAGCTATGTCAAGTATTCCTGAGGGTTTCGGCGGAAGTGATGCAAAAACTTGGTATGAGAACCTCTTGATATTATAATCATTTAACTTTGAATGTTCAATTATTTCATCTATCTCAGAGTCATAAAGCAAGGTTACTTTTTTAGAGTCCTTATACAAAACACATGGTATTAATTCTGACGATTCATTCTTTGTGCACAGAATAATAATAGGGCCATAGTCACTTGAATCAATGTTGGCTGGTAGGGTAATATTTCTATATCTGAGTCCTGTTATTTCTAGATATTCAGGAATTGTTATTTGAGGTGATAGTGTTTCTGCAGAAAGACAAAAATCAAATTTGGCGCTAAGAGTATTCAATAAAAATGCTGTACATCGTACAACACTAGAGCTTGATACAATTGATGAGTTAGGTAGGTTTTGATCTAAAGCATCAGAAATCAATTCTGAGTACTTAGTTGTAATGTCTTTACTGAGTAGGTTAAGCTCTGTCATGGGGAAAAATAAAATTAGAAGTTTGTAATCTGGTTAGAAGCATTTTATTAAGTTGAGGTTTCTGATGAAAGAAGTCTTGAATATAATGATCCTGGATCTCTTTTCATAGATGATGGACTAGCAAAATCTGTTATTTCACCATTCTCTATACATATTATTTTATCTGATGAAGATACTGATGTGAGCCTATGCGCAACATTAAACACAGTAAGTTCTCTAGATCTAATATTCTCAAAAACTTTTGCTTCAATTTTATTGTCTAAAGCAGAAGTTGCTTCATCTAAAATAATAACTGATGGATTCCTAGATAATGCCCGAGCTATTTCTAAACGCTGTCTTTGTCCACCACTAAGGTCAGCTCCATTATCTCTCAATAATGTATCAAGCCCTTTCTCGCTTTTTTCTACTACATCTATCAAACAAGAATCATTCAAAGCCTTATAAATAGAATTATCATCAATAAGAGGATTGAATAATGTGATATTATCTCTAAAGGATTGACTATAAACAAAAACTTCCTGAGGTACATATCCTACTAGTTGTATGGCTTCAGATGATGTATATGATCGAAGTGGTTTTCCAAAGATCTCTAAGTCGCCAGAAAGTGGTTCATATAGGCCTGTAATAAGTTTTGCTATAGTAGACTTACCACATCCACTAGGTCCAATGATTGATATGAATTCACTTTTCTTTATAGATAAATTTAGCCTTGGGAATAATGGAGGGTCAATCACATTAAATCCAAAAACAATTTCCTTAAATTCAATTGCTGTGTCGCTAGTGGAAACAATCTCAGGCATTGATACATTGGTATTGCTTGTATTATTTTTAAAGAATTCAATATCCAATGAGCTTACTAATTTTGTATCTACAGGTTCATCTAAGCCATCTAAAACTCTACCAGCATCACCTACAATCTCTTGATAAGCTTTGATGGCGGACGGCAATGAAGTTAATGGGACCTGGAATACAGTCAATAAGTATGTATAACCAATCAATCCTCCTAATGTTAGGTTTCCATTTAATATTTGATAGCCACCATAGGCCAAAATAAACAATTGAAGTGCAAAGTTAGTTGTTTGACTAATAGTAGATAGTTGAGTTATTTGGAAGCCCATTAGCTGCTGGGCCTGGCTTGCTTTCATAAAATAACCACTCCATCGATTAAAGAATTCATTTTCTCTACCTCCTGCTTTTATTGATTGAATAGATTTGATCCCATATAAACCAACACCATTTGATTTTCCGAGGTCTAGAGCTAATTTCTTATTGCTATCCTCTCTTGATTGAGTTAAAAATATTGCAATCGCTGTATTTAATATAAGACCTCCGGCTGAGAAAATAGTAAGTGGCAAAGATATTAAAGTCATAGCTAACATGGCAAAAATACCTTGTAGCAACGAAAAGCTATAAGTAAGTACTGATGATATTGTGGTATGAATAAAGGTTGCCGCATTTGCTATGCGGCCTGATATCTCACCAGCCATTCGTTGGGTATAGTATCTATATGAAACTTCAAGCAAATGTTGTGAAAACTTCAATGAAAAGCGTCTAGAGAGTATTACCTCCATCCGGCGCAATATATAAAACCTTAGCGCTAGAGTTATAACTAAAAGCGTTGACAATAACAAAAGCGCTAATACAATAGGTGGGGCTAAGTCTATCTGCCCATATTGCATAACCCTGTCTATGAATATCATTGAGCATAAGCTTATAAAAATATTAGCTAATGCTGCTGCAAGTGTCAGTGCAAAAGAGTATAATATAATAGATATATATGGCTTGATAAGTTTAAGGAATAATCGCTCAGGGAATTGATCTTTACCACCTTTCTCAAAGGTATCATTGGGGCTAAAGTAAATGTATATTCCTGTAAAGCTATCTGCGAATTCATTATGGGCAACACTTCTTCTTCCTTGCGCTGGGTCACTAAGATAAAAATTCTCGTCATCATATCCCTCACATACAAGAAAATGGTTAAAGTTCCAAAAAAGAATGCAAGGAAATTTACCCTCAGAAATCAATTCTTCATAGGAAAGTCTTTCTGCAATGTTATCGAGGCCGAAATATTCAGCAGCTATAACAATCTTCGAGGCCTTACTTCCGTCACGTGTAACACCACATCGCTGCCTTAATTCTGATAGATCAACAAACTTTCCATAGTAAGAAAGAATTGTACGTAATGAAGCAGCACCGCATTCAACAGCCTCAAATTGTAGAGTACATTTTGTTTTGACTCTAGTCAATGGTCTCTTGAATTTCTTCTGAACCTTTGAAAAATAAGATGATATAGAATTCATTTTTAGTTAGCTAGTTTGTATGTTTTAATCATAGATAATGGTCCAAGCAAGGTTTTAAAAGCAGGAACGAGGTACGATATTGGTGCTTTATTAAGAGTAGTGATGCTTACTGTGGCAACTGTATATGAACGGACTGGGTATGGTGGTGTCAAGTTCCCACTCCACTTATAGTTTCCTTCTTCATCTAACAACAGTTTAACCTGCACTGATACAGGTACAGTGTATGCATTAGTCAAATCAGTATTAAAGCCTTCATATGGGAACATATTATCAAGTTGTTCTGTACTCATAATAGGGGTTGGGGTAGAGATGACTTCTCCTAGAATTCCACCATATTCTGATTTTTGGATTATTTCTGGAGTTACGATAGCTCTTTGGCCAATTGAAGTTTTTTGACCAGAGGCATTATCCATATAGACACTTATTATTCGTGGAGCTGTAGTTAAACCATCTGTTTCTGATGTTGGGACCTGACTAGCTATTCCAACTTGAGTACCAGCCTGTAAATATTGCCCGCTGTTAGCGGTTAGGGCGTCAATAGATAAATTATGATCTGGTAAGGTAATAATACCATTCTCTATAAAAGCAGTGAGTTGGTCGATAAAATCAATAAGAGATTGTCTGAAACCAGATTCAGTTTTCTTGATTTCCAGGCGAGATTGATATATTTTTGATTCTGCTTGTTGTAGATCGTTGAGACCAGATTCTACCGATAACTTAGAAACGACTCCAACTTTATAGGCCTTTCGTGTGGCCTCTAGAGACTTTTTTAAATAATTGATATTCGTATTGGCTAGTTTAATAAGGTTGCTGTTTGCGAAATAAGTTGATTTGTAGGAGCGATAGGCCTCGTCAAGTTGAGATAATTTTGAAAGTGAACTTAAAAGATCTGCTTCATTAACTACAAATGCGAATGGCATATCTTTGGGTAGAGCCTCAATAGTGCTCTGTAAGGGACGCTTTCTTGCGCCATAGCCTCCTCTTAAGCCTTGCTGGAACAGATGCTCAGATGCCTCTAACATTTCAGATATTCGTTCCCTATCGATTTCTTCGTAAAATGTTAAGGCCTTATCGAAATCAATATCGCCAAAATAATTTGTATTCGCAATACTGTCTGATCTACGAGCAATTGCCATTTCCTTGATTTTTAATGCTTGGTATCTATCTCTAGCATTATTAATTTTTTTACTTACTTCGCTAAGGTCTTTAAAAAATCGTCTATTTCGTTGCTCGTCAACATTGCCTCCTTCTATAGGGAGATAGTTGTATACGAGTACTCCACTAGCCGTAGTTGCCAAATTATAAACACTATCGCGATCTATGATCAATCCCATGCCAGAGACTTGCTCTGGTATACGCCCAAAAATAGACCAGCCTAAACCAAGAACTGATAAGAGTCCAATACCTCCAATAGCCAATCGTAATGGTATTGGTACAAATGAAACACTTTCATCAAGTAGTTCGGGAGATTGAAGCTTCTTTAGAGCTCGCTCTTCGAACAATGCGTTATCTGGCATAAAATTTTAACTTATTTAATTAAACATATAATAACATCAGTGCTTCAGGCTTGCGTTATTGTCAACAAGCTAACGCTTTGGCATATTATGAAATAAAAAGCAATGATAAGGTGGTTGGTAATATCTATCACATGTTGTAAAGTCTTAACCTGAATTGCAATTGTCTAAGAACTTAAAACATTCTAACAAAAGTGAATTGAGACATTAACCTATCAACATCAACTCTAGAAAAAAGTACATGCGCTCCCAACTTTTTTTACTTAAAAGATTTAGGTCAATATGATAATTCCGTGATATAATTTAGTGAATAATTTTTAACATATGGATCATTGTTCTTTGACAGCTGTTCCACTAGAAGAGTCTAAGTATCTGCTACATAAACATGGGCATGTTCGAATAAATAAATTTCTCACTTCAACATCTGAACTTATGAACAGTGTTAGGTCTTATGCAGATGACGAATGGGCAAAAACAATCCAAACAACAAACTCAGATGATTTCAAGAGTACAGGTGGCACAACAGAAGAGTTTAAATTTGGATTAAATGGAAAGGAAGATACACCATTATATAAACTAGCAAGCCAATATTCGATCATAAGAACCCTTAGTATTTTGTCTGAATGGAAAAGTGTCTCACTATTACATGCCTATCTTTTTTACAAGTCCCCATCAGGTGGTTTTACGCCTTGGCATCAAGACAATGCATATTTACCTGTAGACCAGAAGGCAATGACTATTTGGATACCTCTGGTTGATTTAGAAGAGCCAAATGGAATGGTATTTGCAAATGGAAGCCAAGAATTAAATGTCCGTTGGAATGATATTAAGAAAAAAGGATTGCATAAGTATTTTACTGAACATAATTGTCATTTTGAACTTGTCAGTAGCTTATCTGCTGGTGATGTTGATATACACGATGGACATGTTGTTCATTGTGGAACCGATAACTTTATGAACCAAACAAGACGAGTGATAGCAATAGCTTACATTTCAGGAGATGCCCGTTATTCAATAAAGCAAGTTGATCAACATCTTGATCCGAGCAATAAAGACTTGAAGATGAGGCAGGAGCTCTCAAAAGTTTATTTCGAAGGAGCAAATGAAGGCGATTCTGTGAAGGAATTCCTTCCAACCTTTTATCCAACCACTAGAATGCCAGAGTAAATCTTAACATTAGCATTCCATGAACTGGTGTTTTCACCAGCATTAAGCCGAAACTTTATATGGTTTACTCCTGATAAAATCATCTTGCAATCCAAAGTATTACTGTTGTAGTAAGCCTCTACAGACAGTTCGCTAAGAAAAGTATATTTGAGCAACTTAATCCACTTTTCCTTAGCACTAAATCTTTCATTTTGTGGTGTGATTAATTCTACAGATGCCCATATATTGTCGAAAGCGAAGTTTAAATGAAGCAATACTTCACTTATGCTAAATAATGCGCTAAAGTCTTCCACAATTTGAATTGCTTTTGAACAAGGATTTAAATATCTAAGATCATCAATGGGCATTTTGAAAACCAATTTGCTTCCAATCTTGAATCCATAGCTTGTTACAGTTCCAATCTGGCAGAGATTCCAGGAAGAATTCAACGCGTGAGCCATATTGTTATTTTTCAATTGATCTGGAGGGATTAGCTTCTTCATTGCATAATCTAGGAATAGGTCACTATCTAATACTTTGGCATATGTTAATGTTCTAGGAATTATGCTTTTTGAATCTCTTTCAAACCAAAAGCCATCTAATGCTTCAGGGCTTCGTAATGCCAATTCACCTATTTGAGAGTTCAGAATATTTAAAGCATACTCTCTAATAAATCGAGGAGGCCTTAGCGATCGAGCGTAAGCAAGGTCATGAAAATCCCTAAATTTAAAATAGAATGAAAAATCAGTTCTTTTCCGTTTAGCATATACATAGTTTTCAAAGGCAATAATTATCGGATTAAAATATTTCAAAGCCTGATATGTAGACCTAAAAGCCTTTCTCTGACCAGTCTTAATATGTTTATATGCAATCTGTACTATTTCTTCTATCATGAATATTTACGATTTTTGATCTCATTTCTTATTCTTTTAACTCTGGACAGGAAATTGCTGTCTATAGTATCTATGACTTTGTCGTACTCATGCTCCTTCTTCAGCGCGTATTCATCTTGAGAGACATACATTATTGACCATGCCATACGTGTGCTAAATTTTGGGATTTTTAAATTTTTACTTCCATGTATTGTCCAACCATGATGTATGCTTATATCTCCAGCAGATAATCCCATTGTTGACAATTCATTAAAATCAACCCAGTCTAGGTATTCAGGACTGATATACGGTTCTCGACTTATGTGGGTTTTGGTTTTATAAACCAATGGTCCGCTTATTATTTTATGGAAGGGGATCCAAATAGCAAGGCATTCCTTGCAGTAATAAGGCAATGAATGTGCATCCTGATGAAAGGGTGTATGCATAGTCCCTTCTTTTTTTACAAAAAATTGGTCACGAAAATAGTTGGTTTTACAGCCTAGTATCTCATTCGCCATATTCGAGATAGACGAGCAGGAGACAAAATCCTGCAGCTCATTACACTTATATGCCAAATCTGTTCCATTTGAGAATGCCTTATTATAAGTGTCACTATAATCAGTAGAAACAGATGTATTATTTGAGGCGTTAACAATCAACGAATTCAACTTGCTTATCAAAGTTACAGGCAATGCATTCCTAACTATTGCAACTCCTTGAGAAGAGAAATCAGTTATATTTTTAGAGACAAGCATATCGCTATCGATTTAATGGTTACAGCTGATTGCATTTCATTATAGGCCTTCTGAGTTAGCAGTATGCAATTGCAAATCAAATATTTAATTTCCCAGATCATGTCAAATTGAATTAATATAGCAACAATGGCACGCCCAATCAGAGAGAAACATCATGAATCCAATTGCTGAGTTTTTAGGTGAATGGATCGACACTCCCTTTATGCGTGAGCTATTTCTAGCTTGTCCAAAGGCAGCATTTCAGACGAAGGTTGGTGTGCCAGAGGAAATTGAAATGTCAATTATAGAACATGATGACAACTATGTAAAATTTAAGGCGTCTATTCCGATTAAACCGCTTAGTGAGTATGACAGACATGGCCGACAAATTATTGACAGGCGACTCAAGAAGTGCCCAGTTATGAATATTTCAGAAGGTGAGATGATAAATGATCCTATTGCAAAACTAAAGGAATTTGGTATTCGAGTGCCAGAGGATATAGAAATAGTAAAAGATGACGATCCCAATGGTTATATTCACTATATTTGTAATATTACTCTTTGACGTGAATACTGGAAATGTAATCTGTCTTCCAAAATCAGGAAGCACGTTCGTTAACGCATTACTAGGGAAGCATTCTCTTCACGAGTATGATCATCAAGGCATTTCAAATCTGGCTATAGAGATGTCTTCAATGCCTTCTGAGGCAATTGCTCTTTACTATTTGTCAACTAGAAGAGAATACATTTCTAATTATGTGGATATATCAACTACCATGATATTTCTGATTGATTATTTTTCTAAAACAGATTATTCACTCCCTACCTTATTTATTTTACGAAACCCTCGTGACTGGTGCCGATCTATTTTGTCATATTCATTAGACGTTGCAAGAGCTGGTGAGTATCATGACTGGGTGCAGAATTATCAATCATTGTTTACTGGAGGCGTACATATTTCTGCTCGTGATCTTGCTAATGATACCTCTCTAGCCCTAAAAATTAATGCCTTATTACCAGGCTTATTTCGATGTTGGCATAATAGTCATAGCCGCTTGGCTTCAAATATTCATAAGTTTGGCAATCTGTACATGTTAAATACCAACAATTTGTCAAATAATTGCAGCAACATCTGTCAGCTATTCGCGGTTGATCACCAACAGATTGATCTTGACAATACAATTGCTTTCAACTGCTCGACAAAATCGAATATCATCAGGGAAATGTGTGATAGTTATTTCAAAAATTTACAGGATGCGCCTAGTTCAATCAATCATGATTCTCTGTCTACATATTTAACCACTGTAAAAGATCACAAATCAATATAATTGCATTACTTCAACGAATAAACATGGCCATGTTTCTGTAGTCAGAACTAGTAGATTAGTCCCAGCTAGTACACCCACCACCAGCGATCTTATCAAGATCAGCGGCAGAAAGTTTTTTGCCTTTTTGACTACTGATGATTGCAGCTGCTTTTTCAGCAGAAACTGAACCTGAAGCAACGGCCTTGAGGAGTGTTTCTAGAGCTGCTTGTGCCATGTTCTTGCAATTAAGTAAAAGTTGGGTTTAAAGCTGTGCAAAATTGAGAGTATTCTCAATCTGAACAGATTCCACCACCACCAGCGATCTTATCAAGATCAGCGGAAGAAAGTGTTTTGCCTTTTTGGCTAGTGATAAGTTTAGCTGCTTTTTCCATGTTCTTGTATGTAAGCTTATGTTTAAAATAAAACTAAATAAAAAAATCTTTGCGGAGACGCAAAGATTTTTGATATCAAACCTAATTTATGTTTTAAGAACTAGTAGATTAGTCCCAGCATAACCCTCCACCACCAGCGACCTTGTCAAGATCAGCGGCAGAAAGTGTTTTGCCTTTTTGGCTAGTGATAAGTTGAGCTGCTTTTTCAGCAGAAACTGAACCTGAAGCAACGGCCTTGAGGAGTGTTTCTAGAGCTGCTTGTGCCATGTTCTTGCAATTAAGTAAAAGTTGGGTTTAAAGCTGTGCAAAATTGAGAGTATTCTCAATCCCAACAGATTCCACCACCACCAGCGATCTTATCAAGATCAGCGGCAGAAAGTGTTTTGCCTTTTTGGCTAGTGATAAGTTGAGCTGCTTTTTCAGCAGAAACTGAACCTGAAGCAACTGCCTTGAGGAGTGTTTCTAGAGCTGCTTGCGCCATTGGCTTGATTAATTTAATTTGGTAGTGTGTTTTCACACATATTTAATATGGAGAGATCCTCCACAAATGCATTGTTTCGCAATAAAACTATACAAATCTATCTTGGTGCTAGGCTCGCTCTGATTTTCAAATTCATTTTCTCAAATCTCTTTTGATTAATTTTTCAATTTTTTGCGTTACACTCTTGTCAGCTACATTATCAAGTGATTGCCTATAATGGATTTAAAGTGTTTTGTAATCTTGTCTACATATGTAGGACTAAGTGTTTAGTCTGTTTATGTTAAGGGCTCCTCCAGTAGAAAAGCCTGCTTCAGGAAATGTCTTAACCAGTCCATCCCAAGCCGACACATTTTGACTTTAATGATTGCAGCGACTTTTTTCCAACGCTTACAATTTCAACAACATAAGGCCATTGCTAATTTTTAATTTATTTTCATTTAGCCAGATCTAAATGATTCCAAAAGAGCAATCATTCAATTCATGTGAATTACTTTGACCTCCTAATCTCACGATAGCTACTTAACATCAAATTAAAAATTTTATTTGCATGCTAATCGATGTATAATTGATTAAAATGTGACCTACTTCTAGTGCATCAGGATTTTCTGGATACAGAAATTCTACGTCGTTCTGGCGTCGATGTATTCAATCTTCTTAAACAACTTCACGAAATTCATCCCGATGATAATCTAATATCAATCCGTTATGGAGCTCGCTTACTTGAAACAGGTGATTCAAATTTAGGTTTTCCCCTTTTCCAAAAACGTTTGTTACTTGAGGATCCAACTGGGGAGCTTTATAAAAACTATTTACAGTTCACCACAGCATTCAACAGCGATCCATCTTCAGTAGACTTAATCATAGATTCAAGACGCAATGCCATTGGCGATGTTATTTTTTTCTTACGTATACTGCCTCATCTTGTTTCATCACTTCGGAATGTAACTTTGCTTGTTTCTTTTCAGTTCAAATGCTTATTTGAAAAGCTTGGAGTTTTGATTGACGGATTAGATGTCAGAACAAATTTATACTCTTGCCCTGAAAAATCTTCGTATTACAAAGTAGACCTAATTAGCGCAGCTACTATATTTAGTGCTTCAAGTCTACTAAATCAAAAATATGAGTTCTTGTCCTCCTACGCTACAAACAATACAAATCAACTTTGTTGTGATGTCCTTCTACCCTTTGCTGCAGAAAAACTAAGACATTTACTCAACCTTGATATACCTAATGATCTAACCCGACGATCTATGTTACAAGAAGAAATTCACGAGTTTTCTAAACGATTAGATCGAGATGTGCGTGATATGCATATTTATGCACACGAGCTGGATCGGAAGGATTGGTGGAACGCTGAAGTTGCAAATCGCATCAGATTAATTCCTGATGACTTCTTTGCGACAATACAACTACTGTCTAATTACGCATATATTTATGCTGTTGATTCAGCTCTTTTTCACTTATGCGCTATGGCCAAGCTAAGTGTTACATTAATATTGCCTACTGTTTATGATTGGAGGTATGGAGACTATTATAGGTCGGGAGATAAGCTTCTATGGTACAAAGATGTAACCGTAAGTGATCTGTCGTTACCATTTCCCTCTCACTTATAATGCTGTAAAATTAAAAATATTGTTTTTGTATAGTGTTTCTAGTTTCTCAAGCTTTTCCTGCCTAATCTTATCGTCCATATTTTCTCGATGCTTATATCCCTCCTTTTTCACCAAGACTCTCTTCACGTTTAACTAGTCTTTATCCACTAAATTCTACTTGCCCATTCAATGAAAAACCTTGTCTATCAATTGCCTATTAAGTTTCTAGTTGCATATCACCCTTGCCTGCCACTCTTCTACTACAAGAGGCTTAATAATGTAATTAATTCGGTTGATTCTAGACAACGCCTGGTTGCTAAAAAATATATTTCATCAATCAAAGCGCAAAATCCTCATATTGAAAATTGGTGGAAAGATCTCAACCAAAGTCCAAAACTAAATCAAGAGAAATATTTACTCAAAGAGATCTATGACCATCCTTCAAGTCTTGATGAAATATCGCCTCTTAATCAATGGCGGCTGCATGATGGAAAGCTGAATCTGTTTAAACCTGCAACCAAAAGTAGTTCATCAGACTTTGAACAGCTTGGCATTCGGCCGCGAGGTTGTTTCTATTATCCACCCGGTGGATTTAAGGAGTGGCACACCAACAGCGAGCAACCTGGTTGGAGAGGTTATCTAGTTGGTATTGATAAGCCTGGAATGAGCGAGTTCATCTATGAAAACCACAATACAAATGAGCTGGTAATTGTTAATGATGCCCACATGAATGTTAACCTTTTCTGCGTGCCAAAAGAGCCTAGTCCTCAGGTTTGGCATGCTGTGCGAAGCTACTGCAACAGGTTTTCCCTTGGATTCTTACTAAAAGATACAGCTCGTATAGAATTAATTCTTCATCGCCTTGACAAGTTTGACGACGATTCTGAAATACAATTCCTCATCACAAAGCTTACGACGTTAGGTGCATCTTCTTTGGCTTGGGGAAAGAAATCTTTCCTTGAACATTTGATTAATGTCTGTAAAATGCTTTACGTAGCCAACCGACCCCGTAGTGAATATCTTGCAGGCCTATTTCATTCTATATACTCTACACATGAGTTCGCTCATGATTTGCAAATATCCAAGGAATCTGTTGAAGATCTTATTGGTTCTAGAGCTGAGATGTTAGTTTCTACTTTCTGTACTCTTAGGAACCGTGATTTGAATATTATAGCTGGAACTGTGCCAGACCATTCCTTGTTGTCTTCCTTGCGGTGGATTTTGCTTTGCAATCGACTTGATGCTAATTTAGATGATCCCCGACTAGACTTACTTAACCATGTTTTTGAACGTAAAATGAAGTAGGAAAATTGCTTGTCCTGATTTGCTCTGACCATAGAGATAGCTTCCATACAAGTTTGCTACTTGCAAACATCTACAAATCTTCGATTCATATGAATTCCAATATTTTCTAAATAAATGGTTCCCATCCGAATTGTCATATGCCTCTATCTTTTCAATGCCCTTGCATCCTTTCTTCCAATTCTAAGTATTTTCATTCTAGTATCAAAGCCAATTGCTTACTGTAGATCAAGCATCCTTCTTCCTTCAATTACTTATCTTTATGATCTCTTCCTCTTTGATCAGGCAGGCTCTCTATTTGCTTTAACCAAGTTCACTCGCATCAGCACGCACTTGGGAATTCTCATTGTTCAAAATAATTTTCAACTGTTACATTTCCATTTTGATCAGCATCCTTCAGTTGCCCTATCAGCGATTCGGGTCATCAGGGCGGGAGGCCGTGGAGCAGTTGGCTGAGCAGCTTGAATGTGCTGCTCGTCGCGGTTTACAGGTTGTGGCCACCATGGTGCCGGGCTCTTCTGCAGTCCATTCTTGTTTGCCTTATTGGCAGCTGGACTGGAGACAACCGACTGTGTTGGTGCTAGGCAATGAGGGATCCGGCCTGCATCCGCATCTGCAGGCGTGTTGTACTGATTGCGTCACCTTGCCGCATAGCGCAGCAGTTGAGTCGCTCAACGTGGCGGCGGTGGCGGTGCCACTACTGCTTGAGCGGCGACGAGCCACAATGACTTTCTGCACGCAGTAGTTCGGGTGAGCAAAGCCAGTTTCGACTTCGATGTGATCGTGATCGGTGCGGGTTACGGCGGTTTTGATGCCGCCAAGCATGCCGCGGATGATGGCCTCAAGGTGGCGATTGTGGAATCAGGTGATATGGGCGGCACTTGCGTGAATCGAGGCTGTGTGCCCTCTAAGGCATTGCTTGCTGCCAGTGGAAGGGTGCGTGAGCTAGCTGATGCTGAACATCTATCTGGTTTCGGCATCCATGCTGCACCGGTGCGTTTTGAACGCCAGAAGATTGCTGACCATGCCAACCAGTTGGTGGCCACGATTCGTAGCAACCTCACCAAAACGCTGCAGCGGGCTGGTGTCACGATCCTGCGTGGCGATGGACGATTGGAGGGAAGTCAGCGAATTGGCTTGAGAGAAAAAAGTGGAGTAGATCGGCTGCTCACTGCCAGGGATGTGATCCTTGCCACAGGCTCTGATCCATTTGTGCCTCCTGGGATTGAAACCGATGGACGCACGGTTTTTACCAGTGATGAAGCCGTGAACTTGGAATGGCTGCCGCGTTGGATTGCCATCATCGGCAGTGGTTATATCGGCCTTGAATTTGCCGATGTTTATACGGCTCTCGGCTGTGAAGTCACGATGATTGAGGCGTTGGATCGGGTCATGCCAACCTTTGATCCCGACATCACCAAGATGGCAGCTCGGTATTTGCTTGATGGACGTGACATCGATGCACGTGCTGGTGTGCTGGCTAGCAAGGTCACCCCTGGCTGCCCGGTAAGGATCGAACTAGCGGAGATGAAAAGCCGTGAGCTGGTGGATAGCTTGGAGGTGGATGCGGTGCTCGTCGCTACTGGTCGGGTGCCAAGTAGCAAGGGGCTCAATCTTGAGTCGGTTGGTGTGGAGACTAATCGCGGCTTTGTGCCGATCGACGACAGCATGAGGGTATTGGTCAACGGAAAGCCGTTGCCTCATCTTTGGGCCGTCGGGGATGTCACTGGTAAGCTGATGTTGGCGCATACAGCCGCAGCACAGGGCACGTTGGCTGTCGACAACATCCAGGGACACTCCCGCACGATTGATTATCGCAGCATTCCAGCGGCGACCTTCACTCATCCGGAGATCAGTTCAGTGGGGTTGAGTGAAGCTGATGCCAAAGATCTTGCCGCCAAGGATGGGTTTGAGTTGGGGAGTGTGCGCAGCTATTTCAAGGCCAATTCCAAAGCACTAGCAGAGCTGGAGAGTGATGGATTGATGAAGTTGTTGTTCCGCAAAGACAGCGGTGAAGTTCTTGGTGCTCATATCTATGGATTGCACGCCGCCGATTTGATCCAGGAGGTAGCCAATGCGGTGGCACGTCGTCAGAGCGTTGTTCAATTGGCAACTGAAGTGCATACCCATCCCACCTTGAGTGAAGTGGTGGAAGTGGCCTATAAACAGGCGGCCAAACAGCTAGCTAAGGCGGTTGTTGCAGCGGCCTGTGCTTCCTAGGCCGCTGTTCTTCAAGCAGGTCTTAGCCCTGCGGTTCACTGTTTTTAATTGCACTATCACCCGATGGAGATCCGCAGACGTCCGCCCAATCCAAGCGTCAAGGTGGCGCATTTGCAGTACGCCATTCCCCACGCCGATGCTGAGCCGCGCCACATTCTTGAGAAGATTGTTTGGGAGAAGGACCGTGAAGTTGAGACGGCAAGACAGCGCGTACCTCTAGAGACGCTTAAATCTCAGATCGCAGACTTGCCCATCCCTCGAGATTTCATTGCTGCCTTGCGTCAAGCTTCGCTGGCTCCGGCAGTGATTGCTGAAGTGAAGAAGGCCAGCCCAAGTCAAGGTGTGATCCGTGCGGACTTTGACCCTGTTTTGATCGCCAATGCCTATGCGGAAGGTGGTGCTAGTTGCTTGTCTGTGCTGACTGATAAGAGCTTCTTCCAGGGTGGATTTGAGGTGCTTGTTGAGGTGCGGCAGACGGTTGGACTACCACTGCTATGCAAGGACTTCATCCTGACGCCATATCAGCTTTATCAGGCGCGTGCTGCAGGTGCAGATGCTGCCTTGTTGATTGTGGCGATCCTCTCTGATCAGGATCTGACGTATTTGAGCAAGGTGGCCAACAGTCTTGGACTCACTGTCTTAGTGGAAGTGCATGATGCTGAGGAACTTGAACGGGTTCTCAACCTTGGTGGTTTCCCACTGATTGGCATCAATAATCGTGATCTCACCACCTTTGAGACAGACCTTGAAACCACTGAAACACTGAGCAAGCAATTCGCTACTCGATTGCAGCAGCAGGGTGTCTTGTTGGTGAGTGAATCGGGCTTGTTTAACCGCGCTGATTTGGACAGGGTTCAGGCAGCAGGCGCTGAAGCTGTGTTGGTAGGAGAAGCCCTGATGCGTCAGTCGGATGTTTGTGCTGGCTTAAAGCAGCTGATGATTGGAGACGAAGGAACGAGCAATAGATAATCATTTTTTCTCTTTTGTTTGAGGAATCGTTGCGATGTCTTGCCACAGTAAGAGGTTGATCTGAGCTTGCTGTGAGTTAAGGATGAGCCGTTGCTCTTTGAGCTCAAGACGCGCTTGGTTGAGGTCTTGGTGAGTTTCTTTAAGTTCCTTGTTTTGGTTGGCGGTTTCTCGAGATCTTTCACCGCTTCGTTGATGCGTTAATTCTGTTTGTTGCTCATATGTGTCATCCTTCTGTTTCTGATCTTCTACATGTTTCAGGCATTTTCCAGGAGTTGTCCTGTTGTTTCGATTCAACAGTCTTGATGTGATAACGACACAAATTGGCGATGCTCGAGGTTCGTGAGTTGCCTGAGCTGATTGCCTCTTGACGTGCAGACCATGTTGAGAAATCAGTGCGCTTGCTTGCAGACGACGACTTCGCTAATCAGATGAGATCTCTGATTAACGAGCGTTCGCAGCGCTTATTTGCTGTTCAAGAGGTAAGCGACTGTTGTGTTGACTTCCTTGCTTCTCTGCGCGACCAACTGCTCAAGGCACATGCATGAGCAGAGCTTGCCCAGAATGCTTATAGCGCCTGATCTGTTCAGCAGTGGCATCAGCGCAATTCCACCCTCAATCCGTCAGACTTGCTCTTGACTGTTTCGATTTCATGCTGATCAGCATCCTCACGGGCTTCGCTGCTGGAGCCCTTCATGTGGTGGGTGGTGCTGATCATCTTGTTGCCATCGCACCGAGCGCATTGCGTAAGCCGGCTACGGCATTACGCAGTGGCCTTGCTTGGGGGATTGGCCATTCAACAGGTGTTCTGGTTCTTTCAACCATTGCCATTGTTTTGAAAGATCTTGTCCATATCGAGCGCATGTCCTCCTGGGCCGAATTCTGCGTGGGAGTGGCGTTGCTTGTGGTTGGAGCAATGGCGATTCGTACTGCTCTTGGCCTGGATATCCACACCCATCAGCACACGCATCAGCAAAACTATGGTCACGCCCATGATCATCAACATGTGCACCTGCATCTGCGTGGGCGACACAAGCACGGGCGACATGCTCATGCAGCAAGCAGTCTTGGCCTCCTTCATGGCTTGGCTGGGGCCAGTCATCTACTTGCAGTCATTCCCGCGCTGGCCTTGCCTCCTCTCTGGGCTTTGATCTATATGGCGGCTTATCTGTTGGGTTCCATCGCAGCGATGGTCGCGGTTGTTGGTGCGATTTCCTTAGCCACATTGCGCGTGGGGCGTCGTGCCTTGCCCTTGCTGTTGGGATCAACCGGTGGGCTATCGATCATCACGGGCTTCTTTTGGTTGCAGAAAACATCTCCTCAGTTTCTTTAATTGCCTAATCTGCTGGGCTCTTATGCGCTGAAGGGAACACGCCATACGCATTCAGCGATGCCAAGCAGGCTGTCGCGATTCACCAAACCGAAATGCCGGCTGTCTGTGCTTGCGCGCTCGTTGTCACCACGTAGTTCCAACCCGGAATTGTTGATTGCAATCAGGCGTTTGATCAGCAGGGTTGCTGGTTGCAACGGATGACGGACAACCACAACACAGCCTGCCTTGAGCCGACTGTCATCGCTGGTGATCGGTTGAAAGATCACCAGGTCGCCAGGGGCAAGGCACGGGCTCATTGAGTCTCCATCGACACGAGCGTGGCGACGAAGACCTGAAAGCAGCAGGAACAGCGAACGCCAGTTCGCTGTTGGCATCATGCTTGTTGGCTTAACTGGCTCTCACCCAGGCGTCATTGCGACCCTTGGATTTCCAGAACATCGTGTGAATGGCTTCCACAGCTTTGATCAGTTCATCTGCCTTGGCTTGATCGATGTTGACCTTGCAGGCGCTGCAGAGCTTGGCCGCTTTCCAGAAGATGTCATGCAGATTCGGGAAAGTTGCCAGATGCTCTGGCTTGAAATAATCCGTCCAGAGGATCAGCAGCTCGTTCTTGGTTTGCTGAGCTTGTTCTTCCTTGATGGCGACGAAGCGGGAGAAGGTGTTGTTGTAAGCCGCCCATGCAGCCGGATCGTTGCCTGAGGGAGGCTGCAGTTCGAGCAGCTTTTTGGTCATCGATACGACGGCTTCAGCTGAGACTCTTGCCGAGGCGGGATCGTAAACGCCGCAAGGGCCATCACAGTGAGCCTGGACCGAAGAGGCCGGCAGATTGCTGTGAAGTGTGGAAAGTGCCGAGCGCAACATCTGGCAGGTATAGAAAGCCAAACTGAGCCTACCCAGGCTGATTGCTAATTGGGTTTGCTTTTGATTTGATTTTCTATTCAGCCTTTAGATCATTTGATGCCCAGGAGTTCGACTTCGAAAATCAACGTGGCATTGCCAGGGATGACACGGCCTGCACCGCGGCTTCCGTAGCCAAGCTCTGGGGGGATGACCAGCTTGCGCTTGCCGCCCACCTTCATGCCAGCAACGCCTTCATCCCAGCCTTTGATCACTCGTCCAGCACCGAGGGGGAACTCGAACGGCCCACGTTTGTAGCTGCTGTCGAATTCCTGGCCGTTTTCCAGTGTGCCGCGGTAGTTCACGGAAACGGTTTGGCCTGCTGTGGCCTCCGGGCCATCGCCGATCTTGATCTCAGTGATGCGCAGACCACTGGCTGTTAGTTGGGATGGTTCTGCTTCGATTGGGCCGCCAAGGGCTGAGGCATTGGCTTGGGCAGCATCAATTTCAGCAGCATCTGCCTTGGAGCCGTTGATCGCCATCTTGAACAGTGTTGGGTTGGGATCGTCGGGGTCGAGTTCAAGCACTGCCATGCTCAAAGCAGCTGGCTCGTTAGTTCGCACCTCCGCCTGCACGGCATTGAGATTGCTGTCGGCGACCACAACTGAGGGTGAAACGATCTGGCTGACAAAGGCCACAACCACGCACACCACAAAGACGGCTGCACTGATGAAGATGTCGCGCACTGAATCTCAATGATCAATCAACTTGATTCTGGCAGGAATTGCAGCTTTCGCCTGCGCTTGGGTCCTTTCTGCTGTTTCAGTTGCCTTTGCTGTTGCTCCAGCTAGTTGCCCCTGCCGTGCAGTTCATCGACATCCTTCTTGCTGGCTAAGCCGAGCGCAAGGTGAGGGGTTGCGATTTTTCGTTTCTGTTCTGTTTTGCATGAGAGAAAGTTGGGTCGGATGGGGGTTAGTGCTGTTCTGCCTCTGAGCTAGATATCCGTGGCGTTGTCGTTGATCCAATTTGATGGGTAAGGCCATAACCACTCACACCACAAAGACGGTAGCAATCTTTGCTTAAGCACCTGTTGATGCCCGTATCCATAGCCACATCCGAATCAAGCCTACTTGCATGATTTGCAACGGAACTCCCAAATCTTTGATCTTAGGATTACTTGGTAGATTAATGGGGTTAAAAGAAAATACTGATTGATTGCGAGCTGAAAGAATCATTTTGATTTGTTCCTCATTAAGCCCTCGAATGCGAAGACGTTCTGTAGCGATGGAAACGATTAGATCATTACTAAGCTTGTTCTGGTCTTCGCTGTAGCTGCTTCGCAACATTGCTCCCCCTGGTGCTACAAGGGAACCGAGTTGATCAAATGCTTCTATCTGTTCCGCTGGCGGGAAAAGATGCATGAGGTTGAGAGCGATGACTGCATCGAATGATTTGGCTGTTAACCCCTCACTAGCTTTGGTCAAGCTGCTTGGTATTCAAGAACAACGTGCAGTCGCATTGATTTTTTCTAGTTCTTTCATACAGAACGAACGCATCTGTTCACTGGACTCCACTAAAGTAAATTGAGCTTTTGGAAGTACTTGCAGTAAAAGCGTTAGTTCTTCTCCAGCACCTGGGCCAATTACAAGACAATGCCTCGCTTTTTGGCATTGCGATTTTACGGAGCTTGCTGCTAACTCCAAAAATGTTTCGTAACCAGCAATTGAGCCACGAATGGAAGATCGATATTGAAGACCATAGTCACCGTCAAAGTCCAGACTCGAAATGCTGGTCTGTTGATTCATTTGGCTTAATTATATGAAGGAGTTAATTATGAGCTTAAAGGGCTAACTGCTAATTGATCGTCGGCAGGTAAAATCCTTAATGTGTGCACCAAGAACAACGTCTTCCAAAGGCATATCGAAACCAGCGGTACCAATCAAATAAGCTAGGGTGTGATTCTATTGTTCATCTTCCGTCAACCTGCTGTAGTGCCTAAAGTGGCTGAATAGATTAAAGAACAGTTTGCCTGATCCTATTGCTCACGAATGTTCAAGATGTTTTTCTTTTCTGTCTCACTATATCCAACTAACGGAGTGATTTGCACATGCTCAATGTCACTTGAGCTTCATTCCATCTCTTCACGGTATGACTGAGGCGATTAGCAACAAAGCGCGTGTTGCCAAGGTCCGGTAGCAACAGCTGCTGGAAAGGTTTTGCTGAATCCATCTCAACCTGTGAACGTTCTCCGATCGCGTCAAAATGGCTTTGGTGTTTGGTGTTGACCATGGGCAATGACCGATCCCTAGCGCTGGTGCAGGGGGCGGTTGGTGGTGTCTTGGCAGGGATTGCTCTTGCCCAGGGGGGGCTGCTTTGGATGGCACCGGCCCTGGCCTTGCTTTGGTCGGCGTGTCGCTTTCCAGTTGCAGCCTCTCTTTGGGGTTTTGTGGCCGTGCTGCTCAGTCATCGCTGGTTGCTGGCGTTGCATCCACTCACTTGGGTTGGCGTGCCTGCATTCCTGAGTCTTCCTGTCGCCGCATCAATTTGGTTGTTTTGCGGTGCAGCAGCAGCGGTGCTTGTGGGGCTTTGGGCTTGGTTAGGCACGTCGCTTGCTCATCTGATAACACGAGAAGCAGGCATCCGCGCTCAGGTTTTTCATGCCCTGCTGATGGCATCGATCTGGGGGCTTGCGGAAGTGCTGTTGGCCCGTTCACCCTTGTTCTGGATTGGCGTCGGCGGCAGCCTTTTGCCTGGTGATCGAGCCTTGGCTGGTTTGGCCCGCTGGCTTGGGGCTGGAGGTTTAGCCACGCTTCAGTTGCTGATCGGTTGGTGGTTATGGCGTACGGCGCTTGCCTGGCGTCGTGGAGTTGGTTGGCGTCGCTCTTTGCTTGTGGGGCTTCTGTTTTTGCTCTTGGCTCATGGTTTTGGCTGGAGTTTGTTGCGTTCATCAGATGCATCCGCACCGATCTCGGTTGCTGCTTGGCAGCCCGCTATCCCTACGCGCAGCAAGTTTTCTGAGGCGCAGCAACGTCGCCTTCCCGAGTCTCTTCAAAACGCTCTTGATCGAGCTGAGGAGCTTGATGCTGCCTGGTTGGTGGCTCCAGAAGGCCTTCTCCCTCCTGATGAGGTGTTGCTCAGGCCGGCTCCGCTTCCCCTGCTCAGCGGTGGTTTTCGCTGGCTAAGCGGTCAGCAACGCAGTGCTTTGTTGGTGGTAGATCGCGGCGCAAGGCTGGCTTCCGCATTCATTGACAAACACCGTTTGGTGCCGCTGGGGGAATGGCTACCTGCTTTGCCTGGTGGTGTTTTTCGTGGCTTATCAGCTGTTGGTGGTCTTCAACCTGGTGCTGCTTCGCGCTTGTTGCAGTGGCCAGGTCCTACCGCTGCCGTGGCCATTTGTTATGAGCTCAGTGATGGGGCTGCTTTAGCCCAGGCCATCGCTGATGGAGCGCAATGGTTATTGGTGGTAGCCAACCTTGATCCCTATCCCTTGGCCTTGCAGCGGCAGTTCATTGCTTTGGCACAGCTGCGCAGCATCGAAACCGCCCGTGATCTACTCAGCGTTGCGAACACAGGCCCCTCTGCTTTGGTTTTGGCGACAGGCAAGCAGCAGCAACTGCTGGCTCCTTTTACGGAGGGGGTTGGCCTGGCGGATCTGCATCTCCATCAAGGCATCAGCGGTTACACCCGTTGGCGTGAGGCACCTTTAATCGGCTTGATGATCTTTGCAGTGGTTGGGCTGGGCTGGTCGCGTCGTCGCTCCTAGCTCAGCTTGATGCTGTGTTGGCCTGCTGGATCAGGCCACCGCCGAGGACTGCGTCAGCGGCATAAAACACTGCAGCCTGGCCAGGTGTGATTGAAAATTGCTCTTCGTTAAAGGTCAGTCTGCAGCGGTGAGGACGGTTGGCAGCAATGTCCTCTGCTGTGGCTTCGATAGGGGTGAGCTGGGCGGCAACGGGTCCGCTTCTGTAACGCACTTGCACCTCCACATTGATGGCGCTGCTTGGCGGTGCCATCGAAATCCAGTTCACTGCACCCACAACGCAGCTGTCGCGCCCCGCCTCTGCTCGAGGGGCAACGATGACGCGATTTGCTGCCGCGTCTAGTTGAACCACATGCAGAGGCTCTCGCCAGGCCACACCAAGGCCTTTGCGTTGGCCAATGGTGAAATGTTCGATTCCATCGTGTTCACCCACGACTTTGCCGTCTTGCAGCACAATCTCGCCTTGTCTGGCAGGTAGGTAATTGTCAAGGAAGGCTTTCATTGAACCGTAGTGATCAGCAAGGCAAAGATCCTGACTTTCTGCTTTCTTGGCTGTGCGTAGGCCGTAACGCTCTGCTTCCTGTCTGGTCTCTGCTTTGGTGAGCTCCCCTAGGGGAAAGATCACCTTTGCCAACACATCTTGAGAAAGGTCATAGAGGAAGTAACTCTGATCTTTGTTCTGATCGAGACCACGTAAAAGCTGGTGTCGTCCAATGGAATCCCCAGGTAAGGCTTGTTGAGGTTCTGGATCCTCGCGATGGCGAATACGGGCATAGTGGCCTGTGGCAACGCGGTGTAACTGGCGTTCTTTTTCAGCCCAGCTGAGCATTGCCGCAAATTTCACCGAGCGATTGCAGCGTGAGCAAGGTAACGGTGTCACCCCTTGTTGATAGCCCTGTACGAGTTGGTCAACGATTTCTGCTTGGAATGTGGCGCGTGAATCCACCACATGATGAGGGATTTTGAGTTGCTCACAGATGCCGGCGGCATCGATAAGTCCATCGCTGCAGCATGCGCCCTTGCCACTCATCAGCCAGAGAGTGAGACCTTCCACCTGCCAGCCCGCTTCCACGAGTAGGGCGGCGCTGAGGGAACTATCAACACCGCCAGAGAGACCTACCGCCACCCGCTGCTCGCCTGGCCAACACTGCAAACGTGTCAGGGCTTTTGCAACTGCTGGTGTGGCTGGTGTTCGAGACACATGCTTAAGGGGGGCTGGGATTGGCGGCTGCATAGGCGTTACCGCAATGATGTCTTCATAGTGAGGTCCCATGCGCTCCAGTCTTGTCCTGGCCACCATCGAACGCTGATCATCTTTTGGTTACTGCTGCGCAGATGGCAGCTCTCGAGGAGGAGATGTTTGCCAACGGCTTGCCGGTGGCTGCTTTGATGGAAAAAGTAGGCCAGGCGATGGCGGCTTGGTTTCGCCAACATCCTGAGTTGTTGGCAGATGGTGTGGTGGTGTTGGTGGGCCCTGGCCATAACGGTGGTGATGGATTGGTGGTGGCCAGGGAGTTGCATCTTGCAGGGGTGAAGGTCCAGCTCTGGGCACCTTTGCCGATCCGTCAACCATTAACGGCCCAGCATTGGACTTACGTTAAATCGCTTGGCATTCAGCAACTAGATCACGCTTCTGATGTTGCTGGTGAGCCTGTTTGGATCGAGGCTCTGTTTGGGCTGGGACAATCCCGCCCACTCCCTGAAGCGTTGGCAACGTTGTTGCAGGCGCGTCAGCGCTGCCAGCCAGGCAAGTTGGTGAGTTTGGATGTGCCTGCAGGGCTGTGTTCAGATTCCGGCATCCCTTTCCCAGGCGGCGCTGCCGTGGCGATGACGACGCTCACTGTGGGGTTGCTCAAGCAAGGCCTTATTCAGGATTCGGCGATCGATCATGTTGGCCGCCTGGTGCGGGTTGATATGGGCGTGCCGGAGATCTTGTTGAAGCAGTTGCCACAGTCGCAACCTCGGCGGCTCTGTTCTGCGGATGTGGCCACCCTTCCCTGGCAGCATCCAGCAGCAGGCGCGATGAAATATGAACGAGGGCGGGTGTTGGTGATTGCTGGTAGTGATGATTACCCTGGGGCGGCTTTCCTGGCCATTCAGGGTGCTATTGCTAGCGGTGCAGGCAGCATTCAAGCCGCTGTGCCTGTTGCAGTAGCCGATCAGCTTTGGCAAGTTGCTCCTGAAGTTGTTTTGGCGGCCGCGCTTGAGAGTTCTGCGGCAGGTGGCATGGCCGTTGCTCCTTGGTTGGCGAGTCATGATCTCAGCCGTTTCGATGCCGTGTTGATGGGGCCAGGCTTAGGTCGAGGTGGAGAACCTTGGTCAGTGCTGGCAGAACCGTTGCAGCGCTTTGCAGGCTTGTTGGTTTTGGATGCTGATGGTCTGAATCGATTGGCGCTGGCTACTGATGGATGGCAATGGTTGCAGCAGCGCCAGGGGCATACCTGGCTTACTCCCCATGCTGGTGAGTTCAGCAGATTGTTTCCGCAACTCAAAGCTCGGCAACCTCTTGATGCGGCTTTGGAAGCATCCCGGCTTAGTGGAGCAGCAGTGCTGCTCAAGGGAGCACACAGTGTGGTTGCGGATCCGTCTGGTGCCGCCTGGCAGCTAGCAGAGACAGCAAGTTGGGTTGCTCGTACTGGGCTCGGGGATCTGTTGGCTGGTTATGCAGCTGGCTTGGGATCTATGGATGCTGCTAAGGCTCAGGCTTGCCATTGCCAGGGTGAGTCTTTGGCCGTAGTGGCGTTGCTGCATGCGGAGGCTGCACGTCGATGCCGTCAAGGCAGCTCAGCAAGGTCTATCGCTCAGTCCCTTGCAGAACTCACGATTAGCTTGCAATCAAATGAATGTGATCAAGGGCACTTCAAAGGGTATGAATGCAAACGATAAATACCTAATTATCTCGATTCCCCTGCATGAATCCGAAAGCTTTTTTAAAGCTGCAGGGTTTTGCTGAAATTTGTAGGAAAATTTCCTTCCAAATAAATCAGGAGCCGTTGAAATGGTTTCAGCAGCGCCTAAATCAGCAGAAACACAGAGGCGTAGAAGTTCTGATCCTGTCAGCTGGTATCTCACAACGATTGGGCGTATACCTCTTCTTACCCCTGCTGAGGAGATTGAACTTGGCAATCAAGTTCAGACGATGATGAGTCTCACTCAAGACGGCTCACTTGAGCCTGATGATAAGGAGTTTACGACACATCAGCGTCGGATGATTCGCATTGGTCGTCGTGCCAAAGAACGAATGATGAAGGCCAATCTTCGTCTTGTTGTGAGTGTTGCCAAGAAATATCAAGGCAAAGGACTGGAACTCCTCGATCTCATTCAGGAGGGTTCACTTGGTTTAGAGCGTGCTGTTGAAAAGTTTGATCCAACCCGTGGCTATAAGTTTTCGACCTATGCGTTTTGGTGGATTCGTCAGAGCATGACACGTGCGATTGCGTGCCAGTCGCGCACGATTCGCCTTCCTGTACATCTCAGTGAAAGGCTGACCACAATTCGAAAGGTTTCTCTGGATTTGGCTCACAAGCTTGGAGCAATGCCAAGTCGCTCCGAGATCGCTGAAGCAATGGATATCCCTGTTGATGAACTCGATTCTTTACTGCGTCAGGCGCTAACAACCAGCAGTTTGGATGCGCCCGTGAATGGCGAAGAAGGACGAAGTTTTCTTGGTGATCTGATCGCTGATTCCTCTCTTGGGGAACCTCTCGACAAGGTGGAGCAGCGTATTCATCATGAGCAGCTCGGGCGTTGGCTCAGCCATCTCAGTGAGCAGGAGCAGCATGTCCTTAAGCTCCGTTTTGGTCTTGAAACCCATGATCGCCACACCTTGGCTGAGATTGGTCGCTTGATGGAAGTCTCGCGTGAGCGTGTTCGTCAAGTTGAATTAAAGGCCTTGCGCAAGCTGCGTAACCTCACGCGTAGGGTGCCCAACGGGATCTGAAACTGCCTTCCTTATCTTGTTGGCTTTGCTTGCTTCCAGTACTTAGTGCTCAAGAGGGCTATCAATCTTCAGCCCAGATGTAGCGAGTGAGTTCGTTGGGATTTGGTTCGGCTGCGGCAAGGGCAAACTCCACGCAGTCATTTACTTCGGCATCGATCTCTTTTTCAATAGCGCGTAGCTCTTCAGCACTCACCAAAGATTCAGAGGTGAGATCCTTCTCAAGAGCCTTTAGGGGATCTCGTTTTGCCCAGAATTGCTTTTCCTCTTCGGCGCGTAGTTCATCTGGATCAGCAAGAGAATGGCCACGGAATCGATAGGTGAGGCACTCCAGCAGGGTGGGACCTTCGCCAGCCCTGGCTCTTTTTATTGCTCTCTGAGTGGCAGCTCTTACGGCGAGAACATCCATGCCGTCAACCTCTTCGCCAGCCATCCCGAAGGCAGCAGCTTTTTGCCAGATTTCCGGTTCACTGGTGGCTCGCTCATGGGCCATGCCAATGGCCCATTTGTTGTTCTCGACAACGAACAGGATTGGCAGCTGCCAAAGCTGCGCCATGTTGAGGCACTCAAAGAACTGGCCGTTGTTGCAGGTACCGTCACCAAAAAAAGCTGCTGTTACAGCATTGCTGCTGGCATCACCCAGGGCATCCCGCTTATAGCGACTGGTGAAGGCTGCCCCCAGGGCGATGGGAATCCCTTCGCCGATGAAGGCAAATCCTCCTAGGAGGTGATGCTCTTGCGAAAAGAGGTGCATGGAGCCCCCACGACCTTTGCTACAGCCGGTTTCCTTGCCGAAGAGCTCACTCATTACTTCGCGGGCGGGTACACCGGCGCTAAGGGCATGAACGTGATCGCGATAGGTACTGCAAAACCAATCGTGCTGGCGTTTCATTGCACCGATTACACCTGTGCTAACGGCTTCTTGGCCGTTGTAGAGGTGAACGAAGCCAAACATTTTCCCCCGGTAGTACATCTCGGCACATTTGTCCTCGAAGCGTCGCCCAAGGGTCATGTCTCGGAAGAGTTCTAGGCCGATCTGACGATCAACCTTGGCGCGTTTGGAGCTGATTAGCGTGGAGATTCTCTCGCCATGGCGGCCGGCTGCCAGGGGTTTTGCCGTGGTTTGGCCTGAGCTCACGGAGGTTTTCTGGCTCATGACAGACGACCGTCATTCGAGTCACGACTGTAATGGTCCGTTGATTAGGAATGGGCAAAATCCCTTCCAATGTCTAGAGTTTTAGGCCAATCGCTGCGCAGCTGGTGGACCTGCCAATAGATCATTTCCGCTTGCTGGGTGTCAGTCCTTCGGCAGACAGTGAGGCGATTTTGCGGGCCTTGGAGTTGAGGTTGGATCGCTGCCCTGACCAAGGTTTCACCCATGAGGTCTTAATTCAGCGGGCAGAATTGTTGCGACTTTCAGCAGATTTGCTGACTGATCCGCCACGGCGTCAGGCCTATGAGACTGCCTTGTTGGAGCTCAGTCGTGATCATCCAGGCGAGACCGCCGGTCTTGATGTGTCACCTAGTAGAGAGGTGGCAGGGCTGATCTTGCTGTTTGAAGCGAATTCTTCTCATGAGGTTTTTCATCTCGCCTCTAAGGGATTGCAACCGCCCCAGTCCCCGACGCTAGGTAGCGAACGAGAAGCTGACCTTGCTTTGTTGTTGGCACTGGCTTGTCGGGCTGCAGCCGCTGAGGAACAGGAACAACGGCGTTATGAAGCAGCAGCGTCTCTTCTGCATGACGGGATCCAGTTGTTGCAGCGGATGGGCAAGCTCTCCGAAGAGTGCCACAAGCTTGAGAACGATTTAGATGCCCTTCTGCCCTATCGCATTCTCGACTTATTGAGTCGGGATCTTGGTGATCAGGTTTCTCACCAGGAAGGGCTGCGCCTACTTGACAACTTTGTCAGCCAGAGAGGAGGCCTTGAGGGAACGGCCCCATCGCCTGCACCTGGTGGTCTTGATCAGTCCGAATTTGACAACTTCTTCAAGCAGATCAGAAAGTTTTTAACTGTTCAGGAACAGGTTGATCTTTTCCTGCGCTGGCAGCAAGCCGGATCAGCAGATGCGGGTTTCCTTGGTGGGTTGGCTCTTGCGGCTGTTGGATTTTCGCGTCGGAAGCCTGAACGGGTGCAGGAAGCTCGGCAGCACTTAGAGAGGCTTCAACTGGATGGATGCGACCCTTTGCCGATGCTGGGTTGCTTGGACCTCTTGCTCGGAGATGTGGGCCGCGCTCAGGAGCGCTTTCTGCGCAGTACAGATCCTCGAGTGAAGGACTGTCTTAACAGCCACCCTGGCGATGAATTGGCTGCTTTTTGTGAGTACTGCCGCTCTTGGCTGCGAGGGGACGTGCTTCCCGGTTATAGGGATGTGGATGCTGAGGCCGTTGATCTAGAGGCTTGGTTTGCTGATAGGGATGTTCAGGCCTATGTGGAGCGCCTGGAACGCAGCGAAAATCGTGCTTCTTCTTTAGGTAAGGCCTTCTCAGGATCGTCTGTGAAGCAACCCTTCCCTTGGGCGCCTCTTGATCCCGATGGGATTTTGCCCCTCTCTCTTGGTGGGCCTGATGTTGGTCAACCTGCAGCTGACCAGAACTCTGATGAGTTTGCCAGCGATGGCATTGCATGGATTGATCGTTTAGCAGATCTGCCACGTCCGACGCGGCCGGTGCTGATCGGTTCGGTTGTCTTTGCGGCCCTGATTGCAGCCTTTGCAGGCTTCAGTTTGTTTGGCCAACGTCCTCGTACGTCAGTTAGTACGGCTGCTGATCAGCCTCAAGTCACAGCACCTCCTACAGCCACACTGCAAGAGGAGGTCCTCATGCCTCAAGTCCCTGTCAGCGCTGTGGTTGAGCCGCTTACTTTGGAGCAGCCGAATCAGGCACAGCTCAAAGGCCTGCTTCAGGCCTGGCTCAGCAACAAGGCAGTCGTGCTTGCCGGTGGCAAGAGTGATGCACTGCCTGAGGTCGCAAGAGATCCATTGGTGCAGCGTGTGGCGCAAGAGCGTGCCAGGGATGCTGCTTTAGCTCAGACCCAGAAGATTGCGGCCAGCATAAGCTCTGTAGAGGTGGTGAGTCGAACGCCGCAGCGTATTGAGCTGAATGCCGTTGTGACCTATCGCGATCAACGCGTTGATGCTGCCGGCAAGGTTGTTGACCAAACGCCCCAAAAAGATCTCTCGGTTACTTACATCCTTGGTCGTGATCCCGATCGTTGGCGCCTGCATGAATACATCAGCGGCAAATAATCACTGTTCTGCCTAAGTGCTAGCCATTGCTTTTTACGATGAGCTCAAAGCCCTTGGCACGTAGGCACCATGTTTGAAGAACTTTCAGCCCGCTTTGAAGATGCAGTTAAGGGGCTGAGAGGCCAGGCAAAGATCAGCGATACAAATGTTGAGGATGCTCTTAAGCAGGTGCGACGTGCCCTTTTAGGGGCTGATGTGAGTCTTGAGGTCGTGCGCGAGTTTGTCGAGGAGGTGCGGCAGAAGGCAGTTGGTGCGGAAGTGGTGCGAGGTGTGACTCCTGATCAGAAGTTTGTTCAGGTGGTGCATCAGCAGCTGGTGGAGGTGATGGGTGGTGATAACGCTCCCATGGCTGAGGCTGAAGATTCACCAACAGTGGTGCTGATGGCTGGATTGCAGGGGGCTGGCAAAACCACTGCAACAGCGAAGCTTGGACTTCACCTCAAAGATCAGGGTCAGCGGCCACTGATGGTGGCTGCTGATGTCTATCGGCCGGCGGCCATTGATCAGCTCCGCACCCTGGGTGAGCAGATCGGAGTGGATGTGTTCAGCCTCGGAGACGATGTCAAACCTGAGCAGATCGCGGCAGCAGGACTTGCCAAGGCTCGTGAGGAAGGTTTTGACACCTTGTTAGTGGATACGGCAGGTCGGCTGCAGATCGATACAGAGATGATGGAGGAAATGGTGCGAATTCGTTCTGCCGTAGAGCCCGATGAAGTGCTCTTGGTGGTGGATTCGATGATTGGTCAGGAGGCGGCTGAACTCACTCGAGCCTTCCACGACAAGGTTGGTATCACTGGATCTGTTCTCACCAAGCTGGATGGTGATTCCCGCGGTGGGGCTGCGCTTTCGATTCGCAAGGTGAGTGGTCAGCCGATCAAGTTCATCGGTACTGGAGAAAAGGTTGAGGCTTTGCAGCCTTTTCATCCGGAACGGATGGCCAGCCGCATCCTCGGTATGGGCGATGTGCTCACCCTGGTGGAGAAAGCTCAGAAGGAGGTGGAGCTTGCTGATGTTGAGAAGATGCAGAAGAAGCTGCAGGAAGCTTCGTTTGATTTCTCCGATTTCCTGCAACAGATGCGACTGATCAAACGGATGGGTTCTCTCGGTGGTTTGATCAAGATGATGCCGGGCATGAACAAGCTGGATGACGGCATGCTCAAGCAGGGTGAGCAGCAGCTCAAGCGCATCGAGGCCATGATTGGCTCGATGACTGCTGATGAGCGCAATCAGCCTGAATTGCTTGCTTCACAGCCTTCTCGTCGTCGTCGTATCGCTCGTGGGAGTGGCCATAGTCCCGCTGACGTGGACAAAGTTTTGGCTGATTTTCAGAAAATGCGTGGCTTTATGCAGCAGATGAGTAAGGGCGGTGGAATGCCTGGAATGGGTGGTGGGTTGCCCGGTATGGGGGGGGCTGGTGGTGGAATGCCTGGCATGGGAGGCGCAGGCATGCCAGAGCCAGCTTCAGGTGGTCGCGGTGGTGGATCCCCCAGGCGTCAGCGACCGGTGAAAAAGAAGAAGGGGTTTGGAGAGTTGTAATTGGTCGCAGGCTATGGTTGGTGTTTGGCGTGTGTTTAAAACACCGCTGAACCATCCACCTTTTACGAACTTAGGGCCACGATGATCAAGCTCCGCCTGAAGCGGTTTGGCAAGAAGCGGGAAGCGAGTTTCCGCCTTGTGGCCTGTAACAGCACCTCTCGTCGTGACGGTCGCCCTTTGCAGGAGCTTGGCTTTTACAACCCTCGCACGAAGGAAACGCGTCTCGACACTGAGGCACTGCGTTTGCGTCTTAGTCAGGGGGCTCAGCCCACTGATGCAGTTCGATCTTTGTTGGAGAAAGGCGGGCTGATCGAAAAGACCGTTCGACCTGCTCAGGTTGTTGGTAAGGTCAAGCAGGCTGAAGCTCGTAAGGCTGCTGCAAAGAATGTGGCCAAACAAGCTGCAGAAGCAAAGGCTGAGGAAACTCCTGCTGACAACACAGAAGCCTGACTTGTTGCATGGCCGGAGTCACCTCAGAGGGTCGCTTCGTTCTGGATCTTCCCGATACTGACGCTGCGCTAGCTCTTGCAGGCAACGGTGAACAGACCTTGCATCACCTTCAGGCCTTAACCGGGGCTTCTTTGGTGATTAGGGGGCTTCAGCTTGTGATCGCTGGCCGCCCTGCTCAATTGGAACGTGCTGCAGCAGTGGTTGAGCTGATCCGACCTCTGTGGCAAGAAGGTCAGGCAGTTTCAGCTGTTGACTTACAGGCAGCGCTTACGGCTCTAGATAATGGCCGTAGGGATGCTCATGCTCAGTTGGCTGATCAGGTGTTGGCCCGCAGTCAGCGAGGCAACCTGCTGAGGCCGAGGACATTGCGCCAGAAGGCTTATGTCGAGGCGATGGAGCGCCACGATCTCACCTTCGCTCTTGGGCCTGCAGGAACTGGTAAAACCTTTTTGGCCACAGTGTTGGCAGTGCGCATGCTCAGTGAGCGAAAGGTTGAGCGCCTGGTGTTAACTCGGCCAGCGGTTGAGGCTGGTGAAAGATTGGGTTTTCTTCCCGGTGACCTCCAGCAGAAAGTGGATCCTTATCTACGTCCGCTTTATGACGCTCTTCACGCCTTGCTCGGAGCCGAGAAAACAACCACATTGCTGGAGAAGGGTGTGATCGAAGTGGCCCCTCTCGCCTACATGCGGGGGCGCACCTTGGATGAGGCTTTTGTAATCCTTGATGAGGCTCAGAACACAACGCCGGCTCAGATGCGCATGGTGCTCACTCGGCTTGGGGAGCGTTCGCGCATGGTTGTCACGGGTGACACCACCCAGGTGGATTTGCCACCGGGTCAGCTCAGCGGTCTCGTGGATGCTGCTGAGGTGCTCGCTGATATCAATGGTGTCGCTGTCTGTCGCCTTACTTCTGCAGATGTGGTGCGTCATCCGCTGGTGCAACGGGTTGTGGATGCTTATGCACGCCGAGATCAACGATAGGGAGACCCGCACTCAACAAACTCAGCAAATTTTTTTTTTGATGGCAAAGTAAAGGGGTTACGTGATCTGGTGAGCCATGCCGGCAAGCAGCAATTTCCAGGAGGCCATTCGCGAGGCGCAATCCAGCGCCTTGGTTGGCCCCAATGTCGTTAACAAGGCCCTGCCCTATGTGGGTGGTGGCATGGTGCTCACCGCCGGTGGCGTGTTGGGAGGGATCGCCACTGTTCAATCGATGGGTTGGCAAGCTTTCCAGCCCTTGTCGCTGATTGCGATCATCCCCTGGTTCATCCTTTTCTTTGTTGCCCAGAATGCAGCAAAAAAAGGCAATAACGCCACCGCTCTACCCCTGCTGGCCACCTTCAGCCTGTTGACGGGGTTCACCCTCACTGGTTTGGTTCTTCAGGCTGTTGCCGTTGCTGGTGCGGCCTCTATCGGTATCGCCGCTTTGGCGACTGGTCTCACCTTTGCGATTGCCTCGGTTGTTGGTAGGCGCATGAGCGACAGCGTCGGTCAGGCCCTCTCAGGAGTGGTTGGTCTTGGTCTGATCGGCCTGATCATCGCCATGGTGGTGCAACTGATTGGCAGCATTTTTGCTCCGCAGGTTTTCGCGATAGGCACCTTCGAATTGATGATCGCCGGCTTTGGCACGGTGCTTTTTGTAGGCATGGCTTTCGTGGACTTCTACACGATGCCTCGCACCTACACGGATGATCAGTACCTTTCAGGTGCTTTAGGGATGTATCTCACCTACATCAACCTGTTTATCTTCATTTTACGTCTAATCATTGCCATTCAAGGTGGCGGTCGACGTAACTGAACTCAGCGAGAAGAATTCTTTAGCCCCGCACAGGCGGGGCTTTTTTGTCGCTTGATTCAGTTGAGATCTGTTGCGGTACTGGTTGCCGGCTTGTAAATCAGGGCTGCATTGCAGTTGGCAAATAAGCAGCTTTTGGACCCCTCTAATCAGCTTTCTGATCAGAGGAATAAGAGACGACGTTTACGTTTCATTCTTCAGATCGCAATTTCAGCAGCCTTAGGAGGGTTTCTCTTTGGCTACGACACGGCAGTGATCAATGGAGCTGTCGGTGAGATCGGTACCGCCTTCACCGTCTCCAAGGAAACCCTCGGTTTTGCGGTGGCCTCAGCTTTGCTGGGTTCCGCCTTGGGAGCGTTCACCGCTGGCTGGCTGTCCGATCGAATCGGTCGTCGCAACAGCATGCTGGTTGCTGCGCTGATGTTTCTTGCTGGTGCCATCGGCTCTGCTCTTGCCCCAACGATCACCACCTTGATCATCTGGCCGGTCGTTGGTGGTCTGGCCGTCGGTTTCGCCAGTGTGTTGGCGCCTGCTTATCTCGCCGAGATCTCTCCTGCATCAATGCGTGGACAGCTTGGCTCACTACAGCAGCTGGCGATTGTTATCGGTATTTTCCTGGCGTTGCTGTTCGATTACGTCATTGTTCTTTTTACTTCTGATCAGAATCCCGTTTCAGTGATCGGTCCTCTAGCTGCCTGGCGCTGGATGTTCATGTCTGAAATCATCCCCGCAGCTCTTTACGCAGTACTGGTGACCGGCATTCCAGAGAGTCCTCGTTATCTCGTGCAGAAAGGTTTGACGCAGCGTGCGAAAGCGGTGATTGAAAAAACGCTGAATGAACTTGCAGATCAGGTGATTGCCAGGATCCAGAGCAGCCTCGTTAACACCCATCAAGGCAAGTTAAGTGAACTGTTCGATCGGCCACACCATCCTGCTGCCGATCATCTGGACCGGCGTGATGCTGGCGATCTTCCAGCAGTTTCTGGGCCAATTTAACTTGTGGTTTGACTCAGAGCGTCCAGGATGTTCCCAACACTTATGCAGGAGGCTGGGTCGGCAAAGGTCTGTTCCGCAATCGCCCTCATGATGCCGTTGTGATCGGACTGGCCAATGCCAACTGGAGCCGAGACATCCCTGATGGACCGATTTGGGAATCAGCCCTGGAATTGGGTTATCAGTTCATGCTCGGCAGCAATGTCTCGATTCAGCCGGGGGTTCAATACATCTTCAATCCGATGGGCAAGGGCGATGTGGATGATCCTTTGGTGCTCGGTCTGCTGATGAGCTTCTCTTTCTGATTGGTGAATTGGCCATCGGAGATGGCGGCTTCAACACGTCAGCATCGCCTTAATTTGCGCCAGATCAAACGGGATGACTATTTCTATCCCGATCAATTTTCGATCACGACGGCTACGGCGACTGCCCTGATCATGATCGGAGCAGTTGCCTTGGTGTTGCTCATTCAAGGCGCTCAGACCGGCTGAATTTGTTCGTTCTTATGGCTTCTCTTTTGTCCCTTTAACACACAACTGTATTGATGGACGGACTGATTCCTGGAGCACTATTCCTGATCATGTTCGCGCTAGGGCTCAACCTGCGCGACAACCACTTTGATCTGATCCGAAACCGCTCAGCATTGTTGCTGCGCGTCTTGCTGGGCACCTGCGTGCTGGTGCCGTTGGTAGCGATGATCATTCTCTGGCTTCCGCTCAGCTTTGAGTTATCTCAGCCTGCGAGATTGTCGATTGCTCTGATGGCGGTTTGCCCAAGTGCTTCGCTCACACTGCGCAAAGCGGGAAAAGCAGGCGGCAATGCTCAGATGGCTGGCTACTTGCAGATGGTTGTGGCGATTGCGGCGATTATTTCAATTCCCCTGATGGCTGAGTTGTTCACGACTGTCTTTAAAGGGCAAGGTTGGGAGATCAGGCCTATCCATGTAGCGATGAATGTGGGCCAGGTTCAGATCCTGCCGTTGTTGTTAGGTCTGTTGCTACGCCGCTGGTTACCAGCTTGGTCCGAAAGTGCTGAGCCGTTCTTCAACAAGCTTGCCAATTTGCTGCTGCTGCTGGTCCTGGTGGTGATTCTTGTTAAGGCCTTTCCCTTACTCATTCCTTTCGCCAGCAAGAACCTGCTGGCGTTGGCATTGATGGCCGTCATGGTGATCGCATCGTTACTGATCCGTTATCTGCTAGCGGGGCCGGACCCCAAAGAGCGAACCACTGTTTCACTGGTGACCTCCCTGCGAAATCCATGCTTGGCACTCTTGTTTGCCCAGATCAATGCTCCGCAGATGCTTGAACTCAAACTATCGATCCTGACCTATTTAGTGCTCACAATTATTTTTTCGATTCCTTTCTTGAATTGGCGCAAGCGGTTGGCGATGGGAACTTGAGCTGTTTCTGTTATTTCCACTTTTAACTTCCACTGTTTTATTTCCACTGTTTGCTATCAAGCTGAGCCCAACCTGATAACTAGATCAATAGACAAATCAACATGCCAGTCAATCAGCCATTGCTAAAGCCATTCATGTTTCTGCGATGGCCTCGATTGAGGCTGTAATGGCTTGCTTCTGCTCGTCGTCATAACCCCAGCGATTGAGGAAGGCGACATCTTCCCCACGGGTGTGCTCAACAGCTTCAAGCAGTTGTTCCAGTCTTGTTTTGACGGACTTCGGTTCGAGCAGACGCAGTAGTTCAGTGCAGCGGGATGTCACTCTCTTCGATCCAGCCTGCTGTGTCATATCGCCTGCGCGTTGATGGTGCATGGCCATCGCCGTGCTCATCGCTAGGTTGCGGACGGTCAGGTCAACGACACCGTCTCCAGCAGCCCTTAATTGCATCACCAGGGCTTCGGGGAGGCGATCCATCAGTGGGGAATCCCCTGCCAGGCTCACCACAAAGAATCCACGGGCGCCATCACGACTGGCCACCAATTCCGAGACCCGGTCGGCGAGGACTTCATCACTGAGTTCGCCCTCTTCCCATAGCCTCAGCCACTGAGCGGTGATTTCAATCGCTTGTTCAAAGCTTGGCGCTGGGGTGCTCATGGATGTTATGCATGCTTTCAGTCAGGCTATGGGGCCACATTGAGCCAGGTCATGTCGCCTGAGGCCATGGAGTCTCTCCCTGAGGGATATCGTTCCGGTTTTGTCGCTTTAATTGGCAGGCCCAATGTGGGCAAATCCACCTTGGTGAATCAGTTGGTGGGAGAGAAGGTGGCGATTACTTCTCCTGTGGCGCAGACAACGCGCAATCGGCTGCGGGCCATCGTCACCACCCCCGAGGCTCAGATGGTGCTAGTGGACACCCCTGGGATTCACAAACCTCACCATCTGCTTGGTGAACGGCTGGTGCAAAGCGCTCGTGCAGCCATTGGTGAGGTTGACCTGGTGTTGCTTCTGCTTGAGGGCTGTGAACCACCCGGCCGTGGTGATGCTTTTATCGTGGAACTGCTACGCCAGCAGGATCTGCCTGTGTTAGTTGCTCTTAATAAGTGGGATCGTGTTGCTGAGCAGCAACACGATCCGGCGGAGGAGGCTTATCGGCAGCTGTTGGCAGACTCTGCTTGGCCGCTCATACGTTGCAGTGCGATTAGTGGTGAGGGATGCAATGGGCTTGTAGAAGCTTTAGTGGGGCAGCTGCCACTAGGCCCCCAGCTCTATCCAGCTGAGATGGTGTGTGATCAGCCGGAGCGGGTGCTGCTGGCTGAACTGATTCGCGAGCAGGTGCTGATGCATACCCGTGAGGAGGTGCCCCATAGCGTGGCGGTGAGCATTGATCGGGTTGAAGAGATGCCTGTTGCAAATGGACGTCCTGGCAAACAGGGGAGGACGGCTGTGTTGGCCACCGTGCTGGTGGAACGCAAGAGCCAGAAGGGGATCCTGATCGGCAAGGGAGGCTCGATGTTGAAGACCATTGGTCAGGGAGCGCGCTTGCAGATGCAGACCTTGATCGATGGTCCTGTTTACTTAGAATTATTTGTGAAGGTGGTGCCTGATTGGCGCTCTAAGCCAGCGCGATTGGCGGAGCTTGGTTTTGAGGGCAAGTGATTATTGCTCGTTTCAAATGGGCGGCTGAGAGGATTGATGAATGATTGATCTTCCAAACCCTTTTTTAAAGTCTTTTGGGCTGAGGTTATTTCTTCAGGGGTGCTCTGATCAGCGGATGAGCTTGCCTAGTGTCTGTGCGCAGATCCGTTGGTTCTCCCATTTAGCAGCCTGAAGGAGATGGCGCCTTTTCGCCTCGATGTAGTGACTTTGGTGCCACAGGCGTTTACTCCTCTTGGTGAACTCGGGGTGATTGGTCGTGCGTTTGCCTCTGGTATCGCTGCCTTGCACACCCATAATCCTCGCGATTACACCACGGATCGCTACCACAAGGTTGATGATCAGCCTTATGGCGGTGGTGCTGGCATGGTGCTCAAGCCAGAACCAGTCTTTGCTGCTGTTGAGGCGATTCCTGTTCAGTCGCGACGGCGGGTGCTGCTTCTGACCCCTCAGGGAAAACCGCTATGCCAGAAGGATTTGCATCGTTGGGTAGTGCAACACGATCAGCTTGTGCTGATCTGCGGTCATTACGAAGGTTTTGATGAGCGGATTAGAGGTTTGGCAGATGAGGAGGTGTCTGTAGGGGATTTTGTGCTCACCGGTGGTGAGCTGCCAGCCATGACGGTGATCAATGGGGTGGTGAGGTTGTTACCGGGAACTGTTGGAACGGCAGAGTCGTTGCAGGATGAGAGTCATAGCGATGTTCTCCTCGAGCATCCTCACTACACAAGGCCAGCGAATTTTCGCGGCATGGTTGTTCCAGATGTGTTGCGCAGTGGTGATCATGGTGCGATTGCTCTGTGGCGACAGCAACAGCGGCAGCTGCGTACGCAGATGCGTCGTCCGGATCTCTATGTTCGCTGGTCTGATCAGCAACAATCGCCAACACTGACAATGGAGTCCCATGGTTCTGCCTCCATGCAGTTTCGTATCGGCAACGGGTATGACATTCATCGCTTAGTGCCCGGCCGCCCCTTGATTCTTGGTGGAGTGACACTTGATCATCCCGATGGGTTGGGGCTCGATGGTCACAGCGATGCTGATGTTCTTGTTCATGCGCTGATGGATGCCTTGCTTGGGGCTCTTGCTTTAGGCGATATCGGTAAATATTTTCCGCCGGATGATCCCCGCTGGAAAGGGGCCGATAGCTTGATGCTGCTTGAGCAGGTTGTGGCTCTGGTACGAGATCGCGGCTGGCAGATTTTGAATGTGGATGCTGTGGTGGTGGCTGAGCGTCCCAAGCTCAAGCCTCACATCAATTCGATGCGCAGCAACCTGGCACAACGGTTGGGGGTGGAATTGGATGCCGTGGGTGTGAAGGCCACCACCAATGAAGGGCTTGGACCGGAAGGTCGAGAGGAGGGGATGAGTAGTCAGGCAGTCGCACTGTTGCAGCAGATAGGCCTGACATGAATTGCAGAAGCTTGTCTAGGTTGATTTCCTTTGTTCTTAGCTTTCTAGTGATGTTGTCGGGTCATCCTGATGTCGCGATTGCCGCTCGTCATGATCCTGATGGCGGCGATGACGTTGCTGTCGTCGAGCATCTGCGCATCAAGGTGCCGGCCCATGCACGGGAGGCTTGGCTCAAAGCTGAGCAGGGCAGTTGGGAACCCTGGCTCGCGAAGCAGAGTGGCTATCTGGGGCGGGATATTTTTTGGGACGCTGAACAGGAGGAGGGCATCTTGCTGATTCGTTGGGCCAGCAGAGAACAGTGGAAATCGATTCCACAGGCTGAGGTGGATGTGGTGCAGGCACGCTTTGAACAGCTGGCCCGTGAGGCCACAGGTCAGGCCAGTAGTCATCCTTTCTTGCTGCAATTTGAAGGCGAATTGGTGCCTCAGTGACTGAGCCGCAGGTACGGCTGGATTTAAAGCGGCGGCAGCGGCTTGGCATGGTGGAGGCGATCTTTGGTGAACACAAGACCAGTGAACAGATCGCAGCATGTCTGAGTCGTCTTGAGGCTGCGGGTGAACTGGCCTTGGTTACGCGGGTTGATCAAGCCAAGGCGGCGGCCGTGGCAGATCTGCTTAGCAATGTGCAGTTTCATGCTCAGGCTCGTTGCCTCACACTCGGAGATCCGGCAATCTTGCTGCCTGCACTTGGTGAGGTCGTGGTGCTTAGTGGTGGTACCAGTGATTTGCCTATAGCGGCGGAAGCCGCTTTGGCGTTGCGTTGGCATGGCATCCAGAGTGAACTCTTGCTGGATGTGGGTGTTGCTGGTTTGCAAAGGCTTCTCGATCAGTTGGTACGGCTGCAACGAGCCAAGGTACTGATTGCCTGCGCAGGCATGGAGGGTTCACTGCCGACTGTGTTGACAGGGCTTGTGCCACAGCCTGTGATTGGTGTTCCCGTGTCAGTGGGTTATGGGGTCAGTGCAGGAGGCCGTACAGCCCTTGAGGGAATGCTCGCCAGTTGTGCACCTGGTCTGGTGGTGGTGAATATTGATAATGGCTATGGAGCTGCTATGGCGGCACTGCGCATCCTTAAAGCAGCCATCACAGGCGAAGTAGCTGTCAATCAATAATCAGGATCGTGAGACAGCAACTGGTGAGAATCCTGGGGGCTGAGTTCAAGTAGCTGTTCAACCCAGAGCTTCATTGATCGTGGCAAGCGATTCTGTTCGTAGCGCATTAGGGCTTCCGCCAAAACGGGTGTATTCACCCAATGCAACGAACGTGAACCCATGCATTTTTCTTGATTGAGCGAACGATGGGGTACCTAATTGAATCGCGCAAGGGGAGTGGCGGGATTCACTCTGTTTCTTCGTATTTGGCACCAAGTCGCCATAGTTCATTGCTGTGACTTGGCAATTCAACATCACGCAAACGGCGAACTAGTTCAAATAGATCACCACGAGCCAATTCACCATTGGTTTGCCATTCCATTGCACGGGGGTCAGGTCGGGACGCGGCAGACAAGGTGGGTGCAGGAATGTGTTCGAATCAAGGTATCAATACTTAGGCCTTGTGTTTGGTTCATGACGATCATTCTTTGTGGAAGATTTTGTGAAGACCTGTCTTTGGACCTTCTTGATCGGGGTATGCAATCAGAGGTGCTGCAGGTTGGGGTAGGACGTCACAACCTCTTCTGCGCTCAGAACATCACCTCGACCTTCGGGTTGCCAGATCACCTCCAGGGCCATCAAATCAGTTGAAGAGGTGGATCCAAGGATGCGAAGGCTTTCTCGTAGCTGCTCGCTGCTGATTGATTCACTCAGTTTGATGCGGCTGCTGGATGCAACCAAAATCGTGACGACGATGTATTCATTTGCTGCATCGGCCTCGCCGGCGCTCTTTTCTGAAAGCTCATCAGTTCGTCGTTCACCGGCAACGTTGGATGTCACCTCCGCTCGCAATTTGCTGCGTTCGGTCATCGAAAGACGGTTAAATGTGGATTCTGCGGAAGCAAACGGCACGCTGCCGGTTTCTACATTTGCGTAAACCCAGAGCTCTGGCTGACGCAGAAGGGCAAGGGTGGTTTCCTGCAGAACCCGTTGCAGCCCGCTTGAGCTGCCTGTTTGCGCTGAGGCCGCAAGCTCGCGCAGGTCTTCCTGCAGAGCCTTGGCGCTGGCCAGAAGCCCTACTTGCAATTGCAGCATGGTGACTGGGCCAGCCGCAGTGGGCCGTTGAGCGAGTTCGCCTGAACTATTGAGGGCGGCATTTCCCCTGCCACCACCACGTACGGCATTGACCAGAACGCCCACAATCGACATCAGAATTAGGAAGCCAAAAAGGCCGCCGCCACCGAAACCAAATATGGGAATGAGGAAGGGAAAACCGATGCCACCTCCGCGGTAGCCCCCGCCGTATCCTCCATAACCTCCTCCATAGCCGCCGCGCATACCACCGCTGCTGCGTGGCATTGAGGGTGCACGGAAGCTTCCCCCTCCGATGCGTCCACCACGAGCGGCATGGCTTGGCTCGGGTTGAACCAGAATCAAGCCTGCTACAAGGAGCGGCAGCAATAGAGCCGTCAGCCAGCGGCTGAGCGTGCGTCTGGAGGGAAGGTTTGGCAAGCTGGCCAAAACGTTGCGGCGGTTGGTTTGAACTCTAGGAACCTCCGCCGACGATAGTGACGATTTCAAGTTGGTCCATCTCCTGCACCAGCTGCTCCTGCCAGTGATTTGGTGTCAGGATCGTGCCGTTGAACTCCACAACGACAAGGCGAGGGTGGTAGCCCAGCTGTTCGATCACGGCCGCCAGCGAGGTTGGTATCGGTTCTGGCTCGATGTCCCTGATTTCACCATTCACCATCAGTTTCATCTCAGAGCCTCCAGTAGTTGAAGGCTGGTAGCGGCAGGATCTTTGGAATTCATGATCGCTCCGATCACAGCGATTCGCTTTGCTCCGGCTTGACGTACTGCTTCTAGGTTTGAGATGTTGATGCCACCAATGGCAAACCAAGGTAGCTGGGTGGCTTTAGATGCCTCCTTCACATAGGCAAGCCCAATTGGTTGTCGTTCCGGTTTTGTGGCTGTGCTGTTGACAGGTCCCACTCCTAGATAGTCGCAACCTTCTGCTTCAGCTTTTTGAAGTTGGGCAAGGAATTGGGTGCTTCGACCCAGTAGTCGTTCGCTGCCGATCAACCCCCTTGCTACGTCTGTGGGGAGGTCGTCCTGGCCGAGATGAACGCCATCGGCGTCCACCGCAAGGGCTAAGTCGATTCGGTCATTAACGATGAATAGCGCCCCATGCTTTCTGCATAGGCTGGCCAGTTCTTTTGCCTGAGTCAGTCGTTGCAAGTCGCTAGCTTCTTTATTGCGGTATTGCACCATGTCGATGCCAGCGACTAATGCTGCGTTCACTGTCCTGAGCAGATCGTTGCTATTTAGATCGGATTGTGATGTCGTAATCAGGCAAAGATGGCAGTCCTGTAGTTGTTGGCGTCTCTTTTTGCCTGCGTTGGCCTGCAGCACGGTCACCTCTAGGTCGTAGAGGCCATAGCGGATTGCAGCAGCGCTGGCGGCCAGCTTAGGATCTGGCTGACGGGCGAACTCTTCAAGCACGCGTAGAGCTTCTTGAACGCGTGCGCAGTTGGCTGCCACAACATGCCATGGTTCGTGTCGCTCTTGTTGAGCAGGATGACTGAGGCCGATCCCTTGATCTGTAGCAGTGGAGCGTGCCTGTTTGTAGTTGTCGTGATGATGGCGACCCAGTCGCTGACGCCAGTCTTTGAGAGTCACCACAAGGTCTTCACGATCTAGGCCGAAGCGGCACCAGTCTTCGACGACTCGCAATCCTTCCCGAGCTCGATCGAGGTTGGCATCGATCAGCTGAGCCACACGTAGATCTGCGATCGGGGCGAAAGGCATCGATTTCATGGCAGTCTTGGCACAATTGCATCCCCATTCCGATCATGGACAACAGTGGTTCAGATAGCACCATGAACGTTCTGATCTGGGGGGTTGTTCTTTTAGGTGGGATCGGGGTGTTCATTGTTTGGGGTTTGACGAATGCTTATCCCACCCCTGCTTGATCTTGCCTTTTAACGCTGACTTATCGGGCCTTCAATTTGCTGCGTGCTAGGTCTGCATCGCGGCCAATCTGGGTGCTGAGTTCTTCAAGGTTTGCGAAGCGTTGCTGGCCTCGAAGTCTCTGGATCGGTTCAACCAAGATCTCGCATCCTTCCAGGTCCATTTGCTGATCCAGCAAATGGACCTCTACGGCGGAGGGCGATGTTGGATCCACTGTGGGTTGGGGGCCCAAATTCATCACGGCAGCAAGGGGTTCGCTTTTATCTTTGACTGATGCCCAGGCCGCATAGACCCCAAGGCCTGGCAGGAATTTGCGCCCATCAACTTGCAAGTTGGCTGTAGGCCAGCCCAGTTTTCGCCCAAGGCCGCGGCCGCTGACGACAAGGCCGCGGAAGCGATAGGGCCGGCCCATCAGGGTCGTTGCTACCTGTAGATCGCCTTCGCTCAGAGCGGAGCGAATGCGGCTGCTGCTCATTCGCCCCTCTGTGTCTTCCAGGATTGGCAACACCATCACTTCCACTCCGGCGGCTGAGGCGAGTTGTTGCAAGGTGGTTGTGTCGCCCTCACGATTACGTCCAAAGCGGAAGTTGGCCCCAACGGCAATGCGCTCTGCTTTGAGGGTGTGGATCAGCATTTGCTTTACAAAGGTTTCGGCACTGAGGGATGCCAGCGCACGATCGAAGGGCACCAGCACAAGTTGTTCGACACCAAGCGGAGCGAGGAGGCAGGCTTTTTCGCTAGGCAGGTCCAGTCGTAATCGTGGTTCGCCATAGAGCACTTCGCGAGGATGGGGCCAGAAACTCACCACCGTTGGCACGCCAGGCGCATTGTTTACAACAGCCTCAATAACGCGGCGATGCCCAGCATGAAGGCCATCGAAACTACCGAGGGCAAGCGCTGTCGGGGTTCTTGCCTGCTGAGGGGAGCAGAGAGGAATCAAGGTGGCCGTGCACATGGCGCGCGTAGATGGCAAGTTTGAACGACCGCCGCAAAAACTCGGATGGCTGACCCTCTCGATCTTCAAATGGTTTCGCTCGGGTTGCGCCGCATGGGATGGATTCGTTTTTGGATACAGACAATCCTTGGGGTTGTTGTCGTTGGCGTGCTGTTGTTCAACAACATCGGCAGCAGCTTGGCCCGCAACTCTGAGCGAGCGCTAGGGCTTGGTCCTGGCTTGTCACTGACAAGCTTGGCGTTCTTGTTTTTGCTCTACAGCCTTTGGCAGGGTTGGCTGATCGTTCGCCTCGGTAGGGCTCTCAACAGTGCTGTTCGCCCCAGTCGTGGTGAGACCAGCCGTCTGCTTAAACGGGGCGTGATTGTTGATCTGCTCGGGTTGGTGTTCTCCTCCATTGGCTATCAATCGTTGGCTGGAAGTTTGTTTGTACAGGCGTCGATGCAAGCGCCGGGAATCTCGATTGGTGCAGGGCGTTCTGCATTAGATAATTACCCGATCACCTCCTTGGAGATGCTTTCGGTTCTAAGCAACACCCAGGTGTTATTTGCGCATTTGGTTGGTCTGATCTTTTCGCTTTGGTTGTTGCAGAGGATTTATCGCACTGGTTGATTGGCTACGCATGCTGCTGGTAGAGCAGAAAGATCACCACGCCAAAACAGATCGGGTTGGATGGGTGTCAAGGAGGGGGCATTTGTTTCGATTTGGGCCACGTCGCTGGGCCAGTCGCGTGGACCATCGCCGGCGGTCTCAAGATCTTTCACCACTTCTCCTGCTAACCAGAAGTAGGTGCGGCTGTGCGGATCGATACGTCGACTGAACTGTTCCTCGTAGTGGCGTATTGAAAGGCGAGTCCAGCGCAGTGATCCCATCTGCTCTGGATGGCAGGGGGGAATGTTGAGGTTAAGCAGCAGGTTGTTGGGCCAGTTGTCTGCCAATGCATTCTCTGCAACATCCATCGCTAACTCGGCAGCAGCCTGGAAATCCCTCCATTGGAAGCAGGCGACGCTCACCGCAAGCGCCGGCAATCCCTCAAGGGTGCCTTCCATGGCTGCGGCCACCGTGCCTGAACAGAACACATCAGTTCCTAAGTTGGGGCCATGGTTGACCCCAGAGAGCACTAGATCGGGCTTCTCTGCCAAGAGTTCCGAGAGGGCCAGTTTGACGCAATCTGCCGGCGTGCCACTGCAGGACCAAGCCGTCACACCTGGCCCATAGAGCTCATCGACGCGTTCGGCTCGGATGGGGGTATGGATGGTGAGGCCATGGCCGGTAGCAGAGCGCTCATGGTCGGGACAGACCACTGTGACCCTATGGCCGCGGCTGGCGGCGGCAGCGGCTAGGCAGCGGACGCCTTCAGCTAAAACTCCGTCATCATTGCTAATCAGAATTCGCAACGGAGTCATCTCCTCGTATCCACTGCGGGGAACTTAATCATGATGACTGCCTAAAGTCAGTGGCTGCGATCTTTTTTCAGTGAGCGCCACTATCTCCTTGCAGCAGCTCACCGACCAGCTTGATGCCCTCGAGGCTGAGGCGGTGTCTGCTATCGCTGCTGCCGCAGATGCGGATGCCTTGGAGCAATTGCGCGTGAGCCTGTTGGGCAAAAAAGGTCGCTTGTCTGGTGTTCTCGGGGCGATGGGCAAGCTCCCTAGTGAAGAGCGACCGCTTGTTGGTCAGCGCGCCAATGTGCTTAAAACACAGGTGCAAAACCTGCTAGGGGAACGGTTGCAGGTGGTGAAAGCGGCAGCTTTGGCTGATCGGCTGCTGCAGGAAACGATTGATGTCACTGCGCCTGCCAGTGGCATTCCTGTGGGCCATCGCCACCCCTTGATTACAACAACTGAGCAGATCGTGGATCTGTTTTGTGGTTTGGGCTATCGGGTGGCTGAAGGCCCGGAGGTGGAGACCGATCACTACAACTTTTCCGCCTTGAATATTCCCGAGGACCATCCTGCTCGAGACATGCAGGACACGTTCTATCTGGGCGGCAATCTGCTTCTTCGTACCCACACCTCGCCTGTGCAGATTCGTTATCTAGAAGAGAATTCGCCGCCGGTAAGGATTGTGGCGCCAGGCCGGGTTTATCGGCGTGATGCAGTGGATGCGACCCATTCGCCTGTCTTTCATCAGGTTGAGGTGTTGGCCATTGATGAAGGCCTTGATTTCAGCCATCTGCGCGGCACGGTGATGGCTTTCCTCAAGGCATTCTTTGGCGATATGCCGGTGAGATTTCGGGCTAGTTATTTCCCCTTTACCGAACCATCGGCAGAGGTGGATGTGCAGTGGCGTGGGCGTTGGCTGGAGGTGATGGGTTGCGGCATGGTTGATCCAGCAGTGTTAGAGGGCCTCGGGCTTGATCCAGAGCGCTGGAGTGGGTTTGCGGCAGGCCTTGGTGTGGAACGCTTCTGCATGGTGCGTCATGGCATCGACGACATTCGCAGGCTTTATACGAGTGATTTGCGCTTCCTTGAGCAGTTTTGAGTCGATAGCCGATCGTGTACTGGATGAAGCATCGCCGTATTGCATCATCCAAAAACAGCTGAATCCCCATAAAGTGAGCTCGTTCTTTGCTTCATTCGATCGGTGCCCTGTGTCGGACTGATCGTTAATGACGGCAAAGAGTTGGCGGTAGAGACCGCATTGACCCTGCAGTCGCGGCTTGAACAGGCTGGTATCGAAGTGGTCAGAGCAAGTAGTTCTGGCGGAATGGTTGGCTTTGCCAATCCAGATCAGCATTTGCGCCTGCTTGGTTACAACGCATGCGTACCTGAGGGATTCGATGCCTCGATGGCACTGGCGATTGTTCTGGGTGGTGATGGCACCGTGCTTTCGGCGGCACGGCAGACAGCTCCTGTGCAGGTGCCAATTCTCACCATCAACACCGGACACCTTGGCTTCCTGGCGGAGGCCTATTTGGCTGATCTCGATCGGGTGCTTGAGCAGGTGCTTAACAAGCAGTGGACGATTGAGGAGCGTTGCACCCTGGTGGTGAGTGTGTTGCGCGGTGATCAGTGCCGCTGGGAGGCACTCTCTTTGAATGAAATGGCCTTGCATCGTGAACCGCTCACCAGCATGTGTCACTTCGAGGTCGCGATCGGTCGCCATGCGCCGGTGGATATCTCTGCTGATGGTGTGATCCTTTCAACTCCTACGGGATCAACGGCTTATGCACTCAGTGCAGGAGGCCCGGTGATTACACCTGAGTGCCCGGTGCTTCAGCTTGCACCGATTGCCCCTCATTCGCTGGCGTCAAGAGCGCTGGTTTTTAGCGACCAGGAGCCAGTGACTGTGTTTCCAGCGACGGCTGATCGCTTGATGATGGTGGTTGATGGCAGTGCGGGTTGTTATGTGTGGCCGGAAGACCGAGTACTGATTCGTCGTAGTGATCATCCTGTGAGATTTGTGCGCTTGGCAGATCACGAGTTCTTCCAGGTGTTGCGCAACAAGTTGGGCTGGGGTTTGCCGCATGTTGCCAAACCTGATCGACCATGACCTGTAGGGCCCTCTGCTTGCAGTGGGGGAAGAGATTGCGGTTCCCTTTGCTCTGGGGAGGGCTGGCGGTAGGTCTCAGCGTTCTTTCATCTATTGGGCTCCGGGCAGCACCCTCGCCTCAGTATTTGCCTCTCGAGGCTCAATGGTGCCTGAAAAGCGGTACTTGTTTGTTATTGGAGGTAGCGGATAAGGCAGAGGAACAGCGCTTGGGATTGATGCAGCGCCCTGCCTTGCCATCCGGCCAGGGCATGTGGTTTCCGTTTCAGCCTGCGAGGCGATTGCGTTTTTGGATGCACAACACCTTGGCTGCGCTTGATATGGTGTTTGTGAATCAGGGTCGCGTGATTGCGATTGAGGCGGCTGTGCCTGTTTGCCCGCATTTGCCCTGCCCGAGTTATGGCCCGAAGCTGCCGGCGGATGGAGTGGTGGAGTTGGCGGCCGGGGAGGCAGCACGGCTATCCATCAAGGTTGGTGATGTTGTGCAGATTCAACCTTTGCCGAAGCCTTTTGATTAGCAGCCTTAAGGCCTCGTGCCTTTGAGGATCATCACCGGGTTCATCGGCGCCATGCGTGTGCCGTCTGCCAGCGGCAGGCCCCTCCAGGCTTGGTGTTGACTCACTTTTACTGTGAAACCTGAGGCTTCAAGTAGAGGCCTGAGTTCTGAGAGGGCCTCAACGGTTGCCAGTGGAATCACGACGACTCCATGTGGTTGAAGTTTTTGCAATACGGCCTGGAGGAGAGCAGCTCGCTGGCGCCCGCCACCGCCTAGCAGTACCCGATCGGGGTTGCTGAGTTTTGCTGGTAGATCAGTTCCATTCAGCAGACTGAGGGCCTCAACTTCGAGCACAGCAGCAGGCTGAACGGCAAGCCGGGCGGCATTGGCCTTGATCAGTGCTGCGCCGCCGCCACGCTTTTCAACAGCAAGCAATTGCAGTTGTGGGCGCAGGCGTAGGGCCTCTAAGCCCACGCTGCCGACGCCGGCACCTAAATCCCAGAGCACGCCCTGTTCTGGTAGCTCTAATTCTGCGAGGAGCTGAACACGGAGCTCCCGTTTGCTCATCAGCCCAGGGCGATCGGCGTGTTGCAGGAACAAGCCATCGTCAAGACCGAACAAGGGAAGTTCGCCTGGATCTACTGGTGGAGCAACTTGTTCTGCAAGCAGCACCAGCAGGTGTAGGGGATGAAGATCCGATGGCAAGGCATCCTGTGGCGTCAGCCGTTGCACCCGTTCATTGGTGTGTCCGAGCTGTTCGCATAGCCAAACTGCATAGGCAGCTTCAAGGCCAGAAGCGCGCAAAATCGTACGCACCTCTTCGGCTCCACCACGGCTGGGATCGGTGAGTACAGCTAGAGCTGCGGGGCGTTGTTGCAGCTTTTGAGCTAAGGGTGCCGGGTCACGGCCATGCAGGCTGATCCAGGCGGCATCCTGCCAAGGGCGTCCAAGCCGGGCAAAGGCTAATTGCAGCGAAGAAGGGGCTGGATGAAAGTGCAGCTGATCAGCAGAACAGGCCTCGAGTAGTCGCCTGCCTATGCCGAACCAGAGCGGATCGCCGCTAGCAAGCACGACGGCTGTGCCTGGCAGCTGGTGCAACCAGGCGATCAGAGCCTCTGGTTGATCGCTGGCCATCAGTTCTGGCAAAGCCTGATCCGTTTGCTGCTGCTGCCACCAGCTCGGCAGCTGTTGCAATAACCGAGTTGGTGCAGCCACTCCTTGGGCTGAGAGCACCAGCTTTTGCAATGGAGTAGCAAGGTGATCTAAGCCCGCGGCATCGGTGCCGATGACGTGGATCGCTGCGGAGCTGATTGAGGCGGGCATGTTGTCATTCTCGGCTGAGAGGTTGTATGGCTGACTTGTCGTTGCTTTGAATGGTGAACAGCGCGTTGGTGGGCAAGATGGCGGACGAGATGGCGAGCAAGGTGCGAAAAACTGAACAGGAACAGGATGCTTTTGTGCTTGACCGCCGTCGGCGTTTGCATGAGTTGGTGGTTGCTTTGATTCAGCAGCAGGGCGAGCTGGAATTGCTTGATGGCGAAGCCCCACGCCTTGATGTTGCGGCAAGTTCAGCTCAAGCTCATGATCCAGCACGCTGGTTGGATCGCAATCGCCGTGTTCTGCAGCGCTACCAGGCCTTGGTTCGTTCTGCAGTCACCATCGATGCTTTGTTAGATGCTGAGTAGGCCGTAAGGGGTCGACAGTTTGATTGGTCTACGGGCGTATTCATAAATTGATGAGTTAATTAGTCACAGGCCGATCATTGCCATTAAGCGGCGGCTGTGAAGTTTCTTTTTAGAATTGTGAGGTGTTTTGATCGAGAAGAAGACCTAGGCCTTTCTATGGGGGGCAGGTGATTGCTTCCGCTACCGAGCTGATGAAGCAACAGATCAACTGAGGAAAGTTAGAAAGATGATTAAAGCGGCAGATGATCATCTTTATTGGATTAGATAAAGTATTCATTCATAGTCATTTACAAGAAAGATGGCTCCAAGGAGATAGGACTAAGTGGTACTTACCATGGAGATGGAGATAGAATAGCAACAGAACACGACTGGATTGAAATTACTGGCAACCTAGAACTCGCAGGAAATCTCGATGTTTCGCTAATTGATGGATTTAAGCTTTCTGCTGGTGATTCCTTTGTGATTGCCAAAGTTGATGGAGATCTCTCTGGTGAATATGATGGTCTTGATGAAGGTGATTCTGTAGGCCGTTTTAAAAATGAGAATGGCGGGAACTTGATCTCTTCATCACATACAAAGGTGGTGATTGTAATGATATTGAGCTTTATACGAAATCATTCTTTGGTGTTCTTCCTGAGAGCTTGCGTGAACCAAGAATCATTGGTTCTGATGATGATTCCTTAACTGGAACATCTGTAGATGAAGTGATCTTTGGAGCTCGTGGTGATGACGTTTTGTTAGGGGGCAGTGGAGATGATCAAGTTGCTGGAGGCAATGGTGATGATCGGCTTGATGGCGGGTCTGGAGATGACCATCTCAAAGGTGATCGAGGCGCTGATACCTACAAGCTGAGTGGCGGCAATGATGTGATTATCGGCTTTTCAGCCGCTGAAAACGATCGCATCTCTGTAGGCGATGGAGTTGTGCTTTCCATGACGCAAGCCGGAGATGATTTATTGCTCACAGCAGATGGCATTCACACCACATTGCTGGATGTGGATAAGGGTGAGTTTCTCGCTGCTGATGTGATTGATTACATCTGAGCGCTAGAAACCGTTGTTATGCCATCAAGGTTCAAACGATGTTTTGATCCCCTGGCTGGCCGGCTGATCTGCTGACAAGCTGGGCGCATCATCTCTTGCTCCATGGCCCTTTTTGGCGTTTCAGCTTTCAGATCCTTATTGAAGCGAGGATCGAGCTTGAAGCCTTGGAGTGTGCCTGCCGCTAGCTGGAGCCGTGCTTTCGGATTGCCTTGGCAACAGCCATACACGGTTCGTTATGCCAGCAATCTCGATGATGGGCCCTGGCATGGCATGCCCCTGGGAGGTTTCGGGGCCGGTTGTATCGGGCGTAGCCCGCGCGGTGATTTCAATCTCTGGAATCTTGATGGTGGTGAGCATTGGCAGGGCAGCATTCCTGATTGCCAGTTCGCTTTGTTTGAGCGGCAGGGGGATCAGGTGCGTGCTCATGCGCTGGCTACAGCGCCACAAACCGATGACTCTCAGCCTGAGCTAGACAAGCCTCTCTCCTCTTGGAGCTGGTATCCAGCCAGTACAGCGCAACGCACGACTGGTAGCTATTCAGCCCGCTATCCGCTCAGTTGGACCCATTACAACGGAGTCTTCTCGGCTGAGCTGGTTTGTGAGGCGTTCAGTCCAATCCTTCCTGGTGATTACCGACGCAGCAGCTACCCCCTTGCGGTGTTTCGTTGGCAGCTGCAGAACCCCACATCGCAATCTCTGGAATTGTCGCTGCTGCTGAGTTGGCGCAATACATGTGGCTGGTTTACGAACACCGATCCCTCCGCCAGCGTTCATTTCCGCGATGACGGCAGCCCTGAACACAGTTATGTGCCTGCTATCGGCCGTGGCGAGGGGCAGTGCAATCGTTGGATTGATCAGCCAGGCCTGATTGGTGTCTTGATGGATGGTGAGCGAGCTGACCCATTGGCTGAGGGGCAAGGGCAGTGGTGTTTGGCTGTTCCTGATCATCTGCCTGGTGTGGAGGTGATGCGTTGTAGCCGTTGGGATCCCAGCGGAGATGGCAGCGAACTGTGGAGTTCCTTCGCAAGTGAAGGAACCATTGCAAACAGCAATCACGCACACAAGAGCTTGGCGGGCGAGCAGATCAGTGCTGCTTTAGCGGTGAAGGTCACCCTGGCGCCTGGCGAATGTCTTGAGATCCCTGTGGTGATCAGTTGGGATCTACCGGTGACGGCTTTCGCTACAGGCGTTCGCGATTTGCGCCGTTACACCGACTTTCACGGCAGTGATGGGCAGGGGGCTGCTGCACTTGCTGCCGAGGCCTTGCGTGATTGGCCTGATTGGCGTGAGCAGATTGATGCCTGGCAGGCGCCGGTGCTGGCGCGTGAGGATCTGCCGGAGCGCTTGCGAATGGCTTTGTTCAATGAACTCTACGACTTGGCTAGCGGTGGCAGCCTTTGGACGGCAGCCCGTCCAGGAGATCCGGTGGGTCGCTTTGGGGTTCTTGAGTGCTTCGACTACGCCTGGTACGAAAGTCTTGATGTGCGCCTCTATGGCTCCTTGGCTCTGCTGCAGTTGTGGCCTGAACTCGATAAGGCCGTCTTGCGTAGTTTTGCTCGAGCCATTCCAGCGGCAGATGCCACGCCACGACCAATTGGCTGGTACTTCACCCAGGGGCGTGGCCGGGTCGAGGCCCCCCGCAAGAGGGCGGCTGCTACCCCCCATGATCTGGGAGCACCGAATGAGTCGCCGTTTGATGCCACCAACTACACCGCTTATCAGGATTGCAATCTCTGGAAAGATCTGGCCAGTGATTATGTGTTGCAGGTATGGCGAACGTTTCTTCTCTCACCGAATGGTGAAGATCTGAGCTTCTTGGCTGAATGCTGGCCGGCGGTAGTGCAAGCCCTGAGTTATCTCAAGCGGTTTGATGTCAATCACGATGGTCTGCCTGATAACGGTGGTGCTCCGGATCAGACCTTTGACGATTGGCCTTTACAAGGCGTGAGCGCCTATTGCGGTGCTCTTTGGATTGCAGCTCTTGAGGCTGCTCTAGCCATGGCACAGCGCTTGCAATTGGACTTAGGACTCAATACGGCAGAGGAGCAACATCAGTTCAGCGGTTGGCTTGAGCAATCACGGGCCAACTTCGATCGGCTGCTTTGGAATGGGGAGTACTACAAGATTGATGCTGAGAGTGGTACGCCCGTGGTGATGGCTGATCAACTCTGTGGTGATTTCTATGCTCGCTTGCTGGGGCTGCCCTCTGTTGTTGCTGATGAACGCAGTCGCAGCAGTCTGAATGCAGTCAAAGAGGCCTGCTTTGAAGGTTTTGAAGGCGGCCGTTTGGGAGTTGCCAATGGTTTGTGCCGTGATGGCATGCCACTTGATCCCAATGGAACCCATCCCTTGGAGGTATGGACTGGCATCAACTTCGGTCTAGCGGCCTACTACCGGCTGATGGGCGATGCAACGACGGCCACAGCCATCTGTTCAGCGGTGGTCAATCAGGTATATGGCGGTGGTTTGCAGTTCCGCACCCCAGAAGCGATTACTGCAGTGAAGACCTACAGGGCTTGCCACTATTTGCGTGCAATGGCGATCTGGGCCCTGTGGGCAACGCATACCGATTGGCAGTTGATTCCAGGTGCCGAACGGGCAGGGTCTGAGGGGTGAATGAGTGGCGCCAGTCTGTGAGGGATGTCCTATCGGCAGCGATGGTTTTTTGCATACGCTGTGAAGACCTTCTTTGAGGTCATGGCCAGCGCAGGGAGTTCTGCATCGCATCGATGGCCTGGCCTTTTCATACTGAAGAGGGCTTTGGCTTGCTTCTTTGTGGCCGTTGTGCTGTTGCTGTTCAGCCCATCTCTTGCCCAGGCGCAGGTGTTGACCAATGAAAGTGATGAAAGTTCTTTATTTGTACGCAGCTTTGAGACCCTGCGTGATCTTGAGTATCACAGTTGGCAGGTGGTGGCTTACCGCCAGGGCCCTCCTGGTGAGCCAGTGGTGTTGAGGATTGTTGGTTATCCCGGCAAGGTTCGTCTCAATCATCCAACCGCACTGCTCGTGCATGCCGGTCGCCGCGACTGGGCCTTGGATGACATCACAATGGCCAGTCCGCAATTGGCGAAGGATGGCCGTGAAGCAGCAGCAGAATTCGATCTCAACCCTTTGCTGGATGATTTGACCAACAATCGCCCGCTGCGCTTGCAGCTCGCCGGTGTGTTTACTGAACTGCCTGTGCCTCCTTATGTCGTCGGCGAGTGGCGTTCATTGCCGCAGGCTTCTCAATAGTTGATGAACGTCAACCCCTCTGCAAGTGCTGTTTGGCTGCCATGGATGCGGCGGGCGTTGCAGTTGGCTGCGCTCGCAGATGGTCGCACGAGTCCTAACCCTCTTGTTGGGGCTGTTGTTCTAGACAAGTCTGGAAAGCTTGTGGGAGAGGGGTTCCATGCATGTGCTGGTGAGCCCCATGCTGAGGTAGGCGCTCTCACACAAGCTGGTGAACAGGCCAGCGGTGGAACCCTGGTGGTCACTTTGGAACCCTGTTGCCATCAAGGCCGCACGCCTCCCTGCACGCAGGCCGTCATCGCTGCTGGACTTCGCCGAGTTGTGGTTGCAATGCAGGACCCAGACCCTCGTGTTGCTGGAGCCGGCATCATTCGTTTGCGTGATGCCGGGCTGGAGGTGATTACTGCTGTGTTGGAGCCGGAAGCAGCACATCAGAACCGGGCTTTTGTTCATCGTGTTTCTACTGGGCGCCCCTGGGGGATTCTCAAATGGGCGATGAGCCTCGATGGACGCACGGCTTTGCCCAATGGCGCCAGTCAGTGGATCAGTGGTGGTGAAGCGCGTCGCTGGGTGCATCGCTTACGTGGCCAATGTGATGCTGTGATCGTTGGCGGCGGCACTGTGCGTGCGGACGATCCGTTGTTGACCAGTCGTGGGCACTCTGACCCCGAACCAAAGCGGGTGGTGCTGAGTCGCAGTCTTGATTTGCCTCAACAAGCTCAGCTTTGGAACACTGCAGTGGCTCAGACCCTGGTTGCACATGGCCTAGAGCCTGGCCATGAACAGTTGGCTCATTTGCCTGAGGGGCCTGAGCTACTTGCTTTGCCTGCCTCTGAACCGCTTGAGTTGCTGCAGGCCTTAGCTCAACAAGACTGCAATCGTGTGCTGTGGGAATGCGGGCCAGGCTTAGCAGCCTCAGCCCTGCAGCAAGACTGTGTTCAAGAATTGGCGGTGGTGGTGGCTCCCAAGCTGTTGGGTGGCTTGCCTGCAAGAACGCCATTAGCTGATCTTGGTTTTACCAGAATGAACCAGGTGCTAGTGCTCGAATCTGGGCAATTTCAACAGTTGGGTGACGATTGGATTATTAGCTTCATCTTGTAATCAATATGTTGAAATCTACGCCTTACGTTATGAATATTTGAGATACATTGGAGCCTTAATCCCTTGAAGTCTTGGCTCCAGGTTTGTTGATTTTAATAGGCTAGTATTTTTAGCAGTGAATAAATCTTTGCCGCAAAATATTTAATTAATCATTTCAGTAGTGATCTTGGCATGGCTTGATCTTTTACTAGCTTAGTGAAGTCAATGGCCTTGCCTTTGTTAAGCTCTTGGCCCTTTGTCTGTCTAGACATTTCTGACTTTAATTCTTTAATGTCTTCAAGGAATACCTCTACAATCTTTGCTTTTACAATATCCATGCTATCTCTCTTGCCTTCTAATACCTCAGAGTAGGGTAATGTATCATTGTAGAATGCTTCAATAAGCCGACGGCGTTCTTCGAAGAACTTCACCTTGCAATCGAGCAAATTGTCGTCAATCTTATGTCGGATCATTTAGTTAACTCTGCTTGTCATTGGTGTTTCTTGTAATAATTGCAATCCCTGTAAAATTTACAATTGTCTAATGAGACTGCCCGTGTCAAAAGCTTCATTTTGTTGTAACGAATGTACTTTAGCCATCTTTGCTTAAGAGTAGTAGAAGGTTTGGTTGAGATGAGTTAGATTTTTATGGAATCATTTAATTGATCTGACCTGTTCCGTTGAAGTTGCATTTGCTTTGCATTAAAGTCCTTTTGTCGACAACGGAATTCTTGGAAAGTGTGATCAAATTAATTCTAATACTAAGAGCTCTTGCTTGCTTAAGGCGGGGGTCCTTTCTGGTTTGATTTGGTTTGTTGTATTTGATTGTTTGGATTATTTGAAAACCGGCTGATCAGAGCACCCATCATTAGCGTTAGATAAAGAGGGCCAACAATGCTGGTGGAAACGCTCACTATCCTTGCTGCGGGCAGGATCGGCTTGATCCCCCCGAAGCCAACGGTGGTTAGGCACACGAAGGCAAAGTAGTTGATCTCGGCAAATTTATGAGGCGTATTCAGTACGCTGTGATTGTTGCTGGTGATGGCTTGGTTGGGTAAATCCAGAAGCGCAAAGCTGTTGGGTTCAACCGTATACAAGGCATTCATCACAAGGCCGGCGCTGATTCCTAAGAGTAAGTATCCAGCAGCTGCTCCCATCAAAACCATTTCGCTGACTTGGCGCTCACGACTCAGCTGTTTAATCAGTCGAATTAAGCTCCAGCCCACGAACAAAATCCAGCTCCATATCAGGGGAATACCGCTGTAGGTCCAGTGACTTGGCGTGAGTAGCCAGAACCATAGGCTCAGTAATGCTGCCCATCCCAGCCATTGATAGAGCCGTTCTCTCCAGACATGGTGTTTGACTTTTCTCGCCAGCAACCTGGTGATAAGGATTGCGATTACTGAATAGCAAATTGGAGCAGGCCAATAAACTTGCGGTATCGCAAAGCTTGCCAATAGCAACAGGGTAAAAGCGAGCAAGAGGCGATAAAGCCTGTCTCGATATTGATGTTTTCGTTGCCGTGGTGTAGTAGTCACCTGAAACAATCAGCTCATAAAATGCTGAGTGTATCGATGCGTTTGTCAAGCACCTGCTTGGTGAGAAGAAACGGTTTAGATGATTATTCGATTTGAGTCATGAACTTTTTCACAATAGCCCTGAGAGACTCCGTATCACAGCTTGTATAAGGCTTCGGTACTAGCTTGGAGTATTTTTTTGGTTTTGAGAGACTTTATATCGTATTGGTTTCGGTAGGGCTTTTGTTTAGAGCAAGTATAGATATTCTTTGAAGGCATCGTTAACTCTTTGTTAGCGAAGATCTCCGTTTCTTGCATGACTGGCGGCTTTGGACCCAATTTCTTGACGATGGACGCATTTGCTCTGTTGATCAGCTGGAAGGATGATGTAGCGATGTTCGATCACTCTTTCGGTTTCTCTGTCATGCGATTTTAGCGATGAACCAGATCGGCGAGTTGGTGAAACATTGGCATCATGGCACTGTTCAATCTATACAATAAAAGGTCGAAGATGTTAAAAAAGATTATGACGATGATTCCTTCTTGATATTGAGTCGTGGTGATCTTAATTCTCAGTTAATTGATGCTTTAGAAAGTTTCTATGCCTGTGATCGTTACTTCCTTTGAAAGGCACAAGAAACATCGGGACATGGATCCTATGAAAATGATTTCACACGATTTGACTTTGCTGCTGTTTTTCTGGGGTCAAGAATTTAGTTGTTTCCAGTTGCTTTATGATGCAAACCCTAGTGTGGGTTATGGCAAAATATATCGTTATATGCAGAGTCAGTGTTCATCCTAATTCGTTGATTCTATTTGATCCTCAAAGTTGTTTCCCGCTGTTGTTGCTATGTTTGTAATCAATATCTATCTAACTCAGTTATTGCGCTTGCTACGCTTTGTTTTCATTGTTGCTATTGACTCTCTTTGATTGTTTGTCCTAGCAGCTGTTGAACTGATTAAAGTTAATACTTATGCGTCGGTTTATATGGTTGATTCCTATCAGTTTTCTTTTGTCAATCAGAACAGCTGTAATTGATTTGGGTTGGTCCTTGAAGCCATGTTGGGAGCTCGGCTCACACACCAATCATGTGGATCCCAAGGGTTAAGCAAGCTTTCAAGTGCATGCAAGTGGGTGGCATCCCCTTCTTCCAGCCAGGCCTCTTCTAAGCCATTTGGCACGATGACAGGCATCCGCGTGTGCAGTGGACGCACTAAGGCATTGGCGCGAGTGGTGATGACGCAACAGGTTTCTACTTCGCTGCCATCGGGCCCGATCCAGTGATCCCAGAGCCCCGCCAGCCAGAACGGTTCACCATTGCACCGATGAATGCGTTGCCCTTTTTCATGAAAACCATCGCTAGGTAATAGGCAGCGGTGATGACGCCAAGCTGAGCGAAAAGATGGCTTCTCCGCAATGGTTTCGGCACGAGCGTTGATTGGCCTTGGGCCTCGCCAGGGATCTTTCACCCAGCTGGCCAAAAAGCCCCAAAGGAAATGGGTTACATCCGCATGTCTTTGATGCTCTCTTAGCGCGAGCACAGGCTCGCCTGGGTGGATTTCAGCGCGAGGGACGTAGTGGCTTAGCCATGTTGACGAAGAGCTGTTGGCTAGCCAAGGCGCCAGGACCTTTCGCAGAGTGTCCCTTGGGGTGGTGAGGCTATAGCAGCCACACATGGTTCCTCTCTCGCTCCCAGGGCTTGATTGTGTCTGATAAGGCCTTTTGGTTGATCTGCTTTGTCTGTTTGCGTTGATAGATGGTCGAGATATGTAATTTGCTTACTCGTCAGCCTCTCTTAGCTGCTCAACACAGGTGGTGAGACATTCGCCGTCATCAAGTGAGCAGGTTGAAATGCATTCAAAGTAAGTCTCAACAGCATCCCAAGTTTGCTCTGATTCTAATGAAAACTCATGATTTGACTTCGTGTTTTCAGTGATACCTGAAGGGCTGGCAGAGTCGTTCTCGATTAAGACGTTTGTTGCCGTATCCATCAGCAGGGCAAGTGGTGGATATGGCCATAGCTCATCTGGCTGTAGAGGAGAAGATGGAGGCAGCAGCATTGCAGGAAGACCTTTAGAGCTCTCTAAACAGTCAAGATGTGATTTTGCTGAGTGCAGCCCTTCGCAATAAAGGCATTGAGATCTTGAGCAAACTCGAAACAGGCGTCCTCTGTCGCCCTCGAAACACTGAATTGTCCCGCCTTTTGCGCTTACGTAGAATGGATGGTACTTCATGGCGGTGAGTTTTTTCGTTGCGTAGATCAATGGACTTCAGGGTCGACCTGTTGATGCTTCAACGCCTAAAGTTTGTATCGATACTGGCCTTTCTGAGAAGTCAAGATGACTTCTATTCTTGATATTCATGCAGAGAGATATCAGCATTTACTCGCTATAGACACGCCCGTGAGAAATTACCTTATTGGGGTTGCCTTGTCGCTGCAGGACATGGATTTGTGAATGCCTGCAGGAGAATGCAGCCGATTGGTTGCGGTAGTAGCCAGGCGCGGTTTAGGTTTTCACGGTGAAGCGAATACCTCCCTTTTGTTTAATGAACCCTAGCCCACTTTCTTGGGGGTTGAATGTTTGATTAATAATAATAAAGCACCTAAGTTGCATCGCTTAGGCGCAATTGCCTGAGAGAAAATACCTTCATGGTATTGGTTTGCTCTAATGGCTAAAGAAAATGTCTTGCTTCTACAGAAACTAAATTGATTGTTCAGGCAGAGCTTTTCAGAAGCGGGCTGACATCAAGACTTGTGGTGCCAATGCACTACAAGATTCTCTTTTTGCCCTAGGGGTGTCGTTGGTTGCCTTGAAACTGCCTTTGCAGCATCGGTTTCACTAGTATTCAGATGGCAGTTAATGGCTTGGTTTGGGGGAAATAAGTAAGTGCCTTTGATTGGCAGTGAACTCCTAAAAACCCTTAACAAAAAGGCTTTGTCTTAGTAGCTACTGACAACGATGCATTGATGTCTTCAAGGCAGCCAGCAGCGTTTCGTTTGTGGTGACGTTCGGTTCTCACACCAGTAAAGGCAAGCGCTTGCAGATTGATCCTCTTAGCGTGACAGCCCGGAAATCAATTTTTTTCGATGGCTATCCGTGAGGATGACAACAAACCGAATCGACGCTTTGGCATCGTCAATTTGGTGTTGATCGGTTTCGGTGTTTTGTTGCTTTTCAGCAGCTTCTTACCCAATCCTGCTGCACAGGTGCCGAGGGTTCCCTACTCACTATTTATTGATCAGGTTGACGATGGCGCCGTGAAGCGGGCCTTCATCACTCAGGATCAGATCCGTTACGAACTGGCCAATCCTGAGGAGGGAGCACCGTCGTTGCTGGCCACGACGCCGATCTTCGATATGGATCTGCCCCAACGCTTGGAAAGCAAAGGAGTTGAATTTGCAGCAGCTCCGCCTAAGAAGCCCAATGTTTTCTCCACCATCCTCAGCTGGGTTGTGCCCCCGCTGATCTTCATCCTTGTACTGCAGTTTTTTGCCAGGCGTTCCATGGGTGGTGGTGGTGCCCAGGGAGCTCTTAGTTTCACGAAGAGCAAGGCGAAGGTTTATGTGCCTGATGAAGAGTCCAGAGTCACCTTTGCCGATGTGGCAGGGGTCGATGAGGCCAAGGATGAGCTAACTGAAATCGTTGATTTTCTCAAAACACCTGAGCGATATACAGAAATAGGTGCGCGCATACCTAAGGGTGTGCTGCTTGTGGGCCCACCTGGTACCGGTAAGACCTTGCTCTCCAAGGCCGTTGCTGGGGAGGCAGAGGTTCCCTTCTTTATTATTTCTGGTTCGGAGTTTGTCGAGCTGTTTGTCGGTGCTGGTGCGGCCCGCGTGAGGGACCTCTTTGAGCAGGCCAAGAAAAAGGCTCCTTGCATCATCTTCATCGATGAACTCGATGCCATTGGTAAGAGCCGTTCTGGCTCAATGGGTGTCGTAGGAGGCAACGATGAGCGTGAGCAGACCCTTAACCAGCTGCTCACGGAAATGGATGGCTTCTCGTCCACCGATAAGCCCGTCATCGTGTTGGCCGCGACCAACCAGCCCGAGGTCCTTGATGCAGCCCTGCTCCGGCCTGGTCGTTTTGACCGACAGGTCCTTGTGGACCGCCCAGACCTCTCTGGCCGCAAGACGATTCTCGAGATCTATGTCAAGAAAGTGAAATTGGCGGAAGGGGTTGATTTAGACCGCATCGCTCAGGCGACCAGCGGTTTTGCTGGAGCTGATCTGGCCAATATGGTTAATGAAGCGGCCTTGTTGGCAGCTCGTGGCAAGCGAAAAGAGGTTGAACAGCAAGATCTCAACGAAGCCATCGAGCGAGTTGTGGCAGGCCTTGAGAAGAAGAGCCGAGTGCTCCAGGATGACGAGAAGAAGGTTGTGGCCTATCACGAGGTTGGGCACGCCATCGTTGGACACCTGATGCCTGGAGGCAGCAAGGTCGCCAAGATTTCAATCGTGCCAAGGGGGATGAGTGCTCTTGGTTACACCTTGCAGTTGCCTACTGAGGAGCGTTTCCTCAATTCCAAGCAAGACCTTGAAGGTCAGATTGCCACTTTGTTAGGAGGGCGTTCAGCAGAAGAAATCGTGTTTGGCAAGATCACCACTGGTGCTGCTAATGATCTACAGCGCGCTACTGACCTTGCTGAGCAGATGGTGGGGACATATGGGATGAGCGATATTTTGGGTCCTCTGGCTTATGACAAGCAAGGTGGGGGGCGTTTCCTTGGTGGTAACAACAATCCACGCCGAGTTGTGAGTGATGCCACTGCTCAGGCCATCGATAAGGAGGTGAGGAGTTTGGTGGATCAAGGTCATGAGAGTGCCCTTGCGATTCTTCGGCATAACCTCACCTTGCTGGAGACCATCGCCCAGAAGATCCTCGAAAAGGAAGTGATCGAAGGCGATGAGCTGATCGAGATGCTCGATTCCAGCGCTCTCCCTAGAGGTGTTGTTATTGCCTGAAGGCTTGACGGCAGGGAGGCTGGTCTCCGATAAAGACTCTTTGAAGCTCCCCTAATGGCTGACAATCCCCAAGGTGTTGCAGCCGTCCTTGCTGACCTCAAGGGTCGAGACTTTCTCTCCTGCGCTGATTTCACTGCGGAGCAGACGGTTGCCTTGCTTGAGCTTTCCCGCCAGCTCAAGAGCGGTAATCGCCGCATTGATTTGGGAAATCGAGTGCTCGGATTGATTTTTACCAAGGCATCGACGCGCACACGAGTGAGCTTTCAGGTCGCGATGGCACGCCTTGGCGGGCAAACGGTGGATCTCAATCCTCAGGTGACCCAATTGGGCCGGGGCGAACCCCTTGAAGACACGGCGAGAGTGTTGAGTCGTTTCTGTGATGTGATGGCGGTGCGGACCTTTGCGCAGCAGGAACTACTGGATTACGCCCATTGGGCTTCGATTCCGGTGCTCAATGCCTTGACTGATTTGGAGCATCCCTGTCAGGCAATGGCTGATTTCCTAACGATTCAAGAGGCTCTCGGCTCATTAACCGGTCAGACCTTGGCCTATGTGGGCGATGGTAATAACGTCTCACATTCTTTGATGCTCTGCGGCGCTCTCTTGGGGGTCAACGTTCGGATTGGCTGCCCGCAGGGGTTTGAACCTCTACCTGAGGTGATTGATCAGGCCCGCAACTTGGCAGTGGCTGATGCTCGTATTGAAGTGATGACAGATCCAGTTGATGCAGTGCGAGGAGCGCAGGCTTTGTACACCGATGTTTGGGCCTCGATGGGACAGGAACAGGAACAGTCGCAGCGGGAAGAGGCCTTTCGTGGTTTCTGTCTCAATGAGGATTTGCTTGCTCAGGCAGATCCCGACGCGATCGTGTTGCACTGCCTGCCGGCTCATCGAGGGGAGGAGATCAGTTCAGGCGTGATGGAAGGTGAGGCCAGTCGAATCTTCGATCAAGCTGAAAATCGTTTGCATGTTCAGCAAGCTTTGCTTGCGGCCGTGCTTGGTGGTCTCTAGTTCCAGGCTGGATTGCTGCTTTCGGTTTTGAGCACTCTGGTCAACTCAGGATCTTCTTGCGGCTGCACTGTTTGGTGTTTAAACCCTTGCCAGATTCAGCGCCTATGGGTACACATGTATTGATGAATTAATGCGTTGCCATTGGCTGCCTCTTCTCCTGAGTTGCTTACTTCTGCCCAGCAGGAGCTTTATGACTGGTTGGCCGATTACATCAGCAGCCATCACCACAGCCCTTCGATTCGACAGATGATGCAGGCCATGGGTCTGCGCTCACCAGCGCCGGTGCAGAGCCGGCTTCGACATTTGCAGCAGAAGGGATGGATTACTTGGCAGGAAGGGCAGGCGCGTACCTTGCAGCTGCTTGGTGGGTTGGTGTCCGGTATCCCCGTGTTGGGGGCAGTTGCCGCTGGTGGTTTGGTGGAGACGTTTGATGATGTTCAGGAGCGCTTAGATCTTGCACCAGTTTTGGAGACCCGTGGCCTGTTTGCGCTCACCGTGAATGGTGATTCGATGGTGGATGCCTACATTGCAGATGGCGATGTGGTTCTGATGGAGCCAGTGCCTGAGCCTTCGCGGCTGCGAGATGGAACGGTGGTGAGTGCACTTGTGCCCGGAAGTGGCACCACGCTGAAGCACTTTCACCGCAACGGCGCTTCGGTGCGACTTGAGGCTGCCAATACTGCCTATGAGCCGATTGAGCTACCAGCCGATCAGGTGCAGGTGCAGGGCAAGCTCGTGGCTGTTTGGCGTCAGGTTTGAGGCCTTGCCGTTGTAAGCTCTGTTTTGATGGCGGTACGAGCCCAGTGTTACCGGCGTTTATGGGGCCATAGCTCAGCTGGTAGAGCACCTGCATGGCATGCAGGGGGTCAGGAGTTCGAGTCTCCTTGGCTCCATTGAACAAAGTCCAGTCTCTGGCTGGGTTTTTTAATGTTTGGCCTTAGCGCTCCGGCGGGCGATACCGCTGTTTGGTGTGATTTTTGGTGTGAAAACTGCTTTGGGGCGGAATGGGTTTCTCTGGTGGGTTTTGGCTCTAACGCCCTCCGAGGAGCTCTTAAGGTGTAAGTCAATCATGTATATTAATTCTAATTAAATAGTATATTTATTATTCTGATATTGTATTTGTCAGTGCTTGCACCTGAGACAGGCAGCAAGTAGGGTTTTAGCAGTTACTTTAACAGGGTACTAACACCCCAGTAAGCCTCAAAATTTTTGTCGGCGGCGTCCAAAGCCGGCTCAGATTCATCTCGGCAGTTGTCACTGTTGGCTCCAGTATTGGCTGAAGTGGTTCCGGCGAGTAATAGACACAACCTGTTTTTAATTATTTCCGAATGGATGAGGACTTCTTTTGCTGCTTTGCAATTGGGAGTCAGCCCTGACACGCTTCACCGTCGTCGTGAGAGCAATGGAGGTTTCTTGGAGATTGGCCGTGACTATGTTCTCGGTCCATATCGAAATTCTCCTTTGGTATGGAACGTTCAGAATTGCCGAGATGCTTTTAATCAGAACGGCCTTCGGGTTCGTAAGGAGGGGTGATCGTGCAAAAAAAAGACCCTCGCTACAGCAATAGCGAAAGCCCCGATGTCGATTTATTTATTCTATTTCAGGAGCATGTCCTTCATCCAATGACTAGCGCACAGGACTTGGTGCTTTAAGGCCTGTGCGAGACGGATTTGGAAGCACAGGAGAAAGGGATAAATCCTGATCCCTTTGCTGGTCATGGCAGAGAAACAATGTCGCACATTGCCCGTTGTTTGGTTGCGCTGTCCTCAGAACGAGGCGGACTTGATGAAGCCAGCGTGATTGCGGCTGCGATCTGGATCCGCAGTGTTTGGGCATCCCTCGATGAAAGTTATGGGGAGTAATCATGACCAATGATCCCGAACTTGTTCAGGAGCTTGTTGACTCTGGGCTACCTCCAGAGATCCATGATCGACTCGGCTACTGCAGCGTCACTGCTCAAGAGGCAAAGCAACTTACTGGACATGAACAGGAGGGGTGGGTTGTTCCGTCCCGCGACCCTGATGGCAATCCTTATCAGCACAACGGCAAGAACTTTTATCGCCTGAAGCCACGCGGATTCAAGGAAGGATCTCCTAAGTACCTCAGTTCTGCAAAAGCTTGGTGCCGATCTTATTTCATCAGCCCACTCTTCCCGAAAGGCCACCTTGGAACAGTGGGGAACGTATTCATCACTGAGGGAGAGAAGAAGACTGATTGTTTGAATTTCAACCACGTTCCAACCATTGGTTTGTCTGGTATTTGGTGTTGGAAAGACCAGAGATCGAGAAAATCACAGCCACTTCCTGAGCTAGAGGTAATTGATTGGAAACGAGATGTGTATATAGTTTTTGACTCAGATCTGACTCTCAAGCCGAAGATTCAAGCAGCACTCGTTGCACTTTGCACTTGGCTCGCGAATCAAGCTGGTCAGCCTTTTATTCCCATAGTCGTTCAACTTCCTTGTGAACTGAATGGAGACAAAAATGGCGCTGATGATTTCATCGTGCGTCACGGGCTCGAGGCTTATCACCGGCTGGTCAAGATTGCGCAACCATTCTGGTGAATGGCACTGGGATAAAAAGAAGAAAAAGTACTTTTTTACTTTTACCTGGACTCCAGAGCCCAACAAAATTCACTACATCGCTACAACATTCAGCACGGTCTTAAAAGAGCACTACGCTGAACATCCATCGTTTGGCACGTACGAGTGGATTGGCACCCACTGGAGCAGGATGGAAGACCGCAATCCCCTCATGAGGCCTATCCATCAGCTGATGGATGAACACGACTTTCATACCCGTGGCAATGGCCGCATGAACTCAATCCATGACCAGATCACGGCCTATTTAGAGACCAGGAAATGGGATAACCCAAATCTGGTGACCTTTGCTAACGGCACTTTTGATCTAACCACTAATCAACTGTTGCCTGGTCATAGTCAAACGGATTGGCTCACCTTTTGTTTCCCGTTCAACAACGAGCCGGAAGCGGAGTGCCCCCAATGGCTTGATTTCATCGAGAAGACCTACACCAAAGCTGATGGCACACCAGATCCAGCTGTTGTGAATGTTCTGCGGGCCGCATTCCGTTGGACGATTTGTCCTAAGCCGGTTGATGCGGCCTTCCCCTATGAAGTCGCCTTTGATGTTGGCGGCCTGGTGAACCACGAACAACGGCCTACCGCTAGCGATTTTGAGGGCTGGGAGGCCACCTTGATTAAGGCACTCCAGAAGAACCTAAATGGAGGGGGCGTCAATTGAAAATCACGCAGCCCTACGCAAGGAGATAACGCAATCAATGCTGCCGTTCCAGCTTGCGCTGCATCCGAGCCGTAATCCCACTTAAGCACCACGCCACAATCGATCCATTTCGCGGGTGAAGTGATTGTGGAGCAGTGGTGAATGAATCACCACCAGTGTTTCATCGTTGGTGTGAGCTGCAGCAGGGCTCCAATTAAATGAACCTGTGATCACTTTTTTGTTGTCGATTACCGCAAACTTGTGGTGCAGTTTGTCTCCGTTGGCCAGTCTCGTTGTGCCTACTCTTTCCTTCTAGAGGGACTGCGAATGGTTTGTTGCCTACTTACAGCTTGCAACTGTGATCTGGAAGGGCAACTCCTAATAAGTCCAGTACTTCTCAATAGGAACGGCTAGCAAAGCTAGGGTCGGCGATTAATCGTATCTTCACACCGCTTTGCACCTGCTCCCGTAGCTTGTTAGCCAAAGCTTATGAAGAAAAGATGAATAAGGCCATATCTATGCTTTGTTTTGATGTTTCTATTTGCTTGGCAATGAAGTGTATGCCGTTTATTTTTTGTCGTTTCGCGTGTGGAGCAAAGAGCAATTCAATTCGGGTGTCACCAACCTTTGCAGTCTGAACAACAGGCGCATTTTTGCTTAATCCAAGCAGACTGTCTTTTGCCCCTCCTGGACCATCGCCCCACATCAAAAGGAACTCCTTTTTGAACAGTGCAGCTAGTTCTTAACTGTTGAAGCTCAGCAATTGGTTGACATTGCCGAGCGTTTGTATAGCTGCGGGATCTCCATATCCCAAGCATCTGAACTGATCTAAGAAGGCTTGTAAGCCCAGAATTGATACATGCCTGAGAATGTTGTTGGTTGCTGCTCCTCAAATCTACCCCAGTTATTTAGACTAGTCATGTCGCTATCATCTGGGAATTGCTCTTTATAGGCTTTGAGAATTGATTCTGGGAGTATAAATCCACAGAAAACAAATCCGTGATTATCAAGGAGTGCTTGAAGTGATTCAGTAGTGAATAGATGCACTTGAACATGAAAGCACATATCTCGGCACTCTGAGAGTGAGTAAAAGTCAAGTGCAAATTGAGCTATTCCGTATAGTCCCTCTATATTGCCTTGTAGAACTTGGTTTCGAAAGTCTCTAATCCCTTCTGGAGTGCTTTTGATATTTAATCGATTGATTTCGTTTCGGGCTTTTACGATTTGTTGCCTGGCTAATTCGCTGTATAAGCCAATCTTGATGTAGCCATCGGGCTTTAAAATTTTATTCAATTCTGATAGCCCTTGTGCGGGATTTCTCATGTGATGAAGCACGCCAGAGCATTCAATAACGTCAAAAATTTCGTCTAGATTTCCAACATGTAAAAGATCCATCATTTTAAAATCAATATTCTTCATTCCATATTCTTCTGACTTCCTCATCGCATATGCCAGGCTCGAGCTGCTTAGGTCGATTGCTGTGATTTGAGCATTCATGTACCGGCTTGCATGGATAAGTTGCTGGCCAGTTCCGCAACCTGCGATTAGAACTTTTGGATAGGAATTGTTGTTTGTTAATTCTTTTGAAAAAGTAATATGTTGTTTTGTAGTTTCTAGTTTGATGAAGTGTGAAATATTGGAAGCAAAGCATTTATTTGTAAAATTGGCAAAACGATATCTCGGATATGGGTTCTGTTCATACATTGCTTTGACCTTGGCTGAAACTGTGTTGTCAATGATTGAAAGCGTTTGAAATGAACTTTTTAGTTTCTCTTCTTCTAACGGCTCTTGAAACTGAGTCCGGATGAGAGTTCTTCTCTCTTCGCTGGTGATGGGAAACTTTTTCAACCACTCTCGGTTGATATTTAGTTTGTATATTGGCAAGTAGCACGCAATGATAGCTAGGTCTTGATTGAATCTCTGTTGGCTTTGCTGGGCCAAATTTATTAACTTCTTGAGTAGATCCTTTTCCTCTGTGGATTGTGCGTAAGCATATTCATTGAGAAAGCATTGAGTTGCTAGAGCCTCTGAAAGCGGTTTTAGATTGTCCGGAATAGACTTACCCTTTGAAGCTAATAGAAGAAGCTCTTTTCTGAAACGAGTGAGAAAAATTTCGATTTCGGGATTTGATGGGATCAGTAGTTCTAGTGATTTTTTTAGACGCCAGTCTGCAGCGAGTTCATTCAGCGGGGAATTGCTGGTTGAGATGATTACCTCTAAATCCATTGCTGCCTGAAATGTCTTCATATATATATGAATGAAGATCTTTGATAGACGGCGATGAGAAATGTTCTCATTTTTCAATAGTATCTCATAAGCTTTCTTGAGAAGGGGCATATTATTCTCAGTTGGTGAGTACTCTTCTGTCAATTTATGTAAGTTATTGATGGCACAGGCGTTGTCAGGTTTTAGTTCTAAGGATTTAACTGTTGACTCTAGTGCTTCCTCATGCTTGCCAAGATCTTGATAGATGTTGCCCAGGTTAATGTAGGCATTAGCATTGCAAGGTTTGATCTCCAAGGAGTTAAGGGTTGCCTCTAGTGCTTTATCCAGTTTGCCCAAATCTTTGTATATGAGGGCCAAGTTAATGTAAGTCTCGGCTTTGTCTGATTGCAATTCTAATAACTTTAGTGTTGCCGCTAGTGCGTTCTCAAGTTCGCCGAGCTCTTTGTATATAACGCACAAGTTGATGTAAGTATCGACATTGTCAGGTTTGAGAAATAAGGATTTTCTTGTTATCTTTAGGGCTTGGTCTAGCTCACCAATACCTGTGTAGATACTACACAGGTTCATGTGGGCTGAGACGTTGTCTGGATCTAGAGAAATAACTTTTTTTGTTGCTTCTATTGCTTCTTTAATACGACCTTCTCTTTTATGAATTACTCCGATATTCCGCCATGCTTCAACAAAGTCTTTGTCTAGTTTGATTGCTGTTTCAAGAGCGGCAATTGCTTTGTCACTTACGCCAGCCTCTATTAGGCAGAGCCCATAGTTGTAGGGTATTAGTTTGTTATGAGCTGCTCCTAAATTTAGTTTCTCATATTCACTGATAGCATCAGACCACTGTTGCTGATTTTGATAAGCCTGTGCTAGCAGAAGAGAGATTTGCTCATTTGGGGCTATTACTGATGCTTGCTTGAGAAGCTTGATCGATTCTGCTGCTTCTTTTCTTTGTAATAAAATAACTCCTAAATTGACCATTGATGCGGAAGCGGCTGAGTTTCTTGAAATTTCTTTTTTGTAGTGCTCAATAGCCTTTTCCTGCTGACCAGTGTTTTGGTATGCGATTCCTAGTAGCTCGTGAGCCTTCAGGGTGTTTGGGCTGATCTCAAGTGCGTTTATTGCAAAAGCAATGGCTTTGTCTGGTTGATTTATGGCGATTGCACTAGAAGCTGCTCCTAATAAAGCTGGGAAAAGATTTGGATCAGCTGCAATGGCTTGCTTGAAAAGTTCTAGTGCACTGTTGTGATTACCTGACTGGCTGTCTAGATTAGCGATATTGTTGATAGCTGGAGCATAATCCTTGTTGATTACTAGTGATGCTTGATACCATTTTCGTGCATTGGCTATATCTTGAAGTTGTAGATATGAGTTGCCAATATCCTTTGTTGTTTCAGGGTCTGACTTGTCGAGCTGATGAGATTTGATCAAAAGCTTTTGAGCCTGTTCTATTTGGCCAAGAGCCAAGAAAGATTTTCCGGCGTATTTGTAAACAATTGCCTGCTCCGGTTCGACTTGAAAAGCTTCCTGACATGCTTGGATGCATTCTTGATGGTGACCATCCGCTGATAGTTGCTTGATAGTTCTGAGATCCGCCACGCGGTTTAAAAGCCAGATGATGATAAGGATACATTGATTCCAGAACAAACTCATGAGTCATTTTCCAAGCCTCTTTGAAGAGTAACTAAGAGAGATACTTCGAAATAATTCTCGCTATTTGTGGGCATATAATATTGCGATTGAAGCAGTCTCATTATTTTAACTATTTGACAAGAAAATAGGATTTCAGTGAATGACGAAGGATTGCTCGTATTAGTTCTCAGGAGGCTCTAAGATGGCCGGTTGCTTTTTGTCTTCGTCAATTTCCCAATGTTTGGGATCTATGGGTGCAACTAAAAGTTAGTGGATTTAAAGCTGCGTACTCGGCAACAAAAATTCCAGGATTTACAAATGCCTTTAGATAGTTTGGTCTTGAGAACTTGATGATCCTTGCATTGTGTTCAAAAAATAAACAATTCAAACTATAATTTTAGTTTGATTTTTTGTATGGGTGTTGCCCATGCAAGTGAATGGTGCATTTCTCGAAACCATTGTGCTGCAATGCTTTTGCGAGTCTATGCCTGGGAAGAGAGCGAGAGGTTTAGACGCATGGGATCCAGGGGGTCAGGAGTTCGAGTCTCCTTGGCCCCACTTACTTTCCCTTGGTATAGCCTGGGTTTTCTAATTTTAGGGTTCAGCTTGGGGCGCCTCTGTGCCTCCATTTACTCCAATTACTTCGTCTTCCTATTGAGCCAGGCAAGGTGAAAGTCAGCACTCTTGATGCTTTGAAAACCGCTCGTAAGATTATTTCTGATGAGGATCGTATTTACTGGGCGGAGGGGAAGGATCTCAAGAAGGCGTGGGGTGGGACCACTCCAGCTACCTGGTCTCTTATGGAGGATGCGTTCACATTTTTGCCTGCGCCTGCACCCTATCCAAACACTTCGAGATACCTATTATCGAAAATGCTGTTCACTCAACTACGGAAGGAAGCCGAGGATCGAGGCATAGAAGCCAAAGGGCTTAAGAAAGGTGAGCTGATATTAAAACTTGAGATGTCCAGTACATAGGGAACTTTTTCTCTTTCTCTTGCTATGCCCGATACACCTGATCAAACCATCATTGACATTTCTGCTGAACCCACGGATACCCACCCTCTGCTGAATGACGAGGATATTCATTCAAAAGTGGCTGAGCGGCTTAAGCATTCAAAAGAATTTGGAGCTTTGTTTTGGGAGTCCACCAAGGAGTACTTGCAAAAAATGAACCCTGCTCCGCAAGGGAAGTCAAATGTAAGTGATTTGCTGGCCATCAAAAAAGATAAATTATAACAATCAGTTGTTGCGAAATTGAATGATCTTTATCAAGGTGATCGAAAGTAGATGTTATGCTTGCAAAAAAGTTCCCACTTGAATCTGACTTAATGTGCTGATTGCGATGCTTGTTTCTGATAGATCAGCAAGCTGATGATTCCACTTTGATGATAGTCAATCAGGCCGATAGAAATGACGCATAGGTCTTCAGAGATGCCTTTCTGTTGGCCGTCTGTATTTTTGTATTGCCTGCCTGCATGACCAGTTGGCAGGTTTTTACGGCAACAGGACATTCTTTGCTAACAATTCAGTTGCTGTTGTTGATTTGTCTATAATTAGTGGAGTTTTATGTGTATAGTGGCATATGGAGCAGTTGTTGATAGCCCAAGCCAGTAGTGATGGTTTTACTTGCTGTCCTTTAAATTTTCTAATTCAATAGAAAAGTGGTATAGGGCGATGCCAAGAAAAGCGCCTAAGACAACTTGCCCATCGGCATTAGGTGCGATTTCTGTCGCAACGATCAGGATAAAACTAGTTAATGTCAAGGCGCGTAGAGTACGTCGCTTTATTGCTCTATTCCTCAGCCTTTTGTGGAGGAGGGAGTTGGTCTCACTCATCCATTGTTCAAGCTGTTCTCTGGATTTAGTCACTCCTAAGTCGTCAGCAGTTGTTGATTTCTCATCTTACTGTGCTTTGTCTAAGCTTTTAAGCGTGTGCACTAACAGTCCGATCAATAATCCAGAAAAGGTTCCCACAAGAATTTGGCCATCGTTAGGAGCAACTTCTAGCATCATGATAAATACAAAAACTGTCCATATTAATAGCCTCATGTTGACCATTGTCACTGTTTAGCTCTTGGCTAATGATGGTGCGTTGTCTCTTTAAGAATAAGATTTAATCTTTCAATCTGATCTGCTCTGTTGTGATGCTTTTTGCTCTGCCCTGGCAAGCTTCGCAATGATGCCAGCAGCTTCTAAATCCCCTGTGAAGCCAAATGAGGCAGAGTCAACCAGACGATCGGGAAACAAAACCCCGTCTAAGTGGTCACATTCATGTTGGATAACTCTTGCTGGGAAGCCCTCAAGGCAATGCTCAATCTCAAAACCATTTTCATTGAGCGCCCTGTAGTGAATCCGACTCCAGCGCGACACCTGACCACGAAGGCCTGGCACACTCAAGCACCCCTCCCAACCATCCTCTAGATCAGAGCCGATTGGTGTTAAGACAGGATTGATCAGAATTGTTTGTGGAATCGATGGGGCCTCGGGATAGCGGGGATTAGGGCCTCCTCCACCAAACAACACCACTCTTAATGGCACACCAATCTGAGGTGCGGCGAGTCCTGCTCCTTGATGGGCCTTCACCGTGTCTTGTAAATCCTTGATGAGTGAAATGATCAGCTCATCAGAGGCATCATCGACGACATTGGACACTTGCCTCAGTTGAGGATTGCCCATACGCAGGATTTCCTTCACAGCCATGATCATTAACCTCCTTTTCTCTTTTCTGTAGTTTTCGCCAACACAACACAACCAGCCATAAGGATGAGCAAGATTCTGTCAATGGATAAGTGAGTTATCAGGTTCATTGTTTTGGCTTTTGTTGATGTTCAGCTGCTTACCAGTCTCTCGCAAAAATTACTTGAGTGAGTCACTGCTGCGGTCCAGTTGTCGGCTTCAGTGAGTCCAGAGTTTCGGGTGGGTTTGAAGCTGTGATCTCCGGCAGGCATCCATTGCAATGAGACCATTGGCGACAAATCGTAGCTTTCAACCTCGCCTTGTCGACCCATCCCATCGCGTTCGCCCTGCAAAATTAAGGTCGGAGTTTTTTGCACGGCAAGATGTTCAGTTCTTAACTGCTGAGGCTTCCCTAATGGATGAAAGGGGTAACCCAGGCAGATGCAGCCAAGTACGTTCATGTTGGCTGAGAGTTCATCTGCCAGAAGACTGGCGACCCTACCCCCCATTGACTTACCGCCAATGATTACTGGTCGAAGCGCAGCTTCGCTCTCGACCTGCTCGAGGAAGACTTGCTTCAATTTCGGCATTCGATCAGGGGGAGAGCGTTTGCCACTAATGCGTTGTTTAGCCATGTATGCGAATTCAAAGCGCACCACTCGCCATCCGACTTCAGCTAAGCCACTGGCCATCGCTGTCATGAAAGGGCTATCCATTGCTGCACCAGCCCCATGGGCTAAGAGCAGGGTGGCAGGTGCAGCGCTAGAACCATTCACCAAGCGTGGAGTGGGATCCATCGATAAGTTATTCATCTAGGCATTCTCCTGATTTTTGGCAGCTAAGTAGACATGCTTGGTGAGTCATCGTTTTTGTCAGGAAGGAACGGAATGGCTCAACAAACAATCGTAGATAGCTATTCAATGGGGTTGTGACCTAGGGCTGATCTAATCCCAGACAAAGAGTCGTTACTTAGTAAGTGCAGTTTTTCTAATTGCCTTTCAACCAGAACTCGCAAGCTTGATCGCTTATGCCACAGCGGCAGCAAGCAAGTGATAAGACTGTTAGGAGAGTTCAGCTCTTGACTAAGGGAATCAATCAGAATTCAACGCTCTCGGAGCAAGGATGTTTGGCAGCTCAACCTTTTCTCAAACGGATGACGCCATTGAAGGCAACGTTATGCACTCAATGGCTGCTCCTCTTGTTGATCAATAGCAACCACTTCGAATTCCAGCTTGGCGGCCTCTCGATCACTTAAGCGTCGGGTCCAGGCACCTTGAATTGGATCATTCCAACGAAACCCAGCTTCCTTGGCAAAATGTCTTTGTGCATAAGACACCTGGGCACGCATCAAACGCCTTGGCTCTAGCCCATGAAGCAGGAGCGTTTCGAGATCCTTGCAACGGGCGAACACCTCGGCGAGATAAATGCAGTCGGTGAGAGCACGATGGGCGGCCCATACCGGCACGCCATAAGCGAGAGCCAAATCTCTTACAGAAGGCCTCGAACGAAGCTGACGATCAACTGGCCAAGCGATGTCTTCCATCGTGCACAGCCAGGGCTTGGAGACAGCTGGAAGCTGATCCTTTCCAAACCACTGACGATCGAAGCCAGCATTGTGAGCAACTAACAGATCAGCGGCATCCAGTAAGGCTTGGAAATAGTCCAGCCCTTGTTGCCAAGGTTGATCCAAGCGAGTGACCTCTGCGGGGATGCGATTGATTGATTCAGCCGCATTGCTTTCCACAGGTAGCAAAAAGGAATGCTGGGCAAGCACAGCACGCTGCGGTGCATGGAAAAGGATGGCTCCAACCTCTAGGCATTGTCCTCGCTTCGGATCCAATCCAGTGGTTTCCGTATCGATGATCAGCAGCATCTCTGGCAGTGAGCTCAAAGCTTCTCGATGCAAAGAAGGCAGTGCTACTGGTGCATGAGGTTGCTGTAAAGAGACAGCCTTTGAAGGAGTGACAGCCTTTGAAGGAGTGACAACTGCCTCTTCTGCATTGAGATCGGGGAGAAGATCCAACTGACCAGCTCCAAAGAGATGCTGCTTTGCTTCCCCCACGCCGAGTTCATCGATCGATTGCTTGTATTCTCCCGCACCCATCAAGGGGCTCTCTAGGGTGCGTCATAGATGCGAGCTTCTGGATGGCCCTTCAAGTAGGTGATAAGGCTCCTGCCATTGATCTGGTTGATCAAAATGGCAACAAGCGGCGGAGTAATGATCTCAAAGGCAAAGTACTCGTGTTGTTTTTCTATCCCAAGGACGACACTCCTGGATGTACAGCCGAAGCTTGTAGCTTTCGAGACAATTACTCAGTTTTTGAGAAACTCGGTTCTGAAGTCTGGGGGGTGAGTGGAGACGATGACATCAGTCATCGGCAATTTGCAGAACGACATGGCCTGCCCTATGCATTACTGAGCGACAAGGACAACACACTGCGGCGAGCCTTTGAAGTTCCTCGCACCCTTGGGATGCTGCCAAGCCGAGTTACTTACGTGATTGATGGCCAAGGAACAATCCGCCATATTTTTAATAATCTCCTCGATGGTCCTGCTCATATGCGTGAGGCATGTCGCGTCGTGGAGGAAATCAAAAAGAAACGATGACCAGATGGAGACGCCTCGGCAACGTCTGGGGACTATGGCCAGCTCAGCCAATCGCACTGGTCGAGATGGTGGGGGGCAGTTATTTGGCGGCGAGCCCCCAGCTCAGCTACCGACGATTGCTTGAAGGTTTAGCTGACCACAATCTGGCGGTTCATGCTTGGGGCTATGTGCCAGGCTTCGACCATCAGGCTCAGGCCAATGAAGCTTGGAAACATTTGCGTCGTTGTCGACAACAACTTGAGGCCAGAGTCGGAGCCCTTCCTACACCCCTTCGCTTGGGCCATAGCCTTGGCTGCAAGTTGCATCTTCTAGCCCCAGATGGAGGTCGTAACAGCAGGGCTTTGGTGGCATTGAGCTTCAACAATTTCACGGCTGATCGTTCGATTCCCATGCTTAGCGAACTTGCACCAAAGCTTGGCTTTTACACGGAATTCAGCCCAAGCCCCAATGAAACATTGCGATTGATCCGCGAGAGTTACCACCAACCTCAGAACTTATTGGTGAGTTTTGGGAATGACAGCCTTGATCAGAGCCCAAGCCTTTTGCATAGTCTCCAGCAGCGAGTGGAAGATGCAACACAAAGCTTGCATCTTCCAGGCGATCACCTCACCCCAGCCAGTGCAGGGTTACGGCAGAACCTTCTCGGCGACTGGGCGGATGACTCCGCCCGGGCCGAGACTCTCAATCAATTGGTGGAAACGATCTCTTCTTGGGCAAGCCCATGAACGAGGTCGTGATCAGGCTCTAAGCCGATCCAGTACGGAGCGATCTTCCAGGGTGCTGGTATCACCCTTGACCTCCTCTCCAGCAGCCAAAGCCCGCAAGATACGCCGCATGATTTTGCCGCTGCGGGTCTTGGGTAAGGCATCACTGCAACGGATCTCATCAGGTCGAGCAATGGGGCCGATCTCCTTACCCACATGAACACGAAGCTCCTGAATCAAAGCATCACTCACTTCCCTGCTTCCTTCCAAGGTGACGAAGGCCACGATCGCTTCACCTTTAAGGTCATCAGGTCTTCCAACCACTGCCGCTTCAGACACTGCCGGGTGACTCACCAATGCCGATTCGATTTCCATCGTGCCAAGACGATGGCCTGAAACGTTAATCACATCATCCACCCTGCCCATCACCCAGAAATAACCATCACCATCTCGACGAGCTCCATCGCCTGCGAAATAGATGAAACTGCCATCCTTAGGGCGTAAGTATTCCCAATAGCTCTCTCTAAAGCGTTGAGGATTTCCGTGCACGGTGCGCATCATTCCTGGCCAAGGACGTCGCACGATCAGATACCCACCTTCGTCAACGGCTACTGGCTCGCCTTGTGCATCAACCACCTCAGCCTCAATGCCTGGTAGAGGAAGGGTCGCAGATCCTGGTTTTGTTGGCGTCGCACCAGGCAATGGGCTGATCATCACCCCACCTGTCTCCGTTTGCCACCAAGTGTCGACAATTGGGCAACGATCACCACCGATGACCTCGCGATACCACATCCAGGCCTCAGGATTGATGGGTTCTCCGACGGTACCTAGCAAGCGCAGACTGCTCATGTCGTATTGATCGGGTACAGCCCGACCACTTTTCATGAATGCCCGAATTGCCGTAGGTGCAGTGTAAAAAATCGTGATCCCGTGTTTCTGAATTAGCTCCCAAAAGGCTCCAGGCTTGGATGGGCGTGGTGCCCCCTCATACATCACAGTTGTCGCCCCATTGGAAAGAGGCCCATAAACAATGTAGCTATGGCCTGTGATCCAGCCCACATCGGCTGTGCACCAGTAGACGTCTTCGTCGCGAATGTCGAAGATCCACTTGAAAGTGAGGTGAGCCCAGAGGTTATAGCCTGCCGTGCTGTGCACAACGCCCTTTGGCTTTCCAGTGGAGCCAGAGGTGTAGAGCACAAACAGGCGATCTTCACTCGCCATGGGTTCCGCCGCGCACTCTTGCGATTGAGCTGACACAAGCTCGTGCCACCACTGATCTCGACCAGCTTCCATCACCACGCTTTCTTTCGTGCGTTGCACCACCAGCACCGACGTCACGCTGGGGCAGGCACCCTCGGCTAATGCAGCATCCACTGCCGGCTTCAAGGCAACGGCCTTGTCCTTACGAAAACCACCATCAGCAGTGATCACGGCTTTGGCTTCACCATCCACCAAACGATCTCTAAGGGCTTCAGCGGAAAAGCCACCAAAGACAACAGAATGTGGGGCTCCGATACGGGCGCAAGCCAACATGGCAATGGCCGCTTCTGGGACCATTGGCATATAAAGGGCAACCAGGTCACCTTTGCCAATGCCAAGAGCTTTCAGCGCATTGGCAGCCCTGCACACTTCAGCATGAAGTTCTCGATAGGTGAAGCGCCGTACATCACCTGGCTCTCCCTCCCAGATCAGGGCTGTTTTGTTTGCCTTCGGCCCATTGAGATGGCGATCAAGACAGTTGAAGGAAAGATTTGTCGTGCCTCCTTCAAACCAACGCGCAAAGGGAGGATTCGACCAATCGAGAACGCTATCAAAGGGTTCAAACCATTCCAGCTCAGTGCGAGCGGCTTCACCCCAGAAACTGTCAGGATCAGTTTTGGCTTGCTCTGCCATCCGACGATAGGCTTCCAGGCTTCCAACCATCGACTGTGAGGCCAACTCTGCGGAGGGATGAAAGACGCGCTGCTCCTGCAGGACTGACTTAATGGTGCCGGATGGATCAGGGGACATAAGGCAATCAATGACCAGTGATTTCCCGCATTCAAGCGATTAAGAGCAGGGACTACAGCGCTGTGACACGCTTGTTTAAACGAACCCCCGAAGCGACAGTCTCTGAAGGGCATCTAAATGAGTACAAATTGAAAGAGTAGAAATCTGAAATAAGATAAAAATACAAAGCAAAATGATCAATTTTAAAGTCTTTTCCTATCTGCTTGCAGTCCGCCAAATATAGTCAGAAAATACATTCATGTTAATGGTGAAAAGAATGCTGGTAGCAGCACAACGATGGACCAACTCTGCGGGCAATCTATTGACTCGCAATCACTTCAGTATGACACTTGTGACTGGGTCGTAAAGTCGATTGTAAAAGTGATGCCGGCTGAGTTGATTTGTGCGATTGATAAACTTGGAAAATGTATTCATCCTCTGAGCTGGATGCTGATAATATATATAGGTGTCGACTTTTATCAGGTCGGCTGTCTTGTGCTTCCAGAATCTCTTGAAGCATCTCAGCAGCATGATTGCTTGGCGGCCATATTCACTATTTCAGTTGAGTGGAGGCTTAGAGATTTGTTTAATGACTTGAATGGCAACTTTCTTTGAATAAGGGGATTGTCTTGCTTAAGTCATCACATCATGCTTGGCCAGTCTGACAAGTGTTAGTTTTTGCTTCATGGCAGAGTTATCTTTGGATTGACGGCAAGATCATCTGATGGACCAATAAGACGCAAGTCAAGTAGAGCCTACATCTCAATGCAAAATCGCAACTTTCAGATGAAAATGCGATAGCGGCTTCTTTTCATGACTGATGAGCAGTCTCTCTTGCTAGTTGAGCCACTTTTGCAGGAAAGGTGTTAAAAATATGAGTTGAGCCACACAACCTCCTGTTAAACCATTGACAACTTGCATCCAATCGAAAATAACTGAGCTGGATATTGAGTTTTAATCAAGTCAACCGAGAGGGTGCGCATTGGTTCATGTCCTTCCCTGCGGCCTGCTTGTTTGATCTCGATGGAGTGTTGTTGGATACTGAACCTCTACATGCTCAGGCCTGGTCTCAAACAGCGGCTGTCTTTGCTACCAGTCTCAGTACAAGTCAGTTGTCGATGTTAAAAGGTCGGCGTCGGCTTGATTGTGCTCAGCTGGTCAACAACTGGTTGAACACCCCGGTAGGGATCGAACAGCTCTTAGCCGTGCGCCAGCCGATCGCAAAGCATCTGCTCAGTCAGGCCAAAGCCATGCCTGGAGCGGAGGAATTGGTTCGCTGGTGCTACGACCACAGGCTGCCAATGGCCATGGCCTCCAGTAGTACGGCAGATGCCGTGGAATTTAAAAGTATCCATCACAGCTGGCTTGCACAGATTCAGACTCGAGTTCTTGGCGATGATCTATCTCTTACAGCAGGCAAACCCGCTCCAGATCCTTATCTGCTTGCCGCGCGGCGGCTGGCGGTCAAGCCGACTGCCTGTTGGGCATTGGAAGACTCTCAGGCCGGCACACAGGCGGCTCTAGCCGCAGGGTGTCATGTCTGGGTGCTGAGCGAAAACGAAGTTCACATCAATTGTGATGGCAAGTTTAAAGATGAGAATCCTCGTCAAATCGCCCAGTTAAAAACCGTTCTTGACCATCTCCAGCAGGCTTGGGATGCACTCTGAAAAGCTCAGTAGAGACGGCTTAAAACAAAATCAGGTAGTTCCATTAATGCACGCTGGCAAGGTGAATCTGGTAGCCAAGCGATGGCTTCACGAGATTCCCTGGCAAAATCTTCAGCCAACTGACGGCTGCGTGAAATGGCCTGCGAATTACGCACCAGCTCAAGGGCTTGATCAAGATCGTCCTCTTCGCTGAACTCTCGCTCAATCAGACGAGCTAGAGCTAAATGCTCTTCTAGCGCATAGAGAGCCGGTGCCGTTAGATAGCCACTGGCCAAATCACTCGCGGCAGGTTTGCCTAATTGCTGTTCACTGCCTGTGAAGTCGAGGATGTCATCGACAACCTGAAATGCGAGTCCAAGCTGGCGACCGAAGTGATGCAGTAATTTCTGATGCTCAACACTCTCACCACTGAGCACGCCGGCAGCCTGCACACTGTTGGCCATTAGAGAAGCCGTCTTGCAATAGCTCTTCTCCAGATATGTCGCAAATGATTGGCCGGTGTCATAGCGATAGAGGCCTTGCTTCACCTCCCCATCGGCGAGGTCCATGATGACCCGACTGAGAAGCTTGACGACAGCTAAGTTATCCAGATTAGCCAGATGCCAACTGGCCTGTGCGAATAGAAAATCACCTGCCAAAACCGCAACGCGATGATTGAAACGGCTATGAACAGTGGCCACGCCTCGGCGAGTGTCAGCCTCATCGACGACGTCGTCGTGAACAAGAGAAGCCGTGTGGATCATCTCGGTAATCTCCGCCAGCCGACGATGACGGGCCGAGAGATCACCATCGGCAGATAAAGCTCTTGAGATCAACAGCACAATGCCCGGGCGAAGGCGTTTGCCCCCGGCACTGAATAAGTGCTCTGCCGCTGCTTGAAGAATGGGATGACCGGCACCAATCAAGCTGCGCAGATCAGTGAGCAGGGTCTCAAGGTCCAGCTCGACCGGCTGCAGCAGCTCAGTAACGGTGGCCATGGATTCCCTCGGTGGAGTGATCTTACGAGGCGCAGGCAGGACATTGCAGTGAAACCAACTCAACTTGAGGACGCTCGCCCAACCATGGCGTAGCACGTGTGGCAAAGCCCTCGGGATTAGCAGTCACGCAGAACCGTGTAGAGGTCAGCGACAGTGATGTTCCTAATGGGATCGTTGGGCTACCCAACAGAACATCCAGCTCGCGCGCCACACCGATAGCAGGATCAATCAAGCGCACATCTTGCGGCAAAATCTGACGCAAGATCGGTTCAAGAAGAGGATAGTGAGTGCATCCGAGAACCACTGCTTCCACCTGTGCAGCCAAGAGTGGATTCAGATACACACGCGCCGCCTGATAAAGCTCCTCGCTGCTGAGTTGACCAGTCTCAATCAATGGCACAAAGGCCGGACATCCCTGCTCAATAACCATCGTGCCTGGTCGAGAGATCTCAATTTGTTTGCCATATGCGCCTGATGCAGCAGCAGCAGGAGTGGCCAGTACTCCCACACGCTCTTCCGAAAGCATGTTGACTGCTGCCTCGATCAACCTAACGACAGGGATCCCTCCCGCAACAGCTTCAGCCACATCAGAAGCCAACGCATTCGTGGTGTTGCAAGCCATCACAACCGCAGTCACTTGCTGGTCTCGTAACCACTGGACAACCTCCTTGGCGATCACTCGGATTTCATGCGGCATGCGGTTTCCGTAAGGGACTCGGGCGGTATCACCGAGATAGAGGCAAGGCACCTGCCCATGGCGCTCCAGCACTCGCCTGAGCACAGTCAACCCACCCACGCCGCTATCAAATAATCCCAAGCGAGGCTTCAACGGACCCCCTGCAAATAGTTGAGGATGCCAGTAGCAATAGCCAGAGCCAACTTGCGGCGATGGACTGCTGAAGCCAGCCGAGGAGCATCTAGCCGTCCTGTTAAAAAACCTGTCTCAACTAGGGCGGAGGGCATTGTGGTTCGCCGGATGACAAAGAAACGGCCCCGTCTGACCCCTCTGTTGGGGCTCCCAGGGGAGACGTTCAGCACCTGTTGCTGGATATGAGACGCCAACCTGGCTGAACGGGAATCAGAGAAATAGAAAGTTTCGATTCCATTGACCTGTGGTCTGGACATGCTGATGGCATTGGCATGAATGCTTACAAATGCAGTTGCACCTACTCGATTGGCGATCGCCACTCTTGGCGGTAGATCCACATCCACATCAGCCGTGCGGGTCATGATGACCTGCACCCCTCGAGCTTCTAATAGCTGGGCCACCTGAAGGGAAACATCGAGAACAACATCCGTCTCACGTAGACCGCGAATCCCTATAGCACCAGGGTCTGGACCACCATGACCAGGGTCAATGACAACTCTAAAGCGCCCGCGGGGGACATTCGGCAAACCAGAGGCATTGATAGGCGTCCGTGTGGGTGTAATCCGGATTCCAGGAGCCCATCGGCTCAAAGTTGATGCTGTCAGGTCTCCTTCACCGATAGGGCGAAGCCCGCGGGTCGGTAAGCCTTCGAAGTTGAGCTTCCAGCGGTCCGGAGAGGTTCCTATCAGCTTGAGCTGATTTGGATTCAGAGAGATTGATGGTTTGAACTCAATCACCAGTCGAGTTGAGCCAGGCGTTGGTTTCCCCAAACGAATCGCACGCACCGGCCCGCTACCCCGCAGGCTGCGGGAGCGGCTCAATTCTCCAGGAAAATCAATCCAGACCTTTGCTCCTTGGGCCCCATCCGCTGGTTGAAAGAACGCTTCTAGACGAGCCCCTCTTGATGTACGCAACTGCAACACCCCGTCGCTTCCAAGTGCCCAGGCCGCTAAAGCACTTGCCGCTCTGGCCGGCAACGCTGCAAAAAACAAAGGGATCTGCAAGGCACCAACCACCAGCAGGATGAGAGGGCGGGATGGAGCCGAGGCCATTGGCTCAGAACAGTGCTGACTGCCGGTGTTGGAGGCTTGGCATTTGCGCGCGAATGCGACCAATGTGCGAGTTATCCACAGGGGCAATGGCTGCACCCTGACTCACTCCTGCATCAGCCAAGACGGTTCCCCAGGGATCAATCACCATGGCATGTCCATGGCTCTGTCGACGGCTGTAATGACGACCTGTCTGGGCAGGTGCAAGCACATAGGAGGTGTTTTCGATGGCCCTGGCTTGAAGTAAGACCTGCCAGTGATCTTTTCCGGTGAAAGCCGTGAATGCTGCTGGAATCATCAATAACTCGGCGCCAGCACTGACGAGATGGCGATAGAGCTCAGGGAAGCGCACGTCGTAGCAGATGGATAGTCCCACTCGACATAGTCCTGGCACATCCACGACCGGGGGTAGTTCACGACCAGACGTAGTCGTGGCCGACTCCTGATAGGTGTTGCCTTCAGGTAGATCCACATCGAAGAGATGAATCTTGTCGTATCTCGCTAGCAGCTGACCATCACGACCGACCAATTCGGCTCTGTTGACCGTGTGATTGCTATCTCCTGAAGGTACAGGGAAGCCCCCGCCCAGAAGCACCACCTGGTAGCGCCTTGCCATGGTGACCAGAAATCGGCTGCATTGCTCAGCTAAGTCTTGTGCCAGCTCCAGTCGTCGCTCGTCATCACCCATAAAGGCAAAATTTTCAGGTAATCCCACCAACTCCGCACCACGGCGGGCAGCCAGTTCGATCTGCTCCTCGGCAGCAGCAAAATTGAGCTCTGGCTCCGAGGTGCTCGTCAGCTGCAAAGCGGCTGCCAGAAAGTCGGTCACAGGGTTGAAACAGAGAGCGAGATTTTAGATCGCAGTGTGGTTTCAAGAGGCACAAAGGACTCCGGGTTTGACCTGAACAGGAACCACAGAAAGCCGATCCAATTCAGCACAACATCTGAAATCTGCATCGTGATCGCCAAGCCCAATTAAGCGTTGCCCATGGCTGGCTTGACGAAGACAGGCTTCTGGATCGTGCTTCCACTGCTGCCAAAGGGCTAGTGCAGCAGTGAGTTCGTCGTTCACGACACAAGCCTCATCAGCGGCAGCATCCAATAGCAAATCGGCTAATGCTCCGGCCGCCAAAGAATCCTCCAGGGAGTAGGCCCCTTCCCAGCCACTACCAACAATCCAAAGTTGCTCAGGTGGATCCATCAACAAGTGGTCTGCAACAGCTCTGCGGTTTGGTAGTGCCAAAGTGAATAAACGCTGAACCCCACGCACTCGCTGCAAAGAGCGCGTGCCGTTAGTCGTGCTCATAAATAGTCTTTTGCCAGCCACTTGCTCGGGCACCACAGCGACGGGGGAATTCCCCAGATCAAATCCCTCAATGCGTTGTCCGCCTCGCTCACCAAGCATCAAACGGGAAGACTCCGGCCATTGAGCCGCGCTCTGCCTCAGTTGGTCCAAATCAGCAAAGGTTTCAACAGCTTCGGCACCGTTGTTTAAAGCCCAGGCGATGGTGGTGGTGGCTCTGAGAACGTCGATGACGACAGCAGCATCAGGCTCAGCCCCCTGAGGCACATCCGCGGCCACATGGAAATAAGCGAGCTGCATAGCCTCGATAGGGAACGACGTGCGCCACAGTAACTAGATCATTTTGCTGGCTGTCTTACCAACCATGCCCCTGCTTCGTCCCGGACCTGCGTCCCAAGACATGCGGGACTTCCTAGCCCTACTTGAGCAACGTGGCCAACTAAGGCGGATCAGTGCCCCCGTAGATCCAGATTTAGAACTCGCCGCTATTACTGATCGGGTGCTGGGCTTGGGTGGGCCGGCCCTGTTGTTCGAAAACGTGATTGGTTCATCGATGCCAGTGGCAGTGAATCTGATGGGCACCATGGAGCGAGTGGTTTGGAGCATGGGTCTGGACAACGCTCAGCAACTTGAGGATCTGGGAACTCGTCTGGCTCTGCTGCAGCAACCAAGGCCGCCAAAGGGTCTGCAAGAAACCAGACAGTTTGCAAGTGTGTTTTGGGATCTGATCAAAGCGCGACCAGACCTGGATCTCACACCTCCTTGCCATCAGCAGGTGCTGCGTGGAGATGCGTTGAATCTCGACAACCTGCCTTTGATCCGTCCCTGGCCAGGCGATGCCAGTGGTGTGATCACCCTGGGCCTTGTGATTACCAAAGACCCGGAGACGGGAGTGCCGAATGTGGGGGTCTATCGCCTACAACGCCAATCGCCAAAGACCATGACGGTGCATTGGCTGAGCGTTCGCGGCGGAGCTAGGCACCTACGCAAAGCTGCTGCCATGGGCCAGAAGCTTGAGGTAGCCATTGCTATTGGTGTACACCCGCTGCTGATCATGGCCGCAGCAACTCCCATTCCTGTGCAACTCAGTGAATGGCTTTTTGCTGGTCTTTATGCAGGAGAGGGTGTACGTCTCACTGGCTGCAAAACACTGGATCTGAAAGTCCCTAGCCACAGTGAAGTGGTGTTGGAAGGAACCATTACACCAGGTGAGGAATTAGAGGATGGTCCATTTGGTGACCATATGGGCTTCTACGGAGGAGTGGAGTCCTCACCATTGGTGCGCTTCCACTGCGTGACTCAACGCCGCGATCCGATTTTCCTCACGACGTTTAGCGGCCGCCCCCCCAAGGAAGAAGCGATGCTCGCCATCGCCTTGAACCGCATCTACACGCCTATCTTGCGTCAACAGGTGTCGGAGATTGTTGACTTTTTTCTACCGATGGAGGCCCTCAGTTACAAGCTGGCGGTGATTGCAATCGATAAGTCTTATCCAGGACAAGCCAAGCGTGCCGCGATGGCTTTCTGGAGCGCATTGCCCCAATTCACCTATACAAAATTCGTTGTCGTGGTAGATGCAAACATCAACGTGAGAGATCCACGCCAAGTGGTATGGGCTATCGCTGCACAGGTCGATCCGCAAAGGGATCTTTTTGTACTTGAGAACACCCCCTTCGACAGCCTTGATTTCGCTAGCGAACATCTAGGGCTTGGAGGCAGGATGGCTATCGACGCCACCACTAAGATTGGCCCTGAGAAGCGCCATGAATGGGGCGAGCCACTCAGCCGGGATGCAGATCTAGAAAGCAGGGTGGATGCTCGATGGCAGGAGTTGGGGCTGGAGGATTTGGGCAGCGAAGAACCTGATCCAAGCCTGTTCGGTTATGTGATGGAGAGCCTTTGCCGTCAAGCGATGGTCAAAAAGACCTGAATTAAAAATGGACTGTTACCAAAAAACACTCGGCAGATATCTGTTGGTTGAGATGGTCCAAAAGAGACAAATTACACAGCACAAAAACAAATTGGAAATAAGCTCAAACGCTTGCCCATAAGATCGATCTGATCCGGGCCACACCCATTGAGCGTTACAAGCACTGCCTCATCGTCACGTGAGCTTCGAGCAGGTGGTGGGCTTTCTGGAACGGTGCGAGTCCCTGGAGATAAATCGATTTCCCATCGAGCGCTGTTATTTGGAGCTATCGCAGAAGGGGTCACCACCATCGAGGGCCTTTTACCTGCTGAAGATCCCATGAGTACCGCCGCCTGTCTTCGAGCGATGGGAGCCACGATCAGCCCGATTCATGCCGGGCAAATAGTTCGCGTTGAAGGCGTTGGTCTCGATGGACTTCAAGAACCGCAAGATGTACTCGACTGCGGTAACTCCGGCACAACAATTCGGCTGATGCTAGGGCTGTTGGCGGCAAGCAAGGGCCGCCATTTCGTGCTTAGCGGTGATGCCTCTTTGCGTCGTAGGCCCATGAATCGGGTTGGTCAGCCATTAACAATGATGGGAGCCAAAATTAAAGGACGATCCAACGGCGACTTCGCACCGCTTGCCGTGAGTGGTCAGAAACTTCGTGGTGGTGTCATCGGTACACCTGTAGCAAGTGCCCAGGTGAAGTCAGCCCTGCTGCTGGCAGCCCTTACAGCCGATGGGGCAACGACTGTGATCGAACCAGCCCATTCGAGAGACCACAGCGAACGCATGTTGCGGGCATTCGGCGCTGATCTCGAAGTGGGAGGAGAGATGGGTCGCCATATCAGAGTGAGCCCAGGACAAAAGCTTTATGGGCAAAATATTGTCGTGCCAGGTGATATCAGTTCCGCTGCTTTTTGGCTTGTCGCAGGAGTGCTTGTGCCTGGAGCTGAGCTCGTGGTGGAAAACGTTGGTTTAAACCCCACCCGTACCGGCATCCTGGAAGTGTTGCAGCAAATGGAAGCTCGCATTGAGGTGCTCAACCGCCATGAAGTCGCCGGTGAACCGGTTGGAGACCTACGGGTGAGGCAAGGACCGTTAAAGCCCTTCAGCATCAATGGGGACATCATTCCTCGCCTGGTCGACGAGGTGCCGATCCTGGCGGTGGCTGCTTGTTTCTGTGATGGTGAAAGCAAAATTACTGACGCTAGTGAACTGCGCGTCAAGGAAACTGATCGGCTTGCTGTGATGACCAGGCAGCTTACGGCTATGGGAGCAGATATCGACGAACATGCCGATGGGCTTACCATCCGCGGGGGCCGAACACTGCGAGGCACAGACCTCGATAGTGAAACGGATCATCGTGTCGCCATGAGCCTGGCGGTGGCTGCGTTGCTGGCAGAGGGCGATTCCCGCTTGACGGGTAGCGAAGCTGCGGCTGTGTCCTACCCGAACTTCTGGGATGACCTTGAGCGGCTGCATCGCTAATGACGGTCACTCTCGCTCTTTGGGGGCGCTGAATGTTTTCCCAACGGCGGATGGTAGCTTCAGCCTGCATAGTGAGTACTTCGACGAAGCGTTCCACAACTCCGCCGGAGCGCTGAATGAAGCATGCGCGAAATTCGCACAACCGGCAGAGTTGACGCGCTTTAGTGGCGGACAAACTCTTCGGATCCTCGACGTATGCATGGGTCTTGGCTACAACACTGCGGCTGTGCTGGATGCCATGCCAACTCCAGCACCGAATGTGCTGTGGTGGGGTCTAGAGATTGACAGGCGACCACTGGAACTCGCTTTGGCGCAGACGGGATTCTGTAGTGCCTGGTCAGCATCGGTCCACCAGAAACTTATTTTAATCCGAGATTGTGATGGTTGGGATCAGCTAGAGAGCAGGGGAACAATGTTGTGGGGCGATGCACGCCAAACGCTTCATCAGCTACCCCAAGATCAGCAGTTTGATTTGATTCTTCACGACGCCTTCTCTCCAGGTCGCTGCCCACAGCTATGGAGTGAAGAGTTTCTGCATGGCCTGGCCATACGATTAGCTCCAGGTGGGAGGCTCCTGACCTATAGCCGTGCAGCGGCCATACGTGCCAGCTTGCAGCGAGCAGGGCTGAAATTATTCTCGCTACTGCAAGTGCCAGGGGAGCGCGGAGGTTGGAGCAGTGGCACCATGGGGATGAAGCAGTTCAAGATCAGCTTTGGAGAGAAAGGGCCTGGTTGGCGGTCGCTTACTGCAATGGAACATGAACATCTACATACACGCGCAGCCGTTCCGTACCGCGATCCAACTGGAGAAGATCAGGCAGAAGTGATCCGGAGGCGGCGCAGCACTGAACAACAGCTCTGCGGATTAGAGGCGACCAATACCTGGCACCACCGCTGGACAGCCAAGCAAAGGCAAGGTTGATTCTTGTCAGGAAGAAACGAGTGAAAAATTAGAATAGATAAGAATTGAAAGAGATTGTTTAGAGTCATTCTTGAATCCTCCCAACTCAATGCAAGTTCATTGCTTACAGCTGATCAATCCCAAAGGTGATGTTGTGGCAACGTTTGATTTAATGGACCCTCTTTTACTGGGTGATTCATGTCAATGACTGGCAGCTTGCTTTCACTTTAGATTGTTGATCATGATCTAAACGATTGCTTGAACAATGACTCATCAATAAGGAGGCTTTTTATGTGGGGCCATAGTGCGCTTCATTGCCAGCAAAGTGCCAGTGCTAGTGAAAGTAGAAACTTCTCTGGCGCTCTTCTGGCTGAATCATCACTGCTAGAAGCTGAGCTGATCCTGCTTAAAGGCTGTTAACTGCAGTGAAGTTGTCGGAATTCAATTAGATTCCGGCCGATTCGCCATTCGCTCCATGCTTGCCGTCGCCATCTTGGCTGCTGGGAAGGGCACCCGCATGAAGAGCTGCCTGCCGAAAGTCTTGCAACCGCTCGCAGGCTCCACATTGGTTGAGCGGGTGTTGACCAGTTGCTCGGGCCTTCAACCTCAACGGCGCTTGTTGATTGTTGGCCACCAGGCGCAAGAGGTGCAACAGCAGCTCACTGATTGGCAAGGCTTGGAGTTTGTTGTTCAACAACCTCAGAACGGTACAGGCCATGCGGTGCAGCAAGTACTGCCCGTATTGGAGGGCTTTGACGGTGAGCTTTTGGTTCTCAATGGTGATGTTCCATTACTTCGACCTAGCACGATCGAACACTTGGTGAACGAACATCGCTCAAGTGGTGCCGACGTCACGCTGCTAACAGCCCGACTCGCAGATCCCACGGGCTACGGCAGGGTGTTTTCAGATCAAAAAGGCCGCGTAAGCAGCATCGTTGAACATCGCGACTGTAGTGACGAACAGCGCCACAACAATCTCACTAACGCGGGCATCTACTGCTTCAATTGGAAGACATTGGCCGTAGTACTACCTCAACTTTGTAGTGATAATGATCAAGCTGAGCTCTACCTCACCGACACTGTGGCGTTGCTACCTATTGCGATGCATGTAGAGGTGGCTGATCCCGATGAGGTGAATGGCATCAACGATCGTTGCCAACTTGCCAACTGTGAGGCGCTGCTTCAAGAACGGCTACGTAACCATTGGATGAAAGAAGGGGTCACTTTTGCTGACCCTGCTAGCTGCACGCTTAGTGAAGACTGTCAGTTCGGTAGAGATGTGGTGATTGAACCCCAAACCCATTTGCGGGGCTGCTGCAACATTGGCGATGGCTGCCAGCTTGGCCCAGGAAGCTTGATTGAGAATGCCGACCTTGGTCATGGAGTCAGCGTTCTTCATTCCGTTGTACGTGATGCCAAGGTGGGAAATGAGGTGGCTATTGGCCCTTTCTCACACCTACGCCCTGGTGCAGACATCGCTGATCACTGCCGTATTGGCAACTTTGTGGAGATCAAAAAAAGCCAAATTGGCGAGGGTTCAAAGGTGAATCACCTCAGTTATATCGGTGATGCACAACTTGGTCGCCATGTCAATGTTGGGGCCGGTACAATCACTGCAAATTACGACGGTGTGAGAAAACATCTCACCGTGGTTGGTGATAACAGCAAAACAGGGGCGAATTCCGTTTTGGTGGCGCCGATTGTTTTAGGGTCGGACGTGACAGTAGGAGCTGGTTCCACTCTCACTAAAGATGTTCCCAATGGTGCTCTCGCCCTTGGCCGCTCCAAACAACTGATTAAAAATGGTTGGCAGTGAAACGAGAGGATTGAGGCTTAGCCCCCTTAGAGCAAAGGGATCAATTTCTCTAAAGCGACACCACGACTAGCCTTAAGCAGAACTACATCGCCGTCCTCAAGCCAAGCCTGCAATGGCTGAGCAGCCTGCTCTGGGTTGGCAACGACGGCCAAATGTGGCAAGGACCCTGCGGCTGTTGCCATGGCCTCAGCCTCTGCGCCTGCAGCAACGACGACGAGTCCATCCAAACCAATTTGTACCGCCCGTTCAGCGACTTGGCGATGCAAAGCCACGCTCTGGTCTCCTAGCTCCAGCATGGTTCCGAGCACTGCAAAGTGACGTCCCGGTTGAATTGCTAATAGCTCCAATGCTGCTTGCACGGCTTCCGGCGAAGCGTTGTAGGTTTCATCCAGAACAGTGAAGTTGCCAACTTTTAGCCGTCGACTACGGCCACCAGGAACGTCTACTTTCAGATCGGATAGCGATTCCTTGCAGACATCTAATTCACGGGCAACTGCGAGTGCCAGCATCAAATTGCAAGCGTTATGCATCCCTTCTAAAGGCAGGGTGTAGGCCTTTCCCTCTAGCAATAGTTCACCCTTGGCCAGGTCAACGCAGCCAACGAGGTCAGCCATGGGTAGAGGTCTTCGATGCAGATCTGCAATCCCTGGTGCCTCTAATTGTTGATTGCCTTGAACTGCCACGCGGATCACCCGCCCCCGCCAGATCCGCTCAAGAGCATCTTCCAGGAGCGAATCCCCTGCTGGGATGACGATCACTCCTCTGGGTTTGAGGCAAGTGGTGATCTCACACTTGGCGGAAGCAATCGCTGCACGACTACCTAAACGACCGACGTGTGCATTGCCGACATTGGTGATCACAGCGACGTCTGGTTGGGTGCAACAGGAGAGTCGTTCTATTTCCCCAATTCCACGCATACCCATCTCCACCACAACTGCGCCATGATCTGAATGCGCCTGCAACAAGGTGAGCGGAACACCCACGTCGTTGTTGTTGTTGCCTTCACTTGCCAAGACCTCACCAAGGGGTGTGAGTGCAGAACGGATCAACTCCCGAGTCGTGGTTTTTCCTGCTGAACCTGTGACGGCAACCACCGGTACATTGAGCTGACGGCGATGCAGCAACCCCAGCTGCTGATAAGCCTCGAGAGTGTCTTCCACAATCCAATGGGGGAGACCCTCGGGCACTGGATGATGATCTTTGCGAGCCACCACAGCCGCCTGGGCCTCAAGTTTTAGAGCTTGAGCAAGAAAGGCATGACCATTGAAATGCTCCCCCACCAACGGCACAAAGAAGCTGCCTTGGCTCAACTGACGACTGTCTGTGCAGATCGGACCAACAGCTTGGTCAAGATCTAGGTCAGACGCGTGAACATGCATCGGAGCACCCCAAAGCTCGACCAGCTGCCCCAGGCGCAGCCTCATCAAGCCAAATCCCGATCGAAAATAATCATGCCCACACCCACTCTTGCTGTCCTGGCAAGCAGTTGATCATCCTCACCCTGAAGCTGAAGTTCGTCATAACCGAGCTGTTCAGCAAGAGCCTGCCAACGATCGGCAAGTTCATGCTGTCGAGATGAATTGAGGTTGTTCCATACGGGACTAAGCCTCAACACAAGATCATTGTCCAGGGGTCTTGGTTCGGCGGCAAGAAGCAAACCACTGGGGAGATCATTGTCTGCCAGCATCGTTAACAGAGGCTCAAGCTGAAGAGGCACAGCTAAAGGCGCTGAAAGTTGTGTGGATTCCAGTTCAGAAGGCTCCGACAACGTTGCAACAGGCTGTGGCTCCGCAGTGGAGGGGGTAGACATCACAGCCAATGCAGCTGAATTGCTGGGATACGTCTCTACAGAATCTGGTTGTGCCACAGCTGCACGTTGGTCAATCAGCAGACTGCTGAGGAACACTCCCAAGATCAGTACCGTTGCAAGTGTCAATGGCCAAAACATTGGTGCCAGTGCTGAAGGCCAGAACCTTGGTGTGGAGAATTCGCCTTGCCGGTTGAGACGCCAGAGTTGCCTGAGTCGCAGGCCAAGGTCTGCGAAGACATCACGAAACCCCTCTCGCAGTGATACCCAGGGATTGGTATAGGGGACTGGGAGTCGTCCCGTTTGCTTCTCTGGCCGGGGCGACTTTCCCATGCTGATCAGGAGCCCTGACGACCAAGCGGCAGATTGAAAAGATTGGGGCGCAGCAATGGATTCGTCTGCAAAAGAGCCGCTAAATCTGCAAAACCAACAACCAAGTTTAAACCTCTTTTTTTAATCATTCCCCCTCTTCTTGCGTCTGGTTCTTTTTTTCGCATTGCTGTCCTGATTCTGACGGGAAGGATCTGAACCCTGGCCGAGAGAAAATTGCTCCACAACCGCTGCATCAGGAGACGGCTCCTTAAAGCCACAGACATCTCGATACATCTGCTCATAGTCGAGAGCGGAGCGATCCCAGCTGTAGTTTTGAGTCATTCCACGTTGCTGCAACTCACGCCAGCAATCACGATGACGGAACGCCTCCCAAGACCTCACTAATGCTGTATAGAAGTCAACAGGCTCAAATCGATCGAAGCAGAATCCAGTACCGGTTTGATGAATAGGGTCGTAGGAAGGCACCGTGTCGACAAGACCACCCACTTTGCGCACCACCGGCACGCTGCCGTAGCGCATGGCCAACAGCTGACTAATGCCACAGGGTTCGAAGCGACTCGGCATCAGAAATGCGTCACTGCCGCCGTAGATCAAACGTGCTAGGTCATCGTCGTAAGTGAGGAAAACCGAGAAGCGGCCAGGGTTCTGAATCGCCAATTGCCACAGGCCGGATTCCAAACCACGCTCACCAGTGCCCAGCACGACGATCTGGGAATCTGTGTAAGCAAGCAACCGCTCTGTCACCTGCAGCAGAAGATCAACCCCTTTCTGATCCACCAACCGACTCACCATCCCCAGTAGATAGGTGTCTGGATTGACCTCAAGCCCCATGCGCTGTTGAAGGGCCTGCTTGTTCACAGCACGACCTGAAAGGTCATTGGCATTGAAAGTGGCTGGCAAAGACTTGTCATTGGCAGGGTCCCAATCCTGCAGGTCAATGCCATTGAGGATCCCACGCAGTTTTCCAGAGATGTAGTTCAACAAGCCATCAAGGCTCTCCCCGTATTCAGATGTACAAATCTCTCTGGCATAGGTGGGGGAGACGGCATTCACCCGATCGGCATAAAGCAAGGCTGCCGCCATGGTGTGATCCCCTTGCATGTACCAGGGGCACCAAGTCATCCGATCAAGTTTCCAGCGCCAGGGGCCCTGATATTTGAGGTTGTGAATGGTAAAGACCGTGCTGATTTCAGGGTCCTGATGCATCCACACAGGAATCATCCCGGTATGCCAGTCGTGGCAATGCAGCACTTGCGGTTTCCAAACGTTCCAGGCAAATTCCGTTGTCGCGCTTGCGAAAAACGTAAAACGCCAATCTTCGTCTTCTCCGCCGTAGATCCTTTCAGGATCAAACACTGGATGCCCTACCAGATAAAGGGGCAAACCATTGCTGGGATGACTTGTCTCATAGATGGCGAACTCGTTGCCCATGGTCTGACCCCGCCAAATCGGATCAGTAGGGATATCCAGCAAGCTCCAGAGCTTGCCGTAACCAGGCATGATCAGACGCACATCATGATCAAGCTTGGCTAGAGCTGGGGGCAATGAGCCCACCACATCACCCATTCCACCGACCTTGACCATCGGCGCGCATTCCGCAGCAGCAAATAGCACGCGCATTTTCAAGTCAGTCGAGAGCCGCGAGACTCTAAATGTGCATCAGCTCAATCAGATCACGATCATGGGAGAACCTTGAGCGGCGTGCCGATTTTGACCAGCTGATAGAGGGATTGGATGTCCTCTTCAAACAGCCGAACACAACCATGGGAAACGGCTCGGCCAACAGTCCAGCGGTGGGGCGTTCCATGGAAGCCAGACGTGTCGCAGCCATCAATCGTTAGCCAGCGATCACCATCGTGAGCGTCTCTACCGTTGCAATCTCGATAGAAGCCGATCCAGCGACTACCAAGGGGATTGTTCGGCCCAGATCCGATTCGCTTTCCGCTCTGGGGATGCTCCCAAATGGGATGGGGAGTCTTGCTTAAAACTTGAAACTCACCTGTCGGAGTCTCCCAGCCAGGCATGCCAACCGCCACTGAGAAGCTTTTAATTAAGGAGCCATCTTGCAAAACAAGCAGCCGACGGCTACGCCGATCCAAGACCAGATGCCGCCCCTCACGTTCAATCACAGCGACGGGGAAGCTGGCGACGATTTGGGGAAGAGAGTCCTGAACAGCTGCATGAATCAGGGAGGGCAGCAGCGGCAGTGGAAGCGGTAGCAAGAACTCATTCCCCAAAGCAATCGATGCGTCAATCATGACGCTGCCTAGAGCGGCTGGTTAGGGAAGCCAGCCTGAGCCTGAAAAATCTGGACGTCGTTTTTGTAGAAAAGCATTTCGCCCCTCCTGGGCTTCATCCGTTCGATAGAACAGATGGGTGGCCTGGCCGGCTAGCTCCTGAAGTCCTGCCAAGCCATCGGTTTCAGCATTGAATGCGGCCTTCAGGCAGCGGATGGCTGTGGGGCTGTGCTGCAACACCTCTCTTGCCCAACGCACTCCCTCTGCTTCAAGACCATCAAGAGGAACAATCTCGTTGATCAACCCCATTTTCAGCGCTTCTTCAGCTCCGTATTGACGACAGAGAAACCAGATTTCACGAGCCTTGCGTTGCCCCACGACTCTGGCTAGGTAACCAGCACCAAAGCCACCATCAAAGCTGCCCACCTTGGGACCGGTTTGCCCAAACACGGCATTCTCTGCCGCCAGACTGAGATCACATAACAAGTGCAGCACTTGGCCGCCGCCGATCGCATAGCCAGCGACAAGTGCAATCACAACCTTTGGCAAGCTGCGAATGATGCGCTGTAGGTCGAGAACATTGAGGCGCGGCAAACCTTCCTCATCGAGGTAGCCACCGTCGCCGCGCACACTTTGGTCACCACCTGCACAAAAGGCATAGCCGCCATCGTCAGCAGGTCCAACACCGGTGAACAAAACCACGCCTAAACGTTGGTCGTCTCGAATTCTGGTAAACGCATCACAGAGTTCCATCACCGTGCGTGGGCGGAAAGCATTGCGCTTGGTCGGACGATCAATCGCAACCCTGGCAATTCCTTCTGAACTGCGATCGAGCAGGACGTCTTGATATTCACCCCAGGGTTCCCATTCGATCGTGGGCTTGCCAGGCAAAACCTGTCTTGGCCTCCTATCAAACCGATTGGAATCCATAGCCATCGGGATCAAAGATCAATGTGGCCATTTTGGGAAATCGACTGCAGATGCATCATCAATCCCTCGCGAAGCTGTTGCCTCATCGATGAATCTTGACGCCGATGCGTGCACACACGTATCAAAACAGGTCCAGCCTGGAAGAGCCCCCACTCCAAGGCTGCTGGTAGGTCTTCGAGACAGGCCACCTGACGGTGAGGAATGTTATGAGCCCCTGCAAGAGCAAGAGGGTCAACCGCCTGAGGCATGGCAAACAGCTGCTCAAATGCTTCGCTAGGAGCTGTCTTCACCAGAAGTTGCTCGAAGATGCCTCCGCCACCATTGTCGATCAACACCACCACCAAAGGCGGGCGCTGGGGATGAGCAAGCAACCAGCCATTGCTGTCATGAAGGAGAGCCAGGTCGCCGCTTACAAGCAAAGTGGGCCCAAGAGCCATCGCTAAACCCATGCTTAAAGAAAGGGTGCCGTCGATACCAGACGCGCCTCGAAAACTGAAGCATCGTCTCGAAAATAAGCTCTTGTCCGCATAAGCCAGCCAGTCCCTCACAGGACTACTCGCTGCCAACATGATTGGTAGCTCAGTTGGCAGAAGACGGGATAACCAGCGAGCCAGGGCTGGTTCTGTGATGGCACCCTGCAGGGGTAACTGCTGATCCAGCCACTCCTGAGCAAAACGATCGCTGATCTGCCATTTCCTCAGCAGAGCCTTGGTTGCCTGTTGAGAGGCGGCATCAGCATCGATCCAGCGATGGTGATGGTGTTGCCACCAGCTCGTCAATCCATGACTCCATTGCACTGACAAACCAAGGGGATCGAGACAACGGGAGTCTCCCTCTGTAATCAGGAGCTGACCATCACCAAAGCTTTTCAACCATGCCTCAAGGCTCCGACTGGCTGACATTGGTCCTAGACGCAGCACTTGAAGCTGCTCCTGAGACCCTAAAAGCCCAGCAGCCAAAAGCAGCTCCCAGGAGCGGATTAGACCAGGTTGGTCTGAAGGCAGAGCCGATAGTGGATCGGCCAGCACGGGCCAGCCACTCAAGGCCTGCCACTCCCGCAAGGATTGCTGAAAAGCAATGAGGTCTTTGCTTAGGCCTCGCCAAGCACCAGCTATCACAACGCCGGGTCGTAAAGGATCCAATGCAAAGGGAGCCTGATCGGTAACCCCATTAGTCCCCTCAGCTGCCATTGCCAGATTGATTGGCTTGATCGGAGATGAACGTGGAATCTTGGGAGACCACCCCTTCCAGATCATCCTTTGCTCTTCTTCACTGAGATGTAGAGGCTCCTCAAAAGGCAGATTGAGATGAACGGCCCCTGCGGGGTGATGAGCTCGTTGCCAGGCCTTCTCTGCGAATGATTCCAGCGTTTCTTTACTGACAAGATGCAACCCCTCTCTTGGGCCCTGCCCAATCCATCGACAGGCAGGACTCAAGAAAGTCTCCTGATTCACCGTTTGATTGGCACCGCAGTCTTTGAGTCGATAGGGACGGTCAGCAGTGAGCAGCAATAGGGGCTGACAGGATCGATCAGCCTCCACCGCTGCAGGCAAAAGGTTGGCTACAGCGGTGCCCGAAGTGGTCACTACAGCTGCTGCAGTGCCAGTAGCAGTGCTAAAACCCAAAGCCAAGAAAGCAGCAGACCGCTCATCAATGGCAGTGCTAAGCCGCAAGCGATTTGTACGTGCCATTCCTCCTGCAGCCAGTGCAAGGGGCCCCGAGCGGCTGCCGGGACAAAGCACGAGATGGCGCAGCCCCAAGGCATGAAATGCCTCGAGCAAGCTCAGGCAAACCAACAGATTGTTGTGAGCAAGAGACAGAGCTTGAGCCTTAGCCAATGCGATTCTCGGTCAATACCGACCGGCGAGGGCCGACTTAATCAGTTTCGATGACCCCGACACCTTCTCCTCCTCGAAAAGAAGCAAGCGGTAGCTGGCGCAGCCTGCTGCTCTGGGTGGTTCTGGCCTTGTTGATGCGCTGGCAGGTGGTGGAGCCTCGCTGGATTCCCTCCGGTTCAATGCTGCCAACCCTTCAGTTGAAGGATCGCATTCTTGTTGAGAAGGTTCGCCCTCGACTTGCACGTCAACAAGAACAGCCTTTGCCGCTGGGCAGCGTGGTGGTGTTTCACCCGCCATCCGCACTACTGGATGCTGGCTACGACCCCAAAGCGGCCTTGATTAAACGCGTGGTGGGGCGTCCGGGCGATCAACTGGAAGTTCATCATGGTCAGCTCTTGCGCAACGAGATCGCCATCAAGGATGACTGCCGTGATGCACCAATGAACTACCAGATGGCGAAGGTGACCGTTCCTGAGCATGAACTTTGGGTGATGGGGGACAACCGCAATTCCAGTCTTGACTCTCATCTCTGGGGGCCATTACCAGAAGAAGCTGTGATCGGAACAGCTATTTGGAGGTACTGGCCACTCAATCGGTTCGGTCCAATACGGTTCCCCTCCCAAGGCAAGAGTGGATCAAACGACCTAGCTGCGATAGGGTCAACATCGTGACGAAAAGCACACCGGATGTTCAACCCGGAGTTCCTGACCACCGATAACAACGATTGCCAGGACGGTAATGGGCTAATTCAGTACCTTCAGGATCAATCCCCTGATGTATTGCAGCGAGTCGCCAAGTCCGCCAGCAATGATATTCAGGACATTATTCGCCACAATGTTCAGGGCCTGCTGGGCATGCTCCCAGGTGAGCAATTTGAAGTGAAGGTCACAGCCAGTCGAGATAATCTGGCCAGTTTGCTCGCATCAGCAATGATGACTGGATATTTCTTGCGCCAGATGGAGCAACGCAAGGAATTGGAAGAGTCGTTGTTTTCAGATGAAGCGATGGCAGTCGACACAGACGATCTCAATCTCTGAAGGCTGCCTGAGGATCTTTCGGCACCACACCAAGGCTGAGCAGGCGTTGATCAACGCTGCCTAGAAAGCTCCAGCTGGCTTGATTGATAGCCCATGGGCGTCTGGAAATAGATTCACTTAAAGCTCGAACGTGATGAGGCTTGAAGGCCACGATGTCGCTGAAGTGTGCAGACACAAGCCAACGCATCCCTTTGAGGCGCCGCATCTCATCCAACCATTCCAACAAGACGTCCTTCGCTCTTGGAAATACGAGCCGTTCCAACACTGGCGCAACTTGTAGAAGCGGGCCGTTCTTTCCGAGACGCTCCTGAGCCGCAGCTTCCCAACCGGGCTGCCAAGCGAATGGAAACAGGCCGAAATGGGCTTTAGGGCTAAGTGTTCCGGGCCTGAAGGCATTGCGCAGCACTTCCAATAGGGGAGGTATCACAAGCGGCCCTGGCTTCAGATAGGTCGCGAACAACACCACACGGGCCCATCCTCGGCGGCGCGCTTGTGGAGAGTCCTCAAGGGGTTGATCACCCCGATCACGGGCGTGGAATAACAGGGGTGTGGGGTCTAGATCAAACAGAGCTGGAGGCTCTGCCTCGATGCCTACTAGAGCATCTGTTACCAATACAGCGCCGGAAGCTCGGTGAAAACAAGCCACCTCTTCAAAACGGCCAAGCCCCAAATCCAGGGGGCCTAAAGGCAGCCAAGTACAACTGTCCGGATGGGGGAAGCCGTCCTCCTGCAACACCTTGGTGCGGCGCGCTGGAATGCCTAGCCAAGATGAAGGCAAGGAAATTGGGAAACTCCACTGACCAGGACAAACCCATACCTCTGCCTGTGGGAAGGCTCGTGCCATTGCCGGTAGAGACAGTTTGTGCTCTAGGCCAGACGCGGTGGGAAGCACAATCGTGACCACATTGCCATGGGTGGCCTCCAGATCAGCTAGAGCTCGACGCAACTCGGGAGTAGGAGGAAGGGGATTGAACAACATCAACCCACCTGGCACTTTCACCACGGTGAGCCTGACAGGCACAGCGACGTAATAGACACCTTGGAGTTGTTCAAAACTCCAGATCTGATTGGGTATTAGTTCCCGGACCAGGGTGCGGCGCTGACCATAGGGATAGAGAGGTAACAGCGGCCACCAAGGCCACTCTTGATCAAGCCAAGAGACAGTCTTATGTGCACTCACTTGCTCTGCAATAGCTTGATTCTCGGGAGTCATTTCTTCAGTCTGTGCAAGTGGTCAACATCTTGTGCAACTGGCTTTAGGGACAAGCTAGAGATAGAACAGGCGAGCAAGCCAATCTGTCCCTCGATGACGCCCAACTCCGGGATGCGTCGCAACAGCGCGAGGCTGAGGCAGCTTGCCAATTATCTCAGAGGAGTTCACTCTGAGCGGCATGGCTTGTCTCTGCGCAGCAAGACCAGGCCGAATGGCCAGGGGTTGATATAGCTGCTCTTCAATATCGCTACTGATGGGAAGGCTCTTAACTCCGGCAAAGAGAACGTTTACCAAAAGCCCTCAGTAGGTCAAGGAAAGCCTGTTAAATCAGAAAAGACCAGCGCGTGATCATGGGCGAATGGGTTGGAGCAGAAGCTGAAACCTCGGATCCTTACGCAGCTGCCGCCTAATCTTCGCGAAGAGGTGACTAAAATAAAAGCTAATGCTTCTACTCTTATCCATACATAGGCCCAGGCAAAGGAACATAAGATCAGGCAAATAGTTTTTACGGAAAGAAGGGACCTGCTGAGATGCTGGAATTCTTTAGAACCCATGCGTTGGACTACTGCAACTATTAACTTATTCACTTTTCCTTGAACGGTCCCGTAGGGATTGGTAACAGGAAGGTGTAAATAATCACTATCAAGTTAATTGTTGACTCTGCTACTTCTGGGAGCACTTTTGATAATAAATTATCAATTTAAGTATTTATCAATATGCAAAGGTTGAAAAAGATGATGGCTTAAAATTCATTGCCAATATTGGTAACAATAGGGAGGATTTATCCATAAATACCTTGGCCAAACAAGGCAATTTTCAAAAAAGATAGAGATAGAATGAGCCGAATTTAAATAGAGTGGTGTTTCCCTTTGGCTAACAAATATCAGTCAGTATCTCAGACTCAAGAAGACACCAACTAAAATCAAAAGCACTGTAAGCAAAGCGGCCCATATGATAATCGGGCTAATGGAGGGATTGTTTCTTTTGCTGAGGGCATCGGCAATCTGGTCCTTAATCTCTTGGTCAGAGAGCTCGACTACAGCTTCTGTCGCGGACTCATTTGAGTCAATAAAGAGTGAAGCGACTTTAGCTGTTGAGACTATATCTGCACCTTCAGCAGTTAATTGACTTTGCAGCAAGGGCTCTGATTTGAGCTTGGCAAGAAAAACTTTGAGCTGTGCTGCTTGCATCGCGATCTTACCGTTATTAATTACTCTATCAAGATCATGTGCAATATCAACCTTTCGTAACTAACCATAATTATAAAAACGCTGCCAATGAACGATGATGATGATGAAAAGACTGCAAGGTTTTGACAAAACAAGTGAACTCCCTTGATTGTTTTGCTATCCATTGACCACTTATTGACTCTTGTATCCCAAGTCAATTGAACCTTTTGGATTGCCATGGCTTTCCCTCATATTTATTGATAAACGCCTATGCTTGCGTCTGCTGCAAAGTAGATTCAATGCGTTCACCAATCAACAACATTTCATCAGTCCGAGCAGTCGTTGCTCCTACGGTGATGATTGTAGGAGGTTCAATTGCAGCGATTGTTGGTGTTTCAGCAATATTCGTCGTACCTGCTGGTGAAGTAGGAGTTATAACGACGCTTGGAAAGGTTAGTAAAAATCCACGGCTGCCTGGCTTAAACCTAAAGATACCCTTCGCTCAATCAGTTCATTTCTTCAACATAAGAACACAAGTACGTCCCGAAAACTTCTCCAGTTTAACTAAAGATCTGCAAGTCATAGAAGCGACTGCAACGATTAAGTATGCTGTGAAGCAGTCTGAAGCGCCAAGGATTTACAGTACTATCGCAACAGGTAATGCTGAGATTTATGAACGGATCATCCAGCCATCATTACTCAAGGCTCTGAAGTCTGTGTTTTCAAAATATGAACTCGTAACCATTGCAACTGATTGGAATAATATCTCTCAGATTGTTGAAACCAATGCATCGGCTGAATTGGCAAAGTTTGACTATGTTGAGGTGAAAGGTCTCGATCTAACCGGATTAAAAATCGCAGAAGAATATCGTTCCGCAATTGAACAGAAGCAAATAGCCGAACAGCAATTATTAAAGGCACAAACAGAAGTGAAGATCGCAGGGCAAGAAGCAATCAAGTTTGAGACTCTTAATCGAGGTCTCAATGACAGGGTGCTTTATAAGCTATTTCTTGACAAATGGGATGGCAAAACTCAGGTTGTGCCAGGTTTGAATGGTCGGATGCCTCCAGTCATCGTCGGCCAGTGATAACTTCTATATATTTATTTGTTGATGACAGTCTGAACTTGCAGGTGCAATTACAGGCCTAAGGAGGAGCATTCACATTAAGAATAGTTAGCCTTCTTGGACTGTTCACTCTTGTCTGTACTTGATTTCTCGATGCCTAATATTCAGAAGCTGGTTAATTATAAATGAAAGCAATTTGAGAAGACTATATTGTTTCCGAACAGGTGACAAATTTAAGAGTTGTCCCTAGTCGAATTTCACTGCTCAAGCAACACTTGCTTAGCTCTTTTTCTTGATATTGAGGTTAGCGAGCGACTTTGTTAATCACCATTCATGATTCAATCTCCTCGCCGCCTTTGACTTGGCCTGAAAACTTACAACACTTCCTGAATTTGCCTTGATTATTTGCTCGATCCCAATTGCAGTACTTGTTATGTCTTAGTTGCAGTAGATCTTGATCACCATCAAGACGAGCACTCTTTTGGCTTTTTAGAACCGACTCGATCTACTTGCAGTGTTTGCTCCGTCTTCCCCTTTGCGCAGACCTGATCCTCGCTGAACGTAGAACTCAGTAGCCCTGAATTCCGATCCGAAGTTCGATTTCATTTGCTGTTGTAGAGATCGAACAATGCCACTTCGGCACAAAGGCCGGGACCAAAGGCGAGTGCCAGGCAAGGTCCGCTGCAAGCCTTATGACGCATGCGTTCAAGAATGAAAAGAACGGTGGCCGAAGACATGTTGCCGTGAGCTTGAAGGACGGACCGGGATTCAGCCAGGTGCTCATGCTTGAGGGCCAAGGCGTCGGCGCAGGCCTGCAGGATCCTCGGCCCCCCCGGGTGGAGGGCCCAGCTGCGGATTTCAGTCAGATCGGATCCATGGTCCCTCAACCAACTGCTCAGCCAAGGTTGCAATGCACCAGCTATCGCCTCTGGCACCTGTGGTGATAAACCCATAGCGAAGCCATGATCTCCGACCTGCCAATGCATCAGACTGCTGGTGTTCGGAATCACGGTGGAGCCAGAAGCCTTCAGGGTCAGAGATTCCTTCGATTGCGCCAAAGCTTGAGAAGCAACCAAAGCTGCTGCTCCATCAGCGAACAGGGCGTTGGCTACCACCTTCTCGGGGTCCCAGCCGTAATGAAGATGGAGACTGCACAGTTCGACAGAACACAGCAGCACTACAGCGTTGGCATCAGCCTCGGCGAACGCCTGCGCCACACGTAGACCGTTCAAGGCGCCGTGACAGCCCATGAATCCCACATGGGTCCTCTGAACACCGGGGTCAAGTTCAAGTTGCTCGATCAGAGCAAGGTCAACACCCGGAGCCTTGAATCCGGTACAGCAAACGGTCACAAGATGAGTGATCACATCAGCTGCTAGCTCGGCCTCCTCGAGGGCAAGACGGCATGCATTGATTGCCAGCGTTGAAGCATGGTGATCAAACTCGTTCATCCTTGCGGCAGTAGTGGGGCTTTTGGCCCCGTAGAAGGGCAAACGCTGGCTGATCGGCTCACTCGCGTCGTCTCCCAGCAGAACGCTGCCCCTGTTCTGAACCTGAGTTCGTCGCTGAATCCGGCGGACCAGTGCCGCTCGTTCGGGACTGTCGGCACTCACGAACTCTGCAAGCGCCATGGAATCGCTCTGATTGACTTGTTGTTCCGGCACTGCAGTTCCCATGCCGCGAATGGTCAGAGGCATTGCTGACTTCCGGCGGAGGGGAGGGTCACATGGTTCAGGCTGGCAACAATCCTTTCAGACAGTGCCGGCCAGCGGCTGCTCAGTTCAAACAATGCCCTCGTCGGCTTTGGCTGCCTCAGCACCATGGCCAGAGTGCGACAGATCCGCTGGCGACGACCGATCCGTAGCTTCAGCTCTCTCGTCCAGCGTTTCTCCAGATCATGGCTCCAGCGCAGGAGGCCTTCTTGAACAAATGGTGCCACCACGGCACCTGCAGTGAGGGCCCAGGCAATTCCTTCTCCTGTAAATGGCTCCACATAACCCGCTGCGTCACCCATCACCAGAAAGCGCTCTCCGGCAACAACCTCAGCGCCGCGACTAAGAGCTGGCGTCAGCTGCCATCTCCCCTGTCTCAGAGCAGCAGGTGGTGGGAAACCAGCCTGCACAAGCACATCCTGGGTAGCTCCGGCCGCTCCTTGCCCATGGGCTAGCGCCTGCCGATCGAAAGCGGCTGCCAGATTGAGTAAACCGTCTTCTCGGCGCACCAGACCCACATAACCACGTTCGCCGATTGCCATGTGAATGGCGCCTGCGGTGTAGTGCTTCTCATCATCAACAAGAACACAACCGGCTCCAACCCTGGAACGACTACGGATCCTGGTGATGCCAGCATCCTGCTCGGGTAAGCAACGCTGGGCAAGCCCAGCTGCGACAAGCACGACACGCGCCCTGACGAGGTTCTGTTGGCCGCTGCGCTGATCCTTCAGCCGCACAATCCGCCAGCCTGGTTGGACTTCTTCGACCCCGGCGCTCATTTGACAGCGAACGGAAGCTCCAGCTTCAACGACCGCGTCCATCAGTGCCTGATCGAACCGTTCCCTGGAGAGAGCAAAACCATCGGGAATGGCTAGAGATGTTTGACGACCATTCAGGCCGAGGCGAAGGGTTTGCAGTCGTACGCCGCCGCGATCAATGATTAGATCGTTTTGTCCCAGAGAGGAGAGAGTCGCCTGAGCCTGTTTGTTAAAGCAGCAACCACACACTTTCCAGCGGGGGAAAGCGCGTTTTTCTACAAGTAACACCCTTAATCCTCGCCTTGCGCAATCCAGGGCGGCTAGCCCCCCTGCAGGACCGGCCCCAACCACCAGTACATCCCACGACTCCTGCATCTCAATGACGCTCCCAGCTGAGCAGGTAACGCTCAGGCCAGCAGCGATTCAGTTGAACACCCTCCAAACCTGCGCGCCGGGCTAAAGCCATGATTTCCGCAGGCCGGAAAGCGGCACGAACCGAAAGGGGGCCATCGGTATGGACCACCCAGGAGCGACTCAGAAGACGCGTTCCAGCCCAGGCCATCACGTAGCCCAGACGACTGCGGATCAGATCATTAACCAGCACAAGCCTGCGGGCCCTTGTTGCCATTCTGGCGAGAAGCCGTTCCACGTCGCTGTCGTCTAAGTGATGGGTGAACAGGGTGCAGAACACGACATCGAACAATTCATCATCAACGTTTTCAGAGAGTGCGTCGGCAGAGAAGAATGTCAATTTGGCATTCCGTTTCCGTGCATTGGCACGGGCAATACTCACGGCCTCTGGGTTGAAATCACAGGCTTGAATCTCCAGCTTCAGGCCCTGGCGCTGTGCCATCAGAGCAAGATCGATCGCTGTGTCTCCACCTCCGCAGGCGAGCTCGAGCACACGTAGGGGAGTCTCGGGCTGACGGATGGCTAGAGCCTTAATGGATTGGAATAGACCTGCAGAACAGCGGCTGATGGCATTGATGCGACGCAAGCCGTTTAATGCCCTGGCATGTTCAGTGGGATCGAGCCCTGGCTGATCCATGACTTCCGGTTGACGATCACGTCGGTTGAGAGCCTCACCCCAGGGCATCGGGCACGAACGTGGTGTTCACTCAACTTAGGCAGAAGGCTGGTGCGGAAATCGTCAGATCATCTTTAATCTCGATCGAACCGTAGAGGCAGGCAATGCGCTCGAACATCTAACCGGCCAAGGCCCCAAAAATCCTCTCAAAACAAGCTGCCGAACATTGTCAGAGAGCACAGGAGAGGACTCATTGCTCAGGCAGACGACGTGTCATTGCAGGAAACATGGCCGCTTGCACAAATCTCTAGGGACATCACATGGATAAGGCCTGCAAACAAATTGCAACCACAGCTGCAAAGCGGCAGCAGCGGCAATCAAAACCACTCTTGATCAAGTCAAGTGATTGCTGGAATTGGAGTTTCAGGCGTTATCAGTGGATTCTTTGTTGAACGTGTAGATCATGAACAGAACGTGCCTGCTCAATTTAAATCTGAACAGAGATTAGGCATTGAGCAATTGCTGTTTCTCAATCCACATTGAGCGGAGCCGAATTGAAGAGGCCCATAAAAATCAAATCCTCTCTGGTCAGAGTTGCGCTGTTCGGCCACTCTTATGGAGCAAGTGAACGCTGAACTTTCAAAATGCCGTATCGAGGGGAGAATAAGAAAGTCAGCAGGAAAAGAACGGTCTGCACCAGCACAATGCAGCCTGCGGTGGAACTATCGCTCCAATAGCTGATGTAGACACCTAGAACACTTGAAAGGGCACTGCTGAGGATTGCGAGCAAAGTCATCCGATCAAAGCGGTCTGTGAGTAGATAGGCCGTAGCACCAGGAGTGATTAACATCGCAACCACCAGAATGATGCCTACGGTCTGTAGACCAGCAACGGCAGCAAGTGATAACACCGACAACAGCAAATAATGCAGTAGCCCTGTATTGATGCCGATCGATCGTGCATGGGTTGGATCAAAGCAGAACAACATAAAATCCCTGCGAAGAACCAATAGAATTGCCATCACAATTCCAGAAATCAAAAGTGTTTGCTGGATATCAGCCATTGAGATTCCCAGCACATTGCCAAAAAGAATATGGGTGAGGTCGATGTTGCTTCTAGTTTTGGATACCAGTACCAATCCGAGCGCAAAAAAGCCTGTAAAGACAAGGCCAATCACAGTGTCTTCCTTGACACGTGACTTCTGTTTTACAAAGCCAATCAAAGCCACCGAACCCACCCCAAAGACAAAGGCCCCTATCGAGAACGGCAACCCCAGGGCATAGGCCACAACCACTCCGGGCATCACGGCATGGGAGACCGCATCGCCCATCAACGCCCAGCCCTTGAGGGTCATGTAGCAGGAGAGCAGTCCACATACCCCTCCAACAAGAGCACTCACCACCAAGGCACGCACCATGAACTCATGACTAAGGGGTTCCAATAACCAAGACAGTGTTGTCGCTGTTGCCAGAAGCTCTGTCATTGCTTGAAGTCCTCCGTGGAGGTTGGACCACCGCTCAGGACGTTCGGAACCATGCCGCCGAATGTCATGGCGAGGTTCTCTGGAGTAAAGACCTCTGCCGTTTCGCCATAGGCCAGCACGGTCTTGTTGATGAGTACCACCAGATCGCAGAACTCACGTACATGACTGAGGTCATGGGTGGAGATCAAGATGGTGTGACCCTCATGACGAAACTGAAGGAACAGCTCCGCCATGAGCTTTTCGGTTCGTACATCAACACCGTTAAATGGCTCATCCAGTAGGAGTACCGAGGCGCGCTGGGCAATTGCGCGAGCCAGGAATGCCCGCTTGCGTTGGCCGCCGGAGAGGGTCCCAATGGGGCGATGTCTTAAGTCGAGGAGCTCCACCCGTTCGAGGGCATGCCAAACCGCCAATCGATCTGATTCCCTAGGGATGCGGAAGAGATTCATCGAGCCATAGCGACCCATCATCACCACTTCCCAGACGCTTATTGGGAACGAGCAGTCGATTTCCTCGCTCTGAGGGACGTAGGCAACAGCCTGATCGCGCTGGGCACGGGGAACTGATAGCCCATTGATTTGGATCGTTCCTCGTGATGGTCTTACAAAACCCATCAGGGCCTTGAAAAGGGTTGACTTGCCAGAACCATTCATTCCAACTAGCCCGCAGATGCAACCAGCCCGCAAATGCAGGCTGGCGTCATAAAGCGCCACGACGCCGTTGTAATCCACGCAAATTTGATCGGCCTCAATGCGTAGGCGATCGCCGAAAGGAATTGAACGACACTGATCCATTATTTTTCGCGATTGACTGGTACCAATTCATCCAGAATCAGACCGACGTTATGTCGTTGAAGATCGAGCAAGGTCGAGGCCGGCCCATCGGCTTGCGAAAGAGAATCAACAAAGAATGTACCGCCAAATCGAGCGCCGCTAGCCCGTGCGACCTCACGCTGAGCCTTGTCGCTGACAGTGCTTTCACAGAAGATCGCTGGCACTTCACGCAGCTTGACGGTCTCGATGAGTTTGGCCATACGTTGAGGTGTGACCTGACTCTCGGCATTGACAGGCCAAAGGTAAGCCTCCTCCATGCCGTAATCCTTTGCCAAGTAGGTGAAGGCTCCCTCACAGGTGACCAGTAAACGACGTTTGGCTGGAATCGTTGCCAGAGATGTCCTTAGTTCATCATCAAGTTTTTGGAGCTGGTCTTTGTAGCGACGACCATTAATAGCAAAGGTCTTGGCACCTTCTGGATCAAGACTGCTAAAGGCTTTCACCATTTGATCGACGTATTGCATCGCTCGTTCAGGAGACATCCAGGCATGAGGATTGGGCTTGCCTGCGTAGGCATCCCCCTCAATTAACAGTGGCTCCATACCCTCACTAAGAGTCAGCGTTGAGACCTTGCCAGCAGCGGCAGTGAACTTGCGCGCCCAGAGTTCTAGCCCAAAGCCATTTTCGACAATCAAATCCGCACCAACAGCTTGGGCTAGGTCACTTGGCGTTGGCTGATAACCATGAATTTCAGCGCCCTGCTTGACGATGGAGCGCACCTGTAAACGGTCGCCTGCAACATTGCGTGCCATGTCTGCCAGCACCGTGAAGGTGGTGAGCACAAGAGGTTTGCCTGAGTCCTGGGCCTGGGACTGGCTCGCCATCCTGGTTGGTGGTGTGCATGCACCTAGAAGTGCAAGGCAGCCGAAGGCAAGTACAAAACGGACGGCTTGACGCCCAGAGATCAATTGAGACACGTGATAGGTCCGTTCGCGCCAAAGGACTTTCAGGGGTTATTTCATGTTCCCTGAAGCTTCTAAGTATGGAATCTTGCTGAGCCCAAAAAGAGTCTTTTTAAAGAAGTTGCGACTTAGCAACAAAAAACCCCCTCTTGAGAGGGGGTTGTGAGGTTCAGCTGCTGCCAAACCTTGTATTGGTGATGATCAGATCAGCCAATCGCAGGAGCAATCAGAGCCACAGGTGTGGACTCAGCAGCTGCCAGGTCGAGAGGGAAGTTATGAGCATTACGCTCGTGCATCACTTCCATACCGAGGTTGCTGCGGTTGAGCACATCAGCCCAGGTTGGTACAACTCTGCCTTGGGCATCGAGAACCGACTGGTTGAAGTTAAAGCCGTTCAAGTTGAAGGCCATGGTGCTGATACCCAGTGAGGTGATCCAGATGCAGATCACAGGCCAGGCAGCCAGGAAGAAGTGCAGACTGCGGCTGTTATTGAAGCTGGCGTACTGGAAGATCAGACGACCAAAATAACCGTGGGCAGCCACGATGTTGTAGGTCTCTTCCTCTTGGCCGAACTTATAGCCGTAGTTCTGAGACTCGGTTTCGGTGGTTTCACGAATCAACGATGAGGTCACCAGTGAACCGTGCATAGCGGAGAACAAACTGCCGCCAAACATGCCTGCCACACCAATCATGTGGAAGGGATGCATGAGGATGTTGTGCTCTGCCTGGAACACCAACATGAAGTTGAAGGTTCCAGAGATGCCTAAAGGCATGCCATCCGAGAAGGAACCCTGACCAACGGGATAGATCAGGAAAACAGCAAAGGCTGCAGACAGCGGTGCGCTGTAGGCCACACAGATCCAAGGGCGCATTCCCAAGCGGTAGGAGAGTTCCCATTGGCGACCCAACCAGCAACAAATGCCGATCAGGAAGTGGAACACAACAAGCTGGTAAGGACCGCCGTTGTAAAGCCACTCATCAACAGAAGCAGCTTCCCAAATGGGATAAAAGTGCAGGCCGATGGCGTTGCTGGAAGGAACAACAGCACCAGAAATGATGTTATTGCCGTAGAGGAAAGAGCCAGCAACAGGCTCACGGATACCGTCGATATCAACCGGCGGTGCCGCAATAAAGGCAATGGTGAAGCAGATGGCAGCTGCCAACAGCGTGGGAACCATCAGGACACCGAACCAACCCACATAAATGCGGTTATTGGTGGAGGTGACCCAATTGCAGAAGGATTCCCAGCCACTGAGGCGACCACTGCGAATGGTGGTGGTCATTGAGTATGAAGAGGACGTTAACGAGCCTCAACCCATGGTTAGGGAAGACTCGCAAATAGCATATGAAAATTGGGCAGCAAAGCTCACTTACTGCAAGTGCTTTCCTCACATTGCGACGCAGTGCGCAAGCAAACTTCATGAAGTTTGCTTGCGCAGCCTACGCAGGGTTCGGCGAGGCGCCTGGTTGGCGAGCCAACTCTTTGATCCAGTTAATTCCCTGTTGTGAAAAGCTGGACCAATCGAGACGTTCCTGCTCTGCAGCCTTAGCAACCAGCAGCGGTGCCTGAATCTTTAAGGCTTCCAAATCCGGCTCAGCAACGCCACTGTTCAATGCCAGCCAATCGGCCATTGAGCGTCCAACAACACGGGTTAGGTAAGCAGCGCTGAGCGCCTGAACAGTACCCGCTGCAATCCAGCTGCTGCCGTCAAGTTTGGCTACGCCCAATAGAGCTTGGCCACTCCACTCCACTACTCCCTGGGCTAGAGCCGCCCCAGCCAACTGGCGAGCTGCCAACTGCAGAACCTCTGGCTTCAAGGAACACTTCCAAATCCCCGCCATTTCTTTAATCATCAAGCCGTTGACCACAGCCACGGCTAGAAGATCCGTTGTGGGTAAAGGAGAGGCAAAAACAGCTCCTGCAACCAACCATTGAGTGCGCTGTTGGAGTCCAAGGAACCTCTGCCTGCGAAGTTGCTCTAACTCGGCTTGCCAATTGCGGTGCAGACTGCCCAACAAGCGCTTACGCGTGATCTCAAGATTTCGCTGAGGGTGCTCTAACAGACGTCTCACCGGTGCAAGGGCTTCTGAAAGATCGTCTTGATTGCCTGTCCAACGAAGCACCTGTCCGCTCAAGCGTTGTGGTAACTGAGCTTGAAGTGCCTGCAGCTGATCGACCCAAGTCGATGAATCTTGCCAAGAGACGATCAGCCAGATGGGTTGATTGGCTGGCACCCTCTCTAACCAAAGAAGGTCTGCTGCCATCAACGGCAAAGGTAAGACATAGAGCAAGACATCCTGCTCTTGTAGAGCTGCGGGCCAGACCCAAGACTCGCCTGTCTGAGAGAGAGGCCGCGCCCAGCTGATGCTCAGTGGAGTGGATCCTGCAATGGCTGTCTGAACATCGGGATGATCCTCAAGAGAACCCTCTCCGGAATTCACAAAAGAAACTTTTTGAGGTTCGGAACGCTGTAGAACGGCATCAAGGGCCTCGCTGCGCTGTTGGCGAAGCGCAACCACATCGTCCTCACCCTCTTCTAGGTCCTCAAACTGATCAAGGACCTCTTTGCAGCGACGGATCCAGCCCTGCACAGAATCTGGTGCATCAAAACGGGCCGGTATTGAGGGCCTTGATAACCACCAGACGCCCGCACCAGCAACCATCAAGCCAAGACCACCGCCAGGCAGATGAATCACATCAGTGAAGACCCACTGACCGAGGACGAAGGACCCTGTGATGAGTGCTACCCGGCCAATTAAGGCAGGGGAGCGAGGCACAAGATTGATCAGTAGGGCTGGAAGCTTCACGGGGCACCACCTGTCGTGCAAGCCTTACCAGCCTACGTGACCTTCTTCGTTCAATTAATGGCTGAGAGAAGACTTTGCGTTCATTTGGCTCCTCAAATGGGGTCACAAAGAAGCGTTTCTCTGATGAAGATCAAAAAAAATTTAATCCCGTCATGAACCCCAGGCATGTCGCAAAAGACGACGATGCGTCACACTTGCGCCTGATTGAAGGCCGTAGGCCATGACTGATTCTTACAGCGATCCGCAACGACAAGAAAGGCATGGTGATGGTGCCCGGGAGAGCGGAAGGACTGGATTCCGAGGTGGGCGCGGTCCTGGGAACCGTGAAGCCGGCGGATTTCGTATCCGTTTGAGCGACAACGAAATGCGCTCTGCCAGAGCCCTGCAGGAAGCCTTTCAACTGCGCTCCACAGTGGCGGTACTGGGATTTGCCTTGCGCACCCTTGGCCAGATGTTGGAGGATGGCCAATTGGACGAACTGGTGGCCAGTGAGCGTTCCAAGGCCCCAAGTGGTGGCAGACGAAGAGAAGAAGGAGCTCAGCGAACGCGAAGTGATCGCTCTCATAGAGACAGACAGCCAATGCAACGAGGGGCTCGACCTGATCCTTTCGCACGGCCAGCTAAGCCTCAACCATCGGTTCAAGAGCCCGAGAAGGCTCTAGAAAGTGAACAAAACCGAGCTGAAGAACAAACTCAAGAACAGGCCCAGACTGCTGAAAGCGAACAATTGCACGCAGCAGAGCAAGAGCAGGTCCAGGCTGCTGAAACTCAACAAGTGCAGCCAATAGAGCATGAACCTGACAATGCACCTAGTGAGGGCTGATTAATGCAGCGCCCGCGGGTCCTTTCCGGCGTCCAGCCGACTGGTGCCCTCCATCTGGGTAACTGGTTGGGGGCCATCCGCAACTGGGTAGATCTTCAGAGCAGCCATGACACCTATGTCTGTGTCGTGGATTTACATGCCATTACCGTTCCGCACGATCCAGAACGTTTGGCCGAGGAGACCCTCTCCACAGCCGCTCTCTACCTGGCCTGTGGGATGGATCCAGATCTCTGCAGCATCTTTGTGCAGAGCCATGTTTCTGCCCACAGTGAGCTCTCTTGGTTGCTGAACTGTGTTACGCCTCTGAACTGGCTAGAGCGAATGATCCAGTTCAAAGAAAAGTCAGTCAAACAGGGGGACAACGTTTCTGTGGGACTGCTGGACTATCCGGTGTTGATGGCAGCAGACATTCTTCTTTATGACGCTGATTTGGTGCCTGTGGGCGAAGACCAGAAACAACATTTAGAACTTGCCCGTGACATCGCTCAGCAGCGCATCAATGCTCGCTTCGGTAGTGAAGAGAAACCTGTCCTTAAAGTTCCAGATCCCCTGATCATTAAAGAGGGGGCAAGAGTGATGAGCCTTAGCGATGGCCGCAGCAAGATGAGTAAAAGTGACCCCAATGAAGGAAGTCGTATCACACTGCTTGATCCGCCTGAACTGATCACAAAAAAAATCAAGCGGGCCAAGACAGACCCCCAAATGGGCTTGCAATTTGGCAACCCAGACCGCCCAGAGGCTGACAATCTGCTTGGGATTTACGCCATTCTTAGTGGCCGCGGAAGAGACGCAGCTGCCCAAGAATGCGCAGAAATGGGATGGGGAACCTTCAAGCCTCTGCTGGCCGACGCCACGGTGTCAGCCCTTGAGCCGATACAGCATCGCTATCAACAACTCATGGGCGACCGCATTGAACTCATCAGAGTTCTTGACCAAGGCAGGACCAGAGCGGAAGAGACCGCCCAAGCAACCCTTCAACGAGTCCGCCAGGCCCTTGGCTTCCTGATAGCCAGCTAATCAATACAGGCCAAAAGAAAAGTTTGGCTAATCATTGGGGCACAGTGATGGTCGAGGTCTCCTTGTGGTGCTGAAGTCAGCGAGTTCTAGTCATCAGTGAGGGTCTCGTGAGACGCAGAATCTGTTGCCAATGTCAGCTTCAGGCTTATGCACACTCTGCTGTGTGAGTCAAGGGCATTAGTCACCATCTCGCCAGAGGGGGGAGGTATTGATCAATGTGACAAACCGTTTAGTTGGCTTACGTGCTTCGCTCGTTCCCATTGCAGTTTGGCTTTTCAAGTCAATCGAATCATTCGAATTGGGTCACGGCAACTTCCGCCATGATCAGTCTGAGTGTTCTCATGATTACTGGACAGACCTTGCAAGCTGAACGCATTCAGTTACCTAAAGAACATGCTTTTAGGGTGAACGTTGCTTATCAAAGCAATGGAAACCAAAAGCTGCACTATTTAATAACGCCCGAACGTCGAGCCCTTCTGAACACCATCCGTTATGCAGAAGGCACTTGGAAAGAAGGAAAAGACCTCGGATATCGCACAATATTTGGAGGGGGTGTCTTTGAGGACCTCTCTCAACACCCCAATCGAGTTGTGGTGAAGCTCTACAGCAGTGCAGCAGCAGGGGCCTATCAATTCATGCCATCAACTTGGATGGCAGTAGCGAAGGAGCTGAACTTACCCAATTTCCAACCACAACATCAAGATCAAGCAGCGTTGCACTTAGTTAGCAAGCGCGGTGCTCTCAAGGAAATAGATTCTCTTGGTTTAACGCACTCCGCGATGGCTCGTCTTGCACCGGAATGGGCTTCGTTTCCTAATTGGGCTGGCAACAGCAGTTATGGACAGCCAGTCAAGAGCCATGCAGAGTTGGCAAAATTTTATTCAGCCAATTTGCGGCAACTGCAGCAGCAGGCCTTAGCAAGCTAAAAGCATCTAACTTCAGAACCAGCAGAAGTTGTGTGCTTCTACACGAAAGACATCCCTTGATTGCAACCAAACCCTAGCGTTCCCTTTGCGGATCACTCTCTAAAAGAGACATCCAAAAAGGATGACGATCACAACAGAAGCAGACAATCTCGGTAGCTTTCTTGCCACGAGCAAAGCCATAGTCGATGCCCTCATCCATGACCCTGAGAATTGCGATCAGGGCCGTAAGCGATTTACTGCTCACTTGTTTTGCTGACGGGCCTGCTGGTAGCTGGATTATCAGCAAAGCTCGAATCCTATGGCAGACCATTCCCTAAGCAGAAAATGTTAGGCATCAAGCGTCTCTCGGATTGATTACGATCAAAGCCATGTGTGCTGGGGGTAGGCAGGTAATGCCAACATCTTTTGCTCACGACAGCCAAGAACGCCTACAAAATGCCTAGGCGGTTAGATCGGCTGTATAAAAAAACCTTTTTTAGATCGCGGGAAAGAGCTCTGGAGAATCTAAGCAAGCTCCCATTGAAGTCTATGCTGGTATTTTGCTTGTTGAACTTGCCAGAAAATTTGATTGATTCAATGTTCCTTTTTCGCAGTGTCCCTCTACGTTGTTGCTAATGTGCAAAATATTCTACTCCAGCATTCAGAGATGCCAGGCTTGGGAATGATGTAGCTGATAAAATAGAACGCTATTGCAAATCATCAAAGAAAACGCCTTGTTATGCCTGTTATTACACTTCCAGACGGAAATAAAAAGAAGTTTGATCAACCCGTAACCATTATGGAGGTGGCCGAAAGCCTTGGGCCTGGATTGGCCAAGGCGGCTATCGCAGGCCGAGTCAATGGTGTATTGCTTGACACCTGTATCCCTATTGAGAAAGACTCTGAAGTTAATATCATTACGGCTAAAGACCAAGATGGAATTGAGACCATTCGCCACTCATTCGCCCACTTAATTGGTCATGCCGTAAAGCAATTATATCCCGAAGCAAAAATGGCCATTGGTCCAGTTATTGAAGATGGATTTTATTATGATATTGCTTATGATCAGCCTTTTACGCCTAAAGACTTGGAAGCGATTGAGGCTCGCATGAAAGAGCTGGTTAAACTTGACTACGACGTCAATGTTGAAATAGTTTCAAGGGAAGAGGCTCATAAGGAATTTGAAAAGCGATCCGAGCCTTACAAGATCGAAATCGTAGATGAAATTCCTGAGAATGAGATTATTAAGCTATATAGACATCAAGAATATACTGATATGTGTAGAGGTCCACATGTGCCTAACACAAGGCATTTGCGCACTTTCAAATTAATGAAAGTATCAGGTGCTTATTGGCGAGGTGATTCAAATAAAACAATGTTGCAGCGCATTTATGGCACGGCCTGGGGAAGTTCCAAAGAGCTAAAAGCTTATCTCAAGCGCCTTGAAGAAGCTGAAAAGCGCGATCATCGCAGGATCGCCAAGCAAATGTCTTTATTTCATACTCAAGAAGAAGCTCCTGGGATGATTTTCTGGCATGCCAAGGGTTGGGCTATTTATCAGGTTTTAGAGCAATATATTCGCGAGACCCTGAGCCTGCATGACTACCAAGAAATCCGAACACCTCAGGTTGTAGACCGCTCCTTATGGGAGAAATCAGGCCATTGGGAGAAGTTCAAAGATGACATGTTTACAACGACATCTGAAAATCGTGAATATGCCATAAAGCCTATGAATTGTCCCTGCCATGTACAGATCTTCAATCAAGGCCTAAAAAGTTACCGTGACCTGCCAATTAGATTGGCAGAGTTTGGTTCATGTTTAAGGAATGAACCATCGGGTTCACTTCATGGTCTCATGCGCGTGCGCAATTTTGTTCAAGACGATGCTCACATCTTTTGTACTGAGCTTCAGGTTCAGGAAGAGGTTTCTAAGTTTATTGATCTAGTCTTTGAGGTTTACAGATCATTTGGGTTTGACTCGGTGCTTATAAAGTTATCAACCAGGCCCGAAAAGCGTGTTGGTAGTGATGAGATCTGGGACAAATCAGAGAAGGCCTTGTCCGATGCATTGGACGCTAAAGGTCTTGCATGGGACTTATTGCCAGGGGAAGGTGCATTCTACGGACCTAAAATTGAGTTTTCTTTAAAAGACTGTCTTGGTAGAGTTTGGCAATGTGGAACGATCCAGGTTGACTTCTCGATGCCGGAACGTTTGGGAGCATCTTATGTAGCAGAAGACAGCCAGCGCAGAACACCAGTAATGTTGCATCGAGCAATTCTGGGTTCTTTTGAACGTTTTATCGGAATTCTGATCGAGCACTATGCTGGACGACTGCCTATTTGGCTAGCACCTGTGCAGGTGGTAGTGATGGGGATTACAGACCGTAATGCTCAGGCTTGTCAGGATGTTTGCAAGAACTTATCAGCTCTAGAATATCGAACTGAAGTTGACTTAAGAAATGAAAAAATTGGTTTTAAAGTTCGCGAACATACTCTTCAGCGCGTACCATTTTTAATCATTATTGGTGATAAAGAACAGCAAAGTGGAGAGGTGGCTGTGCGCACTCGAGAGGGCAAGGACTTTGGCAGCATGCCTTTGAAAAGCTTCACATCACTTCTGGATGAAGCAATTGCTCTTAAAGGTAGATCAGGTGTCTATTGACAAAAGTTGTCAATAGTTAGGTGATAATAATAATTGAGGAATACCTCGCTTTGGAGTGAATCTCTCTTCCGTCTGGATGAGAAGCTGATTGCTTCTCGTTAGTCGTTCTGGCTCTCTCGTTGGAGCAGGCTCTTTCTGTTCTGCGCAGAATCAGAACTTCTTTATGGTCTCCGATGCAAGCACTACTCAACCATCAAAAGAAATGACTGGTCTTGCGCAACGTCAATCAAACCAGTGGGGAATCTCAATCCGTGTTGAGCAGGGCCAAGTCAGGTGGGGGCTAATTAGAGCTTGCTAATGAGTCCTTGCCAACCGATCTAGGCATGGGAATCACTATCCCTTGAGCTAATCAGCAATCTATCCAACGTAAAAGTTGCAGATCTCTCGCTGTCAATGCAGCCTGAGGGAAGCTCTTTGCCTCATTCGTCATCACCATGCCGTCCCCGAGAACCTTTCTGGCAGGTGATTTGGGGGGCACCAAAACCTTGCTTGCGCTCTATAGCTGGGACGAAAAGCAACTCAAGCAACAGCACCGGCGGAGGTATTTATCCAATCAGTGGACTTCGCTTGAACCCATGCTGAGCCACTTCATCGCCCATTTGCCAGGGGAGATGGAGCAACCCAATAACGGCTGCATCGCTGTTGCAGGACCGGTTCGCCATGGTGAGGCACGTATCACCAATCTGCCCTGGAGCCTGAAGGAGAAGGACCTTTGCTCAGCCACGGGACTGAAGCATTTGGAACTGATTAATGACTTTGGCGTATTGATCTACGGCCTACCCTTTCTCAACGACGCGCAGCAGGTGGAGCTTCAGCGTCCACAGCAGCATTTGTCTGCACAAGGACCAATTGCAGTTCTGGGGGCAGGTACTGGACTTGGAATGGCCCGTGGCCTGCCCACAAAAGATGGGATGGTGGCGCTGCCCAGTGAAGGCGGACACCGTGAATTTGCTCCTCGCAGTGAATGCGAGTGGCAACTTTGTGAGTGGCTCAAGGCCGATTTGCAACTCGAACGCCTTTCATTGGAACGTGTTGTCAGTGGCACCGGCCTGGGACACGTGGCGCGCTGGCGCCTACAGCACAGTGACGCAGATGGTCATCCTCTGCGAGATCTGGCCGATGCTTGGCGCCATGGTGCTAATGATCATTGCGACCATTTGGATCTGCCTGCTCTCGCTAGTCAAGCCGCAAGCGAAGGCGATTCAATTCTTCAAGAAGCCTTACAGCTCTGGCTCGCTGCTTACGGTTCTGCTGCAGGAGATTTAGCTCTGCAGGAACTCTGTGTCGGAGGCCTCTGGGTGGGTGGGGGTACCGCTGCGAAGCAGCTTCCAGGTCTTCGCTCAAGCACCTTTCTTGAAGCCTTCCGCAACAAGGGTCGCTTCCGTCCGTTTCTAGAGCAATTGCCAGTGATGGCAGTGATCGATCCCGAGGTGGGCCTGTTCAGTGCAGCCTGCAGAGCACACATGCTTGCTGAGCAAGGTGGGACACTGACCTAAGTAGACAAGTAGGGATGGCGCAGCCGAGTATCGGCCAAAGAATTGTGGTTGACGTACCGTCCACCACAGCCAACCTTGGCCCTGGCTTCGACTGCCTTGGCGCTGCCCTTGACCTCAACAACCGTTTTGCCATGCGGCGGATTGAAGGGGATAGCGGACGCTTTGAACTCATTATTGAAGGCAATGAGGGAAGCCACCTACGCGGTGGGCCCAATAACCTGATTTATCGCGCCGCCCAGAGGGTGTGGAAAGCCGCAGGGCTCGAACCGGTGGGACTAGAAGCCAAAGTGAGGCTTGCGGTACCCCCCGCAAGAGGCCTAGGAAGCAGTGCCAGTGCCATCGTGGCAGGGTTGGTCGGAGCCAATGCCTTGGTGGGCGAACCGCTCAGCAAAGAAAAACTGTTGGAACTGGCCATTGACATTGAGGGACATCCCGACAATGTGGTTCCTTCTCTTCTGGGAGGTCTTTGCTTGACTGCCAAGGCGGCCTCGCAACGCTGGCGGGTGGTTCGTTGTGTCTGGATCAATTCCGTGAAAGCCGTTGTAGCAATCCCCTCTATTCGCCTAAGCACGAGCGAGGCAAGGCGCGCCATGCCTAAAGACATCCCGATCAGCGATGCCGTAGAAAACCTTGGTGCCCTTACGCTCCTGCTGCAGGGACTGCGGACAGGAAACGGCGACCTGATCACAGATGGGATGCACGATCGATTGCATGAGCCCTATCGCTGGCCATTAATCAAAGGTGGTTTGGATGTTCGCGATGCGGCTCTGAATGCCGGTGCCTGGGGTTGTGCCATCAGCGGAGCTGGCCCCAGCGTGCTGGCTCTTTGCCCTGAGGATAAAGGGCAAGCAGTCAGTCAGGCAATGGTAAAAGCTTGGGAGGCCGAGGGTGTAGCAAGTAGGGCTCCACTGCTTAGCATTCAGTCAGGAGGAAGCCACTGGCAACCTCAGATTGAGGATGAGTAGATATACTCAAGCGCCCGCCCGGGGCTGATCAGTTCCTTCGCATTCTCTTGCCTGCCATGGACGCCAATTTGCCGCTGACGGCTGCGTCCCAGGCCTCATTTCCCTGGCTTTCCCTGATCGTGTTGCTGCCGGCAATGGGTGCCCTGCTGATGCCTCTGTTGCCAAAGAATGAAACAAGTAACTCCCAGGCACCACGCAATTTTGCACTGGTCTTTCTGCTGGTGGATTTCGTGCTCATGCTGGTTGTATTTAGCCGCATGTTTGATGGTCAGGATGGAGGGCTTCAGCTGGTTGAACGGGTTAGCTGGATTCCCTTCATCGGCCTGGAGTGGTCGCTAGGAGCAGACGGCCTTTCGGCTCCTCTGGTAGTGCTTAGCGGGCTGATCACTCTTCTTGCCGTGGCAGCTAGCTGGAAGGTGCAAAGCAAGACAAGGCTTTATTTCGCCCTGTTGTTGGTTCAGGCTTCTGCCCAGGGGCTTGTTTTCCTCTCTCAAGATTTCCTGCTGTTCTTTCTTGCTTGGGAACTAGAGCTTGTTCCGGTCTACCTGTTAATTGCCATCTGGGGCGGAAGCAGACGTCTATATGCCGCCACCAAATTCATTCTCTACACCGCTCTAGCGTCTTTACTGATTCTGATCAGCGGACTCGCTCTGGCACTTTCTGGTGGTGAGTTCACGCTCAACCTCACTGAATTGGCCAATCGATCTCCAGAAGGCAGTCTTGGACTCCTCTGTTATCTGGGCTTTCTGGTGGGCTTTGGCGTAAAGCTACCGATGTTTCCTCTCCACACGTGGCTGCCAGATGCCCATGGAGAAGCCAACGCACCAGTGTCGATGCTGCTGGCAGGGGTACTCCTAAAGATGGGTGGCTATGCCCTTTTGCGCTTCAACGTGCAAATGCTGCCTGATGCTCATCTTCAGCTAGCGCCGGCCCTAATCGTGATTGGGATCGTCAACATCATCTACGGAGCATTCAACGCCTTTGCTCAAGACAACGTGAAACGACGAATTGCCTGCAGTTCTGTGAGCCACATGGGCTTCGTTCTGTTGGGTATCGGCGCGATCGATGCTCTCGGGATCAGTGGGGCCATGCTGCAGATGATCAGCCATGGCCTGATTGCAGCAGCCATGTTTTTCGTCACAGGAACGTTCTACGAACGCACGCAGACCCTCTCCATCCCCAATATGGGTGGCCTGGCCAAGGTCTTGCCAATCACCTTCGCTTTTTTCTTGGCCAGCTCCCTGGCTTCCCTCGCCCTGCCAGGAATGAGCGGCTTTGTCAGTGAAATCACGGTCTTCCTCGGCATCATTAGTCAGGAAGGATTCACTTCAATATTCAGGGTTATCACGATCGTGCTGGCGGCGATTGGACTGGTGCTTACCCCCGTCTATTTGCTGTCGATGTGTCGACGGGTCTTTTTTGGCCCCAGGATTCCCGCCCTTGCAATGATCGAAGACATCAACCCCAGAGAGCTGACCATTGGGCTCAGTTTGATTGTGCCCACGTTGGTGATCGGATTTTGGCCTCGAGTCGCCATCGATCTCTATGAGGCTTCAACCAATGCTCTCGCTGATCGACTGATTAGCCATAGCTTGGTAGCCCAAGGTTCCCTGCTACCCCTTGGCTGAATAATGCCTGTTGCTGTGAACGAAACAAAGTCATCAGCCCTCCTCCAGGGTGAAGGAATCCCAAACTTCACTGCCATTACTGCTCAACAAGTTCAGGATCACATGCCTGAACTTCTCTGTGCTCTTAACAAACAATTCAGCCGGCTGGAACAAGACATAGACAAAGTTTTGGTGTCTGGCAAGAGCATTAATTGGGAACAAGTCATGTCTCCTCTGCATCGGCTGCAAGAGCAATTGCGTTGGAGCTGGGGAGTTGTCTCCCATCTCAACGGCGTCTGCAATACCTCCGAATTACGGCAAGCTCACGCTGCACAAGAACCAGAGGTGGTGCGCTTTGGAAACCTTATGGGCCAAAGCCAAACACTTCATCGTGCCCTGCGCCGGCTTAAAGACCAGACCTCAAGGCCATTGCTGGATTCGACTCAACAGCGGATTTTGAACGCGGAATTACTCTCCATGGATCAACGAGGCGTGGGTCTCGATGACGACGCACAGCAGGCTTTTAATACCACCAGTGAACAACTGGCCGAGCTGTCGACCCGCTTCAGCAATCACGTCCTGGATGCAACCCAGGGATGGAGCCTGCTCCTCAATCGATCAGCACAAGTTGAAGGACTGCCGCAGAGGGCCTTGGAGGTTTTGTCCTCAGCAGCCAAGCAAGCCGGAGATCACCGAGAAGACGGTGGAGAACCTACAGCGGAGCAGGGTCCCTGGCGATTAGGTCTAGATATGCCCCGCTACATCCCCTTCATCACCCATGCAAAAGATCGAGGGCTACGTGAAACGCTCTACAAGGCTCATGTGAGTAGAGCGAGTGCAGGTGAGTTAAACAATCAACCATTGATTGAAGAGCTGCTAAGCCTTCGGCTTGAGCAAGCTCAAAGGCTTGGCTACAGGAACTGGGCTGAACTCAGCCTGGCCAGCAAAATGGCCGAGGGCGTTGAGGCCGTCGAGCAGTTACTTGATGAGTTGCGTGCTGCCGCTTTACCCGCAGCCCAAAAGGAGTTAATTGAGCTCGAGGCCTGTGCCAAAAAACATGGAGCTCCAGAGGCCAGCCAGCTCAAACCATGGGATGTGAACTTCTGGGCTGAACGGCTGAGGCAAGAGCGCTTTGACCTTGATCAAGAAGCGCTGCGCCCTTGGTTTCCCCTGCCACAGGTTTTGGAAGGTTTGTTCGGACTTTGTGAACGTCTTTTTGGCATTCGCATTCAAAGTGCTGACGGCGAGGCTCCGATCTGGCATCAAGACGTGCGTTATTTCCGGGTGTTGGATGCCAATGGTTCAGACCTGGCAGCGTTCTACCTCGATCCCTATAGCCGACCAGCCAGCAAGCGAGGGGGGGCATGGATGGACGAATGCCTGACACGCAGCAAAAGCCTCGAGGGCCAATCGATTCTTCCTGTGGCCTATTTGATTTGTAACCAGACTCCACCGCAAGCAGAGACACCAAGTCTGATGAGCTTCGATGAGGTGGAGACTTTGTTCCATGAGTTCGGCCATGGCCTTCAGCACATGCTCACGACCGTTGAGTATCCACAGGCTGCAGGAATCAACAACGTGGAATGGGACGCAGTGGAACTGCCTAGCCAGTTCATGGAGAACTGGTGCCTCGATCGCACCACGTTGATGGGGATGGCACGTCACTGGCGTACTGGCGAACCGCTTCCGGAGGAGGAGTTCGCAAAATTGCGCTCCAGCCGCACCTTTAATGCCGGTTTGGCAACTCTGCGCCAGGTGCATTTCGCTCTCACTGATCTGCGTTTGCATAGTTGCTGGACACCAGATCTCGGCGTGACCCCAGATCAGCTTCGCCGTCAGATTGCTGAGACCACCACGGTGATGCTTCCTATCGCCGAAGATCAATTCCTCTGTGGTTTTGGCCACATCTTCGCCGGTGGTTATTCCGCCGGGTACTACTCCTACAAGTGGGCAGAAGTTCTTAGTGCTGATGCCTTTGCTGCCTTTGAGGAAGCTGGTCTGGAGCTTGAAGATCAAGTTCGACTCACTGGCGCTCGCTTTCGCGACACAGTTCTCAGTTTGGGAGGTAGCCATTCCCCAGCAGACGTCTATGAGCAATTCCGCGGACGACCAGCGACCACTGAGGCATTGATTCGCCATTCCGGCTTAGCCGCAAGCTCTGCGGATCAGTGAGGAGATGGCTGAAGAGATACCGTACTCTCTGAACCCCCCTAGCGTTATCACAAAGCTGGGGCCAAGACGAGCATGACAATATCCACACGGCACCACTGATTGCACTTGAGGAGGTGCTTGAAACAAGCAGCTTGCGTCGCGGCATAAGCCGAGAACAATTGCTAAGTGAGTTGTTGCGTGATCTCGATCATCGCCGTGTAATCCCACTGATAGGAATGCTGCCGAGAGGCTGGAGGATGGCTCCGGCCGTTCTTCTTGAACGTCTACGAGGGATTGCAACCCTATTAGAAGATGGTTTGCTAAGCCCTCTGCTGTTGGCAGCGTTGGCTGATGACCTACAGCATCTGCTGCCGACTTCGCCAAGTTAATTACTGAGAAGCTTTGAAATCAGCAACTTCAATGCCAACGGATGAGACATCAATTGTTGATGCGTGATTACTGGAACGGCCTGTTGCTCACCCACTGGTAATACGGCTTGCCAGCCTGGAAAAACCATTAGATCCCATCGACAGAAATAACTGCTGCATTCCATTTGCCCTAAAGCTTCAACGTCGCTGTTGAGCTTGCGCAGTAAGGGGCTGCCGCGCTTCATATCCGCTAAACCAGCAAACAAACAGGCGGGAATCCACTGGGCTGTGAGGGTGCCTCGCTGTGGACTTCCTACACTCAGAAAACGATGCGTTCGTCGTGATCCACCTAGTTGTTGCAGCCAAATTCGACTGATCACCCCTCCCATCGAAAATCCAAGTACATCGATAACCGTCTCGGCCCCCCACTGCTCAACGATGAGCTGATCCAACGTCTCCGCCAGCTTGGAAAGCGGAACAGCTCCCAGACGATGAGGCAGATGGGGGATCTGTAGAGGTAGCTGATGCTGTTCGAGTGCCTTCACCAACCGCCTAAAAAGATGCGGGGTATCCCAAAGACCATGTACAAGCACCAATGGTCGACGGGGTTTATCCACTGATGCGACATGCGTAAACATCGCGAAAAGCCTTGACAAAGATCAGGGTGTTGGCCAATTGCGACACCTTTCAACAGCCACACTGCCAATAAACCCAGGCACCGGCGCAGCACATTTACGCACAAGCACTCGCATTGGCACAGGACCGTAGAGATCTTCCAAGAGCACTAGCAATCGCTCGCTGAAGTGTTCGATGGTGAAACACTTCAGTTCAAAGGAGAGTCGTTGCATTGCACCAATAGCCAAGCTGTAGTCCGCAGTGGCATTGAGGTCATCATCCAGGGCAGCCTTGTCAAGGTCTAGCCAAAGGCTGAAATCCAAGCTGAACCACTGCCCTTCACGTCTTTCATGGTGAAGCACACCCACGTGAGCCCACAAGCGCACATCGTTAACATGAATGGCTCCAAAAGGGAGACGATTGATCACAGCGGTAGGTCCTGGTGAGTGAACATGCATTCACCATTGGCATAGTCCGCCACAATGTGGCCTTGTCCACGCAACCGATAGCGATAGGTCACCAGCCCTTCCAAGCCAACCGGCCCCCTTGGAGGCAGTGTTTGAGTACTGATTCCAACCTCGGCTCCAAAGCCATAACGGAATCCATCGGCAAAACGCGTGGAGCAATTGTGAAAAACACCGGCACTATCGACAGCTTGGAGAAAACGCTCAGCCGTCTCCTGATCATTGCTGACAATCGCCTCCGTGTGACGGGAGCTATAGCGACGGATGTGATCCAGGGCTCCCTCTAGATCAGGCACCACTTTCACTGACAAAATTAGATCGAGATATTCCGTAGCCCAATCCTCTTCACTTGCTGACTCTTCTACTCCTAAAGCCCGGCTCGCTGAATCCCCAAGCAGACGAACCCCGGCTTGATGAAAGGCAGGAATTGCAAGCTCTAAAAACGACGGTGCAATGGACTGATGAATGAGCAGAGTTTCAATAGCGTTGCATGCTGCGGGGTACTGAGTCTTGCTATCGATTGCAATCTGTAGGGCCTGCTTCAGATCCGCCGCGGCATCGAGATAGAGATGACAGATTCCGTCCGCATGACCAAGAACCGGAATTCGTGTGTTGTCCTGAATGAAACGCACCAGTTCGTTGCTGCCGCGAGGGATGATCAAATCCACTAGGCCATCAAGGCGAAGTAGGGCAAGGCTTTCCTGACGGGTCGTGAGTAAGGCAATTGCCTCGGGATCGATCTCTGTTTCAGCCAGACCATTCTTCAACGCCTCAATGATGGCCTGATTGGTGTGGCTTGCTTCGCTGCCGCCCTTGAGAAGTGCGCCATTGCCAGAGCGAATCGCCAGTGAAGCGATCTGAATCACGGCATCTGGGCGTGCCTCAAAGATTACCCCCAGGACTCCAAGAGGAACGGTGATGCGCTCCAGCACAAGGTCTTGATCTAGTTCACGATGCAACTGACGCAAACCAAGGGGATCAGATAACTGAGCCAACTGCCTGAGCCCCTCGATAGCCGAATCGAGTTTGCTTTCATCAAGCTTGAGCCGCGCCATCAGGGCAGAAGCAAGTCCCTCAGTTCGAGCCTTCTCTAAATCGAGTCGATTAGCCCTAACGATCTGCTCAGAGCTTGACAGCAAAGCATTGGCCATTGCCATCAGGGCCTTACGCCGCTGGTTGTCATCACTTTGCCCAAGAGCCATGGCTGCTTGCCGCACCTCTGCTGCAAGTCGCAGCAACTGGGCGGAAGGGTCAGGAACTCCAGGAGAAGTTGTCATCACAGCGCGGCACAGCTGTGCTCATCATCACTCCTCAAGGGGCATTGCCGACACTTAAGAGACGTTGAAAGGCAAGTCGAGCTGCCCCCAGGCGACCAGCTCCATTACCAAGGGCACAGGAGCGAATCTGCAAACCCTCCCTGCTCACAGCTTGCACCCGCTTCTCTACTTCCTGACGGACCGCTGGTAGGAAATGAACTGCTCCACCTGCAAGACCTCCTCCAACCAGCACCAGCTGAGGGGTGAAAACATAGACGAGAGAACTGATTCCCACCCCAAGTTTGCGGCCATAGGTTTCCCAGATCTCGAGAGCCTCGCGATCGCCAGAAGCAGCTCGTTCGCTTAATTCTTCTGGGTCCCCAGCCCATAGACGTTGAAGGGCGCTAATGCTGGCGTACTGCTCTAGGGAGCCTTGGTTGCCACTGTTGCAGCTAGGACCTTCCGAATCCACCCCAATCAGACCAGGCTCGGCTGCAGCCCCGTTATGACCGAGAAACAATTGACCCCCAAGCATGACGCCCCCACCTACCCCGGTGCCAAGAGTGAGCAGAACGACGTTTTGAAAATCTTGGGCCGCGCCCTGCCATGCTTCACCAACGAGAGCACAGTTGCCATCATTCGCCAGGGTGACGTGCCGATTCAGTCGTGGTTCCAACCAGTCGGCTAAAGGAACCTCCAGCCATCCAGGCAGGTTTATACAGACCCTGGCGACTCGCCCTTCAGCATCCATTGGTCCTGGCAAGCCCACTCCCACGAATGCAGCCTGATGGTTTGGATCAACAGTTTCGATAGCTTCGCAAAGAGCAACTGTGACAGCACCTGGCACCGAGGGTTGAGGGGTTGGCAACTCGGTTTCTGCCAACAGATGGCCCTGCTGATCAAATCGACCTAACTTGATCGCGGTACCTCCCAAATCGACACCGATGAACTGAGCTAAGTCGGTTGCCAACTGGTCAAAAGCGGAAAAATAATTGCAATTGGCTTTGCCAAATTCCCTGGCTGTCTACAGAACCTGAGAGATTCATGCTGGGACTGATTTGATAAGTAAGGGTGCCTTGCGGAGGAATATCGTTGCGGTCTGGTGTCGCCAAAATAGAAACGTTAAGTCGCTTAGTGATATCAATACCAATGTCTGTGACTAACTCGAGAGTGGGTGGGACTTGCCCAGAAACGCGCTCTTGTTGACTCGTCACAACCGGCGAGACGTATGCAGGATAAAGGGCAATTTGCATTCGTTGACTGAAAGCATCAGAGATTGATCCAAGAACAGGCGTGAGAAGAGATTGACCGATCACAGTCGCTAGTGCCGCACGACCATCTTCTCCCGATAACCCTGCCAGTGAATTTCCTCCAATTAACCCCAGCAATTGAGCACGAGGCAGTGACGGCGAGCTGCGTAAGTCAATGTTTTGGAAAAGACGATTTGCAGGTCCCTCGGCCTTCACCATCACTTTGATCAAGCGGAACTGTCCTCCGGCTCCAAGAGCACCTGTTCCATTGGTGTCAAATACATTCGCTGATGCGGCATTACTGTCGGTGCCGATGCTGATGCTGTCGGAGACCTGGCTGTTCATGGCGACATCAATGTAAGGGATTAGGCCCAGAGAAGGAGTAAACACAGCGACATTCGCAGCTCGCTGATCAAGATTGAAGAATGTCGTAAACAGATTCAGCCGCCCATTCAGTAGCCGAATCACACCACGAGCCTGAAGCTTTGGATCTAGGGGGCCATTCAAACTGAGCAATCCTTCTGTACTGAAATTGGCCAGCGCATTAGCAGTGATGCGCAAATTTGGCCCCAGCTTTAAACGCAGGTTGTCGAAGCTGATAGAGGGGATGTTGGGAATCATCGAGCTCAACATCTTCCTCCGACTGACCTCTACATCTGGTCCAAGCAAGACCAAGGGTTTCTTAAAATCCCACTGCTCCTCAAGCAGGGTGTTGGCATTAACAACTTTGGGGCTGCTGGAAGTTGCTATCGCTTCTCCGGCTCCAGGCCTTTTGGTGGATTGAATGGCAGAGTTGATCGGTCGCAGAAGCCCTGATCCGGCGGGTGAGATCGTTCCTTCTTTGATCGTGAGCTCACCGCCAATCAAGGGTTTCAGTAAGGCACCCGTGAACTTGAGCTTGGCGGCCACCCCTACATCAGCCTTTGGCAACTTAAAACGGGACTTACTGATCTCGATAGTCAGGGGCTGGTCTTCAGGTGCAGGGCGAAGCAAGGCAATGGATCCCGCACCTTGCAAGATGCCCTTCGAACCAATCTTTGCTTTGAGACGCTGCACCTCAAGGCGATTGAAGTCAAAAAACATGGCAGCCTCCAACCCTTTGACAACTTGTTCCATGACGACGAATTCGCCGTTTTGCACCACCAAAAATCCATTCGCCTGAGGAGCGCTAAGGCTGCCGCTAAACAACAACTTGAGGTCGGAGTTACCGCCCTTCCAGGTGACCGCACCTTCAGCAAAATCAGCCAGAAAATGTAGGCCGTCGCCGTGGCTCTCAACCCTGACGTCTATCGGCAAGGAGGGATCAAGAGGCACTTGACCGGTAATGGTTACCGCCTCTTTGGAAGAAGAGCTTCGCAGCGCCAAGTCGAGGTTCAGGAGGGCATCATTTAAGAGAATCTGCCCTTTGTCCAAGCTCAATGAGCTTTCAGCCAACCTGGCGCTTTCCATCACTAGATCAGCTGTGATCTCAGGGGTTCCCCGTCTGAGGTTGTATCGACCCGAAAGTCCCAGAGCGCCCCGCAGTGCTTGAGGTAGAGGTGCAACCAACGAAAGCAGAGAAAAGGGAACGTGAAGCAGTGAAAACGACCCTTCCCCACCATGCAGAGGTCCTTGAATCGAGGCGAAAATGGGTTTGACTTGTAGGGCGTGATCCTGATACTCACCTTCTGTCCAGAGATGACCGCTGGCCTTTAGCCCCAGATTGAGCTTGGACAAATCGGGACCCTTCAGATCTATCACCGCATCAATCTGCCCACGTAGATCTTCTGGATGGATGATCCTGCTACGACGATTTTGCTGGTCGAAACGATTGACGGAAGCCTGCGCCGCTGCCAAGACTTTGAGCTGATCATCTAGAGACCTTCCCAAGGTTTGCATCAACAGAGTGCCCAGATCTTGGGCTCGCCCAATCGAAGTTGGAAGAACATCATTAAACTTAGAAAGTTGCTCTGCACTAGAGATCAGCCAACGCGCGCTTAGACCGAGTGCCTTTGCCTTAGCAGAGAGTTCGCCACCAAGGCGACCTCCCGCTGCAAGATTGATCTGGCCTGTATCCGCTGGTAGCAGCTCACCAGTCAGCTTGTAGCGCTGGTTGGCAACCCTCCCCTGAAGCAAAGCCTGTTGAAATTGCAGACCCATCAACCCTGGATTGCTGATGGTGACTTGGCCTTCCATGACCAGGGGCTGAAGACCCAGGCTGCCTGATCCGCTGAGTTGACCATAAAGGCCTTCAAATCGCTGCTTTGAAGACAGGGCCGCCTCAATCCCATCCACTTTGAAGTTGTTCAACTCCCAGCGATAGTGAGCTGAAATGCCGTTTAGCGAGAGACGGCCATCGCCACGGTTAATCGCCAACTCCTTTGGCAACCAGTCGCGTCCCAATCGAGATGAGAGCTGCCCAGGGATCACCCCCCCCACTGATTCCATCAGCAGAGTGCTACCCCCAGCAGGGAGTCCGGCTAAGTTCCCTTGCCAATCTTCCAACAACCGCAATCCTCCCGCCTCTGGATTCACCACCCGGAGGGATAGATTTGGACGAAGGGCCGACAATGGCCCTCTCACCTGCCCCGAAGCAGCAAGGGTTCCAGCCAAAGAGGTGCCGAGAAGCGGACCAACACGAGCTAAAGGGAAAGGACTCAAATTCAGATTGGCCTGCAGTTCTCCACTGCGTAGGCGTCCTTGATCAACTGAGAGAGGCAAGTCCGCCATAACTTTGAGCAGGGGACTGTTGAACTGCCTTAAGCGGAGCAAGCCGGAATCTGCTGACCACCCCGCTCGCAGAGACCAGGTTTCCAGCAAAGGATTACGTTGCTGAGCAAGGCTTAGCTGAAGTTGGGGGCTCGATGAAGGACCCTCAATCTGAAGCTTGCCTTTGATCAAGGCTTGGCTGCCGAGAAGATCAGCAAGCACAGGGATGCGCTGCCATGCAGGTCCTGCAAACTCCAGGCGCTGGGTGTTCAGCCCTAACTCGGGATAGAGGGGACCCCTTGCACGGACCTGAAGACCTGGACCACGAACATCAAAAGTGTCAATAACGGCCCTGAAGGCCTTGGGATTGCGCCAGTTGGTGCGCATTTGCAAGTTCAGTTGCAGCGGACCATCAACGGGGATCTTTGGGGCAAGAATCCAGCGGCCACTGGCGTGCAGATTGGGCTCATGCCAAGGTCCATTGATCCGGGCTTGGAAGGCATGCCCTTGTTGCCGCTGGTTGACCTTGAGGTCGAGGTTGTAGGAGTGATTGAGACGAGCACCTCCCTTTAGAGAAGCGGTCCAAGGGCCGTAACGCCACTGGCTGAGAGGTAACTGAAGACGATCTTGACGACAGTTGATCTTGGCTTCACGAGATGAGAGTGACTTTTTGAGGGGACCACCCGCTAATTGGAATCGAACCAATGACAGGGCTCCCTTGCAGCCCATGCGTCCCTGATTAAGACTCACTTGGAGGTCACCGCCAATCTGACCCTGCATTTGCATGGGCAGCGTTCCGGGCAAAAGCCCCTGCAATGGTTCAAGGCTGATTTGGTCCAAACGAGCATGGGCCTGAAGCTCTAAACGATCCCAGCGCCCACGGCCCTTTAGGAAGAATCTGCCACGATCTGGCAATACAAATTGGACAGATCCATTGGCCCATCCCTCCGCCAGCTGAAGGTCTGCCCGTGTAGTGGCGGTGAACTCCAAGTTCACCGGTTCGATACGGACCCTGGCGGGCTGAGTTAACCGCAGCTGAAGATCAACCTTTGGGGGAGGATCGCCTTTGGATGGACCAGGGACCCAGTAGAAACCCTTTTGATTACGACGTAGCGTTAACCGTGATCCTTCAAGGGTGAGTACGGCAACGGGTCGCAAACGGAACAGGCTGGCCATTGGGGCAAGGCTGATGGTTAGACCAGAGAGCGATGCTGTGGAATCGTCATGACTTCCAGGCAGCACTTCAGTGGGACCAATGGCCATACCCCAGGGCCGCAGGCCCTGATAGGCACCAATTTTTACAGGATGGCCTAGAGGTTTTGAAAGCTGTTGCTCCAGTTGCGGACGCAGACGTTCAAGAAGGGCCGCAACAACTCGATCGGCGCCAACCCAAACAACCAAGCTGCTCGTTAGCAGTAGAACAGCAGGGCGTTTCCATCGCCCTTTAGCCAAGGATTGACTCTTCTCTCCCATCGATTTGAGTCAACCTTCCTGGGAGCGTGCGAAATATAAGTAGTTCTCTTGAGGTTCACCAGTCCATGTCCATTCCAGAGCTGATTGAAACCGCAACCGGATGGCTTGCCTGGTCAGGCCTAGCCCTAAGCCTAATGACCCTGATTGCTTTCTTGGTTCGTTGGGGACAACGCTTCCGGCTGGTGGGAGTGACCAGCTTCAACCTTCTTCTTTTGGCAAGCTGTTGGGCTTTTGGCGTGAGCTATACCCCCCCCCTCAAGGTGGAAGGAGCTCTGGTGGTACCCGTGGTGTTTGACAACAGCACGGACCTTGTTGTCGCCCAGGTCCCTGATGACTTTCCGGATGAAGCGGTTGAAGCCACATTGCAGCAACTAGCAGGCAACATCCATCGCGGTGGATATAACGGCAGTGAGGTGCATGTGCGGCTACGCAGGCTGGAATCGGTTGGAGAGGGTGTCAGTCAACCCGTCATCCTCGGCGAAGTCATACGCGACTTGCGTCAGAACATCACGCTGCCATTAGCCGAAAAAAGTGATGCAGGTTGATCAACCTCTGGGAGATTTACCTCAAAGCTTTCGTGACGAACAAGCCCTGCTCGTGGCCGCAGGGATCACAACATGGAGCGCATTGAAACGCCTTGAGGACCAGGAACTCAACCGACTTGCTAAGGGAGGGCTTGCGACGACCCGCAACCTGAAACGATTGCGAGGCATGGCGGCACTTGTTTGTGATCTGGATCTAGAACTGGCGGATGCTGCCTTGCTGATCCACTCCGGGCTAGCCACTGCAGCCGCTTTGGCAGCTGCGACTCCACAGGATGTCGTGCATCAGACGGGACGGTTACAACGCCAACTCAATAACCATCGAGAATCGAGCGTGGACCTTGCTATGGCCAATCGCTGGATCCAGCTTGCTCGCACGAGGCAACTGCAGAACTGACCTAGCGAAGCCCCACAATCCCGACAAGAGTGTCTCAAATGATGACAGCGTGCATGTTTGGGACCAATGCGCTATTTGCCAGCGCTGATCGTCGTAGCCCTTGCCAGTGCTTCGGATGTCAAGGCGCAGTCCAGCCTTCTTGAAAGCGTCAAAAACAACCCAGGCGAAGCGCGCGAATTGTGCAGTCAATTTAAGGCTCTCAATACCAAAGGGGTTTCTGCTTATTCATCTCAAGCGATCTCAGAAGTTGCCCGCCAGCGCAATCTCAGCTCCAATAACGCTGAGATTCTGGCCACCTATGTGATTGGAATGAACTGCCCGGATGTGCGTTGAAGGTCGAACGAGCTCTGGATCCGTGAACTGGCACGATGCCTGGCTGACACTCTCTGACGGGGTCAAGCTCGTTGCCAGGTTATGGATCCCGAAAGGTGAGGGACCCTGGCCTGCTCTCGTGATGCGTCAGCCCTACGGACGTGCGCTCGCCTCAACTGTGACTTACATCCATCCTGGTTGGTGGGCAAGTCACGACTATCTGGTCGTGGTCCAGGACGTACGTGGTCAAGGGGATTCCGAAGGCCACTTCAATGGCTTCCTGCAAGAAGCTTCTGATACCAGTCAGACGCATGCATGGGTTCGGGAGTTACCAGAATGCAATGGCCGCCTTGGAACTTATGGGTTTTCCTATCAGGGCCTAACACAGCTGCTTGCCGAACCTGGGACGCCGCCACCGGATTGTCTGGCACCAGCGATGGCAGGAGTTGATGAGCGCAACCATTGGAGTTGTGAGGGGGGTGCTCACTGGTGGCATCTTGGCTTGGCCTGGGGGCTGCAACTTGCAGCACTACAAGCTCGTCGCTGTGGTAACTGGGAAGCATGGAGAGAGCTTCGCCGCAGTTTGGAAGACGACAGCTACCTGTATGAGGGGCCGGCACTTCTGAAACGCCACGATCCCGATGGGATGAGCTTTAGATGGCTACATCAAGCGAGCCAAAACGATCAAGGCTGGGTTGTACACAAGCCCTTGGATTCCTGGCTTCGTCAACCGATGCTGCTTCTGGGTGGCTGGTGGGATCCCCATTTGAATGGCCTGCTTGATCTCTATCAACGATCAAGCCAAGTAGGTGGTAGCCCAGAACTTCATATCGGTCCAGCGACTCACCTGCAGTGGTGGCCTGATGCACAGCAACTTCAGCTGGAGTTCTTTGATCGCCATCTGAAATCTTCGAAAGCCTTAACTAATTCAAGACCCTATGGGCGGATCTGGAATATCACGTCTTGTTCTTGGCAGACATTTGCAAGCCCCACCCAGACCACAACATCAGCCAATGTCAGCTGGAGTCTTGTCAGTGGAGGGATGGCCTGCTTGGACCCCTCAGAAGGCACTCTGCATCAGAACAAGAAAGGTGGCGGCGTGGTTTATGTGGTTCATGACCCTTGGCGACCGGTTCAAGCAGTGGGAGGACATCTCAGCCCAAAACCAGGAGTTGCTGAGCGCAGCGCCTTGGACCAGCGCGCCGATGTGGCTACCTTCACAAGCACTGCTTTGCAGGAACCTCTCCAACTCAATGGGATCCCATTACTGCAGCTGACCGTGCAGTCAGATCAACCGGGATTTGACCTTTGCGTTGCCCTCTCCATTGTTAATTGCAACCACAGCGAGGTGAAGCAGCTCTCAACAGGTTTTCTGCGTGTGGAAGGAGAGCAGGCCCTGCGCATGCTGCCGCGCAAGGTGAAACTTCAACCAATTCTTGCAGACCTGCAGCGAGGAGAACATCTGCGCCTATCTCTCGCAGGTGCAGCTTGGCCGGCCATTGGTGTCAACCCAGGCCACGATCGTCATCCCTGTGGCCCTCCAGGACCCCATTGCCAAGTGGTGACAATGACACTGCAGCTCAATGGATCCAAGTTGAGGTTTTTGTCATGGAACTCCGGCAAAATAGATTTCGATTTGCCCCAAGAGTTTTGAAGCTGTCTGTTTGCCTGCTGAGCCTATCCCTTGGATTGCCCATGGGCCTGAGTGCACTAACCCTTCCGACTGTGGCAGCGCAGGAGACCATTCAAAAGACCACTTTGAGCCCTGCTGAGGCGACAAAAACAGCGCAAATCCTGCTCAAGGCATTAGTGGTGCAAGACGCCAAAACCATCTATGGCCAACTTTCAGAAGCTCTGCGCAGCACCACCACCACTGAACGGATCCAACAACGTCTGAAAAGGCGCCCTCAAGTCAAGTCAAGTCGCATTGTCGACGTCTCACCAGGCATAGACGACACCACTGTCGACGCCATGGTTGAGACCATCGATGGAGACGTCCCGTTGATCATGGTTCTCGATCAGGAAGGGAAATTGATCGCATGGAAATGGAGTGGTCAAGCATTGCCGATCGAGCAATCGGCCATTGATTTCGTTGACGATTTGGTCTCTGCTCGCTGGATCGCTGCGCGTTCCTTTCTTGAACTGAGCTTTCAACAGGAGTTGAAACCACAAGACTTACAACGCAAGTGGACAAAACTCAATCGCGTCAGCGGCGGTTTCCAAAAGGTGAAAGATGCAATTGTTGCCAGCCAAGGAGGGGAACAGCAGCTGGTTCTAGTGACCATTGAGTTTGGCGATTTAACAGACAACCTTTTTGTCATTTTCAACAGTCAAGGGGAGATCATCAACGTGGATTTCTCAGCTGATCTGGTCTGATTGATCAGCGTTCGCTGATTCAACTGCTCCCTCTGGTGCTCAGTCTGCCCTTGCGGTCCATGAATCGACCTAAGCTCCCGGCCATTGATGTCTTTGCCCCATGACCACCAGTGTTGCCCTCGACTGGGTGGTTCAAGACGGCCAAAGACTTGCTGAATGTCGCCACGATGACCCTTTCTCGCTGTTGGGCCCTCAATCCCATGAGGGGCAATGGATCGTGCGCATCTGGATGCCGGAGGCAAGCCAAGTAGAGCTGCTTTGTGATGGCAGAACGACTGCCATGACTACGCCCAATCACTCCTGGATCTTCGAAGCAGCTCTCAACCAAGATCCTGGCCGCACATACCAGGTGCGGGTTAAACGCGCAGGAATCGTGCATGAGCAGCACGACCCCTGGGCCTTCCACGATGAATGGATGGGGGAGATGGACCGTCACCTCTTTGCGGAGGGTAACCATCACCACATTTGGCAACGCATGGGCGCTCACCTGATGGAGCGTGAGGGTGTTGAGGGAGTGATGTTCTGCCTCTGGGCACCCCATGCATGCAGTGTGGCTGTTCTCGGAGAATTAAACGGATGGGATGGCCGTCATCATCCGATGCAGCGTCGCCAGGGAGGCCTTTGGGAGCTGTTTATTCCTGGGTTTAAAGAAGGGGGGCTTTATAAATACGAAATCCGAACGCAGGAAGGCCATTGCTATCAGAAAGCTGATCCCTATGGTTTCCAGCACGAGGTGCGCCCAGCGACAAGCTCCGTAGTCGCGAGGCTTGATCGCTATCAATGGCAGGACGAGCAATGGATGCGGCAACGGGATAGTCGTAATGCTCTCGATCAACCAATTTCTGTCTATGAAATGCATTTAGGCAGCTGGATTCATGCAGCAACAGATGAACCGTATATCGAGTTGGATGGCACGCCTCGGGCGCCGGTACCCGCTGCGGACATGAAGCCTGAAGCTCGTCTCCTGACCTATCCCGAACTAGCCGACCAGTTAATCCCCTACGTGAAAGATCGGGGATTCACCCACATTGAACTGATGCCAATCTCAGAGCATCCATTTGATGGCTCATGGGGATACCAGGTCACAGGGTGGTATGCACCCACCAGCCGATTTGGAAGTCCGGATGAATTCCGTGCATTTGTTGATCGCTGCCACGCCGAAGGTTTAGGTGTGATCATCGATTGGGTGCCAGGCCATTTCCCTAAGGATGGTCATGGCCTGGCCTTCTTTGATGGAACCCATCTCTACGAACATTCTGATCCACGCATTGGTGAACACAAGGAATGGGGCACGTTGATCTTCAACTACAGCCGCAACGAGGTTCGCAACTTTCTCGTTGCCAATCTTGTGTATTGGTTTGAGCAATTCCATATTGATGGTATTCGTGTTGATGCGGTGGCTTCGATGCTTTATCGCGACTATCTTCGACCTGATGGAGAATGGATTGCCAATGAAGATGGAGGGCGAGAAAATACAGAAGCAGTTCGATTCCTCCAACAGGCCAATCACGTTCTTTTCCAGCACTTCCCTGGAGCGCTTTCAATTGCGGAGGAGTCAACAACTTGGCCCATGGTTACTCAGCCCACTGATATGGGCGGGCTGGGATTCAATCTTAAATGGAATATGGGTTGGATGCATGACATGCTCGATTATTTCGAGTTAGATCCTTGGTTTAGGCAGTTTCACCAGAACAACATCACTTTTTCTATTTGGTATGCCTACACCGAAAACTTCATGCTGGCACTTAGTCATGATGAGGTTGTGCATGGTAAAAGCAATCTTCTCCATAAGATGCCAGGAGATGACTGGCAGAAATTTGCAAATGTTCGTGCATTGCTTGCCTATATGTGGACCCATCCTGGCAAGAAAACTATCTTCATGGGAATGGAATTTGGTCAACGATCGGAATGGAATGTATGGGGAGATCTGCAATGGGAGCTGTTGAAACATGATCCTCATAAGGGTCTGCAGAGATTGGTTGATGACCTCAACACTTTCTATAAAGCCGAGCCTGCTCTATGGAAAGATGACTTTGATCAGTATGGATTCCAATGGATTGATTGCAATGATAATCGTCATTCTGTAATCAGCTTTATGCGTCGTGAAAGTAGTGGCGGAACTTGGCTTGTCGTCGTCGCCAACTTCACACCTCAAAGTCATTCAAATTACAGAATTGGCGTGCCTATGAGTGGCTATTATCAGGAAGTTTTGAACACAGATAGCTCTTGTTACGGCGGTAGAAACCTCGGCAATATGGGCGGTAAAAACACTGATGAATTCAATATCCATGGATATGAGCAGTCTCTTGAACTCTGTCTACCAGCGCTGAGCGTGCTGGTCTTCCGTCATGACCCGAAGCGAAGTCTTTGAGTGCAGCCAAAGCCAATGAACATGTGACGAAGCTGCCTTCTCAACATCACTGATGGCCTGAACAACAACGGCCTTCAGGTAGGTTTTCTGACTGATCCTGACCCTTGTAATGAGCGACTCCCAGCCCTTATTGCTCCGCGCTGCGCGTGGTGAGTCGGTCGAGCGGACCCCTGTGTGGATGATGCGCCAGGCGGGACGCTACATGAAGGTTTACCGGGATCTCCGGGACCGTTACCCCAGTTTTCGAGAGCGTTCTGAAAATCCTGATCTCTCTTACCAGATCTCGATGCAGCCCTTTGAAGCATTCCAGCCTGATGGGGTGATTTTGTTCTCAGACATCCTCACTCCCTTGCCCGGCATGGGCATCGATTTCGACATCGTTGAAAGCAAGGGCCCCCTCATCCAAAAGCCGATTCGCAGCCTCAGCCAAATTGAGGCTCTTCAGCCATTGGAGCCAAACGCAACCATGCCTTTTGTTGGCGAGGTGCTCGGACGCCTGCGCGAGAGCGTTGGTAATAAAGCTGCTGTGTTGGGTTTTGTGGGGGCTCCTTGGACCCTTGCTGCCTATGTTGTTGAGGGCAAAAGCAGCAAGAATTACGCCGTGATCAAGGCGATGGCTTTCCAGCAGCCAGATCTTCTGCATCGTTTGCTCAACCATTTCGCTGAATCGATTGCCACTTATTTGCGTTATCAAATCGATTCCGGCGCCCAGGTCGTGCAGATGTTTGATTCCTGGGCCGGTCAGCTAAGCCCGGCCGACTACGACACCTTTGCAGCGCCTTATCAAAAAAGAGTCGTAGACCTGGTGAAATCCACTCATCCCGACACTCCAATGATTCTCTACATCTCCGGCAGCGCTGGAGTGTTGGAACGAATGGGGCGCACAGGTGTCGACATCATTTCTCTTGACTGGACTGTTGATATGGCCGATGGCTGCGCTCGACTTCCCGATCACTTAGGTGTGCAAGGCAATGTTGACCCTGGCCTGTTGTTTGGAACACCAGAAGCGATTCGAGAGCGAATTGTCGATGCGGTTCGCAAGGCTCGAGGTCGCCGGCACATCCTCAACCTCGGCCATGGCATCCTGCCTGGAACACCTGAGGACAATGCCAAGGTGTTTTTCGAAACTGGCAAGACTGTTGACAATCTGATCGGATCTGCCGCTTGACTCCTGCCCGGATCCTGGTCACAGGAGCCAGCGGCTGTGTTGGGCAGTACACAGCCGCCTGGCTACTTGAAAACTCCGATGCCGAGCTACTGCTCTGGCTCAGAGACCCGGCCAAACTCACAGCCATCTCAGCGCAACACCCACGTGTTCAACTGCTGGTAGGAGATTTACGTGATCCCCATTGTTTTGCTAATCAGCTAGCCACGGTCAGCCGTGTGATTCATACGGCAACGGCTTGGGGGGATCCAGATCGAGCCCATCAAGTGAATGTTGTGGCTGTTAAAACTCTGCTCGGGCTTCTCAATCCAGATGTTCTTGAGCAGATTACTTATTTCTCTACGGCAAGCATCCTCAACCGGGATCTTCAGCCATTGCCAGAAGCTCTTGCGTATGGCACTGAATACATTCAAACCAAGGCTCAGTGCCTCCAGGACCTAGAGCACCATCCGTTGGCTGATCGGATCGTGGCTGTTTTTCCTACGCTCGTTTTCGGGGGAAGGGTCGATGGTACGAGCCCATTCCCTACCAGCTATCTCACTGAAGGGTTAGAAGAAGCAAGCCGCTGGCTTTGGCTGGCACGCTGGCTAAGGGCTGATGCCAGCTTTCATTTCATTCACGCAGCTGATATTGCTTGCATATGTGGCCACTTGGCAACGACCCCCAAACTCCCCAATCGAGAGGCTGGGCAGGGAGCTGTTCGGCGTTTGGTTATGGGTCAACCCGCTATCTCTGTGAATCAAGCAATAGCGACTCTTTGTCGTTGGCGTGGGCTTAGGCAGACGCCTGGCCTACCCCTCTGGGGTTGGCTGATTGAGGCTCTGATCAAGGTGCTACCGATCGAAATCAATGCCTGGGATCGATTCAGCATCAAACAACGGCACTTTGTGCATGATCCAATTACGACACCAGAACGTGTCGGAGGTCACAGCCATGCAGCCACACTTGAAGCCGTCTTGGCAGATTCAGGGCTGCCGCAGCGCGGAAAACTTCACAATTAGGGCTAAAGTATTCCTAGAAATCATGTAAGCCCTCATGGCCTCAATGCTTCGCTCTATCTCAGCAGCTGCCTGCGCCCTGCTTTTGGTGATTGGGCTTGGAGTCTCTTCCGTTCAGGCTGCCACGACTGAAGTGAAGCTAGGCTCCGACTCAGGCATGCTTGCTTTCGAGCCCAGCTCTATAACGATTCAAGAAGGAGATACGATCAAGTTCGTCAACAACAATCTGGCCCCACATAACGCTGTATTTGAAGGTCACGATGAGTTAAGCCATCCAGATTTAGCCTTTGCACCTGGTGAATCTTGGGAACAAACCTTCTCAACTGCTGGTACTTACGATTTCTACTGTGAGCCCCATCGTGGCGCTGGCATGGTTGGAACGGTTACTGTTAATTGAGTTGAACTGACTGATCAATAAGTAGATTTTAAAGACCCTAAAAATATCAAGCCTGAGGTGGCAATTCTTTTTTTGTTGCCTCATTATTTATATTGGATGACATAGGTTTGATCCCTCAAGCAAGCTTGAATAGGTTTCTCGCAGGTTTGCAGGCATCAAAGCTTGGATATATTATGAAGCTAAGAATTTATATGATGCAATGACACGAGAGGGGCTCTCTGATCTTCTCCATGCCGCTGAGCACAGTTTAAGGCTGCGGGACCAGCTGAAGAATTGCTCTAATGATCAGGAGTTGATAGATCTAGCTAAAGATTATGGTTTTTCTGTCAAGCTTTACGACCTTCAAAATGAGGCTGAGTCACAGCAGATAGAGGATTGGTTTAGAAACAGTAGAATCTCTCCAATTCGCAAATGATTGGCTTGAATGCAAGTGGCTGCAAGTCTTTAAATATTTGGTTTTGAAATGGTTGAAGGTCATGGCGCTTATGTTGAATTAAGGTATAAGCATGATTGGTGTCAGTAGTAATACATTTTCCTTAGAGTAAAAGATAGGCTAAATGTTGGGTAGGCGATTGCATTTGGATCAAGAGAATATTAAAAGCTTAAGCGATGAAGAGATGATCTAATCGTGCTTGGATGGTTGATCTATAGGCTTCTTTAAGCCAATAATTAAATACCTTAATGCATAGATGACAGTTGTTGATGACGAATTCAGCAATGAGGTTTGATTTGTCTCTTGGTGGTGCTTACCACACTCTGCCGAAAGAGCCGTACCAATCAGAACGGTTTACCGCTTGGCGCTAATGGTTAGTCGACATACGGTTGAATCAACGTAAAAGACCACATGCAACCTACGGCGGATCAATTTACCGAAAAAGGCTGGGCAGCAATCGTTTTGGCCCAACAACTTGCCCAACAACGCAAGCACCAGCAACTGGAAACAGAGCATTTGTTGTTGTCACTGCTCCAGCAAAACGCTTTGGCAGGAAGAATCCTAGAAAAAGCAGGTGTGTCGATCGGCAACTTGCAAACAGCCGTGGAGGCACACCTGCAAGAACAGCCCACTCTGCAGGCAGCGCCAGACTCTGTCTATCTGGGCAAGGGAGTCAATGATCTTCTCGATCAAGCTGAGAAACATAAGCAAGCTTTTGGCGATAGTTTCATCTCGATTGAACATCTGTTACTTGCATTGGCCGGGGACAATCGTTGTGGCCGCAAGTTGCTCAATCAAGCGGGCGTGGATGCCGGCAAACTAAAGGTTGCAATTGACGCGGTACGCGGAAACCAGAAGGTGACCGATCAGAACCCAGAAGGAACTTACGAATCTCTCGAAAAATATGGCAGAGACCTTACTGCTGCTGCTCGCGAAGGCAAACTCGACCCTGTCATCGGAAGAGACGATGAGATTCGACGCACGATTCAGATTCTTAGTAGGCGCACCAAAAACAACCCTGTCCTCATCGGGGAGCCAGGGGTGGGAAAAACCGCAATTGTTGAAGGCCTCGCACAGCGGATTGTTAATGGCGATGTACCTGCAGCCCTTCAGAACAGACAGTTAATCGCCCTTGATATGGGTGCTTTGATTGCAGGGGCGAAATATCGAGGTGAATTCGAAGAGCGACTCAAGGCGGTGCTCAAAGAAGTTACCGCCTCTGAAGGACAAATCGTACTTTTTATTGATGAAATCCATACTGTTGTAGGCGCTGGAGCGACCGGTGGGGCAATGGATGCCAGCAATCTGCTTAAGCCAATGCTGGCTCGAGGAGAACTGCGCTGCATTGGTGCAACGACCCTCGATGAGCACCGACAGCACATCGAAAAAGACCCCGCTTTAGAAAGAAGATTCCAGCAAGTGCTTGTGGATCAACCCACAGTGCAAGACACGATCTCCATCCTGCGTGGTCTCAAAGAACGCTACGAAGTGCATCATGGTGTGCGCATTGCTGATAACGCCCTAGTTGCTGCAGCTGTGCTCAGTAGCCGATATATTGCCGATCGTTTTTTGCCAGATAAAGCCATCGATTTGATGGATGAATCTGCTGCACGGCTGAAAATGGAAATCACTTCCAAGCCTGAGGAAATTGATGAAATCGATCGCAAGATTGTGCAGCTCGAGATGGAGAAGCTTTCCCTAGGACGTGAGTCCGACTCCGTTAGCAAGGAAAGGTTGGAAAAACTAGAACGCGAACTTGCTGAATTAGCAGAGCAACAAAGTGCCCTCAATGCACAGTGGCAACAAGAAAAAGGTGCGATTGACGACCTTTCTTCGCTCAAAGAAGAAATCGAACGGGTGCAATTGCAAGTTGAGCAAGCCAAGCGCAGCTACGACCTCAACAAGGCAGCTGAACTGGAGTATGGAACTCTGGCGGGATTGCAGAAACAACTCAGCGAGAAAGAAACTGCCCTGGCCCAAGATGGAGAGCCAGGCGATAAATCACTGCTGCGAGAGGAGGTTACGGAAGACGATATTGCTGATGTCATCGCTAAATGGACCGGGATTCCCGTCGCCAAGCTTGTGCAGTCGGAAATGGAAAAGCTGCTTGGACTTGAAGCAGAACTCCACCAACGTGTGATTGGCCAAGAACAGGCTGTGCAAGCTGTTGCGGATGCGATTCAGCGTTCTAGGGCAGGTTTAAGTGATCCCAACCGCCCGATCGCAAGTTTTTTATTTCTAGGCCCCACTGGTGTCGGTAAAACGGAGCTATCCAAAGCATTGGCCTCTCAACTGTTTGACAGCGAGGCGGCTTTGGTTCGAATCGATATGTCTGAGTATATGGAGAAGCACAGTGTCAGCAGACTGATTGGGGCACCTCCGGGTTATGTCGGCTATGAGGCTGGTGGACAGCTCACCGAAGCCGTACGCAGACGCCCTTATGCGGTAATCCTGTTCGATGAAGTGGAGAAGGCACACCAAGATGTGTTCAATGTGATGTTACAGATCCTTGATGATGGACGTGTCACCGATGGTCAGGGTCGCACAGTTGATTTTACAAATACGGTGCTAATTCTTACCAGTAATATTGGCAGCCAGTCGATTCTCGACTTGGGAGGCGATGATAGTCAATACGGGGAAATGGAGCGGCGAGTTCATGATGCTTTGCACGCTCATTTTAGGCCTGAGTTTCTCAACCGCCTGGATGAAACAATCATCTTTCATAGCCTCAGGCGCGAGGAATTGCGTCAGATCGTTGCCCTTCAGGTCAATCGGCTGCGTGAGCGTCTTTGCGATCGCAAGCTTGGCCTAGAGATCAGTGATACAGCAGCTGATTGGCTCGCCAATGCTGGCTATGACCCTGTTTATGGGGCTAGACCCCTTAAGCGAGCGATACAACGCGAGCTTGAAACTCCAATAGCCAAAAGTATCCTGGCGGGCCTTTATGGAGATAGTCAGATTGTGCATGTGGATGTGGATCAGGAGCGTCTGAGTTTTCGCTAATGCTTATCCCCTTTGCGCTCCCATTAGGGGAGTCGATCGAGCAAATTGATCAGAGCAGAGTCTTCGTCTCAAACCACGTAGGTGTTGCTTCATAGCAAGCTGCATTGGCTTCATTCTCACGCGCTTCTACCCGCCAGCAACAGCTGCGCCCACCATCTCGATCAAGCAGAAGGGCATTGGCCCATTGCCAAACCAGCTCTGCGCTGGACTCCATGCCTACGTTGTCCATCACCCTTAGATCAATAGCGCCTTGATCATTCAGGCTCTGCCATTGAGACAGGAGCGGATCATCAGCATTGGCGAGGAAGGTGTGATCGAATTGGTTGTTGAGTTGTTGTTCCAGATCCCGAAGACTGGAAAAGTCGACGACAAATCCGTAGGGATCAAGCTCTTGAGCTGCAAACCAAAAGGTAAAACTGCGGCTATAGCCATGCACAAATCGACAGTGTCCTGGATGACGCCATTGACGATGACAGCAAGGATATCCAGAGAAATTCTTGCTACAAGTGTAAGCATTCTTGAGTGTCTTAGTCACGGTCGTTCATCCAGAGAGTTACTGCAGTTGGCGTGTGTTTTGAGATTATGTGTAGAGAGTGACTTTGATCTCGTGATTCGATCTATGTAACTATACGGATCAGCTTAGGCGACGAACAAAATCATGTTTAAATAGAAGTCAATCTTCAAGGCAATGCATTGTAAATGCTTTCCATTGAAGGGAGTTGCCTAGGGTAATGTACTCTAGAGGCAAGATCTAAAGACTCATCTAAATTCTATGATTTAGAGTCAAGGCTCTTGGGTTTGATCATCAACTCATTTGCAAAAGTATATCTAATTGAACAAAAATTCTTCAGGCAACATTGCTGCATGTCTGCGGGTATCCATTGATTTCTGATCAAGGCTTTCAAGTTGGTGCCTCCAATCCGATTGCAAGAAGAAGCATGATATTTGATGTTTTCCGCAATTGGCAAGTTCTTTTAGCGGAAACCCAGGTCAGGCTCCTTTTGGCAACATTAGATCTGTGATTGGTGGCAATATCTTGGATGGCGTTGCCTGGTGACAAAGGAGATATGAGAACTGGCAAGTGCTAAATCTGGAGAATTGAATTGCTCAGATCTAAGAAGAGAGCAAGAATTGATTGAATTTATTTGCTTGGACGTGCTGCCAGTTAAAGATCGATGTAGCTTGTTTCCATACATCAGTAGAAATAAAACCGGAAAGGTGTCTGTTCAGAGCTTTATCGATGATATAGCCATTGAAATTCAACTTATCAGTATTTGGAAGCTTCCCCTTCTAGCTGAGCCTGAGACAAGCCATCTGCTTGATACTGAGACTGAATGCTTTGAGTAGCTCTTATCAGTCCATAAGCCCACCCATCACCTCTTGATGTCTATGGTGTCTGTTGATCCTGACCCCTAGCCATGGCTAGGGGTGAAATTTCTAATCAGCACTCATAGCATTCGAGATGCTGATGCACTGCTCCATCCTCTCCCAGGTTAAAAGGCCTTAGGAGGGGCGGATCATGCGAGAGCGAAGCAGTTGATGACTAGTTTGGTGCTGAGGGATGATTGCACGGCAGCCCCTGCGCTCCTTGAGGACGAATGCAACCCCTCAGCCCCGCCTTCATCGACCAACTTTGTTTTGACGATATTGGTTTGATTCCAGCGATCTCCCAAGATTGGCTTGATGGAGCCGTTCTGATGATGGCCTGGATGAATCGCACTGCCTTGGAGCAGACATTAAAGAGTGGCCAAGTTCATTACTGGAGCCGCTCGCGTCAGGAGCTTTGGCATAAAGGTGCCACGAGCGGTCATACGCAGATCCTTAAGGGAATTCGTTATGACTGCGATGCTGATGTGCTTTTACTCAGTATCGAACAAACCGGTTTGGTCAGTTGTCATACCGGAGCCCGAAGCTGTTTCTTCGCAGAGGTAAACCAGCATTCGCAGGGAGACTCACTCACTCTGCCACCTCCGATGGATGCATGCAGTGAACTTTTTCGGGTGATTGATCAACGCCACACCACACCCGAAGCCAACAGTTATACAAACAAGCTTTTAGAAGGTGGAGACAATCGCATCCTCAAAAAAATTGGTGAGGAGAGTGCGGAATTTGTGATGGCTTGCAAAGACGACGATGCGAAGGCAATTGCTAATGAAGCAGCTGATCTTCTCTTTCATCTGCAAGTCGCTCTTGCCCACCACGGTTTGAACTGGAGAGAAGTGCTTGAGGTGCTCGCTAATAGACGTGGAGCACCGCGTCGAAACTGAATGCTGAACTGTGGCTGATTGAGTGATTCTTTTTAGTGAAATTCCCATCAACGTGGTTGCCCAAAGTTGGTGGATTGTGAACGGATCCACTCAAGTGTGAGCCGATCTCTTTTGGAAACAGTCAAGACAGGCACTGCCCCCTGGGATACGGCCATGACATCGCCAGCATGATCACTGTGCCCCCATAGGCCAAAAGCATGACCTAGCTCATGCAAGGCTGTGGCTTGAAGGACAGGCGCTCTTAGTTCTGGTGAAACCATGACCTTCACTTTTGGCTCAAGTTGGGTTGCTGTTTTGCGTCGAGCCTCAACGATCGTCAGCAGACTGCGGCCATTGCTGGCACGCCAACCGGAGGGGAGCTGTCGCAGCGGAGGGCGTTTTCTAAACACCAACACATGAGCGCGTTCAATCTCAGTGACCCTCGTTAGTGGAATCACTTCAGACCAGCTATTGAATGCAGCATCAACAGCATTGGCCCATCGCTTTAACCAGCGATGGCCCGCAACAGAGCCTTTGGGGTTTGGTTCAACCCATACACACCAATGAGGCAGGCTTGGATAACCAAAACTGGTGGTCGCTAATTTCTCGACATACCCGAGCCCATTTCTGGACTCGGGTAATTGGAGCCCACCATTTAAAATACGCACGTCTTGCGCTGGTGGACAGGGATCTGGAACCATTTGGATTATTGAGAAGGAAGGCCGACGCCGCGGGCCATCAGGGTTGCCAAAAGGGGAATGAATGCAAATCCAATGATTTCGATGTTGATGAACCAACCGAGGCGAGTCACTAACGAGGAACTCACTTCAGGCAGTTCTCCCTTGCGCAGTGGAATAGCCCAGAGGATATAGGTGACAGTTGGATAAAGCGAAAGAGTCCCCGCAACAATAAAGACTCCTACCTTCCACCAGAACAAAGGGTTTTGAGTATAAAAGTCACTCCCTTGGCCGAAATACAACACCCGCAGAATGCCGCTGATCAATAGCGCCAAGCCTGCTACGCCATAAACGATGTCCGTGATGACCATGGCCGTGGCTTCTCCACGGTTTGGGGAAGCCTTCAACAGCTTTCGCTCAAGCACCAAGGCAGCAAAGCAAACCATGAAGCTCAGGTAGTGGACGTAGGCAATTCCAGCATTGTTGACAATCTCAGGCATGAGGACGACTCCCAAGTGGATGGGATGAATGAAATTCGCTTTGACGCTAGCGACATCAAGCTCAATGAACGGCTATCTCAATAGAAGAAGAGGGTGAGAGGGGGTCTGCATCAATCAAAGCAACACGACATCCTGAAGAAACTGTTTAATAACGCATAAAAAGTTAATTCTGCACTCTTCCTTACGCAGTCAGGATGGAAACACTTTGGCTCTAGGTTCAATTAAGAGTTGAGTTCCATATGGTGAGTTCTTTAAGTGCCTATCTTGGGGAGATCGGGCGCCACCAACTTCTGACACCTGAACAGGAACTGACAATGGGTCGGAAGGTTCAGGCCATGGTTGCGCTTACTGACCGCTGCCATCTTGCTGGTGGAGCAGGGCCCGAATGCGAATACTCAGATGATCAGCGCCTCACCATTCGTCGTGGTGAAAAAGCCAAAAATCAGATGATCACTGCCAATTTAAGACTTGTAGTGAATCTTGCCAAGCGCTACCAGGGCAAGGGTCTTGATCTTCTCGATCTGATTCAAGAAGGCACGCTTGGACTTACCAGAGCAGTGGAGAAATATGACCCAACCCGTGGCCATAGATTTTCGACCTATGCCTATTGGTGGATTCGCCAGGGGCTTAACAGGGCACTATCCACCCAGAGCAGGACGATACGAATTCCCGTTAATGTGAATGAGAAGCTAACCAAATTAAGGGCAGCAAAGTCAAGACTGATGCAGAGCAACGGCTTGCCTCCCACTGCTGAGCAATTGGCAAAAAACATGCGACTGCCGATGGCCGAAGTGGAAGATCTGCTTGCTTGTGAATTACGCAGTGTGACAGTGAGCCTTCAAGGAGTTGTGAAGTCAAAATCCGATCCTTCAGAACTTGCGGATGTTCTTCCCAGCGAAGAGATCCCTCCGATTGAGCGTGCCGAAATGGCGGAAAGAACTGCATCGGTATGGACTTTGCTCAATCGTGCGAATCTCACTCCTAAAGAACGGATGGTGGTCACACTTCGTTTTGGACTCGACGGATCTCATGAATGGCGCACCCTCGCAGAAGTTGCACGACATATGAGTTGCAGCCGCGAATACTGCAGGCAGGTGGTACAAAGGGCACTGCGAAAACTTCGCAAAACAGGAATACAGAGTGGTTTGGCAGAAAGCACCCTCTAAGCGATAAACCTCACTGAAAAGTAGGGACTCCGCCCCAAGAAGGGGCGGAGTTCATCTTATGAATCCCCATAAATCAGGTAACAATGGAATGACATCGGCGCCGACAAACAATGGTTGATGAGGCCACCGCAACTCACACCACCGTCGATGCAACGGTGCTGGAAAGTTCCGTTATTGATCAGAGTCTGTTTCAAAAGGTGTTGCGTCAGGCTGGGCGAAGCCTTGCCAGGCCGGCTTTAGAAGCTTTGGAAATGCTCCTGGATGCATCAACACCTGCACAGGCCAGACTCACCATGCTCGCTGCACTGACCTACCTCATCATGCCCATTGATTTGGTGCCAGATTTGATCCCTGTCGCAGGATTTAGTGATGACCTTGTTGCACTTACCGCAGTCGTAGGCCTCTGGAGCAATCACATGACCCCCCAGATTCGTGATCGTGCCCGACGCAAACTAGATCGGTGGTTTCCAGTTGGCGGCTGATGTCAGGGTGGTCTGGTCAAGTTGAAGATGAGCTGACCCTCCTGTTGAAGGATTGGTTGAAGCAGCAGGGACGTACCCAGGCAGACCTGCGTCGAAGCCTTCAGGCTGTATCGACTCGCATGCCTGCCTTGCTTGAGGTCTTGGAACGTGAACATCGCCTGGGAGGAATACCACGGGTGGCGGCACGTCTATGTGAAATTGAAGCCGAATGGGTTGGAACGAATGCATCATCTCAATCTGACAACCAAAAAGATGCCGATCCTTTCAGCCAACTAGACCTACTTCTGCAAGAAATCCGCGATGACTGCGGCAGCTGAATCAGATGACAGGCAAAGTGGATCTGAATGACTGTTTCATCATGCGTTTTCCCTTACTTGTGACTTTCCTAGGAATGACTGCCAGTCTGCAATTAGCTGCTCCTTTAAGCCTGCAGGCACAGTCGGAGGGTTGGCTACTTGGACCGAACAGCCGTACAGGTGAAAACAGCAAAGTCGTGCCCAGCAACTGCATTGAAGAGGCCGATGGATCCATTGCCTGCGATACCAAGCTTGAGAATCCCAGCGGCGATACCCCGGCTCGGCCTTCCTACAATCCTTTCAATAACTGAGATCCGCCTTGCGCCGCCTCAAGCGGGCAATGCCTTCATTCCTCAATCTAGTGGATTGGGGAGAAAGAGTAATTGTCAAGATTCTCACATTGATCACCGTTGTTGTGATCATTGCGGCATTGATACAGCTCATCGTGAATGTTGGCAATGAATTGTTCGTTGATTCACAGCAGAGCTGGCTTGGGGATGACTTGATCAAGACTCTTGGTGATCTGTTAACTGTGCTGATTGCTCTTGAAGTGCTTCAGAACGTCACCAGTTATCTCCGCCGCCACGTTGTACAGATTGAGCTGGTGCTTGTTACAGCGCTGACAGCCGTGGCGCGCAAAGTGATCGTGTTGCCACCAGGATCTGATGATAAACCTCAGTTACTGGCTGGACTGGGGATTGCCTCGATTGCTTTGGCCGGGGCTTATTGGCTGGTTAAGAGAGCGACAATTGATCCGGAGCTTTCTGCTCGTTCCAGAACAAAGCCAACCAAATTGTCCCAGGGTGAGGATCAGTTCGTTCCACACGATGCAGACGGTGAGGGGCCAAATGCAGCTGATCTCCCACGCTGAGATCAACCCACACATCGGGATCTTTCAGTTGCATACGTGCACTCCCCTTCATTAGCACAATCCATTCGTGATCAGCCTGGTCATACCAGAACCCCTCTGGACTAGATGCAGCACAAGAGAGAATTAGCTCTAGGCGCCAATTTGAACCAGCGTGGAGAAGATGCTGTTGTTCCTGTCCTTGTGGAGGTAATGGCCGCGTTAGTAGATTGGCATCGGAAGAAAGCTGCTCGTCAGGCTCAAGTTCACCCCAACGGCGTCCAATCTCAAAGCCCCAAGATCGAGCTAACTTCACCACTTGGTTGTGATCTCCACAAGCGGCTAGCAGCTCTCGTCGGCCAGGGACAGTTTCTAGCGACTGAATCATTTCTTGAAGCTGTTGCACCTTGTCGAGGAATCGGTAGAGATCCTGTTCTGCCATCCATTTCTCCAGAATTCATTTCCAACTAATGATGCTGATAACAAATTGTTCAAGGTATCAGCGAAATTTTTTTGGTTGCCTCATCCGCTTTGATCATCACAACACGCATAGAAATACTCAACCATGAAAACCTTTGACGAGGATTCACAACCTATTTCCATGCCTTACATCAGCGAGCCTATGAGAGCAGTGAACAGCAGTTGATTCGGCTCGGGATCTGCTCGAGGCCTTTGTGATACCCCAGTCCTCTCTTTCACGGGGGTGCCAAGCCCATGCGCAACTGTTAAAGCGGTATCAGCAGATCACAACAGATCACTACGGCAGACTTAGGCGTTACTGCTGATGATTGCATGAACCTACAGATTCGTCTGAGGCGACTTGTACTTGAACTTGGGGGCCAAACTGCAGGATTATTAATCCTGATCTCTACACTCTTGATCCATCCTATTGGCACCATTGCATTGGATACCGATGCTGGAGGATCGTTATTCAAGCAACACTGTTCAGGGTGTCATGTAAATGGTGGCAATATCATCCGACGTAACAAAACCCTTAGGCTCAAAGCACTAGAGCGCAATGGTCTAGATAATCCTCAAGCAATCGCCAGAGTGGCTCGAGAAGGAATCGGGCAAATGTCTGGCTACGAGGATGTTCTCGGCGATAGTGGAGATCAGCTCGTGGCGGCCTGGATATGGGCTCAAGCTCAGAATGCTTGGACCCAAGGGTAAACCTCAAGAGAGGTCCATATTCCTTCCTTCCAGTAAACGTCTTGCTCTAGAAGCTTCCTAACAACATCAAGACTTGCGGCTTCGAAAATCCCAAAAACATGAGTGCTCCCTTCTGTTGGACCAAGAGTGATCAGAATGCCCTGTTTCTTAAGAGTGGTAAGCCTATTGAGGTGTTCTTCACGAAAAGGGCTTCGCTTTTCAAGTGCGTTCTCGCAGTAAGTACCCCAAAGAACAAATCGTGCCATGTCTGCTGCGTAAAACTCATCGCTAAAATTTGTCTCTTAAAGGATGGCACAAATGGGTAACTAAACGCTATGTTGTTGAAGTAGATTTCCTTTTTACAAATCATGCTCACCGGCAGCGACCTCCTCACGAAAGTCAAAGACCTGGGTGATGTCAGCAAATCCGATCTTGTTCGCGCCTGTGGCTATGTCTCCACGAAGAAGGATGGTGGAGAACGCCTTAATTTCACTGCTTTCTACGAAGCTCTACTAGAAGCTAAAGGTGTAAGCCTTGGTATAACTGGTGTCGCAGGTATCGGTAAGGGTGGACGCAAGCTTAGTTATGTAGCTACTGTTCAGGGCAATGGCAATCTATTGATTGGCAAGGCCTATACAGCCTTACTTGATCTCAAGCCTGGCGATGAGTTTGAAATCAAGCTTGGACGCAAGCAGATTCGCCTAGTTCCCGCTGGAGGAAGTGACGAAGACGACGATTGATTCATATTTTGAGCTAAGGGAGATTCGGAGAAGATCGTTCCAACCTCATTTGAATCACGCAAGCCCTGGAAATCTTCCAGGGCTTTTTTTTGTTGTGTCTTAAGGCAGGATGATAGATATGAGCAAGATAAAACTCATCCAGCAGCGTTGCGCAGCTTCTTGCAGAAAAGACCCGCTTCTTGAGCAACGAATCCAGGGGCCGCAGCAGCCATTCGTTTCACTAGAGCACTGCCAACAATGGCTCCATCAGCACCCCAACTTCGCACCTGCCGTACTTGCTGAGGCCCAGAAATTCCAAATCCGACTGCTACAGGATTGGAGCCGGACAACTTGAGTTGCTGCACCAAGGATTGAACACGATCCTCCATTACAGAACGTTCGCCAGTAACTCCCGTCACGCTTACTAAATAGGTAAAACCCCTGCTACTTTCTGCAATCCTTGCCATGCGCTCCGCAGGTGTAGTAGGAGCCACCAGAAGAACCAGATCAAGTCCACGAGCAGAAGCCAAGGGAGAAAGGCGCTCAGCTTCCTCGAGTGGAAGATCTGGGACCACAAGACCGGCAACTCCAGCCTCAGCAGCTTCATCACAGAAACGCTCCATACCCCAGTTGAACAATGGATTGGTGTAGGTGAATAGGATCACAGGAATGGAAAGTTTGCCCCGCAAGTCAATCAACATCTGCAAGACCCGAGCTGGTGTCGTACCAGAAGCCAGTGCTCGAGAAGCAGCTGCCTGAATTACCGGACCATCGGCGAGAGGATCGCTATAGGGAATGCCCAGCTCGATCATGTCCGCGCCAGATTGCTCCAGGCTGAGCAATACCTCAGCAGTGGTTTCCAGATCAGGATCACCAGCCATTAGGAATGGCATGAGTGCAAGGCGTCCCTCAGCTTGTACTCGTTGGAAGCGACTGCTGATTGTGGCGTGTGTATTGGATTTAGGTGCCAAGAAATCTGCCATAGCAATCAATTAGAAGAAGGCGTGAGGGGGGCAAAGGCCCTAGAACCTATGGGTCAGAGGGGGCTTGTTGCTTAGGATTCTCATCCTCAATATCCTTCAGTAAGGAAACTTTCTCAGCATCAGGTAATGCATCGAAGCGAGCCTGAAGTTCAGCAGCTGATAGATTTTCATAGGCCTGTTGATAACGTCGCCGTTGTTGCATGAAGGTCATATTCCCTGAAACCACTCGAAGTAGATATGATCCCGTCCAGGCGACAACAACCACAACAAGAAGTGATTGAGCAGCGATACCGGCAGAAATACTATCCAGGCCCGTAAATCTCAATACACTGTAAGCGATCCCCCCGAGTATCAAAACAAGAAAGCCCAGCTGAATGACCTTGGCACGCGTCATATGTTTAAACCTCTCCTTGCCCATTAAGGCGAAGATTCAAAAAAGGCGCGAATAGAATTAAACCGGGAAAGAATAGGAACACCAATCCGTAGGCGCTTAGACGCTCGAATTTGCCCATACAGTGCCACCGTCTGTTCATCCAGGAATAGAGGAGCAAAGGGACAACAATCAAATAGAGGCCGCCTAACAAGGCATAGGCAGCGAGCACCATCAGCGAGTTGATCGAGATTGGACTGGTGACGGCCTGTAGAAACACTGTCAGCAAACTGCTTGGTATAAATCTAGGATGCCATTGCGGGCCTTGGCCCAGCCATTGCCGGGGGCATGGCGGAATTGGTAGACGCAAGCGACTTAAAATCGCTTGTCCTGAAAAGGACGTGGGGGTTCAAGTCCCCCTGCCCCCACTGGTGATCATCGCAACGAGCCAAATATTTCCCCATTTGCGTAGAGATTCAAGTTGCTAGCCAGACCCCAATCGGATCCTTGATTGCCAGCTCGAGCAATGGTGCTATTAATGCGCTCCGATGCGTGCTTTATCAATCAACCGAAACAGACCAGCCCAACAGTTCGCCAGCATGAAATGGAACTAAGTGTTCATAAGAATCTGCGTTCGTTTGTCCGCTAAAAGTAGCTGGTACAACATGAGCTCTTCGTATCAGTTTGATTGAGGTGTTATTGAGGGGCAAGCCATAGAAAGCTGGACCGTATTCACTGGAGAAGGCCTCAAGACGATCAAGTGCTCCTTCCTGCTCAAAGACTTCGGCATAACTTTCCATCGCATAATGAGCATTGAAAATGCCACCACAACTACAAGCACTCTCCTTTGCAGAGCGAGGGTGTGGTGCCGAATCAGTGCCAAGGAAAAAGCATGGATTGCCACTTGTCGCTGCTCGACGCAGGGCGAGTCGATGGCGTTCACGCTTGGCTACTGGTAAGCAGTAGAAATCACTACGAAAACCACCGAGAAACATTGCATTACGGTTGATATGTAAATGATGAGGAGTGATAGTGGCTGCCAGATTCGGCCCACCTGTTTCCACGAACTGAACTGCCTCTTGCGTCGTGATGTGCTCCATCACGACACGAAGATTTGGATAACGCCCTATTAGTGGTGCCAGGTGGTGCTCAATAAAAAAGGCTTCTCTATCAAAAATGTCGATATCGACATCGCTCACCTCACCATGAACGAGCAATGGCATCCCAATTTTCTCCATCGTCTCTAGAAGTGAGTTAATCGCTCTTAGATCACTGACCCCCTGCTCGGAATTAGTTGTGGCATGGGCTGGATAAAGCTTGGCGGCGATGAAAACATGCTGTTGATGCCCTTGTTCTAAAACATCTGGAGCCAAGCTTTCGTTGAGGTAGGCCGTCATCAATGGCGTAAACGGAACACCATCAGGAAGGGCTGCCAAAATCTGGTCGCGATAGGTTTTTGCTGCTTCTACACTCGTGATTGGTGGCCTGAGATTGGGCATCACGATTGCTCGTCGAAACACCCGAGCTGTGCTGCCTAGCACCGCATGCAGCATGGCACCATCCCTCAGATGGACATGCCAGTCATCCGGTTGACGCAAAATGAGTTGGTCGGGCAAAGAATCCAAAGTCATCAACCCAGAATGAGGTGTAGAGATTTCAGCACCGAAGCAAGACCCAAAAATAAATTTGCTGTGATACCTCCTTTCTGGAAGTGCTGCCAAAGATGATGTTTTCGACGCTATGGCTCAGTCATTCCTGAGAACAGACAATGACATTGTGTTCTCAGGAGAGAGCCTTGGCCAGCGCACAAGAGCAAGAAGCGAAAATCAAGATCATTGATAGAAGCATTCTTGCAGCGATACGCTTTCTAAGTAGAGCGACATCTGAGAATCAGCGTTGGTCCGATTGAGCAACAGCGAATCTTGCAAGTATGAAGACCAAAACCTTAAGATCGTCTTGCGCAAACAACCATGATTTTTGAGAGAGAGGGTCATGGTTTGCGTTCAGATGCAGAATCCCTTTAGTCCGTTCGGATCACATGCCGCAATTCCTTGAACCGGCTTTACAAGTGCTGGCAGGAATCGGCCTGTTGTTTGGGGGGGGAGAACTGTTTGTGCAGGGTTCCGTCGCCCTTGCACTGATCTTAGGTATACCCGAGCTTGTGATCGGTCTCACTGTGGTGGCCTTGGGCACATGTGCCCCCGAGCTGTTTGTCAGTGTGAGTTCAGTGCTGAAGGGCTCCGATGCCCTGGCCGTGAGCAATGTGGTTGGTAGCAATATTTTTAATGTGATGGTGGTGCTTGGCAGCAGTGCCCTTGTGCTGCCACTCAGGGTGGAGAGTCGTTTAGTGCGACGTGATGTTCCTCTGCTACTAGCGGTGTCTGCAGCCGTTTGGGGAATGGCTTCAGCAGGTCGTGTGACATGGCAGGCCGGAGTAGCCCTCTTGATAGCCCTCGTGATCAATTCTGTATGGGAAATCCGTACGGCCCGGGAGGAACCGGATGGAATGGTGGAGGCTGAGCCGGAGATCAATAGCGAAACTGCCAATGGCGGTTGGATCAAAGCTTGTATCCGCCTTTTGCTTGGCATCCTGTTGTTGACCGTCGGGTCGAATCAGCTGGTTAAAGGGGCAAGCGATGCTGCTTCACTCTTAGGAGTGAGTGAGACCGTCATCGGGCTCACGATCGTCTCTGCTGGCACCTCAATGCCGGAATTGTTTACATCTTTGGTGGCTGCTCTACGAGGCCGCACAGATCTTGCGATCGGCAATGTGGTGGGCAGCAGCTTGCTCAATCAACTTCTGGTCCTAAGCAGTTGTGCCTTGGTCTCTGGTGGGGCTGGGCTGCAAGTCGATCGCTTGATCATTGAGCGAGATCTACCTGTGATGGTGCTTACCACGCTTGCCTGCATGCCAATTTTTTGGACCAGGGGACGTATTAGCCGGCTTGAAGGAGGGATCCTCGTAGGGCTCTACGTTTTTTATGTGATCGATCAAGTTCTCCCCCGCACCCTACCCACTTGGCAGGATGGATTTCGATTGACAATGCTCTGCATTGTTCTGCCTACTATTCTCGTTATGATTGTGCTTCAAGCCTTGTTGTATTGGCGTCAACTTCGCAAAGAACGAATAACTCAAAGTTTTGATTGATCTATCAAGCATCCTGCTGAAGATGGAGATTAATCGAGTCAACTGATTCGAAGATACCGATATCATGTGACACGAACATCAGAACATATACATCGCCAAGATTATTGTTTGCCGAGCCGAAACAGATCCCCTAAGGCCTTGCCTGGACGACTCAAATGGCGCAAGTGATCGACTAAAAGGATGGATGGAATTTATCTTCAGCAATACTCCCTAAGTCATGGTGACAAACTCCTCAGAAACGGTGGGATGTAATGCCATGGTGCGATCAAAGTCTGCCTTTGTAGCACCCATTGCTAGTGCTATTGATGCCATCTGAATGATTTCGGCAGCATGTTCCCCCACCATGTGACAACCAAGGATTCGATCAGTGTTGCGTTCCACAATTAACTTGAGAAGACAACGGGGCCCTCGCTTCGGCAAGGCCTGAGCCATGGATCGGAAGCGGGCGCGGTAGACCTTGACTTGATCTTTGCCATAGCGATCAATCGACTGCTCTTCAGTGAGCCCAACTGTGGCTAGCTCTGGTTGGCTGAAGACAGCACTGGCAACGAGGTCATGATTGACCTGGCGGGGTTTCTGTCCAAAAACACTGTCGGCGAATGCCCTGCCCTCATCGATTGCCACAGGGGTGAGGTTGATGCGGTCTGTTACATCACCAACAGCAAAGATGTGAGGGATATTTGTGGATTGGTTGGCATCCACTGAAATACGTCGACCTTCTAAAACAACCCCAGCAGCGTGAAGGTTGAGTCCTTGCAAAAAAGGTCGTCGTCCTGTAGCAAGAAGAACGCCCCCACAAGAGAAGCGTTCCCCACTCTGGGTTGACAAGACGAGATCGCCAGGTTGGCCTTTTAGAGCGGCTGGGTTTTCCCCAAAACGCAGATCAATGCCTTTCTCCTGCATTCCATCCTGTACTGCAGTGGAGAGCTCCCGATCAAAGCCACGCAGCAAGTGATCCCCTCGCACCAGTTGGATGACCTCGACGCCAAGGCCATGGAGGATGCAGGCAAATTCACAGGCAATAAATCCAGCTCCCACCACCACCACTCGGTCGGGGAAGCTGCTTTGCATGAACATGTCATCGCTAACCCAGCCCAACTCCGCACCTGGGATATCAGGACGATGGGGACGCCCACCGACTGCGATCAGAATGTGATCGCCGTGAAGTTCCTGTGAAGCATCGATGGCTCCGTTCCTTGAGACAGCCACGCTGTTTGGGCTCGTAAAACTCCCCCATCCCGTCACAAGCTCAACACCGTTTTTGGCTAGCAGGTCAATGTGAAGAGTATTGAGACGATCCACTTCCTGACGCACATTGGCTAGCAACACCCCCGCATTGATCTGTGCATCACTCAACTCAACTCCAAAACTGGGGGCAACTTCAAGCTGTTCCCGATAAAGAGATCCGTACACCAACAGCTTCTTAGGTACACAGCCGCGAATGACGCAGGTCCCTCCAACACGGTCACCTTCAACGATGGCGACCTTGGCACCATGGCTTGCGGCTCGCTTAGCAGCGGCTAGTCCACCAGAGCCAGCGCCAAGCACGATCAGATCAAAAGGATGCTCCAAGAGACGAGGATCACTGCATCCATTGTCAACTCCTTAAGAAAGCAACGCCAGGATTACTCAGGGATCGTGACGACAATGATCAGTAAACCGGTCATGACTCATTCAGAACAACGAGTTGTGGATCCTCTGCAATCGAGCATTGGCCGAAACTCGTGGCTTATCCAACATCAATGTTTGATCATTTGATTTGATTTGAATTGAGAACCTTTTGTCCAAGCACCTAAAGGCACTCGAAACAGGCATGATGATGCGGCTTCAAATCAAGGATTTATGCCTGCTGCAGCGTCGACAAAAGCTCTTGACTGGCAGGCCTTAGCAGAGCTAACAGTGCCGGAGGCTGATCGAATCAATGGCCCCACCAATGCCCAAGCCACCTTGCGCCTGTTTGGGCAATCTGAAAAAGCTTTAAGGGTGACTCTTTATCGGGACCATCACGCTTGGTGCCCCTACTGCCAGAAGGTGTGGCTTTGGCTCGAATGGAAGCAGATCCCCTACAGGATTCGCAAAGTCACCATGCGCTGCTATGGGCAAAAGGAAGCCTGGTTCAAGAAAAAAGTGCCTTCAGGAATGCTTCCTGCCCTTGAGCTTGATGGTCGCTTGATTACGGAAAGTGATCAGATCTTGTTAGCTCTAGAGCATGCCTTTGGTCCTCTAGGTCATCGGTTGGAGGACCCGCGCACCCTTAAGTTGCGGGATCTGGAACGGCAACTGTTTGGAGCCTGGTGTCGGTGGCTTTGTACAGCTCGATTGAATCAGAGGCAGGAACAGGCTGGCCGAGAACAATTTCAGATCAAAGCCCGGATGATGGAACAGCAGCTGTCAGCAGAACAAGGACCTTGGCTGGATCCAGCTAGCAATACACCAACCAGCCCATGCCCAGGAAGCGCTGATGTGGTGTTTATCCCCTATGTAGAAAGGATGAATGCCTCATTGGCTTATTACAAAGGTTTCAGCCTGCGGGAAGAACATCCCGCCATCCACAAGTGGTTTAAGGCTCTCGAAGAATTGGAGGTGTATCGAGGTACGCAGGGTGACTTCCATACTCATGCCCACGACTTGCCACCTCAGATGGGTGGATGTTGGGTTGCACCTAATCCAAAACAACAAGAACTGGCAGAAGCTATTGATTGTGGTGCAGGCCTTGCGGAATTGGAAACCTGTTGGGCTGATCCCGATAACTCAAAGACCCGGCCCGAGGGTCTTGCTCTGTCAAGGGTGTTGAAGCATCGCAAACGACTTTTGGAGCTCAACCCTCTTGGAGCTATTCGCTTTGATCAACCCTTAAGGGCAACACTCACACGAATGGCTTTAGGGGCCTCTTGCTCACCAGATCCAGGAAGTGCTAGTGGATTGCGCTACCTCAGGGATCGCATCTCAGTCCCGCGAGACATGCCACTGATATCAGCTCGAAGGCTACGTCAAGCCCTTGAACAAACAGCCCAGCTCGATAGCCCTGAGATGGGTGATCCAATTCCGATTCACGATCGCTTTGATCAGAATCCCACGCCTTTCTTGACGAGCTGATGCATCTGATCCCTTCAGCATTGGCTGCGGCGTTTTTGCTGTTCCCAATCCATTCGCCAGCGCTTGAGATCAATGGTCAGACATCTTTTGTGGCAGTGCCGACTAAGGCAAAACTAATTAACTACAGCAGCTATGCATTTGAAGGTGGAGCAAAGTTCTATTTCGTGATCGAGTTGCCACAAGGAGCAGACGCTGGTCTCGGCGGAATTAGCTTAAAACAGATCCGCGGTGTCCAGCCTGCTTTCTATTACGGTTCTATTCAACCAAAGGCATTTTTAGGAATGCCACGTCAGCGTGGATCCTCCGTGCCGGTATCTGCCAATTTCGAAGACGGCAATCGATCGATCGCTATCAAATTTCAGGAAGCTGTTCCGCCCGGATCCAAGGTCACTGTGGCTTTCAATGTGATGACGAATCCACCCGCAGGCCTGTACGTTTATTCAGTTTCTGCTATCCCTTGGGGCCCTAATCCCATCCCCCAGGATGTAGGAGTTGTACAGATGAGTGTTTTCTCACAAAGGCAATTCTGAAACTCCACAGGATATTTAGATGAGCACAAAGATTTTCTTAATAGGGGCATTCTAGAAATAGAAACCTATTCTTTCAAAGAAAAAATCCCTTTAATTTCTAGTTAGGAGTTGATTTTTTATGTCGTAAGACAAGCTTTATTGATCATCAGCAAAGAGATAAGACCCTATTAGATGCAATTTTAGCTCTTAACCTCATCCTCACTACACTCGGCAAGGCTCAGCATCCCTACAGCAGTAAAAGCTAAGGCTCCCAATAAGGTTGCTCGGATCGCAACCTGAGGATCAAGTACAGCCGCTATGGATAAATCTACAGGGATAGCAGCGATGGCTGCTTGCATAAACCACAGACATCCGAGTGCATTCACAACAGCTACCCACCAACCAAGATGGTGCGGCTGTATGACGAAGAGACGGCCATGACCCACCTCAAGAAGCCCGAAGATCGCCGAAATAACAAACAGCACGGACCCGAGAATGTTGGGAGCAACCTCCAGCATTAGCCATGGTGTTCCATTCAGCGTAGGTAACCCCCAGGTTGAAAATGTCTCCATGTTGAAAAGAACGGTGCCAATGCTTTGCGTTAGCGCACACCAAATTCCACACCAGCCCCAGCGCTGCTTCCGATTGAGCAAACCACGGGTCACCAACAAAGCCTGTTCCAACTGAAACCAACCTCCTGCCGTAAAAAAAACGGAGCCAATTGCCAAGAGCGCTGCACCCGAGCCAATTTTGCTCATCAGCAAAACACTGCCAATAACGAAAAACAGCGGACCAATGATGAACGCCACGGCCGTTCGCACTTCAAGACGATGGACTTCTTTCCCACGCAGTAATGCTTGAACCATATGCTTCGGAGCCAAGGTTCGATACTTTCCTTGCTCCAGCGGTTCATGGCCTTTTCGCAGACGACGACTTGTCCACAGCCCCTAACGTGAATGAGCTTTTAAATCATGCGGTCTGTCACTAACAGGAACATCCCGCCAAGCTGTCGTGCCCCATGGACTTGAATAATGCGACTGAAGGTTTGGAGGATGCTCCCGCTTTAAATTCAAAGCCCCCAATAGTGGGGCATCATCCATGCGCATCACGGCATTCAACCATTGAACGGCCGAGATGATTAGCAGACGCTGCTTCATTAGCGTTAAGACTGATCTTGACAGGATGACTCTCGAAATGAGTTATGGCGTTGCGGATGTCGGTAAGTAGGAGCTCAGCCATTTCACGTGAGAAATCGCGTTTTACCAAGATCCGCTGAAAGGCTTGATGAGCAAGCTCACCTGTGAATGGATAAGCTGGCACTTGCCAACCACGTAATCTCAGTCGATCAGAGAGGTCGTAAAGGTTAAAACTAAGCTCTTGGTCGGCTCGCAATGTCCATACCACCGTGGGGATGCCACCTGCTGGGTTGCCATCGTTTATCAACTCAAATGGGCCTAGCTTTTTGAGTTCTTGAGCAACATATTGAGCATTGGCATAGCTCGCTCCATGGATGGCTTGATAACCATCGCGACCTAGGCGGACAAAGTCGTAGTACTGGGAGATCACCTGCCCCGCTGGCCGCGAGAAGTTGATCTGAAACGTTGGCATATCGCCTCCTAGGTAACTCACATGGAAAACCAATCCTTCCGGTAGATCACAGGATTCACGCCAAAGAACCCAACCCACACCCAGAGGAGCTAAGCCGAACTTATGGCCAGAGGAGTTGATTGACTTCACGCGCGGCAAGCGGAAATCCCAGGGAGCTAGATCAGGGGCACAGAAAGGAGCAAGAAAGCCACCGCTTGCTGCATCCACATGGATAGGGATGTCGAGTCGTTTTCGCTGTTGCAGCTCATCGAGGGCCTGACTGATGGCTTGTACGTCTTCATACAGGCCGTGATAAGTGACGCCCAGGGTAGGTACTACAACGATGGTGTTCTCATCCACTTGCTCCAGCATTCGTTCTGGAGACATGCAGAGCTCGCCGGAGGTCATCTCCACCTCCCGCAACTCAACGTCCCAGTAGCGGGCAAATTTCGTCCAGCAGATTTGTACACTGCCGCAAACCATGTTGGGGCGATCGATCGACTGACCTGCTGCTTTGCGATGTTCACGCCAACGCCATTTCGCAGCCAAGCCACCCAGCATGGCGGCCTCACTGCTACCGATGGTGGAGCAGCCCACAGCTTCACCGGGGGCATGCCATAAATCAGCCATCATCGAAACACAACGGCGTTCAATCTCTGCGGTTTGGGGATATTCGTCCTTGTCGATCAGGTTCTTGTCAACCGCGAGGGCCATTAGCTCAGCCACCTGGTGGCTTTCATAGGTCTGACAGAAGGTGGCCAGATTTTGTTTGCTGTTGCCGTCAAGCAATAATTCCTCCTTGAGCAAATTAAATGTTGTTAATGCAGGACGGCACTCTTGCGGGAAAGTCGTGCGTGGTAACGGTGAGACCAATGCATCAACGGTTTCCCCAATGGCATGTTCTTCCAGATCGTTGGAGCGGGGATTGGAATGATGCAGGGCCATGCTTTTTTCTTGTTTCTATGTATGACCTTAATGACGTTGTTTGAGCAAGGAAGCCTTGCAAGATGGGAGGTGCAATAACAAACAACTGAGTCGGTTGATGATCCATGAACTCAACACCCCTTCGGAGTTGAACGAGGCCTATGGCCTGATCCGCCACCTTCATCCGAAACTCGGCAAAGCTGATTTCATCAGCCGTCTTGGGCTGCAACGCAATGACCATGGCTATGTGCTTTTGGGTCTCTTTCAAGACCTCAATCCAACTGATCAGAAGCAACTCTCTTCATTGGCAGTCCTGGCGGGATATCGCTTGGCTTCTTCCCTATCGCTTGGCACCTACTTCTATCTGGGAGATCTTGTGACGAACCCCACCTGTCAGGGCCAGGGTCTGGGAGTTCAGATGTTGCGCTACTTGGAGGCGATCGCAAGGGATGCGGGTTGCAGACAGATCCATCTAGATGCAGGAGTGGAGCGATTTGGAGCCCATCGTTTTTATGCAAAACAAGGGTTCAACATAGTGTTTCACCATTTCGCCATGGAGCTTGGCTGAAAAGAGTTCCATCAAACCGATTGCTATCAGATCAATCAAGCCATTGACGGTTGCAGTCTTGGTAAACGATCTTGAAATGCAGAAGTTTGCTTCTTTGGGCTTATATCCCTCTAAAAGATTCTCACAACATGCTTTTTAAATATCCGGAGGGAAATAATTTATCCGATGAATCACTTGGTCCGTTTGATCTTTGGCCATATCGATCTTTGGACCGCATTGATTGCTTTGCTATGCGGGGCTCTGCAGGTTCGCCGTAGTTGGAACGTCAGTCGCTGGTCGGAAGCAACCCTGCTCTGGATAGCTTTTTGGGTCATGGGTCTAGGGGGACTGTATGGATTCGCAATGCATATATCGTTTGGCCAGTTCATCGCCGAGTAGATCTGCTGGCCTAATCGCCCATTCCAGAATGAAGTGGCATTCGCCATCTCACCATTGGCATCCTTGGGTTGAGTCGCTTCTGGCAGCGAAGTCGTGACTATTTGGTTGCCTCGATCGTTGCCTATGCCAGCTGGCTCCTCGTCGATGGGCTCGCGCATGTTTATTCGCTGGTTGTCCAGTCCAATGATGCTCCCTCCAATGTTGGAACACTTTTGTTTACAGACCTTTTAATGCCAATCCTGATGGTGATCTTGTTGTGGCTAACTCGCGAAGAACGAACCCGACTAAAACCTTAGCCCAAAAAACACTTTCGATTCGTTGTTGCAAGCTGCGCTCCCTTCAAGAACACTGCTGACATCGCGTTGCTAATCCTAGGGAAATGAGGATGTGGCAGAGCTTTCATAAGCTCTCAGTCTGCTGACGATGGAGCTTAAAATCATAACGAAAAAAAACCTTCTAAAACTCTTTTTACAGAAAATCATCTAAAAAGAGGTAGAGGCAAAAACCTAATAACAACCTCAGTTCAGTAGTAATGTCATCGACACCTGAAAGCCAGCCTGATCAAAGCCAGAGCGTAATTCTCAAACCAAACATCCGCTTACCTGTATTGGTGTACGTTATTGGCCTAGCAATGCTACCGCTCCCTCTCCATCCTTGGGCGACGATTGTGGTGTGCGGATTCGCAGTATTTTTGCTTGTGCAAGCTTATCTGCTGCGTTTGGAATTAACCGACAAAGATCTCGTGATATGGCGAGTAGACGAGGAGATACGCCGCTTCCCATTTGCCAATTGGCTGGCCTGGCGAATGTTCTTGCCGGAAATACCAGGCATCTTGTTCTTCCGCGAAGTCAAGAGCCCTCATCTGCTGCCGATCCTTTTTGACCCTGTCATGCTTTTAGAACAGTTGAGGCTTCGAGTGGGAACTCTCGAAGTGCCTAAAGAATCGGACTAAAATAATCCAGGAGATTGATAAGATTCTGGGCAGTGACCTTTCACCTCCTCAATCACAAACTTCAGATGAATGCATGAAACTGCAAACACCATTGTTTGAAAGCTACTCATCAATTCCGTTACTGATCTATGATGGCGGCTGTCCTTTTTGTCTCCACTTTGCAGAACTGAGTGAGTTACGTAGTGGTGTTCAGGGCTTGGAGATATGTGATGGACGAGCAGAAAAGCCTTTACGAGATAATTTAAAATCTAGAGGCTTAGATCTCAGAGATGGAGCCATATTAATCGTAGGTGATGAGGCTTTTCATGGAGCTGAGGCCATTCAGTGGTTATGTCAAAAAATGGAACCATCCGCTCCGCTATTATCTGTTCTTAAGACTTTGATGTCTTCACCATTTCGCTCGAGGCTAATATATCCTTTTCTAAGGCTGGCCCGGCGTACAGCACTGGCTTATAAGCAAATACCATTAGATCCTGATTAAATGAATACAGGTGCTTGACTGTGTAAAATATAGACGCTCACTCAATATAATCAAGCCAAGATATTAGCTGCTTTCACTTTCAGGCAGTAAATTTGATTGTCATTGCTTTCAAGAAGCTATAGCCTTGGAATTTATTGGATATTTATGATTTTATAGCTACATCTATATCTTTTGAAATGGTCACCAATATTTCCCTGATTGAGTTGCAAGGATTGAACCTTTAGGGAGTTTGATCTGAATATTTTTAGTACTTCACGATTATCCTATCTCCATCGGGCGATTGATACACTTTTTCAGTCACCTCTCCTTTGTCGATAATTATTGTCACCACCCTAGAGCCCTCTGGGATTTGAATAGTCTTTTCAGCTTCTACTTTTTCATCAGCCTCAGCTTCAATGACTGGATTGTCTGAAGGATTCTCAATTGGCTCTTCAGGCATGGGCGGAATTCACTGCCCTTAGATCATAGCTCTGAGAGTCAAAAGTGACAGATTAAACCAAGGAAAGCGTTAAAATACTTGTTAATGGCAAGTTCAAATCTCTAAAAGTTTTTCACTGATGCTCCAAAGCCTTTGACGGTCTTCCTCCCTAAGTGCCAATGGGGCAATGCGGCAAAGCTTTGGGTAACCCCTAAAGTTAAATCTAGGTCCGTATTGTTCGCCGCCTTGAGCAGTTGGCGCGGTTGCAGCATGTAATTGTGGTAGGGACCCCATTGCAGCGCTCTGAAACATGGGATCCATTAACCGATAAGCAAGGCCTTCCTGCCAGGATTTGTTCGCAGCAACAGATTTAGGCTGCAAATTAGTGCGTGCCAGACCTGGATGTGCCAACAATGATGCGATCCCACTTGCTGTCTGGCGCATTCGCTTGTCGAGTTCTAAGGCGAACATCACATTCGCAAGCTTGCTTTGTGAGTAGGCAGCCCAGCGGTCATAGTGCTTGATGCCTTGAAGATCGTCCCATGCGATTCGACCCATGTACTGTGCGCCAGAAGTGACGGTAACAACCCTTGCTCCATGTTGCTTTGCGAGTAAGGGTAGGAGCTTTAGTGTTAATGCCATGTGGCCAAGATGATTAACGGCGAACTGAATCTCCAGACCCTGTTTGCTGAGGGTCTTTGGAGTAGCCATCACTCCAGCATTGTTAATTAGAAGGTCCACTCGGCTGTATTGGCTTTCTACCTGCTCAGCTGCACGCCTAACGCTCGCTAAATCAGCGAGATCCAACTCAATCAGATCAAGCTTTTTGGAATCATTGCTCTCGCGAATAACTTGGCGTACATCTTCACCTTTGGGTAGTGAGCGACAAGCCATAATGACTCTGGCACCCTTATTAAGCAATGCCTTGGCTGTCTCAAGACCAAGGCCACTATTGGCACCTGTTACTAATGCAACCCTTCCTTTTTGATCAGGGATATCTGCAACTTTCCAACTCATCAGGTGGCTCCCTTATCAGTGGTGATCCATAAAGTAGAACATTGAAGCCTAAGCTGCATCAATGCATCTTGAGCAGGGCCTGTAATTTCTAAATGGTTACACGGCCCTTCTCAATTCGCTAATTGATCCCATAAGGATGGCAAGCAATATCGTAAAGTCGATTGTAAACGTTTCTTTGCCAATGATGGAGACTTCCTTTTGCTTGATTTAGTCGTAAGTTCAATATTCATGGAATCTTAAGATAAGATATTGTTGTATTGCGTAACACCTCAATCTCTATATTGCCGGAAGCTTTGCCAGTTAACCACACAACTCATGCGTGGCTGCAAGGATATTCAAGACCAGAACATATAAGACAAGTGATTCTATTTCTCTTCTAGCAAATATCGATATTTTCGATCTAGACCATCTATCAAGCCCACTTAAACTTGCACTCAGTTTTGGGCTGAAATGGTCTCATGTAAGTTGCTACGAAAAATGTTCTTTGTCGGATTGAAAATTGTAGGTTATAATTAACCTTACTGCGATCTCGGCTCGATTTTGTTCAAACGCTTGGGCACTCATTTTTTTGCTGATCTAGATGAAAATAAAGCTTCTTTTTAGCAACGCCATGGGATGGTCTTAGCTACTCCATGCCTTTGTTTTGATCAAGATTAGAATTTAGCCACGAGCTTTATCGTTTTGATTTAAAATTGTGCAGCAAAATGGAAAGTGCCAATGGATTTATGGAACAACTTCTTATTGGCAGACACTGGGCTAATGCTTGTAGGGATACCACTGCTATTCATTTGGAGAGCCAGAAAAAATAAAGTAAGCAATCAGGATCATACAAAATGATGTGCTGCTTGTTGAATCAAAGCAGATTAGCTAACCGGCTGGTGAATTATGGTTCAGAATTTTCATCCTCCTGTATTTCGACTTCATTAAACTTAGCAAGGATATGTGTCTCGATATCCAACACAAAAGACTGAAGTCTACGGTATGAATTACTAATAAATCTTTTGTGAAAATTATTGCCAGGATATGAGATTCGTTTGTAGGCAACTTTTCTAAATTGCCATGATTTATTATCGGAGTAGCGATGCAGCCAGAAATGCTTTGATGGTTCTGTGGAGTCCCCAATAGTCTTAAGTATATTACGCTCCAGAATGTCTTTATTAAAAAGATTCTCAGTGCGAATTAGGGCGCATCCAGTAGATCTATCAATAGCGGCAATCCTGACATCATATAAATTTGGTGAGTCCTGAGCAGCAAGTACTAGAATTAAATCTTCGGTTGTTAGGAAAGTAGAGATAATAGCCTCATCTAGGATTATCTCAAGCAATTCACTCTTTGTATCCAAATCCTCAAGCTTTGCACAATAGATGTCCTCCATTTCAGGGGAGGTCATGAAAATAACTGAATTTGGGTCAAGCCAGAAATCAAGATCAACCTTTTCAATATTTGGTTCACCTTTATTCTGATTGGATATACAAGCAAGACATTGTTGTACTGTATTGCTTAGTTCATTTAGGATGGGCTCAGGCATGTGATTGCAAATGTAATTGTTGACCGTTCTCGCTATCTGGAATAAGTATTTATACCGTAGAATGGCTTTGTGTGAAGGTTGCGTTTCCGGTGCTTTTGTTCGTAGGGATACAGTCTCTTAAACAGTTTATTGCATAATTGTATCCTGGGTTCAAGGTAAATTGTCTTATCAGCGCATGTGCCAATAACAAGGCTGTTCTGATTCTACATATTAATCTAGCTTCCCACTATGGCTGAGTATCTAGCAGCAAGAGAAGCTCTTTAAGCATTATCATAGGTATTACCATGTATTTACATGGTTTTAGCGTTAAATTGAAAGAAGGATTTATGGGCTATTCCAATCTTCTTTTTTGTGATTCCACAGTTGGCAGAAGCGGGTACCTTAACAACATTGTGCCTTCACCCATTCTGCAGCATCTGCATCTCCTAGAGAGGAGGCTTCCTTCCAATCAGAACAAGCACCCTCTAGATTTCCCTCCAATTCTTTGGCAATACCACGATTTCTATAGGCTACAACATTCTTAGGGTTAATGACTAGTACCCTCTCATAGGCTCCAATTGCACCTTGATAATCACTTAATGCAGACTTTGCAAGACCGCATCCAATGTAGGCATCTTCATATATCGAGTTAATTTCTATTGCCTTGCTGTAATCATCAAGTGCGGCTTGATAGTCACAAAGGTTGTATTTAGCAAGGCCCCTGTAGTTGTATGCCTCGGCATAGTTTGGATTGACTTCTATCGCCTTTGTATAATAGTCTATCGCTGATTGATTGTTGCTTCGCTTTTGTTCAGCATTGCCTTGGCTGTAATAATAAAATGCATCTTGATGATTTCTGTCTTCTTCATTGCTCATATCATTTACAACCTTATTCTCAACTAAGTTTTTATTTTCAGCACGCTCGTTCATCGCAGTGATAAGTTGTGGCATTATCTCTAGCGCCTTCTCATGGTCAGTAACCGCTGCTTGCCTTCGGCCCAGCCTATCCATTAAATTGCCACGATTGTAATAGGCAAAGGCAAAAAGAGGCATGGCCTCAATTGCCTTTGTGTAGTCAGAAATCGCACCTTTGACATCATTAATATTGTTTTTGCTAATCGCTCTATTGTAGTATGATTTTGCATGTTTTGGATCTAGGGCAAGAGCCTTAGTGTAATCATTTATGGCACCTTTGTGGTCGCATTGATTGAATTTAGTAACCCCCCTATTGTAATAGGCAGTTGCATGTTGTTGATCCAGTTCAATAGCTTTCGTGTAGTCATCGATTGCCCCTTTGATGTTATTCGAGTGCCTCTTAACAACACCTCTATTGATGTAAAAGCTGGCATCGAGTCCGTTGATATCAATTGCTTTGTTGTGATCATTTAGTGCGCTTTGATAATCACCTAGTTCATCTTTTACATTCCCTCGATTATTGTATGCAATGGCATTATTTGGATTGATGTCAATTGCTTTGCTGTAACTATCAATTGCCCCTTGGTAATCATTTAAACGAAATTTTTTTTCACCATCTTTGAAGTAGTCATTTGCACTTTTCCCAGATGCGGAATGATTGGACGACTCATTTGCCATGGCTTCAGGAGTCTCTAGCGCCACTTCATTCGGATTCTACCCGCCATAACCAAACTTCTGGCAGTATTTTAACTTAATCATTCTGAGGACTGGCATGGCAATCGCCAACTCTGTGCTTGCTCGAAACCTAAGTCTATCAATGATAGTTCAACAAGCACTGCAGTGAAGATGGCCAATCATTTACGTCAGCGGCTCTGAATTTTAGACAGCATCTTTTTGCAAGGGACCAACCAATGCAGAAATAAATTATTTAAGTTATAGAAATGCTTTTGGCATTTATTTTGAATCTATTCAACAAAGGTCTAGTTTGGTTCCCTTATTGGGCTTGCCATATTTGACTTTATATCCAGCTACAAATCATGCATGATTATACTTTTGATGAGTTGTTTTCGAATATGCTTAAGTGAAATATTTTGAATCATTGGATGCCGTCCTATCCATAGAGACTTTATCTCTGCAACAAGAGGATCATCGTATTGCTTGTGGCAAGGAAAATGTTGGTGTAATCCGCGTTGAATGTTTTGAACAGTGCTCAATGATAGTTCCCGCTCTGCTGGCCATCGCAACGTTTGTTTGCCAACCCTCTGCTCGGTAGGGGGATCTTCTTTTTCATGACTGGCCTTTCGTCTTACCTTGCAGCATAGTTATCTTTTCTACCCGTCTTTATATCGGCTATCTTCCTTCCTCGTCAGAACAGCCCCTCTAGTGCTGGATCACGACATAGAGCGATGTTTTGAAGCCGATGGTGTGTAAACCAGCTAAACGCGAATCCACAATTGATCATCTAAACCAATTATTGCCGATCTCGAGGCAAATAAGCTCACAACACGTGAGATGTTTCGTTATCACCTCTATCCCTCCTTAGCGATCTTTGCAACAGGCGTAGCAACCTTCTCAACCATCTACTGCGCGATTCAGATTGAACCGATTGCCAAGCAGTCACGATTCTTTCATCGCTGTGTGCATGAACTAACGGTAGACCCTGATGGTCAACTCGAGACCAATTGGAAGCAATTCCAGATCTGCAACGGCGGCAAATAAGTATGCCGCGGTTAGCATGGGAATAGGCCAAGACGAAAGTACTTGGCAGACGGGTCCTTCCACCGGACCTTTCAACCATGCGTTGTTGAACCTGTGATACGCAACAGCCAATCTTCTCCAGGTTACGTTTACTGAGCCGCGATAGCCATCCAAGATCTTTTGAAAGGTCTGCCCCATCTGTAGGTAGGCCTAAAAGTTCTCTAATAAAAGACCCGCGCTAGGCGGGTCTATAAATCGATCGACCGTAAATGGGGGAATAAGGGCGTGATACAGGAACATAAACAGGTCTCAGTCTGCGCTTCACTACTCAGGCTCGGTAACTTTTGGAATAGCGCCAAGCGCGACCGCAACCATCATCTGCTTGGGCTGGAGTTCTGATGGACAGTGCTGATGTTGTGCTAATCATTGCTACTGAGCGCAGCAAGGGCGGATTTGAAGTTCATTGGACGGTGTGGTTTGTGGAGGCTGCTTGTCCCCGATGAACGCACCATCTGCGCGATCAATGATTAAGATGATGAGTTCTTTCACTCATTGGTGTGAGCTTGCACCCTGAGTGCTTTGAGTGAAAAGCAAACCTATTGCTATGACTTGTTTTGGCTGCATAGGATCGATGTTTTTCAGTCTGGCAAAAAGGGTTGCTATTGCTTTAGAGAACCCTTGCATGAACCAGTTCTGTAAGCTGCATCTGCTAGATGCAGCTTACAGTCTGAACAAGTGTTTTTACTCATGCCGCCATGTTCCCCTCCTGGCTAAATATCACTAGGAGTACAAGGACGCAGATACCCTGAAAATGAGTCCTGGACTTGAGGGGCATCCGACACGGTTGCCCTTTTTAATGCAATAGATTTGACGGCCCTGAATAGAGAAAGAATGCTCTCTACAAGATTCCGAGCAAGCTCAGCGCTGTTTTGGAGCCACGTTGAGGGGTGATTTTTGGCGTGGCTACCCCATTGGGAGATCGACGAACTGGCCCTTAAAGTATCAATGTGTCATTATTCGCGGACAATTTTGAATCTCTGGCTAATAATTGATTAGTTGGCGAAGTGCTGAGTGGGATTTCCACATTGCCCTTTATGTGTTGGAATAGCATTTCTATCCCTTTTTCTGGTTGTGACGCGTGGTCTGATGGTTTGGCAACTTAGGGACACTATTTCGGTAGCTGTCTAGCTAAAAAGTTGTCCGCGAATTCAAATCCTGGGTATTTAAGTAGGCATGGCTGCAGATGCAATTTGGGGTGAAAGAGGTTGACAAGCTTACGCCAAAGAACTGTAAAGCGAGGCGAAAGTCATTAAGACCCATTGGCGAATCTATGACAAATGTGTTCAGAGCGCTTCTGCCTCTTCAATCTTCATAAGTAAATCTTTTGGGCAGATCGCAGAGATCGGAACCCTACTGATAGATCATGATTTCTGCCCCTCCAGTCAAATAGGCTCAACTGCTTGCAGGAGAACATGACTTAGACTTGCACAGTAATCAAAAGAATCCAGAGTGTTTCATTGAGGTCATTCAATATTTTCATTAGTTCCAATCAATTAACATCAACCTTCTTATTGCTAAGAAGACATGCATTCTCTAAGGCTAGTGATAAACATAAGGATTTTTTTTAATAGCTCGTTGGCTAGATGGAGGTCTCAATCTTTAGCTACTGCTAAACACTCCATAAAGCTTCAAAACTTCGAGGTAGAGTATTGCACTAAGTGAGGTCATTACAACGATTACGGAGCCGCCAACTTTGATGAGTTTTTTGTCTGTGTTGACTTGACAAGCCTTGATCGAAGCTTCGGTTGCTCCGAACGGTAAAATGATAACACCAAGGATTACAATTGCGATGATTCCAATCACGATTTGACTGCTAACTGTGCTGTTGCTAAAAGTATTGACTGGGACATCTAATAACTCTCTGGCTGATTCCATCAGCTTTTTAAAGTAACCCTCTTGGCTAAGCTCGAATAGAGTTTTGAATTCAGCCAACATTTTAGATTTCCGATAGTACACTCAGCTTAATCTGGCATAAGCATGATGGTTTTAAAGGTTAATCAGCGGTTAGATAAAGCAATGACTGATAGGTCTTTCTACCCAGGATCCATCGCCGATGCGAGCAAATGTGTTGATCACTGTATCTCTAGCGGCTGCATCAACGCTTTTAATCCAAATGACTGGCACTAGCTTGCTTTGGTTGAGCCTATCTCTTTGAGTAGTGATTGAAGAAGTAAAAAAGAAAGGCATCAAGAATAGATTGGCTAGGTTGAAATTTCTTTATTGCCTAGCGGCAACATGATCGACTGTCGCAATCTAGCCAATGCGCCGTTCAATTTTTTAGATCAACATCGATGCTCTTTTCTCTAATGACATTGGCAACAGTCTTGATGTCTATGCACTCTCTCGCTGTTTGATTAGCTCAGCAATTAAAGCCGCTATTTTTGCAGGCGTTCTGAACAAATAAACTACAAATGAGAACAGTGTAACCAGGTTTTGACAGGACTAACAATTTTTTATGATCTGCTCAAGCTGATGCTCAAAATAGTGGAATGAGCAGCACTACCTAAGTTTGTTGCAATCGCATTCAAGGAGAAACAAAAGATTTGCTTTGCCCTCAGCATTAAATCAATAATCGCTTCAGATTCTCCTGTTAGCGTTTAGTTGGCCCATGGTCAGGTATCTTTAAGTTAGTCAAGACCTAAAAGAGGTCATAAGCCAGATGCGTAATTTGTCTAAGTATTTCTTGTCCATCTTTCTTGGTGCAATACTTCTGTTCGCTTCTGTTCTCAGTCCCTCACCAGCCTTCGCAGATGACTTCGAGCTTTCACCTGCGGTATCTGAGGTGGGCGAGACTTTCTCCGATAAGTACTGTGTTGCGATCTCAGACGGAAGCCCTGCAGATCAAGCTGCCTTAGTTGCTGGGCGTCAAATGATAAGTAGCTTAATGCGCTCAGGTGCTTTAAAGGAAGTAATGGCTGTTCCAAAAGAAGATATGGCTTCATTCATTGCCGCGAATATTTTTGAGACATGCGGAGATAATATTGGAGTTTCCGAGTTAGAGCTTAATACTTCTATCCTTAACCTGGCAAATCAAGGTCCTAGACAATCTCAAACCAAGCCTTTTAACCCTTCTTCGTTAATTAATAATAGCCAAAATACATAGTCCTAAGAAGACGCTTATCAAGCCCAAAAACCGGACAGATTCCATCATGCTCGGCCATTAGGATTTATTCATTGATATAGAGCAAGTTGCAGTGTCTGATTAAAATTAGGCAAAGTGTCTATAGATGCGAGACTCACAATCATTAAATTTCTACTTTTAGGATTATAAGAGCCCAACAAAGCCATTGTCTTTGCTTGTTGTAGGCTAAATCTTTACCAGCACTCTAAAATTCAGCTTAGTTTGACAAATAGGCTGCTATTATGAAATCAGTACACCATTTATCATCTATAGGGCCCATGATGCGTATGTTTGATTATAGAATCCCTGAAGGAGCCTAAAATGTCTAAGGATAAAGAGTTCGCGATTAGCAAGGATAGACTGCGTGCTTCATGGGGAAATGTTCCAATTTCTGTAAAAATTTATCAGCAGATACAAGCCTATCTCCTCCAACGTCAATCAATGGGCTTATCAACTGATGTCGAAGAATTGATTAGTACTGCTACCGATGAATTTCGTGATTTTCAGCAACGTCCAGAGGTCAAGGTGGCTCTCGAATTGGTCTCTGCGGATCTTGAATCTGATCTGGCTTTGTCAGGATTAAGTAAAGACGAACGGACCCAAGCAATCGTGATTAACTTTGCCATCGCAAATTACCTCAATAATTTCACTGTTAAATGATATCTTTGTCTCTATGTGATAAGTTGATAGCCTTATAGGAGATGCTCATGCATCCATAAACTACTGTTCGGGCTCTCGTCAATAATTTATCCACAATCTCGTTCCAACCCGTCAGCCCTATCTAGGTTCTTGCCACGTAGCTGTAAATAGCTGCCAATGATTAATTCTCTGCCTCCTCTTCAGTTTCAACTTCAAGCCATATCATTCGCTTACCGCCACTAAACATTTGGAATCTTTAACGCAGCAAGCTCGGCTTTCCTTCTTCTGCGATTATTTACTTCACTCAATCGAGTTCAGCCTTTCCATTGATAACCTTGATTAATGTCATACGTCTTCAATGTATGACTGTGATTTACCATGATCACAGAATTGTTTTATTTTACCGTAAGCTAAAGACGACAGCTTGCAATTAAATTGCCAAACGTTCATCGCTGCTGAGTGTTAATCCAATAAAAAAATTCTACTTAAACCTGTTTTTTTCTGCTTGACCCTCAGCGACAGCTAATCGACCCACAACATGATGCATTCTTTGATTGCAAGCACGGCCTATAGGCCTTATCCGCGAGCTTCTGATGTGCTTCTCTTAGCCCGCTATCAACACTTCTAGCTTGAGCGACGGCACAATCGAGAACAGCTTTCCATTGCATCAGAGTGTGATGTGAAAACTTCTAGACCATTACTGCAACGGCTTTGCGCACTGTATTTCCCGTGGATTGCACGTGGGTGTTGATCTTGCTCCGCCCTCTTAAACGATGGAAAAACAGTCGAGGCAGTCTTGTTGGAATGGAAAGAGCTGATTTGCTTCAGAACTCCGAAGCGCACTGGTGATTTTGCATGGATCGGCTTTGAATTCGTCAAGGTAGTTACATGGATGCTTTACCCAGCCACCATCAACGCTCTAGGCAGTGGACTTTCAGTCGTTCACTTCTAGTTGACCCACTACGATCGCGGCTGCGTCAGTGGCAGCAGGTACGAACTTGGGCGCGTTTGATCCGTGAGGCTGAGGCCCTTTGGCATGTGGATGTGAGGGAACTCAGACGTTTGGGTGCCTTGGAGTTGTCCCAGTTGCTTGAGGAGGTTCCACCTAGCCAGCGGCGACGGGTTAATCGTTGGTTGCATCGCTATTCAGTTGCAACCAGGTTCCAATCAACTGGTTTGGAGCCCAATTGCTCTCAACGGTCATGAATCGTTGATGTCACACCAGAAAAAAAATTTTTTTTTCTGGCAACCCTTTTTATTTTTTATTGTGCAATACTCGTTGATAACATGTTCAAAGATTGATATTGCTTTAGGGCTTAGGATAGACGCTCCCATTCAATCAATGGGCGGTAATACTTTTTAAGCCTTTAGGTAAACGTGCTTTCGGAAATATATTGTTGCCTTTTTTAGTGCTTATTTGATTTACAATCAAGCCTTTGAGTAGCTTCTTTCTAGGATATCAATTGTTTAAGCTTGGATCAATCCTTTTAATTTGTTGATGACAGGACTCGTTAACGGTCTAATCATGGGTTGGTTGGCTTGCTATTGCGGTTAGCTATTGCAGATTGAGTAACTAATAGGCGAGTAACGGTCTTGATAGCAGAACAAGCGTCGCTTGCAATGTTTTATTATGCGTTGACTATATGGTTATTTTGCTTGGATTCTTCATTGACTCTTGAATAATTCCATTGACAAAATCTATATAGATGTTGATGAATTAAAAAAGCCACCTCTCTAATGAGAAGTGGCCTGAAGACTGAGATCTCAGTCATGCACGGAATCGGAGCGGCGGGATTTGAACCCACGACCCCTACTACCCCAAAGTAGTGCGCTACCAAGCTGCGCCACGCCCCGGCTTAGGCAAGCTATCACAGGATATTACGTTGCCTAGTGGCCGATCTAATCCGTTTTGAAGGCAATCTTCTGCTCAACCGCCTTAAGAGTCGCCTTGACAGCTGATCACGGCTTTCGCTCGCGTAGCCCCATAGCTTGAGCTGATGCGCCAGCTGTCTCAATTCAGCAAGGTTCATTGCTGCCAATTGCAGCTCCGGCAACGTTCTCCATGCGCGCGCCCTCATGGGAAGCTGAGCTTCGCTGGTGCTGCTCCCCATGTTCAAGCTGACCTCAGCAAGCCACTCGGGAATGACCACCATCAGAACTGCGATGAGCCCATAGAGCTCAACCAAGCCCTTAGGGAGCGGAAGAAACCTGCGTGGCTGCTGTTGGTCTGATGGTGAGGGCAAGATCAGCAACCTGATGCTGAATCCTGACCACTTTGCCACTTCTACAAGGGCTCAGATGGGCAGGGGTGGTTAGATCTGTAAGGATTCTGAGGTTGGCTCTGGGGCCTCCCGCCACTGTAGAGCTGGTTCTTTCCCCTGTTGACCGGCAAGCCTCAAGGAGAAGATCAGGCAGAAGACAATCATCAGAGTGGCAGCTAAGGCAAGCATTACCAATCGATCTGGCAAGGGTGGCTTCATTGCTCCATGTTGGTGATCTGCTTGCTGAGTTGTAGATTATATGAAATTTGTAGTGGGAAATGTTATTTGAAAGCGGCTGTCTTTGTTTATGAGTAATTCTGGTCAAACTGGTCAAAAAACGATTAATGATCAATGAGAAGATTTTCTTTGCCTAGAGCAACTTTAGCGCTGCAATGCCTGTTAACCACTATTTCTTTACCGATAAGACTTTCCTCTCCTGCTTTTGCAGATACCCTCCCTCAGGGGGAGGTCCCGCTGTTTCCACGTGAAGTCTTGTTTGGCAACCCTGAGGTGAGTGGGGTTACCTTGAGTCCAGATGTTAAGCTGATTTTTATTGCTCCCCATCGGGGAGTGCTCAATCTTTGGGCTCAAGAGCTTGAAGTGGGATCTAAACCATGCTTGCTTACAAACAGCACGAATAGTCCCACTAGGCCTGCTCGTTGAAGCGTTGATGGGCGATATCTAATCACTAGCCGCGATAGCTATGGCGATGAAAACACTGTTCTGATTCGAATCGATCCAACGACTGGCGAGGCGATTGATCTCAAACCAGGTATGGGTGTCAAAGCTGCTATCTGGGGTGATGACCAAGACGTCCCCGACGAGTTGGTCATCGGCCTAAATGATCGCTATCACGATCTCTAGGTAATCAATCTAGAGACTGGTGAGCGTCGCTTACTGTATGAAGCCAATGATGGCCATTTGGTCTTTGTCGACTGGATTGACGGTGATTGGCAGTTGGTTCTGCGAAACCGGATACAACCAGATGGTGGCAGTACTTACGACCTTCGTCTGCCTGGCCAAAAAGATTGGAAACCATTTTTAAGTTTCAGCTTTGAAGAAAGTCAGGCTGGATCAGCACCTCTTGGGTTCGATAGAAATGCAACTTGATTGTATGGGTTGCTGAATATCAAAGATGGTTTGCATTGCTTGGTGCGCTGGCGCACCGAAGCTCTGCATAGTTGTAAAGAAGATTACCCTTATGAGCTCGTGTGCCAGTCTGAAAGTGGAACACTTGGAGTTGAGCTATCTGACCTTAAAGCTCATGCGCCACAAATTTTGATTGAAACTGACTTACGAAGTCGTAAGATTATCATAGATCAGGAACTTGTGAATGATCTGAGTGCTCTTAAACAACTTGCTAAAGATCGTGAATTTTATATTGTTAATGATGATGTCGATTCAATGACATGGCTAGTGATCTTATATTCTGACACCCTCTCACCACAGAATTGGATATGGAATCGTAATCATAAAAAGGGCCAAAAACTCTTCTCAGTTAATCCTTCGCTTGATAAATACAAGCTTTCAGCAATGGAAAGCATTGAATTACGCGCCCGTGAGGGTTTGCGTCTCCCTTCTTACCTAACACGCTCAACTTTAAATCAATCGGGCCCTCAACCTTTTGTGCTGTTGGTGCATGGTGGTCCACAGGCTCGTGATTATTGGGGTCTTAATTCAGTACATCAACTTTTAGCAAATCGCGGATACCATGTATTGAGTGTCAATTACAGAGGTTCGACTGGTTTCGGTAAAAGACATTTACTGGCTGGCGAAGGTCAGTGGTATGCCGCTATGCAGGATTATCTTGTTGATGCTGTTGAATGGGCGGTTGATGAAGGTATTGCCGACCCCAAGAAGATTGTGATTATGGGGGGCTCTTATGGTGGTTATGCTGCCTTGGCTGGGCTCACGCGTGACCCAGAATTATTTGCTGCTGCTGTGGATATAGTTGGGCCTTCTAATGTAGAAACCTTACTAGAATCTATTCCTCCTTATTGGGAGCCCATCCGTAAACCCACGGAGAGAATGGTAGGTGTTGGCCGGGTCGATTTGGCAGCTATTTCACCACTAACTTACGCCAACCGCATTCAGCGTCCTTTATTGATTGTACATGGTGCTAATGATGTGCGAGTTAAGTTGTCTGAGAGTGAATCAATTGTGGCAGCTATGCATTCCAACGATTTGCCTGTTGACTTCATTGTTTTTCCAGGCGAATGTCATGGGATTGAAGACCCGAGAAACTCACTAGCCCTTTATGCAGTTATTGAGAAGTTTCTTGCTAAACAACTTGGTGGAAGGTTTGAACGAATTGCCAGGCAATTCAAGATTCATCTATGCAATGACGAAGCAAGTCTGGTGCTGGATGTATAGTCAATAAGTAAATAGAATTATGACTAAAATTCTTAGAATGCCATGGATGTAGAGATGCTTCGAATTTGCCTGTGGCCTGTCTATTACGATCATCTAAATATTTGAGTACGCCTCGACTAACTTTCCCGCTATTTAACTGACTTCGACATTTATCTAACCATAAGACTTTATTGCTCGAAGAAAAGTTGACAATGATGCCCTGTTTATGCGGTTGATGACTCTTTAATTGCAGGGAAAGTTTGCCCAGCCCTAAGCCTCCTTTGCGTATAGTTGAAGCTTTGGTTGTATGTCTTGAGTTAACTTGGTGGAGATTCTACCTTTTAAGTGTGCTATTTCTAGAGCTTTATTTTTTCATTTCCAGACCTTAGAACGCAATGACTAACTGACCAATCATATTCTTGCCAGATACTTACTGGTAATTTAAAGTTTGCACCTGGGAAATCATTTAGAGCAACCTGAGTAGGCATTGCAGAGCAGTATGGTCTGCTTCCGGGTTTTGCTAGGTATTGCTGGTGATAGGACTCGGCATAATGGAATTGTTGATCGGCTTTGATTTCAGTTGTAATTGCTCCAAAACCACCCTTGCTTAAGAGTTGCTGAAAGCTGTCTCGACTCGCCTGCGCAAGCTCCATCTGCTGAATCGTGGTGGTGTAAATCGCCGATCGGTATTGACTCCCTCGATCATTACCCTGGCGATTTCCTTGCGTGGGGTCATGGCATTCCCAGAACAATTTGAGGAGGTCGCTGTAGTCAATGACGGATTTATTCCACACCACCCGTACGATTTCAGTGTGTCCGCTACGTCCTGAGCAGACCTCTTGATAGGTCGGTTGCTCTTGATGACCACCGGCGTAACCCACTGCCGTGGTGATGATCCCAGGCAATTTCCAGAAACCCTTTTCGGCTCCCCAAAAGCAGCCACAAGCAAACAGAGCATCTTCCTGATCTGTGGTTAGAGGTTCATGCAGGCTTGTACCTAGAACGGCGTGCTGCTCAGTTCCTGAGGGAATTGCAGCCTCTTTTGAAGCCTTTGGGGTTAACCACGATGGGAACATCAAACTCAGGCAAGATTACTAACCATAGGCAACTCCTTTTGGTTTTAGATGCAGGTGGTTATGGAGCCCTGTCACGAAGCACAAAAAGAGGGGAGGTAAGCCTATAATAAGGATCATGTTCAACAGTTTAGATCCACTCTTGTTTAGATCAGATGGATTCAGAATACCCATCGCTACCTCAATTATGTGAACATACAATATCTTCGTTGACAATTTCTTGCCCTTATACACACAGCAGATTGACTTTATGATTAGCTAAAGTTCAATAATTTTTTGATCTGGTCAAAAACTCTGCTAACAACTGTTTGGCTGCCATTCGGTTAGGGCTACCTTCTTGTTTGCTAGCGACAAACCCCCCAATATGAGTTGAGATAGCTCTGCAATGCATTTCATTGTTGCTTCAATGCGTGAAATAGATATTTAAGTTTCCACCATTAGAGCAATCTGTAAGCACATTCTTGTAATCAAGGGTTCGGTGGCTAGCAGCTTCTCTTCTTTGATTTTCTGATTTTATTTGTTTTAAATTAAATCATTTTATACTCTTCTTCCAGGTTGTTTTATATAATAGATTGGCTTGTTTGATTGATGCTTTTGAATTCCCATTCAAGCCTTATCCGAACAGAGTTTCTGGATCGCTTTATCTTTGCTACTTGGCTTTGCTATAGTTTTATGATCCTTTGTGATTAGAGGTTGCGAGACTAACCCATTCGCGTTTCTTTTGATGCTGGTAATAAAATTAAAAGGAGTCTTCCTAGTGATGATATGAAACATTGATTTGAAATAGTTAAGGAAGAAGTTTTTTTGTCATCGGCTTTCCAATGTTGTTCGACCAAATGGCCCCTGACTTGATTGCAGAGGTGGATCACTTTTGCTGAAGCCAATAGTGGATTTACTTTATACTATACGAGCAACCTTGGTGTTTTTAGTGATATCCAAGCAGAGCCCTTGATAGCTGCCTTGATGTGGGATCAAGGCATAATACTTAGAATATTTTCGTCTTCGGATCTTAATTAATAGGCTTACCTTTATAAACCTCTAGGTTGATCAGTTTGGAAACACACATTACCCAATTATCGTTAACTTTGGGATGCTTCTTTGGGCTCCAGAGAGATGTGGTTGAGCAGGGTTGTTACGAAGGCGAACAGGAGGAAGGGAAGGCTTAATACCAAGATCAAACCAACGCCAACTAGAGCGAACAGAGGCCTGCTCGAGCCCATTAGACCCAGGCCTGCTGCAAGGCTTACGAAGATCACTGCCATCCAGGCCAAGACTTGGCCATAGATGTCTCCAAAGGTGAGAGTACAACGCAAGGAGTATGGAGTGTTGACTGTCATGTCATTGCCTTTATACTCTTTCTTACATTTAAGCCTTTTAACCCCCGCTTGTCTTGCGATTGAAACATATCATATTGAGAGGTATGAACCCTTTGATAGCAATGGCTCTAGGTAATCAGAGTGTGGGTTGAAGACACCATCTTTGTTCCCACTATTTAATAGATTGACAGATAGATCTTCTTTTAAGTTATTGCCCAAGCTTATTATCGTTTTTAATGAACTAAAACGCTTCTGTTGTAAGCTTCAACTTTATGATGTCCATAGAATCTATGCATGCCTGATTTAGCTAATAGGGAAATCTCAGAAATGAAACCAAGCCTTCCTGCTTCATATAATTAGAAGGATGTTTCTAGAATGAACAAGAAGTAGTACGCTTATTGAGGCGCAAACTAATCTCACAATCCTAACGACGTGTGCACAGTAAAAGCACCCCTTCCACTGCTTCAAAGACTGAGTCAGGTGCCAGGCATGGAAAAAGGCAAATATCGACTTATTATTTTGCTTTCCCAGTTAGGTGACTTTGACAGCCTCGAATATGCTCAAGCGCTAGTAGCTGATATGCCAAGGCTAAGGGCTGCTGGGATCTCCACTTTGGCCATAGGCATAGGCAATGCTGAGAGTGCTGAACGATTCTGCACCTTTACTGGCTTTCCTAAACAAAATATCTTGGTCGATGAGGAACCGACACTCCACAGAGCGCTGGGTCTCTATGCCGGACTAAAAACACTTGGTGGCCCTTGGCCTGCATTGTTTTTAATGTGCGCAGGCATTGGTTCTCCAGGCACTCTGTCTGAAGTACTACGTGGCTACACAGGAGATCGTAGTGCACCCCAGCGAATCGCGAACAACGAAACCATCAGCATCTCCCCATTCCCATCCGTAAGAGGATCCTTTTTCAGGCGAGCTGGTGGTGAGGGTTTTCAAAGACCATTTGAACTCGCCACTATTCGACTGCGAAACATGATAGAAGTGCTAAGTAACTTGGGTACTTACTTACCTCGTGACGACTTCATTACACAACGGGGCGGTACTTATTTACTAGATTGTGACGACATACTTTTATATAGCCACCAAGACAAGGGGATCCTCGGATTCTCCGAAACAATGGCCAAACCCCTTTCTTTCCTAGGCCAATATCTAGATAAGAATTAATATGAATAAAAATCAACTCCAATGTTCTAATGATTCACACTTGCTAGCCAGCTTTCGATATGGCGACTAGTATATAGAAAACAACAATAATAATATGCATGATACTTAAACAAGCGTTGTAAAATGTCTAGCAACTATTTAGTATAAGTTGCAGTCAACATATGTTGTTGGCACCGCTATGTTATTCAGTGCCTTGAGGCTAAATTGCAATAAACTATATATATAATCCTTATTACGTCGAAACATCTATAGTTTAATACCCCTCTGCCCATCTGCCAAAAAGGCAATATCAGAAAATTTATCAAATAACTTAATTCTTTAAATCCTGCTAAAAATCTAATCATCACAAGACATGACTGAAAGTTAGCCGATGCTTGTTCAATCTTAAATGAACGATAGTCTGCATATTATAAATTAACTACACAAGTGTCCTGCATTCTAGAACTTCTCTATTATCATGAATAAGCGCTCTCATTTAACCAAGTACATTTCACCAATGATGGCCTTAAACGTTAAACCTGAGCATGAATGATCTAACCAAGGCTATCAACCTTCATTTGGCCTGTGAGTTTCAGGCAAGTCATACCTATCTAGCGATGTCAATTTGGCTTCGCGAGAAGGATTTAGCCGGATTTTCCTCGTACATGCAAATTAAGAGCCAAGAGGAACGTGGTCATGCAGATCGACTTATTGCTTACCTTGTTGATTGCGATGAGCAGGTCGAGCTTCCCGCGGTTGAAGCTCCACAACGCAATTGGGGGTCCACCCAGGATCTCTTTGATCAGGTTTACGAGCTAGAAAAAGATGTAACAGCATCAATTAACCGTATTTATTCCATAGCTGAACAAGCTGGTGAGCGTAGTGCGACCGCCATGCTCGATTGGTTCATTGCAGAACAGTTACAAGAGGAAGCGGAAGCTCGTTTCGTGCGTAAGCGCCTTCGCCTGGCTGGTGATAACACTGCTGCGCTACTTCTTTTGGATCAACAGTTTCTTGATGGAACTGCCTTGACAACTGTCAAGGGTGGCCTTACTGGATTAAAACAATCAGAGAATTAATTCCAAGTTTTTATGATCACTATTTAATAATACTAGAAAATATTTTCAGCCAATGTTTGTTGTAGTTTCACTCGCAATCAATTCCATTGCAATAATCTGGTATTAATAAAATCTGTACAAGTTTTTCTTCTGGCATGGAAGCTATTGCATTGTTTCAAGCAATATCTTTTAGCTATAAAATGTTTACAAAAATGATGATCCTCTTAGATAGGCTCTGAAAAGTCGCGTCCTGACAAAGATTTTTTGACAAATCTTATTTCAAATTAGAAAAATTTTCAAATCTCAATCATGCTTTAAGTTAAATCAATGAGTTGTAAGTTCTTTGCTTCTACTTGTAATTAAAACCAATACTAAAAAAGGGCAGAGTGATAACTCTGCCCTTCCTAACAATCGATGCCAACTCAGAGTTCACGTCATGTTGGTTCCTTGTCCATCATTATCGGCTTTACCTCCGATGATAAAAATAGCAATGCAGGCCGAGCCAATGATTCCACACACCACTGCTGAGAGGGTTCCAAAATCCATTGATGAATCCAGACAAAGTCCATATATCACTAGCCCAAGTAATCCCAATCACAGGATGGCATTGTGCAATTCGAAATGAGACTTAATCCTAGGTAGGCCAATCCATTGTGCCAATAGATACATGCAACAAAGCGCCAGCGGTGGCTTGCTTCGGTTCTGTCAGGATTTCTCATAAGCCAGTGATATCAACAGTAATTCTCCTTTTAGGATCCGTTGCCACCGAATCACTATTTGATTAGTTGTATGAAATATCACTCCATAATGTGTCGCCTAACTCTCGCCTATGTGATCATTGCCTTGTCTCTATAGTATCCACTGAGAGGTCTGTGATGTATCTAATGATCGTGCTTATTCATACATATACTACGGCACACTATCATGTCTAAATCACACTTTACCTCTTCAAGTATGTAGAGTTCTGTGTACACCTAATGTCGAACTGTCGCGATACAAATAGATTTTATTTGCCCTAAACAAGTTCATTCTCGTGCAAACCTACGGGAAAACAGACGTTACCTACGCCTGGTACGCGGGTAACAGTGGTGTGACCAACCGATCAGGCCGATTCATTGCCTCGCATATTGGCCACACAGGATTAATTTGCTTCGGCGCTGGTGCCAACACCCTATTTGAGCTAGCTCGTTACGATTCCGCATTGCCAATAGGTGACCAAGGATTTGTAGTTCTTCCTCACCTAGCAGGCCTTGGTATTGGTGGCATAGAGAACGGTGTGATTACTGACTCCTATGGGATGCTTGTAGTCGCAGTCTTCCATCTAATCTTCTCGGCCGTTTATGCCGGTGGTGCGATGCTTCACTCCTTTCGATACAAGGAGGACTTGGGAGAATACCCGCAAGGATCCAGACCCAACAAATTTGATTTTAAATGGGATGATCCAGACAGGCTCACCTTCATACTTGGACATCACCTGCTATTCCTAGGTCTTGGCTGCGTTCAATTTGTTGAATGGGCTAAATACCATGGAATTTATGACCCAGCAATGGGTGTTGTACGTAAGGTCGAATACAACCTTGACTTGTCAATGGTTTGGAATCACCAGATTGATTTCCTTACGATTAGCAGTTTGGAAGACGTGATGGGCGGTCATGCATTCTTGGCCTTCTTCTTGAGTGCTGGTGCTGTTTGGCATATTTTCAGCAAGCCATTTGGGGAATACACTGAATTCAAAGGAAAAGGACTGTTGTCTGCTGAATTTGTGCTTTCTACCTCATTAGCAGGTGCAGCCTTTATTGCTTTTGTGGCAGCCTTCTGGGCTTCTATGAACACCACAATTTATCCAACTGATCTCTATGGTGGTCCTCTCAATATCGAGTTGAACTTCGCTCCATATTTTTCAGATACGGATCCATTGTTTGGCGGAGACGTACATTCAGCCCGTTCATGGCTTTCAAACTTCCATTTCTACCTTGGATTCTTCTATCTTCAGGGTCATTTCTGGCATGGATTGAGAGCGATGGGCTTTGACTTCAAACGAGTGGAAAAATTGTTCGATCAGCTAGAAAGCAACGAAATTAGCCTTAACCCAGGTAAAAGTACGACCGTGCCATCAACATCGAGCGATAACGCCACATAAACTAGCTTCAAATTAACACTGCGATTTATCTTAAAATAGGAGCCCTGCCTAAGCAGGGCTTTTTTATTGAGCCTATGGTTGTCAATTTGAAAATATAGTGCTCAGCAAACTTCAACTTCTGATTGTTCTATTGTTCGACTTGCCTCCCATTAGTTATACTGCTTCAAATACGTAAACCCTAATCTTCAATTTTGCGATTTTGGCCAGTCAACGCAAATCGAATTTGTCAAAGTATAGGGTATCTTTGATTCAATAATGATCTAAAATAAACATCTATGACAAGTCATTGATATGGTCTAATCGCTATCGAAACTAAGCTTTTCTTTTTTTGGATCTAGGTTGAGTGCTGCTATTCCTTTTCACGAACTCTGCTTCAACGACTGTTTCACTGATTTAATGTTATCGATTTACAATAGACCCTTGGCCTTAAGGTTTAGCAACGATTGTCTCTGCCACTTATTGATCTCTAGCTTCTTGATTAGGAGCCATTTTACGCAGGCGGCTTTGTTGTTGCTGTCTTATTAATAAATGAATATCGGCGGCCAATACCAAAACACCAAGCAAGACAATTCCGCCAATGGTTATTGGTGTCAGCTCTACTGCCGCTGCAAAGGGAGCTGTATACATCGTTGACTTAAAATGCTGTCTAATTATAGCTTGAATAACTCGTTTGAGGCACTGCAAACTTAAACATCAAACCAATCCAAATATCTAGATAGGCCCTCTTACATGTGTGGTTATACAGTCGCTATGTTTTCGCTTCTCTGTCTCCTAATCACTCCATTGATAGAGCTTCCCTTGTCTCCAAAAAAACGATATCAATTTGCTTTTGCTACATTCTATCCATTAACTGTAATCAAGCAGGCTTGCGATCTCAGTATCAATCAGATTTGAAATCACTCTGCCAGATTATCGCTATAAATAGGCAAAGTTTACGGCACGCACGCCTGGAATGATAACCAGCTTGACAACTGACGCACGATTTAAGTCATTGCATACACCAGTAACATCAATGCCTTCACGAGATTCCATTTGTATTTCCTTTTGATATGTTCTTCTTCCATCCATGCTACGCCCAGGATTAGCAACTCTTTCAATGGCCAGGCTTTACATCATCTATACATTTGCAGTGCATGCAGTTATTGCGCCTCAGTGACTGATTCCTTCTGCCTATGCCACAAATTCCAACATGTGCAAGTGAGCAGGTGAAAACTTGACGGCGCCAGTGGGCTAAACAACACCCCGGATGGTGTCGAAATTTACACAAGCATCAATCAGCAATACAGATTCCTCGCAACAGCCCTATTGCTATTGAGAATCGCTTGCAAAAGGCACTGATAAGCGTATAGGTTGCGAAGAGTTCTCAAAAAGCACTTGAGAGGCTTCACATGAGCTTCCGATTCCTGCCAGATGATCCAGTCCCAGCAGTGCGGATGCCAACAGGGCAATCCATACTGATCGATCCTGCCGCTCGTTCAGGCGGCGCTTGTATCGAAGTCGTTGAGGGTATCGCCCGCGTCTACTGCCCATGCGAAGAAACTGAAGGAATGACTCTCGCTTTTCTTCAGGAAGGCGATCAACTACGCACCGACCGCTTGTGCAGTGAAGGTGTCTGTGTTGAAGCACTTACACCATTATGTTTTCGCAGCGATGCTGAAATCCGTGATGGGCATGACTTTGATGCGGTGAACGAATGGACCCTGCAGCTGCTTCGCATTCGCCATTTAGGTAATGCAGAACAGCGTCTCCAGGCATTGCTAGCCCTGCTTGTTAACCGCTTAGGGCGACGCTGTGGCGACTGGTGCGATCTCCCATTCCGACTCACCCATGAGCGAATTGGTGAACTCATCGGATCTACGCGTGTGACCTCCACGCGACTGATCTCCAGGTTAAGGACCGCTGATCTTTTAAACGTTCCCAGCGGAGAGCCCATCTTGCGCTTGGCCCCAGCCTTAATCGAATCAGCACCTCTTGCCGCCTCATAGCTCTGAGTGAATGAAAGACCTAGTTATCACATCAGACAGCGTTATCGCCAGTCTCTGTAGAGAGGTTGATGGGATCCGCCATCGCTGTAGCTCATTGCTAGAGGCTATGGCTAAATGTAATGATGAGAATCTATCTTACCGTCTCAAGAATGAATTTCAGCTGCTCAGAAATCGGCGTCAAGCATTATCTAAAATAGCCAATGAAATGAAATATAACGGGCTGGCCGATAAACTCTCTATTGAATTTCTACTTGAGATCAGCAGCAGAACACTTGATATGAGAACTTGTTGACTTCAAGAGAAAAGTTCTTATTTTATTAGTAATAATTAACAGACAATGCTAATTAGTATTTTACTTACACACTGATGTATCGCTATCGATTATAGATTGCAATCACTAGGCGAGCTTTGCAGGCGAATGCTTTCCATCGCTCAATTCTCCGTCAATAATTAACATTGCAGAGGGCTGATTCTCGGCAAAACGTACGCGACCCAAGAGGTGAGCAAACTCATTTTCAGAGTTGACTTGATTATCGACTAGTGGATCAAGGAACACTGTCGTGCGCATATCAGAAGCTCGCTCAGCCATTGCATAAAGCTGATGCAGTGAGGTTGTTACGTCTGCCTCCATCTGGAATGAGGCAGCCATGATTTCATCTGTAGAGATCCATTCCTGACGGGGTGAAGGTATATCCTGCAGAACAACAGTTTGTCCACGAGCAATCAGGTAATCTGCAAAATGGGCGGCATGTTCCTGTTCTTGAATAGCTTCTTGCTTGAAGTAATGGGAAAAGCCGCGCAATTCGCGCTCAGCAAACCAAATCGCAATAGCAAAGTAAGCAGCGCTAGCATTTCTCTCCATGGTTAGATGCTGATGGAGAGCCTCAACCAGAGAAGCTTCCATTGACTGAGCGATTGCACGTCCTGCAGGACCAGTGGTAAGGGCTACAGCTTTAGTACTGCTAGGCAATGCCATGATTTGTCTTGTAGAGATTGCACAGAGTGGCGAGGATGGATTAGCAACCAGGCAAATGTGCATAGAGTGATGTGACGAATGCTACAAGCCCTTTTACATCTTGAAAAGGTCTCTTCAGGTGCGATTTGGACCCCATATAATGAGAATCAGTCTCAGTTGCGGAGTTACCGCAGGTCTTTATGGCCAAGGCCTTGGGGAATGACATGGCGGACAGTCGTCTGCGACGTCTTGACCCCGTTCAAAACAAGAAAAAAACCTGCAAAAAGCGGAAGTGCTCGAAGTGGAAAGGTGGCAAATGTGTATGCAGCCGCGGCTGATTACCCATTCCTTTGCGAAAAGGGGTTGTTGATGGCTAATACAACTTGATCAGGATAAAATTGTAGCCTTAATAGTTGTTGAGTGATTGAGACCACCACTGGTTAGGTCTTGGTGGTCAAGCATTGCCCTCAACAAAGTGGGCATGGAATCGCTCCGGGGAAAAGAAGGCCTTTTTGTCCCGCGCGGAAGGCGACGAAGCAGCGCTCGCCTGTCTTGACAGGACGTTCAAGTGGTTGACGTACACGCAACGTGTGATTTCCAAGCTCCACACGCAACAACCAGTGACTACCAAGAAACTCGCGACCTTGAATCAGAGCCTCGCCTCTGGGATCCTGCTGAATCTGAAGAGCCTGATCATCGACCATTAACTCTGTTGCCTTAGCAGCGTTCGGTTCCGTGGGTTTTGAGAGAGGACCAATCGGCGTCAGCCAATGTTCGCCACCCATGTTGAGAGGAAGCAGGTTCCCTTGGAGCACAAAACGACCAACAAAAGGTGTGGCTGGTTTTTGCACCAGATCAGAGGGTGATGCGCACTGATGAAGCTCACCATTGCGCAGGACCGCAACCCGATCGCAGATTGCCAGGGCTTCTTGAGGATCATGTGTCACAAGCAGACCACTGGCACCACAAGTTTGAAGAACACCTGCAAGCTCGCTGCGCAAACGCAGACGTACCTCAACATCAAGGTTGGAAAAGGGTTCATCAAGAAGTACGAGTGATGGCCCTGGGGCCAATGCCCTTGCCAGTGCCAAGCGTTGGCGTTGGCCTCCAGAAAGCTGATGCGGATAACGGTTGCGAAGATCCGCTAGGCCGAGCATCTCAAGCAGCCATTCTGCTCGGCTGGTGTCTTGGCCGCGGCGTAAACCAAAACAGGTATTGCGCCAGGCATCGAGATGGGGGAAAAGAGCATAATCCTGAAACACCATGCCTATGCTGCGGCGCTCGGGTGGCAGCATTCCCCGTGAGCTTGCGACCTCGTGATCATCGATGCAGATCGTCCCTCGCACAGGCTGTTCAAATCCAGCAATCAATCGCAGCAAGGTTGTTTTGCCACAACCGGAAGGTCCCAACAAACCAACGAGCTCACCTCTCTGGAGGTTCATATTGATGGATTGCAGTGTCCAACCTTCTGCTGATCCATCACCGTAGTGATACCAGAGGCCCTTGATTTGCAAGTGGTTAGTAATCAAAATCGTATATCCATAGCTGGGGTGGATTCGATAAGTCGTGCCGAGAGCAGAAAAGTCCCGCCAGGTTCAATCAGCTGAAGATCATTCTTGTTCCGAAACAAGGTGATCTGACGAGTAACAGTGGAGCGCGTGGCCCCAATCAGTTCGGCCATGCGTGCATGGCCAAGGGGAAAGGGCAATTCATAACCTTCACTTCTACGGATGCCAAAGCGACCAATCAGAAGCTTTAAAAGAGCAATTAACCTTGCTTCGGCTCCGACTGGATGCCTGACAAGATGAAAATCAAATAGCCAATCCCATAGGAGATCTTGCTCTTTCGGGCAGTTGTCTGCGTAATGAAGGCCAATTGAACTATTCGTGAGTGCCTCAAGTAAAAAGTTACTGCCGTCGGGTAATCGAAGCCAACTAGATTCAGAATCACCACAAAAGGCCAAAGTGATATCAGGAAAATGATCTCCGAAAGAGCCTGAGATCCTGGCAATGCCCTGCTGAAAAAACAGCCGCACGTAGCGAGATTGATCCGTCTGAGAGGACAGCAGAATGCTCTGCCCTACTGTGAGTTGAAGTGATTCCAGCGATTCCAGTTGACTACTGACTGTTATCGGACAAGACGCATTGTGTAATGGTTGACGGAGGGAAGGGAACTCTTCCTCGCCATAACGACTGGTGGCAGAACCAAGGGTGATGTGTGTGGCAGGTTTCCAAGATCCATTGCTGTCAGATAGATCCGAGCATCTACTAGAGATTTTTGAGTCAACAGCGACCTCAATAGATGACAATTGTCACAAGCAGATGAATCATTCTCACCCATCAAGCACTGATCAATGCTTGTTTGGAGCGTGATATTTATTACATCTAGAGGTAGCTATTGATTCGGGTCGCTTGGCTGGGGGTGTAGTAGCAAAAAAAAGCAGAAAAATGAGCGTGTTGTTTTTTTGGTCAAGAGTCAGGCTTTGGTTCAAAAAAAAGGCCAGCCATCCTGTTCATGGGGCTGCTTGGATTCAAGTCAAGCCGTATAGTTTCAAATGTTATTCATCAAAAATAACTTATAGCGAGCAGAATGCATGATCTGTACAAGGATTTTGTCTCCATAGAAGCAATTAAAGATCGCTAGAATGGCAGGCATCTATGTCAAATAATTATCTGTTTATAATGATCAACTTGGCTAAGCCTATTGTAAATCTAGCTAGATAACTGTCGGTGCCAGAAGAAGTCAATAACTGCTATAAATACGATATTCGCAGTCAGATTCATGGGGGAGGAATTGCCTGTCATTAGCACTTTAAATATGGATTGAAGTATACATTCATGCAGGCAGAGCATCGTGTCTTCAAGGTTTATGATGATGAATACAATGAATAACAGTATTCGCTTTTGATATCTATCAAGTATACAGCGTTGGCTTGATAGAGGTGTGTTAAATAGATCTGCAAGTTTAGTTTCTGAAAAAGGATGAAATGGTTGTTCCTGTGGATTTAATTAGCCCTAGGGAAATGCATTAATGCAAGAGTTTTGCTATTCTAAATATAATCATTATTGACAATGAATGTAAGGATTGTTGATGATAAATTAGAAGATTTAGCCATCCCGTTTGACGACCCATTCTTTTTTGTTCCATAGATTATGTTAATCTTGAAGTTGAAATGTCTTGCTCGGTTTACTGTAGTCCAACAATTAGTGAATGCCGTAGCTGATTGAGCAGCTAAGCATCGAGATAAATGGCATAGTTTCCTAAAGACTTCTTAAAAGGCAATTGCGTCCATGCCCTTGATCAACATCCAAGCATCAGTTCCAGCTGTAGCTGATGCCAACTCACTGCTGCAAGAGCTCTCTAGCAAGCTTGCCGAGCTACTGGGGAAACCAGAGAAATATGTGATGACATCTCTTCAATGCGGTGTGCCAATGACATTTTCGGGAAATACTGAACCGACTTGCTATGTGGAGGTGAAAAGCATTGGAGCTCTCGATGGTAGCCGTACGCAAGAAGTGAGCGAACTCGTGTGTGGCCACATCGAGCAAAATCTTGGTATTCCAGCTGATCGAACCTATATCGGCTTTGAGGATGTCCCTGCTCGACTCTGGGGTTGGAACGGAAGTACCTTCGGTTGAAGTGATCCCGTTTCATGAGTAGACAATCATTCAATAACAAAAAAATATCAAGCGAATGCTTTGGTTCGTATAGGCGTCTAATATTACTTGGCATTTAGAATCCTATCACCTGTATGTAAGCCAGAACCCAAAAGACAAACTTCTAAATGCAATGAAAAGCGAGTGAAAAAACATGATCGTGCGCTAACGATTATGCGCCGACTAAATGAGTACTATCCTCATCCACCTATTCCTCTTATCCATAGTGACGATTTCTCTTTGTTGGTTGCAGTCGTTTTAAGTGCGCAATGCACTGACAAGAAAGTAAATGAAGTAACACCGGCCTTGTTTAAATCAGCACCAACTCCAGAAGAAATGTTTCAATTAGGGGAAAGTAAGATCCTAGGGTTTATTCGACAATTAGGCCTGGCTAATCAAAAGGCCAAAAATATCCACAAACTTTCAGAAATTATAGTTGATCGTTTTGAGTCTTGCGTTCCACAAAATTTTATTGATCTAGAGTCACTCCCTGGTGTCGGCCACAAAACAGCAAGTGTTGTCATGGCACAAGCATTTGGAGTGCCTACTTTTCCAGTGGACACTCATATCCATCGACTTGCCCAAAGATGGGGTTTGTCTAATGGAAGAAGCGTAATTCAGACTGAAAAAGATCTCAAATCAATTTTCCCCAAGACTGCATGGAACAAGTTACATCTTCAGTTTATTTATTACGGAAGAGAGCACTGTACAGCAAGAGGTTGCGATGGAACAACTTGTGACTTGTGTCAAGAACTTTATCCGAAGCGACGTAGACCAGTGATTTGGAACAAACCATGATTTTCCATCTGACGGCAATCAAGATAAATCTATTTTGATCTAATTTACACTAAAGGAATTGATTTTGATCCTTAGATACCTTCTGTTAGTTTTAAATCTGTAATAAAGCTGCTATTTAGATAGGAAGAAGCTTTTGGCATGCTGACTTTTTAATACTAATCCAAAATGTACTTGAACATAATTTCCAGGCAATGTGTATTGGGAATTTTTCAAAGTATCCAATAGATGATAAGCCCTTGGGCTTTTTTTAAAATTCTGACCAATTCTCGTTTACACATGATCGGCCTGTGATGAAACTCACAGCTCATGGTGAATGGAATCACAACGTAAATATCTCAAACAAGAAAACCTATTGACGAAGGGTAAGCCCTTTTTAAACGCACATTTATCAATTCAAGAAAATGACTTCGTCAACAAACTTCTTCGACAGCGCAAGACGATGGATGCCATGGCAAGACGCCGAGTCCAAAGCTCTTGACAACCAAGATATTGAGGTTAATACCGATCGGCTCAATATCAGGTCAAGTGCTAATGCAGGCCGCGGTGGCAATGCTCAAGCAACAGGTATTGAAGACAGTAATATTGATTTCACTGGCAATCAAGCCAATGTCAATGCATCTTCTCGCACCAATAGAGGTGACGCAGAAGCTGTTGGTCTTGAAGATTCCAGCCTCGATACAGGCTCTGGAGCTGATCGCCTAAATATCAATGCATCTGCTCGCACCAATAGAGGTGACGCAGAAGCTGTTGGTCTTGAAGATTCCAGCCTTGAAACAGGTTCTGGCGCTGATCGCCTAAACATCAATGCATCTGCGCGCAGCCGTGGTGGTTATGCAGAAGCAGTTGGTCTTGATTCATCAAGCCTCGATACCGGCTCTGGAGATGATCAAGTTGAAATTAATGCTCGCGCCAATGGTGCTGACACCAATGCCTGGGGCATGCGTGATAGCTCACTGGATACAGGTTCTGGTGATGACAACGTTGAAATTAATGCCACTACAAACTCCACTGTTTGGGATCCTGCCTACGGGGCTGAAAACAGCTCCATCGATACAGGTAGTGGTGATGACAGCCTAGAAATCAACGCCAGAGCAACAACAAGATTTGGAGAGGTTCAGGCCTTTGGTCTTAAAGACAGCGATGTCGATACAGGTAGTGGTGATGATGACGTTGAAATCAATGCATCTGCGCGCAGCCGTGGTGGTTATGCAGAAGCAGTTGGTCTTGATTCATCAAGCCTCGATACCGGCTCTGGAGATGATCAAGTTGAAATTAATGCTCGCGCCAATGGTGCTGACACCAATGCCTGGGGCATGCGTGATAGCTCACTGGATACAGGTTCTGGTGATGACAACGTTGAAATTAATGCCACTACAAACTCCACTGTTTGGGATCCTGCCTACGGGGCTGAAAACAGCTCCATCGATACAGGTAGTGGTGATGACAGCCTAGAAATCAACGCCAGAGCAACAACAAGATTTGGAGAGGTTCAGGCCTTTGGTCTTAAAGACAGCGATGTCGATACAGGTAGTGGTGATGATGACGTTGAAATCAATGCATCTGCGCGCAGCTTTGGTAGAGGAGGTGATGCAGAAGCAGTTGGTCTTGATTCATCAAGCCTCGATACCGGCTCTGGAGATGATCAAGTTGAAATTAATGCTCGCGCCAATGGTGGTCACACCAATGCCTGGGGCATGCGTGATAGCTCACTGGATACAGGTTCTGGTGATGACAACGTTGAAATTAATGCCACTACAAACTCCAATGTTTGGGATCCTGCCTACGGGGCTGAAAACAGCTCCATCGATACAGGTAGTGGTGATGACAGCCTAGAAATCAACGCCAGAGCAACAACAAGATTTGGAGAGGTTCAGGCCTTTGGTCTTAAAGACAGCGATGTCGATACAGGTAGTGGTGATGATGACGTTGAAATCAATGCATCTGCGCGCAGCTTTGGTAGAGGAGGTGATGCAGAAGCAGTTGGTCTTGATTCATCAAGCCTCGATACCGGCTCTGGAGATGATCAAGTTGAAATTAATGCTCGCGCCAATGGTGGTCACACCAATGCCTGGGGCATGCGTGATAGCTCACTGGATACAGGTTCTGGTGATGACAACGTTGAAATTAATGCCACTACAAACTCCAATGTTTGGGATCCTGCCTACGGGGCTGAAAACAGCTCCATCGATACAGGTAGTGGTGATGACAGCCTAGAAATCAACGCCAGAGCAACAACAAGATTTGGAGAGGTTCAGGCCTTTGGTCTTAAAGACAGCGATGTCGATACAGGTAGTGGTGATGATGACGTTGAAATCAATGCATCTGCGCGCAGCTTTGGTAGAGGAGGTGATGCAGAAGCAGTTGGTCTTGATTCATCAAGCCTCGATACCGGCTCTGGAGATGATCAAGTTGAAATTAATGCTCGCGCCAATGGTGGTCACACCAATGCCTGGGGCATGCGTGATAGCTCACTGGATACAGGTTCTGGTGATGACAACGTTGAAATTAATGCCACTACAAACTCCAATGTTTGGGATCCTGCCTACGGGGCTGAAAACAGCTCCATCGATACAGGTAGTGGTGATGACAGCCTAGAAATCAACGCCAGAGCAACAACAAGATTTGGAGAGGTTCAGGCCTTTGGTCTTAAAGACAGCGATGTCGATACAGGTAGTGGTGATGATGACGTTGAAATCAATGCATCTGCGCGCAGCTTTGGTAGAGGAGGTGATGCAGAAGCAGTTGGTCTTGATTCATCAAGCCTCGATACCGGCTCTGGAGATGATCAAGTTGAAATTAATGCTCGCGCCAATGGTGGTCACACCAATGCCTGGGGCATGCGTGATAGCTCACTGGATACAGGTTCTGGTGATGACAACGTTGAAATTAATGCCACTACAAACTCCACTGTTTGGGATCCTGCCTACGGGGCTGAAAACAGCTCCATCGATACAGGTAGTGGTGATGACAGCCTAGAAATCAACGCCAGAGCAACAACAAGATTTGGAGAGGTTCAGGCCTTTGGTCTTAAAGACAGCGATGTCGATACAGGTAGTGGTGATGATGACGTTGAAATCAATGCATCTGCGCGCAGCTTTGGTAGAGGAGGTGATGCAGAAGCAGTTGGTCTTGATTCATCAAGCCTCGATACCGGCTCTGGAGATGATCAAGTTGAAATTAATGCTCGCGCCAATGGTGGTCACACCAATGCCTGGGGCATGCGTGATAGCTCACTGGATACAGGTTCTGGTGATGACAACGTTGAAATTAATGCCACTACAAACTCCAATGTTTGGGATCCTGCCTACGGGGCTGAAAACAGCTCCATCGATACAGGTAGTGGTGATGACAGCCTAGAAATCAACGCCAGAGCAACAACAAGATTTGGAGAGGTTCAGGCCTTTGGTCTTAAAGACAGCGATGTCGATACAGGTAGTGGTGATGATGACGTTGAAATCAATGCATCTGCGCGCAGCTTTGGTAGAGGAGGTGATGCAGAAGCAGTTGGTCTTGATTCATCAAGCCTCGATACCGGCTCTGGAGATGATCAAGTTGAAATTAATGCTCGCGCCAATGGTGGTCACACCAATGCCTGGGGCATGCGTGATAGCTCACTGGATACAGGTTCTGGTGATGACAACGTTGAAATTAATGCCACTACAAACTCCAATGTTTGGGATCCTGCCTACGGGGCTGAAAACAGCTCCATCGATACAGGTAGTGGTGATGACAGCCTAGAAATCAACGCCAGAGCAACAACAAGATTTGGAGAGGTTCAGGCCTTTGGTCTTAAAGACAGCGATGTCGATACAGGTAGTGGTGATGATGACGTTGAAATCAATGCATCTGCGCGCAGCTTTGGTAGAGGAGGTGATGCAGAAGCAGTTGGTCTTGATTCATCAAGCCTCGATACCGGCTCTGGAGATGATCAAGTTGAAATTAATGCTCGCGCCAATGGTGGTCACACCAATGCCTGGGGCATGCGTGATAGCTCACTGGATACAGGTTCTGGTGATGACAACGTTGAAATTAATGCCACTACAAACTCCAATGTTTGGGATCCTGCCTACGGGGCTGAAAACAGCTCCATCGATACAGGTAGTGGTGATGACAGCCTAGAAATCAACGCCAGAGCAACAACAAGATTTGGAGAGGTTCAGGCCTTTGGTCTTAAAGACAGCGATGTCGATACAGGTAGTGGTGATGATGACGTTGAAATCAATGCATCTGCGCGCAGCTTTGGTAGAGGAGGTGATGCAGAAGCAGTTGGTCTTGATTCATCAAGCCTCGATACCGGCTCTGGAGATGATCAAGTTGAAATTAATGCTCGCGCCAATGGTGGTCACACCAATGCCTGGGGCATGCGTGATAGCTCACTGGATACAGGTTCTGGTGATGACAACGTTGAAATTAATGCCACTACAAACTCCAATGTTTGGGATCCTGCCTACGGGGCTGAAAACAGCTCCATCGATACAGGTAGTGGTGATGACAGCCTAGAAATCAACGCCAGAGCAACAACAAGATTTGGAGAGGTTCAGGCCTTTGGTCTTAAAGACAGCGATGTCGATACAGGTAGTGGTGATGATGACGTTGAAATCAATGCATCTGCGCGCAGCTTTGGTAGAGGAGGTGATGCAGAAGCAGTTGGTCTTGATTCATCAAGCCTCGATACCGGCTCTGGAGATGATCAAGTTGAAATTAATGCTCGCGCCAATGGTGGTCACACCAATGCCTGGGGCATGCGTGATAGCTCACTGGATACAGGTTCTGGTGATGACAACGTTGAAATTAATGCCACTACAAACTCCAATGTTTGGGATCCTGCCTACGGGGCTGAAAACAGCTCCATCGATACAGGTAGTGGTGATGACAGCCTAGAAATCAACGCCAGAGCAACAACAAGATTTGGAGAGGTTCAGGCCTTTGGTCTTAAAGACAGCGATGTCGATACAGGTAGTGGTGATGATGACGTTGAAATCAATGCATCTGCGCGCAGCTTTGGTAGTGGATATGGCAGTCCGGTCATCGGAGATGCAGAAGCAGTTGGTCTTGATTCATCAAGCCTCGATACCGGCTCTGGAGATGATCAAGTTGAAATTAATGCTCGCGCCAATGGTGGTCACACCAATGCCTGGGGCATGCGTGATAGCTCACTGGATACAGGTTCTGGTGATGACAACGTTGAAATTAATGCCACTACAAACTCCAATGTTTGGGATCCTGCCTACGGGGCTGAAAACAGCTCCATCGATACAGGTAGTGGTGATGACAGCCTAGAAATCAACGCCAGAGCAACAACAAGATTTGGAGAGGTTCAGGCCTTTGGTCTTAAAGACAGCGATGTCGATACAGGTAGTGGTGATGATGACGTTGAAATCAATGCATCTGCTCACACCTTCTGGAGTAATGCAGAAGCAGTTGGTCTTGATTCATCAAGCCTCGATACCGGCTCTGGAGATGATCAAGTTGAAATCAATGCTGATGCTGTTGGTGGTAGCACCAATGCCTGGGGCATGCGTGATAGCTCACTGGATACAGGTTCTGGTGATGACAACGTTGAAATTAATGCCACTACAAACTCCACTGTTTGGGATCCTGCCTACGGGGCTGAAAACAGCTCCATCGATACAGGTAGTGGTGATGACAGCCTAGAAATCAACGCTAATGCGACTGGTTTTGGTCGGGGGTTTGTTGAAGCTATTGGCGCTGTCAAGAGTATCTTTAATTTAGGGAAAGGTGATGATCAAGTTCAAATCAGCGCATCTGCATTCAGCAGTAGTGGAGAAACAAATGTTGTTGGTCTTAAAGACAGCATTATTTACCTAGGTGAAGGAGAGGACTTCGCAAGCATCAAGGGAGGAACAGTAAATAGCACAATCCTGGGTGCTAGTGGCGATGATATTGTCCAACTTTATGGTGAAAATACCTTCAACGCCGTATTCGATGGCGGAGATGGTGAAGATGAACTAGAGGTACATGGTGGTTATGGAATCACCTACATCACAGGTGCTGGTTCCGACAAACTTATCTTTACTGTGGATTACTACAATAGTCTGTTTAGTAATTCATGGTTAAGTGCCGAACCCTTGCCATCGCCTGTTGGAATAGATCCAGTCCCATTCCCAGGTCCTGCAGGTGAGGATTTGGTTGCCGAAATAACTTTACCTACTGTTCCTGAATTCACAACTGATCTGATTATAGATATTGTGAATGAGACCATTGCTGATTCCGTCCCATCGTTCAGCTCCAACACTCCTTTAATCATTACCGATTTCGAGGTTGGCGATCATGGTGATAGCCTCAACTTCGACGAGCTACTGAATAATCTGGCTATAAATTATGACGGTTCAAATGCATTCTCTAGCGGTTATGTCAGCCTGATGCAGGATGGAGATGACACAATCGTAAGCTTCGATGTGGATGGCATCGCAGGCGATGAGTCGAGCGTTGTTCTTAGCACGCTTCAGAATGTAGACATGGCTCTATTTGGCAACAATAATGTTGATTCTGAGGTGGATATTCAAGTAATAATTCCAACCGGTGAAAATACTGAATTGGAAGTGCTTGAAGCTGATTTGATCATTAATCAGCCTATCGAAGAAGTAGCAACATCAATTGTCGGAATTGATGTTGAGCCAGTTGAACATGGTTTCGATTCAATCACTAATATTGCGGTTGAATCAACAACAATTTCTGTTGAGACATCTAGTCAAGGCACTGCAGTCAACAACCTTTGGACAGCATCAACAACTTTTGAAGAAGGTGTCTTCACAGTTGTTGAGGCTTCCCCGGAAGTAGAGGCAATCATGGCTGGAACAGCATCGACTCTAGAAACTACGTCATCAGGCTCTAATCCAATCATGATTGCTGAACCGATGGCAACCTCTGGACAATCATTAGGAGGTGCAACAGATGAATTGGTAGTTTAAGGCTTTCTGTAGTAAACAGAGCAGGGTAATCTTGATTCTACAAGGCTTGAGAAGACTCAGTCTCTGAATAAGTAGAAAAGTTTCTAGCTATAGATGTCTTGACCAACAAGGCATCTATTTTTATGCTAATTTTAAAAAGTAAAAACAAGCAAATTGGCGACAAAGTCTATAGCTATTGAGCCAAGTCTATGCTTGTCTATATGACTTGTGAAATTGAATAATGAATGCAAGATGCATTGAGTTAGCAAAGGTATCGTAAATATTTTCATCTTTTCTGTCTATATCAATAACGAGATGTTGCATTCTCTGATGGTACCCCTGAAATAGCAAGTGCAGCAAAAATACCTCCAAGAAATCCACTAGCGTGCCCGATCCAGCTGACTCCAGCTGGAGAAACTCCAGGGATTAAAGCAGTTAAATAATTGCCAAAAAGAATCAGGCAGATTATTGATAGAATAATCGCCCAGAGACTGCTCTCAAGAAAACCGATTAGCAGGAGATAACCAAGCAGTCCATAAATAACGCCCGACATGCCATGACTGCCCCTAGGCCAAAATAACCAAACAGGTATTTCCATCACAACAACAGCGATCAAAACAGCAATGTAATCACGATAGCCCTTGGTTAGCACCAACCAGCTCAAAGGCAAAAACATAATTGTGTTAGAGATCAGATGGCCAAAACCTGCATGGCTAAATGGAGCTGTAAGTAGACCCCACCAAGGCAGACCAGGCCCTAATGGCAGGTTCCAACTCCCCGAAAAAAATAGCTGATCAATACTTTCCTGCAGCCAAGCAATCCCCACAATGATGAGAGGGAGCAATAACCGAAATGTCAGTATCTGCTTACGTTTGGTTTGGTTCACTCAAGATGCTTTGAAATGACAATTGCATGATTCACTATTTTATTGTGCTGCAACTCCCCTACAACTCCATTAAGACATCGCAGTAATCAGCAGAGGTGCAGATCAATAACGTGTGATCAAAGCTGATCTTCCCTGACATTTCGACCTAAGAACGGTTCTCCAGCAGGCTTGAAAGACCGCGTTACCAGTGATGAATCGACATTGCCAAGGCAAAAATCCAAGCATTTTAAAGCTAGAGCATTGATCAAACAACAGCGTTCTATATATATTTTCGCTAGACCTTGTGCAATCTTCAGCAAATCGACATGGGCATCAAGCTGGCCATCAGTGGAGCCTCTGGCAAAACCGGCTATCGAGTTGCCGAGGAAGCCCTAAAGGAAGGGAATCAGGTGCGCCTGTTGCTTCGTCCAAGCTCCCTTTTGCCCGACAATTTGAGCCAATGCGATCTACGGCGCTTGTCATTGGCAGATGAAACAGCCCTCGATCAAGCACTTGAAGGCTGCGACGCGCTTGTGCTCGCAACAGGAGCCAGACCCTCTGCAGATCTAACCGGCCCTGCGCGGGTGGATGCCTTAGGAGTAAGACAGCAAATCGCCAGTTGCCAAAGGGTTGGCGTCAAAAGGGTTGTTCTGGTTAGTTCGCTCTGTGCCGGACGATGGCTGCATCCACTCAACCTTTTTGGTCTGATCTTGGTTTGGAAACGTCTAGGAGAACAGGCACTTGAGCAAAGCGGTCTCGATTGGACTGTGATCAGACCAGGTGGCCTGAACGATCGAGAAGAGAACCTGGAGAAAGAAGGGATCCTTTATACAGCGGCCGATTGTCAGGAAGACGCTAGAATTCCAAGAAGATTAGTTGCGCGTTGCTGTATCGAAGCCCTCAAGACTCCTTCGTCAATTGGCCGCATTATTGAGGTCACGAGCAACCCTGATCTGAAGCTAATCACAATGCAACAAGCACTTAAAAATATCAATGCTCTGGCGTCATAGTGTCGTCATATGAGGAGTGTCTGGTCATGAACACCAATGCCAAAATTGATGCCTTGCAGCTGATGCTTACCGACCTGCGCACTCGTAACGAACCCATTCGTCACAAGGCGGCATTTCGAGGCTGCCAACCTGAGTTTCAGGCACTTGTTACCAAGCTGATTGAACAACTTGAAAGCGAACTTCTTGAGGAGAAAAAACGTAAAAGAAACCATAGTAACCATGCATCTGGCTCTTGATACCTACCAGTGGTTAAGCCTAATTAATCAGCATTGGATCACAACATATTGGCTTCTAAACGAGAAAAAATATAGGCCAACGGAACAGGCAGATTTCTAAAGGAATTGATTAGCCCCCCACTTCTAATGATTGGGAAAAGACCAGTTAATTGAATCTAGTGATTTGATCACTTGCTGACCAAGCCAACGGCACTACGAGCTTTGTCGAGAATTTTGCCTTGAAGGGGAACGAAGCCCAAACCATCAGCTTGCGCCTGAGCCTCATCACTCAACATGTAGTCAAAGGTTGTTTTAAGAGCATCAAGGTTGCTGCCATTACCAGTTTTGTATGCCAACAACCAGGTGAGAGTGGCAATCGGATAAGCCCCTTTGGCTGTGGGATTTGGATTGGTACCAGCGAGATTGGCGTCTAACTGGATGCCATTGAGGGCAGCAGCTCCTGTATTCACACTTGGCTTGAGGAATTCGCCAGAGAGATTTTCAAGTGCAGCAGCTTTGACATCGCCTTTGATGAATGACTGATTCACGTAACCGATCGCGCCTGGTGTATTTGTAATCACACCAGCAACACCTGAATTCCCTTTAGCGCCTACCCCTGTTGGCCATTCCACTGATTTCCCGGTTCCCAGGGTCCATTGTTGAGAAAAGGCCTGCATGGAATTGGTAAATGCCTTGGTGGTGCCAGAGCCATCAGAGCGATGCACCCAAGTGATCTTGCCTGCAGGGCAATTGAGCTGATCCCAATCAGTGATGCTGCCAAGAGCAACTTCAACCGCTTGCTTTTGGGTCAACTTCAGACCGCAGTCTCGGTTGTAGCCAAAGGCGATGGTGCCTCCCACCATGGGAATTTGCACCAAGCCACGCTGAACCTTGTCAATATCTTCTTGCTTCATCGGATCATCCGATGCCGCGAAGCTCACGGTCTGATCAATGAAGGCTTTACGACCAGATCCAGAGCCAACAGCCTGATAGTTGACCTGCGGCCCCCCAGCCTTGGCCAGCTCAGAGAACCAACGGGTATAGATCTTTGCAGGGAAAGTGGCACCAGCTCCGCTGAGCCGTGCGGATGACCCTGAGGTGCCTGAGGTGCTGCAAGCCGTGATGCCAACACCGAGAACAACCACAGAAAGGAGCAAAAGGGCCTTCTTTGAGAACGACATGGGGCCCCTGAAGGATTTCATCAACCCATAACTAGATAAGAAATGCCCTTTGATGGGAAAAAGTCAGCAATTGACTAGGAGATCTTGATGAATCGGTTAGTGGTTAAGGGAGATAAGAACGTTCTACCCAGTAGAACCCTTTTCTTTGCTCTAGGCAAAAACCCAGCAACTGAACTATCAAAGGGAGATTCCTGCCCCCTTGCTTAGCCAAGCAAGGCTTAGCCTTGATCTGCAAAGATCAACAAGGAGTTGGTCTTTCGGTGAATATTTGAATTAATAACAGCTTCTATCCAAAAGAGCTCAATGCCCATTTGATCACCAACAATGGTTGGCGTTGATACCTGCTTCTGATGCGTAGGCTACTTTCAGCTCTCCTTGCTATCACCGTATGCTTTGCAGCTCCTTCTTGGGTGATGGCTGCTGACTCGGCCCATGGCGGACAAGTCTTCTCGTCTACCTGTGCCGCATGCCACGCTGGTGGCGGTAACATCGTAGATCCTGCAAAGACCCTTCAAAAAGCCGCCCTAGAAGCAACCTTAAGCAACTACGGCTCAGGGCATGAAGAAGCAATTGTTGCCCAGGTCACCAACGGTAAAGGCGGCATGCCTTCTTTTGCAGACGTCCTCAGTGCAGCAGATATAGCTGATGTAGCAGCCTATGTTGAAGCCCAAGCCAGCAGTGGTTGGTAGTTAAAAGTCAAACAATCGATTCAAATCCTTCAGTCAAGTCTGGTTTATTAACCAGCTTGATTGAAGGATTTTTTTTAGCCCAACTCCAAGCAGGCCAAACCATAAACCTCGTCTAAAGGAATAGATGGTTGTTCTCCGCGATACATGCGCAAAGTTTGAGAAACAGCCCTGAAGCCAAGTCGTTTCAGCAGGGGCTCTGCCGAAGAGTTTCCTCCAGGTGCGTCCAAGATCACCACACCTGGATGGCGTTGGATCAAACGCTTCAACAACAGCTCCGCGAGTTGCGGACTATCAGCCAATAGCGGCCCAATCCGCCAGCCTTCGCCATCACGTAATAAACAAGGCCGGATCCTGCCAAATCCATGGCAACAATCGTTGCCATCTACCAGGGCCAACACATTACCGGCAGGATGGTGAAGCCAATCGGAAAGGAAGTGAGGGCGGGGGCTGGGTTCACGTATGGCGTCATAAGACTGCACAGCCATCGCGGGAATCGAATCACCCTCAAGCAGTTGCAACCCTTCGCCATTGGAATAGTCATCGTCGTCAATCAGGTTGCCATCACAAATCCTTTGCCAGCGAGTTGTCGGCGATGAAATTGCAAAACCCCATCCGGCATAGTCGTCAATTCGATCGTACGCAGCCTCTAAACCAACGCAAGGAAGATCAACGAGATGCTCGAGAGCATGTTCCCATAGCTCAACTCCATACCCATGACCTCGATGCTCCGGAATGACAAGGAACAATCCAATGAAGCCATAGGCGGCGTTGTAGCGAACTCCAGCAATGCAACCGACAGGCTGATTGCCAAGCCAACCCACCCATAATCCCTGACGGTCGGTATGACGATAAATACTTACATCACCAACACCAGGAGCAAAACCCTCTGCCCTGGCCCATTGCGTAACCATAGCGATGTCATTGTGTTGCAGCGGCCGGATCTTTAGCAGCGAGGCCATAACGGAGCAATTAACGAGATGTTTTTCAGGACCAAGCTTTTTGAGATTGATCCAATGATGGGGCGTGATCTTTAAAGATTGAGATCCATCAGGATGAGATTTAATCCTGTTCCGAAAGTTGCTGCTGAATCTGCTGGCGATAGATCGCTGGGGCTAGCACGAGAAACAAGCCCCACCATCCGATCACGCCTATAGCGATCAGAACAGTAAACCAAAGCAGATTGGGCCACCACCAGCTGACAGCGACAAAAGCAACACCTGTGAGCAGAATGCTCCAGGGTTGACACCACCAGGGTTTTTCATCCCAAAAGCTTGCTGTAGTTGCTTTGCCTTGATCACTACTCATCGCAGTGTCTCTAGTTGGCCAGAAGCATGCATTTTCGATAGTTCATCGTAACCGCCAATCAACTCACCATCGATGAACACCTGAGGGAAAGTATTGAGCTCACTACGCTGATTGAACGCCTTGAAAGAGGCATCATTGTCGATGCTCTTAACGGTGTGCGGAATGGAAAGAGAACCAAGCATCCGCAGAGCTCTGGTCGACCAAGGGCAACCAGGCAGAACAGCAATTTCCACCCTTGGTGTCTGAGAAGGATCAGAAGGCTCTTGTGGGAGAGACTGATCCAATAAACCCACCAACAGATCAGCACCCTTGAGCACAAGGGTTCCTGGTTCAAGATGGCCACCCCATACCTGACAGGCACTATCAGAGAGGCTTAGATGCAGATGCACACTATTGGGAGAAACTGTGCCATTCAGAGTGATGATCTCCAAGTTTCCCTCGAGGACAGTAGGCCCTGACTGACCAGGACACTGAAATGCTGCACGCGAAAGATTGCCAACCACACCAAGAACAAAACCTGAGCTGTTCTGTTCCTGAGCTATTTTCTGAAGGCTTATCAGTAGGTCGCTGCCTGGAGCAAGCTTCAATGGCAGCGATCGCATGGAGTTCTCCTTCGAGAAAGCAGAGATTAAGAAGTCAACAGTAAATACCGGTCCTCAGAGCTGATCGATAGACGACTCGAAGATTGCCATAGAGAGCTTGTGGGCATGAATGGCAAGTTATTGCTGAACTATTGATGCCAAGCTAAGACGTCAAAGTGTCGTCACTGCAGAACCCAATGGCCGATCTGCAAGAGCGCCAACGATTCTCTCAAGAGGCTCCAAGTGCAGCAATGGTGGCCGATTCTGCTCAGTCGGAACGCCTCAATGTGACCCTGCCGGCGGGTTTGATGAATCGGCTCAAGCAGCATGCCCTTGCAGAAAGCCGTAGCTGTAGCAGCCTTGCCTCGTTCTTGATTGAAGATGGACTGCGTCGTCATCGTCAGTTAGACGGGTGACGACCAGTTCTACTAAATAGCGAGGATCTTGACTGTTTAGATGCTGACGTAAGTGCAGTATTAGAAGGTTGACTAAATAGTGTTATTGGTTCGTCTTTGCTGCATTGATGAGTTGGAGGGGCGGTTTACTGGATGTTTATAGTCTCAATCTCTATGAAAATAATATTGAGACAAAAGTATCTTTGTAGCTTCTGCGGCAATGATTTGTTTCGAATCTTTTAAGTCGATCGTTGATCGACTTAGTTATCCAGTGTAAAATGGTTCTAATTAAATACTGTATCTATGGAGAGTCAATGTAGGCAGCGCTTATTAATTTTATAAGTTGATCTGAATACACATGCTCTTAGCCTCTGTCAACGTGGGGATCTGCCAAGTTGTTATTTTGTCCTCCGTAATGCATCTGACCAGTCAGAAAGGATGTCGTCTAGCCATCGGTGCTTATCCAGCTTTTAGTTATGACGCTAGAGGTGGAGGTGGAGACGGCCTGCTAGGGCCTTTAAATCAAGATGGGCTGAGAAGTCTTCGCTTTGATCCAAAAAACCTGATCATTCCTGCTCTCAGCTGGCGCACAACACAGATACTTGGCTTGCCAATGCCTCCTGGTTTGAACATCAGCATTACAACCCAAAAGCTTGAAGGGTCTTTCGCGCCCGATAGTGGTGAACTATCACTTCAGTTTAAAGCGCAATTCTGTTTCACAGTTGGCAGTTGGCTCACTGCTCCTGATCTGACTGTGAACACATGCCTCAGCAGTGGAAAGGTTGAGAGTCAGCGCCATCATGTACAAGGACAGGCACTTGATGCGGATGGCAATGCCGTGCTTGTGGGCGTCGCCATCGTGCCACTCAGTGGAGCCGCATGGCTGGATCAATTTTTGGGACTACCCGATGAAGCGCTAGCAGTGCTGAGGTGTCAGCTGCAAAACTAAATGTTTGTGAGTATTAGATCAGAGGAATTATTTCAAAAGCCTGTCGCTTATCGCTTTAACTTGATGACTTCGTTCAAGACGAAGGAGTTCAATATTAATCAAACGTTCCAATTGACTATCACTAGGCACGACAAATCCATAGGTCTGAAGGGAAAGCCTAAAAGGTGCTAATGTTAGAGATTTGTCTGGATTGTTTTTCATATAATAACTCAAGATAGGTGTGTCTGAGATCACTCCTGAGACTTTATTTCTCTTGATTAGATGAATGGCTTCCTTAAGGGTTGGTACTGGAAACGGCCGTGCACCATATGATTTGGCTAAAGATACACTTGTGGTGCCAGTAACTACACCAATTAATTCACCAGCCAAATCCGATGGTTTCATGACCCCAGGCAATTGCGTCTGAGATAGCGAGACGGTAAATGCCGAAGCTAATCCTGCAGTAATTGTCGACACTGATACTAGCGAAATTAACATCCAGACCCCTGCTATAGACCTTCCTGCTTTCGTTAAAGGTGCACGGTCTCCGTAACCTACGGTTGTGAGTGTAACCAAGGCAAACCAAATCCCATTCCCTAGACCCTTTATATATTGAGGTGGAAAATGTTCAGGGTTGCGTTTTCGCTCTGCAAGCCAAATCAGATTGCCTACACAGAAAAGTGTAAAGAGCAAGAAAGTGATAGAAGACAAAGCAGCGACACCGAAGAGAGGCTTGATCCTTTCCCACAGTCCGGGTGGCTGTGATGGTACTAAAACACCCTCCTCTGCATAGAAATAAGGTTGCGTGAATTCAATCCCATTTCTTGCTACTCGATCTGGCGTAATGCTGATAGGCCCGATGGCTAAATCAATCTTTCCATCAGCCACCGCCTTGATGTTCGAATCTATGTTGGGATATGGAATGAGAAAGTATTCAAGCTTCTCTGCATTAGCAATTTGTCGCCAAACTTCAACACTAATTCCCTCATATACACCAGCTTTCTTGTCCACAAATGGTGGCGAACCACTCACTCCAACCTTCAAAGCCATTGCCTGAAGGGGAGACGGAGTCGCCATGACAATCAAGGCAGCAACGGAGAGCCGTCTCTTTAAATTCATGCCGCCCATCAATCGCCTATACACGAACTGAAAAGCCCATCTCACCTAAGGCTGCCATAGGAATGCGTACGATTCTTATCCACACCACTACGACAAGAAAGGTTGTAAGACCAGTCTGAGCAAGAACTTCATAGGAGAGACAAGCAACAGCTTATTTCTGTTCAAGGCGACGAACGATCAAAATCATTGCCAGAACGGATCCAACCAGGGCACTAATCAGAAAAAGAGTCATCTAGAAGCTACGAATTCAAAGCTCATCTTAGATTGCGATCAACAGCCCTGATGAGCGGTTTGCTATTTCCTTTTGTAAGCCTTAAGTGCTTGCAAGTTTTGCAGATGGTTTCCTCACGCAACCACAACCTTTGAATAAGACAGCATCAGACGGCGTAACTAGGTCAAACAGATTGATCGCGTTTCGATGGCATGACAAAGCCAGCCAAGCCAAATTCTTCCCTAAGCAATATTGATGTTGCTAGGAATAGAAAACGGATGCAGCAAAAATACGGCTAACAAGCATTGACTATGAAAAGGCTTGAAAGGGATCAAAATTCAGTCCAGAAAGCCCTTTTGGAATCATGAGAAGGTAATAAATTCTGGTAGAGAAGGTTTGAAGCTCGAACGTTTTTGCCTGTTTCATTTTTGAGTAAGAAGCCATTCACTAACGACTTCTTTCATCTAGGGAGTTGACGGGAAGCCATTGATGCAGTGAGCTTTAGCTGAATTTGCTGATGGTGAAGGTAGCCATTTTTTTACTTGCCCCGAACGAAAACAGCTACAACCAAAGCAAAGGCAGCCCCACTTAGACGTGCTGGTCGCACAGCCTCTCCGCCAAGGCGGCGACGGCGGCCTCAGCGTAGGAGATCTCAGCTATACAAACGCTTACTTGTGATTGGGTTGCCGCTCACTGTTTTTGCTGGTCTTGTGGCTCTGGCTCCGAAAGCACCCGAACGCTTTAACCCAAGTCAAGTCGTCCCAGAGAGCATTAAGAGACAAGTGAATGCTCCCTTTCGCTATCGACCAAACGATGATGTGTACGCACTCGATTTTGATCCACGTAAAGTGAAGTTCGGCCTTCTTGAAGGCTGGGATAGAGAACAGGACGCTTTCCAGGACTCCTCTTCACTGGCATTTGTCTCTGGTCCGATGTATGAGCGGCATGTCGACATTGGTGGCCAAGAGATCACAGTTCCCCTTGGAGATCTCAAGTTGGGTCAACGCGTCTGGAGAAGTCGTAACCGCGCTGCCTCCATCCAACGCGCCTACATAGGCATTCGCTACAACGGCAGAGTTGACTTCGGTTACGGAGAACTAACAGTCAATCGTGCCTCCACCTACGACACCTTTATCGGTGGACTACATAGCATTTACAACGATCTGGAAGCGCCTCCTCCTCGCTACAAGGGCGCATACAGCATCAGCATGGGCCAGCGGATCCGCTACTACCTTCCTCGCATCAGGATGATCATGGGCCTGCGACAAGACGGGCGTATAGAGGTATTAATGAGCAGAGATGGGTTAACCCTTGAACAGAGCAAGGATTTAGCCCGCAGCCGTGGCCTTGTGGCGGCTTACATGCCAGACCATGCCTCCAAGAGTCGTTTGATCATTCCAGGCGTCAAGGGCTTTACGGAGGATGACGCCAATTGGATCAGCGGTGGTGTCACAAGCTTTGTGCATGTTCCCTATCTCCTGAGGCTCAGTGAACGGCGCTTCCAACTTCAGGGCACCTTGGCAGCCTCTCTCAGCCCCAGGATTGATGGGGCGCAAGACTGCAATGGAGTTAATTGCCAACAATGGCCGGGCGGAAGACTGTTCGACAGGGCCCTAGCTGGATTGAATCGATTGATCGAGCAAGGTGTGGAGCCCATCGCCAGGATGGTCTGGGCGCCCAAGCCCGGCACTACCATTCCCAGCGATAGCCAAAGCACTTTTCTGGCTCGTAATAGTGATCGAGCTCCTTTACGGGAACCGCCGATTACGGCAGATCCACTGGTATTGCTCGAAACGCCCGAAAAGTTCGATTCACCTTCGAATCTTCAAGATAACGATCCCTTGAGAACGGATCTGGAATGGGGCACCCCCCTGCTTCCACCTGATCTGCCACCACCTTTGTTGCTTCGGGAAGGCGAGGCCCTGCCTCCAGCCCAGGAGATCCATCAACGAAGAGACCCGATCCATGACAATCCAGCCGAAATCGAGCCTCCCCCACTGATCGGAACTCCACCACTACCGCTATTACCTCCACCACCGCTGTCTGCATCAGAGGTAGGACTGATCAATTAACAGTTCAATCAATCGTTTTCATGGCAGGCTCCTACCTATAAGGACTTGCCAATTTGAATCGTGTTCAATTCCCTACGCCTCAAGATTGGCTATTGCATATTCGCGAGCTTCGATAGGCACTAGTCACCCTGCATTGACAAAGCTCGAACAACATCACCCCGGGTAATCACCCCAACAAGTTTGCGCTGATCGTTGATTACAAATAAGCGCTGCGTACTGCGGTCATGAAGCATGGCGGCGGCCCTTGGTAATGGCAGTGCTTCATTGCAGGTATGGGTGTCGCTGCGCATCAAGTCGTTGACGCTGGTACCAAGCACTTGGTGAACTTGCTTATCCCAGTTAAGGGGGTTGCGCAAGTAGATAACACTGTCGAGCAGTAACACATACGGACCAGCATCAACGCCGCTCTCGCGCACCATCAGATCTTGCTCAGTGAGTTCCCCCACAAGCGTGCCATCGTCGTTGACGACTGGCAGGCCACTGATGTGGTTATCACTCAGTAGTTGAACAGCCTCCTGCAGAGATGTGGCTGGCACGACACTGAGAACCGGCGTTGACATTACATCCTTCACCGTCTGCTGGAGCACCATGAATCACATGCAAGTTCATTCATTCTGAGCCTGTGAGTGCACCATCCCGCTTCGGTTCACCATCAACACTGAGAAGATCGGCAAATGCTCTAACCGTGGGGAGGTCTGTCGCAGGTCTCCCCCTGGTGTTGTTGCTTCAATTGGGTCACCCTGCTCTGGCATGGGTGTTGTTGTTGCTGGCAGGGCTTAGCGACTCCGCCGATGGCTGGCTGGCCCGCAGAGCTGGTGGTGGTAGTAGCTGGGGCGCTCGCCTGGACCCGCTTGCTGACAAGCTTCTTCTAGCAGCACCAATGATCTGGCTGGCCAGCAACGAGGCCTTGCCTGTTTGGTCGATCTGGTTATTGCTGGCCAGGGAACTACTGATTTCCGGTTGGCGTGCTCAAGCCTCATCTGGTGCTCCTGCTTCTTGGGGAGGTAAAGCAAAGACGATCCTTCAATTCCTAAGCATGCTGCTGTTGTTGTGGCCGCCTAGTTGGGGAAGCCACAACTTTTGCCTAAATATGCAGCACCTGGGCTGGTGGTTGTTCTGGCCATCTCTGATCCTGGCGTTTAGCTCTGCGGTGGCATACATCAAACCCCGATCAAGGATTGATCGGCACTGAAATCTGGTTCAGCCGTTGGCTTCAAGGAGTAGTCGTTGCAGTAGCTATCTTCGAGGCCAGTCTCAAGGTCAAAGCGTGGCTGCCAGGCCAATTCCCGCTCCACCCTGGTGATATCGGTAAGGAAATGACTCAGCCTTAGCGGGAAGGCCTTACGAGCTTTGGGATTCAGGCCTGAAGGATCAAAAGAACGAAGCTCAACGGCATTTGGATCTTTGCCACAAGCCCTTGCTGCCGCTGCAATCAAGCCCCTGAAGGTGATACCACGCTTGCTGGAACAGTTGTAAATGCGATTCGTTGCTGTCTCCACCTCAAGGGAACGAACCATGGCATCAGCCAGATCAACAACATGCCCCAATTGGGTGATGGTGGTGCCATCTCGTGGCAAAGGAACCGGTCGATTATGGACGATACGATCGAAAAACCAACGTTCAATTGGGTTGTAATTACCAGGACCATAGATATAAGTAGGTCGGAAACTGGTAAAGGGAATTCCTTGCTGAAGCAGCCATGATTCGGTCTGAGCCTTGCCGGCATGACGACTGTTCGGGTCGGTTGCACTCTCCTCATTCAGTGGCCACTCTTCGGAATCTGCATAGACGCCAGCGGAACTGACATAGAGGAAACGATGCTTTGGCTCTCCTGTACAGGCCACCACCCTTTGACTGTCTTCAAGCTTGCGCCCTGAGCTGTCGACGATGACATCGAAGCTTCGGCCTTGAAGACGACTCAGCCCCTCAGGAGTGGTTCGATCACCACTGAGATGTTCCACACAATCTGGTAAAGAATGGCGGCCTCGAGTGAACAACGTGAGCGCATGGCCTTGGGCCTGAAGTCGAGTAACCAGAGGCTTGCCGACAAATCGGGTTCCCCCCATGATCAGAATCTTCAAAACAGCTGAATCATCAAACGCGCATATTGAAGCGCGTTTGATCAGCAACTGAAGGCCCTTCGCCCTGCAGGATGGAGGTCTAAGGCAGCGTTCTTTGCCAATCATGGAGATCATCCCAGCCATCGACCTACTGGACAGCGTGTGCGTGCGACTTCACCAGGGGGACTACGAGAAGGTGACTCGCTTCAACGAGGACCCCGTTGATCAAGCCCTTAGCTGGCAGAAGCAGGGGGCAACTCGCCTACACCTGGTGGATCTCGATGGCGCCAAATCTGGTGAGCCGGTCAACGATTCCTGTGTGCGAGCTATTACCTCTGCCCTCAATATTCCTGTCCAGCTCGGGGGTGGTGTGCGCACTCTCGAACGAGCCGAAGAACTCCTCGCCTACGGCCTTGAACAAGTCATCCTTGGCACCGTGGCAATAGAGCAACCCCAGCTAGTGAAACAGCTTGCCCAAAGGAATCCCGGTCGGATTATCGTCGGCATCGATGCCAAAAACGGCAAGGTGGCAACGCGAGGATGGATTAGCCAAAGCGAGGTGAATGCAACAGACTTAGCCTCCGATTTCAATGCTGCCGGTATCGCCGCAATCATCAGCACAGACATTGCAACTGATGGAACCCTTGAAGGGCCGAACCTAGAGTCACTACGTGCAATGGCAAACGCCAGCAGCGTTCCAGTAATCGCCTCCGGAGGCGTGGGTTGCATGGCCGATCTACTTAGTCTGCTGGCTCTTGAACCCTATGGAGTGAGTGGGGTGATTGTTGGAAGAGCTCTCTACGACGGCAAGGTGGATCTAAAAGAAGCAATCCGAGCCATTGGCGATGGCCGACTGCAGGACCCACCAACTAGCAAACCACTGATGGCATGAGGACCTTGGACTATGAATTGACCTTGCTGGAGCCGTAAATTGAATTCATTATCACTTCAGTTGTGATGCACACCGCTCCCAAGATCAGCGGCTCAAGTGCTGAGCAGGATGAAGATGGAGTGCAGGGAGCCTTCGAACGCTGCCGGCGGCTTGGGATGCGACTAAGCCGTCAGCGGCGCATGGTGCTGGATCTCCTCTGGAGCGAAGCCACTCATCTCAGTGCTCGCGATATCTTTCAAAAGCTCAACACCTGTGGACGGTCCATTGGTCACACATCCGTCTATCAGAACCTGGAGGCACTTCAATCAGCAGGACTGATCGAATGTCTCGATCGAGCCAATGGTCGCCTATACAGCTACCGAAGCGATCCTCATAGCCACCTCACTTGCATAGAGACCGGCAACATCACAGACCTTGATATAGAACTCCCTGAGGATTTGCTCGATCAAATCGAGGCCAAAACTGGTTACTGCATTCACTCCTACACCCTTCAACTCAGCGGTCGGCCAGCATGTAATAACCACGACTAAAAACATCAAGATCTCAACGGACTGGAGGATTTGCCTAACGCTCGTTACCTTGATGGCATAAGCCTTGTGCCGTGGTGAATTTGGCGGACAGCACATCCACTCAGATCCTGTTGCTGGCTCCCGATCTGCTCGGTGAATCCTTAGCGTTGCAGCTCAGCAGTGCAAACCCAAACCTGGATGTCATTCTGCGGACGGACCAGCTGAGCCGTCATCCAGTCCTAGTGATCTTGTCGGTTGAGAGTCTCGAAACTCTCAGCACATTGCAACTGGAACTCAAAAGACTTCAGGAGCATTGGCAACCTGCGCCAGTAATGCTGATCCTTCCGGCCCAGCTTCGTTTCAATGCAAACGAGTTGTTGAGCCTCGATTGTCCAGGCCTACTTCAAGACCCCGATCTGGCCACATTGCAGGCTGCCATCACCACTCTTTGTGGCGGTGGCAGAGTTGTGAGACTCAATGCTGCCCCCGTCTCCCAAGACAGCATTCCCCAAGCAACGATGGGGCTTGGTCAGTGGCTGTTGGTGAGTGGTCTCCAGCAGATCGACAACGATCTGAGGTTGATCGAAGCATTCCTCAACCCACCGCCCAAAAATGAACTGTTTCGTCTTTTGATGGAAGGGCGCCAGCGGGAACTCCGTAGTGCAAGAGATTTTTTGTTATGGATTTGGGGCCCGCTGCAAGTGGGTCTACGCAACCCTTTCCCCCAAAATCGGCCATCCCAAAAGGCACGCATCAATTTCGATTTCGATGCTTCAAGACAGATCTCAGCAGAAGCTGCCGGAACGGTTATCTGCCTCAGTGAACGGAACGCAGTGGCGGTATGGGGAGCGATCCGTCAGCGGCTTAGCGATTCCGTAGAAAAAGGACTCAGAAATTCAACAGGCAGCCTGCTAGCGATTGAAAGCCTCAATCCTGAGCGACGTCGTGACCTACTCCTTGCCCTTTTGAACCAATTGGATCATGTGCTGAAAAAGCTGCGTCAACCCAACAGTACCGAGACCCCACTCAATGACTCCTGGCTGACGCTCGAATCTGAACTACGTGAACAAGCCCTGCGATCTATGGCAGGTAATTACGTCAGACTTCCTCGAGGTGGTGAACTCAAACAAGTGGCAGATCAATTGCTTGCCACTGCCGATCTCAAGGGAATTGATCAAGAACTTCCAGACCCCCAGAGAATGCTGGCTCCATTGCTGCTCGACAGACCCGTGCTTGTTGAGGGGCAGCTGCTGCCGGCAGATTCCCCTCGAGCCTTACTGCAACTCGAAATGTTGGTGGGTAACTGGCTCGTACGAACCGCTGAAATAATCAGTGCCGAAGTTCTCGGAACCTGTGGGGAGTGGCCCGAACTACGCCGATTCCTACTGAACCAGCACTTGATCTCCACACGAGAACTCGAGCGATTGCGTAATCAACTCAATAGTCAGGCCCGTTGGCAAAACTGGATTCAAAGACCAATCCAGCTCTACGAAAGTAAACGACTCCTCTACAGGTTGCGAGACGGCATTATCGAGCCATTACTGCTCACCGAACCTCGTGATGAAGAACTCAGCCAGCTTGGTTGGTGGCAGCAGCAAGTTGCTCTATTGCTCGAAGCCCGCGATGCTCTGGCACCCTCAATGCAATCCCTGATCAAACGCATCGGTGATCTCATGGTGGTCGTGCTTACGCAGGTATTAGGCCGTGCTATTGGTCTGGTTGGACGAGGAATCGCGCAGGGAATGGGACGCAGCCTGAGAGGTGGCTAATTCCCACACTTTCGAGGCAATCAAGCGCCAAAATGAGCATTAAACATCTCCGTGTACTGCCCATGACCCATCTGCTCAAAGCACTCCTGAGCTTGGGTCTGGCCATTCTTCTGATGGTGCCCCCAGTCCAAGCCATCCGAGATGACGATGCCTACGACGGCAACATCTTTCCGATCTATGCGGGTGATGGTTCATTGGGTTACGGGCAAGGAACAAATCTTCCCGAAGCCCTTAGAGAGAAGCGCACAAGTGTGATCGTGTTTTATCTCGATGACAGCGCCGTCAGCAAGGCTTTCTCTCCTGTGGTTTCAACAATTAACTTGATATGGAGAGATTCCATTGATCTGATCCCATTGACCACAGACGAGTTTCAAGGACGAACAAGCAACGATCCCCAAGAAGAGTCTTATTACTGGCATGGACGCATCCCTCAAGTGGTGGTGATCGATGGTCAAGGTGAGGTGCTACTCGATCAAGAAGGCCAAGTTTCACTCGATGAAATCAATGATGCAATCAGTACTGCTACAGGCCTAAGTAAACCAATTGATTCACTTAAAATCGACAGCTTCAATGAGTACAACAGCTTCATGGTGAAAGAATAAGGCGCTAAAGTACTGCTATCAGCATCAACCACCCTTTACGCTGCGCGCCAGGTCCCCCGGTCTAGTAAGCCGGCTGCTCCAATGACTTGCCTGCTTGAGCTGCTCCTACTGCTTGGTCTTGGTGTGTTTTGGCTCGAACTGAGGCATCGCCTGAGGCCCGCCTCCCCTCTGAGCCTCAAGGCGCTCGACTTCAACGTCAAGCAAAGCAACTCTGATCTTGATGTAGAAATCTGGCTGGAGATCAGCAACCCCCATCCGCGCATGGAAGTGATGGTGCCTGAGTTGCAAATTAACCCTGTTCTGCTTGGCAAAGCCGATCTAAGTGAAGTCAAGTTGAGCACAAAGATCACCCCACATCATCCAGATGAAAAGGCTCGCGATGATGGTTACTGGGCGGCCTACATTGTCAAAGGCCACAAAAGCACGAGGGTGCAGGTGAACCTGCGCCTGCAGAACAGCAAAAGCAGCGATTTGAAAACTAGTGCTGACAGCATTTGGGTAGATGTCAACTGGGTGAACTACGGCCCCTTTGGTCGGCTGAAGCGTCGTCAGGGTGTCCTGGTGCCACTCCATCAGCCAGAACCTCTCCAACCCTCTGAAGTCAGCTTCCAAGCTGGCGATTGCTGTGAGGTGTTACCTCTGAAAACCCATTTGCTTGGCACCCTCGATAACACTGTTGAGATCTTGCGTGACTACGCCAAGCCGCATCTACGCCCCGGAGATGTCCTCACGATCGGGGAAACCCCGGTGGCGATTATGCAAGGGCGCTATCACCACCCGAGCACAGTCAACCCTGGATGGCTCGCCCGGTTCCTTTGCCGAGCCTTTCATCCCACAAGCAGTCTTGCTACTGCTTGTGGGCTACAGAGCTTAATTAATCTGGTAGGGCCAACCAGAGTGCTACTGGCATGGATCGTTGGCCTAATTCTGAAAACGCTAGGTATCAAAGGAGGCTTCTATCGACTTGCTGGCGAACAGGCACGTCTAATTGATGACATCACAGGAACCACTCCTCCATACGATCAAACGATCGTGCTTGGGCCCCTCGCGCCAACAAAGCTCTGCAGACAAGCAGCCGCTGAGTTGGGAGTTGGCGTTGCCATCGTTGATGTCAATGATCTCGGCCGGGTGAAGGTTCTGGCCTCTAGTGATGGTTGCGATGAAACCCTTCTCAAGAAAGCTCTGCGTCCGAACCCAGCCGGTAATGCCAATGAACGCACGCCTCTGGTCTTGGTCCGACCCAATTGAGCACAATGGAAGACATGGTCAAGCTGGATAAGATTCAAATGAAGGCATTGGTCGAGGCGTGATCGAGGCATCCAGCAGCCCCCTTCAGGTGATGTCCCTCAGAGCGAGCCACTTCCCCATGCTGAATGCCAGCGAACACGCTGGTCGGATGCACTGGCTAGAGACCATGCTTTGGCGCGGTTGGCTGGCAAGAGCTGAACAACAACTTCCAAGCTTGTTGCCAACTAGGCAGCCAAGTTGCCTAGTTGCTCTTGAGCAGAAAAATCTGGTCGGCTTTGTTGTGATTAGGCCCTACAACCGACGTGGCACGTGCTGGTCAGTGACCTCACCGGAGCTCATAACGTCGCCGCGGCAATGCAGCAACCAAAGCGTGAGCCAAGACCTTTTAACAAATGCCATCCAGCAAGGCAGTAAGCGTGCACAGAGCTGGATCTTGCGCTGCCCCGCCAATGACACCGATCAGCTGGCACTAGCCAGAGTGCTCGGTTTTCAACCTCTCAAGCTCTTCCAGTGTTGGACATCACCCTCACTGATGGCCCAGTCGATACCAACTTGGCCTGCTGAGCTCAGCTGGCAACAGCTGAGCCGTCGAACAGCCTCCTTGCTTTGGCCACTGGAAAAAGCCGGAGGCTCTGGCCATCTCCGCCAGATCGTCGATCGACAATGGATCGACCTACTTGACCAAAACCAAACGGGCAGTGGCGTGCTGCTTGCCCAGGGCGGCGCAACGAGTACGGCCATTGCAGGTCTGGTTAGCCATCCTGGAACAAACTCAGAAACAGTGCTTGAACTGATGCGCGATGTCGGCTGGGACCCTCGACTGTCACAAGCTCTGCCAAAAGTTTTAGCTGACCTTACGAGCATGTCCAAAACATTCCGACTGATCACCACCAGCGAAGACGAGCCTCTCAATACTCTTCTCGAACAACTTAGATGGAAGCGTGCGGGAGAAGAGTTGCTGCTTGGTCGCAGTCTTTGGCGTCGCCAGGTAAGTAACAAGTTGCTTCTTGGAGCTCGACCACTGCAATCGATGCTGGGGCGACTGCAACCCCAGCAACCACCTCTGCCTACTCCAATCCTGGGCCGACGTTAATGACGGCAACAAAACCCAGTCCCAAATCCATGCTTAGTCTGGATTTGGGGAAAAGACGCATCGGCCTAGCAGGATGCGATCCACTTGGCATCACGGTGAGTCCTCTACCACCTCTGCAGAGAAAAAGCTTCGAACGAGACCTAAAAGTGTTGCAGTGGCACTGCACTAGTCGCAAAGTAGAAGGCTTGGTCGTGGGTTTGCCGCTCGATGCCAAAGGTCTGCCCACAGATCAAGCACGACACTATGAGCGTTATGGACAACGCTTGGCGAGAGCTCTCAAGCTGCCTCTCGCTTTGGTTAATGAACACAGCAGTAGTTGGGCTGCTGCTGAACGCTACAACTTGCAAGGCGATCGAAGTGGCCAGCTTGATAGCGCTGCGGCAGCACTTCTGCTCGAGCAGTGGTTGCGAGAAGGTCCCGAACTGAAACCGGTCCACGTGGCGGCCCATCCAGTGAGTCAGGTGAACAGCGATAGTGGATCCTGAGCAAATCAACCTCAGCTCCAATGACTGCCCCGGGTCCAAACATCAATGGCGAGGTGCCAACGGTCTTAGTAAGAGATGATGAAGGGCGGGATCTGCTCTGTTTTCTCGAGCAACTCATTCCCCTTGATGACAAGGATTACGCCCTACTCACACCGGTCGACACCCCCGTCTCCCTCTTCCGCCTCAGCGAAGGCAACGATCCCGAACTGATCGAAACGATTGCCAGCAGTGAACCAATCCTTTCAGTGGCCGATGTCGTGCTGCAAGAACACGACCTCACTCTTGTTCGTTCAGCTGTAACACTCACTGTGAACGGTGAACTAGATGAACCCGATCCAGAAGAATTGGAAGATGAGGAAACCGATGACGACTCCGAGACATATGAATTACTCGTTAGTTTTATGGTTCAAGAGCAGGAGTATGGCCTTTATATCCCTCTGGATCCCTTCTTCGTTGTGGCTCGCATGACCGACGGTCAAGCAAAGCTTGTCGAAGGAGAGGAATTCGATCAAGTTCAGCCACGTATTGAAGTCGAGCTCGAAGATAGGGAGCTGTAGATCAGATGAGCCAACACTGGCTTCAGCCAAACTGGGCACCCGGCCTGACCCTCCCCCATCTGCCGATCCAGCACTTGCTGGATCAGGGCCTGCAGGCCCTGATCCTTGACGTTGATCGCACCTTGCTGCCCGGGCGTGAGATTGAATTACCGCTATCCGTTACAAGCTGGGTTAAGGAAGCCCAACGCCATTTATTACTTCACCTCTTCAGCAACAATCCCTCTCGAAAACGTATCGGTTCGGTAGCTGAGCAACTAGATCTCACCTTCACCTGCAGTGCAGCGAAACCTCGCAGAGCCCGACTGCAAAAGGTACTCAATCAGATCCAGTGCAAACCTACAGAGATTGCCATTGTGGGAGATCGAATCTTCACTGACGTGCTAGCCGGAAACCGTCTTGATCTCTATACCGTTCTAGTTCGACCACTACGCGCCGATGGCTACCCCTGCAAAAACAACAGAGTTCAGCGTCTTGAACAAAAACTTGCCGCATGGCTAGGGGCCCCACAGACATGAGTCTGTGGGTGGTGAAGGTGGGAACCAGCCTGCTGAGAGGCAATGAGAAGCAATCCACCGCCGAAGTGATTGAGAGCTACAGCGCCTGCCTTTCAGCAAGCCTCAAGCGGGGGGATCATGTTGTCCTCGTAACAAGTGGCGCCGTAGGTCTTGGTTGTAATCGTCTAGGGCTAAGCCAACGACCGGTCGATGTGGTGGCTCTCCAAGGGACGGCGGCGATCGGTCAAGGACAACTCATGGCTCTCTATGAGGCTGCCATGAGCCGAAGGGGTCACACCGTGGCTCAGGTATTGCTCACCCGCTCAGATCTTGGCTCGAGGCAGCGATACCGCAATGCTTCTAGCACCTTGAAGCAATTGCTCGACTGGGGCGTTCTGCCGGTGGTGAATGAGAACGACGCCCTCTCTCCGGAAGAATTGCGATACGGCGACAACGACACCCTTTCAGCTCTTGTTGCAACCGCAGTGGAGGCTGATCAGCTCATCATGCTCACCGACGTGGATCGCCTTTATTCCTCAGACCCCCGCATTAATGCCTCTGCCGAACCGATCTCAGATGTTTACCATCCCCATGAACTGACTGCCCTGGAAGTCGCGGCAGGGGAGGGAGGTGCCTGGGGCACTGGGGGCATGACTACAAAACTTGCGGCAGCTCGCATCGCTACCGCAAGTGGCATCACCGTTCTTCTTGCTGATGGCCGCGATCCTCAAGTGCTTGATGGGTTGCTGCAAGGAAGACGGAGCGGCACGGTGTTTCATCCTCACCCTCAACCTCTCGGCAATCGCAAGATCTGGCTGGCCCATGCCCTGAAGCCCTTAGGGACCCTTCAGCTGGATGAAGGCGCCTGCGATGCCCTTCAACATCGTGGCGCCTCCCTGCTCTTGGTGGGGGTTAAAGAGGTGGAAGGAAACTTTGAAGCCAACCAGCCGGTAAGACTAATTAATCCCGAAGGTAACGAGCTCGCTCGAGGCCTGTGTTCCTTGAGTAGCAAAGAACTGCGCGAGGCCATTGAGACCCAAATGAGCACGAATCGTTCACCGGTCGTGGTGCATAGGGACGTGTTGGTTCTCCGCAACGCGTGACTTGATTGAACATCACCAACACATCACGCCTACGATCCGCCGAAAAGTGATTTGACATGCGCTTCAGCCAGTTGATCGCCTCCCTCCAACAAGGAAGCGCTGGGCTGCAGGACCACCAGCTAGCTGAAGATCCTGAACTGCTTAGCGGCGCATCTCTCGATCAAGCAAAGGCCAATCAGCTCAGTTTTCTGGAACAGGGCAATGCACTAACCACTCAGCTAAGCCACAGCAAGGTTGGGGCCGTATTGATTCCACCTCAGGATGATCTACGTGTCATTGCTGAACAAAGAGGGCTGGCCTTTGCGGTGTTGCGAGATCCTCGCCTGGCATTCGCTGAAGCCTTGGAACAATTGCATCCACGCTCGCGGCCCAAGGCAGGTGTTCACCCCACAGCCGTGATCGGAGATCAAGTGCATCTTGGCCAAGGGATCTCAATCGGTGCGCACGTCGTCATCGGTGATGGCAGCCGTATCGGTGCCTATAGCGTGGTCCATCCAGGCGTAGTGATTTACGAAGATGTGGTGGTGGGGGAAGCTAATGAACTTCATGCCAATGCTGTTCTTCAGCCTGGTTCCAGGCTAGGTCTGAACTGCGTTGTGCACTCCAATGCCGTTGTTGGATCAGAGGGTTTCGGCTTCGTACCTACCGCCAATGGATGGAGAAAGATGCCCCAAACCGGTTTGGTGGTTCTTGAAGACGGTGTAGAAGTGGGCTGCGGGTCGACCATCGACCGTCCATCGGTGGGTGAGACTCGCATCGGCGCTGGGACCAAAATTGACAACCTCGTGCAAATCGGCCACGGGGTGGTTACAGGCCAAGGATGTGCCCTTGCCTCACAGGTGGGGATTGCCGGCGGTGCTCGCCTGGGTGAAGGTGTAATCCTCGCCGGTCAGGTTGGAGTCGCTAATCGCGCTGTAATCGGCGATCGTGCCATCGCTAGCTCGAAGAGCGGTATTCATGGCGAAGTTGAAGCGGGGGAAGTTGTCAGCGGCTATCCCGCGATTCCAAATCGCCTCTGGTTGCGCTGTTCCGCCACCTTCAGCAAATTACCGGAGATGGCCAAAATGTTGAGGAAGCTGACAAGAGATACACCTCAGTAACCTCACAGGAGGCACAAGCCATTTTGGAGTTCTCCACATGCGCCAGCACCGCATCGTTCTGCTGCCTGGTGATGGTATCGGTCCTGAAATCACTGCTGTAGTAAAGCTTTTACTTGATGCAGTAGGCCAACAACAAGGTTTCAAGCTGAATTTCGAGCAACACCCCATCGGTGGGGTTGCCATAGACGCAAGCGGATCGCCCTTGCCCGCCAGCACCCTTGAGGCATGTCAAGCCAGTGATGCGGTGCTCCTTGCAGCAATTGGTAGCCCTCGCTTTGATGCCCTGCCCAGGGAGCAACGGCCGGAAACAGGCTTGCTATCCCTTCGGGCAGGACTGAAACTATTTGCGAACCTCAGGCCGGTGACGATCCTGCCGGCCCTGATCGATGCCAGCAGCCTGAAAGCAAATGTGATCAAAGGCGTTGATCTAATGGTGGTGCGGGAGCTCACAGGTGGGATTTATTTCGGCCAACCGAAAGGGCGTATTGAGGCCGATGGGGATGAGCGCGCTTTCAACACAATGACCTACTCCAGAACTGAGGTGGACCGAATCGCCAAGGTCGCTTTCGAGCTCGCCCGCAATCGCAGCGGAAAGCTTTGTTCAGTAGATAAGGCAAACGTGCTTGATGTCAGTCAACTGTGGCGTGATCGTGTCGATGCTTTGGCTGCCAACTATGGAGATGTAGAGCTCAGCCACATGTATGTGGACAATGCCGCGATGCAATTGGTGCGCAACCCCAGGCAATTTGACGTGCTGCTTACCGGCAACCTCTTCGGAGACATCCTTAGTGACGAAGCAGCCATGCTTACCGGTTCGATTGGCATGCTGCCCTCAGCTTCGCTCGGCAGCGAAGGACCAGGACTGTTCGAACCGGTGCATGGCTCCGCACCCGATATCGCAGGACAAGACCTGGCCAATCCAATGGCAATGGTGCTTTGCGCAGCAATGATGCTGAGAATTGGCTTAAAGGAAAACGATGCCGCCACGGCTCTTGAAGGATCAGTAGAGCGTGTTCTCGCGGCAGGTTTCCGTACAGGTGACCTCATGAGTGAGGGTTGTACCCAACTGGGCTGCGCAGAGATGGGTGAGCAATTGCTGCAAGCGCTTTAAAGGATCGAGAACTCTGATAAGCAAATGCTGATGTTGCCAAATTGAGCTGTTTGCTCCATGACCTGCCAAAATCTCTGGGCCTGTCCTGCCTGCGTCGATGTCGAAGCGTCACCCGGTTGTCGCCGTTACAGGGTCCTCTGGAGCCGGAACCAGCACCGTAAAGCGGGCCTTCGAACACATTTTTTCCCGAGAGAAAATCACGCCCGCCGTTGTGGAGGGCGATAGCTACCACCGCTTCGAGCGGATGGCCATGAAGGAAGCCATGGCTGACGCCTTGGCCAAGGGTGAAAACTTCTCCCACTTCGGCCCAGAAGCGAACTTATTCGACAAGCTGGAAGAGCTCTTCCGCACCTACGGTCAAACAGGGGGTGGCAAGAAGCGTTACTACTTGCATAGCACTGAAGAGGCAGCAGAACATAACAGCCGCCTAGGCACGAAACTTGACCCCGGTCAGTTCACCCCTTGGGAGGAAATTCCAACCAACACGGATGTTCTCTTCTATGAAGGACTCCATGGTGGTGTCGTTGGTGATGGCTACGACGTAGCAGCCTGCGCCGACCTACTGGTTGGGGTGGTACCAATCACCAACCTTGAGTGGATACAAAAAATCCACCGCGACAATGCCGAGCGAGGCTATTCCGCAGAAGCAATTGTGGATACGATTCTGCGCCGCATGCCTGATTACATCAACCACATCTGTCCACAATTCAGCCGTACAGACATCAATTTCCAGAGAGTGCCCACTGTGGACACCTCGAACCCATTCATTTGTAGGAACATCCCTACGCCGGATGAAAGCTTTGTGATCATTCACTTCCGCAAAGGTGCTCGCGAAAAATGGGGCATCGACTTTGGAGATCTGCTCAACATGATTAATGACTCGTTTATGTCGAGCCCGACAAGCATCGTGGTGAACGGAGGCAAGATGGGTTTTGCAATGGAATTAATTTTGACCCCGATCATTCATCGCCTTATTGAAGACAAACACAAACTCTCATAAACAAAATAATTTAGTTACCTCAAGAAACAACTATGATGGGATTATCTGAGTAATCAGTTAATCCTATTTCTATTTCCAACCTCTCATTTGTAATTGCAACAGCCGCTTCCCGATCAACCGAGGCAGCACGCTGCGATCGGTTCAACAGCGGCCAACTGATTGAGAAAGCACGACAAATTTATTTCAACTATCTCTCCAACACCATCACTGGCACGGAACCCATTGGTGTTGTTCTGAATGAAAACAATGGGAAAGGACGCGTTGTCTTTGATCTTCCGGTTCTGCTTCCAAAAGAAAAATTTCTCAAGCTAGAGCTCCTGCGCACCCTCCCGATGCGCTCCCGTCAAACCCGTGCAAGAAACATCGCCATCTCTAGGCGCAGCTAATGCTCTGGATCTATCTAGCGATCATCGGAGCTTGTATGGGCAGCTTCATCAATGTGATGGCTTGGCGGCTTCCCCGAAAGGAATCATTGATTTGGCCTGGTAGCCATTGCCCACGTTGTGGATGTGGTGTGCGTTGGCACGACAACATCCCAGTACTCGCATGGATTCAACTGGGCGGTCGCTGTCGTGATTGCAGAACCACCATTCCAGTGCGTTATCCAGCGGTGGAGAGTCTCAGCGCCGGGCTTTGGGTATCGGCTGCCTTGGCAGCGCCAACCAGCATGGGCGAGTTGTCTTCCTTGTTCAATCTCTTTGCTGGAGTCGTGCTTGTCAGTGTGCTGTTGCCACTGGTCCTCATCGACCTCGATCACATGTGGTTGCCTGAACCACTTTGTCGGGCTGGCCTTTTGTTAGGTCTGGCGTTCACCGCGACAGCGGCAGTTTCACTCGGCTGGAGTAAGGGATCAACCCTGCTGCTCGACCATTTACTAGCAGCAGCAGCAGCCTTAATTGCGATGGAAGGGCTTAGCTTCCTTGCTAAAAAGCTGATTGGTCAGCCGGCCCTTGGGCTTGGTGATGCCAAATTGGCGGCCATGGCTGGAGCATGGTTAGGACTGAATGGGGTGGCTATGGCCATGACCCTGGCCATCATCAGCGGCGCAGCGGTTGGTCTCATCGGTCGGCTTGCTGGTCAGCTACAACCTCGCCAGCCTTTTCCCTTCGGGCCTTTCATTGCCTTTGGGGTCTGGGGTGTATGGCTTTGTGGATCAGATTGGTGGTGGCAACATTGGCTCAACCTAATGGGTCTTTAATAGACCAACGGCTGCTAGAAAAAAATGCCAACTGTCAGTGAATCAAGCGCGCTTTAGATTTGGATGATTCACCACTTCTTAATTTGCGGTATTGGACATAAGCATGGACACTTGATCCATCCTTATGACTGCCCGAGAAGCCTCGTGCCAGTTGAGAAGTCACCCGTCCTCACACTGATTTAAAAGGATGAGTTTATTCGACTGGTTTGCTGATCGTCGCAAGGGTCAGTTCGTTGGCAAGGTGAGCCAGGAAACTGAAGAAAGCGATGGCCTTTGGGTCAAATGCCCCGAATGCGGTCAGGTGGTTTATCGCAAGGATCTTCATGCCAATGCAAGTGTTTGTTCCAACTGCGGCTATCACCACCGCATCGATAGCGACGAAAGGATCGTCCTGATTGCTGATCAAGGAAGTTTTAAATCACTGGATCGCAACCTCAGCCCTACAGATCCACTCGGATTTAAAGATCGCCGTGCCTATGCCGATCGACTTAGAGAAAGCCAGGCCTCAACAGGCATGAAGGACGGGGTCGTCACAGGTCTTTGCCAAGTCGAAGGAATGCCGATGGCCATGGCGGTGATGGATTTCCGCTTCATGGGCGGTTCTATGGGATCAGTTGTTGGCGAAAAGATCACCCGACTGGTGGAGCGGGCAACAGCCCAAGGTCTACCCCTCTTGATTGTCTGCGCTTCAGGCGGAGCTCGAATGCAAGAAGGCATGCTCAGCCTGATGCAAATGGCCAAGATTTCCGGTGCTCTTGAACGACATCGAGAGGCTGAATTGCTCTACATGCCACTACTCACTCATCCAACTACCGGTGGTGTGACTGCCAGTTTTGCCATGCTCGGTGATCTAATTCTGGCGGAACCGAAGGCTCTGATTGGCTTTGCTGGACGCCGGGTCATTGAGCAGACCTTGCGGGAAAAACTACCCGACAATTTTCAGACTGCCGAATATCTGCAAGAGCATGGCTTCGTAGACACGATCGTGCCTCGCACGCAACTTCGTAAAACGCTGGCCTCACTCTTGCTGCTGCATGGCTGCAAAGCGAAAAAGGCTGCGGGTAAATGAGCAAATCTCTATTCCGATTCTGCCTCTGGCTAGGTCAGGGTTTCATGCTCCTGCTGCTAACCCTTTTTATTCCTTACGGCTTTCTCGAAGTAGAAATCGCAAGCGCTGGCCCAGTCGAATGGAAGGAAGTCCCCGCTACTGAAGCTGGACAGCAATGGTGGGATATAGGCAGCCTTCATTACGACAAGGATGGCAATCTCAGCGTGCTTAGTCGCTTTACTCCAGCGCTCAGAGAAGGCGAGAAGCAACAAAATGGCAGCCTTTATTTGATGCATGTGGATTGCGATCAAAAGCTCTTCAGGGATACCTCGGTGAATGGTTTGCATCGTTTCCGCGCAGAATGGAAACCCTCTGATGGCGATGAGCTCATCGATGCAGTCATCGATGAGGTTTGCACTGCAGAGGTGACGTAAATATCAATCATGAATCCAATCCGTCCACCAATTGGTGTTGCTATTGCCGGCCTTGGCTTCGGTGAATGCGTTCATCTTCCGGCACTAAAAGCCAATCCAGACCTACAGCCTGTTGCCCTATGGCATCCACGCAGAGAGCGACTAGAAAAAGCTTCTAACCAGCATGAACTTATCGGCTATAGCGATTGGTCAGCCCTATTGACTGATCCAAAGATCGAGGCCGTGATTCTGGCAACACCACCAGGCCCGCGTTTTGAATTGGCGCTCGAAGCATTGAAAGCTGGAAAACATTTGCTTCTGGAGAAACCCGTGGCGTTGCATGCCGATCAAGTCGCTGAACTGCAACGACTGGCCATCAAGCAAAGATTGAGCGTGGCCGTGGACTTTGAATACCGTGCTGTGCCGTTGTTTATGCAAGCCAAGCGTTTGCTTGATCAAGGGATAGTGGGAACGCCATGGCTGGTGAAACTTGACTGGTTAATGAGTAGTCGCGCCAATGCTTCAAGACCATGGAACTGGTATTCCCAATCCGAGGCAGGTGGCGGCGTGATTGGGGCGCTAGGCACTCATGCCATCGACATGCTGCATTGGTTGTGTGGGCCAACTCGCCAGGTGAGTGCTCTGCTATCCACCTCGATTCAAACAAGGCCTGATCCAATTAGTGGCGAACTTCGTGATGTGAGCAGTGAAGACGTCACCCTGGCTCAGTTAAAGCTGTGTGGAAATGAGAGGCCTGAAATACCTGCACAGGTGAGCCTCACGGCAATTGCCCTCCAGGGAAGAGGGTGCTGGCTGGAGATCTACGGCAGCAACGGCAGCCTCTTGCTTGGCAGTGACAACCAGAAAGACTATGTCCATGGCTTTGGCCTCTGGGCAGCAGCTGCCGGTGAGCCACTTCGCAGCATTAGCGCTGATTTGGATCTAGCGTTCCCCACCACATGGACTGATGGTCGCATCGCCCCTGTAGCGAGGCTTCAAGGCTGGTGGGCCGAGAGCATGCGCAGTGGCCAGCCAATGCTGCCAGGCCTTGCGGAAGGATGGGCCAGCCAACAGGTTTGCGACAAAATAAGGGATTCAGCTAGATCAGGACAGCGACTTGAAATCCAATCGACACTCTGAAAATAAATAAGCCTGATAGGGATAGGTGACAGTTCTGACCATCGTCTTATAAAGTCCTGGGCCGCAGGTCCAGGACTCTTTGCTTGAGAACTGGCCCCTACTGACACTACGGAGATCTCTATGGCCCTCGTTCCGCTAAGGCTTCTGCTTGACCATGCCGCAGAAAACGGCTATGGCATCCCTGCTTTCAACGTGAACAACCTCGAGCAGGTGCAGTCCATCATGGAAGCGGCTTACGAGACTGATAGCCCCGTGATCCTGCAGGCCTCCCGCGGTGCTCGAAGCTACGCAGGTGAAATCTTTTTAAGACATCTGATCATCGCCGCCGTTGAGACTTATCCAGACATCCCGGTGGTGATGCATCAAGACCACGGGAATAGCCCCTCAACATGCTTTGGTGCTGCAGCCAACGGGTTCACCTCTGTGATGATGGATGGTTCTCTTGAGGCAGACGCCAAGACACCTGCCAGCTACGAGTACAACGTTGCTGTCACAAAAGAAGTCGTAGGAGTGGCCCATGCCATTGGCGTAAGCGTGGAGGGTGAACTGGGCTGCCTGGGCTCCTTGGAAACAGGTATGGGTGAAGCCGAAGACGGCCACGGATTTGAAGGCAAGCTCGACCACAGCCAACTGCTCACCGACCCAGCTGAGGCCTCCGACTTCGTCGCTAAAACCAAAGTTGACGCTTTAGCAATCGCGATTGGAACCAGCCACGGCGCCTACAAATTCACGCGCAAACCCACTGGTGAAGTATTAGCGATCAGTCGAATTGCAGAAATCCATAAGGCCATCCCTAACACTCATTTAGTGATGCACGGTTCCTCTTCCGTTCCCCAGGAATGGCTGCAAATGATCAATAAATACGGAGGTGCAATCCCTGAGACCTATGGCGTTCCTGTCGAAGAGATCCAAGAAGGGATTCGCAATGGCGTGCGTAAGGTCAATATCGACACCGACAATCGCCTGGCTTTCACAGCTGCTGTGCGTGAAGCCTCTGTCGCTGATCCTGCCAACTTCGATCCACGCCACTTCAACAAACCTGCGCGTAAATATATGAAGCAGGTCTGTCTTGATCGCTATCAGCAGTTTTGGTGTGCCGGCAATGCCAGTAAAATTAAGCAACGTGATATCAACTATTACTCAGCCCTTTATGAGAAAGGGCTGCTTGATCCAAAAACCGCTGTTGCTGCATGATTAAGGCCAAATGAATAGCTGAGGGGGGCTGCGAGGCCTCCCTTTTTAATGAATATGGCTTAGGACAACAACATTAGAGATCCATTGCGTCCGTCGAGGCGCGCTATTGCTCCAAGAGGCAAGGCAAGATTCGGTTGGCCATGACCAACAGGAAGATCACTGACAATTGGCACGCCAAGAGAAGAAAGACGCTCCTCAAGGATGCCGACCATTGAGAAGTCTCCCGGGACAATCTCCCCTTTCCAGCTGAAACGGCCTGTAGCTACGGCCGCAACATCTCGTAGCAGCCCTGCGCTGCGCCATTGTGTGAGCATGCGATCAACCCGATAGGGTGCTTCACCTACATCCTCGAGCACTAATACGGCACCACGCAAATCAGGGAACCAGGGTGTTCCGATTAGATGTGTGGCCACGGTGAGATTGGTTACCACTAAAGGGCCTACAGCAATGCCTGGAATGACCCCAATGCCTGATATCGGGGCTACAGATTGACAAGACAACAGACCAACCGTTCGTTGCCATTGTTCGTCAGACCCAGTCATCGACCCATGGATGGCGCCGCGAGATCCCACACCCCACTGGGCCAATAACAGAGAACTGGAGTCTGAGAAGCCGAGGCTCCAAAGGGAGCGTCGTGGGAAATGGAACCCGTCCTCCAAAACCCTTGCGCTACCCCAACCAGAGCCGATGTAGACAATTCCATCAACATGAGGATCCCTCCACGCGGCCTCTAGTTCAGCGCGGCGCTGGGCATCTGTGCCGGAAAACCAATGCCATTGGCGATGCAACGATGGAGGCAATTCAAGGAGCCACCCCTGCGCCTTGCAACGCTCAACTAAAAAAGAAAAGTCTGTTTGAGGATCGATCCACGTACCAGTATTTACAGCCCGAATTCGTGAACCATCACGAAGTGGTGTTGGCGCCGCCAAAGGTGTCGATGCATGAAAGGCTGGGGTCAATGTTCGCCCCAGCTTTGGCCAAGCAAAGGTTGCTGCTATGGCAGCCGGAAGCCCCATCAGCAGCGAGCGCCGTCGCATCGTGAATCAGCCAAGCAGTGATTGCAATAATCCTCTGCCATCCACACCACCAATCACAGGATCACAAGCCCGTTCAGGATGGGGCATTAAGCCAAGCACATTGCCAGTCTTGTTTGTAATTCCAGCGATATCAGCTACTGAACCATTGGGATTATTGACATAGCGCAAGGCGATAGCGTCATCGTCTTGTAGCTGGCAAAGGGTTTCGTCACTGCACTGATATCGACCCTCACCATGGGCAATGGGCAGGGTGAGAGAATCTTTTCGTTGATGACCCATTAGCCAAGGCGTGCGGTTGCTTTCCACAGTGAGCAAAGCATCCTCACAGATGAAATGAAGGCTTCGATTGCGGGTTAGAGCTCCAGGGAGCAGACCTAGTTCAGTCAGAACCTGAAAGCCATTGCAGATGCCGAGCACCCTGCCGCCACGTGCAACAAATTCCACCAGCGACTCAAGCACCGGCGCAAAACGGGCAATTGCACCACAACGGAGGTAGTCGCCATAACTAAACCCGCCTGGAAGCACAACAGCATCAAGACCATTTAAATCACGGGTCTCATGCCAGAGAAAGCGCGTTGGGATGTTCAAGCATCCTTGCGCTGCCCAGCGCACATCGCGATCACAATTTGAGCCAGGGAAGACAACAACACCAATACTCATGGCTGCATTAAGCGGTGGTTGTAGGAATCGGCTGAAGCTCAAGACTCCAATCTTCAATCACGGGATTGGCAAACAGGCGATCACTGAGCAGTTCCAGCTGCTTGCGTGCTTCCGCTTCATTATCAGCCTCGAGCTCAAGATCAACAACCTTTCCGATCCGCAGTTTGCTGATGCCTTCCACCCCAAGGCGATTGGCAGCAGATCGAGCAGCCTCCCCAGCCGGGTCAAGCACTGAAGGACGCAGACTGACAAGAACGCGGGCATGAAATCGCGGCACGGTCTGTAGGAAGTGGATTGTTAAATCTTCGCAGCTCAAGGCACCCTTTTTAAAGGATGAAAGTGTGTTTAAAATCTAGGCCACTAGGCCCGCACTGCTTGCGTGGTGAATGGTGATGATTGATTCAACGATCAAAACAATGCAGGTGCAGGAGAAATACAACGCAAAAATTATAGTTATCTGAGCATGACTATGCAGCCAAAGTCAAGATGAGCTGAATGGACTGTACTGACCCTGGTTGTTAGTTGCCTGGCTGATGGCAAGTAAGACTCTCTGATGAAATCTTAACTTACAAGAGGATATAGATTATGTTTCTAAATATGAGACAACTCCTTGCCAAAGTAATGTTCCAGAAATACTCTCTGTAGCTCTATTGCATCAATAATATAGATAAGAATTGGCTGTAGGGAGTTTGGCTAGTGGATGGCTTGTTGAATTTGTTCATTCATCAACTCTCTGCCTCGATTAATTAAGTCATCTCGAGTGAACTCACCAGAATCCAGCCTCTGCAATATGATCTTCTGTGCTGCATAGTCTTCGTTGTGCAGCCCAGCACGGCTTTGCATCATCCGCCATGATTTACGGCGCTCTATATGGAAGAGAACCATCTGACGACTAACCGCATAATACTTAAACTTGCCATTGATTTCAGCCTTGAAATACACACCCCAATCAGGCACATAAGCATGATGATTCTCATTAAATACATTTCTATAAATAACATCTTGCTGCCTAATTAGAGTAAGCATATTGTCGATATGTATAAACTCGTCGACTTGTGCTTCAGGAATCTCTTTGAGGTGTCTGCGAAAACGTGCTTCGGTAAGAGCCCAGTGAGCAACAGTGAGATTATATGGCTTTCCATCTGATTGATATTTAGCTGCCCTCCAGTCTCGATTGATTGAAGGGTTACCCTTGAGCTCAAAAGTTTCCTGGATGGTCTCGCCAGCGCGAGGATTATAGATAAACTCAGGCATTCCACGACTATCTCGAATCATACGAGCCTGATAGGCACTCATGTCGTCACCAATACCATGCTCTGGCTGACAAGATGTATAGCATTGGAAAAAGGCTGTACCACGATATTCAAGTCCATCAAGCATGGCCTTATACATTTTTCCTGAATTTGCCATAGAAACCTGGGCAATAAATGGCGAACCATGGCCAGTTGTAAATGCTTCTGCAACACTTTTCTTCTCTACGAGCTTACCTTGCGAAGCAACACCAAATTGGTTCATGTCATATCCACCCAACATGTTAGAGCTGTCGGAGTTTTGACCACCGGTGTTGGAATAGACCTGCGTATCAAGCATCAGTAATTTCACATTGGGACGGTTTTGCAAGACGACCTTTGAAACGTTTTGAAAGCCTATATCGCCCATAGCTCCATCTCCACCAATCGCCCAAACTTTAGGTAACTCACGTATTTCCTGATCAGTCATGAGTGAGTCATCAAGATGAGTTAGCTCGAAGTATTCACGCTCACTACAAACATTGATGTCACGATCAAGAAGTGCTGTAGCAAGTCGTTCCGGAGTTACAGATCGACGTGCATGATTGAGGACAGCAGATTCTCCTATCAGCCAACTAATGGTTGCGCCATCCTGAAATAAGGAATTCATCCAGGGGTATGGATGAGGATTGGAGGGAGGAGTAGAGCCGTAAACCGTATTGCAGCCAGTGTGAGCACCCATATACATCGTGCACATTCCATTTGCCATACGTCCATCAACTGCCTGTAGATCACAGTGATTAAAGGCATCCTGATTGAGGACTGTTACCAGTGCTGTGATGACTTCTTGGTCAGTGATCTCACCAAATCTATTGAGCCGAAGAGTTGTATCATGTTCGTTTTCACCACCAAGACCCATTACTGCATGGGCTACAGAACGCTTAAACCAACTATATTCATCATCATCTTGAGTCTTTAGAGTTGCCAACCTTGTGACACCACATTTTTCTAATAGTTTTGCTTTTTTGCGTAAACGCTCTGCTTTTTGGTGATAAATGGGTCGCATGTATGCCTCTGTGATAGAAGCAGCAGCCCTCAGCACACTTTTTTCACCACAACCTGCACAAGCACCGTCTCCAGAGACAAGAGACTCGTAATTACTCCGTACCATCAAGTGCTTCCGCAGGGCTGATTCAAGTGAAGACTCTGGTGATTCAGACTGATATTGCCCAAGAAACTTTTGACTGGTATCTGGTAATAAGCGGCTAAAAACTTGGGCAGTTGTAAGATCGGCATTAAGTTCAGGCGTATCCTGTTTCATTCGCAAGGCATCATGTTCTCCACAAACCTGAACACACTCCCCACATCCTTTGCAGAGGTCGCTAACAAAAATAGAAAAGATACCCCCACTACCAGGATTCTTCTTCTCAAGACTTTTGTAAATACTAGGGGTGTTGTTATATGCAAGGGGTAACTTGTCAACAATATCAATTAGCTGCCTACGTGAGGCTTCATCGATTGATGTAAGCTCATCTAACTCATTACTTAGAATAGTTTTAAAAGGCTGTTTGGTTTTGGATGCAACATTGTCATTCATTTTTTCGTGGCAACGTTGATCTAATCCAGGCACCTCCTTCAAAAGTTGCTTCGATGCATTCTCGTCAGTGACATAATTGCGTATGGCAGTGACAAGAATTGTACTTACATCCTGTGCTGTATTAGGCAAGGCAGTATCAGGACAGGCGGCGATACATTCCATGCATTGAGTACAATTCTCTGCGATGTAAATTGGGGTTTCGCGCCTGGCTACATATTTACTTTGTGTCGCCCCACTGGCAGGTCCCATAACAGATAAGCTTGCAAAAGCACCTGATGGTTGGTGATAGCCCAAGTCGTTTCGGAATTCTGAATCAAATTTCTGCAGTGTTTGGAATGGTGACCTATTGGCTTGTCCATCAGGCATCGAACAAGACGAACAACCACTAGCAGCACAACCTGCAGTTGCTGGAATCTCAATGAGAGCAGCATCCTTTGGTGCAAGCATGGGGTTGCGCATGCTTGAAGTGTCTACATCCTTATTTTTTCCATAAGCAATTTCCTCAACCCGTTCAAAGCCACCAGCCATAACCTTCATGTTTGAATCAACTACCGCGTCACCAAAGCGCCCGAACTTCTTTTGATATTGGTTGCGAACAACCTCTTTATACGCGGCCTCACTAATCTCGTGATCCTGCAAAAAGGTTGAAACTTTGAAGAATGCACCAAGGAAGGAGTTTCCTTGCATCCTTAATTGCAGATCAGTTCGAGTTGTTGCTTCTCGAGCGATATCGAATCCAGGCAGAATAAATACACGAATGCCGTTATCCTTGATGAATTTGCGATACTTTGAGGGAATTCGCTCCCAGGCTTCAGCCGCGGGCTCACTTGATTCCCATACAAGGCAACCGCCTTTATTTAAACCCGCAAGCGGATTAGTATGTGTGAATGCTTTGGGGTCACAGCAGAGCACTACATCAACATGATTGAGCTCACAATTCACTTGTATCTTTTCAGCCGCAACTGTTAGGAAATAATTCGTAGGGGCTCCTTTCTTTTCGGAGCCATACTTGGGGTTGGCCATAATGAAGAGCTTCTCTTCTAATTGGCCATGTTGATCATAGGTTGGATCACGTTCGGAAATCATTTGCCCAAACTTACCGATAATTTCACCAAGGTTTTTACCCGTGGTGATCATTCCCCAGCCTCCAATCGAATGGAATCGAACAGCAATCGCTCCATTCGGTAATAGCGATGGTGTGTCTTTAGAAACCACGCTATAGGGGTGATCAATACCTAGTGTGAAATAAGCTTCGCCATCAGCTGCACTTTTGCCGTCTTTCCGGGCAATCCCCCCAGTGGCATATTCAAAAGCTCCGATGATATGTTCTGGTCGAAAATCTCTAGAGCCAAGCCCATAACTTCCGCGAAAAATTCTTGGTGTTTGCTCAAGTGTTATTGCAGGCATCATGCCTCCATACTGTGCAGACTCCTGTCCTTTACTTAGAGCAGTGCGGATGTCTCGACCTAATGGATTATCACCAGCCAAGCCTTCATCTGTTCGTTCTAAAATAATGACATTCTTTTTGCCACGCAAAGCATTAATTAATGCCGCTTCAGGGAAGGGACGTAAAACATTTATATGAATAGAACCAACCTTGGCATTGCGGTGCTCACTTAGGTAATCGCATGCCGCTTCAATATTTTCAGCTGCACAACCAAGAGAAATAAAGACTGTATCCGCTCCCTCGGTTTTATATTCTTGAATAAGCCCGTAGTTGCGGCCTGTTAACTGAGCAAACTCTAGATAGCATTGCTCAAGGAATTTAAGAATTGGTTCATTGAAATTATTACGACGTGCTATGACACCATTCATATGGTGCTCTTGATTTTGAACAGGACCTAAAAGCACCGGATTCTTTAAATCCAACATTTCGGGGACTCGGCGACGCCGAACTCCGAACAGTTCTCTTTGGGCTTGTGAAGGGCAATCTATCTGGTCATCTGGTGCACCCAGATATTCACGTAGTAGATCCGCTTCTGGGGCTCGATAAGTACGCTCAGAATGGGTGGTCAACATCCCATCTTGAATATTCATTCCTGGATTTAAGGCTAATTCATTACATTTACGAAGAATAATTGCCTGATCTGCAGCTTGCTGGGCATCTCTAGCAATTAACATCGTCCATCCAGTATCTAGAGCTGCATTGAAATCATCATGGCCACAGTGAACATTAAGTGCATGCTTGGTCAGGGCTCGAGCTCCAACCTCCAAAACCATCGTCGAGAGCTTTCCTGGTGCGTGGTAATACTGCTCCATTGCATATACAATTCCCTGTCCAGATGTGAAGTTAACTGTGCGCTTGCCAGTCATCGCCACCGCAGTAGCACCGCCTTGCGCTGCATGTTCACCTTCTGCCTCAACAGATAACTTTTGGTTTCCCCATACATCAAGAGCCCCTTCTGCAAAAGACTGTTGATATATTTCACCCCCCTCTGTTGAGGGTGTAATTGGGTAATAGACACCTCCTTCTGTAATGCGCGTTTCTACCCACTTGGTGACAAGATGATTGCCATTACACGTCACCGGAATTCCTGGATACTTGGGGTTATCACCCCCCAGTACTGCTGGAACCATCTCCTGTTCTACGGTTTGATCTGCCATACGTAGAAATCAACGAAGGAACATCTGCTGTGTGCGTAAAATCTACTGAAATCTGTGAACAGATTGCAGCACTTGATCAAAGAGAGGGAAAGAACACCGAAGCCCAGGCCCCAACGAGTCGATTCTAAAAAAGCTTAAGCCTCGCCCGTTTTGCCAATGTCAGTCTTGAGGCTTGCCTTGATTTTTTCAAGAGCTGGGGTTTCTGCTATCAACCCCTAAAGATAGTGAACTGTTCTTCCTGGCTGCATAACCTGGGAGAACAGGGGATATTGCCTCATTCAGTTTTTAGAGGTTCTCAGGTACTGACTCTGTTGTTTTCAAGTACACCACACCATGAGACCACCTGGTATGACTAGGGAATAGTCCTATATTGCATGTAAAAGTACAAAGTCTTGTGCTTGCTTGCAGCTCAACAAAACCCATAGCTATCAACATTTCTGTCGTTCCTTGCCTTCGCAATAGCGCCCTCATCAAGGCCTATTGAATGATTGGTTGAAACAGACCACCTCTTTTGAAGGTCAGTAGCAAAGCATCGAGGCAAACCGCTCAAGGGGCCTGAATCGGTTTCACAGAAATTCCATCAACAAGATCTGAACATGGATGGTGGATTTCGAGATCTACACCCGAATTATGGGCAGCATCAAGGGGACTCAAACTCACCACTAGCCGTGCTCCACAGCGACCTTGACCTGGCAGTGATCAGTTTAGTGATCTTCGCCTATTGCCTGCTTTCAAGACGATTGTCCAGGACAGCAGTCTCTGGACCACTGGTCTTTGTTGCGCTGGGCTTAGTTCTTGGCCCTGCCAACCTGGGCTGGCTCAACATCTCATTGGATTCAGCACTGCTAAGGCGTCTGGCAGAGATCACATTGGGTCTCGTGTTGTTTACCGATGCAGCAGCATTGGACTGGACAGTGCTCCGCAACAGTGCCCGCCTGCCAATGCGTCTGCTGCTGCTCGGACTGCCACTCAGCATTCTGATGGGTTTCGTGGTGGCCCGATTGATATTGCCTGAACTAAGCCTGATTGAAGCAGCCCTACTTGCTGTGGTGCTCGCTCCAACAGATGCGGCACTTGGCGAAGCGGTGACCACCAACCTCGAAGTACCAGAAGCTATCCGCGAAGACCTCAATGTTGAAAGTGGCCTCAATGACGGAATTTGTGTTCCTATGTTGTTGTGCTTTCTTGGTATATCAACTGGTCATCTTGACCAGATCAATGGACCGAAGGATGCATTGCAGAGCTTTGCCCAGCTGCTTGTCAGTGAAATAGGTCTCGGCCTCGTGATAGGAGCCTTTGTTGGATTATTGGGTAGTTGGTTAAGGGATCAGGCAGAACAACGCAAATGGATTGCTGAGGATTGGAGGCCTTTGATCACAGTGGCCCTGGCCCTGAGTGCCTACACCCTCGCCCAAACCCTTCATGGGAGCGGATTCATTTCCTGTTTCATCGCTGGTCTTTTTTATGGGATCTGCAGTCGCAAAGAACTCAAGGACGGTGAGATGGTGGCTTCCCTGGCAATGGGGGACATGTTGGCCCTACTGACCTGGGTTTTATTTGGCAGTGCCATGGTGCCGGATGCCTGGAGCCACATCACAGTCGCAAGTGTGGTCTATGGGGCTTTAAGCCTGACACTAGTGCGCGTTCTTCCCGTTGCCTTAGTAACCAGCGGCCTTGGACTTGATCACTGGACGAAACTCTTCGTTGGTTGGTTTGGGCCAAGAGGTTTAGCCAGCATTGTGTTTGTTGTGATGGTGGTAGACGCGGCGCTTCCAAGCGCACAAGCGATTCTTACCACCACAACGGTCACCATTGTTTTGAGTGTGATTGCCCATGGCATTACAGCTAACCGGTTTTCGATGTTCTACGGCCGTTGGGAAAGAAGCCATGCAGGCTGAAGTAAAGAAGACTGAGTTTATAAAGACTAAACAAAAAAGACGAAAGCCCAAAAGGACAAGCTAGTTAAATGAACGATATATTGAAATGAAAGTATCTACAGTAATGATGCTCAGGATTAGGGCTGGAGATGGTTGAATGACATGCCTGTCAATATCATTAGTGCTTGGAATTGTCAAAGATAATGAATGATAGAAATATGAGCCTATTGAGTGTTCTGCTGGAAGATGAATGAATTTAATTCTAGTAATAATTAATAGTTGATGCGACTTGCCTGACTAATGTCTAGCTAACACTTCTTAAGCCAAGGAACGGCCTTTCCAGGTCCAATCGCGTCCAGTCAGTGTTCTCCAAACTGAAGTTGGTCCAAGCAAGCCAATAAGGATGCCACCTGCACTCATCAACCACCAATTCGTTAATGGCACCTCGAATTTTTGACGTGTCCAAAGACGTAGAATGAATTGAAGTAATACACCAATTACTGAAAAAGTAAAGGCAATTAATAGTGCCCCATAAAAAGGGATCCAGAGCAGGCAAAATATGATCAGCAACAATACTAGCCAGGGGCCTGTGAACATCCAGAACACTAGTGCTGATGCTCCGATTGCTTTAACGATACTGCTATCTAGGCCAAGAAACCAATTCTTGCTCCAGCCTTCCCAAAGCGCAGGAAAATTGTCGTACATCCGCAATTGCAATGCATCTAACCCAAGCAGATAACGCAGTCGAAAGCCCCCGCTTTTCACTCTACGAGCTAGAGCCAGATCCTCTATCACCACCTCAGCCAGTGCACGATGACCACCAATCTCCTCATATGTTGATCGGCGAAATAACATAAATGGTCCAGCGGCAAATGCTGTTGATTCAGCTGGATCATTGGCGGCTTTAATCGGAAAACCTACAGCCAAAAGACAGGCCATGATCGGTTGCACCATCCATTCAGCAGAGCAGCTGCAGTTAATACGTGGTACCAGGCTCAGCAGATCTGCTTCTTCCTCAATTGCCTGATTCAGTGCACGCTTGAGGGTTTCTGGGTGAAGCTCCACATCTGCATCTACAAACAGCACCCAGGTGCTACTTACAAGCTCCATTGCACGTGAGCAGGCCCAGTTCTTGCCTACCCAACGCTGCGCCAAGGGTCTTGGTCCGGCGTTCAAAATTGTAAAGCGACCTTCCTCGAGCTTTAAGACTGAGGCAACAGCGCTTGCAACTTGAACGGTTTCATCAGTACTCCCGTCATCAACCAACAACACTCTCCAGTTATTGCAGGGTGGATCACTGGCCAAAATGCTGCTCAGGCACACCTTGATGTTGGTGGCCTCGTTATAAGCAGGAACAACCACTGTGAGCTCCGTTCTCTTGAGGGTTTCCCCCTTGCTAGTAGGTGGCTGCCCAGGCTGAAACTGCTTGGAATTTAAGGTTGGAGCATTTTGGAACACACGTACAAGACTGAACAGCAGCAGTAATAAGCCGAGTGCTGCTCCTGCAGCAAAGACAATCAAGATCCAAGTAAGGATCAACAAAATTGTTTCCCTAAAAAGTCCTTCTATCAAATCATCTCAAGGAGTAATCGCGGAAATCAGTTTCATAGGCATTTGCGGTGAAAGCTGGAATGACCAGTTAACTCTGTAATCAAAATCACAGGTCGCCATGAGCACAGTCACTAACTAACTGATAAAAGTCATGGATAATCATTGTATCAATGAAGTAATGATCATCATTTGGTCAAACCCATGACAACAAATAAATTCGAATTAGAGATCGAAAAGATCATCACACTCAGCATTGCGATTGGCTTTGTAACAACTGTTGCCACATCAGCTTTTACAGAAGTCAATGCGCAGTTGAATACCAACTCAAATACTGCAGGCCTTCCCTTTGAAAGACTGCATAACGAAGTTAAGGCGAGGAACTGAGATTGCCTTAATAAGACTTACTAATCCATGTTTGCTGATAGCTTTTATTTGCAAAAGCAAAATGCAATTTTCTAATATTAGGTGTATTTGCTCGTAAATTCTTTGTTGGTAATAATCAAAGCCGATTTTTTACGAGCTTGCCTATATGCCGATGTTTCTATGCATGCAAGTACAAGTAGGTGCCACAATGGCTGAGGTTCCTTTGCGCAGGATGTCCCGCATTGTCAGTCGAGAAGCCCATTGAGCCAAGCACTGTGATGCAGTTTCAGACCGAGAAATTGCGTAGAACAATCCAGGAGTGTCAGGATGTTGGCACCCTACGTGGCATCGCAATGCAATTGTTGCAACTTCACGAGAAAAAAAGCGCAATTGCAGAGTGGGCAACAAAAAAGGGAGTTGATGCTGAATGTCGAGCACTTGTGGCCGAGATGGGTAACAACAACAAGCTGGCCAACACTTTTCAAATAATACGAAGTGACGGCCAATCAGATGAGATCGCTGGTAGGTATTTTTCCAGCTATGACGATGCACATACTGTCTTGGAAAGATATTATGCTGATCTCAGCTGTTGCGATGAGGATGAGAGAGAATACTATGACATTGTTGAGGTAAATAGCTAAGGCATGATGCCTAAGCCAACACTTATCATTATTTCAAATGGAAGTATTTACCTAAAACAAGAAAGGAAATTCAGCATCGCATCTTCCTTGTTGATCTTATCAAAACTGAGAAGTAACTAAGGGGAAATGCTTGATGAAAAGCGGAAACAGCACTTTGTTTTAAGCGACAAACTAATTACTTCATTCTTGTTTATTCAGTCGATGTGAATGAAAAAAAAGATTCTGGAAATTAATTCACTATGCAGAAAGTTGACACACAAATCTAAATCCATACAGCTCAGTACTATCTTGTTGAATCAACAGATCTGAAAAGCCTTGTTAGGCCTATCTATGGTTTTTCACCAGGGCAAATCCCAGCCCATTCGACCAAATAGCCAAATTCCTAAGGTGACCTTGGCTCCAGTTGTTAAAAGCCACCAGCCCAAGAGCTGCTTTTTAGTAAAGCCAAACAGCATTTTGACAAGACCTTAGTCCTTACCATTCATAGCCCACCAAGGGGTCTGTTAGCTACCAGCTGTAGTGGTTAGTCAAAAAAGAGCCCCCAGCTGTCGGTCTGGAGGCCTGCATACCTTGCTCAATTCAAATCAAAACGCGCTCAATAGCCTTGCGCTCTCGTAAGTAATACTCATTGCTGTATCTCGAATCAGCTGGTTTGCAGGAGGAGAAACCAACCTCGCTTACTGGGATAGGTGAGGGCGGCCAGCTCTGGGCATGGTCCCAGTGATAATTGGGGAGGCTTGCCAACATACAAGATAAAAAAGAAGCTCAATCAATCGGCATCTGGTTCCGCTTTGATTCTGTAATAGCGATCAACGCCGAGCCATTTCCAAGTTGCTCTAGCTGACTTTGGCCCCATAAAGGCAGCCAAAAGAAGGATTGGTAAAGACACCCAGACAACACCTGCTTGAAACGTTAGCCAAATAAGCCATCCAACAAATACAAGTTGAAGCAGACCAAGGATGGTAAAAACTGTTCCTCTGGGGTAGCGGAAGCCTTTGTAGAGAAGAACTGTGCACATGCCAAGGGTGAATGCTGGGGGCATCGCCAAAGCGATGTTCTTCACCCAGAACTCAAGCAGAGACGTATCTCCATAGATGGGGATACCGCTCAATGAGGGGTTAGTGGCCAGTAGTGCTAGCAGGAATATGACGGTTAGACCTGCGGCGAGTTGACGACTCATGGCTTCGTTGGAACACCCCCTGGAGATAGCAGGTTCTGATGACACTCGCAGTGACTTGGTGGAAAACCAAGTCAAGCAATCCTGGCATCCACAAGTCCCGTACTGAGAAGTAGAAACAAGATGACTTGATGATTGCGAAAAAGCTTTGCAACAAAGCTGCAAACAGTTGAGAGGCGCTAGACAAGCTCAGACCACAAAAAAGCCCCGACGAGCGGGGCGAGGTCAAAGGGTTTTTCAGAAGTGATTGCCAAATGAATTACTTCTGGTACTCCTGTCCGCGATAGGTGAGCACAGGATGGGTCTGGGCTGCTTTCAGCTTGTTGTTTGCATAGACAGTGCGGCGGTATGTCAGTTCTACGAGTTGCTTGGGTGCAACTTCTTTGTGCTGGGCATACTGCTGGCCGCGATAAAGAAGCGTGGTCATGATTCAGAGTCCGAAATGACGTCCAAGTCCCCGTTCCATGGCTTGGCTCGAACTGCGCCCTGCAATGATCAGGGTGAACGTTTTGGTAGCTATCGCTACAAATCAATTATGCACTCTGCGCAGCAGGGTTGGTTGTTCATGCGGATACAAAATCCTGCATGGATGGCGCCTCTTCGCTTTGGATTACAACTGTGAAGCTGTTCTGGAAATCTAGATTCGGTCTGAATTCTCTCTAAAGCTGTCGTTACCGAAGAGACCATTCATGACTTTTATCGGGCCGTGGTCGCAACAAATCTTTACGGGTATGAATGAATGGGGGTAAGTATCCTTGCAGAACTTACAGCAAGTTTCGCTATTGATTTCTTGATCGAATGAGTGTTGGTCCTTAAAAGGGATCTAATCAGAGTGAATGAGAACTGGGCATATTTCAACCAAAGAATTAGTGACAAGATTCAACAGTAGAAATACTTGAAATCGTCAGTAAGGCAGCAGGCTCTGCTGGCCTCCCTCAGCGGGCCGGCATTCAGCTCAGTCCTAATGAACACCTCTCCTAAATGAGACGAGAAAAACTGAGAATCACAATAAAAAATCCCCTTGGTTTCCGGACCCAGGGGATTGGACGCCGTCCATGGCTAACTTCGCATCTGCTTGGGGAAGAAGCTGTAATCAAGGCACCAAGCGAACGTGCCGAATGTATCGATCATCCTGATCAGTATTCACTATTCCCCTGAGCTAGGTATTTATTTTCAAGTTTTGGGATTGCCAAAAGTCTAAATATCAAGAGTCATAAGCATAGTAACGTATAAATAAATTGAACAAACCAATAAAAAATGAGTACTGAACTGTGCACCCATAAAATGGAATGAAAGATCTAACGGTCGCTTTTCATGCATCAAATTTCAAAAGAAAGAAGAGGGGCGTTGGAGTGGATGGAATTACAGAAAGAAAAATATCAACAAGCGAATCAGGTTATTGTGACTATCAACATTCTCGTGCAAGTCTAACAAGGTTAATTTAACAGAAAATTGACTAGCCATTGGCACGAAAATCACTAGAATTCCTCAATAGAGTCAGCCAGTCATGACCTCGCCGCAAAGTCGAAGCTTGCTAAGCAAGTGTACTGATAATACTTGGCAGCTGCTGCGACGCACTCCACCAATGGTCTTTGCAACTGCTGTTTTCGTTTGCGGCATCGTCGCGGCATCTTCAATCTTAGTGAAGGGAATTCGCAGTAGTAATGACACAATTACTGTCACCGGAGCCAGTACGGAGCGGATTACGAGCGACTATGTCGATTGGTCTGTAAATGTTAAACAAACTGGGTACAACCAGCAGACTTCCTATAAGCTGCTAAAACCATCGTTAGAAAAAACGATTGTCTTTCTAAAAGCTAATGGGGTCAAGCCTGATGAGATAGAATTAGGAACTGTTAGGTCTAATAAAGATCAAGTTCGCAACCCAAAAACGGGAGAACTTCTATCAACAACTTGGACGACAACTCAAGCTGTTCTGATCGGAAGTTGGGATGTTAAAAAAATCCACATGATTTCAGGAAAGATCAGTGCCCTAATTGGTGAAGGGGTACCTCTTTCAATTAATCGACCCTCCTACACTTTTACAAAGCTTGCAGCCAAGCGAGTTGACATGCTCGCAAAAGCTACTCGTGATGCACGGAAACGTGCAAAGGCTATTGCCCAGGAAGCAGGCTCGAGTATTGGCGCAATTACCAACGCCGATACCGGCACATTCCAGATCACAGTGCCTAACTCTACACAAATGAGTAGTTATGGATCATACGACACCAGCACAATCAAAAAAGACATCACCGCGGTTATGGGGGTAACATTTAGGGTTGAATGAAGACTGAATAAGTCTATAGAGTTGAGGTTTTATCTTATTAATAATAATACGATTGCTGATTATACTAAAATGAGTAATTCCATGGATTGTGCTAATACATTGCCAGTGATTTTTTATTCTTTTTTATTGATAGCCTGATTCGAAATTAAGAGTCTTGTTTAAAGTTCTGTAATGCTTGAGCCAAAACAGTACATTGCGTGATCAGGATAGGGATTGTCAAGAATTTGATTGCATGCTTGCTAAATGATCCAGTACTAGCTAGTAAATATTAGCATCATTCGCAATGTTTTTTTTCTAATGATCTAGAATTGAAAAGAGAATCTATTCAATGCAGGGCAACCATTGCCAGCCAATTGCCAATAGTCTTGAACGATCGTCCTCAGCCTTCACCCCAGCCAGTTTCAGGGAATTTTATTGAATTCAATGCTAAAGATAATGCAATTACACAACAATATTGAGCAGGATGAATCAATCCCAATGATGATTGGGTGCATCATCAGTTACCTACACTGATGATGAGCATAACTACCTTATTGCTACGGCCATGACCCGCGAACGAGATCCCTTCCGCATCCCACGAGCAGGACTAGAGATCGCGGCGATTGCAGGCCTTACATCGATTGATATCAACCTCAATGGAGGAGCCATCAATGGTGGCGAAATCGTTGCTGAGTCAACGCTCGGCGGGATGGCCGTCTATGCCATCTACCAAACTCTTCTGAGCGGATTAAGAACCGAAGCATTGCGCAAACGGGGTGCGATCAGCCGCACCGTACAAATCCAAATGATAAGTACAACTGTCTGGGAATCCGTTAAACAGGGTGCCGCAGTCAGTGTCTTGTTGGGTGTATTGCTACTGGTGTTCCCTTGGTTGAGCCTCCCACTCTCAATCATGGGGATGGTCGGCATGGGTGTTGCCTCTATTGAATTGTTCAACGCGTTCTGGGATGGTCTTGATGCAATGCAGCGAGCTGAGCTTCATGCTGCATCAATGGAAGCCGGAGTGAATCTACGTCGCTTTCTGAATGGTGATCAGCCTGATGTTCAATTTTTTTAAATCAAACCGAGGACTTCTACGCAAGCTTTCATTTGTCTGGGCTTCTGCAAAAGCCTCACCCTCATGAACCTCCTGTCTAGACATCTCCAATGAAGGAAAGTTTGTTAGTCGCATTAATCTTTCGCTCACCGCCATATCTAGACCGCGACAGCCTGAACTTCTTCAGTACGAGTGATTTTTAAATAGAAGCAGACTAGTATCAATAAAAAAAGTCAAACTCAAGTAAAGATTGTCTTGTTTGCCCACTTTGTTATCTTTAATTGTTGCCAATTAGTGAGAGTATATTCCTGTTCTTATCCTTATGTCTACGATTCTTATCGCAAAGAATCCATATTATTGAAGAGGTTTGGAAAGTTTTGCTCGTCATTTCTTTGCCAATAACAACGTCTCATCAACTCTACTAAGAGTTTAGATCTCATGTGTGCAGTTCATGCTCAGTTCAAACGGTACACAACTGTTAGGTAGCTGTAGCAAATTTGAGCTCAAAGAGGCGATGTCATCAGGCTGAGTCATCGCCTCTTTGGGCAAAGACTTAACCCTGGCAGCCATATCGGTATTGACCCAACCTGGACAAATCGCTGTCACGCGGATGCCTTGCTCCCATCCTTCGTTACGCATGGTCTGACAAAGGCCCATCAGAGCAAACTTACTAACGGTGTAGCCAGCCAAGCGGCCCTTGGAGCGCTTGCCACTCATTGACACCAACACAATGATGCGCGCCTCAGCATGACATTCAAGCTGAGACCAAGCAGCGCGGCTGAGCATCCATGGGCCCATGACATTCACCTGCCAGAGCTGATCAATCTCATGCTGCTGGTTATCATTAAACCGTATGGGCGTGCGATGAAATATGCCTGCACAGTGAATTAAACTATCGAAGCCATTGAAATGAGCCAAGCTTGCCGATACCCAGCTTTCGGCAGCGTTAACGTCCTGAGCTTCATAGGGATGTAGGAACACTTGTTCGGAACCAGCGATTGCCGGGTCAAGTGAGCTGCCAATTAGGCATTTAGGGTCCCGTAGGCCAAGGCTAAGACGATGGCCATCAGCCAACATTCGTTCGGCAATTGCTCGGCCGATACCTCGACTGGCACCACTGATCAAGATGGTGCGCATCATTCCTGAATGGTCGTAAATCCAAAAACATTATTGCTGGGAGTTCTCGTGATGCTCATAACTCTGCAGAATCTGAAAACCTTTTGATGAAATCCCGCTCCACCCAGGCAATCAAAGCCCATGCAACGGAGCAAGCGGTCGCGGGGATCCATTGTTGTTTAATCAGGTCGATAAGCGCAAGTGTGCTTGCTGTGATGGCTAATGCCCGAAGTCCAAAACGTGACAATCGCAGAAGTTGGTTGTTCATTAGTTTCTCTTCTCCTTTAACAATACTGAGTAAAAAGCCAACTCAACTAGGGATTGATCAGCTGATCTGATTTTGAAAGGTTTTGATGCTGCCGGGAGTCGGCTAGATCAATCAATTCTAATGACTAAGAGTTTTAACTTTGAACCCAGAGTTAAGGGTTGAGTCAAAAGCGTCACTTTCCTCTAATGACGAGATGGCGAAATTCAACTTAAGAAGATCCTTACATGTAGTAACTCGATGCAGAATCAGAAATGATAAAAGTGCTACGTATGTTTATCGGCAAAAGAATCAAGAGCATCATATCGGAATCACACTAGTTCATTTTACCGAGGCTGAAAGTAGTGACAGTTTCACCTTAGCAACCAACAGTAACGGCAGAGAGGGGCAAAAAACAGACAGTGCAGATCAACATCAAAACCGAAGGATAGAAAGCCATCGTGAAACCAAGCGCTCGTCCTACCGCACCACGCCGATAGCCTGCAAAGAAGAGAACTCTCCCTAGTGCAAAAGACAATGCTGCTAGCGGTACGACAGACAACCATGCTGAGGGCATAACGAATGTCCAAGTGCCATAAACGAATGCTGCTAGGACAGACTGCTCAAGGGTATTTTGAAGAAGAGACTGGAGGAGGATGGCTCGATCAGAATCTGTTCTAAGACCTTTTTCATCAAGCTCGTCTGGGCTAAAGAAGCGATGCTTTGCAAGACGGCCAATCGAAAAAGTAAGGCAGAGAGCAAGAATGATTAGTGATTTAAACAGAACAGAACTTTTTTCTAAGAGTGTAAGATTGGAATGGAAATTAAACGGATTTAGCAAAATTCCGAAAATAATGATCCCTATCGAAATTGCTGTGCCAGTGAGCATTCTATGAAGGACACCACTCTGTTTAATTGAAAGTTCCATTGTTAGCTTCTAGTTCGTATGCATATTAGTGTCAACTCAATATATCTAGGATTCATGGCCCTGACCTGAAGAAATAATATAAAGCTAGTTCTTCAGGAGTAATTGAGAATCATCAGAATACTCACTCAAACTTGGCCCGAAGGTCGAAGTTGGATAGTGTTTGAAACGATCAATGAGTAAGAGGGAATCTGTTGGCTTTTGGAATAAGATTTAATCAATAATAGAATACTCATGTCCTAGATGTTTTACCAAAGAGCAGCAAGCTACTGGCTCGATTAAAGTCCAGGCCAGGTTTTTGCGACAGCCCTTGTCTTAATCTTTTAAAAGTTTTAACCTTTTAAGTGTTTGAAGCCTGGAGATTCGTTTCTTGCTAGAGCTGAAGCTGGCTTTAGAGACTTTCTTTTCTTAGTTAAGGGGTTATATTTCTCTATTCACTCTTGCGTAGAGGAGATTCCATGCTTGACGGCTGGTGATAATTAACTTCTGATAATCATTACCGTGTGTTCTCTTCTCTTGATTTCTAGGTTTAAGAAGAAGGGTTTTCTTTCTGGCTGAAAAGAATTTGATGTGAATTCATTTTCATCAGGATAGTTAGCCCGATCGATCTCGTGTTGAGATGCATCTTCTATCTTTAACTCTGATGGATGAATGCCAAGCACCATTGATTGTGAATTATCTGTCTGCTTGGCTGTCGAATCAACGCTTTGACCATTACTGCTATCGACTGTGAATGAAAATCCAAGCAGCCATTCGGCCAGGGCTATAACCAGAGCCATCGAATACACCAGGAGTAGGTGCAGAATCAAGAGCAGAGGTTGTAAGCCTAACCAAGCTGGACGAAGGAAGATTAGCAAGGGCTTGATAACCCTCGAGAAGCGTTGTATGGGCACTATCAAACCATTGACAAGCACAATGGCCAACTCGATAGGGTGTGGAGAGGATGGCATTACTCGTCGTCCCATTCAGGAAAATCTAGTTCTTCCAATGCATCGCTAGACCTAGAGAAGGATCCATAGACGATCAACAACCATTTAACATCACTCTCCGAGCTCGACAATCGAGATTGGTACTCAAAAAGAGGTTGCTACTTAAAAAGATCTGCTTGCTTCATCGCATGGACCGCTTCGACCTTCCTATAATGATCTGATCCGACTAGAAAATTGAATCCACATATTTTTAATTATCTGGACAATTTAAAGGGATACTTCTGGCAAATCAATGATGGAATTAATGCCAGTTGAGGAGGATCGGCTTGCCTGTCGATTAATCACTAAGATAGATTCTTGATATGATTCACTATAAAACAAAAGAAGAATTGATGTTAAGTCATAAGTTAGTGCTTTGTAAAACGCATTAGGCCCCAGCAAAGTCTTCCCTGACTCCCACCTTCAATCCAATGACCAAGGCCTGCATCCATGCGACTCAAATAATCCGTACTAATTACACTCGCAAGCTTTTGATGACGTCGACGTAGTTCCTCTCGAACCCGCGTGTAATGCCTCACAAGCATTTCTGTGCGTTCTTGCCATACATCTCTAGTCATCCCTGAAGCCTCTGCCCAGGTTCGGTAACGATCAGGAGATGCCAAATCTGATAGGTGGATACGATCAAGAATCGGTTGAAGGGCGTTGGCTTCGATGCCGTCGCATGCCATTGGATCTGTTAAGACAAATACACCCCCCGGCTTAAGAAGCCTTGACACTTCATTCATTACCTGGAGGCGATTACCGGAATGAAGTATGGCGTCTTGACTCCAAACCACATCTGCTATGCCATCGGGCAATGGCACTTCTTCGAATGATGCATCATGTACTTCGATGAGCTTGGCCAATCCAGCAGCATTGTTGAGATCTCTATGGCGCATATTCTCAACGGCAGAGATATTGACAGCATGCACATTGACCTGCCATTGCTTGGCGATACGTCGTGCCGCTCCGCCATACCCAGAGCCAAGGTCTACAACGCAACCTTTAGCTGGAGGTTGAGTTGCAAGCTCCATAAGTGCTTGCACGGTTCTCTCGCTCGCGGAAGCGATGGCTTGATCAGCAGTCTCGTATAGGCCGATATGGATGTCTTCACCTCCCCAAATCTCGGCATAAAACCGATCTGCATCGCTGCTGTCGTAATAAGTAGCAGCAACAGTTGATGATGAGGAATTCATGATTGATTAGGATTGTATTTTGCTGAAGTCTTTAATATCACGTATCAGCTTTGTTTAATGTCTGCTTTGTATTCCTTCTCAGCGACATGTACATAAAAATCTGGGTCTTGATGGCCAGGTAAATAATCTCCAAAAGATGTAATCTTCTGGAATCCAACTTCGGTCATAAGTCGGTTTACGTAGCTTTGCCTTAGGGGGAACATATTCAAGTGATAAGTGCTGCCATCACTGAAGGAATATTGAAAACGCGCTAAACCTTCATCAACATGCTCAGGGCTGACATTGACATCCTTCCCGCAATAAACATTTCCCTTCCCAGAACGTATCGCTACACCTTGATCGAGAAGTCGGTCATAGTTTCGGTGGTCAAGAATCAGGATTCCATTATGCTTAAGTACTGCGTAATATTCAGCTAGAGCCTTGCGTCGATCATGCTCTCGAAATAGGTGGGTAAAGGAATTGCCCAGACAGATCACAGCATCAAATTCGCCATGAATATCTCTATTTAGAAAGCGCCAATCAGCCTGAGCAGTGCGTAATAACTGACCATGATCACGAGCATTCTGAAAGGCCCTCGCCAACATATTAGGGCTTCCGTCTGCACTGATGACGTCAAACCCTTCCTTCAACAAACTAACCGAATGAAATCCCGTTCCGGTAGCAACGTCGAGCACGGAACGTGCGCCATGTTCACGAAGGATTCGAATATAAAAATCGCCTTCAGCTTCGGACCTCGCCTTCCAATCAATCAGACGATCCCATCTGTCTGTGAAATCCTCAACATATTCCTGCTGATAATGGTCTGTATCACGTACTTGTTCCGGTTTATCACCAAAGTTTTGCAGATCGTCTTGGCAGGGTTTTTGCGAATGTTGAGTCAAAGTCATGCAGATTCAAACTTCCCGAAGATTTTTTTGATGCGCCATATCTTTGAGGTCGGGAAAGGCCCGAATCAGCTAGAAAGGCATTGGTCTGAGCATGGCTGCGTTACAGCTTATGCAATTCCCATTCGCAATCATAGCGAATGATTCTATGGATGTCTGTTAATCAAAATCTAATGACATCACATCAGTTCCCTTAACGCCTAAAAATTCATCAAATCCCTTTGGCAATAAGTGCTTTCAGCCGATGATTCAAGATAGACAATTCATTTGACTTCATAGGTGCCATGGTACGGCCTGCAAGCAGTCATAGTCTGTAAATACAGTCGATGTCAGACATGACGCCCCGGATCAGCATCGACCAAGTCTGGAAGGTGTTTGGTGAGCATCCTGAACGTGCGCTTGACGAGCACTGTCAAAGCATGGATGCGGAGCAACTCCATAATCAAACCGGTCTTAAGGCTGCCGTACGCGATGTAACGCTGTCGATCTCTAGTGGCGAGATTTTTGTGGTGATGGGCCTTTCGGGTTCAGGAAAGTCCACGCTGCTACGCATGATCAATGGCCTAATCCTTCCAACTGGCGGTCAGGTTTCCGTTGACGGCAAGCCGATCACTCAGTTGGCAGCTGCTGAACTGCAAAAGCTTCGCAGCAACAAAATGGCCATGGTTTTCCAATCTTTTGCGCTCTTCCCCCAGCGAACCGCACTTGAGAATGCGGCCTTCGGCCTTGAGGTTGCGGGAGTTCCGCGACAAAAAAGGCTGGAAAAGGCCAGGGAAGCACTTGAGCGTGTTGGTCTTGGTAAGGATCTCGACAGGCTGCCTCAACAGCTCTCTGGCGGCATGCAACAGAGAGTTGGCCTGGCCAGAGCCCTGGCACTTGATCCTCCAATCCTGCTCATGGATGAGGCCTTCTCTGCTCTTGATCCTCTGATTCGGCGCGAGATGCAAGAACAACTGCTGGAACTTCAGGCAGAGAGTCCCCGCACGATCGTCTTTATTTCCCATGATCTAGACGAAGCTGTAAGGCTTGGTGATCGCATCGCTCTAATGAAAGAAGGCAAAGTTCTGCAATGTGGAACGCCACGTGAGCTGCTCTGCAAACCCGCCAATGAGCAAGTTCGTCATTTCTTCCAAGATGTTGATGCTGCCTCTGTGATCACTGTTGATACCGTTGCCGAATCACCCGCTCGCCTAATCAATCAATCAGATTTGCGGCAGCTGCAGATAGAAGGAGTTACAGCAATAGAAGCACCGACGTACATCGTGGACGATCGAAAAATCTTCAAAGGTGTTCTTCAAAAGAACGGCAAAATCATTCCAGCTGAAACTGGTCCAGCTCTCATCGCCGAGACCACCATTGGCGATGCCATGAAATCTGTTGCCAACGCCCCGTATCCAGTTCCAGTGATTGGATCAGATCAGCGCCTCATTGGCGTGATGAGTCCACGTCGCCTTTTGCGCTCGATGATCCTGAGATGATGGATGTGAACGACCAAGTTTTTGCAACCGTCAGTACCGGCCCTGTAGGCGAGGGCATGAGCAGATTCGTGGACTGGTTGCTCAATCATGCGCAACCAATTTTCCTAGTAATTGATTCTGCAATTAATGGGTTAGCCGGAGCCATCGAACAGATCCTCTCCGTACCAGCGCCCTGGCTGCTAGCTCCCCTTATCGCCATACTCGCAGCTTGGCGAGTGAGTTTTAGCTTCGCCATTCTCAGCCTTCTTGGTCTGAACCTCGTTTTGTTCATGGGGCTTTGGCCGCCAATGATCTCAACCCTGGCCCTAATTATTGCAGCCTCATTACTGGCACTAATCATTGGCATCCCGATCGGCATTTTTTCTGCCCGTCGCCAACACATCTGGGCGATTACCCGCCCAGTATTGGATCTGATGCAAACCATGCCGGCTTTCGTTTATCTCATTCCGGCAGTGATGTTTTTCGGCACAGGGCTTGTCCCATCCACTATCGCAACGCTGATCTTCTCGATGCCACCCGTAGTACGCCTGACGTACCTGGGCATACGACAAGTCCCTGTTGATTTAATCGAAGCCGGGCGCGCCTTCGGTTGCTCAGAACGACAATTGCTCTGGAAAGTGCAACTTCCAAACGCCTTACCAACCTTGATGGCTGGTGTTAATCAAACCATCATGCTCGCGCTATCGATGGTTGTGATCGCATCAATGATTGGTGGGGGCGGCCTAGGTGATGTGGTGCTCAGAGGCATCCAACAACTTGATGTAGGCCTTGGCTTCGAGGGAGGGCTCGCCGTGGTAATTCTGGCTGTAATCCTGGATCGACTTACACAAAGCCTGGCTGCCTCAAACTTTTCGAGAAAGTCATTGCCGCAGCGCTTTAAAGCCTTTATTAACCTCTGGACTTCCTCATGAAAATGTCTAACAAGTTGCGAAATCTAAGCCTTGTTATCGCTGGAGTGCTGATGACTGGGTTGTCGGGATGTTCGAATGCCAAACCAGATCAATTGCGCATCGGCTGGACTGCCTGGGCTGATGCTGACGTAGTAAGCCTGATGGCTGAAAAACTAATCGAAAGCCACTATGAGCAGCCTGTCGAACGAGTTATGGCAGATATCGGTATTCAGTACGACTCTGTTGCTCGCGGGAAGCTCGATCTGATGTTAATGGCATGGCTGCCAAAGACACACGATAAATACTGGCAAAAAGTAAGCGATCGAGTTGTAGATCTTGGCATGATGTACTCAGGTCGCATTGGCTGGGTAGTCCCTGACTATGTGCCAAAACAACGGATTGGCTCCATTGGCGATCTGAGCGACCCGAAAATTGCTAACGACTTCAACAACACAGTTCAAGGGATAGACCCGGGATCAGGGCTGATGCAGGCATCTGATCAAGCGCTAACTGCTTATGACCTATCGGATCTGAAACTGATTTCAGCGAGTGGTGCTGCAATGACAGCCGTTCTCGATCGGGCTATCAATGACGATCGATGGGTCGTGGTAACTGGTTGGACCCCTCACTGGATGTTTGCCCGCTATAAACTCCGCTTTTTGAAGGATCCCAAGAGTGTCTTTGGTGGCCAAGAAGGCATCCATGCCATTGCACGCCTAGGGCTGGACAAAGACCATCCCAAAGTGGTCGCCTTTTTCACCCGCTTCAAGCTTTCCGATGGTCAGCTGGACACCATGTTATTGGATGCTCAGAACACCTCAACAGAGGAAGCCGTTAATAATTACATAGCCAACAACCGCAATCAAATCGACTACTGGATGAACGGCACGATGCAAGAGCCGAAAGATAGAGAAGCCAAACCATAACCACCCGCTAAGATCTTTTGCTGCTTAATCAGTTGACTTCCCTTAGGGAATATCTGACATCAAAGAGCTTTCAAGACCAAAGCGAATCGCTTCAGCTGCTTGCTTTTCAAAACTAAGCACCACCAGATCAACACCCGCCTCCTCAGGATGCCAGGCGTTCTCTGGAGCAGCCTCAAACCAACTGCTAAGCCTTGGGCCAACCATCTGCAGCTGAAGGGGTAAAGCTTTGCCCGGTAGCCATAAGCGACCTTTTAGGCGTACAACCTGATGAAGTGTTGCCAACTCAGGCAGAAGTGCTTCAACCGTAGCCCGATCAACAGAACCTTCAAAGCGCACCGCACCACTCACCATCTCCACATGGTTGTGGTCATGATGATGATCATCTTCATGATGATCGACATCAATGGAAGCATCGTCGATTAGGTCGTTGCCAAATTGTTTAGGCAAGCTCTTTTGTTGGTCACTATTCTCTGTCGTACTGAGGCCTAGCACCACAGCTGGATCAACTTGGCCATGACTGATGGGCATCATTGACGTGCCAAGGCGTACCTTTTCAGCAAGTTCACTTTTGAGCTTGCGGAGGTCGACATTGGAGACAACATCCGCTCGACTGATCAACACCAAATCAGCAGCTTCCAACTGATCACTGAACAAGTCTTCAACAGCACTGAGATGATCAAGGCTTGGATCCTCCTGTCGCTGCCGTTCCAACCCGGCAGGATCACCAACGGGGCTACCCGCTGCGAGGGCTTCACCATCCACCATTGTGACCACTCCATTCACATAAACTCGAGTGCGTACGGCAGGCCAGTCGAGCGCTTTCAAGAGGGGGCGAGGAAGAGCAAGGCCACTGGTTTCAACGATAATTCCATCCAACTTATTTGCCTGTTTCAGCAAGGTCTCCATGGTGGGTAAAAAGTCTTCCTGCACCGTGCAGCAGAGACAACCGTTATTGAGTTCAACGACTCGACCATCCAATTCCTCCTCCGGACAAAAGCCACAGCTACGGATTAAATCGCCATCTAGACCAATCGTGCCAAATTCATTGACCATGACCGCTAAACGCTGCCCCCCATGAGTGAGCAGATGACGTAGCAAGGTGGTCTTTCCAGCTCCAAGGAAACCAGTCAAAACAGTGACTGGTAGACGCTTTGAAATCAAGGCAGGTTTATGCAGGTTGGGAATTAAGAACGACAGCCAAGGCTGTCAAGAGTTTGAGACCCGCTAGCGGCATTGGTGCCGTCTGCTCTGGCGCAAAGCTCATTCTGCTGGCGACGATCAAGCACAGCATTGCTGAAATCAGCTCCTTCAATCAGGGCATCTTTAAATTGACTCTGCATCAGCATGGCGTTGGTGAAGTTGGCTCCCCTGAGATCGGCTCCATCGAAACGACTAGCAAAAGCCACCACATTTTCCAAATCAGCTCCTTGCAGATCAGCTTCTTGCAGCTGGCTGCTGTTAAACACCGCACCACGCAGATCGGCCTCACTGAGATCAACGCCGCGCAGGTCAGCCTTGAGAAAGTTTTGCTCCTTGAGGTCACGTCCGTGCATGTCTTTGGAGATCTCTTCAATGGCCTGGCCTCCTCTGAATTCAGGAGGGATGATTGCCATTACAGGTGACTCTGTTAAACCCAACACAAGAATCACAATGCCACTAAGCAACACTGCTCGACAACGGTTCCACCAACAGGGAGAGAGATTCATGAAACTAGAAAATTGCAATGAGCCAGTAGTTTGAGCAGTCACGTTATGGCAATTGCCGGCCAATTCACGCGTCATGCCAATGACCCTAAGGGTAGTGGTCCCCCCCCATCCACTGATCGCCCACTGGCTCACATTGCTGCGCAACACCACAACACCGCCAGCCCTCTATGCCACAGGCTTGGAGGAACTTGGTCGCTGGCTTACCTATGAAGCCCTGCGGGATTGGTTGCCCCACCGCCGTGAAATGGTAACCACATCCCAAGCAGAAACAGAAGGCACGGTGGTCGAGTCCAATGTGCCATTGCTGAGCATTCCCTTGTTACCCGGGGGCCTTGATCTTTGGCAAGGAGCACGACGGGTATTGCCCAGTTCACAGCTATGTCTTGGCGGGGTGCCCGATAACATCGAAACCAATGCTGGGGTGATTGTTTTTGTGGATCAGATTGCTAGTGGTGAGCGTTTACTAGGCATCCTGAAGCTTCTGCAGACACAAGAAATCGAGGCTCGCCGGCTAAGGGTGATTACTGTTCTGGCATCAAGTCCAGGCCTCAAACAACTTGGCGAAATGATGCCCAATCTCACGATTCACACCGCTTGCATTGACCCCGACCTCACAGAAGATGGTGAGATCAGTCCAGGCATTGGTAATCCGGTTTTGCGACTAAACACCAGAACTGCAGGTACGACCTAGACTTTCAAAACTGATCCAGCATCTATGGGCCAGCATCGTGAGCCGGCAACCGGCAGCCTCACCTCATTGATCAGCGGAGCCGTACTCGGCGCTGCAGGACTTGCCTGGTGGCTTTTTTCTGAGGCAGAGCGTCGGCAACGCAGTCGCCACCAACGCGCCATGCTGCACGCTCCTCGCATGCAGGACGGATCAGAGGCCCTGGAGGCCATCTCGCATCCCCAGAACAACAGCCAGCACCTGGAACATCGAGTCGAACAACTCAATGCCGCCATTGCAGATGTGCGCAGACAGCTTGAAGATCTAGGGGCGCGGACCTAAGAGCTCGGTAAGTTGGCGACTGAGTGCCCCAGTCGCCACCATGCTCAGATCCGCCGCCATCACAAAGGGAACTCAACGCTCTCCCAACCGAGCCATGCTTCGCGCAGTGGGCTTTGGCGACGAAGACTTCAATAAACCAATCATCGGTATAGCCAACGGCTACAGCACGATCACTCCTTGCAACATCGGTCTTAATGACCTGGCGCGACGTTCAGAAGAAGCAGCCCGCCAGGCCGGTGCAATGCCCCAGATGTTCGGTACCATCACCGTCAGTGATGGCATCTCTATGGGCACCGAAGGGATGAAATATTCCCTGGTAAGTCGCGAGGTGATTGCTGATTCGATCGAGACAGCCTGCAACGCCCAAAGCATGGACGGCGTACTAGCAATCGGTGGCTGTGACAAAAACATGCCTGGAGCGATGATCGCCCTGGCCCGAATGAATATCCCAGGTGTCTTTGTCTATGGCGGAACGATCAAACCAGGAAAATTGGCTGACCGCGACCTCACTGTAGTCAGCGCCTTTGAAGCTGTTGGTCAGCATGCCAGTGGCAAGATAAATGAGGAGCAACTCACCGCTATCGAGAAGAACGCTTGCCCAGGAGCAGGAAGTTGCGGTGGCATGTTTACAGCCAACACGATGTCAGCCGCTATTGAAACATTGGGATTGAGTTTGCCTTACAGCTCAACGATGGCTGCAGAGGATGAGGAAAAAGCAAATAGCGCAGCCCGTAGTGCTGAAGTGCTTGTGGATGCCATTAAGGCAAATATCTGTCCCCGCGATCTACTCACCAAGAACGCATTTGAAAACGCGATTAGCGTTGTCATGGCAGTGGGCGGCTCCACCAATGCAGTTCTGCATCTGCTTGCGATTGCCCGTAGCGCAGGCGTAGACCTTTGCATCGATGACTTCGAGCGCATCCGCCAGCGTGTACCGGTGATTTGTGATCTAAAACCCAGCGGCCGTTACGTGACTGTTGATTTGCATAACGCAGGCGGCATTCCCCAAGTGATGAAACAGTTGCTCGATGCAGGCTTACTTCATGGAGACTGCCGCAATGTGGAAGGTAAAACCTTGAGAGAACTGCTCAAGGATGTGCCATCCGAGCCTTCAGCAGAGCAAGACGTCATTCATCCCCTCTCGAAACCGGTCTATGCCAAGGGGCACCTGGCGATCCTTAAAGGCAATCTGGCCAGCGAAGGATGCGTGGCCAAGATAAGCGGGATCAAAACCCCTGTACTTACTGGACCTGCAAGGGTTTTTGAAAGCGAGGAGGCCTGCCTTGCTGCCATTCTCAACAACAAGGTGAAGGCGGGAGATGTCGTCGTCATACGTAACGAAGGCCCGGTTGGCGGGCCTGGAATGCGAGAGATGCTTGCTCCTACATCTGCCATCGTCGGTGAAGACCTTGGCGACAAGGTGGCCCTGATCACAGATGGACGCTTCAGCGGAGGTACCTATGGTTTGGTGGTGGGCCATGTGGCACCGGAAGCAGCCGTAGGCGGCATGATTGGCCTTGTGCAGGAAGGCGACAGCATCACCATCGATGCCAATCAACTGCTGATCCAACTCAATGTCGAGAAGGATGAATTGGAGCGTCGCTCCAGCGCATGGAAAAAACCACAGCCGCGTTATCAAACAGGAGTTCTCGGTAAATACGCCCGAATGGTGAGTAGCGCCAGCAATGGTGCTGTCACCGACCAGCCCTGAACTCTGATCAACTAGCTCTGCTCAGGCAAAACCAGCAGTGCTCTCAACCTACGAGCGAACGCTTCCAATGGTGCTCCATCCTCAGGCGGCTGACAGCGTTGGCCACTGTTGCCATCCATCCACACGGGATGCTGCCCTTGCCAAAGCATTGGACGGTCAGGCAATTCACACCAAGTCAACATCAGATTTAGATCGTTGCCGCTGCGATAGATCTCAAGTTCAAGGTCATGCTCTGGAAGGCGGTCACCTTCTCGGTTTCGGCATTCAATACGAACAATGAGATCAACAGATTGAGCCGATATTAGATCGAGCGTAGATCCAGGCTTCTGATCATCGACATCAGCGACATCTGTGAGCACAACAGCATGAAGCCAGGGCTTTAAACAGACATCAGCCGCTGAGGCCACGAGGACCGACCAATTTTGCGCAGTCTGTTGGATTTCATTGCCTGTCAAGGCTCTCAGCTGAATCTAGGAGGTGAAAAAATCTTAGGCTATTTCTAAGCAAGATTTGACGATTGAAAGGAAGTCAACCACTATGCTGAATTGATGATCTATCCCGAATGGATTCAATAATACATTTGATTAGGGCCTGAATTTGATTAGGTAAATAAATACCAAACCCTCTGAATGTATATGGCCATTTTGAAGACTAAAAAATTTGTAATGAATCAGTGAATTGCTTTGATCGAGCGCAGTAAAACTCGAATTGGGCCAGGGCGGAATTCTGGGTTTAGTTCTCCTGGTTCACCAAACTTAGAATGCAATAATTGCACTTGGTTGATACTTGATGCATCAAAGCGAATCAAGCGCAGAGGCATAGCCAAAGGCTGGGCAAGCACCGTAGGTTTCAGTGTGCTGAATGGGATCTCAATGGATGTAGTACCAGAAGTCTTAGTCGGCAACTGAGCGACCCATCGCAAACCACCATAAAAACGCTCAGTGAGGCCAAAGAGCCCACTACGAGAGCCGAGTGCAAGCTTTAGGGTGCGACCGTCTCCATTCACCTCCACCTGTAAGGCTCGATAGCTGGAAAGATCAAGAGGGGGGTTCAAAAGGGGTGAACGGCAACTGACAAAGCCACCATCCTGTTCAACAAGCTCTCCTTCTAGGATCAGGCCCTCGGAGGCCACTCGACAGGCAGCTTGGCTGGATCCGCCCATAATTGTGTCGTTCAAGCTAGACCAGGAGTTGAAGTCGTTCAGTTGAACCTGAACAGAGGCTTCGGGCATTAGATCCATGATTTGCCAACAATCTATTTACCTTATAGTTTTTCTCTTGGCTCATCATTCATTTCTTTAAGGTTAGACATTAATCCTTGAGAGAATTGCATTATTTAGATATCGATGAAATGCCTGAGCATTAAATACTTCTTAAAAAAAACTGCTCTAAGGCGGGCTTTGGCTGATTAGCGGAGGTTTCTTAATAGCAAGGACCCAATGATGTACAAACAGGCTGTGTATCGAATTTGTGATTATCCCCTCCGGTTTCACTGTCTGGGCCGAGAGGGCAATCTGGACCTGAGAACATCCCATCAGTACACTGGTGATCGTGCTTCCGCTGAGCACGGCATTCTTTATGGGCTTCACGCTGAGCTGGTCGGTCTGCTTTTGCGTCTCCAGAAATTTGGGAAAACTGATCAAGAGTTCGTAATTTGTTGGTTATTGGTTTCAAGTGGTAGCGAGGTTGTTGATTCCTTCAACAAACACAACATCTCTAAAAAGTTGGTCCATGTGATGTCCAAATTTACTGTCTCTTTTGAGGTTAATCACGATATCTAGGATAACTCTAAAGAATGAAATTAATACTTTAAGAGGTTATTTTAGTTGAATATTCAGTTGAACTCCTTGCGCAACGCCCTAGGCTGGACAGATTGTGTAGATGAGACATTTCACCTGCTCACGGATCAATTGCGCCAGCCAAAGGCTGGTTAAAGTAGCTACAACTGTAAGAAATCATTGTTGCAACCAAGTTGTAATAAAGCCTTAAGAATGCTGACCTTGATGTCTTTAACATTTTTAGATGTAAGTAAAGTCATTGATCTGCAATTTATGCTGAATTTATATTTGTAGATATTGGAAGATAAAGCAAGCAATAATGAACAAGAACACTTCTCAAGAGTGCATCATTATCCGAGTAAGGCGGCCTCATCTGCCAAGACCAAAATCGGTGAACGAGGTTGAACCAAGCGGGCTGGCGTGCGTTCAGCTGATTCAGCAGAATCTAATAAGCGCTTCAGGGCAACCTGCTTCCCTACACCACTCACAAGAAAGATCACTTCGCGTGCAGAGCTGAGCACCGGTGCGGTGAGAGTGATTCTTTCTAGACCTTTCCCTTTACCGACAGTAGCCCAGCGATCAACAACGGCGGGGGCATCCGTTCCTGGAAAAAGAGAGGCTGTATGGCCATCTTCACCAAGTCCTAAAACCATTAGATCAAACACCGGTGGATCACCTGCACAGGTTTCCTGCACGAGCTTCGCGTAGGCCTCGGCACTGGCCTCAGGGTTTGGCAGCTCCACCGTTGGCACGGGATGAAACGCAGCCTGCGATCCTGGGCCTTCAGCAAGAAGTGTCGTACGAAGCATGCGGGCGTTACTGGCGTCATCCCTGGCATCAACCCAGCGCTCATCCCCCAGAAAAACATCAACTCGATCCCAGGGCAGTCTCTCCTGACCAAGCAGCCTATAAGCAATAGCGGGTGTGCTCCCTCCCGAGAGAGCGATCTGAACGCGATCACGCTGATCAAGTACCAGATCAATATGAGATGCGAGCCTCTGGGCGGCGCGACGTGCCAGATCCTCAGGGTCGCTCGCTCGCTCAACTTTGTAGGTCGTCATCACGATCTCCTCAGTCCAGCCACTCAGTATGGAAGGTTCCTTCTTTGTCAACCCGCTGGTAGGTATGTGAGCCGAAGCAATCGCGCATGGCCTGCACCAAATTCTGTGGTAATCGTGCCGTGCGATAGCTATTGATGTAATCGAGCGTGCTGCTGAAGCAAGGCACTGGGATACCGGCTTCAGCTGCGCCGGCTACCACCTTTGCTAGGCCCGGCAGGCGACGGTTCACTTGCTCAGCGAACCAAGGATCGATCAACAAGTTGGAAAGCTGAGGGTCAGCATTAAAGGCATCCTGGATGCGCTGCAGCAGACGGGACCTGATGATGCAGCCACCCTTCCAAATCTGCGCGATGGAGGGCAAATGCAAGTTGTAGTTGTATTCAGCAGAAGCTATACGCAGTAGCTCCATGCCCTGCGCGTAACTAGCCATGCAAGACAACACGACGGCGTCCATGAGCGGTGCCATGCCATCTGCGGAACTACCAAGATCAAATGGTTTGATCGCTGACCCATGCAAAATCTGCTCAGCGGTAATTCTTTGAGGCTTCATTGAGCTCATCACACGGCCATTCAGAGAGGCGTAAATGGTTGGCACTGAAGCTCCTAACTCCAAGGCACTGACAACGGTCCATAGACCAGTTCCCTTCTGGCCTGCCTGATCCATAATTTTCTCAACAAGGTCACTTCCATCGTCAGGATCCTTGGTGCGCAAACACACTTCGGTGATCTCAACCAGATAAGAAGAGAGCTCTTCTGTGGCATTCCATTGCGCCAAGACATCAGCCATCTGGGTACCGGTCATGCCACCAACACGCTTCATCAGGTCATAGGCCTCGGCAAGAATCTGCTCAATGCCGTACTCGATCCCGTTGTGAACGGTTTTAACGAAATGCCCAGAACCTCCTGGACCGATGTAGGTCACACAGGGACCATCCTCCACTTGGGCAGCCATCTTGCAAACAAGGCTCTCAATCGCCTCATAGGAGGTTTTAGTTCCGCCTGGCATCATGCTCGGCCCTTCAAGTGCACCCTTAGCCCCACCGGAGACACCCATCCCGATATATCCAAAGCTTTTGCTCTCTAACTCGGCGACACGTCGCTCGGTATCACGAAATTCGGAATTTCCACCATCGATGAGTAGATCACCTTCCTGCAGATAAGGGGAGATCTGCTCAATAACGGCATCAATAGCCGAACCTGCCTTGATCATCATCAGAATTCGACGGGGTCGTTCGAGCTTGTCGACGAAATCTTGAAGGTCCTTGGCACCCTGAATGGCTTTATCAGACCCAAGCCCTTTAAGGAACTCCTCTGTTTTGGCGTAGGTGCGGTTGTATACGACACTAGAAAAACCATTGCGCTCTGCATTGAGCACAAGGTTTTCGCCCATCACGCCAAGACCTATCAAACCGAAATGTGCCTTGGACATCGCCAGTGAAACGATCAACTGGCGTCAGTGTGACCACAGCAACTCCAATCTGCTGTGATCTGTACGGCTATGTCAGGGTTGAACCATCCTCGCCGTAGATAAGAAACCGTAGAGATCAGCACCAAAATTTCCAAAAAAAACTACTTGGATCTTGTGTTGATTCAGCCTCGGTCAGCATCAAATCACGGTGCCATCAGAAATGGTGGCATTTTTGACCACTACCACGATCCCATTGCGGATGTAGAAGCCCTCATCAGCACGATCGGCTTCCTCAACGTGATCCTTGTTGACGATCGTGACGTTGTTGCCGATGCGTGTGTTCTTGTCGAGGATCGCACCCTTCACGGTGGTGCCTTGGCCAACGCCGAGCGGGATGCCTCCTCCTTGCCTTAGAAGAGTGCGTTCCTCGGATGATTCATAGAAATCAGAGCCCATCACCAGGGAATCTTGCAGGACCACATCGCTCTCAACTCGGCTTCGCACACCAAGGACGCAATGATGAATACTGCAGGATTTGAGGATGGATCCTTCTCCAATAATTGATTCCGTGATTTGCGCATCGACCAGTTTTGTTGGCGGTAGATAACGGGGTCTTGTATAGATCGGAAACTTCTCGTCATAGAAACTGAAAGGTGGATTGGGCTGCTGGGTGAGAGCCAAATTTGCCTCATAAAAAGCTCCTATCGTGCCGATGTCTTCCCAGTACTCATCGAACACATAGCTTTGCAGCCGGTCACCTCGAGCTAGGGCCTCAGGAATCACCTCCTTGCCGAAATCCTTGTGAGAAGGGTTCTTATGCAGCAAATCGAAGAGAGTGGCGCGACTGAACACATAGATCCCCATTGAGGCGAGATAGGGCTTGTTCCTTGCTGACTCAGCTGACAAGCCAAATCGAGAGGTATCGACGGCCATGGCCTTGAGGGATTCACCCTTGGGCTTTTCACGGAACTCTTGGATGTTGCCATCGCTATCCGTTCGCATGAGACCAAATCCCTCAGCCTGTTCTGCATCAACGGGAAGAGCCGCCACTGTGAGATCAGCACCTGAGCGACGATGGTGCTCCACAAAAAGGCTGTAATCCATACGGTAGAGCTGATCACCAGAGAGGATCAGATATTCATCAACATCCCATTCCTGAAACAACCACTGATATTTACGAACTGCATCCGCAGTCCCCTCAAACCATGAAGGACTTTCTGGGGTCTGCTGTGCGGCAAGGACTTCTACAAAACCTTGACCAAAGGCAGCACTGAGGTTGTAGCTCTGTCCAAGGTGCCGATTCAGAGAAGCGCTGTTGAACTGCGTCAACACATACATCTTGTTGATGCTGGAGTTAATGCAGTTGCTGATTGGGATGTCAATCAGACGATATTTGCCTGCAAGAGGTACGGCCGGCTTGGCCCGCATCTTGGTGAGGGGGTAGAGGCGCGTTCCAGCTCCTCCCCCGAGAATGATGGCCAAAACACGCTTCATGCCGCCCCCGCAAATCGGCGTTGCGCAGCAAACTTACCGGACGGTTGGCCATTTAAAGCTGTCTGCTGCGAAGATCCAACAAGACTTCTGCAAATCAAGACGCAACCAGAATTTGGCATAGAACTACCCATCCTCTAGTGGTGGATCTAACTCAAACAAACTCGCCACCACACGCAGAGCCTGTTGCCGCTCTGGACGAGCCTGAGGAGCCCGTAGTTGAGTGACTGGGGTATGGAGAATTTTGTTAATGATTCCTTTGCTTAAAGCCTCAACGACTTTGCGCTCTCGAGCTGAGAAATCAGGCCCCATACGACTGAGCGCTTTTTGTAATTCCTCTGCACGAATAGCCTCAAGGGTCGCCCTCAAGCGATTAATGGTTGGCACAGCTTCAAGACTGTCCCACCACTCTAAAAACAGACGCGTCTCTTCTTGGAGCACAACCTCTGCTTCTTTGGCCATCTGTTGGCGGGCCTCCTGATTACGAGACACCACCTCATGCAAATCATCCACATCATGGGACTCAACACCGGGTACATCGACCACATCTGAGGCGATGTTGCGCGGCACGCCGATGTCAATCAGACGAAGAAAACTGCGGCGCTTGAGCTGCTTGAGCAGAGATGCATCAACAATCGGATCATCAGCAGCCGTACTGGTAAATACCAATGAACAGGTACTTAGACAATGGTTCAAATCATCAAGGGGGCGACACTCAACGGGGAGCTCAGGGAAATCAGCCGATAGATCCTCAGCTCGTTGCCGCGTGCGGTTCAGCAACATCACCCCAGAGCAACCTTTCGCCTGAAGATGTTGAAGCAGTAGTCGGCTCATCCGCCCCGCACCCACCACTGCGACCAACTCAGATTCCAGAGTCATCAACTGATCTTCTCCTTGCGCCTGGCCAAGTTTCAGTTGGGCTAACTCCACAGCCGCAGAACTAATTGAGACAGCCCCCGTACCCAGATTGGTTTCACTGCGAACTCGTTTGCCAGTACTCACTGCCTGAGTGAGCAAACGGTTAAGAATCGGGCCCATGGATTTGTGCTCCTGCCCCAATCGCACCATCTTCTTCACCTGGGAAAGGATCTGCCCTTCTCCTAAAACCAGACTGTCCAGACCCGCAGCCACCCTCATCAAGTGGGCTACTGCTTCATCGTGATGAAAGTTGAACAGATGGGGGGAAAGATCTTCTGTTGCCAAACCTGAATGTTGGCCTAGAAAATCACTGATGGCGGAGATACCTCGTTCAGGGTGACGAACCAAGGTGTAAATCTCAAGCCGATTGCAGGTGCTAAGGATCGAAACCTCAAGGACTTGATCGTTGCCGCGAAGAGTTTGCAGGGAGGTCTCCATTGTTTGCTCAGGGATGCTGAGCTTTTCACGGATTTCCACCGGCGCCGTGCGATGACTTAAGCCGACGACGGCAATGTGCATGGAGACGTCCCTTAGATCTTGTCTTGGATGGTTAGCTCAGAGCGATGCTCTTAGCTCCATCCTTGATATGCACGGTATTGGTAAACCGAGCTGTGTTGTCAAGAGTGCTGATCACCAAGCTGCTAGTGCGTGTGCAGTCAGGCTCGAACTTAACTCCATGGAACAACAGTCCATCAGTGATCCCACTACCCGCAAAAACAACATTTTTGCCGGAAGCCAGTTCTTCGGCTTCATAGATCTTGTCAACATCAGTAATGCCCATCTCATTGAGGCGGGCAATGTTGCCTTCCTTGGTGTAATCGGCCCACTCACTGGTTTGAGCAATGGCGGGGTCATACACCAGCTGGCCCTGAAAGTGACCACCGAGAGCACGCATTGCGGCAGCTGAAATCACACCCTCAGGAGCAGCACCGATGCCCATTAGACAGTGGGTGCCGGTGCCGGCAAACCCACAGGCAATGGCAGCTTGAACATCTCCATCTGAGATGGGTTGAACACGTGCACCAGTGGCACGTATCTCAGAAATCAGGCCTTTGTGACGAGCTCGATCCATCACGACAATGGTGAGTTCACTCACGGCAAGCCCAAGACACTGGCTAAGGATGTTGATGTTCTCGGTGGCAGATTTGCGAATGTCCACCTTGCCTTTTGCTGACGGAGGGGCCGCTAACTTTTTCATGTAAAAGTCAGGAGCATTGAAAAGGCCACCGCGATCAGAGGCGGCCAGTACAGCCATCGAACCTCGCTGGTTGTTGGCGCAAAGATTGGTGCCTTCGCAGGGATCGACGGCAAAGTCAACGCCTGGGCCGCTGCCGCTGCCAACCTCTTCGCCGATATAAAGCATCGGGGCTTCGTCGCGCTCCCCCTCACCGATGACGATGCGACCCTGCATTTGGATTTGTCCCATCCGCTTGCGCATGGCTTCAACAGCTGCTGCATCGGCTTCGTCTTTCTTGCCGAGACCAGTCAGATGTGCCGACGCAATGGCAGCTTGCTCAACGACCTCGAGAATTTCCTGAATAAGAGTGCGATCCACTGGTATGCGGCGGTGGGGATGGGTGTGACGACCAAAGAAACGAGCAGGGCTGGACTGAATTCACGGGTCAGCGTTATACGCTGATCATGTGAAAGGACCCGATGCCGCAGGGGTTCTCGGCTCTAAAGCGCTGCTCACTGTATCAGTGCCGGCAACAACGAGAATGCCCATACAGCCGATTCCTAGAATCGCCCACTCCCTAACCCCGATCGATGAGCACGAAGCCCCTGGTAATCGCCCCTTCGATCCTCTCTGCCGATTTCTCCCGCCTAGGAGAAGACGTTCAGGCTGTAGATCAAGCCGGCGCAGACTGGATTCATGTGGATGTCATGGACGGCCGATTCGTGCCAAATATCACGATTGGTCCTCTGATCGTTGAAGCACTAAGGCCTGTGACCAGTAAGCCCCTAGATGTCCACTTGATGATCGTGGAACCAGAAAGGTATGTAGGAGATTTCGCAAAAGCAGGTGCAGATCACATCTATGTGCAGGTTGAAGCTTGCCCACACCTTCACCGCAACCTTGCGCAAATCAAGGATCTCGGTAAGAAAGCAGGAGCAGTACTCAACCCAAGCACACCTCTGGACACCCTTGAGTACTGCCTGGAGCTATGTGATCTAGTACTGATCATGAGCGTCAACCCAGGCTTCGGTGGGCAAAGCTTCATCGACAATCAAGTGCAAAAGATCCGCGAGCTGCGTCGTATTTGCGACGAACAGGGTCTCGATCCCTGGATCGAAGTCGATGGAGGGATCAAGGCCGACAATGCCTGGAAAGTGATCGAAGCTGGCGCCAATGCGATTGTGAGCGGGTCTGGCGTGTTCAATCAGCCCGACTACGCCGAAGCTATCCGAGGCATCCGTAATAGCAAACGTCCTGAAGGTGTTGTGGTCTGAAGTAATAGATGCAGCAATAACTGCATCTATTGCCTATTAGTCTTGTGGGGATTGTTGCTAATAAGAACAGATCAATATCACAAGATTAGGCTTCAAAGAACCAGCCGTAGCTGTGCAAACCAATCCCTAACAGATTCACACCGATATAACAAACAACGATCACAACGATGCCTGCCACGGCAACTAAAGCCGGACGTCTCCCGCTCCAGCCACGACTGAAACGTGTATGCAGATAGGCCGCATAAACCATCCAACAAATTAGAGCCCAGGTTTCCTTTGGATCCCAACTCCACCAGCTCCCCCAGGCCTCATTGGCCCAAACGGCACCACTGATCAAGCCAAGCGTGAGCAACAAAAAGCCAACCGTAATCGTGCGATAACTAAGGCTGTCCAACTGTTCAGTGCGGCTCAAGTTGATTGAACTCAGGCGCAGGCCATCATTCTGATCCATAGAAGATGTGGCTAGCTTTGCCTGACGAAAGCCTCCTGTTCCAATTGAACTACTGCGTAGCTCCAAAGTTTGCTGGCGATCAGTAAATAGAACCGCCATTGATAAGAAAGAACCAACAAGCAGGGCAGCGTAACTGCACATAATCACGCTCACGTGCATCACAAGCCAACTGGAGCGAAGAGCTGGTACTAGAGGAGAGGCCTCCTGAAGAGTTTCTGGTAATGCAAAGCTGGCAAAAGCCACACAAAGCAAAGCCATTGGTGTAGCAGCAGCTGAAACAATCGGAGAAGACAAGGAACGCTCCACCAATAGCTGCGCAAGTGTGCAAGCCCAGGCCAGAAAACAGAGGGATTCATAAAGGTTGCTGATCGGGAAGTGACCCGACTGCCACCACCGCAAAACCAATTGAGCGGTAAGAACCAAATTGGCAAGAGCCACCAGAAGTGTCACAACTGCAGAATTGCTACCTCCTGAAACCATCCAAAAAGAGATTGGTATGGCCAACAGAAGTAGGGCAAATGCAGCCAAACCAAGAGCCAAAACAGGATCCCCTAGCGAGGCGGAAAGCTCAGCCAACGTCACTCCAAACACCAGGTCCCTGCGACAACTCTCTTATTCTGCCGCTGCAGTTCAACGACTGGCCTGACGCAGCAACAGACCGCCACCTGACAAAGAGATAAAAACAGGGATCCACGCGGCCAACATAGGTGTCAAAGTGCCCGTAACACCAAGAGAACTGAAGCTGAAGCTAAGCGTGTAATAAGCAAGAATTAATAAGAGACTGATGCCAAATCCCTGGGTCCGGCTGGTCCGAGAATTAGGTTTTGCACCAAGGCTGCTGCCAATCAGGCCAAACACCAGGCAGGACATCGGGAAAGTGAATTTTTCTTGGATACGCACCTTCAAACGCCTTGCCTCTTTACGGTTACCAGCATCGGTATAAATACTTGCAGCCTCCATGGCCTGTGCAACAGTCATGTTGTTGGCATCTTTAGGGAGTTTGGCCACACGAATTGGGCCTGATGTTAGGGGGTAGAGATAGCGATCAAATTCAACCGAAGTTGTACTACCCCTTGGTGTGAGAGTAAGAATATTTCCGTTAAAGAATTCCCACATCGCCTCCTGCTCATTCCAAATAGCCCGCTCGGCCTTCAACATCTGAGTAAAACCAAGACGAGACAAATCAAGCACTGTGACATCCTCCATTTCTCCCTTAAGGAATTCCCTTGCATAAAACAACTGAGAAAGCCCTTGATTCCAATCTTCAGCTTCTGCACCAGTAATCGTTCCAAATCGGGAATAAACAACATGTTTGCCTTTCTCTGTAGCAATAGCTTTGCCAAGAGCACGCTTTATTGTCACCTCAGCACTACTATTTGTTCTTGGAACAATGACATCATTGAAGATAAAAGTTAGCCCTGTCATCAATAATGCCAATGCCAATGCTGGAGCAACGATTCGTCTGGTGCTTACACCGAGGCTGCGCAAAGCCGTGAATTCGCTGTTAGAAGAAAGACGGCTATAAGCCAACAATGTGGCCAACAATGTGGCCATCGGAAAAGAAATCACCAGAAAGAAAGGTAACTTCAAGCTAAAAACCTGCAATGCAAAATGCAGAGGCAATCCAAACTCAACAATCTTGCGCACCAAATCAAACATCACCCCCACTGAGACGGAAACCACTGTGAAGGCGGCTATGGCAAACAGCAATACGGGTATCAACTCACCTAAAAGCCATCGATCCAGAAGCGGGATTAGCCTCCACTTGGATGAAGCCCAGCGCCACCACTTCCAAGGCCAAGAATCAACGTCTTTCAACTTTCCAAGGCGCCATTTGCTCAAAGCTGAAAACCCTCCCCGAGATAGTGACGCCGCACCAAGGGGTTGTTTGCCACTTCTTCAGAACGGCCTGAAGCAAGAATGCTGCCTTCCGTAAGAATGTAAGAGCGGTCAGTGATGGCAAGGGTTTCACGGACATTGTGATCAGTGATCAGGATGCCCATGCCACGTTCACGGAGGGTATGAATCAAAACCTGGAGGTCCGCCACTGCCATGGGGTCAACACCTGCGAAGGGTTCATCAAGCAAGAGGTAGGTAGGACCTTCTAGACCTACCGCCAAGGCACGTGCTACCTCGCAGCGACGTCGTTCGCCACCGGAAAGCTGATAGCCACGACGGTCCAAGAACAAGTTGAGATGAAAGTCTTCAACCAACTGCTCGAGACGCTCCCGACGCTGATGAGGTGTTAAATGACTTTGAGAGAGCGCAAGCTCAAGGTTTTGTCGCACGCTGAGCTGTCGGAACACACTTGGTTCCTGAGGGAGATAACCGATACCTAGACGAACTCGATTGGGCATCGGTAAATCCGCCACTGGCTGCCCATCAAGTTGCACCTGCCCGTAATCAGGACGCAACAAACCGATTACAAGATTGAACGTTGTTGTCTTGCCAGCACCATTGGGACCGAGTAAGCCAACAACCTCGCCTGGATCAAGGCGCAAGGAGACATCTTTTACCAGGTGACGCCCTGCCACGGTGAGCGCCACCTGCTCTAAACAAAGACTCATTGGGCCAAAGGTGCCTCTGCCTGTTTGTTGGAATTAAGTTGCACAGAAGTGAACACTTGAGCACCAGTGCTTGGGTCTGCTACCGCTTGCTCCTCTTCGAGTAGATAAACAACTCGCTCAGCCTGCATGGAATTTTCGCCGTCCCGAATCACATCAACATCTCCGCTAAGGACCACACGATCTTCTTTGCTGAAGTACTGAGCCTGTCTAGAGGTAGCAACGATGCCTCGGGCTGGATAAACGATGCGAACGTTGCCGATGGCGGTGAAAACTCCTGTGACGCTGTCTGCGTTTTGGATATCTGATTCGATCGTGATCAATCCGCCATCTTCTACCGGAGCAGAAGGGCTGCCCTCCTGGCTTAAAGCCGCAGGGGTAGACATTCCAACCACCGCTGTCGCTATGGCGAGATGAACTTGCAAACTCCTTATCATGACTTGAACAAGAGCAGCCAAAGCGGAACAATCCAAATGTTGATGTTTAGATGTTTAATTTACTCAGGAACTGAGCTGTCATAGATCAGGCCTGGGACAGTGCAATCGTCGGGATTCTGTCCCTGCTGAAGCCGTTGCAAGCGATTCTCCACACAGATGCAGAGTTGATCAAGGTCAAGACCCAGGTTTGGAGTTCCTAGAGCTTTTAGCCGCCCGAGGCCTTCACCATAAAGAAGGGTTGCCCCGCGACGATTTCCGCGCTGCAAGTGAAGTTGGGCAACAGCAACCTGAAGTACCCCTTGGATGGTCTGGCGTGCTTGACCGGTTGTCTCATGCCAAAGCTCCTCAAAGGCGTCATGAGCGGGGTACCAATCGGCCTGATTAAAAAGCTCCACGGCTAGTTGAAAGCGTGGATCATTGATCAGATCAGTAGGCTGGAATCTCTCCATCAAGAGCTTTAGCGTTTGGCCATCTTCTTGGCAGGCAACTTGCGCAAACGAATGGACTCTGGAGTGACCTCAAGCATCTCGTCTGGACCGATGTACTCAAGAGCACGTTCAAGGGTCATCTGAACAGGTGTCTGCAAGGTGTCGAGTTCTTCTGCACCGGCAGAGCGCATATTTGTGAGTTGTTTGGCCTTGCAAACGTTTAACTCCAGATCCTGAGGTCGATTGTTTTCGCCAACGATCATCCCCTTATAAACCTTGACACCTGGAGAGATGAAGAACTGACCTCGACCCTCAGCATTCTTGAGTGCGTAGAAGGTCGCAGTGCCCTGCTCAAAAGCAATCAGAACACCATTCCGACGAGCATCAAACTCACCCAACATTGGGCGATATTCAAAAAAAGAGTGGCTCATAATTCCTTCCCCCCTGGTAGCACGTACAAACTCACCACGAAAACCGATCAACCCTCGAGAAGGAACAACAAATTCAAGCTGGGTGCGACCGTCGTTACCGGTTTCCATATTCTGCATTTCACCCCGACGCACACCCAACTTCTCAATGCAGGAGCCAACTGCTGCCTCTGGTACATCCATGACCAAGGTCTCAACGGGTTCACAAGGAGTGCCGTCAATCGTTCGGAAGATCACCTGAGGCTGGGTTACCTGAAACTCAAAACCCTCGCGGCGCATGGTCTCAATCAGGATGCCCAGGTGTAGCTCGCCACGTCCGCTAACCGCAAAACGATCAGGGGAATCAGTGTCCTCAACCCGTAGGGCAACATTGGTGAGTAATTCCTTGCGTAAACGATCTCGCAGCTGCCGGCTAGTGACGAATTTGCCTTCTTTGCCAGCAAAAGGTGAATCATTGACGACAAATGTCATCTGCAAAGTGGGTTCATCCACCTTGATTAGAGGTAAAGCCTTTGGTTCATCTGGACAGGCAATGGTCTCGCCAATATTGACTTGATCGAAACCGGCTAAAGCAACGAGATCTCCAGCTCCGGCTTCTTGTATCTCAATCCGTTGCAATCCTTCGAAACCGAGTAGTTTGCTAATTCGGCCACGTTTAATGCTGCCATCATCCTTAATCAACGAAGCACTCTGACCATTACGGATAACCCCGTTATGGACCCGACCAATCACAATCCTGCCCAGGAAGTCTGAATAATCGAGAGTAGTTATCTGTAGCTGAAGAGGCTTGTTCTCATCTCCAACAGGTGGTGGAACATGACGCAGGATGGCATCAAATAGTGGCTTCATTGTTTGACTTTCAGTTGCCATATCCGGCTTGGCAAAACCACCCATTCCACTGCCGAACAAGTACGGGAAATCACATTGGTCATCATCTGCACCGAGTTCAACAAACAGATCGAGCACCTTGTTGACAGCGGTTTCAGGATCCACCCGCGCACGATCAATCTTGTTTACGAACACAATCGGCCGCAATCCCTGCTCAAGCGCCTTCTTGAGCACGAAACGCGTCTGTGGCATAGGCCCCTCGTTGGCGTCAACGATCAGCAAACAGCCATCAACCATGCCAAGCACCCGCTCAACTTCACCGCCAAAATCGGCATGCCCAGGGGTATCAACAATGTTGATCCGCGTATCGTCGTAGGTAACGGCCGTGTTCTTTGAAAGGATCGTAATGCCCCGTTCCCTTTCCAAATCATTGGAGTCCATGACACATGTGGGTACAGCCTCGTTGTCTCGGAAGATCCCGGACTGAGAGAGCAGGGCATCCACCAAGGTTGTTTTGCCGTGATCCACGTGAGCGATAATTGCAATGTTGCGGATCGCCTTGGCCTGGGCACTCATGGGTCAGAGACTTTCAAACGGAAAAGGAAACGCACACAGGCGTAGTGGCGGAAGGATATCTCAATTTGAGATTCGACTTAACTTCTAGGCCCCTTCCGCTAGCTAATCAAAACTTCTAAGACCGAAAAAAACTTCTTCAGTTCATTCATTCCAGTTGATGAGCCGATTCAAAGAGTCTCAGAGCAGAAGCTGAACCCTCAAATCGCCAATGCCAAGGCTCATAAGTCACTCCCTGTGGGTTATCAAGGGGAAAGGAAAGGACAAAGTGATAACTAGCAGCATGATCCTGTAGCCAGCGGAACGCCCTCGTGGCTTCGAAGCTTTCAGACAGATTCGCTTCAGGAATCGTCCCGTCACCAAGATCAATGGCATAGCCAGTGCTGTGTTCGGAATACCCTGGAGGTGCAGAGACCTTGGCCCGTTCGGCTGCTGTCTGGTTCCGGTCTGATTTGATATCAAAAAAGATTCGCTCTTGTAGGTCGTGAGAGCGGTAGCCACTCAACAGCCTCAAATCAACACCATCTGCTGAAGCCGCAGCACGCATGGAACTCAATGCATCAGCGGCTTCGTGATGAAGCTCAATCCCAGGCTGCATGAGAATTCGATCCTGTACTGAGGCTTCTGGATAAGGGAAATGTCCGAGCAGACGTCCGTCAGCAGTAGGACGATCCTGGATGCCCTCAACAGGAGCTGGACCCATAAGCCCAGCAAATAGCCACGGGCCGAACAACACAGCTGTGATGGAACCTCCAAACACCATCAAACAAGCCACCAATAATCCCAATGAACCACCCCTTGCCCGTCTCTGAGGACGCGACCGACGAGCAACGGGAATGTCATCTCGGCTGATGCGTCGAGCGTTGATTGCTCGAGCCACGAAGTTGATGCAGAGTTATATAGATCGTAAGGGGGGGCGCCAGGGGGCCCCAAAATCTCTTTCAGGGAAGTAAGTTTTACTTAAGTGATTCCGCGGAGCGGATCTGAACATGCTGCGTGTTGCCGTTGTCGGTGGTGGTCCCAGTGGATCCTGCGCCGCAGAAGTTCTTGCCAAAGCAGGTATCCAGACCTGGCTATTCGAACGCAAACTCGATAACGCCAAGCCTTGTGGTGGAGCGATTCCTCTTTGCATGGTGGATGAATTCGACCTGCCCGAGTCGATCATCGACCGCAAGGTTCGCAACATGAGAATGATCTCTCCATCAAACCGTGAGGTGGATATCACTCTGGACAAGGTTTACAGCCCAGACGACAAGAGTGAATACATCGGCATGTGCCGCAGAGAGGTCATGGATGCCTTTATGCGAGATCGCGCCGCCAGCCTCGGAACTAACTTGATTAATGGACTCGTTACCAAAATCGACACTGGCTCTAATCGTCAAGGTCCATACACAATCACCTACTCCGACTATTCAACTGGTAAATCCACTGGTGAAGCCAAAAGCCTCGAGGTTGACCTCATTATTGGCGCTGATGGAGCCAACAGCCGTGTAGCAACAGCCATGGATGCCGGTGACTACAACGTGGCCATTGCATTCCAAGAGCGCATCAAGCTGCCAAATGAAGAAATGGCTTACTACGAAGATCTTGCTGAAATGTATGTAGGCACTGATGTGTCACCAGATTTCTACGGTTGGGTGTTCCCCAAGTACGACCACGTTGCCGTTGGCACAGGCACCATGCAGAAAAATCAGACCTTAATAAAAAGCTTGCAAAAAGGAGTACGCGAACGGGCTAAGAAACGACTTGTTCATGGAGAAGTAATCAAAGTTGAAGCCCACCCGATTCCTGAGCATCCTCGTCCACGCAGGGTTGTTGGCCGCATGGCCCTTGTTGGAGATGCAGCGGGCTACGTCACCAAAAGCTCTGGCGAAGGCATCTACTTTGCTGCCAAAAGTGGCCGCATGTGTGCTGAACAGATCGTGGAATCGAGTCGGTCTGGTGAATTAATCCCCTCCGAAGCTGATCTCAAGAAATATCTGAAAAAATGGGATCGTAAATACGGTTCTACTTACATCGTTCTGTCAATACTCCAAGCAATCTTTTACTCGAATGACACTGCCAGAGAAGCCTTTGTCGCCATGTGCGATGACATGGATGTGCAACGCCTCACCTTTGATAGTTACCTCTACAAAAAAGTTGTTGCGATGAATCCATGGCAACAGATCAAACTCACACTGCTAACTGTGGATGCACTCGCACGGGGAATTTTCCGTAATCAAACAAGCTATAAACCTGTTCCCAGTGCTGTGCGTAGCGACGAAGAAGTGAATGCCATGCTGGAGATCAAAACCATCACCGGCGGTATCAAGGTAGACAACAACAAAGATGCCTCCAAGCAAAATTTGGCATCAGAACAAGAAGAACGTGACCCTGCTGTTTCAAACAAATCCTAAGCCAGAAACAACCACTTTTAGCCGCTGATTTGGCTGAAATCGGCCAGCACACCAGCTTGGTTGCGCAAAAGGCTAAGCAGATTGAGACGGTTTGCGCGTACAGCGAGATCTTCACTCATGACCATCACACTCTGATCACCATCAAAAAAAGCTGCGAGGGCTTCCGAGCCAGCAATTAGGCCATCTGCTAAATGGCGGTAGCGTTCACTTGAGGAATCCTTGGTGATTGGTTCAAGAGCCTCGAGCACCTTCAACATCTCCAACTCACTAGGCTTTTCAAACAAACCAGGATCAACGACCTCAGCCGCACTCAGTACGGTTGCTGGTAGGTCCCCTTTCTCTGCTAAGCGTGCCGCTCTGGTAACAACAGACTGAACCGCCAGCAACTTACCCGTGCGGCGCATCATCACGAGCAGATCCACTCGCAGTCGCGCATCAGCAGGGTCAGAAAGAAGACGATCGATCAAAACTGTTTCACCAGCAACCGCTTGGGCCAGATCAATATCGGTTCCTGCCTCCTCCAGCAGGCTGAGCATCCGCTGACGAAGAAACTCACCAAGCTCAGCCGCCAAGGCGGATGGTGTGACCTTGAGATGCGGTAGGAGCTTGCTCCAATGGTTCGTCGCTCGTTGCAATAAGGCGAGCAGATTCAGCCGCCAACCCTTCGACCAAAGGATTTGCAAAAGACCGTTGCCGGCCCTGCGCAAGGCATAGGGGTCTGAGGAGCCACTAGGACGGTCACCCTTGGCATAGATGCTGAGCAGCAATTCCAGGCGATCGGCCAGGGCAAGCACTGCTCCCGACTCTGACTCGGGCAAAGCATCCCCTGCCCCACGTGGCAGGTAATGCTCCAAAACGGCAAGGGCTACTTCTCGAGGCTCTCCTTCCGCTAACAAATATTTCGCTCCCATCACGCCCTGTAGCTCTGGAAATTCGCCCACCATCTGACTAACCAGATCGTGTTTACAGAGATGGACGGCTCGACGCACTTGTACAGAAATTTCAGCAGAAAGATCCAACAGCTCAACAAGCACATCAGTGAGCCATTCCATGCGCTCAACTCGATCGAGCAGAGAACCAAGGCCCTCGGCAAAGGTCACATGCGCTAGCTTTTTGCGCCGCTCGATGCTGGCCAAAGAGCGATCGGCTTCGACAAAGAATTCTGCATCAGCCAGTCTGGCTTTGAGCACTCGCTCATTGCCGTGTCTTACAGGATCGCTTGCCTTCGCGAGCCCATTGCTGATGCAAAGGAATCTGGGCAGAAGACTGCTCTTGGCATCGAGAGCAAGAGGGTCTTTGACAGCATCAAGACGGTAAAGGGGTACATAGCGCTGATGCACTCTCATTACTGTGCTGAGCACTTCAGCGGGTAGATCTAGATATGACTCAGCGAAGGCTCCCTCTAAAAGCAGAGGTGCTTCCACTAGGTCGGTGAGCTCTTCGAAAAGATCATCAGGACAATCAGGGCATGCTTCAAGACCAGCAGCAGCCGTATCAATTGCATGACGGATCAAGGTGCCACGTTTTTGTCGATCGACCTCTACACCAACCTTGGCGAGGGTTTGTACGTAACTGTCTGCAGAAGGAATGATGACAGCTTGATCGTGAAGTCGATGGCCCCGACTCAGGTTCGCTGCACAAATCTCTGGGTCGCTGCCGTCAAGGCAAACAGGGATGATCTGCTCATCGAGCAGGGCCACAAGCCAACGAATCGGACGAGAAAAACGCCTTTCACCTTCGCCCCAGCGCATAAAACGTCGACCTTGAAGGCTACCTATCCACTCAGGGATCTGGTCTGTTAGTAGTTCCATTGCAGAACGCCCATGCTCAAGCACGGTTGCAAACACAAAAGGTCCCTTCGGGGTCTCCCGAATCTCGAGATCCTCTGGTTTCAGCCCACAGCGTTTGGCAAAGCCAGCGGCTGCCTGGGTTGGTACACCATTTTTGAAAGCTTGGCCAGCCGGTGGACCCTTGCGTACTTCCTCTAGATCAGCAGTAGCGCTGGCCAAGTTTTCAACCAGCACGACAAGTCGCCTTGGCGTACTCGTGCATTGGAGCATGCCGTAGCTAAGACGTAGACCTTGCAAGTCACGACTTACCATCTGCTCCAGTTGGGGTAAGGCAAGCCGGGCAAAATCAGCTGGCAGCTCCTCAGTCCCAATCTCCACTAGAAGGGTCGACACGGAGGCGAGCAATCAAGACCGCTCAACTGTATTGAAGGGAGCAGCTCAACAGGTCGTGTGCATTTCGCTACGGTGTATTAGGAAAATTTTGACGCCGTGACCGAAGGGCAGACAACATCTGGCCAAGCGGCAGATCTCAACTTCGCAGCTTGTCTCGCCAGTGGAGCAGAGCTGAGCAAATTTGAACAATTCAAGGCTGACAGCTGCTACTTACTAGACCCCCTGGCTGCTGAACTTGAGAACAGCAGTGATCACTTCAGCAACGACGCCGTTCAGCTGCTCAAATTCCACGGAAGCTATCAACAGGACAACCGAGATAACCGCCAGAAAGGTGCGGGTAAGGATTGGCAAATGATGCTGCGTCTGCGCAGCCCTGGCGGACGTATTCCACCAGCACTGTTTTTAGCCTTAGATGATCTGTCCAATCGCCTTGGCAATGGGAGCCTGCGGGCCACTACCCGCCAGGCGTTCCAGATTCATGGGGTCCGCAAGGAGGACCTGCGGGAAGTTATCAGCACAATCATCCGATCAATGGGATCAACCCTGGCGGCTTGTGGTGATATCACTCGCAACGTTATGGCACCAGCAGCTCCATATGAGAAAGGTGGTTATCCAGCTGCCCGACAACTTGCCAATGAAATCGCCGATGTTCTCAGCCCAACGGCAGCGGAGGGGTCCTATCTGGACCTATGGGTGAATGGAAGTGCGACCTACCGCATCCGCCCCTCCAGGCGAGTGAAAAAAGTTCGTACCCGCCAGCATCAGGGCAATGTCTTCAGTGGAGATGCCAAGGAACCTCTCTATGGCAAGACTTACTTGCCGCGCAAATTTAAGTGCGCCGTCACCGTGCCAGGCGATAACTCAGTTGATCTACTTACCAATGACATCGGTCTAGTTGTCTTTACTGCTGCAAACGGTGAAATCAAGGGTTGCAATGTCTATGTGGGTGGCGGCATGGGTCGAACCCACAACAATGAACAGACATTCGCCCGCACGGCTGATCCTCTTGGCTATGTGGCTGCAGAGCATGTATTGGATTTGGTGCAGTCGATTTTGGCCTTGCAACGCGACTACGGAGACCGAAAGACAAGGCGTCATGCCCGCATGAAATATCTTCTCAATGATCATGGGATCAGCTGGTTTAAACAGGAACTCAAGAGCAAATATTTCCTTCATCCAATCAAAGCGTTAAGGCCTGAACCAAAGAGCAAACTTGAGGACTATCTGGGCTGGCATCAGCAAAGCGTTGGCCAATGGTTTGTTGGTTTGCCACTGCTCTCTGGTCGCTTGGAAGGAAATCTAAAGAAAGGACTCCGCCAACTGGTGGAGTCCTTTCAACTTGAAATTCGCCTAACACCGAATCAGGATCTATTGCTCTGCAATATTGGGAAGTCACAACGATCTAGTGTGCGCAAAGGTCTAGCCGCTCTAGGCATTCGCGCCCCAGAGGCTCCTGCGATGCTTGCACGGCATGCAATGGCTTGCCCTGCGTTGCCCTTGTGTGGTCTGGCGGTAACCGAAGCAGAGAGAACCCTGCCTGCCTTGCTTGAGCGAATTGATGCTCAGCTGCGACGTCTTGAAATTACTAAATCGATCCTGATCCGCATGACAGGTTGTCCCAATGGATGCGCTCGGCCCTATATGGCCGAGCTTGCTCTAGTGGGAAGTGGTGTCGATCAATATCAACTCTGGCTGGGAGGCACCCCAAATCTGCAACGTCTTGCCAAACCCTATCTACAGCGGATGCCCCTCGATCAACTCGAGAGCACGCTTGAGCCCCTATTGCTGAGCTGGAAGCAAGCTGGTGGTCGACGCAGCCTCGGAGATCATGTCAACAAACTTGGCGATCAAGCCGTCCTTGGTTTGCTGTCTGGTACAGGACAGGCTCCATAGATTGCTTCAGCGACACCCGTTCTCCACGCCCAGAGTTGATCTCCATAGCTGAAATGCCACCACTCATTCGGGTGCTGAGAAAACCCAGCTTTACCCATGGCCTCTGTTAAAACTTGGCGCCTGTTGTGCCAGAGGTAAGCCTCTGATTGAGGTTGATCGAGCGCAGCTTCGCGGTAGTGATCCGGTTCTGAAATGCTGCCAATAGCATCGATCTCGCCACCCATATTCAGAGCTGTTCCCTGGCTATCAGCAAGGGTGAGATCCACGGCAGCTCCAGTGCTATGAGGAGGTGGAGTACAAGGATCGAGGCTGGGCGGAGCCCAAAACCTGCCAACATCATCAATGACCCTTTGCAGCTCCTCGGCCTGACTAGGGTCGTCGCGCTTCAGTTTGCGTTTGAGGCATTCCTTAGCGATGGCATGCTCGACCATAAAAGCTTGAACAGGAATCGGTCGCCAGGCATCAAAAATGGCAAGGCAAAGTTCTGGATGCTCTTGCTGCAGTTCATCTTGAGCCCTCAGCAGCCGATCAATCACACTCTGACGCAGCCGAAAGGGATCAGCATCTACACCATAGGGGGCACCTAAGGATGCATAGGGATGTGGCTCCAATCGGGGCAACGAAAGAGGGATTTGATTGAGGCACTCCCCGCAATCACGAATGGGCCTATCACTCCAAGGGCGCAGCAGGAAAAAAGTTCGCGCCGACAACATTTCCACAGCGATAACCTAGTTTTCCACAAAGCAAATCTCGTTGATGCTGCGAGATTGGAAATTGGTACAGCGAACCAACATCAAGCAAGTAAAACCTTGACAAACAGTTGAAAATCAAACAATCAAAAAATTACTGCCAGCTATTCAGTGAGATCTCTTGCAGCACAGTGCCTTTGCGGTACTAGCCAAAAAAAATAGGCATTAACGACAATGACTGCACCGGAAGCGACTTCGGCAACTGAGGTAGCAGAAAGCACATCGACTCGTGATTTCTGAGTATTAAGACTCAAACGAGTCTCAAGTGTGTGGAAAAATCAATGGACTCAATTCAGGTGGGCTGTTCCACTCAGGTGCTGCCACTGTGCCTCCAGCAACTCCTTGAGCCGAGAGTGGTCATTCATGTTTGGATCTTCGCTGAGCAGTCTTTGAGCCTCATAACGAGCCTCTTCAAGCACGGCCCCATCATCCGCCAGGCTGGCCAGGGCCAAATCAGGCAATCCAGACTGTTTGGTGCCAAGCACCTGCCCTGGCCCTCGCAAGCGTAAGTCAATCTCAGCAATCTCAAAGCCATCACTGGAGCGCACAAGGACTTCAAGTCGCTGCCTTGCTAATGGGTTTGTGCTGTCATTGATCAGTACGCAATGGGACGCCGCTGCGCCACGTCCCACACGACCTCGAAGTTGGTGCAATTGGGCTAGCCCAAAGCGATCCGCGTGGTCGATCACCATCACACTTGCTTGAGGTACATCCACGCCTACCTCCACCACAGTGGTAGAGACCAGCACCTGGCAATCACCCGCTGCGAAGGCTTGAATCACGCCCTGCTTCTCTGAGCTACTCAAACGTCCATGCAGTAATCCAACCGTGAACTCCTCAAATACTTGCTCTGATAAATGGGTGTGAACCTTAACTGCTGAACGCAGATCAAGTTTCTCGGAGTCCTCGATCAGCGGTAACACCACATAAGCGCGCTGGCCACAAGACACTTGATCTCGGATGAGTTGATAGGCCTGATCCCGATCGCAGCCCTTAATCATCTGAGTTTGAATGGGGGTACGACCGGGAGGTAATTCATCGATCTGACTCACATCCAAATCCCCATGCAACGAAAGTGCCAGTGTGCGAGGAATGGGTGTTGCTGTCATCGTCAAAAGATGAGGTTGGAGCCCCTTGTTCAACAATCTGTTGCGCTGCTTCACTCCAAAGCGATGCTGTTCGTCAACCACCACCAGCCCCAGTCTTGAAAAGGCAACAGGATCTTCGATTAAGGCATGGGTGCCTACCAGTATTTTCAAGGATCCATTGACGAGATCATCAAGGATCTGACGGCGACGTATACGAGTGGTTGCCCCCGTAAGCAACTCGACGCTGACATGCAACTGAGGCAACCAACAACACAATGTGCGGTAGTGCTGCTCGGCAAGGACCTCAGTGGGTGCCATGAAAGCCCCTTGCCAGCCAGCCTCTACCGCTGTGAGAAGGGCTGCTATGGCGACAACCGTCTTGCCACTACCAACATCTCCCTGAATGAGGCGTGCCATTGGTTCCGAGAGCACCAGGTCAGCTTCGATCTCCGTCAACACACGCTGTTGAGCTGCTGTGAGAGGGAATGGCAAAAGCTCCAGGAAGCGAGCCACAAGGCCATCTCGCCGCCCTGCCGTCTGCAATACAGGAGCAGAACATCTGCGCAGCTCTGCTCGCCGTTTCAACAACCCCAACTGCAATAGAAGAAGCTCGTCAAAGACCAATCGACGTCGAGCAGACTGCAATGTCTGCTGATCGTCTGGATGATGAATTGCGACCAAGGCATCGCTTCTTCTGGGTAAACGCAATGCCTGACGACGTTGTTCAGGCAGGGATTCAGGCCAACTTGCTGCCAAAGGTAAAATCTGCCGTACAAGATCACGAAAACGGTCAGCCGTAAGGCCTTCAGTGAGGGCATACACAGGCAACAACCGGCCAATGCTTTGCGATCGCAACGGCGAATGTGGACTCTCCATGACCTCAATCAAAGGGTCTTGAAAACTCATGCCGTAAGGCCCCCCTTTGACCAATCCACTTACGGCCACAGTGACTCCAGGCGGGTAAAGGCGTGACTGGCTTTTGAGGTAAGCAGGGCTGCTGAAACGCCGACCAGCGAAAAATCTCCTCACTTTGAGCCGACCAGTTGGGTCTTGAAGCTGCAGCTCAAGAATGGACAAATTTGGGTTGCGTGGACTGGTGAAGCCATGACAACGCCTCACTGTGGCCACAATCGTGGCCGCCTCCCCTGCCTCTAGGGACTGGATACGCCGCAGCGAGGAATAATCCACATAGTCCCTGGGGTAGTACTGCAGCAAATCTTTGACGAGCAGTAATCCAAGCCCGGCCAAGCGTTCAGCAAGTTTTGGGCCGATTCCTTTCACCTCTGACAGTGGGCTTTCCAACGTCAGAGAGCGGTTCCCACTAGGTAAAGGCATCTGTCGTTGCCTTTCAGCTCCCCCCTTCTTGAGTCTGGGAGGGCCTATTGGCGTTGGTGGTTCCAATCCCTGGCGTATGCCATGTAGAAGCTGTCTTGTGTCCGTCACCAATCGACGTCGCGCCGATTCAGAGCTGTCTGGATAACTCGCAAAGGCTTTAGCTAGTTGGCCGAGACGAGCCTGACTTTTAGTAGGCAACCATCCAGAGGGTGGTTCTGCTAACTGACGCACCAAGAATGCATGAAAATTCTCCTGACGCCCCTCAAGATTCTTAAAACCGTTCTCAGCCTCCAGGGTTAATGCTTGCTGCAGAATGCGCATCCAGCTGAGTAGATGCTGCAACTGATCCCTACTCAGACCTTGGGTGGACTGGTTGGAGGATTGGCGGAAGGGCTCTGCCACCACTGTTGCTTTACCTCCTGAGCCATGGCGCGACGTTGCCAGTGCCGCTGTTGTCGAACCATTTTGAGCAAGGTATGGCGATGTCGCTTGAGTTGAGCCCGACAACGTCGCAAACGCGGGTCGTCAAACTCCATTTCGGATGGGCGCAGAAGAACGCAAATGATCTCCATGCCCTCTAAGACCATTGGATTAGTTGATACCGGTACGCGTAATCTCAGTAAATTGGATGCCACAGGTTCAGATTCCAACTGACCATTCAACACAGCATCAAGCAAGCTGATTGGTAAGAGGCTGTTGACAATTCCGGCTCGCAACATTTCCACGTTGAGAGCATGGGAAAGATTGCGCAATCTACGAGCGAGGGCACGATCAAGAGATTCCAGCCAACGTGCTAGTTCAAGAGGGCTAACGGGCAAAAAAACCTGCTCCTCATCAAGACCACTGTGAAGCAGGGTGTTGTCACCAGGCTGCAAATCGCTGAATTCACTGGTCAAGATATTCTCTGTAGCCATGGTCTCTCCAGCCATGACAAAGAGAGAGCGAAGCACATCAAGATCACCCTTCTGCCCGCCAATCGGTTCTGAGTCCTCTGAGGCCAACTCCAACTCCTGAGAGTCAAGTTGAGCCTGATCATCCTTGCCTAAATCAGGCTCATCGACATCCTCATTACTAGCCAACCCTGTGCTTAAGCCTGCGTTTTGGGGATCATGATCAAAAGTCAACATGCTGCCGAGACGATCAGGATGCTCGAGTGGAGGATCAAGGCTTAGGTGAATGGACCCCTCAGCTTCTTGCATGGAGTCCTGTTCAGAACGAAAAGCCAACAACAGCTCACGCCTGTTTTGATCGCTCTTTCTCTGGCGTTCACGTTCCATCTGGCGAACCAGATCCATCAACTGCTCGACAGTCAATAAGGAACAGCAATGACAGACCAATTGCTCAACCTGATCTTGAAAAGCTGTCCTTGTTTTGTCCGAAAGCCCACTCAGACGATTCTGATCCCGATCAGTTATCAACAGGAACAGGGCCTGACGGACAACATTAAGCAGTTCCCTCCGTAATAATTGCAGGTAGAGAGCTAAATCGTGGTACAGAGTCAGCGACAAGCGCTGACTCTGCTTTTTTAGTGAGGCAATCTGCTGATCGGGCTCGAAGCGTTGCAATCTCTACTTCTCCGCAGCCAAAATTAAGCAGTCTTCATGGACGCTACTTCCGTAGCGAAATCAGTCTGGTCGACTTCAATCCCCTCCCCAAGGGTGTAGCGGGTGAAGCGGCGAACCTTGATATTCTCTCCAATCTTGCCAGCAACTTGCTTGACGAGTTCCGCAACCGTCATGGAGCTGTCACGGATAAAGGGTTGCTCAAGCAAGACCAGTTCCTTAAGGCGCTTGCCAATTCGTCCTTCAACGATCTTTGCCTTGATCTGTTCAGGCTTGCCAGAAAGATCATCGCGACCCATCTCAATAGATTTTTCCTTTTCAACGACATCAACAGGAATCTCTTCTGTGCTCACGTATTCAACATTCGGGCATGCCGCCACTTGCATAGCGACATCCTTTAAAAGCCCTTGGAACAAATCACCACGAGCAACAAAATCAGTTTCGCAGTTCAACTCAAGAAGTACCCCGACCCTGGCTCCGGTGTGGATGTAAGTACCAATGGCACCTTCAGCAGCAATGCGAGAAGATTTCTTCTCTGCACTGGCAATACCCTTCTGACGCAGCCATTCGCTCGCCTTGACCATATCTCCGTCACTCTCTGCAAGGGCTTTCTTGCAGTCCATCATTCCCGCGCCGGTCTTGTCGCGCAGGTCCTTGACAATTTTGGCTGATACGTCCGCCATTGGTAATCGGGGTGAGGAGTATTAGGGATGCAGCCGACCAGATGAGGAGGACGGCGGCGAGAACTTAGCGCTGTAAATGGACTTAATCGTCGCTGTCGTCAGCACCTCTTTGGTCATTAGTGCCATGACGGCCTTCGTTGATGGCATCAGCCAGTCGGCCCAGCACAAGCTGCACAGAACGAACGGCATCGTCATTACAAGGGATCGGGACCTCGCAAAGGTCAGGATCGCAATTGGTGTCAAGCATGGACACCAAGGGAATGTCCAACTTGCGGGCTTCAAGCACAGCGTTGGTTTCACGGCGTTGATCAACTAGTACCACGACATCAGGCAACCGTCTCATCCCTTTGAGACCACCGAGGTACTTCTGCAGTCGCTCAAGTTCGCGACGCAAAACGGAAGCTTCTTTCTTGGGTCGCATGGCAATAGCACCACTGGATTCCATCCGCTCCAGATCCTTTAATCGATCAATTCGAGCCTTCATCGTGGTCCAGTTGGTGAGCATGCCACCAAGCCAACGTTGATTCACATAGGAAGCTCCGCAGCGAGTGGCTTCCAACGCCACCACTTCAGAGGCCTGCTTTTTGGTACCAACAAAAAGGAATCGCTTTCCACTTCGGGCGGAAGAACGAGTCCATTTGTAGGCATTGTTCATGCAGATCGCGGTCTGCACTAGGTCAATGATATGGACTCCATTACGCGCACAATAGATGTAGCGCGACATCTTGGGATTCCAGCGACGGGTTTGATGCCCAAAGTGGGCGCCCGCCTCCATCATTTCTGAAAGCGTGACAACAGCCATAGGTTTTAGGTTTCGGGTTCGCCTCCACCTGCCAGGTATGCGAGACGATTCAGCCAAAAGGCATGGGTCGACTCATTCATCACCCGAAACGGACAGGTGTGCGGAATGAAAGAACCATTGGAATTTATCAAAGCGACAGCTCAGCGCAGCCCTGTTAGTGCTGCTTCTTTGAAGAGAGCGCGTACCCCGATTCGGTTTAGGGGTAAACGCAAGAGCTCCATTGCCAAACCTTGATGACCGTTGCGAATCAACCAGCCAAGTAAAGGCCTGAGGCTGCGCTCATTAAGTAATCCACCGAGCGTAAGCAACTCCCATAACAACCGATGAAGCCAGGTGAATTGGATAATGAAACGCACCCGTCGAGTCGGGTGCTTGCGATAAAAGATCAGGCCCATTTTGGCCCGCTCCCGCTCAACTCTGATCAGGTCAGGAACTTGCTCAAGACGCAGGGCCGGATGCCAGTGATAACCAACTGCTTCGGGACATTTCACCAACTCAACACCCATCTGTCGAAGTCGTTCCCCCAGCTCTAGATCCTCCCAGCCATACAGACGGAAATTGGTATCGAATAGTCCAGAACGTTCAAGTACCTCTCGATCAATGGCCACATTGCCTGTCGCGAAGTAAGCCCATGAGTTGTCCTGGAATTTGTGAGGTTCTGTAGTGGGCTGCTCGAAATTTGCCGTGTTGATCACCGCGCCATAGGTGAAAGAAAGTCGATCACCGCGTTGCTGCCAACTTTTTTGCAAAGCTCTCGCATGACAGGCGAGAAACGACTCGGTGACAACGAGATCACTATCGATAAAAACAATGAGATCACCTCGGGAATTATCTACCCCGCGATTACGCCCCTCTGCCGGGCCCCCATGCTCTTGCTCCACCACGCGCACATGTGGAAAGCGAGACGCCTCATCCCTCAGCCAGCTCGGTGTGCCATCCGTGGAGCCGTCATCCACAACGACCACCTCATAACCATCTAGCTCAGAGAAAAGGATCTGTTGCTCGAGAGCCAACAGACACTTCTCAAGGATCGATCGACGGTTGTAGGTGGGTATCACGACGCTTGCGAACATTCGCAACCACATCTGCTGCTGACAAGCAACAGCCTAGAGACATGAAAAAAGGGGGCCCATCAATGCCCCCATCTCTTGATTTAAAAAGTCTGTCGATGGGATTAGTCAGCAGCACCTCCGTTGTTGGCAGTTCCGGTTACACCATTACCAGCTCCCTCACCTCGGCCGTCATTGCGTAGCTTGCGCTTCTTGAATTTGCGGGCATAGGAGCGATTCCGCTCTTGCTTTTCTTTCTTGAGGTTTCTGCGCTTGGCCATGCTGTTAAAACTTCCAAACTAGAGATCTGTAACCAACCTAACCAAGAGAGGAGATCAGGCGACCATCTTCCATCTGCACCAATCGATCCGCGATATCAACAATGCGGGGATCATGGGTCACCATTAACACCGCACAAGACTGTTCTCGGGCCAATCGTTGAAGCAGCTCTACCACTTCCCTTCCTGTGACGCTATCGAGGGCTGCTGTGGGTTCATCGGCTAGCAATAGCTGAGGTTGAGCCGCCAGCGCACGTGCAATTGCGACTCGTTGTTTTTGGCCGCCAGAAAGATCATGGGGCAGTTTGCTGAGGTGATCCTCTAGCCCCACAGCCCGCAACCAATAGCGAGCCTGATCACGGCGAGCCCGATAAGAGAGACCTGGCAACAAATCAGCTCCCATCTGCACGTTCTGTTCAGCTGTGAGACACCGCAAAAGATTGTGGCCCTGAATAATCATGCCGATATGACAGCGAAGCTGTTGGCGAAGGCGACGATCTGATCCCCGTAACTGATGGCCGAACACGCATACATCTCCTTCTTGAACTGTGCGGAGCGCTCCGATCAAAGTGAGCAGGGTGGTTTTGCCACAGCCTGAAGGCCCGCTGAGCAACACCACCTCGCCAGGGGCTATTTGCAGAGAAATGGACTGCAACACCTGACGTCGCATTGCACCAATGCCAAACCAGTGGCTGAGACCCTGAACTTCAACCATGAGCTTTTCATTCATGGCGATGTCTTCTGATCGAATGATTGAAAGAGAGCAGACCCATCAGAAAATCTCTGCAGGGTCGGCATCGACCAATCGGCGCATCGCCAGCACCGCTGAGCCCATGCACATCGCCAGGATCAGGCTGAAAACAAGCACGGCACGTGGAAGATCCATTGCCACAGGCAGTTTTGTCGAACTGCGTACCAAGGCGTATAGGGCCTGGCCGGCGGCATAGGCAGGCACATATCCCATCACTGCCAGGAAGATCCCTTCGCGAGCTACCACGCCTAGCAGAGTCTTCAAGCGATAACCCATCGCCATCAGAGTGGCGTACTCAGGCAGATGATCGCTGACATCGGTGTAGAGGATTTGATAGACAATCACGCACCCCACAACAAAACCCATTGCTGCACCGAGGCTGAAAATGAAGCCAATAGAAGTACTGCTTCGCCAGTAATTCTTCTCAAACTCAATGAAAGCCTGCTTGGTAAAGACCTTCACATCGTTGGGCAAACTCGCCGTGAGAGATCGAACCACAGCATCTGGATCTGCCCCTGGTCGCAGCCTTAGCAAACCGATTTCAATGCTTCCAGGCGGATTGCTGGGTAACAGCTCAAGGAATGTTTCCCTGCTGGTGAGCAGATTGCCGTCAGCTCCAAAAGATGGCCCCAGGCTGACTAATCCCGCTACACGAACCCTTTTCCCGGCGAGCTCAGTCTCAACAGTTCGGCCCTCATCAAACCACTTGGCAATAGGTCCGAATTCATTTCGAGAACGCTGATCAAATAAAACTCGACCACGACTTGTGAGCGCTTTTGCCTTGGCCGCAAGCTCAGGATCTGTGAACAGCGAATCCCCCGGTTCAAAACCTAAGGCAAGAATCTGGCGGGTCGTGAGGGTTTGCGGATTTCTCCACAGCAAAAAATTCCAGTTCACAGGCGTGATGCCCTGGACATCTGGATGTGCCATGGACTGCACCAAGCGACGCCTTGGAAATCCACTCATGCTGATCGAGCTCATCGAGCGAGGGCTCATCAACACCAGGTCAGCATCAAAGAGACGATGCACGGTGACACTGGCATCGAACAAACCATCTCGGAAACCCAATTGCATGAACATCAGGATTCCGGCGAAGCAGATTCCTGCCAGAGCAACCAAAAGCCGTAAAGGTTGACGACTCAGTAGCAACCAAGCCAGAGGGATCCTCCGCTGTTGCCAAAAGCCAGACATCACGAGGGCTGAAAGCGAGCGATCACCTTCATCCCCGCGAGACTTCTCACCCGAGCAGCTGAGTTTTGGTCAAGGCTGACCCGAACTTCAACTACGCGGGCATCTGCATCACCAGTTGGATCAGTTGAGAGCACATTGCGCTGACGAACCTGGGGGCTAATGCGTTCCACACGACCCATCAAAGTCCCATCGAATCCACCGTTTTCACTGGTTAAGCGAACAACTTGTCCAACATTCACTCGATTCACATCCGACTCATAAACTTCGATCAAGGCTTCCATGGTCTGATTGGCGCCAACTTCCATCACGCCATCACTACCTGGACGCTCCCCGACGCGAGTGTGAACCCTTAACACCACACCATCGAGGGGAGACTTCAATTGACTATCAGCGAGATCAGCCTCAAGTCCGCTGATTTCAGCCAAAGCCTCCCGACGTTGGCCATCGATTTTGACGAGTTCTTCCTGTTTTTCCTCCAAATCCACCAGAGATGAAGCTCCAACCAGGGCAGCTTTTTGATAACGAGTGACCTCCCGGCGCTGCATTCGCAACTGAACCTCGAGGGTCTCCAGTCGAGCTTGGACAGCTGCCAGATCAGCAAAAGTTTTAGGTCGGTTGTCGAACTCTGCTAGAACCTGGCCACGCTTAACCGCATCACCTTCACGAACACTGAGCTTGGCAACCCGTGGAGTGCCACCAAACCCGCTAGCAGGGGCGGCCAAGCGACGGACATCACCAGCGGGCTCAAGTTGCCCCAAGGCTGCAACAGCTTCAATTGGTCTGGCAGCTGGAACTAGCACAGCACTTTCTTGAGGTGTCTCAGGCCGACGCGTAAGGCTCCAGACACCAATAGCTACAACAAGGCAGATTCCTCCGGTTATCAACCATCTCCAGGTTTTGCTGCTTAAAGGGGAGGTGGATCCTCGAACAAGATCTCCTCGATGTATCGATCCGCCCATTGAGGATTGAAGGCCTTCTCCAGCACTCCACGTGTCTTGTCGTTGCGTTTCTGTTGGATGCAATAGGAGAGTTGGCTCTTATGTCTTTGGATCGTAGATGCCGCATCAGAAGCATCGGGAGTCGCGTCAATGACGCTAGCGATAAGAGCTTTGAGATAGCCATCTGCCAAATCCACGAACCAGCTTTCCTCTTGGCTACTAGCTGGACGGATGAACTGGACAAACGGCGAGAAGATGGATCCCCATTCAGGCAATTCCCTCACCTGTTGAAACGCAGGAATGGGCAGTGACTCAAGGCCATGGAGTAGGGCCTCTGGCATTGTTAGGCCTACAGGCGAAAGATCCACGATGGCCGCCGAAATGCCGGCAGGACCAGCAACAATATCGGCTCCAAAAATTGGTAGATCAAAGCGAGGATCAGGAAAGAAGACGCAATGGAGTACTTGCAGTCCCCCTCCCAGCCTTGCTATCTCCAAATGCAACTTGCGCATCCCCCGACAACGATGCAATTCATTGCTAATCAGCAGCTCCTCTCCATCAAGCTGGCCGCTGATTGACTCCATCACTGAATCCAGTGCAAATGGACTGAGCTCAGGTAACTGCGCTCTGCGCTGCCTGATCCGCGCTGCCAACGACTCGATTAACGGATGAATTGCCGGGCCGCTTGTGGAGGGAAAAGGCAGCACGATGGCAAGAAGGATCAGAATGGGACTTTGACATGCACTTCTGACACGCTCCACCCCTAAACCCAGTCTTCAACACTGGGCTCTAAAGAACAAGACCCGCTGCGTGCTGGCATCCATGCCAGATGCACCACTGACTTGTTTAGACCTCTGGTGCAAAGCAGGTAGTTCAAGTGAACAAAAAGGAGAGGAAGGACTAGCCCACTTTCTTGAACACATGGTGTTCAAGGGAAGCTCACAGATGGAGGCGGGAGAATTCGATCGCAAAATCGAAGCGCTTGGAGGCAGCAGCAATGCCGCTACAGGTTTCGATGACGTCCACTTTCACGTTCTTGTACCACCAACGGCAGCTAGGGCAGCACTTGATCTACTGCTCAACCTCGTTCTGACTCCAGCTCTGCGTTCAGAGGCCTATGCCATGGAGCGAGACGTCGTATTGGAGGAAATTGCCCAATATCGAGATCAACCGGATGATCAAGTCCTCCAACAGCTTCTCGAAGCATGCTGCGAAGATCATCCCTACGGCCGAGCCATCCTTGGCTGTGAAGCAAGCCTAAAAACAAGTACTCCCGAGCAAATGAGGGAGTTCCACAGCCGCCGATATCGAGGCCCGAACTGTTGCCTAGCAATTGCGGGTGCCATTCCGATAGGCCTGGAAGAAATCTTGAACAACAGCCGTCTGGCTGAGTTGAATCACCAAACGATGGAGGACATTGATCCTGCCATTTCTCCAACGCTCAGCTTTCAAAAAGGGCGACGAGAAATTCAAGTCCCCAGGCTGGAATCCACCCGGCTATTGATGACCTGGCCGATGCCCCCTGCCTCAAACCAAGAGATGGTGATGGGAGCTGACCTGGCGACTACCCTGCTTGCGGAAGGACGTCGCAGTCGACTGGTGCATCACCTCAGAGAGGAATTGCAAATCGTGGAATCGATCGATATGGATGTAACCGTGTTGGAACAAGGCAGCCTTGTATTGCTAGAAGCATGCTGCAACGAGACGCAGCTGGACAGGGTGGAAAAGGAAATCCACCATTTACTGCAGACGAGCCTCGAATCAACACCCAAGAATCAGGAGATCGAACGAGCTAGCCAACTGGTTTCAAATGGACTGTGTTTCAGCCTTGAAGCTCCCAGTCAAGTAGCCGGCCTGGCAGGGAATCAAGCTCTTTGGAATCGTCCTCAATCCTTGTTGGCACCACTTGATCACCTGTCTGCATGGACGCCGACTCGACTTCTCGAGCAAATGCTTCCATTACTGCAACCAGAGCGGAGCTTCACCCTTGTTGCCAGACCGATGGAAGCAGAAGAATGAATCCTCTCGATGTGGTTTTAGATCCAATCGCCGCACCGGGAGTTATCGCCGCCAAGCTCTGGGTTAGAGGCGGCAGTGGTGCTGACCCAAAAGGGCAACGGGGAGTTCATCAACTGCTCGGAGCCCTCTTGACCAGGGGCTGTGGACCCTATGACCACCTTGCTCTGGCCGATCTCGTTGAAGGCTGTGGGGCAGGTTTGCGCTGCGATACCCACGAAGACGGATTGCTAATTAGCCTCAAATGTGCTGATCGTGATGCCGAACGACTCCTTGATTTACTTGGCTGGATGCTGATCGATCCGCATCTGGATTCAAGTCAAGTAACGCTGGAAAGGGATCTCAGTCTTCAGGCCTTGCAAAGACAAAGAGAAGACCCATTTCACGTGGCTTTTGACGGCTGGCGGCAGATGGCTTACGGCAGTGGCCCCTACGGCCACGATCCCCTTGGCCTTAGCGAGGACCTCAACCAACTTGGTCGACAGCAATTAATTTCGCTAATCGACGGGCTAACAGCACAATCACCTGTGCTTGCCCTCTCTGGGACCCTTCCAGAGGATCTTGAACAGCGGCTGCAGGCAATGGAATCTTTTCAGCGCTGGCCCAATCAGCCACCTCAGCAAGCGAGAACGCCTGAATCGAGCAAGATCTCAACAGAGAACATTCAGCTCGAATCCAACATTTGTCTTCAGCCTGAACCTACAAGTCAGGTGGTCATGATGCTTGGACAGCCAACCCTTGCGCATGGCCATGAAGACGATCTAGCACTGCGTCTACTGAACTGCCACCTGGGATTAGGCATGTCTAGCTTGCTGTTCAGGCGTCTACGAGAGCAACACGGGGTGGCCTACGACGTAGGCACTCATCACCCGGTACGTAAGTGTGCCGCTCCATTTGTATTCCATGCCTCAACAAGCGAAGACAAGGCAAAACTCACCCTTCAATTGCTTCTAGATAGCTGGTGGGAACTCAGCCAGCAAGAGATATCAGAAGAAGACATTGAACTGGCACGCGCAAAATTCCATGGTCAACTCGCCCATGGAGCTCAAACCACTGGACAACGGGCAGAACGCCGAGCCCAATTGCGGGGACTAGGGCTGCCAGCCAACTATGACCCGCACAGCTTGGAGGCAATCAAAAATCTTGATGGAAGCGCTCTGCAAAAGGCAGCTCAACGACATCTAAGAATGCCCTTGCTAAGTCTCTGTGGCCCAGAAAACAGCCTTCAAATCCTTGCCAAGGATTGGCAACAGCAAGTGGTTCAAAGCTCTTAATCCCCCTTTGCGCCATCAACATCTGAAAGGTCAAAGATCAGGCGATCCAGTGGGATCAGAAAGCTGCCATGACGAAATCGCACAACAGCCATGTCCTTGGCTCGCAGGCCAACGATCTCGCCAAGCTCTTCTGGGGAGACCAAATCCGGTGGCCGTAGCATTGGCATGGGATCCGCGGTCTTTAGATAAGGCAAGGGCACCTTTAAACGGACCTGTTGACCAATAATCGGTTCCATCAGAAATGAGCAATGCCTCTCTCCTACTGCAGGATGGAGCTAGCTGAAAACCCTTTTTGCGAGCCCTGGCCACCTGGAGCGGCGCCCTCGCCGGCCTGATGATGATCCTTGTAGGAGGGTTGATCCCTGCTGCGCTGCTCTTGCCTGGCCTTGACTTACAACCGCACGTGTTAACGCTTCCAAGTACTTGGCAGGTGCCAGCTCTATTGCTGTGTGCACTCGTATGCGGTCCGCGTGCTGGAGTCATCGCTGCAGTTGCTTATCTCACCATTGGCCTCGTTGACCTACCCGTATTTCATGGTGGTGGAGGCCTCAATTATGTGCTGACACCAGGTTTTGGCTACCTGGCTGGATTCGTTCCAGCTGCTTGGCTTAGTGGTCGTCTGGCCCAGCAACCAGGCATGAATGATGTACTGAGCCTGACGATTGCAGCAATCGCGGGGCTGATCATGCTCCAACTTTGCGGCGTACTCAATCTGCTTATCGGATCTGCCCTATACCAATGGCCTGATCGCATTCCAGAACTGCTATTTAGCTATACCTTTGGGCCCCTACCCGCTCAACTAGTCCTCTGTGCAGGCGTTGGCGTACTTGCCTTGCCATTGCGAAATCTGCTGTTTGTTGAATGAATCAACCTCAAATACTGAAGCAACGTCAACTATCACGCAGGGCAATGCTGCTAATCAGCATCCTGCTGATGCTGATTGATCAGATCAGCAAAAGCTGGGCCCGTCAACAACTCAGCTCAGGCTTCGTACTCCCTTTTGTTCCTGGGCTATTGCAGTTGCGTCTGATCAGCAATACAGGCGCAGCTTTTAATCTTTTCAATGGAGCAACATTCCTCTTAGGGCTGCTCAGCCTGGCTGTGACCATTGGTTTGATGGTCTGGATTTGGAGAGCAGGACAGATGCCGATATGGCAAGGCCTTGCAATGTCCTTTCTGCTCGGCGGAACGATCGGCAATGGCTTGGACCGATGGCGTCTAGGGCACGTCACCGACTTTCTGCAACTTGTACCGGTGGACTTTCCGATTTTCAATGGAGCCGATGTGGCGATCAATTTGGCCGTGATCTGCTTCGGAATCGATGCCCTGACAAGACGCCATGGACAACAACACACCTAAGCGTTGTGCCATGGCTGGAGTGATCATCAATTAGATCAGTCAACCCGATCGAAAAGTTGTTCTTTAAAGCGATAGCTGCCGCTTTAGTGGAAACGTAAGGATGGAGCTTGCCCTTACTTGATCATCAAGACAAACATTTGGTCTCTAGATGATCTCAAACCCACCAATGCACGTTGTTGGCGTTGAGGAGGGGTCGAGAGCTGGAATGATGCGACGCCGATCAAATCAAGATTTCACGATCCTCAAGGATCGAATGACCTATTCGCCTCATTCCTGCATAAAGCCAGCGAAAGCATCAAAATTGCTGGTCTGGGCAGATTCAGAGCATGCCTTAAATGGTGGTGATGAACTGGACCAGTGCAATAGGTCTCTTGGCGATATGGAAGATGGCAAGACCGGCACAACCATTAATTCCACAGATCTGCTATTGATCGGCCATGAGCCTTGCGGATACAAATTCTTGGTCTCTGGCTTAGCAATGATGCCAACAGTTCCAGATCCCAGACGCTGTCTTTCTGGTCAAAGATCATTGAACCTGCAGGCCAGCGGAAGCATGACAAACAAATGATCTCCCGTCAGCGGCTGCTCCTATGGACCGCCTGCGCGCTGGTGGTCTTGCTAGTCATCGGAGCTCTAGTGCAAGTGGTGAGGAACCTGCTCTGGGATTTGAGTTACCTACTACCTCCCTGGTTGCTAGGCCCGGTGTTGTTACTAACAGCAGGCCTCATCATCTTGATGATCTATCAGGTTGGATGGCCTTGGTGGAAGGCTTTTAAGCGTCAGAACTTAGAAACTGCTCAAAACAATCAACGGCCCCTTTCCCCTCCAAGTAGCCGTCATCAAGCAGCCAAGCAAAGTCTTGAAAACATTGATCGCCTGCTTGAACGCCTCAAAGACGAGGTCACTCGAGAAGGGCTTAAGCAAGAGAGAGAAAGGGTGGCTGATGAACTGGCCCGTGGTGATCTGATGGTGGTGGTGTTCGGTACTGGTTCCAGCGGCAAGACATCTCTGATCCGAGCACTCCTGAACGAAATGGTGGGTGAGGTTGGTGCACCCATGGGATCCACAACCAGTAGCCAGATTTATCGACTGCGTTTAAAGGGACTTGATCGAGGCCTTCAATTGGCTGACACCCCAGGAATTCTTGAAGCAGGCAGAGCCGGTTTAAGCCGAGAGAAGGAAGCAAGGCAACGAGCCAGTAGAGCTGACCTGATGGTGGTGGTTGTGGATTGTGATCTACGCGCTTCAGAGCTGGAGGTCATCAGTAACCTCGCCAATCTCGGCAAACGATTGCTCCTAGTTCTGAATAAATGCGATCTTCGCGGTGAAGAAGAGGAACGACGGCTTTTGGCTCAGTTGAGAGGGCGATGCAAGGGCTTGCTTGAAGCTGAGGATGTGATCTCCTGTAGCGCTGCACCGCAGTCACTGCCGCGGCCCGGCAAACGACCTTTGCAGCCTCCTGCTGAGGTCGACAACCTGCTGCGTCGCCTTGCGTCAGTGCTACATGCCGATGGTGAAGAACTGCTTGCAGACAACATTCTGCTGCAATGTCGCCATCTGGGAGATGCCGGTCGCCAGCTGCTGGATCGACAACGCCAGCATGAAGCGCGTCAGTGTGTTGATCGTTACAGCTGGATTAGTGGTGGTGTTGTCGCTGCAACCCCCCTCCCAGGAGTGGATCTATTGGGGACGGCAGCGGTGAATGCCCAAATGGTGATGGAGGTCGCCCGTGTCTATGGAGTTCAACTCACTCGCAACCGAGCACAAGAACTGGCGGTATCAGTAGGACGCACTTTGGCAGGACTTGGCATTGTTAAAGGTGGAGTGGCGATCATCGGCACAGCTCTCAGTGTCAACTTGCCCACCCTGTTGCTGGGCCGAGCGGTACAAGGGGTCGCTGCTGCTTGGCTCACACGCGTTGCTGGAGCCAGTTTCATTACCTACTTCCAGCAGGATCAAGACTGGGGGGATGGCGGTATGCAGGAAGTGGTGCAACGTCACTACGATCTCAACCGACGGGAATCTTCGCTGGAACGTTTTCTCACGACAGCCCTGCGGCGGGTGGTTGAGCCTCTTCAGCGGGAGAAACGGCGACAGCTCCCGCCACGCCCAGGGCCTCGGGGGGTGGCGGACGCATCGGACCTCGGGCATCCAGAACTGTGATCAAAGCCAGGTAGAACAATCCAATCGCTACTGATAAAACAGTCGTGATAATCGCCACCCAGCGACCTCGCGGGGGTGATGAAGTCATTAGCGCAAACCCAGCAAAGATTGATTCATCAGAGTTGCCAACCGACTGAGATGAATCGATTGCGTATGGGGATTGCCCAAGACCACCTTGAGGAAATGACGACCATGATGCAAGGGTCTTGACACCATCAACTGCTGTTCCAGCAAGCTTTGCCGAGTTGCTAATGACCAGACTGAGGCTTGATCTCCATCGGCGTTCTTAGGGGTACAGGCAATGAGATGCAATGGTCCGCTGAGAAGAATGAACCTGGATGCATCGAGTTGACGCGCGAGCGACTGACGACGCTGAATCGCCCCCTCCAGCAAGCTCTGAATTCCCTGCTCCCCGAGCTGACGCAGACCCAACCAAAGCTTGAGCACCTCTGCTGGCCGAGTTCCTTGAAGGCCAATTTCACTTCCATGACCGTCTCCCCAGGCTGGTTCCATATAGGGCAAGCCAGTCGAGAAGGCTGAAGCAAGATGGGATTGGTTCGCAACTAGCAATAGGGATGATGTCTTAGTGATCCCAAGCAACTTTTGAGGATTCACTGTGATCGAATCGGCTAGAGAGATTCCTTCAACCACAGAAGCAGTGGCTGCTGTTAGAGCAAAGACCCCTCCAATGGCTGCATCGACATGCAACCAGACCCGCTCGCGTCTGCATAGCTCTGCTACCGCTACCAAGGGATCTACAGCTCCCTGGACAGTCGTGCCTGCTGTCGCCACAACGGCTAAGCATGGTCTTCCTTCTGCGCGGAGAGCCTTCAGTTGATGCTCTAGGGCATCGAGATTCATGCAGCCCTCTTGATCGACAGGCACCGTCTGCAAGGCATCGCTAGCCAATCCCATGACCCGAATGGCCTTAGCGAGCGACACATGAGAGTCGACACTTGCAAGCACCACTGCCCTGGGATCATCTTGAAGATCTGCCTGTTGGCGAGCGATCACCATCGCCATAAGGTTGCTGAGGCTGCCACCACTGGCTGCCACACCACCAGCCGTCAACGGCAGTCCCAAGCGCTCAGCAAACCAGCGGCACATCTCTCGCTCTAAACGCGAAAGACTTGGTGACAACTCCTCGGCCAAAAGATTGTTGTTTAGTCCTGCGCAGATCAAATCGGCAGCGATGGATGCCGTTAGAGGAGGCGGATCGAGATGAGCCAAAGCACCTGGATGGGAAGGCTGATAAGCCCCTTCCATAACCATCTGCAAATCGTCCAGCAAGGCATCAACTGAAAGACCTTGAGGCGGCGGCGCCACATCAGGCAAAGCACTCAGCGCTGGTAAGGGGCCTCGATTGCTTGTTGTTGCGAACCACTGACAAAGTCGAGCACTGGCCTGCTCCAGAAAAGTCTGCAGTTCTGGATCGAAACGGTCAGGCTTGGCAAAGGGCGCCAAGGTCGCAGTCGGCTTTATCTGGGGAGTGCCAGCCAAAAACGCTCGTCATACAAGTTCCATTCTCCCTCCTGATGGCATTGTTTGATCAGGAGCTGCCACTTAGCGGTGCCTTTAGCGAAACCTCTTGAACTCACCAACATGCAATGCCGCTGTTGGATGTTGCGGCTACTGACTCGAGCAAAACAACTCGGCGGTCTTGGAGAAGTTCCTGTGAGTGCCGTTGTGCTGGATGCCGATGGCCGTTGTATCGGACATGGCAGCAACCAAAGGCATCGAGGACGTGATCCATTAGGCCATGCAGAACTGATCGCACTCCGACAGGCTGCCTGGCTCAGACGTGATTGGCGATTTAATGACTGCACCCTGATTGTCACTCTGGAACCCTGCCCGATGTGCGCGGGAGCCCTAACACAAGCGCGCATGGGCCAGGTGATCTTTGCTGCACACGACCCCAAGCGAGGCGGGCTTGGTAGCACAATCAATCTGGGGGACCACCCCAGTGCGCATCATAAAATGCGTGTTCTAGGCGGTGTGATGGAAGTTGAAGCCAGGCAGCAGCTAGAAGCCTGGTTCAAGCAGCAACGGCAACGTTTTCACGAAAACGAGGTAACTCTGACTCGAACAGATTGAGCAACAGCTCAACGTTTTTAGGGGTGGAGTTGTATCCCATCAAGCCAATCCTCCAGATTTTGCCAGCCAGGCTTCCTAAGCCACCGCCGATTTCAATGCCGTGCTCATTCAGCAAATGCAAGCGGAAGGCATTGCCATCCACTCCATTTGGAATGCAAACAGTTGTGAGTGTGGGCAAACGCAAGGCTTCAGGTACATGCAACTCCAAACCAAGACTCTCGAGGCCTGCCCAGAGCGCTTCGGCATTGCAGCGATGACGATCCCAAGCGTTTTCAAGGCCCTCATCCGCAAGTAATCGCAGGGCTTCACGCATGCCAAAGTTCATATTCACCGGTGCAGTGTGGTGATAGACCCTGTCGCTTCCCCAATACTGATTAAGCAGCGAAACGTCTAGATACCAATTGGGCACCTTGCTACTACGGGCCGCAAGCTTCTCTTCGGCACGGGGCCCCATGGTGAAAGGACCAAGACCAGGAGGGCAGCTGAGCCCCTTCTGGCTGCAGCTGTAAGACAGATCGACCTTCCATTGATCCAGAAAAACCGGCACAGCGCCTAAGGAGGTGACCGTATCTAGCAGTAAAAGGCAATCGTGCTTATGGCAAAGATCGCCGACACCATCCATTGGCTGACAAACGCCAGTGGATGTTTCTGCATGCACGAGAGCCAGAATTGCAGGGCGATGCTCGATCAAAGCTGCTTCTAGCTCTGCAAGGGAAAAGGCTTCTCCCCAAGGTTTTTCAATCAACTGAACATTGGCTCGATATCGAGCAGCCATATCGGCAAGGCGATTGCCGAAATAACCGTTTACCGCAACCAATACCGTGTCACCAGGTTCAACGGTATTGGTCAAGGTCGCCTCCATGGCGGCACTACCAGTACCGCTCATCGGCAGTGTGAATCGGTTGTCGGTCTGCCAGGTGTAGCGGAGCAACTCCTGAACCTCACCCATTAATTCCAGATAAAGGGGATCAAGGTGGCCGATCGGAGAGCGCGCAAGTGCCTGAAGCACCTTGGGATCGGCATTTGAGGGTCCAGGCCCAAACAGCAAGCGGGTAGGCGTGGCAATCGGTTCGAGAACCGTCTTATGAGATTGGTCAACCTGGGGAAGGGTTTGCGTCGTCGCCAAGGCCCTTGGTTAGTTCAATTGTTTAGAGCCTAAGCAGTCAACCTTCATCCCCGGGACTTTTTTTGAGGGATTGCAACGGCAACCAAGCAGGTCAATCAATAACGACAGCAATGAAAAAATAGTGATTTGTTTTCGAATCTATTGGCAGCAGAAGGGAAGTAAGTCAAAAAACGCTAGCTCGTCTAGCAAAGTCCCTTTGAAGCCTGATCCGTCGTCATTGGCTCAATACTGATGCCCATTGACTGAAAGCAGGCTTCAAAATCGTTGATGCAGATCGAGCGAAGGCTGAAAGAAGATGGTTGTAGCAACCAATCAACCCTGTGATGAGATCAGCCATTGAGGACGACTGGAAGACTTGGACGAGTTGAGGGATATCGAAGCTAAACAATCAAAATCAGTGATCCAGCCATAAAGCTCTCCCAGCCTTAGATCAGCTCAAGCTGACAGAAACGGTTACGGAATCCACCCAGAAAGAAAACAAGGCTTCAGCAGAAGGTACCTGCTGCTACAAAAAGAAGGCCATGCGGCTGATTACGGTCGCTTTATTATCGCCGGCTCGGCCTCATCTTCGCCATGGGCAAATCACCCCAAGACGTCCTCCGCCAGATCAAGGACGAGGGCATTGAACTGATTGACCTCAAGTTCACTGATCTGCACGGCAAGTGGCAGCATCTCACCGTTTGTTCGGACTTGATTGATGAGGAAGCCTTCACTAATGGCTTGGCTTTCGATGGATCTTCCATTCGTGGATGGAAGGCCATCAACGAATCAGATATGGATATGGTTCCTGACGCCAGTACGGCCTGGATCGACCCCTTTTATCGCCACAAGACTCTTAGCTTGATCTGTTCCATTCGGGAACCTCGTAGCGGCGAGCCCTATGCCAGATGCCCCAGGGCGCTTGCCCAAAAAGCCCTCGGTTACTTAGCCGGCACTGGCCTAGCCGATACAGCCTTTTTTGGTCCTGAGCCCGAGTTTTTCATCTTTGACGACGTCCGCTACAACTCCGGTGAAGGTGGTTGCTTTTACAGCGTTGACACGATTGAGGCCCCTTGGAATAGCGGTCGCATCGAAGAAGGCGGCAACCTTGCCTACAAGATCCAACTCAAGGAGGGCTACTTTCCGGTTCCACCCAACGACACCGCCCAGGACATCCGTTCCGAAATGCTGCTGCTGATGGGGCAATTAGGAATCCCGATGGAGAAGCACCACCATGAAGTTGCTGGTGCTGGCCAACATGAATTGGGGATGAAGTTCGCTGAGCTGATTGAAGCTGCGGACAACGTGATGATTTACAAGTACATCGTTAGGAATGTTGCTCGTAAGTACGGTAAAACGGCAACGTTTATGCCCAAGCCGGTGTTCAACGACAACGGCACCGGGATGCATGTTCACCAGAGCCTCTTTAAAGGAGGCCAGCCCCTCTTCTTTGGAGAAGGCACCTATGCCAACTTGTCACAGACGGCTCGCTGGTATATCGGTGGCATCCTTAAGCATGCTCCCTCCTTCCTAGCTTTCACCAACCCCACAACCAATAGCTACAAGCGTTTGGTGCCAGGTTTTGAAGCTCCTGTAAACCTTGTTTATTCCCAGGGCAACAGGTCTGCAGCTGTTCGCATTCCGCTCACTGGCCCAAACCCGAAAGCCAAGCGTCTTGAATTCCGCCCAGGCGATGCCTTGGCCAATCCTTATCTAGCTTTCAGCGCGATGATGATGGCGGGGGTTGACGGCATTAAAAACCAAATTGACCCTGGCGATGGTTTCGATGAGGATCTATTTGAACTACCAGCAGAACGCCTTGCCAGCATCCCCACAGTGCCAGCTTCACTTAATGGTGCGCTCGAAGCATTAAATTCAGACAAGAACTACCTCATGGAAGGGGGAGTCTTCACTGAAGACTTCATTAACAACTGGATTGACATCAAATACGAAGAGGTGCAGCAATTGCGTCAAAGGCCTCATCCCCATGAGTTCACCATGTATTACGACGCTTGAGGGAAGGTGAAAAGATCACCATCTGTTTGAAAAAATAGGAAAAGTTATTCGTTTAAACTAATTTTCAAGTCCCCGCATCCAAGCGGGGACTTTTTCATGGCCTAGCATTCAGGAAAGTTTGGCTTGTTTTATAGAAGATGTTCTCCGAAGAACTTTGACTATGCAAAGAGATTGGAATTTAATGGTAGAAAATTTATGAGTTAGACATGCATTGATAAGATATTGGGGCGCTAAATTGTTAGCATTAGTGTGTAAATAGTAAGCCATTCAAAATTAATGTCAGCCGCATCTTGCAGCAGAAGATGAGACGGAGTATTCATTCTTGTAGTTCAAGCTAAATGACTAAGTAGAATCCCATGAGCTCTTATGAGTTGCAGCCATTAAGTAATGGCCAAGCTTCAAAAGAAACGTCTTCGTAGTCAATGGTAGAAACTGCTAATAAATCATCCAATACTGCGTATACGGTTGTTTGCATGAACAGCTTTACGGCTTCAAGTAGATTTTGGCTTTGCCGAGCTTTTGAATTGCTACATTCAAACTTCAAATGTATCAAGCTGCCTAGCTTAGAAAGCTAGTTGTATATCTACTCTGTGTCTGCTTACGCCTATTTCCTTGATCCAATCCAAAAAAAAGACTTTTTCAATTCAAGAGAGAAAGGGTCCGTTATTGTTATTCACCTTTTTGACTCAGGGATGTGCAAGTGGGATGTGCAAGTGCGATGTGCAAGTGGTTAATTCTAGATCCAATACCAAATACATCTATAAATCCAAAAAGCTCATGGACATAAAATCGTCCAGCATGAAGTTACCGTCGTGATTGACTTGTTGCCAATCATCAATAAATGACAGCCTCATATCAAGCGAATATTGTTGGATGATTACGCCCAACGATCCATGATCTGTTTAACAACCACCTGCTCCATTCCTACCTGCAAAACCACCACAAGTGGCAGAGCCAACAACACCCCTGGTAGACCCAATAAGGCGCCCAAGCTCAGTTGAGCCATCAACGCCACGGTGGGAAGCAGGTTGACCGTACGCCGCAATAACAGCGGGGTGAGCAAAAACGCCTCAAGATTCTGCAAAATCAGCCGCAATACCAGAACTTGCAGCATTAGTAGGGGTGAAACAAGCAGGGCCATGGCCAATGGCAGCAGGGAGGCGGCCGTTGGCCCAATGGTGGGGACGAAGGTCAGCAAGCCACAGACCAATGCACTCAATAGGGCCAGAGGAACCTTGAGCAGTGCAAGCCCTGCCCAAGTGAGAACAAACACGCTGCTGGCTGAGATCGTCATCCCAGCAAGCCAGCCACCAAGAGCCAAACGGCATTGATCAAGCAATTCAGCCATCTCCTGTCGCGCAGGCCGAGGCGTTGCAGCAATCACCATTTGGCGATGGGATACAGGATCTAGCGCTAGCAAGACAGCCAGCAGGCTCATCAACAACAACTGAATCAGGCTGTTGGCGGCCCCGCCTGCCACGCCAAGCAATTGCGAGCCCAAGGGTTGGATCCGATCCCAGCTGAACTGTTCGGCAAAAGACTCTTCCAGATTCATCAGTCGCGGGTTGCTGACCAGCATCGATTTCAGCTTGGTCACCAGGGTGGGTATGAGGTTGCCCAACTCTTGAACCTGGGTGATCAACTCAGGCACCAGCAGCTGGAAAACCAAGGCACCGCCAAGCAGCAGCACCACCAGCACCACTGCTAGCGAAAGGGGACGAGGCCAGGAGAGGCGGTCCTGAAGTTTCTCAATTAGGACATCAAGTGCTACTGCTAATACCACTGCTCCAAAGAGCACTAACAACACCCAACGCAGCTGCCAGGTGAGCAAAGCCAGCACCACCAGAGTGAGTGCGACAAGAAGGGTGCGGGCATTCATGGCGCGAATCGCTTTTTCTTCCAGGGATCAAGCAAATCGTGGATGACCACCTCGCGAATCAACACTTGCAGCACGACGGCGAGTGGTAGCGCCAACAGCAGGCCAAGAGGACCAAACACCACTGTGAAGACAAACTGGGCTGTGAGAGTCAGCCCGGGCAACAATTTCACCTGGTGATGCATCACTGATGGAGTGATCACATAACTTTCCAGGTTCTGAATCACCACATAGAGCCCAAGCACAGCGACTGCTTTCCAGGGTGCATCAAGTAGCGCTACCGACATCGGAAAGATCGTGCTCAAGGTAGGCCCTACATTTGGGATCACGTTGAGCATCCCAGCAAGCAAGGCATTCGCCATCACCAGCTTGATCCCAAGTAGTGAAAGGCCGATTGCGGCTAGCAGGGCCACACAAAAGGAACTGATCAGTACACCCACCATCCAGCTGCTCAGCGCATCTCCGCATTGGCTCAGGATCGAGCGGGCTCGTCGCCTATAAAACGAAGGCAATAACGAGATAGCTACATCTCTGTATGCCGTCGGTTGCACCGCCACCATCAAGCTCATTGCCAACACAAACAGGAGTTGCACCAAGCCGCTGCCGAGGTTGCCTGCAAGGCCCAGAAGGCCTTGCAGGCCTTCCCTCACTCCTGAGGCCAAGCTTGCACCATCTGGTAATGCGTTTAACCCATTTGCAAACAGCTGTTCTTCCCAGCCACCCTTGGTGTTGTCAACTCCGTAGACCATTGCAGAGGTTTGGTTGATGGCGCCGATGGCCAGCTTCCAGAGTTCCTTCGCTGCTGAAGGAAGTTGTAAAAGCAATTGGTGGAATTGCTCTGTAAAAGGAGGAACCACAATTGCTGTGGCAGTGCCAACAACAAGGGCAAGAGCGACCAAGCAGATCAGTAAAGCCATGCTGCGAGGCATGGGTTTCCTTGTGCGCAGCTCACCCACCAGAGTGCAGAGAGCCATGGCAAGAACAATGCCTGCAAAGAGATGGATCAGCACCTCTCTAAGGCTCCAAAACAGCACACCCGTTGCCATCAGTGCAGCCAGAGCGAGCCATTGGGAGAATTTCACCCGTGTTCAGGCAGCCAGCCTTTGCATTCTCCCCTTAGTTTTGGGAGTAGCCCAGACCGTTGCAAGCTGCATAGCGTTTAGCAAATCGCATGAAGCGTTCAAAATCCGCTTCTGATTTCCAGATGTAGGTGACTTCAAGTGCGCTTGGTTTGCCATTCACAAAACGTGCATTCACCTCACGTGTCACGAGTTCGCCTTCTTCGTCGATCATGAACATGCCGGTGATGCCTGCCCATGTTTCCGGGGCCATGATCTCTGGCTGATCAAAGACAAAAAGAGCTCTGCCGGTACGGCCGTCACTACTGCGTGTGAGTTTGATGTCGGGAACGACAGGTTCATCAACACCACGTGTGAACTGAATTGCCGCAGTTTTGTTCGCGTTAGCCATTGATCTCTACGACAAGATATGGATCTTACGTTGAGTTCATAACCAGCTGTGGCTTGGGGCTTGATCTGACAAGCTCTCGTTCAATCAACATCTCAGCGGCTTTGGTTGTGTTCAGTCCGCAAAGATCCACGCTTTGTCTTTGAGGGGTCCTGCTTAGTTCGTAGTCATAGCAACGGTCGTAGTAATCCAACATGGCGCGACAGGCTTGGTCCCAGTTCTCAAGAGCGATTGCATCCAAGGCCTGTCGTGTTCGCTGTGGGCCTAAACGGCGGCTGATGCGTTGGGTCGCTTCCTGCAAAGACTCACGGCCATGCTGGCCATACACATCAACCAGTTGAGCAACCCGTTCATCAAGTGAACGGTTGATCTCCAGCACTGGTGCCATTTGCATCTGATGGAAAAGTGCTCGGGGGATTCTGCAGCGACCCACCTGTGAACTTTCCGCTTCCAGCCAGATTTCATCTGCAGAACTGTTTTGACAGCGCTGTAAACATTCGGCAAGGAGATTTTCGTAATGTTCAGTGCTTGGTTGTGGTGGTAAGCCCAACCCACCAAAGCTGCTGCCCCGATGGTTTGCCAAACCTTCAAGGTTGACGACAGCGACCCCTCGTTGTGCCATGGCAATGAGCAGATCAGTCTTGCCCGTGCCTGTTCTGCCACCGAGTAATCGCAAAGGCCAGGTTTGCTCAAATTGTTGCAGCACCCATCGCCGATAGCTCTTGTATCCACCCTCCAGAAGCACAGGCTTGAGATCCACAAGACCCGCTAGCCAAGCAACACTCGCAGAGCGCATGCCTCCTCGCCAGCAGTAAATGCGTAGATCAGATGCAGAGGTGTCTTTTGATTCAGTGGTTGGATCTCTGCTGATTTTCACCAGGGCTTCAGCAAGCCCTGACAGTTTTGGGCCTGTGAACTCAAGACCCAGCTTGATCGCTTGCTGACGACCTTTTTTTTTGTAAGTGATGCCGACCGCTGCCCGTTGCTCATCGCTGAAGAGAGCAAGGTTGATCGCACCTGGCCAATGTCCCTTATTGAATTCAGCTGGGCTGCGAACGTCCACAACAGGACCATTGGCCTGACGGAATCTTTCGATCGAGTAAGGAGTATGGGTACCCATTCCTGACATAGTGGGCCAGCGGCGAGCCAGAAGAGCCGGTTTCGATCCATGATCTCCGGTCCCACCCCCTCCACCAACCAGAGCGTTGAAGAACTACTGGAACGATTCACCAGTGGTTCAAAGCGTCAACGGCTCAGCTTGGTGACAACGATTGAAGAACGGGCAGAAGAGCTGGCTGCATTAGCTCAAGCAGCTCTTGCCTCTTTTGACCCAGAGGGAGACGACTGGGCTGCAGGATGGATTCTGCAGGTTTTTCAGCGTCATCAGTCGCAGGTTTTGCCCAGCCTGTTGAGCAGTGAGTCGAGTGGCTGGTTCTCGACCCCATCAGCAGTTGGGATCGACTATGAGCCTTTGCAACGCGAGCTACTAGCCGAAAACTTTGAGGAGGCTGATCGCTTCACCAGTGCAACGCTGCGCAAGCTCGCAGGACCTGGAGCCGAGCAGCGCGGTTATGTGTACTTCAGTGAGGTGCATGCGATCAATGGCCTCGACCTGGTCACAATCGATCGTCTCTGGACTGCCTATTCACAAGGAAGGTTTGGGTTTACGACCCAAGCGCGCTTGCTGAATGCTCTCGATGGCAGGTATCACAGCCTTTGGGCTCGTATTGGATGGAAACAGGATGGAACATGGACACGTTATCCAGGCTCCTTTACCTGGTCTCTCTCTGCCCCTGAGGGGCATATGCCTTTAATTAATCAGCTACGTGGTGTGCGCTTAATGGATGCGGTGCTGCATCATCCATCACTTGCAGCCCGCCGTTAGAGCAGATTTCAGCTTGAGGCACCGGCCTAGAGCACGCGAACGGTTATGGTCAAAAAAGGTCTGAATGGTCCTGATGCCTTCCTGGTCACGGGCAGCTTCTAGGCTTTTATTCAGCGTTAGCCCCCAGGGGGTGGCCCCGCTGTTTCGTTGGGCTGATTTCATTCTTCCTTCAACCCTGCAGCTCACTCCTTTGCTGGAGATCCTGCTTGAACCTGTTGCCTGTCAGGACACCAGCTATCGCCTACAGCTGGGATTGCAGGAGGCCTTGGTGAATGCAGTGCAACATGGCAATTGCGGTGATCCAGGTAAAACTTTGCGAGTTCGTCGAATCTTTACGCCTAACTGGATGATTTGGCAGATCCAGGATGAAGGGATCGGTGTACCGCTCAATGCTCGAGTTGGTTGCCTTCCAGCTCAACTTGAAGCCAATAGTGGACGTGGAATGTTTTTGATTTATCAGTGTTTTGATGATGTGCGCTGGAGCCAGCGTGGCAATCGCTTGCAGCTCGCTTGTCGTCGACCGAAATCGCAAAATGATAGCATTTAAGAAATAATTCATATCATATTAAATTGTTTTTGCTTGTATTTAAGTACCTGAATTAAAAATAATTACTCCCACTCAGCCCTTAAATTGACAATATAGTAGCCTTCTAATCTATTTTGATAAATACAAGTTAATTCAGTAGTGCTTAAGCAAGAGGGTAGTTTGTTTCTGATAACATTATTTCTCCAAGTTCAATCCGCTTGCCACCAGGATTAACAACTGGTATATCCAAGATAACAGCATCTGCACTTATGATATTTTGGACTTGAATATATTGGTCATTAGGTTCATAAACAAAAGTCGTTGGGAATCTATAATTCGTATTGATTTGTGCGATCTTAAACTCGGATCCAGTCGGTGGAAATGGTGCTTTTAAGCCGATACCAGCGCCAATCTTTGGGATCAATCCCGCACTAAATTCAAGGCCAGTCACTGGATCAGATTCGCCTATAACTGATACAGATCCCTCGAGAGCATTTTTTTGCTGACCAGCACTCATGCCACCTAATAAGCTCATGCTCAGTCTTGCGACGAAGTCCTGATTGAAATTAAACTCAACCTTTTTACTCTTCATTTCATCGCCGATTGTTATATCTGATTTAAAATTTAAGGCAAATGTTCCATTGGTGCTAACACCTGGAAAACCAGTTGGAAAATCAATGCCCATACTTGGAATTATGGTTGTCTCGCCCAAATTAAATGTTCCGGTTTCTTCGCCTATCTCTAAAATCATTTTTCCACCCCAATTCATTCCAACATCGATGTATACTTTGACATCATTAAGTTGATCCTTCCATTTTTTGGGGTTAAGCGAAAAACTGGGGAAACTATAGTTGTAATCGCCAACATACGGCTTGAAATCAAGCCCCTCAAAAGAGATGTATGAATCAGAATCTCCTAATTTAAATTTTAAATCATCCCACCCGGAAACTGAGCCTACTAAATCATTGTTATCATAAATATTATCTATTAAATCTTCTGTATTTACCCTTTCGTGCGTCCCAAGCAGGGACATTGTATCAACTAAAACTTTCTTTCCCTCGTCACCAATGCTTACGTAGTAGTCATTATCGCTATTTACAAATTCTGCATATAGCGACTCATAATAGCTAGACATGATTGGGCTTGTGAAATTCTTTCAACGATTATAGTCTTAATGACTGCCCATCGCTCGTAGGATTTAAAATACGTAAAATAATCATAGATTTTCAATACATTTGTCAAAGCCTGAGCGGTATGCCTTGGCTCGACTATTAGAAAATTAGAAAGGCAATCAATCATTTCTCCGATGATCAATCATAGCTCATGCGCTCTTTGTCTTGTGAACTGATTGATCGGACTACCTTTGTGACTTGATCAGCATTGACTGTTTTGATTACACCAGTATCAATACAAGCGACCTGAAATAGAGACGGGTCAGGGCCTCTAGCTCCAGAGACAATATGAATCACTTCTCCCATCCACCAACTCTCAGGCGCATGCCGTTGATTGTCTTGAACAATCACCACATCTCCACAAGCAACAGCAAGGAAGATTGATTCCTCTGGCAAAAAGCCTGGACCTACTTCTGTTGCCCTCGCTAGCGACGCCAACCTGCCCCATGCCAGTACATCTGTTCTAGCATGGGTATCGCGCTTTGTCTGGTTGAGTGATTGCGGGTTGCTTCGATTGCCGCAGGCCCAGCCATCGGCCTGAATGGGAATTGCTGATGAAAGTTTGAGGGTGAAGCCGGACCATTGCTGCAAAGGCCATTCCTGTTGCAACAACTGTCTTAATCCCTGCCGCAACCAGGAGCTTTCAGTTCGCGCCTTAGCCAACGCAGGCTTTGATCGGTAAGGGCCTCAACATCAGAGCGTTCTCCACCTTGAAGCAGCTGGACTAAGGCTCCAGCAAGAAGCTCTGCAGCTCTGCGGTCGGCATCTCCTTTTTGTTGATGCCAGTTGTGATCATTGAGGCTTAATTGAGCATGAAGATCCATGGCCTGGCGTTGCACCTCAATTGGCCACTCAGCTTGTTTGATTCCCATCTTTATCAGCGGTTCACTTGGTCTATTTTGCTTGTGATAGTAAAAGCCGTCTGAATGGTGACACGGCCACGTCAGGTTCAACTCCGTTGGCTGCATGGACTGTCAAGGTTGGTGCTTTTGGGGCAGCGCCAGGACAGACTGAAACGATCTTCCAAGATGCTGGCAGCAAGACGGAGCAAACAGAGGAGTCAGCTCGCGCGTCAGATACTGGAAATACCTTCAGAGCAATGGTTGCGGCCTAAGTGGTCTGGCGAGTGGATTTGGCGGGCCTTGCGTTGGGGTGGACCTGGAGTTGCCCTTGGCTGGTGGCTCAGCCAGAGCGGGTAATTGCGTTTGAATTCAGATCAAACGGCTGTTAGTAGATCCTGCTCGACTACTACAAGTGACTTAGAGATATCTGGAATGGCATGCTCCAGAGGAGGCAGTGGCATCTCGCTAGGGTTTGACGTCTGTTGACCGCGCATCCAAGCATTACGAAGAGATTGCCGTCGTTGATCTTCTGCAAGGACCAGTCGGTCTGCAGCGGCTGATGGGCTTTCACCGTGAAGTAATGCCGTTCGCAGGCAAATTCCAAACCCTTGTGCCTCGACTTGCACTTTGCCTTCCATTAAGACAATTTGGAAGGTCCAGCCCTGTAACCATCGCAGTTGAAAGGGATTACTCATGTTGTCCCTTCAGGAAAAAATACACCGGATTTTGCATCTAACAAGAGCACCCTATTTGTGAGACTCGATTGAACTACCGAGTGTCAGGAAACCCGCTTAAGCGTTGTTTTGGAGCGGTTTGAAAGCAGTCCAAACTCGTGTCATGAAGTGAGACTCGGCAGCAATGCCCTCAAAACCGCTTGCTTGGAAACGTGCCTCAATGTTGTCGGAGATGTAATCGCGGTAGTACGGCTCATGAAATATCCGCCGGAAGTTCTCCATGGCAGGGATGAACTTGGGCGAGTCTTCCATTTGTACAGAATCTGCTAGGACCAGAACCCCGCCTGGTTCGAGCACGCGCCAGCATTCGTCAAGAACGTTTTGCCGCGCCGAACTCGGTAATTCGTGAAACAGGAAAACGCACGTGATGCCTTGCACACTTTGATCAGCAAACGGCAGCTGTTCAGCATTACCGCGCACCAGTTGCGCGAGTTCTCCATTGCGGCTGTTGAGCGAGCGGCTTGCCTGACGTAAATAAGCTGCTGATAGATCCAACCCCAGCAGTTCAACTTTGGGTAGGGCGCTGCGAATCTGTTGCAGGGTTCGACCGGTTCCGGTTGCGACATCCAACACCCGAAGACTGGCGGAGCTGCGGCTTTGGAAGCGTTTCAGCCCGCGCTTGAGAGGCGCTAAAACCCTGCGCCGCATGGAGTCTGCAGTGCCGTTAAAGAGAATCTCTACCTGCAGGTCATAAAGTTCTGCAGAGTGGTCGCTTAGATAGCCATCGGTTTGATGATGAAAGTTTTGCAGGTAGTAATCGGGATAGATCTCTGAATCGACATCGTTTGGCAGATCATGAATATTGCGTGCCTTGCGCCGCTGCCATGTCGAGGGAAGATCTAACCAGACCAAGGGGTAACGGCTCGCCCATTCCAACCACGGAGCTTCAAAGAGCTGCGTTTTTGGATAAATGCCTTGTTCAGCTTCATGCCAGTCAAGTTGCTCGAGAGCTGACATTGAGCTGCGCAGCTCCATCAGCAATTCTCGCGGGATCGGTTCAATGCTTGGCATCGCATCAGGTGCCAGCAATTCCATCAGCTTGGTGCTCAATTCCTTGTGGGCCAGGCCCGCAAGAGTCTTGCTCTGCTGCAGGGTTTGATAAGCGAACTTGGTGAGGCTTGGCTGCGCCATGAACCTGATTTGGGTGTGCTCTATGTCAGCGGATCAGCCTTGCAATTGCTGAGATCTCAGATTATAAGCCTTGCCTATTCAATTAAGGATCTATCACAATGCATATGAAATGCTTCGCGAAGCTTTCGCTTGTGATTGCTTTAAGCTTAATTTCTTGTTGATTAATCCAACAGATCAGGATCCAGTTACGAAGAATGACCAATGGCTAAAGGCCTAATCGTAAGGATGTTTCGTATTAATCAATGGAAGCATCTATTGATTTGTTGCTAATCAATTGACCTTTGCGATTGATGCTATTAGAAAGAATATTGGCGATCTAAATGCATCTTAAAGGCACAGGCCTTAATATTAAAGAATAATGTAAGTCAAAGGCTATATCAATGATGTCTGTGAAGCATTGCAGTGAATATCTTTGTAAGCTTATATAGAGCATTCGGTCGATATTAGAAGGAATGAAGAGATGAGCCAAATCGCGAAAGTTTCTTTGGTTAGATCAGTTTAAATTGCTACTCGTCCACAATTTTATAGCCAGGGACGCTCGTCTGCAGTTTGATTATTGAGCACTCCATCAGCCTGCTGAAGGTCTTTACTTTCTAAAGCCTGAGCTTGTTTTTTGAGGTTGTCCACTGTGATAGAGAATCCAGCTTCTTTGGCAAGCACCACAAACCAATGAGTGTCAACACGTTGTGCTTCAAGCTTCTGCTGAAGCACCGGATCTGATGCGACTTTGGAAAGCAACGCTTTAAGATCCTCCTCTGGCATGCTGATCAAAGAATGAAGAAGACAATGATTTTACTATAAATGGCAAATACTCTCGAAGAGAATCATATAAGTTGTTCATGTTTACAGAGAATTTTGCTATTGATATCTTGCTTGGCTGGCCGATGTGCTTAGAAATAGTGCAAACCTGCTTTGCTTAGGTTCCTGCGAAGCTCTGTCATTGAGCTTTTGTGGAGTTCATCCCTTTTTCAATGCTGAAGGCTGTCCTGAAATAGGTCTCCTTGAATGAAAGAACACCATTGGGGCTGATTTCCTATTCTTGTGGTTGCATGAGAAACGTTTGCGGTTAGGCGCTTGTGGATCTTGTGGCTAACCATTCTCGCGCATTGAGAAATTGGCTGAGGTGATGCATCCGACCAATCTTCAGCTTTGAAGGTGGCATATGGAGACGAAACAGGCGCCATGAATTGAAAGCGATACATATGTACTAGCATGCCGGTATCGCCTTGTCAACTCCAGCTGTCACTGCGCTCTCAAGCCAGATCTGAATGGCTACGCCAGCCCATCGGTGCAGAACCCGCCCTTGCTGATTTCGTGAGAGAGGCCATCTCTTGCAGAGGGGGTTCCCACGGGCCCCATGGATCAAGCTGGCAAGTCAGATCGGCAGTTGACTGGCTAATACCTTTGAGGATTAAAACCTACTTGAGCTGCTAAGCCGAAATAGAAATCATCTAAGGGAACCTTTTAGCTGCCTTGCACAACGATGAATGCAGCGGCATAGGCTGAAAATGCCATTGCTATCTATGCCTTCTTCCTGCTCAACTTAATGATCTCAACCCGAACTAATCACCGCGATTGCAGATAACATTAGTTTCTCTTCATTGAGGATCGCTAAAGTGTACTCTGCAGCGATAACGAGTTTTGCCAAGCCCGGCTTCGATTGTGGTGCACTTCTCCCCGCTGATCGTTGTATCTGCATGTATTTCCAGCCAGGCTCGCTCGATGGCGTTGTTCTGACTCCAACTGATTCAGCGGTAATACTGCCGGCCCAACTCAATGGGAAAACGAGCATACTGATGGGAAAATAGTTGACAACAGTGGAGCCTTCATAGTGAGATTAAAGGTTGCAAAATTAGTCTTTTGATTGAGGAAATTATTCCTTTTCTTAGCTCGCCAACACGAATTCTAAGTAGTATCAATAACCTCGCGAAGAGATCATCCAAGCCTTAATCTTTGCATCATTCAATTGGCTCTTTAATGTTGCGGCCAGCATCTGAACGCCGCCGCGAGACCCCATATCGGCGCCAAAGCGAAGGACTGCAAAACAGCACAATCACAGCAAGGCAGTGATGGCGAACAGCAAAAATCAACTGTGTAAAGGTGAAATGCTCCCAGAGCAAGAGAAACTCTGTTCGTAAATCCCAGAGAGACAGACCCAAAAGAAGAAGTGGCAACCAACGATCGCCAGATAGGCCACGGGAGCGTGCCGTTTCAGCCATCTGAAATCGTATCTCCTCCCTCAAGTGGAGGCTGGGAGGAAGACAACGGCGGTTGTGGAGCAGCAGCAGGGGCTGATAAAGGCCCTGCCGGAGGACCACTGCCTTGCCAGAGGCTCAACAATGAAGGGGCTAGAGCAATACTCGACCAGCTACCAACCACCACTCCAAGAGCAAGTGCAACCGCAAACCAGTAGAGCGTTGCACCGCCAAAGAGGATCAGAGCGAGCAAAGGCAGCAGGGTCGTACCGCTGGTGTAGAGGGTCCTTGTGAGGGTCGCGGATACGGCACGATCAACCTGTTCCGTCAGTGGCAGTGAGTTGTCTTCGCGACTGCGCTCACGAATCCGGTCAAAGACCACCACAGTGTCATTGACCGAGTAGCCGGCAATGGTGAGCAGCGCTACCGCGAAGAGGCTATCCACCTCAAGCGTTATCAACAGGCCCAGCCAAGCGAATATCCCACAAACAATGATCACGTCATGGGCAAGGGCCACAAGGGCCAGAAGGGCATATCGACGGTCGTAACGGAGGCTGATGTAGATAGCGATTCCCGTGAACGCCACCAAAAGAGAAATCAAGCTGCTGCGTAGCAATTGGCCTCCCAGGCTTGGGCCAATGGTGTCGACCGATTGACCACCACTCTGAAACGGACCCGCTACAGGATCCATTGCCTTGATGACAGCTTGCCCCTGAGCAGCAGAGAGGAAGGGCAACCTCAAGACCAGAGACTGACCCCCATCAAGAAGCTGAACCCTGGCTCGTGAGAGGTTTGGCGCAACCTTGTCTTTGTCAGCGGGTAACTCAAGAGCCCCCAAAACCTCTTCAACACTTGTGGTTTTCAGCGACTGACAGCTCTTGCTACAGCTGCGCTCCAGCTGGATTTGAGTTCCACCAGTGAAGTCAAGTCCTGGACGAAGGGGAGCACCAATCGAAGGGTTCAGCCAGCAGAGGATCAAGCCCACCAAACTCAAAACCACAAACAGGCCTGAGATTCCCCAAACTCGTCGTCGTTGACGACAAAGTTCAAATCTCAGTGGGCGTTGACGAGTTCCTGAAGATGATGAAACAGCCATGGATCAGGCGAGAGAAGAAGGCAACTGTTTGGCAGGCAAAAAGTTGGTAGGTCGCCTCAAAGCCTGATAGCCCATCAAAAAACGCAGCAGAGTGCGAGTGCAGCTCAATGCCGTAAACAAACTGAGCACAACACCGATGCCGAGGGTGGCGGCAAAACCTTTAACCAAACCCGTACCCAGAAAAAAGAGCGCTGCGCAACTAATCAGAGTGGTGAGATGGCCGTCAACGATCGACGACAAAGCCTGGGAAAATCCAGTCTCGATCGAGCGAATCAAGGTGTTTCCACGCCGCAATTCATCTTTGACACGCTCAAAGATCAGCACATTGGCATCCACTGCCATGCCAATACTGAGGATGAAACCCGCAATCCCAGGCAGGGTAAGGATGACAGGAATCAGAGCATACATAGCGAGATTGAACAGGGCATAAAGACTCAATGCCAACACCGCCACCAAGCCCGCAAGGCGATAAGCCACCACCATGAAAACAGCCACCAAGGCGAGACCAGAGAGCGCTGCGATCAAGCTGCGGCGAATGTTTTCAGCACCAAGGGTGGGACCAATGGTTCGAACCTCGAGAATTTCTACTGGTAATGGCAACGAACCACCTCGTAACTGAACTTCCAGGTCGCGGGCATCTTCAGCATTGAAATTACCGCTGATCGTGGCCGCACCACCAGTAATGCCAGCGGCTCTGAACTGTTCCCCGACGCTGGCTTCACTGATCGACCTTCCATCAAGAACGATGCCAAGTAGACGACCTGTGCCAGCAATTGATTGTGTTAGCTCGGCGAATTGATCTCCGCCTTCTCGGTTGAAGCTAAGTGTCACCTCCCAGCTGTCAGGAACGTTCTGCTGTTGCTGACGCCCAGCTGTGACCAGATCCTTCCCGGTTAAGGACGTGGGCTCGAAGAGTTCAGCGATCTTGATGCTGACTTTCTCATTCAACTGTTCCAGCTGCTCGACCTCACTGCCAACACTGCCTTGCAAACCAAAGGCCTGCTGCGCTTCAACAAGTTGCTGTTTGTCGAGTTCATCATCAGAGGGAGACTCTCCGGATATCGCACGCTCCTGCTTGGACTTGAGAATGCTCTCTACCTGTCGTTTTAGGCGCTGAAGGCCGCGAACCTCCTGTTCTGTGCCAGGTTTTTGAGCTCGAAACTCAAGTAAGGCCGTCTCGCCAAGCACCTTGGCAGCCCTGGTGGGATCCTGTTCTCCTGGAAGCTGCAACACCAGTTGATCGTCACCAATGGTCTGCAGGGTGGATTCGGCAACACCCAAGCCATTGACGCGACGATCCAAAACAGCTTTGACCGCCTCTAGCTGCTCCGATTTCACGCGAGTGATCTCACCAGCGGGCTGCACTTCAAGAGTGAGCTGACTGCCACCACGAAGATCAAGGCCCAACTCAAGCGGAAAGCTTGCAGTGACAGAACCTGCCGCAATGGCAAGAGCAAGAATGAGCGCAAACCAGCCTTGTTGACGTGCCATCAATCAAAGCCCCTTAAGAACAATCTGCTTAGCCGCTTCAACAATCTGATGAGGCTGAATGATCGTGAAATTCTCCAATTTGCCGTTATATGGAGTTGGAATGTCCTGACTGGAGAGGCGAATTGGGCGAGCATCGAGTTCGTCAAAACACTGCTCAGTAATCAGCGCAATCAACTCAGCACCAATCCCACCAGTTTTCATACACTCCTCAACCACAATCACCCGATGGGTTTTACGGATGGAGCGAACAATGGTCTCCATATCGAAGGGCTTGAGACTTATCAAATCGATCAATTCCACATCGATGCCGTCTGCCTCCAACTGTTCAACAGCCTTGAGACAGTGATGACGCATACGGGAATAGGTGAGGATCGTGACGTCTTTACCCTCACGAACCAGATCTGCTTGATCTAGGGCACAGACATAATCACCGTCTGGGAGCTCCTCAATCAGGTTGTAGAGCAGCACATGCTCGAAAAAGAGAACTGGATTGTTGTCTCGGATCGCGGCTTTCATCAAGCCCTTGGCATTGGTTGGCGTGCTGCAAGCAACGATCTTGATCCCAGGCACAGCGTGAAAATAGGCCTCAAGTCGCTGACTATGTTCAGCACCGAGTTGGCGTCCCACACCACCAGGCCCACGCACCACGGTGGGAATTGTGAAATTTCCGCCACTGGTGTAACGAAGCATTCCCATGTTGTTGGAGATCTGGTTGAAAGCAAGCAGCAGAAAACCCATGTTCATGCCCTCCACAATCGGGCGTAGGCCAGTCATGGCGGCGCCAACGGCCATACCCGTAAAACTGTTCTCGGCAATCGGTGTATCCAACACCCGCAACTCGCCATATTTCTCGTAGAGATCCTTGGTGACCTTGTAGGAGCCGCCGTATTGGCCGACATCCTCTCCCATCACACAAACATGCGAATCTCTGGCCATCTCTTCATCGATGGCATCTCGAAGAGCATTAAAGAGAAGCGTCCCTGACACGTTTTCGTTGCAATCCCGGCCATGCCGGTGGAAGAGGCCAAGCTATCTCAGCCTGAGCAGCATTAGCCTCCTGCGGCAAATGCTGAAAGCAGCAAAACGGACAGCAACAGACCAGGAGAGAGCAACAGCACCAACTGACCAAGATCGTGAGGGGTCATCTGTAGAAGTCCTGAATCGGCAATCAGGCTGTCAACCCACAAAAGCTAGGCAGCATCTGGCTCCTTGCCAGCAAACAAACTGCGAATAAACACAAGGGTTAGTCCAAAACCAATGAAGGCAAAGCTGAATGTGGCTAGAAAACACATGCCGATGATCAGGGTTTTAAACCCCGAAGCAATGCTTTGGGCAATCGCAGAGCTGTATTTAGGCGAATGAAGAGCGAAATAAGTCACTGTCTTCTGGCTCAAAATCAGGCAAAGCCAGGCAAAAAGTCCACTGGTGATCGCCCCAGAAAGAAAACTGAGCGGGCCCTTACGTGGTGTCGCAGGCGTCTCTGCCAATGTGTTGGATGACTCTGCATCTGCCTTCTCGAAAGAGCTGTTTTTGGAATCGCTCATGCTTCCAGTTTGATGCCTTCACAGCGGAACGCGCAGCACCAACTGCTTAAGCCAGCTGCGGCGAAGGCAGGCTGTTGGAGCTGAAGTGCAGCCTGAGCTGAAGCAACGTCAGCAAAAAGGGCAAAACAGCTTGGACCAGATCCACTCATCGATACTGCAAGAGAACCAGGCAAATCAGTGAGCAACTTCAAAGTGGTTTGCACAGCCGAAACTTCGGGTGCAACAACCTTCTGAAGGTCGTTGCGCAGAGGTGGCGGATCATCAGCCCGTAAAGGATTCAGCCAAGAAGATTCTCTGAGCTGCTGACGACGTTGCTCAAAATCAGATTCCTTTGAAAGATAACGACTACTGAAAAGTTCCTTACAGCGTCCATAAGCCCAGGGGGTTGAAACGCTCACTGATGGATCCTTCACCAACACCACGGCCATTGATGCTTTCATCACTTGTAGCGATTCCAACCTTTCCCCACGGCCGAAACACAATTGGCTTCCACCTGCCAGGCAAAAGGGCATGTCGGAGCCAAGCTCAGCCGCAAAACCTTCAAGTTGACCCTGAGAAAAATTGAGATTCCAGAGACCGTTTAACCCCACCAGTGTTGCTGCACCATCACTTGAGCCGCCCGCAAGACCAGCTCCAATTGGGATGCGTTTTTGCAATTCAATCGCGGCACCAAGGTCAGAGAACCCTGAGCGCTCGCGTAATAAATGCGCAGCTCGCACGATCAAATTGTCGCCAGCAGTGCTGAGGCTGGAATCATCGCAGCGAAGGCTGATGCTGCCATCAGCCGTATTGCGGAAATGAAGTTGATCAGCGAGTTCGATGCTCTGCATCACCATCGCTAGCTCATGAAAACCATCAGACCTCAGGCCAAGCACCTCAAGATGGAGATTGATCTTGGCTGGCGCCGAGACGCTAACCAGATGCCCTGAAGCAGCTGAAGGGTTAGATATGCTCATGGCTCAGGGTCTACTAGATCCGCCCGATTCAAACCCCTCGCCAATTCCACCCAAGTGGCAGGGGACAGTTCTTGGGGGCGTTGCTGAAGGCTGATGCCAAGATCATCAGCCAGAGCATTCAGTTCAGCAGCAGGAAGAACCTTGGCAAGAGTGTTGCGCAGCATCTTGCGCCTGGCCAAAAAAGCCTGACGCAGCAAAGACTCAACACGTTTGGCGAGCAGTGGCTCAAGGCGCTGTTCAGGAGCAAGAGGTTCAATCAAGATGACCTCAGAATGAACTTTCGGCGGCGGTTTAAAAGAGCGCGGCGGCACTGGGCAAACAGTTGTGCAACGAGCGAGCAACTGCAGGCGCACGCTTAGAGCACTAAAACAGCTCTGCCCGGGCAAGGCACGAATCCGTTGAGCGACTTCCTTTTGCAAAAGAAGCACAAGGCGTTGATAGGGATGATCAACAGGTCGATCCAAGCGACCGAGAAGACGCTCAAGCAGAGGACCGGTGATGTTATAGGGAATATTGGCCACCACTTTGGTCGCAGCACGGCCATCAGCAAGAGTCAATGGAACAGACAACACATCACCTTCTTGCAAGCTGAAGCGGGCTTGATCTGCAAAACGCTGCCTCAACCCAGAGACCAGATCGCGATCAAGTTCAACAGCATGAACAGCAGAGGCAGAAGAGGCCAGCAACCTTTCAGTGAGTGCTCCACGACCAGGACCTACCTCCAGCAGACGATCATCTGGTTGAACATCAGCTGCATCGAGAATCTGAGTCAACACAGCGGCATCGATTAGCCAGTGTTGAGCAAAGCGCTTGCGAGCGTGATGTCCGGAAAAGGCCATCCCTCAACTTTGCACCAATCGGTATAGAGGGCGGCGCAATTGATTGAAGATCAAAAAAAGCTGCAGACAAAACTCGGAGTCAAACTCGCTGTTCCAATCAAAAGCGGCGATAGATCCCTGATTGTTCCAAGTCTGCGCACTGCATGGATTCTTGATTGGCATCAAAACAACTCAGCTCAAACAATTGGCTTCATCTATAGACCGACAACACCCTTTCCTGCTCATCCCACCAAGACGATCAAAATGGAGTGCTTTTGGAATCCGGGCTCGATTAAACCACTAACAACATTGGCTTCACATGATTCAAGGTCTATGCACGTGGTGGCGTTGAAATCTGGGATTCATCCAACCGAAACATCGATTGGAGAGCTTCTGCTGGTTTTACCGTCCAATTCTGATTCAAGCTAAAAAAATCAACACAACCCTGTTGATCGATTGAGTTGCTTTAATTAGCAGCATCAATGTAAGGGCGTCAATTCGAATTCAATCGAGTGTGTTTCGATATTGACGGTCACATCTAATAACGACTTCAAGGAAATCTGTATTTTTATTGGTTTTTTGCAATCTATGCAGGCACAATGAAAAAGAGAGATTATTAAAGTTCTATCATCATCAACCCGATACACAGAGTGTAAAAATCATGAAACTTTGCTTGTCCCTTTTGATTCGACCTCAGCCGAACATAATCATATGTATTCACTGATATAAAATCAAACAATTCCATAAGCCAGCATTGCATCAGCAACTTTCGTAAATCCTGCAATATTGGCTCCTGTAATGTAATCAGTGTAGTTTTCGAATTTATGACTATGCTGAACACATTTGGAGTGAATTTCCAACATAATTGACTTTAAGCGTTGATCGACCTCTTCACGACTCCAAGATAGACGCAATGCATTCTGACTCTGCTCAAGGCCAGAGACTGCGACACCCCCAGCATTTGCAGCCTTGGCAGGAGCAAGTATTACTTTTGCATGACGAAATTCATGAATGCCGTCAAGATTGGTTGGCATGTTCGCACCTTCAACAACTGCTTTAACACCATTGTTGATCAGTTCCTGTGAATCTGCACGGTTAATCTCATTTTGAGTAGCACAAGGGAAGGCAATATCACAGGGAACATTCCATGGACGCTTTCCTGCGTAAAAATCAACGCCTTTGTAGTGGTTAGCAAATTCATGGATTCGCCCACGGCGAACAGTCTTTAGCTCCTTGACAAAAGCAAGCATCTCGAGATTAATGCCGTTTGGGACGTGTACAAAACCATCTGAGTCAGAAAGAGTAACAACTTTGGCTCCTAGTTCAATGGCCTTTTCAACTGCGTAGAGGGCTACGTTTCCTGAACCGGAGATGGAACATATTTTGTCAACTAGGGAGTCCTCTATATGATTGAGCATATTTTCACAGAAATAAGCACATCCGTAACCCGTCGCTTCAGTACGAACAAGACTTCCACCGAATGACAGCCCCTTGCCAGTCAAGATTCCACTAAACCGATTTTCAAGGCGCTTGTACTGACCGAACATATAACTAATTTCACGAGAACCGACTCCGATATCACCAGCAGGTACATCTGTGTCTTCACCAATATGTCTATGAAGTTCAATCATCAGAGATTGACAAAATCGCATTATCTCCCGGTCACTTTTACCTTTAGGATTAAAGTTAGATCCACCCTTCCCTCCACCCATCGGCAGACCAGTAAGACTGTTTTTAAAGGTCTGTTCAAAACCTAAAAATTTCAGGACACTCAAGGTGACATTGGGATGGAAACGTATTCCACCTTTATAAGGGCCAATGGAATTATTAAACTGTACACGCCATGCTCGATTTGTGCGGATATTGCCTGAATCATCTTCCCAGCAGACTCTGAAGATAACGACGCGGTCAGGTTCCGTCATCCGCTCCAGAATCTGTGCATCTTTGTAAACACGGTTGGAAAGAATAAAAGGGATTAGAGTTTCAACAACTTCATGGACGGCTTGATGAAACTCAGGCTCTCCAGGATTTCTCTTCATCAGACCTTTCATGAAATGATCTATCTCATGGCTAGTAGCATCAGACATCAGCTGTCCTTTATCAAGAAGTCATTTAGTATGATTTCATGGCAAGCGCCTAAAGTGACTTTAATACAGAATATTATCCAGATCAGCTTAAAAGTATGACCAAGGCATTCTCAGGAATCATGAAAAACTTGGCAATAAACAGACAACAGCCTGATCCAGTTTTACGATGCATTTTATCCGCATAGCAAACAGTTGAGGAAGTTAAGGAACTGTCAGCAATCTGTCATCAAGAGATGAAGAATACAGTTGCTTTAATCAGCAGCATCAATGTCAAGGTCGTCAATTCGAATCCAATCGAGTGTGTTTTGACTCGGCGGTAAGGGCACCAATGCCAACACCAACTCCAAGCTGTGTTCAGCGAAGTAAGGATGAGTTGCCAGCCAACATCCAATCGCACGCATCAATCGCAGCTGCTTTCCTTTGTTAAAGGCACACAATCCCCAATGATCTAATCCACGAGAACGACGAGACTTCACTTCCACAACCAGCAGCCGTTGCTGCTTCTCAAGCACAAGATCTAACTCGCCATAGCGACATGACCAACGTTGGCTCACCAACTGCCATCCGCGTCTTTGTAGGAGGCGTAACACCCGCTCTTCGCCCCAACACCCCTTCCGGGTTGAATCCATCATTTGCTGCTGCATTCACATGAGAATTCCACCCATGCATCGATGCTGTACCAATACACAAAGCAGCACGTATGAATTTAACGCAAAAAGTTCAAGAGAATGATGCCCCAATTATTGCTTATTAAAGTGATAGGTAGAATCATTACTTTACAGCTAAACTCAATATGACAGGCAAGACTAGTGATTTTTTATTGCTGACAAGGTTTAGATTGTGCTTTATTTAAAATCTATTCAATCCACTTTTTGATTCGCCGGGCGATTGCCTTGTTTGATAGAAAGGCAGCTTTGAGACGATTTCAAGAAGAACATTTTTTAGTGAATTGATTGAACGATTTGTTTTTGAAGAGTTATCTCCATTTGGGGATTTCTAAATTGAAGCGATTGAGGAATTTTGCTGGCAGCAGTGCAGAGTTAAGTCCTAATGCAAAGCAACATTAATGAACCTCAATGCTAAATTTGTAAACAAGATAAGTTGAATAACGGTATTCTTATGCTTGTTGTTATTACAGCTTTGGCTAATAAGGAAATGGTTTGCAGATGACCCTATTGATCATGCTCAAGTGATTGAGCTAAGAAGCCTTAAGCGCATGAACTGGGATGCTTCTTATGGCAGTAGAATGATAAAATATATAGAGAGAAATTCGATGGGACAGACAAATCAAATCCAGGGATCTCGATTTCGATATGTACTTCTCATCTTAATTGCTCTAATCTGGGGATCTCAGTTCTTACTTAATGATCTTGCTCTAGAAGTCTTTACTCCTCAAGCAGTTTCATGGCTTAGAGCGACGATTGGCTTCTTAACACTGAGTGGATTCTTGTCGATCTTGCCTGAAGCTCATGATAATCCGGTTTCAAAGATAAGTTATTGGCGTCAAATCATTATGATTGGCTTCTTTGAAGCAACTCTTCCTTTCTTCCTTGTTGCCTGGGGTCAGCAACATGTCAACAGTGCTATTGCCGCGATTCTGATGTCACTCGTAGCAATCTTTACTCTTATTTTAGTTGTTCTTTTTGTTCGCAGTGAGCCAGTTACGAGAGGTAAGTTTATTGGTATTGCCCTTGGTTTTGCAGGTGTTGTTGTGTTGTTATGGCCTCAGGTTAGCCAATCTCAACAAGGCAACAGCCTACTTGGAAGTGCAGCAATTTTAACCGCTGCACTGAGCTTTTCCATTAGTCTTGTATTGATTAGAACCCTGCCAGAGATGGGTACTCCGATAAAAATAGCAAGAGATATACTTCTTTGTGGTGCCATCGAGTTAGGAGCTTTACTGCTTTTGCTTGGCCAACCTTTAACACATCACCCTATCGAGAGTAATGCGGTAATAGCAATGGTTGCTCAGGGTGCTTTTGCTGGAGGTCTGGTTTATGTGTTGTATGTTCGTCTTGTAGGTCTTGCTGGAGCCACATTTGCCGGCTTCGTTAACTATCTAGTTCCTTTAGTAGGAGTTTTTCTAGGGGTTGTTTTCCTGCAGAATAAGCTTTCAGCAAGTGCCTATGCTTCTCTGTTGATTCTAGCGCTTGCAGTCTTTGCGAGTGAGTGGAAGCCAACCCGTAAATTAGTAGGTAGGCAATAATCTCAATAGTAAATCTTTGAACAGTCTTTTATTTTCTTGTATTGGCTATAGGATTTATTTTATTCGATTAACCTGATAAATTATCTACTTGGATGATTCATGGGTAAATGTTGATAGCACTCGTAGAAGCTTTTATGGGGATGCGGATGCGTAGCTCAGCAAACTTCTTTCTCAAGAGCCATCATTCCTCTACCTATGGACCTATGGTTTAACTATTTAACCCCTACCCCAATGTTCGCCCGACTACTTGGCTTTTCTGCTGCTGCCCTTCTACTTCTATTGCCATTGCAACCCAGTTGGGCAATCATGAATCATTCCCAACAGGTGTTGGTCAATGCAGATTTCTCGAACCAGGATCTGCGAGGTGACACATTTAATCTTGCCAACCTGCGAGAGGCCAATCTATCTGGGAGTGATCTAGAAGGATCCACCCTTTTTGGAGCCAAGCTTCACGATGCCAACCTCAGCAACACCAACTTGCGAGACTCCACCCTTGATTCCGCCATATTTGATGGAACTGATCTCACCAATGCAGTGCTTGAGGACGCCTTCGCCTTCAACACCCGCTTCAAAAACGTAACCATTACAGGTGCCGACTTCACCAATGTGCCCCTGCGAGGCGATGCTCTCACAACGCTTTGTGAGGTGGCGGAGGGAACCAACCCGATCACAGGTCGCAATACGGCAGACAGCCTGGGCTGCAGCTAAATACTCCACGCCAACCACTCCGATGAGTTTTGATCCCCGCAGTCTTGAACGTCTACGTGAACTGGGTCGCCAGTTACCCCGGCCCTTGCCAACACCAGTTGCTTCAAGTACAGCAGAGCCTCGAGCAAGCAAACGTCGTCATCGCATCGAAACCGAAGACGATCCCCAGGCCCTCTTCCAGGAATTGATGCAGGTGAGCCCTGATGGCACAGTTCCTCCTCACTTGATGGCCCGCCTTAAGGCCGCCGAAGCCAAGCGACAGACTCAGGAGTCGGCTGAAGGAGTCCGCCAACAACAAGGCGAAATGAACCCCCTCGACAGATCCTCCTCCGCCAGAAAAGGTAAAACGACCGTTGCCAAGACACCCCCGCTGACGCCTGGCAGCACAGAGGAGAGTCTTTATGTTGCTTTCGGGCAGCTTCTTCTCGAAGACGAAGACGAAGACGAAGACGAGATTTGATCGTCTTAGAACTGAATCCGGCTTGATCAAGTCCCGTGAAGAAAGTGCTTAGCCTGCATAGCTTTTCTTAAGACAATGATCGATGCAAAGGGCATCTTCAAAGAGGGCTTAGGTAAAAGTCTCATTAACGAGAGAAGGCAACATTCAACGATAGAACCCTTCATCTGAAGGGTTGATCTAGAGCAGAAAAGGGGTTAGATCTAAATTGTTAACTCCAGAACCTTTGCTTTGAGATTTTCTTTTACCTCTTTTCATTTGAACCCTAACCGATGAAGTCAAAGACTGGTTTGATTGTTTTCGTTTCCACTGGATTGTTTCGTGTCGTTCTTGCTGCAGTTTTAGCGGTAACAGCAATTCCATCAATGCGGATGTCCCTAGCAACCCCCGTAAAGAAACAATTTGAACTCACTACAGGCCAAAGGGAGTTTTTCGGCAGTTTGATTAAGAATTGGAATCAAGACTCATTCTAGTTTCTTTAAGTCTTTCAGCTGCTTCCATCGTCAAAGCAATAACACTTGCCTGTGGAGATGCCAATCTGAAAGGCGGTCACCTTTTGCCGTTGCTGTTAATGCTAGGCAAGCAGACAATGCAATAGATCGATTTGAAAGCCCATTCACTAATAATAATGTCGCTGCATGATGTTGATGACTAAGTTCCTAAAACTATAATCTTAGCCTATAAAGATTATAGAGGGCAGGAAGATTTTCTTTTATCACTAATGACAAATTGTTTGTGTGATAAATCAATAATTTCTTGTGCAGACATGCCAAGAATGATTCAGCCTAAGGTTTATCTAAGGCTCTCCATTTAGATATAGTCCTTTCAGTCTCTTCTGGTTAAGTCTTTAAGAATAGGTCGGATCCTTTTTTTATCCGCAATCTTATTCAATCAACCGCTTCACGCGCAAATTAGACTTCTCTTTGAGCACAAAATGGTTTTCCATCCTGATTGTCAATTTGAGATGGTCTTCACCTGCCAACATCTGCAATTGATGACTGCCCATCTTTCTAGATGAGCTATTATGATTTTTCGTCTTTTTGCATGGCTATTCCTAGCATAGATAGTGATCAGACCTGTTTTTAACTGTTCAACATCTGTACAGATCGAGTAAGCTGACAATTCTTTAGTTAATTCCTACGTTAGAATAAATGTCAGCGTAGTTCTATATCAATCACGAGCTTTGCATTTGTTTTGAACCCTTGCTTAATAGCGGGGCACGCTTGAGTCGACATTGATGCTCCATGCGTCGATTCCGCCTTCTAGATTCCAGACCTGATAACTAATATCCTGCTCTAAAAGCCAGGTCCCGAAGTTCCAACTGCGTATGCCAGCATGGCAAATCACGACGACAGGGCGGTCGTTTGGTAATAGTTGAGGCAGAGTTTCGATCCAATCAGAAGATCGACTCAGCGGAAAATGCAGTACATCGGCTGGGAATGGGGCTAACTCAAGCTCCTGGTCTTCTCTCACATCCACACAGATTGGTAGAGAGGAGGAGTCGCTCAACCAGCGATGCAGATCCTTTGCAGAAATAGGGGTTGGAGTGGGCTGATTCATTGTTAAATGATTGGCTTCGATGTGAGTTTCGTTCATCTCGTTCCACTTTGACCGCCATTGGTACGGATGATCCTGTATTGCAGTTTGATGTAATGCAATCACTATTAATCTGCCTTACCAAGGTTTACCACTGAGACCATGGCCAACCCTTAAAGGGAATCACATCAGTGTCTCACAGTCAAGTCTAAGAAGATCATATTCATGACATTACTGTGCCTCTTAGCAGCCTGTAGGTTGTTCATCTTTTGCTGAAGAGTACTCCTTCCACTGCTCTTGCTGCTATCAGACCATTGTAATTGCAGAGATTGGATCTAGTGTGTGCTTCATCCAAGCCTTTAGCTGTCTCTGATGACCAAACGCGTTGAGTGATCTAAATCAGTAGACGCGTCTAGTCTTGAACTCGCTCATGTTCATTGCAGATAGCTCTCAATCCATCAGGATTGCTTTCATGAATGCTTTTTTGTAAGGAATCCAAACCAATCGGGCCAGTACAACATCATTCGTAGATAATTAGCAAAGAACCAATCAGACCAATGCCTCAACCACATGTATGGAAGTTAGTTGATTTCATCGGCAGGCTTTGTTTATCCGCTGTTTTTGTTGTCGCAGTTCCGTCAAAGATTACCAAGTTCTCATCAGTAGTTGAAGCAATCTCAGGGCAAGGGATCCCTGAATCATTAGCACCCTTCTTGTTGTTGGCAGCAATTGCCTGCCTTATTGTTGGCTCAGTACTTCTTCTATTTGGCAAGAGTCAAAAACTTGGAGCATCACTATTACTTATCTTTCTTGTGCCTACGACAGTCATCTTCCATGCATTCCCCTTTCAGCCTAAAGCACTATTTATGAATCTTGGGTTGATTGGTGGCCTTACTCTAGCCTTGACTAGACCAAAATTCATCGAAAGAGAAGTTTGCCGATAATCATTAAAATATAGCTTTTTTCTGTTGTTCATCTGTTATTCATAAAAATAACTATCTTTTGTTTGGTCAGGTTAAATAAAAGCATATATAGCTTTGCTGAATAGTAACTATCCAATAGTTTTAACGACAACATCAGTCTGCCTTATTAGCAGCTCTATCCTTAAAAGTCTTAAGCATTTAATTTTTTATTTAAAGGTGTCTTATTCTGCCTGATGATCAACTCGATCACAACAAGTTTAGGCACTATAAACATGAATCTCTTAATATTAATCTTATTCTTATTCTCGTCTAATTTAGTAAACGAGATCAGTTTTAATTATTTAAAAGGCTTTTTTAATGGTACGAATACATATTGAAACCATATGCCAAACCTTTCTTTGTTGACCCATTCCTTATTTTGGCATGATGATCTTCACTTTTAACCACTCTTTTAGACTTTCAGTAACGCTTCCTGGTTTTGATCCCTGCTTTTTTATTGACTTGATATCATGATAAATACTAATGGTGTTGGTTTAGCTTGCCAGATCAGTCGAATCAACCTAGTACAGGACCTGAATTAGAATCCAGGTAGTCTGCCTGACCACTATCTAAATAAGGCTTGATTGTGTTATTAAAATGATCTTCGCTACAAGTAAGCATGATCATTCCGTTGCTTATTTCCCAATCCCAGTGTTGTTCTTTTTCTTGCTTGGCAAATTCTAAATTTCTTACTGTTAAAGGTAATGAGGATGTGATTAGTCTGATGCCCTCATTCTCTTGTTCTTCAATTACGTCATTACACTCTTCTTTTAGAAAAGCATGCCATTGCTTTGCAATCGCTTCTAATTCCTTATTATTAGAGTTTTCAGAAAGCCACTGCCTATTGAAATCAATAGCGCCAACATCTCCTCTGCTATCCTCAAGAATAGATCTCAAGAGGTAGTCTTTATTTCGGTCAAAAAGTTCTATTTTCTGGCCATTCGACAACAGAAGTAGTTGTGCTGGAGGGGGAGATTTATAGGCTCTGCCAATCGAAGGAAGGTCAAGTCCACCGATCCTTCCCAGCACATCATCCCAACAATAATTTAACCAACGATCAACCCAGAAAATCTTATAAGAGATTAATTGTTGTTGACTAAGTCTGAAGTGGTCAAACAGGAAGTCTTCTTGCTTCATGATGCTTGCTGTCATAGGTGCCTTTTGGCTTGACAATAGATTACAGCTTCTACCACTGAAGTTGAGAAAATGTTTGAGAACTATGTGAATGGCCTTGCTTGTAAATACTTCTATTACCATTAGCTTTTTTATCTTTATGCAGGCAATTAATTTGGTCTATGCTGATTCTAACCAGTTCATCGCCTATCGATATCAATATTACTCTTGTCAAGCTAAAATAAGAATAATTAGTTTAGAGACAGTTGAATCATTCATGTTAATCTTTATCCAATTGTCTGTTGAGCTTTATTGATGTCAGGCGTTTATGCCCAAATGTCTATTTTTTACAACTGTATTGGAGCATCAATTCTTCATGAATCTATTCCATAAGTATTGCTAAGGATTGGCTCCTTTTATTTTTAAATCTAATTGGATTTACTCGCTACTTGCTTTGAACTCTACTCCCTTTAGTTTTTTATTTGCTTAAGATGAATCCTTTGTAATCATCTCAATAACCTATCGCTAATTCAAATTAATTGCCGTCCACTCTTCATGTCGCCCATGTACTTTGCCTTGAATATTGTACCGAGGATGCTTCCATGTGCTGGTCAACTTATGCCACGAAGGCATTCCCATATTGCATCTGTTTACATTTAGATCCATATCTAAGCCAATATAATTATTAAGAATAATGCCTGCAGAGATGGCTTTCAGTTTACCAAGGCTTAGTTCTTGATCGTGGCGTTCCATGGACATTGTTTTACTCTGGTTGAGAAGGTTGTTTGCCTTCGATGCATTTAGCTTCTCGCTGATCACTCGCTCTGGAGGTGATCTCGTTCAAATGAAAGTGTGACCTAGCTCATCGATCTCTAACTCCAGGGAATACTCCGCTTGCGAATGGAGAGCGCTTCATGTGGCTGTCTACTTCCTTTCCTTCTTTGCCAGTTGTTTCTTTCGCCATTTCCTCCAGGGAGGGACTGTGTGATCACAAGCGACCCACCAGATTAAAAAACCAGGCAAAAACCAGCCACTGCTGCCTCCGGCGAGCATCACCCAGACCCCAAGTGCAAATAAAGGCCAAGCCAACCATTGTGACCACTCCTTCGCATACAGCTCCTGCCACTGCACCCAGAGCTTTCTCACCCTTCTCCCCGTAGACGATATTGACCTTTTAGCAAACCATTAGATGCTGTTCTGACTGGTCCTAATCGATCGCGCCATTGACGGCCTTCTATGCGCTGCTTCGCTCTGCGGGATTGCGCCTGAAGCACTTCAAGTAACATTTTCTTCTGGGGATCTGTTGAACAGTGCTTATAACCAAGCATCATGGAGAGTGATGTTGCTGCAACGGTTCTTGAGAAACTGTGCGTTTAGAATCATCGCCGTTGGCAAGGTACGCAAAGGCTGGATCCAAGACGGCCTAGCGATGTATCAAAAACGCCTACCAGGCTTGATTATCACAGAGGTTCGTGATGCATCTATGCCGCGAGAAGCGGAAGCGATCATGGCCGCACTCAATAGCAACGAAGTGCTGGTTCCTCTTAGCGAAGAAGGGGAAGCGCTGACTTCAGTGTCCTTTGCTAAACGCCTTGAAAAATATGGCTCTCAGCGTCTTGCCTTTGTGATTGGTGGCGCTGATGGCCTATCAGCAGAGCTGAAAAACTCAACCCAATGGCAGCTCAGTTTGTCTGCGATGACGCTTCCCCATGAACTTGCTCGCTTGTTGCTTGTGGAGCAGCTCTACCGAGCACAGACCATCCTGCAAGGAGGTAAATACCACAGGAGCTAACGATTCTGCAGATCTGAATTGCGATCACTGATAAAACAGCTGCTTTCGATTAATGCGATAACTCTTGAGCACAATGAAAAGGAAATCAGTTTAAGACAATGATGATGCTCAAATGTCAGATTGCTTCAGCAATATATGCCACAACACTCTCTCCAGAATGAAATCCAACCATCCTCCCATTCTTTATCAGTTGCCAGCCTGGGCGTCTGTTAATTCTTAGTTAACGCACTAATACTAGAACCTCAAAATAGGATGCTGTTCAAGTTTATGTCACTAATATTTACTTTGAGCTGACCAAGCTTGGAGTTGACTTTAAGCTGGTTATTGTCCACCTAATGATCAATAGAGGTCTTTTGATATGCCTGATGACGAAATTTTGCGCAAAAAAGCATTATCACAACTCAGGAAGAAAAGGGCACTGAAGAGACAGGTTCAAACCTATTTCACTGTGAACCTTGCTCTGATTGTGATTTGGTTGGTAACTGGCATGGGCTACTTCTGGCCCATTTGGCCTATTTTTGGATGGGGCATTTCTCTTGCTGTTCAGTCTTGGAAGTTTGCTCATCCAGAGAGAGACTTTAGTACAGAAGAGATCGAGGCAGAGATGCGTCGTAGTTGATTGGAATCAATGATCGTACACACTTCTACCATTTTAAACTTGCTTCAGTTAAGTGAATACCCATAGTAATGAGTGAGGTATAGTTTGAGGAATATTAAGATCTAAAATATCCCTGCCATCTGAATCTTACGCTTGCCAATCAATGACTATTAAACGTATTCCATTGATGAAGTTTGTGAAATTAAGTCCCCAACTTCATAGCGTCTACACCTTGTTAAATGATCATGCAAAGACTATTGCTTGCACCACTAGCAATTATTGCGATTTCGACCATTTCATCAACGTCCTTAAATGCACATGACAATGCTAAATATAGCAAGGATCTTGGAATTAAGATTGAAACACTTGTGCAAAGCACTAAGCAATGGGATGGAAATTTTCTCCCGCAATACCCAACCAGCAATGCTGAGATCACAGTTCTGCGTATCACGATTCCAGCCGGAGTTACCCTGCCATTGCATACCCACCCAGTCATCAGTGCAGGAGTAATCCTTCAAGGCACGCTTCAGCTAACTCTTCAAGATGGAACGACACGCCTTTTCAATCAGGGAGCTGCGCTGATTGAGACAGTGAATACAGTCCATACCGGAAAAAGTCTTGGTCCAAAAGACACTGTTGTTCTCGTCTTTTATGCAGGCAGCAAGCATCTTCCGAGGACTGTTCAGGTGAAAACGAAAGCCCTTTGAGAAAACTTCCTTAGGCAGCGCTTAAAACGTAAACGCTGGCAGGTGCAACAGAGCAGCTCGATCAAGCACAAACGATCTTGTAAAGAGATTGCTACCGCCTGGGGGGGGGCACGCCCCTATCAAGCCAAATCAGAAAACCGCACCTAATGGAACAGGTGTACTATCAGGGTGACGCCGGTGTTGCGATGGAGTTCAGCGAGCCTCTTCTTCATTTGCGCTCCGAGCGAAAGCAGCAGATCCTGCCATTAGCGAGTGAGCACGTGGCGGCAGGTTTCCCCTCCCCTGCTGAGGACTATATCGAGATCGGCATCGACCTCAACGAACAGTTGATTCGTCATCCGGCTAGCACCTTCTTCCTGCGTGTTAGCGGCCACTCAATGACAGGTGTTGGCATCCACAATGGCGACCTCTTGGTTGTCGACCGCAGCCTAGATGCACGCCCCGGTCACATCGTGGTGGCGATTCTTGATGGTGCCTTCACACTCAAACAACTTGTCCGCCACCGTGGTGTACTGCGTCTAGAGGCCGCCCATTCCAATTACCCACCGCTGGATCTGGCTCGCTTCGGTGATGTGCAAATCTGGGGTGTGGCAGTGCATTCCATTCATAGCCTCAACCCTTCGCAGCAAATATCCCACGCAACACAACGCCTACATGAATAGGCTCAAAATAGGCAAGATGATGAATAAGGCTGCCCGGCATAGCAATAGTGTTGTTGCTCATCTTTAAAGATATTACCTTTAAATCGTATATAGAGATAGGCAAGTTTGGAGGATCAAATGGCTGACTTTTGTTCACCCAGATCGCGCAAGGCAAGGATGCGATCAGACCAATAACAATGAGAGGAGCCTTTGAAATCCCATAACGTATCGGTCAACTGACCAAGCCATTGACGCCTTTCTTGTTGTTCATTTGCCTCTTGATCGGAAACCCAAGCAGAAACAGAGGTGTGGAAATACTCCAGAGATTTCTCCTCCGGCCCCCTTGCCCAGCCAAGATCTGCCAGATACTCGTGAACACATTCATCTACAAATGCAAACCAATCATGCAAGTGTTTAATACCATTGGCTTTAATAGCTTTTTGCTGAAGCTCTGATGCTCCTTCTGGAGACTCAACATGGCCATGCACAGCTAAGATTTCTTCTCTGATATTGAGCCATTCGCAATCACCCTTTGATTGAAGATCATAGTAAAGTTCGCGGAACTGATCATCTTCCTTGCAAAGCCATTCGATCCAGACTTCTTCCATCAACTCTCTGATCTCTTGCTTGTCTCCTCTAGATAGCCATTCAGAGAAGGTTTCCTTATTGATTCTCTGAATAATATCTTTCTGATGCTTGCTTAGAGTTGGTGCCATTGCAAATCCTTTTGTCTTGTTGGTTTTACAAAAGACCCGACCGACGCGGTTGCTCATAACATGGAATCAACCTATGTGGCCAGGTTCAGCTAAGACGTCATAGACGACTTTTTGTAGACATTATTAGGGATTCGGCTACGCCTAGCCGGCCATTGAGCCAGCATCCTCTATTGCAAAAGGTTTCTAGGTCACAACGACAGGCTTGAGGTTGGAAACCTTGATGCAGCCAAGCAAGACCAATGCAGCCAAACAACCAATCAAAGTAATGATTGGCCGCCAGTCTGCATTGACATTCTCCTCGCCACATTGACGACAACCATTGCGACTGGCTGTCACAGCAAAGCACGTTCTCGCCATCAAACAGGCGCTAGTGCATTTGTATTAGAGTAGGGCATAGTTTCGCTCGCTTCCCTTCAGCGCCATGTCTCGGGTCACGGCTCTGATCGACGGCAACAATTTCTATGCCTCCTGTGAGCAAAGCCTTGACGCCTCGCTGATCGGTCGTCCTCTGGTCGTGCTCTCCAACAACGATGGCTGCATTGTTGCTCGCAGCTCCGAAGCGCGTGCTCTCGGAATCAGCATGGGCACGCCCTATTTCAAGGTCCGTCACAAATTGGACCGACTTGGCGTTGTCGTGCGCAGCTCCAACTACGCCCTCTACGGCGATATGAGCCAACGACTGATGAGCTTGCTGGAAGCCCATTGTGAGGAGCTGGAGATTTACTCGATTGATGAAGCCTTTGCTTACATCAATGGTCCCTCTGATGACAACCTAAAGCCCTGGGCCCGTCAACTACGGGCCCAGGTGCATCGCAACCTGGGCCTACCGATAGCAATCGGACTTGGCGCCAGTAAAGGTCAGGCCAAACTTGCCAACCACCTGGCCAAGGCCATACCGGCTCACGCTGGAGTGTTCAACCTACTCACCGCTAGTGATCCAGATACATGGCTCGAGAGCGTTGCTATCGAAAATGTATGGGGGATCGGTCGCAAGTTGGCCCATTGGTGCCGACTTAGAGGCGTAACCAATGCCCGGCAATTGCGCGATATGCCACGTAGCCAACTTCATGCCCGCTGTGGCGTTGTAGGCATACGCCTACAACGAGAATTACAAGGTTATGCCTGCCTTCCTCTAGCCCTAGCCCCAACATCAAAACAGGAAACCTGCGTTAGCCGCAGTTTTAGCCGACCAATCGCCAATCCAGAGGAATTACGCCAGGCAATCGCAACCTATGTGGTGCGCGCCAGTGAAAAACTGCGACGACAACAGCAACGGGCTGGGATCCTCACCGTATTCACACGTACCAGCCCATTTGCGCCAGCGTTTTACAGCCAAGCCGCTACCATCCAACTGGATCTGCCCAGCAACGACACTGCAATTTTGCTAGCAGCAGCCCTGCCACTAGTAGAGCGAATCTACCGGCCCCATTGCCGCTTAAACAAAGCCGGGGTGCTGATGCAAAACCTACAGAGTGCAGACCATCTGCAACAACACTTGCTGGTAGCAGTTCATGCCGATGAGCAGCATCGCCGCGATCGACTAATGAACACCATCGACCGACTCAATCACCGTTACGGCAGCGGAACCGTGGGTTGGGCAGTTTGTGGCATGCAGCCAGGATGGAGCATGCGTCGTCATCAACTCAGCCGCGCGGCCACAACTCGCCTTGATGACGTGCCGTTGGTGCTGGCCTGAAACTTAGAATTGAATGCCAACAGATCTCATTCGTTAGGGGACTGGGCTGGATTTGATTTGCTCGGTTCCATCCACATCTCCAATCCATCAAGAATGCGCCATGCAGAGAAGAAAGAAGTGAGAATAAATAGAAAAGTTACTATGAAAAAAGTCTTGGTCATTAGACGAACAACTGAGAGCCTGGCTGATGGCCTAGAAGGCAACAAGTGAGTGGATTCATGAGCCAGGCAAGTAGAGCAAATTATTGATGACCCTCCCGTTCGCTGAATACTCTTGGCAAATGCTTCAGTAATCTGCACAGATTTTCCGCAAAGTCTGCAAAGGTGACTGAACGCCATTAAAATAATCTCAAGACAGAATCGCTGGTCTACAGATATACAATGAAGAAGAGAGGGTTTGTTATTTGATCATTAGGGGGTGCATGCATTTTAAAATTGCTGCAGAAGCTGCACCTCCTCTTCGCGACGATTCAACAGCAATACCATGCGCTCACCATGGCAAGCGAGGCCGGTCTGATGACGCAGTAGTTCGGTACTAGCCAAGGCGACCCCACAAGTTTCAACCAAAAGCACCGGCAAAGTTGCAGCATGACCTTGCATGCTCTGCAAATCAAGCGCCTGACGCACTGCGCGTTTTGATTTATCCATTCCCAGCCGCTCAACAAGCTGAGGCCAGAGATGATTCACCGGCGTGCAACCAGCAAAGGCAATAGGGACGTCACTCATCGGAGGCTAATCGCAGCAACCTTCGGATTAAAACAACGCTCATGAGGAAAGTTGTTGAACAGCTCCTGCAATCATCGCCGGGGTTACCGGAATCGTCTCGATTGCATCGGCGTTATCAAGATAAGCGTCGAAGGAAGAGTAGTGATCCACATGAGGGTTGGCCCCGTCCTTCTCACAGGCTTCTGTCCAGTCGCCATCTTCAGGTTTTACCACGACATAAGCCTGGAGAGACTCCTCTAAATCACCTCCGTCACCAATTCCCTCACCGTGCCAAATCGCTTCGTAGAAGCTCATGCCATTAAATTTAAGAAGAGATCATCACTTTAAAGAGCCATGGTGCAGTTAAAGGGCCTAAGCACACCTCCGTAGAGACAACCATCTGCTTAGAATCACAAGTGAGTTTCATCTTTAAGCTCCACAACTTGATGCCTTATCTGACAGCCCTACAAAGGATTCGCTGAGCTGCGGAGCTGTTGCTAATGCACTGAAACGTAGATGGTAAAGCCTCGCTGAGCGCTGCATTCAAAAGCTAAAAAAGATGGGCGAGAAGATGCAAGCAGGAATCGTGATAGTCAATCACGACAACAAGTTCCTTGATATCGCCGCTTGGCTTGTGAAGCGCATCAACAGACTGATGACCTAAGCCGGAATGACATCCTGGCCTGAGAAGCCACCACAACGCTGCTGATCTAAGTGACCAATGTGCTTGCGTTCGCTGTAATAAAGCTCCTGGAAACGCAACGCATCGCTGTTGAGCTCCTCAAACATTGCTTCGATACGCATTTCCATATCGACCGATTCAGTAGGTTGCTGTCGCTCTTCTTCAATCAAAGCAGCAATACAACGCTCAAGAGTTTCAAGACGCTGACCACCCCAGGCCTCAAGAAGATGACGACAACGCTTGAGGGATTTCTGGCGTTCTAGAGTCGCTGCTGTGCCCCGGAGCTGAAGCAGCGGCTTCGCCATAGCAGCCAAATGAACCTCGCCAGGTTCTAATAAAGGGGTAAGACGAGCGACTAGAGCACTGTTCTCCAGGAGCAACTGATCGGTAAGCAGCCGTGGTAACTCAATATCCTCCAAATCATGACCAGAGTCAGTTCCTCGACTGATCGCCTCTAAACGTCCTGCACCAAGATTGGTTTCCTCCAAATCAGTGATCGCCGCCCAAAGCAAACGGTGATGTTGCAAGGCAAAATCCTCCAGCTCTCGCTGTCGTAACTCCCTGCGAATGGCAGCCCGATGATTTGAGCAATGGAGATATAACCTCAGGATTTCTGCCTCGCTGCGCTCCCGTTGACTGGCCTCGCCAGGTTGCTCATGGCGACTCGAGCGGCCATGCCAGCGCTGCCCTTTCACTTGCTGGCGCAGATCTTCCTCCAACTGCAAGGCCAACCGGCCTTGCCCACCGCTCAAGCGTTCGGCAACCTGTTGCAGGTAGTGGGTCCGTACGGCCGACTGGGGCAACTTGCCGAGCAATGCAACCAGGCCAGTCACTGCCTGCTGGAACTGATCCGCTTGACTTAAATCACGGCCCTCCAAAACCTGTTGAATCTGCCAATCAAGCCAAAGAGGTGACTGATCTAATAGAGCCCTGTAATCGCCAGCACCATGATCTTTGAGAAATTCATCGGGGTCTTTGCCAGAAGGCAAATGAAGCACTCGTAATTCCAACTGGCCCTGCAAAGCCAGTTGCTCAACTTCGCCAATGGCCCGGTTCGCAGCACGAACACCGGCTCCATCAGCATCAAAATTAAGCACGATCCGCTTCCCTTCGCTGCAACGGCAGATCTGGGTGATCTGCTGACTACTCAAAGCAGTGCCTAAGGAGGCCACTGAATTGGTGACACCTGCAGCATGCAAGGCAATGACATCGAAATATCCCTCGACTACCACAGCCCGGTCATGCTTACGGATGGCATTCGCGGCCCGATCCAGTCCAAATAAATGCTTGCCTTTCTCGAACACGTCTGTCTCAGGAGAGTTGAGGTACTTCGGCTCTGAGCCATCAAGACTGCGTCCGCCGAAACCAATCACCCGTCCCTGGCGATCGTGGATCGGCACCATCACACGATGACGAAAGCGATCGTAAAAACCTCCTCCACCCTTGCGCGCCACAACAAGCCCGGCAGCTTCCAGCAATTCAGCAGACAAACCTTCCACCTGCTGGAGGTGATTGAGCAAACCATCCCATTGCTCAGGGGCATAGCCAAGCTCGAAGGATTCCAGGGTGACTTCACTAAGGCCCCGCTTCTCAGTGAGGTAATTCAGCGCACTTGCGCCAACTGGCGTACGCAGCTGGCCACGAAACCAACCGGCCGCCAATGCAAGCGCACGATGAAGCTTGTCTCGACGAGAGAGCTGCTGACGTAGTCGTTCCTGCTGGGGCCCCTCGACCGTTTCAACAGGTAGTTGATATTTGCGAGCAAGCTCCAGCACCACATCACCAAAACTCTGGCGCTGAAACTCCATCAGGAACTTGATCGAGTTTCCACCAGCTCCACAAGAGAAGCAGTAATAAAACTGCTTCGCTGGCGAGACCGTCATCGATGGTTTGCTGTCGTCATGGAACGGACAGATCCCTACGAATTCACGGCCCTTTTTCTTTAGAACCACATGTTCGCCAACGACATCAACAATGTCGGCACGCTCCTTGACGGCCTCGATCGTGCGCGGGTGAAGACGGGGGACGGGCATGACCTTATTTTGCTGGTTGCGCCGCGAGAGGTCGAGAAGAGAACATGATCAGCAAAATCAATCCATACGACAAGCAAGGTCGAGATCAATAAGAACTCAAAACCTCTTCAAAATCGTCCTCTCTCTATTAGTAGCGCAAACGGCATAATCAGCCTTGCCGCAAAACGACAAAACTTTGATCGACATCAATCGAGTTGCAGCACATCACGTGTATTAGAGCGTCGAATTGCTTCCTGCTGCTGATAAGACGCCAAACAGGCATCACGAATCACCAATAGGCAATTCACATAATCAGCACCATCAATGAGAGCTGCGCGAATGGCTTTTGCTGCGGGAGTGCGATTACTTTCGCTGGATGACTCTTCATAACTAAAAGTGCCTGCAGCCGCAAGGCCATAGGCCCCTGCCCCTCTTGCACCGGTTGCACCTCCTACAATCCCAGCCAAGGGAGCCAAAGATCCGCCGGAGCCTTTCTGCTTAGCTGTGCTGGTCGCACGCCCCTCTACTGTTCGCGCACCGACAACCTCTCCAGTGGAGGAATCCACCACCCGTAGGTCGATGGAAACATAAGCCTTGGATTCCGAAACAGTCTTCGAGCCACCAAAACCCATAAAGCGCATCCCACTTCCAGATTGCTTTGTTTCAACCCCATCCTCGTAGCCACTCACACGCCCCATAATCAAATAGCGGGCGCCACGCATTTGACGGCTACGTGCGGCGTCTCTGTCGTTTCGCACAATCCCCAACTCGGCAAGCTCTTGCTCAGTGAGGACCGCCTTGAGATTCTGCCGTTCCACGACAGTTAGTCCACCAGCAAGGGCTAGTTCATTGGAAAGAGCATCCGCGAGCTGACGGCTCACACGCGGGCTCCACCAAGACAACCTTCCCACCTGGTTTTTAAAGTCAGGGACAGAAACCGTTGGGCCAGCCCAGGCGGCTACTGGAACAAACACAAAGGAAGCCACTGCTGCTGAAACACCAAAGGAGAAGAGTTTCACGGCTTTTGAATCCATTAGAGATTTCTACAGTCGGGCAATTTAAAAAGAATTAGGTGAGTGGGTTGCTTCTCGTAAAGCAACGCGACTTGCCATCACCAATTTGGAACGTCATGGCGATCTCAATCCTATTGCTGGTCTTTCCTTGCGGCAAAGGCTTTCAGGGATGGCCTCTTCTCTTGTGTTGTTGACTATGCCATTGCCTCAGTTCTGCGGATGAGATGAATGATGTCAATGCAGGGCAACAACCAACTGCAGACAAACAGCCAAAGGCGTGGGTTCAAATCACTCCTGCTCGCCGCTCTGGCCTTCAGCTTGATGACCGTTTGCGTCAAACACCTTGGTGGTCGTTTACCGGTCGCAGAAATTTTGTTCGCAAGATCTCTGATCAGCCTGGCAATTACTCGGTTCATGCTCAGTCGGGTTGGGGTTTCCCCCTGGGGACAACGTAAAAGGTTGCTGTTATTGCGCGGGCTGTTGGGCACAGCGGCATTGTTCTGTGTATTTGACGCCCTGGCGTCCTTACCCCTTGCTACCGCAACCGTTCTGCAATACACCTATCCAACATTTATTGCGTTAGCGGCATGGATGTTTTTAAGAGAAAGAATCCATCGTCGTATTGGCATAGCAGTACTTCTCGGTTGGTTGGGGATCACTCTTGTCTTAAAACCAGAATGGCTTGGCACAAGCTTCAGCGGTTACTCCCCTTTATCTGTCTCTATTGCACTTTCAGGTGCTCTATTTACAGCTCTGGCCTACGTCTGCGTACGTGAGCTTTCCAAGCAGGAACATCAACTCGTGATCGTTTTCTACTTTCCATTGACATCAGTACCAATAGCCCTGCTCTTCCTCGGGAATCAGGGAGTCTTGCCACTTGGAATCGATTGGCTCTGGATACTGGGTATTGGCCTATTTACCCAACTTGGTCAAATCTGGATTACCGAGGGATTAACTCTTCTGCCAGCAGCCACAGCAGGTTCAATTGGCTATTTCCAAGTTTTGTTCGCAACGCTCTGGGGCGTACTGCTGTTTGCTGAACCCGTTGATGGCTGGTTCGTGATTGGAGCTCTGATGGTATTAGGAGCAACAGTCATCAGCTTCAGAAGTAGACAAGAAAATATCCTAAAGTAACCAACATGAAAACAACATAGCGACCTCAATATTGTTGATCGAGTTGTAAGCAATCGGATGGCAATTTCTGTAAAAAAACCTTAAATGGGCACGCGTAGGACCACCTGATGAGAATTAGGTCTCGTCACTTTTAAGACGTCGAAACCTGTCGTAGGTAGTCAAGGTTGGTAGGGGAGTCTTGTAACCCTCTTTCTGGTCCTAAAATGGGGTCAGAACAACCTAGAAACTATTCCCACCGTGGGTCTTGAACCCAGAATCTTCCTTAACTTGACCATCCAAGTCCTCTAATCCTTTCTTTACTGAAGACCCTGAATCTTTCGGGTTATTAGATTTTAGATCAAATGGAACACTATCTATTCCACCACTAACACCTTTCAACTCATCATTTGAGAGTTCCTCGGATCTTTCTTCCCAGTACTCAGAGTTACTCGTTTCTTCGTCTGTCATTAGATGTTTCTGCTAGGTATTCTAATGATAGGCGATGTGAGGAGATAATCTAGTCACCTGCATCTAAAAGAGACGGAATCTTTATGGGTTTATTGGTTATATGGATTGCAACTCAAATCCCAATATCAATAAATGACCACAAGATAAATGAGTGTAGAAGTAAGCCAGAGGTCTTGTATAGCTATCATCCCGCAAAAGACTCAATCATTAAGGGTAAAGGTTGGAATAAGGAGAAGGGTGAAAGTCTGAAAGAGAGAACCAGAACTTGTAGATTATACTTGTCCAAAATCAATGGGGTCTATTGAGTCTAGCTTTACTCAGTAGATAAGCTTGTCTAACCTCGTCAAGCCTATAGGCAAAGCGGTATTCAGGTTCTAGTTCTTCTTTGAGTAGACAGTTTGGGCTTCTCTTCTGAAGATGGTCATAAATAGACAGGCAAATAAAACTTACCCTTTTAAAAAAAAATGCTCTAGAAATTATTTAACGAACTTTCTGTAGGTAGTGAATCACTAGGTAGCTGTTAAGCAAAGTCACCCATTACCCCCCAAGACCCAATTCTCACGTAGATGACTGTTATCTCACTTGTCAACATGCACTCCACTCCTATCTGCTGAACTCCTCCTCTTAAGATCTAGGAGACTGGTAATAGCGGTTTGCAACAACTCAATCTGTAGTACCAAGGCTTCTGGCGGACATCCACTGGCGAGGCTACTGATAACCATTGCAGGAATTGAGTTTTAGATCGGTTACGCAAAGCAAAACAAGCTCCAGAAGCTCTGAGCAGGACCTCGAACGATCAAGCAGAGGCTGGACAGATCAGGCAGCATGGATGACATCAAGAGCAACCTCATGATCGGCTGGCTGCAAGGGCAAAAAGTAGAAGCCTGGCAGCAAGGGACTCGACAAGGAGTTGTTTTGGCATGTGCTGGTGTTGGTTACGAGGTTCAGATTGCACCGCGCCATCTCAGCGAAATGGAGCACGGGCAAAACACATTCATCCTCTGGATCCATCAGGTGCAGCGTGATGATGGATCCAGCTTGTTTGGCTTCCCGGAACGACGAGAACGCGACATGTTTCGTACCTTGATTGGTGTTAGCGGAGTGGGGCCCCAGATGGCCCTCGCTCTTCTAGAGGAATGTCAGACCGGAGAACTTGTAGAGGCGATTGTGCAGGGAGACCTACGCAAGCTTTGTCAGGCTCAAGGTGTAGGCAAGCGCACAGCCGAACGTCTTGCGGTGGAATTGCGCACAAAGTTGGCTGAATTTAGTTGTCGTGATCCTGGAATGTCCCTGGTTGACAACGGTGTGATCGATTCGCATCAGCTCAAGGATTCAAGTCTGCATGAGCTACAGATCACCCTCGGGGGCCTTGGTTACGAAGATCTTGAAATACGCCGTGCCATAAGGGCTGTGGCCAGCGGTGCTGCAATAGGAGCCAGGGACATGCCTGAGTCTGTTCCCGCCATCGACGACACTGACGCCTGGCTGAGAGCAAGCCTGCGCTGGCTTAGTCAGGAAGCTGCCTAAACAATGGTCCTTAAAGAGTTAGATTGTTTTTTTGGTCTCTTAGGGCAAAACGCCAAGCATGTCGCTCGATACAACAGAAAAGCAACAGCTGATCAACGCCAACCAAACCCATGGCACCGATACGGGGTCTGTGGAGGTGCAAGTGGCAATGCTTAGCGAGCGGATTACCAAGCTCAGCTCGCACCTGCAGGAGAACAAGCACGACTTCTCATCCCGTCAGGGACTGCTCAAGATGATTGGTCGTCGCAAGCGCCTACTCAGTTATGTACGCGGAAAAAGTGAACAGCGCTACAACGGCCTGATCACCAAACTAGGCATCCGCGGTTAAATCCCTTTTGGCGATTTCCCTCTAATTTTTAAGCAGATGGCCGAACGAAGCAAAGCTATGCCTTTCGGGCCTGACAAGAGCGGAACGGCCAACAAAAGCCTGCCCCAAAAGGGATCCAAATCGCCAAAGATCAAGAAAGCAAAAGCGACCTCCAGCAGTCAGCAGGCCATTCCAAAGCCGGTGGCCAACCGCATGCTGCGGCGCGTGATCTTTGCCTCGGGTCTGCCTACTGCTGCAGGGATGGGTGTTTTTGTCGCTAGTTATCTGATTGTGACCCGCGGCATTGCTGATATCTCACCATTCATCACGCTGATCAGTTCAGGAGCCTGCTTTCTCGTTGGCTTGATAGGACTGAGTTATGGGGTTCTATCTGCTAGCTGGGAAGATGCTCCAGGCAGCCTGCTTGGACTGGAACACATTGGTCGCAACATAGGAAGAATGCGCGATTCAAGCAAAGCTAATCAACCAGGCTCAAAATCAGAGATCAAGCCAAAAGAATCAGGACAAACATCAGACAAATAGTCGGTCGCTGCATCGAGCTTTGAATGCTTGCTGTTGAAGGGAACTGAGTGCAGCAGAAGCGTCACGAACGCAGAACTGATGACCTAGGCATACGTAACGCACCTGGGGACCCTGGCGAACCGCTGCCACCACGGGTACCCGCACGCCAAATTCATCCTTGGCTGGGCGATGCTGATGGAGACATTCCCGAAGCTTGTGCTGCACAGTGATGTCACAGGCTTCATCAGGCATCAACTCCACCAACAGCAGTCGTAGGTCATCGATGGCGCGGCAATCATCAATGATCAATTGGATACGGTCGTCGCGACAATCAACAGAGGCCCAGATGAGCAGTCGCGCTTCCAACATGAGGTGATCTGATAGACGGGCATAGCTCTTGGGGAACACCACAGCTTCGCAACCACCGGTGAGATCCTCAATCTTGAGAACTGCCATGCGATCGCCCTTGCGGGTTGTGACTTGGCGCATTTCCGTCAGCATCGTGATCACACTGACCTTCGCCTTGTCAGGCTGATCCTCAAGGCTGGCAAGACCAATGGGCGCCAGCAATTGAGCAGGAGCAGTGAGCTGCTTCAGAGGGTGATCAGAAAGGTAGAAACCAACCAACTCTTTTTCAAGTCTCAGCTTTTCAGTCGGTGGGTAGTCGGGAACCGGTGCTGCCTTGGGTGCAGTGCTCAGCTCATCAGAGGTTTGCTCGTCTGCTGCTCCAGCCACAAGATCAAATAGGTTGCCCTGACCACTTAGTCGATCACGGGCACGAGAAGCAGCCCAGTTGATCAGAAGCTCCAAGTCGGCAATTAACTGGGCCCGGTTCGATTCAGGGTCTATGGCATCTAGGGCTCCGCAATGAATAAGAGATTCCAACCCGCGACGATTCAGAACATTGGAGGGCAGACGATCACAGAGATCGGCAAGGGAGACAAAGGGGCCATCACCATCGCGATTGGCAATTAGCTGCCTGATTGCACCATCGCCAAGATTTCTCACAGCAGAAAGACCAAACAAGATGCGATCACCAGCAGGGGTGAAATCAATCCCTGAAGCATTCACATCTGGCGGCATCACTTCAATCCCCATCGCATTGCAATTCGAGATATAGCGCTGCACCTTGTCACTAGCGCCAGCATTGACTGTCAGTAATGACGCCATATAGGCAACTGGATAATGTGCCTTTAAATAGGCAGTCTGATAAGTAACAGCGCCATAAGCCGTTGAGTGACTCTTGTTGAAGCAATATTCGGCGAACAAAACCATTTGGTCGAAAAGCTCATCGGCGATCTTCTGATCAACACCACTTCGACTTGCGCCTTCAACAAAAATACTGCGATGTTTCTGCATCTCTGAAACCTTTTTCTTGCCCATTGCACGCCGCAGCAAGTCAGCTTCGCCCAGAGAATAGCCAGCAAGATCCTGGGCAATCTTCATGATCTGCTCCTGATAAACCATGATCCCGTAAGTCTCCTTAAGGATTGGTTCAAGGGCAGCATGAGCAAAATCAATTGCCTCTCGACCATGTTTCCGATTGATGAATTTTGGAATCAATCCGGCATCCAAAGGACCTGGTCTGTACAAGGCTAAAATTGAGGAGATATCTTCAAGAGACGAGGGGCGAAGGTCACGCACAATCTGTCTCATCCCACTCGATTCAAGTTGAAAGATGCCCTCAAGATCTCCTCTTGCAAGTAAGGCAAAAGTTTCAGGATCCTCTGGTGGCAATTGATCAGGATCAATTCTCTCTCCATTGCTGACTTCAACAAGCTCAAGTGTTTTGTCAATCATGGTGAGATTCTTGAGCCCAAGAAAATCCATCTTCAATAACCCCATCGACTCCACATCCTCCATGAAGTATTGAGTAATTACCTGTCCATCGTTATTACGCTGAAGCGGTACAAGATCATCTAGGGGCTCAGCAGCAATGACGACTCCAGCGGCATGAACGCCAAAGGTTTTATTGGTACCTTCAATGCGCATTGCCATATCGACCCATTTTGTAACTACTGGATCGTTCTGATACTTTTCACGGAATTCAGCATTCGGCGAATCGCTGCCGATCATCGCAGCTAGCTTTGCAGGCTTTCCCCTTACTACGGGAATAAGCTTGGCAAGTCGATCGGCATCTCCATAGGGAATATCAAGCACCCGGGCTACATCCTTCAAGACGGCCTTAGAGGTCATTCGGTTAAAAGTGATAATTTGAGCAACCTTGTCTTCGCCGTAACGACGCGTGACATAGTCGATCACCTCACCACGACGTTCAATACAGAAATCAGTGTCAATATCAGGCATCGACTTACGCTCAGGATTAAGGAATCGCTCAAATAACAATCCGTTTTGAACAGGATCAATGTTGGTAATACCAAGGGCATATGCCACGAGTGAGCCAGCGGCTGACCCCCTCCCTGGTCCTACTGGAATGCCCTGTTCACGTGCAAAGCGGATGTAATCCCATACCACCAGGAAATAGGTAGGGAAGCCCATCTGTTCCATCACACCTAGCTCATAGGTGAGCCTTTCGCCGTAATGGTTATCAATGGGATCTGTCGTTGCCAGTTTCAACCTTTGCCGTAGCCCCTGCTCTGAGACTTCGTGTAGATAACTCACGGCGCTATGTCCTTCAGGAATCGGGAAACGAGGCATCTGATAACTACCGAGGATTGAGTATTCCTCAACCTTTTCGGCAACGGCTGCTGTGTTGGCAATAGCCTCTTGCAGCACATCAGGCTCGAGATGATCGGCGAACAGCCGTCCCATCTCCTGTTCAGACTTGATGTATTCAGTACCTGTGTAGCGCAGACGCTTCTCATCACTGATCAACTTGCCTGTCAGCACACAAAGCAGGGCGTCATGGGCCTCCACATCGTTCTTGCTGAGGTAATGGGCGTCATTGGTCGCAATCAGTTCAATCCCTAGCTCTTTGGCGATGTTCACAATTTCCACATTGACGATTCGGTCTTCCGGCGAGCCGTGATCCTGAACTTCGAGATAGAAGTCTTTGCCAAAGACCTCCTGGTACCAACGGGCCACATCCCTTGCTACATCAATGCGACCGCGCAAGATGGCTTGAGGAATCTCCCCACCAAGACAAGCGGTGGCAACAATTAACCCCTCGCTATAGGCCTTGAGCAGTTCTTTATCAATGCATGGCCTTGCAAAGATGCCTCGGCCGCGCATACCGCGCAGATGGCTAATGCTGGTGAGTTTCACAAGATTGCGATAGCCAACAGCGTTCTTAGCAAGCACCACCAGGTGATAACGACGCTCCTTCTTCGGTTGTGGATCCTCAATGGACCCGTTGATCACATACATCTCATTGCCGATGATCGGCTTGATCTCAGCGTTCTTGCAAAGCTTCAGCAGTTCAATGGCGCCATACATCACACCGTGGTCGGTGAGTGCCAGAGCGGGCATGCCTAGCTCCTTGGCTCGCTTCACCATCTGGGGGAGCTGTGTAGCTCCATCCAGAAGGCTGTAGTCGCTGTGGTTGTGAAGAGGAACGAATGCCATGCCCCCAGCCTAGGAGGAGGCGCAAGATGCAGGGTTGTTCATGTAGCCAAACGCTGCATCTAGCGCAAGAGATCGTTTAGGGAATGAAGTTTCCCTGCGGGTGATTTGCCATCACGTTTGCTGCTTGCTCATAGTGAAAAGCCACTTGTAGGAGACGAGACTCCTCCAGCACATTGGCAATCAACTGCACCCCGATGGGAAGGCCATCGTCATCGAATCCACAGGGAAGACTGATGGCAGGCAAGCCAGCCAGGTTGGCTGGGATCGTCAGTAGGTCAGCCAGGTACATGGCAAGTGGATCATCAGCGTGAGCACCGACTTGGAATGCAGTGGTAGGTGATGTGGGTGTCAGCAGCACATCGACCGTTTGGAAGGCCGCATCAAAATCTTGACGGATCAATGTGCGGACCTGCTGGGCTTTCTTGTAGTAAGCATCCATGTAACCAGCCGACAGGGCATAGGTGCCGATCAGGATGCGTCGCTGCACCTCGCTACCAAAACCTTCTGCGCGACTTCGGGCTGTCATCGCGGCTAGAGCATCAGCTCCTTCAGCTCGGTAGCCGTACTTCACACCGTCGTAACGCGCCAAGTTGGCTGAAGCCTCCGACGGGGCAATCACGTAATAGGTGGCGATGCCATCGCTAAAGCGTGGGCAACTCACTTCAACCAGTTCCGCTCCCAAGGATTGCAGCTTCTCTGCAGCTGCCAAAACTGTTCTCTTCACTTGCGCATCCAAGCCGTTCTGATCAAAGCACTCTCGAATCAAGCCGATGCGTACACCAGACATTGGTTGCGAAAGGGCAGAGCAATAATCGGGAACAGCAACATTGAGACAAGTTGAGTCACGAGGATCAGATCCTGCGATCACTTGCAAAAGCTCAGCAGCATCGGCCACGTTGGTCGTGAACGGTCCAACTTGATCAAGAGAACTGGCAAAAGCCACCAAACCCCAACGACTGACACGGCCATAGGTGGGTTTAAGGCCTACGACCCCACAGAATGAGGCGGGCTGACGGATTGAGCCCCCAGTATCCGAACCCAAGGCAGCCATGCATTGACCTGCCGCAACAGCTGCTGCACTGCCACCAGAACTGCCACCCGGCACACGGCTGATATCCCAGGGATTGGATGTAGCCCCAAACGCAGATGTCTCGGTCGAGCTACCCATGGCAAACTCATCGAGATTTGTTTTCCCGAGAAGCACAGCACCGGCCTGCCAGAGGCGCTCAGTGACGGTGGATTCATAGGGCGGCATAAAGGTTTCCAGCATTCGACTGGAACAGGTGGTGTGTATTCCTTTCGTGCAGAGGTTGTCCTTAATTGCCAAAGGCACACCAGCCAGAGGTGGCAGAGACTCACCCGCAGCCAAGGCCTCATCGATGCGATCGGCATCGGCACGAGCTCGCTCTGCTGTGACATCTAGAAAAGCGTGCAGAGTGGGATCCACCGCTGCGATACGAGCAAGTTGGTGATCTGTGAGTTCCCTGGCGGAAACCTCGCCGAGCTTTAGTTGCTGACGCCATTCAGCGATCGCCATCGGCTTGTGGTGCTGTGCTGTGCAGCAGCGACGCTATCAGTCGTCTGACCAGCCTTCGACTGCGATCGTCAGCGGCTCAACGCGACGACACCGCATGAGGGTGTGATTCACAGACGCCGGTCCCTCAAAAGAGAGATCCGCAAGGAAGGTCGATAGCTTGATCTCAAGACTCTTTCGGGTCAAAAAAGGGCCGAACCAATAGGTGACATTTGGTTCACGGGTTTCAACCCTGCCCCACCAAGCCAAACCAAAGCCATTGACGAGGCTACGCAGCGGCCTAATCAATGAGCCCATGATTGAGGTTGGCGGATGAGCATTATTTTGCCTCGTCATGTTCCAATTGGCGTTCCGCTGTCGGCTACCAAGGAACTTTTGGATCAACCCTGAACACTCTCTTCATCAGGTGATTGATCCTCACGAACGTCAAAATTGCAATGCTGACTGGTCAGCAAATCCTCATCCTCAATCGAAGTTCTTTCTGCCTGCAAATCCCCTATTTGGCAATCCATCGGTGGCTCATAATCTTTGGAACAAAGTTGCTGGTTAGCCAAGCTGGACGGCAAAGCCTCACCTAACCGCTCAATCTCATCCGGCTGATGGATTGGCGAATGATTGGTCTTGGCAATGGGTTCTGACTCCACGGAAATGGAGTCGCAAGAGATGACCGGCAAAGGGCATTGAGGCCGCACGATCCTGGGTGATGGAGTTTGGCCATGAACCCCCTTCATCCAGCCACGACGAGCAACCTCGTATAAACACATCGCAGTAGCAACAGAGGCATTCAGACTGGGAGTAACCCCTCGTAATGGAACGCGTACAAGCTGATCACAATGGCGACGAGTTAGGAGAGAGATCCCCTGCTTCTCTGATCCCGTCACGATCACTAAAGGTCCGTCTAGATCGACATCTGGAAGGGTGATGTCCCCTTCCTCCGCCAGGCCAATAACTCGATATCCTGCCTGCTTCAGTGCTTCTAGAGAGCGATTGAGATTCACGACACGCGCTACTGGTAGATGCTCCAAAGCGCCTGCTGCAACCTTGGCCACCGAACCAGTCAGACCAGCACTTCGTCGTTGTGGGAGAACAACCCCATGGGCGCCAAGAGCCTCTGCAGAACGAATAATGGCGCCGAGATTGTGGGGATCCGTTAGGCCATCGAGGGCAAGTAAAAGGGGCGATTCCCCAAGACCCGCACATCCCTCGATCAGACTTTGCAAATCAAGGGTCTCCGCTGCAGCAGTCTGCAGAACAATTCCTTGATGCACAGCACCACCTGTGAGTTGACCGAGACGAGCCCAGGTGACCTCTTCAACAAGTACTCCTGAGGATTTGGCCTCACGAAGCAATTGCAAAAACCTTGGTGCACTTCGTAAATCAGATGTGCACCAGATGCGATGAATCGGACGTCCAGCTTCCAGAGCAGCTTGGCTAGCATGACGTCCCCAAAGCAGATCATCGGCAGCAGCCGGTCCAAATGCTTCTGCCTCTGGAACACGATCCGAAGTTGATGGATCTAATCTTTTAGACGACAACAGCCTGTCTGCAGGACGTGAACGTTCTCCCAAGGAGGGACGTCGCCCTAGCCGTTCATCGCTACGACGTCGTGATGGTCTCTCATCACGAAATCGACGAGCCTCTTTTCTGTCAGTTTCATTTGCACGCCCCTGCTCAGAGCGAGGACGATCCCGGCTAAAACGACCCTGCTCAGAGCGAGGACGGTCCCGGCGCAAACGGCCCTGCCCAGAGCTCTCACTATTGAATACTTTTGAAGGGCTATCACCAGCTTCTCCATCAGACCTGGAGCGATACACCCTTCGCGCTCCAGAGGAACGACCACCCGATGGGCGGCTGCCGGAAGAGCGGCTCCCGTAAGCAGATCGACCAGAATCCCCATCGCCATCCCGTTGGATGCCACCAGGACGACCTCCTCTAGGACGACCACCACGAGGGGGGTTTCCTGAACGGCGATCAAAGCGGGAGCTCATAAGAAGTGAAGAAGCTATAGCAAGTCGTGTTCGGTCTCCTCCAGTTGATCCAAGAGCTGCGCAAGCCGCGCCGGATTTTGCAAAAAGAGCCAGCCAACCATTGTCTCAAATCCTGTGGCCTTGCCGTAGGTCGCTGCATCTCCACGGCGTGGCCCTCGTCCGGATTTGTTACGACCTCGCCGTACCAAATCCTTCTCAAGTTCTGAAAGATGCGGATCTAGGCGAAGCAGAGCTTCTGCCTGAGCAGCGGCCTTAACCTCGTCAACAACAGCTCGATGTAGATCTTCAGATCTGCCAGGTTGGTAACAATGACGCAGTCGCTGATGCAATTCCCAAACAGCATCACCAAGCCAAGCCAACTGCAACGGTCCCAGTTCATTAGCACCGCCAATCGCTGACTGACTACGAATCCAATTGTTCAAGCTTTCAACTGATTTAAAGCTGTACGCAGATCAACTGCCAGGTGGAGAAAATCCTCAAGCCGCACAAGTTTCACAGTTTGGACGACCCTTGCATTGCCCACAAGGGCAAATGACCGCTTGGCATCGGTGCACTTCTTGGCAGTTTGAACCAAAGCCCCTAGGCCAGAAGAGTCAAGAAAGTCAATCTTGTTCAGGTCAATAACCAAAGGAGCAGCATTGGCCAGGAGCACATCCTCTACGTAGGTGATGAACTGCTTCTCGGAATAAGCGTCTAGCTGGCCAGTGAACTGGAACACCAGACAACCCTGCCGCCTTTCAAAACCCCCTCTTAGAGAAACGGTCAGTCGCTGCAATTCGGTGATGGGACCAGTCCCCCGGGACGCAATGGCACGAAGTGTAGTGATACTGAGTGATCCGCACCACGCTTCAGCGACGATCTGCCATCAGCTCAACAAAGTGAGCGAAGTGGTGGTCTGCATCATGAGGACCAGGACTCGCCTCCGGGTGGTATTGCACACCAAAAACAGGTCGATCCCGATGCGCTATCGCGGCAACAGTGCGGTCATTGAGATTGAGATGGGTCACAGCCACGTTGACCTTTGACAGAGACGAGGCGTCAAGAGCGAATCCATGGTTTTGACTGGTGATCTCCACCTGCCCCGTTGTGCCGCAGGGATGGTTGAGCCCGCGATGGCCATAGGCCAATTTGAAAGTACGGCCACCCATGGCAAGCCCAATAATCTGATGACCCAGGCAAATGCCAAACAGGGGGATATCAACCTTATTGAGAAGATCTTTAACTAGGGCAATACCACCAGTCACGGCAGCAGGGTCACCAGGTCCATTAGATAGAAATACGCCCTCGGGTTGTGAACTCAACACGGTGGCTAAATCGGAACTGGCCGGCAGGATGGTGACCTCACAACCGTGAGCGACCAAACGGTCGAGTATGGCCCGCTTGATACCGAAATCAATCGCGACAACGCGATAGGGCGAATCAATGTGTCGCTTCAACCTTTGATCAAAGCCCACAGCACAAGTCGATCTCCAGCTGTATGGATCTTTCGTTGAGACCTGATCTGCAAGGTTTAATCCCTCCATCGATGGAGCCTGCTGCAACAGTTCTATCAGCTGCTTAGGGGTGGAACCATCGCTGCTTATGACGCCATTCATGGCTCCGACCTCGCGCAGATGTCTCACAAGCGCCCTGGTATCAACACCTGAGATACCAACAACTCTTTGCTCCTCAAGCCAACTCTGCAGCGACTGTTGGCAACGCCAACTGCTCGGCGTTGGGGAGAGTTGACGGGCGATGACACCCCTTGCATGAGGCCGGGATGATTCTTGATCATCAAGATTTACGCCTGTGTTGCCCAACTCTGGATAGGTGAATGTGACCAACTGACCGGAGTAACTGGGATCTGTAAGTACTTCCTGGTAACCCGTCATGCCCGTGTTGAAAACCACCTCGCCCATCGCGTCACCGCGATGACCAAAGGCCTCCCCCTCAAGCACCGTGCCATCAGCAAGCATCAAGATCGCCGAATTTCGCGATGAAGCAATCATCAGCAGAAGGATCCCGAAGTCATCGCAGTCTCATTCTCCAATTTGATGATCAAGTGCCATGCGGAGCCCTTCTAGCCGCTGCCAAGGGAGGCCCTCCTGCAGGCAAGCCTTTGCAGTAGAAACACCTGCTCGTAAATCATCTTGTAGGCCAGCAGCCCAGAGCACTAGGGCTGTGTTCAATGCCACCACATCCCTTTGAGGGGCGGTGCCACCTCCCTGAAGTACAGCGGAAAGAATCGCTTGATTTGTTGCCAAATCACCCCCCTGGATAGCCTGCAAAGGAGCTCTAGTAAGACCGAGTTCTGCCGAATCGATCGATGCCTGTCGCAAGTGACCATTCTCAAGCAAACGCATTGCATTGACTCCCTCCAAGGACGCTTCATCAAGGCCACCAGCGCCATGGACAACGACGGCCCGCTGCAAGCCAAGCCGTTGCAATGCTTCCGCCATTGGATTGAGTAGCTCAGCCTTAGCGACCCCGAGAACCTGGGCATTCGGTTGCAAAGGATTCACCAGTGGACCGAGAAGATTGAACACGGTGCGCACTCCAAGGCTGCGCCGCAATGGGGCCAAGTTGACCAAAGCGGGGTGCCAGGCTGGGGCAAACAAAAATGTGACGCCTACCTCAGCCAGGGCCTCCACCACAGAGACAAGAGGGGCCTTGAGCTGCAGACCCAGGCCCTCAAGAACATCTGCTGAACCGACTTTGCCACTTGCACTGCGATTGCCATGCTTAGCCACATTCGCCCCGCAGGCGGCAGCAGTAAACGCCACTGCGGTTGAGATGTTGAAGGTCTCTGCACCGTCGCCACCTGTTCCACAAGTGTCGACCATAGGGATGTCTGGCAATGGGCAAGGCAAGGGGCAAGCTCCTCGCAACACCTGTGCCATGCCTGATAACTCACTTCCGGTTACCCCCTTGGCTCGCAAAGCCGCTAGAAACGCACCGGTCTGCACAGGGGTTAGTTGTTCCGCCAACCAGGCCTCCATTAAGGCAGTTGCTTCCACCTCGGGAAGGTTTTGTCCCTCGAGCAGCATCTCGAGGATTTGCGACCAAGAGGGAGATGCAGTAGCTGAAGTAGGCATGGGAGCAGAAAAAAACCCGGGTGCAAAGCACTCCGGGCCGGGTGATGGGGACAACACCACTATCCCTTAAAACCTTGCTAATGGCGAGAATCTCTACAAGAGAACAGCAAGAAAGAACTCTGATCCATCCAAACGGCGCTATTGAAGCTGGATAGGAACGACTTTCTGAGCGCTGGAACTAGCGCCAAGGCCAAAGCTGTTAGGCATTTATCCCTGCGTCATTCAATCCCAAAAACTCGAGGATCTTAAGAAATTCACACTAAAAATCTTGCACCCCTGAAGGACGATGACTCCAATCAACAATCAGGGCATAGATACCAGATCGACATGCGGAGGTCGTTCGTTAGTGAGCAGCAACGCTACTTAATCGCCCACATTCACCTGGATTGGATGGTTCTAATGCGCATTAGCTAAGGATCTGTGATCGCAACGTTTCAAGAATCCCTCTAGGCTCGCTCATCAAACTGGCTGCATAGGTAGAACCATGTAGCGATACCTGCATGGCAGCATTTCGCCTCGATCTCATTGGTCGTTACCTAAAGCCCCATCGCCGCACTGTGCTGATGGGTGCAATCGCCCTCGTGGTGGTGAATATTGTCAGCGTCATCATCCCCCTAGAGGTGAGGCGCATCATTGATGATCTCCAAGAAGGCTTTGCCATCACTGACGTGATGCGCCAGGCCAGCTGGATTGTGATTCTCGCCAGCATCATGGGCATCGTGCGTTTGGTGTCTAGGCAACTGGTGTTCGGTGTTGGTCGCCAAGTGGAGGTGGACCTGCGCCAGCGCATCTTTGACCACATGCTTAGGCAGGAACCCGGCTGGGTGCAGGAGACCGGTAGTGGTGAAGTCATCAGCCGCGCAACCAGCGATGTTGAAAACATTCGTCGTCTACTTGGATTCGCGATTCTTAGCCTTACCAACACCTTGTTGGCTTACTGCTTCACTCTTCCAGCGATGCTGGCCATCGACCCAGGATTAACCCTGGCCGCGATCTCTCTCTATCCAGTCATGCTGGGCACTGTGCGACTGTTTGGGGGGCGAATGATGCGTCAACAAAAACGCCAGCAGGAAGCGCTATCAAGTCTCAGTGAACTGATCCAGGAGGATCTCTCAGGCATAAGTGCCATCAAGATCTATGGCCAGGAGCAACCTGAACAGGATGCCTTTGCTGAGCGAAACAACACCTACAAAGACAGTGCTATTCGCCTGGCACGAACTCGCAGCACCCTCTTCCCCTTGCTGGGTGGAATCTCTTCGGTTTCACTGCTCCTACTTTTGGCACTTGGCAGCGGCCAACTGGAACAAGGCACCCTCAGCATCGGCGGATTGGTGGCCTTGATTCTTTTTGTAGAGCGCTTAGTTTTTCCTACTGCACTTCTTGGTTTCACCCTCAACACTTTTCAGACCGGTCAGGTGAGCTTGGAGCGTGTGGAAGAGCTTCTGCAGCGTATACCGATGATTCGCAACCCAACCACACCATTAATCCTGGAAACGCCGCTCAAAGGACGAATCGAAGCACGTGAACTGCGGATTCGCTACGACAAAAGCAAGACCGACTCGCTGTCGGGACTGAGCTTTGTTATCAATCCAGGTGAACTCGTCGCCGTGGTGGGGCCAGTGGGATGTGGGAAAACGACCCTGGCAAGAGCTCTCGGAAGGATGGTGGACGTTCCAAGGGGGCAACTTTTCATTGACAACCATGATGTCAATGATTTGCTGCTCGAGGATCTACGCAGCAATGTGGCACTTGTTCCGCAAGAGGGCTATCTATTCACCAGCAGCCTCGCCGATAACCTTCGATACGGCGATCCTCAGGCCTCCATGGAGCGAGTTGAAACATCTGCGAGGCAGGCCCGACTGATGGATGACATCAGGGGCTTCCCGGATGGATTGGAAACGCTTGTAGGCGAAAGAGGCATCACTCTTAGTGGCGGGCAGCGTCAACGAACTGCTCTTGGCAGAGCACTTTTAGTGGAGGCTCCTGTTGTGGTTCTTGATGACGCTCTAGCAAGTGTGGACAACAAAACAGCTGCTTCAATTCTGAGCTCGATTCGTGCCCAACAGAATCAGACAATCCTGATGATTAGCCATCAGCTTTCTGCGGCAGCTGCCTGTGATCGGATTCTTGTTATCGAACAAGGACGGCTTGTCCAACAAGGCCATCACACTGACTTACTTGCTGTCCAGGGACCATACCGCCGACTATGGGAACGGGAGCAGGCAAGTGATCAAATGGAAGCTGCTGCCTAAGCAAAGCCATTGTTAATATTGAGCTATTATTTGATTCATAGTCATTCTCGCATAAAACAAGTCTTATCTATTAAATTCTCGAATGTTATATCGAATCAACTTTCTTTGCTATTGAGTCAGCCAATTAGACATTGCGTCCAGGTATTTACAGTTTTTGATATTTCATATCCACCTATATCCTCCCGGCCAATTACTTTTTATTTCCAGACGTTGTGGATATCAAGTAAGTTAAATTAGTAAATTTAACTTTTACTGATTATGCAGTAATATAAGCAAATAACCTGCTGTGAATTTAATCCTTTTGCTTATACGATATTTTATGGTAACCTATAATCTTGATTGTCATGAACGTACGATCTCCATGGGATCAATCACAGTTTTTAAGTTCAGCTCAGAGGATTGTGGTACCTGTCACCGCATGAGTCATTACGATGAAGCCGTCAGTAAGGAACTTGGATATGGCTTTGTCAATGTTATGCTTCAGGACACAGATACTTATCGCCGATACCGGCGATTGTTGCTTGCCCAATACCCAAACAAAGTTGGCATGGGCTGGCCTACTTATTTAATAGTTAGTGATCCAGAGGGTGAATTTACTATTCATGGTGAACTTAAAGGAGGGATGCCAAAAGGAGATTTTCGTAAAAGATTGGATTCAATAGAAATTCACTAATACTTTTTATACTTACTAACTGTTAGCCCTTTTCTTCTTTTCATATAAATTATCTATTTACATTTAATCGACTATTATTTCACTTGAGTGACTAGTTATCCAGAAATTTTTAAATTTACAACTCTTAGTTCGACGGGTATGAGGGAAAATATTTGATCTAATTCTACTCTTCAGCTTATTCGGTATTAACTAAATATGCTTTATCCGAAGGTTTGCACTCATAATTTGTATTTAGATATTTATTATTATAATCAACATAATTATTTGTTTAACATTAGTCACAATATTAGGCCTTGTTGATCATTCGGTTACTCATGAACTTTACTAACTAAAAACTCAACAGTTGCTGTTTTATTAGAATATCAAGATTAGTCTATTCTTCATTTCCCCCTTTCACTAATAATAATCAGTGTTTTATTAGAACCTCTATCTATTTCTTGATTCTCTCTGCAATTTTATTTATCCATATAAGCCTAGGTTTTTTATAAATTAAATATATTCCTATCAACCGTATTTGTGGATTTCGGCAGTTTATTCATAATTCTTTTTAGGCAACGTTCATTTGTATGTTGTAGCGATGACTTTTGCGTATCTCGCTAGACTAAAATTATAGTTTGATATCACGTGAATTCCCTATCAACTCTAGATTTGCTCTTGTTCTCACTCCACCGACTTCATGAGCTCTAAATACTGTAGTTCTTGTGGTGGCTCCATGTTTAAGGCCGACCGTTCGCTTGCCGGTCGGTTGGTTTGCATGACCTGTGGAACTCCATTAGGGTCAAATACTAGAAGCAGTCAAATTAATCTATCAAGAAGCACCCCATTAAGTTCAGTATTTAGATTACGCTGGCAGACACTCCTAATAATCTTTATCATAAGTTTATTGATCATATTAATCATGGCTTGATTTCTTTAAATACAATACTGATTTTTCAGAATAGAACCTTATTTATTATTCAAAATCTTACAATAGACCTTTCCTATTGTGCTAATAATAGATTAATGCTGTCAATACACGTTTTTTGCTTTGACTTATTGTTTGTAACTACCCTGGGATAACTTGATAATATCCATTAGCATAAATAATTTCTAGTGGTGTCTCATAGAGTTTTCCTAGTGGCTCTGATAGTAGTAGATCTTTAGTCGCTCCATCCCGAATGATTGCTCCTTTCTTTAGGAATATGATTCGTTGCATTTCTTTTACTATATCTTCTACTCGATGTGTTATTAAAATGATCGTAGTTTTGCTAGTACATAAAATACGAATGTATTTTAGTAACTGGTGTCTTGCTTTCAGATCCAGTCCATTTGTGGGTTCATCTAATATTAAAACTTCAGGTTCATTTATCATTGCCCTAGCGATTAATAGTCGCCTCCTTTCTCCATCTGATAATTGACCGAATGATCTTGCCTCAATGTCTTCAAGTCCAAGCTCTGAAATAAGGTCCTGTACTTTTTTGATCTCTTTTTCTTTCGGGCTACGGTTACGGTTAATTCCTATAGAGCCATAAAGTCCAGATAACACAACATCCTTAGCACTAATATAATCTGGTGTGCGTACCTCCAGGTCAGTGGAAACAACCCCTATACGCGAACGAAGCTGATTTAATTTAATTTTTTTATTGCCGAATATTTTTAGCGTAGAACCCCTTTTTACAATGGGGTATATATTTCGAGTAATTAATTTTACCAATGCTGTTTTGCCAGATCCATTTGGCCCTAGAATTGCCGTGTTTTCTCCTTGCTCCAATTTTAAGGAGAGGTTTCTAAAAACTTGGGTAGGGCCAAGCCATGCCTCTACGTCATTAATGTCCAGCCATGGGTTTTCGTCTTTCATTGGCTTAAGACCAGAATTTCTATAATTTTTTTGCCCCTTCATTATCTTCTTTCTTACTTTTCAGTCAAGCAACTGCTGTCTCATGTCTTTCTATGCAACAATAATCTTACACTTTTACCTTTCGCTATCACCACATAGTTATATAAGCCATTCTCTTAATATCCTTTCCATTTATATGATAAGACCTTTTATTTGCATTTCACTCTCTCTTGCACATCATTTTCCATATTATAACCTTTTCAATCCATTCCCGATGGTATGAAGTTCTTATCCGAACGCCATATGACTTCTATGTACAAAGCTTTACCTACTTATCCATGCGATAATATCGTAAGGATATCTTTCTAATCAATTTGATCTGTATTACAATAAGCTATTCTTCCCACATAGAATATTCGAGAATAAAGTCAACTAATGAAGCAAACTGTTTTTTATCGCATCATTACTTTGATCACATTCTTCCTTTCTTGTTATTCATGGTGGCTTCTTTATAATCAACAGTCTTTATGGTGGATCTTGCTAGGGTTAATGTTGCTTATTACAATACTCACTTTTGTTTATGGTTTAAAGTCTGTTCGCAGGATTCTAGCCGTTCCTGGCTTGCGTCTCCCAATCTCAGATTTCCTACTCACGGCTTCTGCTATTGGATATTTTACTTCAGCTTTGGTTGGATTTATGATTCTAATCTTCCAACTCCCATTCCAGGATAAAAGCTTTATGATCTTCCCCCTAGTTATCGCTGTATTACTATTTGGAGGTGCAACACTTGGTGTTTACCACGATCAAATCTGATTGGCTTTGATTTTTTTACTCTTATTTCTAATTTAATTTGTTCTATAATGGCTACATCTGTTTAAATATTCTATCCAATTTGCTATAGTGATCTTATCTCAAGCATCACTCCCTCTGCGAATTAAGTTTACTCCATGCAATCTGTTGATCCTAATCAACCTGTTTTAATCCTAGGCGGTTTCTTGATCACAGATGAGGCCTATGCCTCTTTGGCTAGCTGGATTCAGAACAATCAAGGTTCGATTGTAAAGGTCGTACCTTCTTCTAAATTTGACTGGCTGCTCACTTCATGGGCCATTGGTTGGCGCAGACTCCTTGATCGAGTGGATTCAATTGTTCAAGACCTTCAGTCTCGTTCCAATACAGGAAAGGTGACACTTATAGGTCATAGTTCGGGTGGTGTCATGCTTCGCCTTTATCTCGGTGAACACCCCTTTTCTGGTCGAGTTTATAGTGGATATAAATCTTGCAATCGACTCATAACACTAGGTAGTCCGCATCAAGCTGTTCGTGCCACCCCTCTGCGGTCCCAGGTTAATACTCTCTATCCAGCTTGTTTTTATGCTGATCATGTAGATTATTTGTCTACTGCTGGTCGATTATCACTCGATAGTCCAAATGCCAGCCAGTTTGCCAGGTATACCGCAGCTAACTCCTATCGCAGCATCTCAGATGACCCTCTATTAGAGGGAGATGGCTTAGTCCCTGTCAGCTCCGCACTTCTTCCTCAATCTCGAAATCTTGTTCTCAATGACACAGCCCACGGAGGCCTCTTTGGCTCTACTTGGTATGGCTCAATAGAGCGAATAGAACAATGGTGGCCTTACGCTATGGGATATGCCTAAGGCATGAAGGTTTTAGTTTCCGTACTATTTTCCTAAATACTTAAAAAGTTAAATATTCTTGTCTCTTTTTATTTCGCAGTATTGGCTAGTTTTTTTCATACTATCTTAAAATTAACAATAATTATTTCTGAAATTCCCTCTTGTTGTGTTGATCCTCAGCTTCACCGTGAACCATTAATGTTCGCTAGACTCCTGTGTTTCTTTCATGCTTAGCATGCGTTGAATAGGAATATAAGCCTTTTGACGTACCTCCTCTTCGATTTCTATTGACGGCTTCATTGTGCTTAAGCAGCTCCATAGCTTTTCTAATGTATTCAATCGCATATATGGGCATTCATTGCAGCTGCATCCGTCAATACCTGGAACATCCATAAATTCTTTCTTTGGGTTCCTTAATTTCATCTGGTGCAGGATTCCTGGTTCGGTTAGTACGATAAATTTTGTGCATGAACTTATCTCGGTAAATTCAAGTAATTTGCTCGTTGAGCCAATATAATCCGCTAATTCTAGTAAATTTTCTAGGCACTCCGGATGGGCTATTACCTTTGCTTCGGGGTGCATGATTTTTAATTTTAGTAGAGCTTCTTCGCTGAATGTTTCATGCACCATGCAGCGTCCAGGCCAGATCGTCAGTTTTCTGCCGCTCTGCTTTTGAACCCATCTGCCCAAGTTTTGATCTGGAGCAAAAAGGATTGGTTGATCCTTCGGTAATTGATTTACAAGTGCCACAGCGTTGCTACTTGTACAGATCAGATCGCTTTGAGCTTTAACAGCAGCTGTGCAGTTGATATAGCTCACCACAATGTGGTCTGGGTGCTTGTCTCTGAAAGCAGTAAACTCATCTGCTGGGCAGTCATCAGCAAGGGAGCACCCCGCTTCGAGATCTGGTAGCAATACAATTTTTTCCGGGCTGAGAATCTTTGCTGTTTCTGCCATGAAGTGAACCCCGCAGAACACGATCACATCAGCATTTGTGCTAGCAGCTCTACGTGATAGTTCCAGGGAGTCACCAATGAAATCGGCGATGTCTTGGATCTCTGGATCCTGGTAGTAGTGAGCCAGGATCACGGCATTGAGTTTTTTGCGTAGCTCAGCAATGGCACCCTTTAATTCTTTCCTAGTTGATGGCACTGGAGAGACCGTCTTGGCGGTGCAAACAGCGGTCATTCGGACCATCTAGGGCAGTATGGCCATAGCCTAGACATTTGCCACGTCACACCAGAACCTCGCCATCGTTGGAGACCTCCATGGTGTTTGGACACCTGATGATCAGAACTTACTGACTGAACTTCAGCCAGATGCTGTGTTGTTTGTAGGTGATCTCAGTGAAGGTGATCTCAAGTTGGTCAAAGCAATACAACAGCTTCCTCTGCCGACAGCTGTCATTCTTGGTAATCATGACCACGGACGTGATCACAGCGGCGCAGTCCTCAGACGTCAATTGACCTTATTGGGCGACCGTCATTGCGGTTGGAGCTTGCGCCAATGGCAGTTTCCACCGATTGCTGTCGTTGGGGCCCGCCCTTGTAGTGCTGGTGGTGGCTTTCACCTCGCCAAAGCCGTTCAGGCTGTTTTTGGCCCGATGTCGGCCAGTGAATCTGCTGACCGGATTGAGGCCGCTGCAAAGCAGGCACCATCCCAATGGCCCTTAGTGATATTGGCTCATTCCGGTCCGACGGGTCTCGGCTCAGATGCTCAGAGCCCTTGTGGTCGCGATTGGAAAGTTCCCGCTCTCGATTGGGGCGATCAGGATCTTGCGATGGCCCTTGATCGGATCCGTATGGATCGTTTGCCAGATCTGGTTGTCTTTGGCCACATGCATCATGAACTCAAACGCGGAACAGGCTTGCGGCAAACATGTGTTCAGGATCGCTTTGGCACTGTCTTTCTCAATGCTGCTTGTGTACCGCGGCGTGGAAGTGATTCCTCTGGTCGTCAGTTGTGTCACTTTTCCTGGGTCGAGTTCCTTCATGGAAAGCTCAGTCAGGTGAGCCACCGTTGGTTTCTTCCAGATTCATCCTTGGCCTATGAACAGATTCTTTTTGAAGGAGCCACACCATTGGTGACACAGTGCTGATTTACCTCTGCTTGAGCAGCCATGGCTATGGCCATGCAGCACGCCAGGCAGCTGTTCTTATAGAACTGCATCGTCTTCAGCCGCAATGGCGATTCGTAGTGAGTACGGATGTGGACTTCCAATTCCTCAACCTTGCGCTGCAAGGTGTCCCTTTCGAACACCGCAAACTGCGCTGGGATGTGGGCATGGTTCAGGCGAATGCCTTAGCCATTGACCAAATGGCCACTCTCAAGGCTTTGCAGGAACTTGAACAACATATTCCTTCCCAAATTGAGGCTGAGGTCTCTTGGATCCAATCTCAACAGATGTCGGTACTTGTACTTGCTGACATTCCACCTGCTGCTGCTGAGTTAGCTGATCAGCTTGGTGTTCCTTTGGTATGGATGGGCAACTTTGGTTGGGATGAGATCTACGCCCCTCTAGGAGATTCTTTTCTTACCCATGCTGAAGCTGCGTCAGCTGAATACTCACGTGGGCAGAAGTTGTTACGTTGCCCATTCTCACTTGCAATGGACTGGGGGCTACCTGAACAGAGCCTGGGCATAACTGCGTCCTTACCTCGTTCACTACCGCTAGGACTCCAGCAGAAACTTGAATCTTTTCAAGGTCCAATCGTGATGGTGGGATTTGGCGGGCTGGGTTTGGCACTCGACTCAGAGTTATTCCAACGCTGGCCTGATCACCTCTTTTTGATGCCCAGACCACGATCTGTTGACACTTTTCTGAGAAGGCAATCACCTGACAATGTTTTGTATCTACCCAGGTCAATTCGAGTTGTCGATGCTCTTCCTTACTGCTCTAGGCACCTTGGGAAGCCTGGTTACAGCAGTTTCTGTGAAGCCATCAGCTTGGGTGTCGGCCTTCATGTGGTTCTTCGAGAAGGCTTTGCAGAATCGGTAGCACTGATCAACGGCTTACAAAGCCATGCAGCACATCGGCTGCTTGAGCGCGAGGCCCTCGAGCTTGGAGAATGGGAGTTAGATCAACCCTTGATACCAGCTTCTCAGCAACCGCTGGCTGTCGATGGATCCGTGGAGGCAGCAAGTGCTGTAGTTGAACTGGTCTCTTAATCAGAATTACTAATCAAAAATCTTAGATCGTTCAATATGCACAACGCTGATTCTTCAACTTGGATTTCAGCGATCTTTGGGCCCAACTCAACCATTGCCGCATGTGGACGATCCTCGCACCGGCACACGAGGGCTGTCCCTTTGGGTCAGCTTCGTCAAAGTCAACCCGATTATTAAATAATTTGGTTTAATAGTCACCCTTGGTTCATCGGCAACTCCCATTCGCTTCTGGGAATTGCCCAAACCTTCCCCCATTCCAAGGGTTTTTATTCTCTGAATGCAACGAATGATCGCTCCCGCATCGACTGTCTATCGTCTTCTATCAGCAGTCGCAGCTGGTTTTCTCCCTTTCTCAATAGCAGCTGGAGCAGCGCAAGCAACCAATACCCATATCCCTCTCCCTCCTTCACTTCCATCTCTTGAGCTGACAGCACGTTCCCAGTCGCTAAGTAATCCAGAACAGGTTCCCTCAGCGGCATTGCCATATGTGATCACCCCGGAGCGGCGGGCCCTTCTCAACACCATTCGCTTTGCCGAAGGTACTTGGAAGAATGGGCATGACCTTGGTTATCGAGTGATGTTTGGTGGAGGTCTCATGGCCTCATTAGATCGTCATCCCAATCGAGTCATTTACTCCTCTCGATATGCAAGTGCTGCAGCAGGGGCTTATCAATTCATGCCTTTTACCTGGGACATGGTGACCCGCAGTCTTGGTTTGCGTGGTTTTGGTCCAGAAGTTCAGGATCAGGGAGCTCTCTTTCTTGTTCAACGTCGCAAGGCTTTAGGTCTTACCGATTCAGGGTTTATGACCCCTCTATTAGCAGCAAAACTTGCGCCTGAATGGGCTTCATTCCCCACTCTGAGCGGCAGGAGTTACTACGGCCAGCCTGTCAAACGCTTTTCCAGCTTGCTTGGTTTCTACAAGTTCAACTTGGCGCAGCTCAGGTCGATCAGGGATCAGCGCCGTCAAGATCTTGCTGCACCTGGTAATGACGCAGCTAGGAGACCTGTCTGCAAACCCCCCACAATTCTTTGCAGCATTCAAAGTCGCTGATATCAATTGAAGCTAAGGCTCTGACTCTCGCTTTTGCCTACCCCCCAATGTTGCTTGAGCAATAACGTATGCCGCTACAGCTCCTCCCAAAAAGCCCAGCCCGTTGCGAATGAGTGGTAGAAGATCGCTAGTTCGCGACACGACAGGGGCAATCCCGAAGATTCCAAACAACATGATCCATAGCGGGGAAGCGAGCAATAACCAAGGCCAAGCGATCAGTTCACCTTCTTTCCTGGGGTAGGAAGCAAAGCCAGCAACCAAACCACCAAGTAGCGATGTGGTGAATGTCAACAACCATTGCTCCAATGGCAGCCCAGGTACAAATTGACAACCACCTCGATCCAAACAGGTTTCTACGGCATTGAGTGAATCGAGGATTGCGATGTCCTCGCCATGATCCTTCACGTAAAACTGGTTCCCATAGCGGGTTTGCAGCTCTACCCAGTAGGTACGAGGCATTAGTGCATATAACGCATCACCCACGTTGAAGTTGAGCAGATTTCCACCGCGTGGGTCGGCGACAATCAGCAAACTACGTTCATCAAGCCCCCAGTACTCTCGAACTGCAAGCCCAGGAGTTCGTTCGTACTGGGTCAGTACACGTAATTTCCAGCCTGTTCTCGTCTCATAGTCGTCTAGTGATTTTTCCAGGTTGGTGAGTTGCTTTTCGCTGAAGACCTTCGCCAGATCAACCACTGGTGTTTGCTGCTGGGGAAGGAGTTCAGGATTGTCGTAGGCGTAAACCGATCCTGCGCAACAAAGCAAGCAAAATAACCATGCCAACAGGTTTTTCAAGATTTTTCTCCTCTGATGTGCTCCCATGGGCCTGTTTCAGTGACAGGCATTCTCTCGAATGGATCTCTGCTCTGTGCCTTGTCCAGCTTGGTTGGTCAACCGAATAGTTCAGGCTGGAGGGAGCATCAGCTTCCATCAATACATGGACTGGGCCTTGCATGACCAAGTCTATGGGGCCTATGCCTCCGGTCAGCTTCGTATTGGTCGTCAGGGTGATTTCGCGACTTCTCCTTCCTTAGGAGCTGACTTTGCCCAACTTTTGGCCATACAACTGGTTGATTGGTTCCAGCAACTTCAGCAGCGTGTTGACAAGGGAAAGTCTTTATCGTTGATAGAGGTGGGGCCTGGTGAAGGCGATTTAAGTGCTGATCTGATCTCAGCCCTGGAGGATCTGTGCCCAGCGCTGATACCAAGACTGGAGCTGGTTTTGGTGGAGAGCAATAAGGCCATGGCCTTACGACAACGAGAGCGACTGAAATCTGTCACCAGTGTGCCGATTCACTGGCGAAGTCTTAATGAGTTGGCTCAAGCTCCCGCTATCGGCGTGATGCTTGCTCATGAAATGTTGGATGCTCTGCCGGTGGAGCGGTTGGTGTGGCGCGATCAACGTCTATGGCGGCAGGGTGTTTGTCTTGAGAACGTCGATTCGGTTGCTCATCTTCGCTTCACTGAGCTTTCTCTTACAGACGCTTTGCATTCAGCTTTAACTGAGGCCCGAATGTGTTTGGGCATTCAGATCCCCCCTCCTGATGCTGCTGATGGTTGGTGCAGTGAATGGCATGGTGAACTGAAATCGTGGTTGAGTCAGGCAGCCTCTGCTCTGCTTTGCGGCCCCTTACTTGTCATCGACTATGCCCTCGAGGCCCGTCGTTATTACAGCGTGATGAGACCCTGCGGAACTCTGATGGCTTATCGCCAGCAGAGAGCTAGTGGTGCATTGCTTCAAGATCCCGGTCGGTGGGATCTCACTGCACATCTGTGTCTCGAAACTCTTCAACTCCAGGCCGAACAGCAGGGTTGGACCTTTCTCGGTGAGTCTCGACAGGGGCAAGCACTCTTGGCACTTGGCTTGGCAGAGAGGCTTCATGCTCTCCAAAGTCTTCCTACCAGTCAGCTCTCTGCTGCCCTCAATAGAAGGGAAGCACTGTTGCGTCTTGTTGATCCAGTCGGCTTGGGAGAGTTTCGTTGGTTGGCTTTTGAGTTGAGGCCCAAACCATCTCTTGATGCTGAGGTCGGTGAACTTCGCTGCCGGTTCCTAGAGGACCCACTTAGCTGAGCTCTGATAGGCATTTTCGGATTTCTTCTCTGCTTACGTCATTTTTGATTTCGACGTTGCCAATGCCGGTGGGAATCACAAAGCGAAGCTTTCCATCTTTGACCTTCTTATCCCCTTGCAGGGTATACAGCACCTCCTCTGGATCTAGCTTGGGCCAAGCAATCGGCAGCCCTGCCTTTGCGATCAGCAACTTTTGCCTGTTGGCATCATCCCTGCTCCAGCTCTGTCGCAACACCGCCAGCTCCCCAACCGCCACCATGCCGATGGCGACAGCTTCACCATGCAGCCAGGTTCCATAGCCACAGAGGGTTTCCACCACATGCCCGAAGGTGTGCCCGTAGTTAAGGATGGCGCGCAGCCCGCCCTCTCGTTCATCTGAGCTCACCACTCTCGACTTCGCGAGTGCTGAACGTTCGAGAATTTTCTCCAGAAGGTCTTGATGGAGTTGTGATGGTGTGTCTAGTTCTTGAATGCCTTCTAGGAGTTGAAAAAGTGCTGAATCACCGATCACCCCGTATTTGATCACTTCGGCCATCCCTGCCCGGAATTCACGTTCTGGCAATGTTTTCAGAGTTGAGGGATCGATTAATACAAGCCTTGGTTGGTGAAATGCTCCGATCAGATTTTTTCCGCCCGGGTGATTGACGCCTGTCTTGCCACCAATCGCGGCATCCACCATTGCCAGAAGGGTTGTAGGAAGTTGCACCACCGAGATACCTCTTAGCCAAGTAGCTGCTGCAAATCCAGTCATGTCGCCCACGACCCCACCGCCAAGAGCAACCATCAAGGATCCTCTTTCTAGCTTTGCTTCATAGGCTGCATCGTGAATTAACGCCACGCTCACTGGCGTCTTTTGATCTTCTCCGGCCTCGATCACCAGCAGAGTGGGCCTGAAACCGCTCTCCTTAAGGCTTTGGAGGCAAAGATCACCATATGGCTCAGCAACATCAGCATTGCTTACAACCAATACCTTGATTCCCTCTTTCAGCCCAGCACGGCGAAGCTCCTTACCAACACCCCGCAAGCCTTCCCCCCCAATGACCACCTCGTAGGGCTGGTGGCTCAGTGCTACTGGGATGCGATGGGCGTCGATATTCACGAAAGCGGACATGAAAGAGCAAGTCTGCTGATCTCAGTTTGCCGGGTGGCATCAAACGCTCCCACGTAATCTCCTGTCAGTACAGGCATTGTGGTGATGGCTGGTCCTCTGTTTCGGGGATTAAGACAGTCTTGGCGGACCACTCTTGTGGCATGGGTATTCCTCTTGCCTGCGCTTGTCCTACTCAGCTTGTCGGTGCTGATACCAGCGCTGATGGCTCTTTTGATGAGCTTCACCAAAACAGGTCTCGACGTTACAGACCCCCTTGTCTTTGTGGGTTTGGCCAACCTGCGACGTCTTGCTGGTGATCCGATGTTTTTTAAGGTGCTGATCAATACTTTGATCTACCTGGTTGGGGTGGTTCCACCGATTGTTTTGGGTTCTCTTGCATTGGCGGTGTTGTTGAACCGTTCCTTACCAGGTATTCATTTTTTACGCGGTGCGTTCTATACACCCGTGCTCGTGTCGATTGTGGTTGCGGCCATCGCATTCCGTTGGCTTTATGCAGAGAACGGTCTTATCAATGGCTGGCTTTCCGCCTTTGTTGGCACAGATTTCGTGCCGATTGGCTTTCTCACGAATCCATTCTTGGCACTCCCGGCAGTGATGCTTGTAACCCTGTGGAAGGGGCTTGGTTATTACATGGTGATATTTCTTGCTGGCCTCCAAGGAATTCCTAAAGAGCTTTATGAGGCAGCCGAACTTGATGGTAGTGATGGCTTGCGCAAACACATCGACATCACACTGCCGTTGTTGCGGCCTTACGTAACCTTGGTTGCGGTGGTTTCATCGATTGCGGCCACAAAAGTGTTCGAAGAAGTGTTCTTGATGACTCAGGGGGGACCCGCCGACACCACTCGAACCCTTGTCTACTACGTTTACGACCAGGCTTTTGCTGAGCTTGAGATCAGTTATGCCTGCACGGTGGGCTTGGCGCTTTTCCTTTTGGTCCTATTGCTCACTGCTGTGCGTTTGGCCTTTGCTGGTGATCAGGGCTTGCTCTGAAATCTCAATTTTGTTGGGATGCAATGCTTGCAGGATTGCGTGGTTGATTCTCTCTGCATGAGCAGCGTTAAAAGCCCAATGATTGGGGTCGTCGGTGGTGGTCAGTTGGCTCAGATGTTGGCGCAAGCAGCAAAAAGACGCGCTGTGGATGTTGTCGTGCAGTCTGGATCTGCAATTGATCCCGCTGCTGTTGAAGCAACTCGACTTGTCTTGGCCGACCCAGTGGATGTAGAAGCTACTGGCAAGCTCGTGCAGGGCTGTTGTGGCGTCACGTTTGAGAACGAATGGGTCGATATTGAAGCTCTGATTCCCCTTGAACAACAAGGGGTGTGTTTTTCTCCGTCTCTTACTGCGCTTGCTCCATTGGTCGACAAAATCTCGCAGCGTCAGTTGCTTGGTGAGCTAGATCTTCCTAGCCCTGATTGGACTTTGCTGAGTTCGATTTCTTTTGCTCAGCCAGAGCTTCCTAGGGAGTGGAACTTTCCGGTGATGGCCAAGTCAAGTCGGTGGGGATATGACGGCAAAGGAACCAAGGTTCTCAAGAGTGTCGAGGATTTATCGCAACTTCTGCGCTCAGTGGATCCAGCTCAATGGCTGCTTGAGAGCTGGGTGTCGTTCGAAAAGGAATTAGCCATTGTTGTTAGTCGGGATGCTCAGGGCCGTGTTCGTAGCCTGCCTCTTGCTGAGACTCATCAGTTCCAACAGGTGTGTGATTGGGTGATTGCACCTGCGAGTGTTGATCATGCTGTGGAAATGATGGCCTACAACATGGCAGCGTCTCTTCTAACAGAGCTCAATTACGTGGGCGTGCTTGCTGTTGAATTTTTCTACGGACCAGACGGACTACAGGTCAATGAAGTTGCACCTCGCACTCATAATTCCGCACATTTTTCGATCGAAGCCTGCAGCAGCAGCCAGTTTGATCAACAACTTTGTATCGCGGCGGGCTTGCCAGTGCCTGAAACCCATCTCCATGCACCTGGCGCCTTAATGGTGAATCTTCTAGGTTTGCAAAAAGGGGCTGAGTCCTCTCTAGATGAGCGCCTAGCGAAGCTGCGCAGTTGTGATCGCTTCCATTTGCACTGGTATGGAAAAGATTGTGAAACTCCAGGCCGCAAGCTCGGTCATGTGACCGTGCTGCTTAATGGTGTTGATGCGCCCAGCCGTCAGCTCGAGGCGGAAACAGCCTTAAAGCACATTCGCTCAATTTGGCCGACGCAGGACACCGTTTGCGCTTAAATTCTGCTTGAACTGCTGTGTTGGTGACGGCCTTTTTCTAGTGCTCTGATCTGACTCTCTTTCGATTTGGGGAGGCTGTCGTGAAGGTGACGTAGACCGGACTTGCTTCCGGAAACGAAGCCCCACTTTGCTTCCCCTTCTGGTTCTTCCAGGTCGAACACTGGGGCTCGCACGGCATGGCGGTTCACCTCTTTTGAACGCCTGGACGACTGTGATTAAGTCGTTTCAATAATGACCCTTCGTCCAATTTTGTGACAACAAAAACCTCCTGAGCTGAGCTGCCAAGTCTGGCAACCAGTTTGAAACCACCCTTGATCGGCGTTGTAATTCTCAGGCGAAGTTCTGGACAATGACCTTTGACGCGTCGAATGACGGCTGGTGTAATCGTTTGAATGTTCTTCTCCTCTGCAAGGGCCTTCAACCATGGAATTAGACCCTCTACGTAGGTGCTGTGCGTGATTACAACTCGACCCATCGCAACTTTTTCGTGTAATTGATCGAAACTAGCCAAAGTCTCAAGGTGAAAGCAGCTCTGTCTAAGACGCGATACTTAAATCCTATATTTTTGCTTGCGGTGGTTTCGATCCCAGGCATTCTACTTTTACTCCCAGGTCAAGGCCCTCCCTGCAAGGTTCATGATGAATAGATCAAGCGTTGTCTATCCACCCTGGCGAGGTTGTATTCAATGTTCCCCAGAGGGGTCTAACCCTTTTAATCGAGACTATAGGTGAATTTTATTTTTCCCACTCTTGCTAGGATCTTCATTCAAAGTTCAGATATATTCTGGGTACATTGTTAATCCAAAAGTCAAGGATTGTTCTTCTTTGAGAAATCCCTCGATAACTATATTACGAATTAGTTTGTAGGCTGGATTCAGCTTTTGCTTACCAAAGTCAGTATTTTGAGCTCAGAGAGTTTTGTTTGTTTGACTATTTTGAAAACTATCGAGCATGAGTCGTGGGGCCATTAGAACATTGTAATATTGAGATTTTTACAAATGAGTCTTTGCTGATTTTCTTTGTATTTATTGATGGAAGTTGAACTGTCTATGTTCTTTAGGCTGTCGACCCTTTTCATTTTGTATCAGGACCTGTTCCTTTTAAGTTGATTAATCGTGATTTTTATATTAACGCTTCAAAGGTTTTGTTCAATGCACATTCACCTAGGCATTGAGCGCTGAATGTTTTTGCTCTTGCTGCTCGAAAAGCCTTTTGTCAGTCTTGCAAAAAGCAACAAGTTCATTGTGCTGTATTGAAGGTTGATCAGCTTTGCCTTGTTTCAGCACCGTTCAAGTGGTGCCATTGTTAGCCCCTCCCCAGACAGTTGCTGGTGGTAGAGCTCGGCCTGCTCAAGTGGACCACACCAGACTTCTGCTGAACCTTGACCGTCGATTTGATGCGCAAGATTCCAGGCTCTCTCCTCGCTCATGCCTGGAATGATCCTTCGCAGACAATCAACGACGTGCTGAAAGGTGTTTACATCATCGTTCAGCACGATCACTCGAGCTTGTGGATACCTCTGAGTTTGCTTGGCACGTTCAAGAAGTGGCGTAGTACCAGGAGTCGCGAACGTCATGACTGATGAAGGCTTTGACGTGTAAAATGGTTGAAGCCTTACCAGGCTAAGTCAATCTGATTTGCGTCTTCTATGTTGTTCACTCTCGCCTGGGCCTCACTGGCGGCTGTGTTCAGTTTCTCTATCGCCATGGTCGTGTGGGGACGTAATGGCGACGGTACACTGAACTTCTGAGGTGCCTGAGGCTTTCCAAAGCCTAGGGAGCAATCAGCTTCTCGCCGGAGCAGCTGTCATCCTTTTGGCCTTTGTGACCATTTCGGTTATTTATCTTTCAGTCGTTGATCGGCTAGATCGTCGTCGTCGCAAAAAGACAAATGAGAAAGTTTGATCCCCAGCTGCCATAGGTAAAGGGCGATTGGATGTCTCAGCATTCCCTAGGCCTCTTAAGGCTGAAGAAGATTGTCTACATCCCTTGTCGCTTTCCTGTCAGTTCGGCTGGAATTTGCTCGCTGCTTTTAATCCCAACGATCGTTCTCCTGCTTTTAAAGGGGCATTTGTCATCTAGCCGCACAGAACGGTTAGGGACACTTGCTCGCTTGATGACAGAGATGACTTTGATCCAGAGTTTTCGAGGAGATCCGCAAGGCCAAGCCCCGCGTCTATGGCAGGACCGTCTTGGCATGAACCTGGCCAAGGACCTTTGGCGACGTCAGGGTCGGGGTCTCTGGTGGCAGGCGTGGGCAAATGATGGCGAGGCTTATTTGCTTTTGCCAGAGATCCTTTGGCCGATCAGTGTTAATTCAAGCATTGCTTTTAAGCGTCTTGATGATGTGGTTGTCATCGCTTCAGATGGCTTGCATCGTCAACAGCTACTTCAAAGCCTTGGCGAAGGGTTTGTCCATTCTTCTGCTGCTCAATCGTCTTTACAGCGTTTTTGCAATTCTGTTCTACAACATGGGCCAGCGGTGAGCTGGAGTCCCGATGGCTTGGCTTCAGTGAGTGGAGCAATGGCACCTCTTTTGCAGATTTCACGTTATGGATGTTTGTCACTGCGATTGGATCGTAATCAACTCAAATGGCAAGGAGTTGTTGGTTATCGCCCTTTTGGTTTAGCTCCAGTTGGCATTGATGCCAGCCCTTTTCAGTATCGCCCTATGGCGATCAAATCGCCAGGTAGACCTGATTCAGATCAGGCTCTCCTGAATATGCAAGTGAAGAGTATGGACTTGCTTTTTGGCAGTTTGCTTTCGAAGCAGATTATTCAGGATTCCCTTGATAAGAACTATGGCATTAATCAGCAATTAGGGTTGAGACTTGCATCGTTACCACTTGATCTTAGCTTAGCCAAGCAACGTAAAGGGCCTTTTCAAGCCAGCATTCAAATCCAACTTGATCTACCAGAGGGCTCCTCACGATGGCAACCAGTTATCGATACTGTTAGTCAACGTCTGGAAGCACGAAACTTCATTAAAGAAGATAACTCTGTTGTCAAAAATGATCAAAATACTGACGCTGACTTCTATGGACTTACGCTCTGGAGACAACCTTACTCGGATGGTGAGAGAGTTGTTGGTGGATGGGTTTGGCAAAAACAAAATGGAAAACCTACTCGTGTTGGTATTGCTATTGGCGACTCACCAATGCTCACTGAGATCTCTAATAAAACTATCAACCTAGTCAATCCTGATGTTATGAAAATGTCCGCTGATACAGCTGGATTGTATCGTTTAGGTTTACTTAATGGATCCTGGCCAGCCCCAGTTAAACAGGCTAAGTTTTTAACGATGAACCTAAGTTATTTGCGGGGTGCCAAACTCAAAAAAACAGACTGGTGGTGGATGTCAGGTCAGCTGATATTGGAACAAGCTTCAACCCCCTGAGACATTTGCTCTGATGATCCAGTGTTGAGTTTTGCAGATTCATTTTGTTCCCGTTTGCGACGTTCAGATTCTAGAATTTGTTCAGTTAGTTCTACAGCCTGGGCCATCTTCTCGAGGTTGGACTTGTAGAGGTTCAGATCTTTTTCAACTCTGGCTTTGGAGAATCCAACTGATTCACTTAGTTCATGGGCGATTTGGCTTAGTTTTTCGGGATCAGATGATTCATCACCTTGGGCAGATGCGAGAAGGCTGAGCAACCCCACGGCCATTAGGCGTGAGTAATGAAAAGTGGTGCTGCCAGTATTACGCAATGCCTTGGCGAGAGCTTCAGGAGCCCCTTTGCCTTGTTGTTGGATCCAGCCTTGGACCTCCTCAAGATCGTGACCCCGGACCGACTCAAGAGTTTGTTGGGCCTGCTTGCGCAAAGCATTTGGGTCGAAGCCGCAGCTTCGACATAGGGCATCGAACAACGTCTTGACGTGAGCTTCTGGTCGGTAACCACGCGTGAAGACATCAAAAACTTGGCTAAGGCCAATAGCAAAGAGTGCGTCTGGGTGGAAATGCTTCTGGTGGCTCAGGAGATGCAGCTCGACAAGTAGTTCATCAGTTGTACGTCTGTACAGCGAGGGGATGACATGAGGGAAATCATGATTAAACGCACGTTTGCTGTCAGCAATGGTCTTTCGGTCACTCAAGTGCTTGGCCCGACCTTTTCGCACCTGACCATAGCGCTGCTACGGCGCCGTTAAGATCGTGAAAACCGAGCAGAGCAGCATGATCCCGATTGTGATTGAAGAGTCGGGCCGCGGGGAAAGGGCCTTCGATATTTATTCGCGCCTTTTGCGTGAACGGATCATCTTTCTTGGCGAGCCTGTGACAAGTGATTCGGCAAATCGAATTGTTGCTCAGATGTTGTTCTTGGAGGCGGAAGATCCTGAAAAAGATATCTATTTGTATATCAATTCACCAGGAGGTTCAGTATATGATGGCCTCGGAATATTTGACACAATGCAGCATGTCAAGCCAGATGTTCAAACAGTATGTGTAGGGCTTGCAGCAAGTATGGGAGCGTTCCTCCTCTGCGCTGGGGCAATGGGTAAACGCAGCAGTTTGCAACATTCTAGAATTATGATTCATCAGCCGCTTGGTGGTGCCAGAGGGCAAGCGAGTGATATTCGTATTCAGGCTGATGAGATTCTCTTCCTAAAGGATCGATTGAACCGAGTATTAGCAGATCGTACAGGTCAACCTCTAGAGAGAATTCAAGAAGATACCGATCGAGATTTTTTCATGTCTCCCGCAGAAGCTGTTGGCTATGGACTTGTCGATAGTGTGATCGATAAGCGTCCGGTTCATTCAGTCAATTGACAAGGCTGCCTTGTGATAGGAAAGTATTGCAAGCCAAAAGAGTTTCTAATAGATAGTTATCAATCCATTAATCCTGAAGGAACTGATTGACTTGTTTGTAATTACGAAAACATTTATCAAGCTTCATCTTGGTGTCAAAATTGTTTTTATTCTAAAATTAAAGATTAAATCTTAAAGCGAATGGGCATGGATTGTCAGGATCCATTCGCTGATGCTTGATTTCCTGGATGATTATTATTTAACTGCTAGTTCTATTAGCTCTGGAGGATAGGTATGCTTCTTTCCTTCTCTGGAACAGATGTAAACTCTGCTACTACTGAAACAAATTCTTCTCCGTCTATGGTTTCCTTTTCGATGAGGATTTCAACGAGTCTATCCATAGCTTCCCGATGTTGCTTGACGATTTTTACAGTTTCGCTATAGCAATGCTTAACCATTTCCCGAACTGCCTCATCTATTTGGCGGGATATTGCATCTGAAATCTCGCTTCGAGTCATCAGGTCTCGTCCAATAAATACTTCTTGATTTCCGCTCTCCAGAGAGACTGGCCCTAAATCGCTCATGCCAAAACGTGTCACCATTTGGCGTGCCATGGATGCTACCTGCTGGATGTCTCCCCCTGCACCTGTTGTGATCTCTGCATCGCCAAAAACAACATCTTCTGCTGCTCTGCCTCCTAGTGCTCCCATGATTCGAGCCTTGAGTTGGGCTCGAGTCACCAGCATTTGCTCTTCATCTGGAGCAAACCATGTAAGCCCCTGAGCCTGACCTCGTGGTATCAGAGTCACTTTTTGGACAGGGTCATGATCTTTAACTAATGTTCCGATTAGCGCATGTCCAACTTCGTGGTAAGCGATCAATCTCTTGCTACGTCCATCAGTGAGTGGGCGCCCTTCCATGCCTGCGATGATTCTGTCAACGGCATCGTCAATTTCATCAAGGCTGATAGCCTTTTTACGACGTCTAGCCGTGAGGATTGCCGCCTCATTAAGTAGGTTGGCAAGATCTGCCCCGGTAAATCCAGGTGTCCTTCGGGCTACATTCTTTAAGGAAAGATCTTCTTCAAGTTTCTTGTCACGTGCATGCACTTCAAGAATTGCAAGTCGTCCTTTGATGTCTGGTGCATCCACACTGACTTGCCTGTCAAAACGCCCTGGTCGCATCAGCGCAGAATCCAGTACATCTGGGCGGTTTGTTGCTGCAATAATGATGATCCCGCTATTACCTTCAAATCCGTCCATTTCTGTTAACAGTTGGTTTAGAGTTTGTTCTCGTTCATCATTCCCGCCACCTATTCCGGCACCACGTTGTCGGCCTACGGCATCAATTTCATCAATAAAGATTAGGCAGGGTGTGTTCTCTTTTGCCCGTTTGAATAAATCTCGGACTCGACTCGCGCCGACACCAACGAACATCTCTACAAATTCCGAACCAGAAAGTGAGAAGAAGGGAACACCTGCTTCTCCTGCAATTGCTTTGGCAAGCAGTGTTTTGCCAGTGCCTGGAGGCCCTACCAGCAGAACACCTCTTGGGATTTGAGCACCTACCGAGGTGAAGCGTTCGGGTTTCTTCAGGAATGTCACCACTTCCTCAAGATCCTGTTTTGCTTCAGTTACTCCTGCAACATCATCGAATTTGACTCCAGTTTCAGCTTCCATTGCGAAGCGGGCTTTTGTCTTGCCAAACTGCATTGCCTGCCCTGGGCCTCCAGGCATTGAGCTTGATCGACGGGCCAGCAGAATTAGGCCGCCAATGAGGAGTAGCGGGAAGAGGAGATTGCCTAATAAGCCAAGCGCCGGAGGAGTGGTACGAGCAGGATGAATATCGAAACTGATCCCCTCGCTCTTGAGTGTGTTGATTAGCTCCGGAGCAAGACCGGGGAGATCAACTCTTAGCCGTTGTACGCGATTGTCGAGTTCGGGATCTACGGCTTCCACTACTGCATTCCGTCCACCGTCGTAAATATCCACGGCGGTGACTCTTCCTGCTTCCACATAGTCGAGGAAGCGGCCGTAGCTCATCCGAGTAACCGCAGCATTACGCGGAGCGAGAGTTGCGTTACTCGGCTGCTCTCCTGTGAGCTTGCCATTTCCTAAAATTTGCCAGGCGAGCAGCAAGGCAACACCGATGGGCAGCAGCCAGAGAGCAATGAGACGCCAGCGTTGATTCATCTGCTAGAGGATGGTTCACTGACTGTAACGGTGTCGATGGTTAGATCGTTGGCTGCTAGATCCTCTTCTGGCACCATCTTTCTGAGCTTTTGAGCTCAGATTCCCACTTGCGCTTTTAGATGCTGCTTTGAGCAACCAACATCTTTGAGCCAAAAACCGTTTTGTTTTTTCCAGAAAGGACGCGTTGGTTGATTGAGTTATCAATCCCATGCAACCCGCTTTGCTTGCGTTGGGCGCTTGACCTCATTGTTTTCGTAGCAGGGGAGTTGTGATTGCTACCCCTTTTTTGATTTGCCTATTCTCTGAAAATCAAAAAGGTTTTACAGGCGTCGCAGGGCAACGATTGGGTCAAGTCTTGCTGCACGTCTGGCGGGCAAAACACCAAAGATCAAACCAATTGATCCAGAGAGACTAACGGTGATTAGAACGACGCTTATTCCGATTGCTGCCGGGAGAGGGGTCAAAACTCCGATTGTTGTGACGGCACCAACACCTACAGCTGTGCCAATGACGCCACCAAAGCTTGCAAGAACGAGTGACTCGATTAGGAATTGGCTCAATACATCGCTATTGCGAGCTCCTAGGGCCTTTCTTAGTCCGATTTCCTCAGTACGTTCACTGACCGCAACCAGCATGATATTCATGATTCCGATTCCTCCTACTAGCAGCGATATCCCTCCGATTGCTGCCAACATGAGGGTTAGTCCTCCGGTGATTGTGTTGACGATGCTGAGGGCATCTTTCTGTGATCGAACTGCAAAGTCGTCATCTCTCAGGATTCGATGTCGTTGACGGAGCAGGTTGGTGATCTGGAATTTTGCTGCCCCCGTGCTTTCTTCATTCTTGGCTTCCACACTGATAAAACTAAGGCTGACGCCATAGGTTGGATCTCTGCCTGTGATCCGGCTAACCATTGTTGTGAGTGGAATGTACGCGTTTTCATCTTGATTGTTTCCAAACACCGCTCCTTTAGGAGCCATTACACCGATTACTTCAAATGATTGATCCTTAATTCGTAGAGTCTTACCGACTGCAGCACTCGTTGGAAAGAGTTTGTTGACAAGGTCGGGACCAATCACAACCACATTGCGTGCGCTACGAAGATCTAGATCACTAAAAAATCTTCCACGGGCTACTTCGAAGTTGCGCACTGGTAGAAACGATGGGGTCACCCCAGAGATTGAACTCGTAGCACTTTGGGCACCCGCTTGAATCACCTCACTTGAGCTGATCTGTGGTGCAACTTCTTTCACGCTTGGAACTTGCTCAGCGATTGCATCTGAATCTTCGATGACGAGATTTCGCGGGAAGGCCACACCGCGACGACGAGTGTCGTTGTTGCCAGGCACCACAAACAACACATTGGCGCCCAGGTTGCTTAGTTGAGCCTCAGCCAGATTCTGAGCCCCCCTGCCAACCCCTACCAGGGTGATGACAGAAGCATTGCCGATCACAATGCCGAGCATTGTCAGGAGACTACGTAGGCGATTGGCTTTTAGGGTTGAGAACGCCATGCTCACCGTTTCGATGAGCGGAAGTGAGCTATTCATGAGCCCTCAGTCCATTGAGTCGAGCTTCATTGGCAGCTTGCCGCCTGTGCCGCGATGAACTTTGCCATTACTGAGCTGCATTGTTACCACCTCTCCTTCAAGCAGGTTTCTCGTGGCATGTGCTATCCCAATGATGAACGGAATCCCTAGGCGTTTTGAGATCATTTCTGCGTGGTATTCCTCTCCTTCTTGTTCTGTAATCACTCCTGCAGACTTTCTGATTGCATCGAGATAGTCATCGCTTGTTTCATGAATGACCAGAATCTCGCCTGGTTCAATTTTTGTTGAGTCGTTTGGGGAGAAAGCAAATCTGACCTTGCCGCTAACGGTTCCATTGCCAATACCGATCCCTTGGCCAAGTACTGCACTGACAATTCCTACTTTGACAAGATCTGTGGACCCGCTCACGCCAGCAAGGGTTCCTGCAGTTTGAATTGTTAGATCTCCTTCTTTGAGAAGACCCAATTCCTGGGCAACAGCAATTGCAGCACTGAAGGTTGCAGTGGTACTTTTTTGGGTTGGGACAAGCAGTGGGGTAACACCCCATGCCAATTGAAGTTTTCTTGCTACAGCCAATTCGTTGGTTACGGCCAAAATTGGTGCTGCTGGGCGGAATTTACTGACGTTGTGAGCAGTTGCACCACTTTCAGTTAGTGGCACGATTGCTGCCGCGTTGAGATGACTGGCGATGCTGCTTACGGCTGAACTAATCGCGTTGGAAATGGTGCTGGCCAGATAAGTTTCGATTGGACGCTGTGGATAGTCCCGTTCAATCCGTCTGGCAATGGTGGCCATCGTTTGAACCGCCTCCACTGGATAGTCTCCTACAGCGGTTTCGTTCGAGAGCATCACTGCATCAGTACCATCAAGGATCGCATTTGCTACATCACTGACTTCTGCTCTGGTGGGCCTCGGGCTTGAGGCCATCGAGTCGAGCATCTGGGTGGCTGTGATGATTGGAATTCCAAGGCTGTTGGCCTTGCGAATCAAATCCTTTTGCAGTAATGGCACTTCTTCGGCTGGCATCTCAACGCCTAAGTCCCCCCTTGCAACCATGACTCCATCACAGAGAGGAAGGATTGAATCGATTTGATCAATTGCCTCAAATTTCTCGATCTTCGCGATCACTGGGGTGCTGTGCCCATGATCGCGGATGAGTTTACGGATCTCTTTCATGTCCGAAGGGTTTCGCACAAAGCTCAGTGCGACCCAGTCCACCCCTTGCTGGAGGCCAAAGGCGAGATCTTGGCGATCTTTCTCTGTAAGGGCGCGAACCGAAAGCTGTACATCAGGGAAATTCACTCCCTTGTTATTTGAGAGCACCCCTCCCACCGTGACGATGCAGTGCAAGGTTTGTTCGCTTTGATCGATTTTTAAGACTTTCATCTCCACTCGACCGTCATCAAGCAAGATTCGGCTGCCGGTCGTGACTTCGTCTGCAAGCTTGTCGTAAGTGACGGTTGCCACTGACTGATTGCATTGAACTTGTTTGGAGGTCAGTGCGAAGGAATCGCCATTGGCCAGAGTGATAGGCCCCTTATCAAAACGACCTAGGCGAATTTTGGGGCCTTGCAAGTCTTGAAGAATGCCGATGTGCATTCCCAATTCATCAGAAACCTGACGGATGGTGGAGATGCGCTTGGCGTGCTCGTCATGGTCGCCGTGTGAGAAGTTCAGCCGGAAGGTGGTAGCACCTACCTCAACGAGTTCTCGGATTCGTTCGGCGCTCTCGGTTGCCGGACCTATGGTGGCAACAATTTTGGTCCGTCGTGTCAGATCAATCTGGGCCATCAACGGGACCTGAAACATCGCGGAAACTACCATCCAGGCCTCAAAACGTAGTTATTGACAGCGTTGCCAATGATTTTCTATGGACATTAATCATTACCAGCATGGAGCTCGAGCTACGGCCCGCTATCCGAATGTGGGTCAGAACCCGATTTATCCAACCCTTGGGCTCACAGGTGAGGCAGGTGAAGTCGCGGACAAGGTCAAGAAGGTCCTTCGCGATCAACAAGGTGTTTTTGACCTGGATACGCGCCAAGCAATCAAGCTTGAGTTGGGAGATGTGCTTTGGTATGTAGCCCAGTTGGCTAGTGAGCTGGGTTTTGATTTAGAAGATGTGGCTCAAGCCAATCTCGATAAGCTGGCTAGCAGGGCATCACGTGGCCAGATCTCAGGAAGTGGTGATCAACGATGAAGGAGAATTTTTTGCAAAGCTCCATCTTCAAGGTAGTGCTCACTGCAGTTTTACTGGTTTTTAATCTGGTTTTCAGTGATCAAGCCTTAGCGGCAACCCTCAGTGTGGATCAGTTGAGTATCGATGCTTGTGATCAAAAGGATCCAGGTGCGCAGCCCATTCTGGCTAGGCCTATCGGCGCCAGTTGCTATGTGCTTTCAGGTCAGGTGACCAATCCAGGCAACTCTGCCGTGATTGATAGCGATGTTTTTGCTCAGATCTTGGATCCAAGTGGTGAACCTGTTTTGCCAAACCGCGCTCGGGTTGGTTCTATTGGCGACGTGCAACCCGGGTCAAGTATTTTTGCAGTGCGGTTGGCGATTCCGGCAGGAACTCCAGACCCTTTACAAGTGAAGGGGGCAAAGGTAAAGGGATTCAAGGCTCCTGTTCGTACTCGTGCTGGAGACGATGATGAGCTGCTTCCGCTTGAACAGGCTGTAGACCCTGGTCTTTTATGGGGAACCAAGGCAGTGATCCCTTCGGAACAACCGCTAGATCAGCTGTAATAGCTCATTCCAGCATTAAAAGCGAGTTGAGACGTGTTTGTAAGCAATCCCTGCATGATTTGCAGGGCAAATATTGCCAGGATCGCAGAGAGATCTATGCCACCTATGGGAGGAATCAAACCTCGGAAGATATTGAGGTATGGGTCAGTGATTGAGCTGATGCTGCTTAGTATTGGATTTGACCAGTCGACATTGGGAAACCAGGTCAGCAGTATGCGGACGATCAGTACGAACGAATAAATCCCAATTGCCTGGACGAGCACTTGTATAACCTCGGACAGGATTTCCAGCGCGTTCATGGAGTCACTCAAGCTTCTATAGAACTCTATGCAACCTGAGAAGGTTCGGCTGAACCTAAATCAGGAAGTACTGAGAAGGTTCGATGGAACTTTTCAGAGAGCGTGAGCCAATAAGACCTGCCCTCGCTCTGTCGTTTGCGTTCGATGAAGTTCTGTGCAACGAGTTCTTTGATGTGGTCGTAGGCGCCTGACCCCCGTATATCGATCAGCTCTGATTGAAGAATTCTTTTTTTCAGGGCAATGGTGGCAAGGGTTCTGAGTGTTGCTATGGAAAGATCAACGGGTAAAAGGTTGTGGACCAGCTCGCCAAGGCCTGGACACAATTGAAGGCTATATCGACCATTGTTCTCTTGGATCTCTAAGGCTGTATCTCGCTGTGCATAGCCTGCCGTCAGCGCAAGTAGCGCTTGCTCAATCAGTTCTTCAGTCTCATTGGCTAGCTCTGCCATCTCTTTGAGCGTTACAGGGCGACCCTTCAAATAAAGAATGGCCTCTAAACGTGCTGGTAAGGAGAAGCTGGAGACCTCATCCCTCTCTTGAGCTGGGGAATCGGTGGCCATGGCAGGCCCTGGTATGGAATATGCCAAGTTACCGCGATCAAAAGGTCTGTGCACCCAGAAATAAGCAGTAGGCGGGGTTGTTTGTTTCTTCCCAGTTTGGGTAGCCCAGATCTTCAAGAAAGCGCTGCCAATCGTCCATTTCGTTGTCCTGAACCAACACACCTACAACGATCCTGCCGACATCTGCTCCGTGATTGCGGTAGTGGAAGATGCTGATACTCCATTCAGGGTGAAGGGCACTAACAAAGGTCATAAGAGCTCCTGGTCGCTCAGGGAACTCAAAGCGATAGAGCAGTTCGCGACATCCATCTCGGCAAAGGGTTTTGGCTGAGGCAGGAAGCCGACCACCCACCATGTGACGAAGGTGTCCTTTGGTGAGCTCGTCGTTGCTGAGATCAAGGCATGCGAATCCTGACGACTGCAGTCGCGTTAAAAGCTTGGTTCGATCATCCAGGTCTAAAACCTGTACCCCGATGAATATTTGAGCTCTATCCCCTTCTGCCATTCGGTAACTGAATTCGGTGAGATTTTTCCCTGCTAGGACATTGCAGAGCTTTCGCAGGCTGCCTGCCTGCTCTGGGATTTCCACAGCGAGTATTGCTTCCCTTTCTTCCCCTAGCTCTGCTCTTTCGGCGACAAAACGAAGTCGTTCAAAGTTCATGTTTGCGCCACAGGCCACGGCCACAAGAGTGCGGTCTTGAAGATCACGTTTGGCGATATCTGCCTTCATGCCAGCAATTGCCAGCGCGCCAGCTGGTTCAAGAATTGAGCGGGTATCTTCAAAAACATCTTTGATCGCTGCACAGATTTCATCAGTGCTTACCGTCACCATCGCGTCTACGTGCATCTGGGCTAATGAGAAGGTGAGTTTGCCTACTTGACGTACAGCGACTCCGTCGGCAAATAGGCCAACATTGGGCAGCTGAATACGTTCACCAGCCTCAAGAGAGAGCTTCATTGCTGCAGCGTCGTAGGGCTCGACACCGATAATTTCGACTTGCGGCCACAAGCTTTTGACATAGGTGGCAATCCCTCCGATCAGTCCGCCACCGCCAACTGCGACATAGATTGCATCTGGTGGATCTTGGATCTGGCGCAGGATTTCTAGAGCAATCGTCCCTTGCCCAGCAATCACCTCTGGATCATCAAACGGGTGGATAAACGTGAGTCCATCTTTTTCACTGCGACGCATGGCCTCTTGATAGGCCTCGTCGTAGGTCTCTCCATGAAGTGCGACTTCAGCGCCAAGAGCACGGACAGCCCGTACCTTCATTTCGGGTGTGGTGATAGGCATCACAATCACAGCTCTGCAATTGAGATAAGAGGCGCTCAGTGCCACTCCCTGAGCGTGGTTTCCAGCACTTGAAGCAATCACGCCACGCTGCAACTCTTCTTTGCTGAGAAGGGACATGCGGTTATACGCACCACGCAGCTTGAATGAGAAGACTGGCTGTAGGTCCTCACGTTTCAACCAGATCTTGTTGTGAAGACGGCGACTGAGGTTTTTGGCCAGTTCCAGGGGGGTTTCATGGGCTACGTCATAGACACGTGCCCTCAGAATCCTCTGTAGATAATCGTCCATCACGACAGTCTTGCAATATTCAGATCCGTCAACTGTTTGCACTTGCCAGGGTTGCTTTCGTCGTTCTATAGCTGAGAAGACCTAGATTGAATGGGTTGGAGTGGGACAGGAACGCGAATGCGTCTGAGCGAGTTAACCCATCCGAATCAGCTTCATGGCTTGAGCATTGCCGAGCTTGAGGATGTAGCACGTCAGATACGGGAACGCCATCTTGAGGTGGTGTCCACCAGTGGAGGTCATTTGGGGCCTGGGCTGGGTGTTGTTGAACTCACCCTTGCTCTTTATCAAACTCTTGATCTAGATCATGATCGAGTTGTATGGGACGTTGGCCATCAGGCTTATCCTCACAAACTGATTACTGGCCGATATGGCGACTTCAATACCTTGCGTCAGCAGGGTGGTGTCGCTGGCTATCTGAAGCGTTGTGAAAGTTCTTTCGATCATTTTGGTGCCGGCCATGCCAGCACCTCGATATCAGCGGCACTCGGCATGGCCGTTGCTCGTGAGCGTCGTGGTGAATCGTTCAAATGCGTAGCTGTAATTGGTGATGGGGCTCTTACTGGCGGCATAGCACTAGAAGCGATTAATCATGCCGGCCATATGCCCAATACACCTTTTCTGGTTGTTCTCAACGACAACGACATGTCGATTTCTCCGCCAGTCGGAGCGTTGTCGACTCATCTAAACCGCATGCGCCACAGTGCGCCTGTGCAGTTCATCTCGGATAGCGTCGAGGAGAGGGTCAAGAGTCTGCCTTTCATGGGAGGAGAACTGCCTGCCGAACTCGACCTGCTCAAGGGCAGTATGCGCCGATTATCCGTGCCGAAGGTAGGGGCTGTTTTTGAGGAGCTTGGCTTCACCTACATGGGCCCAATTGATGGCCATGACATTGAACGCATGGTTCGAACCTTTGAGACGGCTCATAAAGTTGGTGGACCTGTACTTGTTCATGTTGTTACGACTAAAGGCAAGGGCTATCCCTATGCCGAAGCAGATCAAGTTGGCTATCACGCACAATCAGCGTTTGATCTAAGTACTGGTAAAGCTCTTCCCTCAAAAGGAAAGAAACCACCGAGTTACAGCAAAGTGTTTGGCGAGACGCTCATCAAGCTTTGTCAGCAGGACAGCACTGTCGTTGGGATCACAGCCGCGATGGCCACAGGTACTGGCCTTGACCTCCTACAAAAGGCTGTCCCTGAGCAATACATCGATGTAGGTATCGCTGAACAGCATGCCGTAACTCTTGCGGCTGGGATGGCTTGTGAGGGGCTCAAGCCTGTGCTGGCGATTTACAGCACATTCCTGCAGCGCGCCTTCGACCAGTTGATTCACGACGTGGGGATTCAGAACCTGCCAGTGACCTTTGTGATGGATCGCGCAGGCATTGTTGGCGCTGATGGACCGACCCATCAGGGTCAATACGACATCAGTTATTTCCGCGCTATTCCTAATTTCACCGTGATGGCGCCCAAGGATGAGGCTGAACTTCAACGCATGTTGGTGACATGTCTTCAACATCAAGGCCCTACAGCTCTCCGTATTCCAAGAGGATCAGGAGAGGGAGTACCTCTGCTTGATGAAGGCTGGGAGCCTTTGGCAATTGGTCGAGGAGAAGTTCTTTGTGAAGGTGATGATCTTTTAATCGTTGCTTATGGAGTGATGGTGCCTGCAGCAATGATCACAGCTCAGCTGTTGCAGGAAGCAGGTGTTAAGGCCACTGTGATCAATGCTCGCTTTCTAAGACCACTTGATCAAGCCTTGATTCATCCGTTAGCCCGTCGTATCGGTCGTGTCGTCACGATGGAGGAGGGTGCACTTGCGGGTGGTTTTGGTGCAGCTGTGGTTGAGTCCCTTAGTGATCAAGATGTCTTGGTGCCAACGTTCCGAATTGGAATCCCTGATCAATTGGTAGACCATGCCAGTCCCCAACAGAGTCGTGAAGCGCTGGGGCTCACACCAACACAGATGTCTGAACGAATTCAAGAACACTTTTGCTTGAATTCGAAGCCTTCTCTTGTAGGGCAGGAAGCACGGCAGGCCCTGTCAACCTGATCAATTGACTGTTTTGGTGGCAGGTGCAGGGCCAGCAGGGGCTCGGCTTGCACAACGACTTGCTAGCCAGGGGATTGCGGTAACTCTTGTTGAACGCTTAAGAGAAGCCAATCAAAATGCTTTTTCTAGTGCTGCCATCCCTATCCAGGCGGTGTCTGATCTCTGCATTCCTGCTGAAGCAATTGCCAGCCATTGGAATGGCTGGCAATTGGTGGATCCAGATGGAATTCAACATCAATGGTGGTCTCAAGATGACCTTGGTGTGGTTCTCAACTTCGGCTCGCTACGTCACCAGCTCTGGCAGCAAGCTATAGAAGCAGGTGTTGAATTTTTATTGGGTTGGAGAGTTCATTCCGTTCTTACGGTCAATGACGGCGCAAACGTTGAATTGATTGGTCCAAATGGCTTGTGTCAAACAAGGAGAGTGAGCTGGGTGGTAGATGCCACAGGTCATCGCCGCCTTTTATTGGGTTCAACTGCAGGATCCAAGTTTTCTGATACCGATTGCATGCTTGAAGGTGCTGGCGTTGAGTGGATCCTGCAGGGTGATCAAAAAACAACAGCTCACTGGCGTGACCGGGTTTGTTTTTTTTTGGGATGCCAGTGGATTCAACATGGTTATGGCTGGATTTTTCCCATGGCTGGTAATCAGTTGAAGGTAGGAGTTTGCCGTCTGCCTCCTCCACTGAAGGAGTGCCTCGAACCGATGAGCAGCATCTTGAACCGCCTGCTTGTCAAGAACCAGCTTGATCAGCTACCAGTTATCGATAGACATGGCGGAATCTTGCGCAGCAGCTTAAGGCGCAGTGAAGCTCACGTTGTTGGCAGGATTGTTGGAGTTGGCGACGCTATTAGTACTGCCAATTTGCTTGGCGGAGAAGGCATCCGTCATGCTCTCGTTAGTGCAGAGGTGCTTACTCCTTTGCTTGTTGAAGCCTGCTGTCATCCATCCAGTTCAAATCAAGACAAAGACAACATGGTCTTGATGCAATTTGAACGGCTCCTGCGTCTTCGTTTGGGTTGGCGCTGGAATCTTTCAGGTCGCTTGGCAAAGCGAACATGGTGGGGTTTGTGCGATCAAAAAGGCGATCGACGCTTGTCAGGTTTGATTAATGGGCTGTCAATGCGAGTCAGCGCTGAAGATCTGAGCCGATTGTTGTTCGAATACCGCTTTGAGCGCTACGGACTCCGTCTTCTTCCTTATTTAATGGGCTGGCGATGAATTCGCCAGCCCTAGTGCTGTTCAGAGAACGCCGCGTGAAGCTAATCCGAGGATTGTGCCCATGCCAAGGATGTGGCCTAAGCATTGGGATCCGACAACGGAGGCGTGGCTCATGCCTCCATAGAATTTGTTATTAGGCATGTCGAAGCCTTCATTTTGGTGTTCGATGTTGGCCTTAGCAATGACAAATGCGAGCACGTTGCAAGCGATCATCACCATGCCCACCGCAGGCGACCAGGTGAATGTGGAAGGAGCAGCTGCAGCCAGGAGGTGCGTGAACATTTAGACCGTGGAAGCGACGCCTTATTGTCCGACATTGATAGGAGTTCTTGGCATACAAGCCATACCTCTTAAGAGTTTTTCACCACCTGTTGCTGGCCAGCACGAATAAATCCCAAAACCACGAGGGCATCGCTTAGCACTAGAAAGGCTTCTGCCGCCCCATGGAAAGCATCAACTTCAACCAGCTCAAGTCCATAAATTTGATCAGCCAGGATCGAAAAAATGATTGTCATAAACACAAAAAGAAGAGTAAGCCGGAATCCCCAGATGGATAGTCGTGGCAAGCTCTTGCTCTGTTGAGCCCACCGCAGGAAACCGAGATAGGGAATTAAAGAAAGGCCATATAGAGGACCTGGGTCCATCTCAATGAGGGAGTTCAGAATCTCAGTAGAAGTGGCAAAAATCATGATTTCTGTCGTTCTGAACGCACCAAATTCCAGGTGGCTGCGGCCAAACAGCAGTTGCCAATCAGAGTCAGCCACGCTTGGAGCACAACAATTCCACTAAGGGCTTTGCTGTTGTCAAAAATATGCCAGGTGATGGCTGTCATTGCACTCACCAAGTTGGGGAGCATTGCTAGAGCCAACCATGACATTGCCCTGTTTTGGTTCCTTTTCCCCCATTGCACCACCAGCACAATCGCAAGCATCCATTCGAACAAGGATGCGAGGTGGATCCACCATGTGCCTAGAGATAGGGCGTGCACGTGATTCGCTCGATGGCAGCAGCCTAGGGAGGCTTGGTCGCCGTTAATGTTTGATGCAGCTATTGCTTGGCTATGGCAGTTCAGGCAAAGCAAAGCAAGGCAGTGCTGTTATGCGGCTACTACGGCGAGCACAACCTTGGCGATGATGCTCTTTTGCAGGTTTTACTTCAGGAGCTTCCCTCACGTTTGCAGCCTTGGATCACGGCAAATGATTCAAATGTGATTAAGGGTTTAGCTCCGAAGGCTCAAGTCATAAACCGACGCTCATTGCTGGGGAGCATTAGGGCACTTTTTCAAGTTCAGGGTTTGATTCTTGGTGGTGGCAGCTTGCTGCAGGACAGCACGAGTTTTAAGAGCCTGATCTACTACTTGATCTTGATTGTGATAGCCCAACAACGTGGCGTTCCTGTTGTGCTTTGGGGGCAGGGCCTGGGGCCATTCCGTTATCGCTTAAGTCGATGGATGGTTAGGAGAGTCTTACGCAGGGTGCAGGCGATCAGCTGGAGAGATCCAGACTCTTTTGAACTTGCTCAGCAATGGTGCCTACCCTCTCCGATGCTGATGGCACCAGATCCAGTTTGGCAGCTTCCCTCTAGGAGCTGGGAGGGTGGCCAAGCAGTTGTGCTCTGTTGGCGTTCCACCTCAATGCTTGATCGCTTTGGCTGGCAGCATTTGCTCCAAGCCCTTGAGATGATCCTTAGAGATATTGATGCTCCAGTTCATTGGCTTGCTTTTCATCAACGTCAGGATGACGAGCTATTCCGAACACTAGATAGACAAGGATTGATCAGTTCCAGCTTGAGATCAAGAAGTCATTCCTTTGCATTTGATTCACCAACAGAGGTTATGAATCAGTTCACGATGGCCAGATTGGTGCTCCCCATGCGACTGCATGCACTAATTCTGGCCCAATTGGCTGGTAGTCCCACAGTGGCACTCAGCTACGACCCGAAGGTCTCATCTGCAGCTTTGATGGCAAATGTGCCCTTTACTGATTTGCAATCGTTGCCTGACATTCGTTTGCTTGCTGGACTATGGAGGCAGGTCTTAGATGTTCCTCCTAACCTTGGAAAGATCGAAGCAATCCGCAAAAAAGCTTCTCAACACAGTAAGATAATAGACAGGGTCTTTGATTAACCTTCAAGTTTCAGTTTCACTTCTTTGATTATTGTTAAACATAGCAATGACATTTGAACTTTATTGATCAATGCAATTCGTGATATTCTTTTCGAATTAAATTTACAAATGTTTATTTTAAACTATTGTCAGCATCTTTCTCCTGATATAGCATTGAAATGCTGTTCTTTTTCTGGGGACCAATTGAGCTTTATGGTCTCAGGAATTGCGATCTCGCTAGCGCAAAGCATCCTTAGAGGACCTCTGTTGCTCTCAAGAATGAGCAATTGGGATGTTCCCAGCCACTCCCTGTAGACAAGACGGCAAGCAATCCCTTCTGAACTTAGTTGAAGATGTTCTGGTCGAATTGCTTTGATAATGCCTGATTCAGCTGGCAGAAGGTTGATCTGGGGGCGTCCTATAAAGCTGGCCACAAAGAGTGATAATGGATTGTGGTAGAGCTCTTGGGGAGTACCTATTTGCTCTATCTTTCCATCTCGCATTACGGCAATTCGATGTGCCATGGCCATTGCTTCATGTTGATCGTGTGTGACGTAGATGACTGGCTGACTGCCTTGAAGAATCAAATTGCGTAGCTGAGGTCGCAGATCTTCGCGCAGTTGAGCATCCAAATTGCTCATTGGCTCATCAAGTAAATACACCAGAGGATCTCTGAGCAGAGCTCTGGCGAGGGCCACTCTTTGACGTTGACCACCTGAGAGTTCTGCCGGATGTCGCTCTGCAAGATCCTCTAATTGCATTAATGCCAGAACAGATTCCACTCGTTGCTTGCGATCACTGGCGGCTATCCCACGAACCTGAAGACCAAGTGCAAGATTGGCGAAAACTGTGAGATGGGGAAATAATGCATAGCTCTGAAACACCATGCCGATGCGTCGGTCAACAGGGGACACCGTCGTGACATCCTCGCCAGCGATAGTGATCGAACCTTCGTTGGGCTGGTCGAGTCCAGCTATCAGCCTGAGAGTGGTGCTCTTGCCACATCCACTTGGGCCAAGTAGGGCAAGGCATTCACCCTCGCCCACTTCAAGGTCTAGATGACGAACAATCCAGTTTCTACCGAAACGACGACCGATGTTTTGTAGAACAAGATTCATCCTTTAATCGCTCCCTGTGTCAGACCGGAAACGATCTGTCGCTGAAAAATGAGCACGAGTAAAAAGAGTGGTAGAGCACCTAGAACGGTGGCAGCTGCATAAGCGCCATAGGGAATTGAATAGACCGATGAACCTGCAATTCTTGCTATGGCAACAGGAAGTGTGAGGAGATCAGCTCTACTAATCCAGGTCAATGCGATTGGATATTCGTTCCAGGAGAAGAGAAAGACCAAGATGGCAGTGCTAGCGGTTGCAGGACCTATTAGGGGAATTAATACCCAGCGCAATCTCTGCCATAAGTCCAAACCCTCAAGCCTCGCGGCTTCTTCTAGTTCAGAAGGTAGATCGCGGAAGGCTGATAAAAGCAGCAACACAGCCAAGGGCATCGACAAGCCAGCGTAGGGAAAACTGAGCGCAAGCAAATTGTTCCCGAGGTTGAAACTCCTTGCAAGTTCTAATAACGCCAAAAAAAGCAGAACATATGGAAATAGAGCCGCACCAAGCAGCATAAATTTGGCCGTTCTGGCAACATTCTGCGAGACTTTTGAAAGAGAATAGGCGGCTGGAATGGCTATCAGTAGGGTTAATCCTGTTGAGCCAATGCCAACGATGATACTGTTCAATAGATAACGCCAGAAGGGAGGGTTGGCTGTCAATACCTGGCGATAGTTGTCAAGTGTCCAACGCTGATTATGCTCAGCCAATGGTTGTAGAAGAGCTTCATGGGTGCAAAAAGATGTATAGAGCTGCCAAAGCAGAGGCGCTAAAGACCAAAGCAGGAGAACAATGATCCAAAGATTTCGCTGACGAATCATTTCATTGCCTCTCGCCAATGGCTGGACTGTTTGATGATCAGCCAAACAAGCAGACAGGCAATAACAAGTAGAAGAAAACCGCTGATCATTACGGTGGCGCTATAGCCAAAATCGAGGAATCGCATTGCGTTTAAATAAGCATATAAAGCAAGGCTTTCCGTGCTTCCTGCCGGACCCCCACCAGTCATCACCTGAATCAAGTCGAAAACGCCGAAGGCCTGCGCCAGGCGAAATAAAAGACTAAGGAGTAAATAAGGTTGCAAGAGCGGCATGGTGATCTGAAATAGTGCGGCTCGTGGATGGCCACCTTCGAGATAGAAAGCTTCGTAAAGATCATTGGGAATAGTTTGCAAGCCAGCCAAAAGAATCAGAGCAGCAAATGGCGTGGTCTTCCATACATCACCAACAACCGTGGCCAGCCAGGTGATATATGGATTCGAAAGGATGTTTAGAGGTTGTAGTCCAATCAGTTCTACGAATTGTTCAATAGGGCCGTAAGGTGTATTAAAGATCCAACGCCAGCCAAGAGCCATTACAGTCGTTGGCAGTGCCCATGGGAGCAAACTGATGGCCCTTACTACACCTCGACCACGCCAACGCTGATCGAGTAAGAGGGCTATCGCTATAGCAAGTAATAGTTCTAGGCTGACTGAAACGGTTGCGAAGCGGGCTGTCTGATAGGTGTCCTGCCAGAAGCGTTGGTCGTGCAGTAGACGAAGCCAATTCGCACCATGATTTGGAATCGCAACTAAGCCTGTGAGGACTGAATCAGCATGGAAGCTCAACCAGGAATAACGCAGTAGCGGAATACCAAAGACCAAGGCAATTAATAGAGCTGCTGGCAATAGAAGCAATTGGATCATTTAGTTTCTCTTGCCGCCATAAGAATCATCTCGGTGTTTGCTTGGGCGTTGGCCATTGCATCACTAACGCTTGATTGGCCTGTTAAAATCGAGCTAAGATTTCGTTGTAATACATCACTAATCTGTGCATAAAGAGGAGTTGATGGACGTTCATCAGTGCTTTCTAGAGCTTTAGCAAGCTCCGGAAGAATTTGTGACTTTGAGAGCAGCTCTGGGTCTTTGAATAGTTCAGCTTTGGTTGGCGTATAACTTTCGTTCAAGAACAGTGTCTTTTGTGCAGATGTTGAAGTGAGGAAGGCAATTGCCTCTGCTGCTGCTTGAGGGTTCGATGAACTCCTGAGGATCGATAAGCCCCAGCTGCCTAGGGTTGATGTGGATCGATTGCCAGCGGAAGCAACCATCGTGGTTATGCCAACATTGCCTCTAACATCGCTGTTAGGCTTCTGAAGTTCTCCCCATGCATAAGGCCAGTTACGCATTAGCGCAACATCTCCAGCCTTAAAGGCTTGAAGAGCTTCATTTTCGGCATAGTTAATCACTGCTTCGGGGCTCACTCCACTGCTAATCAGTTCACGCAACCAACTTGCAGCCTTAAGACTTGCGGAGCTGTCGAGGCCAACATTATCGGTTTCGGGTTCAAGCCATTGCCCTCCAAATCCGTCAAGAACTTCTAGAAATACACAACTTAGGCCTTCATATTGACGGCCTTGCCAGACATAGCCATTAGCAACACGGCCTTCTTTTTGGAGTTTAAGACTAACTTTAATGAGTTCCTCAGGGGTACGCGGTGGTTCGCTGATCAAATCAGTCCGCCAATAAAGCAATCCCATGTCAGCCACAAGAGGCCATCGATACAGTTTCCCGTCGAAATTATTTCCAAGCATTGCCCCCGGAGCAATGGAATCAATCTGTTGTTGATCGATCCATGGATCCAAGGGAATAAGCCATCCTGCTGCGGCGTATTTCGGCAACCAAGTTACATCAATTAAAAGTGCATCGAATGGACTTTTGCCTAAAAGTAGACTGCTGATGGCTAAATCCGATACGGCTTCTGTTTCAAGTGGACCTCGAGTCACCTGAAGTTGGATTCTGCCGTGATGCTCTTTGTTGAATTGTTGGACCAGATCAGTTGTTGACTCAGCAAATGGAGCTGGCATCAAGATGTTGATCTGCACAGGGCGAGTGCACAGGGCCCAGCTTGCAAATAGTGCAACACTGGTCAAAGAGAACAGAAGAGATATTTTCCAAAATGTCCTTCTCTTCATGGCTGCTTAGCTTCTATTTTATCAACCAAACTTTTCATTTGCTCTTCTACAAAATCTTTGACTGTGTATGAGTCGACAGTAGTAATCGTCGTTACAATTTTATTTTCTGTACTTCTATGCATGCTTAGCAATTTCAGACAAGTTAATGCCATGCCCCAGCATCTTGATGGTAACTAGTTTGCTGAATTATTTAGTGATTAGATCTTGTTCAGGTCAATCCCTAATGATTTGGCATAGACACCGAGACCCTTTTTTTGGATGGTTTTGAGTGCACGGGTGCTTACACGTAGTTTCAACCAACGGTTCCCTTCAGCCCACCAGAGGCGCCGCTGCTGCAGGTTGGCCTGTTGCAGCTTCTTTGTGCGGATGTGGGAATGGCTCACAGCCATGCCGTTGTTGGCGCGAGTTCCAGTGAGCTGACACACCCGGGACATTTCTTGATCCTCTACAGAGCTAGGGCGCTGAACCCAAAAAAGGATTTTATCAAATCCTCCCCTCCTTTAAAAAGCTCGATCCATCAGCTGTCCCATTAACACTGCGCTACGGCTTTGGAATCCAGCAAGTTCATTGGGCTCCAAACCTCCTACACCCAGGCGAGCCATGTCGTATAGGTGACGGGCTAAGCCTTGTGCCAAGGTTTCGGTTGGAGACACACCTGAAGTGCTGACCAGCACGGATCCAGATTTGAGTTTCAAAAGTCCTTCGACAAGTGGATGACGACGATTGACAAGAAGGACATGATGCTCGGGAAGACCTGGCAGCCTTTGATCCATGAGAGCTCCAAGGTCGTTCATACGTCGCATCTGTTCTGGCAGCAAAATCATTGCTGGAGGTGCGTTATCTCCCTTAAGTGCTTGTACTTGTATGGTCACCTTGTCATTATTTAGTGCTTGCTTCATTAGAGTTCTCAAGCTTTCAGACTTGGTCTCTCCTTCCTGATCAGTTAGTTCAGGTTTGTCGTCTTTAAGAGTGTCATCCAGTTCGGCATCAACGCGCTGGAATCGGAGGTCGTTATGACGAGCTTCAAGCCATGGGAGGAATTGGCTGTCTATAAACGTTTCGGTTTTAAGAATTTCAGCACCCTGTGATGTCCATAGGCTGAGGGCACTCGCTTGGGCCACTTCATCGGTGCAGTAAAGAATGCGATTGTTTGCTTCTGTACTCAGACGACTTTGGTATCCACTCAGTGTAGTAAAGGCTTTTTCCCCACAAGGAATTGGATCTGGAGTGGCCCCATCTTTTTCTGTTGAAGCGTGAGCAGTCGTACCAAACATGATTAGATCGGCAACTTGATCAGCAAACTTCTCATCTTCCATTGATCCTATTTTGACGAAGGGTGCTAATGCATCCCATGCTTCAGCATAAAAAAGAGGTTGTTCCGCCTTTAATCCTCGCAGGCGATCGGCAACTTTCTTTGCAACAAAATTGCCAATAGATCTAACACGTCTGTCTGTTTGTAATGCGCTACGACTGACATTAAGTGGAATGTCAGGTGAGTCGATCACACCTCTTAGCGGAAGGAGGTAGTGTGGTACTACTTCTTTAATTGAATCACTGACAAATACTTGATTGCAGTAGAGTTTTATCTCACCTTTTTCCCAATCTGCGCGACCACCAATTCGAGGGAAATAGAGAATACCTTGAAGGTTATAGGGGTAATCAGTATTTAGGTGTACCCATAGAAGAGGATCACCTTGGAATGGATATAGATAATTATAGAGTTCGATATACTCTTGATCAGTGATTTCTCTTGGGTTGCGCCTCCAAAGTGGATTTCGCTTATTAATTGACTCGCCTTCGAGTTTCACCTCAATAGGCATAAAGTCACAGTATTTTGTGATCAGAGTACGGATTCGACTTGGCTCGATGTATTCCAACTCTTCATCCATTAGATGAAGGATGACATCGGTTCCTGCTTCATTGCGTTCGGCCTCTTGGATGTTAAATCTTGGCGAGCCATCACAACTCCAACGAATAGCTTTACTCTCGGAACAAGCAGACTTTGTGACTAGCTCTACATGTTTAGATACCATGAAAGAAGAATAAAAACCTAGTCCAAAATGACCAATAATTCCGTCACTTTCCTGCTTGTATTTTTCAAGGAAGTCTTCTGCACTTGAGAAGGCAACCTGATTAATGTACTTCTTAACTTCATCGGTTGTCATACCGATTCCGTTGTCAGAAATAGTGAGCGTCTTTGCTTCTCGGTCAATCTTGATATCAATCACTCCTTCTTCACCTTCACTGCAGTCACCTGCTATGGCTGCCATACGTCTTTTGCTTATTGCATCGACGCCATTGCTGACTAGCTCCCTCAAGAAAACCTCGTGGCCGGAATAAACGGCTTTCTTAATGATCGGGAAAATATTCTCGGTGTGAATCTGGATTTGACCTTCTTCCAGCACAGTCATTGGTTTCACTGTTTAGGATTTGACCTTAGGTAGTCTTTGTCTCAGTTCTCAAGCTGTTTTTAGGTGGGGTGACCGTACCTAGTGATTAATTCAGCTGCTTCGCTGTAGGTCACGTCGCTCCTCGGGAAGGACAGCTCCTTCTACGGGGCAGACCTGGAGGCAGATACCGCAATCAATGCAGATGTCGAAATTAATCAAGTAGAAATTTCTTCCTTTGTCGTTTTTGCCTTGACCAGGCTGAATGCAGCCGACAGGGCATGCCTGCGCACAGTCAGCAACCCCTTCACAAATTTCTGTCACGATGCTGTGTGGCATGGCCTTGCAGATCGGACGACGAGATTCTCGAGATCCTAATGATCTAACCAGTCCAGTGTGCTACAGCCTCGATCTGCTAGACGGTTCAAGGCTTCTTCACGATCGCGACAGGCTTCAAGTTCAACAACGGCACGCTGACCCTGTTTGTGCCAGTGACGCTGACGCTTGAGTGCATGTTCAAGCGTTGCTTGGTCGCCGTAGGCAACAAGGGTTGATTTCACAGCTTCAGACGCTTTGATCTCCTTGGTAAGCAGTTCACGAATATCGTCTATCGCGAAACTAAAGCCCACCCCTGCTGCTTGAAGCCCTTTGGCACCGCAACGAGCTACAAGGTTGTCGTAACGCCCCCCACGAGCAATCACGACAGGTGCAGCATCGCTTTGACATACCAACTGAAACACCAGCCCGGTGTAGAGCTCAAAATGGGGCTGAAAGGTTGGATCCAGTTGCAGGTCAATCCCCTGATCAGCTGCCAGTGGACCCATCTGCTCAAATAGCCTTTGCAGGTTATTGAGTGCTTGCTGAGTTCCAAAAAGGCCTGATAAGCGTTCGAGCACGTCTAGGGGTTCACCACGGCACTCCAAGTGATGGAGGAGGCGCTCGAATTGATCATTCGGCAGTTGCAGGTTTTCAAGAGCAAGGCGGTCGTAGTGGATCAATGCTGTTCTTATTTTTTCGCGTAGATCGTTTTGAAATGGCAGCGTGATGAGATCCATTAATGCTGTGTGGCCAACGAGTAAACGAGGCTGGTGTTGTTTACTCAGTTCGAGAGTCTCCACTGCTGAAAACAGCAGGGAAAGAAGCTCCATTTCCGCATTGATTGGTTCGACTCCGAAGAGCTCTACACCGCTTTGAAGGTTTTCTTCGATGCAAAGGCTTCCTTCATCAGCAGTACGGCTTTCAAAAATTGTTCCTGCAGCCCATAGCCTCAAGGGACGAGGTCTTTGTCTAAGCCTTGTACAAGCGGCGCGGGCGATTGATGCTGTCATCTCTGGTCGTAGACCAAGGGGTTCATCGGCCACCAATCGCACGATGTCCTGACTGGCAATAGCACCACCAGCTTTCAAGGTTTCGAGTCGCTCGACCCTTGGAGGAGAGACTTCGTCGTAACCCCATAGCCGATAAACCTCGGCAAGTCGCTGGCTTAGTTTTTGGTTTAGCTCGACCTGCTGGGGGTTCAGATCGCGAGCACCCGCTGCCGGTTGCAGGGCCATCCCTGATTTTCTCGGAGTGACTTCAGGATCCCATGCCCCTGAGTTCGGGAGCGCCAAATGAATCTGCTTCAAGGGGGTTTACTTTGCTGAGTTGATCAACAAGCAGTTTCTGCATTCCAGGCGGACAGGCCAGCACCCTGCCACTATTCAGATCAAATGTGTCACCGCGGTAATCAGTCACCTTCCCTCCAGCTAGCTCAACCAGAGCTACTCCAGCAGCGAGATCCCATGGAGCAAGACCGCGTTCCCAATAACCATCGAGTCGTCCAGCAGCCACAAAAGCCATGTCCACTGCTGCTGCACCACCACGTCGCACGCCACGTGTTCGGTGTGTCAACCAGCAGAATTCTGCGTAGTTGTTGTCTAAGCGGTTTTGCCTGTCATAAGCAAAACCGGTCACAAGCAAGGAATCAACCAGGCTTTTGCATGATGAAACCTTAATCGGTTTTTGATTGCAAAAAGCACCCAGGCTTGGGGCTGCCCAGTAGATCTCTTCAAGGAAAGGCACAGCTATGGCACCAAGGATTGGTGTTTGCCGCCAAGTGAGGCCAATCGAGGTAGCGAAGAACGGATAGCCATGAGCGAAATTGGTTGTTCCATCTAGTGGGTCAACACACCAACAAAGCGAGCCTTGGCCAGAAAATGATCCGCTTTCTTCTGCGAGAACGGCAATATTAGGAGTTTCCTGCTGGAGAAATTCGAGTACACACTTCTCAGCGGCTAGATCTGCATTGGTGACAAGATCGCCAGTTCGCCCCTTGCTTTCAATGCTTTCAAGATGTCCATAGTGGTGCATCAAAATGGCACCACCACATTCAGAGGCCTTACGCGCTACCGCTGCAAGGCGCGCCAGATCTTCATCGTTCAAGCCAGCTTGCTCAGCAGCAAGGGAACAGTTCAGAGGTTTCAAGCTTCACTACCCATCAATTTGGTATGCCATCTGGAATTTGTAGATTGAATGACCCTTTGAACCTCAGTCCATAGAGCGTGTCTTGATCCTGCGTTTCCGTTTCCAGTGGAGTGATTGCTTTGTGCTCACAAAGTTAAGCCATCTCCTTTGTCGCTAGTGGACTGGGATTCTGTGTTTTGGTGTCATGTATGGGTCAACTGGAGAGCCCTGCTACATTCACGAGGGCCAGAAAGCCGCTGGAGAGGTGGCCGAGTGGTCGAAGGCGCAGCACTGGAAATGCTGTATAGGGGCAACTCTATCGAGGGTTCGAATCCCTCCCTCTCCGTTTCAAAGGAAGTCTTATACCGTCTGATTCGGTATGGGCTTCCTTTTGGAACGCTCTTATAGCAGTCATTTTCGAGCATTTTCGAGCTGTCATCCGTCTGATGCCATCTCGTTGTGTATGAATGGTTTTTTGGTTTTTATGCGAAGCTTGTCGGCACGAAGACTAAGGCGTTTATGCACGGGCCGCCAAAATTAGGTAATCGACGTCGTGCGACTTTGGTATTTATGCCTTCTATTAAAAAAGTTTTTAATTTTATTTGGTTCTAGAGATTAGATGATAGCTATCACTTGCCACTTCAAAGCAAACTATAAACTTTGTATCTTTAAAAATACCATCACCCCTTCAACCAAAACGGCCGGAAATATAATTCTGAGTAGCTTCCTGAGCAGGTGAATGGAAGATTTTATCTGTTTCATTGAACTCAACAAGATAACCAACTTTTCCTGATCCACCTTCTTGTGCCTCAGCATTGAAGAAAGCTGTAAAATCACTAACTCGAACAGCCTGTTGCATATTATGAGTGACGATTACAATGGTAAATCTATTTTTTAACTCATGCATTGTCTCTTCAATTTTAAGTGTAGAAATAGGATCAAGAGCTGAGCAGGGTTCATCCATTAAAATGACTTCTGGTTCAATAGCGATTGTTCGTGCTATGCATAGCCTTTGTTGTTGGCCACCCGATAGAGAGCAGCCACTCTCCTTAAGCTTATCCTTGCATTCATCCCATACAGCTGCTTGACGAAGTGAGCGTTCAACAAGATCATTCATATCACCTTTATATCCATTAATTCTTGCTCCAAATGCAATATTTTCATAGATACTTTTAGGGAATGGATTGGGTTGCTGAAATACCATTCCGATGCGTCTGCGAACCTCAACTGGATCGATATTTGGGGAATACAAGTCGTCTCCATCAAACATCACTCGACCTGTAAGAGAACATCCTTCTATTAAGTCATTCATGCGATTTAGAGATCGCAGAATTGTTGATTTACCACATCCAGAGGGTCCGATTAAAGCTGTAATTTTGCCACGGGGTATCTCGCAGTAAACATGTCTTACAGCTTCAAATTCATTGTAACTTATAGTGACGTTCTGAAGTGATATGCAGGGATCAGTTGAAATCTGCTTTGGCAGTGGAGAGGAAGTGGCTGTCATGGATCAGCGCGCGATTAACAATGAAGGCAATTCACTCGTCAAGATAGAAATAGTCTTGTGTAGGTGACTCATTTTGAGGTTAAGTGGCCAATCCAGCGTGAAAGGATATTCATCGCGAGAATAAATACTACAAGAATAAATGAAGCTGCCCAAGCCAATTCATTCTGGACTTGATAGGGTTGAGTTGAAAAATTATAAATTAAAACCGAAAGTGTCGCGATTGGATTGAAGAAAGCATCTGAACCACTAGGCCAAAAATATGAAAAGAGTGCTGTAAATATCAATGGTGCTGTTTCACCAGCTGCTCGAGCAACTGAAAGAACGACTCCTGTAGCGATTGGAGTAAATGCCATTGGCAATGTGATGTGGGTAATGGTTACAAATTTAGAGGCGCCTACTCCAAGTGCACCTTTGCGTAGATTGTCTGGTACCAGTTTTAGACCCTCATCAGTGGTTTTTATCACTGTTGGCAACATCAGGATTGAGAGTGCTACTCCGCCAGCTATGGCACTGTATGAACTGCCAAGAATGACCCGTGAAGAGACAATTATATCGTAGACAAAGACACCAGTGATAATAGAAGGAACACCTGAAAGAACATTGGTGCCAAATCGAATAAATCTAGAGAATGCTCCTTCACGTGAATATTCGGCTAGATAGATACCTCCACCAACTCCAACAGGTATAGCGATCATTCCGGCTATGCAAGTCACAATAATAGTTCCCAAGATGGCATTGCCAATGCCTCCACCATCGAGTCCTGGGGGAGGCGGAAGCATAGTAAAAAGAGAGATACTTAATCTGGTTGCTCCTTTGAAAATTACATAGGCTATGACAAGAATTAGTGGTAGAATGGCTACAAATGAAAACAATCCCGATAATAGTGTAAAAATTGTATTAATTCTATTTCGTCTTAAGCCTGGCTTGTAGTAAAGATTGGAGGATGAATCCCCGCTTATTGAGGTTGCTTCGCTAGTGATTGATTTCATGTTAGTACTTAAGACTGAGTCGTTTGACCATCCATTGTGAAACGATATTTACCGCAAGCGTTATCACCATAAGAATAAATGCAGCATAATAAAGTGATGAGACCTGAGTTCCATCTGCTTCTCCAAACTGATTGGCTAGCATCGCGGCGATTGTGTTGCCTGGTCCAAGCAATGACCAGCTAAAATTATTGGAATTTCCAATAATCATTGTTACTGCCATTGTTTCACCCATCGCTCTTCCCAGAGCGAGTAGTACGCCTCCAGCAATGCCCGAAATTGCCGCTGGTAGAATGACATTAATGATCGTGCTCCAGCGGGTTGCTCCAACGCCATAAGCTGCTTGACGCAGGCTAATTGGTACTTGATTGAGTGAATCTCTCGAAATAGCTGTAATAATAGGCAGTATCATCACAACAAGGATCAGGATCGCTGGGGTCATTCCAGGCCCCATTGGCTGAGTACTAAAAAAAGGAATCCAGCCAAAATATATATACAGGAAAGATAGCAAGGGTCTTAGGAATGGCTCCATTACAAAGATTGCCCATAGGCCAAGTACCACAGATGGAATGGCCGCTAGTAGTTCAATCATTACTCCAATGATGTTTTTAGCTCTTGTAGGTATGAAGCTTTCGGTTATAAAAATGGCTGTTCCAACACCTAGAGGTATAGCAATTAATAGTGAAAGCAATGAGGTTACCGCTGTTCCATAGATGGCGGTTAACACTCCGTACTCATCATCAACAGGGTTCCAATTTGATGTCACTAGAAATTTCCACCCGTAGCGCCCCATCGATTCAAGTGACCCCCAAAAGACAACGATCAGGATCGCTACAAGTATCAGTGCAACCATCGATGCCATTGATATGGCGATAGTTCTAAAGCTGCTGTCGACGAATTTTTCATAAGCTGGACGTCTTCTGAGCACGTACAGCTCCTTCTGCACACCAGTTGGCATACCACTGCAATACAGACATAAGAAACCTAATCCTGAGAGGGGTGCTTTTGCATTAACAGGCCATTAACAGGCCGCCATCCACATTGCTCAAAAGGCTTGGTTTAGGGTGCTTTTCGCCGTTACCTTGGAGCTTCAGTAAACGCGGCCATGGGGCGGATTGTTGGCATAGACCTAGGGACAACAAACTCCGTAGTGGCGGTGCTTGAGGCTGGTCGCCCTCAAGTTATCGCTAATGCGGAGGGCAGTCGCACCACACCCTCAGTGGTGGGTTACAGCAAAGAAGCAGAGCTACTTGTCGGTCAGTTGGCACGTCGCCAGTTGGTGCTCAATCCAAGAAATACCTTTGCCAATCTCAAGCGCTTCGTGGGACGAGGCTGGGATGAAATGGAGGACAGCAGTCTCTCTGTTCCATACACCGTACGGGCCAATGAACAGGGGAACGTGCGTGTGTCCTGTCAAGTGACGGAGCGTGAATATGCACCCGAAGAACTTGTGGCCAGCATCATTCGCAAGCTTGTGGATGATGCGGCGACATATCTAGGAGAGCCTGTTGAGGCAGCTGTAGTGACAGTACCTGCCTATTTCAATGATGCCCAACGTCAGGCAACTCGTGACGCTGGCAGGCTCGCTGGAATCACAGTGGAACGGATCCTCAACGAACCCACTGCTGCTGCATTGGCCTACGGCTTTGATCGCAGTGCCGCACGCCGTGTTCTTGTCTTCGATTTGGGTGGCGGGACGTTTGATGTCTCACTAATGCGTGTCGCCAATGGTGTTTTTGATGTCAAGGCCACATGTGGTGATACCCAACTAGGGGGCAATGATTTCGATCAACGCATTGTTGATTGGCTCGCTGAAGCTTTTAAGACGAAGCATGGCCTCGATTTACGCCGTGATCGCCAGGCACTGCAACGCTTGATAGAAGCAGCAGAAAAAGCGAAGCAGGAACTCTCTGGTGTGCTTAGTACTCCGATTTCTTTGCCTTTTATCGCAACGGGGCCTGATGGTCCTCTTCATATCGAGACCAGCCTTGATCGCCCCACTTTTGAAGGCCTTTGCCCCGACCTTCTCGACCGTCTTCTGAATCCGGTGCAGACAGCTCTGCGTGATTCTGGCTGGTCTGCTGATGATGTTGATGATGTTGTGCTTGTTGGGGGTGGCACCAGAATGCCGATGGTTCAGCAATTGCTGCGAACTCTCGTTGCCAGTGAACCTTGCCAATCAGTCAACCCTGACGAAGTCGTTGCTGTTGGCGGAGCTGTTCAGGCCGGAATCCTCACCGGTGAGCTTCGAGATCTGATGCTCAACGATGTCACTCCCCTTTCACTAGGGCTTGAAACCGTTGGTGGGTTGATGAAAGTGCTGATCCCACGAAATACACCAATACCAGTGCGCCAATCTGACGTGTTCAGCACCTCAGAGGCCAACCAATCTTCTGTTGAAATTCATGTCTGGCAGGGTGAACGTCAGTTGGCAGCAGATAACAAGTCTTTGGGTCGCTTTCGCTTGTCTGGCATTCCACCTGCACCAAGAGGTGTTCCCCAGGTGCAGGTGGCCTTTGATATCGATGCCAATGGTCTCTTGCAAGTGAGTGCAACTGATCGCACCACAGGCCGCAAGCAATCTGTGAATATTCAGGGAGGTTCCACCCTTAACGAAGAGGAATTGCAAGCCTTGCTCGCCGAAGCTGAAGCGAAGGCAGGAGAAGATCGTCGTCGTCGTGCATCAATTGATCGTCGTAATGGTGCACTCACACTTGTTGGTCAAGCTGAACGAAGACTTCGCGATGCAGCTTTGGAGCTGGGCCCCTATGGGGCTGAGCGGCAGCAGCGGGCTGTAGAGACAGCGATGCGCGATGTGCAAGACCTGCTTGAGCAGAACGATCTACAGGAACTTGAGCTTGCTGTTGCTTCACTTCAGGAAGCCCTTTTTGGCTTGAACCGACGCATTTCATCAGAACGGCGTACTGACGCCAATCCACTCCAGGGCATACGCAACACTCTTGGCTCGTTGAAAGATGAGCTCTTCTCCGATGATGACTGGGATGAAGATCCTTGGAATAGCCCTGCCCGGTCGTCCGACGGCCGAGGCAGCTACAGGGGACGTGAGCTAAATCCCTGGGACGATGACTTCTACCGCTAAACCGGATTACTGGTCTTTGCTAGGTGTCTCTCCAGACAGTGACGCCTCCCAACTCAAAAGGGCATTCCGTCGCGAAGCACGGCGATGGCATCCAGACCTCAATGGCAATGACAGCCACGCCGAGGAACGCTTCAAATTGGTTAATGAGGCCTATGCGGTTCTCAGTGATCCAAGACGTCGCGCTGCTTGGCAGGGATCGATGTCCACAGAGCAAGCCATTACTGATCCTTTCGCAGTTGGTTTTCCAACTTTCGATGAGTATCTCGAAGTGGTCCTCGGTTTGGAGCGCACAGACGAACAGCCTGTTGACGTTGCTGATCCTTTCCCCTCAGAACAAGTCGACTGGCCTGCGACGTCTCCACCACCACCTCCTCCTCCCGTACAGGCCAGTGATGATCTCGAGACGTTGGTCGAGTTGACCCCTGAACAAGCCCTCTATGGAACTTCAGTGGATCTTGAGCTCGATGACGGCACTCTTGTAGAGGTTGATACACCGCCTTTGGCTGGCGATGGTTGGCGGTTACGTCTTGTGGGCGTAGCCCCTGGAGGACGTGACCACTTCCTTCAGTTACGGGTTCAAACAGAAGACAGACTGAGGATTGACGGACTTCGTGTGCTTTATCGCCTTGAGTTGTTTCCACCTGATGCAGCGCTTGGCTGTGCTGTGGATGTCCCAACTCTGTCTGGTCCTGTCACACTCCAAGTGCCTCCAGCATCATCAAGTGGTCGTTTATTGCGCCTTCGCGGACGGGGACTTGAGCTTGATGGACGCAGAGGCGATCAATTGGTTGAAATTGTGGTGGTTATTCCTGCTGAACTTGCTGAAGCCGAACGAGCCCTCTACCGACGACTTCAAGAATTGGCTCTTGATCCGGATAATCTATAAAGCTGAATTAGATAATCAAGTGAGAGATCCCATCGGTCTGGCCTGATCCACATGCGCGTGTTCGTCCTTCTCTATGACGCCGGTAAAGACAACGAGGGTATTCATTCCCTCGAACTTGCTGGTAAGACAGCTGTGTTGATGTTCGAAAACGCTGATGATGCCGAGCGTTATGCCGGTCTTCTTGAGGCTCAAGACTTTCCTTTACCGACTGTTGAAGAGATTGGCCGTGATGAGATGGAAGATTTCTGCCGCCAGGCCGGATATGAAGCTCGTTTTGTGGAGGTTGGCTTTATGCCAAAAACTGATGAGGAGCGTCTTTTATTTGCTCCACCAGAATCAAATCGAGATGTGAGTCACTGGCAGGATGAGGATCGTTCCGTTGCAGACGGCAATCGATTGGATCAGCAAGTTGAATCAACAGATCTTGAAGAGATTCGCAAGCGGCTTGAAGGGTTGATTTAAACATGACCAATGTATTTGAAGACCTCAATTTGCATCCTTCAGATGATCGAGGGCATCTGTTGACTGAACAGGTCAATCCCAAAAGTGAATGCTTGGATCAACTAACCACAGAGTCATTAGTGACACTCTTCTGCGAAGAGGACCGTGAGCCACAACGTGCCGTCGCAGCGGCTATACCTGAACTTATTCAGGCAGTTGAAGCGATTACGGACCGGCTTCGAAGCGGGGGCCGCCTTTTTTATTTGGGTGCTGGCACTTCAGGACGACTAGGAGTTCTTGACGCTGCAGAGTGCCCACCAACCTTTTGCAGCGATCCTGATCTTGTTCAGGGTGTTCTTGCAGGTGGTAGCGCAGCTTTGCTGAAAAGTTCCGAGGGACTCGAAGACATTGAACAGGCAGGGCAAAAGGATCTTCAGGAGCGTGGCTTTAGCTCTGCTGATTGTCTTGTCGGTATTGCGGCCGGGGGAACAACTCCTTATGTCAAAGGAGGACTTGCCTACGCAAAGGAAATCAATGCTTTAGCGATTGCAATTTCATGTGTGCCTATAGAACAAGCTGCGTTGCCATGCAGCATCGATATTCGTCTTTTGACTGGTCCTGAATTACTCACAGGTTCCACGCGCTTGAAGGCCGGTACCGCAACAAAGATGGCTCTAAATATTCTTTCGACCTGTGCGATGGTTCGTCTTGGCAAAGTCTTTGGTAATCGCATGGTTGATGTTGCTGCTACCAACATCAAGCTGATGGATCGTGCCTTGCGAATCCTGCATGATTTAGCTGATGTAGATCGAGATCGTGGAACTGAGTTGCTTCAAGCAAGCGATGGCTCTGTAAAAGTGGCTCTGCTGATGCATACTTGCGGTTTAGATGCTGAGGCTGCCCAGAAACTCCTGATAGATCAAAACAATCAATTGCGAACAGCATTGGCGAGTTGTGGTAATTGCATTTCTTGATTTTAATTGTGTCTTTGCTAAAAGGAAGGTGATAAGTTCATTTTACTCGGTAAGTTCACGATAGCAATAACAGATTCGAAGCACATTTAATATCCTTAAATGGCACAGAATGCCTTCTCATGAATCGTTCCATGCCTTGTTGAATGCTGTCAATATTTTAATTAACTCTATTGCTTTGATTTAATTAATATTTCTAGGAGATGTCGCGAAAGTTGGCTTCACTGACTAGACTATTTTTTTGAGCATCCAACTGTGACCAAGGCCCTGATGGACACTGATGCTGGTTTGATTGAGTTGGACCTCTTTGATGATGATGCTCCCAATACGGTGGCCAATTTCACAAAGCTGGTTAAGGAGGGTTTTTATGACGGTCTATCTTTCCATCGTGTGATCGATGGTTTCATGGCTCAGGGTGGCTGCCCAAATACACGTGATGGGGCAAAGGGGATCCCTGGAACCGGTGGACCTGGCTATACGATTAATTGTGAAATAAATAGCAAAAAGCATCTCGCCGGTTCTCTTTCTATGGCTCATGCAGGAAAGAACACTGGTGGAAGTCAATTCTTTCTTGTCCATGATGCTCAGCCTCATCTCGATGGTGTGCATACCGTTTTCGGTCAGGCTGCCAATATGGATGTGGTCTTAGCCTTAAAGAACGGCTCTAGGATCAATAAAGTAACCATTCAAGAGGATTGAAAATAAATAGTTGTTGTCTTTCATGACCAAAGGATCAGATTGGGAAAGCTCGAGGCATCCCAATCTTTTAGTGGGGAAGAATCATCTTTAAATAGTGCTGCCAACGACCGCTCTTCTCTCTTTAGATCCTGAGGAGGATGCATTGCTTGCTCAGCACGGTCTGTACGCAGAAGACCAATCCGACGGCTCCCTGACCATTGAATCAATTCTTGAAGCAGTAACTCCAGCGATGCTTTTTTAAGTAGATTTGATGAAACCTCAGAAGAGGTTTTGACGCGTGGACATACACGCCATACAAAGAGGGGGCGATCCCATAGGGCAAGTAAACGGGGTGAGCTTTCTGCTATGAGCTCAAGTTCATTGCTTGTGGCCCAATCATGTGCACGGGTCCTCAGCTTAGCCAGCGTCTCTCCGTTCACCTCACCATCCCAGGCAACTACAACAAAAGGTCCAACTTCTGGAGCTTGATTCTCTGATTTGCCAGCATCCATCAAGTGTCCAAGTTTTTCCCGCTTTACAGCTAAATAAGCGGCGTTGTGATCTCCAGGACAGATCACCAAGGGGACACGACTTTCGACTTGTAAGCCATATCCACCCAGTCCAGCAATTTTGCGTGGGTTATTTGTAAGTAGCCGTAAGCGGTGAATGCCAAGGTCAGTGAGAATTTGAGCACCAACCCCGTAGTTGCGCAGATCTGCAGGGAAACCCAAACTTTCATTGGCTTCAACAGTGTCTAGACCGCCATCCTGAAGGCTATAGGCCTTTAATTTGTTAATTAGACCAATGCCGCGACCTTCCTGGCGGAGATAAACAACCACGCCTTCCCCTTCCTGTTCGATCCGAGCCAACGCTGCTTCAAGTTGGGGGCGACAATCGCAGCGCAGTGATCCAAAAGCATCTCCCGTAAGACATTCGGAGTGCATACGTACTAAAACAGGCTCTTTCAGCTCTCGTGGATCGCCCTTGACTAGAGCAATGTGTTCTGATCCATCCAAACCATTTAAATAGCCGATTGCCTGAAAACTGCCAAAGAGACTTGGTAACTCGGCAGTGGCTTGACGGTATACAAAGCGTTCGTTCTCAAGACGGTAACGAATGAGATCGGCAATGTTGATGAGCTTGAGTCCCCAACGCCGCGCATAGTTTTGCAATTGCGGCAGTCTTGCCATTGATCCGTCTGAGTTTTGGATCTCGCAGATCACGCCAGCTGGAGCAAGTCCTGCGAGCTGTGACAAATCCACGGCGGATTCTGTATGTCCAGCCCTTTTGAGAACACCTCCTTGACTCGCTCTAAGGGGGAAAATATGTCCTGGGCGGCGTAGGTCTCTTGGACGAGTCTCCGGATGCAGTGCAACTTGAATCGTGCGCGCTCGATCCTCCGCTGAAATACCAGTAGAAACACCTTTCTCAGGGCCTGCATCGATGCTTACGGTAAATGCCGTTTGGTTGGCATCTGTATTGCGATCAACCATCAGCGGCAGGTCAAGTTGATCTAGGCGACTGCCTTGCATAGCAAGGCAGATCAGACCACGAGCCTCTGTGGCCATGAAATTGATTTGCTCAGGCGTAGCGAACTGAGCAGCACAAATCAGGTCGCCCTCGTTTTCTCTGCGCTCATCATCAACAACCACAACGCATTCACCGTTTCGAATCGCGGCAAGTGCGTCAGAAATGTCGTCGAAGCGGATCTCGACCGATTCAGCGGGTATAGGAGAAGTCCTCAGGGCCTTAGGGATGAACGTACTGGGTTCATTATCGACACCAGTACGATCAGCCGGCGTCCGATGAAGGCAATGGAAAGTACCCATCGCTCTCCAGCCTCTGACATTTCTCAGGTTCGAGGCAGCCGAGTAGCGGTTATCGGCGCTACGGGCTACGGCGGTCTTCAAACCATCAGATTGCTTGAGGACCATCCTCAGCTCCATGTCACCTACCTGGGCGGCGAACGAAGTGCCGGCAGGCGATGGAGTGAGCTTTGCCCTTTTTTACCCATTCCTGATGATCCTGAAGTTCAATCTCCCGATCCTGACAAGATCGCTGAATACGCCGATTACGCAGTCCTAAGCCTTCCCAATGGACTTGCCTGCCACTTAGCACCGCAACTGCTGAAGCGCAATGTTCGGGTTGTAGACCTCTCTGCAGACTTTCGCTATCGCTCACTGGATCAATGGAAACAAGTTTATGTCCATGAAGCTCAAAACCTCAATCGAGATGATGTTCAGCTATGTAAAGAGGCTGTTTATGGGTTACCTGAATGGAAGGGACCTGAAATTGCAGTGGCAAATCTTGTAGCTGCACCAGGATGCTTCCCAACGGCAAGTCTGTTGCCCTTGCTGCCTTTTCTAAAACAGGGATTGATCGAAAACGATGGTTTGATTATCGATGCAAAGACTGGCACCTCTGGTGGAGGGCGGGTGGCCAAAGAACAATTTCTTCTGTCAGAGGCCTCGGAGTCGATCATGCCTTATGGCGTGGTTGGGCATCGACATACATCAGAAATCGAACAACTTGCTAGTGAGGTTGCCGGACAACCGATTGAGCTTCAGTTCACACCCCATCTCGTACCGATGGTGCGTGGACTGCTAGCGACGGTTTATGGACGCTTGAGAGATCCTGGATTGACCGCTGAGGACTGCACAACTGTTCTTAAAGCGGTCTATCGACATCATCCCTGCATCGATGTTCTTCCTGTGGGAACGTATCCAGCGACTAAGTGGGTGAAGTACTCCAACAAAGCTGTTCTTTCTGTTCAGGTCGACAACCGCAACAGCCGACTTGTCTTGATGAGCGCTGTCGACAACCTGATTAAAGGACAAGCTGGTCAAGGGGTTCAATGTCTAAACCTGATGGCTGGATTACCACCAACCACAGGGATGTCTTTAATAACCTTCTACCCTTAATTTTGAGCTTCGTTTCTCCAATTCTGGCCTGCAAGAGCAACAGATAGTGGAAGCAGTTGATGCTCCATGCGCTGGATCCTTTCGCTGAGGCTCTGATGGTCGTCTGAGCTCAAGACTGGAACTGCAGCTTGCGCAAGAACCGGACCGTCATCTACTTGAGGTGTAACCAGGTGAACGGAACAACCACTAATAGGAACTCTCGCTTTTAGTGCTTGCCCAACCGCATCTAAACCGCGAAAGCTAGGTAGCAGAGATGGGTGAATATTAATAAGACGATTCGGGAAAGCAGCAATCAGGATTGGGGTAACGATTCGCATCCAGCCGGCCATCACCACGCCTTCTACAGCATGGTTGGTGAATGTCTTTACCAAGGCCTTATCTAGTTCTTCTCGACTACTAAATTCACGATGATCGTGGATGACACAAGGCACACCTAGTCGTTGAGCTCGACGACGTGCTTCACAATTAGGGTTGTTAACCACCAACATGGAAATATAAGCATCAAGTTGAGTATTTTGAATGGCTTTAACCAGGGCTTCAAAATTGGTGCCATTCCCTGATGCCATCACGCCAAGATTTAAGCGAGGGTTGAATTTTGGGCTGGCCTGGGGGGGTGGCCAGATCAGCGATCGCTTCGCATCCTTTTCATAGCAACTATTCTGACGAGGATTCGAAGCAGCGCTGGTCAGACAAATCTCCTTTTTATCTAAGTTGTTCATCTTGTTGACGATCGAGAAGACCAGCTGCATGCTCTAAGAACATCCAATTCACAACCTAATTCCTATATTCATCATCCAATTGGAACCCCTTCTGCGATCCATGATTCTTTTAGACAAAGTCAAGCCTTCAGATGGCTCAAAGCCATGATCCAGAACATCATCCGTCAAGATACCCATTACCAGCACCATTACAGTTGTTGCATAACGCCTGAGCTTGTTTTTGAGGTTGTGTGAGGTGGTCGAGGTTGTTGAAGTCCATCTTGATCTGTGTGACAAGGCAAGTCAGACCTTTAAGGTCAGTCTGAAATGGAAGCCAAGAACACATCGTCAGAGCTGGTCTCTGCCGATATGGACCCCAGGCTCATACACCATTAGAGACCATGTTCAGTATCTCCACAGTCTGAGCATTTCTCAAGCCTCAAAAGATTGTCAAGTGCAACGGATCGGTCCAAGTGGTTGGAAGGCTGATCTCGACACTCTTGATCTTGTCACCCTTGGCTATGTCATAGAGGCTCGACAGCTCACTGTGCGGACCTGCTACTTAGATCCGGAGTTTGCCTCCCTTTGTCTTGCGGCTGCTGTGATGGAAATTGATGGTCAGCGTTGGACTCCTCATTGCCTCACCCTGGCCCTACCAGCGGGTTGGAATGCCTACGTTCCTCTAGCTGGAGAGGAAACTCTCTGGGCTAAGGATTTTGATCATCTTGTCGATGCGCCTGTTCATGCCGGCTGTTTTGTTTCTCAGCCCTTTGTTGTCAAAAAAAATTCTCATCAACTTCTCTGTATAGGCGAGCCACCAATGGGATGGCCAGCAAACCTTTTGAATGATGTGAGCGCTGTTTGTAAAGCGACCTGTTGTCTAATGGATGAACCCCCACCAGCAGGAGATCTCTACCAATTAGTGATTCATATGTTAGAAACTGGTTATGGCGGTCTTGAGCATGATTATGGCGCAGTTTTGCATTATTCCTGGCGTGCATTAACTGAACCTGATGGTTATCGGAAGCTCCTACAATTGATAGGTCATGAGTATTTACATCAATGGAATGTGAGACGTCTACGGCCCATGGAATATCGACCTTATGATTATTCTCAAGCTGTAATTAGTGATGGACTTTGGTTCGCCGAAGGAATCACTAGCTACTTTGACCTCACCCTGCCATTCCTTGCTGGGTTGAGCGATCGCTCTGCATTACTAAAAGATTTATCTCTAGAGTTTTCACCACTATTAATCAACCCAAGTCGTCAATTACAGAGCCTGTCTGACAGTTCACGTGAAGCCTGGGTGAAATTATATAAAGCAACACCGGCTAGTGCCGATTCGCAGGTCAGCTATTACAAGCTTGGTGCTGCGATGGCCTTTTGCCTGGATGTTCGCCTGCGTCAACAAAACTCGTCATTAACGCAAGTACTCCGTGACCTTTGGCAGAAGTTTGGTCGTATTCATCGAGGTTATTCCAGGTTAGACATCAAAGCTGCCATCGCCAAGTTCGATCCCAATACTGCGAATGAGGTTGATGCATGGCTTGATCAACCTGACTCTCTCCCGTTGACTTCGATCGTTAAAGATCTTGGACTGAGATTTGAAGAGAGATATTCAAACAAAAGAGAAACAGGACTTACTTTAGTTGAACGAGAGGGTCTTGTTTTGGTGTCACGAGTTACTCTGTCTAGTCCAGCCCATCAGGCAGGTCTTGTCGTTGGTGATGAATTGCTTGCTGTCGGCGGATTTCGATTGCGTAAGGTCGATGATTTATACAAACTTATCTCCAATCAAGAGCCTGTATCGTTCACCTATTCAAGACGAGGACGACTAAGCGAAACAACACTTTCGAGTGGTTTAGCCCAAGTTGATCACTGGGAGATTATTATTGATTATGAGGCACCATCTGAATTAAGCAATCTACGGGATCGATGGTTTCAGATTATTTAACCACTCTGATTATGTCTATGAGGAGCAATACTAAACGATTCCTAATTATATTCATACTTACTCTTAGTGGGTTGATAATATTCATCTGGCATTCAAAGTATAGCATTCGTGATGATCGGCCAAAATTAAGTCAAAGTCTAAAAAGTCATCTAGAACGACTTGGGCAATTCTCTGAAGAATACAATCAAAAGCCCAAAGACCTGCCATCAACAAGTCAACAAAAACCGCCGCGAGCACTATCATGGTCATCTCCACTTTCTAAGCAATGCTCTGATATCGATCAAGGACTTAAGAAACGTCTTAACCACCGTCAACAGCAATTGGCATCTGAACGCAATTATGTAGTTATTGATTCATCGAATTATGGCAAAAGATATCGCTGGGATCTTTATGGCCGTCGTGTTGATCCGACTCCTAGTGTCGTAGTTCTACATGAGACTACCGATTCGTATCAATCTGCACTCTATACATTTAAAGATTATCATCGCAAGGATAAAGATCAAGTTAGCTACCACACATTGATTACATTGGATGGGCGAATCATTGATGTTGTAGACCCACTTAATAGAGCATATGGAGCAGGAAATTCTGCTTTTCTTGGTGAGTGGGTTGTGACAAATCCACGCTTTAAGGGATCCGTCAATAACTTCGCTTTGCATTTGAGCCTAGAGACACCATGGGATGGTCGCAATGGCTATCTAAATCATAGTGGTTATAGCGACAAACAATATGATTCTCTTGCTCTAGTCTTAGCAGATTGGATGGATCGCTTCAATATTCCCCCAGAAAATATCACTACTCATCAGCATGTTGATTTAGCAGGTGAGCGATCAGACCCCCGTAGTTTTGATTGGTCAAATCTACAGCGAAGACTAGCGGCGATTGGTTATCTTTGTGTAAGTAGCAATCCCTCAGATTAAGGGCAGCTGCGCTGAAGAACGTTGGGAATAAATCAGACCATGTAGTTCAGGGTCTTGCATATAACGAAGAATTCTTGCGGGATAGTCAAGCTTGCCATTATGAAGATAAGCCAGTGTGGCGATCGCCTTGGCATGTTTATAGGAGCGACTAGCTTGGATTAAGGCATTAGAAGGTAAGCCTAAGTCATCCTTTAGACGCGCTATCTTTCCTGCAAGTAACTCAACATTAGATTCTGGATTGAGAAGTAAATTACGTGCACTTGAAATTTGTTCTGCCGTTGGATGCTGAGGCAAACGTTTTTGATGGATGAGTTCAGAGATGCCTAGTTGGGCTGGCCCATGGGTCTTCAATAGACCGGAATGAGCTACAAAAGGGATGTTTTCGCCTGGTTTTGAATGCTGAATTTCATCGAAGAGGATCGCTGTGACCAGCATTGGGTTGACGCGGTATCGCTTGGACTCGCGCACGATCACAGGTTTTAATTCATCCAGTCGATTGACTGTCTGAGCTCGCAGTGGCTGAAGGTGATCAATTCCTCGTGTGAACAACTGAGCTAAAGGCGTCTGAGGGCCATGTACCCCGAAACGTTTTTGAAGATATCTGAGCTCTTCTGCTGTGAAATCGGTTGGATCAAGGTGATTAACGGTTGCAATATTCAGCGGTGGTGATTGACGTGTCTGGCTTGCCTGCCGGCCATAATTCTCTGTCATGAGAACCAAGAAAAGCGAAGCCAGGACTACAAAGTCGGTTAGTCGAAGACCTCTTTTGAGTGTTTGTAGGAGTCCGAAAAGAGTCTTGATCATCGCGCGAGGTTAGCCTGAGTGTCTGAGAAAATGGGCAGGCATTTTGATCGTGGATCGTTTCGAGCTGTGAGCGACGTGCATCAGCTGATGAGTTTCCCGGATTTCAGCGCCAGCGATGCCCAGGTTCAGTGGCAGCGCTTTAACAATTTGCTTTGGCATCACAACGATCTTGGAATTTGGCTGGACATCAGCCGAATGCATATCAATGCAGAAGATTTTGAACGGCTAGGGCCACGCTTTGATCAGGCTTTCAAGGCCATGCAGGCTTTGGAACAGGGAGCTATCGCTAATTCTGATGAACAACGGATGGTTGGCCACTACTGGCTGCGTCAGCCGCAGCTGGCGCCTGATCAAGAGGTCTGTGATCACATTGCCAAGGAAATTGACCTGATTGAGACCTTTGGCTGCAATGTGGTCAATGGCCTCATCAAAGCCCCCAATGGCAAAAAGTTCACCGATGTGCTTTGGATCGGGATTGGAGGCAGTGGCCTAGGACCTTTATTAATGATTCGTGCTCTTCAGAATGCAGAGCAGGGATTGCGATTCCATTTTTTCGACAATGTGGATCCAGATGGCATGAGTCGCGTTCTTGGCAATCTTGGAGATGCCCTGAGCACGACTTTGGTGGTCACGGTCAGCAAATCTGGTGCAACTCCTGAACCACACCTCGGTATGGAGCAGGCTCGTCAACGCCTCGAAGCGATGGGAGGTCGTTGGGCTGGACAGGCCGTTGCCGTGACGATGCTCAATAGCCAGTTAGATCAGCTTGCACAGAAGGAATCCTGGCTTAAGCGTTTTGACATGTTCGATTGGGTTGGCGGTAGAACAAGCATCACGAGTGCTGTTGGCCTTTTGCCGGCAGCTTTGATTGGTTGTGATACCCGCGCTTTTCTTGCTGGTGCTGCGCAAATGGATGAGGCCACACGTGTGTCTGATCTGCACAGCAACCCAGCAGCTTTGATGGCCGCTGCTTGGTTTGTTGCAGGAGATGGGCTTGGGCGTCGTGACATGGTTGTTCTTCCATATAGAGATCGCCTTGAGGTCTTTAGTCGTTACCTGCAACAGCTGGTAATGGAATCGCTAGGCAAGCGTCTAGATCGGGATGGCAATGTTGTTCATCAAGGCCTTGCTGTATATGGCAACAAGGGTTCAACTGATCAGCATGCTTATGTGCAGCAATTACGCGATGGTGTTGACAATTTCTTCGCCACATTTATTGAGGTGCTTGAGGATGTTGACAACATACCGGCGATCAACAATGAGCATCCAGGTGATTTTCTCGATGGCTTCCTGCAAGGCACTCGCGCAGCGCTCAGCCAGGGAGGTCGTCAGAGCCTCACTATTTCGATGCGTCGATTTGATCCTCGTCGACTCGGCGCATTAGTTGCTTTGTTTGAGAGGGCAGTTGGTTTATATGGTGAACTTGTCAATATTAATGCGTATCACCAGCCTGGAGTTGAATCAGGTAAGAAAGCAGCCGCTGCCATCCTTAACTTGCAGTCTCGAGTTGAAGACTTGCTTGCTGATGGTGTCGAACGTTCAGCTGGAGAGATCCATCAAGTGATTGGAGATGGGTCAGAAGAAGCCATCTTTTGGATCATGAGGCATCTAACTGCGAATAAGCGTGGTTATGTTGCTGAAGGTGATTGGGGAATTCCGACTTCACTACGTTTCAGTAAAGGCTGATCATTTCTATGGCACTAGGTTCACCAACTTGCCTGGCACAATGATGATCCGTCTAGGCGATTGACCTTCTAACCATTTGACGGCGATGTCACTGTTTAAGGCCAATTCTTCTAATGTCTTTTTGTCTGCGTTAGCAGGAACCTGGATTTTTCCACGTACCTTCCCTTTGACTTGAATGACGAGCTCAATCGTTTCGAGTACTAGTGCGCTTGGGTCGATTACAGGCCAGGATTGTTGATGGATGCTTCCATGCCCATGAAGCTTCAGCCAGAACTCTTCTGCAAGGTGAGGAGCAAAGGGTGCCATTAATCGAACTAAAACTGAAAGAGCCTCTGCAGCCACTTCAGTACGAACCTTATCTAGTTTTCCACTCAAGGAGTTGGATAGCTTCATGAGTTCGGAGATGGCTGTATTTAATTGAATGTCACCACTTAAATCCTCAGTTATTGCTTCTATCGCCTTGTGAGTAGCTCTTCTCATGTTGATCTCTTCTTCACTGAGATCAGCTGAATCTATGATCAAGTTTGCCGAAGAGATGGAGGCATTGTCACCATCAGTCTTAGGCCATGCAAAACTATCAATCAGACGAATAAGTCGTTGCAGAAAACGAAATTGACCTTCAACATCTGCATCATCCCATTCCAGGTCTTTCTCTGGGGGCGCTTTAAAAAGTATGAACATTCTAGCGGTGTCGGCACCGTATCGATCAATTACAACGGCAGGATCAACACCATTATATTTTGATTTAGACATCTTTTCAAACAGGACCTCTAGTCTGTCTCCAGACTCTGGGTCCCTCGGATCACTATCATCACTAACAAGCTCAGGAGAAATATAACTGCCATTTTTAGCATTGCGGTAGGTGAGCCCTTGAACCATGCCTTGAGTAAGTAATCGATTAAATGGTTCTTTGAAGCCAATCAGATTTCTATCGTGGAGTGCTTTGGTAAAAAAGCGTGCATATAGGAGATGGAGGATTGCATGTTCAATACCACCTACATATTGATCAACAGGCAACCATTTATCAACAATAGCTTTATCAAATGGACGTTGACTATTGAGTGGATCAGCAAAACGTAGGTAATACCATGAAGAACACATAAAGGTGTCCATCGTGTCTGTTTCCCTGTGAGCGTTTTCACCACAAATAGGACATTTGACCTCAACCCAATCCTGTTCTTGCGCTAAGGGGGACCCTCCTTTTCCTGAAAGATCTATGTCCCTAGGAAGGGTTACAGGTAGGTCCTCTTGCGGAACAGGAACGATCCCGCAGTTTGGACAGTGAATGATAGGGATCGGGCAACCCCAGTAGCGCTGACGAGAAATGAGCCAATCGCGCAAACGGTATTGCACTTTGCTTTGAGCCCAACCCTCAGAGGCTCCATGGGTTGTAATCGCAGCCTTCGCTTCCTCTGTGGAGAGACCATCAAAGACACCGGAATTTACAAGTACTCCGGCTCCGGTCCAGGCTTGTCCATCATTGTGATGCTCGTCTGTATCTGGCATCTGAACCACAATGCGTATCGGTAGTTCGTAGCTGCGAGCAAAGATGAAATCCCGCTCATCATGAGCGGGTACTCCCATAACGGCTCCTGAGCCATAGTCAGCCAATACGTAATCGGCAATCCAAACGGGTAGTGATTCACCATTGACTGGATTGATCACCTGTGCACCGATCGGGACCCCTCGTTTTGGTTGGTCCTCAGCGGTGCGATCCTTGACGCTGAGTTGGCTTATAAGGTCACAGAATGCAGTAACGGCAAGACGTTGTTCCGGACTTGTTAGGGATTCCACCAAAGGGTGCTCAGGTGCCAAAACCACATAACTTGCTCCGTGAAGTGTGTCTGGCCTTGTTGTGAAGACCGTGATGATTGAGTTGGCTACACCAACGACTCTGAACTTGATCTCAGCACCATGAGAGCGACCAATCCAATTGGCTTGCATCGTGCGGACACGCTCGGGCCAACCAGTCAATTCATCAAGGTCATCAATTAACGCATCGGCATAGTCGGTGATTCGCAGGAACCATTGCTTGAGTTGTCGCTGTTCCACAAGAGCGCCTGACCGCCATGAACGACCCTCGCCATCGACTTGTTCATTAGCCAGAACAGTTTTGTCGACGGGATCCCAGTTGACTGTCGCTTCCTTCTGATAAGCCAATCCACCCGCAAAAAGTTCAAGGAACAACCACTGGGTCCAGCGGTAATAGTCCTGATGGCAAGTCGCCTGTTGCCGGTCCCAGTCAATCGACAAACCCAGTCGATCAAGCTGGGCCCTCATTTGGGCAATATTTTGGTCTGTCCAATCACCTGGATCTACGTTTCTGGCGATGGCTGCATTCTCAGCTGGTAAGCCAAAGGCATCCCATCCCATTGGGTGAAGTACCGCATCACCTCGCATGCGCTGCACCCTGGCAATCACATCGGTAATCACGTAATTGCGTACGTGGCCCATGTGCAGTTTCCCCGATGGATAAGGGAACATCGATAGGGCGTAAAAGCGTTTCTGGTTAGTTTCTGCGACTGGCGTTCGATCTAATCCTTGTCGTAACCACTCCTTTTGCCAACGCGTTTCAAGCTCAATAGGGTCATATCGAGCTGAGGATTGGCTGGAGGCAGACGTTGAAGGGAAAGACTCCGTCACGTACAAGTTTCACCAACTTTCGATCGTGCCATAACAAGTTGACGCTAGGGAGTTGAGTTAGCCCAGTGGGCGAATTATCAGTACAGCCCGACGGTTAATCAGTACAGGTTGACTCGTTCCAGGCCGTTCCAGGGCAAGGAATTCCGGGTCCTGCCAAAGCAAGCGGCCTTCCAATCGGAGCCCATCAGCTAATTCAAGACTGAGAGGGATCTCGTCCCGAACCCAACTCTGAATCAGACGAATCCCTGGAAGGCTGGGATTGAGAGGGGGGGTCTCCATAGGATTGGGATCGTTACATGCTGGTTATGTTGCAGTTCAGCAAATATCAGGGACTCGGCAACGACTTCCTCCTGATTGATGGGCGTGAGGATCAGCTGACTCAACAAGTGATCAATCCTGATCCAGCCTGGGTACGAAAAATCTGTGATCGACACTTCGGGATTGGAGCTGATGGGCTGATTCTTGCTTTACCACCTAGGGCTGATGGTGATCTGAGAATGCAAATTTTCAATGCTGATGGCAGCCTGGCCGAGATGTGTGGCAATGGCATCCGTTGCTTAACACGTTTCTTAGCTGATATCGAAGGAGATTTGTGTGTTCAGCGGTGGAACATAGAAACCCTAGCAGGAATAATTTGTCCAATTTTGCGGGAAGATGGACAAATTTGCGTCGATATGGGATCTCCATTCTTAGATCCAGAATCGATACCTACCACTCTGACAATCGGTTCTGCTGGATTGCCCCAGGGCGAGTGCCACTTGGGTGGTACATCATTACATGTTGCAGCAGTAGGAATGGGTAATCCCCACGTGATCGTGCCTGTTGAAGATCTTGAAAGTATTGCGTTTGAAAATTGGGGACAAAGACTTGAAAAACATCACGCCTTCCCAGCCAAGACAAATGTTCATTTCTTGAAGATACACAGCCCGAATCAACTTGAAATTCGCGTTTGGGAGCGTGGGTCGGGACCAACCCTGGCTTGTGGTACAGGAGCCTGTGCATCTCTTGTAGCAGCTTGTTTGCTAGGTCTTTCTGATGACCATGCGGAGGTTCTTTTACCAGGTGGTGTATTACAGATCAGTTGGCCAGGACGTAGGGGTTCTGTTTTTATGACGGGGCCCGCTGAACCTATCTTTGACGGGGTTTTAACACCTCTTCTCTCACCAAGTCATGCTGAGGTCTTGCCTCAAGATAATCAGATTATTTGAAGACATCGAATAGTCTACAAACATTTATAGCTCTTGAATTTATAGAGACTCCCATCTTGGATAAGATAATAGTCCTGAGGTTGATTCCCTTAAAACGGTGAATGATTGTTTAACTAGTATCTTGTTAGAGAGCTTGATCGCTCCTGCTTTTGATGCATTTGGGCATCACACTCGCATCGGTCTAGGAAAGGATGGACAGTTCTAGTTCGTGCCCATCTGAAATATATCTGGATGCTTGTGCAACGACTCCGCCTCGACCAGAGGTGATTCAACGCATCTTTGAAGTTCAGGAGAGTGCCTGGGGTAACCCCTCGAGTCTTCATGGCCCAGGCCTGATCGCTGCTGAATTACTTGAACGCAGTCGTCAGAAGATTGCCTCATGCCTAATGGCTAGCTCAACCGAGCTGGTCTTGACCTCGGGAGCTACAGAATCTATTCATTTAGGCCTTTTGGGCATGGCTCGTTCCATGCAGTCGGGCCGTCTAGTGATTTCAGCGGTAGAACATCCTGCTGTTTTTGCTGCAGCTCAGGTCCTCAAGCGTGAGGGCTGGGAGGTGTGTTACTGGCCTGTTGATCCACTAGGTCGCGTCAAACTTGAGGATCTAGATCTGTTGCTTGCTCCGCCAACACGATTGGTCTCAATCATCTGGGGACAAAGTGAGGTCGGTACCATTCAACCGATTGAGACGATTGGCTTAGCTTGTAGGGAAAGGGGCATCGTTTTTCACACTGATGCCACTCAAGTTCTTAGTCAGGGACTACTGCATTGGGCTGATCTGCCAATAGACTTACTTAGCGCATCAGCACACAAGTTTCAGGGTCCTAAGGGAATTGGTTTGCTTCTATTAAGACCTGAATTGATAGATGTTTTACAACCTTTGCAGGGTGGTGGTGGCCAAGAACAGGGGCTTCGGGCTGGTACTGAATCTGTTGCCTTAGCAGCAGGGATGGCGATGGCCCTCGAACACTTGAAGCTATCCAGTCCAGGGTGTGCTGATGTTGAGCTGGCCGATCAGGTGAAAGTTCAACGAATGCGTGACGCGTTAAGAATCAACCTGCAGACCTTGCCTGGACTTCACTTCACCGGCGATCCAATCAATCGTTTGCCTCACCATATTTCCATGCTTGTGGGATCAGGAGATGACCAGCCCATCTCTGGTAGAGCTGTTGTGCGAGAACTTTCACGACTTGGCGTGGCAACAAGTAGCGGTAGTGCCTGTATGGCAGGGCAACCTAAAAACAGTGCTGTCCTGCAGGCCATGCAGATCAAACCTGAGTGGCTTCAGTCAGGATTACGTTTCTCTCTGGGTTCATGGTTAGACGAAACACAGTTGGATCAGATCCCTGATCTTCTGCAGCAGGCCATGATTGCAGCAGCATCGCCAGAATGAGCCTTACTTCTAATCCTTAAATCATCCACCCCAGCCTGTGATAAAAACTCTTCCCGCTGACCTCCTCGCTGCCGAGAACATGGTTTTGGAGGCTCTACAAACCTCTTTAAAGGATCAACCCCTGGGGCGATGGGAGGTGAACTTGAAGTTTGAGGGCTTGAAATTGATGCCCGTGGCTCTACGCCTGATGCAGAATCTGCAAGAAGATGGGTTTGAGATTGTTCTTGTTTGGCCTGATATGGGTGGTGCAGCACTGGCTAAACACAATGCTCCTGAACTTGCTAATCAGATCTCTTCAATCAATGATTTGCTCGGTGACCTGAATGGAAAAGATGATGATCGTATCTTTTTGGTTGTTGCACCACAACCCAGCGATTACGAGCAGTTTGAACTCCTCTGCAACAAACATTCAGGGGCTGTTGTCATGCTGAACGGCCGTTTGGAAGATAGTGCTGTTGGAATTGGAGGCGTTGCTAGACAACGAAGACGAGGATTTTTATCTTTATGGCGTAAGGCCTATTGGCTTGAACCATTGGAGTCTGGTGCGTTGATGCGTTCGCACCCAGGCGAATGGATCTTGTTTCGTGCTGATGTTGATGGGTATCGAGAGACGACGACCTTCGACCAGCGTCCAGATGCTGAAGCCATCGACGCTGCTCTTATTGGCACTTAGTAGATCAAGCGGACATGAGGCAAACAACAGTAATCAGTTCATTGTTTGCATCGCTTGAGAGACCAATGGTTGACTTGATCAATCGGATCGGTCTCCGTATGGTGCAGCTCTGAAGAGTTTTTATGAGTCGCCAAACCCTTTTGAAACAATTCACCCCTATTGATGGGATTGCCGCAATCGTGGCACTCATCGCTCTGGGGGGTGTGTTGTGGAGTCCGAAGTTAAGTCATTCATTGGCCAGGGCCACAGGCGTCATGAGGCCTGTGAAGGTGTCTGTCGATGTTCGCAACGTGCCTACAGCTGAGCCAAATGCACTGATCGAAGCTGCATTGGCCCAGGGCAGCACCAGTATCGTTATTCGCAATCAGCCTGCCGGTTCACTGAAACTTAAGGGCATCGAAGACCTCAGAAGCAAGCTCGTGGCGGTCCAGCCAGACGGCTCTGTCGTCATCGCAACGGATCCCAATTTGGCTGCCAATAGTGTTCTTGATGCTCGCTTCATACTTGAAGGTGACGGCACAGTCTCCAAGACGGGAGTTGTGTTAGCTGGAACAAAACTCAAAATTGGCACACCAGTTGAGCTAGAGGGATCCAGCTATCGAATCAACGGAACCGTGAGTGGTGTCAGTGTTCAATGAGGATTCTCCCTGCATGTTCCAAGATCGCTAAGAGAAACCATTCTCAATTGTTGATCCGAATTCTTGGAGCTGGGGGAATCCTGATCGGTTCACATGTGAGTGCAGCACCAACTGTTCTTTCACCACCCCCTCCAGTTGCCGTCCAGGGCTGGCCTTCTCTTCAATCTGGGCGACTCTGCCCTTCCTTGCAAAGGAGTTTCAAATCCTTACTCGGCCAAGGCTCATCGGCATGGAGCGTGAGCGTCTTAGATCGTCATGGTCAGCTCCTTGCAGACATCAACGGAACTATTGCCAAAGTTCCAGCCTCCAATCAGAAGTTGATTACAACTGCCTTTGCGCTCGATAAGCTCGGCCCTGACTTCAAGTTGCGCACCCAACTTTTACGACGCCCTGATGGGGTACTTGAAATCAGTGGTGAAGGAGATCCTGATCTAGGTATCACAGAGATACAACGCTTTGCGATGGCAGCTCTTGGTCAGGGTGGTTCGCGCACTTTTCGTTCCCATGACGATCTCCAATTACTGATCCGTGAGGAGCCTCAACAACGCTGGTGGCCTAGTGATTGGCACCCAGCTGACCGCATTTATGCCTATGGAGCACCGATCACCCGTCTTGCACTAACAAGCAATGCCCTTGATGTGGCTGTGACCAATCCAATTGGTCGTTTACAACGCTTGCTGGAGCGCGAAATACATCGGCAGGGGGGCAGCGCTCACTTAAGTCTTGTCAACCACGACCAGGTGAAGACAAGTTCTGCCCAGTCCGTTCTTCTTCATGAGGAAGATTCCGCACCAATGCATGCCTTGGTAAGTCTTGCTAATGCGGAGAGCCATAACTTCACAGCAGAGGTGCTGCTTCGACACGCGGCAAAAAGCTGGGATGTGAGGCTTGCCTCCAGGGAGGCTATGCGCTGGATGCAACAACAAAATCTTCCTCTGACAGGACTACGCATAGCCGACGGCAGCGGGCTCTCAAGGAACAACCGAATGAGCAGCCAAACTCTGGCGACTTTGTTGATGCGAATGGGTCATCACCCTCTTGCTCCCTACTATCAAGCCTCAATGGCCATTGCCGGACAGCGTGGAACGTTGCGCAAACTGTTTAGAGGTACTTCACTAGAAGGGAAATTCTGGGGAAAAACAGGCACTCTTAATGGAGTGCGTTCTATCTCAGGAATTCTTGAGACAGAAGATGGTCCACGCTACGTGAGTGCAATAGCTAATGGCGCCAGCTCACCAAATAGAACAATCGGCTTGTTGTTGAAGGCTACCCAACGCTTCAGCCCGTGTTCTTCATCGCTCTCAGCTTCGAAGTAGCTCTACGCCCCCGGTTGATCGGCACGGCCTTGTCTGAGTGTTGGTCAGTTGAACCGCGACTGTCATGACTGCTAATAGTTTGAATTTTCACCAGCTCTTGGCGACCAGCAATGATGACTTGAGCGATTTCTTTGAGGCGCTGCTCAAGTTCTCCAAGGGTCTGTTCGGCATAACGGTTTGCACCGTCCTGGACACCAGCAGCTTCTTGACGACTGCGCTGAATAAGTGACTCACATTGCTGGTGAGTTTGCTGCCTGAACTGAAGTGCATCGTTATGTAGCCGTTCAGCTTCGTTCTGAGCTTCCTTCTGGAGTCGTGATCCCTCTGATCTGATCTGATCTAGTTCTTGAATTGCTTGTTGACGGTTGCGTTCGTGCTGTTCGGTCAGCTGCCTCTTGATATCTATGGCTTCACGATCCAGTTGTTGTCGACGCTCCAGGGCCTCCTGCTCAAGTTGCTGTCGACGGCTAGAGAACTGCTGCTCAAGCTGAACAAGTTTCGACTGCATCTCATGTTCCAGCTGAACAGATTGCTGCCTGGTTGCTTGTAGCAGCTGTTCGCATTGTTGGCGGCTCTGATCACGAAGCTCGGCTACCTGTTTTTCCGCTTCTTGACGAATGGAAGCTGCATTGACCAATTGCTCGCGCTGTTGATTGGCCTGGTGAACGATCTCTTCGGCTTGTTTTCGCGCAGTTGTGATGAAATCATCACGTTTTTGGAGCAACTGATCGGCCTGGTTCACTTGCCCAGGGAGGGTCTCTCGAACGGCATCAAGCACTTCGATCGCTTCCTGTTCATTCACTAGGCGAGCGCCACTAAAGGGGATACGGCTGCCTTCCAGAACTATCTCTTCGAGTTGGTCGAGCTGTTCGAGAACGGTGAACCTAGGCTCGCTCATCACAGTTTTAGTTTTAAAGCTCAATTAAATAACCTGTGGAGGTCTTGTGCCACCACCTCAGGCACCATGTGATCAATATTGCCACCAAAACGGGCGACTTCCTTCACCATAGAACTACTGAGAAAGCTGTGATGAGCTGCAGTCGCAAGGAAGATTGTCTCAAAATCAGGAGCCAGGGAGCGGTTTGTATGAGCAATTTGGAGCTCATACTCAAAATCACTCATCGCCCGAAGACCACGCAGGATCAGATCAACCTGATTGTGACGAGCACAGCTCACTGTGAGGCCTTCAAAGCAGATCACGCTTACACCCTTGCAATGTGCTGTAGCCACATGAATCTGGTTAAACCTCTGTTGCAAGGTGAATGTTGACGTTTTGGCAGGGTTGCTCAAAACCGCTACCACAACCTCGCCGAAGAGTGCGCAGCCGCGCTCAATCAAATCCAGATGACCAAGCGTTAAAGGGTCAAAGCTGCCTGGGTAAAGGGCCCTCATGATCCAATCAAACCACTTCTGGATCCTATGCAGAGAGGTGCTGCTTAGAGTTGGTAAATCTGATGAGATGCTCAATGGCACTGGATCTAGAAGCGAAAAAGGTTTTGCTTCGCAAAATCCCCCATGGTCTTTTTATTTGTGGAGTCCGCGAAGGTGATGAAATCAACGGCTTTACAGCAAGTTGGGTGACCCAAGGATCGTTCGAACCTCCCCTTGTTGTTATGGCAGTTCGGTCAGAGGGAAGCAGTCATGGAATCATTGAGCGAACGAAGCATTTCTCGCTCAATGTGCTTCGGGCTGATCAGAAAGAACTTGCGGCAGTTTTCTTCAAGCCTCAGTCGGCGATGGGAGGGCGCTTTGAGTCAGCCCCCTTTCGTTATGGCGAATTGGGTCTACCCCTACTAGAGGATGCTATTGGAGGGGTTGAGTGTGAACTTGTGGGCCAGGTCGTCCATGGTGATCACACTGTGTTCGTCGGAGAAGTGAAATCAGCCCATCTAAATCAGGATGGGGATGCGCTTAACCTCGCTTCAACGGGTTGGTCATACGGCGGTTGAAAATAATTTGAGCAACGCTTCTCAGCGCACCATCCTTCTAAAGGATGAAAATAGACTTGAGCAAAGGCTTAAGGAGATTCCAGCTGAACCTGGTTGTTATCTCATGCGTGATGTAGAAGACAGGTTGTTATATGTGGGAAAATCAAAATGTTTGCGAAATCGAGTCAGAAGTTATTTCCGAAGTGGCAGTGATCATGGGCCGCGTATTCGATTGATGGTGCGACAAATTGCTGAGATTGAATTTATCGTTACTGATAGCGAGGCTGAATCCTTAGTCCTGGAATCTAACCTGATCAAAAATCAACAACCACATTTCAATGTGTTGTTAAAAGATGACAAGAAATATCCATATCTTTGCATAACATGGAGCGAGGAATACCCACGTATCTTTATCACAAGAAGGCGACGTTTCCGAAATAAGAATGATCGCTTCTATGGTCCATATGTAGATGTAGGACTATTACGTAGAACCTTATTTCTAGTCAAACGTTCGTTCCCGCTGAGACAACGACCACGGCCACTGCACCAGGATCGAACCTGCCTTAACTATTCAATTGGACGTTGCCCTGGCGTATGCCAGCAGAAGATAACACCACAGGATTATCATCAAGTTCTTCGCAAAGTTGCGATGGTCTTCCAGGGCAGGAATCAAGAGCTTAAGATTTTGCTTGAGAAGCAAATGGAACGCTATTCAGATCGAATGGACTATGAGTCAGCCGCTAATATAAGGGATCAGATTAAAGGGTTAGAACAACTTACAGAAGGACAGAAGATGAGCTTGCCAGATTCAAGCGTAAGCCGAGATGTACTAGCCATTGCAAGTGATCATAGGGTTGCTGCAGTTCAGCTTTTCCAGATGCGTGCAGGTAAACTTGTTAATCGTCTTGGCTTTACTGCTGATGCAGTCGATCAAACTCTTGGAAGTGTACTCCAGCGAGTTATCGAAGAACATTACAGTCAAGTAGATGCTGTAGAGGTGCCGCCAGAAGTTCTTGTTCAATACTCATTACCTCAGCAAGAATTGCTAGTTGATTGGCTCAGTGAGCACCGAGGTCGGCGTGTTCAAATCAGTTGTCCTCAACGCCAAGCGAAAGCAGAGTTGATAGAACTTGTTGAACGCAATGCAGTATTTGAACTATCGCGTGCGAAGAGTGGGCAGCAGCAACAGGAATTGGCAACAGAGGATCTAGCCCAGTTGCTTGAACTCACGACACAACCAAGAAGAATCGAAGGATATGATATTAGTCATATCCAAGGAAGTGATGCTGTTGCATCACAGGTTGTATTTATCGATGGGCTTCCCGCTAAACAGCATTACCGAAAGTATAAAATTAAAAGTAGCAGTATCAAATCTGGCCATAGCGATGACTTCATGGCGATGGCTGAGATTATGCGCCGTCGCTTTCGTCGTTGGGCAAGGGTGAAGCAAGAAGGATCCAATTTTGAAAACCTGCAGCGTTGCAGTGGCAGTACCTTGCAGACAGATGGTCTCAATGATTGGCCTGATGTGGTGATGATTGATGGCGGTAAGGGGCAGCTTTCATCAGCCATGGAAGCTTTACGAGAGCTTGACCTTCATGAGGATCTCGTCGTTTGTTCATTGGCTAAGAAGCATGAACAGATCTTTGTACCTGGACAAAGCAAACCATTGGATTCTGATCCTGATCAGTTGGGTGTAGTCCTTTTAAGGCGGCTTCGCGATGAAGCACATCGCTTTGCAGTGAGTTATCACCGCCAACAAAGAGGGGTAAGAATGAACCGATCGCGGCTTACAGACATCCCTGGACTTGGGCCTAGGCGTGTCCGTGACCTTCTTGCCCACTTTCAATCCATTGATGCTATTCAGTTGGCTAGCGTCCAGCAAATTAGTCAGGCACCAGGGCTTGGACCAGCACTTGCCTTACAGGTTTGGACCTATTTCCACCCTGAAGCCGATATGGCGTTGGAGGAGGTTGCCTGATCAAGACGGATCACTTTTTTTAACTCTCACTACTTGTTCATCTCAGCAGATTGCTAATTGTTATCCATGACTTTTCCGCCCGAGGCATACCTGTGGTTTAAAACCCTCCACATTGTTGGGGTTGTGGTTTGGTTCGCCGGCCTTTTTTATCTTGTGCGCTTGTTTATCTATCACGTGGAAGCCGCTGACTTGGAACCAACTGTCAAAAAAGCATTTGAAGCGCAATACACGCTAATGGAGCGTCGATTGGCAAATATAATCACCACTCCAGGGATGATTCTTGCCGTTTCCATGGCTGTTGGATTGCTTATCACCCAACCGAGTTGGCTTAATCAAGCTTGGATGCAAGCAAAGCTTGCTTTGGTGGCTGGGCTAATCGCTTACCACATTTTCTGTTATCGGCTGATGGGTCAGTTGAATCGCGGGGAATGCAGCTGGAGCGGCCGTCAGCTTCGTGCCCTAAATGAACTTCCAACTTTATTCTTAGTGTTAGTAGTGATGCTGGTTGTCTTCAAAAACCAGTTTCCAACAGGTGCAGCTACTTGGTTGATCGTTGGCCTTGTACTGTTTATGGCCGCTTCAATTCAGTTTTATGCACGATGGAGACGATTAAGACTTAGTCGACAATTGGAAAGCCCGCTAAATAATGGCTAATGTTTCTCATCCTCTAAGTGAAATACTCTTGGGTGTTAGTTCTGAGAGTTGTCCAAATATTATGAATTTTCACTGTCATACTATTTGCAGTGATGGCAGCCTTGAGCCTGAGCTTTTAATTGCCCAAGCAAGCCAAAGAGGTTTGCAACATATAGCAATCACAGATCACCACAGCACTCAGGCCTATCATCCCATGACGGAATGGCTTGCTAGGCGAAGTAATCAAGGATTACCAGTTCCAAGACTTTGGAGTGGTTTAGAAATCAGTTGCTTGTTGAAAGGTTGTCTTGTCCATGTCCTGGCTCTTGGCTTTGAGGTTGGGCATCGTGCTCTTCATACCTATTGCCAAAACAACTCTGCAACCGGGGGATCATTACAGGCTAAAGCTGTAAAAGAGGCGATTCATGAGGCCGGAGGATTGGCAGTGCTAGCCCATCCAGCTCGATACCGCTTGCGGCATGAACTTCTTATAGATGCAGCCGCTGAACTTGGCTTCGATGCTGGTGAGGCATGGTATGACTATGACTTTAAGACTAATTGGCATCCAACACCATTCATATGTGAAGCAATTGATGATCAGTTGAAGGGTCTTGGGCTAATGCGTACATGTGGCACTGATACTCATGGATTTGACCTCAGCGGACGCTAAATCCCATCTAGCTCATTAACATGACTATAGTTTTCAGATTATGCTTGGAAATATTGATCGATCAATGGTCTTTTTGCATGCTTCGGATAAGAACTTGTAATAAATAGAATCACTGAAACATGATTACAAATAAGGGTACAAGTAGGTTTTACTTGATGGCTTTAGCTTGGCATTACTAACCCCTGCCAACATCAAAAAAATCATGGCCTTTGTTATTAATAAATCTCAATAGTTAGTCGATGGAATCAAAAGATAGGCTTTCATTTTCCAATGGATATCAGGCCTTACTTTATAAATCATTTAGTTACATGATGAGTTTCTTAAACCTTTTCAACTGGATGCATTACTTATCCAGAGCTTGAAATGATTACAGCCTTAGCGGTGAGCCGACTAGCGAGGAAACAATAAGCCTCAAGGTATTTACTCATCAATTTCTCCTTTGATAAATTGTTCTCACTGCTATCAATATTGACCCTTAAGTTTAAAAAGTCAAGTGGGATTTGCAGCGAATACAATGTTTAGAGAAAAAACAGTATTATTATTATTCAGGGGATCATTTAACCGGCAAAAAGTCATCTGGCTTTGATTCAATCTGAGCCTCACTGGTATAAACAAGTTGTTTCAGTATTGCTATCTTGTCGAGCGATGCTGACTCCCACATGCCACGGTTTGCGGCTTCCAATAAGCGTTCGGCCATATCTCTAAGAACCCATGGATTATTGTCATGGAGGAAACGTTGAATATCTTTTTCTTCTAGCCATTGCTCACATAGAGCGCTATAACACCAATCTGGAATACGATCAGTCGTTGCATCATAAGCGAAAAGATAATCCAAACTTGCGCCCATTTCAAAAGCTCCCTTGTATCCATGTTGTTTCATACCATCGATCCAACGTGGATTCAACAATCGGCTACGTACAACTTTGTCGATTTCCCGTTCAAGTCGACTTAGCCTTGGACGCTCCCGTCGAGAATGATCTCCGAACCAAAGTTCAGGACGTTGACCTGAGATCACTTCTACAGCAGTTGCTAATCCACCGTGAAATTGGTAGTAATCATCTGAATCGAGGAGATCATGCTCGCGATTGTCTTGGTTGTGAAGCACGACCTGCACATCCTGCAAGCTGCGCTCAAGACCCTCTCGATCAAGGCTTGGATTAGATGCACCGTCATATCGCCATTGGCTCCAGCTCAAATAGGCCTCGCCAAGATCGGAACGATCCTCCCAAGAGCCAGAGTCAATTAATGCTTGAAGCCCCGCGCCATATGCCCCTGGAGCAGAGCCATAGATTCTGCCTTGGGGTCCGTGCTTGCGCGTGGTTGCGGCCAAGGGATTAAATTTTTCATCTTCTTGTAGATTTGAGATGAGTTTTTGAGCCTGATGCACCCAACTCACAAGTTGGGGAAATGCGTCACGAAAGAGACCTGAGATCCTTAGGACCACATCAACCCTTGGACGTCCAAGAAGGCTTAAGGGGATCACCTCTAGATCAATCATTCGCCTACTGGGACCATCCCAAACAGGTCGAACACCGATCAATGCCAGCAGTTGCGCAATGTCCTCGCCGCCATTTCGCATGGTTGCTGTTCCCCATACAGAAAGAGCAAGATGAGTTAGTGACTCACCATGCTCAAGTAGATGTAAGTCCAACAACTGTTCAGCACTTCGCCGCCCCAGGTCCCAAGCTGCTTCTGTAGGTAGTCCACGCAGATCCACTGAATAAAAATTTCGGCCAGTAGGAAGAACTTCCGGGCGGCCACGAGTTGGTGCTCCAGAAGGGCCACTTGCTATACGGCGTCCAGAAACAGCTTTTAGGAGTGCTTCATATTCTTTCCTCGGGCTAGTGTTAAGGCGAGGCCAGAGATCATATTCGATTCGTGAAATTAAGGGGTCACTTTTAGCAGACTTGAGCCAATCTCGTAGTGGCTTTACAAGTAAGTTTTCATCATTGCCCTTCCTCTTTTCAATCTGCTTTTTGCCTAGAAGAACATTTAAAAATATCAAAGCTTGTTCTTCTATCCAGGCAACTGCATCGCCTTTTCTTCGAGCCTTATCAAGGCCAAAGCTGATTAAAACTTTACTGTCATGGTTAGAAAGTAACTCACCTTCTTCATCACACCAGGGATCAAAGTTCAATTCGAGTCGCCTTGCGATGGCTTGTGTTAGTCCTGGCTGATCCGAAGAAGGTGACCGTGCTATTGCTAGAAGAAGTTCAATAGCACTCTTATCAGATGGTGCTTGACCAAAGCGATGCAACCCTGTGCGAATTTGAGACTCCTTAAGTTCACAAAGATAGGCCTCAGCTTGTTCAAAACTTGTGATCAGTAAATCACGGCAACTTTCTGATTTATCGAAGACTTCGGGAAGCCCAGGAAAATTATTTAAGCGCAAAAGATTCAACAATTCTTCCTCTAGTTTTGGTACTCGTTTCGCACCCAGCTGTGTAGCCTCGACATATTCATCCAACAAAGACTCAAGCCTAAGTAAGTCTCCATGAAGCCCGGCTCGACCAAGGGGTGGGGTGAGGTGATCAATAATCACAGCAGCTCCACGACGCTTGGCTTGAGATCCCTCTCCAGGGTCATTAACAATGAAGGGATAAGCATGTGGTACTGCTCCAAGAGCAAGATTTGGATAGCAGGATTGACTAAGACCGACACCTTTACCTGGCAACCATTCGGCACTTCCATGTTTGCCAACGTGAATCAACAGATTGGTTGCATGTACCTCTCGCATCCAAAGATATTGAGCGAGATATCGATGAGGAGGTGGTAGATCAGGTGAATGAAGGTCAGTAATTTCATTGCTGTCGTAGCCACGACTCGGCTGAATCAATACCACGACCTGGCCAAAAAGCATGCCATGAATAGCAAAACCATCGGCTTCGAGATCCTCAGCTTGTTCAGGTACCCCCCAACGTTTAATAATCGGCTCGCATGCTTCTACTGGTAAGGTTTTCCACCACTTCAAATACTGTGAAAGTGAGAGATATGACAGTGGTTGTCGGTTTTGACTTTCTGGATCATTGGTTCGCGATCTGAGTAGATATTTCATCAATTCCTGGCCATCGGCAGGAATCGGATTGCAACCGAGGTCATGTCCGCTCTCTTGTAACCATCCCAAAATGGACGCTGTGCTTGCAGGAGTATCCAGCCCTACTCCATTAGCCAGTCGCCCATCACGGACGGGGTAATTGGCCAGAACAAGGCTGATGCGTCGTTGGTTTGGCTGAGATTGTTGAAGCTTGATCCACGCCTTTACATGACTGACCGCCCATGCCAGTCCGTCATCATCAGGCTCCATGACCTGTACAGCTGTTGCGAGTGAGGCATTCGCCTGCACAGTTGAACGAAAAGCACCAGGCCGAGACGTGATCCGGCCATCTAGTTCTGGCAGAACGACTTGCAATGAAAGATCTAGAGGGTCTAACCCTCTACTGCTGTTGATCCATTCATTGCGGGTGCGACCGCTGCTGAGTACTTGCACAACCGGTACATCCAAGGTTTCCCATAGATCTGAACCAAGCCCAGCTTCTTGAAACTGCACTGATGCAAACGAGGTGGTCGTCATCACTGCAGCGACGTTCTGTTGCTTAAGCAGGTGTTTTACGCCTTGCTGAACGGCAGGATCTCTAAGGCTGCTGACCCAGAGAGCACGCGGGACTAACCCTTGTGCACGAAGTTGCGTATTAAGGGCTTTTGGAAAGGCAAGATCTCCAGCCTGAGAAAGGGCGCGATACAGCACAACTCCCACCTTGGGCCCATCTTCATGTCGCCAATCCCAAGGTGAAGGGTCAACCATCGCCTTCAACACGATCTGATCAAGATCGATGGGAGTGCCTACGAGAAGTTGCTCAATGACTCGCAGAAACATCACCATGTTGTCCACACCACCTTCACGCATCAGCTCTGCGAGCCGATCAGCCAATGGGATGGGGTGGCTTCCGAGGGAATGAAGCTCAACATCCAAATCAGTAGTGCCAGAAAGAATCAGCAATTGACGAGGCGAGGCTCGTTGTTGCCAAATCCCAAGTTGTTCAAGCCCATAGCTCCAGTGACCCCGACCACCAAGAAGGCGAACAACGATGAGCTGGGCTTTAGCTGCCGTCGTAGCGAGATAGTGATCAACCTGAGCTGGATGGGAAAGAGCGGCGAGGGGTAGCGCGCGAATACGACCCTTCCATGCCTGCTGTGATGGAACTTCAAGAACAGAGGCAAGAGTAGAAATATCTGTTCTCGCACTTGTCAGTAGAAGGATTTGTGCCTGTGGTTGTTCAACGAGGAGCACCTCCTCGGCTGGTCCTTCACCTGGCAGGCTTGCTAAACGATGCATTGGCTCATTCTTTGATGGAAAATGCCACGTATGAGACGAGGTAATGAGAAGATTTGGCCATTAGGGCCCTATCCAAGTAATGCATCAGTTCCTGCCTTATGCCTGGTTCCAGGGAGCTTGTGTTCCATTCGAAGAGGCCAAGATTTCTGTTGCCACACATGCTTTGCACTACGGCACAGGCGCTTTCGGAGGCATGCGTGCCATACCTGATCCCCAAAACAGCAACACCATGTTGCTCTTTAGGGCAGACCGTCATGCCAAAAGACTCAGTCAAAGTGCTCGATTGTTGCTGACGGAACTCAGCGAGACAAGAATTCTCTCAGCGCTTGAAGCAATGTTGCAGGCGAATCGACCAACCACTCCCATTTATCTACGACCTTTCGTCTACACGAGTGATCTAGGCATTGCGCCTCGACTCCACAATATTGAAACTGACTTCCTTATCTATGGTCTAGAACTTGGCGACTACCTATCTCCAGAAGGCGTGAGCTGCCGGATCAGTAGCTTTACGCGCCAAGAGGATCGCTCACTGCCGCTACGAGGCAAGATCAGTGGTGCTTACATCACAAGCTCTCTCGCGAAAACGGAAGCGGTCTTAAGTGGATTCGATGAAGCATTGTTGCTCAATAGCAGAGGCAAGATCAGTGAAGCAAGTGGCATGAACCTATTCCTGGTCAGGGATGGTCAGTTGATTACCCCCGGTGTTGATCAAGACATTTTGGAAGGGATCACGCGAGCCAGTGTCCTTGAACTGGCACGGGTGATGGGCCTATCTGTGCTTGAACGCCCTGTGGACAAAACGGAACTATTTATTGCTGATGAGGTGTTCCTTACCGGAACAGCTGCAAAAATCACGCCAATACGTCAGATTGAATCAACCATATTGGCTACAGAACGACCGATTATGAATGCTCTTCGAGACCGTCTAATCGAAATAACTCAAGGACGTGATAAGGATTATGAGCACTGGATAACACGTATTTGTATGACTAATGACTGATTCTTGAGAAGAGCAACCGATCTATCAGTAAGGGGCTATCTAGGATCGCATCAAAGCATGAGAGACAGGATGACAGCAGGACCATTGGATATCACCAGACCAGAATCAGCTTTTTTGGCACGCCTCCACTCGTCAGAACGACCTGTTCTTGTATTTGATGGTGCCACGGGTACATCCCTGCAAAAACAGAATCTGAGTGCTGATGATTTTGGTGGTGCATTACTAGAAGGATGTAATGAGAATCTTGTCGTTACTCGACCAGACGCAGTGAAGGAGGTGCATCGCCAATTCCTTGAATCAGGTTGCGATGTCATTGAGACAAATTCCTTTGGTGCTGCTTCCATTGTTCTTGCGGAATATGGGTTAGAAGACCAGGCATTTGAACTGAATAGACAAGCTGCACAGTTAGCAAAATCAATGGCAGTTCAATACAGCACAAAAGATCAACCTCGTTTTGTCGCAGGATCCATCGGACCAACAACAAAGTTGCCCACACTTGGACACATCGCATTTGACACGATGCGTGACTCCTTCCAAGAACAAGCAGAGGGACTATTAGCAGGAGACGTTGACCTTTTTATTGTTGAGACTTGCCAGGACGTCCTACAAATCAAGGCCGCTTTGCAAGGAATAGAATGTGCATTCTTAAAAGCTAATGAACGTCGCCCTATCATGGTTTCAGTGACAATGGAAACCACAGGAACGATGCTTTTGGGGTCAGACATCGCTTCTGTTGTGACAATTCTAGAACCATTCCCTATAGATATTCTTGGTCTTAATTGTGCTACTGGTCCTGAACAAATGAAGGAACATATACGCTATCTGTCAGAACACTCACCTTTTACAATTAGTTGCATCCCCAATGCAGGTCTACCAGAAAATATTGGCGGGGTTGCTCATTACAGATTAAAGCCACTGGAACTAAAAATGCAACTCATGCATTTTGTTGAGGATCTTGGTGTTCAAGTCATAGGGGGATGCTGCGGTACAACTCCAGAACACACTTCTGCATTAGCAGAACTTGCAAAAGAGATGCGTGCTGCTCAAAGGCCATGTCGACAAGGTGAAAACGAACAGCAACGCCAACTCTTCGGGTATGAACCATCAGCTGCTTCAATTTATGGAATTACTCCCTATCACCAAGACAATTCATTTTTGATCATTGGTGAACGTCTAAATGCAAGTGGTTCAAAGAAAGTTAGAGAGCTATTGAATAGTGAAGACTGGGATGGTCTTGTTGGTCTTGCACGAGGGCAGCTTAAAGAGAATGCTCATGTTCTTGATGTTAATGTCGACTACGTTGGGCGTGATGGTGAGAAAGATATGAATCAACTTGTTAGCCGACTCGTAACTAACATTAATCTTCCATTGATGCTCGATTCAACAGAATGGCAGAAAATGGAGGCAGGGCTAAAGGTTGCAGGTGGTAAATGTATACTTAATTCCACAAACTACGAGGATGGAGAGGAACGTTTCTTCAAGGTTTTAGATCTAGCGAAAAAATATGGTGCTGGATTAGTCATTGGCACCATCGATGAGAATGGTATGGCAAGAACAGCGATGCAAAAGGTCGCGATTGCAAAACGAGCTTATCGTGATGCAACTGAATATGGCATACCTGCTCATGAAATATTCTATGATCCACTTGCTCTGCCAATTTCAACTGGTATCGAAGAGGATAGGCGAAATGGCCTTGAGACAATAGAAGCAATACGAGTCATTCGAGAAGAGCTAGAGGCAGTACATGTTGTTCTAGGTGTCTCTAATGTCAGCTTCGGATTATCTGCAGCTGCCAGAATTACTCTAAACTCGGTATTTCTTCATGACTGTACTAATGCTGGAATGGATGCAGCTATAGTTTCACCAGCAAAAATTTTACCTCTCAACAAAGTAAGTGATGAACAACAAAAGATATGTCGTGACTTAATAAATGACCATAGACGTTTTGAAAATGAGATCTGTACCTACGATCCTTTAACAGAGCTAACGAGTCTATTTGAAGGGGTTAGCACTAAGGAAGCGCGTGCTTCAGGGCCTTCATTGGCTGATTTACCTGTTGAAGATCGACTCAAGCAACACATTATTGATGGAGAGAGAATTGGCCTGAATGAAGCCCTCGATGAAGGTTTGGAATCGTACAAGCCTCTACAACTTGTCAATACATTTCTTCTGGATGGAATGAAGGTTGTTGGAGAGCTTTTCGGTTCAGGAAAAATGCAACTCCCTTTTGTTCTTCAATCAGCTCAAACGATGAAGGCAGCCGTTGCTTACCTTGAACCGTATATGGAAAAATCAGCAGGTGACAACTCATCGAAAGCAAAATTCCTAATTGCTACAGTAAAAGGCGATGTACATGATATTGGCAAGAATCTAGTTGATATTATTTTAACAAATAATGGCTATGAGGTGATTAACTTAGGGATTAAACAGGACGCGGCTTCAATTATAAATGCTCAAATGACACACCAGGCAGATTGTATTGCCATGAGTGGACTACTGGTAAAATCAACAGCATTCATGAAGAGCAATCTTCAGGAATTTAATGATTCTGGTATTACCGTTCCAGTGATATTAGGTGGTGCAGCTCTGACCCCTAGATTTGTAAACCACGATTGCAGCGAAGTCTATAAAGGGAAGCTTATTTATGGCAAGGATGCATTTACAGATCTAAGGTTTATGGACGCCTATGTCAAGGCACTTTCTAATGATCGTTGGGATGATTGTAGAGGTTTTCTTGACGGCACTCCTGATGGGTTGACTCTAGGAGGGCAATCTACTGAATCTGATTCACCTCACTCAAGCAATGACGAAGATCCTCAAGAGGAAAACCAAAAGAACATCCAAGATATTAATTTAGCAGTTAATACTAATCGTTCTGAAAAAGTCAGCCAAGAAGACGCAGTCACTCCTCCATTCCTTGGTTCAAAACATCTAAAAATAGACAAAATTCCTCTTGACGAGATCATTCAATATCTAGACCGAAACGCTTTATTTTCAGGGCAATGGCAAATACGCAAGAGAAAGGATCAATCTCGTGAGCAATATGATCAGTATATTAATGATGAAATAGAACCAATATTGCAACATTGGCTCCATAGAATTCGTAACGAGTCTCTTTTACATCCTGGAGTTGCATATGGGTATTTCCCTTGTGGTCGGAAAGATAATGATCTTTTAGTTTTCAATAGTCAAGGCCAAAGTCTGCTTGGCAAGTTTAATCTTCCACGCCAAAAAGGTGGTAATAGATATTGTATTGCTGATTTCTATAGAGACCTTGAAGGCGGCTTGCCTAAGGATATTTTACCTATGCAAGCTGTAACAATGGGCGAGAATGCGAGTATTTTTGCGCAGAAGTTATTTGAATCAGATGCATATACTGACTATCTCTTTTTTCATGGACTTGCAGTTCAACTGGCTGAGGCTCTCGCCGAATGGACGCATTCACGAATACGTTGTGAGTGTGGATTTAAATCAGACGAGCCTAAAACTTTGCAAGATGTACTTGCACAGCGCTACAGAGGCAGTCGCTTTTCATTCGGCTACCCTGCCTGCCCAAACGTTGGCGATTCTCGCCAACAATTGAATTGGTTAAAAGCCGACTTAATCGGTTTGACAATGGATCCAAATGATCAGCTACACCCTGAGCAGAGCACAACGGCTCTGGTTACTCTTCACAGCAAGGCTAGATATTTCAGTGCCTAAACTGCAAAGCCTTTATTCAGCAATTTGAAAAAAGAATCCTGCTTTTGATTTCAGGACAATCATATATCCCATGAGAAGCGAGCTTTTTGCCTGGTCTAATCCTGGCAAAGCGCCTCCATTGTATCGATCACTTCCTGTTGAAAATCGTCTAGAGAACCTGAGTCGCTGAGGTCAAGTCCTTCGCCTGCAGCGTTTTGAGTCAGTTCATGGAAGTGAAAAGCACCTTCCCCATTAGCGAGGAACTCGATAGCCGACGATTCACCACTTTCGCGAAAGGCATCGCAAAGAGCAAGGAAGGCGGCGTCTTCTGTGAACTCCCAATCCATTGAGGAGGCATATCTGATTGACCTTTAACGCCTGCCCCCCGTCATCCGTCAACCATCTCGAAGAAAAATGTGCCACTACTTTGGCAGACTCCTATGCTCAAACAGAGGTGCTGTAGCTCGATAAAGCCAGTGATAGCAATTGATCTGCAAGGCAATGCGATCTTTCTGACACTGTTTGCCAAGGAATCTTTGGTGAAGCTTGGTCACATCGGATCAAGACGCATTATTGGCTTTTGTTGCTTTAGCTGCGCTTGCGACCTCCCTGCAACACCTCATAGCCATTAAGCAAGATTGGCCCTGGGAGCCTCTAGGGAGGCTATTCAAGGGGTGTTGCGGCAAATTCCCCATAGATGCCTACTGACACGCTTGTGAAGGCGTTGGCGGCGCATCGATGACCATTGGCCTCATCGTTGATCACCATGGTTCTGAGCATTTGCTGAATGATTGGTTTAAGCACGTCTCACTAACCCCAGAAATATCTGTAAATATTCAATTTCGATCTGGCTTAATTTATGCAGCTTGGTCTTTAGATCAAGTTAAAAGCTGTGACTAAGGCCTCCAACAGGCTTTCACAAATAAAAGGGCTTACAAGGCAAGCACTACATAAGTAAATCATTTCTTTGCAAGGATATTATTTAAAGATACTAACAATAGGGAACCTTATAAATTACTCTAAATCCAATTAGATGGATGATATGCATAGAATTACATTCATGATAAGTACTATAATATTGCGTAATTTATAAATTTAAGATATAGGCATTGGTCCGTAATCAAAAGTCATTATATTACGGCTATGCTTTATTTCCTTGAGGGAGGCGAGGCTAGATGCTCGACGAAGCTGTCAAACTTCCGTTCTATTGTAAATATTGAATGGATCTGATAAAGCATCAGTTTTATCAGATGCCTTTTCGAAACTATGCATTCTGATTTTAATCTGAAACCATCTCTAAAATCACTATATTTTGCAATCAGTCGCAAAGGCAAAGAGTTGACTTACTGTTAAATTATAATACTATTGAAAAAGGAGTGCATTTCTCTGATTCTAAAGCTTATGGAATTCTTGAGACAATCGTCAGACCTTATTCAATGCTTGATTTATGGTTCTTGCAATCAAGCTTTCAAAAAGATTGACAGTTGCGCTTTAAACTGTAAATATAATCTTATTCATTTATTTAAAATGCGCAAATTAGGGCAAATCACTAAGGTTTTAATTTTAAATCTTCTGTGAAACTGCAAGCTCATAATCTTTTCTATTTTTCTCAAGCCATACTAGCTTGTGGGCTAATCGTGGCAATCGTTAATATCCTTCTAATCTCATTCAATGGCTTCCATCAAACAGCAGCAAGAAATAAACTTATGCAACTCTTTCTAGAGGGTGGACAGGTCATAGAGGATGACAAATCAGTTTCAACGAATGCAAAGGCTGTTTCGTCGGTACCAAGATCCTATTCTGCTTCTCACTCCTCTCAGACTGCCAATTCATTGTCTTTGAAATTAAGGGTTGGTCTGATTAGCCAAAGTCCTCCAATACAAATCAAAGTAAAGGGTTCAGGGTTTTGTAAATTCGACTCTGGGAGGATGATTAATGAGTATACTCTAAATAACATGTTGAAGATAAAGAACAAGCAGACTGCTGATATCAAATGTGTTGCCACAGACAGTAGCGGCATCGATGTTAACAATCAGACTTATAGATCTAAAGTTTATTTAGTTAACCGTGGCAATGGTTGGATTGCAGTTAACCAACTATCGCTTGAGGATTATGTCGCTTCTGTTGTAGGTGCTGAAATGCCCAGTCTTTGGAATATGGAGGCACTTAAGGCCCAGGCGGTTGCTGCACGTTCTTATGCGCTTGCCCATATCGCAAGACCTGCGAACAAGGATTTTCATCTGGGTGACACCACACGTTGGCAGGCATATCGAGGGATTTCAAGCCAAACATCACGTTCTACGCAAGCAACTCAAGCCACCAAAGGAATTGTTCTTCGTTACAAGGGAGGAATTGTTGAAAGCCTTTATGCATCAACGGCAGATATCAGTTTGCAAGCTCATGGCCACCTAGGAGCGAGCATGAGCCAGCATGGGGCCCAGCAATTGGCACGTCGTGGTTTGAAGTTCAATGAAATTCTTGCTAGGTATTACACAGGTGCTTCCTTAGCCAAACTACAGAGCCGTGGCAGTTGAGCATTACTGGGATCAGGCGCTTGAACGCAGCACTGCAGCACAACTCAATGGTGCACTGGTACCTCTCAGCACCGAGCTCACAAGAATTCGAGCACGACAAGGAGAACCCTTTGAACTGCGCAAGCTAAAAGGCCACCCGCCATCTCATCTCCTAGCCAGAGGTCCAAAACCTAACCCGTTTTTACCTTGGGACCCAAGCTTGGAGGTTAGTGAAATTGGCATGAGACATGTGCTAATTCTCAACAAATATCCGGTTCAAAAGGGACACATGTTGTTGATCACACGTGAATGGGCCCCTCAGCATGGTTGGCTTAGTTATGATGACTGGGAGGCACTGCTAAGTGTTGATCAGGACACCAAGGGGCTTTGGTTTTTTAATAGTTCTCCAACGGCTGGAGCTAGTCAACCTCACAGACACTTGCAATTGCTAAGACGATGCGACGACGATCGCAGTTGTCCTCGACAGGAATGGTTTCAATCATTGGTAAACTCCTCACCCAGGGAATGCTGTCAACTTACTCAATGCTGTGCTGCAACAGCTAGAGCACAGAATCATGATGCTCAAATTCATTATCAAGCTTATCTAAGCCTTTGCGAAAAGATTGGACTTGGTAATCCTGCAGAGAATCAACATCCAAGACAACCATACAATTTGCTACTCACGAAGGAATGGATGGCACTGATACTTCGAAGCCGAGAGGGAATTGCAGGCTTCAGCATTAATGCACTTGGATTTGCCGGTTACCTTCTAGCCACAGAAACATCTGATCTGGACTGGCTTAATCATCATGGGCCTGAGGCCTTGCTAGAAGGCGTGGTCAAGACGATTCAGTGATTTTACGGTTGTGCTGCAGGGCAATTACATGGATCTCTAGAGGGACAGGCGATCGCTAAGAGACCGCTTTTTACTTCCAGTTCAAATGATGAATGCCAAACTCAAACGTCGAAATAAGCAGATCGAAGAACATCTGCAACTCGTTAGGCCAATAGCACTCCACTACGCTTTTCGTACTGGACAGGACAAAGAGGACCTCACTCAGGTCGGAATGTTAGGCCTTATCCGAGCGGCACAATTTTTTCAAAGCAGCAAGTCAGTACCATTTACTGCATTTGCAAAACCGCATATACGCGGAGCCATCCTTCACTACCTCAGGGATAGCTTGGGACCAGTCAAAATACCTAGGCGAATAGAGGAACGAGCTCAGGCACTTCTCAGAGATTCAACCTGGGTGGACAGTGCCAGTTTTTTTGAAAAGCTCAGTGCTGTCGACAGGTCAGCCATAGAGAGCTACAAGCAGAAGGGGCGCTGGTACCCACTCGATCATCAATTCATAACAGCTGATAAAGATCAGTGGAGTGAACTGGTCAACAGGGAACGCAATCAAATGCTTATGAATGCTCTAGAGAGGCTCGATTGCCAAGAGTTTGCGGTGGTTGATCACGTAGTCCTCAGAGGAGAAAGCCTTCGCAGTACAGCCAGTTATCTGGGGATCAGCTGCATGACCGTACAAAGACGTGTGAAGCGAGCCCTTCGGCGACTGGCTGATGATTGTGCTGAGTTGTCTCCTGACGCGGTTTCCCCTCTCAGGAAGCAGGCTTTTGATCCCTCTGGATCTGTTGCTCCAAGGTCTCTATAGCGGCTTTCACTGCAGACAGCCGACGCTCTAGACCATCTCGCAGGAAAAGAAGCATTTCAAGCTTCCTATTTTGATAATGACGGCGACGGTCTGCCGAGTCAACATTTGAGGGGAGACAAAAGGGAGAGAACATGCCGTTCCTACAGGTGGGTGAATCTTCGCGAAATTCTGCCAAGAGTGCGTATTTTGTCTTTCTTGGCAGTGTTGGCTGGTGTGACTAGGTTTGAATTGCCCGAGTTTCTCTATGCGCTCGCTGCTCAACGTAACAAATCCATCCGGATCAAAGGTGTCACTTAAGATCTCATTACTAGTCTCATTAAGTCTCTCAACTCTTGCTTGTGAGATTGCTTTCGCAAAACCTTCCTGGTCGTACGTGCCTTTAATGGCTGGACAGTCAGCACGTCCTCTCAATGGAAGCTTTAATAAAGTTCCCGTTCTCCACTCCAACCAGCCGGAGACAGTTGTTGGCTCAGGAATACTTGTTAACACAGCTCCGGGATCAGCAGTAGTCGTCCGTACAGGGCAACAATTAAGAAATGCAGAATTTACCTTTGACGGCAAGTTCGGGATTCACATTCATCATAAGTATTATCCTCGCGACAGACGTAAACTTGGCAACAGCCGAAAACGTGGATTGCTTACTGTTGCAGCAATAGCAAACAATCCAACAGATTCATCAATTGAACTTAAATTTGATCGAGGTTCAGTTAAAAATAGTTTTGAGGCTCCGTATCATTCGAATAAACTTATGGGTGTGAAGCCCCTGGGACCTCGTCCCTGGAATACAGGTCCGGGGGATGCAACAGCTGTACAGATGCTGCGAGGTAAATTGGACAGAAAGTTAGTAGATAATATTGTCATTCCACCTCACACTCAAAAACTTGTATTCACAACACAAATACCTGCAAGAGGGATTGCCAACGGACTGCTTAGTGGGACTAGCAACGGACCTTTTCAATTAGCTGTGGTTGCTGCAGAGGGGCCAACATCAGAAAAGAATCTGATCGCTATTCTTAATTCCGGACGATTGGCGCCAGGACGTACTTATCTTAATAGAATCAGTGAGATACAAACGGGCAAGGTTTTTTCGCGTGTAGCAGGAGTAGCAATTGGTGATCACTATACAGCGAAACTAAATCATGACCTTAAGGATGGTGCTCTTCATGTACCACTTACCAGTACTCGCAAACATCATTTTGGTACAAAAGAGATCCAGGTCAACCCTCTTGAAACTCGTATGATTGATTCGGCCGTAAATAATGTAGGCACGTACGGGGTACGTTTTGATATCACGCTGAATCTAAAAGGCTCAGGTGCTCATCATTTAATTTTAAGCCACCCTGCAGCAACAGGCAAAAAGAAACCATTCACGGCATTTCGTGGTTCAATCGGAATCAAAACTGAGAATAAATACAAAGAAGTTCATGTAGGTCTACGCTCAGGACAAAGTCTTCCTATATCAGACCTAGAACTGACAACGAAAAAGGATAATCCTGTTACTATTAGTTTAGTCTATCCTGCAGATAATACACCTGGGCACTTACTAAGTGTTGTTCCAGTTGCAGAGTATACTCAGGTTATGCAAAAGCAAGAAAAAGTAAACCAAGCAAAGCTGCCAGTGACAGCACGTAAGAATTACCAAGCCAAACCATTAACTCCTATGCCTATAGTGAAAGCTAAAATTGTTGAAATGACTAAGAATTCGTTGAAACAAAGACATCATGATACTTACAAATCGATCACAAACAAAAAGCAACTATTAGCGAATGAATCCTATGATCACAATTCTCCGGTCAGCATGCCACCAATACTCATTTCCAGTCCTAGTAGAAATAATGCTATGCCATCAGCAATGATCAATTCGCAAAGAGTTAATTCGAGCCTTAGCAAACACTACACCGAAGCCATAAAGGCACAACAGCAATGGTTGCATCAACTGCAAAACTAATAGGCTACCTACAGTTGTTCGGGTTCAAGTGAAAGCGTCCGAAGACAATTCGAGGCGACGGATTACCGTTGAACTACCCAATCATCTAATCGCAAGACTTGATGAACTTAAAAGGGAATGGGGGTTAAGAGCACGAGGTGATCTTTTAGCACGTTTACTTGAAGAACTGTTTACCCCTCAAGAGAATGATCTAGATGATCAACAGGCTGGAGGACTATTTCAAATAAATGAACCAGATCCACTCGAAAACGATGATAGTGGATCATTGTCTAGATCTTTACCCCCCGAATACAATGAGACAAAAGCACTGGTATTAATAGGGCGGGGATCGAATGATAGAGGTGAATCTGGCTTCAAGGCAGAGGAAAACAAGGTAGAAAGTAGTGATGAAGTTAAGACTACACATTCAGTTGGGATTGATTTGCCAGGCTTTGTGCGTAAACAAACGGATAATCTTCGAGAAAGTCTTGGCAACAACAAACCGGGGCAAAATTCGAGAGACTTGCCCTTAGTTACAACAGTTTCTGAGAGTGACGTGATTGAGAGTCTTAATGCCGCAAATCGACACTGGATTTCGCTTTATGGCAATCCACCAGGGGAGACAGTCGTTGAAGCTGCAATGATCTGGTTAGCGAGGGACATATGGCTTCATGTCGATGGTACTGATGGACGGCCGTTCACATGGAGTTCCGCAAATCGACTGATGACGGAACTCTGTTCAAGTTGGCAGGTGAAACCGGCAACCTTTGAGCTTGTGATGGTGGTTGCTGGAATTTTGGAAGATCCGTTTGCCTGCAAGAGCCTTTCAGAGAGAATGCCCACACTGATCCGCAGATTTGTCAATCGCTTTAAACGAAGTCGTCAGGTCACCTCGTTCCAAACACTTGAATCAACAATGACACTTCATGGAGCACTCAAACTTCTCAAGCTGCCATCTCATGCTGGTGCACCAATGACACTGTCTACCATTCGAGAGGCCTACAAATTACAGGCCATAACCATCCATCCGGATGCTGGAGGTTCAACAGAGGCAATGAGAAGGGTTAATGAAGCATATCAATTGCTTAAAGAGCTCTACCGCGAGAAACCTGATTAGTCTCACTAGTCTAATAAGTGACTCAGCATTAGTCTGATAATGAGAATTGATAAATACTATATAGAATCACTTGGAGTATCTTTTAGATGCGTTCGGCTGATTTCAAACAACGAATGTACAGAATGGGCTGGACTGTCTCTATAGGCTAAAAGCAGAAACTGCCAAGGAGTTGCAGCTAAGCCATGAGCAAGTTGCTCTCATGAGAACATTTCAAGACTTACAAAGAGACTATGAATAAGACTCAGACGAGATCTAATAGAGAAGGGAAGGGTTATTGTTGTTGTTATCAGTGAAAGAATTAATATCCACAGATTCAATATTCGCTTAATAACTCGAACGGTAAGGCGAATTTATTGAAAAACCCCGTTTACTTGAGCTCAAGGTGAACTTCATAATCGGTCCATTCTGCGTCCAAGCGTAGTTCTACGCATTATAAAGGCTTGCTGTTAGAGACTTTGAAGCCTTGAGTAACTGCATTCTACACAGGTACGCAGCATTTGCTCATACCGCTCCAGCTCATGAGGGGCATGTGGGAACAAGGATGCCAAACATGCAACGATCGGGCAATAGGAGGGTCTATCGCACGGCGTCCAGCTACCACTAATCATATAAGTCTAAATGTAAGACCAATGATGCGTCGCAAACTATATCAATGAGATACTAGATCGACTTACCTATCTTTTTATAGACCAAGACTGAGACTGAATCCAAGTCTCGTATAAGACTACTGAGGCAAGGCTCTTAGCGGGAATAATCAGGTCGATTCAACGCTTCATCAAGCATGCATGCCCTATTCAGTGGGATGCCAGGCCCGATCCACAATGATTTGCCCCAATTATCCAGCATGTGGTGATAAGCTCAAAAAGCAACATCTCAATTGAAATCGTGAACAGTGCTTATGAAATCCACTATTTCAATGCCATAATCCTGGCTAAACAAAACTCTTCGTTGTGAAGTGTCAGTTTTTTGCAGGTGATTATCAAAAATAAGACTTGAGAGTCTTCTCCTGAATATTCCACCTTCGTTTCGTTTGAATTTATTAATTTGTGTTCAGACTCATAATCATGGAGATCACTCTTAGCAATCTATAATGAATTTACATCCGAGCACTTGAAAGGCTCCTGGATCTGTCTAAGATTATATTTAACAAACCCAGCACCACATATTTGGATACTTATGATTTATTTATAGACAGCATTGACTTTATTGTTATGCCTAATAAATAGGAAGACTTGCTATGACTAGCTCTACAGACTCAAATTTTACATTAATACCTTCCCCAGGTGATAAGGTTGAGATCACAGGCTTAGATTTAGATCGTCATGGTAATGGTCTGGCTCGATGGAACAATTGGGTTGTGATAGTCAATGACCTTCTACCTGGTGAACGTGCACAAATAGAATTTGTAAGGCGCCATCGAAACCAGTTTTTAGCCCGCAAGGTTCAAACAATTGAGACAGTTGCAAGTCGCAGACCGCCCCCATGCAAAATCGCTAAGGAATGTGGAGGTTGCTCCATACAACATCTTAGTGATCATGGACAAACCTTATTAAAGCAAGGTCATCTGCGGGAAATACTTCTACGTTTAGGTCAAATAGATCATAAGATAGAACCAATCATGACTGATTATAATAGAGCTCTCGGGTATCGAAATAGAGCATTAATTCCTCTATATCGCAATAGTGAAGGACAGTTACATATGGGTTATTACCGACGCGGCAGTCACCAAATTATTGATCTCAATCGATGTCCGGTTTTGGATCGAGGAATCGATCAATATCTGGCCTCGATCAAGGATGATCTTCAACAGCAGAATTGGCCTGCAGATTCAGACCTATCATCTGGCGAAGGACTCCGGCATCTAGGCATTCGTATTGGCCAAAAAACAAAACAAGTGCTGATCACACTGGTAAGTAGTACCACTCAACTCCCTGGCCTCCATCAACAAGCCAAGGAATGGTATAGTCGTTGGCCGGAAGTAAGAGGAATAACTTTAAACATCCAACGACAGAAGAACAATCTTGTTCTTGGTCAAGAAACTATATTGCTTGCTGGTGATCTTGAAATTGAGGAGCATTTTTACAATCTCTCCTTATTGCTGTCCACCACAACATTTTTTCAAGTAAACACTCTTCAGGCAGAACGGATTGTCTCAAAATTAATTGAATGGCTATCCACTGCTTCGCTCGACATCAATATAATTGACGCATATTGTGGAATTGGCACAATTTCTCTCCCCATTGCATCAACTGGCTATCGTGTAATAGGTCTTGAACTTCATGCAGAAGCTATTACTCAAGCAAATAAAAATGCCTTACGGAATAGTCTTGATAATGTTTCGTTTTTATGCGGTGATGTTTCCTTATTATTGGCCAAAAAACTTCAACGTAATGATGTGTTAGTGCTAGATCCACCGCGTAAAGGTTTAGATCAAATGGTGATTAAAACAATCCTTTCAATTCAACCTGAAAGATTGGCATATCTTAGTTGTGACCCAGCCACATTGGCTCGTGACCTCAAGCAATTGATAGTACCAAATGGACCCTATCAGATTGATCAATTACAACCAATTGATTTCTTCCCTCAAACAATGCATATCGAATGTCTGGCACTGTTAATTCGTATTAGCTCCTAAGCTCTGCAGAAAACTGCTTTACAAGTGCCTGACGTACCTTCTCGTGAATCGGGTTGACCCTGTCTTCACTAAGAGTGCTGTCTTTACTCCGATAACGCAACCTGAATGCTTGACTGCAAGAGTCATGATCAAGCTGTCCACCCTCAAAACGATCAATCAGCTCTACATGCTCTAGAAGCGGTTTACCAGCTTTTCTGATGGTCTGGATCAAATCTGAACAACTACATTCCTTTGAAACGATCACAGCTAAATCAAGTTCCATTGCTGGAACTGTCGGGAATGGTCGGAAGGTAGGGTTCCATCGATTAGATCGTGTCGCAGCTTGGATGATGCACTGCAAGTCCAAAGCGAATAGATAGGTTGCTTCAGGTAGATCAAGACGTTCCGATAGTGCTGGATGAAGCTGCCCAAAATCCCCGAGCAATTTGCCTTCGACATATAACTCTGCAGACCGCCCAGGATGAAGTGAAGGATTGTCCTTGAGTGGACGGTCGTTAATGTCCAACTTCAACCCTTGAAAGACTTGGGAAAGCTGACCGCGTGCCTGGTGATATGTCATTGACTTGATCTTGCCGCTTGTACTCCATCGTTCAAACCTTCGCTCTGCACAGATCACGCCACCAAGAACTGCGCGTTGGTTGATGAGCTCGTCAGTGACTGTATAGACATTGCCTATTTCATATAACCAACAACCAGGCTGTGATGACTGGAGGTTGCGTTGGCAAATACGTAGATGCTCCTCCCAAAGATTGGTACGCAGGTGGCTGGTCTCAGCCAATAAAGGGTTGCTAATTGCAATTCGTTCTGGTTCATCACTATCAGCACCCACTAACGACAAGGTCGTGACTTCCTGCAATCCTGCTCCGCACAACATCTGCCTCAATAGGCGTTCAGCTGTTTGAGCAGTCGTTAGCCCACCAGGTTCAAGCGGAACTGGCAGGTTGGCCTCAAAACGATCAAAGCCAACAAGGCGAGATACCTCTTCGATCAAATCAACCTCTCGCGAGAGATCTCTACGTCGTGATGGTGGAACTATGACCAACCACCCTTCGTTATAAGGAGACATCTCGCATCCGAGAGCGAGCAGTGAAGTCTCGATAATGTCGTCTTCTAGGTACCTGTTGTCATTCTCATCAGCTATTGGTCCGAGTAAGCGATGGATAGCTTCGCGGCGAAGTTTTACCGGCTCAGCTGTTTTTGGGGCCTCACCATAGACCCAACATCCATTTGATTTAATACCTAAATGTTCCTCCATTAGTGTCACAGCTCGACGGGCTGATGCCAAAGTCATTTCAACAGGCAACCCTTTCTCAAAGCGACTGCTTGCATCGGTCCTCAAGCCAACAGCTCGGCACGTAGATCTCACGGCCGTTGGGGTAAACATTGCGGATTCCAGCCATACTCGCCTTGTCTTGGCAGACACACCGCTTTCAGCACTACCCATAACACCCGCAAGCGCTATAGGAATGTCATGGCAGGTGACGATCTGGCAATTTTCGTTAAGTTCAAGTTGATGTCCATCTAGGCCATTAAAAAGTTCATTATTTCTTGCTTGTCGAAGGCCAAAAGATTCTGCGGAAACTGTTTGACCTGTGATCATTTCAAGAGCATCAATATCAAAAGCATGCAATGGCTGGCCTTGCTCCAACATCACCAGATTTGTAATATCAACGACACCATTCACTGATTTGCATCCTGAACGCTCCAGGCGTTGCTTTAACCAGGCTGGCGAAGTTAATTCACCATCCACATTCTCTAAGGCGGTTAAGCCATAAAGACCACCCTTCAGCATGGACGCAGAGCTGGTGGAATCAGGCTCAAAAGACTTATGGATTGGGGTCATATCAAGTTGCGGAAGCTGAAGGCTTGCGCCTGTTAAAGCAGCAACTTCCCTTGCGATACCAACCATCGACATACCATCGGGGCGATTGGCTGTGATTGCCAACTCAAGCACTGTGTCATCGAGTCCGAGCAGAGGGCCTACAGGCTGGCCGAGGTCTGGAACGTTTTCAGCGATCTCTTCAAGGATGGCTATTCCATCACCATTTGATTCCAGCCCTAATTCCGCTAGTGAGCAGATCATTCCTTGACTTGGAACCCCCCGAAGCTCACTGGCCTTGATCTTGATTCCGACAGCAGGCAGGGTTGCTCCAACCATGGCAACAGGTACGTGTATACCAAGCCGAACATTTGGAGCCCCACAGACGATCTGAAGACCTTCGCCCGACCCGACATCCACCTGACAGACACTGAGTTTATCGGCATTGGGGTGGGGTTGATGGTCTTTCACCAACCCAACGACCACGCCATCGGCACGGCTGGCTAAATCATCAATAGCCTCAACCTCAAATCCAGCCATCGATAGGCCTTCGGCGAGGTTCTCGACGGTCTCATTCAGCTGTACTAGATCCTGCAGCCAGGAGAGAGAAACCCGCATGGATCAGCTAGATGCAGCCAAAGATCTTACGAAGCAAGAGAACGACGGCGTCAAGTCATGTGAGGCTGCCCTGTAGGATCTTAGTTGTTCACTACGCTTCGCATCTGCGGCGCAACGTCCTTTATGGCCAAAAACAAGGGCGTCCGGATCGTGATCACTCTTGAGTGCAACGAATGCCGGTCCAATCCCGCCATCGACAAGCGGTCTCACGGGGTGTCTCGCTACACCACTGAAAAGAACCGTCGAAACACCACCGAACGGCTGGAAATCAAGAAATTCTGCCGTTACTGCAACAAGTCAACAACTCACAAGGAGATCAAATGACTTTGCAGTTTCGAAAAGCATCCCAGCGTTCTTAAATCATGTCCAGTTCCTTTTTTAAAAAGCGTCTTTCGCCAATTAAGCCAGGCGATCCCATCGACTACAAGGATGTTGATCTTCTCAAGAAGTTCATTACTGACCGTGGCAAGATCCTGCCTAGACGCCTTACAGGTCTAACCTCTAAGCAACAACGTGACCTTACTAATGCTGTAAAACGTGCACGTATTATTGCACTTTTACCATTTGTTAATCCAGAAGGCTGATTGCAACAGCTTTGACGCCTTCTCTACAGCAAGGTGATTTAGTTGGCTTTGTTTTAAAAGGTCAACCACAAATTGGACTGCTAACTTCACTGAAGGGCAGCCGAGCAATCGTAAGCGTTGCAGGAACACGGCGAGAACAACAGCTGGCCAGTCGAGAGCTGTCCGTTCTAAAGCAAAAACACAACATGGTAGAGGTGGAGACATCTCTACCCACAATGAGTGAGGCCCGTAACCTTAGTCTTAATTCACGCGATTTAATTGCTGGCTGGCGATTACTGGAAGGCGAAAGGCGTAAATGTAAGACTTCACCAACAGCACTCAAAATTACAGAACTAGCTGATTTACTACTTACTAATGATGATCCTATCCATCTCGCAGCATTGTGGTTTTGGCTTAATAGCGACCAACCTTTATTTCGAGTTCGACGTGACCACATGGTTGAAGCACGTCAACTTATTGACCTACGCCGCATCCGCCAGCTGCGCCGTAAGCAACAATCTCGTACGCAGCAACGCCTAGATTGTCTTGCATTACTGATAGCAGATTCACCTCTGAGCAAAGATCAGTGGCAGGATTTACCCTCGGATCTTCAGTTAACTATCAACCGTTTAATCGAGTTAGCTGACGGTCCAGAGGATTCTTTTTTTGCAGATGAACAAGCTCTTGAGCTGATTAAAGATTTAAAATTGGGTAGATCGCTGAGCAACCTCCGTTATTGGTTGATCAAGAAAGGCTGGCGCGATCCACACGATCTAACAACTCTCAAAGGCAGTATCTGGACAAAATCTTTTGAAGGGAGTGTACAAGATCATGCGGACCAATTACTCAATAAGTTTGAGCAACTATCTTTCGCAAGCGATGATAATCGTCTTGATTTGAGTGATTTAAGGACCTACACCCTCGACGATCATCAAACTCAGGAAATTGATGATGCAATCTCTTTGCAGTGTGTTGATCAAGAAAACTGGATTTGGATCCATATCGCCGATCCGGCAAGACTTATTCCTGTGGACAGTCCCTTAGATCTTGAGGCTCGTTCAAGAGCAACTAGTCTCTACTTGGCTGATGGCCTAAGACCAATGCTGCCATTGAGTGTTGCAGCAGAAGTTCTCAGTCTTAGAGCTGGCCGTCGCTGTGCAGCGTTGAGTGTTGCTGTGGTTCTAGACGAATCAGGGTGTAGTGCCGACACTCGTGTTTGTCGTACTTGGATTCGCCCCTGCTATCGGCTCACTTATGAAGATGGGGATGAATTGATTGAGCTTGCGCCTCCTGGTGATGAAGATCTTTCAACACTCGCAAGCCTGCTCACAAAACGCCAATTATGGCGTGAGCGACAAGGTGCACTGCTGCTTGAACAATCTGAAGGGCGATTCAAAGTCAAGGATGATCAGCCTGAACTTCATGTTGTTGAGTCAAGTCCAGCCAGACGGTTAGTTAGCGAAGCCATGATTCTGATGGGTACTGTTATTGCTGAATTTGGAAAGCGTCAAAACATTGCTCTGCCCTATCGCAGCCAACCTCCGGCTCAACTACCCAGTGCAACTGACTTGTCACAATTAATTGAAGGACCTGTACGACATGCCGCAATCAAGCGTTGCCTTAGCCGAGGTGTCCTTGGTACTCGTCCGATGGCCCATTTCAGTCTTGGCCTCTCTGCCTACGTACAAGCCAGTTCGCCGATCCGTCGCTATGCAGATTTACTTGCCCATCGACAGGTGGTGGCTCACTTAGGAGGCTCAGTTCCATTAAGCGAGCACGCTCTCATGGAGCAGTTGGATGCACTTGAAGACCCTCTTCGCCAAGCACAGCAAATTCAACGCGAAGACCAGCGACACTGGCAAAAGGTGTGGTTTTTAAAACATCACCATGAACAATGGCCTGCCCTATTTCTGCGCTGGTTGAGGCCTCAAGATCAGATTGCACTTGTGCATGTGGAACGCCTGGCTATGGATCTTGCCTGCAAGATCCATGGTTTGATCGACCCTAGTCCAGGTCTTGCATTGATCATGAGAGTTCATGTTATTGATCCATTGACTGATCAGATTGAGCTGGTCGCCAAGTAGCTTCTCAAATCATAGAAACAAACAAACTACCAAAAGCTGTTATTAATCTAAAACGCGAATCAACCTCAGCCATGGTCCCCATGGATTAGCAACTGCTAGAAGGTGTACATTCTGCTGGTCTTCACATGATTCTAGCCACCGCTTTAATGCCGGCTCCAGTGTTATTAATCGCCAGGATTTAAACTTGGTATCTAGAGAGAATGTCTGATCAGAATGAACACGAAGGCAACCTGAAACCTTTTTCACATGTTTATTGAGTGGTGTTTGATCTGGCAGTGGCATTTCTCCTACATTTGCTTTAAAATTAAAGCCTTCTATCACGCTATGGTTGCTGAGGCAATCTGGTTGCGCCAAAACAAATTTCTGAGCATTACGCCAGTGCGGATGCCATGCAGGCCAATCCCAAATTGGAACAATAGCGGCTGGGGCATAAATATCATGTAATAGTTCATGCTGTATTTCTGAAATATCAACTTCTGCTGGTTGAAGCCTCTTTTTCAAGGCTATAGCTGCTGCCATTCCAGCAGCCTGGCCAAGATTGAAAATCATTGGCTGTAATCGAGTTGCACCATTTGCTATATGACTCACACTAAAGGCCTTATCAGCTATCAGAATATTCTCCACTTCGCTACTAAGTAGAGCCCCGTAAGGAATGCAGAATGGAGTACCTGTCCATCTCCCACCCCATCTACAACTTTTTGAGGCTAACGGCCAATCCTTACCAGGATAATGATGATCATTAGCGTAAGTCCCTACAGCAATACTGGTGCAACGTCCCTGTTTATCTAAGGGGATTGGTCCTCGGGCTGTACCAGAGGCTAATGGCAGAAGATCTCCTTCCACTAATGTGTATTGACCTTTAAGGCGTCGACCTTCACGCCAGTAGGGCATCAATGCCAGGCTTTGATTGATCCCTGGAAACACCTTGCCAGGATTAAGCCAACCCTCACTAACTGTTTGAAGAGCCTGTAGGAATGACAAGCTATACAGCTGCATTTCAACAGCAAGCTGGTTTTTAATTTTGACGTCTGAGCTGCGAATACGCTCCAAGCCTTTATGCCAGTCGTTTCCATGAAGGGGCCAGTTGAGCATTACTAAACCGCCTGGAAGGCGGCCATAGGTAACGGTGCGCTCAAAACCAAACGCCTGAGTTGCAGCTTCGAATGGTCGAGGCAAGCACCCTGGTGATGAAGGTGATTGTGCATGTTGATCGAGTTGACCCATCACAACCCAAGTAGGGGATTGAACAGGCTGGCTGGCAAAGAATGGATCGGAATTCAATTGTTTTGCCGAAGGGGCGCTTGGCTCATTCCAGAGTTCTTGTGATTCCCAACCCCAGCGGTGAGAAATGTCTGCGAGGGAAAAGCTGTCGCCTAAATCACTTCCATCAATGAATAAGTCAAAGCGCAGTTGATGCTGTCGCCCTTCAAGCTCCAGCTCAAGCAAAACAAGGCGATCTCCCTCACGTAACAGTGATTTGAGCTGAACGTCAGGCCACCATTCGAGATTGGGGAGATCTACAACCCAGCTCCGCAAAACCTCTTCTGCGCGAGCGGGATTAAAACCAAAGCAACTCACCCAGTTCTGATCCAGTCCATCCTGTTCAACTTTGGCGATGTCTTGAAGGAAGGCCCCCCACAAGCCTGTCTGCCAGCAACTGAGTTCATGGCCGTCTGGAGCCGAAACGCCTGCTGCACTGACCATTCCACCAAGCCACGCACCTGGTGTTAGCAGCAGAGTTCTAATTCCTTGTCGAGCAGCTTGTACGGCTGAGGCGACGCCTCCTGTGCCTCCACCCCAGACCACCAAGGGCACCTGCGTAGTGGAACAAATTTTGTTAGCAGACACTGTCATCCCAAAACAAAATCATCTTTGCCAAAAAGCAATTGAGCTTCATAACAAAGGTTGCTTAAACAACGCTGGCGAGGCGCAACAAATTGTTGATAGAGGCGATTTGACTTGATCATCGTCGAAATAAGAAAAATCTCCAGCCCAGCATTGTGCTGTCACTCTCAAAAGAACATTGCCCCACTCTCATGTGCACGTTGAATTTGGTGATATAAGGGGGGCATCAGGATCAAATTATCAAGCCAGTGCCAGATGGAAGCTAAAGGTCGAAGGTCTTGATCACTTTCACCAGGCCAAGACTGAGAACATCTGAATATCAAGCGCTGATGCCAAAACCTTAACCATAGTCAGTTCTTCTGTTCTGATATGGCCATATCTACCATTGGCTCCCACAATCGTTGTACGAAGAATCTCTGCGGAATGAATCGGTGCCGCCGCAAAGTGCTTGAGGAGTTTTTTGTATCGTGTGCTGCTTGAGAATCCCAGTCAAGGGATGCCTCCGGCTGCATCTCAGCTAGGTTTTCAGCAAGACGTTGAGGATTGAGGAGGGCAAAATTTCCGTCGGCTTGCTCTAGCTGGTGATAAACACAACGCTAGGGAGGCGTGGCTTGGTCTGAGAGATGACGGCAGACGATCAATAAGCCGAAATGAGTTGTTCTGGTTAGGATCCGGCCGCTCTGCGCAGCAGCAGAAACTCCCCACAATGATGACCTATACCATTACGACCCCTCTTTACTACGTCAATGACAAGCCCCATCTAGGCAGCCTGTACACGACCATGGCCAGTGATGCACTGGCTCGTTTCCAGAGACTAGAAGGAAAGCAGGTGATGTTTGTTACAGGTGTCGATGAACACGGCCAGAAAATTCAACGCACAGCAGAAGTCAATAACATCAGCCCCCAACAACATTGTGATCAGATCACAAGCAGTTATCAAAATCTATGGTCTCGCTGGGATATTTCAAATGATCGCTTTATTCGTACAACCAGCCACCGCCATCAGTTACTGGTCGAGGCTTTTTTTCAACGTGTCGAGACCTCCGGCGATGTGTATCTTGGTCGGCAGCAGGGTTGGTATTGCGTCGATTGTGAAGAATACAAGGACGAACCTCCGCAAGCCCAGTCACCCTCCTGCCCTATTCATCAGAAGCCTCTTGAATGGAGGGATGAGGAGAACCTTTTTTTCAGACTTTCTCGTTTCCAATCACAAATCGAAGATCTCATTTCACAGCCAGATTTCATCTGGCCAGTCAGTCGCCGGAAAGAAATACAGAATTTTGTAGCTCAGGGTCTTAGAGATTTTTCAATTTCAAGAGTTGATGTTGATTGGGGCTTACCAGTACCTGGTTATCCAAAACACACCTTTTATGTCTGGTTTGATGCGCTTGTAGGCTATTTGAGTGCTCTTTTAGATGATGGTGGCCATGTTCGAATAGAACGTCTTGAAGAGTGTGGGTGGCCTGCATCAGTACATTTAATTGGCAAGGATATCCTCCGGTTTCATGCAGTCTACTGGCCCGCAATGCTGATATCAGCTGGCTTACCCTTGCCAAAACAAGTTTTTGGCCACGGCTTTCTCACTCGTGAAGGTCAAAAGATGGGTAAATCACTAGGGAATGTACTTGATCCAGAGAAACTGCTTGAGGAGTGTGGTGAAGATGCTGTTCGATGGTATTTATTGCGTGACATCCAGTTCGGTCATGATGGTGATTTTCAGCAGAAAAGATTTATGGATTTAGTCAATAACGACTTAGCAAATACAATCGGAAATCTGCTTAACCGAACTTCGACTATGGCAAGAAAATGGTTTGAAGGATCTGTACCTTCACATCGCAATGAAATAGATTATGCTCATCCCTTAGTGACTACTGCTGAAACAACTATTACCATCGTACGTCAATCAATGCCATCCATGGCTTTTCATGATGCAGCTGAGGCGATCCTTAAATTGGCTATTGCAGCCAACGTCTACCTCAATGAGACTGCTCCTTGGAGTCGAATGAAGACGCCTGGTAATGAAGCCGAAGTGGCTGATGATCTTTACTCAGTTTTGGAGGCATGCCGACTTGTAGGACTATTAATTAATCCTCTTCTACCTTCTCTAAGCGAACGCTTGCTCAACCAATTGGGACTAAGTATTGATAGCAACGATTGGTCTAAATGTTTAGCTTGGGGACAATTGCAAAGTGGAGCTTTATTGCCACCATCTCAACCCGTAATGCAAAGACTAGAACTCTCTTCCTCCCTCTAATGCGATTCAACCTTCTACCATTACGTCATCTTGGCAGTCTGCTGCTGATCTTAACGATGGTGGGATGTCAGGAATCCCCATCACCACAGAAGAAATCATCAGTTCCTTTCGTATTTAAATCTCTAGAGCTTCGCCACAAGCAAGCTGATGGATCACGAGACTGGGACCTAAACAGCCCCTTAGCTCGCTATGAATTAGGTAGCAGAGTTGTAAGGGCTCGCAACCCAGAGGGTGTTCTTTACAAAGAAAACAAACCATCATTTGAAGTTAGTGCTCAGGCCGCCACAGTTTTAAAAGATGGTGAGATAGTTCTGCTTGAAGGAAATGTAAAGGTTCAGCAGCTTAAAGGAGAAAAAGTGTTGATCACTGGTGATCGTTTGCGTTGGACACCTAATGAATCGAAGATGGTGATTGAGCAACGACCCCAAGCTCTTGATAATCTTTCAAGAATTAGTGCCAAGACAGTATTGTTTCAACAGTTAACCCAAGAAATAGTATTTAAAGGTCCAACAAAATTTGAACGTTGGAAAAAACAACGGAATGACAATCTTGAACCCTCCATTGTGATCCAAGGACGCAATGGCCGTTGGAATTTAGACAGCGGCAAACTTAATGCTATGGGGCCAATCCTTGGCCACCGAATTGTAAATAAAAGTGATATTCCACACCAACTTACAGCCACAAGGTTGCAAGGAAACACGAAAAAGGGTTACCTCGATCTAATTACGCCTGTTACACTTACGATTCCAGAACAAAAAGCAAGTTTACTTGCACAGACAACGCGTTGGAAGTTCAATAGCGAAAAGATTGAAAGCAATCAACCATTCACCGCAACTCGGGAAAGTTCAACCTATCGCGGAAGCAGTTTCAAAGTTGATCTTGCCCGTACTGAAGTAGAAATTCCTCAGAAGTGTGAACTTAGTCAACCTGGCGAACAACTCAAGGCTGAAAAATGTATTTGGAATTGGAGCACGGAGGAGGTTCAGGCAATTGGCGATGTAATCTTAAAGCGAGAAGCAAATAATCATATTACTCGAAGTGATAAACTAGAAGGACGAATTGGAGAAGAGGGAACAGTGTCTTTCTCATCATCTGATTCTAAAGTGAGATCACAACTAACAATTGAAGGAGGTAATGAAAAATCGATCCTTTCCTCTAAGTCCTCTCCTCCAATTCAGTTCTAAGACGTTGCGACCATCCAATCAACCAGAGTTCATCTGAACGACTAAAACATCGCTCGGAACATCCCCCCAGAATAACCCAACCATTAGATGCTAATGGATAGACCATAACAGCAGGCAAGTTTTCAATAATTGGATTAAATTCGATTCTCCCAGGAAACAATGATGTGTTAACTAATGAAATCAATTCGCTTCGATCTCTAGCCTGTCTACAGATCTCACCTGGAACGAATTTACCATTACCACTTATTCCTCGACGTAAAAGAACCTGATTATTCCAATACACTAGGATCACTGCCGCTGGGGTTGCTGTAAGTAATAAATGACTTCCCCAGGCAAGTTCTTTTTGTAATCCATCGTTCAATCCATCTACTAATTCGAATCTCTGATTTCCCTCAAGGATCTGCTTACTGGGAGCCATCGGGCTCGCTTGTGTCCATAACACTGCCATAAGCATCAACCCGACGGCGGCAACGCCAGCCAGGACCTCAGCACGCTGAAAGCTCGGCGTAACAAGGTCCACAGTCAAAGCATTAAATACTGCCAAAGACAGGGTCAACAGCCCGGCAATCAGGGAAATAAGCGCAACTGGTCGCATCGAACGAAACAAAAGAGATGTCAGATACACGCACTCTTGCTCAAATGGGTTGTGTTGTTCCAGCTTTCATGACCGACGCTGAAGCCTTTGCAGCAGTAGCCCTCGCTGCCGTTTCTTGTGACGGGGCTCTCGGTCGCGACGAAGCCCATGCCCTTCGTCGCCTACTTGAATTCAGATACCCCTATCGGGAGAGCTCGGAAGCCGCTATGGGCGAGCTTTTTGACCAACTCCTAAGCCTGTTGCGCCAGGAGGGTGTAGATGGACTGATTAGCAAAGCCATACCTGCCCTGTCTTCGCTTCAACAGGAAAGTGCCTTGGCAGTTGCCGCCCAACTAGTCCATTCAGATCGTGAGGTCTCAAAGGAGGAAGCTGCTTTCCTGGAGGATCTAGCTTGCAAGCTTGACTTACCTTCTGATCGAGCAAGGATTGTGATTCAAGCAATTTCTGCTCTGAATCGAGACAGCTTGCTCAGCTGACGTCAGACTGCAATATGAGCTGTTGTTGAACCGATGCCTGTGCTGAGATCAAGCCGCTTTCTCGGAGTTCTGATCAGCATCCTCCTGAGTCTGATTCTCCTTGTACCAGGAGCCTTTGCCATAACAACAGAAGATTTTCCTGTTGCAAGGCCTGAAGGCCATGTTGTGGATTCTGCTGATGTCCTCAGCAGAGTGTCTCGTTCTCAGATTGAAGGACGTCTTGTTGAGCTCGGAAACGAAAGACTTGATGCTCGCTTGATTACTCTTCGTAAACTTGATTATGGTGTTTCCCTTTCCAACTTCGGCAGTTCGCTGATCGATCGATGGTCCACAAGCGCTGGTGAAAAAGAGCTGCCTCTGCTAGTGATTTTGATAGATGCACAAACCAAGCAAACTGTTGTCTTGGCAGATACAAGTTTAAAAAGCAAATTACCGGACGCCCTTTTGCAGAGCACTGGCCGTACGACAATGAACAAGCCAGTAGTGGGAGGCGAGCGCTACCAGCAAGCATCCTTTGATGCAATTACTCGCTTACAAGTTGTATTGGATGGAGGGGAGGACCCAGGACCTCCTATAGAAACATTTAGCGCAATTAAGCAAACCAATATCCCATCACAAGAACAAACACAAAACAGTAATGCAACCCTAGTGGTCGTTGTCTTGATGGTTGTAGGCACCATCGTTCCGATGGCCACTTGGTGGGTGTTCTCTCGCTGAGTCAAACACCATGACGCTTAGGGACTGGATGAGAACATTTGGGGAAGCTCGATCGATAGACATCAATAATGACCTTGAACGTGGTTACGAAGCAGCACTTCTGATCCAGACACTTGAGCTTGAATACTACGGCGATCGGCCTATAAGACCCAACCTGCAACTTTCTGTTCCTCGATCATTACAGTCAACCATATTGCGCAAATTCCATACGGCTGTAAATATCTGTCGCTTAACGTTTGAGGCTATTAAGCCTAATATCAGCCAACTTGACAGTCAAGAATATCGAAAATTTCAGTTAATTGAGACGATTGTTAATCGCTATGCCCCGAAGCGTTCTTCAAGATCAACATCTATAAGCAGGGCACCCGACCCTCTTCCCAGATCACTTCTTGGTTTAGTTGATAAGGTGCGACGACAGCTTGATCCAACATCCGAGGCGACATTGGTTGCAGGTTTTCGCCGCCGTCGCGATTCCACTCTGATCTCATTAAAGATCATCTTGCTGCTAATTCTGGTGCCGTTACTGGTGCAACAGATCAGCCGAACTTATCTCATCACCCCGGCGATTGACTACTTGGCCCCAGAGCTGCCATTTCTGAGTTATCCCAAACCCCAACTTGAAGAACAAGCCGTTGAAAAACTTAGAGTATTTAAGGCAGAGATAGAGTTTGATGCCTTACTCAAAGGTGATTCAATCCCAAGTCAAGACGAACTACAGAAAGCTCTGGCAATAAAAGCAATTCAACTTAAGAATGAAGCTGATAAAGAAAGCACACATGCAATAAAAAATGTCCTAGCAGATCTCGCAGCACTGATTGCTTTTGCTTTTGTTTGTATAATTAATCGGGAAGAGTTGAGAGTTCTCCGAGGGTTCCTAGACGAAGCAATTTACGGCTTAAGTGACTCTGCAAAGGCATTCGCAATCATTCTTTTTACAGATATGTTTGTAGGCTTCCACAGTCCCGAAGGATGGCAGGTATTATTGCAGGGGATTGCAAATCATTTTGGATTTCCAGCTCGAGAAAATTTCATACTTTTATTCATTGCCACCTTCCCTGTGATACTTGCAACCATCTTTAAGTACTGGATTTTCCGTTATCTCAATCGCGTCTCTCCCTCTTCTGTTGCAACCCTACGCGGAATGAATGGTAGTGGCTAACACTATACATATACTTAAAGGTCTTACCCTAGTTTCAGGTCCAAGCAGAGGTGGGAAAAGTCGATGGGCTGAACACTTGGTCAAACAATTCAATTCTGTAAATTATATCGCCACCTCGCCGACAAGAGCTAGCGATCAGAATTGGGAGCAAAGGCTTGAAAAACATCGTAATCGTCGACCAAAGCACTGGTCAGTAATTGAATCAGGCCCAGACCTTAAAAAGGCAATCATTCAAATGCCAAGATCAGATGTTGTTTTAATTGAAGCGTTGGGTGGTTTTGTTGCATGGCACCTCGACCAACCTTCGAGCAAATGGAGAGCCCTGAAGAACGATCTCCTGCAAACGATTAAACAACATGATGCATCCATCGTGATTGTCATTGAGGAAACTGGCTGGGGTGTTGTACCCATTACATCCAATGGAGGTCTATTTAGAGATCGTCTTGGGAAGCTATCTCAGGAACTGGAACCGTTGGCATCAAACAGCTGGCTTGTCATACAGGGTCGAGCATTGAATCTCAAACATCTTGGTATTGCGGTGCCATGAACGATCCAAATAAACGCTCACCATTACGCGTAGCTCTATACGAGCCACGTATTCCACCTAATACAGGAAATATCGCCAGGACCTGTGCAGCCTTCCGCATTCCACTAGCTCTGATTGAACCTCTTGGGTTCAGCCTTGATGATCGCTATCTACGTAGAGCAGGACTTGATTACTGGCCTCACGTAGATTTATCAGTTCATTCTGACCTGGATACATTTCGCACATGCCTGCCATTTAATCATCGTCTGATCGGTTGCAGCAGATTTGGAGGAATCCCCCTCCGTTCGATGCGTTTCCAAACCGGAGATGTTTTGCTTTTCGGCCGTGAGGACATCGGTCTTCCTAGCAAGATCCGTCAGCAGTGTGATCAGATCACGACAATTCCCATGCCTGGAGCAGCAAGTGAACAGGGGCAGGGCGGAGTAAGGAGCCTAAACCTGTCTGTGGCTTGCGCCATCGTGAGCTTTGAGGCTGGCTGGCAACTGGGGCTGTGGTGAGTAAACCGAACCAAGCTTGCTTCTGAGACCCCTTGCCTAATCGAGGGGAGATCAGCTAACTTCTCCCGGACTCCGGCCAAGTTCGGCTTGATAGGGGTTTTGAACATCGACTTTATTGAATGAAGCCCCTGTTGTTGCTTATCTCTTCCTTTGCAGCACCAGTGCTTGCTTTAGGAAACCTTGGGTCCTTACCTGGCTATGCAGATAGTGCTGTAGGGGAGAAGGTCAAGATCTCAAGCACAACCTCAAAGCAAATGATATGGATCAAAGTTGCCCTGCCTATAACCATAGAGGAACTTGCAGGCAAGCTCGGACTTAAAGCGACTGAACTGTCAAAACTCAATAAAAATTCATCAGATACAGAACTGAACAAAGGCCGTTGGCTTGTTTTGCCAAGATCTGTTCATGGCCGCTTGGGTCGAATCAGTTACCTGGATTCAGATGAGGTACTGCTGCATGACCCTAGTAAAAGGCTCGACAACTCAAATAAAAAAACCAATCGCTTGAATAGACTGCTTGATGAAACTAAGAATAAAAATTCGTTTTACTCGTTCAATGATCTAAATACGAATAAAAATCAAGTACAGATCCAAACAAAAATAACTAGCAACAACATCCTTAAAAAGGAGTGTTCGCTTGAGTCTCCATGCAACTGCCCCACCTGCTTAGATGTTGAATCACCAGTGAACCCAGCAGATCTATACACCAGAGGTAATGATATGCTTCATTTAGGAAGCATTGATTCTGATTCATACATATGGCCTACTAAAGGTGTGTTCACATCTGGTTTCGGATGGAGGTGGGGGAGAATGCATCAAGGCATTGATATCGCCAATAAAGTTGGCACTCCCGTTTTTGCAGCAAAAGACGGAATCGTCACCTATGCCGGATGGAAGGGGGCCTACGGCTACCTCGTAGAAATTGCACATGGTGGTGGCTCCACAACCCGCTATGCCCATAACAATCAGATTTTGGTGCACACCGGTCAGTTCATACCGCAAGGAGCAACGATCTCTAAGATGGGCAGCACTGGTCGCAGCACTGGTCCACATCTCCATTTTGAGATCAGAAAGAAGGGTGGCTTAGCAATGAATCCAGTCACGTTGCTTCCATCGAATAATGTCTGACCAGAGAAGGTCCATCGTTTATTGTTGTTAACGACAAGGCTCGGTAGCTCAGCTGGTTAGAGCGTGGGATTCATAACCCCAAGGTCGGGAGTTCAAGTCTCCCCCGAGCCATTTTATCTTCTCAAATAGTCAACCTTCTGCTAATTTATTTATTGTGTTGATTTTTGTGTTATTTAATCTAAATAACAAGTATAGCTTGAAACGAAATCTGAATCTCAATGATTTCATATAACAAAAATGTAAACGGCTGACGAATAGGACTTATACCTTGTTCAAAGAAACCAATGAGCCTTCATCACACAACAGATCAAATCAGACCAAATAATAAAGGGAATTTCATTCCACAAGGCCTAAGCGGAAATCAAGGGTAATTAGAAATTGAATACAGGTAAACGTCGGCAAGATCATCGAAAATATCGAGATCGAACTGACGTCGAGTGAAAAAAGATATCAACCTCCGGAGAGAGATGATTAGCCAGGCTTGAGGCTCTTGGCCATTGTGTCAGCCTCTACAAGAGATTCAGAAGCACACTCACCTTAAATGAAACATCAAGGGCTTTATCCTGACAAGGGGAAGCAGGCCAAATCAACCACTACTGCCTGTGAGTATAAACACCTATAAGGTATTGATTCGCCCCAGGGGTTAACCGCGTTTCGCTCAGTTTTGCCCTTGCGGGAAATTGTCTAGCTTCCCTATGAGATCAAATCATCAATAGCCAATCAAGCACCCCTTGCGTATCTCTAATTCAGACGTTAATTTTCGCGCGAACTCCTCAAGGCTGAATGTCTAAGGGGTGCATCACGTTGATTGGCCACCATGAACTCGCTGCCGTTGCTGATCTCAACCATCGCCGCGCCAGTACTTGCACTGGGGACACTCAACCACCTGCCTGGTGAAGCCAGCAAATATCATCATCCCTCCTCCCATCCATTACCACCACCTGTTCTCCCTCAGCCTGATGGACAGATATGGGTCAAAATCAACAAACAAGCAACGATTAAATTCATTGCTCATCAGCTTGGCATCTCCTTATCTGAGATTTCAAAAATCAATGATCAGCCATCAGGAAACAGCCTAAAGCCTGGCAGTTGGATTGTCTTACCTGTATCAGCCAAATCTCGCCTGAAGCGGTCTCAGAATCTAGACATAGCATCAGTGAGCCCCAACCCACCGCCAGTGACCGCCCCCGCTCCACCTTCAAGCGTGGTCAAAATACAAAGCGGAGACTCGATTGCATCAATTGCCAAGCAGCATGGACAAACACATCAGAGGATTCGACAGCTAAATCCAGGTCTTGAATTCAATCAACTCACAGTGGGTGGGAATATTCGAGTTGCCAAGGCAAAACGTCCTCAGAAAAGGACATTAACTACAAGTCTTGGCAGTAACAACCTTGAATCCCTATCTCTAATCAGTAATGGAGTTGGATGGATAGATCTAGGTGACACGAACTCTTATATTTGGCCGACAAAGGGTGTAATCACGTCAGGGTATGGCTGGCGTTGGGGAAGAATGCATCAAGGTATTGATATCGCGAATAAGGTCAATACACCTATCCTTTCGGCCAAAGGCGGCATTGTTTCCTATGCGGGCTGGAAAGGAGCTTACGGATATCTTGTAGAAATAGCACATGTAAACGGTGATTCAACTCTTTATGCTCACAACAATCGACTACTTGTTAAAAAGGGGCAGATCTTACCCCAAGGAGTCACAATCGCAACAATGGGGAGCACAGGACGTAGCACCGGTCCTCACCTACACTTTGAGATAAGGAAGAAGAGTGGAACAGCAATCAATCCAGCAACACTCCTACCCTCCAAAATAGTAACAATAGCGCCCAATCTTCACTATTGCTATCATCACAAATCCTTCCACGAACATCATGCATGATTAGATATATAATGCTTTAATCAGAGCGCTTATCCTATCTTAATCAGGAGAATATAGGGAAACTAACATTTACAAGTCTCTATTGTTAGTCTGTATTCAAGCAGCAGATAAGTGCACATAATACTGATCAGATAGTGAAAGATATTTCGTAAGATTATTTTCCGACTTTAACAACTATGCCTGTTCTCATTATTCGATCACTATAAGTGGACGATCCAGATTCTAGCTCAAACCATAATTGACATGCTCCGAGGACGGCAATTGCTTTTTCAATAAGGTTATCATGAATGAATCAATTTATATTGGCATTTGTCACAGTAAATTTAAATATTTTATAGGCAAAACTCTAACGCATTTCAATTGCATTAAGTCTTTGTCGAAATGAACTCTGGTTCTCCTTAGCTTCTACAACCTGTGTTTTATCGCTTTGGGAGACCTCAGGCGTGTAGGGGCGCCTATTACCTCGGTGGCTCCCAGATCGAATCGGCATCGCCTGAAGGGTTAGCTTTCTAGTGTTGGGATCGCGAATTAGTGGTTGGAGCTTAAGTTCAGCCCTAAGCTGATTGAGAAGTCGAAAATGGCCTGTGTTACTGAACTTACGTAGTAAGGCTTGGTCCCAGGCTGTTGTTTGTTTGAGCATGTAAGAAGTTTAGATGATTCCCGTTTCAGCCATATTGATTACGCTTAGCGCTAGCGATCAAAACAGGCATGGCATGATAAATTTGAGTAGCCAACTAGAAGTCATACCGACTTCATTTTAGCTCTGATTAAGCACATCTCTTGCAGAGCCATCAACTCTTAACTCTCCATCATGACGACCAACGAATGCCTACGGGTGGGTCAGCAGGCCCCAGACTTCAACGCTACAGCTGTTGTTGATCAAGAGTTTAAGGAAATAAGCCTTTCCCAGTACAGGGGGAAGTATGTGGTTTTATTCTTTTATCCTCTAGATTTCACTTTTGTATGCCCAACCGAAATTACAGCATTTAGTGATCGTTACACTGATTTCTCAAGCCGAAATACAGAGGTATTAGGTGTTTCAGTTGATAGTCAGTTCAGCCATCTTGCATGGATCCAGACATCACGTAAGGAAGGAGGTCTTGGTGACATCAACTATCCACTGATAGCTGATCTCAAGAAAGAGATTTCGACAGCCTATAACGTTTTAGATGATGATGCTGGAGTAGCCCTACGTGGATTGTTTATCATTGACCCAGATGGAGTCATAATGCATTCAACAATTAACAACTTACCAGTAGGAAGGAACGTGGATGAGACATTACGTGTGCTGCAGGCCTTTCAGTATGTACAGTCACATCCAGATGAGGTATGCCCAGCTAATTGGACACCAGGAGAGAAAACAATGAAACCTGACCCAGTTGGAAGTAAGGAGTTCTTCGCCTCAATAAACTAATCATTAATCTATCAATACATCATTAATTTGATTGATCTGCTGCCATAATCGGTGGCAGATCATTTCTATTTAAATACACTGCTTTTTTGCTTGATCCGTCAACCAAGGCCCTTAGGCCTTCGCCGAGATCCTCAGCCATGGCAATCCTTTTGCCATCACTAACCACAACCCTGGTAAGTGTTGGTAAACCACCTTGACGTGCCCTTAGGTAAACAGGTTCTACATAAAGAAGTGCCTTGCCTAGGGGTACAACAAGAAGGTTCCCTTGCACAACTTCAGATCCAGCACGATCCCAAAGACCAAACTGTTGACTGATCTGTGGGTCCTGATTAATAAGGGCCTGAATCTGTTCAGGACCGAAGATTGGCGTTTGACTTGGGAAACGTAGCAAGACCAATTTTCCATAATGCTCACCATCACTGCGAGCAGCGAGCCACGCAGAAAGATTGGGACGCGCCAATGGTGTTAGTGGTTGTAATAATAGAAATTCTGAACTTTCCTGAGTACCTAATTGTGCAGTGATGTGATAGGGATCAACAGGAACCTGCCGCCTACCATAGAGTTCCTTTGGAACCTGCCAAACATCATCACCGCTATAGAATATACGAGGATCAGTAACGTGGTATCTAAGTAATTGCTGTACCTGTACATTAAACAAATCTGTAGGCACCTTGAGATGCTCTCGCAAGCTTGAAGGCATCTCCTCAAGAGGTTTGAAAAGATCTGGAAACAATCGCCTCCAACCCAATATTATCGGATCCCGCGGTTCACTCACATACAAGTGAACACGACCACTGTATGCATCGACAATAGCTTTGACTGAGTTACGTAAATATCGCAGCGGGCGACCATCTGGTAGGTTTGCTGCGTAGGGGTATGTGCGTGAGCTTGTATAAGCTTCAACAATCCAGTATTGGTTTTGCTTAGCTTCATAATCAAGATATTTAGAATCAACTGAAGTAGAAACCAGATATGGGTCACCAATGACTTCAAGGAATGGCGCTATTGCCCTCACTCTTTGTCTTACTTCGCGCCTAATAAGAAGTTTGGAATTAATCGTTAGCGACCCTGTATTAAGAAGACGAGGTTCAAAAAGGTACATAGCTGCTGCTAGTTGTTGCCAGGGATGCCCCACCGGCACACCTCCTGATCCCAAATAGTGGTTGTAGATATTCTTATCACCTACTGGATAATCCAGTTCTTTTAGTTTGCTCGGAGCAAGAGCATAAGGAGAGGGTAGCATTCCAAAATAGAGAGCTGCTCTCCCAATAGGGACAGCCTCTTTGACCTCATCACGAGTAATGCCTAGCTCAGAACTACCTTCAAGACGTGTTGAGGTTCCTAGATCACTGATGAAATAGTCAGGTAGACCATCGGGTGCTCTTGTATTGACTGGACTGAGAGTAAAGCCATATCCATGCGTGAATACAAAATGACGATTCAACCAAGTACGTGAACGTTTTGGAAGTGCAGCCTGATCAAGTTCGCGTGCTGTGATCATGACCTGTTGACGGTTCGCTACGTCAGGCACAAAGCGATAACGATCTACTGCTGCATTTGAAAAGCGATAGTAAACCCTCAATTGCTGTAATTGACGATTGGTTGCCAATAGAGGCTGACTGTCCCATAGACGAATATTCCTTAGTGTGCTAGCACCTTGTTCAAGATCAAGTTGAGTTAACTGAGGTTGAGGATTAATAAGTGTGGTTGTTATCGAGTCAAGCTGAAATGCTTTCCTTGTGGCTTTAATTGCTCGAATGATGTAAGGGGTTTCTAGTTTCAGTTCTCTAGGTTTTACGACCATCCACTGGACAAACGGAGCCAAAAGTATTTCGAGAAGAATTGCTCCTACGCCAATAATTGAAGCAATTAATCTCAATAGACTCCTTTGTTGTATCCATGGAAATGGAATTACCAGAAATGCGAAAACCAAAATGGCCAAGCTTGCTAAACTTCGTAGAGGAAGTATCAGATGAGCATCCAACCAACCAGCTCCGGCCACCGTACCGTTCTGCGTCCACAGAAGTTCATGACGTGATAACCATAAAAGTGCTGAAAGTGTTAAAAGTATGATGCCGATTAGTGGCCTTAAAAAATTGCACTGTCTAGGAGATAAACCTTTGAAAACCAAATCCGAAAGCGATTCAGGCTGGGCTAACTTCATCCATATAGTTGTACATGTTGTTAAGATTAGCTGGGCCAACAGAACAACCAAAGCAAAGGCTAGTGCTGGAAATTGGCCGAGCCCAAAACTTACATCTCCACCCAGTAGTGGTTCTTTAATACCTGTAGGAGGTATGGCAAGGGCGAGTGCCCATAGCCCCCAGCCTCTAGCAATCGAGATACTGAAGCAAAAACAACCCATTAAATGAGCAATCCTTCCCCCTCGGGCATTGCCAAGCATCACGCAAATTGAGATGAACACACAGGACAGCGGAATCACCAGCGCCCAAATGTCTTCAAAAGGTTCACTCCACCAATGCCCAAGGTCAAATGGCTTGAAACAAGCTAACCACGCCAATCGACTGAGTAATACAAGATCACCGACCAACACCGCGAAGCAGCCAAGTAGCCCCAAGCCATAACGCCATCCATGCAGGGAAAGGGATGACTCTCCCAAGTTGCTTCCACCTTCGAGTTTGATCCAGTTGCGCTGCCAAAGCTGACAAGTCGCGACGACCAGAAGGGCGAGGACAAGTCCTCCCAGTTGCCAGAGCCAACGGCGGAGAAGCATCCCTTGCCAATCAAATTGACCAAACCACAACCATTCGACTTGAACCCGCATCAACAACCAGAAAGCTGCAATAGAGAGCAAGAGCCAAAGCCATTGGCTCTTGCACCATTGCAAGGGTCGGGCGAAACCAGCCAAGCCCATCGACTCAATCAACACAGGCTAAGTCGTTCTAGTTACACGCCCACTGGCTGTGACTGATCAACAGTCAATCCAGCCAATTGCAGAAAACGATCAGTATGGAGAGTTTCCTCCTGAATCAGAGCATCAACCAACAGATCCATCACTTCCCTTCTGGGCGAAAGCAAGTTAATTGCCTGCTCTAAGGCTTCAACCGCTAAAGCTCGTATCTGCTCGTCTATGACTTTTCCAGTCGATTCCGCGTAGCTCGGGCGTGTATGGATCAAATCACGTCCTAGGAAAACCTCTGAGCCCTCTGTCTCCAAAGCGATAGGCCCAAGGCTCGAAAAGCCGAACCGCGTCACCATCTCTCGAGCCAGATGCGCAACGCTCTGCAAGTCGCCACTTGCACCCTGGGTGATTTCATCGAGTCCAAAAACAACCAACTCTGCTGCCCGGCCGCCAAGGGCAACCACAAGCCTTGCGAAGAGATATCCCTTTGTGACCAGGCCTGAATCAAGGATTTCCTCATCTGGCCAGAAACGAGTAAATCCGCCAACGCCTCCGCTACGAGGCAAAAGTGTGACCTTATCTATACGGTCGGCATGAGGGGTTAAAGCTGCAACCAAGGCATGTCCAATCTCGTGATAGGCAATCAACCTCTTTTTTGCACTGTCTTGTAGAGGTGCTGCAGAGAGTCCCATCGTGATCCTTTCAAGCGCCGCTTCAAGATGTTCAGTGCCAATGCATGCTTTCTCCTGCCTTGCTGTGAGGATGGCAGCTTCGTTCAATAAGTTGGCAAGATCTGCCCCTGAGAAACCAGGCGTTCGACGTGCCCAATCCTGCAAACATACCTCCTCAGCAAGGGGTCGAGTTCGAGCATGAACAGCCAGGATTTCCTTACGACCCCGACGATCAGGAAGGGAAACTTCAATACGACGATCAAAGCGTCCAGGCCGCATCAGTGCCGCATCAAGCACATCTGGCCGATTGGTAGCTGCAAGAAGAATGACGCCAGAATTATCTGCAAACCCATCCATTTCTGTCAGAAGTTGATTCAGAGTCTGTTCTCGTTCATCATTTCCACCACCGATGCCAGCCCCTCGCTGTCTCCCCACAGCATCAATTTCATCTATAAACACGATGCATGGGGCTTTCTCTTTAGCTTTGCGGAATAGGTCCCTTACTCGACTAGCACCCACGCCAACAAATAATTCCACAAATTCAGAGGCCGCCATAGAGAAAAAAGGCACGTCTGCCTCACCAGCAATTGCCTTGGCCAAGAGGGTTTTCCCTGTTCCAGGAGCACCCACTAGAAGAACACCCCTTGGGATCAGGGCGCCAAGCTTGATGAAACTCTCAGGTTGCCGCAAGAAAGTAACCACCTCTTGCAGCTCCTCTTTCGCTTCTTTAATCCCCGCTACATCATCAAAGCGAATAGGTAGATCCTCTTGCGGTTTCAACCGAGGTTGACTACGTCCAAATCCCATTGCTCTGTTTGCCACTTGAGCAGAACGACGAAAAAGAAACGTCAAGCCAACAACAACCATCAAGATCAATACAAGATTGCCGGCCATTCCTGCAAATGCCTGTTCCTGACGAATGTCCTTCACCGTCAGAGAGGTATCAGCAGCCTCGGAGACTCGTAGGATTTGTTGGTAATTATCGAAGATCGCCACCTTCTCCTGGTGTCCATCCTTGAAAACCACCAAGACTTCTCGCCGAGCTGGTATCAACTCCAACGACTTAACCTTTTTCTCTTTGATCTGATTGAGCAGCTGGCTATAGCTGATTGTGGGTTTCTGCTTGAAGGGCGCAAAGGATACAGCTTCAGATGAATGCTGAGACTGATCTGTTTCCAGAGATGAACGCTTCAGAGATGGCGACCCCTGCAGTGCCGATGGACCTGAACTCACAGCATCGTTGCGGTGTCCAGAGCCTAGCTATTTGACGCAAGGCCTTACTAAAGGGGAGGATTATCGTTTGGCTGTTCCTGCCTGAGATGGCTGTACCGAAGAAAAAAACCTCCAAAGGCAAACGTAATCAGCGTCATGCCATCTGGAAAGGTAAAGCCGCCACAGCGGCTCAACGCGCTCTATCAATCGGCAAATCGGTTCTAAGTGGTCGAGCACAAGGATTTGTTTATCCAATGCAAGAGTCTGATGATGATGAGTCTTGATATCCCCTCTGACCGACCCACATCAACTGGCGTGCAGGCGTAAGGGTAGCGACGACATCAGCCTCTATCCCATCGAGACAAGTTAAGGGAATAGAGGCAAGGATCATGCGCACAAAACCCTCAAACGATTCTTGATCAAGGCAAACACCACGATTTAGTTGCATCAAGCTCTCCTGGTTAGCTTTCCAAATTCGTGTAGAGCTTGGGTCGATTGCTTTCAGGTGCCAGAGAGTATCTAAACGGTCCCATATCGGCACATAGCCGTTCAACGCCTCTTGGACAACAAGGCGATAATCATGCTCAAGCTTGTTCAGCGGTGGTACGAGCTGATCCGAAAATTGGCCTGCCTCTGCAAATTTGCAAGGCAAGCAACCAAGGATCCATCCTTCTATGACAAGTACCTTTGGATGAGAAAGGTGCCAGCCATCTCGATCACCTCGACCATGGCGGAGCGCTTTGTCGAAGATCGGTGCTTTTAAGTGACCAGTTGACTGCCATGTATCCAGCACACTGGCCAACAAATCGAGATCATGGCTGCCTGGAAGCGCTCTAGGCACTCTCCAGGGATTACCGCTCATGCTTCGATCGAGCTCAGGGAATGGCCAATAAAAATCATCCAATGAAATCACCTTGATCGGCCAACCAAGTTCTCCAGCAGCGGCTTCGAGCCAACAACCAAGGCTCGTCTTTCCGCAACCCGGAAGGCCTGTTATACCAAGCAATGATCGATCGCTTTTGCCAAGACACCCTTCCACAAGTGTGAGTAACGGCAAACCAAGCCCCCAAATCCAATCGGTGCGGGTAGATGGATGCCAGAAAGGCCTTTTTAGCGAGATGCCGCCTCGCTTTTGCCAATGGATAAGCCAAGCTTGTGGATCAGGCCAACCCAATTGAACGAGTAACTGTTCAAGAGGTTGAATTGGAAAGAGAATCTGGGGGTCGGCAGGGTCAGACCAAGGCGTTAAAAATTTATTTTGATGATGATCAAGAACCAAGCTTGAAGGCCTCGAGGACAACTGCATAAACCGCGCCAATCCTCAGGTTGTCCAAAGCCAACCAGTGCAACGGCCAAGGCTCAATCTCAACACGGCTGCGCAAGAAGACCAATAGCTCAATGATCAAAACCATCACAATGACAACAAGCGGTCTCATATCAATCTTCTGCAGGTAATAGACAGTGAGGTTGCTACCGAGATAAAAACCAAGCAACAAAGCGATCAGAGCAATGCTGCGCCGCCGCCATGATCCAAGCCAAGCTTGAGCAAAATGCCCCCACAGCTGACGCTGGAATCGTGCAAAGCGTGTGTTTTGTAGGCTCATGAAGGAGCCATATCGATGAGTCTTTGTAAGTACTCCAGCTTGACCAGCTCTTGAACACAAGGGGGGCCTACGAGCACTTTGCAGGGCAACCCTTTGTCACCAAGATGGTCGAACACCGCATTGGCTTGGTGGAACTGTGATTTCAGCTCCTGATCCCATGGGGATGGGGTGAGCAGGCATGGCAGATTTGCAGCTCTAGCGGCAGCAAGTCCAGCTGCAGAATCTTCGATCACTATCACCTCATTCTTGTTGAAACCACTCGCGCAAAGTGCATGCAGATAGCCCTCTGGATGTGGCTTGCCAAGGCAAACATCCTCAGCGGTGATGCATCCCTGGAATGGTGAATCACCATGAGGGAAATTCACCTCAAGTAAGGCGTTAACAGAGTCGCGACCGCTTGTGGTTACCACCCATTGCTCCACTCCATTCAGTTGGAGTTCCGTGAGAAGACGCCGCACACCCGGCCTCCAAGGGACGTATCCAGAACGTATTCTTTCGATGTAGTGGTGTTGTTTACGTCTACGCAACTGAGCCAAAAACTCTTCATTGAACTCTTCTCCCAGGCGCCCAGCATAGGTCTCAACACGTTGTCTCCCACCTGGTATTCGTAGAAGTTCAGCGTAGAGGTGGCGATCCCAAAACCAAGCAAGTTCCGCCTCGACAAACGCTGCATTAAAGGCCACGCGATGGCCTTCCATTTCTGTGTCAGCAAGGGTGCCATCAACGTCCCAGAACACTGAACAAAGCTTGTTCATGTCTAGCGGCGATACAACTCCCTGACAGCTTGAAGCAACGCTAAAAATGCAAAAGGTTGCCTAGGACCATTGTCATCATCCGAACATCCCACCTGGAGCTGGCAGCTGCCGAGGCCCATCCCCTCTGACCCTCTGCCAGAAGTTCCTCTTCCTTTGCCTCTAAGGGCCGTGCTGGTTCGCAGAGGCGTGCTGGATTCCTCTACAGCTACAACGATCCTGGAACCACCCAAACCACCAGATCCTTGCGATCACTTTCCTGATCTAGCGAAGGCCATTGTGCGTCTGCAGGGAGCCTGTCAAATAGCAGAATCAGTCGCCATCTGTGGCGACTACGACGCCGATGGGATGACCAGCACAGCCTTGCTAATGGTGACGTTGAAGTGTCTTGGCGCTCAACCAATAGCTGCGATCCCGAACCGAAAAAGTGAAGGCTACGGTCTCAATCGCGACATGGTGACAAGGCTTCATGAACAGGGAATTCGACTGATTGTCACCGTCGACAACGGTGTAACAGCCCAAGAGGCACTGCAACAGGCAGAAAACCTCTCTATGGAGGTGATCCTCACCGACCACCACACGCTCCCAGACTCACCTCTTAATGTGCTCTGCCTGCTTCATCCATCAGTAACACCTCAAGACTCACCCTACCGATGCCTGGCAGGCGTAGGTCTGGCATACCTGCTTGCTTCATCTCTTGCTGAAGCGATGGATTGCAAAGAAGCTATAGGGCCTGCAAGAGATTTATTCTGTATTGGCACAGTAGCGGATATGGCACCGCTCACTGGTGCAAATCGAGCCTTCTTGAAAGAAGGTCTGAACAATCTGCATCGAACCCGATGTAAAGGCCTTAGAGCTCTCCAACGGCTGGCTGGTATAGAAGAACGTCCCCTTAAAGCCGAAGACATCGGTTTCCAGCTAGCCCCAAGGATCAATGCCGTAGGGCGTCTAGGTGATCCGCAGCTCGTGGTGAAACTTTTGACTGTCGATAACGAAGACGAGGCCATGACCCTTGCTCGTCAATGTGACCAGCTCAACCGGCAGCGCAAGGATCTCTGTAATGCCATTGAGGCAGAAGCTATAGCCCTGGTTGAGGCCGAGGGTGCAACACCTCCACCATTTTTGATGCTTGCTCAGAATCATTGGCACCATGGCGTGATCGGAATCGTGGCAGCTCGTCTAATGGAAAGATATTTTCGCCCAACTGCATTACTTGCTGGTGAGGGAGACGGACGACTACGTGCCTCTGTACGTGCACCATCTGGGTTCGCTGTGAATGATTCTCTCAAGGCCTGTGCTGTTCATCTTGATCGCTTTGGTGGCCATTCAGCAGCAGGTGGTTTTACGATTCGAGCTGAAAAAGTAGGAGCACTGCATGAAGCATTAAATAAGCTGGCTAGCAATTGGCATGCAACTGTTGGTGGTGGGGTCTCTATTTCACCAGAAACACTTTTAAAGCTTCATGAGATCAACTTGGATCTATGGAATAGCCTTCAGCAACTAGAGCCCTTTGGCATTGGTCACCCAGTTCCACTGTTCTGGGCAAGGAATTGTCTTGTTGTTGACCAGCACAGAATGCGTGGTGGTCACCTGCAACTAATTTTGGCCCAAGGTGACTGCCAGAGAAGGGCAATTGCGTGGCGATGGATAAGCGAAGCCCAAGTTCCTGAACGGATTGACGTAGCATTTCGAATCAACATGAACCACTGGCAAGGGGAGGACCGCCTGCAGATGGAGGTTGTCGCCCTACGGGCATATTGCCCTGAAATCAACCTTCATCGCAAAGATAAAACCTATCGCTGCCTTATCGACAAAGAAGGTCAAATGGTACTAGTTAATCCTAAAGGTGAGGTTCTAAAAGCCATCTTGTCAAGCAATGGAAAGCTTAAATGCTCTGACAGTCGAGCTAGACATCCTTACATTCATAACCTGATCGAAGAGGGATTAATAGGTCTGGGACTTCGCCCATGAGTTTTGATCTACGACGGCTCGAACAATTAATCCCAGGAGTGATTGGAAGAAAACAATCTGAGATTATTCAGCTCTTTCAACATCTTTTATGTCTTTTGATTATTGGCCTTCTAATCGGCCTTGCATGCCTGCCACTCAACCTGATTGATGGAATTCAAAAGTCGCTATTTCACCAGTTACCAGCAACAACAGGAAGTGCATGGCGGCCCATTGGTCTGATATTGGCACTTTTGCCGATAGGAGTGATGCCAATCCTCTTGTTACTGCAGCGGGGGCCATGGCGAGATGCAGCTGGCTCTGGGATACCCCAGACGATGAATGCTCTTGAAGATCACTCACAGCTAGCACCTGCTCTCGCTGCACCTAGAACGATTCAACGTGGCTTTCTCTGGACTATTGCAACGGTTGCCCTTTTCCCTCTTGGACGGGAAGGGCCAGTGGTGCATGTAGGAGCAGCTGTTGCACGTGCAATTCACAAACGTTTTAAGCGTTGGCTCCCTTCACTGAATGAGCGTCAGATTGTCGCTATTGGTGGCGGTGCCGGACTTGCAGGAGGCTTCAATACGCCTCTACTAGCACCAATATTCATGATTGAGGAACTCACAACTGAATATTCCCTCACTTTGATTTGGCCTGCTCTTGTGATTGGAATCTCCGCGGCTTGGTTTAGCAGCGTTGGCGGAGAACCAATCTTCGGTCTTGGCATGATCAATGTAATGGCTCCAGAATCCGAGCAGCTCTTAATTGCTATTCCAATTGGGATTTTGGCTGGGCTTGTGGGGGGATTCTTTAATCGAGGCCTTGTCTGGTGCTCTTCATTTCTTGAACCATGGGTACGTCAACGACCAATCCGCACTGGGCTTTTGCTTGGAATATGCCTAAGCGCCTTGGCTCTAACCAGCTGGGGGACAAGCACAGGTGATGGAGAGGGGCTTCTGCAATTGTTGATTCAAGAAGGCATGCCGAACCATTTCGCTGATGGTGGTTCTATTTCACAAGGAATAACGTCTATATGGATCACCTTGGTTCGCGTCTTGGCTCCGATGATTGCACTTTCACCTGGTGTACCTGGAGGCCTTATTGACCCTTCACTTGCGTTTGGAGGCCTCCTCGGTTACACATTCTGTGGATTGGTTGGTTCAAGCACTCATCTCGGCCTAGCGCTTGGTATGGCTGCTGGTTTGGCTGGTGCCACACAGCTTCCCCTTGTCTCGATTGTGTTCGCCTGGAGACTAGTTGGCGATCAGCAACTTTTTGCAGGTGTGATTCTTTGTTCAGTGCTGGCCGCCTACATAGGACGTTTGGTGGCACGTAAGCCCGTCTATCACGCTCTTGCCGAACTTCAAAGACCTAATCGGTTTTGATAGAAGCATAGAAATATAATTGCTGGACCGGCTAGGGCGACTGCGCCAAGTGGCCCAAAGATCTCGAGAATGCGGATGGCAGTGTCCATAGCGACTTAGAGATGATCCCTTTTGACTGGTAGAGAATACGAGATTGCCCTCACATAAAGTGTGACTGATTACCGACTCTGTGATGCCTTGTCACAGCATGAAGGATGAGCGATGCCTGGACGAAGTGGCAATGCATTCAAAATTGCGGAGCCTGCTGCCGTCTAGATCCCACTGATCGAGGAGAAGCGATCGCAGTACTGAATGAAAGGCAGCAAGAGATTTATTTCGGGATGGTCAACCCCGACGGCTGGTGCAAGCATTACGACACTGGTGGACGTCGTTGTCGCATCTATAACTCCCGCCCTGATTTCTGCAGGGTTGGTTTACTGGCATCACTTTTCAATCTGCCGCAGGACAAATCAGAATCATTTGCAATCCACTGCTGCCGCCAGCAGATTCGATCTGTCTATGGCGGTAGAAGCAGAGAGCTACGAACCTTTGAACGTAGCCTGCGCCTGCCATTTCAAAAAGATGGTTAAGGCACCAACTTCTAAGGACACAATTGCAAAACCTGCTCCTGAGAACGGAGCAATGGGTTTCACAACGGTGTTGTTAACGACATTCACCACAGTCTTTTTGGCTGAACTTGGCGATAAAACCCAGCTAGCAACCCTCTTGCTATCAGCTCAGTCAGGCCAACCATGGGTTGTGTTTCTCGGGGCTGCCCTAGCTCTCATCTCCTCCAGTTTGGTGGGCGTCTTGGTGGGTCGCTGGCTGGCTGGAATCCTGCCACCAGAACGCCTGCAAAAAATGGCCGGGGTGCTGATGGTGGGCTTGGGGATATGGCTTGGACTACAAGCAACACAGTCTCTGCTAATCGCAAGCCAATAATTAAGTCTATGGATTTCACCCTGCTGTTATCGACATTCATCACAGTGTTCCTTGCCGAACTCGGTGACAAGACACAGCTGGCAACCGTAGCCATCAGTGGAACAACAAACAGACCTTTTGCTGTTTTTCTTGGTTCTGCAAGTGCTTTGGTCTTTGCAAGCCTGTTGGGGGCCATGGCCGGAGGATCGATGGCTGCTTTAATCCCTGAAAACCTTTTGCAATTGCTGGCTTCGTTAGGCTTTCTGATCATTGGCCTACGCCTTATGTTCTCAAACCTGAGTCTTTCTTCTGCAGAGGAGGAAGCCCCTGAGAAATAAATGCGATTAAATGTCTAGAATTAACTCACAGCCAATGTTGACTCTGCGCTGTCTTCGGATTCCTCTTTGGTGATGGCACCGCCGGTCATGAAGACTGGTCTTCTACCTTCCTATCTCAATGAAGTTCACGGTCGCTGACCTGCTTGACCAGTTACCCCCCACTGGGGGACTGGAGATCAAAAAACTCGAAAAAATTCTCAAGCTCACCACAAAGGCCGATCGCGACGGTCTTGAAACAGCCCTTCAGGCTCTCTTGAAGCTCGGCATTGTCAACAACGAAGAAGCCGGTGCAATAAAGCGTAGTGATGACGAGTCACTGATTGAAGCTCGTTTGCGCTGCAGCAGTAAAGGATTTTGCTTTGCCCTAAGAGATGATGGGGGAGACGATATCTATATTCGCGATCATCAGCTCAACCATGCCTGGAACGGAGATCGGGTACTAGTCCGCATCACAAGAGATGGGGGACGTCGAAGATCGCCAGAAGGTGGGGTGCAATGCATCCTCGAAAGGAGCACCACCAGCTTGCTTGGTCATGTTGAACGCAAAGATCAAAATATCCTTGCAATACCTCTTGATGACCGCATCCTTGCAACGATCCAACTGCCAGATGGTGATCAAGCCCATCTAAATGATGGGGAGCAGACAAGCGTGGTGGAGGTGAAGCTTGATCGCTATCCCATTGCCCAGTTCCCCGCTGAAGGGCATGTAGCACGGTCACTTCCCTTGAATGGAGGCCCCTCAAGTGATCGTGATCTTCTTCTTACCAAAGCAAACCTTCAAGATCGACCTGCTCCACCACGCAGCAGCCTAAAGACCCCAACGGCTAAACATCGGCAAGATCTGAGCTCGCAACCAGCGTTGCTACTGCGCAGCTGGCAGGTATCTGATGCGCCACCCCTACCAGCGGTCTATGTGGAGCCCCATGCAGGTGGCACACGTCTGTGGATTCATGCGCCTGCTGTAGCAGAACGTCTGAGTATTGGGAACAACCTGGATCTCTGGCTAAGAGATCGAGCGGAAGCTCTCTGCCTTGGAGAACTTTGGCATCCCCTACTCGGCCAAATTCTTTCAAAAGCCTGTTCATTTAAAGTTGGGGAAATCAACGATGCAGTAAGCGTTGCTCTCGACATCTCGGCAGATGGTGAGGTAACTAATTGGCATTTCAGCCTTAGTTCAATCAAGCCAGTAGCCGAAATCGAACCTAAGACCCTCACAGCTCTTAGCAACAGGAAACCAAAGGCAAGAACAGTCCCTGCTGCTCTGAAGCCCGTTAAGGATCACTTAGCCCAACTCGAGACATTAATCTTTTGTGCTCGTACATTGCAAATGGGAGAACAGGCCAGTGGCTCTATAGAGCTTGATCTGGCTGTTCCAGAACTTCAATGTCTTGGCGACCTCCGCTGGGCAGACCCTGATTCATATCATCATCAATGGGCTCTTCCTCTTAATCAAACTGACCCCCAATCAGTTTTGAGCCCAATGATTAGAGCTGCTCATCGTGCCTGGGCGCAACATGCCCAGAACTTGCAACTCCCTGGCCTGGTGATTGAGGCATCAGAAGCAGACAACAACACCTTGAACGACGTTGCTAAATCAGCATTAGCTCTTGATATTGCCTTGGAACTTGATGAAGAAGGTAGACCTGCTGCCACAGAGCTTGCAAAAGCATTTTCGACAACAGCCTGTCGAAGAGTGCTGGATCAGCAACTACGCCATGCACTGCCAGAAACTTTGTTAAGACTGGGAATTAATGATAGTCAGAAAGAGAATGAAAACATTGAATCCGACCATGAAGACACAAAGACAAAGGATTCGAACCTACAATCACCTTGGTGCTGTCCAACTATCCATTACACCGATCTTGTTAATCAAGAGATCATAGTGTCACTTTTAAGTAACGGTAAAGATCGTCCAAATGTCCGACAAAAGGAAAAAGTGGTTCTGGGGTCCCGTGAATGCTGGCAACAAATCAAATGGCCACTATTCAGCACTAGCCAAGCAAAGAACCTAGAAGAAATTTGCAGTAAAAGCCTCGTGCATCGCCTCAACACACTGCGCCGTCAAGCTGAAGAGCTTCGACAAGACCTGATCGCTATGGTTCAGGCACGTATCGTGGAACCCCTTGTTGGGGAAGAGCATCAGGGGGTGATAAGCGGAGTGCAGAGTTATGGGTTCTTTGTGGAAATTCCACCTTCTATGGCAGAGGGCCTTGTCCACGTCAGCTCTTTAAATGACGATTGGTACGAATATCGCTCACGTCAAAACCGATTGGTGGGTCGGAAGAATCGCAAGATCTATCAACTTGGTGATCAAGTAAACGTGAAGGTTGTCAAAGTTGACGCCTTAAGGAACCAAATTGACCTCGAAGTTAATGGATCAGCAATAACTGTTGAAGCCAATATGAATGTTAATTCTGATCTAACCAATCAAGCAAAAACAACAAAAAAAAGTGAGGTCAAAGGCAAAATCACCAAGAATAATGAACAACTAGTCAGCTCAAGTGAGGCATAGTTTGTGGATCCCTATGTCCTTGCCGTTTCTGGAGCTTCAGCTCAACCTCTAGCGGAAAGATCGCTGCAGCTCTTGCTTGAAAACAACCGTGACGTCCATTTGATTTTCAGCCACGGGGCTCTTCAAGTGTGGAAAGCCGAAAGAGGAATTGAAGTTCCAGTGGATCCTTCTGATCAGGAGAAATTCTGGCGCGATCATCTACAAGTAAACAATGGCAATCTGACATGCCATCGCTGGAATGATCAATCTGCCTGCATCGCAAGCGGTAGTTTCCGCACCCGCGGGATGGCAATCGTGCCCTGCAGTATGGGCACAATTGGTCGAATCAATGCTGGCGTATCAATCGATCTAATCGAGCGTTGTGCAGACGTTCACCTCAAAGAGGGGAGGCCTCTGGTGATTGCGCCAAGGGACATGCCCTGGAGCATCATTCATCTTCGCAACCTCACATCACTTGCAGAAGCAGGAGCCAAAATTGCGCCACCAATTCCTGCCTGGTACACAAAACCAAACACAATTGAAGAGATGGTTGATTTTCTTGTTGTGAGATTGTTCGACCTCTTTGATGAAAGGCTCGCCCCCATTAACCGCTGGAATGGTCCTTCACAATGACAAGACTGCAAAAGTACTTACTTTTGCCTTGCCTGAGTCCTCTGCTGGCTGTGGTTGTAGTAGCAGGTTTCAATCTCAACCAACCTGTCAACCTACGGATATTGAATTGGCGATCTCCAACCTGGACACTAGGTGGGTGGATGGTCCTTGGCAGCAGCGCAGGGGCAATTTTCGCCCTAACCACAAGTCTCTCCTTACCACTAAGCAGAGACCCCTTACATGATCATTTCCATCAAGGGGTAAGAGAGGCTTCGCCCAATACCAGCACCACGTGGCAACGAAATTGGCAGGTAGCCAACGATGAACCATCCCAATCAAGACCAAAGCATGATGAGAACCCAGAACGGGATTTAAGAGATCCATCTCCCACGGTGGCTGTGCCATTCCGAGTCGTACGAAGATCATCAGTAAGGCGGCAAACGCATGCTGAGAAATCGCCCCAGCGTCCACCTGTCGAGAGCAACGTTCCACATAGATATTCATCAACAGAAAATGATTCTTGGGGAGATTCACTCAGTGAGGACTGGTAAACCAATAGCGCATCGAACTCAACGGATCGTTGAGTTCGTCGCCAAGCTGTTTAAAGTTCATTCGTCTGTACTGATCCAGTGAACGACAACGACAACCGCGTAAATCCTAATGCTGATGGTCAAAAGCCAGCTGAACAAAAACCAACTCTAGAGAATCCAGTGAAAACCAACCCCACTGAAGATCAACAGGAGGGAGCAAAGCCCCAAACCGCCAAACCTCCAGCTCCAAAGGTAGAAGACAAACCTTTTGAGACCTTTATTCGTGATGACTTTCTTCCAAACATAAAACAAGCACTTACTGAAAGAGGTATGCCACCATCAACTCTTGAGCTGATTCAGGGAGATCGACCAGTTGTCGGTGATCCTTGCTGGATGGTCTGTGGTGAGATCCCCCTCGGTCGTCGCTTTTGGCTTTGCTTTGCAAGTGATTCAATCGCTTCTAAAAAGACTATTTCTCTAGCTGAGACTGGAACAGAACCAAGTCTCATAGAGCCATTCCTAATTGATGAAAAAAAGATGACATTGACTTTATTGCGCTCACGTCTGTTGCAGCGGCTCAATGGTCAGAAATGGTTGACTGCAAACTGAGAGACTTATTAGCCTGTTCAGGCTTTTAAACGTATTTTCGGCGTTTCCGAAGCCACGATGCAGAGAACGAAATAAGCATTTTTTTTGCGGTTCGCCTGGATCGGCGCTGTCCATCTACATATCTACGCAAATTCTCTCCATAATCAACGCAAGCTGCAGGAGAAATGGTTGGTCTCGACCTACACCCCAGATCAAAGCCTGGTGCATAAGGCAGAAGCCTTGAATAGGCACTGGCAACCACAACTGGAATTACTACTAGCGCGTGGTCGAACTGCCGGTGCTGATCTGGTGGAGGTCTACCTGGAGCAAATTGATCATCTCAGCGTCCTTGCTGAACAAGACACCATTACCAGTGTCACTCCATCCTTCGGCAGGGGTGCTGGGATCAGGGTGTTCCTGGGCAAACAAGATGGCTTTGTCAGTACCAATGATCTTTCAGATGCAGGCCTGAAGCATGCATTAGAGCAAGCTCTCAGCATGCTTGGGCTTGAGGTTAATGAGGCTGGTCGCTCATCATTTAATGGTCTGCCGAACCTTCGTGATTTCGCAATCGATAAGGCCGACTGGCTCAACCAATGCCCAGAGCTGTATGAAGCAAGTGATCGCCTTCTAAATGGAACTCAATTGCTTGATCAATATGGAACCCATCTGCAGGTGCGGCGAGGCAGTTATGCCCGCGACTGGCAGGAGGTTCTCGTGGCTGCAAGTGATGGCACCTTTGGACGCGACATCCGTTTGCATCAGTCCATAGGACTTAATGTCCTTGCTACAGATGGCGAGCACCGCTCAAGCATTGGTCGCCGTTATGGCACATCGGGACGTCCAGACGACCTTCGCAAGTGGGATGCCGAAACGAGCGCCAAGGAAGTTTGCGAAAGCGCAGGCACGATGCTTTATGCCGATTACGTGGACGCCGGTCAAATGCCAGCAGTACTCGCCAACCGCTTTGGCGGTGTGATTTTTCACGAAGCATGTGGGCATTTGCTCGAGACAACTCAGATCGAGCGCGGTACAACACCTTTCAGCGACAAGTTGAACCAATCGATCGCCCATGAAGCTGTAACGGCAATCGATGAGGGGATTACTGATGGGGCCTTCGGTTCCCTGAGCATGGATGACGAAGGCATGGAAAGTCAGCGAACGGTATTAATTGAAAACGGTGTGCTCAAGCAATTCATCAGCGATAGAGCCGGTGAGCTCCGTACCGGTCACCAGCGCACAGGCAGCGGCCGACGTCAGTCCCACACATTCGCTGCAGCTAGCCGCATGCGCAACACTTATATCGCCGCCGGCCAGCACTCACCGGAACAACTCATCGCCTCGATCGACCGAGGCCTTTACTGCAAATCAATGGGTGGAGGCAGCGTTGGACCCACAGGTCAATTTAATTTTGCTGTAGAAGAGGGCTATCTGATCGAGAAAGGCAAGCTCGGCAAACCTGTTAAAGGAGCCACTCTGATTGGCGAAGCAAAAGATGTGATGCCACGGATTTCGATGTGTGCCAAGGATCTTGAGCTGGCAGCCGGTTTCTGCGGGTCAATAAGCGGTAACATTTTTGTCACCGTAGGGCAGCCTCATATCAAAGTCGATTCAATCACCGTGGGAGGGCGTTGATGATGTCCGAAATACAAGCAGCAAATGCAATCGAACTCGACACTCATTCTCTACGGGATAAACTAAGTCAACTTGCTAGCCGCGAGAGTATCCACCAATGGGATTTAGGAGCAGCATGCAGCACAGATAGTTCTGTTCAAATTGATCATGGCGAAGCCAAGCAAATGAAGGGTGCGCAACGCAGCTCAATCACAGTACGTGTATGGAACAACAAAGGGCTTGTAGGAATCACAAGCACGTCAGATCTTTCAGAAAAAGGAATAGAGAAAGCGCTTATTGGTGCTCGTCAGGCAAGTGACTTTGGCAACGCCGATGACGTTCCTGCCTTCTCAACACTCGCTAAATCTCCGTTACCAAAGCTAGAGCGACCTCTAAGACCAGCACAGGGAATTCAACGAATGCTTGAGGTTCTTAAAGAGGCCGAAGCTGATCTTCTTAGTCGACATCCTGCTATACAGAGCATTCCTTACAACGGACTAGGAGAAGCAACCTACGAACGAGTTTATCTCAATAGCGATGGTGCGCTTCGTCAAATGAAGCGTAGTCAAGCCAGCCTTTACCTTTTTGCCCGCGCAGAAGAAAGTGGACGTAAACCACGCAGTGGTGGTGCAATTCGCCTTGCTCTAGGTAGTCACGATCTGGATATTGATGGATGTATTGATGAAGCAGCAGAACGAACAATCAGTCATCTTGACTATCAGCCGATCGACACTGGGTGTTATCTCGTCTGCTTTACACCAGAGGCTTTCCTAGACTTGATCGGTGCCTTCAGCAGCATGTTCAATGCCAGAGCAGTGCTCGATGGCGTCAGCCTCAGCCAACGAGAAACAATCGGCAAAAATATCGCCGTTCCATTCTTCTCCCTTCATGATAATGGCCTACATCCTGCACATGTAGGGGCCTCTAGTTTCGATGGTGAAGGCACACCTACTCAAAAACTTTGCTTAATCAACGGTGGAAGACTTGAGAGTTTCCTGCACTCGGAAGCTACCGCAAGGGCATTTGGTGTACCACCAACTGGCCATGCCGGACTGGGAGCAAAGGTATCAGTGGGACCCGATTGGTTTGAAGTGAGCAAAACTGAAGGTCAAAACAGTGCAAATACTCATCTGCAACACAGCAGGAGCAAAGAAACCTTCGTGTTAATCGAAGGGTTAAATGCTCTACATGCTGGGGTTAAAGCGAGTCAGGGTTCATTCTCTCTGCCATTTAATGGTTGGTTGGTCATCAAAGGGGAAAGGGTGTCGATCGAAGCAGCGACAGTTGCTGGAGACATCCGTACGCTGTTGAATAGCATTGTGAATATGGAAGCTGAACAGGTGATCACACCTGGTGGGGTATCTCCTCATGTGTGGGTCGAAGGCTTATCAATTACCGGTGAAGCATGAGGGTGCTGTTCTGGGGTACCCCCAGCTATGCAGTGCCAACTCTGGATGCCTTAAATGACTCAGGCTATGAAATTGTTGGCGTGGTGAGCCAGCCTGATCGTCGTCGGGGGCGTGGTAATCAGCAAATGGCGTCACCCGTCAAACAACGAGCAATGGATCAGGGGTTGCGTGTATTCACCCCTGAACGGATTAGGGATGAGGGCAACATTCAAGCAGAATTAAAATCACTAAAGGCTGATATTTCTGTTGTAGTCGCCTTTGGGCAGCTTCTTCCTTCAACAGTTCTCAATCAACCTCCTCTCGGTTGCTGGAACGGTCACGCTTCGCTGCTACCCCGCTGGCGAGGAGCAGGACCGATTCAATGGAGTTTGCTAAGTGGTGACAGCGTGACAGGCGTTGGAATCATGGCAATGGAAGAGGGGCTTGATACAGGCCCTGTTTTAGTCCAAGAAAGGGTTGCTATCGGCTTACTCGAAAATGCGAATCAGCTGTCTAATCGTTTGAGCTCGATAACAGCAAAATTGTTTTTAGAATCAATGCCAAGGATTGCAGCAGCAGGCCCTGGAGTCGAATCGGAACGTTGGAAACAATTGGAAGTCATCAAGCAGGAAGAGATTGAAGGTGACCCGACATATGCCCGAATGCTCTCGAAAAAAGACCACATTCTTGATTGGAATCAATCTGCAATGGATTTGCATCGCAGGGTTATGGGCCTTTATCCAAACGCATTCAGCAGCTGGAATAACAAAAGGCTGAAAGTACAAGCCACTGAGCCACTTGATGAGGAATTGAAATCCAAGCTTTCTGAAGAAGTAAGGCCACTGGTCGGACGCTGGCAAGATGGAGAACATGAACCAGGAAAGATCCTGGCCTGCGAATCCGATCTGGGCCTAGTCGTAAGTACAAAAACGTGCCCTTTACTCATTCGACAAGGCCAATTGGAAGGCAAAAGCAAGGCGCTTGGAGAGGTGTTAATACAACAATTGCAAGCGACTGTTGGCCAGGATCTTGGAGTGGGGTTCAACATCTAACTCAAGGGTTATCATTGCCAGATGTCCTCCTTTAGCGTGTTTCAAAAATTGTCATAGGTTCAAACCAGACTTGACCAATCCTGACAGGAGCATGCTTAGAAGACCAATGTCAAAAGGCGAAAGGAATAGAGAAATCACAAACAGCGCAGTTATGAGTTGGTGCGGTCAATAATGCCTAGAAAGACTGGCATTAGCCGTTGGTGATGCAGATCCAGGTAAAGTTGTGCCACACAGACCCAAATCGTTGCATTGTGCACGTTTCGGGTTGGGAAGGTGGTGATCCTCTGGGAAGTGCCTTAGGAGAGGGACCGACAGCTGAGTCTGCAGAAGACCGAGCCATAGGAAGACTGATCCAACGACTAGCCAACAAGACAAGCCATCTCAATGATAGTGATTTAGTTGAGACTCAAGAAACTGATTCAGATTCAAGCACTAATAAAAGATTAATCAGCGTGCCATTCAAAAAAGATGAGAAGAATCATCAAGCAAATAATAAAGAACAATTATCAACATCAGAGCAACAAGTAGAGGCTCTAACAGATCCCGAAGACTGGAGTGATGAATTGGCAGCAATAGATCATGAGCTACAAAGAGTCGGATGGGATAGAGAAGAAGAGATGCTTTACCTGCAGAAGTGCTTTGGTCACTCAAGTCGTCATCGCATCACTCGTTACAGTGAGTTAAATTCCTATCTTAATCTACTTAAAGGATTAAAGCCTGGAGAAGACCCTAATGAGGCTAACCAACCATTACGCCGAACAGATCTTCTGAGCCAATGTGATCAATTGCTCGAGAAACTTAGATGGACACCAGAGCAAGGCAGAAGATACCTACAAGAGCAACTAAAAGCGAGAAGTCGACAACAATTAAATGATCAACAATTGCTGAGTTTTAACATGCTTCTAGAAGCAGAGCTGATATCAAATGGGCAATAATCGACATAAATATATTGTCTGCATGATTCGTATATATTGACTATTTGATAAAGAAAAAATTTAAAGTTAGCGATCATCGAGACAGTCGATGATAAATATATCGCAAAGGCTGTATAAAAGCTATAGAGTGGCATCAATGTAGACCAATTAAGTATGGCTTTTAAGTTTGTTCGGAATTAATATACACAAACGCTAAAGGTCCATAAGATAAATTCAAGAGGTATCAATACTCTAGGTCAACATGAGCTTGATAGATAATCTGAATTGGAAGCCTGAAAGGAGGATTGGATGCCTATAAAATAAGGCTGTTGAGCATGCGGCGACAATTAGACCGAACTATCCTGTTGCATCGGAAAGAATCAATGGCACAGAATCAGGCCTCAGGGAATAGCATCTTGCACGATATTATGAATCTAAAACTCTTAAGCTGTCAAAAGATCCACAATAAGTTGTTGTCATCAGTGGGAGCTTAATTAGGAGGACGACATAAGAGTTAAACTGCCAATTGAAATCCAGGAAGAGATACTGCTAGTCTGTTCGCTGAATAGTTTGCGTTGGTATATTGCATAAATTGTTAGCGTTAAATAATTTTAGCCTGAATAATCAACTGAGTCGTCAAAATACGAAGATGCCGCAACCCGTGCCGTCAAGACAGGAAAGATCTACCAGAAAGCGGTGAGCTAAGTGCTACGAAGGTCCTGTCAGGGGGGGGGGGGTGAGGCCCAGGGGTAACCAGTGTGATCTACTGCAGCGCAAGGGTTTATGAGTCTTAACGTCGCATCCAAGAGGCCAATGAGAAGCTCACCAGAATATCAATATTATTACGCCATAACTGCAGAATTTACAAACCAGTTGCCTGCACGATAAAATCGAATTAATAAAAAAAGACCAAGTTGACAGTTGAGTCTCCAATCGAGAAAGCCATACGTCCTTCAGTAGGCCTACTGGGTTGGTATTCCGTCTGTGCCAGTAAGTTATTAAAAGAAAATGAATTATATCATCTGTCCATGTTTAATGAGCCATTAGTGATATACAGAGACAAGAATAACAAGCCGAGATGTATCAAAGATTCATGCCCGCATAGATCGGCATCTTTTCGTGGAGGAGAAAATCAAAACGGTGAAATTGTTTGTCCATATCATGGAGCTCGCTATACGACATCCTGCAATGAGGATGGATCAGATAGAATAACATGCAACCATATTATTGACTCTCATTATGATAACTTCGCGAAACATTTACACCTCAGGCAATATCCCTGTATAGAACAAGATGACTATATATATATTTATTATACAGGAGAAGCACAGCCTAGCCCAAAAGATTTTCAGATAAAATCCCACCTAGAGAATAGTCTTCCAGAGGCATATGGCTTTGACTTGAAAGATTACGAATATGAAGAAGTGTTTATAGACTTTAAATGCGATTGGTCTCGCATCATAGAAAATCATTTAGACATCTTGCATATCTTTTGGTTACATGGGAATACATTGCCAGGAAATGACGTTAACAGAAAAACAATTAAAAGCTTCAATCAGTTAATTAATAAAGACCAATATCATCTTCGAAGCGTCTATCATGAGAAAGAAAATAACAAGGAAGAATTTATTTCTCAAATCTTTATCCCTCCTGGCCGTGTGATTATTTTCAAGGGAGCAACTGAGAAGGCAAGATATGTACAAGTTTTAGATCATATCCCCTTGTCACATAATAGAGCACGAATCATTGTTCGTCATTATAGAAAGTTTCTCAGGAATAAGCTTCTGTGCAAATTACTTCTCTTTAAACAAAGGCAGCAAAAAGTTTTTTATAAAATTTTCTCTGAAGACTATCTCGTCTTACAAACTCAAACGTTTAATGAGCAAATGGGCTACTTGAACCAAGGTCAAGCCAAACTTTTAGCAGAAGATAAGATGATTAATCTTTTTTGGGATTGGCATCAACACTCACTTGAGAAAGAACACCCATGGGATATACACCCCACAACCGCACATACTAATACAATTCATCAAGATATGTTGATGCTATACCCTCCCGCAAACCCACAGCTATCTCATGATATTAATCGTATAATCGATCGTAAAGTAGCTGTTCGACTATTCTCAATAATACTGATCATACTTGCGTTAATTTTTGCGCCAGACTTAGTTCAACAAATAAAGTCTGGCAATGTTTCAATGCCCATGGTTGGAACTCAAGAATAAAGATCTAATTTCCTAGAGATTTTGATTTTTATTGATATGAGTTCTGTTCAAGAATTAGGCCTTGCCTAACAATTGAACAAAACACTTGACTTGGACCTCACAAGCTATATTTATAACGTGTCAATTTTTATGATTATTTTGCAACCATGCCTCTGAGCTCATTAGTTCGTCAGCTTCAGAAGTCGACTCTCACTGGTGAGTTGGTGGATAGAAGTAATCGAAACGACCGCTTACTGATGCGGGGAGCCGGGCGAGTCGGGCGCGCATTAATTGCAAGTGCAATAGCTCGTAAGCAGAGCCGTCCACTGGTTGTGATCGTACCGACACTAGAAGAGGCCAATCGCTGGTCTTCGCTGCTTGCAATGATGGGTTGGTCGCATAATCATCTCTACCCAACAAGTGAAGGATCACCTTATGAGCCATTTGACCCCACAACAGAAATCGTATGGGGGCAATTGCAGGTTCTAAGTGAACTCCTAGGAGAATCAACCCGAAGTTGGGATCGAGCCATTGTGGCCACAGAAAGAGCTTTGCAGCCACATCTACCTCCTGTTGATGCACTCGCATCACAGTGTGAAATACTCTGTCGTGGAGAGCATATAGACCTGGAAAGCTTAGCCAATACTCTTACCAAGCTTGGATATGATCGAGTTACAGCCGTAGATCAGGAAGCTACCTGGAGTCGTCGTGGTGACATCGTTGATATATTTCCAGTAAGCAGTGAATTACCAGTTCGCCTCGAGTTATTCGGCGATGAACTTGATAAATTAAGAGAATTCGACCCAGTCAGTCAACGTTCCCTGGATGAAGTTAATGAGCTTTGCCTAACCCCTTCAGGGTTTAGTCCATTAATTGCTCATCAACTACTAGAGTCAATGCCCGATGGGCTTGAGCGTCTTGTTAGTGAGGAGACTTTAGATCAACTCTTCGAAGGTTCTACACCAGATGGTATAAGAAGGTTAATGGGTATTGCATGGACCAAACCTGCCTCGCTACTTGACTACATTCCTACCAACTCCTTTATCGCAATAGATGAGAAGCGTCATGGCTCTGCACATGGAAAACTATGGCTTGAACATGCAGAAGAACATCACATTGATGTGGGTCAATCAATGGGCTTGTCGACTGATGAACAAAAAAAGTATTGGCCTCCATTGCTTCATCGCAGCATCGAAGAAAGCTATGCAACCACAGATGGCTTTGCTGGCATTGATCTTGCCGAACTCCATGAAGACGATGGTTATGCAAATAGTTTTGATCTTGCCAGTCGGCCAATTCCAGCCAACCCAAACCAGTTCGGCAGGTTAGGAGAGCAAATCAAAAATTATCAAAAAGAACATCATCCCGTTTGGCTTTTATCAGCACAACCAAGCCGTGCTGTGGCTCTTCTTGAGGAGCATGACTGCATCACACGCTTCGTCCCAAACGCTAAAGATCACCCAGCCATTGAACGTTTGCTCGAGCAAAACACCCCAGTAGCATTAAAGACTACCGGTTCTGTGGATTTAGAGGGGCTGATCTTACCAGCCTGGCGTGTTGTTTTGATGACTGACCGTGAATTTTTTGGTCAAAAAACCCTTGGCTCTACCGGTTATGTTCGACGACGACGAAGGGCAGCGAGTCGTACGGTTGACCCCAATAAAATGTGCACTGGTGACTTCGTCGTGCATCGCAATCACGGCATCGGTCGTTTTCTGAAATTAGAAAAACTGGCCATCAGTGGTGAGGTCCGTGACTATTTAGTTATCGAGTATTTGGATGGAACACTCAGCGTGGCCGCCGATCAGCTCGGCAGCCTTGGTCGGTATCGATCAACAAGTGAATCACCACCAAAACTTAATCGCATGGGAGGAACAGCGTGGCAAAAAGTTAAAGAGCGGACCCGAAAGTTAGTTCGCAAAGTTGCGATGGATCTGGTCAAGCTTTATGCAGAGCGACTCCAGGCCCCTGGATATGCTTTCCCACCAGATGGACCATGGCAGATTGAACTAGAAGAATCTTTTCCCTATGAACCAACACCTGATCAGGTCAAGGCAGTCTTTGATGTAAAACGCGATATGGAAGCAGCACAACCTATGGATCGGCTTGTGTGCGGAGATGTTGGTTTCGGAAAAACGGAAGTAGCAATACGAGCGATCTTCAAAGCAATTACGTCTGGACGCCAGATAGCCATGCTTGCCCCCACAACAGTGCTAGCCCAACAACACTGGAGAACACTTTCAGACCGCTTCGCTCCCTACCCAATCAAGGTCGCCTTACTGAACCGATTTAGAACAAGCTCAGAACGAAAATCAATACTTGATGGCCTCAAAAAAGGGACAATCGATGCAGTTGTCGGTACCCACCAGCTGCTCAGTAAAAACACAACATTCCAAAAACTAGGTTTGTTGGTTGTTGATGAGGAACAACGTTTTGGAGTCAATCAAAAGGAAAAGATTAAAGCTCTTCGTAAGGATGTAGATGTTTTGACACTTTCAGCCACACCAATTCCGCGAACCTTATACATGAGCCTTTCAGGGGTAAGGGAAATGAGTCTGATCACAACCCCTCCTCCATTACGCCGGCCTATCAAAACCCACCTAGCCGCTTTTGATGAAGAAGCAGTTCGTAGTTCTATTCGCCAGGAACTTGATCGCGGCGGACAGGTGTTCTATGTCGTTCCACGTGTTGAGGGTATTGAAGATGTAGCTCGTCAACTTCAACAGATGCTGCCCGATTTGAAGTTGTTGGTAGCCCATGGTCAGATGGCAGAAGGCGAACTTGAGAGCTCGATGGTCGCCTTTAATGCAGGGGAGGCCGACTTGATGCTATGCACCACGATCGTTGAAAGTGGCCTCGATATCCCACGTGTGAACACTATTCTCATTGAGGATGCTCATAAATTTGGACTAGCACAGCTCTACCAACTACGTGGACGTGTGGGTAGAAGCGGTGTTCAGGCTCATGCATGGTTGTTCTATCCGGGTGACGCATCCCTCAGTGATGCCGCTAGACAACGCCTAAGAGCAATCCAGGAATTTGCACAGCTAGGAAGTGGCTATCAACTAGCGATGCGAGACATGGAAATCCGTGGTGTGGGCAACCTTCTCGGGGTTGAACAAAGCGGCCAAATGGAAACCATTGGTTTCGATCTTTACATGGAAATGTTGCAGGAATCACTTGCTGAAATCCAAGGACAGGGCATTCCATCTGTAGATGACACTCAAATCGATCTGCCGGTAACAGCATTCGTGCCAGCGGAATGGATTGTTGATGGTGACGAAAAGATCGCTGCCTACAGAGCTGCCGCAAATTGTGCTTCTCATGAATCACTGATTGAGTTGGCAGCTAGCTGGACAGACCGATACGGAACCATTCCTGGTCCTGTGCAATCACTTCTTCAACTCATGGAGCTCAAACTCTTAGCTCGTCGCTGCGGGATCTCGAGAATTAAGCCAGAAAAGCCAAATATTGCGATGGAAACGCCGATGGAGGAGCCCGCCTTCCGGCTACTTAGGCAAGGTTTACCGCAACACCTGCACGGCCGACTGATTTACCAGACTGGAAGTGGAAATAAAGCCAAGGTGCTGGCACGAGGTCTAAGCGTCTTGCCTATGGAAAAACAGCTTGAACAACTGATGGAGTGGTTGCGTCTCATGGCCACACAGATTCCTTGCGAGGATGGATTAACTGCAATTCAGCAAAAGCAGCAAGCCATAGAGCGAGACGAGGCCGTCATTACCCCCTAAGCCCTTCCAGCGCAACTATATTAAGAAGTCTTTACAAAAGCGCAATTCTTCGTTACATTTGCGCAAATAGCGAAAAGTGCCTTGGGGGAATTCACTGAGATCGGGAGCAATCAGGGGATGATGGGATTGATGAGCGGATTGTTGAGTCTCGCCGCCATTGCCATTTTTGCTGTTCTTCAAAGCGAAGCAGAAAACGATGACGACGACTCGAATTCAGGTGGAGATGGTGGCTTAATGCAACCTGTTACTTAGAGATCCAACGGGGCGTAATTATCATGCGCTCGTACATATCCTGCAAGATCATAGATTAATCATCATTTAACAGAAAGTCTAACTGTTTAGACATTATAGCGTTGATGGAATAGCTTGAGGAAGGTTAACTCCTACAGGCTTATATATTGGTCCATCAAGTATTTTGTTTAGGGCTTTAATTAGTGTTGTTTCGGCCACCTTGTATTGACTATCCTTCCCAGAGCCAAGATCCTCAAGCTTAAGATTATTGATTTCTTTTTCAGACATCACGGCCTTAATATCTGGCTTGATGCCATTTTTATGAATGTCCGATCCGCTTGGAGTGAGATACTTAGCGATCGTGACAGTAAGACCAGAGCCATCAGAAAGGCCTCGAACTGATTGAACCAAGCCCTTGCCAAAGGTCTTCTGTCCTACAAGTACACCACGATGATTGTCTTGTAGTGCTCCAGAGAGGATCTCACTTGCGCTTGCTGAGCCTTCATTCACCAAAACCACAACAGGGCGTTGGGTTAAGGCACTACCATTCGCTCGGCGTACATCTTGAATGCCATCACGAGTTTTTGTTCGAACAATTGTACCTTCATCAAGCCATTGGCGTGCGATATCTACACTGGCTTCAAGCAAACCTCCAGGATTACTACGCAAGTCTAGTACATAGCCTTGCGCACCCTCTTTTTCTAAATTCTTGATAGCACTTCGCATTCCTTTAGCTGCATGGGCATTAAACTGTTTCAGGCGGATATAACCAATCTTTGTACCATTTACTGTCGTATTTAACTGGATATCAACTGCCTGTATCTCAATGCGTGCACGTATCAACGGGACCTGGATAACTTCACCCCTGCGACGCAGACCAAGGGTGACCTCACTACCTTCTTTACCACGAATCAACTTAACAGCATCCGCTGTAGACATGCCCTTAGTGGATTGTCCATTAATGAAAACGATCACATCCTTAGGTTGGACACCAGCCTTAGATGCAGGAGTTCCTTCGATTGGTGAAACCACAACTAATTCTTTTGTATCCTTGTCTAGAGAAAGCTGGATGCCAACACCTGTTAATTCTCCTGAGGTATCGATCTGCATTTCCTTAAATTCCTTTGGATCTAAGAATCGTGTATAGGGATCATCCAAGCTCGCTAACATGCCACGGATGGCTTCATAGGATTCTGAAGTGGCTGAATAGTTCTTGGCTAATAAGTCCTTGCGTAGTCCCTTCCAAACTTCAGGGTTATATTTACCTGTGGAATCAAGATAGTCACGATATACAATCTGCCAGACCTGATCAATCACCTCTTTGGGGCTATCACTAATAGCGGAAGAAGAACTGCTTGGCAAACCCAAACTTGGAGAGGCAAGTGCAATTGCAGTAGCTGCTCCTCCCGCGCCCAGAAGGACCAGCCATGAACTGCGCTGGCGGCCTAATGAGCGAAGACTTCTAGAGATAGGCATAGCGTCCAAATTGGACTGATCTCACACAATAACGACTTCATGGCGGATCCACCCATCGACCGTCATCCTTAATCAACTGGATCAACGCATCTACACCCTCAGACTCAGAAACCTTGCGAATCTCATCTCTGCCCCGATAGAGGGATATGACTCCTGGCCCTTTACCAACATAACCATAGTCAGCATCTGCCATCTCACCTGGGCCATTCACAATGCAACCCATCACCGCAATATCCAAACCAACAAGATGGGATGTGGAATCGCGCACTTTCTGAACAACCTCTTCAAGGTTGAACAATGTTCGGCCACAACTTGGGCAGCTGATGTACTCGACCATCGTTTTGCGCAGCCCGATGGATTGAAGAATCGAGTAACAAACTGGAATTTCTTTCTCAGGCGCCTCTGTCAATGAAACTCGGATGGTATCGCCTAGACCTTCTGCTAAAAGCGTTGCGATGCCCGCTGTACTTTTAATCCTTCCATAATCCCCATCACCAGCCTCGGTTACGCCCAAATGAAGGGGATAATTGAAACCCTCTTGATCCATCGTGTCAGCCATCAATCGATAAGCCGCCAACATCACAGGCGCTCTAGAGGCCTTCATCGAAATCACGATGTTATGAAAATCGAGCGAATCGCAAATTCGCACGAATTCCATTGCTGACTCAACCATGCCAAGAGGAGTATCTCCATAGGCAAAGAGCATGCGTTCAGCAAGCGAACCATGATTCACGCCAATACGAAGGGCTTTGTCTTGCTGCTTGAGACGAGTGACAAGCGGTTCAAAATTCTCGGCAATGCGTTCTCTGATAGAAGCAATCTCTTCGCCGCTGAACTCGGTTCGATCTGGATCAGCTTTATCAAACACAAAAAGGCCAGGATTGATCCTCACCTTGTCGACATGGTTTGCCACCTCAAGGGCAATTTTCATGCCGTTGTGATGGACATCAGCCACAAGGGGTACCGGTTGATAGGTCTCCCTAAGCCGTTGACAAATCTCGCCGACGGCCTTGGCATGGCCGAGAGATGGAACAGTTAGACGAACAATTTCACAACCAGCTTCATGCAAGCGTCGTATGCCTGCTGTTGAACCCTCCACGTCAAGGGTGTCCTCGTTGATCATCGACTGCACCCTGACAGGATGATCACTACCGATCAAGACACCTCCTACGTTGACAGTGCGCGTTACACGTCGGTGGATCTGGGTGTCGTATCTCCTGGATGTGCTGGATTGATACTCAGCCATGGTTGCACTCATGGCAGACGGCGCCTAGATGAATCCAACATTGGCACAACAGCGCACCTATTGACTTGTATGAGCCTTTGGCGGACCTCGAGCAGATCGCCTCTGGTGAGGGCAACAGGAGCACCATCTACTGGAGATGGATTGCGAAGGAGGTAGGCAGGATGCAAAAGCGGCATCAGTAAACGGCCTTGCCAATGCTGCCATTGACCACGAAGACGGGTAATTCCTCCCTTGATACCAAGGATGGCTTCGACTGCTGTCGAGCCAGCCAAGGCAATCACACAGGGATCAACCAGCTCAATCTGTTGTTGCAACCAGGGACGGCAAGAAGCAATCTCAACAAGTGTCGGTCGCCGATTCTTAGGGGGCCGGCATTTCACAACATTGCAGATGTAGGCATCAGTTTGAGGGTCAAGGCCAACACTCTCCATCAAACGATCTATAAGTTGACCAGAACGTCCTACAAAGGGCTTCCCTAGCTCATCCTCGCGAGCGCCTGGCGCTTCCCCGATCAGCATCAAAGAGGCATGTGGATTTCCACGACTCACAACAACCTGAGGCTGGTTAACAGGCAAGTCACAGGAACCACAGCCATTAGTGCGCTCCATATGAGCCCCATAGACATGGGTCAATCCTTGTGAGTTTTATTTTAATTAATTGCGAACAGCTGCAACGTCGCTCTGATGGAAAGCATCGACTTGCGTTGAGGAGATCTAGGCGAATTCAGACTAAAAAACCGCGAAGAGTCTCCAAAAACTAGCTCTTGGCAAGATCGATTGACCTTCAAAGGACAGTGGTTGTGCGACCCAAGTCAACCATGAGCATTAAAAAGCCAATCGAAAGATGTTGGTTGTCCATGTCAGAGCATCAGGCAAGATGTGGTCCTTACGGGCATCCCGCAAGGGGATGCGGCACCAATGCCACTCCCGCCTCATCTTTCCGACCGAGTCGTTGCCCTTCAGCCCTCACTCACACTGGCAATCAGTGCTCGAGCAAAGGCCCTTCAGCAAGAAGGCCGCGACATCTGCAGCCTGAGTGCTGGTGAGCCAGATTTCAATACCCCTGAATTCATCATTGATGCCACGGTGAAGGCACTCCGTGATGGCATCACCCGTTATGGCCCTGCCGCCGGAGATCCCGAACTCCGTGAGGCAATAGCAACCAAGCTCAGCAAAGAAAACACTGTGCCAACCAATGCAGAGCAAGTGTTGGTGACAAATGGAGGCAAGCAAGCAATCTTTAACTTGTTTCAGGTGATCCTCAATCCGGGCGATGAGGTTTTAATCCCTGCTCCTTATTGGCTGAGTTATCCAGAAATGGCCCGCTTAGCTGGTGCAAAGGTGACAACACTTCCCTCCACTCCAGAAAACGGTTTCTGCCTAGATCTCAACAACCTAGAAGCCTCCATCGGCCCTAAAACCCGTCTTTTATTACTTAATTCCCCTGGCAACCCAACCGGCCGTGTGATGGCACGCAAGGAGCTGGAAACATTGGCTGATCTGCTGAGAGATCATCCCCAGATCCTGGTCATGAGTGATGAGATCTACGAGTTCATTCTTGAAGAAGGGCAACAGCATTACAGCTTCTCGGCCATAGCACCAGATCTTTCAAACAGAACCTTCATCGTTAACGGCTTTGCCAAGGGCTGGGCAATGACCGGTTGGCGTTTGGGTTATCTAGCCGGCCCCGCTGATGCTGTAAAAGCTGCTACTGCCCTTCAAAGCCAGAGCACTAGCAATGTCTGCAGTTTCGCTCAGCGTGGAGCCTTGGCCGCGCTGCAAGGCTCAAGGGAGTGTGTGAAAAAGATGGTCAAGAGCTACAACACCCGCCGCGAACTCCTCAGCTCTGGCTTGCTTAGCCTTGAGGGAATGAGCCTGGTTCCTCCAAAAGGTGCCTTTTACGCCTTCCCAAAACTGCCACCTGAAAGCCTCGACTCAGTAAGTTTCTGTGAGCAAGCTCTTGAAAACCATGGGCTTGCGATGGTTCCAGGTGCAGCATTTGGAGACGACAGTTGCGTACGCCTCACCTGTGCGGTTTCACCAGAAACTATTTGCGATGGACTAGAACGTCTCCACAAAGCTCTCAAACAGAGCTGAACAACAAACGCAATAAAGACAACATGCCTTCAAGACCAGGCGGGGCGTTGGTCCGCACTTCATTGATCTGCTTCATTGGGTTGCTGAGCTGCACTAATCAAACTGAGAAGACACTTCGTATTGGGGCAATTCCCGATCAGAATCCTGAGCGTTTGAACCGTTTATACGGCCTACTCTCGTCTGAACTGAGCAAAGAATTAAATGTGCCAGTTCGCTACAAAGCAGTCACGAACTATCCAGCCGCAGTCAGTGCATTCCGCACCGACAGCCTTGATCTTGTTTGGTTTGGAGGCCTAACAGGTGTACAAGCTAGGTTGCAAAAGCCAGGAGCAGAAGTTATCGCGCAAAGAGATATTGATGCCAAATTCACAAGTGTATTCATAGCCAATACAAAGAGCGGAATTAAGCCATTAAAAAGCCAATCTGGGCTTCAGCAACTTAATGGGAAGCGCTTCACTTTTGGCTCCGAAAGTTCAACCTCTGGAAGATTAATGCCTCAGCACTTCCTTCAGCAAGCAGGTGTGCAAATGAATGATTTTTCTGGAGGCAAACCAGGTTTCAGTGGCAGTCATGATGCAACAATTGCTTTGGTGCAAAGTGGTTCTTTTGATGCTGGCTCCCTGAACGAAAGTGTATGGGAGTCGGCTCAAAAAAATGGCCGCATCGATCCTGCCAAAGTGAAAGTGATTTGGAGAACGCCCCCATATGCAGACTATCACTGGCTAGCACAACCCAATCTCGACAAAAAGTTTGGCGATGGTTTCACTGAAAAACTAAAGTCTACTCTAACTGGGTTAAAGAAAAGTTCAAAATCACAAGAAAAAATACTTGAACTTTTTGGGGCAAGTAGTTTTGTAGATGCAGACCAAAATCAATACATAACAATCGAAAAAATAGGCAGACAACTAGGAAAGATTCAGTGAGAAGGTTGCTCGAAATAAGGGGCGTATTTGTTCACAGTAGTAGAGGGAATCGGCTTAATGATATCAACCTTAGCATTTCTTCTGGAGAGCGTGTTGCACTTGTAGGCAGCAACGGATCAGGAAAAAGTAGCTTATTAGCGGTAGCCAACGGAACTCTTATTCCTGATTCGGGGAAGGTGATTTGGCAAAATTATTCAACCTCAAACTTAGGGCAACGTCAACGAAAAAAAATAGGAACCCTATGGCAAGATCTTCGCCTCGTAGAAGAGCTCAACGTTGCACAAAACATCAACTGTGGTGCGTTAGCTAACAGAAATTTACTATGGGCTCTAGCTAATTTACTCAAGCCAATCGAATTAAATGCCTGCAGTGAATGTCTTAAAAAAGTAGGTCTTTCATCGAGCATCCTTTCTGCAATGGTAAGCGAAATCTCGGGGGGACAGCGACAGCGAGTGGCAATAGCACGCCTCTTACGTCAAAAACCAGAACTCATTCTCGCTGATGAACCTTTATTCAGTCTCGATCCAATCCTTGCAGAGGAAATCCTCCATCTTTTCTTGGACAACACGATGACTAGTGATATGGGCGAAGAAAGAACCCTTTTGATGAGCCTGCATCAACCATCCTTTTTTCGGCACTTTGACAGGGTAATCGCACTTAAGTCTGGGAGAGTTGTCTTTGATCAACCTGCTGAATGTCTTGATGAAGAAGCCTTAGCCTTGATCTACGGATCTGCATGAGTCGCCTCAGTCCAACTCCTCCAATCCTGAGCCTTTTGCCAGCACTGGCTTTATTGCCTGTACTTATTTCTATACTAATAAGTTTCCACAATGGTGGAGTCACTCTCCTATGGGAGTTTATTTGCGCTGCCGTTCATCCATCTATTCAAGCAGAGGTCGTTCAAAGTGCATTTAGAGGAATACAGATCACTTTGGCCACAGCTCTTCTTAGCTGGTCAATAAGTTCAATATTTGGAATTTGTCTTGGCATAGCCAGCGCCAGGGTGGTATGGGAGACCTTTTTAGGGAGAAGCTGGCCAGCGCTTGTGATTCGCAGACTTTTGGCAATCCCGCGCGCAATTCATGAACTCCTCTGGGGTTTGTTGTTACTTCAAATGGTTGGACTGAGCCCTTGGGTAGCAATTGTTGCAATCGTCATTCCTTACTCTGCACTTGTTGCTCGAGTCCTAAGTGATCAACTTGACACCCGTGATCGTCGAGCCCTAAGGGGCTTAAAACAGGCTGGGGCGGGCTCCTCTTCCGCCTTAATTACAGCTCTTGGCCCTGCGATGGGACCTGTCTTATTGAGTTATGTCGGATATCGACTTGAATGTGCATTAAGAGGTGCAACCGTGTTGGGGGTTTTTGGATTGGGTGGTATTGGCACTGACCTTCAACTGGCACTTCAATCTCTTCAATTCCATGACGTATGGACAGCTTTATGGTTACTAGCAGCAGTAATGTTTAGTCTTGAGCAGATATTAGGTTTGATACGTAGATATTTCAAATTATCCAAGAATGGGATTTGGCAAGTTGCCAGTATATTGATTGTCTTATTGATTCTATGCGCACTAAGTATTCCCTGGCTAAATACAGTTGATATTGATCTAGGAGAACCTCTTCACTGGAACCCCCTTCCATTACCAACCGTTGATGAGCTAATAATTGCTATTCACACTCTCCCATGGATCCAATTAATCAGCAGCACGATGTTGCTAACAGTGTTAGCAGCAGGAATCGCTATCGGAACACCGCCACTAGCAATGATGCTTTGGCCAAGCCGACTGGGAATAGCAATACAAAGAATCATCTGGGGCCTGCTAAGACTGATGCCAACCCCTCTTACTGCTCTATTTTTGCTGCTCTTCAGCAAACCGAGTGTGGCTGTTGCTGCTCTTGCACTTGGAGCCCACAACATTGGAGTGATGGGTCGCCTCTTAAAAGAAGGGCTTGACCAACAAAGCGACAACAACTTGAAAGCCTTAAGCGCGACTGGCGCTGGAGCACGATCGGCTTGGCTCTATGGATGCTTTAGCGGCCAAAGCCGTAGCTATTTAGCCTATGCCGCTTACAGAACGGACGTGATTTTGCGAGAAACCGTGGTAGTTGGCATGGTTGGAGGCACTGGACTGGGTTGGCAGTTAATCGAATCTCTTGGTTCGTTCAACTGGGCACAGGTCAGTGTCCTAATCGCGGTGTTCACAGCTCTGACCTTGATCGGAGAATCGATCACTGATCGCTTGCGATATCACTGGACTGGTTCAACTAAAAAGCTACCTATGGTTGTAGACCTACAAAGCTGATCAGGTTCCACTTCTCGATGTGATGGCCAATACATACAAGAGACTCGTTGTCATAGGTGACAGTGGTGTTTATGGATGGGGAGATCGAGAGGGTGGCGGATGGTGTGAACGTCTGCGATGCCAATGGATGAGCCTCCCTGATGCCCCAGTGGTCTACCAGCTTGGAATTCGTGGTGATGGACTGGAAAGTGTTGCCAAACGCTGGCAAAAGGAATGGCAAAGTCGAGGCGAACTCCGTCGTCAGGTTCCTGATGCAGTTCTTGTGGCGGTAGGCCTCAATGACACAGCACGTATTGGACGCCCCGATGGCCGGCCCCAACTCACGGCAGAGGCCTTTCGCTTTGGCCTGCAGCAAATGCTGACAGAGATGAAACACCTCACCAAGGTGATGGTGATGGGCCTCACTCCTGTCGATGAAGCTGTAATGCCATTTGCGCAATGCCTCTGGTATTCAAACCAATCGGGGTCGGTTTATGAAGCCCAGCTTGAGGAAGCCTGTCTTGAGGTTGATGTGCCATTTCTGCCGTTGCACAACGCCATGCTCAATGAACCTGCCTGGCTCAGCTGGATCGAACCCGATGGTATCCATCTCAACTCAGAGGGACATGACTGGATCCACCAACGGGTGATGGCATGGACATCGATGCTGGAGTGGGCACAGCTCGAACCACTAACAAACTTCACTCCTACGGTTGGCTGAAATCACCCCTAAGGAATCCGATGTTCATCCTTTAGTTGGTTTACCAGTGCTGCAGAAAAGCAGAAAGTTAAGGATGTCAATAGAAAGTCAAGTCATGGCGCAAACTTCTTGCAAAACCTTGAGAAGAAAGAGAGCAGAGTGCTCTGGGAATCAGCGTTCATTTTCATTGCCCAAATCGATACAAAAACGCAATCAGGCTGTAGTTGAACACCTTGGATTGGCGCACCTTGCAGCAACTCGCCAAGCCACCCGTGGCGGAGAAGAACTGGATGATCTCATTCAAGAAGCAAGGCTGGGATTAATCATGGCGATGGAGAAATTCGATGCCAATCTTGGATTTAAAGTAAGTAGCTATGCAATGGCCCGTGCCAACGGCCAGATCCTCCATTTCCGCAGAGACAGAAGCCAGATTGTGAGAGTGCCCTGGCGACTGAGAGACCTATATACCCGCGGCATGAGACTCCAGCAGAAGCAGCAGAATGATGGCTTAAAACCGCTCACCGAAGAGCAACTGGCTGCACAATTAAATGTAAGTTCAGACCGCTGGCATCAAGCTGCGGAAGCCATATGGCAGACACATCTTGTATCTCTGGATGCCAAAGAGAGTTCAACAGGTGGCAATCATGTTGAGAAGAGAGTCCCATTAATGGAACGACTCAAGTCACCAAAGCAGCAAGAACCGGATCTGCAATACCAATGGGTAAAAAAGGCTATTCAGCGTCTAACATACCACCAGCAACACTTGCTTTACGCCCATTACATCGATGACATCAGCTTGAGACAGTTAGCAAAGCGCGAAAAGATGAAGGAGAACAAGCTGCGAAGAGTTTTGCGAGGTTTAATTAAACAACTTCAACTTTGGTCCACAAAGAAATCTGATTAGCTGGTTAAGCAGCCAAACCAAGCCAAGCGGCGATTGCGATGGCAAAAATAGCAGCAAAGCTTGTCTGTAAACCATTAACAAGTTCATTACTCAGCCAACTAATTTTGTTCTGAGCAATTGCGCCTAAAAGGCTCTCCATAAGAGTGGCCAATAAGCCAATCAAAGCAACCAAGATCGCCTGGAAACCAAAAGGCAACAGAGAGAGGGAGACCATCACGAAGGTCATCAAAAGACTGCCAAGGGCACTTGCGAGAGTGCCCTCGAGACTGATGGCTCCATCCGTACCAGCAGGTACAGAACGCAGCGTGGTGATGAGCACAGTGGTTCGGCCCCAAAGTTTGCCTATCTCACTGCCGAAGGTGTCAGCAAGTTTCGCAGCAAAACTTGCTGCGAAACCGATCATCAGCAAAGACTGGGAACCAAGGCCCAGTTTGATCAGGATTGCCACTACAGCACCAGTGGCTGCAGATCCCCAGACATTTTCAGGCCCACGCCTGCCACCACGTCCCTCAGCAAGGCCAGCGAGTTTCTTCTGGGCCATGCCAAGACGGGTGACCATCGATCCCAGTACGAGATAAATCACTACCGCAAGCCACCCACGCCAGCCCAGACACCCCCAGAGCATTGTGCCTAGTGCCCCGGCATGAATCCATCCGGAGGAAGTGAGTAATGGCAGCCTCTGGGCCAGCGCAATCAATAGAGCATTGAGAGCAAAAGCCCAGAGCCATTGAACCAGAGTCGGATTAGAAAAAAGCATCAACTTTGATAGCGCTGCCTTTGGCCAGATTGGACAAGAGACAGCAAGCGTGGGCTATTGCTTGACGCTGTCTGGCAGACCAGAGCATGAAGCAGAAAAAACAGCCTACGATTTTGATCTTCTCAATCTCAGCATTGAGAAAATTATCACCTCAAAAGACTGTGCAGAAAATCACTGAAGAAGTCCAAGCCCTCGAGCCAAAGGAAGCCGCTATGAGATGAAGGTTTGCTTGAAAAAGACGCCGAGAAGCGCTGACATTCGTGAATAAAAATGCAGCCGCGTAGATCAAAAACAAGCCTGCAGGAATTCAATCAGATCTTGACTGATCTCTTGACAAGCTGATCCGTCGACTTGAAACCATTGTTTGAGCTGCTGCCACAGCAGCTGTGCAAGTGCGCAGGATTGAATCTCCCAACGCCACAGGCACCCAACCCGCGGCCTCAGCGGCACACTCTTCAAGTGGGCTCCAACCACCCTCAGGACCAATCGCAACTGTGACTTGGTTGATTTCTGGGGTCAATCCTTCCATCAAAAGTTGTAGATCAATCAGTCCATGCCGACGAGTGGTGGCCAAAGCAAAAACTGCATGATCTGGTGGACTTTTCCACAAGGCTGAAGCTTCTGCTATGGGCAAAAGTTCTGGCTGCCAAAGCTGCTCAGATTGCTCAACTGCTTCCCTAAGGATCACCTTCCATCGCAATGGTCGCTCCTCAGCCTGAGGAGTACACCTATCAGAACGTAGAGGCTGAATCAGGTTGACGCCTAGTTCACAACTCATCCTCAAAACCTCCTCAAAGCCACGCTTTGGGAGAACAACAGCCAAACCGAGTTGTTGACGATGGCGAGGTTGTTGTAGAGAAGGAGACGAAGGTGACGTGTCAAGTTTTAAAAAATCACCTGCTTGTAGATGGGCCTCCCAGAAATGACCAACACCATCAACAACCGCAACCGCTTGCCCATTGCGAAGGCGAAGCACTCTGCGCAGGTAATGGACTTCGTCTTGCTTGAGAGATAACAAATAGTCAGAAGCAGTGATTGCATCAAACCGCTGCGATTCAACCAAAAGGCGCCTGAGCTCAGCCAAGAGACTGCTTAGGCCTCCACAGGAAAGATGCTGTCGGGATGGGGCTCAACAGGCCAGTCATCATTGACACCACCAATCAACACTTCATCCAACTGCACCACATCGGAGTCAATTTGTTGGAGAGCGTTGATCAAGACATCAAGTGCAACAGCATCACTTGTACCAAGATCAACCCAACAACGTGCCCAGCAGCCTTGATATTCCAACTGGCCCATGTTGTGCATCAGCGCAGGGATCACGGATCTGGCGTCTTCATTGTCGTAAGTGATCCAGCTGAGATCCGCACCTTCCTCATGGACTTGTAGGTTCTCAGCATTAAATCCACCCAAACGGCCAATCACGTACCAACTATCAAAGATGCCATCGACGTAATTTTGCTCACCCTGGCTTGGTACATCGGCAAAGTGAAGCCATAGCCAACAGTTGAATGGATCAACCTCGCGGAAACGAACGTCCATGAAAGCTCGACGATGGCTGCATCATCGCGGCATTCGACAGATCCGTCTGCATAAGCAAGCATTCATCAATCAAATTGGAGGATCATTAGCTGCTGTGAGCAGAGAAGTGAGGTGCTCGTGCTGGAGCTGAAAGACATTCAATACCGTCCCTCAACATCTGAAGAACCTGTGCTGCAGGGAGTTGATCTCCTTGCTCATGCGAGCCAACCCGTTGTAATAGCTGGCGCTAGTGGAAGTGGCAAAACCAGTCTGCTCGAGGTGATCAGTGGACTTGCAAGTGCTCAACAAGGCGCCATTTACTGGGAACACAAACCCTTAAATCAGCGTCAACGACGCTGGATGTGTGGGGTCGTCTTTCAATTCCCAGAGCGGCACTTTCTTGGTTTAACTGTTGCCCAGGAGCTGCGCTTAGGGCATCGGCGACTCACCAGTGTGGAACAAACACAAGCGCTACAAAAGGTGGGACTGGCTCAAATCGACATGAAGCAAGCACCGGAAAATCTCAGTGGAGGTCAACAAAGACGGCTTGCCCTTGCTGTTCAGTTGCTGCGCAAGCCAACCATTTTGCTGCTTGATGAACCCACCGCCGGGCTTGATTGGTCAGTACGTGATGAGGTATTGGAACTGCTTTCCAAGCTTGCACGAGAACAGTTGTTAATCGTGGCCACTCATGAGCCAGAACTCTTTGTGGGCTTGTCAAGTGCAGCGTATCGGCTCGATTCAGGTCGGCTTCATAAGCTGCCTCAATAACTCTCAATCAACTTAGATAACTAGCTGCCTTCGCAATCGAAAGTCACAGAAAAGCAATTCACAATGGCCAACCGTTGATAAGTAACGCTTCAAAAGCGAATTGGGTCAGCGATCTATAAATATGTCTTGATCTTTGAATCAATAGGTAGTTGTTGAAGTAAAAAAATTACTTCCAAGACGGCTTGAGGGGCGACAAGTATTGCAACACTAAGTCTTTTTGCTGAAGAACTCAAAAGCATTCTTCAGGAAGCTCGCAATATTGAATTAAATAACAATTCAAAAGGAATATTTAATTGCTAGCTAAAAGTAAAATAAGAGCTTTTTATCAGTTAATTATATCGAGAAAGCAAGCCATTGTTCGCATGGGTCTTATCTACTCAATCCAAAAGGAGTGCACCAGCCCAAAGCAACAACACTGTTGGCACCGCTTCAAGCTGGTCTCCTGTAATCGGCAGGGTAATGCTTGGTAAAGCTGTCATGGCTTGCAGGAGGAGTCCCCCAAGAATCAAGCCGCTAGCAAGCAAGAGAACACTCCAGCCCAATGATGCAAGTGGGCGACGACCTCGTCTGATCTGACTGAGAAACAGAGCAATTGTTGATACAGCAAGGATAAGCTCCGTACTTCCAACAGGAGCAACAATCACAAGCAATAAGGCAAGTCCTCCCAAGACCAATCGAACCGTGAGGCCCTGTCCTTCAGGTAGAGAGAAATTCGGCCAGAATTCTCCTGATTTGGTGTTAGCAGCTGATGAATTGATATTGCGTAGGCGTGTAAGCAGAGCATTGCTTCCACCACTACGAGCAGCTGTCTCGACCTGCAGCTCCTCTCGCTGAGAGGCATTAACTGCAGCATTGCTCACTTTGCCAAGCTGGCGTTCCTTGAGACTGGACATGAGCACAGCGTCATAAGACGCTTCAACCCTTGCCCTGGCTTGAAGGTCATCGCCTACCTCTAAAAGCCGCTTTTCCTTTGCTTGTTGCACAGATTCGAAGCTGGCTCCTGGTTCAAGACCAAGGATGGAGTAGGGATCCTGCGACCCTGGATTCGAACTGGAGCCGATGCCCGAGGCCATGGATCTACGAGAACTACTCTGAGCGTATCGAGACCAGCTCAAAAGAGGGGTGAACCGTAGCGATAGCCATGGCTGTTCTGGAGCTGTTTGCAACAAACCAAAGCCTCTTGCTGTCCCATCCACTGCCTACTCTTGAGCAAAGGCATCTGTGGTGGAAGGTGGAAGCCAACAAGCATTTCAACCCTTTCAGGTTGATCATTGCAGCTTGCGGCACGAAAGCAAACGTACTCAGTGCCACCATCAACACAGGGGCGTATCAGCCAATGGTTGTCCACTACCACTGAAAACATTCTTTAACGATTCTGGCTAACTAGAGCAGTGAATCGCGAGTTCTTTTCGTCAGGAAAGCAGATTTAAGCCCAACGCTCAAAGGCTGATCGGCTCTACACCACTAACCACAGGCGCAACAGCACTAAGTTCCAAAGCAGGGTGATCATCAAGAAGCTGGTTGAGGTTCCACTCGTTCTTGAACAAGAGAACAGGACGCTGCCAGGCATCCTGAACGGTCTTGCAATTAAAGATCCGTCCCATCTCATCTAGAGCAGGCCAACCATCACTGACCCACCGTGCCACCTGGAACCCCATAGGTTCAAGACGGGTCTGAACGCCATATTCGTTTTCTAAACGATGCTGAACAACATCAAGCTGCAACTGACCTACTGCAGCAAGAATCGGATCCCGCTTGCTCTGATCAGTATCGTAGAGAATTTGTACAGCACCTTCCTCTCTTAACTCATTGACTCCTTTACGAAAATTTTTAAATGCTGAAGGATTCGGGTTACGTAACCAGCTAAATATCTCAGGACTAAAGCATGGTATACCCTCGTATTCAACTCTAGAGCCTGTATACAGAGTATCACCAATCGCAAACATACCAGGATTATTTAGACCGATAACATCACCTGGATAGGCATCATCAACGACCGAACGTTCTTGGCCAAATAACTTCTGTGGTCGAGATAGACGTATGGATTTTCCGGTTCGTGCTAGGCGCACCGTCATATCCTTTTCAAAACGTCCGCTGCAGACCCTTACAAAGGCGACACGATCACGATGACGAGGATCCATATTGGCTTGTAATTTGAAAACAAAGCCACTAAAGGACGGTCGCAGAGGATCAACAGGGCCCTCACTTGTAGAACGAGCTACCGGACGCTGCGCCATCTCAAGAAAGGCATCAAGGAAAGGCCTTACCCCAAAATTGGTCATTGCTGAACCAAAAAACACAGGTGTCAACTCGCCTGCATGGACTAATTCCAGATCAAGCTCTGCACCTGCTGCTTCCAAGAGCTCTAACTCTTCCAAAGCTTGGTCCAAAAGCTCCTGCTCGACAAGGCTTGGCAATTCCGGATCGTCAAGGTGAAGGTGGCGTTCACTGGCTTGCCGGCCCCTTTCCGCTCTTGTAAAAAGAACAACATTTCTAGTTCGACGATCAATAACACCCCGAAACAACTCCCCACTGCCAATAGGCCAATTCACGGCCCAAGGTATTAGTTCCAACTCTGCTTCAATCTCATCCAACAGCAACAGAGGATCCCGCCCTGCACGATCCATCTTGTTTATGAAAGTAAAGATTGGAATGTTTCTCATGCGACATACCTCAAACAATTTTCTGGTCTGAGGTTCTAAACCCTTAGCTGCATCCTCCAACATCACTGCATTATCTGCAGCCGCCAGGGTGCGATAAGTGTCTTCTGAAAAATCCTGGTGTCCGGGGGTATCAAGAAGGTTAATTGTGTTATCTGCATAATCAAACTGCAGCACGGTGGAGGTGATCGATATACCCCGCTGCTTCTCCAACTCCATCCAATCGGAGGTCACCTTGCGCTGCTCACCACGGGCTTTAACAGCCCCTGCTTGCTGGATCGCACCTCCGTAAAGCAACAATTTTTCTGTAAGGGTGGTCTTCCCCGCATCTGGATGGGAAATGATCGCGAAATTGCGGCGACGGCTAATGGCCTCAGCCAACGAGGCCTCAAGGACTTGATCTATATCAATTGAAGATGCCGAATCAATCGGCGGGCTCGTGGAATCGGGAAGAGAGGTCAAGCGGTGACGAAGATCTGGCGGGTGCAAGTGCATATTAAAGGTGCGATAAATGATCAAGCCTTTGACTGCGTCTGAGATTGATAAGACAAGGAATTCACTTCGCGGCAGGTGCAATGCTGATATTTCAGCCTCTGTCAATGATTGATTGTGATCAGTTTTGCAATCTCTACTCATCTCAGTGAGAAAAACTGTTCGAGCAAAGTGCTTAAGCGTTCACAATCATTCCTGATCCATCGACACAACCAAGATCATCGGTTTCTAGTACTGACCCCTTCCTGAGGGCTATGGCGCCAACACCAACTTTGATCTCAATACTTTCTTCAGCGACAACTCAATTCAATGGGAAAAGACTTGCGCCCGCACTTGTGAGAAAGGGCGAGAAGGCCTCATAAATCAAACTGATCCTATGCATTTAGATCGTACCAAATACGTCGAGATACCTGTCCTCAACTTCGATCACATGCAAATGATCTAGCCCTGCATGACCAAGCTGTGACTGCACCTCTTCCAAGGTGAAGGCTGCGTGCAGAGACGCCAAATAATCACGAATCAAAATAGAAGGTGCTTCCTGCATGTGTTTTTGTTGAAGCGCAATAGCCTGTTTAGTCGATAAGGGTCGACGCAGATCGCGATGAAAAACAAACGCACCTGGGGCTGCTAAATACTTAGTGACCTGCCATAAAAGATTGGGGTCATGAAGGTGGTGCAGCAAACTATTACTAACAACAAGAGCAGCCGAACATTTCAAATCGACGCATTGGTTCACGAGTGATGAAAGATTGGAACAGCGATAGGTCAGTCGCTTAAGTTCAGCGGCCATCGCTTTTTGCCGTTGCAAAGCGTGATCAAGCATCGCTTGAGCACCATCGATGCCAAGCACCATCACTTCAGGCCAGAGCCGCTGGAGACGCTCGCAAATATTTCCAGGTCCACAACCAAGATCAACGATCATGCTGCCTGGAGAAGGAATCTTGCACAAGCTGATCAGATACTCCTGTAAGCGATTGATCAATGCCTCATCACCACAGGAAAAATCTGCTTCGGCATAGGCCCTGGCCTGAAGCGGATCATCCATTAACTCCGGCTCAGGCAAACGCTTCACAAGATCTCAATCAGATTTCTCACTAGTCTCAACCAGGCACTGTCGATGGTGTTACTAAAGCTTGCAGACACCATGAGTGGCGGTAGCGTTCCCATACTTATCGGCATAAGCCAACCTATGACCCTGACTTCGAGCAGACCTGAGATAGCAATGACAGCCTTAGAAGCCAGCGGACAGCGTGGTGATTTCCCTGCCACGGCTCCAGCGGCTAACCCGGTTTTTTATCGCACTTACAGCCGCCGCACCTCGTCGGGACGAGAAAGCTGGAACGAAGTCAGCACACGCAACCTCCAAGGACTGCAGCAACTCGGCAAACTCAGAGCTGAGGAAGTAGCGCTGATGTCGCGCATGCAAGCCGAGAAAAAGGCTCTCCCCTCTGGACGCTGGCTATGGATCGGTGGAACGGATTGGATCGAAAAAGCGGAGAATTTCTCAGGTGCCTACAACTGCACATCCACCAACCTGGTGGACTGGGAAGCCTTTGGTCTAATGATGGACCTTGCGATGATGGGCTGCGGAACTGGTGCTGTCATTGAACCTCACTTGATTGATCAGCTCCCGGTGGTTCGCAACCCCATCAAAATCGTTGGCGTCACAGATATTGGCCTAACAGCAGCACATCAAAGACAAGAGCAGACAACGCACAGCATTGAAAACGACAACGTCTTGATCAAGGTTGGAGACACACGGCGTGGCTGGGTTGACAGCTATCAGTTATTACTCGAACTATGCAGCGATGAACGCTTCGCTGGACGAACCATCAATGTGAGCATTGACCTTTCAGACGTAAGGCCAGTAGGCGAGACCCTCAAGGGCTTTGGTGGAATGGCCAATCCAGTGAAGCTGAAGGATCTTTATACCCGTGTCGCTCGGCTGCTTGGTAAAGCAGTAGGCCGTCGCCTTACATCAGTGGAGTGTTGCCTTCTAATCGACGAAGCCGCAGTAACGATCGTTGCAGGCAACATCCGCCGCAGTGCTGGAATGCGTCAGTTCTCGGCGGAAGATCTTGCAGCTGCAGATGCCAAAGAAAATCTCTGGCAACAAGATGCCGACGGTAATTGGCGGATCGATCCCGAAAAAGATGCGCTACGCATGGCCAATCACACCAGGGTTTACCACAACAGACCGAGCCGATCGATTGTGGTTGAGGCCGTAAGAAAACAATTCCATTCTGGAGAGGGTGCCATTCAATTCGCACCAGAGGCCATTGCCCGCTCCAATGCAGACCTGCTCACCACACAAGAATTACGCCAGGAATTCATTGGGATCTACTGCGATCAAGGAAGAGACGAAGCAGGTCGCTGGTTACAGACCAACCACGGTCCGATCGATGCAAACGAACTAGAGCATCGACTAGGCCGCTATGGCCTAAACCCATGCGGGGAAATTCTTGGAGCCGACTTTCACTGCAATTTGGCCGAGATCCATCTCAACCAAATCGACCCTTGTGATGAAGACGGTCAAGCCGATGCTTTCAAAGCTGCTGCTCTATCGGTTGCCTGCCTGCTAAACCATCGCTTTGAAGTCCCCAGATATCGCCAAAGCCGTGCCTGGGATCCAATTGTGGGTGTGAGTTTTACTGGTTTATTTGACTTCTTCGTCCATGCCTTCGGCACTGACTGGCTCAGATGGTGGGAAAACGGGCGACCTGACACAGATGAAGGTCGCCATTTCAAGCAAAAGGAAGCATCCTTTTTGATCCGTTGGAAAAAAATAGTCAACCAAACGGTATGGGACTATTGCGATCGCCACGAGTTGCGTCGCCCTAGCCGTTGCACCACAGTTCAACCAGCCGGAACGAAAAGTCTGCTTACAGGAGCAGCACCGGGATGGCATCCTCCTAAAGCCCAGCGTTTCATTCGTCGGATTACCTTCCGAAAGAATGATCCAGTGGCGATGGCATGTATGGACTACGGATACACCGTTGTGCCGTCTCAATCTGATAAAGATGAGCAGGGTCGCTTGCTGGATGATCCATTTGATCCACGCTGCAGCGAATGGTTGGTTGAAATTCCCACAGAAGTCAGCTGGGCCAATCTTCCTGGTGCCGATGCTGTCAATATCAATAACTTCTCAGCACTGGCTCAATTTGATTTCTACATGCAAGTGCAAAGCCATTACACGGCCCACAACACTTCAGCGACGATCGAACTGCGTGAGGATGAGATAGAGAGTCTGGGAGAAGCGTTGCATCAGGCCATTGACAACAGTGAGGGGTACATCTCTGCTGCACTGCTTGCTCGCTTCGATGCCAACAATGCCACCTTCCCTCGCTTGCCGTTTGAGCCGATCAATGCAAACACATTCGAGCGCCTGCAAGCAGAGGTGGTTAATCGGAGGGTGAGGAGCAACTTCTTCGAAGCTCTTCACTCCTATGACCAAGGTGAACTGATGGAGGCGGGGCCAGCGGGATGTGACTCAGACAAATGCCTACTTCCACTGGCCAAACCTGGGAGCTGACTCAAACGCTGATGGAATCCGCCCTGGATGGTTCTCGAGGGCGGGTCTCATGGCAAGGGGCATCAAATTCTGACGAAACCACATCAATTGATTGGTAAAGACCATTGCAACCAAAAGCGATAGGTGGCTATTTATGGAGTGAGGCAAGTTCGGTCTCCACCTCCTTAAGCCAATGAGCACTGCCAAGATCCAGGTCAATGCGATGAGTAAAAGCACACGAGAAGCAATAGTCGACAAACTTAGGGCTTGTCAAACAGACGAGCAGTTACTTGCATACGATGCTCAATTCAACATTGAATCTAATACAGGCCCCTTATATCTGGTGATTTGCGAATTTCTACATAATCGCACCATCTCTCGTGCGATTGCCGCCAAGTGGCTAAAGACACTACTTGAAGACCGCGAAAATAAGCTTCGGATGGTGAGTGTAAAAGCCTAAAAATGTGCTCTTAGATACATATAAAGACGATGCTCATTAACCTGAAGAATGAGAGATAGGCCATCAAATCAAAAGTTAACAACGTTTCAATAGGCATTTGCCAACAAGCATGAAGCAGAGTCGCTAAGGAGCATAGATTTCATTCTTCATTTTCATCGGTTATATCTAGGTAAGAAAACCTATCAATCACATGCCTCGAATAAACCACAAGAGCACATTTAAAACAACTGATATGGTCTCAATCGCTGCACAAATACATTAACAATCCTCCTATCCAATTAGTTGATTCATGTTTGCGATGGCTAGAGATACGCAAGTAGCTTTAGGATATTACTATTAACGAACAGCTATTCAAGCATGAAGCCTAATATTGCTGATGGAGCAAATCAATCTAAACAAGAAGAAGAGTTTTCTGGTTTAGCAAAGATTTTTGCTGTTGGTATTGCTCCTCGTGGAATCATTGCAATCGGCATCGTGCCGATGGGCCTTGTGAGTATTGGGGTTGTATCCATGGGTTTAGTGAGCATTGGCTGCGTTGGTATGGGAGCCATTAGCGTGTGCCTGGTAGGCATGGGGATATGGGCTGCGGGAATGAATGTTATGGGTGCTTGGTAAGCAATACTAATCAGAGTGCATAGAATGTTGGTTAATAGGAATCCTATTCAGCTCTATTACAAGCTAAGCAACCACCATTGATTCGATAAGGAGAAAGGTGGCCATTGAGACAATAAGTGCCTCTGAAAAATTTCTTTACTCCTATTTCCCTGGCATGAGCATCAGTTAAGGGAAGTTTTAGCCATTGATCTGGAACCTTACCGACAAGATTCTCGCGATTAATTAGCGCCTGCTTTCTTCTTAAGTTCTCCTCACGATCATTCTTGTCACAAACAGCCTCGGTTGTGATTTCGCGAGAACATTCAATGCATTCGGTAATATTTTTTTTCTTTCTCAAGCGATGAGATAAAGAGTCACTCGGAACTTCACGTTCATTGCCGCAGCTACAACGGCACCACCAATAGGAATTGCCTGCTGCTGTTCGGCGACCTGATGCACGAACAACAGTCAGGCGTCCATAAACTTCTCCAAGCCGATCTCGAGGCTGACTAGGCATGAGTAACTTCACAAGTAATGCTTGGACAAATATAATTGATCTCTGGAATCCAAGCTGCAACGGAATGCTTGGCAGCATTGAAACATTGGACAGTCACGATATCCGTGATGGTCTTATAGGATTGAGAACAGCGAATGATTAAATAATGCGGTTAATATATTGATGCTGATGGTTTAGCGAGATTTGTGCAACGAATCAGACTGTTGATACATCGAAAAGCTCACTTCACAAAAAGGAGGGAATTGGGGCTGCCTGAATGAAAAATCCTGAACTGGCTAATTGTTTCGTGAATCCAATAGTTCCATCGCGGACGAGTTCACACATAATGGAAAAGATTTGATTGCCATGACGAGTGAATCACTTTTGCCGAGGCAGACACAAGACTTTAGAGGCTGATTCAAATACGAGCATGGCCATGATCCATTCAATGTCATGGTTTAAAATATCAAAGCTGACTTGTTAGAGTCAGTTGAGGGAGAGGTGGTCGAGTGGTTGATGGCTCTGGTCTTGAAAACCAGCATGTCCGCAAGGGCATCGTGGGTTCGAATCCCACCCTCTCCGTTTTAGTTACCATAACAGCAGGTTATTAGATTTCAAAAGAGTTTCTATATTGCATGTTGTGAAAACAATTATAATAACTAAGTTTATTATGGCCTAGTCAAACAGGTTGTAGATTTGCCTCTGCAAGTGTGACTAACTTATTGGAGTCTGAGTCCCAAAGAATATAAGCAAAGCAATCTGGTATCTCTGTAATGCGTAATTTCTTTGCTCCATGCAGAAGTGCTTGATTATGTGTATGGCATGCCTTCAATCTATAATTAGGTATCCTCTCGCAAAGATGATGAATGCTATGAAAAGAAATATCTGCAAAAAACCAATTAAGCCATAGTGGAATATCTAAATTGCTACTCCCTTCAATTGCTGCAGTAAAGTAACTCCAGTCGTCATTACCATGAGCATAGGAACCCTCGAAATTATGTTGAACAAAAAAGATGCAAATAAAGATAGCTGCCGAAGCTGTCATCACCAACGAGTAACAAGTCCAAAACAGACCGACTCCGAGCCATCGACTCATTAATATCCAACTTACTAGTACCAAGAGGTTGTTTGCCAGAAGATCAGCTAATTCTCCAGAGGTATACCAATAACTTGACTGATGCTTCAGTAATTGAGAGCTAAAACTATTGATACTGTTCCAGCCCTCATCTCGAAGACCTACAACAAATTGACGGCACTTAGACCAACAATATTCTGTTAATCCCAGAATCAAGGCCAATCGAGGCTTTATAATAAGGTAAAAGAAACCACCAGGAAATAACATCAATGGATGGCGACTTATAAAATAAATAATCTTGTTAGTTTTAGATAGAGATTGATACTGAGCAAGAGTTAATAAAGCTGAAGGGCCTCGATAAAGCTGCCAATTTCCATTGTGCTTATGATGATAAGCATGCCCTCGTGACCAAGGGTGTTGAGGTATCGCATTAAGCACTCCAAGAAAAAAACCGGCCGAGCGGTTGAGCAATCGGGAGTGAAACAGAGAACCGTGTCCGCAATCATGCATTAAAGAAAAGCAGCGAGACGACAGCAAAACCAACAGGACAAGAACAATGAATAATTGAGCAGCCTTCAGGCCAACTGGAGAGGCTCCATGCCCAATCAATGACACCATCAGCCATAATGCTGAGATCGGAACAAGAGTGGAGAACAACTGCCAACAAGCCCAAGGGTCGCTGCGTTGCAAATAGGGCTCAATGACGAAATCAGTCCTGTTTAGAGGCCTGTCCACTGGTCGAGTTGGTGGATCGTAGGATTGTGTTGAGATCTGACTTACGTTTGAAGTGTCCCTCTAATATGCCACTTTTATCGGCAAGCTGGGGCTTTGCATAGAGGTGGATAAAATCGCTAAGTTTATTCAACACATTTCAGGCCACCGATCTTTTGATGATGACTAGGCGAGCATCGCCCAAAAAAGGTATCGAGAGCTTCATTGAGTAACAATCAAAGAGTAGCAACCATTGAAGCCAAATACTCATCAAATAAATATATTGACGATAAGGTATCATGATTTAAAACTATAGAAATCTGGACAAAATCAACTGTGATTATTTTAATTAATGCGAATTAGGCTGTCAGCTAAAATATCCAAGGAATTCATGCTGAGACAGCAAACCAAAGTCACAAAGACCTAATCAACAAACGAAAGGAATCCTTACTGGCCTGCACAAGTCATAGTGTTAAACATGATCAATAGGCAATAACCGTTGGCAATAATAGAATGATACGCAAATAAAACAACGAAAGCGAGTCTTAAAACTTTTGCGGAGTTTTCTCTGTTTTAAAGAAATACATGCAGGCATCAATCAAGCTAACAAAGTGAAAAGGATGGAAACCAGCGAATACTTGCGAGAAAACAATGATAGCGGCAACAAAGGCTCTACATAAAGTCTACTAAGAATACTATCGTTAAATAGATAAAAAAAATAGAGTCTGATTTATTAAATTTTAATTGATCAATTAAACAACACTAGTTTGAGATTACGTAGTAATAGATTGAAGAATATTTAATGGTCTAAAAATGTGATGGCCAAAGCTCGCGAAATATATCTGCAAGCAATTTTAGACGTCTAGGTCTACTACTACTGCTATACAATCGCTGCTGATCACGCAAAATATCTGCTGCATTCTCGCCAAGGGCCGCACAGATGAAATCATTGTCTTCAGCAATCCAACGAAAAACATCTTCATCCTCGACCTCTAGATGAAACTGGAGGCCATAAGCCAATGGGCCAATTCTGAACAATTGCTCACGGCAGCGAACACTACAGGCAAGAACGTTGGCGGTTTCAGGCAGAATTATCCTGTCGCCATGCCAATGCAAAACATCCAGCGGCTGCATTAAAGACGTTATCAGTGACTGATTTGCTGCCTCGAGCGTTGATGTAATTGGTGCCCACCCGACCTCCGCAAGTGGTCGCGGTGGATCTCCGCCCAACAGAGGTTCAACGCCACCACCACAAGCATGTGCAAGTAACTGTGCACCAAGACAGACACCAACAAAAGGGATCTGATGCTCCAAGGCTTGTTGAATTAAAAGAACCTCATCCTCTAACCATGGGAAGGCTGGGTTATGCAGATCGCCTACGCCCATCGGCCCTCCTAGGACAAGCAAACCATCACCTTTAACCAAAGAAGGCAAAGGTTCCCCTAGGTCCACACGGATGACATGGACTGCCATCCCGTGTTGTTGTGCAAGGTCTTGAAACAAACCAGGAGTTTCACGGTCTAAATGTTGAACAACAAAGAGGCGTGTCATTTGAATAGAAAATGAATTTGTCACACTAATATTGTTGAGGTTAACTGCTACAGCAGTACCAACAGCCTGATTGATAAGGGTTGACTGCTGAAACGAGCTCAATAAACAAATAAATGCAACTAAAGCAAGAAAAAACAGTGGCTATAAAATTAGCCCTTGTGGTTATCAATGACATTTACAACAGGCAGATTTGATTTATTCTAGAATCACGAAAAGCAATAAGGTCATTGGACGAAAGCATTGCGCACAGCATTTCAACCATAAAAAAATATAAGCTGCTGATTACATAATAATTCAGCGTCTGTCTGGAGGATTTAATCAGCATCATGATGAGCATGAATGATCTTAGACCTACAAAGTGTAGAAAAAGAATTTGGTCAAAAATGACCGAGTAGTTCGAGTAAAGTTCACTGGGAAAATAAGATATAGAATCAGTAGGAGTTTGTTTCAATATCGGGCTTTAAAAGTAACTTCTATTCGCAGATCATGAAGGCCAAATGATCTAAGTACTTAATATATAATAGAAAGACTGTAGTCAATGAAAAATAAATAGGATTCAAAGCAGAAATCATTTTTTATCTAGCATCTATGATCGACAATTCGCAATCGAATAAAAGCTTCTATAGGGATGCTTCTTAAAGTATAAAATGCATCTTACTAAGAAGTTCAACATCGATGCATAGTCCAAGAAAAACAGGATTGATAGTGATAAAGTCTAAAATCGTAATCGCAAATAATCCCAAAATATATTTGCTTAGCCGATCCATTACCAAGCCTTGAAGCTAACTGGCTGATACTTGGCAAACTCTAGGGTCCAGCCCCTTTCGGCTATTTTTTTCAAATCCAGAAGGAAGCTCGAGAAGTCCCCGCTTTGGATCCAGGCAGCCTTGATTGCGGGTAGATCCTCCGGTAAACGCTCCATTGGCAGTTCTACAAGTAGGAAGCTGTTTGCTCCAACAGCTCGGTTCAAGGGGCCGTCATCTGTACGTTGCCATATGCGCAGCAATAATTCCAAGGCAAGGGCCTTGCCATCATCTGATGGCATGTCATGACGCGCCTGTTGTCCACCACTGTCCGCATTGCTCGGTGGAAGCGACTGTGATTTACCTGAAAGTGGTAGTGCACGCTTACCATTTTGCTCAAGCAAGGCCAAGGCAATTAGATAGGGAGCATCAGCCATAAGGCATCATCGGATCCTCCATCATGACGGGTTAACAGGCCTGCAATGACAAGAAAAGCAAAAAGGCTGTATTGAAATCACTCTAAGGAGACATTGCCAAATGCAGATAGTGCATCAATTCCTTCATCCAGATTGAATCATGAGAGAAAGCTGCCATGATTTTAATTAATCATGAGTACGAAGATGGACAACCCAGAACGGCCTGTATGGATGAACTGGGCATTCCTAGGTATATTTCTTTGGACCAGCTGGCAGTTAGCCGGATTTTGGATGGAACGCCTCAACGGATAAGCCATCATCTGAGTTAAAGCACAAAGGTATAGAGATATGCTGCTTATAGAGCAGAGCTCAAAAGAATCCTTTAACAATAATCCCCACAACCAATGATATGATCCTGATTTCATTATTCATGAGACATGAATCGAATAAGCTCAATACAAGCTTTATTGAATTCAAGGCATTAGAAATCAAACAAACCAGCGATATTGAATAAAAACTATCGGCAGAGGTCTATAATATAAAAAGATTATCATTAATTTAAGAATAAATAGAAAGTCGTACTAACACATACTGACGAAGCCGCAAAAGCATGCTGAAGTCATATAGAATATGTGTTTGACGTAACATATATCACTGATTTAATTCAAATTCTGAAGCTGTTTAAAGGCTGATCTAGCCAGAGTAATATTCAATTGAAAAGCCTGACCAATGGTTCGGTTAGGTTCTTAAAGAGACAAGTTTTAACAAACCATTGCCTACTCTGAACCCAAATGTCTAGAAAAAACGCATTTCCTTCAATCAAAATTGTCTGCAGCAGAGCTTGCTTGAGAAGGAAAGTCATAGAACCATCTAGAACAATCAATATATTGTATAAATAAGCACGACATTGAGTTAATAATGGACGACATAAACAAACCTCGCTGCATTAAGACTGGTTTGCATTTATTGAATCCATGGCTGTCGGCATCTACTTTGCAACAACAACAGGTAAAACTGAGGATATCGCTGATCGGCTTCATCCTCTCCTCAATGGCAGTAATACACCTAAGGATTTAGCTGATCTACAGGACTTAAGCCCGCTAAACGATTTAGATGCGATTATTTGCGGTATTCCAACATGGAACACAGGTGCAGATAGTGAACGATCTGGTACAGCGTGGGATTCAATGCTCGAAGGCATCTCCAAGCTAAGCCTTAGTGGTAAACAAGTCGCAATCTATGGGCTCGGAGACTCATCGACTTATACCGAAAACTTCTGTGATGCTATTGAAGAGCTGCATCAATGCTTCAAAAATGCAGGAGCGACAATGGTGGGATATGTCTCAAAAGATGGTTATACATTTGAAGATTCAAAGAGTTTAATAGGGGACAAGTTCTGTGGTCTACCCCTCGATGAAGACAGCGAATCAGACATGACGGATGATCGACTGATGTCATGGGCAATTCAGCTCAAGCAAGAGATACCTGCGTTAAATTAATGATGCTTACAAGATATCTCTATTAAACGAGAGATCACAATTGCAAACAACTCATCCACTCTTTTTTCACATCTCATCGATCGATTAATAGCCTGCTATTAATCGATGAAGAAATAACATATTTCATCCCCACAGTAAAGACAAAATAATCAAATATCTCTGATTCATACTTTGCTCTGAGATTATTAGATTGTTCGCGAGCTTAATCAGGCCTGCTAGTGCCTTAAAGCGATAAGCAGGAAACTCTATTAAACATTAAATTCGCTAGGTTCTATTACCGTGAAATGTGTAATGCCTATATGGATTAAACAAATAGTTGATCAAGTAAAAATTGCAAACGCCTTTTGCAATCTACAATTACATATGAAAGAGTGTAAAAGATGCTCTGGATTATCTTCTTGAACAACTTAGAAATATCAAGCTGTTGATGCAAGTAAAAGCTTGCGATCTAGAAGCTGAATGTCGTTCTCAATACACCACCAAACTGGTTGAGTGTTTCATCAGTATCCATAAGCCCTGAGGCAGGGCGGCTCAGATAGAAGAGGCCTGGGGTAACAACAATGTGGTCAGTCACCTGGAACTTATACCAAAGGTCTGAAACATAGTTTCCATCATGAGGTGTGCCACCACCTTTAAGCCTGGTTGCGAATGGTGCCTGGCCGATCGCGAAACCACCAGCGTTACCTTCAACAAACAGATCATTCCATTCGAGACCAACCATCCAGGACTGCGACTGAGAAACTTCTCCCTCGTAAACATCATGGTCATCCTCAAAGCTGGTTGAATTGATGCCCCAGCCAAGGCTAACTGATGGGATCCAACCATTCTCTTGAGGCATCCAGTATACAGACAATGCGAAGGCATTTGTATAGCTATCGGTTCCAGAAGTGAATCCGTAGCTATCAACTACATCCATACTCGAGTAAAGGACAAGATCATTATTTTGAAGATAGCTAAAGGTCGCAGCGACACCCCACTGCTGATCGATATATCCAATTTGAGCAGTTCCTGTTCCAGCAGAACAATCATTAGCTATGCCACCACAAAGATCATCATTGGAATTGGGAGATGCTGGTGACCTGCTCGCTGGAGGCCGAATAATCGGACACACCTTTGATGTCTAGGTCTGCGGCATTAGCAGCCATAGGGGCCATCAGGCCCAAGGCAGCAGGTGCCACCAGCAATTGCTGGAAGAGTTTCATTTGGTTCCTCACACAGATAGGGGAGAAAGGCGGATGATAATGATCTGTTATTAGCATTAGCCTTTGAAAGACTATTAGTGCCTATACCGACAGAAATTGCGATAGTATCAAGATCAAGCATCGAATTCTGCATGTAATACTTGACATGCAATTGAAGGCGCTCTAATCAATGAATCTCTACGAAAGACCTGTCTTAATTATTGGTTAGACTTGAAAGCTAGCCTTATAAAAATAAAACTGTCGACACATAGGCAACGCCATCAAATTCTGCAAGATAGTATTGAGACTGAGGAGTACTGACTACTATGATAGAAACATTATTAAGGGGAGGAGTCCAATAAGATCAATCATAAGGATAGGCATTGGGTACAAAAAACTGCTCATTAATTGGTGGGCGCTCATATTCACCCTGTTCAGGCCTAGCTGGAAGTTTGATGGCCGGCGGTGTCATGTCTTCCCAGGGGACTTTGCCGAGCAAATGCCGAATACAATTTAGACGAGCTCTACGTTTATCATCAGCCTCTACGGTGAACCATGGAGCTTCAGGAATATTGGTGTGAGTCAACATCACATCCTTTGCTTTGGAAAATTCAACCCAACGATTACGAGCCTCAAGATCCATCTCGCTAAGCTTCCAACGACGCGTAAAATCGTTAATCCTTGACTGGAATCTGGCCTCCTGTTGTACGTCACTAACTGAAAACCAATACTTGAGTAAAAGAATGCCACTTTGTACGAGCATCCTTTCAAATTGAGGACAAGCTTGATAGAAGCGCTCTAGCTCATCTTGTGTACAAAAACCCATGACCCGTTCCACACCAGCGCGGTTATACCAACTGCGATCAAACACGACAATTTCTCCAGCGCTAGGGAAATGATCAACGTATCGCTGGAAATACCACTGGGTCTTTTGTTGATCTGATGGAGTTCCCAAGGCCACAACACGGCAACCTCGGGGATTCAAAGCTTCTGTCAATCGTTTGATCGTGCCCCCTTTACCAGCTGCATCACGGCCTTCAAACAGCACAATCATGCGAAAACCAGTGGCTTTTATCCAGTACTGCATCCTCACCAAATCTAACTGAAGCTTCTTCAATTCAGATTCATATAGCTTCTTGTTGAGACGTTGAAAACTTGAATGAGGACCATCTGAAAATGCTGATGGTTGTTTGATGTCTTGATCAGTTCCATCAAGACTTTCCAAATCCATTTCACTGATTTTGTCTGATGAGACGGAAGCCTTCTTCAGTTTCTTATTCTTGTCTTTGCCCATCTCAACTTTCTAGCAAAGCAAACTTATATTACCTCCTAAAGTGACAAAAAGAAACCATGAATCAAGCTTTCTCAATCCTTGAGCAATCTTACAAAAAACATTGAGAGTATCAACGGCGTTTTACTGCAACGACTTTTCAGGAGGGTCAAAAGGCAATTTAAGCCTTACCGCAAAGCGACCAGGTTGATCTTCACTGGTTCCATCAGAAGCAACAAAGCTAAGTTGGCCTGCATGTCGACTAACAACATGAGCAACGATCGCCAACCCGAGGCCGCTATGCCCTTGTTCCCGGCGTGATTCATCCAAGCGTTGAAAAGGTTGTACGGCTCGCTCCCACTGATCCATTGGCATGCCTTTTCCCTGGTCCCAAACTTCGATGTGATAGCTGTGTTCAAAGCCACGCAGCGAAACAGTCACGGGGGCTAAACCGTAGGTAAATGCATTGTCGATGAGATTGACAACTGCTCGTCCCAAGGCAACAGGTCTCACATTGGCCATAAGAGGTTGAAGATCAAGCCTCAGCAAATCGGCAGAATGAGTAGCGCAGACCTCAGCCATCCACGCATCTAGAGGCAGCTCCACCAAGGCTTCGCTATCACCACCACCGGCAAAAAGAAGAAACTGGCCAGTAATTCTCTCAAGAGACTCTAAATCCCTTGAACATTGCTCACGATCATTAGCACTGAGGGATGGCAAAGACAGCCGAAAACTGAGTCGAGTTATGGGGGCTCTCAGATCATGGGCGATGCCTGCAAGCATCGTTGCCCTTTCAAGGCGGTTGGCCGATAAGCGTAAAAGCATGGCGTTGAAACGTTGTGTGAGGCGTTGAACTTCAGGAGCTCCCACTGCTGCTACAGCCTCAGGATCAATACCATCACCAACACGAGCGAGAGCCCTTTCCAGACCCCTCAACGGTCGATCAACCTGAAAGAGAAGAAAAAGACCACCACAAATCACCACGGCACCAACCAAAGCCAGCCCAAACATGATTGGCTCCGGTGGCCAACCAAACGCGGAACGCAGTCCAACTCGGAGCCAAACGGGCTCCAAAGGGGAAATTAGTTCAATCCAAGCTCCACGTTGCGCACCTTCAGCCGAGAAAGGAACCAAAATTGGACAATGGGAGAGTCGTTGGCATAGCTGCCTCTGAAGCGCATCTGTTTGCCGCTGAAGAGAATGATCAAATCGGAGCGGATCTGGTGGTCGATCGATCACTGCTAGATCCAGCCCTGTTAGCTCAGAAACCAAACCAGGGGGATACCGCTCAAGAGCTAACTCAGTAAGACGAACGTTGAGTGATAGATCACGACCAAGTTGAACGGTCTGAAGCATCTCTAACTGTCGACCAAAGAGCACCTGCAAAACCAATAAACAAAGCGCCCAACTGCCAAGAACAACGCCACTCCAGCCCAAAGAAGTGAACACGATCGCCGACCTGCGTTGTGTCCGCGTCATCAGCGAGACCTGGGCTCACCATCAGGAACAAAAACATATCCATAGCCCCATACCGTCTGGATATAGCGAGGTCGACTGGAATCAGTTTCAACCAACCTTCTCACCCTCGAAACCTGAACATCCATGCTTCGACTATCCGTATCACAAGCTGGCCCACGAGCGAGTTCGATCAATCTTTCCCTAGAAAGAGGGCGATGAGGATGTTGTACAAAGGCGGACAACAAGCTGAATTCTCCACTCGTAATCACAACTGGAGAACCATTTTGGGTCAGGGTACGAGCGGAAAGATTCAACACATTCCCACCAAAAACCACATCGCCACCCTCTGCTAAAGGGGTGCCAGCGGGAAGCGCACAGCGCCGTCTCAAAACGGCTTCAATACGAGCAGAAAGCTCGCGTGGAAGGAATGGCTTGCCGAGGTAATCGTCTGCACCTTGCTCGAGACCGATGATCCGATCAACGGCCTCCCCCCTCGCGGTAAGCATCACAACAGGCAAATCATCCCCTGCATCACGCAAACGACGCAGAGCGGAAAGGCCATCATCACCCGGCAGCATCAAGTCAAGGACGACAAGATCAGGTCGTTGAAATTCCAACCGTGCTTCCAGTTGCTTGACATCGCTGAGACAGCGAACGTCATAACCCTGGTCAATCAGATAGGTACCCACCATCTGTCGCAGTTCTGGGTCATCGTCCACAACCCAGATCATCGAGGAGCGTTCCATCACTATTGCGTGCTCTAGAAGCCACTGTTCCTCGATGGTATAGACAATCTCTATCGCTTTTTTTAAAGGGGTTGGAGCATGTCACAGCTCAAAGAGCTTTGGTCATAGTTCAGTCATCGACATTGCTGGACACGATCCATAGGCTGATTGCATGACAAATCAGCCAAGGCCCCCTCTTTGCTGGCCGAAATCATTGCAGTCAAAGGTTTTCAGGTTGATCACTGCAGGACTGATCAGCGCTGGAGCTCTGCTGAACCAAACCGCTGCCGAAGCACTACCAGATGGCATTGAGTATTACGGCCAGCGCATGGAAGCCATGTTCTTACGACTGGACCTCAACGGCGATGGTCGGCTGGATGCAAGCGAGGTTGGAGAAAAGACTTACCTGATAAGAAGGCTGAATAGAAAGAATTCACGAGGTTATTTAGTTTTAGAGGACTTGCGACCTCCCGGCACTCATCCAAACGGTAAACGTCTCCAGCAACGTTTCAAGCAAGCCGATATCGACGGCAATGGGAAACTCAATCGCGATGAAGCTCAGTCAATCCGCTGGCTGGCCAACAACTTCAACAAACTGGATTTAAACAACGATAGAGATATAACGATGGAGGAACTTTGGATGCTGCAAAGATCACTGGCGCCGCATCCTCATCCTCGCAAGCACTAACGACGCATCTGGCGACGGATTGGCCTTCTGGAAACCTTCTTCGGCCTACTCCATAGTTGTGTAAAAAACCTCAACATCCGCCAGCTGCCACCAAGGAGAAGGATTAGTCCAAGCATCACGAGTCCAGCCAACAAAATCACCGAACCAAGACCCAAAAGGGCCTCAAGCAGATGAGTGATACCGCGAATCAGATCAGCGATTGCTTCGCTGACAATCACCACCCCATCGAGTCGTTGAGGAATCCAGTTCAAAAAAGCTAATAAACCGATGCCGCCAACCAACATCAGCATCGATTCAACACATTGACGCCAAAGAGGAAGCACCTTTCTGGGTCGAGATCTGCGGAAAACCTGTCGTTGACGATCTGAGTTATTGAATTTTCGAAGAGGACTGCTCATGGGATAAGTCAGTAGGGGGGTCCGCTTCAACAGGACACGATTAATTCGATCTTCAAGCCTGCATACCTGCCAATGGGAGGTATAAAAGTGTTTTCAATAGAACGTAATTCTGGCCTGCAAGATCTGTTCGTCAACGATCAGAACGTGATTGCAACTCTGGCGCATTAGAAGTGGCAGGGGACAGCGTTCCATCTGGATTGCGTGGAACAGGCAGCAACAGACCAAGACCTGCAATCAAAACCAATGTTGCGCCACCAATCAATGGAGCCCCTAAGCGTTGGCCAAGAGGGACTCGCTCGGCCAATTCCTGTCGAGGCAATGGGTAATCAATTGGCAACTCCCAGTGCACCTGCACTCGTGAGTCAAGACGAAGTTCATCCAGACAACGCACGAGATCAGCAAGCTCTGCATCATCAAGGTTAAGAGTGAGAGGAGGGACATTCGGCTGACTACTACGCAAAAGCAGTTGATGTCTGTCCCCAACAGGAGACATAACAACCACACTGGTTTCGTCACCAAAAGCTCGACTGACACCAGAAATGCGGTGGCGTGAATAGGGGAGCACAGCAGCCATCAAGGCCTGCAAATGTTCACGCTTGCCTTCTAGCTCTGGTGAACCAACCAACTGCAGCCGCCAACTCGACAGGATGCCTAGAACACCATCCCCGTGACCTGCGGAGAAATCTGGCAGGCCCTCCACCTGAAGGCGGACTGCCGTTTGGTCATAACGGAAAGAGAGGTTCAGCATCAGGGTGTCGGATCAAGCAGGCTGGCGCGCAGGCGATCGACTCCTCCATTACCAGCAGCAAGAGCAAGCGTAAGCACCAGCTCACGCTGAATAGGCTGAGATTGCTCTGGCCTCAACAGACGCTGAACAGCTCCGCGCCGAGGATTCATCCTCTCCTCGATCAGATCGCGCAGTCGCTGATCCAGCAAAGTCCAGCGCTGCAAATTGAGTTCTTCTGGTTCACGTGAAGAAAGCAGCTGATGAAGAAGGGGATAAAGACGGCTTGCCATAAAACAAAGCAGGCGAAGCAAAGCCTCAGTATCAATAGAACTGAGGTCACCTCGACGGGTAGCGCGTCTCAGTGGATTGTGACAACGTCGCTTCCAAAGCTCAACCCGGTTGGGGAACTGTTTCTGCAAACCCAACTGATTGGTTGCCCAGAGCATCGCCTCACCACCATTGAGATCAAGTGATTCGACCACAAGCAAGAGAAGGTCTAGACGCTCAAGTCCTCTCCTGCCAAGAACGGTGTTGTTCTGCACGCCGCTCTGCTTTTGCTCAAAGGGTTTCTGTGGCTGAACAGTTGATGAAGGATCTGAAGTGGTTGTTGCATTGATCATGGCTGCGATGATGCCAGGCCTAAGGCCCCTGCGTCACCACTCTTTGGATCTTCGCCACCTCATTCAAGACGTACCAGACTTTCCAAAACCTGGAATTCTCTTTCGGGACATCAGTCCCCTGCTGCGTGATCCCGATGGCTGGGATGAAGTGATGCGACAGCTAGGAGATCTCTGCACAGAACTCAAACCCGATTTAATTGTCGGAATCGAATCACGTGGATTCATTGTGGGAACAGCGTTAGCAACGAATCGGAAAATCGGCTTTGTTCCGGTTAGGAAGCCTGGCAAATTGCCTGGTGATGTTCTTGGCATCGACTATTCCCTGGAGTACGGCAGCGATCGGCTCGAGATTCATGCGGATGCTCTGCAAGGTGATCCCCGTGTCTTATTGGTGGACGACCTTCTGGCGACTGGAGGAACTGCAAGAGCCACAGTCGAGTTAATCGAGAAAGCTGGTGGCGATCTGGTGGGATGTGGTTTTGTGATCGAATTAGCCGCTCTCGGCGGGCGGCAGCAACTTCCAGTTGAGATACCAGTGAAGTCACTGATTATCTACTCCTGATCATTTTCCCAATCGAGAACCTGCTGATACTGAGCCAAGCTGAGTAAACCGAAACTCCAAAGCACGACCGGCAGAGGTGCTTGCTCAAGTTCTGCCTGACGCAAGCCCAAGTTCAGAGCGTTCTCGCTAAGGCCGAGTTTCTGTTGCAAAAACTGCAGTAACTGGGGTGAGAATGAGGGCTGCGGATGGCTACTGATCACCATTTAACCAACTGCAGTAGACGATCATTCTGGCAACAATCTGATGACTGTGATCGGTCCATCTGTCATGGCCTTCAAAAGCAACTGACGCAACAACGAGAGGCGAGCCAGAAGAAACATCAGCGGCAGTCGAACCATCAGCAACAGGATGTTTCGACTGGAGAAAAAGCGCACGATCAGATCAGTAAATAAACCAACCAACACGAGATCAAAAATGCGCTTGCGGGCATAGACCTGAGGCAACTTCTCAACAGGCAACTTGCCCTCATCGACATTCTTCACAAGGTTCATCAACGTGCTTACGTCACGCCAACAAAGATTCAACCCTTGTCCTCCGACAGGGTGACAACGATGCCCCGATTCACCCACAAGGACGCCACGACCTCGCTGCAAACGAAAGGCAAAGGCGAGTTGGAGAGGGAATGCCGCAGGACGATCCAAGAGCACATCTGGCTGAAGGCCATCTGGTAACACCGCAGCAAGATGATCAAGAAAGCACGAAGGAGACAGACCAGCACGTTCTTGGCATCGTCTCAAAGGACCACTCCAAACCATCTGGAAGACCTCACCTCCCATTGGCAAGACAGCTAGAGGACCTTCAGCACGAAAAAGCTCATATGCCATCAAATGATCAGCACCCCGAAGCAGCACCTTGGCGGTTAAACACCCATTTTGATAAGGATGGTTCCAAGTGTTGATACCCCATGCCTGGCGGGTAAGAGATCTCGGACCATCAGCCGCAACAACCAAATCGTGCCCATCGAGATGATGATCATCAAACCTCCCCAAATTCAAAAGCACCTTTGGAGATGTCTGAAGACGATCAATCAGCAATTCCATTAATGGTCGATGGTCAAGAATCCAGCCGACGGCACCGTGAAGCTGATTTTGGCTGGAAAGATCATCAACCTCAAAATAGGTATGACGATTCAGCTCCTGATCATCTAGCCGCAATCTTGTAAATGGAGCGAGATGAGGAATCAGTGAGGCCCATAGATCAAGTGATTGAAGCAATCGCCTTGATGAATGCGTAAGCGCATAGGCTCTACTTCGTGCTGGCAACTCTTCAACTGTTAAGGGGTCACAGAGGGTGACGCTGTTACCTAGCCGAGCAAGAGCAAGCGCCAAAAGGGTCCCAGTGGGACCAGCGCCAAGGATCTTCACTCGTATGTCAACTGGCAAAGACCCTTTTGCTGCAGAGTGGAACCGGTTCAAGTGGTCAACCAGAAAATGAGAAACAGATCACTAGTGATTTTGCTGCAAGTTCGCCAATAGCTGTGAATTGATCAATCATGTTCTAAAGCTCCTCAAAGCAGTTTCCCAACCATCTCTGCAAAAAGTGAAGGGCAATGCAATATCCCTGAGCATGGCGAAGCCTCCACAGAGATGTTAACTGGCAGGCACCCCCCGGTATTTCAGTGGCAAATCCTAAAAGTGTTCAATCGTAAAAAGTATTGATTGATCAACCATTCTCTTGTTGAGAACCTCAGAGCAATCGAGTAATTGTATAAGTCAAACGAACGATGCCATTTGCACTCCTAAGACTTTTCAAGCTAGTGGCAAGAAAAATCTCTTAGCGCGATTCAGCTGGTCTGGCGAGCAAAACGCAACTGACACAGCTCCTCAAATGCAGGCCTTAGCAAAAAGGGATACTCCCCGACCCACAACCGCTGCCCTGGTAACCATGCATCAGTCAGTGCAGCGATACGGCTGAAATCCTTGCGATCGCTCAGCACAAGGCAACGAATGAGAGATCCAGCTCGGATGAACTGATGCTTCTTGGACATCGGAAAGCTCAGTTGACCCAAATATCCATCTTCATCCTCTAACTCAAGAACAATCCAAGTACGTCTGTTCTCAACAAGCTCCAACTCTCCAAGCTTGTTCGCTTGCTCATGACGGTCCAGCACTCGTTCACGGGTGAACACATTGGCCACCTCACCTTCGAAGATGGCCGCCGCCGGATAACGACGAAGGCCTGCATTGCGCTGACCCGCTTCAACGATTGGGCCCCAAAGCACATAAAGCAGAAGAGCCACTCCAACAACAAGCCAGACAGCACCCCATCGACTCGCCAGCTGACTCTGACTAATCAATAATGTGATCACACCTCCAATGGCGGCGATCATGACCCTCTGCAGAATCTTGCGAGGGTTGCCAAGGGCCGCTGCAAATTGATTACTGGTGGCCACTGCAGGGATAAGCCTCTGAAGCTCTCCTGGACGCAAAGGGACCAACATCGACACGCAAATGAATTTCAGATGAGGCGTTCAAGGCCATAAACCAGACCTTGAAGCTGTCGCACCTTACGAACGGTTAGCAACACACCTGGCATGTAGGCCGAACGATCAATGGTGTCGTGCCGGAGTGTATAGCTCTCTCCAGGAGCTCCGAACATCACTTCCTGATGGGCAACCAATCCAGGCAGACGAAGCGAATGGAGTCTTAAGCCACTAGCTCGTAAGCCACCACGGGAACCAGTCAGCGATTCATGCTCATCAACTTCAGGCGAATTAAAACTTTTACCGAGCTCCTCCATCATCTCTGCAGTTTTGATACATGTGCCACTCGGAGCATCAGCCTTACGGTTGTGATGCAGCTCAGTCAGTTCTGCATTGTCATAAAAGCGTGCAGCCGCTGCTGCTGCCTGTTGCAGTAAGACCATGCCAACAGAGAAATTTGGAATCACAGCGCCTCCCATCGACGCTTTTGCTGCAAATTCACTGAGATCAACCAACTGCTGATGTGAGAGTCCTGTGGTTCCTATGACCGGATGAACCCCATAGGCAAACGCCGCCCTGGTGTGCTCATAAACCACTGAAGGATGTGTGAAATCAACAAGCACAGCGCCTTGTCCAGGGCCAGTCCTATGAAAAGACTGGCTGACAGAACAAAGACAAGCCTCAATGTCGGACGTCAAAGCAACATCAAGAACACCAATTCCAAGCTCCTCGCCTATCTCCACACCTTCCTTGCCTGGCGTTGTGTCGACTGCACCAACCAACTCACAATCCGAAGCGAGATGAACAGCTTTGATGACTTCAGCCCCCATGCGGCCCAGTGCGCCAGCAACCACAACAGGAATCAACTCTGGAGGGACTGAGGTCATGGGAGGGCGATCGCTGAATAAAGCCTATGGGTCGACTCATGTAACACCCAGGCAGCGAACTTCACGCTGAGCCCCAGACAACCTAGGCTTCATCAAATTACTTTGCAGTACTCCAATGTTCACGCAGGTTCGCTCAGCCGATCGCCGAGTTGCTCCTGCGGAGAACCACAGCCATCAAGCTGTCATGAAAGCGGTGTATTTGGTACTCGAACCTCAGTACCAAAGTGCGCTTTCCCAGGCCGCAAACAGCCTCAATGCACAAAATGGAGCCATTGGCGTTGAACTGAGTGGTTACCTCATCGAAGAACTGCGCGATCCAAGCAACTTTGCAGACTTCCAAGCCGATGTAGCCGAAGCCGATGTTTTTATCGCCTCGCTGATTTTCATTGAAGACCTAGCTCAGAAAGTGGTGGACGCTGTCACCCCCCATCGCGAGCGGCTCAAAGCCATTGTTGTTTTCCCTTCCATGCCGGAGGTGATGCGGCTCAACAAGCTTGGCACCTTCACAATGGCCCAGCTGGGACAGAGCGATAGTGTTATCGCCAACTTCATGAAAAAGCGAAAGGAATCAAACGGTGCTGGATTCCAAGACGCAATGCTCAAACTATTAAATACACTCCCCAACGTTCTTAAATATCTGCCAGTTGATAAAGCACAAGATGCAAGAAGCTTCGTGCTCAGCTTTCAATACTGGCTAGGAGGTACGCCAGACAACCTGCGCAACTTCCTATTAATGCTGGCGGATAAGTATGTCTTTCCAGCGACAGAAGGGGAAGATCGTCCAAAACTAGACATCGTGGAGCCAGAGATCTTCCCAGACCTGGGCATCTGGCATCCGATGGCCCCGTCGATGTTTGAAGACCTCAAGGAGTACCTCAACTGGACGACCAGCCGCACGGATCTCTCAGAGAAAGCCCACAAAGGCCCAATGATCGGTCTTGTCCTGCAGCGAAGCCACATCGTCACTGGTGATGATGCCCACTATGTCGCTGTCATTCAAGAGCTTGAGTTCCGTGGTGCACGTGTCCTCCCCATTTTCTGCGGTGGGCTTGATTTCTCTAAGCCTGTCAATGCCTTCTTTTTCGACCCAGTCAACCCTGACCAACCCCTAGTCGATGGGGTGGTTTCCCTCACTGGATTTGCCCTTGTGGGTGGCCCTGCCAGACAGGATCACCCCAAGGCTATCGAATCTCTCAAGCGCCTTAGCCGCCCTTATATGGTTGCGCTCCCGCTTGTCTTCCAAACAACTCAGGAATGGGAAGTTAGTGACTTAGGCCTGCATCCAGTTCAGGTTGCACTACAAATCGCCATCCCAGAATTAGATGGAGCCATCGAGCCAATCGTGCTCTCTGGTAGGGATGATGCCACTGGCAAAGCCCACACACTTCAAGACCGGGTTGATGCGATTGCTGAACGAGCAATCCGTTGGTCATCTCTAAGAATCAAGTCAAGAGCTGAGAAAAAATTAGCAATTACTATTTTTAGTTTCCCTCCAGATAAAGGCAATGTTGGCAGTGCTGCATACCTCGATGTTTTTGGTTCCATCCATCGTGTTTTGGAGGAAATGAAGGCTCAGGGCTACGACATCCAAAACCTCCCCAAAGACTCCAAAGCACTGATGGAGGCGGTAATCAATGATCCTGAAGCACTAGAAGGAGCACCAGAACTGGCCATTGCACACCGTATGAGTGTGGCTGAGTACGAGCACCTGACACCTTATTCAGAGCGCCTTGAAGAAAACTGGGGCAAGCCGCCAGGAGAACTCAATAGTGATGGTCAAAACCTACTGATCTATGGACGTCACTTCGGCAACGTCTTTGTAGGCGTTCAACCCACCTTCGGCTACGAAGGAGACCCAATGCGCTTGCTCTACTCAAGAAGCGCCAGTCCTCATCACGGCTTTGCTGCTTACTACACCTATCTCGAAAAAATCTGGAAAGCTGATGCTGTGCTCCATTTTGGCACCCACGGCTCTCTCGAATTCATGCCAGGCAAGCAGATGGGCATGAGTGAAACCTGCTATCCAGATTCATTGATCGGAGGGCTGCCAAATCTTTATTACTACGCAGCGAACAATCCCTCCGAAGCAACGATTGCAAAAAGGCGTGGTTATGCCTCCACAATCAGCTACCTCACTCCTCCAGCAGAAAATGCAGGCCTCTATAAAGGCCTCAAGGAACTGGGCGAACTGGTGGGGTCCTACCAGCAACTGCGTGAAGGCGGTCGTGGTGTGCAAATCGTCAATACCATCATTGAAACCGCACGCCAATGCAATCTTGATCGCGACGTAGACCTGCCAGAACAAGACTCGGCAGAGCTAGATCTCGACCAACGGGATGCCGTTGTAGGCGCGGTGTATAGCCAATTGATGGAAATCGAGAGTCGCCTTCTGCCATGTGGACTTCACACGATCGGCAAACCACCCACGGCAGAAGAAGCGATAGCAACACTGGTAAGCATCGCCGCCCTTGAACGTGAAGACGATGGTCTTCGTTCGCTTCCTGGGCTGTTAGCAGAAGCGATAGATCGCAAAATAGAAGATATCTACAAAGGAAATGATGACGGCATTCTTGCTGATGTAGAGCTCAATCGCACTATCACTGAGGCATCTCGTGTCGCCGTTAGAGCGATGGTGCAATCTCTCACGGGACGAGACGGACGCGTGAATATGAAAGATAATTCCAACTGGTATTTGGATTGGTTTTTTAATCTACTTCAGCGTTTTGGTGTAACACGCCCCAATGCATGGTTGCAAGCCTGTAGAAAAGCTGGATTCGGCAACATTGATTCCATTGAGCTTGACAAACTGTTTGCTTATTTGCGCGGTTGCCTTGAAAAGATATGCGCAGACATGGAAATGCAGAGCCTTCTGCGTGCCCTCGATGGAGAATATGTGCTTCCTGGTCCAGGTGGAGACCCAATTAGAAATCCAGGGGTTCTGCCAAGTGGCAAAAACATTCATGCTCTCGATCCACAGGCCATTCCTACCAGAGCTGCCGTTGCTGCAGCAAAAGGAGTCGTCGATAAATTAATTGAACGTCAACGCCAAGAACAGGGCGATTGGCCAGAAACAATTGCCTGTGTTCTTTGGGGTACAGATAACATCAAAACCTACGGCGAATCACTTGCGCAAATTCTCTGGTTTATTGGTGTAAATCCAGTACCAGACTCTGTAGGCCGTGTTAACAAGCTAAAACTCATTCCCCTTGAAGAGCTTGGTCGACCAAGGATTGATGTGGTTGTGAACTGTTCAGGAGTATTTCGAGATCTGTTTATCAACCAAATGGCATTAATCGATCAAGGCGTCAAGATGGCAGCTGAGGCCGATGAACCACTGGATCAAAACTTCGTACGCAAACACTCCCTTGAACAAGCAAAGGCACAAGGCACAAGCCTTAGGGATGCCGCTTGCCGTGTATTTTCTAATTCAAGTGGAAGTTATAGCTCAAACGTAAATCTTGCAGTAGAGAACTCAACATGGGAAGAAGAGAATGAACTTCAAGAGATGTATCTTTCACGCAAGACATTTGCTTTTAATGCTGACAACCCAGGAGAGATGAACCAAAACAGAGAAGTGTTTGAATCTGTGATGAAAACAGCAGATGTCACATTCCAAAACCTTGATTCTGCTGAAATTTCACTTACTGATGTCAGCCACTACTTCGACTCAGACCCCACAAATTTAATCAAGGGTCTTAGAGATGATGGCAAAGCTCCAACGAGTTACATCGCAGATACAACAACAGCAAATGCGCAGGTCCGCTCTCTGAGCGAGACGATTCGATTGGACTCCCGTACAAAGTTACTCAATCCAAAATGGTATGAAGGCATGGTCAACTCAGGCTATGAAGGCGTTCGCGAAGTCGCCAAGCGCCTGAACTTTACCCTCGGATGGAGCGCAACTAGCGGACAGGTAGATAACTTTGTCTACGAAGAGTCAAACGAAACCTTCATCAATGATCCAGAGATGCGTAAGCGTCTCATGGAACTTAATCCACATAGTTTCCGTCGTATTGTTGGTACCTTATTAGAAGTTAATGGCAGAGGATATTGGGAAACATCTGATGAGAACATCCAGCAATTGCAAGAGCTTTACCAGGAAATAGAAGATCGAATTGAAGGAGTAACAACTCCAGACAACCAATCATCTGGCGAATGATTAAATAGTAACTAAAGCCCCTATTACCACAGCCTTCTAGCCATTTGAAGGGTCTGATGGATTGGGCCCACATCATGCACTCTCACCATTGCCGCCTTCGCCTGCAGACAACGGCAGGCCACGGCGGCAGTACCCCATAGACGAGCCTCTGGGTCCGGTTGGTGCAAAACATCTCCGATGAAGCGTTTCCTTGAGGGCCCAACTAAAACAGGGAAGCCTTCAGAGCAAATCCTCTCTAGATGCTTCAACAAAATCAGATTTTGTTCAGTGGTTTTAGCAAAACCCAAGCCTGGGTCCCAAATCAACTGTTCAGATCGGATACCAGCCGCCAAAGCCTGTTCCGTTCGACGAAGTAGTCCAAGACGAACCTCTTCAATCACATCGCTATAAGTAGCGAGTTGATCCATGGATTGACTGTTGCCACGGCTATGCATCAACACATAGGGACATCCTGCTTCGGCAACAACCCTCAGCAACTCAGGGTCACGCCTGCCGCCGCTGACATCATTAATCCAATCTGCACCTGCTTGCAGAGCCGCCTCCGCCACCTCCACAAGGAATGTATCCACAGAGATCAACGCCTGCGGGTGAGCTGCACGTATTGCATGAAGAGCAGGCATCATTCTGTTCAACTCCTCGTGCCAGCCAACCTCCTCGGCCTTAGGCCTCGTGCTCTGAGCACCAAGATCTAGTACATCAGCCCCTTGCTGTATAAGAAGAGTTGCCTGTGCGAGGGCACTAGCAGGCTCTAGATAATTGCCACCATCGCTAAATGAATCGGGCGTGATATTAATCACACCCATCACATTCGTTCGCTGTCCCCAACCCTGAGGCCAAGGAGATTTAACTGGTTTGATAATTGGCAATGCGAGCAAAACTCTCTGGGTCAAGGGAAGCACCACCCACCAACACTCCGTCGATATCACTCATTGCCATCAACTCATCAATATTTCCTGGTTTGACCGAACCGCCGTACTGAATGATTAGTTCTGAAGCCCCGACCCAACGACGAATGAGGCCACAGATACGATTCGCCTCCGATGCTTCGCACGTCTTGCCCGTGCCAATGGCCCAGATGGGCTCATAAGCAACCACAAGTTTGTCTGGATCGGTGTCTTCCAGTCCCTGTTCCACCTGTCGTCGAATCACACGCTCAGCCTCTCCTCGTTCACGCTGCTCATCACTTTCACCCACGCAGACAATCGGGATCAGACCATGCGCTTGGGCTGAACGAGCACGACGGTTGATCTGTTCATCACTCTCACTGAAGTATTTGCGCGGTTCACTATGGCCAACAATCGCGTATCGCACTTGATGCTCCAGAAGCATCGTTGGCGAAACCTCTGCGGTATAAGCACCATCATCCTCCCAATGCACATTCTGGCTTGACAATTCCAGACGACTGCCGCCTACGGACTCTGCCATTGAGGAGATAGCGGTGAATGGTGGGGCAATCACTACATGACGATCATTGGGAGTGGCTTCGATTAATGGCAGGAACATGGCCGTGTACTCCCGTGCCTGAGCACAGGTCATGTGCATCTTCCAGTTGCCAGCGATCACGGGTTTACGCACGCTCGGGTCCTCTGAAGTTCCGCAGGGGCTAACTTACGGCCCTGTCGAAGCATTGCCGACAAAGACCGCCTCATCTGTGCCCAATCGAACCCGGTTGCCTGAACTCAAATGGAGGCCACGCCTTGTTTCAACAGAGCCATTGACAAACACCTGCCCTGACTGGATCAGCTGTTTCGCCTCGCCTCCAGTGGCCACCCAGCCCTGCCATTTAAGAAATTGATCCAACTTCATTGAATAAGCAGAGCGTTCACGCAACTAGTGTGACTCGATGTTTTCCTCCTCCGAAGCCGGCTTCCGCAGACTGCTTCCCCTCTTACGCCCTCACCTGCGCAGGCTGATCTGGGGAGGTGTGTGCATGCTGATTTACGTAGGATGCTGGCCGCTACTGGCATGGCTTGCTGGGCAGCTGATTCCAGCGATCGGGGCAGGCAAGCTGGCCCAGGTCGTCCAAGTGATTGCCATAGCACTCACTGTTTTTCTGGTTCAAAAACTGGCTCAATTCGGACAGGACACCATGCTTGCCGGGCCAGCATTGCGAGTGAGCCAAGACCTGCGTCGTGATTTGTTTGCACAGCTGCAACAAGTCGAACTAGGGGCCCTCGAGAAACTGTCTTCAGGAGACCTGACCTATCGCCTCACTGAGGATGCCGATCGGGTGGGAGAAGTGATTTACAAGACCATTCAAGACACCACACCAAGTGCTCTGCAATTGGTAGCGGTATTTGGCTATATGGTTTTTCTTGACTGGCAACTATCACTAGCCACCCTGCTGCTAGCGCCAATGGTGGCGATCTTGGTAAGCCAGTTTGGTGCCAGAGTCATGAGAGCTGCCGAACGCAGCCAGCGTCAGGTGAGCGATCTTGCAGGGCTACTTGGCGAAGCAATCCAAGGGTTGCCTTTGGTGAGAGCCTTTGCTGCAGAACCCTGGCTTCAGAAGCGCTTTGATGCCGAAGTTGATCTTCATCGTCAAGCGCGATACCAAACCCTGCGTCTGCTCGCTCTACAGCATCCTGTCGTGGGCTTCATCGAAGCCGCTGGCATCCTCACAGTCTTGGCGATTGGTGCCGCTCGGATTCAAACCGGCGGAATGGATGGGCAAAGTTTCAGCAGCTATGTGGCTGCCTTGCTGATGCTGATCGATCCCATTAGCCACCTCACCACGAATTTCAATGAATTCCAGCAAGGCCAGGCCTCACTACGACGCCTGCGAGAAATTGAACGCGAACCACAGGAACCTCCTGACATTGACGAGGCTGAACCACTGGGTCGCTTAAAAGGTGATCTAGTGCTTCGTCACGTCAGTTTTGCCTATGTCAATGAGAAACAGGTGCTACACGATCTGTCTCTAGAAGTGAAGGCTGGCCAGATCGTTGCACTCGTGGGTCCATCTGGTGCTGGAAAGAGCACTCTGTTTTCATTACTTTTACGCTTCAACACGGCCCAGCAAGGAAAGATTCTTCTAGATGGTCATGAGCTCAGCCAGGTCAAAGCCCAGGAGCTAAGACATCAGGTGGCCTTGGTGCCGCAACGAACAACAGTCTTCTCTGGCAGCGTCGAAGAAGCCATTCTTTTCGGTCGAAATGTGAGTCAAGAGAAGGTCAAAGAAGCAGCAATCCTTGCCAACGCTCACGATTTCATCATGTCCTTACCGGAAGGATATTCCACTCAATTGGAAGAACGCGGCACAAACCTTTCTGGTGGCCAACTGCAACGCATCGCCATTGCCAGAGCCGTACTCGGCAATCCAGCCGTGCTGCTGTTAGATGAAGCCACTAGTGCGCTGGATGCCGAAGCGGAAGCAGCCGTACAACTAGGTCTTAAACAAGCTATGCAGGGGCGAACTGTTCTAGTGATAGCCCACCGTCTTGCAACTGTTCAGGAGGCCGATCATATTGTTGTACTAGAAAAAGGGCGAATCTGTGATTGTGGCAATCATGACGAACTAATGAGTCGAGCTGGTCGCTACAGGGATCTCTGCGAACGACAAATTATTCGCGATAGAAAAAGAGACTGTCCGAGTCAATAAGGGATACGAGCCGCCAGGGCAAATTCCTACGATATGATTTTAGGTGAGCTATAGACAATCTCATTCTCATGCTTTAGAAAGAGCTGGATAACCTTTTGGTGAACGAATGCCTCCGAAATGGCCCTTCGGAAGGTCCGAAAGCACAAATGCCACTCAAGAACAGAACTCACCTCCGATGACTGACTCAGCAGCAAACAAGCCTGATCCCGTACTCACTTTTGAAGGCAAGCGCTACGACCTGAATTCATTACCAGATGAACTGAAGGAACTAATCCGTGGCATGCAAGTTGCTGATGCCCAACTACGCATGCACGAAGACACCCTAAAAGTTTTGGCAGTAGGTCGTCAGACTCTGGCAATGCAATTGAATGAAAAGCTCAAAGACGTCACCCCTCTCCCAGACGCATCTTGACTTTCTTTTTCCCCATACCTTACTAACCCTTTTTCAATTAATAGCGTCTCTGCAGCTAATGGATGTTCCTAATATGATCATCTATAAATTCAATCTGACTAGGCAAATCCACGAACAATTAAGTTCGCAAACAATATCCTAGGCCTGCCGTCTTCAGCTTAGTGATGCAGGCAATATTGACATTGTCTTCTTATTTTTTTTACAAAATCAATCTCAGCAAAGTTACCAGCCATTGAGATATTTTCTTGCCTAATAAGATGGAGACAGCATTACCAACAAGCAATGCCAAAGCTCCAACAAAGACATAAAGTCCACACCTAGCATCATCAATCTAGTTGTTAGCGAGATAATGATGATAATTACTCAACCAATCGTAAATTTAACTTTTTCCTTTTTTACAATAGTCTTAATTGTACCTAAAAACAGACGAGCTTAAAAGAATTATTATCTTCTACCGCAAAATGAACAGAATTAGTTTACCAGTCGAACAAAGGTTGCATTATTAGTCTCAAATCAATTGGCAACCATTGTCACTTATTTTAAAGCTGCTCAAGCTCTACGAACTTAAACAACTGCCGTTCAGCAGCCATTCCAGCAAAAGCATCTTTTTCCACTAACCTTTCACTCAATACCCATAAACCATCATCAGCCAAGGGCACAAAAGTATCAGTGAATTGACTGATGCCACTGGTAGGCTCGTTTGTTTTTGGGTCGTGGTATTGACTGCTGTATGTATGACTTAGGTAGCCATAACCTGTATTCGTCGTACTTTTTGTAAAAATGGTCACCACTGTTCCATGAATATGGCGATGAACCATCGTCACCACATCATTTTTGATGCGATAACGATCACCAAGATTTTTACCTCCAACGATCACTTCTAAGCCAACATCATCGTTATCACCTGCGGTAAAAGTGTTTTCACCATGGGTCTTTTCAAAACTGCGTCGTACTCGATGTATGGCAACTTCCCATAGCTGGGAAGAGACAGCCTTGGCGATCAATTCATCTTCTATACCATCAATATGGGCCTTGAGATCCGCCCCCAACTCAAACTGCCCTTCCACGACGCGATCATCCGTGACCCACAGACAACGACCCCGATAACCAGAAAAGACCGGATCCCAGGTGTAGCGATTGTCATAAGCCGCCTGAAATAGTTCTCGACAATCACTACCAGGAGCCAAAACAATAGGGGAAGCGTTAGCGATCACGGCAAGAATTTCAGTTGAGCAAGCCTAATGGGAGATCAAACATGGATGTCTTGAAGGGCCGCTACGGATAATGACTGTTGCTGGAGTGCCGTGATTCCCTCGACAGCGGCTCGTGCTCCAGCAATCGTCGTAAGGGTAGGCACGGAGTAATCAAGAGCTGCTCGTCGCAAATATTTGTCGTCATGAGCGGCCTGACGGCCAATAGGTGTGTTGATCACCAACTGAATCTGACCAGAGCGAATCAAATCTTCGATATTGGGACGTCCCTCATGAACCTTAAGTACTGGCTGAACGTTCAATCCAGCCCGATTAAGGGCTTGAGCAGTTCCGGAGGTGGCCGTGAGATCAAAGCCAAGTTCAATCAGCCTTTCAGCGACAAGTATTAGCGCTGGCTTATCCCGGTCATGAGTAGAGAGAAAGACAGTTCCACGAATTGGGAGGGAATCACCAGCTGCAATTTCAGACTTGGCAAACGCCATGCCAAAACTGGAAGCTGAACCCATCACTTCTCCAGTGGACCGCATCTCCGGGCCAAGCACCGAATCGGCCCCAGGGAAACGACGGAATGGCAATACGGCTTCCTTGACAGACTGAAGAGGCGGTTGAGGCTCATGCGTAAGTCCAATAGCCGCCAAGGTCTCTCCTGCCATGAGCCGAGTGGCGATCCTGGCCAGGGGTACTCCTGTGGCTTTAGCCACAAAAGGAACGGTACGAGAAGCACGAGGATTGGCCTCGATGATGAACACTTGTTCATCACCCGCTTCATCCCGCTGGACAGCGAACTGCAGATTGATCAACCCCTGAACTTTGAGCGCAAGGGCCAACGCTTCACTCCAGAGACGAATCGTGCGAAGGGCTTGCTCACCAAGAGAGATGGAGGGAAGGCAGCAAGCGGAATCTCCAGAATGAATTCCAGCAGGCTCAATGTGTTCCATCAAACCGCCAATCACGACAACTCCATCAGAGTCACAGAGAGCATCAACATCAACTTCCACAGCATTTTCCAGATACTGATCGATGAGCACTGGATGATCAGGTTCGACCTGAAACGCTTCAGCCATATAGCGATTCAACTCTTGTTCATCAAACACCACCTCCATGGCTCGGCCTCCAAGCACATAAGAGGGACGAACAACAACGGGATAACCAATGCGAAGTGCTACGGCTCGGGCATCTTCCTCACTGCGAGCCAAGCCATTACGAGGCTGGCGAATTTGAAGCTGCCGCAGGATCGCCTCGAACTGTTCACGATCTTCAGCCCGATCAATTGATTCTGGTGATGTACCCCATATACGTGTGCCTGTTGACTTTCCGATCGAACTCTCTAGCCAACGAAGCAAGGGAATCGCCAACTTGAGTGGGGTCTGACCACCAAACTGAACAATGACACCATTAGGCCGTTCAGCCTCGATCACATTGAGTACATCCTCAAGAGTAAGAGGTTCGAAATAAAGTCTGTCACTAGTGTCATAGTCAGTGGAGACAGTTTCGGGATTACTGTTAACCATCACAGTGACAAATCCCTTGCCCTGCGCAGCAAATGAAGCATGGCAACAGCAATAGTCAAACTCAATTCCTTGGCCAATGCGATTAGGACCGCCGCCAAGAATCATCACTTTTGCGCGGCTGTCTGTAACGACCTCAGTTTCCGGCTCAAGTTTATACAATTGGTCATCAGAATCAAGACGGTACAGGGGTCGCTCATACGTTGAATAATGATATGGAGTAGTAGATGAAAATTCAGCAGCGCAAGTATCGACTGTCTTAAAAACAGGTTTGATATTTAACAGTTCACGATGTGCACGTACAGCGAGCTCGTCAGAACCTGTCGCCCAAGCAATCTGACGATCGGAATAGCCAAGCTGCTTCAAGCAGAGTAGAGACTCCTGATCCAATTCATCTAATGCGCGGCCATGCAGATGCGTTGTCTCAATATTAATCATGTGGCGTAATTTGGCTAAAAACCAAATATCAATTTTGCTCAAATCGTAAATATCATGGTCACTGCGTCCGGCCAACATCGCTGTTCTCACTGCCATGATCCGCTCAGGAGAAGGCGTGCGCAACAAACGCTCAATTTCTGTAGGCGTAAATTCTGGCTCTTGACGATCACAACCCCAACCAGCCCGCCCAATTTCTAGAGAACGCATCGCTTTCTGAAAAGACTCTTCGAAACAGCGACCGATCGCCATTGCCTCTCCCACAGACTTCATTGCCGTAGAAAGAACAGCAGGGCTGCCCTTAAACTTCTCAAATGCAAATCGTGGAATCTTCGTGACGACATAATCAATTGTGGGTTCAAAACACGCTGGTGTCTTACCCGTGATGTCGTTGATAATTTCGTCAAGGGTATAACCAACAGCAAGACGAGCAGCAATCTTGGCAATTGGAAACCCCGTGGCCTTACTTGCCAGCGCTGATGATCGACTAACGCGCGGATTCATTTCAATAACAACCACCTCGCCATCATCTGGATTGATCGCGAACTGAATATTGCTACCCCCCGTAGCAACACCTATCTCACGAATAATGGCAATGGATTGATCTCTAAGCCTCTGATACTCACGATCGGTGAGAGTTTGCGCAGGAGCAACAGTGATTGAATCTCCTGTATGAACACCCATTGCATCGAGATTTTCAATGCTACAGACGATCACAACGTTATCCGCCAAATCACGCATCACCTCTAACTCGAACTCCTTCCAACCCAACAACGACTTTTCGATCAAGATCTGAGAAACCGGGCTGGCATCAAGACCGCTTTTGCAGATCGCTGCAAATTCTTCAGGGTTGTAAGCAATGCCACCACCACTGCCACCAAGAGTGAAGGCTGGTCGGATGATGCGCGGAAAACTATTAATCACTTCACCAACCTCTTCTGCCTCCTTGAGGCTGGAAGCAATCCCTGAAGGACAAACGTTGACGCCTATACGCTCCATCGCCTGCTTAAACAGCTGGCGATCTTCGGCCTTTCGAATTGCAGCTAGATCTGCACCGATCAACTCAACGCCAAAACGTTCGAGTGTGTGATTTTCAGCCAATGCCACCGCCAAATTAAGAGCCGTCTGGCCGCCCATGGTTGGCAGCAACGCATCAGGGCGCTCTAACTCAATGACGCGAGTCACCACCTCGGGTGTGAGCGGCTCGATATAGGTGCGATCAGCCATCTCCGGATCCGTCATGATTGAGGCCGGATTGGAATTCACCAACACCACCTCAAAACCTTCATCCCGCAAGGCCTTGCATGCTTGAGTGCCGGAATAATCAAATTCACAGGCCTGGCCAATCACGATCGGACCTGACCCCAGCAGCAGGATGCGACGCAGATCAGACCTACGGGGCATGGAATTTCGGGTGTTGGCCAAACGCGACTAGCTTCCCATGCAACGTCAGAGATAGCTCAGGAAAAACACCCAGGCGCCATGTAGTCGCTAGCTTGATGAGTACGGAGAGAGATCAAGACCATGAGCGAACTCCAGCGCCTTAAGGGGCAGCTGCCGCCAGAGATGCAGAGCTGGGTGTTCGTGGAGGCGGCAGCAGCGGTAGATCCACCGCTCATCACCCTCGAGGAAATCGGACGCGATGAGGTCGAGATCCAAATCGATCTCGAACAATGGGACAATTTCGCGCTCGACCATCGCAACTTGCTCTTTTGGCATGAAGTGGGTCGAGTCCAGAACGACACCATTCCTCGCGATGGCTGGGAAATGGCTGCTCTAGCCATCGGCCTCGGCGGTGCAATTGGTGAACTCTGGGTTCAAGACGGATTGTTGCTATTAATGGCCCTAGGTCTTTCGGGCTTCGCTGGATATCGGCTCTATTTAAAGAACAACTCTGAAAAGCGGCTTCAGGATGCAATCGCTGCCGATGAACGGGCTATCGATCTGGCCTGTCGTTTTAATTACAGCGTGCCGAATGCCTACAAGAGCCTCGGGGGAGCGCTAAAGGAGCTTGTGGAACAAACCCGCAAAAAGAAGAAGCGAAGCTTCTATGAAGATCGATTGGAAGCCCTTAGAAAAAGTGCTGGAAAAGCTCGAGCAGAAATGGCTGAACAGGAAGGATCTCGCCAATCCGTAAGCAGTGAAAACGTCTATGGATAGTGAACAGCTAGCAGAAATGGCCGCTGAGGCCTGCGACGATCGCAAAGCGACAGACATTCAACTGATCCGAATCGATGAGGTCTCCAGCCTGGCGGACTGGATGGTGATTGCCGGAGGACTATCTGAAGTCCAAGTAAGAGCAATTGCTAAATCTGTGGAAGATCGCCTTGAGGTAGAAGCCGATCGATTGCCATTGAGAAGTGAAGGTCTTAATGAAGGGAAATGGGCTCTGCTCGATTACGGCGAATTAATCGTGCATGTTCTACAGCCAAGCGAACGAGGCTTTTACGACCTGGAAGCCTTCTGGAGTCATGGAAAGCATCACAGCTTCATGAGCTCGAATCTCTCTCAAGCATCCTGAGACTTAAAAACAACACTTTGAATGCGTAGCAATTAACACCAACTCGAAGTTCCATTACTTGGTTATTTGGCACGAACCATGGACTTCATCACAAGCTTCATCATCCAAGGGGGCGAGTCTCTGCCAGGCTCTCTGAAGCCCAAAAGTCTGCTTGAGCATGAATCTTCCAACCTGGTTCGGAAGCTCCCAGCGTTCGGGCACAACGCCTCTTGAAGTAAGCCTTAAGCGTGGCTCCAGCGTGGAGTCGATCCATCGCGTGCATGCTGTGGTTTGCGATGGGCGAGGGCGCGTCCTGATGCGAGCGGGTTGTGCAGACTTTGAAACCTTCATCCGTTCAGCTCTAAAGCCCTTTCAAGCACTGCCATTTTTGAGTAGTGGTGCAGCAGAGCAAATGAACTGTGGGGAAAAAGGATTAGCAATCTGCTGTGGATCCCATTCAGGGACACCCGCCCATGCCCGCGAAGCCTTCAGGTTGCTTTGGAATGCCGAGCTAGACCCAAGCCTGCTGCAATGCCCCATTCCAAGGGGAGGCACGAGCCCGCTAGAGCACAACTGCTCAGGGAAACATGCTGGCTTTCTTGCGACGAGCAAGAAAATGGGTTGGCCCCTTGATTCATACCTGCAAGGCAACCATCCTCTGCAAGTGGAAGTGAATCGACGCATAGCCGAACTGCTTGGGCTACCGGCCGACGAGCTCGTAGCTGCCAGGGATGACTGTGGAGCACCAACCCTTCGCCTACGGCTAGACCAAATCGCTCTGCTCTATGCCCATCTCGGGGCATCACGTCAGGCAGAAATGGAACAAGTGATCAGGGCGATGTTGGCCCATCCTGAACTCGTAGCAGGGGAAGGCCGATTTGACACTGAGCTCATGCAACGAGCTCACGGACAAATCGTGAGCAAGGGTGGAGCAGAAGGTGTCCAATGTCTAAGCCGCGTTGGTGAAGGGATGGGTGTGGCGATCAAAGTAGAAGACGGATCCAAACGAGCAAAACACGCTGTAGCGCTCCACCTACTTCGCCAACTTGATTGGCTCACCCCAACCGGACTCCAAGAATTAGAGGAACAGGTATTGCTCATTGCTCCAGGTGTGCAGCTAGAAGTGGCCGGAGCTCTTCGATACCAGGAAACCTAAACAAAGACCAAGTGGCACAAGCCTCAAAAGGTATGCTTTGAGGGTCACCGCGGGGTAGAGCAGTCTGGTAGCTCGTCGGGCTCATAACCCGAAGGTCGGGAGTTCAAATCTCCCCCCCGCCACCACTTAAAAGCCCCTCTCTGAGGGGTTTTTTAATGTCCTGGACTAGGAAGTTCTAAAACTGACAGGAAGGCCCAACCTGTTCTAGTTGCTCCTATTTGCACCCAGTTTTAACGTTTATACCCCCACTAAGTGGGGGTGTACGGAAGGCTAAAAAGGGGCTTTAAGAGGCGCATGGCACAAGGACGACCAAAAAGATCTCAGAGCACTTGGGACCGCCTTGTGGCCGATTTGAAGGCTACAGATGCCTAGCACCTTCTTGCCAATAAGATGCCTGAAAAGGCGTGTAATTGATAAAAGCAGGCTCTGAGAATAGTCATGCGCTACTGAAAAGCTAACCTTCAACTTCTTGCCTCTAGCCAATACCTATATCTCCTCAACTCACTCTCAGAACGTGAACTGTATATCACCATCTCTGATTCCATTTGTTTTTCTAAATCTCACCGCAACCTGATGCCAATCCTCTGGAATTTGATTGAGGCGAATATCCCAAGCCCAAGGCAATCGTTCTTGACCTGGTGAGATCCTCTTTTTCTTGCTTCTAGTTCTTGCACTACTCACGAGCCGATTAAGTATGCGACTACCCCAATGGCACTTGGGAGCGCCTTTGCTCTTGTGGCGATAGCGCTGGCAGAAACGCCAAAGCGATTAGCGCATCAATCCAGAGAAGCAGAGAGCTTACATCCAGAGATAATCTAATAGAGAGGCAGATAGCTTTAAAATCAGAGCTCCATTCACTGAGGCCGTCTGTTCTCAAGCTGTTGTGGAAATTTCATACAATTCAATCGATACTTGAACTCATCAGCCTTAGGCTAGGCTATGCATATGAAAAAGCGACCCAACTAAAAACAAGTGTCAGAAGATCAACTCAAGGCTTTCATCGCCAAAGTTCAAGCCGATACTTCACTGCAGGAACAGCTCAAAGCAGAAGGCGCTGACCCTGTTGCTATTGCCAAAGCTGCAGGCTTCTCGATCACCACAGAAGACTTAAACACTCAGCGCCAAACCCTGTCTGATGCTGAGCTGGAAGGTGTGGCTGGGGGGGGGGGCAATTCCTACGAACCAAACTGGGTTACGGGGCCAAACTGCTGTTACTCTAAGGGAGAGAAGTTCTGTTGATAAAAGGAATGAACTGTTGGTACATCAGCCTACATACCACAGCCTACACACTCAAAGCCCTTGCATTAGCAGGGGCTTTTTATTTCTTCAATGACTTCCCTATTCGCTTAAAACGGCATCCGATACCTGGCACCATTGCCTTGCAGAAAGTTGCCTTGATGTCTTATTCAGCTGGTGCCAATCAGCAATAGTTCTTCGCATTCATCACAAATCTACCTTTAAATCCTTTTGCCCTAAAACTACTTATATTGCCCAACTAATTACCACAGTCTGAGAGTTTGATCTCCATCTCTGATTCCATTTGTTTTTCTAAATCTCACCGCAACCTGATGCCAATCCTCAGGGATTTGATTGAGGCGAATATCCCAAGCCAAAGGCAATCGTTGTTGGCCTGGTGAGATCTTATTTTTCTTGCTTCTAGTTCTTGCACTGCTCACCAGCCGTTTAAGTATGCGACTACCCCAGTGGCACTTTGGAGCGCCTTTGCTCTTATGGCGATAGCGCTGGCAGAAACGTTCATAGCGCTTGGCACAACCATCGAACGTTGCCGAGAGCATTAAAAAGGCATGGCTCCATTCACTGATGCCGTCTGATTGCAACCTGATGTAGTTGAAGTTTCATACAATTCAATCGATACTTGTGCATTCATCAGCCTTAGATTGTGCTATACATAAAGTATAGACAACTACATCTGATGTCAGAAGAACAACTCAAGGCATTCATCGCCAAGGTTCAAGCCGATACTTCACTGCAGGAACAGCTCAAAGCAGAAGGCGCTGACCCTGTTGCTATTGCCAAAGCTGCAGGCTTCTCGATCACCACAGAAGACTTAAACACTCAGCGCCAAACCCTGTCTGATGCTGAGCTGGAAGGTGTGGCTGGGGGGGGGGGCCTGGATACTCGCGATCAATGCGATTCAGCCTATACCATAGTATACTCTGCCTGTGTAGACATACCCTGCTAAGGCACATCACAGTACCTACTACATACCACAGCCTACACACTCAAAGCCCTTGCATTAGCAGGGGCTTTTTATTTCATCAACGACTTCCATATTTGCTTAAAACGGCATCCGATACCTGGCACCATTGACTTGCAAAAAGTTACCTTGATGTCTTATTTAGCAGGCAACAACCACCAATAGTTTTTCGTATTCATCACAAATTTACCTCTAAATCCTTTTGCCCTAAAACTACTTATATTCCTAACTTAATCACCACAGTCTGAGAGTTTGATCTCCATCTCTGATTCCATTTGTTTTTCTAAATCTCACCGCAACCTGATGCCAATCCTCAGGAATTTGATTGAGGCGAATATCCCAAGCCCATGGCAATCGTTGTTGGCCTGGTGAGATCCTCTTCTCCTTGCTTCTAGTTCTTACACTGCTCACTAGTCGTTTAAGCATGCGGCTGCCCCAGTGGCACTTAGGAGCGCCTTTACTCTTATGGCGATAGTGCTGGCAGAAACGCTCATAGCGCTTGGCACAACCATCGAGCGTTGCCGAGAGCTTTAAAAAGGCTGGGCTCCATTCACTGATGCCATCTGATTGCAGCCTGCTGTAGTGGCCATAGTTGGAATAGGGATCAAAGAATCCTTTCCTTACCCCTGCTGCTTTGGGATTGGCATGGATAGTCCTCAAGGTATTCAACTCTCTTCTGTGGTCTTTTGGGTGGATCGGCGTTGAGAAATACCTGGCCTCCCAGAAGTGCCCGCAACGTCCACTCAAGCGGTTCAAGGCCATGGCTGAATACCAAGCGAACCAGTGCATCAACCTGGGTAAATCCTTTGCATCCTCTGGTTTAAGCAGTAAGTGAAGGTGGTTAGCCATCAGGCAGAGCCCATACACCCTCACGGCAAATTTCTGCTGGGCTTTATTGAGCACTGCCAACAACACATCTCGCCTAAGGGCTTTGGCAATCAAGAACTGCCTGCTATTGCAACGCAGCGTGATATGAAAACTGCAGCCAGACGGCAGTAAGCGTTTTGCTCTCACCTTTGCCCTCATTTACTCGAACATCTACAGCATCAGTGCTGTTATTCCACTGATCGCTAAATCACTCGTCGTCTGAGAGCACAGCCAGCGTCACCAAAGCTCTGCGGATAAATGCTTTTGGGCTGACGTAACCCTCGAACCTTCGCGTTGAAGTCTTTTCCATAACTCTCTTGCATCATCAACGTGGTGATAAATCGTCCTGGTTTTTAAGAGATCTGGCTCACCTTTTATTGGTCGACCTTTGATCACTTCGATGCGACGATCCAGATAACTACCACCTAAAACATCTTTGAACTTGAGGTACCAATACCCCTCAGGGTCAGATAGCCAGTGCGTCTGGCCATGACGTGCAGCCCCCAGCATCGAGCGTCATCGGTCAGTACTTATGTCCTACAGCAAGAGCCTCGGAATAGCTAAGGCAAGAGAGCTGATCCCCGGGCCAGAGTAGGGAGGGGGCAAGTATCTCAACCACAGATAGGAACCACAGTCATTTTTTCGGCCCTCTAATACCAATGGATCTGACCATAGTTCTTCGTGCTCATAACCCTAAGGTCGGGAGTTCACCCCCACCACCAAAACAAACACCAGACAGGGCCCCAAAAGGCCCTGTTTTATTGACCTGAACTGCGAGGCTCTAAGACTGACAGGATCCAGCAAACTGTTGCTAAAAGGACAGGAAAAACCCAAATGATCGCCGTAGGCCTGGTAGCTGCGCCTACCAGAACAATCAGACCCCGGTACACTTAAGTGAGAAAAGACAACCAAAAAAAGGTTGACTTACGACAACCTTTATGAGGACCTCCAGACATTGGCCACGAGCAACACCATTTCGTGATCGTTGTCACAACATAAGTCAAAAAAGTTTGGCTGAATAGGGGCAACCAAAGGAGAGCTATGAGCGTTGAGATGGGATCGGCGACCTGCCTGCATCTGATCGAATCAAAAAACCACATCGAAGCAGCAATGGTTGGTGTTGCTCACCTAGGAGACGCTGAGTCTCTAAGGCATCAATTACGTTGCATCCATCGCCAGCTGGAAGGCATGCATGAGATGGAAAGAATCCACGCTGCCACTAGGCTGCCTGTGGTTGAGGTGCTGAAGCCCAGACCCATACGCTGACACCACGCAGCACCCAGCATCGAGATCCGCGAATCAGCACCTATCTTCTAAAGCAAAAACCCAGACTCAGACGTATTCCCTGGTGAATCACCATCTTGTTTTTTTGTCCAGCGATACCAAGTGGGCTTTTGATTGATTTTTTCTTCGATTCTTTTTCTTATTAGCTCAATGTCTTTTGCATTAGGCTCCCAGTCTTTATAAAAGTCACTTGGCCACTGCTCTTTTTTGAATTGACGTTCTGGATCTGGACGCATACCTCTGCTTTTCATTTCGTTTATCAGGTCTAAATATCTTTTATGCAAATACTTACCTTTGTTGTAGAAGAACTTAACGTGTCCAATATTTAAGGTGAATTCTTTGGGTAGCTGTTCTTTGGTTCTCTGCCAGTTTTTTGACTTTAATGAGCGTTGGAGTGCGGAGCCAACCATAAAAATTTCTCTATATTCCGCAACTAAATGTTGATCAGATAATTCACTTGGCTTGACCAAATTGATTCTTGTCATACAAAAGATCTTATTTGAAAAGAGTTCAGTTATTCGAGCTCTCTGAAACTTTGGCCTTAGAAGCATCGATGCTTGTCTTGCTGGTGGTGTCAGTCGACTCAGTCGTCTTCTCTGTTGAAACACCGTCATGCTTGAGAGAGTGATCTCCAGAACACCCCATCGCGTGAACGGGAGTGCAAAGCAATAGAGCGGCAAACACGGTAGCTAGAGGATGGATCATTCTGTTGATTGTCAGTAGCCCTTTTCTACTCAATCAATCACTGAACTGACGAAGAGCCCTCCAAGGGACTGTTGATTTCCATCGATCGACCATTGATCACTTCAATATGACGATCCAGCTGACTGCGACGTAAAACATCATTGAACTGAGGAGACAAAAACATCAGAGTCAGATGGCCTGTGCGCCTGGCCAAGTAGTTCAGCTTCCTCATGCACCAAAACAAGAGGCATGATTACTGAAATACGTTGAACAGTGAATGAAGGTCCAACGCTGCACCTCCTTCTCAGCATCACTGCTGGTGATCGCCGCACTGATGCCCTGTCCGGCTGCTGCGCAGATCGCCAATACCCCGCGCCCAGATGCCAGCGGTGATTTCGTTAGCTCCCATTTGCAGGGCACCCGTCAGAAATATCACCAGTTGCTGTGGCTTGTAATCGCCAATGATCCTGACGGTCTCAACTGCCGATTGGCAGCCGATAACGAAGATGCTCCTGTGAGCCTCGCATACGGAACCATTCTCGAGTCTTTTGTCACGAATCCAGCCGGTGATGCGATCGTGATTCACAGCGGAAAGCCCTGGTTGAATACAACAGTGAAGGACAGTCACATGGGTCGTCGTCAGATGGCATCACCGATCACGGTGCACGACAGACGGCCACCTTCACAGCGCAGCAAGCCTCTCACCTGCGTTGTGCGGGCCAATGCGGCATTCATTGCGCCAATCAACATGAGTTCCTTCCGCGAAAAGCAAGAGCGAGGTGATTCCTTCATCGCTGTGCCGCGATAAGTTCATTCCAGCAACTTTTGGTTAGATAAAAAAACGTTCCGCAAATGAACGACAACGACACCCAACTACTACCAGGTCGAAGCAGATGTACAGAACCAGTCAGGTGAGAGAGTTAAAAACTTGAGGCAGTAAATCACTTGGATCTGGGCCAATATCTTCGAACTCACAACTCGAAGGTCGGGAGTTCAAACCTCCACCCCGCTACCACCACTTAAAAGTGGGGGAGGAGGTTGATGTTGACCTGCAAATGAGATCGGAAATTAACAGGAGAGGACAAACTTGCTGGGTTTGCTGTATTTGCACCAACTTTTAGCATTAGTTGCAACACGGTCTTTATTTGCGCTGAAGCCTAAAAAGGTCTCAAATGTTCCACGGTGTTGGAGTTCATCAGCGCACCCACTTGAAGTGGAGTCCGCAGGCGAAACGGAAGGAAGCGATCACCGACAGATTCGATCACTTCGGATCAAAAGAATGGCCACTCGAAATGCCAGAACGTCCTGATGGCGTTCAGGCAAACAGAAAAACTGAGCCACTCAAGAAGCTGATGGTCTGGTCGAGCACTTCCGTCTTCTGCATGACTTTCGTCTGATGAAAGGTGAAATCACCCAATCCAGCCATCCAGGTGGGAGGCAGCATTGGAACGCACCAAACTGCGAGCAGCCGGCAATGCCGGTTCAAGGCACTTACTAGAAAAAGGCGGTAACGCACGACTGCGCAGCCAGGTTCCCCAGCGGAATTCGTGATATGGGATCAATGGTTCAGGGCGTATCAGCCCTTCACTTTTGAGCTTCCAAGCAAGGCTTCGGTAAGGGTCGTCCTCAAGCTTTAACAAGCTCTTAGGTAAACCCTGCGGCAAAAGGGGGCCATGGCCTCGTCCGTTGTAGAGATACAACCAACCACGCTCGGCCAAAAGCTGAAGGCTCTCTAAATCATCCTCGGTAGGACAATTTTCGATCAGATATCCAAAGGTGGTGGCGTCTTGGTCAAGATCCAATAGTGCTCGTAGGCGGTGATGGCGATCAATCATCCACAGTGAACCTGAACCGTTACCTACAAGGGGAACGGGCTTACCCTTCAAATATTTTTTTTGATCATTAGGGCTTTTTCCACGGAAATCGAGCTGCCGACTCTTCACTTCCGCTAAGCCCACGCACCACTGGGTAGGCTGGAGTTGAGCAACGGAAACCTCAAAAAGCTCAAAGCCTTCATCAGCACCGGGGATCCGCTTATAGCTGGGCAGATGAAAGGACAAACACCTATGGCAGGTGCCATCATCCTGACAAAGCCCCCCAAAATGCCTCTGGACTTACTCAGCTAGGCAGGCCAGAACCTCTCAGAGTGAGGTAAAGAAATGAAAGTGACATAAGCATCTTGTGTAGGCACAAATGATTAGAACGGGTTTGTGGAATGATGCTTTGTACGGATTCATTGCCAATCCACTGCCACCTGATCAATGCTTGTATTCGCCTCTAATCGTAGGAGTTTTATTTATTTTTAGCGTGGAATTAAGCGTGTACAATAGAGATACAGAATATTAATAATGGGTAAAAAGTTCTTTCAGTTGAAAAAGCCACTATCCACAGAGAAGCCTAATTGTCAATTTTAAGATCAAGCCTAGAGCTCTAATGATTTTGCAAGAAGTCGAGCTTGTTTGACAAATTCAGCAATCTGGGTTGAATCAACTGCTACTCGCTGTCCATTACTGACTGCACGGTAATGATCGGCAACGGCCCAAGCAGTGGTGTGAAGATCAAGCTGGAAGCGTGGGATCAGATGCAAATGCAAATGATGAGCTCCTTCTCCAAAAGCAATGGCATAAACCCTGTCGCACTTGGTAAGCCGTTGGACAAGCCCACTAGCAATTTGCATTGCCTTACCCCAAGATGCTGCTTCATCGGGTTGGAAATCAATAGGTCCTGCCAAGTGACGACGTGAATCGAGCAAGAGCCAACCAAGCAAAGGTGCTGGTGCTGGATGATGGCGAAAAACCCAATGAGTTGTGCGAACAATTTCATAGTTAAATTGATCACTAGCGCTGCGATGGTGTTCACAGACTCCACAATTTTGCATAAGTAGAATCAAATACTATGTTTTAAATAAAACAAGTTCAAATCGAAGGCGGATGAGATCAGACAAAGCATGGTTACAGTTGTTTATGCACTAAAGAAATTCCCAGCAGAGTTAGACCTCCTGATAGTTCCTCAGCGATAGATCAGCACCATTGTGGATCACATCTACAACATAACCATTATGAACTGAACCATGGGCGTGATCACATCGGATGAGCTTAGTGATGAAGGTGGGGAGGGAGAACTACCTGATCAAAGTCTGAGGGCATATGACTCTTGTCGACAGCGCTGAGATCCACGCAAACAAACAAGTCAGTAGAAAGCTGCCTTGCATCGATTAGGCCTGTGATTGGTCGCTAGATCAATGGGGAGAGAGCATGCTTAGCCAGTCGAAAGGAGATTTCTAAGGCAGTGATTTGGATTGGCAACATCGCAGGAGGATCTCGTCGCTGGCCAAAGATCGCTTAAACAACGTTATAGAGTTGATCTCAGCTGAACAAAATTGTGCGGGGGTGATGAAGTTAGAGCCCTGGATGAGCAGCGATTGCCCAAACCAGAGGAGCAGCACCGGCAACGATTGCGCTCAGAAGTTGGGCAATGATAACAACGACCTGCTTAGAACTCATAGCAGAGGCCTGGGGGTTCTGGGCAAATCCGGTTCACTGGGATCCGGGCACTCGCAGGTCTCGACTTCACCGCATCCAGAGCAATAAATCTCTGCGAAGATCTCCTCACTGTTGCTCGTTTCGATTTCTTCAATATTGGTGTTGCCTATAGGTGGCGCAAAATCGAAGCCACTAAGCAACTCCCGAATAAGCAGACGAAGTTCTTCAGGGTCATCAGTAGTGTCGACCCGAGCCTGCGCTCCTTCTACTGCTAGAAGCCTCATTGCTGGAAGTTGCTCAGATCCTTCTGAAATTGGGATCCTCATTGCCTGAGGTTGAACTGGTAATCATTACTAGTGATACAGACCTGAACAAGAACTTGTGTGGACTGTGAGCATCTGAACACTAGACACACCCATCTGAAGACTTGATTAAGCTAGATCGCGGAGATGGTGGCTATCAAGAAAGATTGGCTGAGCTACAATAAGAAGATCGTTAGAACAAGCCTAGGAGAACAAAAAACTGAAATTTTAGATTCGCCTATATTAAATATAGGCAAAAAATTATAAGCATAAAAATTATATCCAATAGTTTAATTTCGCATTAGCGCAAACACCTCAATGATGACTGAGGAACAAAAAAAGATTACTAATTCAACAGAATCGTCAGTCGCCAATGGATAAACCTTGCCGCCTAGAGGGAAAAGCAATTAGATGTCGAAGGATATTGTTGGTTTGGGCAGACAAAATCAACAAATCAATATGCTATGGACAAGAATTTGACAGTGTAGGCTATAATACGTAGATACTGTAACAATTGCCCTCTCCATGAGGGGGGTTGCATTTATCCATGGAATGAATCATGACTGTAACCAAGTCCGGTCCAGCCAATAAAAACAGCATACGCAAAGTCCAGCTGATACCCAGAAGCTCGCATTCAGAGCAGGTGAGACTTGTGAATACAAGCCTTCCGGGCATAAAAGTAATCTCAAGGAAGGATCTATGGAACGACTTTAGGAATCGATTAAAAATAAACAATTATGAGATTGGATTACTGGCAAACGATTTAAATAAACTTGCTAAAAGAATTCAACCAGTGATTATCAATGCAATTGATACTGTAGAGGGCATCATTAGAAGTTTCAGGAAAGCGCTTCATATGGACTCAAAATAGTAAAAGATTTCTTGTTACCAAGAACACAAGAGCTCTAATAGTTCAATATGCTGCATCATTTCATTAGGCAAATGGAAAATTTACTACTAACAACAGATTATCAACAAGGGATCCATTAAAGGAAATCAAATAGATAGAGTAGGCCAATACAATAAATAGATTGATCCTAGTCATTGCCACTGAAGTATAAAGGCTAGATCCTCTATGATCCGGGAAAGTTAATCACATTAATCCATTTACAATGGCTAAGTAAGTTAATTTGTCTTAACATCAAGTTAAATTTTAAAAGGAATTATATCAGCATAAGCAACTAACCTCTGGAACTAGAGTCTTCGGGAGATGCGAAGGTGCAACCGATGGAACACAGCACTCGTCATTAGTAGATGCAACTTATACAATGAAAGAAAATCTGGAGAAAGATCTGTCATTTCTAATGCACGTATGATCGTCCAAAAAACGTAAGATTGTCAACTTCTAACCATATCGAAGTTTTTCAGGCAAATACATGATTGAAAGCTCATATAAAGCAAGTGCTAGAAGGATAGCCATTGGTAAACTGGGAAACGAGAACGGATTGACATCATGAAAAGGAAGAAACGAATGATTGATTAGCACAAGAGCTTGAGGCAAAGGGATTGTGCTAGCGATAACTTCAGGGAGAGAAAAGAAAGGAACATAATATTATTAATTACCTAAACAATGAAGCAATCAAGATAGAAATAACTATGCAGATTGACTAGAAATAAGGCAAGCTAACAGCACTGTTTAGCAGTTCTAATCAGATATAAAGCCAAGACGACACTTATTGGCTGGGCAATACGTTATAATAATATGAATTTGATTTCAATGATGGGTAAGACCAAGCAACATAAAAAACTCGTAAGGTTGGCGGAAAAAGCCGAGCTATGCGCGACACGAGAAGAAGCTCAAAGGCTCATACGCAAAGCCGAAAAGGCGCACGCAAAGCTTGAATCATAGAAGCTTTTTGCTCTTGAGCTCTAGCAGAGTTGCGGGTATAATGGCAAATATCTCTAGTCAACAACCTGAAGTTAAATGGCATACCCGAGACTGCCTAACGAACCAATTGGATACCTCTGAAAAAGAGTTCTCGACTAGTAAATTAATTTGAGAATGAAGCACAAGCAAACCATTGCTCTGCTTAGAACATAAAATCAAGTTGCTTCAGGGAATCGGTCGGTTAATCCTGGCATCGGTCTCAAGTATGAATCTGGGGAATGTCTTTTCAAGGTACATTTTCAAAACTATCGCGTCTGGGGGGATAAGTGCTATCACTCGCCTTGAATGTTGCTAGATATAGCAAAGAAACTATCAATGAAGTTGCTGCAGCTGTTGCAATGAAATAAGCGAGCATCTGCATCAGATCAACGATTCTAGGTACTGGGACGCTACATCCAAGCAACCGCAAGAATCTTCATTCCGTTGTCTTTCTCATTGATATTAGGCATTTGATCCTCCAAAAGTAGATTTCAAACCACAATGGTTATCAACGAGAGGCCACGAATGGCGCGAAAACCAGCAAAAGGAAGCTCGTAACAATATATATACAGTAAAACATTAGAGCATGAGCTCGTCTTTTCGAAATCAATTATGGAAATGAAAATCGAGTAACCAGAATGAGATGTAAAAGCAGAAAATAAAGAACGTTGTCTAGAAATCAAAAAGCTAGATTAATTTAGCTCCTTGTAAAGGGCCTATAGAATAGGAAAATATCCTAACTACAACCCTAAAAGGGAGTATCATAGACCTAATATTCAGTTTTCAACGAAAGTAACGCGTTAATGAACAGCTCAGTTCTTATAGACAACAGATACTGTCTTAGCGGTAGCATGTATTGGTTGTACTTCAATCACAACAAGAGTATATAATATACAACTGAGAGAAAGTGAATTAACAACAATAATGCTAAGTTGTTAAACAGTAGCAAAGCCAAAACCTCTCAATTGTAAGAAAAATAAAACCATTTGACTATTTTTTGGAGAAAACAGTTAAGGCCTATGCTTCTTGCAGAGGGAAGTATAACTTATAGATAAATTTGATTACTTATAAGAGATTTGTTCGCAAATTATCTGTGATCCATTAGAATACCATACAATTGAGCTAACTGGGATACTATTCTAGACATCTCGAGATTTTCAAAAGATTAATATTTTTTTTTAGGAACATTGATATGCACTGAAGATTATTTCAGCAATATCAAGGCAAAACTAAAGAGCTACAACGATATCGTCTACACTAGAGTTAGAGGCTAACCCATTCGGCTCAAAACAATCCAAGCTTAACAAGCATACAACCAAGCACCCAGAATTTCTAGCTCAATCCAATGACAACTATTCACATTCTCGACAATTTAGAGCCTTTTCTTAACTCTGTTGGGCGTATCTACGAGGTAGGTGGCGGGATTATTACTGTTTTAGCGATCCTTTGGATTCTAAACTTCGTTGCAGGACTAATCCGTAACACCTATTCCGCTGGCTACTCATTGGGTAAATTTTACAGAGCATATATCCATCGCTATTTAAAGACTATCGTTGTCGCACTTCTATCTCTAATAAAGAAGAAAGTTTCCAATTCATCTGATTCTACAAAAGAAACCATCAAGGCGTAGCTTTGAATTAAAAAGAAAGATAGGAAGCAAAGTGATTTGGCAATAGGTTTTAGCAAGAGCAGGAAGGGAGCAGAATAATTCACAGGCCATTAGTGATAATTTTAAGTCAGCAATACAAATATTATTCAACACAACCACCAAGAAATGGAAAATGCAAAAAAACAAGGCATTTGCGTTAGTTAATTGGTTAACTAAAAAAACTAATACAAAAAATAGTAACTTGAAGAAGGCAAGAATAATTCGCTTTAGAGTGTTTCTTCTAAATGCCATGGCTATCGCCAAAAATAATCTATGGATTATAAAATCTGTGATTCGAAGAACTGGAAGCCTATTGCAATCAAAGAGTATTCAGATCTGGAAGAATAAAAAAGCGAAAAAAAGTAATATTGGATCAAAAGTAGACATTTGCTTTAATCCCTGCAAGAATGATTGGTATTCAAGCCATTATTGTTGGCTAGACACTCGGCATCAATGTTGTTCTCAGTCCTGGTCATACTCCACATCCTTGCAGCTACGGTTTGGACTGGAGGACAGTTGATTTTAAATCTAAGGGTCCTGCCAGATGCTCTCAAAGAAAAAAGTGTGTCTCAGGTGCGATCATTTGAAAAGATGTTCGAGCCCTTAAGGGTGACATCACTAGCAATTCAAGTGATTAGTGGGCTCTGGTTAACATGGATCTATCTACCAGGAGGCCGAGGACTTTTTTCATTTCAGACACCAATTACATCCCTACTAACAACAAAGTTGATCTTGTTGGCGATCGCTTTTGCATTGGCTCTGCATGCACAAATAAGACTCATTCCTAATCTCAACGACGACAATCTTATTGAATTATCGTGGCATATTCGTAGCATTACAACAGTATCAATTGCCTTTGTGATTGTCGGTGCAGGTATCAGATTAGGAGGATTCTGAGTTTACGAGGATCATAAATAGTATCGTTTACCAATTCTAGTTGTAGGATATCTAATCAGACATTAAGGCAAGATAGTGAATTGGCTGAGTGAAGGGCTAGGCGATTAGATACCCTCCCTTCTGTTACAAGATACTGGCTAGCCCTGAAAAGCATGTGTTGATAGAACTGACACAACCATTGCTCATGACCAAATGGTACTGAATAAGTACCATTCCTTTCCAGCCAAAACATTCACCGTCGCCCATGAATCTATTGACATTCTTGAAAATCAATTAATAACCCAACAACTACAAAGTTAAAGCCAATTACTTTATCCCTCCATATGACTCAACAATTGTTAGATATGGAGCTTGCTGAGCTTCTCCCGTGGACAATTCATACCCGCTGGCTAGAGGGTCCTCCATGTATGTGTGAAGAGTGCCTGCGCGCTCGCCGTCAAGCACGTCATAGTGAATTTTGATGGGTTCGTCTACACCAACTATTCGACCGGTAAGCAAGGATTAGACTAAGAGCATGAATCAATATTAATACTTATTCATGTAATGTATTTAGGCCCGCGTTGATTGTTTGATTACACACTGAAAAAGAACCACTTCGCACCCATTGATATTGTCTAAACTTAGTTATGATTATTTTCAACAATAGAGTCTTTGCGCTTATCTCTAATTAAGAGAAAGAAGTAAATTAAGGATTCTAATCATCAAAAATGGCTTGAGACAATATCAAGGAGTTAATTATTTAAGGAATTAATTGTTGATTGCTATCATTCATTCTAATAATATAAATCGAACCGAAGGCTAAGTATGTATGGGTTTTACGCCTCGGCCAAGGCAAGTCAAACAAGTGTGATATGTAACAGGCGAAGACTTTAAATAGCCAACACCACCACAACGCATACAAACAGATGAACTCTTAATATCTGAAGCTTTGAAAAAGGGAGAATCTTTCATGTGGGAGGATTTTAGTGTTGTCATCATTGTTCTTTGTATGAAACAGGTGTCCAAGTACCTTGACATTGACTTGCTCACCATCACAGGCCAAACCCCGCTACACAAGCCCCAATCGGGATAATCTTCACCAATAGACTTGTATAAAACCTCAGCAGACAAGAGTCATTATTGCCTTAGGCCTTAGGCAAAATCCTTTTTTTATTCGGTGCAAATAGTGCTAACTTTGGCCAATGTCAATATATTGGTGCTATGCATATAAAGCAAAAACCAGTAACCGCCATTAAGCTTATGCCTCAGATCCCATTACTATTGCCAAAAATCAACGACATGAAACTCCCGGCAAAAACTGCCCTAACAGCTGGAATTGCAACAGCTGTCATCATGATTCTGCCTTACATTATAAATCTGATGTTTACAGTGCTTCCAGGGTTCCTAGGAGCACTTACCAGTGTTGTAACGCCTATTTTCACAGCAGCGGGGCTGGCCTGGTTGATCACCTACATCTGGACAAAGCAGTAAAAGAATATATCTCTAGGCAAGAATGGTTTCAAAAAATAATAAAATTGCAATAATGGTTTATTGGTTCATGAAATAGTTACTCAGTATATATATTGAGCTTGTTTGCAAAAGCACGGCAGGCTCACTTGATAAAGCACGGTTTTGACAATACTCACACAATTAGCGTTACAGTCTCAGGTATGAATAGTGCTGGCGAAGCATCTCCAAGACCCCAATCGATCAAATGAATTAAGTAACCTCAACTAATCTTTAGCTAATATGCAAAGTAGAAATATGCGTAGTATTAAAAACAGGATTTGCACATAGATGCACTATTCTAAGCCATAATATCCTTAAGGTTATTAGCATGCAATTGCATTCGATAAAAGCATCGAGATTGCAACGTCGACTTCTCTCTAACCTCGATCTTAAAGACTTGATCATCTTTCTTACGGATAACCTTAATCACTATCAATACTCTCTCCCTGCAAACTAAATATAATGACTCAAACAAATAAATTGGCCAAAACCGTTCCAGGCAAGGCCCTAGCTCCAGCAGTCAAAACTGGTTCAAGCCTGGCAACGACAAAAACACCTGCAGCAACTAAGGTTGTTGCATGAATGAGAGCCGAGGCAGGAACGGGTGTTTTCAACACATCAGGCCGCCAGATATACAATGGAAACTCTATTAGTTTTGCAATTGGTCCCATAATCATAAGGAAGCAAAGGAGAAGAGTCGTTGGATTTGAAAGCTTACCGCTGATAATCGCTTCTTCGAGAAGGGGGCCACTTTCATCAAATCCAAAACTTCTGGTCACCCAGAACAAACCAAGACTACCAAGTAGAAATCCAACGTCACCAACACGGTCTACCAGGAAAATCTTTTGGGTTGTTTTGGAAGAGCCATTGGTGTCGTACCAAAAACCAACTAGAAGGTATGAAGAGATCCCAACCAGCAGCCAAAAGACAAACATCTCTAATAGGTTTGGACTTAGGGCTAGACCTAATAAGGCACTAGTAAAAAAGCCTAGATAAGTAAAAAAACTCACATAGTTTTTTTTGCCCACCATATAAATATGTGCGGACAACATCAACAACATTCCTGCAGTGCTAATCAGTGCAAGCATCTCGGTAGCAATGCCATCTACAACAAAACCAATCTGTAAATTGAGATCAGTTAAGCCTGGCAAGTCGAAGATCACCTTACTGGCAGCAGTTCCAGCCCTTTGTTCCGCCAGAAGTGCGTAACTGAGTACAGCTGCTGCACCAACACAGCTAACTAACAGGAATGAAACCGGCTTACTCAACCGGTTCATGGTGAGCTTGAAACTGATCAACAAAAATCCTACAAAGCATGCACCTGCCAAAGGCAGCACTGGAATTAACCAAGCAAGTTCTGAAGGTAAAGGCATTAGCGAATTTAGTGAAGTTAGAAGTTGCAAGTTCCTTTGTCAGGTCGTCAAGTCCAACCAAGCAAATTAAGCCGAAGACACCAAACATGGAAATTGGAGAATTTCATCCATCACTAATAGGACGAGTTTCCCTGTTGGTAGCAAAGCCTGAGCAAGCCGCCAAATAGATCCTTAGCGTTTGGACATGAGGCCAAGACTATGAAAAGGCACGTCGACTGCATAAGGATTCAGTCAAGCTTGAAGGAAATCAGCCGAATATCCAACAAGATTCTGAATCACAGTGAGTTAATCCAATCCAAAATACCCATCAAAAGCTGGTGAAACGAGGGCACCGTGCGATCCAGTATCAAGATCAGTACCACTAAAGCATTCAAAGCAAATACTGAGACAGAAACGGCTATGCCAAGCTTTTTCTCGCGTGGAGAGATCCGAGCGTTGGCTTCTGAATTGTCCTTTGGCGTTGCATCCACCGCAATACTCAGATGATCTTTCAATGTCGATGCTAAAGCAGGGAACAGAAGCCGGCGGATAAATGTGGAGGCTATTCATCCTTTCTGTATGTCTTGAAATGGAAGGCCTATTAGCCGAAAATCAAGCCATATCAGCAAGCTGCCATAACAAGGAACAATTCAGAGCCCCTTAGGCAGCCGTTATCGGTGCAAACAAAGCGGCATGAGATGGCAGGATGAGAACAGGCGTAACTTTGCCGCCAATGATGATCAACAGAATGCGCGAAGCCATCGTGGATCAACTTCGTTCTTGCAGTACACCTGAGCAGCTTCTAGCGCTAGATGAGCAAATAAGAGTCGAGACCGATGCAGGCCCGCTTTATCGCCTGATCTGCAACTTCTTGCGAGATCGAACGGTTGCTCCCGTCGAAGCAGCGAGATGGCTTGACACCTTGATGGACCATCGAGAGAAGCAACTGGACGACTGTCTCAACCTCCACTGTCAGCTTTAAGAACAGGAACACTCTGCAGCAGTTCTTTAAGGGGATAAAGCCAACAGCAGAGCACCGTGCTGGTGCCCCCCAGCAAAACGGTTTCAATGCAAAGGATTTAACGCATAGAGGCTCTCGAATGACGATTGCCGAGGCCATCAAAGACTTCACTCTCCTAAAACCCGTTGAAATCGACGACGAGTCGCTCAACGCAAGAGACGACTGAAGCAACCCAAGCCCAGAACAGCTCGCAAGTTGGGTATATTTACTCAACGATCAAAGCAGAGACGCCAAAAGCGCTCGAACCAGCTTCAAGCAAATCATTCCTAGTCAAAATTGGGGCTTAGGTCGCAATAATCGCTATGGATAGGCCAATTTGATCTGATTTTTGCTGCTCTTACTCTCCATATCGCTAGCGCACACAAAAGCCCTTATCCCTTACGCGATTAAAAGCGTTGAATCGCCATGTGATCAACAACCCTATGCAAAGAAAACAACAAGAAGCTGTTCAGACTTCACGGCCAGACCATTGACTGCCACTGACAGAAGGCTTGGGGAGAGACAGCCCTATCCCAGACAAGACTACGATATTAATATTTGCTTAAGATGCATTTGCGCAAATAAGTATAGGCTTAGAAGCCAGCTTCACAAAAATCCTTTCTATGCGCCAATCTTTTGCTGGTACGACTGGTGCAGTACAGCCTTTGGCCACACCACGTATCCAATCAATACGTGAAAAGATCAGCATACAGGAACTGGAGCTAAGACTTACAAGGCTTGGTTTAGCAACAATGACCCATACTCCAAATCCTAGCTAGCAACAAAGTCATCATAGAGATTTAGAAAAGATAGACAAAAGATTAAAAGTTGATCGCCCTAAAATGGATCTGCAGAGAACTATAAACTGCACAAATCTAACAAAAAAATCTAAATTGCCAGCCACTCCACAGTCCTAGCAATAGTCTTTATTCTTCACTAAACAGTTATTGAAAAAGACTCGATTGACAAGAAAGCCTCCAAAAAAACAAGCTCCAACAGTACGATAAATAACGAATCAAGAAACTACACAAATACGAGCAATGGATTCGTATGATTGGAGCAGGTGTGGAAATTAGGCCCCGAAAAGAGCTTCGATAACAACAAATTCACCTCTAAGTCGAGCAAAGAAATTGATGGAAATATTCTATTTATCGGTAGAGAAATCGCTTGCACCTCTACACTAACTGGCCGATCGTGATCGACAGCGGGGAAATGTGGAGCAAAAGGGCTAACTAGAGAGAGAAGCGAAGGTTGAACGGCAAATACAAGTTTGCGCTATCAAGCCAGAATGACCAAACAACGGCCTGAACCTCAACGCTATGTCCCTTAACCGCCGAGACTTCCTAGGCCTTAGCGGAGCAGGAATGGCCAGCTTGTTTCTTCATAGGGCCATTGCCGCAAACCTGGTCAGTGCTCCGTCAAAGTCTCTCTTGTCTGACCTGCCAAGGGGAGATCAGCGAATCGCACTGATCAGCGACCTCAACTCAAGTTACGGATCAACCAGCTACGTGTCTCAAGTTCATCGTGGCCTAGAGCTTTTAATCAAACTGCAACCCGATCTTGTCCTTTGCGCAGGCGATATGGTTGCGGGACAGAAGCTCGGGCTCACTTCAAACCAGCTCGATGCAATGTGGTCTGCCTTTAATGAGCAGATACTGCACCCCCTAAGAACTGTAGAAGAGTCTTTCGCTCCAACCATGGGCAACCATGATGCATCAAACAGCCGCACACATTCGCGATATGTGTTTGAGCTCGATCGACTGCATGCTCAAAAGTTCTGGCGTGCTCGCCAAGGATCACTTGGACTCACATTTGTTGATGCCCATCAATTCCCTTTCCGATACAGCATTCGTCATGGAGAAATCTTCTTGCTAGTTGTTGATGCCTCTTCTGCCAACATCTCAGCGGATGACTGGGCCTGGGCCGAGATCCAGCTAGACGGATCAGAAGCTCGCCAGGCAAAGTTGCGAATGATGATGGGCCATCTGCCGCCTTATGCGATTTCAAAGGGACGCGATCGTGCAGGCGAAGTGCTACACGAACCAGAACGTCTGCAGCAACTGCTTCAGCGCAAAAATGTAAATCTATACATTAGTGGCCACCATCACGCCTGGTATCCGAGCCATGTGGGTTCCGCCAATCTGCTTAGTCTAGGTTGCATGGGTAGTGGACCCCGTCAAAGACTCAACGACAGAACCCCCCCACAACAGACCATCACCTTGCTCGACCTTTTCAGCCAACAGGGCGAACTTGTAGAGACCACTATTGAACTCGATGGCCTGCAAGTCTTACCAGAACAACTACTACCCAGTTCATTACAACCAAGCATTGGCCCAAGGCTGGACCTGCGCTCAACCAGAATCAATCTCAACAACAAATCAACTGCCAACAAAACAAAGCATTCGGTTAAAACTTAATTAGAAAAAGGCTTAAAACCATCGTCTAACCTTAGTAGTGGCCAACTGCACCTCGCGTTGAAAGAGAAGGGCCGCTGCCATTAGGCATACCATCGCCATAACGAACAAAGGCACCACAAGTAAGGCAAGATCAAGTTAAGTGCCCACACTGATAAAGACAACAGCTACAACCAGTGCAACCAATAGAATCGTGATGGTGAGAAGTTCAATCGCTTTCATCACCAACGCCATGCGCCTCTTCAATTCTTTAACTCTGTTTTGCTCTCACGCTCTGATGAGACAGGTGTATCCCGGCTCTGGGTCAAAGCTTGAAGCTCACGAGAACGATCAATAATGCGAACCAATCGGCCATTGAGAACTACCAGCAAACCTCCAATACTTGGAGCAAGAAAACTGGCACAACAAACATCTGGATGGCCCTCGACAGGTTTTCAGCGGGTTGGTGACCGACCTGGCAACCAGATAAACAAGCCGCTAGACATAAATTCATGAGCAAACGTATCGAGCAGTTAAGACAAGCTACCAAGACCCAATGGGAAAGAGATGGTGGCCTGATAAACGCCAGCTAAAAGTATGAGGGGGACTCACTTACAACAAAGACTTATCAATAGCTACCTACAGATTGGAACTGAGAAATTCGCAGATATTGACAAAGAGACGATGCAAATGGAGATATTGATACCAGTACAAACAGGCGGAAAGGGTAGATTGGTTCCAATGCAGAGAGATGGGTAAAATTTAATTTAGTCGATCAATATAAATATTAAATAATCTTGCTTCTAAGCCAAAGCAATGATAGGGATCGAAGTTATTATCATTCGTTAGCAAAAGAAAGAAAGGCACAAAGAAAATCTCACTTGAAATAATAACAACTTAAACCGAAAAAGAAGAATGGGGATGGATAGGCTAATAAAACAAAAACAAGTAACAGGGTCAAATATTTTGAAAAGTTTCTGGAAGATGAAATTAGAACAAGGATAACATAGTCTGAACATCGAGGTTCGAGTTAATCACGAAATGAGAAAGAATCCCTTGCATCGCGCCTTTGATTTACTAACAGGGCAATGGTCTGTTTTTTTGGAGCAACCTGTTCCAATTGAAGTGCTTGATGAAGAACGCATTGCCAACTCATTGCCTTCCTTTGGATTTTTTGTATTACTTATCACGTCAACAATAATCGCAACCTTTGGACTTATTGCCAACAACACTGCCGTTGTAATTGGAGCCATGATCGTGGCTCCATTAATGAATCCAATCTTGAGCATGGCGTATGGAATATCAATTGCAAGCAGCCTGTTGATCCGACGATCATTAGTGACATTGATTATAGGTACTGGAGTCGTTGTTATCACAGCAGCATTAATAGCAGCGCTCATGCCGATAAGAGTCTTAGGCTCAGAGATACTGGCTCGTACATCACCAAATCTGATCGACCTGCTAGTGGCTATTGCGGCCGGAATAGCTGGTGCATTTTCTCTGACCCGCAAGCGTATTGCGAGTTCTATAGCTGGGGTCGCAATCGCCGTTGCGCTTGTGCCTCCACTTTGCGTTAGTGGAATTGGGATGACGCTTGATCCAGAGATCAGTGCCAGATTTGCTAGAGGGGTAATAAGGGGGCTCAACCATGAGGTTGCCACAGGGTCGTTCATACTTTTTCTGGCCAACCTTATAGGCATCACCTTTGCCGCTTCACTAACCTTTCTAAGTCAGTCCTATGGATCGATCAAGCGCTCATGGCTTCCATTATTAGCATGGTTAGCACTGATCATTCTTATTTGCATCCCTCTAAATTCCTCCTTAAGAAAGTTCTACATTACAAAGAAGATTGAGATGGAACTCTCAACCATCGGGGCAACTCAACAAGAGCAGGGAGCAACAAATATAAAAATGCCAGGAATTAAGCAAAAGATGCAGATCCGTTATATGTATGTGAATTTAAAAGAAGATCGTGCTGTTCTAGATCTGGTACTCAATGTCCCTGAAGGCACACTGACAGACGAAAAAGTAGCCTCTATTAATAAAATACTGTTTGATTCAATAAAAGAGTTTGGGGTTCGACAACTCGATGTAGACACAAGAATCGTTCCTTCACGAGTTCATCAGTACAGAGAGACTCTTAAGTAATGTCATCTCAGCCTAGGAAGTTATAAGCTAACAATTTAATATTCAAGAAGACTCCAACTATCACATATGCAAAAGATAAATTTGGCAGAAGATTGGTTTGATGTAGAATTTATATATTGTGGTTAAATTCAATCATTTTTGTCGAGAAAAAAACACATTTTGAATAGGAGCGCCAAGTGTAATTCCTTCCCGGTCAAAAGCTTCTTTAATCTGCAACCTAAACTCACGGCCTACACTCCACTGAGCCAAGGGTTGAGTTCTTATCCAAACACGTATTAAACAACCTGATGATTGCACTTGATCAATCCCAAGGATCTCGGGAGCATCTAGTAAATAATCACTCCATTGCTTATTATCTCTCATGGTATTGGCTACTAGCCGAACCACTTCGAGCACATGGCGAAGATTCTCGCGAGCTGATACCTAAATATCAAAATTAACTCGAGACCAATCCTTAGTAAGGTTCTCTACGATTCGAATCTGGCTATTAGGAAGAGTTGTTAGTTGACCATCAGAACCACGAAGTTGAGTATTGAATAAATTCATATTTTCAACAAAGCCACCAAAGGTGCCGATCGTAACGACATCACCAATTGCAAAACGATCGCCAGCCAAGATAAGAAATCCGTTAAGAATATCCTCAAGCACATTTCGAGAAAGAAAACCCACACCCACAGCGATTACTCCAGCACTGGTAAAAATAGACCGGTCGACTCCTATTGTTGTTAAAGTCAAAACGAGACCTAGAAAGATAGTGATTACGGTTGCTCCACCTTTAAGAACCTTAGAGTATGTACTTGCCCTAAGGGTATAGCGCTTCGAACTAGCCTCCATGCTAGTAACCCGCCTTATCCAATTATTAATATTGAAATCAATCATGATGACAACCAAAAACCGTAAAATAAAGATACCTACCCAAATCAAAGGAATCGCAATCGACTGCTGTAGGGCAATAAATGAGTATATACGCATTGAAGGATAAACAGCTGTAGCAGAAAGAAAGACTAAGACTAAAAATGCGATTCGCAGAAAATTACTTGCTAATAGAACGAGTTCTAGGAAGTTCTGGGTCTGGTTCAATAAAACGTGCGTATAAGCAGCTGATCGAGGAAGATTATTGATGATTGGACTAGGGTCTTGAGTTTTAGACTCATTGACATTATCGACGAAAGATGAATCCTTAGAATGATCAAGTGAATCGATATCATTAACATATCCGTCATTACTAGAAAGCGGCATAAGGTTGCCCGAATAAGCAGCCATGACATCGTCTTTAAAAGATTCTGCAAGTGATTCCTGCTTATGCAATAAACGAGAATTTATGGAGAGCAATGAAGCTCGTATAGTCTTGAGAAGAAACAAACCTAAAATGCCAGTTAACAATAAGCCCAAAGAAAGGAAAACACGTAATCCAGGAAAGGAGGAGGAAAATTCCAGCCCCCACAGGCGATCACTAAAATTAACCCTTATTCTCTCCTGCCACTCTTGCGCCAACTGAGGGATCTCAATGCCTGCATGCTGAGCATCTGGAGCAGTTACAGTAATTACTGTCTGTTTGAAAAGACGATACTTTGGATTGTCTGGCAAATAGATAACTGTGGCTTTATTTTGGGTGCCGATCTGCACTGCAGGAGTAAGAGGATGTATAGGTTTCTGATGTAAGAACCACCAGAAGCGTGGATCGTAGATTTGTTGTAGACTATAGGTAGAAGTCTTACCAGACAACTGGGTCTCTCGCCAAAAACTAACAAGGCGATTTTTGACAGATTTAACAGTTAACTGTACAGATTGAGCTCGCTGTTCAATGTTCTGAGCTGCCTGCTGTGGACTGATATTATTTGAAGACTGCGCAGCGAGAGTGAGACGATTGTTCTGGCTAAGAATTCGAACAGGAAAAACAACTCTGCTGCAGTAAAGGCGTCCACAACGCCAAGGTCTATTAAGGTCCCAGACAGGTCGGTTCATCGGGTTACTGATAGGAGCTGAAGTTGACCCGAACGAGATCTGTGCAAAAGCAGGAAAAAAAAGCAGACTGATCAGTAAGCCACAAAAAAGACATACCAACCAACGCAAAGCTAATTTTTTTTTTGAAAGGTAGTTGCATTACCAATTCTTATCCATCTAAGGATTGTAGCTAGAGTAAATGAGCTGCTGATCAATAGCCAGCAAAAACAAGAAAAGTTTGATCCATAAGCATTATCTGTTAAACAGGAATTAGAATTTTCCTGGCCTATGCAATACGCCTACGATTCCAATAATAAAGCAAAACTTAAAAGCAGTAGAAGAATAGGAATCTGGCCATGCTATTACCTACAAGATGGATCTTTTCACAAGATGAATTACTAAATTCGTATATCTTATGCAGAAATGTATTGCCCAACAAAATGGATAAGGCAAACATTAACTTAAGGCTTACTATAACTATTGCAAGGCAGGATAATTACGTCTAGAGAGTTTCGTATTGGTCTATTCCTATCGCTAATCAGTTAGAAAAAAGCAGCAAAAGATTTATCGAGTTAGGCCTCTGACTTTTTTACTGAGGGCTCTAAGCTTGCCAAATCTGCTGTTGCTTCAGCTATATTGTTGCTGAATTTACAAGTTCCCAGATAACAACCTAGAAAACGCTCTCCCTCTCCTTGCTTGGCAGTAAATTTATGGATAGTGCCACCTTGGGCAGTGGAATGAACAAGAACGGCTTGAAGAGCCATAATAGGATGTAAACACTTGTCTATCTTCACGCAATACACCAGCATTGCCATAGGTGGATGTACTGCCTTGAGAGACAGGATTCAATGCGCCAAAAAAATTAATAAATTCTAACGGATTAAGCTTCTAAAAATAATTGGCATTTAAAAAAGAATCCGGACACAACTTGCTACCAGGAAAAATCAATAAAAAAGAAGATATTTTGAATTCATCCCAAAAATGCTCAAAAAAATAATAATTAGAGTCAAGCGAAATAGAAGTCTCATGTAGAGTTAAAGGTAAAGATATAACTCAACAGACACACGGTTATATAGTATGAAGTCGAGAAAGGTGGTAGTAGCAAATGCTAGGGTTAATTGAAATTCGGGAATATAAAGTGACGCTCGACATTGTCATTCAGTCAAGCACTCCTTTACTAAGTTACTAATAGTTTTAAATTCGACTCTATCAGCTCGATGACACCACTCAAACATCACTGATTCTGTAGTTGTTAAAGTCACACCAACAGACTCCATACGTCTTAATGCAAACTCATAGTCAATTCTCCTACGACTACCAATTGCGTCGACAGCTACAAAAACCTGATAATCATTTAAGATGAGATCTAGTGCTGTTTGAAGGACGCAAACATGAGCTTCAATTCCACAGAGAAGAATCTTACTAATACCAGACTTCCTAAATTGTTGAAGGATTTCTGCACATCTAACACAACTAAATGACATTTTTGGGTAAGGCTTATGTACTATCCTTTTCGCAATTAGTTCTATTGTATGACCAAGACGTTGAGGATATTGTTCCGTTGCTGCCATCTCTATACTCAGAACATTCGCAGCATCAATCAGACGCCTGATATTCCAAACGATCTGTTTCTGATCATCCACAGCCTGTATCAATCTCTCTTGTACATCAATAATCAAAAGGGCTGTGTCTTTAGATTGCATCAACATTGGGCTATGCAAAAGAGAATCAGTAAACGAAGTCGATAAATCCAAAAATAAGTTTTCGGAATAATCTGTGTTGATAGGGATGTTCAGGTGATACACCAGAAATGGCAGGCAATCAAGCAGAAGCGGTTCAGTGCATTAAGAAACCTAAACTATTTGTATAAGAGTTTGATGAGCTCAAAGCTCACGGCTCTCCAGTGCACTTGCTAAACGTTCAACCGCTTCGGCTAATTGCTGTTGGGTATTTGGACCTGTTGCAGCATTAGCCTCTTGTTTGCGTTTGAAGCGCTCGATGGCCCTCACCACAATAAATACCACGAAGGCAATGACCAAGAAATTGATTATTGCAACCAACAAGGATCCGCCGGGCAAGTCACTTAGTGTCTCTACCTTAAGTTTATGAAGTACAGGGTCCATCGCAGCGATAGTGACCAACTTGACAAGTGCATCCACCACCTTGGAGAAGGCACCACCTACGACAACAGCGACCGCTAGATCAACGACATTGCCGCGATTGATAAATTCAGTGAAGTCATGAAGGACGTTGGTTATTTTGCGACGGTATGCCATATGAAGCAATGACTAAGAAGACACCATAATGACCCTCTCAGTGAGATGACGCCACAATCCTAAAAAATTTAAACGATTTACCCCTTCTAAATCTTCAGGGCTTGGTCAGAAGAAATCTTATCAAATAACTAATGAATACATTTAACTGATTAATTCGTCAAAAGAATAAAAATCCCCTGGCCTCCACTGACCAAGGGATCGTTTATGCGTTCCTTGAATAGTATTGCGTATATCCATGAACTACTGAGTAGTCGAAGGCCCATATGGGTGTGCCGGATGTATCAAGCAGACTAGTCAATCAATCTATTGAGATGGGGTGAGTGATTTAACATCATAGAATTATATGTATTTCTATGATATTAAATAGAACAACTTGTTGGTGGGGGGAGGTGCATTTGCAGGCAAACCTTAGAAACATCAAGCAAGCGATGGATCAGTTTCAGACAATCCCAAGGGGAAAGGTAAAATAGTATTATAAATACTGGAATCAGAAAAGATTAAAATGAGATTACCATACGATATGTTTTGAAAAATACAGATCAAGTACGCTAATATCTGGCCAAAATATTTAAATTACTAATAGATTAGTAAGCAAATCTGTCCGTGACATGAGAGCGCAGATGTGCGGTCAAAATGATATTCTTATCCGATACATTTTATGTTAATACGTTGTTTTTTTCTCTGGTGCTAGTCTTAAGGAATATCAGCCTGCCAGTCATCAACATCAAAACGTACTTAGAGAGCTGATGATTAGACCTAATCAAAATTGCCTTGCATCCTTTTTGAAGAGGTGTACAAACCTGAATTCCACGAGTTGGATTGAAACGTCCATTTTAGTGATTGGCACCTTTGGTTTCGTTGCCCTGATGCATATAGCGCCTGTAAGGGCAACTCCACTCAAGCTCATGTGCTCTTACATCTATGAAGGCAAAGCATATAAGGAAATATACATTGTCGACCCCGAGAAATTATTAGTAGAGATAAGTTATCCATTTGCACCATCTGAAGAAGATAGAAATGTCATCGAGAGACTTATCGTTGAATCAACCTCACCAGTTATTGTTGTTGCTAAACTTCAAACAAGCAACAGTCATTACTTCAAATATGAGATCAACAAAGTAAACCTTGAGATCAAAACATTTTCAGTAAGCCTTTTCGCCGGAGTTCAGGCGATGACAACCCGTACTTGCAAGAGAATTAAAAATTCTCCTAGCCATCAGATCAAGATTTAAAACTCTAATGGTGGCTTCAATTCACTTAGTTAAGGCTAGGCCAACCTAATTCAGAAAAGCTATACCCAATGAGTAAGTTTGCAGGATTATAATCAGTCTCAAGTATCGTTAGCTAAAGAGCATTAACAGTTTCATCTAAACTTATGATCAAACAATTAATCTAAATAGACAGAAAAATCAATTACATTTTACCAATTTGTACTCAATAAAATTTAAATATACGAGCAGTCTTGCTACTGACCTAATTTTTCCATAAACGGAATCCCTGGTAGACCCGTTTTGACGATCGGCAACCATAGGGAATGGCGAATTGTGCAATTTGGCTGGAAGGCGATTGCAACCAGTGTGAACCAACAGAGCGCTAACGCCTACCTCGACGACATGGGACTTACAACGGCAACTGAGCCGCGTAGCACCATGGCTACTGATGGCAGCCCTGCCGACATCAGTTGGGAAAATCTCGATGGGCTGAGCTACTACACACAGACTCTCGCAGCACATGCCACAGACAAAGCATCTCACAACCTTTTAGGCCACATGGGATCAGCACTCTTTGATCAACTTCAAGGTGCTAGCTGTCACGTGCCCAGCCAGCGGACAGGGAACAATCAACAAGCATTGGCAAAAGTCATCAAGGACCAAACAATCTGGCCTTACACCGACCTTTTACTTCGCGGGATGGGGCCTAGCCTCGAAGAAGCGATCATCGTGCATGCAGGCGAGGCTACAACTGCCTAGTAGCGCTATCAGGCCTTGCCACAAAGGCAGAAGGATCAACTATTGGCTTGGCTCAAACAACTTTAAAGAAACAACGCGATCGACCTTCAGAGGCTGCCTTGCTTGCAGGAATCTCAAACCATCAATTGCGCCAATCACTCTCATTAGCGGTTACTGTTGAGAAATGCATTGCAGAGGTGGCCTTGCCTACTTCTTCGTCCCTGGCCCGTATCCATGGACAACTTGAGGTTGGCTTGCATCAGGGTGGTCGACGTTTAACGCCTCAAAGACGCCGCGTTCTTGATCTCTTTGAAAGTATTGGTTCTGGCATTCACCTCAGTGCTGAAGAAGTGCATCGGCAACTTCTAGAAGCAAACTCGAAGGTGTCTCTAGCAACGATCTACCGCACGCTGCGCTTGCTTGTCGACATGGGCTTTCTACACGAGTTGGAAATAAGCGATGGCGGACATCGCTTTGAATTAGCAAGTCACGACCATCCTGATCATCACCATTTGGTATGCGTGCGTTGTGGTCGTACTGAGGAGTTTGAGAGCAAGCCAGTACTGGAAGCTGGACGCTCTGCTGCTGAGCGAATCGGGTTCCAACTGATCGAGTCAACCTTGAATGTAAGGGCTCTATGTCCGTCTTGTCAGAGACCCTCTACAACCAATGTCCATTGATGGCTGATGACAAACATCAATGCTGAGAATGCTGATCACACGGCATCCAATGGGTTCCCATCTGGTGAACGCCTTTGCATCCCAACTCACGTGCCTTCGCTTCGGCCTCCAATTGAGTGGGGTAGGCCATCAAGCGAGGGTCCGTCTGCGACGAAGACTTGCCGCTCACGGGAAGGTGATGCTGATGGGAATTTTCAATCTCCGACCCACCCAAAGACACCAAGCCCATGCTTAATGGACCTGCCGTCCACACTCCCATGGTGCTTACACCAACAGAAAGCAAGCCCATCCCAACGACAGAAGCATTGATCACCCCCATGGCCACAACGCCAATGGAAACAACACCCATGGGAACAACACCAATGCAAACCACTCCCATTGGCACAATACCGATCGAAATTGTGCCTAAAGGAGCTATCCCAATAGCCAGCTTTTTCGGTTTGCTCCCGCAGTGTGCTGATGCTTTGTCATCGCCAGTTTTATCTGCAGTGTTCATGGATTGTGTTGAGACTCCATTTGAATGCCGTGCTTGTCACAGACCATCCACATCTGACCCATCTGATGGGCTCCCTTGCAACCAAATTGTGGAGCTGCAGCTTCTGCCTCAGCTTGAGTTCTAAACATCGCCTGCTTCGGTTCAGTCGCTGATGTTTCAGCAGCGTTGATCCCTACTTCGCTCATTAAAACTGTCAATCCAGTCGTTGCAGCAATCAACAGTAGCGATCCACTTAATGTAGTTGAGGCTGATCGGCCCATGAGCTCCATTATTTCCACCATCCATGATGCATCCAGATTGAAGGATGCACCACAAAATCCTCTCGCTCGCTTTTGGCGAGCGAGAGCTAGATCAGGCCCATCGACTGCACCAAAACTCCACAAGCGTCGAGGCTATGGACGCACCGTTTGCTGACTGGTGGCACGAGATCGTCGTGTTCAAACCATTGGTTTTTGAAGAGGCCTTTGAAGCGGTTTTGGCTGTCCGCGAGCAACGCACCGTTTTGCTCAACATCTGTCGGATGGACCCGGAACATGCCCGGCGCACCATTGATTTTGTGATTGGAGCTGTGACTGCGCTTGATGGACAATATGTGCGCATTGACGAGAAAGTGTTCCTATTTGCACCTTCACTTGTCGCGATCAAGACGTTACAAGGTTCCCTTATAAGAGATTCAAGCAGCAAATCTATCGAGCGCTAATGATCAGCTTTGATCACAGGGCCTTGAATGATTAACCGATCTCTCCCTCAGATTGAAGGGCGCCGCCACAACTGGATCCATTGCCTGCAGTGCAACCAAAACAATGAGGTCCAACAGTGATTGGTTGACCAGGCCATTGAATTTCGACATCCAGCAAGTCCCTGAGGTGTTGAACAGGCCCCTTAAGGTGAAGACTCAGTTGCTGGTTAAAATCACAGTCAAAAAGCTGGCCCTGCCAATTCACACTGATCAAGCTTCGGCACATGACCGTTTTTAGATTATCGGGATTATGAGCACCTTCTAAAAGCTGCTGATAACTCTCTCGCTGGCCGGACATTGTCAACTGTGTAGCGAAACGTTGAATCGGCATGTTCGCTATCGTGAATAACCTGGTGAATTCAATGCCATAACGTTGTTTCAGCTCTTTACGATAGGCCTCTTCTAGTTGAGCTTGAGGAGGAGGCAGCTGAGGACCCTGGGGGTTAAAAATCAAGTTGAGAATTAGTTGCTCATCGTTTTGCCCATAACCAAGTTGATTCAACTGACGTAATCCAATAAGGCTGCGTTCAAACACTCCTTTGCCACGTTGTTGGTCTACATTCTCCGCCTCGTAACAAGGCAGAGAAGCCACCACAGTGACACGATGTTTGGCGAGAAAAGCCGCCAAGTTTTCCTGGCCCGGTTCAGTGAGGATGGTTAGGTTGCAACGGTCGATAACCTCCACACCCAAACAGCTGGCCTGAATGACCAAATCCTTAAATCCTGGGTGAAGCTCAGGAGCGCCACCGGTGAGGTCAAGACATTCCAGCTGGTATTGATCCAACACCTTTGGTATCAAGGCCATGGTTTGGGGATCCATCATTTCCAGACGGGTCGGCCCTGCATTCACATGGCAGTGGGCACAGCTCTGGTTGCATCGGTAACCAAGGTTGACCTGCAAAGTACGTAGGTTGTCCCGATGCAGCTCCGGGAAAACCTCAGATCGAAACGAAGTTGCTGATGTGTCGTGAGAAGGCAACACAGAAATCATTTGAGTGCAATCATCCTGACGTGGCCAATGGCAAACAAACCACTTAGTTAGTTATTACTGCTGATGTCGAAACAAACTGATGATTCGTTGCAAACAGAACCCTTGGCGAGACGACTTAATAGAAGTGCAATACTTTACTTACGTTCAAAGGAAGTTCTTTATTGAAGTACTCATCCAGTAGCACAAGAGCAAAGAGACAACAATAAAACATTCACAAGAAATCCTATGCTTGCAGAATTTGAGCTCAAGTCTGTACAACATTTACTTTCCAACTCTTGCTTTATCGATCGAGAGAGATAAATAGCAAGACGATCAATCATGCTACAAAGATGATGCAAAATACTCGAGGAGTAGTGCAGGTCTCAATGCCGTGCTTCCCAAGGGGCAGCGACAGGCAGCAATGTATATTTACACTAAAAAATGATCAACCTTAAAAAGAATCTCTTTCTAAAAAAGACATGGTTAAAAACAATCATTCAAGGTGAAGGAACTCTATTGCTGATATCTATTCTCACCCTTGAGGCCCAATAGGGACTAAGGAATGGTCTCCTCTTAAGCCTCCCAAAGATTGCTAATTACAGCATTCAACGAGCTGAACGACATTCAGCAAGTGATCTAAACCAAGCCACGTAAGTGCTGGGGCCGCTAGGAACCAGTACATCAAAATGCAAGGGATCCTCAGGATCACTGATCCCTTGTAAACGTTCATCCGCCAAGCTGGGTCGGTATACTTCACCACCACTACTATCGACAAGAACCACTCGATTGGTTCGGTTATAAGTTGCACCTAAATCCTGTAGCAAGGTAAGAAAACCGCGGTCGCTTCCGCCACGTAACCATCCAGTTCCATCTGGAGATGGATTGGATGTAACCGTATCACCCACACCCATCAACAGTGGCATCTGATCAACAGGAATATGTTTGCGGCAGAGATCCAACAATCCCTGATGAGTCTTAGGTGCTGAACGCACATCAAAGTCTTTGCCGAGAGGAGCTGTGCCTTTGTGTTGAGCGATATGCTTGTTAATCAAAACCAATAGTCCGGCTTCCTTGACAGCACCTTTGAGCATGAACTGGATATCAGTAGTGCCTACATCGCCAGGGGCCGCAGGCTTGAGCCTCTCCCCTTGTCCATCACAGCCCATGTTGGGAGCAATATGCAGAAAAAACGAATTAGGCAAACCAGCACTTATTGCACTATTAATCAATTCATTCATCAACTCCTGCAGCATAATTTGCAGGGATTGCTGAATACCAACATCGTCAGGAGACAGGCTAAACAAGCCATTCAAGAGAATTGTGGGCGATAGCTCTGTATCAAGAACTGACATCTTTGCGAGGGTTTGGATCTCATCAGTGGTGATCTGGGGAAGCAATGCAGGGAGACGCTGTTCCAGCAAGGTCTGCATTCGGCTAGGCAGTGCAGCAAGAAAGGCAATTTCTGCATCACTAATGCCGGGATGACTGATCTCGCCATAACAATTCTGCAGTTGCACTCCGCCTGCGGCTAATCCCGGTAAGTAGAGGCCCTGCTTAGCCGGCAGCTGGGGATCACCCAAAGCCCTCTCGACTACACAATTGACTCCACGATGTCCGCCATGCTCTCCATTGGTCAGTACAGAGAAAGACCCCTCAAGCCTTTTGGCTGCCCATACGTAGGCAGGATCCAAAACTCTCGTCAGAGGATCCTTGACAAGAGGGATACAAACGCCGTCAAGATCCTGAACGATCAAGAGGTCTTCAGTACTGACCATCTCAGCCAAAAGCTGATCGAGGTCGATGTGGCCCATGTTTGGTTGCTATGGCCGGGTCTACACACCTTCCCACGTTGAGCACGATGGGCCAAGCCACTGACATGGAAACACTGTGGCTAGCACCTGCTGACTAATGAGCAGCTGTATTGGCGCGAGGTGAAAGTTCAGCTGTTTGTTGAGCAGATCCTGATTGAACTAAAGGCAACAAAAGCAGACCGATCTGAACAGAAGCTGCTCGATTTATCATAGAGATTAAACGTTTTAATATGGTGATATGCAAATTCCCATTTTCCTGAGATCAGCTGCATCCGTAGGGTTAAAGAAGACAACAACAAATCTGCATAGAAGCAAGGAGAAGTGATGAACAACAGTTTTTTCACCAAGTCCCTAAATCCGGAGTTGATTCAAAGCAGAATTAAAGCACTTGAAAAAGGCAATGTCGGGTTCTACAGCGTGGGGCTTTATCCAGCCTCACTGGCATACAACTGTGCGATGCAAACCGCTGGTGTCAGCTTATTGCTTGCCCCGCGTCCAGAACGAGAATTGCTGGGAGCCTTTCCAGAGGGTTCTTTGGATGGAATGGACGAGGCCCATGTTGCATCTGTTATCAAGATGGGCACACATGTAAAAGCTGGAGTTCGTGTCACAAACACACTGGCTGATCTAATTGAACGCTGTGAGCTCGTCGTTCTCAGTGCGAACAGCAACCATGTAGAGCTAGACCTTGAGGAAGCTTGTCGACTACGTGAGGAGATGAAACGAGAACAGGTTGTTCTAGCTTGTCTGGCCGGTTCCTTCTCTCATAACCAGATCAATAATGAATCATATGTCCTATGTGAAAAGCAACCAAATCTAGCGTTCTTCTCAGGATTTCACCGCCATGGAGCATTGCGAAATCCGTTTGATAGCTTCACGGCCAACTTCTGCCATCCAAATGCACTGACAGCGATGCTTGGAGCTCGAATGCTGGATCGATTGTCACCAAATATCCAGGTATCGTCAGGCGTTCACAATATTGAAGGGCAATATATCAAAGCAGCAAAAAATATGGCATCAATATTTGCTGGATTTGGTTATACATATCACCATGATAATCCAGGCGTACTTCCAACTCTGCTGACCTTACTTTTAGATCAGTGTCTTGATCAAGCTGCCACAGTATCGATGTGTAGAAATGATCGTCATGGGCTCTACAATCAACAACCATTTTCATTAACTGAGCTTGGTTACGGAGTGCAGCGCATTGAAGCCGCATTGGCTCGAGATGGGGAGATGGAAAAGGTGCGAGATCACACCTTTGCACAACTTACTGCCATGGTTGCAGATGTTAGGGGCAGCATGATGCTTCCGGTTTGTGGCAAACCAACGCGTAACTTTCAAGCTGGGCAAGTACTCGCTAAAAAGATGAAGGAAGAAGAGCGCTGCCCTCATCAAATGGAAGAACTTGAAGAATGGTGTGAATCTGATGGGCTACAAAAGGGAGGGTTAGAAGGCTTGAAGTCTCTGCGTTATTGGCCACAGATTGTTCGTAATTACTCTATTCCTCTGCATGATTCATCGATGGTGAATCTTTTATACATGTCTATCTATGGAAATCAATCCAGCAAAGGAGTTGCTTATTCTGTGATGACAGAAAGCCGTGAACTCACTAATTACTGCCAGGAATCTGTCAGACCAACCCATAGCCGCAGATATGCCGAAGCTCTTCAAAATCTTGACAACCCAGAGGCCATAGATCTAATCGTTAACGCAGTGATTGCCGACAATGGGCGTCGTGCAATCCGAGATGATTCATTCCTTAATGATTCGGAGGCAGTAGACAAGACACCAGCTTATCTCAGAGCGATGAATGTAATCGAGACAAGCATATAAGTAGGATTCCCCAGCAGATCACCAGTAATTTCAAAACATCTGCTGAATTAAAAGCAAATATCCATTGATTTGAATCATGAGCAAACTAGCTGATCTAGTTATCAGATTATAAGTCTAAGTCAATTAAGGACTTGGCAAGTAAATAGTCTTATCAGCAATTGTTTCGTAAGGGGCTGGGTCGCAACTGAGCACAATCACCTGAAGGCCACGCTTTACCGCCTGGGTCATCATCCTGAGCACTGTCTCGATGCGATCTGGATCAGTATTGGTAAAAGCATCATCAAACAGAATTGGCAAACAGTCGCCATGTCCTCCTTTGAGGGCATCTGCGATCGAAAGACGAAGAGCCCCATTGAGCTGTTCCTTCATGCCGCCACTTAAATCTCGAAATTGTACGTTTTGACCGTCACGTCGAAGGCCTAATTCTCGAAATCCATCATGAGGGTCGAAATTAAGGTGACAACGATCATTTTGGTTACCAAGCAGGGGCTCTAAGTAAGAACAAATTGCCTGACTAAGTGGAGTCGTATATCGATTTGATAGTTCAGCTTGAGCTTGTTGAAATGATTTTAAGAGTCTTTGCTGTGCATGAGCAAGCATCAATTGTTCACGCTCCTCCAGCTTGGCCTGATTGAAGTTTACGCGGGCTTCCTCAAGAACAGCATAAGGTTCAAGGCTTCCAAGCCCTTCACAGCGTTCACGCAGAGCTCCTCGTTGTCCGCTAAGAAGCTGTAAATGTTCCTGCAAACGTTTTTCTTGGGCATCCAGCTCTGCAAGAGCTGACTTGATGGCTTGTAGAGTTTGTTTTCCGAGCTGTTGTTCTAAATCAGAAACTTTCTGTCCCAAATCAGTCAGTGATTGATTAAGTTTCAGTAGTTTTTCCTCAATCTCTGGCTCAGGACCATGTTCAGCCAAAAGAGATTTCATATGTTGTTTTCGTTCGATTTGTTTTGCACTTAACACCTCAAGCGAAAGTGTAAGCTTCTGTAAGTTCTTGTCTTGCTCATACTCTTCTCTATGCAGCTGCTGAAGTCGCAACTTGATCACCTTAATTGACTCACTAATGGTTCTGTAGCTCTGGCGATATCGCTTAAGCTCAACACGGATTGTATCGAGATCAAGAAGTTGATTCAAGCTTCCGTCATTAGAGAATAAACTATCATCTAGCTTGGAAAGTTCTGATTCTGAGGTCATCTCTTGTTCAAGTTCTTGCTGACGATTTTCAAGTTGTTTTTTCTGTAGAGATAGGCTTATATTTCCATCATGTCCATCTTGACATCCATTGAGTTGTTCGTTGATAAGAGTCAATTGCTGACTCAACTGATTCCTGTGATTAATCTTTTGTTCGGCTTCCTCCAAAGATTTCACTTGCCAAGCCTTCAGGGTCTCCGTGTACTTCAGAAGATGCCTCTCATGGTCACGTTTTAGTTCTTCAATTCCCGTAGCTTGGCCAGGATTAATATGAAAGCGAACTCCATCACCAACATTCACGGTGAAGCTTGATATAAGGCGTTTCTTCTCACCCTCCTTCAGGGGAAAACCATCGACAAGTACAGGCTGATCTGCACGTTCTAGATTGAATTCAGATGCCATCGTTTCAATGCGAATAGCACATCCTTTGACTTGGTCATAACAATCACGAAGACGCTGCAAATTAGCCACACCAAGATCAGGCAGTGCATCGAGTTGAATTTGCAGTGTTTGGAATTGTTTGCGCAAGCGTTGTTGCTCGTTGTGCTGTCGTTGTAGGGATTCGCGTTGAAGCTTGAGCTGTGTGAGTTCTTCTAACCGTCTCATGTGCAGACCCCTTAATTCCGAGTCCGATCGTTGTTGATCCAGATCATCGAGCTCTTGCTGTGTGGTCTCAATCTGCTTTTTGGTCTCACTAAGGCTGTGCTTAAGCAGAGTCTGCTGCTCACTGCCATCCTCAAGATTCTTCTGGCAGAGGAGAAATTCATTGTGGATTTGATGATTGGCATGAAGGACGCTTTGCAGTTGTTTCTTTCGCAGTTGAAGAGGTTCGAGCTGCTGTCGATAAAGGAGCAGAGCAGCTTCGTCCTGGCGGGTCTGCTCCTGTTGCGTTTGCAACTCGAAACGTCGCTTCTTGAGGGCAGGTTTGCGGCCTGACGTGAGCAAATCAAGCTCATGTTCAAGTTGATCCAACTCTGCACTGGTGGATTCAAAGCTGTCCCGTTGCAGTTCAGCAGTTTTAAGCGCATCTTCCGCTCTCTCTCGTTGTTGCTGACATTGCCAAAGAAGTGAGTTACGACGAACCCCTCGACTCGTGAAAGTGGCTTCCACAAGAGCCTCCAGCTCCGTACTCACCTTTTGATCAAGAGGTGATTGCAAAGACACTTCTGCCCGTTGCTCCAATTGCTGCATCAACCCATTGAGGTCGTAATGCTGGGGTCCTTGATCTAAAAGATTCTGGCCAGCGAGTCCCTGTAACACCCAGAGATGAGCCCATCGACTCGGAAGGACTCGCGCGGCCTGACGACTGCCAACGATCTCATCAACTCCGAGAAGTTTTGCTAGGAGCTCTTCTGCCGCAGAACCGCTGAGTGGAACTTCTTGCCCGGTTCCATCAAGCCTTACGCTGCCACTCTGACCACTAAAGCGTTTGCTCAACGACCAGATCGCACCTTTTGCTTCAAAAGAAAGTTCAATGAGGGGGTGACCTGGAAAAAGATTAGAGCGCAACGCTTCTACTAGCGATCCGCTAGCTGTGGCCTTGAGAAATAAGCCTCGATGCATCGCCTCCACAAGTGAGCTTTTCCCGCTTTCATTGGCTCCAGAAATCAACGTCAATCCGGGCGAGAAGTCGATATCCAAGAGCCGATGACGGCGAATATTTTCAAGATGGCAGTGCAATAAGCGCATAGGGCGATCAGTTATTTAAGGATGACTCACTGCAAAGCCGATGGAGTTCACAAAGAGCCAACTCGATCAGCTCGGCTTCGCTCTGCTGTTCAGTTGTAAGAGTTTTGGTAAGTTCAAGGTTTTCAAGTTCTCCCTGTAGTTGTAAGGCAATAGAACTAATCAAATGATCTTCACTGCGATCAGTCATGGCCCGAAGTTCTTCCTGACCTGGACGTCGATGGCAGGTTCCTTTGATGCGTACATGCAGCAATTGCGTCCTTAGCACCTCGATTAAGGCATCAAAGCGTTGATACTCACGAAGGCTCAGTTGTCCATTAATTTCAAGCCTCAATAGATCACGGCCTACTCGACTTCCAATGCGCTGCTGGAGAGTCCTCTCCAGTCGATCAAGATCGCTAGTGGTCCTGAGCTGTACCCGAAGATTGTGCCAGTGCAACCCAGCCGTTGATACAGACTTCGGGATGGGACATGTCCCTCGATCGATATCAAACACTAAAACCTGCCCACGCTGGTCCTGGTCTCCCTGATCAAAGCGATCCGGTTCAGGGGTTCCGCAATACCAAGCACGATCTCCTACTTGTTTGAGATTGTGCCAGTCGCCAAGAGCGATGTAATCAACCTGCCCATGTTGGATCATGTCAAGATCAATGCGGTTGATCCGCTCCGACTGACCAGCACTGTCATGGTTGTAATCAGTGCTCCCGAATCCGTGCACAGCTCCATGTGCAAGAACAATTCGAGGACAATCTTCAGCTAGATCCTGCCAATCCAGCTGACTGATCCAAGCTGAGGGGTCTTCGCTATTGCGCTGACGTAGCAGAGGGCAAGGCAAAACAAGCGCATGATCAATCAAAACCGGCTCCGGTTTAAGAAGCAACTGCATCAAAGGTGCTCGTTCCTTCAACTGCCTTTGAACATCCTGGCGCTGCCAAACACCTCCAGCTCCACCATGGTCATGATTGCCCGGGATCACCAGGACTGGACGATTCATAGAACCAATCACCTCCAAGACCTCCATCACCACAGCTGATGGGACGGTGCTGGAATCGAACAGATCGCCTGCCACCAGCACGGCATCTACGTTGTGCTCTTCGGCAACAGCAGCGATCCGTGAAACAGACAAGATCCGCTGCTGTTGCAGGCGAAAGCGCTTCTGAGGATCTGTGATATTCCTAAAGGGCTTGCCGATTTGCCAGTCAGCGGTGTGGAGAAATCGGGGCAAAGCTGCAACACACTCCGGGTCCCCATGCTGCCGTGAGTCTGCTATTTCTGAAGCCCCCTCAGGGGAGATCAACTTGGCAAAGTGGCCCTAAAAGTGTGTCAAGCACTGACCTCAAAGGTCTTCTGGGCTGGAGCCAGTCAGACTTGGTCATAATTCCCCGCAGAGATAGTCAGATTTAAAGCAGTTCAGCTGCGCAGCATGGTTCTGCCACCCTTAGTGTTCGAAGTGAAATCATTAACGCCTCGGGAACGCTTTGTCCTCCGTCTGGTGTGTGACGGGTTCACCAACCGCGAGATTGGTCACCAGATGTTCATTGCAGAAACAACTGCTCGAGGGCATGTCAACTCAATCCTTCGCAAATTAGATGTCCGTAATCGTGCGGCCGCAGCTGCTGAGGGTATACGACGTCAATGGGTTGCCTAATCAAATCTTGTGTTGAAGAATCTTTGTTGAAATCCTCACTGCGTTCAGCTTGATTCAAGCGGATTGATTCTAAAGCCCAGAAATGATCTACAGAGACAAGGGCGCGCTAGCAAGTCCTGTAGATCACCACAGTTCTCGGTCACATAAGTTCCATAGAGCAAAGCAAAGTGCTTCTTGTGTTGTCTCAAGATGTGTAGCGAGGTGCCTTGCCTTGACAGATCAGTTGAGCGAGGAATAACAACTCTTTCGAAACATTCGCAATAGAGGTCACTCCTGATGAATGGAGCTGCCATATTAAATATTTTAGCTTGCGCGCGAGACAAGAGTCATATCTATAGACAAGGATTAGAATGTTAAGTTGCAGAAACTGTTGCTGTGAAAGAGCTGTAACAATATGCAGATCAAAAAGGTGGTCTATATGGTTACTCAACCAACCTAACAAGACCCAATGATATAGGCGGTCATAGATCATCCATGCCTTGACCGAAAGGAATAATAAAGCTCGATTAACTATAGATTACTTATCAAGCGATTGCCTGAAAGCCAGACACTGTGATCAATAGCAACCCGCAAACTTAGCCTGTTAACATAATAAATTTACTACGATTAGCATCAATCTCTAGATCTTGAACAAGGCTTGCCGCTCCAACTCAAAACATAACAATCATCCCAAGCATGATGCATGATGCACTAAGCAACGATGTCCTAACCTAAAGAATTCAATCCGTGCAGAACTAGCGTGATGCCTGGAGCAAATCATCGACTCTTAAAGTCAAGGCGAGAGCTGCGGAGATCCACCGCCTGCTTTTCCGCACACTGTTCTCTGGCAAAAGCCTTTAAAAGACATCATCGTTGCTAATAAAGACACAAGTAAGCAGTCTTGGCAAAATCCCCACTCGTGACCATCAATACTCTAATGAGTATTGCTGGTCAGTATTGTGCTCAAGGAAATATATCAAGTATCGATGTACTGGGATCTGGCAACGTCAATGATACTTTTTTAGTGGCCTTGAGTGGTACTGAAACTCAGAGCTTTGTGCTTCAACGTCTCAACACCCATGTGTTTGATCGACCTGATCTCGTGATGAAAAATATGCTCAACCTTGTTGAACATGTGGAAAGAAAATTAGCCTCAAATCCATCAGAGCTAACCGGCAGGAGATGGGAGATCCCAAGAGTTCTACCAGTCCGTGGCTTAGATGAACATTGGATTGAACAAGATGGACAGTTCTGGCGTTCCATCACCTACATCAACTCCGCTACAACTGTTGAGGTACTCCGCGACTATGAACACGCTAAAGAAATCGGATATGCACTTGGCATGTTTCATTACCTCATCAGTGATCTCCCCAACGATGGATTAGCAGACACGCTTGAGAATTTTCACGTTACTCCTGCTTACTTACAACAGTTCGACATCGCCCAAGCCATAGGGTGCAGTGGTAGCGTTACAACTTTGAAGCGAGACTCACGCCTTAGCTCGGCGATGCATTTCATAGAGAGCCGTCGCGCTGGTGTCGATGTACTAGAAGCCGCACTTTGTCGTGGTGAACTAAAGAAACGTCCCATTCATGGTGATCCGAAGATCAACAATGTCATGATCGACAACCTCACAAGCCAGGCGGTGGGGTTGATTGACCTCGATACCGTCAAGCCTGGCCTGGTTCACTATGACATTGGTGATTGCCTTCGTTCCTGTTGTAATCCAGCAGGAGAGGAAGCTACCGATATCAGCCAGGTTCAATTTGATCTCTCACTATGTGAAGCCATCCTTGATGGATACCTATCTGTAGCAAGAGGCTTCTTGAGTGAAAGGGATTATCACTACATCCCCGAGTGTATCAAATTGATCCCATTTGAACTTGGTTTGCGCTTCCTTACTGATCACCTCAATGGCAACATCTACTTCAAAACGAAACATCCAAACCAAAACCTTGATCGCGCGGAGGTGCAGTTCCGCCTCATGGAAAGTATTGAAGCTCAGTGGACCTCTATTGTTGGCTTGGTAGAGCGCCTGAGGAGCCAAAGCTAAAAATGGCTCGCCATGCTGTCATGACACGCCAAGTATGCACTCTGGTTCCCTATGAACCAAGGCAGAAACCAAACTTACTAGTTAGTGCTGAGTTTGTATGGCATGAAGAAGGGATTCTTGAGCTCAGTTATGGGCTTCGAAGTCGAGGAGAAGCTGGGCTCAACGATCTTCAAATGCCAGCCACTGCAGTTTCACCACAGCGATGTGATGAGCTTTGGTCGAACACGTGCTTCGAGGCATTCCTCGCTCATCCTGGGCAAGAGAAATACTGGGAACTCAATGTTGCCCCTAGTGGTAATTGGAATCTTTACTCCCTTGAGAACTACCGCAACGGACTCAAACCAGAGCTCGGCGTACTCCTCCCAACCATCAGCATCCATGGTGGACCAAAAGATTTTCGCTGTGATGTGCTTCTCAATTTACAGCCCTGGTTTCCAGGTATTTCCTGCCCAGAGTTCTCTCTCACTGCGGTCATGAAACATGCCGATGCAAGTTATAGCTATTGGGCCATTCGCCACACAGGCCAAGGTCCAGACTTTCATGACCGCCGTAGTTTCATTCAACCCTAAATCGTGCACTCCTCCTGGGGACAATGCAGCAGCTCAAAAGCAAAACTATGCCAATGCTCTAGATCAGTCAGATTTAGCATTCGCAGAACTTCATTGAAACATTGAAGTTTCATGTCTAATAGATTCCGAAAGAATCAAGCAGCCGTCGGTTTCTTGATCATCATCACTGTAGCCATCATGATTACAGCACGCAACATCAGTAAAAAACAGCTTTTAATGCGAGAAGCAGCCTTAGTTCATCAATGTCTACGAATGGCTAATCTCAGCGCTTGCACATCCATCGATATGGAACGGATCCATCCCAATACGCGTGAACTAATATGGCGGATGATCAAGGAACTGCAGAAGAGCTGGTCGTGAGATAGACAGAAAAGGTTCGCTTCTCTACAAAATAAATACCAACGACTCTGATCACCATGTTTAATAACATCCTTTTCATTCAACTTGCAGCCATCCTTGCCGCTTGCTGACATGACAAAGATGAGGCAATTATTAAATGGGGGTGGACTGCTGGTTGCTGTCGTAACTTTGGTTATCGGCTTTGGTGCAGAGCTGAGCACTAGACAAAAAACAGTCGTTAGCTTCTAGGCGGAAAGAACTCCTACCCAGCCTTTTTCTTGCCTAAAAAAGGAATTGTGGTTGGTCTGAACGCAAAGGATGGTGCAACGAATTCAATTCAGCTCGTAGCAGCCTTGAAGGCCATCCCCTAGAGCAAGGCAACAAGCACCATCTTCTGCATAGGGTGCAAACCATGACCAAAGCCCCCTCGTCAACAGTCCAAAGCCGCCGAATCCTGCTCACAGGAGCAAGTTCTGGAATCGGCTATCAAGCAGCAGTTCGAATGCATCGTGCTGGACATCAGCTAATTCTGCCTTGTCGAGATCGGTCTACAGCTACGGCAACGCTTAAAAAACTCTCAGAGGAGACAGTTCAACATCAGCAAGAGAGAAGCCCAGTTTCAGCTCCTGTCATGGACTTAGCTGATTTGGAAAGCATCAAACAGTGTGCTGATGAGCTATTGAGCATCGGCCAGCCAATCGATACCTTGATCCTCAATGCTGGCCTTCAATACACTGGTGCAGCAAAAGCGCAGCTCTCATCTCAGGACTACGAACTCACCATCGCGGTGAATCATCTTGGTCATCAGGCCTTGAGCATCCGCCTATTACCGCTGTTAGATGCAGGGATGAGCCCACGTGTAGTGGTAACAGCTTCCGAGGTGCATGACTCCAATTCTCCTGGCGGACGCTTTGGCAAGCCTGCTGGCTTAGGTGATTTGACGGGTCTCAAAACCGGAGCCGGCTTTGAGATGATTGATGGCAGTTCAAGCTTTAATGCAGACAAGGCCTACAAAGACAGCAAGCTTTGCAACGTACTGTTTGCTCGGGAATTGGCAAGACGACTGAGTTTGCGTTCCATACAGATACCAGTGCTGGCATGGGCACCAGGACTAGTGATACCTCGCAGCTCAGGAGGCTTCTTTCGCTACAGTCGGCGCTACAACGAATGGGGTCAGCGGGTCTTTTCACTAGTGGTGCGAGATCTGTTGCGCATTAGCGAATCAGCAGAAAATGCGGGGTCTCTACTGTCGAGACTTGCGACAGATCAATCGTTAAACACATCTCCATTTAGCTATCGAAGCAATCGGCTTGACGGTCCAGGGCAGCACCGTTTTGAAGAAGCAAATGTAAGCAAGGAAGCACAGGACAACAATCTGGCCAAGTCGCTGTGGGAAGTGAGCGCCGAGCTGATAGGACTACCTACTGAGCTACCACCTGCCTCAGTATCACAATGCTAAGCTTTGTTCAAGAGGACCTAATTAAGTGTATATATAGGCCCTGAATTATCAAAAAGCAGAAGCGAAAACATGCAGCATGTATCTCAAATCCACAATCAAAGATTGACAAGTCTTGATCGTAAAACTATTGCGATTTCTACTAAGCCAACAATAACACTACTGTAATGCCAAAACTCCCCCCTGAACATAAGTTTTGGGACCTGTCAGATTATGCACGTCCAGGGGCAATATGGCTGGTAAAACGACTGCTGCCTACATCGATAGGCGCTATCACATTAACATGGCTATTTACCGCAGTAGGCCTAGTTAGTGTACTGCTAATTTTTAATCGTTATGCACTTACACTTGCAGGCTCACTGCTGATATTAAAAAGCTTGCTTGATGCGGCAGATGGTGAAATGGCTCGCGCAAGAAATCGACCATCACATACTGGTAGATACTTGGACTCAATAAATGATTTAATTCTGAACGGGCTTGTGTTGTTTGCGATTGGCATCCCGCTGATGATACCTGTTTGGAAAATTGCGCTTACCTGGATCTCATTTCAACTGCAAGGGACAATATTTAATTATTTTTATGTGATTAAAAGGCATCAGGCATCCGGGGATAAAACAAGCCGTATATCCGAAGTGACTTCTCCGGTTCCTTACCCTCAAGAGAACCCAAGAGTGTTATTTATGCTTCATAAGCTATATCTAATTTTTTACGGTTGGCAAGACTGGATTATCGACACAATGTTCAAGGGCAATCAAATAACCAACTCAAGATCTCGCCCAATCCCAAACTGGATTATGAGCTTAATCTCAATCTTTGGACTGGGATTCCAACTACTAATTATAGCGATACTTCTCTGCACCAATAGCCTAGAGCTAACCTTTCCTATCTTCTTGATCGTCTACAACATCATCGCGGCACTGGTTGTCTTTAGTGTTTTAATATTAGGGTCAAAAAAATCACAGAAAAGGGCCGCAAGGCTATAGCTTAAACTTTATAGTCAATCTTTCTTGAAGGAGAGATATCAACCATAACCTACTAGTTCCAGATCAACCAAATAACATTTACTGCAAAGAGCAAGTTCCCTAAATTGATTGATCACAGAATTCAAGAACCACCTACAAAAGACATCTCATCGTCAACAAGTTGTCAAACCAAATAACTTTAGATCGCCAAAGGTTATAGCGATACTCCATGTGCGGGGATTAAAAGCTATTGAGTATTCATGGCCTAGTTCATACTATGTTAGCCATTGATCATCCTCCTGACAATTATGAATTGATCAAAGTGGTTATCTTGGGCTACTTGCTGGAAACTTCCTTAAATAGGTAGACACAGGAATTGGCTTGTTTTGATTATAACCAACAGGCAGCCATAAATCCCCAGCATCAATGTCAAAGTGAATTTCCCAATGATAAAGGCCAGTGAATGCGCGCGGATCTTCCTTCAATAAGGCTGTGTATTCGAGCACGGCCCTTCCGTAATGGTCGCTATTGTTATATCCCCACAACCCTTTACGGATATCTTGCAGCCCGCCGCGGCGTACTAGATAGCGCGCGGCTGCCTGAATCGCGTCATGGGGGTCACGGATGTCCCCTTCTCCAATACCATTCTCTTGCCAAGTTGTTGGCAAAAACTGCATCGGTCCTTGAGCATTAGCTACAGAGACACCATCGATGCGGCCCATTCCTGTCTCAACAAGGTTCACTGCCGCCAAAACTTCCCAATCGATACCAGTTGAACTTTCTGCTTTGCGGTAATAGCTCAATAACTTCTCTGCAGGCTCGGGCGGAATGATTCTCCAGGCCGGCATTAAGCGAGGTCTAAAGGATCTCCTGTGCATCGCAAGAAACTCACGCCTTGCGACTAAATGCCGTTCAGCCACATGACGCCAACGGCTCGGCAAGTGAGCCAGCACCTTATTAGAAGTGGGTAGATCCTTAGACAACACCCGGTAGATGAGCTGTTGTTGATGGCCAAGGCTTGGGAGATCTTCTTCAGGTGTTGATGGTTGAAGCAGCGCTTCTTCTACCTCTTGAAGAAGATCCGCAAGCTTGATCGGATCATCTGGAACGATGGGGTAATGACGTCCATCAGCCATACGTGGCCGATCGGCATCGCTTGGCAGAATCGGACTTTTTGATGCGGATTGGCGTTCCGCCACAAAAACATTCGTGGTACTTAGTGACTTCAAAGCCAAGCTACCCATGAGGCTTAAAACCCCAGCGCTGAAAAGCATTAGAGCGAGGTGGCGTTTCCTCATGACAACCAACTCAAAGGCAAAGATGACGCTACCGGAACTAACCAACAAAGGCTCGATGGCACTGATCAACCCGCCGCCGCTTACGCTGCCGTCCATTACATGAAACCCTCGCGTGGCCAAGGAATCCACTCACCGAGCTGATGAGCTCAAAGAACTTGGCTGGTCCAGCGAGGACGTAGCCCGCTATGCGGAGCTATGGGACTACCGGCAGCGTTGGGGTGCAATGAACTTGGAGCGAGAGGACCGCCAGTTCCTAAGAAAGGCTGAAGCCGCTCTGCCAGCAATCGTTACTGGCAAGGCTGCAGCCAAAAAAGCCACTGAGGACAAGTCTTATTACCGCAGGCTCCGCTTCTATCTCCAGGCCATGAATGAAGCAGAGTTAGCTCTCGCACTTGAAGAGAACGCTCGTGGTGCGTGGCCGATCCTGCTGGAAGAAGAATTGCGAGCTCTCGACTATTACGAACCTGTTCTCGGCCTACCAGACACCCTAAAGGCCAAGAAGTTCGATGCTGTACGTGAATCGATTGCTAACCGTGCATCAAAGCTTGCTGATGAGCAGGGCCTTGTGGTGAGTTTTGACTTCCAGGCCCCCCTCAACGCTCTCAAAGCTCAAGAGCCAACAAAATGGCGCCAATTAAGAGAAGAAGACACTGCAGCTGATCAGAGCTATCCCATACTCAATGCCTCTGTGGTCGAAGGCTTCCGCCAAGAAGTGAGGGCCGAATTGGTGCCCTTGATTCGCGAAACACTGCCATCATTAGCCAAGACAGATAAAGCTGCTCCACCTGACGACTGGAACCGCGCCTGAGACTAAGTTGCTAGAAAGAAGGGACCTTCCTGTTTACGTGTAGTTGACTTCACATCGCTTCGAAACCCTCCAGCTTCATGCCGGCCAGGTAGCTGATCCTGTCACGAACTCACGGGCTGTACCCATTTATCAAACCAGTTCGTATGTCTTTAATGACGCTGAACATGGTGCCAACCTGTTTGGTCTTAAAGAATTCGGCAACATTTACACCCGTCTGATGAACCCCACGACGGATGTGTTTGAAAAGCGTGTTGCGGCTCTTGAGGGAGGGATTGCTGCTGTAGCGACAGCTTCCGGACAATCCGCCCAGTTCCTGGCAATTACAAATTGCATGCAGGCTGGTGACAATCTTGTCTCAACATCCTTCTTGTATGGAGGAACCTACAATCAATTCAAGGTGCAGTTTCCCCGCCTTGGCATTGATGTGAAGTTTGCAGATGGTGATGATGTTGATAGCTTTGCCACTGAAATCGATGCCAACACAAAAGCAATTTATGTGGAGTCGATGGGAAACCCTCGCTTCAATATCCCTGACTTTAAAGGCCTTTCAGGCTTAGCAAAAGACATGGGAATCCCATTAATTGTTGACAACACCCTTGGAGCAGCTGGTGCTTTGCTTCGGCCCATAGAGCATGGTGCTGATGTGGTGGTGGAAAGTGCCACCAAATGGATTGGAGGCCATGGCACCAGCCTTGGTGGAGTGCTTGTGGATGCTGGCACCTTTAACTGGGGCAATGGCAAATTCCCACTGATGAGTGAGCCAAGCGCGGCATATCACGGTCTGGTGCACTGGGATGCTTTCGGGTTCGGCAGCGACATCTGCTCCATGCTCGGCGTTCCAAGCAATCGCAATGTGGCCTTTGCACTGCGAGCTCGAGTTGAGGGACTGCGTGACTGGGGAGCAGCTCTTAGTCCATTCAATTCATTCCTACTTTTGCAAGGGCTCGAAACATTGAGTTTAAGAGTGGAACGCCATGCATCCAATGCCATGGCTCTTGCTACATGGCTGCAGGATCATCCCAAGGTTGCCAGTGTCAACTATCCCGGCCTGAAAAATGACCCATACCACGCACAAGCCAAAACATACCTAACGAATCGAGGCATGGGATGCATGCTGATGTTCTCCCTTAAAGGAGGCTTTGATGATGCCGTGAGCTTCATCAATGGTCTTGAATTAGCTAGCCATCTCGCCAATGTTGGTGATGCCAAGACCTTGGTGATTCATCCTGCATCCACCACGCATCAACAACTTTCTGCTCAAGAGCAGGAATCTGCAGGAGTCACTCCCACAATGGTTAGGGTATCTGTTGGCCTTGAACACATCGAAGACATCAAGGCTGATTTTGAACAGGCCCTAGCGGCCATCAGCTGAGACTGGAGGCATCGATGGCGCTGATCCTGCCACGCAGTTATCACAAGATCGCCGCGGTGGAGAAGAACCGGATCTCATGGATCGAGCCGGAACTTGCAGAACGTCAGGACATCCGGCCATTAAGAATCGGAATCCTCAACATCATGCCCCTGGGCAAGCAGTATGAATTCAATCTGCTGCATCCCCTAGGGCTTTCACCTCTACAGATCGAACCGATCTGGATAAGGCTACGTAGCCATAGCTATAAAACATGGGACCTTGCTCATCTCGATAATCTCTATGTGAGCTGGGAGGAAGCGATGGAACCCAATCCTCTTGATGGTTTGATCATCACTGGAGCCCCAGTTGAACATCTGCCATTTGAGGAGGTGAACTACTGGCAAGAGCTAGTAAAAATCATCGAAGAGGCACGGCAGAACTGTGCAAACACGCTTGGCTTGTGCTGGGCTGGTTTTGCCATGGCCTATCTCGAAGGTGTCGATAAAAAGTCTTTTAGCAAAAAGTTGTTTGGGGTGTTCCCGATGCGCAGCTTGGTTCCTGGCCATGCCCTGATGGGCACGCAAGACGATCGATTTGTGTGTCCGCAGAGTCGCCATGCCGGGTTGCCTGATGGCGCAATGGAAGCAGCACAGCGACAGGGACGTCTACGTTTACTGGCGCATGGTGAGAAGGTTGGCTACACGATCTTTGAGACCACCGATCAACGCCAACTTGTTCATCTTGGGCATCCGGAGTACAACGCGGGTCGCCTGTTAACAGAGATGGAACGAGATCAAGCGAGAGGCGATGTTCAGCCCCCTGAAAACTTTGATCCAGACAGCCCTCTAACTCTATGGCGGTCACATCGAAATCTACTGTTTCAGCACTGGCTATGGTTCTGCTATCAAAGAGTAAGTTTGCGTGACTGAAATATTGTCAAAATAATCATAATTAGCAAAATAAAAGCAACCAAAAGAGAAAGCAAGTTTCTATAAATTCATCTACAAAAGTCATGCGTATCGGATGCACTAAGGATTCAGCAAAACACGCAAACGTTCTAGGCCAATGCTGATAGAAGTTTTTTCTGTAAACCTAACCGTCAGATCTTGCTCATAGGTGGTTAGAGGTTCAATCCACGCTTTCTGCAGTTCACGCACGCCTAAATCTGCCTCAGAGGGGTCAGTTCCAATCCCCATCCTTGTAGCGAACCGCTGCTGAGCTGTGAAATCACTACATTCACAGGCCACGATGGCAATCGGGCATCCTTGCTGATGCGCCAATGCAAACATTCGCTGTCGTTCTCGTTCGCGCAAGAAGGTGGCATCCACAATTGTGGTGTAACCACTGCTCAAGCAACTTTGAGTTAATGCCGGTAGGCATTGATCAAACAACCACTGGGTGACCTCAGGTCGATAAGGGTCTCCTTGAAAAAGTGGTGCAATGCCACCACTTGCCATCGTTCCTTTTTCAAAGCCAAGCAGCTTGTGCAGCGGTCGGCGACCGAAAGCACGCTGACGTTCAACATCTGAACGCAATCGTACTGCTGGCAACTGCTGATAGAGCTGCTCACTCAAAAAGGATTTACCACTACCGCTGAGTCCATGCATCAGCACAATACCGGCTGATTTTGTTTGCTGGACCTCTCTTGCCCGCTGAATGTAGAGGTTGAGATCCTTAAGCAGCCTTTGAAGATGTTGCTGATCAACAGAGTGATGCTGACTCTGGGAGCAGAGTTGCTGCCATTGCAGGCCACTCACTTTGGCGCGCACAAGCGCTCGGTAAGCCGAATACCAAGGCCAAAGATCAAGAGTCTTGTAATCGCCGGTGTGCTCAAGCCATTCGTTGAGTATCACCATGGCATCATCCTGATGATCGTGCACCTCAAAATCCATCACTAGAAATGCCATTTCACTAATCGGATCGATCCAACGAAGACTTGGATTAAAATCAATGGCATCAAAGACTTCTAAACGTTCATCGTTGTTTAAGTGTATATTGCCGACATGAAGATCGCCATGGCATTCGCGTATAGCTCCTGCGTTGAGTCGTTGTTTAAAACGAAAAGCCAGTTCTGGCTGAATCCTCTTGATCCAAGCTCGATGCTGCTCAAGCCAAAGCTCTAATGGCTCAGGAAGTTTCAACTGATCCAAAATACGCAAATTCGCATGCACAGGGTTAGTCACCGCTTCAAATCCACCAAAACCGCCATCTGAAGCAGCCTTGTCGACACTGAGATGAAACTCTGCAAGATCGAAAGCAAGTCTTTTTAGGGATTCAGTCTTCAAAACCCCATCACTCAGATAAACACTGAGAAGACGAGAGGCAGGAAATTGACGCATCTTCACAGCAACCTCAACCACACCCTTTGTGGATGGATCATTCGATACAAAGTTTTCATCGAGAACTATGGCGCCATCAACTGATTCGAGAATCCGGGTCACACCTAGATAAAGGTCTGGAGCCAAGCGACGATTTAGGCGCAGCTCCTCTTGGCAAAAATGAAGGCGTTGCTTGAGTGTGGTGGCGTCTACAAAGTCAAAATGCGCAGCTTTTTTGACTTTGTAAACATAGGAACCGGTCAGAAGCACCCAGGAAATGTGGGTCTCGACAAGCTCCACAACCATCACCGGATGTGGATAAGCCTCAGGCTTCATTAATGCCTGAATCAAAGCGGGTTGGTTTTGCTTGGTCGTGGTCACCCGCGGAGTGTTTCAGCTATGACTCAACACTGGCATCTGTGACTACTCTCCGCCATCTATAAAGCCAACATGGTTCTGTTCAATGGTGTTGGCTAGGAGCTCTATGGCACAGCCATCACAAAGACACGATTGGGCAGAAGCTCGCCCCTGGACGTGGATGGCCAATTGGTTGAACTGCGCTGATGCTCGATCCTGGCTGCATCGACTACAAGACGGTGTGGCTTGGGAGCAACCGGTTGTTCGAGTCTACGGACGTCATCATGTTGTCCCACGACTGACGGCATTCATGGCAGCTGAGGGGGTCAACTATCACTACAGCGGTGTAAGCCATCGCGGCGAAGGATTGCCTGATTGGCTCTATCCCTTGCTCAGGCAAGTGAATGCGGCCTGCAAGGAAAACTTCAACGGTTGTTTACTGAATCTCTATCGCAATGGCAACGACCGCATGGGTTGGCATGCGGATGATGAAGCTGAGATTGAACCAAACACACAGATCGCTTCCTTGTCACTGGGAGCAACAAGGGATTTCTGTTTAAAGCATCGCCATCAACCGTTGCGGGAAGTGCTTCATTTGCAGGGCGGCGATCTGTTGATTATGCACCCTCAATGTCAAAAAGAATGGCTACATGCGTTGCCGAGACGAAAGAGAGTGCTTCAACCAAGAATCAACCTTACCTTCCGTTGCTTTATCAAAAGCCAAGGCCTATAGCTCATCAGAATACTTATGAGGGATTAATTGAATTTTTCAACCAAATCGGATGCAAATAGATAATATCGATTGCCATGGCTTGGGATATTCGCCTGAACCAGATTCCTAAGGATTGGCATCAGATTCCGGTTAGATTTAGAAAAACAAATGGAATTAGAGATGGCGATAAAGAGCGAAGTCTTTACTGGTTCCTTTGAGGAGATAGATGTATCGGTAGAGATAAGAATTGAAGAAATTTGCTTTGCTGCGCCTCAAGTGTCTGGAGTTTATTGGCCAGCTCTAAAGTGACCAAAGTAAAACAGCAAATGATCTCATTCGTGCCTGGTATCGGATCTCGTTTTAAGCGAATATTGAGGTATTCAAAGAAATAAAAGTCTCTGCTAATGCAAGGGCTTTGAGTGTCTAGGCGGACCCAGCGGTACTACCAACTCCACGACTAACCACCACAAACTTTAAGCGGGGCGGGAACAGGCAAGAATCACACTGTCCAGCCCCCGTGATGCCCCCCAGCCACGCTCTCCAGCTCTTCATCAGGCAGGGTTTTGCGATGCTCTTTTAAGTCTTCTGTTGTAATCGCGAACCCAGCAGTCTTAGCAATAGCAACAACATCAGCACCTTCTGCTTTAAGTTGTTCCTGTAGTGAGCTATCTGCTTGAACTTTGGCGATGAATACCTTGAGTTGCTCTTCTCAGATCGATTGTTGATCTAAGAACTTATCATAGCAGTGAATCAACAAAAAGCCCCGCCATGATGCGGGGCTTTTCTTATTTGTTTTCTCCCCCTAAAGCGGTGGCGACTTTTTGTGTTCATCCTTCACCGCTATCGGTAGATTCACTCAACCTCTTTAAAAACGCAGTGACCTGGCTCAATGCCAACAGTGAGTTTGTTCACAAGCATCAATAACATTGCGTTTTCTCTCCAAGTAGCACAAATAACTGACATGAAGAAGGGCACCCGCGTTGGATGCCCTCAAGCCCAGGACAGGTTTTTAGGGTTTCTACGTCCTCAGACTCCTGATCTAGGTCTAAGCAAGCAGGTAGAAGGTGTCAGTAGGAAGAATTGCCCCTTTCCGCTTTTCCCACACAGTGGCTAGCAATGTCCTCTTCCAGTGGACATTGGCATCAGTGAACTTTTTGAGGCTTTGCGGGCTTCAGTTCCTTAAGCAGCTCTCGCAGCCCCACTAGTGCAAGCACAAAACTGATCCCCATGACAATAACAGCAGGTGTGTCCATGCCCTGAAAAGCGAACCACTTATCTAATAGCTACCCCTTTACTTGGTCGAGATGAGAAATTTTACTCATTATTGATTCTGGGTTGTACAGACCGAGGAGTAGAATAGAACGGCGAAACTCCCCACACAGTTTGTCGTTTGGTGCTACTCGATGAGGGCGCCCTTTTCTTATGCGCCTGTGATTAATGCTTGAAACAAGGGCAAAGAAGTAGCTGGGGCCCTGCCAATCACCTGCGTCAATCAATCAGGCAAGTTGCGCTTCCATGACTGGGTTTTGGCATGTGAAGGCTTGGCTCAGCCTGTTGTGCTATTGGTTGGCAGTGAAGAGGATTTCAGCGCAAAACTGGTAGGTCCATCACCGCCCTAAGCATTAGTGGCGGCGTATTTGGCTAACTCCGCTGCGCACCTCTCAAAGGACTTTTCAACAGGGATATGCCTTGATCCGTGAGGACATCGATCAGGAAAATATCCAAAGAACAGATCTTGTTGCTCAAGCTATTCATCTACTGATAGGAAGCGCAAGGGTTGCTTTAAAGCAGAACAACCCCAGTGCTGTTGTGAGCGCTGTAGCTTAATTCGACAAGTTATGTGGGTTAGGAGTGAGGAAATAGTTAGGGGCCTTAGTTCTGTCCCTCTTTTAATTTATTGATTTCATAGATCCAAGGAGTTCTTCTCAACAGAATGAATTTATCTTCATGACCTGAACTAGAAGTCACGGCTAGAGTGTTGGGAAAGATAGGGATAACGTTTAAGAATTTTGTCCAATCCTTTCTTAGCCTATTGATTTCAGAAATTGAAACGGTGGTTACCCCTGCTTGAATGTTGAGCGCATGTGACTCAAAAATCAATCTTGCTGTGGTCAGATAAAGCATCCCTCCAACAGTCTCAATACCTCTTTGATGGTTTGCAGGCGATTTCTTGACAAGCTTTTCTCCAACCTCAAGAACAGTCTTCACGCAAGGGGCCATTTTAATTTAAAATTACACTAGCTTCAATTAAAGAAACTTCAAGCCCTCTTTAGTTAAGTACTAAAAAGTTGTTGCCTTACCGATCCACCCAAAAGATCACCAGCGAATGTTGAATACGCTCAGAGCTATCCATGCCAACCCCAAAGCGGCTGGGGTAAGGAAAGGCTTTGATGACCCCTATTCCAATTATGGCCACTACAGCAGATTGAAGGCAGACGGCATAAGTGAATGGAGCCCTGCCTTTTTAAAGCTCTCGGCCACTCTGGATGGTTGTGCCAGGCGCTATGAGCGTTTCTGCCAGCGTTATCGCCATCACGCCAAAGCTGCTCCTAAATGCCATTGGGGTAGTCGCATACTCGAACGACTGGTGAGCAGTGCCAGCCCCGCTGGTAATCAGAGCACTCCTCCTTGCTGAAATCTCCGGTGTTCAGGACATCGGGACTATCCCAAGACACACAAGTGTTCCGTTGCTAAGCAGAAGATGCTTTGCCTCAACTCAGTGCAGCATTACCTGATTGTCTGGACTTTCCCCACTGTTGAAGGGGCCTGGGATTCGTGCCCTGGATTTGCGGACTACATCAATGCAGGAGGGCCTGGCGACAAATTCGAGGGCTTTGAACTGAAATATCGCGTCTGCGAACCCGTGAGTGGCAGTGGGGTTGCCATCGCAGTAGCTAGCGATATCGGCAAGGTTTGGGCCCACCTCGGCCCTTGGATTAAGGGCTATGGCATCCAATTCGAGGTCACGGCTGTGGTGTCAGATGCAGAGTTCGCAGCAATGTGGCCTGGCGTGGAGGCTGCTGCTGCTGTCGAATAAAGACCCACATCTGGCAGGCCGGCTGGCTGCTGATGGACGCCAGCAACAGACAGCTCAACCAGTGTCAGGAGCACTGGTTGAGCCAATGGCAGCAGCGATAGGGAAATAGCAAGTGCCGTTCTTCTGCGTGGCATCTGCTGGGTGCTGCTGGGATCAAGTTAGGTCGGCTGTCTTTCGTCTTTAGTAGTGGGCTTTCATGTTTTAAGCCTTCGTCTCTTCACTTTCTTCTCCTTTGCATTCGAGCCATTCACCGCAACAAAAGGATCAGCCAGATCGCGAGTCATAAACCTGGCATAGCTACCCATATGCACTTCCAAGCTATGGCCCATCGCATCTGCCATTTGCTTTGGTTGTAAACCTCTGGCATGTCCTGCTGCGCTATAGCGATGACGAAATGAGTAAGGCGTTAATTTTTCGCCCTCAGCTTCTGCTTCCGCTGCAATCGACTGCCACATTGGCTGTCTCCTTAAGTAGGTACCAACAGCTTCACCGGCCTTGCCTGGTTGGCCCAAGCTCGGTAGATCTTCTCTTATATGAATCCGCTGCTGAAGGTTCCAATCAACTGAGCCATCAACGTCATTGACTAGCAGTGGGTAGAGGCGACGCTTATCTGTTCGCTTGCCTTTCGTCCCTCCCTGTGATTTCTCATAGTCAGACCACAATTCACTCCCAGCTCGCTTGGTTTTGATGTGGCGGAGATCCTCGGGCCTACAGCCGTAAACCGCCATCAGTTGAATGGCAAAACGCCAGCGATTACCAATGTTGGTTTGTGGCAGCGCATCCAACAGACGCAGAATTTGCAGATCTGTCATTGGATAGCCATCTCGCTTTTGGTTAATGGCTTCTCCTTCAATCGTCTCTGGTGGCAGCCAACAAACTTTGAAATTGCGTCGCTGCACGCAGAAACGTAGAAAAGCAAACAGGTTCTGACGCATGATCTGACGTTGACGCGTTCCTAGAAACCACTGCTTCAAAGCAATGTCGCAAAGGTCAGAACCATTGGTTGGGGATTTTGTGGCTGAAAGTACTTTTAGAGCAGAAGACAGAACAGGCTTGTATTTCTTATCCCAAGTTCGATCCGCCACGCGAGTGCGATGTTCTCGAAAGGCAATAACGGCCGCTTGCCAATCAGTGTTGTGACGACTGCTAGCTCTCTCTGAAAGTTTTGCAGCTCCCCTGAGGTCAAGACCACCTGAGGCATAAGCCTTAGCAATGACGCGAATCCGTAGCAAAGCATCAGCCCATTGCGATTCGTCCCATTGGAAAGGCAGCTTCAACGTCTGCTTTTTACCGAGCGTTGGGTCATGAACCTCGAGCTTGACACTGCCGTTGTGCTCGACAACAAGCCAACCAACAGGACACTGTGCCTTGATGGCTCGACGGAAATCCTTCACCCATTGAGGGGTGTCCTTTGACGCTGTTCTAGGCATCAGGGGCAAACGAAAGGCCGATAGCACCCGTGCACATAGCACCCGTTCATTTTTACCCCTAGCCGGGGGTAAGAGGGGGAATTCACTCGCAGTTGACCGCAGTTGCTCACAATACAGTGCAGTCTACAACTTGCTTTATGACTACGATCTTTAGTGTCCAACACAAATAGAGAGGTGCTTTGGGAGCACTAGGTCGCAGGTTCGAATCCTGTCGCCCCGACTTGAATCTCAGCGAATCGAATATCCAGCTGTGTGCTGAGGGTGTGCTGAGCAGCGAACCTGCTGGCCGTTCAGCACACAACTTTCCGAGCGCGTTCTAATTCACCTGATCGCGTCGTTAAGGTGGTTTTGAATCAGTTGCGCTTCTCAGAGACCCTGACCCGCGGTTCCGTCGAACACTCCATCAATACAGAACAAGAGTTGTCTGTTGAATTGCTGAGACAACCAGCGACTGCAAAGGAAGGCTCTTTGGAGACTTACCTGAGCAAGCAAATTGCATCTCGCAAGGGAATTCGACCTTTTCGATTGCCAAATGCCGCTAATGCAGCAGGAAACTCGAGATGCCTTCGCAGCATCCACACCAGCACAAGAAGACTCACCAGAAATCCGCGCCTACCTCGAACGGATCTTCGGACCACTTGAGTTAGTCGCACTCGATGCAAGGTGTTCTGCCTCCGCTTTCACCTCTTTAGCAGAATTCCTTGTCCGGTCGGAAGTTCTAGGATGCTTAGATTGTGCTGATCTGCAATGGGATCTAAAATTTTCTTTTGACGTGAATAACCCCACCAACCATAATCATCAAAAATGATGATTCCGCCGGGGCTGAGTAAAGGCAGGACCTTGGCAAGAGCACCCGCTTCTGGCTCTGGGGCATTCATGTCGATATGGGCGAAAGCAATGCAATCTGGAAAACCTTGGTCGAAAGAGTCGGGTACTGAGCCCTTGATTACGTTCACCCAGGGTTGATCTGCGAAGCGATTTAGCACGTTTAAATGCATGTTTGGGTCGTCATGTTCTGGCAAGTAGGTGTGTGCATTTCCTTGCTTCCACTCGAATAAGTCGAAGAGCCAGTAACGCTTGCCCAATTTTTGGAAGTCCACTCGTTCAGTAAGGCGTTTAGCTGTAGAGCCCTTGTTGCAGCCAAGCTCGACAAAATCCCCTGGGAGGTCTTGGCAAGACTCGGCGAAGTAGATCAGAACATAAAGTCGCCAGATTGTGGATTGTTCTATGAAATCAGAGTCGTGGCCACTAAGGATTTGGACGAAGAATTCGTCGTGCATGAAGGAGAGATTCTTATTCCAAGTGATGACATTGTCTGCAGCGAACATTGGCAGATCGCCAGTACTTTCACGCAGTAGCTGAATAGCTTGTTCAAACTTGTGCTGATCAACAATATTGAAGTTCGCCCCAAATAGGCTGCGAGGTTCTAGTAGTCCGCGCTCTTTTCCGTATTGATCCCATGATTGATTGGTCATGGTCTGCTCGCTATGCATTGATATAATTCCATTCTACTTCAGATAGTTTCCTTGCTGAGGCGATTGAGTAGGCTAAATACCTGTGTCTGGCTGAAGTCTTTTGGTGAACGTTGCGGGAATTTAGTTCAAAAGCTTCCTGCAAAAGAGTAAGAGGTCTTGTAATGAAGAAGCTTGGGTGGGAGATGAGAGCTTTGCCGAGAATAACTATTTTTATCCACAAACAATCCTGGTTTCAAAGTATCTAATGCAACAAAAGTTAGTGATACCGAAAAGAGTGATGGTGGTGCTGATTGCAGTGTGGTTTGTCATTGGCGCATAGCGGTTGATGAGAGATCTTCAGAGCCTGATGCTCGCTTGATCCAATTGTTCAAACTTGTTCTTGCCAAGAAGCCGCCCTCTGGGATTGCCTTGCACCAGTCAGGTACCGGCAGTGTCCGCTCACTGTGCTCACTCTTTGGCCGCCAGGTAGGCGTTGAACAAATGATTAGCTCCCCACCAACTAAATGTTCAGGGCCACGGCTAGTGATCTCCCCGATCCGTAGACCTAAACCGTCAAAAGCCATGTGAGCACAATCATCAGCAAGCTCGGTGTGCGTGATCGAACTCAAGCAGCTGTCTTTGCGATCAGACATTGCATCGTGGGGTAAGTAGGTCTGAAAGACTTTTCCCCCAGGTCAGTTTCATCAGCTTTCTGAGACGATGTCTAGATAAGCGTGGGCAAGACGTACTTTCTCCTGCTCAGATAACAGCTCCGTTGTGGTGTCGCAATTTAGTTTTTCTAAAATCTCATCTTTAAATTTCTCGAAGGAGCTGAGTAGTTGTTGTTTCTCATCCATCGTTCAGCTGAAACTAAGTGTTCAAGCGCAGCTTCCCGTGGAGAGTCATTTTTAACATCCCCCACATGGGGGAATAAGCCCAGAACGATTTCCCCCGTTTAGGTGATGTAGTTCCTGACTGATTCAGAGATGGTGAAGAGGTCCAGGAGGGATGACCTCCACACCTCACTTCAAACCAATGATTCAAAAGATTTTTCTTACTGGTCTCTCTGCTCTTGCGTTATCGCTGCCAGCTGCTGTGGAGGCTGTAAGCATGTATTCAAATCCCTCTTACAACTCGATCAACATGAGAATGCGTAGCCAACAGATGCAGCAGCAACAGCGCAATCAAGCCCAGCGTCTAATGGATCAGAACCGCAACTTCCAGATGCAGAACAGGTCAAGGTACTGATTTTCCTGACTGCCTGAGCAGTAAAGGCTGTGATGCTCGGTTTAACCAGAGCCTCAACCAGCCCACCGTTAGGCGTGTTTGCTGAACATCAGTCGGGGTGCCTGAAGCTACAGCTGAAAGCTATACAAAACCCTAGATGGGAAAAGCAGGGCGCGAAGTGTTGTGCGCGATCAATCCCCCGACAAAACCATCAACTCCCCGCCAAGTGCGGTTTTTTTTTATTGGCTTGCTCCACTGAACAGTTCCCCGCATCCATGGATCTTCTTCAGAAGAAGACCAAGCCCTTATGCCAGGCGCCAAGGTCAGCATCAACGTTGCAGCTGCGATCAGTAGGAAGCGCATGTCAGATCCTGGCCGGGACACCGACGCTACGACGCTTCTCAATGGGGATGTAGATGGAGTCGTGCGTGGCGAGGTCCTTTCTTATGGAAAAAAGGCTCAGGAACACCCTGACAATTGTCAGGCTACCTATGGCCCGTTCCTCGAGCGACCAGGGCTCTCAGTATGGCGTCGCATTTGCTACGCGATACCAGGCTTCTCAGTCCAAAAGACCCCCCTGCGGTAAGGCACAGGAGGGTCGGGTTTCGCCTTGCAGACCGGATGGCCTACCAAAAAAACATCCCAGCATTCTCAGTCAGCAAGAGACGCTAAGTAAGGAAGATGATTTACCACAATGAATATCTGTTCAAGCTTTCTTCGTATGGCTTGACGACGTCATGAGCGGCTTTCTAAAAGGCAGCTACATCTCAATCCCAAGCCAATCGTTGTTGGCTGGAAAAAGCATTCGTTTGTTGTTTCACTGGCACCAATGCTCATGGCTGCTTTAAGCGATTACACCGTTAGTAATTGATCCTGAGGGGCTTCTCCTCCTTCTGGAACATCGCTGTTAATAGTGTTGCCATTCATGCCAATCACACCAACCGCGGTTGATGATTCGAGTGATTCAACAAAATCATTGCCGGCTTCTAGGGCGTTTTGATCTTTAAACGCTTGGTTATCCCAGGTTGCATCGCCTGTTGTTCCTTGATTATCGAGTTGATCCCAGGAGATTTGATCAGAACCGGTAAAGCTTGATTGTGTTCCATTGGCGCCATTGATTGGTTGTTGATGCAGGCTTTGGCCCCAATCGGCATCCAAAACAGCTAAATCAGCCATCGAGATCTGGCCATCAAAGTTGGCATCCACTCCTCGCGCCACACTGGCATCAACAACACCATCGCTATTGGCATCCACTGCATCGGGATGCTCACTGGCTTGTTGTTGCCTTGCAGCACCAGCATTGAGATAGGCCAAATCTTTCATCGAGACCCGCCCGTCGTAGTTCAAATCGCCTTGGAAGGTAATTAGGTTTTTGGAGCCCTTTTGGTTGCTGAAGAGATCTGATCCATCAGCTTGCAAGCTGGCAATGCCTAAACCGAGATCCACCACATTGCCTGCAGCACCAGTGATCTTGATGGCTGCATGCAACTGGCCAGATTCTTGAGCGGTGGAGTCAAATTCTCCTGTGTCTGGACTAAAGCTGCCGCTGTTGAGGCTGTTACGCGTGACCTCAATATCGTTCGCGTCGATGCCTTTGTATTCAAAATAACTTTGATTTTCTAGAAGCTCTGCATTGGCATTATCAACTCCAGCAACTTGAATGTTGAGCGCTTCTATATTGCCAACGTTCGTCCAGGTGCTTGTTGTTGAGATGGTGTCACCTGAACGAAGCAAATTTGTTTGTTTTGAGTTAAAGATCCAATATCTAGTTCACTACTTAATATCAAACCATCGCCTTGTTCTTCTAGATTGATTGTTGCCTCATACAGGGTGACTTTGGTTCCATCAACAGCTAAATCACCACCAAGATCGCGCAAGCTCTTAATATCGCGATTCACAAAACCAGTCTCATCATCTAAAGCTTTAGAGAAGACTGTTTCATCTTGATTGGCACTCAAGCCAAAGAACAGTGGTGTGCTGAGATCGTCAATGCTGCCATCTGAATTTTGGTTGAGTTCGGCAAGATTAAGTTCATTGAAATCAAGATCGATCGATGCCAAAACAGCACCATCGGTGCCGATGTTCTCTCCAGCACCAGAGGGATCAACTCCATAGAGTTGTCCTGGCTCTCGAAGATCTCCAAGACTTGCAGCAGCAATACGGATGGTCCCTACATCATTATCGATGCGTACCGCATTAGCAATTGGTAGTTGGCCGCCAATGGTGATATCCGATGCTTTGATCTCATTAAACAGAAAAGGATCAAAGTTAATCGTGATATCTGCTGTTTCTAGCTTGTAATCCTTGGCAAGGTTCTCGGCTGTGATATCCAAACGATAGGAGTCACTCCAATCAACAGAATCACCAAGTACTGCAAGTTGCTTGAGATCAGACATGTCAACTGGACGCAACGCCAGAGATCAATGCTTCGCGAATCGAGACCTACTGCTCTGGCAAGGATTGAGTCAAATCGTTCTTAACCACTTCCGATCTCAAGACTCCATGAGCAACACTTCCCCCTCGAAGGCTTCCCCACTAGCTGAGTGGTTCATAAAGGCATTTACGCCTGGGTGGGGCTATGTGATTGAGGTGAATGGAGTCAAGGCATTTCGTTCAGGTCATCCTTCAGCAAAGCTGCTTTCTCATCACCTGGGATTGTCCAAAGAAGAACCTTCTTACCTTGCAATTCGCCCTTCTAGGACTACCCAATGGATTGCCTTTGACATTGATCAGGCACGTTCTCCATACCACCCTGATCGTGGAGATGACGCAATCAACATCCTGTTTGAGAGATGTGCACTGATGGGCTTGAGAGAGCCCCTTGTAATTCACTCAAGTCACAGTGGAGGCATTCACCTCTGGTATCCATTAGCCAAACCGGTTAAAGCCTTTGATGCAGCACTCACTGTGAAACTATGCCTCGAGGCAGGCGCAATAGATGCAGGCGAACTGGGCGAGAGCATCGACTTCACTACTGAACCACAACTGAAAATATCTTCAGGCCTGTTGGAGGTCTTCCCTAACGTAAAGCAAGTAGATAGTGACTACATCTCAATCCGGTTACCGTTCACAGGTCAAGGTAACGGTCTTTTGCTAGACGGGTTCGGCTTAGTAGAGGAGCCGTCTCTATTGCCTTATAGATGGAACGTCGCAGTGAAAAACAATGTTCTGGTTAAATCGATAAGGCTTAAAAAAAGAGAGTTAGGTTCCGGTCCCTACAACCTTGTTGAAGAAGATAATGAAGTCACCTGTATCAACTGGATCAAACCTAGGAAGCGAGCAGGCGCGAACCATCAACTGGTCTACGCGGATAAAGGTGAGCAGCCCCTTGAGAGCCTTGCTAAGCAAAGTGGAGAGCCAACAAGCTTGAAAGATGCCCATGACCTACTTGCTCGTGGATGGACTGGCAGCAACCAAACACAACACCATTGCCTATCAGCGCTAATGGTTGCGAGTCAACTATCGAACGACTCAGATGAAGTAGCCAATCATGTTAAGGAGCTACTGATCCACGCAAACGGCTTCGCTGATCATTGCGGGCACATCAGGGAAATCGAATCAGGACAGTTGCCTGGTAGATCTGCGTGCCAAAAAGCAGCAAGATTCACTCCAAGCTATGAAGGCAGCTGGAAGGAGGCCGCTAACCAAGCCAAGGCACAAGATGCTACTGAGCGGGCGCTTGGAAGTATCGCAGTAGCCAGCATCGACGAAGTCGTTTTTACGTCAATCAACAAAGCAATCATCTACTTGAGAGAACACTACGGAGCTCCATCAAGAGCTTGGTGGTTTAAAAGCCAGAACAATTTTTCCCTTGAGTCTTTGAGGGGATTTTTAGCTCCATAGTCAAAGTGGTTCTGACGCTCATGCAAGGGGCTCGTTGAACAACCTCAGGGCACTGATCGCGTCGGGGTTCCTGTAAACCGCATCGCTGTCATTCAGGTTGAGCAAGGCCTAGAAAAAGAGCGCAATACTCAGTCGATCCTGAAACGACAGGCCCTTGAAGTTGTTGAAGGTATAGATCCAGCCAAGTAACAAGAGGCCAAGGGGCAGGAAGCTAACTAGATATCAGCTGGCTTTTAGGGATTTTCTATCTAACTGGTACAAGTTCTGGCAGCTGCCAACTACCATCAAAATAAGCTTTTTGAGGTCGATACATTCTCAGTACAAAATTCCAGCCTGGATAAATTCCCAGGTAATTGCTCTGAGAAGGCTCGCCACCAAAGTGGATCACATAAGCCCCATCAGCATTCGCTTTCGCGAAAGCACTGTTGATGTTGTAGGCACTACCTTGAACGAATCCGTCTTTGTCGTAAACGGTGATTGACCAAAAACCATCGACAGGAACATCCTTCAGGGTGAGAACATTGGGTCCTTCAAATGTTGGGATATAGAAGGGGTAAACAGCCTGCTCTTTGGGTAGACCACCCCAGCCAATTGCGACGCCAGCTCGATGCTGATCTGCTGTGAGCTCGCCTTTCTTCCCAAAAATATCTTCTGACTTAAATCCTTCACGATCGAAAACCTCCTGAACTTTCTTACGCATGGCAAGAATCTGATCCATGTCCCAATTATTTGTGGGGGTATACGATCCGTGTTTGGTCTGGTAGACACCCAATTGATCCTGCAGAGCTGAGGCTTTTACCATATCGGCAGGATCGCGCATGTTCACGCCTGTTCTGAAAATCACCAGGGCATATGGCGTACCAACGTTTTCTTTGGTCAGTGTGAATGCTCCTGGCGAGGTGATTGTCATCGGCATGTAGTGCTCTTCAGAGACCACAAGTGCACTTTGGTAACGCCCTTTCGTTCCTGGCATTGAGATTGTGGCTGGTCTTGAGAGGTCGAGAACCAATGCGGAGTAGAGCGTGTCAAAGTTCGGGCGAAGGATCGTTCGGTCGTTGGGATCCATGGCTCCCTTCATGTGCCAGAACACACCGACTCCATCAGAGCAAGTATTCTTGGCAATCTTTTTCACGTAGTCAGCAAAGATGACCTGAGTTTCTGCAAGCGCATAATTGTTTTCATTCACCCGGGTTACGGCTTTGGTAGGCCAGTGAATGGCAGCAGGCAGTGACTGAGCACATTGCGTTTCTTCGGCCTTTAGCGCTGTGCTGTCTATGGACATGCCAAAAAGCAGGCTTGATGCGAAGAAACCGCCAAAGAGAGCCGGGTGAAATTTGAACACAGACAAAAGAATCTTTCAATTACCCTAGAGCTGAGTTCAAACAAAATGCCCTTCACGGTTCAGCCTCTGTGCATGGTGGTGAGGGATCAGATGGCCTGTCTTCAAGGGATACAGCGGGCCTGGGAAACCCACTTACAAACGAAACGCCTACCTGCCCCCCCCATACAAGCAACAGATGTTTTGCCGGCTAAGGCTTCGCGGACTTCCTGCGCGCAGTCTTTAAAGCCTCTGAGTGGTGGTCGAACTCCATAGACCAAACGCTACAGGGCTAGAGACATAACCCCATTGAATGCATTGTCAAAACACCCGTCAGTTGCTAACAGAAGTTGGTACTGAATGTTGGGGCTCGAGAAATGGATGCATGGGAGATATCAATATTGCTTGCAGGCGGTGCTTTTGCTGGTGCACTCAACACACTTGCAAGTAGCGGATCAGCAATAACACTTCCTCTTCTGATTTTCCTAGGAGTACCGCCAGGGGTTGCTAATGGGACAAATCGACTAGGAGTCTTGCTCGGATCTTTGTCAGCGGTAATCAGCTTTCAAAAATCAGGGTCTATCCCCTGGAGGAAAACTTTCACGCTATCTGCGCCGCTTGCCGTAGGCGCAATTATAGGGGCAAGAGCTGCAACCTATCTGAACGATGAGAGAATACAGCTAACAATTAATATGGCGATAATTGCTGCGTTGGCAGTACTTGTTATTGGGTCAAAGAGGTTTCTTTTTTTAAGGGAATCTCGTCAAAATAAAGAGAGTATTTTTATGCTCCCCTGCATTTTTTTGGTGGGCTTATGGACTGGATTTATAGTTTTAGACTCTGCCACGTATATGATTCTTGCATTAGTAATGCTTGGCTCGATGGATGTCACCGAAGCGAATCCGATAAAAGCCGTCTTTCTACTCTTTGCGTCAATACTCTCTATTCCTATCTTCTTTTTAGAAGGTCAAATTGCCTTGGTTCCTGGCATTGCATTAGCACTGGGAGGCGCTGTAGGATCTTGGTGTGCAGCTAAAGTTGCCATAAAACCTTGGATTAAAAGTTGGATTTATTTTCTTTTGATTACAGTAGTCAGTATTGAGCTTGTCGGTATGATAATCAAGAATTAAAAGTAGCACTAACGAAAGATCAGAAGAAGACTCTCAAATTCCTCAGTGTTAAGACCCCTTCTATCGGTATCCCCAGGAATGGCCCACAGAAGGGTGATCATGTGCTGCCCTTGTTGGCTAGTGAAGACCAGCCCTAGAGCGGGGCTTTTCTTATTTACTTTTTTTTCTCTGAGGCGGTAATTATTTTTTGTTTTCATTCTTCACCGCTAGCCATAAGTTGTCTCAACCTTTTTAAGAAAGCAGTGTCCTGTCTCAATGCCATCGATGAGTTCGAACACAGACAGATCAAAGACATGCATAGCTTTTGATAAGCAGAGAAACCACTGGCATGAAGAAGGGCACCCGCGTTGGATGCCCTCAAGTCCAGGACAGATTTTCAGGGTGTCTACGTCCTTGGACTCCTGATCTAGGTCTAAGCATGCAGAAATAAGGCGTCAGTAGGCAGAATTGCTCCTTTTGATCAATCGTCTCTAAGTGCCCCCGCAATACCCTTTCGCACCACTCAGGGGCTGGATCGCACAAGCATTTTTTGCTGCTAAGGACACAAAAAAGAGCCCCCGAATCGGGATGGGGGGGCAAGTAGACGTTTCGTTTTTAAGCGGTTCTCCCAGGCATGCCGTATCCCTCGCAATCACGCCAGTTGGGTCCCAATCCACCTAGCGATAGCCATTATTGATCAGCAGTCACAACAACTGCAGCGACAACTACAAGCACAGGTTACAGAGGCTAAAAGTAAGCGGCAACGAAATAGAAAGATGAAAAGCAAGGCTATTGATAGGATTAGTCACAAGACTGATCTAGAATAATCAGATTCACCATCCAAATCACTTCTAATCAATCGGTGTGCACAAATAAAGGTGTGACCTACGTCACGATTGAATGAGAGCAAGTTCGCGGCTCAAAAAGTTCTGGATCACATCTAAAGTCATGACATTGAGCGAAATTGATTGAGTCATTCAAAAGGCATAGCCTTTTCTCTAGTCATGAAACGGCTCTTCAGAAGTATCCGCTCAAATAACAAGCAATCAGAGCGCAGAGACTTCATCAGTGAATCACTAAATTTAGCAAAGCCAATAGACAGTCAGAACACTCATCTTGGCGCGGGGCATTCAAGCCATTATTACTCCAATAGTGGCGAGATGACTGAACAAGAGCAGCCCTTTGACCTCGAAGCTAAGGGCGCCTCAAATGCAAACAACACAACCAAAGATTATCCTCGCGATAGCAGACTATCTTTTGAGAGGCAAGAAACATTCAATGTTCATTATTCCACAAGTCTGGAAGATCCGATTACAGGCAATCAACATGGTCCAAATACAGTTGGCCGACACCTAAGACAGCCATTTGCTTCATTCAAGCATAAAGGTTTCTCTTCCAGTGCAAATCAGCAAGATCGCGATGAATCACCTGATGAATTCAATCATCAAGGCCAATTTGAAAGAAAATCAAATAGGTTTTCCTTCGGAAGGCTAAACTGGATAGCAAGAAAAGGCCAACAGGATTTACCAGAAGATCGTACAAATGGTGAACATGAAGCTGGCGAGGAAGGTGGTTCACACAACCCATTTAGCCAAGGCTTTCACCGGCAAGCTTTCAACAAACTCCCACTAGCGCGCGATGTTGATCTAAGCATCAGCATCAAGCCATGGGACTTTAGTGTAGAGGGTCTATTTGATTATGGTTATACCCGTATTTATGATGCATCACACGACGGCACGAAAAAAGAAGTCTTTGAAGATGGTGCTATCAGAATCAATTATGATGGTGATTTCTTAAATGATAATAGGTTGGATTTCTCAGATATTTTTGGCTGGAGTTGGGGCCCATTCTCAACAATGAAACTTGGTAATGTTGAAGCTCAAGTCAATGCAACCCATACCACGACAGGAGAAAGTGTTGACCTTGGAACATACACACTAGATCTCTCAGAAGATCGATTCCTTGTCGATCTTAACGACAAGATCGATGCTGCGGAAAGCTTCTTTGATAGACGCAGTAACTGGGACTTTGATGTAGATATTGATGCTGTCTTCGGAGGTATAAGGGAAAATATAGAAGACTTTGATGAAAGATTAACGATGATTGATGCTCTTGACTGGAGTACATTTGATGGTGATATTGAAGCCAACACTTTTACTTATAATGATCTGGATGCATATTCATGGGTAGGTTCACAATATGATTCTGGTAGAATTTACAAAGCTCGTGGTGGAACCGACGAACTAATACTTAATGGTCTTGATAGTGCAGACATCAAGAGCTTCAATGGCGAATCCTTCAGCGGTCTGACTGATTACACGACGATCGGCGAACAGGCCATTTATCAAGGCACAGCTTTCGATATCTTGAGCCTCAAAAATGGAGATGAGATTTATCTACAAGGCTTTGAAAAGATTACCACTGAAGATAATAGCTACCGCATTAGAGAAGGAATGAGCGACAGTACAAAAGAACAATGGAATCTAAATGCTATGGATGCTGCAAGTGCATGGCGTTTTAACAAAGGTTCTGAAGATGTTGTTCTCGTGTCTCTTGATAGCGGCTTAAAAGACAGTGGAGATGGTAGTGCGGCTGTGCACGATGAAATCGGCCATATCAGCTATGAGACAGGAATCAATACTTACAACTCTGATCATGGCCATCAAGCCATGAGTGTGATGGCTGCGAAACACGATAGTCAAAACTTGGCAGGTATTGCACCAGGAAGTCAACTATGGGGTTACAACGTCAAAACATCCAGCCAAGGAGGTATTGGCCTCTATGACGCTTTGGTTAGTGTTGACAGCAAACGTTCCTGCAATGAGCGCATTGTCTTTCAAGGTGGAATTCAGGGAGATTGGCCCTGGACAGCAAATGACTCAAGCAAGGAAGATGTTGAAACTGAACTTGGTAAGAGCAGTGAATGGGGTTTCTTCGCCATCGCAGCCGGTAACGGTGGCCCAGGTGGCAACCTCGATGACGACGACTATCTAACTAGTGTTTCAGGTGTTGCTGCCGCATCTACAGACTTTGACCACATCGCAAGTGTCGGTGCTCTGCAGTTCACAGGCACAGAAGAAATCGATGCAATTACTGGGGGTTCACTTACTAATGTGACAGGCACTCAACTTGCTGGTTATTCCAATAGAGGCGATAACCTTACATTAGTAGCACCAACTAATAGCAAAGCAATTAATGCTAATGGCACAGTTAGTACCTTCGGCGGAACCTCGTGTGCAAACCCCAATGTCGCTGGAGCTGCAGCTATTGTTTGGAGCGAAAATTTATCTCTAACTGGCGGAGAGATTAGAGAGATCCTAACAACTAGTGCCATGGATCTAGGTGATCCTGGGCGTGACAACACCTACGGTGCAGGCACAGTCAATATTGACTCAGCGGTTCGTCGTTCTCACGCCCTTTCAGTCGATAATGAGTTGGCCAGTCTCTATAGCAATACGGAATTTCTAGCTTGATTAATAACATGATCTAAGCGCTTCTCCTTTCATCGCCCTGGGCATATGTCCAGGGCTTTTTTAGGTATTAATGAGCCTCAACGCACTTCCACTCGATCAACAACAACAGGAATACCGCTTCCTAGCACCATTCAGCTCATCAGCCAACCACTCAAACTTCAGAACGGCACCTCGCTTCCCTTGCAAGTTGGGTCTCACTTACTGCAAATATCAAACGACTCAGTGGGAACTATTAACAACTACTGCTGGGACAGCTCCAGAGCAAAACCGATTCACTCAGGCAATTGTGAACTAAATAAAAGACTATCAATATTAACTGCAACAACAGCAGGGCAACAATAAGCACAGCTACTGCAATGGCAACAGTGCTTGGTGTTCTCAAGGTTATTCATTGCACGGTTCAAACAAATCCTCCTGCCTCCGCAAATACAACCGAACCAAAAAGGTAGTGAGAACAAAGGCCGGTCGGTGATCGACATCCCGTCTTAAACGTCACAGGTACAGTTTTCGCGGCCGCGATTTCCTCAATTGAATAAAGGTGGCTATGGAGCAGTCGACAGGTCTAAGGATTTTTAGATTCCTTCAGCCAGCGTTTGCGTCGTAAGCCAAGGAAAGACTCGCACTTACAGATTAAATCCCGGGAATAGGCTCCCCTGCGAATCCAATCTTCCCTCCCCCACTTTGAATGGAGCGTGAGAGGCATGCTTTGAGCAAGTTGCTCGTCGGTTGGCTGTAGTTCTTCCATGCTGTCTTGTCCTCAACCTTCCTTCCACCAACCCTTTGGGGACTTTCTTATTGGATATATATTCTCTGCTTACTAAGGAACCATGATTTTGAGGGCTTCTGGACTTGCAGCCGCATCTTTGTTGATTTTTTCAGGTGCTGCCCTTGCATCACCTCAGCCAATCACTGAGGAGCTTTTCAGGGCGAATCGGACCCTTGGAGGGAGAGTTGTTGCGTATCCAGAAGGGACACCTGAGATGAGGGTCTATCGGATCACTCTTCCTGTTGGCGCCAAGATTCCTTTGCACATCCATCCTTCGCCAGTGATGGTGGTGGTGGAACAGGGAAGACTGAGCAATGTACGCATCGTCGACGGTGCTGAGGTGACCGACATTGTTGAAGCAGGGGATGGCTTTCTGGAGGGCAACCCAGAAGAACCTCACTATGTAGTCAACAAAGGGTCTGAACCGGCGGTGAGTCTGGTCACCTTTGCCAGCGTGGAGGGAATGCCAAACATGGTTCGGGTTGAGTGACGGCTAGCGGGGAACCACCTCATACAGCGTTTCAACTCAGGAAAAAGAGAACAATTCCCCCCTGACCGGTCCATTCCATAACTGAAAGCACTGCCTGGAGGACTTCGTTCGCAGCTCGTTTGGTAACGGCCTTTCCTCTTGCTCTGTGTAAGTGCAGCTCAACTGATTCCGGTGATTTGAGGAGCAATGCTTGCTCGCGGATTTTGCGCGGTGTGTCTGTGCAATCGATGGTCAGTTGAGCCAAGCCGTTCGTGAGTGGATCCGCCGCCTTCCTGGTCAGCATTAAGCATTCACCTGCGCATAAAGATCTGCCGTTGCATCTGGTTTAAACCTGGCGTAACTAGCGAGATGCACTTCAATCGTGTGCCCCATGGCTTCAGCGATATTGGCGACAGGCAGATTCGCTGCATGTGATGCCTTGGCGTAGCGATGGCAAACTAAAGATTCATTTGATGACTACGATTATGAAATGGTTTCCCGCAAAGAAGATGCTGGAATGAGTCCTACTCGCTCAGAAAGAACAGACTCGATAATGAAATGCATGTAGAAAGCCTTCCTGAGACTGACTAAAGAGTTCTGATCGGAGATAGGAGTACGTTCAATTGCAGTATTAACTGCACACATTGCCTTGAGGTTAGTGGTTCGGTCCATCGTGAAAGCTCCGTATCGATGTCTATAGCCTCACCGCAAGAAGTCCTCAAAGCCCTGAGTTAGATCATCTCGCGCTGTGAGATTGGTCACTGCACTAGTGGCGCGCTAGCAATGACTTTGTAGATGGAGTAATAGGACTGTCTGGTTATCACCAATGACGCCCCAAGCATTCAGATCTAGACCTAAAGAAAGCCACTACAACCCCCTTGGGCTCGAGGGGACCTGGGCGAGATTCCCGGATGAGGTGGCTTAGGGGCCCTACGTTCTCGGGCCCCGCAAACGATTGAGAATCAATCAAGCGCTAGCCCACCTCTTGGCGGTGTTGGTTGAGCCGTTGCCTAATGATCGATCCATTGAGTAATTGCTGTTTCGTCATAGATATGACCACTTGATTCAATCATTAATTTTGCCTCAGGGTCATTCCACATGCCCATCGCAACTCCCTCCTCTGCTTGGAATATCACAATCGCTCTTGATGAATCTTCTTTGTGTAAGCCTCTGTACAGAGATGTTATTCCGCCTGCTTTCAACATTGCTTTGTTGTCTTCACTGTCGTAAATAGCTCTCCACTCGTCAAAGGTTTTACTGATTTTGAAGTCAAACACGGTGGTTTCGATTGCCATTCCTAAGGAATAATTTCGACCAATTAGACCATGCTTGCCCACCACCTAGCTGTACGCGCTGAACATTGATAGCGCTCTGCGATTTGTTGCTAGCTGTCGTCCATGCATCTATAGCACTCAAGCAACGTTTGATGAGGGTTGATAAAGCATCCCCGAAATGGTGGAATCCAATTTCAGTTCACTTGTGCAGTGCCCGCATTCACTTGCGCATAGAGGTCTGCCGTCGCATCTGGCTTGAACCTGGCGTAACTACCGAGATGAACTTCAATCGTCTGCCCCATGGCTTCAGCAATATTGGCGACAGGCAGATTCGCTGCATGTGACGCCTTGGCGTAGCGATGCCTAAAGGAATACGTCGTGAGCTGTTCACCTGACTTCAACGCCTCAGCTTTCAAGCTCCTCCAGACCTCACGCCGACGCAGATAATTATTCAACGCCTGTGCTCCATCGCCATCGCTCTGCAGTGGGGGTAACTCTTCGCTAATTTCAAGCCGGGCTTGCAACTTCCAATCAATGGAAGAGCCATCGAGATCACGCACGAGTAGCGGTAGCAAGCGACGCGGTTCTGTCTTATCTCCTTTCCTGCCGCCCATCGATTTTTGATAGATGGTCCAGAGTTCGGAACCCTTTGCCCCTTTTTTGATCCGTAGCCATCGCAGTTCTTCTGGTCGCAGTCCGTATACGGCACACAGTTGAATGGCGAACTGCCAGCGTGGATCAGGCATCCCTTCCAGTAATCGGAGGATCTCTGCATCTGAAATGGCGTAACCAACGCGCTTACTCTTGAGTACCTCAGGAAGCTTTGCAGGAGGTGAGTAGATCGGTTTTAGGTGACCTCGTTGCACCGCCCAAGTCAGAAAGCCATAGAGTTTTTGACGGCAGATCTGACGGGACCTGGAGCCTTGCTCCCATTGTTCAAGGCATGCCATGCAAAGCGCTTCCCCATCACGTGGTGGGGTCCCTTTAAACTTGTCTCGGCATTTGAGCAGTACAGGCAGATACATCTTTTTCCAGGTTTTATCGCCAGCGTTGGGGACGAACTTCCTGTAGCTCTCGATCAACTTGCTGAAATTTAGTTGCTGTTTTGAGCTGCTTGTATCAGCACTTTGCGCTGCCTCTGCCAGGGTGAGACGGCCACCATTCCAGCGTTTAAAGATCTGCTGAATGCGGGGCAAGGCATCTGCGGAGCCTTGATTGCTCCAGTCGTCGCGATGACTACTGGAGGATTCTTTGTTTGAGGCTTAGCCGGGGAGCCTGAAGCTTCGGCTGAAAGCTATACAACACCCTCGATGGGGAAAGCAGATCGCGAAGTGTTGTGCGCGATCAATCCCCCGACAAAACCATCAACGCCCCGCCTCGTGTTGGTTTTTTTTATTGGCCTGCTCCAGGCAACAGTTCCCTGCATCCAGGGATCTTCTTCTGAAGAAGACCAAGCCCTGATACCAGGACCCACCGTCAAGATCAACGTTGCAGCTGCGATCAGTAGGAAGCGCATGTCATGTCTTGGCCTATCGGGCGACGCTAAGTCTGTCACCGTTTTTGCAGTGGGTTCAATAGGGGATCGATTCCCGCTGGGGTGGGGGCTATATGAACGGGATTACTTTGGAGACGGTGAGGTGTCCTCGGGCATAGACGAAGAATCCTTGGAAGTAATCACGGACGGTGAGGGCGACGTCTGTTTTGACGGTTGGTAAAAGGACCGCCAGGTCGAGGCTGCCGAGCAGCGAGTTGGGGGCTTGAGCCAAGCGCTTCTGGACATCGTTTCCGTGGCGACTTCTGCAACCATCGAGGACTTTCCCGTTTTTTGTTGTCAATCCCGGACACTTTCTTTGTCTTATTGAGTCAGCACCTCGACGTGCCTTGGATCTGTCACCGATTTTGCAGTTGATTCTTTAGGAACCCCATAAAAAAGGCCCTGGCGTGGGGCCTGCAGATCTTCGCTTTTTTAAAACTAGTCAAACCACAAATCGGAGCCGCTTGTCGTCATCAATCTCGCCAGCCATAACCTTGAAGGCGTTTTCACCGTGAACAAAATCAAAGGCTGACTTTTAGACATGACCCTTAGGACCATCACCGCAATGGTGAGGCTGATGGATGGCTTGGGTTCTGGTTAATTTCTCGTCCTGAGCAAAGGCTAAGGACTGATCCTGAAGTTCCTGGAGTGTCATGGGAGGGTCGCGATCTGCCCTCTTGTGCGAAGCCAGACACCAAAGGGTGAGCGGTTTCAGCCATTGCGGGTCGAGGTGTCACACCTTGCCCCTTGTGTTCAGAGCTACATTTGATACATCAAGGGATGACGCAGTGTTGAGGAATTGGGTGGGGCTTGAGAAGGCCTCACACGGCACGATCGAGAGCGCACGCTCTCAGGTCGATTCACTAGATGACATTGAGGAGATGCGAGTTCTACTCAAGAATGTCATTTCAGCTCACGACACGCTCAAGCAAAGGCTGGAAGACAAGCTCACCAACATGACCAACTACATGGCCCTTTCCAAAAAAGGCCAATAAAAAGCCCCCCGGAGGAGGCCCTGTCCTTTCGACCCACGCTCTAGCAACATCCATCACTGTTAAGGGATGAGTGCTTGTACCTGTTCTGCTTCTAAGGAAATTTTTTTGGAGAAGTAGAACAGAGCTACGACACTCCTCACACAGCATGGATGGGCGGTACTTGCTGGGGCCGTCCTTTTCTTGCGTGCTTGTGATCCGCTATGGGCCTTCAAGGCAGCCCATCAAAATCAGCCGGTCTGGTTTTTATGACATATCGGGATGTGATCAAAGCTGTCCTTAGACGTGTCAACATCAGGGAGTTGCTGGATCAAGGCCCTGAGGGTGGGGCCTTTTTGCATGCCAGGAAGTCTTCTCGTAGTCGCTAAGCCTTGGTGTATTTCTGCCTGCTCAGCATGATGATGTGTGCTAATCGAGAGCTGGAATTGACAGAACCAGACCCGGCAGTTTTAGACGCTCTTGTCACTAAGGCTTTAGAGCTTTCGGCAAGTGCAGGCGGGGAGTTGGAGCGCAGCTGCTGGATGGTGGTTCATGAGCATGCTCACGGAGTAAAGCCAACGGAGTACGACATCCGAGAAATTGACGAGCAGCTTTATCTGAAGGTTCTGGAGACCAGTCGATCCAGATCAGTTTGCTGAGATAGAGAGGCCGAATAACCTGCCGTAGCTTCTTAGACATCAGACGAGGAGCTAAGTATTGCCGCAACTCGCCGCTTATCGAAGGGAACTCCACACCAGGAGTCGCCCTCCCTTCTGCTAGCACTCCGCAGCAGTTACAGCTGAACGCATTGCAGGTGAACTTGGCGTTCCCAATTCGGCTTTGGCTCATCTGTTAAGAGTTGGCCATGCGCACCCCTCACCATCAGGAGCCTTTCGTTAGTGCCTATCCCCTATTAAGCCCCATTGCCAAGGGGTGACCCTCTTCAACGCCCCTGACGTTTCTCAACAAAGGAGTTAGGACAAGGCAATCCGCCTAAAAACCTTTGCCACCAGAACTATTGAGGCTCTATCTATTTGAGATTGGGATTGTTGTTATTGGTGCTGCTGCCTTCTTTGCCTGGCGTTTTGCAGGGAACGGTGAGGACGGCTGATTGACGGCCCAACCTCATAGTATTCAGCTCAAAAGACTTGCTCGGCCTCATGGGTTTGATGTAACTGGGTAAGTGTTCCAAGTGCTTCCCCGCCCCTAAAAGAGCTAGGACAACAGGAGACACCTCGAAAACTATGGAAGACACCGCTGTTCAAGCAGGCGACAATTTGCGCTATCTGCTGGTTGCACTCGGTGTTATTGGTGGTGGTGGTCTAGCTGTCTGGCTTCAAAGGGACAAGAAAGCCGACAAGAAACCGAAGCAAAAACAATTTGTTCCCAAGAACACGAAAGGGTTTCAGTGATTGACTGCCCAAAACAAGTGATGAGATCACACCAAGTGCCCGGGGTTTTCATTTGGACGTTCAATCAGCCCAAGTGGCCGTGCAGCGATAGCGCGTGCTCATGGCAACAGCAATTGTTATGCACGACATATCAGTGACAGCTTTACCTTGAGGGACTTTTCGCTGCGCCTGCGCCTGTGCCATCTGCTCCGATTCACCATCAGCCGTCGCCTCTCCTGCCCGAACGGAACCAGGCCAGGAGGCCAGCAGCACCAATAGCAACGATCCCACCGAATAGATAAAGCAATTCTTTCTGAACAAGGTTGTCCTCCATAGGTTCTGACCAGTCTCTTCTTGTCTTAGCTCCTTTGTTGAGAAACGTCAGGGCCGTAGAAGCGCAGAGCATCTTTAGCGCTGGGTTTCAGTAGTGCATAAGTATTGAAACGTAGGTCTCGACGCTGAGGGCGGTCAGGAATGGCAAGACGCACTGTTGATCTGACCCAAAGGGGTATTGGTATCTGCGTTTTAAAGATGTTCTCGGCTGTAGCTCTTTAGATCTCCAGAGTGAAGTAATCAAAGGCCGGCCGATGAAAGGCGTGCCGGCCCTCCTAAAAACCAAGAGGATCTACCTTCAAGTGGATGAGGTCAGGGAGCCATCGAAAAAGACAGCAGGAAGAGGGCTGGATGGCCACGGCATCCCACTATTAGGAAGGGTCGTGTCACCCTCCTGGTAATGGCCTCCAATCATCTGAGACCTGTGAAGGGCTATGCGCGAAGGTCTTCTCCAGATCCCTTTTGAATGAATCATCCCGACTGATTGGGCTGTGATCGCGTCCTGATTCAGTGTCTAGGCTGATTTCCTGTGAAAGTCTGATCTCCTTTGTTGCTCTGAACCACCCCAGTTCTTTGGCGATCCCAAAAAACGGCCAGATAGCGAAATAGAGGCAAATGATCGCAAGGCCTACATATCCACCGTTCAATTCCATACCGGAGAGCTGACAAACGTTTGCTGTATTCAGCATGGCCACAACAGGCACGAACAGGAAGCGAACAGCACAAAGAGCAAAGAAACGGCTCGAAGCTCCTCTTGCTGAGGAGGAGAACAACAGCGAGTCGAAGAGTCAAGCGTTGAATCTTGGTTAAGCGAAGACGCTGTGGTTAGCGCTTGAGGAGACGATCGATTTTTAGTCGCGAAAACCGTACCAGAGACGTTCACGACAGGATGTCTATCGCCGACCGGCCCTGGTTCTCACGACCTTTTTGGTTCGGTTGAACATTCTGGTGGAGCCAAACTGTAGGGGTCTTGAAGAGAACAATCATGTATTCACTATTCGATTCCGTCTTTGACGTTCCATTCGGCTACAGCATTCCTCGTGATCGCGTTGTTGTGATTCCTGATTCGCAGTACAACAAGCTGCGTGCGCAAGAAAACGAGCGCCAAGTTGCCAAACTTGAAGCTCGCAAAGAGCATCACTCTCAGGTAATTGAGCGCCTTAACGAGCAGATCGGAGAACTGCAAGCTGCACTACCAGCAGCTGAGCCAGACAAAGAGATAGCGGCCACAAAAGAGTGACCGCTAACGGCAGCTGGAGTGGGACCCATCTGCCGATATTTGCTGGGATACAACGGTACGTTCTACGGGGCCTGCGGGCCCCTTTCTCTTGTCTGAGTTGGCCAGTTGCTGACAAGTGACCGCAAGGGTTTCAACGGACAGAACCGGCTATTTAGATCGTCGTTAATAAGACAAGGCCTACCTGAATCCCCATCCAGATTCGGGCCGTTCTTTTTTGTGCTCTTAGAAGCAAAAAATGCTTGTGCGATCCAGCCCCTGAGTGGTGCGAAAGGGTATTGCGGGGGCATTTAGAGACGATTGATCAAAAGGAGCAATTCTTCCTACTGACGCCTTGTTGTTGCCTGCTTAGACCTAGATCAGGAGTCCGAGGACGTAGAAACCCTGAAAACCTGTCCTGGACTTGAGGGCATCCAACGCGGGTGCCCTTCTTCATGTCAGTTATTTGTGCTAATTGTAGAGAAAATGGATATGTTCTTGATGTTTGTGCTCAAGCTCACTGTTGGCATTGAGCCAGGTCACTGCATTTTCAAAGAGGTTGAGTGAATCTATTGATAGCGGTGAAGGATGAAAACAAAAAATCATCACCGCCCCAGGGGGGAGAAATCAAATAAACAAAGGCCTCGCATCATGGCGGGGCTTTTTGTTGATTCACTGCTATGATAAGTTCTTAGATCAACAATCGATCTGAGAAGAGCAACTCAAGGTATTCATCGCCAAAGTTCAAGCAGATAGCTCACTACAGGGACAACTTAAAGCAGAAGGTGCTGATGTTGTTGCTATTGCTAAGACTGCTGGGTTCTCGATTACAACAGAAGACTTAAATGCGCATCGGCAAGCTCTGTCTGGTAGTGAGCTGAGTCTTAATATCCTAACGGACTGTAAAAACATCTTTTTGCTCATGTAGAAAGTAAAGTCCTTTGACTCACAGACAATGCAGCTCTTTCTATGTGATGCCCAGTTCGAAGATATTGAGCTTCAGAAAGCCGCCTATGCCCAGTTTATTGAACTATGGGAAAGTGGTGCCATGGCAAAGGAAGATAAATTTGAAGGTTTTGAACTCCTTTTCCGTGTTCATGCGCCAGGCGAAGGGCGTGTCGTGATCCTGTGCAGGGCAGAGAGCGACAAACAGCTTTTCACACATTTCGCTCCCTGGCGCGCTCAATTCGGAATTGTGATCGAATTTACCCCTGTTATGAGCTGTCAAGATGTAGTTGATGCGCACAAAGATCTGTTTACCAAGCTTCCACCCCGCAGTGCTGTTTAGTAGCATCAAACAATCAAGTCATGATCCCGCGAAGGGCATTGTCTTGTGAGGGAGTTTATATGTAAGTGGTTGAACTCCGTGAGCCGGGTGCGCGAACACGCCGGCTCAACCAATTTTCATTGGAAGCTTTTGCGGAGAGTTGAAAGTTCTGCATTAAGAGCTTTCTTTGATTCGTTTAAGTCCGCGACCGTTTGGGATATGTACTCCCGATTACAGACCCTTTCGGTTTTGCCTTTGGCTAGGTATTGAATGAGATGGTGGTGTTCATCAGCGCCAGATGTGGCGCAAGACCAGCAGCCAAGCCAAGGACTCCGATAGTTAAAAGTTTGATTACTGGTTTGATGTAAGTGTGTGGTTTATGAGGCCAGTTAGCGATCCTGACGTGCGTCCTCTGCACCGACGAACAGATCAAAAGTGCTTAGTCAAAGCGGCGTTACCTTGGGTGGCCCGTGGTGTTTAATACTCCGTTGCACGGGGCATTGTTTGGTCGTAAGTATTTAACCCACTATGGGCCAGCAACGCCAGAATCTACAGGGACTAACGCTATCCAAAGCAAGACACCTACGAGAATTAGACCACTACTAAAAGAGCTGAATCAAACACTTTCCCATGGGCCTTTGGTTAATTTAGCGCCATCTGAACCAGGCCATGGAGGCATTGTCACTACATGCGCCACAGCTTCCGTCTGTCCATTATTACGAAATTGCATCGCTCCACCGCAAGGTGCATGTAACGCGGTGCCAGCATTAAAAGGCACATGCCTTTCAATGCCTTCATGCTTTATCCAAAACACCCCTTCCCCTTGAATAAAATACCATATTTCTTCTGTACATAATTGAATGGCAGCATGTGAAATAAAGCCAGGGGGGAAACGGCACAAGTAGGTATTACCATGCTCAGTTTGAAGCATGAACTCCATTACACTGCCATCATCAGCCCTGCCTAACACTCGCTCCTCAGGCTGGCATACTTGCTTTAGAGTTTCTGACGACGGCATTTTTGTTTTATCTGCGTGATCAGAATGTTTCTCATTCATTAGTTGTTCATCCTTTAATCTCCTGAACTAATTGTAGCGTATATATTGAAAATATAATTACAAACACATAAAGTAAGAGCAAGGTGGACTTCCTCCGATGGAAACAGCAACCAAGAAAGGAAAAGACTCTTGATCTCGTTAGTTCTTGAGCCAATACCGGCTTCGAAGGCTGCTTTTAGTGCTGGGAATTCCCCGACAATCGTTGGCTAATTAAGCCCAGGCTTATCTGCTTAGCGTAGCAATTGTGACGCCAAGCCAGGGACTTCAGTCAAAGAAAGGGTGACGTTTGGCAAAGACTTTTTCTTGCCCCGCGGCTGTTGACTCAGTAAGAGACGGTAACTGAGGAGGAGGATTTGCCACCATGAATAAAGGTGATGGATTTGTATTGGATGCCGCTTTGGGAAAAGTAAGTCGTCCAGGTGCCGTTAGGGAAAGGCATGAACTAGTTGGTCGTAAGACCAGGTTAAGTTCCAGGAACAGTCTTGGTAGCCGTATGGGCTCTATTGCCGTGTTACGAGAAGAGATGCTGGTAATGGAGAAGTATTGGGAGCGAGGGATCGAGTTCAGGGGTGAGTGTGTATTGGATGAGGAAGAGTTTGGAGAGTGGGGAGCTGCATGTATGAGTGCGATGGTGATGATGGGACTTGATGGGATGCAGTTTGTGATCAAGTCGAGATTGGAGGCGTTAGCTACCCCCCATTGAGAAGTCGAGTCAGGTAGCGGGCCACTTCCTCTCTGTATTGGCTGAGCAGTGATAGCGATCAGCGATCTGTTGTCAGGAGTAGCCCATATGTCGATAGCGCTGGATTCTGGTGTGACGTGATTCTTTAGCCCAGAGAAGGATGAGGAGAGGGAGCAAGACGAGAACTGCTGCCTATGCCAAAAGACAAGTGAAAGTTATTGGTTTTAAAAGCTTGTGGGTGTTTGTAGGAGGTGGCTCAAAGCAATCGCTGCCGACAGCCCTTCGCTACAGGAAATCCACGTAGACGTGATTGGTGCGCTTGCTTATGATTTGAGGGGAGTGCTCCACACTGGTCGTCCATTGAGAGAGCCATCTCTCTTCATCGAGCTTCGTTATAGGCCATAGCCATTGTCTTCAGGAGGTATTTCAGGAGGAGCTGTGCCTGTGCCTTCTAACGCTTCCCCGATCAGAGCCATCTCTTGAGGAGTACTCGGAAGGTGGTAAACATCAGAAAGCAGCTGACGGGCATGACCCCGCAAGCTGTCGTCACTTGTCTCTTGGGTAAATCGAACAGTATCTTTGATCAGTTGGAGCGTTTCAGCATCAACCTCATCGGCTGCCTGCCAACGTTCGAACAGCTCGTCGAAGTAGGTCTGATTCATCGTCATCACCCTCAAGAATTTCAAAAGGGGATCCCTGGTGATGCGTCACCTTAAGGTGCCGAATCAATCTGTTACACCTACGTAATAATCAAATCGTGCAGATCTAGGTCAAAAGGATGGACCAATAGGGCCTGAGTTATGGACCATCTACCGAAAGAGTAAAGGTGGCAAAAAAGGAGAACGCACTGACCCTCGTCGACTCAATGCCCTGCTAGTCAAAGACTCAGATGGCACTCCTAGCGACTGGAACCTGCAAGGCCGTCTACAGATTGGCGAACAACTGCCGCCATTAGGACAACAAGGCAACGCTGGTGAGGCACTTGGCACTTATCTCAAGCGCAAGGCGATATGGCAGCAACTACGACAAGCCGCTGATCATGCTGGTGAGGTATTAAAGCCCTATACCTTTCGCCATCGCTACGCCAAAGCATCACATGCAGCAGGGCTACCAATAGCGAATATCGCTCAAGCAATGGGGCACACGATTGAGGTGCACTTAAGTAGTTATGCACGCTTTACACCAGATGCAACAGCAGACCTCTATGCACAGGTGAACGCTTAATGGAAGAACTACAGCCAACCAACGATCAACTTTCTCAAAGCATGCCTCTCACGCTCCATTCAAAGTGGGCGAGGGAAGATTTCTGTCGTAGGGGAGCTTATTCCCTGGACTTCTTCTGTAAGTGCGAGTCTTTCCTTGGCTTACGACGCAAACGCTGGCTGAAGGAATCTAAAAATCCTTAGACCTGTCGACTGCTCCATAGCCACCTTTATTCAATTGAGGAAATCGCGGCCGCGAAAACTGTACCTGAGACGTTTAAGACGGGATGTCGATCACCGACCAGCCTTTGTTCTCACTACCTTTTTGGTTCGGTTGTATTTGCGGAGGCAGGAGGATTTGTTTGAACCGTGCAATGAATAACCTTGAGAACACCAAGCACTGTTGCCATTGCAGTAGCTGTGCTTATTGTTGCCCTGCTGTTGTTGCAGTTAATATTGATAGTCTTTTATTTAGTTCACAATTGCCTGAGTGAATCGGTTTTGCTCTGGAGCTGTCCCAGCAGTAGTTGTTAATAGTTCCCACTGAGTCGTTTGATATTTGCAGTAAGTGAGACCCAACTTGCAAGGGAAGCGAGGTGCCGTTCTGAAGTTTGAGTGGTTGGCTGATGAGCTGAATGGTGCTAGGCAGCGGTATTCCTGTTGTTGTTGATCGAGTGGAAGTGCGTTGAGGCTCATTAATACCTAAAAAAGCCCTGGACATATGCCCAGGGCGATGAAAGTAGAAGAGATTAGAAAGCGTTTTGAATCAAGCTAGAAATTCCGTATTGCTATAGAGACTAGCTAACTCATTATCGACTGATAGTGCATGAGAACGACGAACTGCAGATTCAATATTTACCGTTCCAGCACCAAAGGTATTATCACGGCCTGTAGCTCCCAAATCCATGGCACTTGTTGTCAGAATTTCTCTAACTTCGCCGCCAGATAGAGACAGGTTTTCACTCCAAACTAAAGCTGCTGCACCAGCAAGGTTTGGGTTAGCACAGGATGTACCATTAAAAGTTGTTATACTTCCGCTTCCATTGATCGCCTTACTGTCAGTTGGCGCGACCATGGTTAGGTCATCCCCTTCGTTGGAATACGAGGCTATTTGCGTACCAGTTACATTAGTAAGTGATCCTCCAATAATGGCATCTATTTCTTCTGTACCTGTAAATTCCAGAGCACCGACACTGGCAACGTTGTCAAAGTCTGTTTGGAATGGTGCTATTCCACCTGCACCAGCAACTCCATCTGTGGCGCTGTCGTTGCCAGCAGATGCTGAGAAAAAACCATAATCTGCTGTTTCTTCAATTGAAGTTCGCATTTCTGCTTCAGTGGCACCCCAATCGCCCCATCCACTGCCAGAACCATTCTGAAAAACAAGCCGCTGGCCACATTCACGCTTGCTTTTTGCATCCTCAATTGCATCATAAATATCCACCCCATTTCGCCATGTTCCTATTGTGTATCCCCAAAGTGGATTGTCTTTAGTTATGCCAGCAATGTTAGCTGAATTATGCTTTGCTGACATAATGCTCATCGCATGATGCCCATGCTGAGAACCAGAGTCGTTTAAACCCGTTTGCATTTGGACATGGGAAATCTCATCGTGTGCTCCTGTTGTGTCAGTAATCCCACTGTCAAGAGACACGAGAACAACATCTTCTGAACCTTTGTTGAATCGCCAAGCACCTCCTGCATCCATGGCTTGTAGATTCCATTGTTCTTTTGTACTGTCGCTCATTCCTTCTCTAATGCGGTAGCTATCGTCTTCGGTGGTAATCTTCTCAAAACCTTGTAGATAAATCTCATCTCCATTTTTGAGGCTCAAGATGTCGAAAGCTGTGCCTTGATAAATGGCCTGTTCGCCGATTGTTGTGTAATCAGTCAGACCGCTGAAGGTTTCGCCATTGAAGCTCTTGATGTCTGCACTATCAAGACCATTAAGTATTAGTTCGTCGGTTCCACCACGAGCTTTGTAAATTCTGCCTGAATCATATTGTGAGCCTACCCATGAATATGCATCCAGATCATTATAAGTAAAAGTGTTGGCTTCAATGTCACCATCAAATGTACTCCAGTCAAGAGCATCAATCATCGTTAATCTTTCATCAAAGTCTTCTATATTTTCCCTTATACCTCCGAAGACAGCATCAATATCTACATCAAAGTCCCAGTTACTGCGTCTATCAAAGAAGCTTTCTGCAGCATCGATCTTGTCGTTAAGATCGACAAGGAATCGATCTTCTGAGAGATCTAGTGTGTATGTTCCAAGGTCAACACTTTCTCCTGTCGTGGTATGGGTTGCATTGACTTGAGCTTCAACATTACCAAGTTTTATTGTTGAGAATGGGCCCCAACTCCAGCCAAAAATATCTGAGAAATCCAACCTATTATCATTTAAGAAATCACCATCATAATTGATTCTGATAGCACCATCTTCAAAGACTTCTTTTTTCGTGCCGTCGTGTGATGCATCATAAATACGGGTATAACCATAATCAAATAGACCCTCTACACTAAAGTCCCATGGCTTGATGCTGATGCTTAGATCGACATCGTTTAGATCGACATCGTATGGTCGTGGGTTATGCCTGAAAGAGTGTCGATCAAAACCTTTGCTAAATGGGTTGTGTGAACCACCTTCTTCGCCAGCTTCATGTTCACCATTTGTACGATCTTCTGGTAAATCCTGTTGGCCTTTTCTTGCTATCCAGTTTAGCCTTCCGAAGGAAAACCTATTTGATTTTCTTTCAAATTGGCCTTGATGATTGAATTCATCAGTTGATTCATCGCGATCTTGCTGATTTGCACTGGAAGAGAAACCTTTATGCTTGAATGAAGCAAATGGCTGTCTTAGGTGTCGGCCAACTGTATTTGGACCATGTTGATTCCCTGTAATCGGATCTTCCAGACTTGTGGAATAATGAACATTGAATGTTTCTTGCCTCTCAAAAGATAGTCTGCTATCGCGAGGATAATCTTTGGTTGTGTTGTTTGCATTTGAGGCGCCCTTAGCTTCGAGTTCAAAGGGCTGCTCTTGTTCAGTCATCTCGCCACTATTGGAGTAATAGTGGCTTGAATGCCCCGCGCCAAGATGAGTGTTCTGACTGTCTATTTGCTTTGCTAAATTTAGTGATTCACTGATGAAGTCTCTGCGCTCTGATTGCTTGTTATTTGAGCGGATACTTCTGAAGAGCCGTTTCATGACTAGAGAAAAGGCTATGCCTTTTGAATGACTCAATCAATTTCGCTCAATGTCATGACTTTAGATGTGATCTAGAACTTTTTGAGCCGCGAACTTGCTCTCATTCAATCGTGACGTAGGTCACACCTTTATTTGTGCATATCGATTGATTAGAAGTGATTTGGATGGTGAATCTGATTATTCTAGATCAGTCTTGTGACTAATCCTATCAATAGCCTTGCTTTTTAGCTCTCTATTTAGTTGCGGCTTGCTTATTCAGTCAATGACAGCCTCTGTAACCTGTGCTTGTAGTTGTCGCTGCAGTTGTTGTGACTGCTGATCAATAATCGCTGTCGCTAGGTGGATGGGACCCAACTGGCGTGATTGCGAGGGATACAGCGGGCCTGGGAAAACCCGCTTAAAAACGAAACGCCTACTTGAACCCTCTATCCCGATTCGAATGGTTCTTTTTTATGTTCTTAGCAGCTACAAAAAGACCTGAACCCATTGGTTTGAAAGGGTATTGCTGGGGCATTTAGAGACCCTTGATCGAAAGGAGCAATTCTGCCTACTGACGCCTTTTTGTTGCTTGCTTAGACCTAGATCAGGAGTCCGAGGACGTAGAAACCCTGAAAACCTGTCCTGGACTTGAGGGCATCCAACGCGGGTGCCCTTCTTCATGTCAATTGTTGGTTCTACTTGCAGAGAGAACGCATCTGTTATAGATGCTTGTGCTCAAACTCACCGCTGCCATTGAGCCAGGGCACTGCATTTTTAAAGAGGTTGAGTGAATCTATTGATAGCGGTGAAGGATGAAAACAAAAAATCATCACCGCCCCAGGGGGGAGAAATCAAATAAACAAAGGCCCCGCACCATGGCGGGGTTTTTTGATGGTTAGTCATCAAAGTTTTTCCATCTCCTTTTACAGCAGTTGATGTGGGCTGATACCTGCAAGCAAACACATCCCAGATAATGAATGACCTTTTAAACGTTCAATCCCCATGCAGCGTTCGGTTCGTCTTCCTCTGTCGCTTGCTGGTGCTGCTGCTCTTGCCTTAGCTAGTTCTCCTATACAGCCAGCAGCTTCTGAAGACGAAGGCAGTGCAGCAGATCTTGGCGTGATGGAGATCAACCTCAAAGATGCTGTGCAGTTCAACTGGGGTCTTCAAGGAGCACTTCAAGGAGCAGGCACACCCAATCAAGCCGGCATTGGAGCCTTTCTTCCGATTGCTGTTGGTGAGAACAGCGTTTGGTTTATTGATGCTTTAGCCAATGCCAACTTCTCTGATTTTGATGGCTAAAGCAGCATCATCAATACAGAGGTTGCTGGTACCTCGATCAGCACATCAACCCGTTTGGGTTATCGCTGGCTGAATGGTGACCGCTCTTGGATGTATGGCATCAATGCTGGCCATGAGAGCCGGCCGATGAATACAGGTGATGCTGATACCAACGTGAATATCTTTGATAAGCGTGAGGTCTTCTTCTCTCAGGTTGCTGCAGGCTTAGAAGCAGTCTCAGACACTTGGAACTTCAATGCCTATGCACTGGTTCCTATTGGTGATGTCGAGAAACGCCTAAATAGCCATTACAAAGGCGGTTCTCTTGATACCTACGGATTAGATGTTGGCTACAGCATCACACCTGATCTCAATGCTTCTGTTGGTAATTACTACCAGCAAGGTGATCTCGATGATGCTGATGGTTCTGGTGTTAAAGGAAGACTCGCATACAGCATCAGCAATGGTTTAACGCTTGGCACCAATCTTTCTTACGATGAAGCCTTTGATACTCGCTTTACGGCAGACATTAAATATCACTTTGGCAGTAATGGGTATGGAGCACCTAGCAAGAAAGAACCAGCAGTAATGCCTGCAATTCAAGCGTTATCTGCAACACCAGACAATCGAGATGTAAGAGTGCACGATTACTGGACCCTAATCTGCGTAGGTCAGCGGTCATTGATGGCAGGACCCTATGTGGGATCGGTGGAATGGTGCAAGGCCCACTGTCCCGAGATTGCGGGTGATTGCCATTAAGGCTAATATTATCAAAGTTATCTAAGGATTAAGTCTTACATTGTTAGACTTATTACCGTGACCTTATCACAGTTTTCTAAGGCTTAAGTCTTATATTATTAGACTAATTCTCCCTGAGATGTGGTCTTGATAATATCAAGGCTAGAATCTGCCAGGGTGTGCCGGTTGTCGCCACTCTTAGCCCACTCGCCTTCAAGAGCTAAGGCTGATTGCGCAGCGTAAAGGGCACGGTCAATGACAGCCTTTCTTCAGAGTGTTACGCAACACGCTGGTTCAGAGTTCTCCGGAGCATGATGTTCAAGGTGATGCGCATCACCATGCTTTCCTTGACCGGCGGCTGTTGGTTTAGCAGGGAACGGTGATTGCAGAAGATGGTTTACCACCAACAAAGGTTGGTACCTTTGGTCACATACTGGTGTTTTAGGATGAAACCAGGGTTAGAGGAAAGTTAGAATAATGGGAGGGATTTAGTAGAAATCAAGCAACCCACCCAAATGAGTTTGGAATGTGTCCTCAGAACCTTTGCTGTAACTGGTTTGGAAAACGTGCAAAAGCAATCACGGGATGAATAATCCATGAATATCATTTACTACAAATAGAAAGAAAGGAAATAACACTAAACCTGCCACAAAGAATGATGGGTTTAGCTATCAATACCGTTGTTGTATTTGTATAGCTGTTTTACAAATGGAAGGATTGGTTCAATCTCTTCTTTACACCTCTTGGAATTAATCTCTTCATCGTCCCAGTCGCCCTCTAACCATTGACAGGCAGTTAAATACATAAGAGTTTCATAATGCTCAGGTTTGTGAGGGTAAAGAATTTCAACTTTTTTCCAATCCCAATAATCTTTGTCCTCACCTTCACCCCAACCATCTTCATCAATCTCCCAAGAGTTGGGTGAGAACTTACACCAAGAAGGGATGTCAAAGAATAACTTATCTTCATGCCAATCACAGTCATCCTCATCCACATAACCTGATTTATAGATAAACTCAATTAACTCAGTTTCACTTGTTGGAACTTCAAAAGATGTCTTACCTTTGTCACCGGTTAAATCAAGGAGCTCTTGGTAGGTGTTTCCTTTGTAGGTAATCTTCATTTATTAATTATAGTTGTTCTTTAATGCTGCCGCAATAGATAAAGACATCTCCATCTCAATCCCAAGCCAATCGTTGTTGGCTGGAAAAAGCCTTCGCTTGTTGCTTCACTAGCGCCAGTGCTGATTGCTGCATTAAGCGGTTACAACGTTAGTGATTCATCCTGAGAATCTCCTTTTCCCCCTTCTGGAACATCGTTGTTAATAGTGTTGCCATTCATGCCGATCACACCCACAGCGGTTGGTGATTCGAGTGATTGAACAAAGTCATTGCTGGCTTCTACAGCATTTTGATCTTTAAACGCTTGGTTATCCCAGGCTGCATCGCCTGTTGTTCCCTGATTATCGAGTTCATCCCAGGAGATTTGATCAGAACCGGTAAAGCTTGATTGTGTTCCATTGGCGCCATTGATTGGTTGTTGATGCAGGCTTTGGCCCCAATCGGCATCCAATCACGGCCAGATCTGCCATGGAGATTTGGCCATCAAAGTTGGCATCAACGGCAGTGGCCACACTGGCATCAACAAAGCCATCATTGTTGGCATCAACCTCAGTTGCATTGTCAGCAGCACTGATTTGTTGTTGCCTTGCTGCACCAGCATTGAGATAGGCCAGATCTTTCATTGAGACCCTGCCGTCGTAATTGAGGTCGCCTTGATAAGTAATCAGGTTTTTGGAGCCCTTTTGGTTGCTAAAGAGATCTGATCCATCAGCTTGCAAGCTGGCAATACCTAAGCCGAGATCCACCACATTGCCTGCAGCGCCAGTGATCTTGATCGCTGCATGCAACTGGCCAGATTCTTGCGCTGCTGATTCGAATTCTCCTGTGTCTGAACTAAAGCTGCCGCTGTTGAGGCTGTTGCGCGTGACCTGATCACCGTTTGCGCCGATGCCTTGGTATGCAAAATAACTATCGCTTTCTACCAGTTCTGCATTGCTGTTGGTGATGCCTGTGACTTGGATGTTTTGCGCCTCGATATTGCCCACATTGGTCCAGGTGCTTGTTGTTGAGATGGTGGCACCTGAGCGAACCAAATTTGTAGAGATGGGGTTATAGCTACCAATCACACGCTCAGTACTAAGAATCAAGCCATCACCTTGCTCTTCTAGGTTGATGGCGGCCTCATACAGGGTGACTTTGGTTCCATCAACAGCCAAATCACCACCGAGATCGCGCAAGCTCTTGATTTCACGGTTTGCCAAACCGCTGCCATCATCTAAGGCTTTAGAGAAAACGGTTTCATCTTGATTGGCACTTAAACCAAAGAAGAGTGGTGTGCTGGGATCAAGGATCTTGCCATTGGAGTTTTGCGTGAGCGTATCGAGGCGGAACTCATTGAAATCCAGTTCAATCGATGCCACAACACCACCATCCGCGCCAATACGCGATCCGGCATCGGCTAGATGGTTTCCATAGAGATCTCCTGGATCTAGATCTCCAAGACTTGATGCTGCAATACGGATGGTGCCCACATCATTATCGATGCGTACCGCATTGGCGATGGGCAGCTGCACCGCCGATGCTTGATATCAGATGCTTTGATCTCGTTAAAGAGATAAGGATCAAAGTTGATCGTGATATCGGCTGTTTCTAAGTCATAGCCTTCTGCAAGGCTCTTGGCTGTGATGTCTAGGCGATAGCTGTCTTGCCAATCAACAGAATCACCAAGAACTGCCAATTGCTTGAGATCAGTTTGCGTGTCAGTGCCATTGGTTGAATGAAGGCTATAGCTAAGTTCAAGGTCGCTATCTGCTGTGGCTTGTGGATTAGGCGTCCATTGATTGGCAATATCATGATTGCTTCTGGCTAGGGATATTTCGGCGATGCCTCCTCTGTTTTGAATCGTTCCATTGTTGGCAGTGTCATTCCATTTGTCAGGAGGAATAAAGCCGAGGTGCATATAGTTTTCAGCAGTATTAGATAACCATCCTTTCTCTGGAGCTGGCCAGTCGCTGCCCCACCAATTGGTGTAAGTAACATCCTCTCCGCTGGACCATTCCCAATCACCCTCACTATCGACATCATTAAAGCCTGTATATAACCAAGTTGGTTCGGTTAATGGATTGGCAATGCTATCTGGCTTTGGTTCTATTTGGAATGCTTGATGTAACCACTGGTTCTCTGCTTCATCATTAATCGTGACCAGATTGCCGCCAATCCTTTGCGCATAGGCTTCTGCTTCTTGCCATGAAGGCCCATCAACAATGACATAAGCCGATTCACCACGGCGTACGTAGTGAGTTGACATTGATGTGTCTTTGATCTCTACAGAGGCTGTATTGCCTACTTGCTCAGTGCGCAAGGCATCAGTGAATAGTTTGACGTCTAAGCTTTCAGGGCCTTCTCTTGTTTGATCATTCCTGAGCGTATGGGAGAACGAGAATTTTCCATCAGCATCGGTTTGACCTGAACCAGACAAATCCCCTTCTGTAAAATCTCCTTGATTGATACCAGTGCCAGAAAGTGACCAATAAACTTCAGACCCTGAAATAACTTCATGAGTGCTGACTGTGCTCGTTAGCTGCTCGCCTTCATTGAGGGAGTCGCTAGATGTAGAAAGTATGTATGAAGCATGAATGTCTTTGATTTCTAGATTCACATCCTGTTCATTGCTATTGCCCGCTAAATCGGTGGCAGATACGGAGAATGAATAGGAGGTTTTGGTTTCATAGTCTGGATCGTCTTTGAGGCTTACCTTTCCTGTTGATGGATCAATAGAGAAGGAGGCTGCATCGTCGCTGTTGCCCTGTTTGAGGCTGTAGGAGACAGCTGATGCATCATCTGCAGCAGCGGTATAGATAACTTGAGCTGCGCCACTGTTTTCTTCTATAGGGGCAGCTGTCTCGCCAGAGGAGAAGGCAGGAGCAGTGGTATCAATGGTGAGATTGAGGGGATCTGATGGATCCGAAGTGCTGGTAGGAACGGTCAGACGATCATCGTGGAACGGATCCGCGAAGGAGACCACACCAGAGCTGAGTTGATCAGCAACGCTGCTGCTATCACCGCCCCGCTCGGAGTCTCCCCAAGAGACAACAGAGCCGTCGTCTTTAACTGCCGCGAAGGCTCCATATGAAGAGAAGATCTGGTTGATACCAGAGCTGAGGTCAGCAGCGACGCTGCTGCTATCACCGCCGTAGTCGGACCCCCAAGACACAACGGAGCCGTCGTCTTTAACTGCCGCGAAGGCGCTACCAGTAGAGAAGATCTGGTTGACACCAGAGCTGAGCTCAAGATCAACGCTGCTGCTATCACCACCATTTTCGGAGTGCCCCCAAGACACAACGGAGCCGTCGTCTTTCACTGCCGCGAAGGCAGTATCAGTAGAGAAGATCTGGTTGACACCAGAGCTGAGATCAGCAGCGACGCTGCTGCTATCGCCGCCCCAGATGGAGTTTCCCCAAGCAACAACAGAGCCGTCGTCTTTTAATGCCGCGAAGGCGTACTCAGTAGAGAAGATCTGGTTGACACCAGAGCTGAGTTCAAGATCAATGCTGCTGCTATCACCGCCGTACCTGGAGTCCCCCCAAGACACAACGGAACCGTCGTCTTTAACTGCCGCGAAGGCGAACGTAGTAGAGAAGATCTGGTTAACACCAGAGCTGAGCTCAAGATCAACGCTGCTGCTATCACCGCCGTTGCTGGAGTGCCCCCAAGACACAACGGAGCCGTCGTCTTTTAATGCCGCGAAGGCGAAATCATTAGAGAAGATCTGGTTGACACCAGAGCTGAGTTCAAGATCAACGCTGCTGCTATCACCGCCCCGCTCGGAGTCTCCCCAAGAGACAACAGAGCCGTCGTCTTTAACTGCCGCGAAGGCTCCATATGAAGAGAAGATCTGGTTGATACCAGAGCTGAGGTCAGCAGCGACGCTGCTGCTATCACCGCCCCAGTCGGATTCACCCCAGGTAACAACGGAACCGTCGTCTTTCACTGCAGCGAAGGCGTAATTATTAGAGAAGATCTGGTTGACACCAGAGCTGAGCTCAAGATCAACGCTGCTGCTATCGCCGCCCCAGCTGGAGTCACCCCAAGTAACAACGGAGCCGTTGTCTTTTAATGCCGCGAAGGCCTTTTTGGTAGAGAAGATCTGGTTAACACCAGAGCTGAGTTCAAGATCAACACTGCTGCTATCACCGCCGTACCTGGAGTCCCCCCAAGACACAACGGAACCGTCGTCTTTTAATGCCGCGAAGGCACTGTTGTTGCCCCACTCATGCGTAGTCCGGCCTGGTGAAGCAACAGGTATCGCCGTGCGTTGGATTAGACCGCGCCCTGAAGTTTCTGTTGTTGTTGCGGTAATAGCGATTGAGCCATCAGCCAGAGGGTTGTCATTAGCAACGGTGTAAGCCCAATTGCTATTGCTATCGGTTATTGAGCTGCCAAGAGATATTCCATCAGCAAAGATCTCAACGCTGGATCCTGCTTTTGCCGTGCCGGAGAATGAGGGGGTGTTGTCGTTAGTGAGATTGTCTGAATCAGAGATCCCGCTATCAGACGTGGCGATGAGATCTGGTGTTGAGGCTTTGGGTTGATTGAGGATGCCCAGATTTACATCCTGTTCACTGCTATTGCCAGCTAAATCGGTGGCAGATACGGAGAATGAATAGGAGGGATTGGTTTCATAATCTGGATCGTCCTTAAGGCTTACCTTTCCTGTTGATGCATCAAAAGAGAAGGAGGCTGCATCGTCATTGTTGTTTTGTTTGAGGCTGTAGGAGACAGCTGATGCATCATCTGCAGCAGCGGTATAGATAACTTGAGCTGCGCCACTGTTTTCTTCTATAGGGGCAGCTGTCTCGCCAGAGGAGAAGGCAGGAGCAGTGGCATCAATGGTGAGGCTGAGGGGATCTGATGGATCAGAAGTGCTGGTTGAATGTTCTGTTGTTGTGGTTGCGGTGATAGCGATTGAGCCATCAGCAAGAGGGGCTTCATTAGCAACTGTGTAAGACCAATTGCTATTGCTATCGGTTATGGAGCTACCAAGGGATATTCCATCAGCAAAGAGTTCAACGCTGGATCCTGCTTCTGCCGTGCCTGAGAATGAGGGAGTGTTGTCGTTGGTGAGATTGTCTGAATCAGAGTTGCCGCTATCAGACGTGACGATGAGATCTGGTGTTGAGGCTTTGGGTTGATTGAGGATGCCCAGATTCAGATCCTGCTCACTGCTATTGCCTGCTAGATCGGTGGCAGATACGGAGAATGAATAGGAGGGTTTGTTTTCATAATCTGGATCGTCTGTGAGGCTTACCTTTCCTGTTGATGAATCAATAGAGAAGGACGCTGCATCGTCGCTGTTGTTTTGTTTGAGGCTGTAGGAGACAGCTGATGCATCATCTGCAGCAGCGGTATAGATAACTTGAGCGGCGCCACTGTTTTCTTCTATCGGGTTAGTTGTATGGCCAGAGGAGAAGGTAGGAGCAGTGGCATCAATGGTGAGGTTGAGGGGATCTGATGGATCAGAAGTGATGGTGCCAAAGATCAGGCGATCATCGTGGAACGGATCCGCGAAGGAGACCACACCAGAGCTGAGATCAGCAGCAACGCTGCTGCTATCACCGCCCTTGTTGGGGTCCCCAGAAGACAAAACGCCACTCCCCCAAGACACAACGGAGCCGTCGTCTTTTAGTGCCGCGAAGGCAGTTTCCGTAGAGAAGATTTGGTTGACACCAGAGCTGAGCTCAAGATCAACGCTGCTGATATCACTGCTGCTATCACCGCCGGAGCGCCCCCCCCCCCAAGTGACAACGGAGCCGTCGTCTTTTAATGCCGCGAAGGCATACCCCGTAGAGAAGATCTGGCTAACGCCAGAGCTGAGCTCAAGATCAACGCTGCTGTTATCACCGCCCATTCTAGAGGCCCCCCAAGACACAACGGAGCCGTCGTCTTTTAATGCCGCGAAGGCATACCCCGTAGAGAAGATTTGGTTGACACCAGAGCTGATCTCAAGATCAACGCTGCTGCTATCACCGCCGTAGTCGGAGAACCCCCAAGACACAACGGAGCCGTCGTCTTTTAATGCCGCGAAGGCGTGTTTAGCAGAGAAGATCTTGTTGACACCAGAGCTGAGTTCAAGATCAACGCTGCTGCTATCACCGCCGAAGTCGGAGGCTCCCCAAGACACAACGGAGCCGTCGTCTTTTAATGCCGCGAAGGCACTTTTCGTAGAGAAGATCTGGTTGACACCAGAGCCGAGTTCAAGATCAACGCTGTTGCTATCACCTCCGTAGCCGGAGTCCCCCCAAGTGACAACGGAGCCGTCGTCTTTTAATGCCGCGATGGCACCACTCGTAGAGAAGATCTGGTTGACACCAGAGCTGAGCTCAAGATCAACGCTGCTGCTATCACCGCCCTGGTTTAATATCCCCCAAGTGACAACGGAGCCGTCGTCTTTTAATGCCGCGAATACCATATTCGCAGAGAAGATCTGGTTGACACCAGAGCTGAGCTCAAGATCAACGCTGCTGCTATCACCGCCGTAGTCGGAGGCCCCCCAAGTAACAACGGAACCGTCGTCTTTTAATGCCGCGAAGGCATGTTCCGTAGAGAAGATCTGGTTGACACCAGAGCTGAGCTCAAGATCAACGCTGCTGCTATCACCACCCTTTTCGGAGTCCCCCCAAGTAACAACGGAGCCGTCGTCTTTTAATGCCGCGAAGGCATGGGGGTTAGAGAAGATCTGGTTGATACCAGAGCTGAGCTCAAGATCAACGCTGCTGCTATCACCACCCTTTTCGGAGTCCCCCCAAGTAACAACGGAGCCGTCGTCTTTTAATGCCGCGAAAGCGTATTTGTTGCGCCACTCATGCGTAGTCCGGCCTGGTGCAGCCACAGGTATCGCCGTGCGTTTTAAATCACTTGTAGTTTCTGTTGAAGTTGCGGTGATAGCGATTGAGCCATCAGCAAGAGGGGAGTCATTCGCAACGGTGTAAGACCAATTGCTATTGCTATCTGTTGTTGAGCTGCCAAGAGATATTCCATCAGCAAAGAGTTCAACGCTGGACCCTGCTTTTGCCGTGCCGGAGAATGTGGGTGTGTTGTCGTTGGTGAGATTGTCTGAATTCGAGATGCCGCTATCAGAGGTGGCGATGAGGTCTGGAGTTGAGGCTTTGGGTTGATTGAGGATGCCCAGATTCAGATCCTGCTCACTGCTATTGCCAGCTAAATCGGTGGCAGATACGGAGAATGAATAGGAGGTTTTGTTTTCATAATCTGGATCGTCTTTGAGGCTTACTTTTCCTGTTGATGGATCAATAGAGAAGGAGGCTGCATCGTCGCTGTTGTTTTGTTTGAGGCTGTAGGAAACATCTGATGCATCATCTGCAGCAGCGGTATAGATAACTTGAGCTGCGCCACTGTTTTCTTCTATCGGGGCAGCTGTCTCGCCAGAGGAGAAGGCAGGAGCAGTGGCATCAATGGTGAGGTTGAGAGGATCCGATGGATCAGAAGCGCTGGTTGCAGTTTCTGTTGTTGTGGTTGCGGTGATAGCGATTGAGCCATCAGCAAGAGGGGAGTCATTCGCGACGGTGTAAGCCCAATTGCTATTGCTATCGGTTATGGAGCTGCCAAGAGATATTCCATCAGCAAAGAGTTCAACGCTGGATCCTGCTTTTGCCGTGCCGGAGAATGTGGGGGTGTTATCGCTTGTGATGTTGTCTGAATTCGAGATACCGCTATCAGATGTAGCGATGAGATCTGGGATTGAGGGTGGAGGGGTTTTTGAACTATCGTTAATCTCTACAGTTGATGATTGAGCAAGCAGTTCATTTCTTGCTTGATCAGAGAAGAGTTTGATAACCATGCTCTCAAGACCTTCTGTTGTTAGGTCTTCTGCAATGAGGTGGGGAATAGAGAACCCACCATCAGCAAATGTGCCATAAATTGGACTAAATCCCTTTAATTCCCCTTGAGAGAAATCTGACAAAGTAATATCTCCTTGCACTCCTTCAACTTCCCAGTAAAGCTCGGTGCCTTGATTGACATTTTCTGTGCTAACTGTTGTCGTTATCCACTCTCCTTCATCTATTGAGGTTTGACTGTTGTCGTTCCAATGAGTTGTTGTTACTTTATAGTCGGGTATCTTGTATTCATACTTGCTCAAAAAATGATTCGCACGGTGGTTTACAGAATCGTAATCCTGGCCAATGATATAGATTTCTCCTTTATTGCCTACACTAATATCTTTTACTGCTCCTCCAATGCCAAGAGAGCCAACTGTCTTACTCCAATCAAACCCGCCATCATCATTTATCTTGCTAATAACAGCGTCCTTCGGTGTGTAGTACCCACCGCCTGTAATTCCAGCAATAAGCATAGACCCATCGACATCTTCTGTTACTGCTTGGGCCGCAACCTCGCCTTCGCCTGCTAATTCTGTCCATTCTCTTGAGCCATCACTGCTATACCTAGTAATAAAAGACTGACTGTTGGTATATCCGATGAAATATGGAGAGTCATTGCTGTCTATCGCGATCGAAGTTACCGAATCGTATCCACTAGTGCCCAACACTTTGGACCACTCTTTAGTGCCATTAGACTTGTACTTGCTAACAAAACCACTACCATTATAATCAATACCTTTACTGGGATTATATTCTCCATCAAAATCGCCGCGAGTCACCCCGCTGATATAAACTGAACCATTACTATCAGTGGCAATTGAATTGGGAGAGTCATATTCTTCAGACCCTAATATTCTTGTCCATTCCTTTTCCCCAATTGGTGATATTTTGCTGATAAAAGCATCGCGATCGTTAATGTCAGTGCCTATAGAAGCTTGTTTCTCTAAATTCCCACCAAATACATAGCCTGTAATATAAATAGAGCCATCACTGCCAGACGTTATTCCTTGAATCCAAGGGTTGCCTGGTGAAGTGGTGGTGTAACCATTCCCAGCTACTTTTGTTCCATTTATGCTAACATCCCAATCATAAGTTATTGGTATAGCTTGTCCAAGCCAATCGTAATCAGTCTCAGGGATATATTTAGCAACTTGAATTGAATTTGTGTTATTCTGTGCAATAAAGATTGATCCATCTTCGCTAGTCGTTGCATAAAGAGTACCCCAGCCATCGATTCCTTGAATATTTTCTGTTATTTCCCAGGCTTTGCTCCCGTCTGAATTATATTTAGTCAGATAAGGCACACTTCGATATCTAGGCGTAGAGTATCCATTTCCTGTTGCATCCTCAACAATATCTGTACTGGAAATATAAGTAGATCCATCGCTACCAATAGCAGCATTTTGAAGATACCCTTCATAATCAAGGTAACTTGTCCACTCATGTTGAGGTTGCAACCCTTTGGGATAGGTGCTGGTCATGAGATAACACCCTTCCGGCTGCTTATTGCAGCCAATTGAGTGCTATCACTAATTTTATTCTTGCTAACAATACTGATAGCAAAACGAATAGATTTAAGTGGGGTATTTATTCCCAATCGATTGCAAGTGTATCTCTTAAAGTTTTCTATTAAACTCAGTAGATTGAACTGCCAATTCACCGCCTCCACATCAAGCCACTTGGTTTTTGAGTATTTATACTGCGCTAGAGTTGGGTCAAGGGCTTTGCCAGAAAGCATGTTAAAGGCCCACTATCTTCCTCTTGCCATTATTTTATTAGAGCATTTGACGGAAATCGGATTATTAGCTTCTCCGCAAGTTTTTTACACACTCACATAGGCGTAAGTACCTACTAAGAAAGCAGTGTTTTCCCGCTTAATTGCCCTTTGATGGTCCCATTATCTTTGCACGCAGCCTATTCAATCACGTCTAAGAGCTTGTATCTATCTCTTATCTAATTCTTGCTTCATCGAGGGCTTGGCAATTGTATTGAGAGCCATGTTCATCTGTATCAAGCAAATATCCCGTGGCGGCATTGCTATTGGCTGGTGTGTTTCTTTTTAATTCTCTATCAAAGAAGCCAGATCAACCTCTTAGTAGAAGGTATTTAGCGCAATCTTCTCGTGCCACAGATGCATTGAACCGCCACTCAATAGCTAAAACCCTCTTTGCCTAGGTGAAAACCCTCAGTACATGACCTGGATCAAGGCGAGACACGTGCAAAGGGCAGGTCCTTGAATCTCTAAACCTCTGCGTTCATCCCCGCAACGCTTCTAGGGCTCTATAACCCTCTCCAGTAGGTGCACTGCCAGGAGCTAGAGCTTCTTGCTAGTTGGCCACATCACTTCGTGGCTTGAACAACAGCCCCAACAAGATCTCTTTCGTTCAACCCGAGGGCTGGAAGTATCAGCTTTCAGTTCCAGGGTTCACTGCTGCAAGTCCTCACCTCGGCATCCCCGCAACCTTGCTCTTCTAAGGCCCTAAGCAAGCAGGGAAGCATTTTTAGAGCTTGGCCACACGCGACAACGTATTGGCGGCTCCAATAACTGAATTCAGTTGTCCTGTACGAAAGCCTTCTTTCATGACGGCCTTCATCATGTGAACCATCTCAGCGACCACAATCTTGCGGTCATGGTTGACGTCATCAATAACAACCTGCCGTGCTTCTGCGAGATAGTCCTCAGCTTGTCGTTTTCCGATACCCCATTCATCCGAGGCATATCGAATCAACTCTGAGTTGACTGCACCTTTAGAGAGCATCTGTACGAATTGCAGGACGCGCTTTTCTTTTTCGTACTTGGTGCATTTCTTACCCATGCTTTGGATTCTGGCAGAAAAGAAGATGAAGAGAATATTGCTGGGGTGTAAATCAGCGCAATGGAGGCAATGGAGGTAAATTTCCTACTTCGTCGAGCTGTTCGAACGTTGGCAGGCGGCCGATGAGGTTGATGCTGAAACGCTCCAACTGATAAAAGACACTGTTCGATTTACCCAAAAGACAAGCGAAGACACCTTGCGGGATTGTGGGGTGAGCTGCTTTCTGATGTTTACCACCTTCCGAGTACTCCTCAAGAGATTGCTCTGATCGGGGAAGCGTTAGAAGGCACAGGCACAGCTCCTCCTGAAATACCTCCTGAAGACAATGGCTATGGCCTATAACGAAGCTCGATGAAGAGAGATGGCTCTCTCAATGGACGACCAGTGTGGAGCACTCCCCTCAAATCAGAAGCAAGCGCACCAATCACGTCTACGTGGATTTCCTGTAGCGAAGGGCTGTCGGCAGCGATTGCTTTGAGCCACCTCCTACAAACACCCACAAGCTTTTAAAACCAATAACTTTCACTTGTCTTTTGGCATAGGCAGCAGTTCTCGTCTTGCTCCCTCTCCTCATCCTTCTCTGGGCTAAAGAATCACGTCACACCAGAATTCATCGCTATCGACGTATGGGCTACACCTGGCAACAAATCGCTGATCGCTATCACTGCTCAGCTAATACGGCTAGGAGGTGGGCAGACGCTTAGTTCGATACAGGGGAGCCACCGCTCCCCTTTCGTCTTCAACACACAGATAGATAGTCAATAAGGCCAGAAACACAGCGGTATTGGCAATTTCTTTGCACTTGACCACTACTTAATGGTCTGATCTACCTCAAGTTCGTGCCACGTTCGTCTCTCTTGTATCTGTTTCTGGCTCAATCAGCGCATTTCCTATGATTTAAGGCATGCCCAGAGGCAGATCAAGTCCGATATTGCACTTGAAGTGATACATGCTTCGTCCGTATTTCGGGTTATACGCGATAGCCATGCTTCCTTGGCCTCCCCGGGATTTAACTCCTCCCACTACAAGACTCAACTCATCCTCACTCAACTCAGATGAGTGCTGTATGTCCTCAACACTGAAGTCAAAGCCATGTTTTGCACCTAAGGCAACCAAGGATTCTGCATTGATCTCGTCACTAATGAGTACCTGTAGTGATCGACTCTCTGCAACCTCAACCATAAACCGTTCAAGATTTTCTTTGCTCATAATTTCTTCTTTTCGTCAGGATATATTAAATTCTAAGCTCTGATGTGAATGATCGCCACAAACTCCAAACCACCAATTCCCATCGACACCATCGCGCTCATACAGACAGCTCCCCATTCACCAAATTCTTCCCCGTCCAATACGCCAACAGAATGAAGCTCAACGCCTCGCTCCCAATACTTCTCCAACACCAGCATCTCTTCCCGTAATTCGGCAATAGAACCCATACGTCTACAAGGTCTGCTCAGTCAACTTAACCTGGTCTTACTAACTACCTCTCTCATGCCTTTCACTAACGGCACCTGGATTACCTACTTCACCCAAAATGGTGTCCCCTCCAAAACCATCATGGTTATCCATGGCGGTAATCCATCTTCCTCAATCACCGTTCCCTGCTAAACCAACAGCTCGTAAGCCGAACTGCTAGAGGCTCAATAAAGAACACTTCGGCAGACGATCGGTTTACCAAGGTGTTCCGGATCACGCTGCTATAGGCCTTGGTACTCCGACGCCGGGCAAGAAAAGAGGGTTTCTCCAGGTCAACAACGACTGCCTTGGGCTTGGGATGTACGCCTCAACCAAATCCCTGAGGATTGGCATCAAGTAGCGGTGAGATTTAGAAAAACAAATGGAATTAGAGATGGCGATCAAACTCTCAGGCTGTGGTGATTAAGTTGGGGATATAAGTAGTTTTATGGTATGTAAAATTGACGTTAGATTTGTGATGAATACGAAAGACTATTGCTGGTTATTGCCTGCTAAAGAAGACATCACGACAACTTTCTGCAAGTCAACGTGCCAGGTATCGGATGCCGTTTTAAGCGAATAGGGAAGTCATTGAAGAAATAAAAAGCCCCTGGCTTTGCAGGGGCTTTGAGCAATAGAGGGGGTTGGGGCACCAGTTTGCAGTAGTTGCAGTTTGTTTAGAGGGTCGACTCTGGATAGCCAGTGGGGCAGGTTTCTCCGCCAGGGCAGCCTGTCCCACCATTTACGGCTTCCAGCTCTTCTTCAGAAATTTCAGAATAGGAGCTTCTAAAGTCTGGAGCTTTCTGGAGTTCATCAGCAGAAATTATAAAACCCGCTGCCTTCGCAATCTCAACAACAGAATTAGCATCAGCAGCGGCTTTGAGTTTATCCTGAAGGCTGACGTCTCCTTTGACCTTCTCGAGAAAGGCTTTGAGTTGTTCTTAGCTCATTGATTGTTGGGTCGCTTTTTCCTATGTATAGCCCAATCTAAGGCTGTTGAATGCATGCACTAGAAGATTTGATTTATTTGGTATCTTTAATGTTGATCTCCATCACGCCGAGATCTGCTGCATTGCCATCTTCTTGAGCAGCGACTGGCTGGATGGGAGTGCTAGCTAGTGCAAGAGCAGCAGCAACAGTGAGCGATAAGGAGAGACGAACGGAACGCTGCACTGGGATTGAACGCTTAAAAGGTCACTCATTATCTGGGATGTATTTGGTTGCAGCCATCAGGTCACGCGTTTGATCATCCCTCCCGGCCATGATCAAACGCGTGACCTGTGGGCTGCAATCATGCTTTTGCTTACCACGCAAAGTCTGCCCATGAATACGGGCTTCATTGCGAGCTTTGTTGGCGTAACGATTGCGGGACATTGACAGTTCTGCTGAATCTTCCTCAGAAGGGGGTGAACAGAACCGTCCTTTCGACAAACTTCTAAAGCGAAGCCCTCACTACTTCCAGTGAGCCAACTCATGAATGGAGCTGGTTAGGGACCAGGCAGACCCTGGCGGAGAGCAGCTCTGGGGACCCGAGGCGCTCTTCTCTTACGGAGACCCAAAAGTTACCAACTGGTTCTGAAATAAGTCAACAGCTGCTGAGTCGCTTGATCGAAAGCCTTGCGCTACGGCCGTGGCAGCAACCTCTCCTAGCGCAGCCTTAGCGCAAACCTGCTTTTCCTATTCGCTGAGATTCAAGTCGGGGCGACAGGATTCGAACCTGCGACCTAGTGCTCCCAAAGCACCCGCGCTACCAAGCTGCGCCACGCCCCGCCACGAAAGAATCTTAATCTCTGGGGTGCTTATCAGTAAAACCTTGCCCCAATAGGTTGGGCCTTTTTGTAGAGACTCACTCTGAGTTCGTTTGTGGCGTGGGCTTCACTCAGCCGATCGTCCTGATTTGCCCACTTGATGCCCTGACAATGGCGGCGACAATCCCAATGGCTTTGGATGGCGCAGCCGTTTCAGCAAGAGTCGGCAGGGATCACCTAGGCAGCGTTGCGATAGTCATGATTTCAAAACTCGAGCGACTATCCATGATCACAATCACCTCATGCTGGTAGAGCTATATCTAAGTGGACTAAAAGTTCAGAAGCTAATGATGGAGATTGGTCGAGCAGAGACAAATTTGAGCTTTGGCACGGACTATTCAGGAACATAGTGATGCAACACCCTCCACAAGAATTGATTCGCCGCTTGGAGCGAGTGCTGACTCCAAAAGAAATGGAAGCCTGGCTAGAAGGCAGGCAACAATCATTGGCAGCTGGGGCAGAACCACCACCGATTCCAACATGGGGTTTGCCATCACCTAGCCCCAATAGGAATATCTAGCTTACAGAGAAGTTGTGATTTTCCTTCTCTATTCTGATTGAATCATTCAATGGTTGTTGGTGTTTTAGCAGCGCTTTGTGGATCTCTTGCTTGGACATTAAGTAGTAGTCTTTGGCGCTCAATCGAAACGTCTTTAACTGCCTGGCAATTAAATGGTCTTAAGATCGTCATTGCCACATTATTTTTGTGCCCTGTACTTCTATTCTTGCCATGGTCTGAACAGACCAATGGCTTGATGTTGTTGATGGCCAGTGGTGCTTTAGGTATTGCATTGGGAGATAGCTTTTACTTCGCTGCACTGCGTCGACTAGGAACACGAAGAACATTGACGATTGAAGCGCTAGGGCCTCTTTTGGCGAGCTTTTACGGAATGACATTTTTAGCTGAGACGATAAATTTAAGGTCTTTGCTTGGAGCAGTCCTTGTTACCACATCAGTCGTAATTGCAGCCCTTCAGCAACCGCCGGAAAAGCGAGTGGGTTTCAATCGACAGTTCTCGTCTCAACGTTTGGGGCTTCTCTTTGCTCTCTCTGGTGTGATTTGCGGCGTTAGTGGTGCCGCACTTTCACGTCAGGTACTCCTTCTAGGACAGATCACACCTTTGCAAAGTGCTGCGATTCGCCTGCTAGGAGGATTTTTGCTCATTATTCCTTGGCTTCGAAAATGCATTCGGTCAGTTCCTTATCCACGCCCGTCGCAAATCCGTTGGCCCAGGATTCTGTTTGCGACATTGTTGGGAACCAACCTTGGGATTATTTTGCAACAACTAGCTCTGCAAAAGCTTCCCTTAGGGATTGGGGTGACATTACTGAGCAGTTCACCTGTAATGGCTTTGCTTCTTTGCCGCTATGAAGGCGATAGACTAAGGATTGGAGGAATAGCTGCATCTTTTATGGCAGTTTTTGGAATTTGGCTTGCAGTAACTAGCTAAATACAAAAACCTTAACTCTATTAAATAGAATCCTTTTATTTTATCAACCAACTCAGGCTCGCCACGGGATCAACCATTACCTAAGAGGGCGTGTCTATCAAAGATCTCAGAGTTAGCTTCAGTGTCTTAAAGATTGCCAGGTTCTAATCAAAAGGTTAGGCGTTAAAAACTCAGATAAGTTGAAGAAGTTGTTCTTCAACTTATTGATAAAACCTGGCGAAAGTCTGATGAGAAGAGTCAAGTCTTGACTCTAGCTCTTAAGCTAGCATTATTTTTTACTAGGTAGCCATGTATAAACTCTGGATGTCATAAATGAACGCATGAGATGTTGAGAAGCCTTAATAAAGCAAGGTGTCTCTTGTCGCTTGAAGACAGCCAGCGAATCTAAATTGTCGAATTATCAATGAATGCCCATACTGCCCTGCTAATAGACGCTCATTGTCTTTTCATAACGTTTGGCATCGGCCATAGCTAGGGCAAAAGCAACCTTCAAATGGAAAGTCGACGAATGAGCATTGCTTTTATATTTGCTCAATCGCTGTCGATAAAGAGCTACTCAGCTTTGGCTTCAGTTAGGCCCCTTATGGGTCGCACTGACTTCAGAGGGCGCATCGTGACCACCAGCCATTTGCTTAAGGGACTGACTAGCGCAGATCGTGCTTAGGGCAATTACAACCAAGGATCCAGTGCGCAGAACCTCCAGAACGATAGGGAGGTGAGCATTGATTCGGTCTCGAACAGTTGTCATCAGATCAATTGAGAACATCCAATTACAGCAAACAATCAACCAAGAAAAAACCCTTGGTGGAATTTTTGAAGGGAGACGTTGCTTGAATGTCTTGATTGAAATGGAAGATGCCGGCGAATTCTGCCTTAAGCCTTGAACTAGCTCAGCAATCTGACCTGACAATGATCTTGACCAGTCATACCCAATGCTGTTTTGCGCTAGAGGCTAGATGAGACAGGGATCCCACAAGCGTCAGTTTGTTTGTGAAGATCATTGAAACATGTGTCTTACCTTGTAGTCGACCCAGCTTTGCCTGGTTGAGTTTTTGGAGCCCAGTGAAATTCGTTAAAGCTCTGTACAGCAATAGGTTTGAGTGAGACGATGGTCAATCACTGCAGAGAGAAGCAAGGCCTTGCCTGACCAGCCCTGAGAAAATCACCAGACAAATGCTTTCTATTTAGGGTTTGACTGCCAAATTGCATGACCGGCAAAGGGCTTTGCTTGTCCGAGCCGATAGTGTTCCTAAAAGCGGGCAAACAACCTAGCCGTTCTCATTAATTGTGGATCGACAACCCTGAGGCTCAGCAGGTTGCTTCTAGAAGCATTGCTGCGTAGAGCGGAGCAGAGCAGATCGACTCATATCAGAACAAGGAAACAGCCAGCGCTTTGTAGCAACGTAAGACATTCACTACCCGTGGCAGGCAAGGGAATGGCTATACGAATGCTGTCCTCATTTGTTGTCTTGATGTTGCGATGACGTGAGGCCACTGCAATAGAGTCTGTAAGGCTTAGCCAAAAACTATCCTTGTGGCTCAGGAGGCCCTGATGGACTCTCTCTCTTCTATGGATGTTTTGGGATTAATAGCTGGAACACTAACCACAATTGCTTTTGTTCCTCAATTAGTAAAGGTTTGGCGTTCTAAATCAGCAAAAGACATCTCTTACGTGATGTTCATTCTTTTTATCGCCGGCATCATCCTATGGGAAATATATGGCTGGGGCATACACTCTATGCCAGTAATCCTGTTTAACGTAATCACCTTCATACTAGGACTGGCAATCCTAATTCTTAAGTTTGTCTTTGACAGACCAGCTGGCGAGGCAACGGAGACATCAAAATAAAATTAATGAGTGACGAGTTCACTCATTAATTAGTTTTTATTGCAAAGACAGGTCTAATAACAGTTCAATGGCCATACCCTGCTCGTAAAAGTGTTTAGATTGAGTGGCCATACAACATTGACACAACTCAATACTTGATGCAAAGTGTTTCAATTGCAACCAGCTTATAAGTATTTACCATTGCCTGGGTTGACCTAATCAAAGTGTATCTCTTGCGTTTACGACTCGAAGCCTTTGTATCTATAAATATTTGTGTGAGCAGACTCACAGCATATATTGTCTCTGAACACTCCTGATTAGGCATTTTTGGAAGAAGATATCAACATTGAGAGCTTTATGCTTTCTCACTTATTTCAGACCGATGAACACCGTTAGTGCAAAACAACAACAAGCACAGATTTTAAAACGCGTGAAATACCTAACGAATCATGCCGTCATCATGAAGCCCACTTTTTGTTTTCTAAACATTTTAAATGAAGCAAGTCTTCGCAAAAATTGCCCCATCATTTGATTGCTGAGAAATGCATGGATAATGAAAGGTTCATTTTCGTAACACTGGCTTGCCTGTTTTTCATGAGTCAGTTATAAACAAGTTAAGAATACTAATACAATTGTCAATTAAGTCCATTGTTCAAATACCAAATCAAAATCCAGCATCATGAGCAACCAAAAATCAGCCCCACTTGCCTTGACTAGTTTATCCCTTGTAATGATCCTTTGTAGTGGATGCTTAGGGAGCAGTGAGCCTCAGGAATCCTCTAGAGACATGAGTACTGAGGAGAGAGTGGAGCTGGAAACAGCTAAAGAACCGGTAAAAGAAGAAAAGAAAAAGATTGCCAGAGAACCCATTCCAAGAAATGAGAAAGTTTTGGCTTTAGAAGAGCATGAAAATGGACTCGACGTAGCCCTTCTTAGGGTAAAGCGATCAAGCGATAATACACTTACTTTACAATGGCGCTATATTAATAACACAGATCAGGAGGTGACATTGTGCAACTCATATTGTTGGACAAATCTTAGAAGCAGTTGGCTCGCGGATTCATACATAGTTGATAATGTTAACCAGAAGAAACATCTTGTTGTTAAAGCAGATAAAAACCCTATGACTACCAAAGTCAACCGTCCAACAAAGTTGAACCCCGGAAGCTCTTATAAAGTTTGGGCTAAGTTCCCTGCGCCACCAGTTGAAGTAGAGAGTGTTTCGATCTATATACCTGGCACAGCACCAATAGAGGATGTTCGGATAGAAGGTTGATCCAATGTCTTTACCAATTAGGTATCAACGTCTTTTCTATTTAATGCCCTTTTCTGTTGCTCTAATGCAATCAGGTAGTATAAAACCTATCCAGGCTTGGGTATATGATTTTCAGGAACCCATGCCTGTTATAGCAACTAGTAAATCCAGTAAGCTCGAAAACCCAACTTATAAAACCAAGCAAAAACTAAACAGACTTTTGCATGAAACCCATGATTTGGTTTTTGACGTAAATACGATTGAGTACTCTATTGAAGATCTACACATTGTTATTGAGAAAGAACGTGAGATTCTTATTGAACTTGCTGCTGATGTTCTCTTCGATTTCGATAAAGCCAACCTCAAGCCATCAGCTGTTACTTCTCTTGAGACTGTAGCCAAACGCATCCATGAGTCTTCACGGGGGGATGTTCGCATCGAGGGTCATACTGACTCGAAGGGTTCGAATGAATACAATCAAACGCTTTCTGAGAAGCGTGCAATTTCTGTTCGAGACTGGTTTGTCTCTGATGGTGGCCTAAGCAATGTTCAATTCGTCACCAAGGGCTTTGGGGAACTGAAGCCAGTTGTCTCGAACACAAAAGAGGATGGTGGAGATGACCCAATCGGACGGCAACGTAATCGACGTGTTGAGATTATCATTAAAACCGTAGACTAAACTCTAATAATCAGAATTTACATCCGATTGCAATCAGTCAATCATCTTGTTATTTATTTTGCCTTACTAAGAATATGGCTCGAATATGTTTTTTAATAGAAATCAACCAGTTTTTTTTACTTAACGGCCTTGCTGTATTAAACGTCTGAAGAATGTTCATTCAATCAAATGAAATCAAACTCTAATTTGTGCATGGCTCGAAGTTTTCATTCAAAGCTGGGCCACCATCTGCGGGCTGGATACAGCTCGATTGTTGAGTCTTTGGCTCTTCTTTCTCAGTTCTATACTGTTGATCTTTACTTCCATTAGAATTCATTTGCTCACTGATATCAGATAAGAGCATCTGGCCAACCAGCCCTAATTGGCTGCCGACAAATAACGAGATGAAGAAGCTGATCACCAACAAGGGCCAAGGTGTTGATTTGTCGGTCTTGAGTTTGGCCATGTCTAAATTTAGACGCTTAGGGTCTCTAATCAATTGATAGTCGTCATCTTTGACACCACTTTACGCAAGCCATTGATTCCCTAGGCTTCCGTTCTCTGCAGCATGCTCGCAGCTAGCCATGGTTTAAAAGAGCGTGATTGCCGCGAGACTAACCTGCTGGGTAGATCATAATCCCACTACAATCCCATGATTTTGTTCAAGATAGCTCTAGGATTATCCTGGTTAAAGAACAGAATCTCCTGTCTTTGTTTCGTTACTAAAGCTATAGATTCTTTCTATCGACTCCGAATTCTTGGTAAAAATGTATTTTCCGATTTTAAATCGTCTTAGTCTACCTATGAACTGGCCACCCAACAAAGCTTGGACAAGCACAACTTCTCGGCTTGGTTTTCGCCATTTTGTTGCAATCAACTACGGTGGTAAGGGCTCAGATCGATGGGTGAATCTCATTTCTGTGCTTGATGGCCAAGCACGATTACGTGTGTCTTGGCAGGAAATGAAAGACTCCTCTATGTGGAACAGTGGCTGGCAACAGCTACCTAAGCTTGAGGCCAAAACACCTGATGGTCAGATAGTTAATCAACAAATAGACCAAAACACGCAAGAGGCTTGTCTGCATCCTTCTGAAGATTTTGATGATCGGCCGTGGTTTGATCAAGAAAAAAGTTGAGCTGATTAGATGCCTGACTTTTCTTTTTCTATTGATAGATGATTGAATCAAAGACCATTTACTCCCCTCTCTAATTATTGGCATCTGCTTGTTCCTAGATTTGCCTCTTATCCACTCTTAAGCGCTTACCACTTAGTGCTTGCATACTTTATAACTAGAGCTTTGCTGTTCAATGAAAACCAGCTTAATCGAACCCAGCCGGCTTAAGTGTTATGTCTAGAAATCCCTCGAGCTCTGAGATCGGTAGGATCTGTTTCACTGCCTCCCCAATAGGGATGATAAAACCAGACGCTATCAGCAAGGGCATGCGGTCAACTCTCATGCCCTTGCCTATCTTCTGAACGCAAAGTAGTTCTGTCACTCCGTCTGAGTTGTTGCGCTCATAGAGCTTGGCATTGTTGATTTGGGCAAGAGCAGATGGAACGAATCCATGTTTTGCTACAACATTTGTGAGTTTCATAGTCCTAGCCTCTCTTTGATCAATGGGTCGAGGTCTTTCTTGAGGAAAGCGGCGTAGGCGAGAGCTAGGTTTAAATCACCTCGCTGCTCTGCATATTCGATTGCATCGAGCACTGCCAACTTGATCGTGTGGATGTTTGTCAGCCCACGCGTTGCTGAAGTTCTCTTGATTGTGTTGTTCATTTACTCATTGCGATTGAGTTGTTTTAATGCCGGAATTTGTCGGCATCCGAATCATCGACTTTTTCTACTACAAGGTGCAACCCCTTGTGTGTAGGGATACCCCTATGCTTCACTTTGGATCCCTTGTAGCTATTGTGTGTTGACTGATGCAGCTTCAGGGCAATGCCTGTCAATCTCACCATCACCAGGCGACTGGCTGTCAACCTTCCGCTTTCGCTTGCGGCAGAAGTTGAACGTTTGGCAAGAAATGAGCGTCGTTCTATTGCCTCATGGCTTCGGAACGCTATTGAGGATCAGGTCTTGCTCGAACTCAATCGCGAGCAGCACAGGTCTTGAATGGTCTCAAGCCGTTTTTAATCAAGCTGATCACGTAACGGGTCAGACCTTATCCCTATCGTCTCTTCTACAAGGCCCTTCGAGCAGACTGGTTTCCTACTCATTCAATGAAGGAAACTCTTGTCGATAACGATCATTTACGAAAGGCTTTTGGGCCCTCTTTTGAGAGCTTGAATGCGAACTCTCTACATCAGTGAACAGTGCGAATCACCATGCTGAGATGACCAGGAGATGGCCAACCAAGCTCGCCTGAAGAACTGGGTTTTGGTTCTGTCGATCATCTGCTTGCCATTCTTAGATTATGCGGCCTTGCTGGAATGATGCAGATCAAGACGCTGCCAGCGACCGCTTTGGAATTTCGGAAGTTGCCAGACTCTCTGGGCTTCCTTTTGTTGACTTCGAATCTGACAGCAATGCTCGCAAAGGCATGGCTCTAGCTCCACCCCAGTTGCCTGTAACAGTGTTGCCATTGTGCTTTGGCAGTTACCCAGGGATAGCAAAGAGGCACGCCATTCGCCAGTCCTCCTTTTTTCTAAGGCCACGAATCAGCCAAGGCTTTTTGCATGCCCTGCAACGATCATGGCCTAAGCGAGCGGCCCAGGCTTGTTACTAGTCAAATCGATAGCCAACAGCCCCATCGGCCTGACCATGCCGTACTGATGCATCCTTTTTCTATTGAGTGAATCAATCACCATGAATCTCTTGGAACCCCAGGATCTGCCAGATCTTCCCAAGCTGAAGTTGGCCGTTGTGGGCCACGTTGAATGGGTGACCTTCCTGTCTACAGATCAATTACCCCAGCCTGGGGTAATCAGCCATGCAGATCATTCTTTTGAAGAGCCCGCTGGCGGTGGAGCTGTCGTCGCGGTGCAATTGGCTCGGCTCGTTAAACAACCCGTTCAATTCATAACAGCTCTAGGTCGAGATTCATACGGCGAAAAGAGTTTTCAAAGACTGCAGCAGCTTGGCTTAAGCCTGACTGTGGCTTGGCGTGATCAACCCACTCGTCGGGCGATCAGCCTTGTTGATTCTCATGGGGAACGGGCAATTACAGTGATTGGCGAGCGTATACAACCCAGAGCAAAAGATGCACTGGGCTGGGGAGCCCTTGCTGGTTACGACGGTGTTTTTGTGACCGCTGCAGATGCACCTGCACTGCATCATTGTCGTCATGCTGGTGTGATGGCAGCTACTCCTCGCGTTCGTCTAGAGACACTTGAGCAGGCGAATATTCAGCTTGATGCGCTGATTGGTAGTGGTCTTGATCCAGGCGAACACGTTCCAGATACAGCTTTCTTTCCAACTCCCCGGCTGAGAATTGCGACTGAAGGAGCTTTAGGTGGTCAGCTATGGCCTGGAGGACGTTATCAGGCTGTTTCACTGAAGTCTCCAGTCGTGGATGCCTATGGCTGTGGCGATAGCTTTGCCGCTGGGGTCACTGCAGGTTTGGCTGCTGGTTGGACTGATGAACAGGCGATCAGCCTAGGGGCTCACTGCGGTGCAAGCTGTGCAACTCATTTTGGGCCATACTCCAGTGATGAGTGAGTCTGAGAGTTGGGCGTTGATTCGACCTTCAGACTTGAAGGCAAGCCTGCCAATAGCTTGTGAGCAGCTTGAAGTGAGGATCAACCTGATTCACTTAGGCAATCGCGATCAGATCTTTATCAGCAAAATTAGAGATAGCGCTCAGCTTGATTCAGAAAGATGGCGCTTGGTTTGCAGAGGCAATTGGCCGGGAGGATGATCAGCCTATAAATCCAAGAAATCACACCTGATTGATGTCCAAGATCTGCGCGGTCCCTGAGCACTTTTTTGCTTGTTAGCAAGACGTCTTATCGGCTTTGATCAATTGAGCATCTACCCATTCGCCCTTTGCATTGTTCTCAACCGATGGGCAGCTCAGCTGCTGGATCAGGACTTTCGAAGAGCGAGGCAATCCTTGCGACAAGAAGATCAATGCGTTAGAAGCTTGAGTACTACCGAATTGGAAGACGATCAATGAGATCCTCTCCACACCCTTACGAGCTGACCATTGTTGTTGGCATTGCCCTATTGCTCGGAGGGCGCTTTTCAGTTTTTACTTTGCGCCCCGTATTTATTAGCGCAATCGCATTGTTGATCACCTTGACTGCATCGCGCTCCCAACGACGGATAAAGCCTTCTCGCTCATCGTTAACTCCAATCCGTTCAACGCATGTCAATCGGAATGCACAACCTGCACCTATCCCCGAATGGGGTCCACATGCCCATCAATTGTCCAGCAGTGCACCGACTTCACGGTTGAGGGTGTCGCCGCCTCGCGCTAGGAAAAAGCTTCATCCCCTTCCTTCTGGCCTGACCAAGGCTGGCAATCCTGACTAGATCAAGAGAGAGGCAGGTTGTGGCAGATGGTTGTACTTAGATTTTGCTTCGCTACAAAAACGATTGGGTTATTGATCTCTAAACAGAACACCCTTTGATCAAACTGACTGAATCTGATCAGTGGTTTGATTCTTTTTTGTCATTTTTTATGGATATAATACTGACTCCTAATTAAAGTTGTCGCGCATTCTAGCACTATCATTGACATACATATTTCCAGGATATCGATCTTAAATTGGTTAGGCAACTGTCAAGTCTTGTCTATTGCTCGGTTGATATTGTTGGCGCCATTATTTTCCCTCATCTGCAATTCCTTCAACCCAGTGTTGATAAACTTTATTTTTAGTTCCGTCAAACCCCTGCAGCTTTAGCCAATGATTCCAAACCCTCGAAAGCTCAATCGCATCTTCAGGAACTTGTCTTTTTGATTACCGTGCTAGTTATCGAAATCAATTTGACGGCAATAGTGTGTATTGGAGTGCGCTTCAACATAGTGCTTAAATACATGGATATTTAATCAGGGCTTTTATTGGCTTTTAACTGGCTTTTTATCTGGTGGTGATTTTTTGTCTTCAGTTCTTACCACAGTTGAGAATTAGGCTGATCTGACTAATGATTAACGTCCCCCTACGATCACAGGCGTCCCGCCTCCTTTTGATCCTGGCAAAGCGGGCACAACCTTCGTGCTGCCGTCCCATTTGTCAAGGAACAGTTTGAAAAGCACCTGGTCGTCGAGGGTGCGGTTGAGGGTTTCGTATCGCTGTGCTTCCTGCTCAGCAATTTTAACTTCAGTTTGCGCTCTGAGAAGTTGTTGCTCTGCAATCTGCTTTTGTTCGATAGCGGCTCTGTACTCTTCAGCGATGACAAGGCCAGTTAGATCAAGGCCACGAACTTCTACGTAGTCAAACTTATCGAGTTCATCAGCGACAGCCCGTTCCACCAGCTCTGAGATGTCGCTCCACTTGCTGGCAATAGTGACCAGTTCGTATTGGGAGAACACTGATTTAAGTGCCTTGAGCAGGGAGGGTTGAATGATGCGTGGATAGATTTCGCGGTCATTGCTGGCGATTGTGCTGAATACACGCCCGGCTTCATTCGGCCGTACTGCATATTTCACCGTGGCAGTTGCCTCAATGACTTGAAGATCCTTGGTGAGGGACGCGAATTTCTCAGGCCTCACCTGCGTGCGAACATCAAAGGGCGCTACTGCTTGGATGAACGGAATTTTGAGGTTTAGCCCTGGCAGACGAGATCCCCCACTCACTTTGCCCAACGTGGTAACAACTGCAACTTGACCTGCTGGAACGACGAACAAAGCCTGCGTGATCAAGATAAAGCTGGAAAACAAGAGAGCGATCAGAAGTGATGCCGAACCTCCGGGGGTATTGGGAGTGACGTTACGAAAGGGGGTTTCCATGTCTAGATCGCGATTGACAAAGCCTATGGAGCTTTCCTGCATTTTGTTGATACTGGGCGCTTCGATTGAGGACCTCAACACCATTGAGCTCTTTGGCCCTCAGCCAAGCAGTAGATCTAACGAAACTCTGGTGGACTCCTTTAAATACATCGACCCTGCAGCCGCAGGTGACCGAATGCATTCATCTAAGGATGAGTTATCTGGGGGATTACCTGCATTGTCATGGACATTTCAATGATGGTCAGAACTCATCAATTACTCAATGAGTCTTCTCGCGTAGATATGAAATAGGATGTAAATTCATCCACATCAGTTTGGCTATTTAGCCCAAGAGGGTCACCACATTTATCGACAACGATTGATGTAACAAGGGATGCAATTTTGTTTTCGTCTATACTTTCTAGCTGCTTGTCATTGGAGATGACAGCAGTCCATAACGAGGGATTGAATGAGGGTTTGCGATTTTCAGCAATTGCAATTTTAAGAGCACTTTCTTGCGTAAGGCCCATGGCAACTCCATTGCAAAATTTGCCTGCATAGCCTTGTGCGACTTTGAGCTCTAATGGCGTAGGATCTTCTACATCAACAATCTCAGAAGCGAAGATTACTTTAGGGGAGAATATTGTCAAAACAAGTGCTAGTAAGGCTATTAGAGTCGCTGTTCTCTTCAGCCTGATCATGAAGGTCTTGAGAATTGTCATGGCGATCTATTTGTCTTGATGATGGTGCCACAGCTGCTGGGCTTGGCTCAATGGCACGAGTAGCTGTCCAAGGTGATCAGGCAGTACATGAAGCCTGAATCAATATCAAGTTGATTTAAGTATTTTGATCAAGTTCACAGGCAAGATCGCATTGGGTCAGCGCTGGGTTGGTCAATCGCTCGAGTACTCGTGCCATATCCACCGCAGACAACTCTCCATTGCTGTTCCACTTGAAGGTGGTTTTGCGTTGGGGAGGGCTTTTGTCGGGTTTTGGTGTTCTGGAGTTTTGGGTGCTCATGATTGGCTCCCTGTATCGGGTGATACATATAAGCCTGAGAAGCACTGCTGAAGCTCAATTCTTACCTAACCTTTACTCAGCTTTTCTTTAGATTTGCCTTCTAGGGGCTCCCTCTGCGTGTCTTTGCAGCTGTTTCAGCAGGTTTGACTTGAGTGCATTGGTTGTCATGGCCTTTGATGACGTTGATGGACGAGGGGGGTTGTTCAGTGCTAGAAGTGGCAGCGATTTTGAAATGGACGTCATGGACGTGGTTATGCCTGCAGTGCTCTTTGCCTCAGCAGTCGGCCCCTCAATCCGTCCCGAGATAGCACTGCTTATCGCTGGAGGACTGTTCCTGCTTGCCACGCAAGTCTTCGTCAAAAAAGAAGGCTGAACCTTCTTTTCACAAAGCGAGCATCTAACTGGGCTCAGCCTGAAATGGCCCTCCATGGTTCATGGAGGGAATTGCCATAACGTCTTCATAATGCTCATGCTCTCTAGAAATAAATACTGTTTTTTTTCTGATCTCGCTTCAGTACATCTCAATCAATTGGCTCAGGCTCAAATCTTTACTCCTTTTGATTTCCCTAATTTGGTCTAACCATCAAAGATTTGCTTGACTCGACTTTGTCGATCTGCATAAATTCTTTTCAACATCAGGGTTTCTTCTCCTCTGTCGACACTGGGCTAGTGCCTTGCACAATTTAAGTCTGACCTCCCAGAAACCTGGCCATTGCAGGAAGGTCGGTATCTCATGGCAGTCTTGGGTTCTTGAAAATTCTGATAAGGAGAGCAAGCGGCCGTTAGCTGCCTATGGGCAAGTCTTGGCTTTAACTTATTTGCTGAGTTTGAGTTTTTACTCTGGTGAGGATTTCGCCAGCCATCTCAACCAGTTGAAGCAGGAATTGCTATCTATTGAAAGAAGAGTGGTGAATGAATCATGTGTTTAATCGGCTTGCTTGGACTTCTAGCCCCAAGAGTTGTGCTGATTGCACTTTGGTTCTTTTATCATCCATTTATCATGGGCCCATTTGCTGGCGTTTGGATCTGGCCATTGTTAGGGCTGTTTTTGCTTCCAACAACGACCCTTGCTTATTGTTGGGCAATCGCACTGGATGGTGGATTCAGCAGCTTTAGCGGATTGTTGATTCTTGCAATGGGCATTCTGTTTGATATTGGTTTCCTTGGCGGAGGAAGAGGAGTGCTGCGTCGTTAATGCGAATGTACCGCTTGATTGATAAGGAAGTGGGAGAGTACTTTCTCAATCTCCTTCAGGATCTAAGTTTGCCTAGCTCATAGCCGCTCCAATCAAGATGATTGATTAGCTCGACGATCGCTGATGATTTTGGCCAGCTCCAGAACGTAACCTGCGACTACAAACTTGCCACGATTGTTTCGACTAGAGTCTGGGTCGCTGCGAATCGTTGCGGTTTCGGCCATTAGGAGATCAAGTTCACCCTGAGAGAGTTCGTACAACTCTGAGAGGTTCACCTCCCGTCGAAGTAAATCTGACTTAAACCAGCGGTCCTGAGATTCTTGTGGAGGGACACCTGGTTCAGTTGAGTGGCTACCTACAATCGGACTCAATGGATTGGAAACATAGACATTTCCATTCAGAGTACTTCCCGTCGCAAGTTTTAAGGCGAGCACGAGACTTTCAACTCCCTATTGCAGCAGCACATCCATTCTCCAAGGCATCAAGACAACGCGCAGGTCTTTGAGATCCAGATGGTGTCTATGCACGTGAGGGGCGAAACTGTCTTGATGTTGTCTATGCAAGCGTGATTCAGCACCCTTATGAGGTGATCGTGATCGGCTCTGGTGCTACTGGAGGGGTTGCGGCTCTAACCCTTGCAGAAGCTGGAGTACGTGTACTCGTGGTAGAAGCTGGGCCAGCTTTGTCTGCTCAAAAAGCCCTGGGCTCAGAACCTGGAAACACCCTTAGACGTTTGGATGGTTTATGTAGCGGCAAGCATCGATCTCAGGCTCAACATCCTGGCTATTGGAAAGCGAATCCGTTGCTCTACGCGAATGAAAAAGAGAATCCCTATACCTATCCTTCTGAACACCCCTTCATCTGGACCCAGGGTCATCAGGTGGGGGGGCGCAGCCTCACTTGGGGTGGAATCACTCTTCGCCTTTCAGATCAGGACTTAAAGGCTTCGCGCAGAGATGGGTATGGGCCTGAATGGCCACTGCAATACAGCGAGTTAGCCCCTCATTACTCCGCCCTAGAAGAGCGCTTGAAGGTTCATGGTCATGTGGATGGGTTGGAACAGTTACCGGATGGCAACTACATCGCCCCATTACCGTTCACAGCTAGCGAACAACAGTTCGCTAACGCTGTTGATACGGAACTTGGTTATCCAGTCATTCATTCACGAGGGTTTGGACCTCACCAGCCTTCAGTTGATGGACCTTGGCCTCGTTCAAGCAGTCCGGGCAGCACCTTACAGATGGCACTTGCCACAGGCAAGGTAGAGATCCTGAGCAACCACAAGGCTGAGCGGTTGCTGATGCATCCAGATCATGAAGCAGCCCGAGGGGTGCTGGTGATTGATCAGCACAACGGCAACCGACAAGAGCTCCAAGGTGAGCTTGTGGTGCTTTGTGCATCGACAATTCAGAGTCTTCGACTCCTGCTGAGTTCCGAAGTGAACCATCACAGCGAGGGGTTTACTGACCCCTCGGGCAACCTCGGTTGCTATTTGATGGACCACGTCTCCACCTGTCGTTTCTTTGCTCTGCCACGTAGCCAAGTGAAGCAGGTGTCTGAGACTGACTCAACAGCGAATGTGCTTTCTGGAGCTGGCAGTTTTTTTCTTCCTTTCGGTGCTTGCTTAGAGCCTAAAAATCAGTTGAAGTTCTTGCGGGGTTATGGACTCTGGGGAGGGATTGATCGCTTTGAACCCCCAGATTGGTTGAAACGTAAACCAGAGACGGCTACAGGTTTCCTGATTGGGCATGGTGAAGTGTTGCCTTCAGCTCACAACAAAGTGACGCTTTCAAGCACTTTGGATCGCTGGGGTGTTCCGGTACCACATATCGATTGTCGATGGGGGGAGAACGAGCAGGCCATGGTTGATCACATGCAAGGCACGATCAAGGCAGCGATCCAGTCAGCTGGGGGAACAATGTTGCCGCTCAAGGAGCTGATTAATTTGATGTTTCTCGAACCCCTTCTCGATGGTGCGCTAGCTCTCAGTGAAACGTCTCCTCCGCCGGGGTATTACATCCATGAAGTTGGCGGTGCTGCGATGGGAGAAAGTGAAGATTGCAGTGTGGTGGATCGTTGGAACCGTCTTTGGCGATGTCCAAATGTGCTTGTTGTGGATGGAGCGTGTTGGCCAACATCCGCCTGGCAGAGTCCCACTCTGACAATGATGGCGATTACAAGAAGGGCTTGTCTAGAAGCCCTTAGGCCTCGGCGTGGCTAAAAAGGTCATTGAGATACCGCTCAGTAACGGCTCGATCCCCGCAGCCGTTTTGAAACAGGAAATGGGCGATGGCTGAACTCATCACACGGTATTGGTCCCAGTTGGGATGTGACCCGATGAATTCCTTCATGCCTCGATAGAGCACTTCTGGAATTTCTGCTTCAAGGCTCACATAGGTGGAAGTGGCCTCAACTGATTGGCAAGCATCATTGATTTCAACGCAGCGCTCGAGGTGATTTCGATCCATAGAACGCCTTCAGCGAGTTTTTTTCTTGACACCAGGAAGCCACACTCTTGGGCTTAGCGTCAATCGTTGCAAGCACTTAGCAAGCTGTCCCGTGGGAAGGCAAGACTCATGTGCTCACAGGCGTTCAGGCTTCATTGGGCTGAGCAGGGAGCCGAACGTAGTCCAAGGCTTACTGATGTAACGCAGATCAGTAACAAAGCTGTTAAACCACAGGACCATCTCCCCATCAAGAGTGTTGCCCAACAGACCGTGGAAAACCCTCGTAGAACTGTGGAAAGCAGTTGAAGAAAGCACCCCCCTGTCGACTGATAAGCCTTGCTTATCCAAGCCGAGTCGCGTCTATCGCAAGTGAGAAAGCTACTGACAATCCTTGCGTTTCATAAGTGAGTTTAGGTTTCAGTTTTGCTTGATTTTCTCAGGCTGACTGGACCAAATGGATGTTCAGCATGGGGATAGGGGTAGTGACCATGACTGTGGTCATGGTCATGAGCCTTTTCCTTTAGGGACACTGGTATGCCGTCGGGCTGACAGGCACCCGTGCACTCCTTTTTGCACAAGGTGCAGCTCTCTGTAAGGCCTTCGACGTGATGGTGATGGCTTTCCTGCGCAAGACCAACTTCGTTTTCAAAGCCGAGTAGCTCAGACCTGTATTTACATAGCGAACAGTTCATTGCGGTATCTCCGCCACGCAAGATCTCGTCAATCCGATCCCGGAAGGTCTCGATGACAAGGGGGTGGTCTCCGAGGTATTTGGCCGCAAGAAACTCAATATTGGGATGATCATCTGCAACCCGCTTTGTGTGCTCTCGAATCCGACTCACCAACACCCCTGAGAAGAGGAAGTAAGGAAACACGATGATGCGGCGGAAACCGAGGCGGACTAGGTAACGCAAGCCAGGCTCCACAAGGGGGAAGGTGACGCCGGAATACACGGTTTCACCCCAACCGAATCCGAAGCCTTCCACCAACATCCTGGTGATTTTGGCCACATTGGAATTGGCATCAGGATCTGAGGAGCCACGACCTACGACCACCAGGAGCGTCTCGCAAAGTGGGACTTCAGGAGCAGATTCAAGCGCCTCTTTCAAGCGGGCGCCGGCCGCACCGATCATTAAGTCGTTAATGCCGAGTTCGCGTCCGTAATCAATGATTAACCCCTTTTCAGCTGCGTAGTTGTTGAGTACGGAGGGGATGTCATTTTTGGCATGGCCTGCGGCAAACAACATCGCCGGGACTGCAAGAACCCTCTTCACGCCTTGTTCAAGTAGCCGATCAAGGCCTTCTCTGAGCACTGGACGCGCAAATTCCAGGTAGCCGTATTCAACGGGAATTGTGGGGAATTTTGGCTTGAGCGCTTTGACTAATTGGGCAAACTCCTCAACGGCTAAGCGATTCCGACTGCCATGCCCACAGATCAGGATGCCGAGATGACCATCTGGATGATCTAAGGATGCAGAATTCACAGTGAAGAGCGACCTAGAAAGACCCTATCTGTTGTCGTGAAGCAAGAGAACCAAAGCAAAGTTCGATGTCTTCAATGAGATCTTGACTGAAGCCTGATGAGCAATGGCTTTCTCCTCAAGACAGAGATGGTTACGCTGATCAATGAGGGTTAAGAGGCCGCCATTCATCGTCGCCTCCATGTTCCAAACGCACTTGCAGAGGATGCTTGCATCGCAGGAGTCTTCAATCCCAAAGCGGATGACATTCCTGCGCTGATCCGCTCGCTACAGCTCAAACGTAAACCCTTAATGGTTTGCAGCGGAGGCACAACCAGTCGCTGTGCAGCTGAAGGACACTGGACCCTGGATCTGCGCCAAAGCTGTCGCCAGATCCATTTCGATCCCAGCACCCAACACGTGGAGATTGGGGCTGGTCAGACAATGGAGAGTCTTCTCAGGGAACTCGCCAAGCACGGACGAAGTTTTCCCACAGGGCTATCAGGACTGCCAGGCCTCGGTTACATCCTCACTGGAGGAGTCAGCCCTTTGAGTCGCAGTCAAGGATTAGCAATTGATCAAATCCTTGAGATCAAAGGTGTATGGGGCGATGGAGAAAGCTTTGTTCGCTCCAAGCCGGAAGCTGCTTGCTGCTCTGAAGATCAATTGGCTTGGCGTGGCCTCTGCGGAGCAGCTCCTTTTCTGGCTGTGATCACAGACCTCAAGCTTCAGACACATCTGCTGCAACCGCTGCGTATCTGGCAATCAAGTTTGACGTTTGAACAGCTGTTGGAGCTTATCCATCAGGCTGAAAGCTGGCCTGATTCGTTAAGCCTGCAGTGGATCTGGGGGGATGAAATCCACGCTTACGGAGTGATGCTTGCGAACGATGCTGCCGCTGTTGCGACATTCAATCAGCTGCAAAAAACAACTCTCTGCACAAACGTTGTTGAAATTGACGATGTTGCTGGCATACATGAATTGCCACCATTTGCATTGCCTGTTGTTTCAAACGCAGTGATTGGGCGTTGCCACTCTGAAGTCGTTGCATTGCTTGGCCCTGCTTGGGGGTCTGCCTGTCAGGGAGTGATCACGGCCCTTGCCGAACTGATGGCAGAACGCCCAGATCCAAGGTGTTCCTTGGCTGTTCAACAACTCGGCGGAGTCGCCAGTCGGCAACGTAAAGATGTCAGTTCTTTGATTCACCGTGAGGCGATCTGGAAACCATGGATCACGGCAGCCTGGCCGGCTGGAGATAGCCATATCAGAGCGCTAAGTCTCAACTGGCTAGAGAAGGTATGGGCAACGCTTGAGCCTTATTGCGCAGGAGTTCATCTGGCTCAGATGCATCCGCATCTGCCATGGCATCAGCGGGAGCTGAAAGCAGCATTCGGCGAATGGTTACCAGGTCTTCAAGAACTTAAGGCTCGTCATGACCCAAACGGTATTTTGCCGTCGCTTTGAGATAAGGTCTGCCGTCAAAGCCAGCCTTTTTAATGATTAACCGGTCAGAACCATCGTTGATCAAACAGTGGTTAGGCAACCCTCCAAAAGATCTCCTCTCCGGGCTGGTGGTTGCCTTCGCAATGATCCCGGAGGCGATTGCCTTTTCAGGCATCGCTGGTGTTGATCCGCAAGTGGGCCTCTTTGGAGCGTTTTGCCTTTCAGTCACCATCGCCATAGTCGGCGGACGTATGGGGATGATCACCTCAGCGACTGGCTCGACAGCACTGTTGATGACAGGGCTTGTGGCGACTGGTAATGCCGTTGGTGAAGGCCTAGGCCTTGCCTATTTGATGGCAGCAGGCCTATTGACTGGGCTCTTGCAAATCCTTTGGGGTTATTTGAGACTTGCCTATCAAATGCGTTTTGTTCCTCAAGGGGTTCTAAGTGGATTTGTGAATGCACTCGCCTTATTGATTTTTCAAGCTCAATTACCCCAATTAGGCCTGAATCTGCATTACGGAGAAGCTGTAGTTAGCGATCATGCCACCCAGATTTTGCCTACTGGTGGACAGATCCCTTTGGTTTGGGGGTTGGTGATCCTTGGCTTGGTGATTATTTATGGCTTACCACGCTTGACTCGCCTGCTGCCTTCTCAGCTCGTGGCCATCATTGTTTTGACGATCATTAGCATCGGCTTCGGCTTCGATATTCCAACCGTTAAAGATTTAGGACATCTCCCAACTGGTCTTCCTAGTTTCACACTTCCATTTGGGTCATTAGCAGATGGGAAAGTGCCATTCAACCTCGAAACATTTGGATTGGTATTACCCACAGCTCTCGCGGTTTCCTTGGTTGGGCTGATTGAGACTTTCCTCACCCAAGACATCGTTGATGATTTAACTGATACCACATCAAACAAGAATGTTGAGGCTCGAGGCCAGGGAATCGCAAACGTTGTCTCCTCTCTTTTTGGAGGAATGGCCGGTTGTGCACTTGTCGGCCAATCGGTAATGAATACAGAGAATGGTGGGCGTAGCAGACTTTCAACATTGTTTTCTGGCGTCAGTTTATTGTTAATGATCTTGGTGGGTCGAGTCTGGTTAGAACAAATCCCTATGGCGGCGTTAGTGGCTGTGATGATTGCGATTGCTGTCAGCACTGCTGATATCCGCGGACTCCGACAGCTGAAAAAGATTCCTCGTAGCGATACAGCTGTGATGCTGATGACTTTTGCCGTCACCATGCTCACCACACCCCATAATTTGGCGCTGGGAGTTTTAGCGGGTGTTGCACTCGCAGGAATACTCTTCAGCCGTAAAGTTGCCAAAGTAATCCGTGTAAGTGTTATTCAAGTCAACCCTGATGAGCTTCGTTATGAAGTCAGTGGACAATTGTTCTTCGTGAGCAAGGTTTATTTTTTACAGGGCTTTGACATTCACAAGCACCCTGCCAAAGTGACGATCGATATGTCGCGAGCACACATCTGGGACCAAAGCGGAGTTGCTGCATTGGATCAGGTGATCCGCAAGCTTCGCCTTGGAGGATCAGAAGTCGAGGTGGTGGGCCTTAACAAGGAAAGTCTTGATCTATTTGAACGCATAGGCGGCAATCAAGAGCCTGCTCATATCTAGAAGGGTTGTATTTGAGATGATGCCCAAGATTTTCTAAGCCTTCTTATCGTTAGAGTTGTTTGCAGCGCCAATGATTTCAAATCCTGAACTGGCTTAAAGATATTAGATTCATCTAAATCATTGATTCTTTATACACGATGATATTTTGTTAATGCAATAACTTCCTGGGAATATTCCAGTCGGGCTGTATATTTCACCAACCATAAAACGCGCTACTTTACAAAATCATGAGTTTGATTTGCTGCTAAAAAAAAGATGTCTTAGTTCATTTTGAAATTCACTCATACACCTTCTCTGAGCTGCTATAACTCTTTAGCTCACCAATGCTTTTCATGGCGAACTTCGATGATTCTACGCCCTTTCTTCTGCTGGCCCGCATCCATGTAAAACCAGGCTGTGTTGACGATTATCTTTCACTGGCTGCGACGACAGATGCAGGGGTAAAAGATTCTGAGCCTGGGATGTTGCATCACACCTTTGATCAAGATCCAGATGATCCCCTAGCTTTTGTTTGGTCTGAGGTCTATGCAAATGATGCAGCCTTTTTGGCTCATCTATCGAACCCCATCGTTGGTGACTATCTCGCTAAGCATGCAGAACTTGGTGATGGTTTTAGTGTTGAGGTCTATGGAACCATTGGCGCTGAGTGTCGAGCTGCAATGGCAGCAACTGGATTACCCCTAAAAATCTTCGAGACAAGATGTGGATACAGTCGTTGTTGAGCCTTATCAATAGTTTTTCAGTCTAGCTTTTGCAAGCTATGCTCATCAACTAGACAAGTTAAAGGTATTTATTATTATTTACGACTGACCAGCATCATCTATATTGTTAGATTTACAAACAGAGCACATCCTTCGGCTCGCTAAATCTAAATCGTATTCACTACGGTTCGAGTTATGATTTAATTTAGACGCAACTGCCTTCGATTGAAATAACTTAATACAGCCTTCCTTGTTATCTACTAGCTTATAAGCAACACTTTCCCTCTACCAATATCCTTTGATCAACTTGCAAGCAATCGAACATTAATATCAATTTCTGAAAGTAGAGAGCGAGGCAAGCTAGAAATTTTAAGCAAGTATCTTTAGTGAATTTTAGCTATCTGATCAGATCAAAACTATGTTTGGATTTCAAAAAGGTCTCCAAGTTTTTGAATTGCTTCAGACTAAAAATGAGCTAGGAATATCTGCCTGCATAAATTCGTCTAGAGTAACTCCATTAAAAATTGCCACTGGTGCGGAATCAAAAACGATTGCAGCACAATTGCCAATTTCGACAATGCTCAAATAATCGATAAACTTATCAATATCTTCAAACTCTAATTGATCTTTTTAGGATCAAAGTCTTCAACAAGAGAATAAGAATTAGTAGCAAGAACACTTTCTGCCGTAATATATAGCGTATCTTTACCTGTACCAGTCAAGACAAGATCAAAACCAGGAGTTAGATACAATCTATCCCAGCCTCCATGAGCATATATAATGTCATCAATTGGCGAGCTATATATATCTTCTTTGCCGTTGATACCGTGATAGCCATAATCATAGTTACCAGGATTTTCTTTTAGCTTAGACAAGGTGCCATGGTTGGCATATGCATCTGACCTATCAGATAATGAATCATAACCTTCGTCTAAATCCTCAATATTAAAAGCCTCTCTCTATTCTTCTGGATCTAGGGCTCGCCAGTCGAGTGTCATTTTTAGATTAGTACTTTCCAGGCTATATCAGCTTGACTTGCAAGAACAGATAATTACATATTTCTGTTTCATTGTCTAATCCTTCAAAAAGGCTTAATCAGTCAACCGCCAGGCTTCTTTTGGCCTTGAATTACTCCTTCTTGTATCTATGAGAAGTCACTTGAAGCAAAGCTGCCTCTAATCCTTTCTTGACTCTACCTATAAACTTGTGACAATGCTTTGCTTCACTTGTGGCAACAGATCCAACGCCATCCTTTCGCTTGATTTAACAGATGCTTATTCACTCCTTTAGCTTGATCTAATGATAGCTAAATAGCTGACCAAATTGACACCTTTTTATTTAGACAATTCTAACTTTCTTTGCAATTATCTTTAGATTACCTATCTCGCCATCCAAAGTATGTGAAAATGACAACCATCCATCTTCTTGCTCAATGAATAAGCTTCTGGCCACAGCTCTGACCAGCTTGGTCTTATTAACCGCAGGATGCGCCTCCATTGATCAAGAGGATTCTTCTCGGCTTGATTTAATCAATAAGCGAGGTCAATTAAATTGTGGCGTTAGCGGCAAAATTCCAGGCTTTAGTTTTCTACTTGGCGATGGTCGCTATGAAGGGCTAGACGTTGATATCTGCCGCGCTATGGCCGCTGCAGTTGTTGGTGATGCCACGAAAGTGCAATATCGCCCTCTTACAGCTCCCGAACGATTCACCGCTCTAAAAACAGGCGAAATTGATCTGCTTTCACGTAACACAACATTGAATCTCAGCCGGGATGCAGCAGGAGGTAATGGTCTCACCTTTGCACCTGTGGTGTTTCACGATGGCCAGGGGTTGATGGTCAAGCGAAGTAGCGGAATTAAGGGCCTTCAGGATTTGAAAGCCAGCAACATCTGTGTGGGCTCAGGCACCACGACGGAACAGAACCTCAACGATGCATTTCAGGAACGAAAGCTTTCTTATACGCCGATCAAGTATCAAGATCTCAATCAGGTTGTCGCCGGTTATCTCCAGGGTCGATGTCTAGCGATGACTTCCGATCGTTCTCAACTTGCGGCGGCCCGATCTGGTTTTCCTGATCCTGAACAGCACATCATTCTTGATGTTGTGCTGAGTAAGGAACCGCTTGCCCCGGCTTCAGTGGGTGGAGACCAGCGTCTTGCTGATGCCATCCGATGGGTGGTCTTTGCTCTTTTTGCCGCTGAAGAATTTGGTATTACTCAAGAGAATGTCGACAGCAAGCTCGAACAAGCCAAGTCAAACCCACAGATGTCGTCGTTGCGACGCTTTCTAGGCGTTGATGCTGGCCTTGGTCAAAAGCTTGGTCTGGCAGATGATTTCGTTGTCAAGGTGATCCGAGCCACAGGCAATTATGGAGAGATTTACAACCGCCACCTCGGCCCAAACAGTTCTGTGCCAATTCCTAGAGGCCTAAATCGCTCCTATCGGCAAGGTGGCTTGCTGATCGCGCCACCATTTAACTAACCCCCTATGAAGCGCTCGCAGCACTTTTGCTTGCAAGTTGGCGTCGCTCTCGCTCTGCTGACCATTCTTGGCGTGTTGATCAACAATCTCGCTGTGAATCTGATCCGCACGGACATGGGGCTCAGCTTTCTTTGGTTAGGACGACCGGCAGGCTTTGCTCTAGCTGAACATCCGCTGTCTTATAGGCCTTCGGATAGTTATGCCTGGGCTCTTTGCATGGGCTGGCTAAACAGCCTCAAGGTCATCCTTTGCGGCCTTGTTCTGGCAACAGTGATTGGAGTGCTTGCAGGGGCTGCCAGAAGTAGCCGCAATCTGCTGTTACGAGCACTGTCTAGCGGATATGTGGCCTTGATCCGGCAGATCCCTCTGTTGCTTCAGCTGTTGTTCTGGTATTTCGTTGCTTTCTTAAGCCTTTCCGGGACCCCCTTGGCGCCATTGGGAAGCTTGATCCGTATCTCGAACCAAGGGATCGAATTGCTTGGTCTAAATCTGAGCGTTGAATTTTCGGCTTTATTAGTGGGCCTAAGCGTCTTCACAGCAGCATCGATTGCTGAAATTGTCCGCGGTGGATTGAATTCTGTTCCGAGTGGTCAATGGGAAGCGTTTCGCAGTCTTGGTTTGCCAGAAGGTTTTGGGTTACGTCGAGTGGTGTTACCTCAAGCTTTACCAGCCATCCTGCCTGGCCTAACAAGCCAATATCTCAATTTGGCCAAAAACAGCACATTGGCGATCGCCGTAGGTTATGCCGATGTCTATGCGATAAGTGATACGACAATCACACAGACCGGCAGAGCGATTGAAGGATTCCTCTTGTTGTTGATCAGTTTTTTGCTGCTTAATCTTCTGATCACTGGAGGGATGGAATTTCTCAATCGGGTTGTGATCAGATCCCAGCAATAGCCTTAAGCTAAATGAGGTTTAGGTTTTTCATGGATTCTTTACTTCAACGGCGCATCGCAGCAGTGCTCTTGTTTATTGCAGCTGCCATTGCCATCCTTTTGCCTTTTGCCTCGGCCACCCTGCTAACCATTGCCCTCGGGGGGGCTGCCTGTGCCGCAGGTATTGGCCAATTATTGCGTCTTGGCGGTGAAGCAAGCCTGCAGGGCAAAGTATTTAGAGGCTTCAGTGGCGTGCTTTATATCGCAGCTTCTGTTTGGATTTTGATCGACCCTGTTGATAGTGAAATCAGCCTTACCTTGTTTGCAGGCGTCCTACTTTTAATAGAAGGCTTGATGGAATTGGCTGGAGGTGCTGCATCTCCAAGCCCTTTGGGTGGATTGGTGGTCTTCGATGGAGTGATTACAGCAATCTTCGGTCTATTGCTTGTTATTGAATGGCCATCAGACAGTATTTGGGCTCTCGGAACATTGTTCGGGGCAGCATTGTTCCTATCTGCAATCAACCTGCTGAGGGGCCCTAAGCCTGCTGAGACCACTTAGCAAGTGGATCTCATTGGCGAGATCAGCAAATATCGCCAATTTGAACAGTAAGGTGAGATCTCAACATTCCCATAGGGGTGCATAGAATCCTTCAATATTTGCACTACTACTACTTAGCTGTAGACAATGTACTCCGAGGCAATGCAGAAGCCAAAAGAATCATTAACCTCACCTAAGTACCAAAGCAGGTGTCAAGCAGAAGAGGATGATCATGATTTCGTAAAGCATCATCCCGCCATAGTGGATGCGGTCAAAGCTTCTCTTGCTGAGATCGATGAACCAGCGTGAATGCCAGCGGTAGCCCGATTCACGATGCCGTATGAAAGCAATCAGCCAGAAGGTCAAGAGTGCGAAATTCAGCACCGTTGCCTTGGCAAAGATTTCAGCGAATTCAGCTCTCTCCATTGCCTAGATCTTGGTTGATCTCTAAGCAATAGCAATGGCTTTTGCTTCTGTCCATGCTTGGCTCAACAAGGGCAACAGAACCTCTGTTTCAACAGGATGCACAAAGGGGCTTACGTTGATGATCTGCATCGATGGCCTATGCGTTTGAGCCTGTCCCTTGATCGTTTCTATCCCAAGAGAAGTGGTCCGAATTGAGTTTCTAGTTCTCCTGAGTACACCTGCTAAATCCTGATGCAGTCTGGGCCAAGCCCTTTTAAACGTCTGAAACGGCACCTATTGGCCACCCCTTTGGATGGCTTGATTACTTTTTTGCTGCTTGCCCTGCTTGGTTGGGTTGCGACCACAACCCTGCATTGGCTTTTTGTTGATGCGGATTGGCAAGTCGTTAGCCAAAACCTTCCGCTCTATGCCTTTGGTAGCTATCCACCTCATCAACGTTGGCGCCCATTTCTTTGGATTGCGCTGCTGATAGGCCTCACCTTTTTAACGCTGTTGGGGCCACGTCGGGGTTGGATTCGGAAGGCCTTGCCTTTGGTATGGATTGCGATGGTGCCCTGTGGTGTGGTTCTTCTTGCTGGTGGCCTCGGTTTACTGCCGATCCCTTCTCATGCCTGGGGTGGCCTAACCCTCACCCTGCTGCTAACCGCCTGCAGCGGTGCTCTTGCCCTGCCGCTGGGCATCCTTCTGGCACTCGGACGTCAAACCAGGCTGGCCGTGATCCAACGAAGTTGCAGCGTCTATATCGACGTGATGCGGGCTGTTCCTCTAATCGCAGTGTTGTTTTTTGGTCAGCTGTTGATTCCCCTTTTCCTTCCCATGCATCTAGAAGTCAATCGAGTCCTGCGCGCTGTATTGGCCTTCGCATTATTTGCTGCTGCATACATCGCTGAAGACGTACGAGGTGGATTGCAAGCGATCCCACGAACCCAGCGTGAAGCTGCTGCTGTGCTGGGCCTGAGTCCTAAGCAAATAATTCAACTTGTGGTGTTGCCGCAGGCACTTCGTACAGCTCTACCGGCCCTGACCAACCAAGCAGTTGGATTACTTCAGAACACCAGCCTGATGGCCATCTTGGGTTTGGTGGAACTCCTGGGGATCAGTCGCAGCCTGTTGGCCAACCCTGATTTCATAGGTCGGTATCTGGAGGTGTATGTATGGCTAGCAGGTGTTTACTGGTTGGTTTGCACTGCTATGGCCTTACTTGCCCGTCATCTTGAACATCAACTGAGCCCCACAAGGTCTGCGACTTCAAAGCGATGATTCCAGCCATTCAAGCCACGGGCCTTGTTAAATCCTTTGGTGATCATCAGCGAGCTCTTGATGAGGTGTCGTTGCATGTTGAAAGCGGAGAAGTTTTGGTCGTAATGGGTCCTTCGGGTTCTGGTAAAAGCACCTTGATTCGAACCTTCAATGGACTCGAGTCGCTTGATGAAGGGCGACTTGAAGTGCTTGGTATCCCCTTAGATGCAGACCACGATGAACGTCAGATACGACGTATCCGTAAACGTGTGGGCATGGTGTTTCAACAATTCAATCTCTTCCCGCATCTATCCATCCTCGACAACATCACTCTTGCACCGATTCGTGTGCAACGTCGGCCTCGAAAGGAGGCGGAGGCACGCGCTAATGATTTATTAACTCAGATGGGAATTGCCGAGCAGGCAGGTAAATACCCTGGCCAGCTGAGTGGAGGGCAGCAACAACGAGTAGCCATTGCACGTGCACTCGCACTACAACCTGAAATCATGCTTTTTGATGAACCGACAAGCGCTCTCGATCCGGAACGGGTCAAGGAGGTTCTTGATGCGATGCGGTCGCTAGCGAATGCTGGGATGACCATGGTGGTTGTCACCCATGAGATGGGCTTCGCCCGTGAGGTAGCAGATCGGGTGTTGTTTATGGATGAGGGCAAGGTTGTGGAGACCTCATCACCAGATGAGTTTTTCGCGAATGCTCGTGAAGAGCGCAGCCGCCGTTTTCTCAATCAAATGATGTGAATTTCTCCAAGGATTTTTAGGATTGAAGCAATTTCGACTTCAGCGATTGAAACTTGTGCATAGGCATTGAAATTCCAGCTGTTACTGAAAGCTTCTAGTCCTTATGCAACATACGAGAAGAAGACATCACGGTTATCACTAACGGAGTGAGCTCCCTTGATATAAGTATCAACATCGCCTGTATTCACCGGCCTGCTGTCATTATCTGCGTTCAACCCAAACATCCAAGAGAAGTCTCCGTTCAACCAATGATAACCAAGACTTGTTAAAACCAAGACTTATTAAAATACTAATCAAGGAGAGTTTTACTTTGCCATTACTTTGATGCCTTTGCTACACAACCAATTGGATCATGCAAGAACAATAACTTCGTTATAATGCTTGTTAATTCATTGCGCAACGGTCATTCTCAATCGTCCTTTCCTGATGCGCTATCAGCAAAAGTCTTCTCCAATCGCGCTTTGATTGTCTCGTCCTGGCTGATCTTCGTTTGATAGGGCGGCTTTCGTTGAAAGCTGACCTTTTCCCCAGCCCCGAAGTCAAACAGCCCTCCTGCCTTCATTTGCCCGAGTGGACCTCTCTCGATTGGGCCGTTCTTAAACATCGCAGTTTTTGCCAAATAGCCAACACCAAGGCCAACCAACACCGCCATTGAGATCAACGTGAGTAGAGCAGTGTGCGTCTCCATCTAGATCACATGTCCATCCCTGCAGCCTTGCACACCTCTGATCAGCTCGCATGGCCAGAGGTGGTAAGTAAATGATCTTCTGGTCAGTGATCATTCAGCTCTTGATTGCTGGTTGCAGCTTCACGTTTGCTCTTCCCCAAAGGGGGGCTTAATGGTCAGCGAATGGCATTTCAAGCCATTCCTCCTACAGATCAGGCCTGGAAGCCCTGATCAGATAACTGCAATTAATCCTGGGGGAGCTTGCCATGGAGTTGGATCCAACTCTTGATCACCTGTTCGGCTTCCTTCGGAATGGATCTCAGCCTGCGCCAGAAGGCAGAGCTGAACCAGATCCTCCATGGTTATGGCCAAGTGCTTAGGAGCTCGAGAACGCAGGAGAAGCTCTAGAAGAGGCTTTTGAGGAGAACGGTTCTTGGGGCGTGTTCTCTGGGTCTAGCTTGGTTGAGACTGTGCGGGGATTCACCCAGACCTTCCGCCTTGCATTGGATCAAGCGAAGGAGGCACGGCTTACTAAGCGTGAGGCCGCCAAGGAGGTGGTCGATGCCGATCGCTGATGGGTTACTTGCAGCCATTGAGGAGGTCAACAACCTCGACAAGAAGCTGGCTCGTGACATCAGGGAGCACATCGACTCCCAGGCCCGCACGCTTGAGGCTCTGAAGAATGAGGTGGAGGCCAAGGCATTTCCCCTCAAGCCTTTAGGTCGTTATCTCCAGCAAAGAAGGAGTCGTTCTAAATGCTGAAGGTAAAAGAGCTTAAAGCCATTGCGTCACGCATGGCTCTCACTGGACGGAGCAAATACACAAGGAAGCAACCATCATCCATTTCCTTATCGAAAACAAAGCACCACTCGCTCAGTTATATGAACAGCTGTTGGCGTTTTGGGTTGAGCACAGCCGATAAGGGATTTGTTGCAGAGGAGCGCCTAAGCAAGGAGCGTCTTGCCAAAGCACTCCCAAAAGCTACTGGGGTGTGCCTATCTAGACAGGCAAAGCTGGTGTGCAATTACACTGAGGGAATTATTTTCTAGAAACTAATTCTTAGAGTTCTAAATGAGCATTGATCAACTCATAACTCCTAACACCTTCGGCTTTATAGCTGCTGCATTAACGACCATTGCATTCATACCTCAGGTCATAAAGACATGGAAAAGCAAGAAGGCTGATGATGTATCAATAGTGATGCTCTTGATGTTTATCGCTGGTCTGTTATTTTGGATCATCTATGCAATAGCAACGAATGCTCTTCCTGTACTTATTGCAAACATCATTACCTTCATCCTCAACGTGACAATCCTTACCTTGAAGTTAATCTACGGAAAACAACCCACTACAGCAGGCTAAAAGCAGATGGTATCAGCTCTTGCTAAAATATATTTTCAAAGGTCTAAACTATGTTCACTAGCTAAAATTATTAATTATGGCTATCCGGTACAGCTCTCTAGCAGATCCTCTGATAGCCTACATAGACAAAGATCAAGAAAATACATCGGGTAGAGCATCAAGCTTACTAAGCCCAATCAACTACAACGCAGATCTATTTGCTAACGAGGCAAAGTTTTTCACTGGCAACTATGGATTTGACGGATATATTGGAGTACCAGGCTTACTCGGGCCAGGGGGCCAGCAGGCAGCTGCGCATCACAATGTTGCCTGGGAAAGTGTTGATCCAGATCTTAGTCCAACGCTCCGTGCGCTAACAAGTGCAGCGAGCATTGTTGGATCTAAAGCTGTTTATGGCATGAGTCTTTTGTTGCAAGACACCATGCCATTGGTGTTCAGTTATCCAGTCTTACCAACAACCTTAGATGGTGATGGAAGCGATTTTGAGATCACCCTGAACGATGGTTCGATCGTATCGCCTGCCCTTGCAGGATTCTTGCCAAACCTCGAATACAATGAACGCCAAACGATTGTGGTGGCAGGTGATTTCGGCAATCGCCTCAACCCCGAAAGTGAAGGAGCCCGCTATCCGGTATCGGTTCGAATCGTCAATGACGGCACACCCCTGCAGATGCTCTCAGCAAAAGGGCCTGTCTTTGCTACAGAACTGTCCATCGATAGCAGCAACTCCTATGTTCAAGGTGATGGCCCGAAGCTGGTTGCGGCCAAACTCAATACCTTCAGTCCGCTTGGAGAAGGCGGACCTATTGGCGTTGGCGCCACTTCAGCTAGCAACAGCGGGAGCGATCTTTATGGGGATCAAGCCCAATATCGCCTACGCCTTTATACCAGTGCAGGATTCTCACCAGATGGTATTGCAAGCCTGCAACCCAGCGAGTTCAATAAATACTTTATTCTTGAAGCGAAAGGCGATAACGGCGAAAAAATTTCACTTACTAAATCGAATCAGGATTACACTATAGGCAAGTATGGTTCCATCAAAGTTGTAGGAATAGCAGATTTAGCACCAGCAGGAACAATAGAAAATGCCGCTTATGTGGAAGATCATGATAATTACTACGACATCATCCTAGAAGGTGATCTCAGTGCAATTACGAGACTAAAAAGTGTTCGTATGCCATCAAGTGGTAATTACCAGGCCGTTTATAACCCTGGTGGACCCGGTAATAATCCGGATGCAAAGGCTGCAGCACCAGGCCCGTTTACGATGCCGAGCGTTGATCACACCATTGCCATCATCAACGACCTTAATGGTGCGATGACTGCCACCTATGTCGAAATCGAAGGAGCCGTACTGACAAATCCATTGAGTAACTTGCCGGTTGGAAAGCTGCTAGGAGTAGCAGTGGAAGACACGGTCAGCGGCCAGCAAATTTACGCGTACGAAGATCCCTATGGACGTCGTTTCTACACAAGTTTCGAAGCCTCCAAAGACGTAGCATCGGCACTTCCTAGCAACCTTCTGACGCCGAAGTCGATTGACCTGATCGACACAACAGGTTTTGCGACCAACTCCAGCATCATTATTTCCGGGTCATTTAGTCGCTCAGCATCTCACAGCTCAACATTGCAGTTTTATGAGGTAGCAGGACCCGATGGTGGCGTAGTTGACCCTGTTACTGGCAGAACGCTGATGCCCAATGAAAGCGGCTACAACTATGTGGCGAGGAGCAATCTGCTTACCAGCAAAAATAGTTCATTGAAAATCGAAAATAAGGAAATCAATAAATTTCAGTTCAATGCCGAGGCCGGAAAGATTTATGCACCATTGCTGATCAACGAAGTAACCTGTGAACAGTATTTTGCCTTCACTGGCGCTAACTCTGACAAGTCCGCGCATTTCACTGCTCTTGGTCCCAATGGCTTCGGTGTAGAGGATCTATTTGGTGGTAGAGATAAGGATTTCGCCGACATGATCGTGCGATATACGATCACAGTCTGAATCTCAACAGTTAAGTCACGCTTTGCTGTAGTTCTTCCATTAAGCGTTCACTCATACATAAAGATCTGCTGCACTGCCGTCCTCTTGAGCAGCGACTGGTTGGATCGGAGAACTCACTGAGGCAAGAGCAGCAGCACCAGGAAGCGACAGAGGAAGACGAAGGGAACGCTGCACTGGGATTGAACGCTTAAAAGGTCTTTGATTATCTCGGATATTTTTGCTTGCAGCTGTCAGGCCACATCTACTGCAGAAAAAGGAGACTGAGGAACTTCAACAACTGAACATTAAAAAGCCCCGCCATGATGCGAGGCCTTTGTTTATTTGATTTCTCCCCCCTGGGGCGGTGATGATTTTTTGTTTTCATCCTTCACCGCTATCAATAGATTCACTCAACCTCTTTGAAAATGCAGTGACCTGGCTCAATGCCAACAGTGAGCTTGAGCACAAACATCAAGAACATATCCATTTTCTCTACAATTAGCACAAATAACTGACATGAAGAAGGGCACCCGCGTTGGATGCCCTCAAGTCCAGGACAGGTTTTCAGGGTTTCTACGTCCTCGGACTCCTGATCTAGGTCTAAGCAGGCAACAACAAGGCGTCAGTAGGAAGAATTGCTCCTTTTGATCAATCGTCTCTAAATGCCCCCGCAATACCCTTTCGCACCACTCAGGGGCTGGATCGCACAAGCATTTTTTGCTTCTAAGAGCACAAAAAAGAACGGCCCGAATCTGGATGGGGATTCAGGTAGGCCTTGTCTTATTAACGACGATCTAAATAGCCGGTTCTGTCCGTTGAAACCCTTGCGGTCACTTGTCAGCAACTGGCCAACTCAGACAAGAGAAAGGGGCCCGCAGGCCCCGTAGAACGTACCGTTGTATCCCAGCAAATATCGGCAGATGGGTCCCACTCCAGCTGCCGTTAGCGGTCACTCTTTTGTGGCCGCTATCTCTTTGTCTGGCTCAGCTGCTGGTAGTGCAGCTTGCAGTTCTCCGATCTGCTCGTTAAGGCGCTCAATTACCTGAGAGTGATGCTCTTTGCGAGCTTCAAGTTTGGCAACTTGGCGCTCGTTTTCTTGCGCACGCAGCTTGTTGTACTGCGAATCAGGAATCACAACAACGCGATCACGAGGAATGCTGTAGCCGAATGGAACGTCAAAGACGGAATCGAATAGTGAATACATGATTGTTCTCTTCAAGACCCCTACAGTTTGGCTCCACCAGAATGTTCAACCGAACCAAAAAGGTCGTGAGAACCAGGGCCGGTCGGCGATAGACATCCTGTCGTGAACGTCTCTGGTACGGTTTTCGCGACTCAAAATCCATCGATCAATAGGTGCATCGTCAAGGCAATACAAGAGTTGCATGGCTTGAGCAAGGTTCAAGCCTGGAGGCTTCTCTGCTATGAACTCCTCGATCACCTAGAACTGCCTCGCATTTACCTCCTGAACCTCGCCGTTGTCTTGAAATTCAGCAATAAGGTTCTCGAGCTATTTCTTCTCACGCTGCGCACGTTTGCACCTGTTCTTGCCATCGCTGGCCATGTGAGACCATCAGCTGAGCAAGCCTTCCAGCTCCTCAATGCTCAGTAAGTCCATAACTGGGATGTTCGGTCGTCGAAACAAAAAAGATGCTCCCAAGGAGGAACCCACAGAAACAGATCTCGAAAGGGGCTACAGGCTCGCTGCCGCCAAGCAAAAGGAGATTTTGAAAGAACTTCTCGCACAAAAACCAAGGGCCTAACTTTCCACCACTGGTCTACGAGCAGAAGAGTTGAAACGACCCTCACCACACGGCTCACTTGGCCCTCCAGCCCACTTTTTGCAGTCTTTTCCATCGCTCCCTTGTGTCATCCACATCGGGATCCATCGATCTGGTTTTCAGTAAGGCGAGCTCTTCCTTCCTCTGGCGACCTTTGATCACTTCGATGGGGCGGTCTAAGGAACTACGGCCGAGAACATCTTTAAAGCGCAGATACTATTTGAAGACCCCACTGAGAAGCTCTCTGATCAAGAGTCTCTTCTCACGCAGGAGATGGAGATGAAAGAAGCAGGGATCCCCTTCGAAATTTCAGAAGGTCATGACGATGAATGAGGCCGACTTCGCTGAGCTGTTCGAACGCTGGCAGGCGGCCGAAGAGGTTGACGATGAGTTGATCCAACTGATCAAAGAGACTGTCCGATTTAGCGAAGAAACTGGTGACGACACCTTGAGGGATCGTGCGTGTGATCTGCTTTCTGGTGTTTTCCACCTGCCGAGTACTCCTCAAGAGATTGCTCTGGTCGGAGACGCGTTAGAAGGCTCAGGCACAATTCCTCCGCCAATACCTCCGGAAGACGACGAAGCTCGATAAAGACAGAATGCCTCCCGAAGCTGCCAGTCGAGGGGGCTCCGCTCTCCAGTGACTGTTGGTGGGCCTCAGGCGCCGACTCGACAGTTGTCACGCCGGCCTCGACACCAGCTCATATCTGTTGAGACCGCTTCCCTATGGGGACCCACCACAAAATTGGCGACAAACCCAATACACGAATAAAGTGCGATGCTCTAGGGGTTTCTAGAAGCTATGCATGGACAAGAAAGGCGCTAAGGGTTATTGGATCAGCACTTCAACAGTCACCAATCCAGCTTTATTTGCTGAGTACGTTGAGAAGGTTGGACCTTGGCTCAAAGAAGTTGGTGGAGTGGTTTTTGCTAAAGACACAGAACCTCAAGGGAAAGAGAAGACAGAAGGAGCGAACTTGGCAGTGATTTGTGAGTTCCCTTCAATGAGAGCGGCCGTCGATGCTTATGAATCAGCTGAGTATCAAGAGCTAAGCAAAATCCGTTACGCAGCCACAGAAAATGCAACCTTCACGATCATGGAAGGTATGGATGAAGCAGCAAAACTAAGGAGAGCCATGGGTAAGTAGTCGTTTCTTAAAACTGTTACTTGGGTGACATCGCCTTTGATGTAAATCGACTAGAAGGCTGATGCTTTTTTTTGTTTGACATGACCTTTCTGATGCATTGGAGCTTTAAAACTGGCTATCACGAGAAAGCAGCTCGTCAGTTCCTTGCGACAGGTGCCCCGATGCCTGAGTGCAAGTCTTGGCAGCGCTTTCACGCACCAGGCTCTGTACAAGGCTGGATCATTGTCGAAACCAACGACGCTGGAGTCTGCTATGAGCATGCAGCTGAGTGGGCTGAGTTCCTTGACTGGGACGTGACTCCCGTCTTCACGGATGATCAGGCAGGCCCATTGATTGCAAAGGTTTATAGCTAACCTCTATTGCAAGGAGTGATGCAAGGTCCTAGCCCAGTTGGAACCTCAGAGGCTCCTGGGGAAGCTGTAGCTGACATCGCCTCTTTCTCACTGAATATTCACCAACCCTCCCCGATTTGGGGGAGGGTAAGACAAACGCATGAATCCTCATTGCACGAAGCGCCTATTTCCCCATGGCTACTGCTCTGCTGTGCATAACAGGCGTGCTAGGCGGCTTGATCCACAGCCGCCTGTTCATGCGCGGGAAAACCGGTAATGACACCAGTGAGAGCAAGCTCCTGAGAACGCTCCCTTGAAGCAGACAATGACCCGACACGGGCATCGGTGCCATCACTGATCAACATCAGCACGTTGGAGGTGAACTGGTCTGGGATGTTGTCCTTGTAGGTCTGAAGTTGCTTAACGCTGCCCAGACGTCTACCTTCTCATCGGCGTGGTTCTTCAGTTCCAAAACAACGACCGGCAGCCGTTCAGGTGGAAGACGACATCAAGACGACGTGTGCTTCCGGCCCTGAATCATCAACTGGGAACTGCAGCGAATAATCAGATCAGGTTGTCGTCCTGGACTGGAATGATATGCAGATGGGCCGGTTCATGAGCCAGAAACGCATCCTTGTGCACATTCAGAAGCAGGGTGCAGATGTCATCTCCGGCACGGATCAACAGTCCCTCTCCTGTGCAGGCCTAATCACTTTTGACAGCCTCGCCTTTGAACAGTCTTGTCAGAATGAACAGCCTGGTCGGTTCAAAACGAGACAACTCAGGGCTCAGCGATGTTTGAAATTCCCAAACCGATTCACCGCAGCAGGATTCGACAACTGTTGGGCCGGGAATATCACATCGCCAGACGCAAAGCTAACTGGCTGTTCGGCTCCAGACAATGGGCGACAACACGCGGCGTCCTGGCGGCAAGCCACCGCAAATTCTGCCATCAGTCTCTGATCCTGCGCCCTTTAAGGGATGTGGATATGGTGCTTCAGCACAACAAGCGCAGGAATCTGGAGCTAGCGCTTGCGCAACTGGATCGAATCCTGATTCGTCCGGGGGAAACAATGTCCGTGTGGAAGCTGGTCGGACGACCCACTAGACGGAAGGGCTATCTAGAGGGTCTGATGCTGAATCAGGGCAGGATCTCCAGGGGGACAGGAGGAGGGCTCTGTCAGCTGGGAAATCTGCTTTTCTGGATGGCGGCCCACAGTCCGCTCACGATTTCGGAGCGCTGGAGGCATGGTTTTGATGTGTTCCCGGATGTGAATCGAACCATTCCCTTTGGTGCCGGAGCAACGCTGGCGTACAACTATGTGGATCTGCAGATCACCAACAACACGCCCTATTGCTTCGCGATTCATCTATGGCTGGATGACATCCATCTGCATGGTGAACTCAGCTGTGATGAGGATTACGACTGCATCTACAGCGTCGAGGAGCGTCATCACAGGATCCAGCAGCAGATCTGGGGCGGCTATTCGAGGCACAATCAGCTCTATCGCATCTGCACAGCATCCGATGGTTTTGAAACGGAACAGCTACTGGTGGAAAATCACGCGATCATGATGTACGAGCCGTTGCTGAAAGCGGCGCCATGATGCCTTAATACCGAACGAATCTCAGCCTGTTGAATCGTCATCGCCAATCCCTTGAGAATCGCCAGCTAACTAGCCAACCAAGGCCACTGGATCCCGAAGGCCTCGAGGGGGTCCATTACCAGCTTGTTAAGCGCACGCCCGAGAACCACCTGCGGTTCATCGGCGCGGATGGGGATCACAGAGTGCTGCAGGGTCCTGGGCAGGTCTGCGCCCCTCACGATCCCGCGCCTGAGCAGTGAGTTGCCCGCTTCCAGACCACACACGTAGGCGCGTTCCTGACAAAGGCCTTTAGCTCCATGTTCTTTCTCGCCCATCCGCACCCAGTCGCCGGCGCAGACCACCGAAGCCAGTGACGTCTCCATTGGTGGCCGCTTGCTGAAACTTCCCGGCGAGAAGAGAGACACCGAACCCGGATAACGCCGCACCTCCTGATCCACGACCCTGGCCCCCCTGAAGGCAGGCTGCGCTATGGGCAGCAGATCCTGCATCAGGCAGTCGACGATCTCCTGATCGCTCAGCTCGGCAATGGCCGAGGCGTTGTAGAAGTCGCTGGCGATCACCGAACCCTGCGGTGGCTGATCACCCCAGAGCGCATGCTCCGACTCCCGCTGCAGTTGATCCAACATGAAGAAGGTGGCGCCGGCGCCTCTTAGTGCGCTGAAACGTGAGAACACATTGGCGGGATCGGCGACCGGCACGGTGCGATCCAGCCAAAGACGGATCGACACCACATCGATCGATCCGAGCGTGGCGGCACGCACAAGCTCTGGCGCCAGCGCGCCGCACTGCGGGGATTGCGCCATCAAAGCATCCATTCCTTTGGCACTCACCGCAAGGACCACGGCATCGACATCCTCGATTAAACCGGTGCTCCCGCTTGTTACGGAACGGGTTGCCACCGAGCGGATGGCCTGAGTCTCCGGCGAGACGTTCAGCCGGGTGGCCAGGGTGCCGCCCAGCACCTCGAGCTGATGCTGCTCCTGCAGCCGCTCACTGAGCGGGGCAATCAGCTGTTCGGCGATGCTTTTCGACCTGATCCAACGCACATCGAAGGAATCCTGATGCGCCAGGGCGTAGTAGTAGAGGAGCTCCATCGTGACAGCGGCCGACAGCTCCTCCGGCGGCTTGAACAGCCCCACAAGCAACGTGGGCCGCAGGAAATCATCGATCATGCGATCACTGATCCTGAGCTGTCTAAACAGCGTCAGCGCATCGATCGAGTCGTAGCTCGTGTATACCGCATCGCTGCGGTTCAGATCGAGCATGGCGTAGAGCAGGCCGGCGATGCTGAGCCGATCAGCAACAGGCAGGCGCTTGAAGTTATTGATCGTTGCAGCAACCTGACCCAGTGGACTCGGCCACAGCGGAGCGTCACCGAAGACAGGAGCCGTCGCCTCCAGGCCTTCGGGTGACCAGAACGCACTAGTGGTGAACTCCGTGAAGATCGAGCCGAGCCCGAGTTCTGCCGTCAGGGCATTGATGTTGGGATAATCCTTCCAGAACCCCCGGGTGCCTGCCTCGAACGGTTTGCCGCTTGGCGTGGTGAGGGGCTGACTGCCGGTTGGATCCGCCATCCCATCCATCAGGGTTACGCGAACACCCGCTTCGCAGAGTGCCTTGGCCGCACCCCAGCCAGCCCAGCCGGCCCCGATGACAACCGCATGAGATTGCTTTTTACCCGGAAAACCTTCGGCCATGAAGCTGTTTTACATCGGCCCAAGCTAAAGAGATGAACTCATGAACCATGGGCTTCCTTAGCCACCTTGTGACAAAGGCAACTCTTGAAGGAAGTCTTCATTGTCTCCACAGAGCAACTACTGTTTCTTCGTCTCTCCTTACATGGGGGAGCGCAGCTAGCCCGAGCCCTGTAGCAAACACCTCAGAGGCAGCGCAGCAAGACCCCTCTCTCTCGTTAAGAGCGACTAAAAACTGACCTAAATTGGGTTAACGCTTAGGAGGGCTGTTTAAAAAAATGGTTTTTCGCACCCTGAGAACAGACACTCGTAGACGTGTTGAGGAGATCATCCATCGCTTAGCGACTGGAGAACCTGTCAGCCTCGAGGAGCGGGCTCAACTGCAGAAGTATGCACTCCACATTCCTTTTGTTGCAGACCAATTGAGAAGAGCCCTTAAGCATCGAGAGGAACTGGAGGCAGATGGACTTATTGAATGATCAGAGGGTTAACTCGCCACCGTCAGTTCTCTTTCTGATCTTGCCACCACACTCTTAACTTAAGGAGGCGAGAGTTGTCTGCGCTTATGCATTCTAGATACTCAAGGATGTGGTTTTACTATTGCTCAACATGTTTACAATGGGTAAGAAGACCCTCAATGAGTTGTTCTTCTGACATGAGATTAGAAATTGGTTGTTATTTGTAAGCTTAAGGTGCCAACTATCGAATGTAGTTTTAAGCAAAGAGTGAGGTGGTTAAAGCAATACAAGTCCCCTGCAGTTGCAAGGGCTTTGTATTGCTTTTGAACCGTGATGCCATACCAACAACCGGCCTGAGTGGTTGACGCCGCCGAAATGGCGTCTGTCGAACGATCAAGATTGCGCTGCAAGCGTTTTCTTAGCGATGACGACAGGTAACGACAACAAGGGCACTAACACATAAGTGCATGGCGTTCCAGGGCATGGGCACACCTGCTCTAGTTGTCATGGCTATTAATTCTATGCTTCCCATATTCGCGCTTCGAGAGCTGCACAAGCAACTGAAGAAGCCCACGAAACCTAAAAGTATATCTCCAATGGAGGAGGACGTTATGAGCCACTGCTTGGAAAAAGCAGAAAGAACAAACCAGGCCCTAGGGGGGTTCTTTTTTTAGCCGCATGCCAGGATTGCTGATGTGGAGATTGCTCAATGACTGAAACCAAGAAGCCAAGTCCTATGAAGGACTTCACAGACAAGCTCTTCGATCTGTGCAGGGAATATCAGCAAGAGATCCCACCACACAAAATTGCAGAAGTGTTAAGAGACTACGCCGAGCGGTTGGATTGATGGTTCGTTTCTCGTGCTCTTGGCCTCAACGATCGCTGAAATGTGCACACTAAAAACGCCCCCTGTGTGAGAACAAAAGGAATCAACAACTAACAAACGACCAGCTGATCGCCAGCATCCGGCCCAGCGATCACTCCTTGGTGGCGGCAAACTCTGTATATGGATTTACTTCCTGTAGGGCAGGCTGCAATTCGGCAATATGCTTCTCGAGCTGATCAACAACTGAAAGATGCTCTGCTCTGCGTGCTTCAAGGCGAGCAACGCGCTTTGCGTTTTGACACTCCTGAGCAGCCTTGTACTCAGAATTAGTGATCACAACAACGCGATCACGAGGAATGGTGTAGCCAAAGGGAGCATTGAAGCCTTCGTCGAATCGTGAGTACAGGTCGTGCAGTTCAAGACCTATACAGCAGTACAGCATGACGCCATCAGAACGTGAGAGCAAACTAAAAAGGTCGTAAGAACCAGGGCCGGTCGGGGCTAGGCATCACCTCCTGAACGTCTCGAATACGGTTTGCGTCAATAAGAATCCATCGATCAACCCATCGCATCTTCGAGGGCAGGCCAGGGCTTCTCTCCTGTGATCTTGTCGATGACGAAGACCTAACCCTCACTTGGCTCGCTGGCCTCGCCGTTGTCCTGACATTCAGCAATACAAGCCTCGATCCCCTTCTTCTCACGTTGTGCACAACTTTTTGTTCTTCCATTCCTGGCCATGTGAGAACATCAGCTTGACGAGCCCTTCGGTATCTAGATGAGCAGCAAGGAAAGCGAGCAGGAAATCGATCTTCGGATTGCTCGTATCAAGAACGAATTGGCTGAGGCAGAGGCTCGTCTCAAAAACGAAATCGCTGAGATATTGGCTCGTCTAAAGAAGGAATTGGCGGAGGTAGAAGCTCCTCTAAAGAAGGAATTGGCTGAAGCAGAGTTACAAAGGGGTTATATCCGTGCTGCTTCTAGGCAAAAGGAAATCCTGAAAGGTCTTCTCGAGCAGAAGCCAAGAGCTTGACTTGCTAGCTCTGAACTAGTGCAGGAGGGTGACACAACCCCTTACCAAGGGCTGACATGGCCCTCCAACTCTCTTTTTTCAAAAAGCTCTCGCATCTTCGAGGTGTGCGAAGCTGCTAGAGATACCGATGGGTTAGCGTTGAAACGACTCGCCGCTAAACATTTAAAGATAATATCTACTAGCAGCTGGTCTATCAATGAACTATCAAATGTTGCTCGAATGTCATGCCGCAGGTACAGCAATAACTGTAAGAGAGGCACAGCTATTGAATCTAGAGTTGGACTCTCAAATCGCAAGTATCAAAGTTTCTCGAACGCAGGGTTGTATTGAAGTCGCTCCTGATCACATTTGCCAATCAGCTGGTGTCTGCAAAGGTAGTTTCTGGATCACTTGCTTTGCCGCTGTACTTGATCAAATCAATCCTGTATCAGCTGGGAAGAAAGCAAGAGGTGCAACAGTCTTTGATGAGTTAATCAACAATCGTTATCTAGTTGATCGTTAGACACTTGAGAACACACAGCTGCTATGCGATGAACAGAAAGCTGTTGTGCACCATGAAGTCAAAGGAGGACTATCTCACTCTTTATTCATGACTACAATTTAGGTGGTTTGATAGCTGCAGCCAAAAGGGAAGTGGATAATGAACCACCTTTTGAGCATGCAACGACCCCACAGGCACTTTGGATTATGACGCTACTGCTAGGAGAAACACGCCTATTCTTTTGTTCATTTTTTAGGACATAGACCTCATAATTCCCACCCCCAGTAAAGTTAATCAACTGACTGCAGGCGAAAGCTTTCTTTCTTTGCCATTTCTGGGTTCAGTTCAGCCCATTTCTTCATGGCTGGGTTGGCATCCAAGTAAGCCTTATAGCTGCATTTGTATTGACGGAGCCTGAAATCGCACTTTGGCGCTTCACGTCTTTCTCGAGCAGCTTGTTCTGAAGGGCTCTCCCATCCAGTAGGAGGTTTTTGACAAGTGCTGTTGTAGCCGATTTGAGGTTCGCCAGGAGGACATTCAGGATTGATGCTTGCTCTTGCGCTGCCTTGAAGTTGCATTACTCCAGCTCCATACCAAAAAGATCCCTTGCATCCCCAATCAGCTTTCCCAGCAACTCGTTGGTCATGTCCGGTATCAAAGCCAAGACCCGTTGCTGTGTTGTAGACACATTTGACCTCCATACAGTTGCCTCCACCAACGTAGGCAAACCCTGATGGGCATTGATTACCTTCTGCAATATCTGCACCTTGTGAGCGAATCTGCCTGGTGGTGTTACTAGTGTCGCCTTTCATTGCTCTGACACAGCCAGCGTAGTCTTTAGCTTCAATGCAAAGCTTGTGTATCGATGGTTCAACTTGTGGATTCGCTTTAGAAGCAGCAGCAGTAAAGAGCAATGATCCGAGAACTGCAGTAATAGAGATTGAAGAAAAGAGTTTCATTGTTGGTTGATGACCTTCAGGTTTTCAGCTTCGCTCCAGGAATGAATGCTAATGCAACTACGGAGCCTTTAGATAGTTGAATTCGATTGAAATAAATTTCTATTAGAGGTTTTAATTGTGACGCTCTCAACTCAGACAAACACACTATCGCGCAACTAACCGCAGCAACATCACCCAGAAGGAGGTTTTTTGATCTTGCTATTACCCTTTAAGGGGGATTTCCCGCCAGATTGGCGGAAGAGCATTGTCAATCAATAAAGCTAAGTTTGCCCCAAAGAGACTACAGCCTTTTTCTTTGTGTTGAAAGAATACTTGCTTTAACGACATAAAGGATATAATTAGGAGCAATGGACTAAAGGAATGGATTTATTACTAGCGCTAGGCATTCCCATGGTGGTCTTGGGTCTAGCCTATCTACTGATCAATAATACTTCAGGGTTTCCTGTTTGGTTAGAGAGTCTAACGAATAGAAGTGGAGCAATCTGGACATATGGTGTAATCATCATTGCCGTTATTTCCATAGTTAGATACGCCAGTGGAAATTAACTATGGGTTCATACCTTTTTAATTAAAATCATTCAAGAGTTCTCGAAAGCTAGTTTCACCGCACTATTTGCTTCTCCCAGATACGCTCTAGCGATGCTCTGAAGTCTTCTGTTGCGAATGATCCATTCAGTGTCTTCTGGAAGAGTAGATGGGAGAGTCTTCTTAATTTCATGCCCACAGCAAAGCAAGCAACTGCCCAAGCAAGGATTACCCAAATGGGATGTTGCATCGCTAAAGAGCCTCCGCTAAGACAATGCTCTATCAGGCTCCTATCGGCACGAAACCGTCATCAAGTTGCAATCTGCCGCCTGATCGACTCACATGCCTCCCCAACCTTATCCCCATCCAGACGGGAGTCTCCTTGTCTGAGCAGTTCCTGCGCTGCACTCCATGAGCTGGTGTCTTTGCAGCGATAACGCTTTCTCTTGCTGTTGCTCTGCTTGCTTTGCCTGTAGTCCCAAGGTCGCTGTATCCCCCCAGGAACAGACCAGATGCCAATACCTCCCAATCGGGCATAGGTCTCTAGGCGTGAGTAGGTCTGACGATCACACCCTTTGATGGACTGCCAATAGACAAAGGCATTTCCCGACTTCACTAATGACTGGTTGATGTTGCTGCCATTAAGGATCACCTCTGCCACGGTTCTTCCATAGCGGTCAGTTGCCTTGGAGCGGAGAGTCACATCAGACCCAACCGGCAGAAGACTCTTAAGTGCTTGCCGTGCTGCTTTGCCATAGGGCGATTGGGAAGTCTCTGGAGCATCAATGCAGGCAAGGCGCACTTTGGTTCTAAGGTTGCCTTCTTTGACGGTGAGAGTGTCGCCATCACCGATCGAAAGCACTTCTGCTGCATTGGATGGCACTGCCCAAAGAGTAAGAAGCAGAACTAGAAGTGCCTTGCCCATATCCGATCCAAACACTTAGCAAACTCCTTCTCAGTCAACGGTTTAGCAAGGTCTTGCTTTCTCTTAGCTCTCCTGATCCACCAAATCATCAAACCCCAGTAGAAAACAACCAGCAAACCAACTTCGAGATAACTCCAGTGCAACTGCTCCATCAATTCTCTCCCAGCCCTTTTAGTTCCTTCAGAAGAGCACGGTTGAGGTTGTCATGGCAGCCAATGATCATCTGCGTGTCAATCGTGCCTTGCCTATAAGCGGCACATGCCTTGGCACAAAAATCTTTAGTTATCTGCTGCCATCGATCAAAGGTTCCCGAAGGCAAGTGAGATTTCAAATTCTTATTGATCTTTTCAAAGACAAATGTCTCAGTAGTGAGGCGGCTTTGAGTCTTCAACTGGAAAGTAAGCACGTTCTTCCTCATCAGATTCTTGGCTGCTGAGGTACTCATCAACTTCGTCATAGGAATCATCATCGACATCTCTTTCGTGAACAGTCACGCCTAAACCTCCATTTGATCTCATCTAACTCAATTTTGCCTGATCACATCTCATGGTGATAGGAGGAAGCACCGTAAGTCAAGAAATAGAAGGGGTCTATGGCATTGCTGGTGAAGATTCCGGTGCCCTATCTCACAAGTCACGAAGCTCTATCTAGGTTTAAGACATGGCCGTGTCTAGAAGAGAAGACCCGCCTTAGCTCAAGCCTGCTCCTGATGCTGATCTCACTGAACAACTCACAGTAGATGCCACATTTGTGTTCAGGGTTCGCATCTAAGAAGAGGAGGTCCACAAGCGGCTAGAAATCGCGTTGTTAAAAAGTCCAATCCGCTGAGCTACTTTAGCTCGCGTAAAAACCAGAAAATCCTCTTGCTAGTGTATACAATCTAAATCCATTAATTATTCTCAGGTTCCAAGTCTAGAACGGCTAAGACATAACATTCAAGAACGGAATCTTCTAATTATGCTAAAATATATAAATGATCTTCAAGCCTCTATATGCGACGCACGCCAATCTCAGGTTTCATCTTCAAATCTGCTTTAGCTGGCATATTACTCTGCTCATCAACAATCTCTGCGGAGGCAAAGGATAAAGTCATTGAAGGCACAACTTATAGCTATAATTGCAGAGAAGGGCTCTGGAAAAGCAAAATAATTGGTCGTGGAGTCAACGACAAAGATTGGATTACAATTGAAAGGCTGGAGGAGCTTTCAGGTGCTCGGCAAGTAAATGTTAGGAATGATATTGAAAAATCATGCCAATCCTCTTCACTAATCTCTAAAGCTAAAAGAGCATTTGGAGCCGATTGTGAGCTAGCAAGTGATTCTTTTGATCCTAGGAATTGGCAAATCGATTACGCCAGTAGATTCAACGCTTATGGAAATAAGTACTTGATCTTCGCAATAAGATATGGTGATGGAAGCAGGAAGCTCTGCCTTTCGAAGAATAATTTCAGAGACAACTCACCCATCGAGACCCCAGGCAGGAGCCTGTTTCTCCATAACATCGAAAGACAAGCGGGTTCATCAGTTATTGAATACGAATATCACTCTGGGAATGGATGGGGCTACGAGGTTAAAAAGTACCGACTAGATTTAAGTGATCCAGAACGACCAAGTTTTAGCGTGGTTGATAGTTGGATTCATCAGCGGTAAATAGAATTCTTCTTACCTGAGGTAGGCAGAGCACTAGCTATATTTATCTAAAGCAAATGCTAAGGCTCAGTTGCTATTGCCATGTAGCTTTAAACCTATAGGATTTAGCTAATCAGTCATTTGCAAATGGATCGAAATGTTTTAGGCGAACCTCTCGAGATTTGTAGTTGTGATCCGAACACGGGTTGGTATCGAGACGGAAAATGTAGAACTGATGGGAATGACCTTGGTCAGCATACGGTTTGCTGCGTGATCAGCGAGCAATTTCTGACCTATAGCAAAGCTCAAGGGAACGATCTATCAACACCAATGCCTCAGTATGGCTTCTCAGGCTTAAAACCAGGTGATCATTGGTGTGTGTGTGCATCTCGTTGGAAACAAGCCTATGATGATGGCATGGCACCAAATATTCGATTAGAGGCAACGAATATTGAGGTTTTAACAGCTATAGATCTTCAGATACTCAAGCAATACAGTCATGCTTGAGCTGCATAGATCTTTGAGAATTGAGAGCGCTGAGAAGCATGATCGATATCTCGGATGCGCCAAGGAATCATTATTTATACTCTTCGAACAATACTTTCACATCCATCATATTTATATATGTTGAAGAGCTAAATACTTCTCATTACTTTAAGGAATAGTGGCTATAGTTGTTATCAATCCTCCCTTTGTGAAGGGCTTTCAGCAAAAGTCTGCTCCAAGCGCCTTTTAAATTCGTCGTCCCGACTGATTGGACTAAGATCCCTTTGCGGCTTGAAGTTTGTGCCGACTTCCTTTGGAGGCTTGAATTCGACTTGTAAGTCCCTTCTTTTACTGAATAGTCCCATCGTCATACCTAGCCACCAGAACTGAAGTCCAGCGAAAACAAGAAAACAGAGCCCAAGCCCTATGTAGCCAGCGTTCATCTCCATACATGAAGCCTTGCATACAACTGGCATGGGCTCGAGATGAGCGGCTTTGGCAAGAACAGGCGAACGCGTGCCAAACGAGAGAAGAAGTGAATCAAAGCTCGTGAACTCGACCAGCTCGCAGTTGTTGACCAGCTCACGGAGCAGATTGCTGACCGCTGGCTGCTAATGATGTGGGATCAGCCTGGCGCTGCTTAGGTGGGATAAAACAAACAGGAAATAGGGATCTTGGATAAAAGAGAACGTCTACTCCCCCCTGTTGCTATGCGAGTAGGCATTTGATACCTAAGCTTGTTGCCTTGGTGCGTGCAAACGCCTTGTGACTTAGCCAAAGTTGGAACGAACGCATGAGCTGCCCTCTGTACCTACCAGAGGGCCTTTTTTTTATGGCAGAGGAGATAGACCTCGATCTGCGCAATCAACGTCGCCCTGCTTCCAGCCAGTGCCATCGATAGAAGGAGCCCAAACCTTGATGCAGTCGGTTCTCGTCGCCTCTTCCCATTCCTTACTCTCCTCATTCTGCAGATATTGACTCCACTCTTTGATTGAGTCGCCCCATCTTTCTCCGACGCACCACTGTGGGCATAGGTCGAAGTATTTTTCTGATAGTCAAGGTTGGCGTATAGATTTCTCAGCTCTAGAAGGAGCAGCCAGAGCTCCGATCAGCAAGAAGAGCATCAGAGCTTGAGCCGCATTGGCGAATGTATATCTTTGGTTCTCCCAATAGCCTGAAGGGAGCCTTCTTTCTCTTGGGGCCTCAGTTCACATAAAGCCAGCGGGCCTGATCAAGCACCTGCTTCAACTGGTCGTCATCGAGAGCAAGGGCTTCTGGCCAAACATCAGAGAGCCAAGCACGTAGCTTGATGCAATCGATTCCAGCCTTGCTCTGCCAGGGTGTGAAAAACTCCTCCTGAGCAGCCAGAACTCGGAACTTCAGGAACTCCAGCAAGCGGGCTCGCAGCCGCTGTTGGTTTGGCATTCAATGGATCGTTCCGGTCCGTTAAAAATACAACTCCGATCCAAGAAAAAAGAAGTCAAGAAGAAACAGTAAGAGAGAGATGGATTAGCCGGCCTATAAGTGCCCCAAACTGGTGAATAGACGCAAGCATGCAAGCAGAAATCAACAACTGGATGATCACCAACCATCAGAGCAAGCTCCTTAAGATCATCGATAAAATCGGCTTGGGAGAAGAGAGCAAGCTGAAGACTGACTCATTTCACCTCGTTTACTGAGCCATTTGGTCAGAAAAATCTGCTGATTCATTTTGAATTAATCCAAGCTGACTTTTCCCTTGTTGCTTAGCAACTCACCTCTTAAAGCCATGGTGTTGATCTTGTGGAGGTGTGCACCATCACGCTGCAGTTAAAGATTGCCTTAGGAACAAAAGACCCCCGAGGAACCAGGAGGTCTTTTCTCTCCCACACCCATAGGTGCTAGCGGTCAGGTTTCAGCTGCCGCCAACCCTTTGTTTGGCACTGGTTCTTGCTGAAAAGGCTGCAATTCGGCAATCTGCTTCTCGAGCTGATCAACAACTGAAAGATGCTCTGCTCTGCGTGCTTCAAGACGAGCAACGCGCTGTGCGTTTTGACGATCCTGAGCAGCCTTGTACGCAGAATCAGGGATCACAACAACGCGATCACGAGGAATGGTGTAGCCAAAGGGAGCATTGAAGACTTCGTCGAATCGTGAATACATGTCGTTCAGTTCAAGACCCCTACAGCATGACGCCATCAAAATTTCCGACCGAACCAAAAAGGTCGTAAGAACCAGGGCCGGTCGGCGCTAGACATCACCACCTGAACGGCTCGTGTACGGTTTTTGCGAATCAAAATCCATCGATCAATCCATCGCATCTTTGAGGGAACCCCAGAGCTTCTTTGCTTGCGCAAGGTTTCAAAGCAAACGCTTCTCTCCTGTGATCTTGTTGATGACATAGAACCGCTACTCGCTTGGATCGCTGGTTTCGCCGTTGATCTGATCTTCAGCAATAAGAGGCCCGATCCAATTCTTCTCAGATTGGGAGCAACTTTTATTGTTCTTGCTCTATCTGGTCATGTAAGCCCATCAGATGTGTGCAAGGCTTCTCTTATGCAACACGCTCTGAGTTGAGATGAATGCTGGCTATATCGCTCTTGGGATCTGTTTGCTTGTCTTCCTTGGCCTTCAGTTTTGGTGGGTAGGAATGACAATGAGAAATGGCCGTGGTGGGGCCAAAGGATGGGGAAAGACAGGTCTTTTTGACTTCAGGTCTCAACAAGAGGTCAAACCAAAAGACAGCATCCAGAGCTACAAAATCAGAAAACAGTTAGAGGAAACCTTCTCTAAAAGCCCTTAAAGGCCCTCGAACACCTCGGTGGTGCACACTCCACCGGTCTTTCGATTTACGCAGATCAGATGTGTGCAAGGCTGCCGGTGTACAACAGGTGGTCTAAGTTTCAATACCCCTTTGACCTGCTATGGAGACGAACGCTGCTTTAGCACTTCTTCTCTCTTTGCTTGTCTTATTTGGCCTTGGTTTTTGGTGGTTGTTCAGACTGACGATCAGGAAAGGCCCTGATCGGGCCAGCGAAGTGAGAAAAGCAGGAGGGCTCTTTAACTTCAGTTCTCAACAGAAGGGCAGCTCGCGGCGCAAGATCGCACCAAACGACGCAATCAAAGAGCGATTGGAAAAAACCTTCGCTGATAGCGCTTCACGAACGGAGGACTAAGACGCCTTAACCCTGAGGAGGGGTAGAACTCCTGCTACAGATCTTTCTTGCGCTATCTCCATAGCTCAAGTGCATCAGCCACGTGAGGATTGATCGTCTTGGTTTTCAGTAAGGCAGGCTCAGCCTTCATCGAGCGGCCTTGGACAACTCGATATCGCGATCGAGATCGCTAGGGCCAGCGCAATCCATGAATTGCAGAAACCACTAGCCCTTGGGGTCAGGCAACAAATACGGCGCGTCGCGCCTCATCTCACGCATCATTGTCAGTCGCCCATCAAGATCTTGCCTTCGCCATACGTCTCTGGCGGGTCAGGAATGGGCTGTTCCTCTGGGTTTTGTGGGATGGCTTCTTCCATCCCTAAATCGATCTGCACGAAAAGAAGAGACAAAACGCCAATCAGTCATGCAGCCACTGCCAGTAGAGACCAATGGCGAAGGTCCATACAGCGATGAGGCAAGCACATGGACCTCTACTAATGGATTTTGCCCTCACCCCTATTGCGCCAACGAATCAATCTCTTGATGGGGGTGGACAGGAGGGAATCAAACCAGTCATGATGAGAATGATTCCCATTCCCATTCCTGGTCTTGGTTCTCCGCCTATCGGCCGAGGCCACGGCTGGAGACTCAGGGGCCTTTCAGGGCGGCGGGTTGGACCAACCCCAAATGATGACCATGCGAATTCCACTGATTCGGCCAACAGCCTTGTTGTTACAACCATGAGCAAAACTTGGCTGATTTCGGGGCCTCCCGGCTGCGGCAAAACAACCTGGATCCTCAACACGATGCAGAGCCACCCAGGCTCTTGCGGATACCTGCGACTTGAGGGTTGCGCCGATGAAGGCCTTGAACAGGCCCCCGACACAGGAATAGATCTTGCCTTTCTCCAAGATCAGATTCCTCAACTGAGAGACCTCACTGATCCGCATCTAGACCTTGCATCCCAACCGGACGACTTGCTGGCATTGATCGAAGTTCCCCAGTTCCGCCCTCCCAAGGAGAGTGGTCTGATCGGGATCGATCCTCGCGTCAAAGCTCAGCTCGAAGCATTTCAGCTGCTCCCTGATCGCCATCTCCACTTCGGCCAAGAGCCTGAATTGCCGAAGCGAGACACCCTGGAATTCAGCAAGCTCGAATCCTGGACCATCAGCCTTCACAAATATGTCTGGGACCCCAGCAGCCTCAACAGCTTCTGGTTCGAACTTGTGAACGGTGCCTATGGCGATGTTTACCGAGCCAAGGCATTAATGAATCTGCCTGATGGTCGTGCATTTTTCTGCAACTGGATGATGACTCAGGACGGTTCACAGTTCCTGCCCCTGCAAGCAGTTGCACCACCAAATGGCCGCCCCACTCGAGTGTCTGAATTGGTGGTTCAAGGCAAAGCGCTCGATGCAGTCGGCGCTCAGTCGACGATCGACGACTGCCTGCTTAACGATGCCGTATTGGAGATGCATCAGGCACCTCTGCGAGATCGGCAACCAGAACTCACTCACTCACGCTGATTGTTATGGCTCATGCTGTGATTTCGTGTCTGCACGCCAACCTCGCTGCATTCGAGGCGGTGCTGGATGACATTGATCAACAAGGGATCGAGACGATCACCTGCCTTGGCGATTTAGTGGGCTACGGCCCCCAACCCAACGAAGTTGTGGAGCTGGTGCGAGAACGTGCCATACCCACTTGTCAGGGCTGCTGGGACGAGGACATCATCGATGGACTGAATGCATGCGAGTGCAGTTACCCATCTCAGCTGGCTGAACGGCGCGGACACCTGGCCCATCAGTGGACAGCCGAGCGGATGACTGATGAGAACAAGGCCTTTCTGGCCAGTCTGCCGACATCGTTACGTCGAGATCGGCTCCTGTTTGTGCACGGCAGCCCCAATAGCCAACACGAATATCTGCTGCCAAATATGGATGCCTTTGCAGCACTCGAAAGGGTGGAAACGGCAGGAGCCGAGACCCTTTTCTGTGGACACACTCATCAGCCTTATGTGCGTGAACTGCGGAATGGATCAATTCATGTGCGCCTGCAAAACGCCGGCAGCCACAGCGCAGGGGAACACGAGCTCAATTTGCCAATGCGTCGAATCGTCAATGCTGGCTCTGTGGGCGAGCCACGTCACGGCAGTACCAGCGCCACCTATGTGATTCACAACGATGCCACTGATGAGGTTGAGATCAAAGAGGTGAGCTATGACGTTGGGCGAACCTGTCAAGCCATTGTTGAAGCGGGGCTACCTCCAGTGTTCGCCTGGCGCTTGAGCCATGGCTTCGAATATGCCGAACAAGCAGAAGACGCAAGCCACGTGTGTGAACGCTGATGGATCGCTGGGCACTCGTAAGCGGTCTCCGCGGAGATTTGGAGGTTTATAACCTCATCCAGCGAGACTTAAAGAAAACCCGTGGGGTAGAGACCCTCTTTGTCTTGGGAGATCTGATTGGTCCTGATCGCAACTGCAACGCACTGTTGAACCGTCTGCAAAACCCTCATCGCAATGAATTAAAACCCCAATGCATCTATGGGTGGTGGGAAGAACAATTGCTTGCAGAGCGCGGGTTTCGTGGTGATCGAAATGCCGAAGCACTACGTCTCAACCAAGGAGAAGATGCTGTGCATGCACTTGTCAATGCTGTTGATTCTGCTCACTTGAACTGGCTGGCCTCTCTTCAATTCGGCTTCATTGAACTGGATTGTGGCCTCATCCATGGCAGCTCGGCGGACGTTGGCGACAACCTGACGCCAGAGAGCTCACCGTTAGTGCTCCTTGATCGCCTCACACGACTCGATGTGAACAGACTGTTCACTGCACGCAGTACTAAGCAATTTCGTCTTGAGTTAACAGGTGGAGGTATCGACTCACAAGTCAAGGATTTGGAGGGTCAACAGCAACATCAACAGACGGTTCCCAAACGGAGCGTGATCGGCATCGGAGCTGGCCCTCATTACACCCTGTACGACCCAGGCAGCGATCAAATCGACTTCCTCACTGCCGGAAGTCAAACGCCATCCAAGCATCGCGGTTTTGCTTGAACTAACCCTGCCCAACAGGACAAGTTAAAAGTTCAGTGAAAGACAGGAGCGCCTAAACCCTTGATGGCAATGGGGTTTAACACTCTCTTACGATCCAATGCTTAGAAAAGCGAAAGCTTTTAAACGCTCAAGCAGTTCCCCTTTGAAGCAATCATTGGCTCCTTTCCCTAAGCATTCCTTGTCTGCTGAAGCCACAATAAAAAAACCTGGAGCTATGAGCGGAGGAGGGCAGGTAGGCATTGCCTTGTTAACCACGCCCCCAATCTTCACTCCTATCCAATAACCCCTAACTGTCACTTGCCAGCAACTGCCAGCTCAGACAAGAAAAAGGGGCCCGCAGGCCCCGTAGAACGTGCTGTTGTATCCCAGCAAACGACGGCAGAGGGGTCCCACTCCAGCTGCCGTTAGCGATCACTCTTTTGTGGCCGCTAACTCTTTGTCTGGCTCAGCTGCTGGCAGGGCCGCTTGGAGTTCACCGATCTGCTCATTGAGGCGCTCAATCACCTGAGAGTGATGCTCTTTGCGAGCTTCAAGTTTGGCAACTTGACGCTCATTTTCTTGGGCACGCAGCTTGTTGTACTGCGAATCAGGAATCACAACAACGCGATCACGAGGAATGCTGTAGCCGAATGGAACGTCAAAGACGGAATCGAATAGTGAATACATGATTGTTCTCTTCAAGACCCCTACAGTTTGACTCCACCAGAATGTTCAACCGAACCAAAAGGGTCGTGAGAACCAGGGCCGGTCGGCGATAGACATCCCATCGTGAACGTCACAGGTACGGTTTTCGCGACTCAAAATCCATCGATCAATAGGTGCATCGTCAAGGCAATACAAGAGTTGCATGGCTTGAGCAAGATTCAAGCCTGGAGGCTTCTCTGCGATGAACTCCTCGAGCACCTAGAACTGCTCCGCGCTTGGCTCCTATAGCTCGCCGTTGTCTTGAAATTCAGCAATAAGGTTCTCGAGCTATTTCTTCTCACGCTGCGCACGTTTGCACCTGTTCTTGCCATCGCTGGCCATGTGAGACCATCAGCTGAGCAAGCCTTCCAGCTCCTCAATGCTCAGTAAGTCCATAACTGGGATGTTCGGTCGTCGAAACAAAAAAGATGCTCCCAAGGAGGAACCCACAGAAACAGATCTCGAAAGGGGCTACAGGCTCGCTGCCGCCAAGCAAAAGGAGATTTTGAAAGAACTTCTCGCACAAAAACCAAGGGCCTAACTTTCCACCACTGGTCTACGAGCAGAAGAGTTGAAACGACCCTCACCACACGGCTCACTTGGCCCTCCAGCCCACTTTTTGCAGTCTTTTCCATCGCTCCCTTGTGTCATCCACATCGGGATCCATCGATCTGGTTTTCAGTAAGGCGAGCTCTTCCTTCCTCTGGCGACCTTTGATCACTTCGATGGGGCGGTCGAGATCGCTCTTGTCAGTCGCCCATCAAGATCTTGCCTTCGCCGTACGTCTCTGGCGGGTCAGGGATTTGCTGTTCCTCTGGGTTTTGTGGGATGGCTTCTTCCATGCCCAAATCGATCTCAACGAAAAGAAGAGACAAAACACCAATCAGTAATGCAGCCACTGCCACTAGAGACCAGTGGCGACGGTCCATCATTGAATCAATAACAATCAGTACCAATGCTCTACTAGATCACAGCGCCTTGTTGAATGAAAGCTTTGGAGTTAGCAGCTTTTTTTATCCAGATCAAACGGATAGTCATTCATTCAAGTCTTAGAAGGATAAAAAAAGGGTTTCTCCAAGGCAACAACAACTCCGTTGGCATTGGACGATTCGCCTCATCAAAATCCAAAAACACTTGTGTCAAGATGCAGTGACTATTCCATTTCAACTGGATAAAGACAAGCTGGTTAGCGATATGGACTGACTGAATTCACCAGCAGGTCAACTCTTCAGAGGCCATCAAATCGAACATTTAGGTTCACCCTTTCAGGCCCTAGGGCAGTAGCTTGCGTCACCAAAACTGCTGTCTTTTGGCTTGCTGTTCCATCAACTGACACGCCAATGGGTGGTGCCCAGGTCGCGGAAAACCCCCAGGGTCCAATCGTGGTTCGGATTGGTTGCTCGCTATAACCTGCCTTTGTCAGAGCACTTTTGACAATTGGAAAGAGTGTTTCAGCTGTGCCATTGAGCTGACCATTGAGCCCAGTTTGACCAATCGCATTTGCCATAAATAGAGGAGCCAACTTCCCTCTCACCTCCTTGGGAAGCGTGTTCAGAAGTACCGATGGCTTTTCCGCCCATGCAGCTGGCGAAAGAGTGGTGAACAAAAACACAGCCGCGACCAGGAATCTGCGCATCAGTTGGGGGTATTTCTGTCTCAGTTGTAGCCAAAACAATCGATTTGCCCATGGCAGCAACAAGGCTGAGGATGAACTGCTCATCGATGACCAAGGCAAAGCACCCAGCCACCATGACGATCTGACCACTGCATGAAAAACCGTCGCGATGACGAGTAAGCAGGGCCGCTTGAATTCAGCGCTAAGAACCCGGACCAGAAAAAAGAGACAATGCGCCGGTCTTAGGCATGCCCCATGCCAGTGCAAGCATGCTGATCAGCAACAACTTGAATTGAGCCCCCTGCGACCATCGCCACTGATTGGCTCATGCATGCCACATCAAAGAGATCACCTAGATGTTGATGTGATGCGCAAGCAGGCAAGACAATAAAAAAGGCCCATTAGGGCCAGGGACAAACCTTGTGGTTCTCACAGAGCTCGATGAGGTTTGGCGACTGCAAGACCGCGCAGTCCGAAAAAGGCAAGGACGCAGCTGATGCCGGTGAGAAGTACAAGGGTCGAGACCAAAGTGGGGGTCAGTTCATAGCAACTACCCCAAAAGCTGATACCCATGTCATTTACAGCAAGACTTTTAGTTCATAGCAACAACTCAGCCAATCGCCAATAGGGCCAGGTTGATCGTTGCTGATCAGGTCAATGGCAGTGAACGGCGCCAACGATCAATTAAGCAAAAAGACTTACTTTTACAGGCGGTGTAATAACGACAGAACCACCTCAGCACACCTCAAGCGTGTGGTTCATAGCAGCTGCGAGATTGTCAATCAAAGAACAAACAAAATCCAACATTTGCGAAGCATCCATCCTGACTGAAGCCGCTAAACCCTGGTCTTAAAGGGATTGGACGCCATGGATCGTTCAGACAACCTCGCCAAGATGGCAGTTCAGGCCACTTAAGCAGTACACCACTACAGAAAAAAAAGATCACTCCAGCAACACACGCTGCGCGACCCACAAACAAGAACCAAGACCGATATCGCCCGTCAGCGAATGTTCTGATGCCTTAGTTGGTGGACAGCATCAAGTCATACCAGTGGGTTTGCCAGCATATAAAAAAGACCCTTGGTTGCTTTGCATTCACAGCAAGGGTCTTGGCGTTCTCTTGTGAGGTGGGGTTAGCTCGCAGTACGGGCTAGCTCCTTAGCCTTGTCTGACAGAGCTCCCTCAAGAGTCAACCTTGCGATCTGAATTTCAAGACGTTCAAGGGCGCTGAGGTATGCAGCCTTGGTTTGCTCGAGGTCTGCAACACGTGCAGCCTTCTGAGCGTCGTAATGAGCCTTGTACTCACCATCACTCATTGCATAGAAGGTGGGTTTTACAGAGGCACTGGAGGAAGCGAAATAACTGTCGAGGAGCTCGCCTTTGTCCTGATAGTCAGCAATGCGGTTATCTAAGGAGGTCATTGGAGGGAGAGAAAAATCGTTCCTTATCGGGCTGCATTTAAAGGGCCATCCAGGAGGCAGTGGGTACGGTTTCCGCGAATAAAACTCGATAGGCAGATACTTGCTGTCTGCCAACGTCACCCAGAACACCTTGACTTGTGCCTGGTTTAACTGCAGCTGTTGTTCCTCTGCTCTGCGGCGATGCGGTTCTAGAACCACTTCTGCTCAGTCGTGCGCGTCGCTGCTTGTGTACACCTCTTGCCATGAGAGCCGATCAACTAGGCAAGGGATCTTGTCAGTCAGAGCTCATCCCAACTCAAGCAGGTTGGAGGGTTCTAAAGAGCAGGGATTCATACACAGCTATCGCCAACAAGATCAAGACGATTCCGCTGACCAGTAGTTTGCCGTTCATCGATGTCGTGGAGACAGGCACTTCCCTTTCTACTTTCTGCGCAAGTGCTGTGCTAATCGAGTTTTGCAAGAACCTGCCACCCTTGCGCTGAGAATGCTGGCCTGGCCATCTCAACCCAACAACTGGGCAAGGCTTTCGCTCTGCACCAATTGAAAATGAGGCAAAGAAGGGCAGCCCAAAGGATTGCACCGTTTAGGAATCATGCGTGCTCAAGTCGGGCCAAGGTCCCCATTGGCAAACCTGGCGATCCCTTCCAAGCTGACCCCGCCAACCAGCACAAATTCATAAACAGCGATCCCCACAAGGGATAGGACGATGGCCAGAACCACAACTTTGCCGTTCATCGATGCACCACTTGAAAGCATGAAGGATTGATCAAAACTCAACCTGGTTGGAGAAATCTGACGATCAAAGGTTCACATAGAGCGACACCAGCCAGTAGCAGGGAGATTGCCAGAAAAAGAGCTTTGCCACTCATCTATGGCATTTGGGCGTGTCGTCCCTTTCTACTTTCACCTCAAGTGTTGTGCAGCATTGATCGATCGGTGCACTCATCACCACTGGGGTGGCGCAGCGCTCCAAAACTCCTTGATGCTTTGTTTGCATTACATCGCTCCATGAGCTCCATGGCGCCTTCGATGCAATCGTCAAGTCTGCTTGCCTTGAGCAGCAACAGAGGCTGATGAAACCATCAATCAAGTGTGCTGAAGCCTCGAGGCTTCCTTCTACTGCAACTGATCAACGCCTACTTTCAACTCTCAGTTCTCAACGCTCTTCTGATCAACATCGATCTACGGCCTGGCTGAAGAGGTAACAACAGAGCAACTCAACACATCTCCTGACAGACATCCGAGCGGATCGGCAAGGGACTGACGAACCAAGCGCTAGCCACCGATGCGATATATCAAGTTTTCTTGATGGATTGCTAACTTTTCCTCGTTTCACCTACCTGAACGGACTTCGCAGCGTTGTTACTGTTTCTATCGCTGGTTCACTCTTGGCCGCTGGCGGTTTTTGGGCTGTAGAAGACCTCCTGGCAAACGGAGCAGAGGCAGGCATGATCATTCTCACCAATAGCTACACCGCAGCCACGAGATGCAACTGATCAACCGCCCCTCAGGGGGCTTTTTTGCCCTGATACGCGTAGACCAGCTTCGTCTAGACGTATAAGCCAAGTAAACCAATGATCATCGAGAAGGATCTTTAAGCCTGAGGGGCTAAGCCCAGGCGAGGCCTGGATAGAACCTGCTGTTCATCTTGAACAAACGTTAATGCTGGTTGTACTTGTATTCATCGATACTCAAGATGGAACCAGCTGTTTTGACAACGGTGGTTTTTTCGCAAGCGATCCAAACCAAACCTCTCACTTATACGTCGCCTGCGGCACGTGAACGTGAAATTTACTTCTCATCTGCAAGGAATTTGGCCAACGCTCAGTTTCAACTTGCTGATGCTGAGCTGACGCAGAGGTTATGGCAGGACGTGAGCGATCGCGATCTTGATGTGGATCGGGTGCTCAACTTGATGTATGGATGCTGGTTCCACGACGATGCGGAAGCGATGATCGATGCAGACGAGGCTTTTCTCCAGAGCGGGCGTGCGGAAACTTGAGGCCATGGTGGACGCCCTATAGAACGCCATGCCAAATCGTTGACGGTCAACCGCCCCTTCGGGGGCTTTTTTTTGCCTTATCCGCACCGGCCATTTTCATCTCGACGGATAGGCCGGATAACCCTCGCCTACAGGCATTACCTGTGAATGCCACCAGCGCCGTTCTTCTTTTGGCAGCCGGTAGCTGAAGTCTGTTTTGACGTCATGCCATTGATTGCCCGCACGATCAACACCGATGACTGAGTAGCTCGGAGACGTACGTGTGGCGATGTCTTCGACATAGCGCAGACCAAAACGATTCCAGGAAGGCTCCTTGCCCTTCCAGCAGCTGAGCCAGCCAAAAAATTCGTGTCAGGTCGGTGTGCGCCTGAACGCTGAAGCAAAGGTCAATGGAGAGCAGCCTAGATCTGATGGCTGCGGGTAGAGCTGTGTATGGAAGCCTGTTTTTTTGAACACCCAATAAGCTTGCGATTGCGATTTAAATTCAGATGAGTCTTGTGAATTCAATCAAGAAAAACCTGACCTTTGGTAACGGTAAATACATCTTTGATGGCTCAATATCTTGAGGCCAAGACATCAACCCTTCCAGGTAGTTTCCCTGTAATTTCTAATACAGCCTTGATGAATCTCTATGTGTATGTTTTGAAAGTCATCTATATGGAGCAAGTTCATGCCCATCAGTGATTTCTTAAAAGAGACCATTAATGATTGCATGACCAATAAGGCAGAATCATTGAATGGCAGGATTGCAATGGTTGGTATGTTGGCTCTTATGGTTACGTACCTTGCAACGGGAGACATTATCCCAGGTGTTTTTTAGTCTGGCGATTCTCCAATTGATGGGGAGCGATTAACTGGGAGTCATTCTTAGATTAAAACTTATATAAAACTCTAATGAATGGGCTCCCGATTTTCCTTAAATGAATCATTTTCTGATTGATGTTTGAAGGTTATTGATCTCTCTTCTGTAGACCTGCAGTAACATGATTCCCTCAGTTATGCAGTAGAGGCCTCTGTTGAATTTAATCATCTAGCTTGGTCACACAATGCATGTATTTGCCTTCATGATGCTCAGACGGCTCAAGCCTTTGCGGGCAATAGTGGTTGCTGTGTCTTGATTCTTTCAAAGGCTTTTATTCTTTCTTATGATCTCATCAGCCATTTCAAATGGCAGCCTTTAGGGCGTTGATGGTGTTAGATAGCAAGCAGCATCTCCATCTGAAATTTTCAGGAGTAGTTTTTGCATGACAGGGTCAACTAAATTAAGCTTTGATTCGTTCAAAGTGAATCAATTGATGCAGACAGAAAAGCGCCTTTTGGCCTAAATAGAGTTAGAAGAGAAGACTTTCCATGACTGAAATGTTAAATTTTGATCTGCGGCAGAAAGCTCTGAAACTCCTCAGCAGAAAAAGAGCTTTGAAAAATGAGCTCAAGCTTTACCTTGTTTTCAATCAATTGCTTATCTGGGTTTGGGTGTTTACTAAAATTACCTTTTTTTGGCCCATTTGGTCTATTTTGGCTGGAGGTATTTATCTTCTTTCTAAGTCACATAAACTCTCTCGTATACAGAAGCAGCTTATCCATGCAAAAGCGAGGCAGCGTATGGGTGCCTCGACTCTGCTAAAAGACGAACACATTTCGAAACTTGTTGAAGCATCGTGAATCTTGGCGCTTCATCTTCGTAATGGAGGAGATCGACAGAAAACTTGCAGAACCTATCAAGGCAGCTGAGGGCTCGCCCTTTGCGGACCCGAAGAAGATGCTACCGAGACCATCAATCTCCAGACATTTCAGAGGCTAAATCTTGATTCAGTCAGAAGAATATTAGATTCGAAAAGATCCCATGATATTTTTTGCATTATTAAAGACCGAAACATTGAATATGGATAACAGTGGTTTTATTGATTGGTATTCGAACTAAAAAACTTGATTATAGATCAAGTGTATTTGAGTAGCCTTGCGATTTTAGTTAGACAAACAATGCCTCAAGTATCAATATGAAATAGATGTAGGCAATAGCAAGTGTCTGCAATGATGCTCATGATGAAAGGTTGATGTATGAAAAGGATTTCAATTGATGCTTGCCGCGAGTTTGTCTTATCTTGAATCATTTGGCAATTTATAAAGTCGGCCGTCTTAAACTAAGCCAATTGGTTTAATAGAGCTTTTATTCCTACATTTACTAGAAAGCAGCTAAGACCTGCTTCATTATTCTTAGCTTGTCGTGCTGCTTCATGGCTGCGTTTGGGCAAGTCAATTGGTTGACGACCACTTCCTCACTAAACAGGTAATATCCCAATAAATTTTGGTTGCCATAGAAGTCAATGCAAGGATATTTTCCATTAGCCAATAGAGTCTATCTTTTGTAGTTGTAAGCACAGGTTAGTTGATTGTAAGTCTTCAAACCATGGCATAGTCAACTTTTGCGGCTGTATTGTGAGGTTTTATACAGCATTCTTTTATAGTTTTTCTTATATTTATCAAGTCACATATTTTGAGCAAGACCATGACGATCGCTGATTTCATGAGCAACAAGGCAGAGACTTGGAACGGAAGAGTCGCAATGCTTGGCTTTTTAGTGGCCATCGGTACATATGTAGTAACAGGAGAAATTATTCCCGGTATTTTTTAGTGAACTTATAGGGAGCTTTCTTGAGCTATTTTTATATTCAAGTGGCTCCCTATTATTTAAACCAAAAGGCTCTTCATCTATTGCATTGGGGCGTGCAATCCCTTTCTACTTTCACCTCAAGTGCTGTGCAGCATTGATCGAACCCTGCACTCATCATCACTGGGGTGGCGCAGCGCTCCAAAACCCCTTGATGCCTTGTGTGCATCGCTCCATGAGCTCCATGGCGTCTTAGATGCAATCGTCAAGCCTCCTTGGCGTGAGCAGCAACAGAGGCTGATGAGGCCAGCAATCAAGCGTGCTGCAGCCTCGTCGCATCCTTCTACTGCAACTAATCAACGCCTACTTTCAACTCTCAGTTCTCAACGCTCTTCTGATCAACATCGATCTACGGCCTGGCTGAAGAGGTAACAACAGAGCAACTCAACACATCTCCTGGTAGGCATCCGAGCGGATCGGCAAGGTACTGACGAACCAAGCGCTAGCCACCGATGAGATATATCAAGATTTCTTGATGGATCGCTAACTGTTCCTCGTTTCACTTACGTGCTGCTCTAGTTATGGAACGCCTAACAGCGCTAAGCCTCATGATGACCATTCTCAAGAAGGGCTTTCTGCTTTCTTCACTGGTCGCTCTCGGTGTTGGCATCACGGCTTGCAGCACCTCAGGCACCTCAGGGTCATCCGGCCGTCTCAGCGGAGCTGGTGCCACTTTCCCTGCAAAGATCTATACCCGTTGGTTTAGTGATCTCGCCAAGGCTGGGGGGCCACAAGTCAACTATCAGGCTGTTGGCTCTGGATCTGGTCGTAAAGCCTTCATTGATCAGACCGTGAGCTTCGCGGCATCGGATGATCCGATGAAGCAAGAAGATATTGACAAGGTTCAGCGTGGCTTGGTGCAAATCCCCATGGTGGGAGGCACCATCGCCTTTGGCTACAACCGAGACTGCGATCTGAAGTTGACCCAAAAGCAAGCGGTTGAAGTTGCTCTTGGCAGCATCACTGATTGGGATCAACTCAATTGCCCTGCAGGCAAGATCACTTGGGTGCATCGCTCTGATGGCTCTGGCACCACCAAGGCTTTTACCAATTCCATGCAGGCCTTTTCTCAACAATGGACCCTGGGAACCGGGAAATCAGTGGAATGGCCAACAGGGGTGGGCGCTAAAGGGAATTCAGGTGTTGCTGGTGTGATTACAAATACACCTGGCGCGATCGGTTACGTGAATCAGTCATTCATCAAAGGAAAGGTCAAAGCTGCTGCACTTGAAAATCTCTCTGGCGAGTTCCTCAAGCCAACTGTGAATACAGGAGCTGCTGCCCTCAATGGCATCCAGTTAGACGCCAATCTCGCCGGTACCAATCCAAATCCCACAGCCAAAGGGGCTTATCCGATTGCCACTCTCACCTGGTTGTTGGCATACAAAACTGGTAATGGCAGCAACCTTGATGCTCTTAAAACAACCTTTGACTACATGTTGAGTGATGAGGCTCAGGCGCAAGCTGATGGTTTGGGCTTCGTTCCCCTTCAAGGCAAAATTCTCGACAAAGCTCGTAGTGCCGTTGGATTGGTCAGCAAGTGACAATCGCACCACCACATTTGCTTGATTCAAGTCGTGCCAGAACTCTAATGAAGGCACTTGCAGATCCTATTCGTCTGCAAGTGATAGAGGAGCTTGCCTCTGGTGAACGTTGTGTGTGTGATCTCATTAATGAGTTAAGTCTTGGCCAATCACGCCTTTCCTTTCATCTCAAGGTCTTAAAAGATGCTGGTTTGATTGTTGATCGGCAGAGTGGTCGTTGGGTTTATTACCGCTTAGAGCCAAAAGCCCTTGGTATCTTGCAAGATTGGCTTTCATCTTTAGCCGAGCAATGCCAGAAACCAACGATTAACTGCGAATAATCATGTTGTTGGTAGTCATGAACCTGATCAGCAGACCAAAGCAAAAGCCCCAGCCGCTTGAGGATGCAGCCGCAACACTGTTGAATTGACAAGAACAATCAAACAGCTTGCGGTGCAACAGGATCCCAATGGCCGATAAGTCAGCGAAATGGATCACAGCCCTGCGCGACGGGATCCGCCGACAATGTGGCGATGGCTGGATGGTTCGCGGCGTTGGTGACGGTCTTCTCCAGAGGGTTCAGTTGACTGTGCGCTTCGACGATGGCACCCGCACCAGCATCATCCTCGGTCCAAAGGCCAAGACCGATCCTGATTTCATTCCATGGGTCGCAACAAGCGCTGATTGGATCTTGAAAATTTCAACTGAGATCTCTGAGTTAATGAAAGATCAGGGAAAAGGATTGACTGATGCCTACGAGTTGGTGAAAAAAAGAAACGAGTCTGGAGCTGGTGGTGAATTCGATTGGGAACGACTACTAAAAAAATTCAAATCACATAAAACAAGTAAAAGCAAAAATGGAGCCCGGGTTTGGAACCGTAACTACCGCACTCCCCTTGCCCGTACAGTCGTTATTCTCACAAGCCAGCCTGAACCCAGCTCCGGCTACACGCTCTTGAAAGCATTGATCGAACGTCATGGAGGAGAGCCCGGCTCTACAAGCAGAAGACTTCGCATTCAGTACGCAGCAGAATTCCTTCGCTTCGCGTTTAAACATGGCGCCAACAGGCGTTGGCTACCACCGGAAGATCTCAAGACGTTGATCGGCGAAAAAAGTGTCGATTTCACTCAGAACAACGTCAACACGGTGTAGGGGTGTAGGAAACCAAGCCGCTTCGCCACATTCCAGCTGACAGGCAACCCGTTAGTTCCCCTTCAGGTCTCGCCTTGATCAGCGCCTGCTTGAAGCTCTACCAGGCCCGTACTACCGCAAACAAAAGTTGATGCCCAAGCAAAGCTTGCCTGCGATCGCTGGCTACGAAGCCGAAATTCTTGCCCTGGTTCAGCAAGCTAATCCCGCTGTGCTCACGCATAGCAATCTCAAGCTGGAGCAGTTTCAGTCAGCCTTTGCCTGTGCTCTCCACATGCATCAGCCCACGATTCCGGCAGGTGCGAATGGAGAACTGATCTCGCATCTGCAATACATGCTGGAGCACAGCGAAGAAGGCGATAACCACAACGCCGAACCCTTTGCCCATTGCTACAAGCGCCTCGCAGACATCATTCCCCAACTGATTGAAGAGGGATGCAACCCTCGCATCATGCTGGATTACTCAGGCAACTTGCTCTGGGGTGTTGAGCAAATGGGCCGTGTCGACATTCTCGAGGCGCTTAAACGTCTGGCATGCGATCCCACGCTTCAACCCCATGTGGAATGGCTCGGCACCTTTTGGAGCCATGCCGTTGCACCCTCAACTCCTATTCCAGATCTGAAGCTACAAATCCTGGCCTGGCAGCATCAATTCGCTGCCATGTTTGGGCGGCAAGCATTGCAACGGGTGAAGGGTTTCTCGCCACCGGAAATGCACCTTCCCAACCATCCAGACACCCTCTATGAATTGGTGAAAGCCCTCAGAGATTGCGGATACCGTTGGCTCCTTGTTCAAGAAAACAGCGTTGAAAACTTCGATGGCTCATGCCTTCGCCATGCACAGAAATACGGCCCCAATCAACTTGTGGCTCGTAACTCCAGAGGGGAAACAGTCAGCATTGTGGCGTTGATCAAAACCCAGGGCTCAGACACCAAATTGGTAGGACAGATGCAGCCCTATCACGAAGCATTAGGCCTGGGCAGACAATCACTGGCAGGCAAATCGATTCCATCATTGGTCTCTCAAATTGCCGACGGAGAGAATGGAGGCGTAATGATGAATGAGTTTCCAGCCGCCTTTATCCAAGCCCATCAAACCATTGCTTCCCAGGTTGATCCTCTAAGCACAGTTGCGCTCAACGGCACTGAATATCTGGAGTTACTGGAGGCCGCCGGTGTGGAAGCCTCTGATTACCCAAAGATTCAGGCGATACAGCAACACAAGCTGTGGCATAACACTGACAGCCCCATCAACCCCGAATCAATCGAAGCGGCCATCAGCGACCTCAAAGAAACAGATCCCTCCTTCTCAATGGACGGCGCATCCTGGACCAACAATCTCAGCTGGATCAAGGGCTATGAAAATGTGCTGGAACCGATCAACAGCCTCAGCGCAAAGTTTCACCAGCTGTTTGATCCCTTGGTGACAAAGGATGCAGCAATCACGCACACCCCGCACTATCAAGAAGCTCTGCTCTACCTGCTACTGCTAGAAACCAGTTGCTTCCGCTATTGGGGGCAAGGCACCTGGACCAACTACGCCAATGAGATCCACCGGCGCGGTGAAGCCATGATCGAAGCAGCAACCCAAGCACTGAGATAGGTGTTCGTCTAAACAACAAGGCAAAATCCAAGCCTTCAAATTTGCAGTCAATCCCAAAGCGATCGCAACCATCAATAATCGGCATCGTGCCTAGAGGATTACAAAGTCCTGAACTCCTATTTGGGATGGACAGGGAGGCACCTCCCACAAATGCCAAACAAACGTCTGTAGACTCTTGCCAACCGTTGGCCCCCTTCCGGGGCGCAGTCAGACTTAAGCCAGGCAACGGGGGCTTAAGCACTGCAGGAGCGTTCGATGAACATCCTCTCCATGATTCAGCGCAAAGAGCAAAAGCAAGCTGCCCTGTCTCATTCCCAGTTCCTGATGGCGAAAAGCTATCGAGGAATTGACTACACCTCAGCTCATCAATCCCCAGCGAAACTCGCTGTCCACACAAACCAATCGAGGGGTTGACTACACCATATAAATCACTTAAATCTCCTACAAATCACATCACATCTGCGGTTTTCCTCCAGGAAGCCGCTTTTTTATTTCCTAATGCGCGCTCTCATCGTCTCAACCATCTGCCTCACTGGTTTATTGGCCGTCAGTTGCAGCAACAGGAAGGATCAGGCCAGTGCACCAATCACCTCTGATGTCTTGGTGTCTTCAACAGAATCATGGTATGGCGAGCGGTTCAGCTATCCGCAAGGCAAAGCTGAGATGACATTGATAAGAGCTGTTTTTCCGCCTGGCGCCAAAACCCCAATCCACACTCACCCTCAACCTGGTGTCGTGTATGTCGAGAAAGGTTGGATCAAGTGCACACTCACAGAGTCTGGTAAGGCAAGGGAGTTCAGACGAGGAGAAGCCTTTGTTGCCTCTACCGGAGACACCCAACACGCCTGTGAAAACATTGGCAATGAAGATGCCGTTGTGTTTGTTGCCTGGGCAGGGGTAGAAGGAGTGCCGCTCAAGCAACCTGTCACAGCTGAATGAAGTCAGAAGTGTTGGCAGTGTTGCGGCCAGCCCCTCTTGCACATCACGCCTGCGCAGGTTTTTATATAGGCAATAAAAGAGCCCCCCAGCTAACAAGGGGGCGGATTTGTGCAAAAACCGACTGATCCCCATCACCCGGCCACGCAAAGAGAATAGTGGCTGTCAAGGGTGATAGTGATGGTCTTCACACTATATTTAGGTTTGAATGCATTTATATTGACTTTCTGACACCACCTGTAGCGGAAGCTTGTTTTTTTGATCATTTATGCCTAAAAGTTGATTTCCCCATCACCCAGACCCGTCGCTCACCTGCGAGGGTCTTTTTTATTGCTTGCCATAGAGCAGCCGCTGCCTTTGTGCCCCAAAATCTTTGCCCTGTTGGCTTGAACAGAGGATGGAGATGATTGTCGATTGGATCGACAACAAGATCTTGAACAAACCAATGTCCTTCTCGCCCACAACGCTGAGCACAGCTCAAGAACTCAACAACTCTGATCTTGAGTATGAATATCAAGTCGGTGTGTCCTCCAAGTCTGCTGAGTGATTCACTAACGATCAAGCATCACCAACAAGGCCCCTAACCCCTAACCCCTAACCCCTAACCCCTAACCCCTAACCCCTAACCCCTAACCCCTAACCCCTAACCATCTTGCGCCAAGTTCTGCCTGGCTTGCGTCAAGCACGACAACAGTCTCAAAAAAAGAGAATGCTGCTGGTTCATTCAATCGCGAGTTTCAATCATGCAGAACAAAAGCCATTGCTTGCAGCAGGAGCCCTTTGCACCCCCCTCAACAAGTGTTCCCACCACCTGGTGCTAGCTGTCAGATCTCAGCTGCCGCCAATTCTTTATCCTTCTCTGCTGTTAGCAGAGAAGACTGCAATTCAGCAATCTGCTTCTCGAGCTGTTCAACAACTGCGAGATAATCTGCTTTGCGAGCCTCTAAGCAAGCAACGCGTTCAGCGTTCTGACGCTCTTGGGGCTTTTCGTACTCAGATGCAGGGATCACAACAACGTGATCACCTGGATGATCAGGCGAGTGATTGAACTCTGTTGTATTAACGATGACAGCAAGATCGCTTGAGACTGCTTGAAACCATTTCGATAATCGATGCTTTGGGCTTAGATAAGTAGCAATAAAGCCTCGGCTATCCGTACCAACGCAGGCCCCAAAGCCCCCACATTGGCGTTGTTTTTTTGTCATTGTCATGGAACGTCTTTTGGCAGGCACATTCAATGCCTCAATCAAAGCTCACCCTCTCCTTCATCCTCTTCACATCACTCTGGATTGTTTGGTCCGCTTGGGATGCAGTGCAACCTGTTCTAAGTAGTGGTCAACTGGCTGCGCTATTCCCTTTACTGCCATTAAGCGCACTTTTATTAGGCCTCTCGTTCTTCGATAACGAAGATGATGATGATCACAGCGGCGGGACGCTTCAACCCATCTATGCCAAGGCTAGAGGTTAATCAGGTGGACTTTTACACCATCACACTCGGCGTTTTTATCGCGCTGTTTTGCCTCGCTTTATACAGGATTGCTGATCAGCCGGCCTAGGCAGCACGGATACAGGTGGCGACACAATTCCATTCTGATTCAGTGGTGTCATCCCAATTCTCTGGTTCGGCACTTAAGTACACCGTCTTCAAGAGGTTCACTGACTCATCAACGCTTGTTGCTTGAGGATCTCTTGCACGAGCCAATGCTGCCTTTTGCTCTTCAGTGAGTGTTACTGGCAAGTAGTGATCAACGAGTTTGAGTGTTGCTGGCATGTCGAAGAATTTTTGTTGGCTCTTAATAGCAACAAAAAAGCCTCTCAGCTAGGGGTCTAGATCTCAATTCAATGTGAACGAGCTCACACATCAAAGCCTGAACACCTGCCAGAGCGATGATCAGGGGCAGTTGAGTGAGCAGAAGGAGTGCTATCAAGCAGGGCCACTCAATCAAATCTCATCGGGGAGAGTGTTGCTGCGAACTTGGCATGCTTAGGCTCGAGCAAAACCTGCTGCATCGCTTTATTTGCGGCCATTGAACAGGTGACCCTAGAGCAAATACATGCATTAACAAAGATTCTACGTAACTGGGATATCACACCAACACGTGCCTAAAGCATTAAAGCCTTCCATGGGCTAGCGCCCTTGGACCTCCCGTCCCATGGGCCAAAGCATGAATTTCAGCCATCTAGGCGATGCGATTCGCCAGCGAGGCCAAATCCAAGCAAGAGGTACAAATAAGCCATCGCTCTAAACATTGGCCCTAAGCATGCAGCGGCCAACGCGAGCACCCTTGCCAAGACAAAAGATCTGGCATTGATTGACATTCCTCCCTGCGTCTTATCTCTTCCATGAGTGATGGATCGATGCCAAAGCTGTCGCCAGGGGCAGGCCGCCCATCCACAGGTCGACAATACAGGTGTACTATGCTTACTCACATTGCCGATAAAAACACCATGGCTGCAAGCACACCAATCCCCAACAACCCCAGCACGGGTAAAGCCTGGACACGCAATGAACTGCTTACAGAGCTGGAGGTAGAGCGCAAAAGAAACTCAGAGCGAACCAGTGGAATTGTCTCCTGGTCTGAGCAAGTTTCAAATGTGCAAGCTCGTTGGCGCATCCATCTCAAAGAGTGGACAATCCTCACCCACCAAGTCTACGAACTGGGCCGCGAATGCCGCGTCTTTACAGAGACCCGCCTGCTCGCGAGCACGAGTACCTCTCTAACGCGATCGAATTGATACCAACTAGCAAAAACAAAAGAGTGCCGATGGATCAGGATGGATTAATGCTGTGACCGATGTCATTTTTTCTGCGGATCATCGAGACCATTGATCATGAGCAAGACAACTCGAACCATGCCCTACTAAATCCACCGAGAAGGTTCCAGAGAGCTGATGGGCCAGTCAAGGCTCATTGCCCGCGGGAGACGAACATGCTTTTGCCGCTACGAATGGCACTACCCCTCAGCCCTTCAACAAGGCCTGGTTGTCGCTGAATTGAAAGCGTCGTTCCCAGGAGCCTTGAAGATCAATTCGCTTGTTGATGCAAACCAAGAGCCCTAGTCAAAACCAGGGCTTTTCCTTCGTCATCTGCAGAGTCTCTAGGCCTCGATCCCATACTCAATTGCGATTTGATGCAGCTCATCGAGCGTCAATTCAGAAAAATAACTCCGCAAGCAAAGCAAGGATTCAAAGCTCTCTAAGGTGCCACCACCCTCTTTAAGCAGCAATAGTCGAGCCAATCTCATGGCGAGTTCATTCTGGGTCATGCGGCGATCTCTTCTATGAACTGAGGGTCTGGGTCTTCCCCGCATGGAGTCGTCAGTTTTTGCCATCCATCAAGAAGCATCTGACCACATAGTTCAAGGGCTTGATCCAAAGGAAGCCTCAGGCGCTGTTTCATCTGCGATGGAGTTCCATCCATTTGTGCACTCCATTGATCAACAAAAACGAAGGGGTTTCTGATCCAACTGTTGGCATCGCGGTGGAAGCGATAGCAGAAATGGCCATCAGGGCTGATCAGCCAGCCATTGACCTGTTGCACTGGAGGACTTTGCATAACACAAGCGAAAGTACATCTGTACTAGCTTCACTTCTGGGGTCTGTCAATGGTGACGATGGGCTACACGCTGATCTTGTTGGCTACGCCCATAAATGCCCTTGATTAGAGCTTCCGCAGGACGATCGCGACGACCCGAAAACCGATTTCAAAATCGCGCTGTGAGAGTTGCGCCTTGCCCAGGCATCAAAAACACTCCTTCGCAGAGCTTCCTAACTTCACGCAACGCATCTGGCCTGGTTCTCAAAGGTAATGCCCGTCCACTAGAAAAATTTTGATCAACCCCATAGCCGTCATTGAGCCCTGCAACGACTTGGCAGGGCAAGTTACCAGAAGCTATAGACAGCACTGAAGAATGCAGAAAATTTTTTCAGCACAACAGAATAAGAACCCACTAAGTAAAGCCTCACTTTCCACGGGGCTTTACTTATTGCGATGATTTAAAAATCATTACCTTGAGAGCACGTATTTGCCATGCTATCAATCAGTTGACCCTATTAGGTTAGTCAGGACAGAGTTAATGATGACATTCCTTGGCTTCATGATGAGTTTTCTAATCAGTGTTTCACCAGTAGTCCCAAGTGCATTAGCTCCAGAATCAACCTCATTTACATGTGATGGAAGTCTTGTCGAAGCAACAATCTACAACAATGAGAATGGAACATACAGCAGAGTTAAAGCATATGAAGAGCTTGATGCTGGAGCTTTTATCGTGATCAACCTAGTGAATTCAAAACTAATGCTACCAAGAACCTTCAACGTAGGCGAAACAAGTTTTACTGATGGCAAATGGTGGTGGAGCTATGAAGATCATCAACATCCAACCTTCCGTGGTCTTACACCACTCGGCGAAATTCAAGATTTTAGTTGTGAAGCTCTATAAGCTAACATTAGCTTAGGAATGGCTAGCACCATGTCTCGCGTATTAGGGATTAGTTAGCAACAGTCAAATGGATATTTCCTAAGCTTTGCTGAAAATGATTGATCTAAATCAACAAAGAATCACCTCCAGCAAACAAGGCATACACAGAACAGCGCTTAAGAAAAATCAGCGAAAGCAAACTAGTGTGAGGGATAGGAGATCACACGTCCTTTTAATGAGCCTCCCTCGACCTGGTGCCATTGCTGTAGGGGTTAGTGGGTCTGCTGCTGTTGCGTTGTCAGTGTTTAAGGAGTCTTACCAATGACGAAGACGGGGTTGAAAGTCAAAATCAATGCGTTGCCAGACAACCACATCTCTATAGAGCTAGAGGTTCCAGCGGCTCGCTGCAAATCAAGTTATGACGCAGCCTTATCGCGCCTGGGTAGCGCGATAAGGCTGCCAGGCTTCCGTCCAGGAAAGATTCCTAAGCAAGTGATCATTCAGCAGATCGGTATCGCACGTATCAAAGCAGCGGCACTAGAGAAGCTGATCGATATGACATGGAAGGAAGCCATCGTTCAAGAGTCAATCGAACCAATTTCTGAGGCGCAGCTCAAAGAAGAACTTCAAACTCTTGTGGATCGCTTCAGTCCTGATAAAAGTGTGACATTTACTCTTGAAGCAGAGGTCGCTGCAGCAAGCAAACAGGAAGAAGAGTAAAAAGCCGACCGGTTAGAACTTGAAAAGAGTAAAGAGACAAAGAAGATCAGAGCATGATTAATAACTGTTGGCAGTCTTATGGGAAGGGGGGGGACTAAGTTATAGATTCCAATTCAACGCAAGATGTTGGTCAGCTAGCTAAAAATTAGGGGTGCTTGACTCATGAATCCAATTCAACTGGTTGAGATCACAATCGTCAGATTCATTTGCCAGATTAGCTCCGCCGTGAAGTTGTTCTGACTAATCTCTTCTGCAGTTGGCTTGATACCGGTGAAACGATCTGAACTCTTGAGAGTCATAACAGGGGCGGCAGTGTTGAGTATCAGCCAATGTCTTGGGCGCCCAAGCCAAGCCTTGGCCATGGAGGGAAAGCTTCCTGCTCTAGACGCTCAAGCCCCAGACTTTGAGCTAGAGGCCGCTGGTCAAGAAGGTGCGCTGGCTGAGAAATTACAACGTGATGCCTTTCTAGGCAGTTGGCTGGTTCTTTACTTCTACCCTCGCGACTTCACCAGTGGCTGCACTCTCGAGGCGCGTGGATTCCAGCGAGATCTCTCAGACTTTAACGCTGCAGGTGCAGCTGTGGTTGGAGTCAGTGCTGATGGCACCGAAGAGCACGTCAGCTTCTGTAGCAGCGAAGGCCTTGGATACACATTGTTGTCTGACACAGGTGGAGTTGTAAGCGAAAGGTATGGATCATGGAGTTCACCATTCAGCCAACGTCACACATTTCTGATTGATCCCGATGGCATCCTTCGCGCTCGCTGGGAAGACGTAAGTCCATCTCGCCATAGTCAAGATGTGCTACGAGCGTTGAAGGAACTTCAGCAGTCATAAATGAATCACGAGAGAAAGAGACCATCTACCTTCTGCCCAAACGGCGAAAAGCTTATCGCAAACAGGCAAAATAATAACGCAAATATCTTGAAATTACCTGCAATATTGCGCACACCGAAAAGCGTTGATACTGTAAGCAATCATTGCTTCTGTCAAGCAAGTCTGAAACTAGATAGAATGGTGGCATGCTCAGTATAGGCGAGGGTATGGTCTTTAATCCTGCTCGAAAATACAAGAAAGACAAACATTTCATTTGGATAACATCTCCTAGAATCAGCTTATTGAGTTTTGCACTGATAGTAAGCCCTTGGTCTAATCCTGCCTTAGCGGAAAAACTAATTCCAATAACGACCTCAGAAGGAATGGTCTTGTTGCAAAGAAGCAAGTCTGTATCAGATTACGGCTCGTTAATGGAAGCTTTTCTGACCCAATCAAACCTTGCCTATTGCGGGGTTGCCAGTGCCGTAATGGTTTTAAACAGCCTAGCAATTCCGGCACCTCCAGTAGATGGTTTCAGAAACTACCACTTCTGGACCCAAGACAATATCTTCGATTCGGATTCATCTCAAACAGTCATTAGCCCAGCCAAAGTCAGGCGTCAAGGCATGACACTTCAAGAAGTTCAAAACCTACTCAGTCATCATGGTGTTTCTTCTAAGCGTTTACACGGAGACATCCTTAGTCTGTCAGCTTTTAGATCGCTTGTGAAAGCTAATCTTGACGATTCAAGTGATCGCTTGATTGTCAATTATGACAGAAAGGTTATTGGCCAAAAAGGTGGTGGACACTTCTCTCCACTAGCAGCTTATGACACTGTTACTGACAAAGTTCTAATCCTAGATGTTGCCAGATATCGCTATCCTTCTGTATGGGTAAAAACACATAATCTATGGAAAGCAATGCGAACATTAGACGGCATATCAGGATTGCAGAGAGGAATACTCGTTATTGAATAGCGTGAAAGATTAGGGAGAATCATTTATAAAATCAATGCTCATGACACTTATCCCTTTTCGCAAAGAAATACTAATACAATAGATCAATCATTGTCCCTATAAATTCTAACTTGACAAGATTATCCCTAGCCAAGAGCCACCAGAACCATGAGATGAAACAAATCCGGGGGAATGTTGATCAAGTGATAACCCAGTAGCCACTCCAGTCGGGCTTCATGCCATCATGTCGCCCCTGAGGATCGATCTCAAGGACGACTGAATATCCCTGTAGACGGATGATCGCGGCATGATCATCCTTGTGGATCTGATCCATCGGCTCGAACCAGCGGCGACGAGCCTTGCCCTTGGCAATTTGAGCTGAAGGTGCGACCACAAGTTCCAAATGATGCTGTTCAAGCATTTCGCCAGCCTTATAACCTCCCAGGTTGATGAACCAGAGTTTATTGGCCTCGTTTGCTTTGACATTGCCGGCGCTAGCCATTGTGATCCGGTAACCATCCACGAAGCGGATGCGCATGTAGCTGTCCACATGCAACCCTCGAGGATTGCCAATCCATTGTGATTTCAGCTGGGGCACTGTTGCTTCAATCGTTTCACCCACCACCCAGCGCACATCGTGCATCTCCACGTGTGCTCCGCGCGTCCTCCCACCCAACACGACAAGGTAGAGATTCATCTCTATAAAAGACTAATCAAGGAAAAGATCATTTTTGATGCTTAAAAATGAATACTGATCGGAAGCTTCACTTAAACCAGCTTGCCAAAAGAAAAGACCAAAAAATAATACAGAATAAGGCTATCAGCTATTCCTTTTGAGGCTTCCAAAGCAACAATACAACCCAAAGAGTAGATGAGACAACGATCAATGCCTCAACAAGATATGTGTGCATACTAAACCCTCTCGTTCTTCCCAAGCTTAGCAAGAATTTTCAAGAAAAGAAAGCAAAAATGCTTAAACCGGATTAACGGATAAAATTTGAATTAATCCCCATATTAAATCATGAATCTATCCTTACTCCATTCATCCTTGCACTACGAGCAAAGCCTACTGGAGTAAATAACGGGGCCTATAGGCATACGAATAAAAACAAACATCGAGATTAATTATCAACAGAGTAGAGGGGGAGAACTCGCTCTAGATATTTTGTTAATCCTATCGATCAAGTCGATTCATTATTGCGCGCACGTTTTACCGCTAGACCAGCTTCTACAGCAGTTGTTGCAGCGACAAGCAAAAGACCTATAAGACCCACTAATTGATTTCTTTGATCATTAACAGGATCAATGTCTTGACCCAAGACGGCACCAAGAACAATCCAAATACTAACGACCGCGGAAGTAATCCAATAGGCCTTCCACCTACGTTGGTAGAGGTAGCCGGCTCCAATACCTGGCAAAATATTTAATGCAACAGCAACCCAACCAGCAGAAGATGCAACAATTTGATCTTTGGTCGACTTATCCATTTGAAAGAGACAAACAGCTAATATCATAGCAAATCAAAATGATGCAATAGGAGACATGCAATTAAGATTAAACAGCCATGCAGTTACAAGACAAAACCAATCTGTGTAAATTTAAAACAGTTGCGTGTTAAACTAATAATTTACTGGGTCCTCCTCCATCAGCAAATACAATACTTCTAAGTCTAGAATGGATTCAGCAACTTTACGCCTTAAGGAAACGAGTGATTCAGGGTCCATAGCAGACTCTGCAATCATCAGCTTTGCCTGTTGAACAGCATGCTCTAGGTTTCTAACTTTAAGCTTGCAAATGTGCTTATTGGCTTTGCACTGATGCAACGTATAGGAGTCAATCATAAAATCAATACATCAATCAAGGCATGCATCAAACAAAGGAAATCTTGGTTTTACTCTCTTTCTATTTTAGCTCTCTCGAAAGAGCCACTGTTTAATTTTCAACTCCTCCTAGCATTCCTAAGGCCATCGATAACAATAGAGTGCCTTAGCCTTCGTCTTTTGTATGAATCATGGCCGATTAGGAAAAAACAATACTCTCAGGAAGTAAGTAAACAATAGTGCAAGCTAATGAAGAGGTCATGGATTAGCAATCTGTGCATAGAGTCTGGATTAATTGTAGCCTTCAGGCAAAGAGTTTCGTCTTATTTGCCAACTCAGATTGCTTCCTTTGTTGGCTTTACTGCAGTCAAGGCTTTGTCGCTATCACTGCAAAAAATGGATCTCCTTTGCCGCCTAGCAACCCCAAGACACCTGTTGAGCGAGTCTCCTCTGCGATGATCTCAGGCTTTGGCCAACCCTGAGCCATCAGCACCTTAGAAACGTAGGTCAAATGATCACGGTCATCGCCATCCCTCCAGATCTGCGGAGCTTTTGTGAAAAACATACGATTCGAGAAGGCAACGATAACTTGCCCCTTCGAGCGCGTCACACGCAATAACTCCTCAGCCATATCCTCAGGCTGCTGAAGATATTGCCAACCTGCAACGATGAGAGTCGCATCAATGCTCTCATCCTTAAGCGGAATGGACTGGTTGAGATTGAAATTCTGAACCCAATGGCTATCAAGCCGGTTGTTTGCCACGAGTTCCTTTTCATTGAGGCCATGGCCGATCACACGGTCATAGATAACGTCATCAGGCAGGTGAGACACCCAGCTCGACATCAAGTCGAGCACTGTGGAGCAAGGCGGAATCTTCTCGCGATAAAGCTGCGTCAAACGCCCCCGAAAGGCCTCGTCCAGATGATGAACGAAACGAGGCTCAGCATAAAAAAGCACGTCATCGTTCTGATCGAGCTTGGAACGCTGATCGTTTCGAAGAACTTGAACCGCCAAGGGGATTGCGAAGCGATGCTCAGTCTCGCCTGCTACAAACCATTCCGCGAGTCAATAACCTGAAGGCCTCACAAGATTCAACTAAGCTAATATCCGCAAAACATGTTCACTATCGTCGACTTTTGAGAGTTTCTCTATATAGATCATGTCAGTGCTAATCCACTCGAGCAGATGAATTTGAAGCTGCCAAAGGGGAACTTTTAGCAGCATTATCAGTTAATTTTCTTACCAACCATTGCAGCTATTTACAGGGAATAGAAAGCCCCCGCACTAGCAGGGGCTTCATGAATCGCCACTGAGCTTGTAGTGGTTCCTACTTGCCATAAAAATTTTGTCATGACGAGCGCTAGCAGGTCTCCTTTGCTGCGGCAGGCTCAGCGATAGGTGCCTTGATCGCTTGCTTGGCTTGCGGCAGTGCTGTTTGAAGCGCCTCAATCTGTGCTTCAACTTTGTTGACTGAATCGAGCAAATCGGCCCTTACATTCTCGAGATGAGAAACACGTTCTGCGTTCTGGCGATCCTGATCAGCCTTGAACTCAGAATCACTGATCACAGAAACGCGAGGACGTGTTTTATAGAAGCTTGCACTAGAGAAAAACTCGTCAAAGAGGGAGTACATGGTGTTCTATGAGAGATTTTTACAGCTTGGTCGACGTAGATGCCTAGACCGAACAAAAACAGTACGGAGAACCAGGCTCGGTTGGGATTAAAAAGCCACTCCAAAGTGATAGTTGTACGGTTTTCGCCAATCAACTTGCATCGGGGAATCGATGGCTTGATCAAAAGCACTCCACAACAGCTGGACCTCGTCGTTAGAGGCACTCCCTTGACGGTGATGCTCATCAGCGACGCAGCAAAAACGACTGAGATCTCTTTTTTCACTCCTGGGCGTGAAAAACCTCATCCATATGGAGCAGAAATTCCCCTCCCCAAGGCATTCTCTAGTTGCACATCTGTTGATCCCACAACTCCATATCAATGTCAGGGCCTTGATCTAGAGGTCTGCTACTACCTTCTGACCGCCATCCCAGAAAAGCATTTTTGTGACTGCATCAGTTCGTTCATGCCGATCACCACGTTGCCCATGGGGTCATCAGTGATGCCTTCCACGCCAATTTCACCATTTGCCGATTGGCCATCCGCTCGCCAAAACTCAAAGCAATAGACGGGCCTTTGAGATCAGCCAAGCGGATGGCCCTTGTTTTGCAAGGGTTGATCAAAGCTCACTTGATCGCGTGAATGTTCGATCACTCCAACATCATCAACCAAGTGGTAATCACGAATACATGTCTTTGGATCATTGCCTACATCGGTTTTTTCTGGATCATTCATGATCTCTATGCGTGGAGATACAGCGACTCACTCCCTTGGGTACCCGGATCATCCAAGGGTCTTTTCTTGCTCACGCACGAATCCATAAGTTGATCTGGAAGGAACGGCAGAAGCTTTTTTCGATTAACGTCAGTCGCTCGTATTTAAAAACCAAGTTTCGCAGCTCTGGCGACTTACACTCTCCACTCAGGTTTTTCCAGATTTCTATGGAAGGCCACAGTTTGCATTAAGCGCTTCTAAGCAATAGCTTCTCTTTATATTAGCTAGACAAAAGAAGGCTAGATGAGCATCAAGGTTTTAAATTCCCCTTTTTAAATTATCCTTACAGAACTCTAAGATTAATCTTTAAGGATGCCTTGATGGAAGCTCAATAATATCGCAAACACTACGATACTTTGACCCAAAGAACAATCATCAACAAGCTTGACATATGCGATCGAACTCAAGCAGCTGTCTTTGCGATCAGGCATGACTGCGTGGAGCGAGAAAGGCTCAAAGAGGAATTAAATTGATAACAAATCCTGCCAATCAGGCCATAAAGATAGTAGACAATATTGAGAATCAAAATTGTTGATCATGGCGATAGATATTGATTGTTCTGTCTATCAAAAGAAAGAAGTTAGTTCTTCGAAATCATTGTATGTTTAACGGGATCACCAGAGTCTTTCCCTACCTAGGGTCACAAAGATTTCAGCCACTAAAGCCTTACTTTGGTGACCTCGGCCTGAATCGCTGATGGTCCAGTGGAAACCTTGATCGGACGTCTGGTGAAAATCTCAACACGAATGCCCGCGCGAGTAATCGCGATTAAAGCCTTGCTTAAAAAGGCTGTGCTCACGATAACGGCCAGCGGCCAACGCCAGGCCAGCAACAGCTCAAAAATGCCCCTCATCTATCGCCTCAGTTAGGCGCTAGTCGTAGCTCACCTCACCTATGACCAGCAAGCCCTGAATCATTAGTAGCAACAGTTCCGCCTTCGCCTTATTTTCTACGCAAGGGGCCCCATCTGATGCGCATGACTGAATTGCCTTCGACTTAGCTGTTCCTTTCAACATCTGCCAAAAAGTAGCTCTTAGCCTTTAGGCAAGCCAAAGCCAAGGCTAGGCAAGCGAAATTTGATTCAAACGATCAGCATTGCGGGGCTAATCAAAGAACGTATCTCGTTCATTCGCCACTCGACTCCAAACCTCCCCCAAGCCCCTTATTCATGTATTGGTTTTGATGCGGACTAATAACAGCAGCAAAGTATCGCCACAAGCACAGGCTCAGTTCTTCACTCGAACCCCATTGACAATTGCTGGCCTATGCTCATGATCGCTCCTGCTTATATCAGCAAAGACATGGCACCTCAGAAACATTCCTGATGGCTTGACCTACATCCTCTTAGATTCCAATCAAGTTCTATTCATCACTGTTGCAACGGCAAAGGGGTTTAAACTAATTCAAAATCTAATTCAAAATGCTTACTCAGCTAGCCAAGCAGCGAAAATAATCATTCACTCTTAAGAATTAGGCAGGTTTGTAGAATCACTGAGTAACATCAACCACCTGAATTCCCATAAGCTCCTTCGATAGGAAGAGAATCAGGGACCCAGAAACGGAGAGATTCTCTATCCAGTTCAACTCAATAAGCTCTAAGCGATGGCGTGCATGCTTTTAGCGCCATTGCTAAATCCAATTGTGTCTCCCTTTTGATTCCCCGGCCAGACCCTCACCATGCAGACCCTTGACTGGATCTGGTTGCTACACCCGATTTTCGCCGTAGCCTTGATCTACCCCCTACTGGGGATAGTCCTAAACCTGTCACTTCAAACCCGCAGTCGTCGGCTCAAACGTCAGAACGAAAGTCCAGCCAATGTCGGGAGTGTGCACAGCAATCTCGGAAGATGGCTCTCAGCCGGAGTGATCGCAATCGTGCTGCTTGCTCTGGTCGTGATGATCAGCACTGAACATCCGCTAACGGAGTTTGAGGGAGGTCTGATCCGTGCTGGATTGCTTCTACTGGTACTCATTGGAAGTTGCATCGCCTTGCTGACAACCTGGCGAGACAAAAGACCCGCCTATCGAGCAGGCTTCTCCTTACTCTGCTGGGCAGGTGTCATCGTCCTTGGGATGCAGCCGGAAGTATTCCGCCTCGGTGACAACCCCCTCAAAGCAGAATTCTGGCAATCGCATTTCTGGGGTGGCATTGGTCTCGTTGGGCTGATGCTGTTCTCGCTGGCATCCCGACAAGAAATCCTGCGTGATCTGCGCTGGCGATGGCTGCACATCACAGCCAATAGTCTTGCGGCGGTGATCTTCCTGGCAGAAGCAATCACCGGCCCCAAAGCCCTACTAGAGATCCCCCTGAGCTGGCAAAAGCCTTACATCCAACAGGCAAAAGCCGAGCGGGTAGCTAATTACACCGCGAACGCTCCCCAACCGTAGGAGTTGTTGTGCGCGCCCGCTCGCTAGTGCTGGAACAAACCTCACGCCGCCAAACAGACCAACGATGCGCTCTAAGCCCTCCTGGTCTTTCAATTGATCCCTATCGAGCGCTTGCCATGGTTGCCATTGGAGAAGAAGGCGTCCATGCCATCAGCATTCGTCAAACTGGTTCAACGCAGCAAACAAATGTAGGAGTTCTGCAAACAAAAGATTCTCAAAAGGGATACAAATGATCACTGTTGCCAGCTCAATTAAGCACTCAATCAGCTCTCAGACCTAAGCCGATAATCAACGAGAAAAGCGAATCCATAGAGAACTGCATCGTGTGAGGAGTGAAGGCAGCAAGACAAATCAAATGGCTGCTGAAACGGCTGCTGTGATGAAAGCAATCAAATTGGCAACGCTTGGTTGAGCGTTTTTCATCAACGAAAGTTGACCATGAACAAAGCTGGCAGTGCAACGCCTTTTAGGCATGAGACTTCAATGCCACAAACCGGTTCAGTCTGCAGTGCCAGAGCGCTGGGATCAAACTCAGTGCTGAACTTGATCCAAGCCACTGCATTTCTACAGAAGCGAGCAGACCCTATGGTCACAGGTCAAGGACGACAAGAAAAAGGGTTCACTGCCCTAAGGGTGAAACGAATAAGCAAACCCCCGTCTTAATAGCAGGGCTTTTGCCTGCGCTTCAACAAAACCCCGCACGTCCATTGATGGTTGAGGTGATTGATGCTGCTAGGCAGAACGATTTATATCTTTAACCAACGGGGCTATTGATCGCAGCCCAAACGAATAGAAAGACATTTGCGGCAATTGCCAAGCCGACGGAGGAGACCTTCTTCATGGATCATCCAGGTAACCCTTCCACTGCAGCAAATCACGATGTGCCTTTGCCAGAGTCTGTCAGTGAGCCCTCACAAGGCTATAGAAAGAGGCCCACGCTCAATAGACGAATGGTCACTGATCCGGAAGTTGATGTGGTGAAGAAGAGCATTGAAAAAGTTTGGTTCTTGTGCATTCGCTCACTTCTTTGAACAATTAGTGGCAACTCCATACTCTGCTGAGCAAGGATGTAAATGATCAATTGAATGGCTGGACTAATGAGCCGCCACGGTTACACCATCAGCTATCGCGATGCTCAGAGTCATCGGTGCGAATTCTGTGCCTATGCGAATGACTCTTTTGAGGCCAGACAGGTTGCCATGGAAACGATCAAATTCGTCCATGAGCATCCAAATGCGATTGATCACATTCTTCGCTCAAGCTAGAACAACAATTTGAGCCTTAGGGCTCAGCCTTCGTCAACCATCCAGCTGGTGGCTAAAGGTCAGGGATATCCTTGAAACTCTTGCCCCTAGTTTATGGCTGTTTTGCAACACGAATACCATATTTGGCGTGCTAACTAAGGAAAAAGAGCTTTTCGCCCTGCTGATGGTGCAATGGCAGCCATGGTTGATTGCCTAGGTGACCACTTGCCGCGCAAAGATTCGTTCGCTTCCCCTCGGCCGAAACGCACCCAGAGACAGCACAGCTCATAGGAACTTGATCTCAACTTGACCAGCTGGGATTGAGCGTTCCACAGCCAGTGAAAACCATTCACAAAAGTCGTGCAGAAACGACGTTCACCTTTGTCTCGGCGCACCGCTACACCACTAATAAGGAACTGGAGCAAGGAGGTATGGCTTCAGTTGAACCATCAAACCGATCAGATTCACCTCCAGCTCAATGGGCGCTAATAAGCAATGGATGCCTCAATGCTGTCGCATCTCTAATGGCAAATCAGCAAAAAAATCATTCCCAGGAGAATCTTCTTGGACCCAACCAGCAGTCATTAGTCATCAAGGCAAGAGCTACCAGGAGGGATCAGCTGCTCGATTGGAGTGGACTCAACGTCTGCGACTACGACGACGTTGCTGAGCCTTGCGTTTGTACTTCTCGACTGGGGTCTCGTGGTGACGAATGCGCTTGAGATCAGAAAAAATCCCAGCCTTAGAGACTGCTCGCTTAAAGCGACGCAGGGCCGATTCAACGCCCTCATTCTCCCCTACCGTGACCTGAGCCATAAGCAAATTCAACCAATCAACGAATTTACCAGGCCACCTCTCGTGAGAAATTCACCAACACAACAAAAAGGTGTGCGGCATCACCTTGAGAATTGGCGATCTGATCAATAAAGCAAGCCTATGCAAGGCATCAGGATTTGGTATTTCCATTGATTCAAGGCCACTCCTGTCGGTATTTTTACCTACATGAAGAAAAGCCAATTCAAAGCCAGGAACAGCGATCTCTACGAGGCCATCCTGATTGCCTCAGAGAGGGGCCATCTTTGGGGTCTCGATCGCTCCAGAACAGCAAACCAGACACGCCTGGTTCCTGATTTTCACCAACACGGCTAGGCAGTAAACCGCTGATTGCACTCTTCACTCTGGCTTAACAGGATCATTACGCTCAGACATTCCTTTACTGATTCCGCTAAGACCTTAGTTCGCTACAAATCGGTCGCGATCGATCCCAAGAGGGGCCAATTTGACAAGCAAAGATCAAAAGCAAGTGTTGCTTACGAGATAGACACCTTATTTATGCAAAATGTCTTCTCAGGCAAGCCCTAGTCCGCTCAAGATCCACTGCTGCATCCTGCCAAGTTCTAACCAGGCAAAATCTGCCAAAACCCACCGACTGTTCTACTGAACTCACCACTTGCTCAGAAAGACCTGCACCCTGAGCTGTTGTGATGGGCCCACACATCTTGAGAAGTTCTATCAAAACAAGGCGCTATCAAGGCAGCAATGACCCCCCATCTAATTTGCCAAACCTCGTCCCAATTGCTTCGGGCAAAAATCATGACGAACGGGTTTCCAAGTGAATAAAGCACACCCCCCGGCGAAAGGTTCAGGGGGACTATTCTCACTCATTCAAATTGAGAACGCACAATTGATGTGAATAGGTTGAGGCACAAGTCTTGCCGGCTACTTGCTCAGCTCATGCTTGGCGGAGTGCGTTCATCAAATCTCCTCAAGTCAATCCGGGCATAGAGTCGATACTAGCCCGTACGTATCGCACGACTGCAGATCTAAACAAGAAAAGATTACCAATTATACGCTTAAGCAATACTTAAGCATATAAGCCTTGTGTGATCTATCAGTTCTTAATCAATCTCTGAAATCCTTTAACTCGCTATTAAAGCCTTTGCTTCACTTGCCCAAATGCTGATCAGGCTATTTCGCTGAGAGGTGGCTCAGCAATAGCTTTGTGGTGGGCAATCAAATCCAATCTCCACTCAGAGAATGCTGCCATTGCAGAAGACATAAAAAAAACAAATAAAGTCAAAGCCATTGATGGCTCAATTCAAACGTTAAAACGAACCAAATAACTGCTGAGCGATTGAGGTGCACTAATTAGCAATGGTCACTTTGTTTAGGCCTCCGACCAACATGGTGCTACCTGGATGCAAAAGACCTGTAAAGAATGGTCATATTGTTTTCAGTAAAACATGGTTTCCTGAGTATTAAAGACACCAACTTTATAAACAACCACGATTGCAAATACCCCATAAGAATCCATTCTCAAACCGGGCAACGTAATAACCATAACCACTATGGATTAGGCATGAGATATTGCCTAATCTATTACTTAAAGAAAGAAAAGTATCGTTTAGAATTGCTTTATTTCTCACCTTTTCTTTTGATCACCTGGCTTCTCCTGCGTCCAATCGAAGATTCCCTGATAGCCACCAAATGCCGAGCTAATCCCGAACATCGCAATGAATAATACTCCGACAACCACAATCACTCCAATCGTCAGTGGACTCAAGTCAAGAGCCATCGCGAAAACAAGAGCACGCATGACGATCCGCAAGACATCTTCATCATCCTCTCAGATCGAGGTCAAAGCCGAAGAATTAAGCAAACTAGATCCTTGCTTATAGGCCTGCAAGGAAAGCTCCGGACAACTGGCACGCTAACGCTCCCGGGAGCGACCCATGCCTAGGATGGATTGAAATCAAAAGAGAGAGGAAACCTTGGGGACCATCATGGGATTCCGCCTCAAACTACATGAGCAAGTAATCAATCAATCCACAAGAGGCAATACATCGATATTCAATAAGTTAAGTGGCGCAACAATTGCTGTTTCAATCTTTTTTGCAGTTCTAAGCACTGAAAGTCAAATCGATTATCAGTTTGGCGGGCAAATAGATGCAATCGATTGGATCATTGGCTGTCTGTTTTGTATTGAATATTTTTGTCGAGTGTGGACTGCCCCACTTGAGGGCAAATATGGAGAGGGTATAGAAGGCGCGATTCGCTACATGTTCTCACCAATGGCCATTATTGATCTGATTGCAATTATCCCCTCCTTTATCGGCGTAAGAACAGAACTAAAGATCCTGAGAATTATTCGTCTTCTTACGATTCTAAAGCTTGGCCGCAGCGAAAGATTCAAGCAAAGCATGCTTCATTTCAACTATGCACTCAGATCCAAGAGCCAAGAGCTGCAGATATCTACTGTTTATACATTATTACTTTTACTCATTAGCAGCACATTGATGTATCTTGCAGAGTCATCTATTCAGCCTGGTCTATTAGGTTCAATACCAAGATGCCTCTGGTGGTCAATTAATGCAGTCAGCTCAGTGGGGCATGGAGATTCAGTGCCAATTAGTGCGGTAGGCAAGATTATCGCTTCAGTAACTTCTCTTATGGGAATTGGCGCCATCGCCATACCTACCGGAATTCTTGCCGCAGGTTTTAGCGAATCAATTGCTGTGCAAAAGAAGAATCTTGAGGAATCTGCTTAGGAAAGCATTACTTAGGAATCGACACACGGCAATTGGTTCATAATATCAAACAATCAAATCCTTGTTTTCAGGCAAAAGTTGAAAGATGAGAGTTTAAGCTGTAGTTGGCTAGATAAAGTAAGGCATCACTATCTCGCAGCCTATTCTCTTCTAACCAATCAATCAGCCAAAGGTGCGCAGACTCTGCAAACGAAAATCACAATGTTGACTTCTGGCAGAAGAGGCCACTATTGCCGAGGGAAGCTTCCTATAAGATCGCCAACTATGAGTTAAATAGACCAACAATTGCCATCACCAGAAGAACTGCGCTGGCAAGGAGGCTAATGGCAAAGCCTGGCCCTCTCAGCTTGGCCGCTTTCCAATAGCCAATGCCATAAGCAATACGTGCGCCCACCCAGATGAAGCCAATCAAGCAGGCAACAGACGTGTTACTAGAAAGAGCTGCTAGCCAGAACACCGGCAGGAAGAACATCATCTGTTCAAGGGTGTTCTGCTGAACACGTAGCACTCGCTCAAATTCTTCTGGCCCACTCGTTGCTGGAGCTTTTACTTTGTGCTGGCTTCGTGCAAATGCCACTGCAAACATGGTTCCTTGGTAGACGATCGCGGCAGCCAAGGTGACAACGGCTGGAAGCACAGGAATGGTCATGAAATTGGTATCAGCACAATGACTTTAAGGATGCCATCTGAATTCCAACCTTGATGGCCAGCGAGTGGGGCTGTGCCTCTCTGATGAAGAGCAGTGTTTGTCTCTGCATAGCCGGTTGGTTCAAGCAACTAGCTGACCAGAGCCACGACATTCATAGTTGCCCAACTGAACTGAGGGGAAAGCTCCTCCATGAAGTCGCGCACTTGACTGAGGTGATCATCATCATTGAACTAGCGGCTGCCATCCCCCCTCAATTTCCCTAAAGCCCAACAAAGAGAGAGTCCTGTCATGCTGTCTTGGCAAGGGATCGGCCTACAAGATCTTCTGCATCGAAATTCCGCAAAACCTCAAAATATTGCTCCACACAACCTGGCTTCAGTCTTGATCTGAGAGCTGACGCTGCAGCACGATATCCAGGCCTGGCGCAATCGGTCTGAACTCCCTAAGTCTGGGGCTCCAGATAGCACCACTCGCCAGCTCCTCCATAGTCGCCAGGGTCATATCCTGACCCTCAAGCAACTGCAATTGGCCAAGAGAAACACACAGTGGCCCTCGAAATACATGTACCACAAGCGTGCTGCTGTGGTTGCTGAACCAAGGAACGAGGAGATTTTCAGGTGCCCAGTTGATTTCCTCGGCAAGTTCACGGTTCACGGCCTGAAAAGGCGTTTCCCCTGCATTCAAGTGACCTCCAAATAATCCCCAATGACCTGGAAACAAGATTCCTTCGATGTCATCACGAAGCTGAAGGAGCCAGCGACCATCCCTTTCCAGCACAGCAAGAGAGACCTCGTGCGTCATCTCTTCATTTCGAGGAGTCGTTACCCATAACGCCAGCCTGCCGCACCCTTGTACTTAACGTCTTATAGACCCGCCCAAAGGTTCAAAAATTCGGCTCATCAGGTTTTGTTCTGTAAACAGATGAGTTATCCAAGGCTATTGACCTTGGAGAGGGCGTGACCACCTGTCCAATCATGGGCACCACAGCAATCGGAAACAAAAAGCAGCTAGCCAATTCCTGGAATGTGAAAAGGAAGCTTGTTATCAAATGCCACGAGCCAGCGCTGCACCGCAGGCACACGCAACAAAGCCAAAGGCACAACAATATTCAGAGCAATCCAGGCAAAACCAAGGATTGCGCCAATTCGTCCACTCTTCTTGAGCAAACTCTCTTTCGGCTGCGGTTCGTTCATCGAATCACCGCTCATCAAGCTTTCTGCATTATGCCCTCCACCAAAAAGGAAGCTCATTGCAGCCCCATGGGGGGCTGATCAACAAAAAAAAAGACCCTCGCGTGACGCGACGGGCCTGGGTGATGGGGAGCTTTATTTCTAAGGGAAAGAGCTTATTGACGCAAGCCCCTACAAATAGCGCTTCGGCTTAAAGAAAGTACAAGTGGCACCAGTAGTAGTGTTTCTACGCATGGCAGGTTGCAAGCCTGTTCCTAGTGTCAGAGTGGATGGGTAATGGGGAGCAGTCGGCTTTTTACTTCAGTTCGCCTCCATCAAGCAAAGGGGCTCCTTTGTTCAATGCGCAAGGTTCAACGACCAACCACCGAGCCGTGCTGAACTGATAACCAGAACAAACTGATCCCATTGACTTTCCCCACTCTTCTGGCCTACGCCACAATCGGCGATGCACGCAATGCAGGCGTACTTGGGCTAAGCATGGGGACATGGATGATCTTGACGTTGATCTTCCTAGGCATCTCGTCGGTTTACTTCATTCTGCTGTGGTTCAAGATTGCCCAGCAGGAATCAAGCAAGAAGGGGAGCAGTTAAGCCTTCCTGCTCATTTTAAGTATTTCAACAATTTAATAGTATTGCATTAACAGCAACTGATTAATTCTAGTCAAGTCCTTGGTCCCCTTTCAAGCCGAGATCGTCTGTATGGCCTAGCAGGCCTCAGGCCAGTCAGATTTACGCACATATCAACCGCCGATTAGACTACATAGACAAAGAATCAGAGATCTCAGCTGATTAGAGCGATCGCTTTTTTTGTTAGCGCTTTGTTCGTAGAGCTTAGGCTGGCTTGAAAATAAGATGGGAAATTTGTATTAACAAATAGTCTGGTCATCAATAGCAGGGGGAGCATCAAGTGTCTTCAGTACCAGCCAGAAGCCGACAAGAACAGACCTGCCAGACACAAACGGGCTCCGAAATCTCCAGTACTGAAATCTCAGATTGCATGCGGCTTCAATTCAACAATACAGGTGAAAAGTTATTGATTCGTGCCTGTCACCGGGAACCCAACCACCAGCCATATATTGGTAGAGCTTTGTACTGGCTTAGGGCTAGACTATGAGCAGCCAAAAGATCAATACTTGAACAACACCTCTAGCTGGAACGATTTCTTTGCCGGCAATGCAACAATACTTACAGAGTTTACAGTCGCACTAGCGACAGTTGCTTGGCTCTATATCCTAAGACAGCGACCTAAGGATAAAGAGTAAGAGCAACTAATTTTAGAGACATGCTATTGCCGTGAATTTATCACTTAGCACTTTAATCCTACTATTATTAGTGATGCAGGATAGTGTCAATGCTCAGGGATTTAAAAACTCAATCCGTCAATGTAGCCGAGAAGTATATGATCTAATCAAAGGAGAGCATCAATACGTATGCATTACTAAATCGGCAGTAACACAATCAGAAGCTAGAGGAAAAGTCTTCGTAGAGGTATGTAAGACCACATATGCAAGAAGGTTTGACAGATGGTCTAGAACATTCGTAGAAAGAGTGGTCAAAGAAGAGTGCGCCTCTAAGCCTAAGGATCCTGAAATCATTATTGAGTACCCCGAAGTCTGGCCCTAGCTAAATACTTATGGTAGAACACTATGCAGAAATAGCCCCTTGTCACAAATATCTAACATCTGAACAAAGAGCATGACTTCTGAGTTGGTCAATATGAAGCCGCCTGATATAGATTTACTTGAAGTCAAACTAGGCAAGTAAATTGTATGAAAGGTGGGGGTTCAATCGCTCGCTTTGCGAGCTCATTCACATCACTATCAATAAAGGAGACTCAGTCAATCTAATCTCTCTCCTTGAAGGCATCTGGATCATGTGAGCAAGTCAACCTCTCCAACCTGTTTATGTGGTGAGTGTGATCAAGGCAGGGCTGCTTGGAGACTCAAGATGACTTGACTCTCTTGTGGTTCTAATAAGTCCTAGCAATATCCTTTAGCATTTCAATGGCAATTTCTAAACACTCATAAACAAATTAGAGATAGAATGAATTCCTAGAGATTGGCAATACGATTGTATTGATGGAACTCAATGATCTCTTGATCACTAAGCACGTCACACCATGACTAATACTGCCCCATTACACCTAGGTCGATGGTGGTCGCAAGATGGTGAAAAAATCCGATGCGATCTCTGCCCACGTCATTGTCGAATGAAACCAGGGCAGCGAGGGTTTTGTTTTGTGCGACAAGCCACTGCTGAAGGCATGGCCCTAACCACTTACGGCCGGTCAAGTGGTTTTTGCATCGACCCGATCGAAAAGAAACCGCTGAATCATTTTTTTCCAGGTTCTTCGGTGCTTTCGTTCGGAACAGCAGGCTGCAATCTTGGTTGCAAGTTCTGTCAAAACTGGGACATCTCGAAATCTCGAGAGATGGATCGTTTGATGGATGCTGCCTCACCCGAGGGGCTAGCTGCGACTGCTCAACAACACGGCTGCCGCTCAGTAGCTTTTACCTACAACGACCCTGTGATCTTTGCGGAATATGCCATCGACGTGGCACAAGCAAATCGAGCGCGCGGGATCAAAAATGTGGCCGTCACTGCCGGCTACATCACCGCAAATGCTCGAGCAGAGTTCTTCGAAGTGATGGATGCAGTCAACGTAGATCTCAAAGCCTTCAGTCAACGCTTTTACCGAGACTTATGTGCAAGCGAGATTGAACCAGTCAAAGACACCCTTCGCTATCTGGTGCATGAAACCGATACTTGGGTTGAGATCACAACCCTATTGATCCCGGAAGAAAACGATGGCGATGACGAAATCCGCCAACTGGCAGCATGGGTCCGCGAAGAGCTACGCCCAAATATTCCGATTCATTTTTCTGCTTATCACCCAGACTACAAGCTCAATCGGCCCAAAACTCCTCCATCAACATTGACCAAGGCAAGGTTGATCGCTATTGAGGAAGGCCTGCAATTTGTCTACACAGGTAACGTGCACGACCCAGCCGGAGACAACACACGTTGCCCTGATTGCAACCATTTGGTCATCGAGCGCGACTGGTATGCATTGGGTCAGTGGGGCCTCTCCACAACAGTGAAAGGAACATGTGCACAATGCGGCAACAGGATCCCTGGTCACTTTGATGCCACTCCTGGTCAATGGGGCCGGAAACGACAACCGGTACGTATTGGCCAATAACTCAGCGATGGAAGGTTGCCAACACCTGTCTCAGACAATGCCGCCGAAATGAATGTATTTGAGCTGATATTGAGGCTGCATTAATCATGAAAATTTCCAAGTTAGACTCAAATCAAATATCCTTTAAGCAGATCGAATCGATATGGACTATTGCCGACGGAACTGCATAGATGGGGGAATGCCACGAATCAACGCCTTCAAGTACAAGCCTTTAGCCAGCTAAGGAAAGAGTCTTAAAGCAATGGGTAAGGTGAGAGCCCCTGCAGTAGCTGGAGTTTTTTACTCAGCTGATAGAGAAACGCTCGCAAGCGACGTCGCCAGATTGATCGCGCATGCCGACACAACAAATCCCTTGCAGCCCAAGGCGCTAATCGCTCCACATGCAGGTTACGTTTACTCAGGCCAGGTCGCGGCAAATGCCTATATCACCTGGCAAAGTCAAAAAGACAAAATTGAACGTGTTGTTTTGATCGGCCCTGCTCATCGCATCGCCCTAGAGGGCATTGCTGTGCCATCAGTGGATGCCTTTCAAACACCGTTGGGAGAAGTTGAGATTGACCGTGAAGGCATCACCGCAATTCTTGACTTACCTCAGATCAGCTTCAATGACGAAGCACACCGCCCGGAACATTCACTTGAGGTCCATCTTCCATTTCTCCAGAAAGTTCTTGGCGACTTCAAATTGCTACCACTTGTGGTTGGTGCCGTTTCCGGCAATCAGGTTGCCGAAGTCATTGAACGGCTCTGGGGCAGTGATTCAACACGGTTTCTCATCAGCACAGATCTCAGCCATTTCAAGGACTACAAAAATGCCCAGAAGATTGATAGAGAAACGGCTCAATCTATCGAAAGTTTGAATCCAGACATTCTTAGCCCAGAAAAAGCATGTGGTTGTATTCCAGTTGCCGGAATGCTGATTGCAGCACGCAAATATGGCCTCTCTGTTAAGCGACTTGCTTTGCAAAACTCTGGTGACACAGCAGGCAACAAAGAACGAGTCGTTGGTTATGGTTCCTGGGCCGCATGCAAGAAAATCGATCAAAGCAATTCTCTACGAGTGGAAGATGATTGGGGTCTACTGAATCGTGAAGCAGGGCGTCTTATCAGAATTGCAGCACAGACCGTGGCCTATTCGATTAAAAATAGTCATCCTCCTTCTGTAGACATCGCTTCTTTCCCGCCAGAACTTCAACAAAAGCGCGCCACTTTTATCACATTAAATAAAAACGGGAATTTACGAGGCTGTATCGGTACAGTCCAGGCCTATCGACCACTCATCGCGGATGTCGTCGATAATGCCTATAAAGCTGCAATGAAAGATCCGCGGTTTTCTCCCATAGAGTTAGAAGAGGCCTCAGAACTTGAGATCTCAATCTCACTTCTCAGCCCTTTTGAAAGAATGACATTCTCAGATGAAGCAGATTTCATGCAACAGCTGCGTCAAAATGTCGACGGGCTGATCATCGCTGACAAAGGAAAACGTAGTATTTTTCTACCGCAGGTCTGGGAAAGTCTTCCGGAGAAGACTGAATTCGTAGAGCAGCTCAAAAAGAAAGCTGGTCTGCCTAGCAATTACTGGGGGGATACATTGCAAGCCTGGCGTTTTACGGCTATTTCAGTAAAATCATCAACGGAAACTCAAATCGACAACAAAGATTGAGCAATAAAAACCAAATCAACAAAGCAGCACAATCGCAATTACTTGATTAAAAAGATACAAAAAGGTCAATAAATATGGAAAATAAAAATGGCTGGCACAAATAGATCCACACATGCACGCAGGCAAAAAACAAAAACACCTATTTTTAAAAAAACATACAAATTATTTATCATCACTTGATACTTCTCAAACAGTAATCAAGCAGAGACATTCGAATGTCTCGAATCAATGCAACTCAGGCCCTTATAGCAATTACCGCTTAAGTGTAAATATTCAAACTAATATCGAAGATAGCGGAGATCTAAAGTTTAAGCAGCGTGGATTATGCTGATTTAATCTATCAAACTAGTGTTTCAGTCTCCCAAAAGAAATGTTCTTGTTAGCCAGCCATGAAAGCTGGGATAATGATGAATACGTTACACATTGGCGAGGGAGCCATAAGGCAGATAGCAAGATCTTCCACTTGGCTCTCTCGCTATTGGCTGTTCTAAACTTCCAGAATAAATGAAGTGATAGAGAAATTGCCCCGGCAATGACTCCAGCCATAGTTTGCTTTTTTCATTCACTTCATTATCTAGCTTTGTCAAGTTCCAGGGCCTTCTTCTATGGAGCCCCCTCAAAGAACAAGGCCTGAGTAGACCTTTCTAAGGGAGGGATCGCTCGTATTGAGTATTCCCTCCGATCGCGCATTGCAGGTTGATGCGCTTTCCTTCAAGCAAAGAAAGTACATGAGTACATGGCACATCAAGCAAGACAAAGAGAAGACCACTACGAATCCATCATTGAGGCCTACAACAGAGGAGAGCTTTGGCCGACAGGCTCATGTCGCAGCACAGGCTGCTCAGCAGAAAACCCAGTCAACATCGAGTCGTTCAGAGAAAGAATGTGCAATGCTTCAGATCAAGCAACTGCAAGATGATCTCGATTGGCTTAGCCATTGGCATGTGTGATTACGCTCCTTCTTCCCCCGTGGCCTTGATGTGAATACAGCATTGATTCTTAGCAACGCGAAGAACGTCAGATGAATCTTGAGTAGGCCAAGCAAAAAGCACAAAACCTATGTAGCGAAACTGAACGACGAAAATGCCCTCCTTCACCAGCCCGCAGCCTGGACAGTAGCACTACTGCATTATAGCGCTACTGTTATTCATCTATCAGGTCTGCTTAATGTTTCCCAAGAGGAATCAACAAATCATTTGCATTTCTTAGACCATGCATTGATCCTGTCTTCAGCGAGGTCACTTCACAGCTAGCCGTCATGGCCCATTCATCAACCAAAGCGATAGTGCTTACGAACTGCCTGATGAACCTCCCAAATGCATGACATTCCAGCAGGGAACACCACCAGATCACCTGCACCAAAGCGCACGGGCTTTCCACCTTCGGGCTTAACGGTCACCTCGCCTTCCAACAACAGGCAGGTTTCCTGTTCAGCATAGGTCCAAGGAAAAGTGCTGGCCTCACATGTCCAAATGGGCCATTGCCGGATGCCCAGTTCATTAATTGTGCTCTCTGGACATGCAGAGGTAACGCTAATCGCCATGGGCGGGTCGAAGGGAAACTCTCTTGAACCTAGTAGCAGGCCTGATGAATTGTTTAACAAGAAAACGGAGCGGAAGGTTCAGATTTCTGTAAAGATGACGAATAAAAGCAAAGATGCTAACGAGAACAAACTCTTATATGGAGCTAAGTTTGTCTGTTGAATGAGACAAACCAATCATTTGCTCAGTTATGCCAAGACCTCATTCAACAGAATCAAACCACTTTGCGGTAGCAGCTAACCTGGATCAATCTGCGCTCCAACGCCAAAAGTAAGAAGATGAAGAGACGCTGCAGCAAGCAAAAACAGCCACGGCAAGACTTGGGCAAGTCATTGGCAGCAGGGCCTAGGTGTTGTCACTGGTCAGACAAGCTGCACATCAGAGATGCCACTTTATTAAGCCTATGCGTGTCTATCAGCTAGTATTCAAAAATTGTTCTGTGTTTTCTGAGGTCACATGTCAAAGAAAGACTGGTTCGGCATTGGATATGTGTCTGCATGGGTATTGATTTGGGGAACCATAGGTTCTCTAATTGATTTGCCATTTCTGAACTCTGAAATCTACTTGCCAGGTTCAATAGGCCAAGTCACTACATTCATTGTCACAGCGATCATATCGGTGATCATTGGTGTATTGCTATATCCAAAGGTATTAGAAAATACCCTTATTGTCTCAGCATTAGGCTTGGATACTGACGAGAAAAAATAATTTCAATCCTCGAAGTTAGCCTACCATAATAGAGACATGCAGGATTACTAAAAGGTCTATATTTATTTGCATGCGAGAAGAGAATGGTTGGAATTAGAGACCTATGGATGAAAACAAAAGCCTCTAAAATTAGATCCATGCATTCTCGCAACATTATTGATGTTCTCATCAACAGACGAAGGCCTTATCACTTCACTGGTTCTCAAAGAGTGATGACGAAAAATAGTCAACATTGCCAAAAAGCATGCGAGACAAAGGCAATCAGCCCCTACAATCATTCCCATAGAGTTAGGAGCAAGAATTCTGATCACTATTTACCTTCCAATCAATTATGGTAAAAAGCCATAGGAAGCATTATGGCTAGCAATAAGCGGATCAAATCAAAGACTTACTTAAAAAATTGAACTGCTTAACAGGCAAGAAAGTCATTAAATCATATCTACAAAATGCTGCAAGTGTTTACGGCAATGGATAGAATCTCATAGAAATAAATGCAGCCATTAATAATCTTAAGACCATTGGCTTATTGCATGATTTGAATAAGGTTCCAGCAGCTAAACTCGCTGCTACAGAGCTGATCAAAATTCACCACGCAGTCATTACTCAACAAGTGCTGATTGCTATCTTCAATAAAATAAAAAAAATAAATTGGAATTAACTTTATTATTCAGGTGCTACGGTCTCCTTGTTGAACAATATTAAGCAAGCCTGCCTCCAAGCGATCAAAGGCATCTATCAATTCAGCGCCTTCAAGCATACCCACGCTGATGCGCAGTACACAACTCTCGTTCTTAAAACCAAAACTACAACCTCCAATCGTGGCAACTCGATAATCTCTTACCAGCTGACGCATCAAGGTGTCTCCATTGCAACCACAATCCACTTCAAGTAAGCCATAAAAAGCTCCATTGGGTTGATGTAAAAAGCGCCAGGGTCGATCGTTACTAGCGGCAAAACGCTTCAAGAGCAACTGATATCGACTCATCAATTGAGAGACATTCTGCCGCACCCAATCAGAACCATCCAACAAGGCGGCAATCGCTGCTCGTTGGCAAAAACGAGGTGGACAGATCAAGACTGTGTCTTGAACCTTGGCCAAAGCCTTACTCCAGCCAATAGGAGCAGACATATAACCAAGACGCCATCCGGCCATGCCATAGGCCTTGGAGAACGAATAGAGCGAAACAGTATGGTTCCCTGCGCCAGGAAGAGATCCAGGGCTCCAATGAGGTACATCACCAAACACAAAATCCTCATAAGCTTCATCGCTGATGTGCAGCAAACCATGCTGGGCACAGATCCCATTGATGGCGGCAAGTAAGGTTTGAGGGAAAACGATTCCGCTTGGATTATTAGGACTTATCGTGACAATGGCACGGGTGCGTTTTGTAATCGCAGCCTCTATGAGCTCAGGGTTAGGTATTAAACCAGCATTCACAGGCACAGGCACTCCACCGGCCAACTGAATAGCCATAAAATGATTAAAGTAATAAGGCAGCGGCAGAATGACCTCATCGCCAGGGTCACAGAGAACCTGAGCAATGGCATGAAATGCCATGTTGCTACCTGCAGTGACCATGACCATGCTTTCGGCCAAATCCAAACCGTTCTGGATCATCAATTTTTGCTTAATTAGCTCAAGCAGATCAGGATCACCTCGAGCCGGGCCATAACGATTGAGGCTTGTTTCTTGATTCAACAGAGCATTGTTCATTGCCAGTTTTACGGCAACAGGTGGAGCCCAATTCACCATGCCCTGGGCCAGCGAAAGGGTCCCTGGCGTCTTCGCCACCAACTCGTTAAGTTCTGGAATCACAGGATCCAGCACAGCATCGATCTGCGTGCCAGGTTGAGGGTGTTTGCTTGAGGACAAAGAGTTCACGTCGATCGAGTTAAAGGTTCGTCCATTATTTACCAGAATGGAATGGAAATCTCAAATCACCAAATCCATAAGATATTGACCGACTAAAAGAGAAGAGCCACCTTCTCAACATGAAGTTATTAAAGCATTTATCATTCCTGAAATAATCCGTCTTACCCGAGGCAATCTCAGCCCAGTATAAGTATCCTACCCAAGAAGCCTGCTGAAATCAAACCCATTACTGATCGCGATCTGCTGCCAATAGAGGCACTCATAGATCAAAAATACCTGGCATAGAATCAACATCTGCGGTTCAATCAGACCTGTAAATGTTAGCAACAAAATCAATTAGTTCCGATCTTTATGTCTCTTCTAAACACTGCCATAGGAATCTTTACTGTTGCTAACCCTATTGGCAATCTGCCGATCTATCTTTCATTCACAGATGGAGATCAAAAAACCGACAAGGCAATCGCAAGCAACAGTGCCTTCACCTTCTTGATCGCACTTCTCTTGGCTACATGGCTCGGGAATGATTTGCTGGCAATTTTCGGAATAAGCCAAGGAGCCTTTCAAATATCTGGTGGGTTAATTGTTATCTTGATCGGCCTTTCCATGCTCCGATCCAAACCACCAGAGGAGCACCATGACCCAGCCTCGATTGATCGGGGCAAGAGTTCTTCAGGGAAAGGAATCGTGCCTATCTGCATTCCCCTTCTTGCAGGCCCTGGCACACTGACGATTGCAATTGCCGACCCGGTGAATTCTTCCATCGATGGCAAAATTTCATAGAGCTTAATAGTTTTACTACTATCTTTGATAATCTATCTTATTTTTGATGCCGCCGAGATGCTTTCCTCCAGGATTAGTGTATCAGCCCTGCAAGTGCTAACAAAAGTAATGGGAATAGTGCTTACATCTATTGCTGTTCAGATGTTACTTGATGGCCTAGAAATCTCGTTCCCAAACATTTCACAATGAGCCGATGTATGATCATTAAGGCAATGAGAAATTCATAAGCTCGCCGCTTGAACCAGTAAATACCTCCATCGAGACAACCAAAACAGCAAGCTTGTGAAAGCTCATCGTCTTGTCACCTCAACTCCGATATCTGGCTCATCGATTGGCTGTTGAAGCTTAAGCACCATCTGTTTGATTGCATAAGCAGCAACACCAAAGATCACCAGTGCCCCGATGACCTAAACAAAAACAACATAAGTGGCAGCAAAAGTGTTCATTCCTCTTCCCTCTTAAACCAGTCAAGCTCAGAACTGGCGCGGATCAATGCAGTGATGAATGCGCCTCCAAAAAACGCTCCAAACGCTGTTGTAACAAGCAGGATTGCTAATGGAAGGTGTCTTCCAGTCTGGCCTAAAGGGTCTAAAGGATCCATCAAGCCATTAAATAGCCTCAGAGCAAATATGGAGCAAAGCTTTGACGAACTGGAATCTCACCAGATTGCTGAGTAGTGACTAGCCCAAAATTCGCCATCACCAGCAAGGAGAACGGTCTTCGTTGACGAATCGTCCCAAGCAAGGGCAGTGTTAAGAGCTACGAGCTCCACAAGCCATTGAGTCCATCGGCACAATTGGTCATAGAAGAGGCTCTTTGAGATCTAAACAGACTTTAGTATTTCTTTACACGACTGGGATCTCACCTATCTGAAAGGTTAGAACAAGGTTGGGATAAAAGTACTGATGTACCACTACGTTCGTATCAATCTAGTGGTGAACAGATTTCTATAAGTTTGACCTAAGTGGTCACGATTGGACAGTCTGGACGGATATGAAACCGATACACGATAGACAGAGGTCAAGAAACCACTAACAAAAGAAGTAGGGAATAGGACGTACGGTTGTACTAAGAATAGAGTTGAATCATGGTGATAAGACTGTATAAACCACTATTGAGTTCAGGGAGAACTCCAGATCTTTAGTCGTTGAGGTGTATTAAAGGTCTGGTTGGGACAGGAAAGAAATCAGGTTGGGATAGAACGGTAGTTCTTTAGGTATTAGTACCCTTTTCTACGGTATGTCTAACTTCTGAATGGGGGACTACGGGGTAAAAATGGTCAGACCACATACGATAAAGACCTTCAGAGATTTATTTTATTTTTTCTGGTAGGAATCTCTAAGAATGAGTAGACTAATTTGAGAGTATTTACACCTAATGACTGAACCCAAGGAGAACGAAGAAATCAACGAGGAACTCTCGACTGATGACTTGAAGAGTGTTAGTGGTGGTATCTATGTGGAATCAGATTCAACTTTATGTTCATTCAGTCGTTCCCCACACGGTTCTGGTTCTGGTGTCACACAGAAAGATTGGAAGAAGAGAACTCAATCAAGAGAAGGGATGTTGATTGATGGTAATTGGGAAATGATGGGTGAATGAATTGTTTGACGAGACCAGACACTGTAGACACTTTCTAAACATTGAAGGTGGTCGTAATAGTCGTGGACCATTCTTCCGTCACTAACCTTCTTTTCGTTTGATTTTATTTTCCGGTAGAAACCTCAATCAATGATTAGACTGTATTTAGAGTATTTACACCTATGACTGACCCTAAAGAGAATGAACAAGTCGACGAGGAACTATCCAGTGAGGAGTTGAAGAGTGTTAGTGGAGGTTTAGTAGGTAATCCCTATATTAGTCCTATTGATAGTGTAAAAGAAGATAGTCCACATGGTTCTGGTTCTGGTGAAACACTAAAAGATTGGAAGAAGAGAAACCAATATGGATTAGATCAATACATTGGGGCATTTAACTGATTTTTCCATAATTCTATTTGTATAAACTGTACTAACCCACATAAATACAAACTCGTCATAAGTAGTGAATAAAGAACTGTAGTCATAGACAGGATTTCTCCTGAGATTAACTAAAAATGATGATCCTGTAATCCATTGGTATGACTATGTTGGAAATTTGATAAGGATTGGAGGGTGAGAAGACTACTAATTAGAAACCAAGGTGAGTACTGTCTTTACTGAAAATAAACCGTGAGTGTGTCCGTAGTTCCTTAGACACCATCATTGTATGGAGTTCGTAGTTGTTGGTTGTTGATTCAATTGGTTCTACCTCACCTTCCTCCAATCTCTTACGTAGACGGATTGGGTAATAAGGTATAGGTTGTTTTGTCTTGGTAGGATTACCTATAAAGTCTGAGTGTATGTACATCTTTTATTGACATTAGTATTTTAATTGGGTATAAACGGATAAAGATTAGACAGTCATGGACATACACCTCGGTACATCCTTACTTGGTACAATTATCGTTGGTGATTTGTTCCTAGTTCTTGTAGTTATAACGGTAGTGGTAAGACTAATAAACAGAAAAGAACCGACTAAATAATGTTTACTATCCTCTCCGGTAATACGACAGTTGTAAGTGTTGTCATTCTCGGAAGTTTCATGATGTGGATTTATCTCATCAACAACAGGATGGATAAGAACGATAAGTAGAACTACTGTATCTTTACGTTATTCAACCAGTCCAACATTTCCTCCTTTTGTTTCTTTAGATCCTTCTTGGGAGGAGTAGGTTTAGTAGTATTGGATTGAGGTTTAGTCTTTGTAGTTTGTTTAGTAGTAGGTTTAGTCTTTACTACCTGATTAGGTTTCTGTACCTGTTGGTGTTGAATTAGTTGTTGTGGTGTTGGTTGAAGAATAGGAAGTATGGAAAGTTGTTTAGACTGTTCATACTGTTGTTGTTCTTTTGTTGTGGGTTTACGGTATGGAGGCATGAGATAGTTTGTTGATTTATTTACCTTGAGTTGTTTACCTTGATTCGTTACTTTAGGTTGGTAGTTCATAAGGTTTATTGTTGTGGTTTGGGTAGATGGAATAGTGGGATACAGGACTTGAACCTGTAAGATATTAGGAAGTCCACCCTTCTTCCTATATCTGTTCCTAACTCCCACCTTCACTCCACTAAGGAATGAATGAAGTATTACCTCATGAGTTTTGTAACATCGAGGTATTGGTTATTGAGTTAGTTTTATTGACTACTCCTAACAGTAGTATCGGATGAATCAGAGTTGTTCAGACTTCACTCCACTACGTTCCGTTTCGTGTTGGAGTTTGTAGTACAACTAAGATTCACATAATTCTGTAAGACAGAGTCAGTGGATGTAGTAATTACAGAATGTCCTTCTACATGGACATTAGTAATGGAGTCTATGTATTGTTGTTTCTTACTCTCTCTCTCCCTATTATGTCGGACTTAGGCTGTCTCTCCTTATACAGTAGGAGGGTATGGTCTGATTTGTATTGTTTGTAATGGGTTTAGGTCAGGAGTAAAGTTGGTACTAATAGAATATAAGTTTATAACTGGCTTAGTATTGCCCAGTATATATTACCAGGGTTAGCATCGATCAACTGTACGCCAGCATAAGTATTTAATTCGCTAGAAGGTGCCAGGTATCGGATGGCATTTAGGCGTGATTAGGCAGTGATTAAATAAATATCTTGCATCTCCGACTGCATTAGGGCTGGCGCCGCTCATTCAGTTAAATTTTGCTTCGACATTCCAAGATGTGAATATCAATAATTAATCCAAGGCTCTTCGTAAAGAGGGGCGCATTGCTGATTCCACTGGGCATCGCCAACACCTTCTGTCCACTCATCGCACCATTGGCGAGTTTCATCAATCTGTTCTTGTTGGCATGGGGTTGGTGGCTCTGGGTAGAAATCATCATAATCAAGGGGCGGACAGAATGTGTCGTCGTGTACCCGTACATCTCTGTTGCTTGGTGTTGATGTTAAGGCATTGATCACAGGCAGTTGCTGAACTTCTTTGCGTTGTTTTGTTGTTGCTGCGCCACCAAAGCGAACTTTCACGTCTGTTGATACTCTCGTATCGAACGCCTCGTCGTAGGAGACATTTAAGCCTGCTGTTAAGCCACTGCTGATCTCATAATCCAAGCGTCCACGTACACCAGAACCATCAACATCTTCTTGGTCACGGTGTTGGTAGTAATAACCAACTGATGCTTTTAGAACTGGAGAGATAAAATATCCAGCATCCAATCCGTAGGTGTTCATTGCACCAGCTTGGTAAACGCTATTGAGCTTCTGCTCCACATCGCCAACAGGAATAAGCCCATAACCGTTGAAGGTCCAGCCATTGGAGACCGCCTCTGCGTTAACGGCGATCTGGTTGAAAAAGATCGTTTGCTTATTAAAGACAGGGATGTCTGTATCGGCGTTGCCAGATTTCAGCGTTCGGGTGTCATAACCAGCATTCAGCCCATACATCCAAGAGCGATCACCATTGAGCCAGCGGTAACCAAGCCTGGTTGAGGTGCTGATCGTGGTACCCGCGACATCGGTATTAACAATGCTGCTTTCACCCTCACGGTCAGCGAAGTTGGCATTGGCTAGAGCATCAATAAACCAAACGCTGTTCTCACCAACAGCAATCGGCAGAAAGGCACCAATACCAGCTTGGTTCGGCGTGCCTGCTCCTTGCAGTGCGCCTTGAAAACCCCAGTTGAACTGAACAGCGTCTTTGAGATTGATCTCCATCACGCCTAGATCTGCGGCACTTCCTTCTTTCTCTTGAGCAGCTAATGGTTGGATGGGAGAGCCAGCTAAAGCAAGAGCAGCAGCACCAGCAAGCGACAGAGGAAGGCGTAAGGAACGCTGCACTGACTCTAATTTTGAATTACAATCAATCCTAACTAGAAGGATATCAATGTCAATATCAAAAGTATATATTAAGGCTAATATATATTAAGGCTAAGAGTAAAGGTAATGGGAATCACGAATCTCTTCAATATCTAAATCTCCTACAACTGGTCCTGATGTCTGAGGGTCAAGTGGTAGATCGTTCTCAATCCTGAACTGATCCCAGACATTGTACTTAGTTGAGTTGATAAATCCTTCCTTCAGTCTTACCACTCCATGATCTAATTTCCTTTGAACCGACCATACCCAATTTTTCCAACGTTGTCACAAACAGGTACGAACGAACTACTCCTGATGAGTGTGTGACCGTCTGTACTTGAGAAAGGATGTGAGAGGTACGATCTCCTGTCGAGGGTATTCCAACGTCGTTCTACTGTCACTGACAGTACTCGTACACCTTGGATTCTTTATCAACAGTCGTTGACCCATGTCCGTTGGTAGGTTGATCCTGAATGTTGACTCTGTTATTTGTATGTTGATCATTGTTTGTAGTGTATGTGTGTTTAGTTGTCAAATAGATTGATGACGGGTTGATCTTTACGTCTCTTACCGTAGTCAATCTTGGTAATCTCTTCACTTCTTTTCCTAATGTCCATCCGTTCATAGTGTTTTATTAGGACCTTCACATCGTGACCAGTGATCCGTGAGAGTAGAAAGATGTCAAGACCTTCGGTTAGTTTATTCGTGATAAAGGTAGATCTCATGGAATAGATGGTGTAGTTCTCATCAGTAAATTTATTCCCCTCCAACTTATCCTTTACTCTTCCGATAATCGTGGACCAATAAAGACCGTACATTGAGTAAGAGTAGGGTTTACATTCATTGTTGATATTTCCGAATACCAGATCATTACCTTTCACCTCTCTATTAGAGTAATGATCTCGGTAGTACCTATTTAGATAATCCTTGAATCGTACGAATACAGAACCAGAGTTAGTTGGAACTTCTCGAATTGATCCTGTCTTACCTGATTTGACGGTGATGTAAGAGATCAGTCTTTGTTCACGACCAATCGTCTTCGTACTATCTACCCAACCACCGTCATCAATAGTCCCATCATCTTCTATTTCGATACCTTCACTTCTAAGGTCCTCTATCTCTTCCTGTTTCATTGTTTCACTGATTCTCCCTACATCTACGATCTCAATCTGATTCCACCTCAACTTCATCAACTCTTCAGGTCTAAACCCTCCATTCTTCATGATCAATGTAAAGGTCCAAAATACCGTCCTCCAGAGATGTGACCGGTGGTTTGGATTGTTAGTCGACTCCTTTACCCACCTCCTGATCTCAGTGTTGATTGTCTTCCAATCTCGGTCTGTTATAGGAGGGTTACTCATGAGATCAGACATTTGTATCCTGACCATTGGGAACAGTTTTTTATTCATTACCACTTCCGGTTCGATCAGTCTCTTCTTCAATAACCACTCTGAAAGAAAGTTTTTGATTACAGTGATGTCATTATGTATCGTTAGTTTCGTCTTATTCTTACGGTATATCAAGTAATCAGTGAATGTGTCGTCATCTATTTGCCTTGTCTTCGTGATTCCCTTTCCTTTGAGGTACGGTATCAGATGATTGATCAGTACACTCCTCTTCTTTCTGTACGTACCCCATGTAATTATACCGGAATCTTGTTTTTCGTGTAGATGTTGTAGGAAGTTTTCTACGGACTGTTCAATCGACTGGGTTCTAAGTTTCTTATCGAGTGATCTCTGTGTTGATGGAGTAGATGGTGGTCGACCTCTGAATTCTGAATAGATATCCAATACTTTCTTCTTACCATCCTCAATATTATCTACACCCTCAATCTTCTTTGTCCTGTAGGTTTTGGTACCAGGTATGAGTTCCCGGTAGTAATAAACATGAGGACTCTTACTGTAAGACAGAATTACTCCCTTACCTTCCAGTACTGTCTCCTTTTGGTGGATCTTAGGAATGGGTCTTCTCGGTAAACGGTCACATGAAAAAACCCACCGGATCAACGGTAGGTAAGAAGTACTCAGATGACGAGTAAACAGACCAACAAACCAAGTAGTACGAACAGAATGGTCTGTTGTTGTTGTATCTCACTCAGATCATGTTCAAGAATACGATAAAAGGAGATGATCTCTTGTTTCGTATTCGTTTGTTTGATCTTGTGAGGAACCTTGGGTAGGTTCACGTGAGTGTGGGTCATGAGTTGGAACAGAAGTTAGAATAGGTCGAGTTCAATCCTCAACATCCCAATCGTAGTCTAACTCAAGGGTGATCTAAACAAGATCACAAAAGCCCTTATCAAGGCAAACCACCCACTCCTAGAAAGCCTGGCACATCAACCCAATGATCTAGGCAAAGCAACTCCTAGATCAGCCAGCTAAAGGCCCCATACTGCAGAAATCTGGCAGAAGGCTTCACACCGACGACTCATGAAACAGCTACTCAAATGAAAAGCGAATGGATTGTGATCAAAGAAGGCACGGTCCCCCTGCGCTGCTGGTGGTCAAAACCGAGTCAAGGTCGTGATGAAATCGTTGAAGGGCCGAATCGTGTTGCCCTGGTGTTACCAGAAATCTTCGGAGTCAATAACTGGGTTCGCAGTGTGGCCGATCGCCTCGCCACCAAAGGCATCCCAGCCCTGGCGATGCCTCTATTTTCTCGCACCGCACCGGAGCTAGAACTTGGCTATAGCGAAGACAACCTGATCGAAGGTCGTCGACACAAGGACTCAACCTCAATGGAGCAAATCCTTACCGATACTTACACAGCTATTGGCTGGCTTAACAAACAGCTTGATCAACCACAAATCACTGTGATTGGCTTCTGTTTCGGCGGACACGCTGCTCTGATCACTGCAACCATGACCGAGGTGAGCGAAACCTTCAATTTTTATGGTGCCGGTGTAAGCAAAACCCGCCCGGGAGGTGGTGCACCAAGCCTCGAATTATTGCCGCAAGTCTCAGGCCGACTGACATGTCTGTGCGGTACAGCAGATCCGTTGATCCCAACTTCAGATCGGCAAGCAATCCAAACGGCATTACGCATGCAAGATCCTGATGAAGAGCGACTGCGCTACGTAGAGATCATTGGAGCCGATCATGGTTTTATGTGCGAAGAAAGAGAAAGCTTCGCCGCTGAAGCTTCCGCCCTAGGTTGGCGACTACTGCGAGAGAGTCTCGAACGCTAATCATTTGGCAGCTTCTGGCGTCATCCTTGCGACAAACCAATTCTGCTTAAAAGGCCTGGTTTTTAACCCTTTTGTCAAAGCCCAGTCCACGACATCTCTGGCATGTGCAACCAGGCTCAAATGTCATCACTCACCCCCTGAACCAAAGTCACTTTCTCAACGGAGAGCTAATGAGCCTTGAAATTGTTGCTGATTACCCACGTCCGCCAGCTCTTGTGGCCTGCTCAGACCACGTGATTGTGGAGGCCCTCGGTACGCGTATCTGCGAAACCCATGACTGCCTGCGTGTGCTGGAGACATTCCATCCACCCACCTACTATCTTCCTCCAAAGGCGATGCGGAAGGATCTACTGATACGCAGCCGTCGCAGCAGTTTCTGCGAATGGAAGGGAATCGCAAACTACTGGGATCTGGTGATTGCAGACAAACGTCTCGAGGGCGCAATCTGGTCATATCCAGATCCCACCCCAACATTTAGGGCCCTTACGGGCTGGTACGCGCTATACCCCGGACGCATGGATCATTGCAGCGTCAATGGAGAGACAGTGATCCCCCAACCCGGACAATTCTATGGAGGATGGATCACATCCCAAGTGGTCGGTCCATTCAAAGGTGATCCTGCTCATCCGCAGTTAATTTGATCCATGAGAGCACCTCAAAAGAAATCGAGGCTGAGTGCAACCATGGTGACTCTGCATCAAAGCCAGCAGCGACTACTCCCTAGGCATTGATAGTGATCCACCATTGCAGTAGCGAGTCGCCCACAACTTCGAAACCAACTGTGGATCCGTTGGGAACGTTCTGCGGTCCCAACGAAAAGACTCCTGAAAACATCCGTTCCAGCGTGTTGCCTGCCTAGAGATTGGAACAAGAGACCAGGCAATAACGATCAAGCTAACAGTACATAAAGTAGCCAAAACCACATAAGAGTGAGATCCAAACCCTTCAATCGGATTGAGGTTCTGGTCTTTACGGTCGGGCTCTTGCATCGATGCAGAGACGTTGTCTGAAAGAGGTTTTTGAACGGTCATCGGAGGATGCCAACTATCACTCATTGCTGCAATTGAGACATCAGACAAAGTTGTGTTCTTAAAATACGGCCTGACAACAGCCTAAAACCTGTAGGTTTCTCTTAAATGATTACTTTTCAATGAAACGTCTAGCATACAGTCTGATTCCTTGCCTTTTGATAACGCTCATCACCATTCACAGTAATCCCGCCATGGCATTCTCTGGGGAAGGAAGGCTATCCGAATGCGCAGTTGACACAAACTGTGTGCTGGTTGAATGGGAAGTCAGCGAAGTGAAGAAGTCCTATGAGAATCTTATAGGCATTGCGTCTCAACTACCAAGAACTAAGGTCCTCGAGCAAACAAACAATTATTGGCATGCTGTTGTTAGAAGCTTACTTTTTCGATTCCCAGATGACCTGGAGATTCTTCAAATACCAAACGAAAAGGTTATCCAAGTTCGATCAGCTTCAAGAGTTGGTGTTTCAGATCTAGGCGTGAATAAGAAAAGAGTTAACAGTCTGTACAATCAACTGTAGGAAACGTTGAAAAACTCGTAAATATAGCGCTCAGGCCTATAAAGAAGAGCAACAAAAAAATGCATAAGTCTCTAGCGAAAAAGCCTTTTCAACAATATTAAAACAGGGGTAGCAAAAGAAAAGTCCCCTTCAATGGTCAAAAAACTATTAAAGATACTTGGCATAAAAGAATCAATCATTAGAGTAAAGATACAAAAGCCAAACAATTAACCAGATCAACTGTCAAAAGGCCAATAGAGAACGACTTCTGTATTTCTCTTATGTTCCACAATATGAGCCCAAGACAAAGTTGAATGCTGAAGCACAATATATAGCATTTCAAGGACGCAAAGAAAATAGACAACACCGTACAATTACCTGGACTATAATCAAACATTCTGCAAGCTGTCAAGAGAATAAATCAATCTGCTTACAGGGAAACAGTTTCCTTGCTTGCCTTGTTGGAAGAAAGGACAACACGGGCCCTCATTCACCACATTGCTTATTAGTCGTTGAGATACTGCGTTGAATGATTAATTCACCATTTTCAATTTTGTCAAGGCATTCCATGCAACTTTTATTGATCAACAAGGCCTCCTTTTCCCATTGGTAGTCAGAACAAATCTCTTTTCCGCAATATCGACAAAGAATTGAGCTGTCCATTGGCTCTTCATCCCAATAGCCTTTTCTAATCAAATTTCACAGCAAAAACCATTTAGCAATAAAGAGATATAAATCCTTCCACAAAACTGGCTAATCATAAAAAGATTGAACCCTTTACAGAAAAAGCCTTTCCTATACAGGAAAGGGGTTGATGATTGCTTTTGGCTCACTAAGAAAGTAACTGCTCAGACAATGACACATAAGAATGCTTAAACAGCCATAGGCCTGGCCAGAGCGATCTCCCCAGGCCTCTGATGAAAGTCGCCTAGGGTACTGAATTGAAGAGGTTTCCAGTCGGCGCTTAGCGGCCCCAAAAAACGAGAACTTCATGCTCGAAGCAATATTTGTACTATCCAAGGGGATCTTATAGATGGCCAGGAGAAGGCGCATCTCATCTCTGCCACGAATAAAAAGAGCAGAAAGATCGGCTAGATTTTTTTCTTCAGTTCAAGTTCAACAAAAGCCAAGAGCTCGCCAATGGAGTCATGTGAAGCTACGACAGTTAGAAACAGTTTTGAGCCATTCCTACGATTACCGTCTAATTATGGGTAACGCACAGAGTCGTTAATGGCGTCACCAGTCGAACAGGCACTATCTCTCTTATCGATTATCAAGCATCCCGTGGAGGGGATGGCCTACCTCTTCTATTTGGCTCTAATCGTTCGCTGGAGGTGGCCAAAAGCTTGGAATAAGTTCCTTGATCGATGCAAGGCGCGTGAAGAGATCAAATCCCTATAGATAGCAATGCCATCAATACTGCGCTAATTTCTATCATCTGAAAACTCTCTAACCGCAACACCTATCACTAACTTTAAGGCCAAAAAATGCCAGCTTATTGATATCTACGCATTTATCAGATTAAAATTCTTTGTACCAAAAAAAATGACTTCATAAAAAATCTAAAGCAATTTGACTTATCAATTAATCAGTAAGTCTAGCTAACAGAAAAACTAGACAATAAAAAATCCATAACTATTGACCAGACTCTTATGGTAAAGCATACGTAAGTCAGCACTATCAATGCTGGTGCAAAGTAGAATTGGATTGATAGCTATTAGGGTATTTCTTAGGCTAAGGTTTTTTCGGATAGAGACTAGCTATCTTTTTTGCTCTCATCTCATCCTGATAGGCTTTGCTACCTTTGTCTGGGTTAAAATCATCACTTTTAATCAAAAAGAAGGGAATACAAAAGGTAAAGATCACCCCAAAAGTTAAAAGTGCGATTCCCCAAGGAGAGAAGGGATCTAAGCCATTTGAGAGATCAGGCACAAGCAAGCTTGATTAAATCAGTTACTCATTCTAGCCATGTATCTGCCTGAACAACATCCCCGTGAATCAGCAGCCAAGGCTCATCAGGCATGGGTAAAAACCCCTATGTGCTATAAAGGCCTCCATCTCAGAACATAAAATGCAGTCAACAGGTTCACTGTCTCAAGCCTCTCTCAAGGAACGGATCACCGCTTTTGGCAATCAGAGATGGGAGCGCCTTACTGATCCTCAAAAGGCTTACGCCAAAAAGGCCTGGGGGATCCTGACCTTCAAATGGCGTTGGCAAATCGCGATGAACATTCCATACCTAGCAATTTTTATTCTGGATCGCACCATTCCAGCGGTCCACAAGTTCAATATGGATCTTCTTTCTTCACTCATGGCTAAACTTCCAATCCCGGAATTTTTATCTTCAATGATTGCGACTGGCTAGAGGGTAAGATTAAAGCCAACTAAAATCAAAACAATCGCAATCAAGTATACACTTAAAAGTTTAGCTCAACAAAATCATACTCTATGAGCTTCATGCAATAATGGATGAAGCTCATAGAGAGGCTGTTCAAATAAAATCAAAATCACAACTTACACATAGATGTTTTTTTGTTATACTAAATACACAGAAAATGATCTTAAGCTGATAACATAGACACTCGAAGAAACTCTTTCAACTTTTTATCTAAGCAGAGCCCTAAAGGTTCTCTTCATGGCTAATTTGTACTTGCTTATCAACAGAGAACCTTTACTAACTTTGAAGGAGTTTCTGAATATGCGAAAGAAGTTGTGCCTTGGATTAATTCAGTAGGCGTTCGCATCCTTTCTAAAGAATTAAAATCTGATATCTGTCAAGGCATTGGTATTCTCTGGGAACTACTCATCGAATTTCCATCTAAATAGGATGCTCAAACGGCTTATCAGGCCCAATCAATTCTTGCAACTTACGCAAAAACGGTGAGGCTTCGTTTACTTCCTTGGCATTGGTAGAGAGCCACCATTGCAGTAGCGAGTCGCCCACAACTTCGAAATCGTTTTGGACTCCTTTGGGAAGTCCCTACGTTGCCAGCGTAAGGATTCCTCAAAACATCCGTTCCAACGGGCTGCCTGTCTAGAAATTGGGATAAGCGACCAGGCGATCACGATGAGGCTGATAGTACTTAAAGCAGCCAATACGGGAAAAGCATGGGATCTAACCATTTCGCGTGGGGTCAGTCTCCTGCCTTCCTGGTAAGCAGCGCTCATCGATGCAAGGGGAACATCAATAGCAGTATCAACCTTGAGCGGCGGTACCAATCAGGTCTCCTTGTCAACGACGTCGGCCCCTGAGCCAACGTCATCGCCAGAAGTGGCAGTGCCTGGTCGCCAACCACTGGACCAGATCGCTCTGGTCTTGGCATTAAGGGCCTCACGATCAAAACCCCAACTCTTAACCACCTTTGTCAGATCTTCCTGCAAGTCCATCGCACCTTGAAAGCCGTCGTAACGGTTTAGAAGCATCGCTGCCGTGGTGAGCTGGTCTTCGTTGGGATGCCCCTTATGCCCTAAGAGAGCATCAACTCGATCACGATCACTCGCATAGAGGGGGTGGTTTTGATCTGGAGGTGAAGTCTCCTCTTGTTTTTTCTTTTCCATACCAACAGGATATTTGAATGGGCCGATACAAAAGCCTGATTTGTATTGATCCATCTCTAGTTAGTAGGCCTTAAACAATGAGCGCCATAGCAATTGGGCTTACTTGAGGTTGAATCCAAGATGATCAGATCAAATCAACCTTGATTTGATCAAGAGTTTAATTAATCGTTGCAGGCTACTGGGGCCTTTGATTTTTTATTCGATGAGGTTCTCAAAGACATCCAATCGCAGAATAATCAGTTCAGAGCCGAATGACGATGACCACAATCTCATGTTGCTACAAGGGCAATCTGCGCTGTGAAGCCCTACATACCCCCTCTGGGGATCGTCTTAGCACCGATGCCCCTATCGATCACGAAGGCAAGGGCGAGGCCTTCTCACCTACAGACCTAGTCGCAACAGCTCTTGGCACCTGCGTGCTCACCGTGATGGGCATCACTGCCCGTCGCAAGGGCTGGAGAATCGAGGGCGCAGCAGTTGAGGTTGAGAAGATCATGACCAGTGAAGGCCAGCGCAGTATCAAAGCCCTGAAACTTCGAATTAGCATGCCGCCTGAGCTGAGCGATGAACAGGTCAAACTGCTTCAAAGGGTGGTTGATACCTGCCCAGTAAAACGTAACCTCGAAGAAGGGATCGCTATGGAGTTCAGCTGGAGCTGATTGACTTCCCTCGTACAGCAAGCCTGCCTAAAGCATTTCTAAGCAGGGGTCCACTGATACGACTTCACTTCACTCCCATACCTATCTTCCGTGAAAGGCCACATGTGACGTTCTTCGACGCTTATGTGCAGGCTTCAAACCTTACTGATGTTGTGAAGCCTCGAGTTGAGCCGCTTCACCTCCTGATGACCGTGAATTTGAGCAGTACTGCCTACATCACCAGCAAACAGATAACAACCTGGTCATAGGAGAGCGGCGCAAGCCCACTCTGCTCAACACCCTTGTGATCGCGAGAGCACCACAGGATGCATCATCGATGACGAGCAATGCCTGCCCTTTGATTAGCCATCTGCAACCATCAGCAAATGATCTTGCAGCAGTCTTCACTGCACCAAGAAAAATGAATACAATATGGTTTAGGAAGCGACTAGATCGATGAGCCGTCGCCGTCCAACAATTCTCGAACGATTCATGCATCAGTGGCGACGTGTTCGACGGCATGAGTTAACTCGTACCCTTCGTCACATGCATTACCAACAGAAGCGAGCTGCTTACGTAAGAACCTATGTTGAGAAATCCTTGAGCTCAATCGATCGAGCAGAGGGCAAAATTCAAAACGATCAACAGAGCTCCCTAGCAGATCAAGACTACTTCGACGAATGGCCATAACCCAGTTATCAAAGGACAAATTTGAGAAAGAAGCTGTAGAGAAAACGACTCCATCCATTTATCTAAAAAAATAATAAAAAGGAACAACTTACCCTTGGTATCATTACATTAGCACAATAACAAGAGAATATTTCTTACAGAGTTGATCGCAAAGAAGTATATGAAAGTGCCTGAAGAAGGTCACCTATCAAATGAATGATACATTCTAAAGGGTGTCGTCGTTAGGCATGCCCTCAAAAGCATGAACCTGTATAGGAAGGGCGATGAGGAAAGGCTTATTTACTCAGCTCCGATTAGATTATCTCGTGCCATCTTGCGCAGAACCCTCCAAAGGAAAGCAGAAGAAATACGAATCACAGCTGAAAAATTCTAGAACGTCTTATGGTGTCTAAATTAATAATAACAAAAAATTAATGGTGATTAAGGAGAGGATTTATCACAGATAGAGAGCTGCTCATAAGCGACATTTCTCTGCATCTGATCTTCCAATGTGCTCAAGGCTGCCTTAATTGCTTCTAATTCACGCTCCATACGTTCACGTCTATAGAGCAATACCCCAAGCAGTTTTTTCAAATCCAGGCGACGAATCTCACGGTAGTCAGCTTTAAGGGCATCGTTTGTTGAATAAGAAACTGATTGCCTGGGTTTTCGTTTGCTATCTGAGCTTTGGCTTGCCATTGCATGACTCCAACCGTGGTTAGCGGGGGCCCACAAAGTAGGCCCCTAAAGCCTTTTAGGACCGGACCTCTCCATCCATCACCCTGTCCTTGGCTCTAATTCAGTTTTAGTCAGCAGCAAAAAGAACGTCATGAGTGGATGCGCTGGAGTGTTTACACTCCCCCAGGCACTACCAATGGTGTTTTAGCGCGGCTGGACAGATTCTAAAAAACCTGCATTTAAGCCGACTCAGGCAGACTAAACACATCCATGGCTGAAGCTCGCAACCAGTGGAGGACCATAGAGGCCTAGCGAGAGAACGTGTTGACGAGCAAACCCATAATGTAAGGGTCCGGAACCAACCATTTGCGCCTCATTCAAGGGATTTTTAGCAGACCCAACAAAGTCGTCGCGCTGCAAAGGATCGACCTCTCGCGCAATGCTGACCCTGTGCAGTCATTGCAGGCTCGACTAGAGAGGGTCGATCGAGCAATCGGCGAAACCAGCCGTGCACTCATTCAAGCTCAAGCGGTTAGTGTGCGCTCAATGTTTTCTGGCTCCTCAGATTTCTTGGGAGGTATACAGAAAAAGGTCGTTGAATCATCAGCTCGAAACTCAGTCTCCTGGCATCAGAGCCGTCTGCAGGAGATGACTGAAGAACGTAGGCAGCTACAGAATCAACTAGATCGACTAACCGGGCAAGTATGGCAGAAAAGACTACGTCGCTGGTTACTTTGGGCTGGAATCGGAGCCGCAATAATTGTTGCCTCTACTGTTTTCGTAATGGGGGTTTTTACCGCTATTTATCTATTACCAATCTGGGGAACACTGTTGTTGGTATTGTTCTTATCCCAAAGGGAGAGGTGATAAAGATATAAAGAATAGACAAACTTTATGCGGCAGTGTCAAACATCAGATTTATCCTAAGATTGAAAAAAGGTGCCGTTGATTGTATTAAAATCAAGAACTGACTTCATCTCAGCCAATACTCCATCATCTATGCCAATATCATCCTTGCACTTAAGACACAGATCAGAGCAAACATGAAAGTCAGCTTCGTTACCATTATTGTTCTCGCCGCTGGCGTGATGCTTTTTTTATTTTTTACTAGTTACCGTTCAGCCTTTGAAGCAGACCAAGCCTGCCACTTCATAAAATGGGAATCCTATAAGGAAAGCCTTGAATTTGGCTGTGACCATGATCTAGAAACGAACCAATGGATCCTCTATCAAGAGGGTTCTAACCATGAACCAGCAAAAGTAATTAAACGCTTCCGCTATTAACAAGAGCGTCAAATCGTGAAGTTCTCAAGTATGACTGGAAAACATAACATTACAGACTCTAGCTCATCAATGATCTTCAAAAGAACAGTGGATATGATGAGCTAGCACTTGATAGTGAATTACAAAGATGCAAGAATGGATAAGGACTAAAAGTGAAAGACACTAACCTTTCATAAGAGCTAACTATTAAAATTTAATTTTCAGAGCTCCATCAAACAACTCAACAGTTCCTCTGGGTTCAGGTCGGTATTCCAAACCACGCTCATGGCGTCTTCCCTGATACCAAAGCCCGTTGCGACGACAAACACCATCGCCAACGTAGTGATAACCGATAGCACATACATAATGGTCATGATGATGATGTTTTCCGACTGCGGACATCGGCACTCCAATGAAAACAAATGTTGTTGCAAAGGCAGATGTGAGGAGTTTGACGATTTTCATTCGTTGTTCAAAAAGGTTGCCATCCAACTCTTCAGAAGGATTGCAGTATTATCAGCATAATACTGTAATCATATAAATTAGGACCTAACGGCTTAAAGATTAGACAGTTGTTGGCACATCAGATACAAGACAACAATGAAGCTGTTAAACCATTAGCAATGTTAAACGAAGTGGGAATTCCTACTAGCTTGAGCATATAAGTCTTCATTGAGAGAGTCAGAATAGCGATGGTCCTGCAGATCAACCACCTAACCTGACTTGATCTGCACCAATTAAACAGACTAGAATAAACTTCAATTAGCAATATGAATCGTTGAAGCAAGAGCAAAAGGGTTTTCTGTCTTGACAAAAAAGCTGAGTGGCAATGAAATGACTCCGCTACTGATGTCTTAGAATTGAAGAAATACAGGCTTTTCTCCTGAAGAGACAAATCGACGTTCAAAGCGACTTCTCACAAAGGATGAAATAAGCTAAAAGGAGGCATGACCAAAGAAACAACCCCGGACTTTTTCGAAGACAGAGGACGCCTGGCGATGGAGCTCCGTGATGCTTTGAAAAGCCTGCGCTCGTTTTTTGTAGCGGCTGTCTCGCTTGTGATCACCATTGCAGGATGGAGGCCACGATCAGAAGCTTCTAATTCAACGACTAGCAAGGATGATCAGATCCCTCAAATGCAAGCAATTCCTGCCTCTTCATATCCAACCCTTACCTCTCGATCGACTCATGACTCAAAGCCAATAGCTAACTCGCGAACAAAACTCAACTCAGATCTAATCGCTACCTCGCAAACGAGGTTTAACTGGAAGGCAATTGAGGCCTCCCCAAAAATCACACAGCCAGAACGTCGTAAAGTTAACAAACTAGGAGTTGCCAAAGATCTCGTCTACACATTGATGGCAGCAATCAGCACGATCGCCCTAGTCGTTGGTGTCTCTAGGCTTGAGCCGATTGCTGAAGGGCTTGAGCCGATTGCGCGTTGGGCCAAGTCACAGAATGAATGTATTGAATCGACTTCCAATAATGATGGAATGAATAAAGCTGATCTTCCGATGAAAGTGATGAGTTGTAATGGTGGCCACGAATAAATGTGAAATCAACTAAACCTACAAAATAAGCATTCCTCAATAGAACACCTAAAGCTACAATAGACTATTTACAGACTGATTAAGTAAAGTAATACGCTGCACCCAAATCAAGACTCATGCCAAAGAAAGTCTAGGCCAGCCATTGTTTATAAATAATCATAAATTCAAGTTCTCGTCTTGAATTGATCTCGCTAAAAAGCTTGATTATCATATCTACAATAGAAGTGCAGCGGATTTTTATATAGAGATGGAAACTATTCATTGATTGATTTAAATCTCAGTATTTATTTTTAAAATTCAAAAATTTCTATGGATTAGACACTAGTCTAACGAGGAAGGCTCAGAGCGTCTTAATATAAATAAAATCTAAAAATCAAAAGAGTATTATCTCTGCACGTCATGTGCGCATCCATCTCCCTCATACAAATCACTGTCGTAATATCCATTTCTAGTTCCAAAATAAAGCGTTATCAGTGCAAATGGTAAAGAAGCCCATAGAAGTACTGTTGACAAATCCATGGCGTAAACGAATGGCTGGTTCCTTATCAGAGGATATTAAACGAATCCGGCCTGTGTGGTCTAATACTTAATAACGCAACAAATTGCGCTTGAGGCAAGCCCTCACTCCGCTTATTCTGTCAGCAATAGAACACAAACAAACAATTTGAGGGTATCTCCCCAGGTTAATGATGGGCTAGTAAATAACCTTGATTGGGGAATAGCGATGCTTGATTTGTTTTTTCTATGTTCAAGACAGGAATGAAAGTCTCGTCTCTCTAACCCAAAAGATACTTGTTAATAAAGTGATCGAAGCACTGCCCGCTACCCAGTAAGCAGGGCTAATTGGATTTCCACTTCCCTGAATTAACCAGGTCGCTATTAATGGTGTTGTACCACCAAAAATTCCCATAGAAGTGTTGTAGGCAAAGGCCAGGCCGGTACAGCGAACCACCTTAGGCATAAGCTCCACATTCGCGACATTTAATCCTCCCGAAAGAGTTGCGAGTGCAATCACAAATCCAAGCTGCCCTGCAAAAATTCGTAAAGGATCAGTGGTGTGAATCAATTCAAACAGTGGAATCGAGCCAAACATCAACATGCCACCCCCGGCGAGCAACAATGGCTTGCGTCCAATACGGTCTGAAAGCCAAGCTGTTAATGGATAAAGTAGTAAAAGTATTGCCATAGAAACTGTATTTATATTCAAAGCTATGCGTTCAGACACCATATCTATTTCTTTTATATAACTCACAACATACACAAAAGCTGCATAGAAACCAACACCACCACCAATATTAAGCAAGAACAAGCGTAATACCTGCATACGGTATTTTCCAAAAACCTGTTGTACTGGGTCTCTGGATACTTCAGTAGATACATCGCTAACAAGGCCACGACGAATTAAAAGTCCTATTAATGCGACAAGAGAACCAAGAGCAAAAGGCACTCTCCAGCCCCAGATATCTAGCTGGTGATGATCAAGAATGTTCGCAAGAAAACTGGCGACTGCTGAAGCCAACAGAATTCCCAATACTGCACCCCATAGCCCCCAAATAGCAAAGAAGCCTCGTCGTTGATCAGGGGCATTCTCAACGAGATAGACAATCGATGTTGTGTACTCGCCGCCAACTGATAATCCTTGAATGATACGCAACAAAACAACTATGATCGGGGCGGCTATGCCAATCCTGCTGTAGTTGGGCATACAGGCCATTAGCACTGTTGGAATAGCCATAGCCATCAAGGTAAGGATAAGAGCCTGTTTTCGTCCCAGCAAATCAGCAATGCGTCCGAACAAAAGTCCTCCAAAGGGCCGAACTAGAAAGCCGACGGCAAATGCTCCGAAAGCAGCAATTAGAGAAACAGAAGGATTACTTGAGGGAAAGAACTGTTGTCCAATAACGTTGGCAAAGTATCCATACAAAGCAAAGTCATACCACTCGATCACGTTACCAACGAGGCCCGCTAGTATCACACGCATGTTGGATGTTTCTTGGGCTTTTGCGATCATGCCAAATGACTAAAAGAATGGTCTTTTCAGGTGAGTCTCCACTCATGATTAAGCAAGAAATTCTGACCTAAGGCTCAAACATAAATGGTGTGATTAAGACTTAAGAAAAGGCAAAAGCGTTTCTTGTATGTCGACAAAAAAGAGAATTCATTGATGTACTCTTCATATCCTACTTAAACACATCCGCAAATGCTGTCTGATCTGAATTCTGTGTTCAAATCACAATTCATTCATGGATGAAATGCAAAGTTCTATATAGGCAAATGTCTAAGATTGATCAAAAAAAGTTGCCGAACCGGTATCATTTCCGGTTATGCATACAAGGCAATAGAGTGATTTGTACACACTAAGCTATTAAAGGTATGCCTTGCTATATATTGAGAGAATTTTGATTCGTGTAACTGCATGAGATTCTAGTATCTCTAGCTTTCAGAGCAGTTCTGTTTTCTCAAGATGAAGTCAAGCCAAGAGCTTTTTACACATCAGGAGAGAATCAAATTTTCACAGCTTTTGAAAATGAATTTAGAAATGGTTTTCTATGGATGAGTTCCAAGAATCCATACAAGAATCAAAAAGAAATTGGGCAGAGAAAGACTCTGCCCAATTAAGCAATTTATTTTCAGGCGTCTGCTGGATCGTTAACGGCCAACCAGAAGAAGAAAGCAAAACCAAGAATGCCAAGGACTCCAAGGATTGCAGCTGAAGGAATCATTTGAATTAGAATGCAAAGCCGGTTAATTATACACTATAAAACCCAGCCTTAAGCACCATTTCCACCATGTTTTCAAATCTGCTTGGTTTCATAAGCCTTATACGATCGTTATCGCTTAGGGCATTAGGCAAGCTGCACATAATGGATTCGTTTTAAGTGGCAAGGCAAGAAGCCTTATGGGCGCGCCAAAAAACTCAAGGTCAAGCCAGCCCGAAAAGCCAATTCGTGCTGACAGAACCCTTCGATAAAAAATCACCAAACAGTGCTGCGATGAAAAAACAATCCAGATCATTTAAACAGCGCATACAAAGGCATTGCTTGTAAACAGCCCATCACCAATCTGGTATCAAGATATTCTGATAAATTTAGGCCTACAGATGGGGCATCACAAGCAATGAAGAGTAACTTCAACTTTGCAATCAGATAATTCTAATTCGCCCAAGAAATGCTAGAACTATGAGGTCTTCGCTCACCCCTGGAATTATGGGACGAAATGTAGGTGATCCAATTGACCCACTCGACGGTGCTCCCAAGTGGATGCAGCGGTGGCTGGCTCCACCTATTATTTGGTGGCGTGGTGTAGAGGATCAACAAGTTAGTGCCATTCATGCACTTTTACTTGGTGGGCCTGCTTTATTTGTAATGATCCTTTGGTTCTTTGGCGTAAATGCTGATCCCAATGGCATTGGATCCGTTGCAAGTTGCCCGGCAGAATGGAAATGCCTAGGGCTAGGCTGGCTTTTAAATTTCAGTGGTGCCTGATAACAAGAGAATCCACGATAAGTCCTAATGAATTTAAAATTCAAATAGGTTTAATTAAACCCTGCACATAAGTGCAGGGTTTTTCTTTTGCAAAAAAATCAAGCCATCTATCCACAAAAGGGAGTAAAGCTACGCCCCCACCAAGAAGAAGGAGGCAGGTGGGGTAGTGGGTTTAAGCCATAACCAACAAAGCCACAATCTACAAAACCAAAATAGTCCAACTCTATTCGTGAGAAATAAGACTGGAGGCTTTTTAAAATGATGAGTTTTTTTAGATGTGTTCTGTTTAGCTTGAGAGTTATACATTCATAAAATCAGAACCAGCAAAACCATTCCAAGTATTTTGCTTGAAGCCCGTTTAGCCCTGAACTTCATAGATGGCAGGATTGAGCTTAGAAAAATCTGTAAAAACGTAGAAAGAAATATTCAATCAATGGACAAATCAGACTATTCCTAAGCAAAAAAAAAAGCCCTGCACATGAGTGCAGGGCTTAATTTAATTACTGGAGAACCAATCAGTTCAGAGTAATTGTTGCGCTGTCGGCATTGCCGATAGCATTGGAAACTCTCTTGAAATCAAATCCGAGAGCTCTGAGGGCATGCCACAGATGACCTTGGATATAGAAGAATCCCAAGTAGTAGTGAATGTTGGTCAACCAAGCACGTGATGTGTAGGTTCCTTCAGGAAGATTTGCAGTGTCAACCCAATAAGGAGAGATACTGAATTTGAGATCTAGAACTTCACCGAAGAATGTATCTGGATAAATGGTTGTGTTAGAAGCACACCAGAAGGCAGCAACTAAAGCCATCCAACCTACACCTGCAAGGGCCCATGAGAGCTGAGCTTCAGCACTAAGGATTCCTTTGCCTTTAAATGTGGTGTACTCACCAGCTTGCTTGGTAACAATGTGCCAAAGGCCACCAGACATCATGAACAATGCTAGGAAGGCATGGCCGCCCATTACATCTTCAAGACTATTAATAGCTAGGAAATTAAACTGAGCATTCCATACCATGCCAATGTTCAGGTTTGGTACTACAGTTCGTACTACCCCTTCTGCATTGTCATACAGGCCGTAATACTTAGCCCATTCAACAAATTGAACGTTGCCAAGGCCTAATAGGAATAGGTGATGACCAAGAATAAAGGTCAACTTGTCTGGATCATCCCACTTAAAGTCAAACTTTCTAGCCCACTTAACTCCCATTTCGCCAATGTCTCCATTGAATAGGAGGGAGTGCATAAGTCCGCCAGCTGCATAAACCATGGATAGAACCAGGTGCAGGACTGCCGTCACAACAATTGGGTAAGTATCAGTTATGACACCACCATCACCTACGCCTATTCCCAGAGTTGCCAGATGAGGGAGGGCAACCAGAGGCTGATGCCCCATGGGTACTGAGGGGTCATAACGGGAAAGTTCAAATAAGGTGAACGATCCTGCCCAGAAGGCCATCAAACCTGTGTGGGCAATATGCGCTGCCAGGAATTTTCCTGATCGATTTGTAGTTCCAGCATTTCCTGCCCACCACCCATAGGTGGGGTTAGGATTTCCATAAGTTTGCACGAGAACGGAGCAAGAGAAACGCCAGCAGCATTATGAACCTTTACTAAGGGATTCACCTAGAACCTGTAACAACACTCCACTTGAGCAGCAAATTAGTGCTAATTACCTAGGCGTTTATGCTAAAAAAATCGATTTTTTAGGTATAATTGCTTACTGTCGGTCAATTTACTGGCACACTCTGCCTACGTTTAGAGGCGGTTCTTGCTAAAGGCCGAATCTCTCGCAATCCACTCAGAAGGCCTGCCATGGTTCAGACAAGATCAAGTCTTGAAGACATAGGCCTTCCAGGTCCAGAAAATAAGGTGCGTTTTTTTTCTAGAGATTCAGTTCAACCGTTTCCAGAGGAGAGGTGCCAAACACTCGCTGGAAATCGATTCCCCAATCGTTTGAGAATCAGCTTTTGTCATCGTTCAGTTTCTATGCGTGTCTTAACAACGCTATAAAGAAGCATCTGATCTGATTCCGAGAAAATCCACTAGTGGCACTTCAATAATCTGTTAAAAACAGCCAAGCTAATTAGCGTCACATAGTTCATGGTTGATCTTTGGCTAAATCAATGTAAAAACAATTTATCAGCTCATCAGCTTAGTTCAAGCTAATATTAACCCTGCAATAATGCCTTACTAGTAAAAAGACTCAAATCACGAGGTTGTCTGCATACTTGTGAAGGGGTAAATCTCTTGGATCGCAAGGGAAAAGCCAAAGGGAACCATTCAGGTCCTTTGCTTGGATGTTTCTTATAAAAAGAATCAAGTCAATAAACATGATTAGAAAACCAATATTAGTTCCTAGTCCAATCATGGGCTTTCACTAGGCAATGAATTGAAAAAGTGTATGGCTCATTGATTCTCAACACTCAATTTTTTTCGCCAAGTAAGGTTATTTTTTACTTTTAATGAGGAGGGTTATCAATGCGCCAAACAACCAACTTGAAGTAAGCATAGCAAGCACCACTGCGGCAATAGTAAGAGTGCTTGGACCACCCGCTTCGTTCAAAAAGTGCATTTCATTTCAGCTCCGATCGATTTCGAATGGCTTTGCTCAACATGACAGCAATAAACGGAATGTGAATTGCATACTTCTGCAATTTGATCCTCTACTCCAGGCGTACTACTTCCCCAGTGGCTAAGCGATCAATGATTTCCTTAACTCGATTAAGGGTAACTGTAATAAGCGAGCGAACAGCCATTGCTTTAATGAGGTGTGCACCACTGCACAAATCTCGCCACAAATCCACTAAGTCGCAACCAAGTCTCAACAAAAAGATGGGCTCGGAAGCACCAAGACTCCCTTACGGTCTAGCAATGAATCACGGAACTAGATCCGCATCCTCTTGAAACTACCCAAACACGATGCTGATGAAATCAATCTGAGCGGACTCCTCAGAGGTCCGTCAACGTAAGCGAAGCCTCCTCAACAGGTCAAACCGCAATCAGGCCAAGGATCATCCCTACTCCTTTGCGGTACAAGAGCGGAGTTCAAACAACTCTCAGGACAAAGATTCACGAATGCATTGCCCGAATTTCTCCCACTGAAGGTCGGTAATATTGTCGGTGCCAAATGGGATGCCAATTTGCTTTGAACAAAGAACTCTGCGCGACTCTGCTTTAGCATTCATCTGTTGGGGATATTGGTCCTGAATACATATTCCCATGGCAATTAAAAGACATGTGACGGCGAGCTGTGATTTCATCTTTTGGATAGCGTGAGGGCTCTATGCCCGTTGTCTACCAGCCTGATTTCATGAAGCAGAAGAAACCTTGTTGCCTCTCACTCATCTTCGTGATCTTGATCACATGATGGGTGTAAGAAGAAGAATGCAAGGTCTCCCCTTTGCAAGATCTTTTGAAAACCCCTTCTCAAGGAAATTATCACCTGCAAAAGCTTTGCTCTTTGCGCATGATTAGGACCTCAAAAACTCCTCAGAAAAGTCATTTGCTGTTGGGGGAATTCGTAAACCTTTGAGGCATTACTACGCAGACTTCAGATCTCCAGCAATCAAGCGCATCATTCTTCTACATCTCCTCCTTAAACTTATTTTCTCCTATACGCTGCAATTGATCTTGCATGGATTGGCAAAATCAGCAGAGAAACTACTCGCGGAGCAAATGGTTTGAGTATCTATCTCGAAATTATTTTCAGGGAGTTCCATTGCTCCAATCAGTCTCAATGGTCTATTAAATAACACACCGGGAGCATCTATTGCCAAGATCCTTTTAGACTAAAGAACCAAAGCTATCGGCAGCGAAGGATCAACACAGGGTTTGATCAGTGTGTCTTCAAACTAGAGATGGATACACCAAGGGCATAAGCGTGGATCCATCAACAGTCCAGGGGAAGTAGTGGTTCTGCAATCCGCAGCAATGGGCCCTGGAAAGCAGACTCTGTCTGTCAGTTATTAGGGTATTTTAGATAGCACTGCAAGCAAGTTCAGAGTTTATCTTGATCCTGCTTATAATCTTTCATGTCACTAAAGAGAAGCTTTCCAAGGTTGGCTCTCCTCATCAACCGCCAACCAGCCAGGTTCTCTTTATTGCCTCTCAAGCAGCCTGGAAGTCTGCCAATTGTTGATTTTCAACATACTATTTAGCACTTTAGCAAGCCAACAAGATCAACTGCCAACAACCTCACTGCCAAAGTGAATATGTAGCAGGCGTTTAAACCTTTAATCATTAATTTTTTAGTTTTATTCCCCTGTTTAAATCATTGCGCAAAGATTAACTTAAAAAAATTTGTTCAAGTGAAGTATGATGCCCAATCTAAAGATAAAAAAACTTATAGAGTCAACGCCTACAAGAGCTTGATAGCTTTTGAAATTTCAGGCTATTCCAGTTGCAAGTATCCTCTCAGTGCCCCCCTAAACGGTTATTTTTAATGCATGCATCACTCCTCATGCAGGACACAAATCTGGGTTCCACCCCCTAGAGCTTCTGATTTGCTTTCAGCACCAGATTCTTCCTTGCTTAACAATGACTACAGAGAACCCAACCCCATAAACTGGAATATCGAAGTGGATCCAGGCTCACAGCTGAGCACAGTTCCGAATAGATCATGCCTACAACAGTGAGGATTGACAAAAAACAGCTCTAAGTCATTTGGCTAACTCTTTCGACTTCGATTTTCTAGCTGATTTGCTTTCTAACAGTTCGAGTAGAGCTTCCAACTGGGCCATAGCAAATCAAACATCACCAGGGTGAGGGAGCACTGTTTCTTCAAGCACCCCTGCATGCATGACCCGCAAGGCCTTGCGGAGGCCCTGAAACTTGACCTTGACCTATTCTACGTGTCTCACTTGCTGTAGACATCGAGAAACTCTTTTCCGAAAAGGCCTCTGCACTTTGTCGGGAAGTGTGTCGTATAACACTCATGAGCACAAATACGCAACAGAGTGCATTTGTCCACCAGAACCGAGAACTGGATTGAAAAACGAGCTACTCCATGGGTCGGTCAAAGGGGAAAGAAGCTATTCCCTGGGCTATGACGTTGAAATAGCCATTGACCCCGACAAGCCAATCAAAGAAGAAGTGGCAAGAACCTTCGAAGAGGCGACGCAACTCAAGCCAGTCCTCATCGAAAATCCACTCGTAGCAATCGACGCATCAAGCTGGAGCTGGGTCGTCGAAGATGACGAAGATAGTGACGAATTCCTAGTGGTCTTCAAGAAAGTCGCTCAGGAGTGACAAGGCACGCACGAGTTTTGCAAGCTGACCACAACAATCTCAACAAAACTACAACCACAGCGTTCAAACGCAAAAGGGCCAAAGCTTTTTGGCCCTAGCCCCTTGGTGTGATTGAGATGGGTCGTGTGCGATTCGAACGCAGGGCCAGCCAGTTTCAAAAGCCGGATGGAAACCCTGAGATGCGCTGCTCCAACAAAACAGTACGACAAAACTTACGCGTCCATTGACACGAACGCGATCCACTCCCCCTCAACCAAAGGGGTTTATCCCGTTGCCTTAGGTATTCCGAAGCCACCTAAGCTAGGCATTTGAAGCTATCAAAAGGTTTGAGCTTGGGATATGGCACTCAAGCCGGGGGAGCTAAAGACCAGAGTGGATGTGAGCAAGAGCCGAGAACTGGATCAACAAACGAATCAAGGATGATCGAAAGAAATCAAATGACTCAACTCCCAGAACGATGACGTTGCAATAGCCATTGACTCCGACAAGCCAGTCAAAGCAGAAGTTGCAAGAGCCTTCGAAGATGCGACGCAACTCAAGCCAGTCCTCATCAAAAATCCACTCGTAGCTCTCGACGCATACAGCTGGAGCTAGGTCATCGAAGATGACGAAGACAGTGGCGAAGTCCTAGTGGTCTTTAAAAATCCTCTCAGGAATGTCAGCTCATGTGGTTTACTTCTTCGACTTCTTCGCTGACTTGGGTTCAAGGACTTCAAGCAGCTCTTCCAATTTGGCCATCGAGGCACGCACCTCGCCGGGTTCGGGCATCGTGCTTTCCTCCATCACTTTCGAATGGATATCCCGCAATTCCTTGCGCAGAATTTGGAGCTTGCTTTTGATGTCCTCTCGTTTTTCAGCGGCTGTCGCCATTGTTCCTTTTAATACGATTTTACCCCTCAAGATAAGGGTTGATTCTTCCTATCCCCTGCCAAAGTCCTTATCGCAATGCTCGACATGAGCCGATTCCCAACGCAGTACTCCGAAGTCTTTGATGGCTCTTCAGGGCAAGAAAAAAACCAGTCAGCAAGGGCACTTTCGCCGAAACTGACTGGCCTGACTGAAGTGGGTCGCCTGCGATTCGAACGCAGGACCAGTCGGTTAAAAGCCGAATGCTCTACCGCTGAGCTAGCGACCCGCCCTTTGGGCATGCCATTCAGGCACGCATGAAAAATTATCATGCAGCCTATCGAGCAAAAAGGACACCTTGGCAAAGTATCCATGCAGCCACCGCATCAACTGAAGATTAAGGACCTAAAGTGGTTGATGAAAATTCGATCAGCTGCTGAGGCCAAGCATGCTTGGCCTTATGTAAGTCCGTAGAATCGGTTCTCTGCAAAATCCACTAAGCGATCAGCCCTCTCATGATTCTCATCGTTCTCCTCCCTATTTTACTTGCCGCCACCTGGGCCTTTATCAACATCCGCGGTGCTGCTTTAAAGCAACAGGGCTTGGGGCTTGTCAGCAAAAACAAAGGCTAAAAATCCGCAATGGCCATCCCCAAATGGCCACTACCTAAGCTCGAGTTCAGGCCAAATCCCGAATGACCTGAACTCTTGAGTTCCCTCCCTACTGTGCTTGTCATAGGAGCTGGCCTGGCTGGTTCCGAAGCTGCTTGGCAAATAGCACAAGCAGGCGTGCCTGTCAGGCTGATAGAGATGCGGCCGATCAAGCACTCACCAGCTCACTACAGCAGTGAATGTGCAGAGCTGGTCTGCAGTAATAGCTTTGGTGCTCTGAGTAGCGATCGTGCGGCCGGCCTACTCAAGGAAGAGCTGCGCCGGCTGGGCTCAATCGTGATCCGCACAGCCGATAGCCACGCCGTACCTGCTGGTGGTGCACTAGCTGTCAATAGGGCTTCCTTCAGTGAATCCCTTACCAAAGAACTCTCTGCCCATCCACACATCACGATCGAGCGTCAAGAGCAGGAACACCTTCCAGATGAAGGACAAATCACTGTTCTGGCAACGGGTCCTCTGACCAGTGAATTGCTTGCAGAAAACCTACGCACCTTCACCGGCCGTAGCGAATGCCACTTCTTTGATGCCGCCAGTCCAATTATCGAAGGCGAAAGTATCGATCTCACGCTGGCATTTCGGGCAAGCCGCTACGACAAAGGTGACGCTGACTACATGAATTGCCCGATGGACAAAGGGCAATACCTTGCCTTTCGGGAAGCACTGCTCAATGCTGAGCAAGCCGAACTCAAAGAGTTCGATAAGGAATCTGCCAAGTTTTTCGAGGGCTGCCTACCAATCGAAGAGCTTGCTCGTCGCGGCGAAGACACAATGCGCTATGGCCCACTCAAACCAATCGGACTCTGGGATCCCCGTTGGGGCGATCTCAATGATCGAGACGTGCGTCGCTCCAAGCGGGCTTATGCAGTTGTGCAACTGCGCAAAGAAGACCACGAGGGTCGTCTCTGGAATCTGGTGGGCTTTCAGACCAATCTCAAATGGAGCGAACAAAAGCGAGTTCTAAAAATGATTCCAGGCCTGAACCAGGCTGAATTCGTGCGTTTTGGGGTCATGCACCGCAATACCTTTCTCGAAGCCCCGCAGCTACTTGAACCAACCCTGCAATTCAGCAAACGATCCAACCTCCTCGCTGCTGGACAGATCACCGGCACAGAGGGTTATACCGCTGCAGTAGCTGGAGGCTGGCTTGCTGGAAACAATGCAGCGAGATTGGCAATGGGTCTCAACACCATTACGCTTCCTTCTACAACAATGATCGGTGCCCTTACACACTTTGTGAGTGACAGCGACTGCTTTAGGGGCCGCAAAGGTGAGTTCCAGCCGATGCCCGCAAATTTCGGCCTTCTGCCAGAACTTGCAGAGCGAATCCACGCTAAACGCGCACGCTACGGTGCCTACCGAGATAGGGCGCTCAAGATGCTTGAGGAAGCCCAGCAACAATGGGGCACGAGAAAGGCCCCTGTCCAGATAGGGAGTTCATCATCGTCTCGAGCAGGGCAAGCATCAAACTGATTCTTTAATCTCTCCAGCAAAGCTGCCGCAAACTTCACAGTCAGAGTTGACGGGTTCAGAGTTGCATACAAGCCCTTAGCGTCAAGCTGTTGAGACCATGCCATGGAACCTATCCGCATCGAAAAAGACGCAACACAGCCTTGGGATGCTGTGGTTATCGGTTCGGGCATCGGCGGCCTGGTCACCGCCAGTCAGCTAGCTGTCAAAGGTGCCAAGGTTCTTGTTCTGGAGAGCTACACAATCCCAGGTGGTAGTAGCGGCTCATTCCAGCGAGAGGGCTACACCTTTGATGTAGGTGCATCAATGATCTTCGGGTTCGGAGAAAAGGGATACACCAACCTGCTAACCCGAGCCTTGGCCGATGTGGGGGAGCACTGTGACACCCTGCCGGACCCCGCCCAACTCGCCTACCACCTTCCTGGAGGATTAGAGCTCGCAGTTGATCGGAAATACGAGCAGTTCATTGCTGATCTCACCGCACGCTTCCCCCACGAAGCGAAGGGGATCCGTCACTTTTACGACATCTGTTGGCAAGTGTTCAACTGCCTGGATGCAATGCCACTGCTATCGATCGAGGATCCCACTTATCTGGCCAAAGTTTTTTTCAAGTCCCCCCTGGCCTGTCTCGGTCTTGCGCGCTGGTTGCCCGTCAACGTGGGTGATGTAGCCAGGCGTCACATCAAAGACCCAGAACTGTTGCGGTTCATCGACATTGAATGCTTCTGCTGGTCAGTGATGCCTGCCGACCTCACACCGATGATCAATGCTGGCATGGTGTTTTCAGATCGCCATGCAGGTGGCATCAACTACCCCAGAGGAGGCGTTGGTGTGATAGCCCAAAAACTCGTCAAAGGCATGCAACGTCATGGTGGTGAGATCCGCTACAAGGCACGGGTCACACGAGTGGTGCTGAAAGATAATCGTGCTGTTGGTGTACAGCTAGCAAATGGAGAAATCATCCACGCCCGCAGGGTGATATCCAACGCCACTCGCTGGGACACATTCAGCGGTGAGGGGTCCAAACAGGCCCTGGTGGATGCAGAACACACACCCGCAGCGGAGCAGACCTGGCGACGCCGCTATGTGCCCTCGCCATCCTTCCTCTCTCTTCACCTTGGAGTCCGTAACGATGCCATTCCAGCCAACAGCCACTGCCACCATCTGCTCCTAGAAAGCTGGGATGAAATGGAGAGTGAACAGGGTGTCGCATTCGTCTCTATGCCGACTCTCCTGGATTCATCCCTGGCGCCAGAGGGGCATCACATCGTCCACGCCTTCACACCATCCTCAATGCAGGCATGGCAAGACCTAAGCCCTGCGACCTACAACAGCAAAAAGCAAGCTGATGCTGATCGTCTAATCAGGAAACTCGAAAAAATCCTGCCTGGCCTAAGTCAAGCCATCGTTCACCGAGAGGTGGGCACTCCTCGTAGCCATCGACGTTTCCTAGGACGATTTCAGGGTAGCTATGGGCCAATCCCCTCAAGTCGTTTACCAGGCCTTCTCACCATGCCCTTTAACCGCACTGGAATCAAAGGGCTTTATTGCGTCGGCGACTCTTGTTTCCCTGGCCAAGGCCTAAATGCAGTTGCTTTTAGTGGCTTTGCCTGCTCCCATCTCATCGGTGCCGATTTAGGGATCAACCCCTGGGCCCTGCCCAATTGAGCCATCTTCTAGATCTTCATAGAAGGCAATCGCTACCCAAACGAACTTGAAGTACAAGGCAGCAGCAGAAATTGTTCCGCGGTATGGCTAGCACATCTCAATTGCTGTTATCAGGAAATTAGCGAGGAAGCTCAAGCTCAAAAATCTCTACAAACAATCACTCCCCCATGACAACAGCAACCACCCGATTAGCAAATTACAGGCCATATCCCTTCCAGATTCCTAACATTGAACTGGATGTTGTTGTCGAAGAACAGCACATCGCGATCTCCAGCTCCATGCAGATCGAGCCTGCCTTGACAACCAAAGTTCCTTTAGTCCTTCAAGGGTTAAACCTGAAGTTGGACTCCATTGTTATAAACGGCAGTTCTGTACCAACGGATGCCTACAGCCTATCTAGCAGTGAGTTAGTTCTCCATCAGCCACCAATTCATCCTTTTGAGTTGAAGATCATCTGCCGAATTGATCCCTTCAACAACACCTCACTAGAAGGGCTTTATGCCAGCGAGAGCATGCTCACAAGCCAATGTGAGGCAGAAGGCTTCCGTCGCATCTGCTTCCATCCTGATCGTCCGGATGTGCTCAGTCGCTATCGAGTACGAATTGAGGCGGATCGGACGCGCTATCCAGTGTTGCTCTCGAACGGAAATCTTGTGAGCAAAGGGCCTTTAGCTAAAGATCCAATGCGACATGAGGCAATTTGGGACGATCCCTATCCCAAGCCTGCCTATCTCTTTGCTTTGGTTGCAGGGGCACTTCAGGAAGTTCAGGCTCATTTCAAAACCACATCTGGACGCTCAGTTCTATTGCGTTTGCATGTTGAAAACGGAGATGAGCCCTACACCTCTCACGCCTTGGATTCTCTGAAAAAAGCTATGACCTGGGATGAAAAGGTCTATGGGCTGGAGTACGACCTGGATGAATACAACATTGTGGCAGTGCGCCACTTCAACATGGGTGCAATGGAGAATAAGAGCTTAAATATATTCAACTCAAAACTTGTATTGGCTGATTCCGAATGTGCCACCGATGGTGAACTTGAACGAATCGAAAGTGTTGTTGCTCATGAATATTTTCACAACTGGACTGGCAACCGTATCACCTGCAGGGACTGGTTTCAGCTCTCCCTAAAAGAAGGTCTCACTGTATTTCGGGATCAGAGCTTCACAGCGGATCTGCATTCAAAAGCAGTGAAACGCATCGAGGATGTATCAATGCTGCGAAACACCCAATTTCGCGAAGATTCAGGCCCTACATCTCATCCAGTTAAACCTAGTGAGTACAAGGCAATTGATAACTTCTACACCACAACTATTTACGAAAAAGGTGCGGAGTTAATCCGCATGCTTCACACCCTGCTTGGGCAGCAACGCTTCATGGCAGGAATGGCGTTATATGTGCAGCGTTTTGATGGCACTGCTGCCACCACAGAAGATTTTATCCACTCCATTGCTGAAGGGGCCTGCGCAAATGGGGAACAACTTGGGTTTGATCTTGATCAATTTCAGCGTTGGTATCACCAAAGCGGAACTCCTCAAGTCTGCGTCAAACGCCACTGGGATTCTCAAGTCGGAACACTCACACTTGAGGTCAGCCAATTCACACCACCAACGCCTGGTCAACCCTCAAAAGCACCTCTAGTCATTCCGATGGCCCTCGCCGTGATCGGCCAAAATGGACGCATCGGCGAAGAGAAACTGGTTGTGTTGGACCAAGACACACAGAGCGTCTCACTAAGGGATCTACCAAGGCAAGCAAAGCCTCCGGCTCTATCGATATTTCGTCGTTTTTCAGCTCCGATCACGTTGCAGATGGACGTCTCAGTCGACGAATCGTTACAGCTACTTGCTCTTGACGACGATCCCGTCGCTCGATGGGAAGCAGGCCAGAGATTATGGAGAAAGATCCTTTTAGCAAGGGCTCGCAAGCAAGCTGACAAGCCACTTGAAGAACGTTTAGCTCTAGCGCTAAATCAACTGATCACCAGTGGAGGAGAGAGTGATCCCTCTTTTCTGGCGATGTTATTTGGCATGCCAGGACTAGCTGAACTGGAGGCCGCCCAGGATGTCGCCGATCCATTGATGCTCTATCAGGTCTATCAATCACTCAAGTCATGGTTGGGAGTCAAGCTTTCAGATCCGCTCCAGAATCTGCTTGAACGTAGTCGATTGAATTGGGGGGCTCAATGGCCAGCTGGACAAGGTGAACGCATGCTCACAGGACTGACCTGGAGCTGGTTAGCGGCTGCTGGTGATTGCGAAGTTCGCAAGGAAGCAGTTGAAGCAGTCAGCGGACCCTCGATGTCTTTGGCTCGAGCGGCCCTTCGGGCACTACAACCCGTTGAATGTACTGAGCGAGACGAAGCTCTCAAAAGCTTTTACGAGCGCTGGCAAGATCGACCAGTGATCCTAGATACCTGGTTTGCTCTGGAGGCATCCACTCCACGGTCAGATGGGCTTGAACGAATCAAACAGTTGCTAGATCATCCCCGCTTTGACCCAATGGCACCCAACGCGATAAGGGCTCTCCTTGGTGGTCTCGCTTCAAATCCACCTGTATTTCACGCTATTGATGGAAGTGGTTACAACTTCATGGCTGATCAGCTCATCGCCATTGATCAACGCAACCCAATCACTGCTTCACGCATGGTGAAAGTGTTCAGTCGTTGGCAAACTTATGCTCCCTCAAGGAAAGAGGCGATGCACCGGGCCATCAATCAACTGGCCAGTGCAGAGCTATCTGCAAACACCAGAGAAGTGGTCACGCTCATGCAGCCAGAACACTAGAAGTAAGCCTAGTTTTTCTTCTCATGCAATTGCTTGAACTGCCTGAGGCGCTGAATTCCACCCTCGATGCCAGCGTGCTGTCCCCAGAGCCCCTCCCAATAAAAATAAATCACTCCATGGCCGCGCTCAGCTGCCATTCGAACCTTTTCAGCCAAAATCGGCATGGGCGTGGTGCGTTTGCCGAATCCTGCCAGCACACCAATATGCACAGGGACACCCAATTGAGGTGCTTTGCGTAAGGCCGGCTGGTCGAGATCCTTCGCAAATCCCTTGAGCGAGTAGGCGTAGTTCTGCACAACCAACTCGTCTATCAATTTGCCTACAGTCCAAAGCTCCCAGTCTTGAAGCCAGTTGTTGTAAGCAAATCTGAAAGGCCCAGGGGCAAGGCTGATGTTGACAGGTAGCTTTTCCTTCTCCAATGCTTGCCTCAGTTCTCTAAGCAAACCGGTCAGTTTCCGCCTTCTCCATTGCATCCAAAAGCGGTCGCTGTAGTCCCGGGGCGGAGAGGAGCCGGTTTCTTGTTGATAAAGAGCCACGGTGTAAGGGTCATAACCAAGCTGCACCGGCCAAGCAAAATGATCATCAAGCTGAACGCCATCCATCTTGCAGCGCTTCATGACCTCAATCACTACGCCAATGAATCGCGCACGAACCTCTGGATGGGCTGGATTAAGCCAAACCCGCTTGTGATTCCCATGCATCTTCACAACTGGGTTGCCATCAGCTCTGGCAAGAACCCAGTCGGGATGAAGCTTAACCACCTCTGCGTCATCAGGCTCCATCAGCCCGTATTCAAACCATGGCAACACCTTCATACCGCGGGCATGACCTTCTCGACTCAGGGTGCAAATAGGGTCGAGAGCCAAGCCTGCTTTCTGAAGGGGCCCTTCTACAGGGGCATAGTTGCTGCGATGGAAGGTAGACCCCCGACTCCAAACATTGAGATAGAGCGCCGTGAAGCCTGCGCGATAGAGATCTTTCACCGCCTTATGCATCAAGTTACGGCTGTAATAAAGAGGGCTCGGACTATTGGTCATCCAAACACCAACAATCGGCAACTGATCACTTAAATGCCGCAAGCTTGATTGGGCCACTGATAGGGAAGTTGATGCCTGCGCTGAAATTGGGCATGGTTGAGAAGTCATCAACAACACAACCACTAACACTCTCAAGTAGGGATAGCGCCACCAAAAGCTGAGTAATGGCATCGTGTTATCAGGGCATGGCATATTTCTTGGCATGACGCCAGATTCAACCAAAAACAGGATTTAAGCAAAGCGTGGAGAAGGGTTGAAGTTGTAGAAAGGTATCTAGTACTGAAAGATGAGCATAAATAGACTGCTTGCTAGCAAAGAAGCAAAAGAGATGAAAGAACGAAACCAATCGCACTTCATCGTTATTGAGCCCCCACAGATCCTTGCTAACACTCAGACCAACGGACAATCCCAAAGGCATTGATCGCAACACGTATTTTTGTCTGGCCTATGGGCAAAGGTCTACCTGAAGACCACGGTCAAACTTAGTCATGCTTTGCAGTGCTTCTGGTCAGATTTTTCCATGCGCAACCCCGCAAGATAAAAAGGTCAACTTTTGGAGTTCTCGATGAACTTTTCCATACGTTCCAAAGCCCTTTGGCTGATTCCTTGTTTTGCCCTTACTGGTTCGGCCTTTGTCGTCCGCGATGCTGACGCCAACAAAGGTGGCCAAAGTTTTGGAGCCAAGCTTAGCGAAGCTCAGCAACAGAAGCTTTTTGAGGCCCGCAAAGAATGGGAACTAAGTAGTGCAGACAATCGGATTGCCATCATCAATGCTTCCCAGAACTGTATTGATGCTGCCCAAACACCAGAAGCTTTTCGAAACTGTAAACAAAAAGGACGGCAATCTCATAGAGCCTTAAAAGAGCAACGCCGCAAAAAAATAAATGCCACCCTAAAGAACATGGGGCTAGAGCCTATGCAATCACACCTTAAGCATGGCCTTCGCAAAGGCAGAGCAAACAATCAAAGAATTGGAGATAAGCTGAGATCAAATCAAGTTTAAAGCCTCAAAATTTGCTTCTTATTTACTGCTTTAGATCAGTTAGGAATGTATGGCTCCAACTCTCTTAAATCCATGAGAGTTGGAGCCACACATGCTACTTGACTTTCCACGAAGATGTTCCGGAAGAAAAATACTGAGTCTCTAACCAGACTTCTCTAATCAATGCAAGCAAGCGATTCATTCAACGTTGCAAGATTCATTGCTCGAACAAAACCAACTGTTCATGCATACATTTAACTAGCATTCCTTCGTGAGAGTAGCCAACGAAAAAACTTCACTTCAACAAGAGCCAGATTACTGGAAAACCTGCTTGGAGATATTCAACTGCTCTTGGCATAAACTTAGCCAATCTCTAACTAAAAACCATACAGACACACTTTCTTCATCGCTGTGTTGTCTACTTCCTAGAACTGTGTTCCATCTGCCGTTGTCTTTCAGCAAAGCGAATACGGTCCGTATCACTAAATTGATCCACGCAGTGGCGACATTGAACACCAGGCAGATAACTATTGATCGTCTGATCCTCAGGGGTGAGGGGCATTCCACAGGCATGACAAAGACAATGGACACCAGGTGAAAGCTGATGATTCAAAGCCACACGTTGATCAAAAACAAAACACTCTCCTTGCCAGCGACTTTCAGCTTGAGATACCTCCTCAAAATAACGAAGGATGCCACCACGAAGATGATGGACGTTAGTAAAGCCCTTCTCAATCAGATAAGACGTAGCCTTCTCACAGCGAATACCACCTGTGCAATACATGGCTATTCGTGCTGGAGTTTGTGCTTTAACCATCGAACGCAACTGCTGTTCTACCCAAGCAGGAAAGTCGCGGAAGCACTTCGTTTGGGGGTTTATTGCTCCTTTAAATTCCCCAATCGCAATCTCATAGTCATTTCGCGTATCGATCAAAAGAGTATCTGGATCATCAATTAGATCATTCCATTCATGAGCGTCCACATAAGTCCCCACCGTCTTTGATGGATTCAGGTCGGCAAGACCCATGGTCACAATCTCTGCCTTACGGCGAACCTTGAAGCGACGAAAAGCCTGCTCAGGCGTCCAGCTAATTTTCAGTTCAAACAAACCCTTGATCAAATCGCGTTCTAACCTCTCAAGCAAAGCGCTAACACCACCAACCGATCCACAAATCGTTCCATTCACCCCTTCCTCTGCTAACAGCACAGTTCCCATCAGTTGATGTTCATCCCCAAGGCTCAGCAGATCCTGCAATAAGCAGGCAATAGTGACCTCAGGCCAAGCAGTAAAGGAATAGAAAGTCGCTACCTGAAATAGATCTGCAGAGGTCTGATCATCTTGCAGATTCATTCGTTACTCTCCTCCCAATTCGCATGAACTCCTGCCTGAGAGAGAAGTTCGCGATCAGTTTTTACATCAGGATTGCTGGTAGTTAGCAAACTATCGCCGTAAAAGATCGAATCAGCTCCCGCTTGGAGACAAAGGATCTGAGCCTCTCGACCAAGCTGCTCACGCCCTGCGCTTAGACGCACACGACTGCGAGGCATCAGAATTCGAGCCGTCGCAACCATGCGCACCATCTCTAAAGGATCCACCGCAGGGAGGTCCTGCAATGGCGTGCCCTCCACTGCCACCAGACCATTAATTGGAACACTCTCAGGATGAGGGTTGATATTGGCTAGTACACAAAGAAGAGAGGCTCGATCCAGCGTTGATTCCCCCATCCCGATGATGCCCCCACAGCAAAGCGTGATGCCAGCTGAACGAACCTTCTGAAGGGTTTCGATTCGCTCTTGGTATGTGCGCGTTGTGATGATCTGGTCGTAGTACTCAGGGCTGGTATCAAGATTGTGGTTGTAGGCAGTCAATCCCGCATCTGCCAACCGAGAAGCCTGCTTTTCAGTCAGCATGCCGGCAGTAACACAGGCCTCTAGTCCCAACTCCCGTACACCACTCACCATCGCAAGCATGGCTTCAAACTGGGCACCATCTCTGATCTCCCGCCAAGCCCATCCCATGCAGAAGCGATCCGCACCAGCATCTTTGGCGGCCCGTGCGCGCTCAAGCACTGTTTGGATCTGAACCACTAGATCGGGCTGCCCTTCAACATCACTACTGTTGTGCATGGACTGGGGGCAATAAGCGCAATCCTCCTGGCATCCTCCCGTCTTCACGCTGAGCAAAGAAGCCAGCTGCACCCGATAGCCAGGGTTTGCCGTCCGATGCACAAGCTGGGCCTGCCAGAGCAAGTCCATTAGTGGTCGCTGCAAAAGTTCCCGCACCTCATCCACTGTCCAGTCATAACGATGAACAACGGGTTCAAAGGTGAGATCCTTGGCAATAAGCACGGTCATGGAACGACTGGAGCCAACGGTCAAGATCCCAGATGATTCGCTGCGATTGGATCCAAACCGCCGAAACGACGACAGCGTGACTGGTAATCAAAAAGAGCTTTTGTCAAAGCTACTTCATCAAAATCAGGCCAGCACACATCGGTGACGTGAATTTCTGCATAGGCGAGTTGCCAGAGCAGAAAATTACTGATCCGTCGCTCACCACTGGTGCGGATCAGCAGGTCTGGATCAACCTCACCAGCTGTGAGCAACTCAGCCTCGAAACTGTTCTCATCAATCAAAGTTGGATCAAGATCCCCTCTTGCAGCGCGTTGTGCAAGTTTCTGTGCCGCTAGCACCAGTTCACGTCGACCACCGTAATTGGTGCAAACATTGAAGTGAATGCCATTGTTCCTAACAGTGAGCTCGGTGGCCTCACTGATCAACTCCTGCAGACCTGATGGGAGACCCTCAAGGTCTCCCAGGAAACGAATCCGTACCTTTTCACGTTCAAGTGACTCCAACTCCCTCTGCAGCACACGCTCAAACAGAGTCATCAAGAAATTCACCTCATCTCCAGGGCGAGACCAATTCTCCGTAGAAAAGGCATAAGCCGTAAGGGCGCCAATGCCCCAGTCACTGCAAAGACGAAGGGTTCTCTTGAGAGCTTCTACGCCAGCGCGATGGCCAACCATCCTAGGCAGCCCCCTGGCCTTGGCCCAGCGTCCGTTCCCATCCATAATCACAGCCACATGGTTAGGTAGCCGATAGGGATCAAGCCCCGAGGGACATGCACAGACCTTTGGATGGCCTGAACTAGTGGCCGAACGGCGGCTCACGGGAGTGGTTCCTCGATAGAGCTGCTCACGCTAAGCCTGGATGAAGCTTGTGTAGCAACAGCCGAAGCTTTGACTGGACTAGAGGCCCCCTTCGTAGCTGCTGCTCCTAATGAGGAACCAAGCAACTCCTTAAGCAAATCCTCCAGACGACTACTGGTGATAGGCCGTTCAAGCCGGCCCTGGCTTGCAAGAGACAATGTTCCAGTCTCTTCGGAAACCACCACACAAATACAGCGATCAAAACGTTCTGTTATCCCCAAAGCGGCTAAATGTCTCGTGCCATAACGGCTGATGCCCTGCCGCGAGAGGGGCAGAATCACACCAGCAGAAACGATCCGATTCCCCTTTACAAGTACGGCCCCGTCATGAAGGGGCGTATCAGATGCAAAAAGATTCAGCAGCAACTCACTACTTAGCTGGGCATCGATCAGCACACCAGGGTTAAGGAAGTCTTCTGGACGAAGATCACTACCCATATCAACAACAACCAATGCTCCACGGCGGCTCTGAGATAAACGTCCAGCCGCCTCAGTAAGCTGGGCAACGGTGCTGGCGGTGGCCCGTAACTCGTTCTGAGGATTGCCAAGAAGAACGGCCAGACGACCTGTTCCCAGTAATTCCATCAAACGTCTCAGTTCCCCCTGCCAAAGGATCGCTAATGACAAAGAACAAGCCAAAACCAGCGCATCCACCAACTTTGAAGTGAGCGGAAGATTTTCAAAGCGCTGCACAAACCAAGCCAAGGCAACCAAAAAGAGGTAGCCCCTCAACAACCACAGGGTGCGCCGCTCATTGACCCTAGAAAAAAGCAAGACGCCAAGGGCCGAAGCAAACAAAACATCGAGCAGGCGCGGATCTACCACCCCCCACAAGTTCACTCCCACTCCCCAGCCTTGCTTGCTCAGCCTAACGCTAAAAATCGTTCCGGCATAACGTCATATCGCAGAAGATCTTCTGGCTGCTCCCGCCTCTGCACCAACTCCGAGTGGCCTGAATGAACAAGTACCGCTGCAGGTCGTGGGATGCGGTTGTAGTTAGAACTCATAGAGACGTTGTAAGCCCCTGTCGCAAACACCACCAAGACGTCTCCACTGCTGGCATATGGCAAAGCAAGGTCCTTAAGCAGAACATCTCCAGATTCACAATGCTTGCCAACCAGAGTGATCGTCTCGTCTGGCGAGGCCAACGGTCGGTCAGCAAGGCAAGCTGTATAGAGAGATTGATACGTGATTGGGCGGGGGTTATCACTCATCCCTCCATCGACAGAAAGATAGGTGCGCAGCCCTGGGATGGTCTTGCGTGATCCAACCCGATAAAGGGTGACTCCGGCAGCAGCGACCAGAGAGCGACCCGGCTCACACATCAACCGGGGCAAATCCAGGTTGCGAGAACGACAGGCTTGATTCACTGCCTCGGCAACCACCTTGACCCAGTTATCAATTGAAGGTGGATCATCAGAGCTGACATATCTGACACCTAGGCCTCCTCCAACGTTGAGATCCATGACTGGATGACCCAGGCGCCTAGCCAGTTGCAGAGCACCAGCCATCACATCTGCCAGATCCTGATGAGGTTCCAATTCAAAGATCTGCGATCCAATATGAGCGTGGAGTCCCGTTAAGCGTGCCCAGCGACAGCCGAGTAACTGATTCAGAACTGATTCAAGCTGATCTGGATCAAAACCAAACTTGCTATCAAGATGGCCGGTGCGGATGTACTCATGGGTATGGCATTCGATACCCGGAGTGAAACGCAACATCAACTTTGCAGGATCTGCTCCAACAGGCACCAGTTGTGAGAGGCGATCCAGATCATGCTGATTATCAGCAACGATTGTGACACCATTGCGATAGGCAAGCAGCAGCTCCTGATCAGATTTGTTGTTGCCATGAAGCACAATGCAATCGCCTGGCACACCTCCCTTCAAAGCGGTAAGCAACTCACCTGCTGAGACCACATCCAACCCAAAACCTTCTGAAGCCACCAGGCTGCTCATCATCAATGAGCTATTGGCCTTAGAGGCATAGATAGGAAGAGATGGCCCTGGATAGTGACGCTGTAATGCCCCACGGTATGACTGACAAGCTGCCCTCAAAGTGGCTTCATCAAGCACATAGAGAGGGGTGCCATAACACTCCGCCAATTCGCTCAGTTGACAGCCTCCAACGATCAAGCGTGATTGCGCATCAAGTTCGGTTGTAATCGGCGCGAGGTTGCAATTGGGGCTAAGGGGATCCCGTCCAGGCTCATAGGGGCTGGATGACATCATGGCGATAGACGAGGAAATTAGTTAGAGGGATCAATGTAGGGATCAATCCCCCCAAGGAAGGGGTTAGGCATGTTGAAGCACGACATCCAAGCAATGGAAGTCATCCATCTAGGGCCGGAACAGATCAATGCGTGCATGGAGCTGAATCAACTCGCACTCAATGGACTCTGGAGCAAACAGCAATGGATTCAGGAATTGATCGATTCCCGCAGTCTCTGCATGGGAGTGCTCAAGTCTTCAACACTGCTTGCTTTGGCCTGTGGCTGGCTAGTGGTAGACGAACTTCATCTCACCGCAATAGGCGTTCATCCTCAACATCGCAGACAAGGCCTTGCCCGTCTGCTGTTATCAAAGTTGCTCGAGCAAGGTCAACGAACAGGAGCCATCCACGCCACACTCGAAGTTGCCAGAAACAATTCGGCGGCCAGAGGGCTTTACGAAAGCTGCGGATTCAAGACAGCAGGATGTCGTCATCACTATTACAGCAACGGCCAAGATGCTCTGATCCAGTGGCGAAGCTTAGGGAAGCAGGCTGAGCCAAGACAAAAGATTTGAATAAGTACGGATTACCGTCCGGGAAATACAACGAAGACAAACATCTTAGCTACTTCATTGTTACTATTGAAACCACTAACTCCCTTGCAGCAAAGGGACTAGGCCAAATAATCCAACAGCTCACATTCCAACACCAACCCTGATAGGTTAGAGATAGATTCACGTGCCCCGGACCATGTTCGAGCGGTTTACCGAGAAGGCCATCAAGGTGATCATGCTGGCCCAGGAAGAGGCCCGGCGTCTTGGTCATAATTTCGTGGGCACCGAGCAGATTCTTTTGGGATTGATCGGTGAGGGCACAGGTGTGGCAGCGAAAGTTCTCAAGTCAATGAGCGTGAACCTTAAAGACGCCCGCGTTGAAGTTGAAAAGATCATTGGCCGTGGTTCAGGCTTCGTCGCAGTAGAAATCCCCTTTACTCCCAGAGCAAAGCGCGTACTAGAACTCTCTCTAGAAGAAGCCCGACAACTTGGCCACAATTACATCGGTACAGAACATTTACTGCTTGGTCTCATCCGAGAAGGAGAGGGTGTAGCAGCCCGAGTCCTCGAAAACCTTGGTGTAGACCTAGCAAAGGTGCGCACCCAAGTAATCCGCATGCTCGGAGAAACCGCCGAGGTCACTGCAGGCGGAGGTGGAGGCAAAGGCTCAACGAAGACAGCCACACTTGATGAATTCGGCAGCAACCTGACCCAGCTAGCCAATGAATCCAAACTTGATCCTGTTGTCGGGCGACAAAATGAAATCGATCGTGTTATTCAGATCCTCGGAAGACGCACAAAGAACAACCCTGTACTGATTGGAGAGCCTGGAGTTGGGAAAACAGCAATTGCTGAAGGCCTCGCTCAACGCATCCAACAGGGAGATATTCCCGACATCCTTGAAGAGAAGAGGGTTCTAACCCTCGACATCGGCCTGCTAGTTGCTGGAACCAAATACCGGGGAGAGTTCGAAGAACGGCTCAAAAAGATCATGGAAGAAATCAAAGCCGCAGGCAACGTGATCCTGGTCATCGATGAAGTGCACACACTGATTGGGGCAGGCGCTGCAGAAGGTGCCATCGATGCAGCCAACATTCTCAAACCAGCGCTAGCTAGAGGAGAACTGCAGTGCATTGGTGCCACCACTCTTGACGAATATCGAAAACACATCGAACGGGATGCTGCCCTAGAACGCCGATTTCAGCCGGTCATGGTTGGCGAGCCATCGATCGCTGAAACCATTGAGATCCTGCAAGGATTAAGGGAGCGCTACGAACAGCATCACCGCCTAAAAATCACAGACGAAGCCCTAGATGCCGCAGCAAACCTAGGCGATCGCTATATCTCTGACCGCTTCCTGCCGGATAAGGCCATCGACTTAATCGATGAAGCTGGCAGCCGCGTGCGTTTGCTTAACTCCAAACTCCCCCCTGCGGCAAAAGAGGTTGACAAAGAATTACGCAAGGTTCAAAAGGAAAAAGAAGATGCCGTTCGTGATCAGGACTTCGCCAAAGCCGGAGAATTACGTGAAAAAGAAGTTGAGCTAAGAGAGAGGATCCGCACTCTGCTTCAAAGCAGTCGCCAAGGCAGTGAGGAATCGACCCCCGCTGAGGCGGAAAATGCTGTTCGTTCCAGCGATGAGACGCCAACGCCTCAACCTGAAAAAGACACAACAGCTGCATTAATTCCTCACCTCACCACACCACTGGTGACAGAAGAAGATATTGCCAACATCGTGGCGGCTTGGACCGGAGTACCTGTACAAAAGCTCACCGAAAGCGAATCAGTGAAGCTCCTAAACATGGAGGAAACCCTCCACCAGAGGCTGATTGGCCAAGATGAAGCCGTCAAAGCAGTCTCGAAAGCCATCCGTCGAGCCAGGGTGGGCCTCAAAAACCCCAATCGCCCCATTGCCAGTTTCATCTTTTCAGGCCCTACTGGCGTGGGCAAAACCGAACTAACCAAAGCTCTCGCCACCTACTTCTTTGGTAGCGAAGAAGCCATGATCCGACTAGACATGTCGGAATTCATGGAGCGACATACGGTCAGCAAGCTGATCGGATCACCTCCTGGCTATGTGGGGTTCAACGAAGGGGGACAACTCACCGAAGCTGTTCGTCGCAGACCTTATACCGTTGTGCTCTTCGACGAAATCGAAAAGGCACACCCAGATGTTTTTAACCTGCTGCTTCAATTATTGGAAGATGGTCGACTCACTGACTCCAAAGGAAGAACAGTGGACTTCAAGAATACCTTGATCATTATGACTTCGAATATCGGTTCAAAAGTGATTGAGAAAGGAGGCGGAGGACTGGGCTTCGAATTCTCAGGTGAAAATGCAGAAGACAGTCAATACAACCGAATCAAATCCCTTGTCAACGAAGAACTAAAACAATACTTCCGTCCTGAATTTCTGAACCGTCTCGATGAAATTATCGTCTTCCGCCAACTCAGCAGAGATGAGGTGAAAGAAATCGCTGAGATCATGCTTCAAGAAGTGTTCTCTCGCATGCAAGACAAAGGGATCACTCTCACTGTTTCAGATGCATTCAAAGAACGACTAGTGGAAGAGGGATACAACCCCTCTTATGGAGCGAGGCCGCTACGAAGGGCTGTCATGCGACTCATGGAAGACAGTCTTGCCGAGGAAGTGCTTACTGGCCGCATCAAGGACGGTGATGCTGCGGAGATGGATGTGGATGACAACAAGCAAATCGTTGTACGCCATGTCAGCAAAACCGCTGCCACACCGGAACTCGCTGGAGCAGGCGTCTGACACCTCTCCAACATCAATGAACAAAAACAATTTACCTGAGGAGGTCTCTCACTGCGCTCACTCCATCGCCCCCGCAAAGGTTGTTAGGGGTGAAAGGGCGTGGGAAGAAAGCCATCAACTCATTGCCTCGATTTGCCGCTCACCTTTACTTCTTGGACGCAGCGTCGCCACGGCTGAGTTACGCCAGGGATTACTCAACAACCTCAGAGACCTTGGACTCAACACAGTTTCTGCTGAGCTCAAGCACGATTGCTGCGAGATGGATCTCAAGCGGATCAATGCTCTTGCCTTGGACAACTCCTGTGACGGTGTGATTGCCGCAGGTGGGGGCAAGGTGCTAGATGCCGGGAAGCTTTTGGCCCATCGGCTAAGCATCCCATGCATCACAGTTCCACTGAGTGCAGCCACCTGTGCCGGTTGGACCGCCCTCGCCAATATCTATTCACCAACAGGTGCTTTTCAACGCGATCAAGTTCTGGATCGATGTCCACATCTGATGATCTTTGATCATGGTCTCGTGCGTCAGGCTCCTCCTAGGACTCTCGCAAGCGGCATCGCAGATGCAATCGCCAAATGGTACGAAGCGTCTGTCAGCAATGGCTCCAGCAACGATGGCTTAATTCAACAAGTTGTGCAGATGGCAAGGGTCTTGCGCGATCAGCTGCTGCTTGATGGGCCTGAAGCGCTGAAAGATCAAAACAGCCTGGCCTGGATCAGGGTTGCCGAAGCCTGCGCACTAACTGCAGGGCTGATCGGAGGGATTGGGGGTTCTCGCTGCCGTACTGCCGCTGCCCACGCGGTACACAACGCACTCACGCAATTAAAAGATTGCCATGAGGTCCTTCATGGAGAAAAGGTGGGTTACGGGATTCTCGTACAGTTGCATCTTGAGGAGATTATTGGAGGCCATCAACTGGCCGGACAAGCAAGGCGGCAGCTGATTCCATTCCTCAAAGAACTTGATCTGCCTGTAAATCTTGAGGATCTGGGCCTATCCAATTTGAGTCTTCACGAGCTGCATGAGGTCTGCCAATTCGCCTGTCAAAAAGGCTCTGACCTATACCAACTGCCGTTTCCCGTCAATTCCAGCGCCCTACTCGAAGCACTCCTCGGCGCTAGCGACAATGGCCCGGTCCCCGTCGAATCCACAGTCACCAAGCGAATGGCAGCCTCTTGAACCTCAAAACTGGAATGGCAGCTCAAACAATCGCCTCGTCAGAAACCCTTTTACGTCAGCTCACACCACAACTTCTGGATCCATTAGCCCGTGACCTGGCCAATCAAGTTCAGTGGTGGGCTTTACCGGGGCTTGTCCCATGCTCGAACTCAGAGCCTGAGTCCTACCCAGTAGCCATCTCTGGCGAGGGAGCTCCAGTGCTGCTGCTGCATGGGTTTGATAGCAGCTTCCTTGAATTCCGACGCCTAGCTCCGTTATTAAGCCCTCACCATCAGCTTGTGATTCCGGATTTGTATGGTTTTGGCTTCACTCCCCGTCCCCCTGAAGCTGACTATGGACAAGAGGCGCTCATCCGTCACCTCGATGAACTGCTAGCCCATCTGCCCTCTAATACTTCAGTGGGAGTCATCGGAGCATCAATGGGAGGTGCTATTGCCATGGAGCTTGCTCGACGTCATCCAAAACAAATCAACCGCTTGCTCTTACTTTCGCCTGCAGGATTAACAGGACGGCCAAAACCTATCCCTCCAGGCCTAGATCAACTGGGCGCATGGATCCTTAGTCAACCGGCCGTGCGTCGCAGTATCTGCCGCCAAGCCTTCGCTGATCCCAAAAACTCTGTCGGAGATGCTGAGGAACAAATCGCTTCCCTTCATCTACAGGTATCAGGCTGGAGGAGATCACTAGCTGCCTTTGCCCGCAGTGGAGGGATCGCCAATTGCGGAACACCGTTACCCCAGCAACCACTTCATGTGATCTGGGGTGCCAACGACCGTATTCTAAATGGACCTCAGAGACGGGAAGCCCTCACCCTGCTGGGGTCTCAAGTGGAAGAACTTGACAACTGCGGCCATTTACCACATCTCGACCATCCCAAGATTGTCGCCCAACGCTGGCTTCAAGCTTTGTCCTAGCAATGGGAGGTCCTTCATCCACCACCACCAGTAGCGGCCCTTTACTGCAACTCCTCGCCAATGGTCTAAAGATTTGGGTCAGCCGACAATGCGATGCCGTTGGTGAACTGAAGCTGGAACTGCACGGATCTGCTCTGGAGCTCTTGAGAGGTCGTCTTTCAGGAGTCAGTCTCATGGCCAAGGAGGTGATCTTTCAAGGCCTGCCATTGCATTACGCCGAATTAAAAAGCAGCCCCCTCAGGCTGAACATGAATCTCGGCAAATCAGCCCAGGCTGTGACTCTCGAGCAAAGCTTCGATCTTCAGGGAACTGTATCAATCACGGAAAAAGACCTCAATCAAGTCCTGCTATCAGATCCATGGAGATGGCTTGGGGATTGGCTAGCAGAAGAGCTCATTGGCATAACGCCTCTTGGAGGACTTCAAATCAACAACGACACCTTGGAATTACAGGCTCCAGTGATTGGTCAACAAGAACCTGCAAGACGACGTTTTCTAATCAGAGCGAATCAAGGAACCGTGCTGATTAGACACCAGGATGTGGATTTAGAAGCTTCACTACCCATGGACCCTGCTATTCACATTGAAGAAGCCGTTCTGAACGGTGGACAACTTCACCTCAAGGGTCGCGCATCAGTAAAACCCTGATCGCATTAACTCATGACAGGCAGGATCAGCGTTACTGCGTAATACACCACTGCAGGAGTGAAGAGATAGCTATCAATGCGATCAAGGATGCCGCCATGACCAGGCAGCGCATCACCAGAATCCTTAAGACCCGCATCTCGTTTCATCATCGACTCGATCAGGTCTCCAACCAGCGCAAATAATGCAACCAAAACTCCAAGCAGCACGCCCAGCAAAAACCCCAATGGCCAAGCCAAAAGCTCACCGGCAACTGCCCCTATAGTCATTGCGCAAAACAGGCCTCCGACAGCACCTTCCACAGTCTTGCCAGGCGAAATAGAAGATAAAGGTAGGCGTCCAAAACGACGTCCCAATTCATAAGACCCAATATCACTAGCGACGATCATCAGGCAAGCCACCAAAGTGATCGCCATCCCAGAAGTCAACCAGCCTGCACACCAGCCAGGAAGCTGACCCAGCCCAGGAGCAAGATCGATAGCACTCAAATTACGCAATCTCAACCAATGACTGGGTAAAAAACCCAAGTAAAACAACCCAAAGATCGAGGCGGCGATATCGGCAATGGAGCCGGTGATCGGCTGAAGCAACAACCAACCGCAAATGGCGGCTCCAGAGAGAGGCAGCACTGCTGCAGCAAGATCAGATGGCAACCCGCCAACCACTCCCCACTGTGTACTGATCAGCAACAACTGACAGGCCACAAGAGTCGTTTTCGTCGCCGGCCTGATTCCGGTGAACTTCGCCATGCGGAAAAACTCAAGCAAAGCAAGGTGCACGATCACACCCAAACCAACCGTGAACCACCAACCCCCTAAAGCAACCACCACCAAACCGAAAGCTCCGGCAGCCAGGCCACTGCTAATCCGCTGGCTGGAAGATCCGGCTGCAACCAATCTCCATCGAAAGGCCTCTGCTCTCACGCCCGCACCATTGATGGTCTTACAAGGCCAGAACTTTTACCGTACCAGCGATCTGCTCGGGCCAAAGGTTCTGCTGCTGTAAAAGCCAGTCCACACGTCTGTGATCCAGCTTCTCACCCGGCACTAGCAAGGGAATACCTGGAGGATAGGGACAGATTAACTCCGCCGCGACTCTCCCTACCGCATCAGCAATCGACACTCTCCGACTTTGAGCGCGCCAAGCCAAGCCACAAGCCATTGCTGGTGCTGTAATGCGCGGCAGTGGCGGGGGCGTAAAGACTGGCAAGGGTAGGCCCTTACCTTGGACCGCAAGGAGTCCCCGCCAGCGACGATGCATCAGCCTGACCAATCCACGCTGGGGCGCCAAGCCAAGACAGAACGTTAGGCAGCCTGGTTCTGGAAGTTCGCCCACCAGCCCCCTGGCCATCAGCCAAGCATCTGCTTCAAGTCCGCTGATACCCTCTGCAGCGGTGTGCAAAATCAGCCGCAAGGGATCCTGGTTTTCAAGCAAAGGCAATCCCAACTGACGAAGTTGAACCGCTAATTCGCGAGCATCCTTGAGGCGCGTTCCCAGCTTGTGCAGGCCTGCAGGCTTGCACAAGTCACTCAGCGACGCTTCACAAGAAGCCAGCAAGAGTGCGCTTGGACTGGTGGTTTGCAACCAGCCGAGACTGCGCTCGACAGCTTTGGGATCAACGCGATCCCCTTGACTCCAAAGCACTGCCGTCTGAGTCAAACCGGCAGCAGATTTGTGCAATGAGTGGACGATTAAGTCAGCACCTGCTGTGATCGCAGAATCAGGTAATGATGCATCCACCCGACTGGCGAAATGAGCACCATGAGCCTCATCCACTAATACCGGCCAACCCCGAGAATGAAGCTCAACAACCATGGGCTTGAGATCCGTCGCATAGCCCTGATAAGTGGGATGCACCAACACAGCTGCAGCGATCTCAACACCAGCGATGGGAAGTTCATTCAAAACGTCCTTCAACCAAGGTCCATCAGGGGGAAACACATGACCCCGATCAACCATGAAAGGCAGGTCAAACAAGACAGGCGTGAGATCGCCCAAAACACAAGCCTGAATGAGGCTGCGATGGACATTGCGAGGCATCAACACAGCCTGTCCAGGCCTTGCTATTGCCAAGAGAGCAGCCTGCAAGAGGCCTGTCGCGCCATTGACGCCATACCAACCCCGCTCAGCCCCAATAGCAATCGCTGCCTGCCTTTGACTCTCTGCCACCGCCCCCTGCTGCATCAATGGCCCACCCAACTCAGGAAGTTCCGGCAGATCCCAGATGCCAGCTCGATGGCGCAACATTGCACGCAGATCATCAGGCAAGCCAGCCCCACGACCATGAGCGGGGAGATGCAAGCTGCGACCACGGTCGCGAGTCAACAGGGGAAGAAAGCCCATGAAGGTGAATCGCCGTTTCTAAAGTCTGATGATCAACGTGCCCGGGCGGTCTGTTGAACAGCTCCAATCCATCGTCCGCTTCAGCATCCCGCAAAGCCCCGATGCGTTACGACGCCAATCAGGATCTGCTCTGGTTGCTAGCCAGGCCCTGGGTGTGGATACCTCGATTGATTCATGTGCTCACCTCACTGCTCACACTGGCGGTGAGAGTGCTGGCTCAGGGCTCTAACAACGACGAAGAGGCACAAAAAAGGCTCGCAAAAAAACTGCTCATCACCCTCACCAACCTCGGGCCTTGCTTTATCAAGGTGGGCCAAGCCCTTTCCACCCGACCAGACCTAATCAAGCGTGAATGGCTCGAGGAACTCACCAGCCTCCAAGACAATTTGCCCGCCTTCAACCATGCCACGGCCCTAGCCACGTTGGCAGAAGATCTTGGGGCTCCAGCTAGTCAACTCTTTGAAGAGTTTCCTAGCCAACCAATTGCTGCAGCCAGCCTGGGCCAGGTCTACAAAGCTCGCCTACACGGCAATCAATGGGTAGCCGTGAAAGTACAACGTCCTCAACTGGCGTTCATCTTGCGCCGCGATCTCGTCATTATCCGCCTGCTCGGCGTGCTGTCAGCACCAGTGCTCCCGCTCAACCTGGGCTTTGGACTAGGCAACATCATTGATGAATTCGGTCGCAGCCTATTTGAGGAGATTGATTACGAACAAGAAGCTAACAATGCTGAACGATTTGCGGCTCTTTTCGCCAAAGACCCAACGGTGACGGTCCCGAGGGTGGAGCGATTGTTGTCATCCCGCCGTGTACTAACCACAAGCTGGATCGAGGGCACGAAGCTACGAGACCGCAAGGAGTTAAAAGCCCAACTTCTTAATCCAACAGCACTGATCAGGACCGCCGTCATCAGCGGTCTTCAACAACTTTTTGAGTTCGGCTATTTCCATGCTGATCCTCACCCAGGCAACATTTTTGCCCTCAGTGGTCAAAGTAAAAAGATGGGCCATCTTGCCTACTGCGATTTCGGCATGATGGATTCAATTAGTGATGACGATCGTCTCACTCTTACTGGAGCAGTAGTTCACCTAATCAACAACGATTTTAATGCGCTAGCTAAAGACTTTCAAAAGCTGGGCTTCCTTAGTCTAACAAGTGATCTAACGACAATCATACCGGCACTAGAAGAAGTACTTGGTGGCTCTCTTGGTGAATCAGTGGAGTCCTTCAACTTCAAGGCTATCACCGATCGTTTCTCAGAACTGATGTTCGATTACCCCTTCAGAGTCCCGGCGAGATTTGCCTTGATCATCCGAGCTGTTGTTAGTCAAGAAGGTCTTGCATTAAGGCTAGATCCAGACTTCAAGATCATCGCAATTGCCTACCCATATGTGGCCAAACGTCTACTGGCAGGAGACTCAATGGAGATGCGAGAGAAACTGATGGAGGTGATTTTTGATAATAATGGGCACCTGCGCCTGGAGCGAATTGAAAGTTTACTGAAAGTGATAAGCCAAGACGCTGTAGCACCAGATGCAGAACTAATCCCTGTAGCAGGAGCAGGCCTAAAACTGCTACTTGGCCCAGATGGATCCACTTTGCGTAGTCGTCTACTGATGACATTGATCAAAGACGAGCGTTTAAGCGCATCTGATATCAAGGCCTTAATGAGCCTGATAAGGCGAACCTTCAGCCCTCGCAAGATCACAAATGGCATGCTGCAAACCCTTACTCCACGAACCACCTAAACATGGGCATAAAGAATAACAATCGATAGAGGGGAAAGAAACTACTCCACAATACAAGTCTCTGCGATTCATCAATGCTCTGATTCCACAATAGCTATCTATCGATTAGCACGAAGATTTAGCAATGATCCAACTAAGCTATATTCATCCCATGCTAAACAGATAATGACAAAGGGAAGAGAATATGCAACTAATACGGACGAGAGTTGGGATAAATTAATCCAGGAATAATCCCTAAACCTTAGCTTTGGTTGTCGACTCTCAGAAAACTAAAAAACAAGTTTCAAACCGCCATATAAGCCTCAAGCTCAAACGAAGAGGTTCGCATCAACGCCAAGCCTTCCCTCTCCAGACGGCGTGTTCGATCGCGACTCATTCCTAAAGTCTTAGCAATCCCGGTGAGGTTCATCGGCTCGCCTCCGTCGATTCCATAACGCATCCGCAGCACACGACCCTGCAGCTCGGGCAACTTTTCTAGCAAGGTACGTAAATCGCCTTTCATGCAATCCACTTCCACCTTCTCACTCGGTAACTCCTCTTCCCCCGCAAGCAACTCAAGCAACTCCGTTTCATCCCCATCTCCCACCTTCATCTCCAAACTCATCGGCTGACGGGCACGGCACATCAGATCCTTCACCTCCTCCTCGGGCAACTCCACAAACTCTGCAAGTTCGCTCACTGTTGGCGTGCGCCCCATCTCCTGACTTAATTCTCGCTGGCCTTTCTTGAGCTTGTTCAGCATCTCCGTGATGTGGATCGGCAGACGGATCGTCCGGCTCTTCTCCGCAATCGCACGCGTGATCCCCTGACGAATCCACCAATACGCATAGGTCGAAAACTTGTAGCCACGGGTTGGGTCGAACTTCTCTACTCCCCTCACCAAGCCGATCGTTCCCTCTTGGATCAAATCAAGCAGCTCCATATTCCGTTTGGTGTACTTCTTGGCAACACTCACCACTAAGCGCAGGTTCGCAGACACCATCCGCTCCTTCGCACGTCGTCCGCTCTGCAACTTCTTCTTGAGCTGCAACGCACTCAATCCAGCTGCCTTCGCTAGCTCTTGACGACTCGCTGGCTCACCTTTTTTAGCTTCCAGTTCAGACTCAAGCTGCTCTAAAGACATCAACTCCTGCACCTGACGACCCAGCGTGATCTCCTGCTCATGGCTCAGCAGCGGCACTCGACCGATATCGCGCAGGTATGAACGCACCAGGTCGACATCTGAAAGCACAGCCAACGGAGCCATACTAAATAACGAAACAACTAGGTTTCCTAATTTACCATCGTTTGCCACGAGCAAATCAATGCCTTGCGGACGAATTCCACACCATTGCCAAAATGAAGAAGGCTTTAAAATCAAGAATTAACGTTTTATCTTCAAGTGCCATCAATAGAGACAGTCTTTTGATGCGCCAAGCACTTGCAAATCCTTATCTATAATGATGCCCTCGAAAACCTCTCCACATCTTCCAAAACACTCTTCCAACTATTAAATGTTTGGAGATGGATATGGTGCAGCTGGTTCTCGGCGCCCGCTGAAAACCATGCTGACAACATTGGCATGAAGCAACAAAGACTGCAAAAGCTGATTGCAGCGTCAGGACTCTGCTCCCGGCGCCATGCCGAGCAACTCCTCCTGCAAGAGCGGGTAACGTTGAATGGCCATCTTGCCAAGCTTGGCGACAAGGCCGATCCAGAGCTTGACAAGATCTCTGTAGATGGGCGTGTGCTCAATTCCAACACCGAAACAAGAGTGTTGCTGTTCAACAAACCTGCGGGGGTGATCACTAGTTGTCATGATCCCCACGGGCGAGTGACTGTCTTCAGCATGCTGCCCGACAAACTTTGCAAAGGTCTTCATCCTGTAGGCAGACTTGATGCCGATAGCCGAGGAGCTCTGCTAATCACCAACCAAGGACAGCTCACGCTGCGATTGACCCATCCACGCTATGCACATCACAAGACTTACCAAGTCTTGGTGGAAGGTAAACCCTCAGCCCTAGTGCTCTCAAGCTGGCGACATGGCGTAATGCTTGATGGGAAAACAACCTTGCCCGCTGAACTTGAGCTTTTGCAATCACACTCAAGCCAAAGCCTTTTGAAGATTGTTCTAAGGGAAGGCCGCAACCGGCAAATCCGTCGCGTAGCCGAACAACTAGGTCACCCCGTATTAGACCTTCAACGCACTGCGATTGCAAATGTTGCCCTAGACGCATTACCAGAAGGGTGCTGGCGCGCTCTTGACGAGAGAGAATGGACTCCCCTACTGAAAATCACCAAGCCCTCAATGTGTTGATGCGCTTGATAAAGCCATCCAATTGAAACGCCGATGCGACTAAACCTTCCATGGCAAAAATCAAGATCTGAAGTCGAAACCAGACAAGATCCACAACAGATATTCCAGAGTTCATTACTGGAAGCTGGTCGACAACTCAGAGAGCGTCGCGAACAGTGTGGAATGAGCCTGCGTGATTTAGCTGAAGAAACACGAATCACTACCCCCGTTTTAGAAGCAATTGAACGGGGGTGGGTCAAACGATTACCAGAGCCAGCCTATCTGTGCTCAATGCTGCCGCTGCTGGAGCAGCATCTTGAACTAGCCCCAGGCAGCCTCAACGGGGCCATGCCAGAACGCAATGCCAGGAACCAAACTCATTCCAACAGGGGCCTGACGCGATTCACCCCCGGCAGCATCGATGTCTTCACTACCTGGCAAGGGAGTGTGATTTATGCCGTGGTCATGCTCAGCAGCCTCTTGGCCCTCAATCACCAGCAAAACCATCTTGCTGCACTCAACAGTCAAACACTCTCGCCAATCACAGTCAGCCTTGAGTCCCTTGATGATCAGCACGCAAGCGAGACAGCCAACCCCGCCCTTGATGGCCTAAGACCCCTGGAAGAAGCACGAAAACGATCTCCAGAGCAATGGCTCAACGCAACCCTTATCCAGCACCAAGCTCAGGATGAGATGGGTCTACTGGAGATCAATCTCAGTCAGCCACGTATGCTCAAAATCAACAGCGCTGGAAAGGATCTCACAAATCTCAGAGAAGCTCAGGGGACACTCACTCTTCAATTGCGGCCACCCCTCCTACTAGAAATAAAGCCTCCAGCAGCTCCTGAGGACAGCGTCATTTGGAAGGGCCAGGCGCATACTCCCGAACCCAATCATCCTGGGATTTACCGACTCGCAGATGCCGTCAGCAAACCGGATGCCGATTCAAGCGAACGTCCCCAGACAGCTCCTCTCTCGCCATAGCCGCTCAGGGCTCCATCAAGAGCTGAATCAAAGCAAGACAACCGCCAACACCAATTTCCCTCGACAGTGCCAGGGGTGTTGAAACGAGCTGCATCATCTAAATGAAGCAAATCCTGCACTGGGGTCATCACTAAACTCGCCTCTGTCGCTAGGCCCAACTCCAGCAACTGCCAACCAGGGGCATCAACTGCACCCTTCAATCGATCTGCGACCCGCTCACGGGCGTCGAGATCAAGCTGCTGCCACCAACCCAGCGTCGTTGGATTGTCGTGAGTGCCTGTATAAACCACCCAGTGATGACCCTGAATATTCTCAGGTAGATAGGGATTACTGGGATTGCCATCAAAAGCAAACTGGAGAATTTTCATTCCAGGCAAACCAAATTGGTCTCGTAGCGCTTCCACATCAGGAGTAATCACTCCCAGATCTTCTGCAACCAGTGGCAAGCTGCCACCAGCATCACGCCTTAGCCGCTTCAATAGAGCTGCCCCTGGAGAAGACCGCCACTCCCCGTGCTCCGCTGTCGAATCGGATCCAGGAACTGCCCAATAAGACGCAAGCGCCCTGAAATGGTCGAGGCGTAAAAGATCCACCTGTTGCCATTGACGCACAAAGCGGCTTCGCCACCAATGGAATCCACTCAAGCGATGCCGCCACCAGCGATAAACAGGCGTGCCCCAGAGTTGTCCTGTACTGGAGAAATAATCAGGGGGAACACCACTTTGGATCTCAAGCTCCCCGCCTTGAAGAATCGAAAACAGGCCCTGATGACTCCAGACGTCAGCGCTATCGCGTGCAACATAGAAAGGCAGATCACCAAACAACAAAACGCCAAGCTCGCCTGCTAGATGTCTCAGTGCTTGCCACTGCCGATCAAGCTGCCATTGCAGCAAACGATGTTCAAGCAGAGCCTCCTGATGATGACCTTTCCAGGCATTGAGGGCACTACGTTGATGAGCTGCCAAGCCTGCCGGCCATTCCCACCAAGGAAGGCCTTGATGCTGACGACGGAGCTCCATAAATAAAACATGGTCCTCAAGCCAGAACTGCTTGCCACACCAACTCTCAAAGGCAAGATGATGATCTCTAGCCTGCTCAGACCAAGCCTCCCTTAAGGCTATGCCAAGTCGCTGACTGCGAAGGTCAGCCAGAGCAAAATCAACCGAGGCGCAAGGCTCCTGGATAGGAACTGTTCCTGGCAACTCACGCAGAACGGATGCGGAAAGGAAATCCTCATCAACAAGATCATCGGCATCAAGCAACCAAGGGTTCAGAGCAAAGCTTGAAGGGGAGCTGTAGGGAGACCCTGTCGCATCAGGAGGAGCCAAAGGCAACAACTGCCACACACCGATGTCATGGCGAGCAAGTGATTGCAACCAAGCCCTTGAAGGGGCACCGAAACTCCCGCAAACTGGACTGACAGGCAGTGCTGTGGGATGAAGCAACACCCCGGTCGTGCGGACTAACGCTGAACTGCCCTCAACCATCAAAAAACACCAGAAAATAAAAACAACAGTGGAATCTGATCGAAGTCAGCATCTAGATCAGCCATTAGCCCCAATCAATCTTGGAAGGGCTTAGGCGGGTCGTTACATACTCGCAAGATGCCTTGTCAGAAGTCTCGGTTAGTCCAAAAGCCATTGGACTTTTAACCCTAAAGAGCTGTAGTTGAGCAAGACTGTGATGCCGCTGTCCTCAACACGGTTGATGCCTATGCAAGATTCAGGCAGAACGACAACGCCATCAAGCGTGGGTCACTGGATGGGGAAATATCCAGGCCGTACCTTGCTACGCCTGGCTGCGACTCTGGGTGGTCTTTGGCTGGCAAGCACGGCCCTGGGGCTGCTCTGGCCGAAGCCAGATCAAGTCGCCAAAGGCGATCCATCAGTGGACAAAGCAACCTCCCTAGCGCCGCTTCCCAAACAACCAATCATCATCTTGTTAGCGGGCATTGATTCGGACCAACTGAACGATCTCACAAACCAAGCTGCACCGATGGGTTCAGCCAATGCAGACAGCCTGATGCTCGTGAAGGTAGCGGCCAAGCAACCTGTTGAAGTGCTTCAGCTGCCGATTGAACTCGCTGTGACCCTGCCTGGAAGCAATGGGATGCAACCACTAGCGTCAAGTTACGGGCGGGGGGGGATTGCCCTTACCGCCGATGTGATTGCGGAAATCCTCGGCCTTACAAAAGGACAACCCCACCGCTTTGTGGTGATCCCCCGCAAAGCTCTAAGAGTCCTTGTAGATGGACTCGGAGATGTGGAGGTCAACCTCAACGCGCCTTTTAAACACCAAGACAATGCCCAGAACTATTCGGTGGACTTGCAAGCAGGACGGCAGAGACTCAATGGAGGCCAGGTAGAACAACTGGTTCGCTACCGCGCTGGTCCTGAAGAAGAAAGCGGTCGGCGTCAAAGGCAACAATGGATCCTGAACGGTCTGTCTAGACAATTGCGACAGCCAAACACCCTCGCAAAACTCCCCAAACTTCTGAAAGAGTTTTCAAAAGAAGTGCAAACCGATTTAACCCCTCGTGAGTTGTTAAGCCTCACGGCAGCGGCTCTTAGCAACAATCAATTCCCAATCATCAGCGAATTACCTCTAGCCCCACGAGCCGGGGAACAAACCCTGCGGCAACTCAAGGCAAGCCACCCCATGCCGCTCTGGCCGCAGGGCAACTAACAGGGCCTCATCAATCGGACGACAGCAGCAGCCGTCGACGCAATTGCACCACGAGTTCCTCCAAAGATGGCCCCTGCTGCAAGCCGCCCCCATTAGGGACTGCTGACAAAGCTGAGGGATCATCTGGAAGCAAACCGAACCACGGCAAACCATCCGAGCGGCGAAGGCTGAGGTTCCATGGGCCACCCAATTGCAGAACCCCAATCAGAGGAACATCGAGGACCGCACAGAGCGCTACATAAGCAGGTGCCACTCCAGGAATCTCCCCAGAGGGCAAAGGCGACACCATCAAAATGGTGGGCTGGCGCCATGCTCCCAGAGCCTCCAGCCAGCTACCACCATCTGGATGAAACATGGCTGGATCACCACTCAGTTGCACCATTCCCACCTCCGCAGACAACAAACCAAGAACCTGATGGGGATTTTCAGAACAGCGATGATGGCTCAACTCAACTCCCCAAGCGCTAGCCAAAAGCAAGCAACCAGCCCGCATCCGAGCATCAGGGAGGGGGCCTGCACCAACCAGAAAAGGGATGGGAGCAATCATCAGGCGACCCTACATAGAGAAGAAGTTGAGATGAGAGCCTTTGCAGCACTAGCATCGGAGTACAGCTGATATTGCTCGCTGGCGACGTGACGAGTTTTCTGACCGCAGCCCGTACCGAACAAGAGAGCATCAGCTATGACATGCAGCGTCTGCGCTTGTTCAGCGGCACCTCAAATCCAGCTCTTGCAAGAGAGATTGCGGCCTACCTAGGTGTTCCCGATGGTCCAAGGATCTGCAAACGGTTCGCAGATGGTGAGCTCTATGTACAAATCCAGGAATCGATCCGAGGTTGTGACGTCTTCCTGATTCAGCCCACCTGCGCGCCAGTGAACGACAATTTGATGGAGCTGCTGATCATGGTTGATGCCTGTCAGCGCGCCTCTGCCAGGCAGATCACGGCTGTAGTTCCCTACTACGGCTATGCAAGAGCCGACCGCAAAACGGCTGGCCGCGAGTCAATCACTGCCAAGCTCACCGCAAACCTGCTGGTGAAATCTGGCGTGAACAGAGTCCTGGCCATGGATCTGCATTCCGCCCAAATCCAGGGCTACTTTGATATCCCTTGCGATCACATCTACGGCTCACCAGTCCTGGTTGATTACCTAGCAGCACAAGAACTTAACGAAGTCGTGGTGGTGTCTCCAGATGTGGGAGGAGTCGCACGAGCCCGAGCCTTTGCGAAACAAATGAGGGATGCGCCACTGGCAATTATTGATAAGCGCCGATCAGGTCACAACGTTGCCGAAAGTCTCACAGTGATCGGCGATGTAGCTGGAAAAACAGCCATCCTGATCGACGACATGATCGACACTGGGGGAACCATTTGCTCAGGAGCTCGTCTTCTTCGACAAGAAGGGGCTAAACGGGTGATTGCCTGTGCCTCCCATGCCGTGTTTTCGCCCCCCGCCTGCGAACGATTATCCGAAGAAGGCTTATTCGAACAAGTCTTGGTTACCAACAGCATTCCCATCGCTGCGGAACGACACTTCCCTCAATTGCAGGTACTATCAGTGGCCAATATGCTTGGCGAAGCGATTTGGCGCATCCATGAGGAAAGCTCTGTGAGTTCAATGTTTAGAGGATAACCCTGAGATTAAGTCTAAAATTAGCTACTAAGCAATAGAGATGACTCTTCTTAGAGCAGCTCATCAATATTTTAGACACTAAAATCGAAGCAAAATCAATAAACCTTAACCCTCTAGGCCTTTTCAATTAATCCCAACTTGCTTGCTCTTTAAATGCTTCATTATTAGGGCAAAGGCATTTCAACTAAACAAGACCTTAAGACCTATTCACAAGACCATTGCTTACCGATAAAAGTGTGGCGAAAGAAGAAACTCAAACAGACTCTTGAGAAACCTTCTATAAACACTGTTGAACAGCTTAACTATTCGTTTCCACAACCTGCAATTCAAAGCCATCAAAAGAAACTGGCTTGACTTGACTAGGGATAAGCTAGGCAATAAAAATGTTAAGCATTGCCATTTCATGCTCATTACTCAAGCGACCTTAACGACTTGCGTCACCAGCCTCAATAAATCTGAATCCTTTCCAAAAGATCGTTTACATTTAGAGTTTTAATAGACAGCTAATAAGCCTAAAATGAGATTGTTAAAAACAAAACTCCATACTTACACCAACCTGCTATTTGGCAAAATGTTATACTGATATTGTATACATAGAGCGCTAGCTTGCCTTGAGAAGATGATGGCTCTGAGCATATATTGCAGTTAAATACTGCTCTATTATTCTGAACTTAGTAATGATGTTATCAAGAGCAAGTAAATCAACTTCTGCCGGAAAAAATCCGCCAATTAACAAAGGCAGGCAGCAGAGAGTAGAAGCTGAATTTCATCTTGAATTCTACGATTACCGTGATCAGCTTGCCATTCGTAACTAGGCTGTATTGCCTTGACTCCTCAAAAATTTGTCACTCTCATTCCCTTGTCATGACTCAACTAAGTCTAATTGAGTTAGAAAAGCAGGCCTCTGATGCCGGCCTGCTCTTGAGGCTGCAGGTGAGAAGACCACTCAATCTCTGGTCCTTAAAATTAGTCGTCGCACAAGCTCTCGATGAGGAACGTATACAACTTTGGGGTGAGATGAAGGCTTGGGCCTATGCAGGCGAGAAGGGATTACAGCTCGACACAATGCGTGTTCATCCTGAAGCACCCGCCGGAGTAGGGGATCTCATCTGGGTTGGCACCATGACCTGGGCACTTGAAGCCACTCCTTGTAAACAAGCTCGCCTACTGGCAATTTGTGATGAAGGGCGCCAGCACAATCGCTTAATTCGTTATTTCCGGCAACGTGGATTTCTTACTATCCGAGAGCTAGGAGCAGCCCCAATGGATTTCCCACTCAGGATGATCTGGGGGGGAGCCGGAGCGTTAATGGTTGGAAGCTGCAGTGAGGTGCTGGAACGTAATCAGCGTCGTTGGCAAACCTGCCGGGAATTGGATCGCAGAGATCATTCTTCACCAGCGTGATAACTACTACGCACTAGAGGCCCACTACGCACCTGAGCAAATCCAAGCTTGCGAGCAACTTCAGCCAAGTTCTTGAAATCCTCGGGATGCCAATAACGATGCACCGGAATATGTGCCAATGAAGGGCGCAGATACTGACCCAATGTGACCCGTTGACAGTCAACAGAACGGAGATCCTCAAGAGTCTGAACCACCTCTTCTTGCTCTTCTCCTAGTCCCAACATCAAGCCTGATTTGGTAGGGATGTTGGGAGCAAGTTCCCGCGCTGCAGCCAGCAGATTGAGAGAATGGTGATACGTAGCGCCCCGTCGAACCTTGCTCTGAAGCCTTTCAACGGTTTCGAGGTTGTGGTTGAAACAAACTGGTGCAGCCATGAGCAACTGCGTGAGCCGTTCTCTCTGGGCCTCTAATGCCTTGGCCAGATCAGCGACTCCGCCCCAAAAATCCGGCGTCAGCACTTCTATCTCAATAAGAGGATTGCGCTGGCGAATGGCCGCCATGGTTTCAGTAAAAATACTGACACCATGGTCGGGCAAATCATCCCTTGCTACTGAAGTAAGAACCACATAACGAAGACCCATCTGCTGCACCGCATCTGCAACTCGCTCTGCTTCGAGTGGATCAATTGCCTGAGGAGATTGGCCTTTCATGACCTGGCAGAAAGCACAACTACGCGTACAGATCGATCCGCCTAGGAGAAAAGTTGCTGTACCGGCTGCGTAACACTCGCCGCGATTGGGACAACGCCCTTCCTCACAAATGGTGTGAAGCTGATTCCCCTTCACCAGCTGCTGCATCTGCTCCAATTGGGAGACGCTGCCGATGGGGCGCCGCAACCATTCCGGAAGGCGCTCCGTAGGCAAAATGGAGCTGTATTGGGTTGGGCGATGGGTGGAAGACATTGCTTTATTGAATCGCTCGACGCCCTTCAAGCGCACGAGTCAGGGTGACTTCGTCCGCATACTCCAACTCACTACCAACAGGAAGGCCGTAGGCGATTCGACTCACTTGAGTAAACGGCTTTAATAACCGTGCCAAGTAAAGGCTAGTGGTGTCACCTTCCACACTGGGAGTGAGAGCGAGAATGACCTCGCTAATACCATCACGATCAACGCGTTGAATCAAGCTGGGGATCTGCAGCATGTCCGGCCCGATACCATCCATTGGTGAGATCAGTCCGCCGAGGACGTGATAACGGCCCTTATATTCCCTGGTTCTTTCGAGAGCTAACAGATCTCGGGAATCAGCCACCACACAAAGCAATTGATCGCATCGCTTGCCATCACGGCAAATGTCGCAAAGAGGCTCCGCGCTGAGATGAAAACAGGTCTGACATTGACCCACTTGAGAACGGGCCGCGAGGAGTGCATCAGCAAAAGTGCGGATTTGATCTTCTGGTTGTCTCAACAGATGCAGGGCAAGTCTCTGGGCCGTTCGTGGCCCAATCCCAGGCAGACGCTCGAACTGGTCGATCAAGCGAGCCAGGGGTCGAGTAAAGCCGCTCAGGGGTCCGCCGCAGATACTGAGAATCTTGGCAGTTCACCAGGTGGCAATTGTTGATCAAGCCAAGACCGTACGCCGGCAGAATGGTCAGCAAGTCCGGTTCTGTTCCAATGCTTGAACTTGTGCGAACCATTTCACGTGTGGGTTTCGCTTGTGCGCTTGTGATGCTGCTCGCTGCTTGCAGTGGTTCATATGCAGGCATGAACTCCTTCCAGAGCCCGGATGGTCGTTATGCATTCCTTTATCCCAATGGATGGAGCCGTGTGAGCATGAATGGAGGGCCTCAGGTGGTATTTCACGACTTAATCAACAGCGACGAAACACTAAGTTTGGCTGTTTCGAAAGTTGACGAAAAGGGAGATCTGCAAACCCTAGGGAGTCCAATCGCAATTGGGGAACGTTTAAGCCGTGAAGTGATTGCACCACAAGGCAGTGGGCGAGAGGCTGAGTTAGTAGACGCCAATCAGCGTGAAGCAGGAGGACACATCTTTTACGATTTGGAGTATACCGTTCATCTTGAAGACCGAGAACGCCATGAGCTAGCAACAGTGGTTGTTGATCGGGGGCGTTTATATACATTAGCAGCAAGTACTAACGAGTTTAGATGGAATAAAGTCAAGGAGCTGTTCGAAGAGGTAATCACATCATTTACATTCTTAATCTGATCATTAAAGGCCGTAGAAGAAAGCACATAATAGCAATATTTTATTGTTCAAGGCCAATAAACTGGATGCAAAATCCAACTTCTAATCTTTATTGCTATTTCTTGCATATCATGGAGTTTAAGATGAACAAACACTTCATAGCAAATTTCCCATTAAAAGCTCAAGGAAAATGATTCAGTTTTGATCTGCCACCGATCGATTTAAAATAGGAATTGGTAAAGCGAGCCATTGGCTTCCGCAGCATCTGGCCATTCAGTGTCTAGGTAACTGATGCCATTACTAAAGAATGGCGTAGCTGCTAGCCGCGTTGTTTCAAGTTCAGTGGTACCCATTGCTGACATTAAACCTCCAAGCTCCAAAGGCCCCATATCTGTCTTGATGTTACGACCTGCAGCACTTATCAATGCTGGCAGTCGAATAAGATTCTCAGCTCGAGTGAGCTTACCAAAGAGACTCTTGAGGACTAGTTGTTGACGACCCAGACGACCAAAGTCGCCTTCACCATCATGGCGCCACCGCAAAAACCCCTCGAGATCTTTACCTTTCAAGACCTGAGGGCCAGCTTGAAGATCAATATAAAGACCCTGGGATTGATCTTGGTAATAAAGACGCTTAGGCACATCAACCTCAATGCCTCCCAATAAGTCTGCAATAGTTCGGATGCCTTCAAGATTAACCAGGATGTGATGGCTAATGGGACGATGCATCAGCCGAGTTAACTCACTTTTTACCGCCTCGATACCACCATATGCATACAAAGCATTAACTTTCATTGGCCCAAAATCACGCGAATTGATATAACTATCACGTGGAATCTGGGTAATTCTTGTTTCGCCTCCCGCAACTCGAATTGTGAAGATCACATCAGTGTTACCACGCCCTGCATCCATGCCAAGCACCACCACATCACGATTACCAAAGCCCTGCCAGGCATTAAAGGGATTGCTAATCGGGAAAAGGGGAGTGGTTGTGCCTGCAGTCTTTTGCGTGAGTGATCGACTGAGTGGAATTGAAAGGAACAGGCCTGCGATCAAGCCCACGCCAATGGCAGTGGTCATAGAACGCCAACCAGAACTGCCTTGATGCTTGGGAGTCATATCACCATCTTAGAGCCCTTTAGATTTTTCTCTAATAAAAGCAGCCTGCCGCTTTAAACAACACTCTAGCCAGTGCTCAATTGTGTTGAACATCTAGTTAAACATCTAGAGTTAATCATAAGCTCAATTTGAATTACTAACTGTTGCTTGCTTCAAGATCTTTAATCAGTGCAAAGAAGATGCTGCTTTTATTTCTCAGCAGAAGAAGCGAAAACTTTCAAAAAATCAAACCTCTTTTTGGCAGCCTGTGTCGACAAGAGAAGCAAATGAGCCATATTGTAGTTGATTAACAACGAAATAATCCTGCCATGTGGATATTGCGCTAATCAGAAGATATCTCACAAATATGATAGACCAAAGACTCCACAAGGGTTGATTCAGGTCAACAGCAATTCGTCAGCACGTAACCCAGCCTGAACTCGCCAGAGATCCCTATAGATACCTGATTGCTTCAAAAGTGAATCGTGAGTACCTTGCTCGACAATATTACCTTGATCCATAACAATAATCTGATCTGCATGCCTCACAGTACTAAGACGATGAGCAATCACAACAGTGGTTCGGTTTTTGGTGATATGCATCAATGAACGTTGAATCGCTGCTTCTGTCTCATTATCAACGGCAGCGGTGGCCTCATCCAAAATCAGAATCGGTGCCTGCTTGAGAATTGCCCTAGCCAGGGCAATTCGTTGACGCTGACCACCAGAAAGACGTTGCCCACGTTCACCCACCAACGTATTGAAACCATGCGGGAGGGCTTTAATAAACTCTGAGGCTTCAGCCAAATCTGCCGCATCATCAATTGTTTCCTGAGTTGTCTCGGGACTGCCATACGCAATGTTTTCAGAAACTGTTCCATGAAATAAATAAACTTCTTGACTGACCAGTGCGATTGAACGACGTAGATCCCTTAACTTGAGCATGTCAATCGGCTGTCCATCCAGAAGAATCCGTCCAGAGCTGAGTGGATAAAGCCTCAGCAAGAGTTTCACCAAGGTGCTTTTTCCTGACCCTGTAGCTCCCACAATTCCGATCGTGCAGCCAGCGGGAATATCAAGATTAAAGTGAGTTAGAAGAGGAGCACGGCCTTGGTAATGGAAGCCCACATCCTCAAAGCACAAAGCGCCCCGCACTCGTGCTGTTATCAACGGCTGTGATCCTTCAACGATGGTAATCGGAGTATCGATCAAATCCAGCACACGATTGGTAGAGGCCATTGAACGCTGATATTCATCAAGTGTGCGGCCAAGGGTTGTAAGAGGCCACAGCAAGCGTTGTGTAATAAAAACGAGCACGCTGTAAAGCCCAACAGCCATTTGCCCCTTCCATGCCTGAAGGCCTCCGATCACCAAGATGGCCAAAAAGGCAAACAAAATGGCAAAGCGAATCAGAGGGATGAAGGCTGCTGAAAGTTTGATTGCCTGCTTATTGCTGCCGCGATAGGCCTCACTGCGATAGCGAATTTGCTCTAGTTCCCAGACTTCTGTAGCGAAACTCTTGATTGTGAACATCCCACCGAGGTTGTTGCTGAGATGAGCAGCCAGCTCACCAGCTTTATCTCTGACCTCGCGGTAACGCGGAGCCAACCGCCGCTGAAATTGAATTGATCCCCATAAGATCACTGGGATAGGCAAAAAGGCGAACAAGGCAACGCCTGGAGCGACGAACACCATCGCCCCACCTACCAACAGCACAGTTGTAATCAACTGCAAGATCTGATTGGCCCCGTAGTCGAGAAATCGTTCTAATTGGTTGATGTCGTCATTAAGAACAGCCATCAGCCGCCCACTGCTATCTGCCTCGAAAAACGCCATCTCCAAATTCTGGAGGTGGTTATAGGCCTTCAGGCGAAGATTGTGTTGAGTTGTCTGGGCGAGATTGCGCCACAACACACCATAAAGATATTCAAAGAAGGATTCAGCACTCCAGATCAGAAAGGAGAGCAACGCAAGAAATCCCAATTGGCTAGGGACAGTGCTAAAGCCAAGATTCGCCAACCAGGAGGTCTGCTCGTGTACGACGACGTCAATGGCCAAACCGATGAGTACCGGCGGGGCGAGATCAAACAGTTTGTTGAGAATGGAGCAAGTGGTTGCCGCAAGAATCAGGCGCCGATGAGGCTTAAGGCTGCTGAGCAGCCTTCTCAGGGGACTTGCAGTGCGCCGAACGCGAGAATCCATAAACCTTGGGCACTGCCTTCATTCAAGCGCTACAAGGTTTCGGATCAAAGCATTGAGCTGAAACCTTGCTGAGCAATCACGTCTGAACTGTTCATTTGGCCTGAAAGGGGGTAGAACTCAAAGACTTGAAGGAGGTTCGATGACCCGTTCGAGAGCGTTCAATCGATTCCATCGCTTCACCGCAAAGAAACGCAGGCTCAGCCTTCGAGCAGCGGTTCCAAATCTGCAAGACGACATTCGTTCTGGCAATGAAGCGGTCAAACACCGCAAAGAGCCCCACCAACGGGCTTGGCAAAAGGATCTAATGCTCGAATTAATCGATCCAGAAGAAAGTTATTAACACGAATAAGGCCACCCACAGGGTGGCCTTATTGAAAGGGCTAAGGCTACTGATTTACCAGCGGTTGCCGCCACCGCCACCGCCACCGCCGTAGCCACCGCCACCGCCACCGCCGTAGCCACCGCCACCGCCACCGCCACCGCCGTAGCCACCACGGCCACCACCGCCACCTGTGCGTTCACGTGGTGTTGCCTTATTCACGCGAATCATTCGCCCCATCCATTCAACGTCCTGAAGATCGTCAATCGCTTTTTGTTCGTCGGCATCGTTTGTCATCTCAACGAAGGCAAAACCACGCTTGCGCCCCGTCTCTCGATCGAGAGGGAGGCTGCATGTCTTGACTTCGCCGTATTGGCTGAACAGGTCGAGCAAGTCCTCCTGTTCCGCCTGGAAAGAGAGGTTGCCTATGTAAATGGTCATTCCTAAAAGGACCGATGGGATTTGATCAGTGAAGCTTTGGTCCGAAAAGGAAAGTCCTTGAATGCTGGAGCTGGAAAGCCGAAGCCTAGGGAGCGAGCCGTTTGGGGCCGGTGAGCTGATGCTGATGCTCACCTAAGTTACAGGGGAGCGAGTCAGAAGCTCTCAAAAAGCCACAAGACATACAAACAAGCTGTTGTCTGGCGACAAAATCAGGCGATTATCAAGAGTGGCCAATCACGAGCTCTACAGGGAGTTGTCCTTCTTCTCAATCTTGGTTGCAGCTGCGATGGTGTGCTGAACCAAGGGAATCATCAGAATCGACCTAACATTCTTATGAGCACAACAGAACTATTGAGGAAGTAGCGTTCGAATTGATCAGAATGATTGAGAGTCTTGATCTAAATCGCTTTCAGGCCAATGTTCAGATCAATACATTAAAAGCAGGTTTAAATGTCGTAGTGGGCACCTGCCTTGGCTTGGCATTTGGACTGAGCTGAACTGATGAATTCCCCGGCATTCACCTGATCTAAGAAACATTGACAAGTGAACTGGTCCATCCCTGCAGGGGGCGTCTTACCTGCATTGGCCATAGCTGCTTTAAAGCCTAGCAAACACATTGTGGTAATAGCGTTCTCATCCTCGCTGCTTTGAGATAAACCATCAGCCGTAGACATAGCAAAAAGGACACTGCTCAGACTGATGGGTAGGCAGATTCGCTGCAAAAGAGCCATCGACGCTGAATTAAGAAGCACGCTGGATATGCAATTCTCGATTCATCACCTTGAGACGTTTTAGATCTTTAAAAACATCCTCAGGCATTCCTTTGGGAAGATCCACAAGACTATGCGACTCAAAAATCTGGATGCGACCAATCATCCGTCCTTCCAGCCCGGATTCATTGGCAATGGCACCAACCAGATTGCCAGGCTTGACACGATCGCGGCGACCAACTTCCACGCGAAAGCGCTCCATGTGATCTTCCGGCGCTCTCGATGAACGCTCAGGCCTTCGGCCAGAGCCTCCACGACTTTCGTGACGATCGTTGCGACGGCTTCGCTGAGTTGATTGCTGCAACCAGCCCTCATCAGCCTGCACCAAGATTGGGCCTGGGCCAACAGCAAGCTCTAATGCTGCCAGAGCCAATTGCTCTGGACTGAGACTGAGTTCCTCAACAACACGCTGGATTAGCTCCTGGAGAAGGGTTGTCTCCTCGGAGTTGTCTCTCTCCGTCTTAGCGGCAGTGGTGAGACGTTGACGAAGGCGATCAAGACGACTCTGGTTAATCGCTGCATTGTTAGGGATATCCATCGGTTCGATGGGTTGACCTACAGCACGTTCAAAGCCGCCCACAAAGCGACGCTCCCTAGGATTCACGAACAAAATGGCCTCTCCACTGCGGCCAGCCCGGCCGGTACGCCCGATGCGATGCACATAGGCTTCGCTATCAAAAGGGATGTCGTAGTTGATCACCAGGCTGATGCGATCGACATCTAGGCCTCGAGCGGCAACATCAGTCGCAACCAAGATATTCACGCTGCCTTTGCGCAAACGTTCAACCGTTCGTTCCCGTTGGTTTTGAGGGACATCCCCGTTCAGTACGGCAACATCGTGTCCAGCGGCTTCCAGTGCCTCAGCAACAGTGAGAGTGATCACCTTGGTGCGGGCAAAAATAATCACTCCCTCACCAGTGAAAGCCTCAAGAACCCTTTTAAGGGCTTCAAGTTTGTAGCTGTTCTGGAGAGTGATACATCGCTGACGGATGAGACGAGCCTCCTGATCACGGCTCTTGATCGTGATCTCTGCTGGTTCGTGTAGGTAACGCTTCGAAAGTCGACGAATCTCTGATGGCATCGTTGCCGAAAAAAGCACCATCTGGCGTTTCTCAGGTAGCTGCTCCAGGATCCATTCGACATCATCGATGAAACCCATACGCAGCATTTCATCGGCTTCGTCAAGCACCAAACACCTCAAACCAGAGGTGTCAAGAGTTCCCTGCCGCATGTGATCCATCAAGCGGCCCGGGGTGCCTACCACAACATCCACGCCACGCTTGAGCGAATTGATCTGAGAGCGGAAATCGGCTCCGCCATAAACCGCCAAAACTTTGAGATGCGGATGGCCAACGGCATAAGCACGGAACGAATCCGCGACCTGCATCGCCAACTCCCGGGTCGGGGCAAGCACCAACACTTGGGGACGACTGCCATGATCATGAAGCCGCTCGATCAGGGGCAACGCAAAAGCGGCTGTTTTGCCTGTTCCAGTCTGAGCCTGACCAACTAGATCACGACCCAGCATCAATTCTGGAATAGCAGCTTTCTGAATTGGGGAGGGTTGCTTATAACCCTTTTCTGCAAGGGTCTTGAGCAACGGCTCGCTAAAGCCAAAACAATCGAATTCGGAAACTAACTCTGTCGCTTCAGGATCTTCACAGGCCTCAGCGGCTACAGCGACCGAGCCATCGCCTGAATTGTTGTGATTGGTGGCCTCAGTCACAGTGGTTAAACCATCATCCGAGCTAGTTGAAGAGATCTCAGACGCACTCTTTTCAGGGGAACACGAGACATCCTCGTGCGCTTTTGTATGGGTCATCGAGAGAAGGCGTTGTCTGCCTGATTGATCCTTTAAATCAGGCAGACAACGCCCCATACGCGGATACCCGCGTTGTGCTGCCTCGCCTTTTCTTCAAAGGTTGATTGCCTAACTTATCACCCGTCCGTAGTCATCCTGGAGGCGTTCAATATCTGATTCCTGCAATAGCTGACCATGCTGAACCTCAATGACCACTAAATCGCTTTGGCCTCCACGAGCTCGGTGAAGCACTCCCAGAGGGATATACAAGGTGGTGCCAGCTTGAGCTTTGTGCCAAGTGTTTTTACAGAAAAGCTGCCCCTGGCCTGAGGCCACAGTCCAATTTTCACTGCGATGTTGATGGCGCTGAAGGCTGAGCTGTTGACCGGCAAAGACCAAAAAACGCTTGACCTTATAACCCTCTCCTTCGAGCAGATCTTCATACCAACCCCAAGGACGCTCAACTCTGTGGGGGGGCTTGCTCATGCCTCTGCTAGCAGTTGCGTTCAGCATGGCGGCGTCAGCCTCAGCCGTCACTACGAGCAGATGGCATTGCAGTAACGAGATCCACTCGCTGTCGCGCGCGTGTGATAGCAGTGTAGAGAAGTTTCCTCTCGAAGCTAGAAGGGCTCTCACAACCATCAGCGCTGGTAGCCGACACAGCTGTGATTTCCGGCCAGAGAAGAATGACATGATCAGCCTCACTCCCCTGAGACTTATGAACGGTAAGAGCCAAAGCTGGCTCCACCGTGCTCAATCGGGCCGGGTGGATGAAGCGTGTGGTCAGTCCTCCCTGCTCAGAGATCACGCGAAACAGGATGCGCAGATTGTCTCCTTGACCAACCACCAAGCCAACGTCACCGTTTGCTAGCCCCAGTTCCGCTTGGTTCTCGCAACACATCACCGGCGTTCCCAACGGCCAGCGCATCACTCCAGCCTCAAGGCTTTGACCCAACAATGCGCGATGCACATGATCGACTCCCCAAAAACCACGACGTTTCGGACAAAGCACCATCAACTGCTCGAGAGAATCCAGCAAAGACTCAGCTGCAACGGCAAGATTGGTGTTGATCATGGTTGAGGTATAAGCATCATCTGGCAGCTCGAGCATCAGTTCGGCAGTGAAGCGTTGCAGTGTTCTGCTGTGCTCCTGCAAGTGACGAACTAAAAACCTTGGCATGCTGCTGAGGTTGCATTGATGCTGCTCAACGTTCGCTGATTTCGGCAGAAGAGAAAGTTGTTGCCAAAAAGCAGACAGGCCCTGATCACACAGAACTCTGCTCAACGTCGCTAGTGAACCGCGGTTGCGATAGAGCTGATGCAGATGAATGGCACCATGATTGAAGTGTTGGCGGATATCCGCCTGTTGGAGTTGATGCCAAACCGCTCCACTACCAACTGGAGGCAACTGATCGGGATCACCAATCATCACAAGCTGACTATCAACAGGAAGAGCTTTTAATAACGCCTGCATCAGGGCAAGCTCCACCATTGACATCTCATCAATAACGAGGAGATCAAGCATTAGGGGGTGTTGTTGATGCCTACCAAACCCACCAGGCCTGGCCTGAAGCCAGCGGTGAAGGGTGCTACAAGGCAGGCTGGTCAATACCTGCCGCTGGGGGGAAGGGATTGTCTCCAGCCCCTTGCGAACAGCCTCCTCTAGGCGTCTTGCCGCTTTACCTGTGGGAGCAGCAAGACCAATCTTCAGGCCTGGTCTCAACGTGACTGCCCGCGCCAACATTTGCACGATGGTGCTGGTTTTGCCCGTACCCGGACCGCCACTCAACAACACCACGCCATGGTTATCGATGGCTTCTACGGCAGCCTGCTGTTCAGGGTTAAGCCCATCCAACAAAGCAGGATGATGGGATGGTGTGGTGCAGATTGAAGTCGGTTGAACAACATTTGACCTGTTGATCAACTCCTTGATCACAACGTCCATGTCACCATGCCAACGACGCCAACTCAATTGATTGCCGTTTAAAACCATCGGAGAAGCCGCGCCCTCCAGCCAGCCACTAGCCAGCAGGGCCTGACAATGAGCCTCAGGCCATCCCATCGCTTTGAGTTCTTTAGGGGGAGACATCGGAGTGAGATTCAGCTGCAGCGCACCGCGGGCTAATGCATCCATCAAGGCGTTGACCAAGTCCTCGAGATGAATTGATGAAGCCTTGGGCGGGAGACGCCTCAACAACGTTTGATGCAGTGCTCTGGGAAAACCTGATGGCCAAGTGGATGAATCGCTGCGAGTCATTGTCCTCCGTTCTTGAGCAAGCGATCCAAAAGCAAAACCCGCTCCAATGGTGCGGGCTCCACAATCAAGCCAGGCACTGGTTTAGTAAAGGAGTGACCGTTGATGGCCTTAGCGCCTGGTAGACCTCTAAGAAAAACGTAGACGTATCCGCCTAGATGGCGCTGTGGTTCGTAACTTGGCAACCTCCAACGCAGAAAACGATGGAGTGCGACCAAATAAAGATGGGCTTGAAGAGGGTAATGATGAAGGAGCATCTGCTGCTCCATTGCGGAATCGTCGTAATGGAGCGGACCACAAGCGACAGCCTGCCCCTCTGGATCACGCCGACCGATCCAGTTGCTTTTCCAATCAGCAACCCACCAACGAGCTTCTAAAGATTCTTCTGAATCGGTGAACACAAGATCAATCGAACCGGTAAGAAAACCACGACTGCAAACATTGAGACCTGTAATCATTTCGGCATAGGGCAAGCCAAAGCGAGCCAATGGATTCAGATGAAAAACACTGGCTAGATCAAACGAACGCAACACCTTGCCTTGATGAGCAATTGGCAAATCGAAGCTGAGTTCATGAATGCGACGTTGACCATGCAGTTGATTCAGTCGCAAGCCTCCAAGAGAACCACCAATTGGAGTACTCAACACCCTCTCAAGACCATCCTGAACTGAGGCGAGCAGAGTGCTGTCAAGGCCTGCGCGTCGTAGCTCTTCTTCAATCACGATGACGGCATTCGGATCTTGCAATGGCTTGCAAAAATCCAGTCGTTCAAGAATCCGGTGTAAGCAATCCCCTGCTGCAGCACCACGAGGGAATTGCCCCAGAGGGCTCTGGTCAGACCAGTTCAACGTTGGAGTTGAGCGAGAGGCATCAGCAATCGCACTCTGATCTTGAAGTTTGAGCATGGGTTCAAGCTTCTGCTGATCGCTATCTCGACCTTCTTCCAACTCCAAAGGATCAGCCGGAGCACTGCCGTCATAAGTGTGTGTAGCAGACACCCAAGCGGAATAACTACTGCGACCCCAAGACAGATCAAGGCGCCGTTGCGGTGTTGGGCCAAGAGTTAACTCACCATGAAGCGGCGGCGGTTGCCAGCGCTGTTGCATCGATTTCAGCTGAGCCGGAACAACAGTGATCGGCAACTGCTGGCGATCAAGCCAAGCACTCATTCGTTCTGGAGTGAGATCCTGCATCGCTGCATCGATGGCATCAACACCAAACAGCCAAGCGCTGAGGGGATTGCCTTCCTGTTTGGCGCCCCGAGCCCAAATCAACATCAACAGAGAGCAGGCTCTGGTGATCGCCACATAGGCAAGACGTTCGGCTTCCTGCAGAGATGCTTGATGAGCCTGCTGTGAAAGCTGCCATCCTTTCCCCCAGCGGGTGCTGAGTGCTACACACCAACGCGACTCTGAGCTGGATCTCCACAGGGGGCCGTGGGGGAGGGAAGGGGCTTGCCAGAGGTAGGGACAAATCACAACGGGATATTCCATCCCCTTGCTGCGATGCACTGTGACCACAGCAACCGCACTCTCGGCCACATCACTGTGAGGTTGTCGAACCTCTGGAACCGGATCAACAGGTTGTAGTCGTTGGCGACGCAACCAATCGGCTGCAGTAGACGCATCCAATCCTTGGCGATGAATCACCTCCTGTACAAGCTGCGCACATTGATATAAGTCGCCTAAAAGACGTCCGCGTTCTGAGAGATCAGCAATTGTGCGGCCTTCAAGTAACTCCGATAGGCAGCCCATAAGACCAAGGCGGGGAAGATTAATGGCCCAATCCCTGAAGCGAAGGGCTAATTGATCGAGCTCACCATTGCATTCAGCATGAGCGAGCTGCTCTGTCTTCCATTGCATCAGAGCTGAACAGGCCACAAGCTTCAAACTGCTGCTGTGGGAGGGTCTGGCCAAACAATCCAGAAAACGTTGTAAGACCTGGGCCGCTTCACTGGTGAGAACATCCCCCTGGCTAACAAGCCGGGTGGGCACTGCCGCGACAGCAAGGCCCTGGCGAATGCTGGCTGCCTGTCGATGACGACCAACAAGTATGCAGATATCAGAAGGGCTGAAGTTGTATGAATCACTCTGAAGCAGATCCAAAACAGCATGGGCAACAGCCGTTGGGATCTGTTCTTCCAGGTTGGTTTTAGAGGTCAGTGGAGCAGGTTGCGCGCCTGTTTGATGAGTAGCTTCATCAAGATTGAGCAGTTGAAGTGGGTTAACACCAAGGAGCAAAGGCCTTGGTGTTGCTTGACTACAAGCAGTCAAAGATGGAACATTTAGTTTTGAACGCCTCAAGCCTGGAGCCATCAAGTGGTTCAATCCATCAAGCAATGGAGTCGTTGTACGGAAGTTATCAAGTAAGGCGTCGATGCGATCAACCTTTGAACGTGCATGCATATAGGTGTTTAGATCACCACCACGAAATCGATAAATCGCCTGCTTAGGGTCACCCACCATCAACAGAAGATGGTCAGGGCTATGCGCAAAGGCCCCTTCAAGCAGACGCCATTGCACAGGATCCGTGTCTTGAAACTCATCAATCAACGCGACGCGATAACGCTGTCTTAACGCCTCAAGCCATGGTGCTTGTTGATCAGGATGGAGTTGAGCCATGGACTCGGGTTGAGGTTTGGGGTCCAGTGCAGAGAGAAGCTCTGCATAGCTCATCACACCACGCTGCCTGCGGCGCTCAGCTAACGCAGACAGCCCCCAATGCAAGGCATGATTCCACACCTGTTCAGCAGGGCCATCACAAAGATCAGCAATTGATCTCTGCAATGTAGGGATCAGAGGATTGGGGTTTTCTTCGCCGCAACGCCGAGCAACAGTGCAAACAACAGCTGGATGAAAGTAATCCGTGAGTAAGGGTTGATCACGGATCGCTGCGTAGCCAGGAGTAAAAGGCTGATCAGAATGTTGTGGTGATTGGGAGAAAGCTTCAAGCCAGTGATTGAGGATGGCGAAACGATCTTTTTTGGGTTTAGGGCTAAAGGGTTTTGTATCTTTAGCGCCCAGAGATCGCCAATCAGCAGCGCGACTCGATAATGCGATATCCAATTCAGAGCCGTGTCGTTGCCAGTGATCAACAAACTGTTGCCAGCACTGCTTAAGGTAAGCATCGAACTGGCTTGATAGCGGTTGTGAAGACTGCAGATTGCTGGGGTGAGTTTCGAGAGGCAAGCTGGGATCGCTATCGAGTTTGAGCAAAGCCTTTGCCAAGTTCTCAACGCTCAAGCCAGCATGGAGAAGACCGCGTAGATGCTGGGCATCGAGAGCTAAGACCTGTTGCTGCCAATAATCATGAACAACTTCTTGAACAAGTTGTTGTCCTGAGTCATCCAGGCGTGGGTCCATGACAGCACCACTCTCAAGAGCCTGACGCCGCAAGGTACGCCTGCAGAAGCCATGGATGGTGGTGATATCAGCCAGATCAAGGCTCTCAAGTGCTATCAAGAGGGAGGAGATCCATTGATGCCTTTGAGAGCCATCGTGGCCTTTGCGCTGAAGCCATTGCTCGAGAACAAGATCAGGCGACTTATGAGTGGCGCCCTGATCGAGGGCTTCAAGACCTTCAAGAGCATCCTCAAAGCGTTGGCCAATGCGAGAGCGCAGCTCTGCTGCTGCAGCTTCAGTGAAAGTCACCACCAATAGTTCACTAATTTGGTGGCCGCCTTCAGTGAGCAGTCGTAAAACCAGATGAGCAAGAGCAAAAGTCTTGCCTGTTCCTGCACTGGCTTCTAGTAAGCGCAAGCCAGGTCCGAGGGGGTAATCATTGGACTGGAAACAATATTCAGGTTCACGGCTGACATTAGCCATTGCAGTGCAGCAGAGCTAATTGGTAAATCTCACCGATCATTCTCTGCCTTTGACATCGTATTTACCAAAAGCGCCTAAAGGCGTTGAAAAACTCAATTTACCAAACACCTTAAAACAATTGTTGACTAGTAGCTTCAAATATAATTATTGTTCATTACCTAGTCTAATCTGCCAAAGATCGCTCCATCCCAAACAAGCTCAGGCAGTCACAGGTCACCTAATCGATTGCTGAAGGATATTAATCATCAATCTTGCTATCTACTGATTATGCACTGGGCTTATATAAAAACGATAACATATATAACACACCTCAATGATTCTCTTGTTCCACTGTCTAAGCATTCCAATGCAGCATTAATAGAATTGATCTCTCCACTTGCATCTCAGGCATATAATCTCATCAAACTTAGCTAAGCCGTAACAGAACCATCAATAACCAGGAGCTTTTGAAGAACCTAATATTTGCAAGAGTTCCATGCTTAACTGAACTACCAGAACTCCAATTCCTATTAAAAGAACTAAATTAAGATTGGCACTTGCAAGATGAGCGAATGAGAAAGAAAAGCATGCATAACCGAAACCTACCAAAGAAACCATAACGGCCCAAACGCGTCGACGAGCCTCAGCAGATGGCAAAAACTCTCCAAGCCTGTCATAACTAAGAGTGGCCGTCATCCACATCCATAAACCAATCAAAAACGTTGCCAAAGGATGATTGAAACTTCATCGCTAAAGAAAAACAACACGCTGGCGAGAAGTCCAATACAAGACAACAATGGGAGCATCAAGGATGTCGGCCATCGGCGCGGTAAAAAGGCTGCAGTGAGTGCCCCAACCGTAGATCCCAATCCAAGTACAGCTAAAGAGTCGCTGCTCAAAGAAGAGGCTCCAGCAAATTTCTGAGCAACAACGATCGGTGCATAAAGTGAAATCGGCACTTGCCCCGCTCCTATTAACAGCCCTCCACCTACTAACAGAACCACAACTCGCCAACGATTACCTGGTTTTATTGCACTTAAGTCAGTTGAGCTCTCAGCAGATTGAGATTGTTCAGGAGCAGATTGAGACTGTATTGACTTGCTAAGCAACCAAAGCACAGGCAATGCCAATGCCATCGACAACAAGGCCAAAATGACCCAGGCGATCATCGCCGAATGATGGGCAAAGAGGCCAATTGCAGAGGCCCCAAGCAATGCTCCAATCCCTCCTCCAGCCAGAACCAAACCTGAACCTCGGCGTCGATGACGCGAATGCAAACCAGCAAGAGCCATAGCTGGAATTCCACTAATCAAATGGCCGGCTGCAAAGCCTGCACAAATTCGAGCAACTGGTTGCCACAAAAAACTCGATTCAAATGCCTCCAGCCAGAAAGACAGCGGCAGCAGCAATAATGCAAGTATCATCATACGCAGAACAACTTTTCGATTGCGTATCTGCGAATGGTGCAAAGAGCCCAATAAATAAGCACCAAGATTTAAGCCTGCAAGATCTCCCATTCCTGTGGTACTGATCCAAGCGTCATCGATCATGAAGCGTCCAACTGCCCCAAAATCAAAGCGGCCTATGCCAAGCCCGATTGCAGTAGCACAGCTACCTGCAACGACCATAAGGTTGAAGGGGCTATGATTATTTTCAGTTTTTTTGTATCAAAATAACTCCGTAAAAGTTGGCGAGAATCTCGTGAGCATCGCCCACTCCCCATTCAAGTTACTTTTGCGGCCAAGAACACCAAGGGCCAAAAAGCTTAACAATAATGGGCAGGATAGATTTTGGTGTAACTTCTCAAGTCATCATTGCTGATCTCACTTTTAAGAAGCTGGTGTGTCTTAAAATCTCAGGCCTTAAGTACCATACAGAATGCAGCTGGTTTTTTAAACAACTCAGCCCCAATTATGCACCTCTATCCAATACACATCCAACCCAAAAAAGTAACTTTTAATCCCAATCAGCTTCTCCAGTCCAGCAGAGGAAACCCTGGAATAATCGCTGCAGTACTAGCGCGATAGGCACTGTATTCAGGATGCAAGATCATTAACTTTCGCTCCTCCCGCCGAGCCTTACCCCTCAGCAAAAGGCACAGCGCAAGGAACAACGCCACATGCAACAGGCTGCCAAGGGCAATGGCAACTCCAGCGGAACACAGCAACAGCGCTTGATAAAGCGGATGGCGGCAGCGTCGATAGGCACCCATCGTTACCAGGGCAGCAGCGGGCTTTGGATCAGGCAGTGGTGAAAGGCTTGCGCCAAGACGCCAAAACGCTTGAACCGCTAACAACACCCCCACACCAAATAGGCAGGCGCCAAAAATGGTAATTGGCAATGGCCAGCGATATCCCCAACGCTCTAAAGCAGGCCAAGGGGGCAAGAGATGGGCAGCAATCAGGATGATCTGTGCCAACAGCCACCACTCACCCTGGCGATTATCCAGCCAGCCTCCCCAACTCAGGCCCCAACCAGAAAAAGCCATACCCAGAGACTCTGCTGGGCTTTGCTTTGAAGCATTTGACATCTGAGCCATCCCTTGATCTGTTCACACAAGTCTGCGCAGACTGAATAGCAAAAAGCTTGCATGAACTTCAAATCAATGATCAGCCGCAATGACTTCTAGATCACCAATGCCTCAACCAAAGGGCCATAGAGGCTTGTGTATGCATGCTCAAAACCAGGGGTGTTGAGAAGCTCTGAAGCTTCGCAGTTCAGACCAAAACAGAGCTGCATCTCAGCCCGTTCACGCTCACCCTGAACATTAAATCCGCCACTCCAAGACTGACGGAAGGCTTGTTCACCCCTACCAGCCGATTTGTTGTTGGCGTTGGCGTAGGCCCAACCACTCATCGGTGGCACCGGCCAACACTGACTCAAACCCTGACAGGCTAAAGCCTGCAAAGCAATGAGTTGTTCTCTTGCTTGCTCGGCCGAAAGTGGCTGCCAACGCAGAGCTATCTCAAATTGATCCTTCTTGGCTGCTGATCCACAACGGGCTACGACGACAGTTGCCGAGGTAAGCGTGTGATTTGCGCAGACCTGCAAATGGCTTAGCCATCCCTCCATCACCCCCCTTGACTTCAACTGACCTGGTTGCACCACCACGACCGTGTCCCCAGCCCAAAGCATTTGCCTGGAGCCATCCGCCAATTCAAGACGTCGTGTCGAGCATGGTCCCATGCTCAGTAGCGTTGCCTGTAAATGTTGCCAACGCATCTCGAGTCGTTCGCACTCCAACGTCGCAGCTGCTCCTGGTGGAAGGGTGCCTTGGCCGGCATAGCGATGCTTCCAATCACCTGCTTCTGATTCCTGCAGCAATGCCTTCTCATCCGTAGGGAGATGGCCAAGCAGCTCTGACAAGCGTTGCCTGAGCAAACCATGCCGATGCCATTCATCTAGATCGAGGGCCTCAAAGTCTTCAACAGGATCAAACCATTCACGTGGTGTTACCTGAAATTGCTCCAGCCAAATCAGCTGGGGAGCGATTAACCAGCGCAACAACAATTCAGATGAGATAACCGCAGAAGCCTCCAATGACACCGAACTCCAATGCAAAGGCAGCGCAAGGGCAAGGGGTGGTGGCGCTAGAGTTTTATCCAACCAGCGGCGCGCCTCGAAATGGCGACGGTCACAGCTAGGAGGTAGTTGGCTCCCCTGAGATAGAAAATTACTGCGCTCAAGGGGATTGGCGGCTGGTTCTCGACATAGGCCCTCAAATGTCTCATCGCTGAGCTCATGCTGCAGCCGTCCAAGCCATTGCTGCACAGGGCTAGCAGCTGGGCGACATTCGCCCGTGTGCTCATCGCGGCTGTTCCATGTGATCAGCAGATGCTGTCGGGTCGACATCAATGCTTCCAAAAGCACATAACGATCTTGATCACTACTACGTGGATCACCTAGCTGACGCTGCTGCTCCAATAGATGAAAGCCAGCTCGCTCGCGATGGCGAGGGAAAACATCGGCGTCCAATCCCATCAGCACGATCACACGATGAGGGATGGCACGCATCGGCTCCAGAGCACTCACTGTGAGGGCACCAGTGCGATGTCCAAACCGCCCGCTATCTGCAGAGAGAGCTTCATTCAACACATCTGCTACAACAGCCGCTTCCAGCAACAACGTGCAGTCAGCACCAATCTGACGCCAATCCTCCAAAGCAATCAGCAGGCACTGCCGCTCCCAGGCCCAAGAGCCACCATCACCAAACAACTCCTCGACAAAACCCTGTAGAAGCTCTACCCAAGCTCCACAAGTTCGAGCACGACGAAACTCTTTCAGCTGCCGGCAGAACTGAGCCAAAAGCTGCCACCACTTCGCAAGCTGTGCTGGTTCCAGCCCCTCTGCGAAGGGTGCTGCTCCTCCAGGGGCCAGACCTGGTGTGCTGGGCAACACCAAGCCAAGCAGCCAGCGATCCAAGCACCAGCTGAGGCTATGGGTCTCATCACCACCACGCTCCTCGGCATCTAGTCCCCAGCGAAATCCTGTGCGCTGCAAACAGCGACTAAGGCTACTGGCATCGTCCTGGCTGAAACCTTGCTGCTGCTGTATTGCCGGATTAGCGAGCAAGCCTTCAAGGGCGGTGGCAGTCAATCGCTCACCTGCGATCTGAAGCAGTTGCAACATCCCCTGCGTCAGCCCAGGGCTGTCCTGCTGGCTGCGATCTGTGAGCCGCCAAGGAAGCTCCACGCCAGTGGCGGCAGCATCGTTGAACACCGAGGCGAGCAGAGGAGCAAAACGATTGACCTGTGGGGTCATCACCAACACATCACGGGGTTCGAGGCTGGGGTCGGCAGCAAACCATTGCAAGATCTGATCGCGGACCAACTGCACCTGGCGCCATTGCCCAGGGCAAGCCAAAAACTGCAAAGAACTGTCCTCTTGCCTGCGCCGCAGAGGTTGATGATCCTCCGGCGAGACAAGCTGCTGCTGAAGCTGCTCAAGCAACGTAGGTTCTTGCCCGGATTCACAAGCCATGGTGGCCGGCGCGGCGAATAGATCACCCTCCTGCCACTGGCCAAGCTGACTTTCACCGCCACCTTCCAGCAACTGCTGAAATTCCGCGCCCATGCGTCCAAGGATGGCTTCTAAGCGCGGCGCTTCGAGCATCCACAAACCATCAGCCGGCTCGGTCCACTGATTCCCCAACGTCTCCCTTCTGCTACGACATCGCTGCCAAAGATCCGGGCAGGGGGTCAGCAGAAACATCTGTACGTCCACAAAACCCGAGAGGGCCTGAATCAACTCCACTTGCACCGGAGCAAGACTGCTCAGACCAAAAAGCCGCAGTTGACTTGGCAATGCCATGGCGGGGTTGTCTCCGCTGCGCAGCTTTGAAACAGCCCTATGCACCTGAATCCCGAACGGTTCAACCTGCAAACGTTCAGCCAATAAACGCAGCAACTGGGGTTGCCAGCGCAGGGTTAAAGGCATCTCCTGCGATGAGTTCAAAAGCCGATCACTGCCCTCAAGCCATTGATGGATCAACTTGGGGCGGTAAAGCGCATAGTCGTCAAAGGCATCGGCAATGCTTCTGGCTAACTGCCATTGCACTCGGTTGAGGTGGCCTGGCCGAGATGGCTGCCGATTGACCCATTCTCTCAATGGCGCAGCTTCTTCAGTCTCCAAAAGCTGTGGCAACAAATCAAGCAGAGGCCAAACGAGTCGACTAGCCCGCCAGGGATCTTCAGCATCACTATCGATCCCCAATATCATCCGAACCAATTGCCTTAAACGTGATCCTGGGAAAGGGAATCGCACCAAAGCACTGATGCCATTCACGCTTGCCAACTGTTCCCCCAGCCAGCGGCTTGTGGGCCAGGTGTTCACCACGACATCCACTGAGTCAAATAGACCTGGTGGTGCCAGACGCAGCTGCTCCGCCAACACTCGAGCTAACCACTCCGCTCTGTTGCTGCGGTAGATCGTCAGCAAGGCTTAGTAGAAACCAGGGATGATGATGTAGTCATCTCTCGAGTGAACGCCTCTTTGAGCTTGTAGACATCGCATGCAAGATGCTGATTCAACTTGCGTTCACCGCAGACCTGAACAACAGCATCGCGTTCTGGGCAATAGGCGCTCAGCAAGCCCCCGTAGCAAGCTCCCGTATCAATCATCACAAGATGGCGATGGCGCTCCACCTGCGGACGAGGGGTATGAGCCACGATCACGCGTCCATAGCGACCGTCGTAATCCTCCCAGAATCGCTGACGAATGCTCAAATCAGGATTACCATCGAGGTCAAAGCCAGCGTGAGTCGCAATCCATCCCTTGGCTTTGTAAACAAGAGGAAGCCCTTTCAAGCGGCTTAACCACTCTCGAGCCTGGCGATCACCCAATTGCCGGTACGTGTCAATCGCCAGCAAAGCAGCCTGGCCATCTTGAGGGTCGACCTCCAGACAATCGATCAGGTGTTGTTCATGGTTTCCACGCAACCAATGAGCACGACCGCCACAGACCATTTCCCAGGCAAGCAACATGGTGGCCTCAATGGCCGACCCTCGATTGATCACATCTCCACAAAACACGAGCTGGTCTGAGCTGGGGAGCAAGGCGATGAGCTCTACCAAGGATTGATAACAGCCATGGACATCCCCAATCACCCAGTGAAATTCGCGGGGTGACTTCACAATCGCAGCAGCATTCTCTTCAAGATTCTGACTTGGCAGTAGCCATATGTCAGCGCTACTGCGTACGGTGAACAGTCTTGAAGTGGTTGATTTGGATCCACGCACGTTGCCGGTCATCAAACGAGTCGACTTACTCGTCAAATCCCTCAATGGTGCTGAGCGCACCAATGAAGCTTTGGCACGTTGCGAGGATGCAGACTCCATGATTGACGTCCTTCTAGGTGCGGCAGCCCAGCTTGAGCTTGGTCTCACCCGGGAAGATTTGATGACCACACCACCAATCCGTGACTGGATCTGGTGGAAGGAGAAAGAGGCACTGATTACCATCGGTGAAACCAAGCCCCGTTACAAACAAGACGATCGAGCCTCCGCAGAGAATTCGACTGGACGTCGCACCTTCCTAGGGTTGTTCAGATTCTGATTGTTCAATGTTGGAGGGCCTGTTTTAGGCTTCAGCAGAAGGATCAGTAACGATCGAGACCACCGTCACTGCAGGCAGATTCACCTTTTTTACTCAGTCAACATGTCCGGCATCAAATATTTACTGAGTAAGCATTGATTTGCAGCGATTAAATAATGCCTACTCATCCTTGCTGACTACACGAATAGAGGCTCTCGTCGGGGATTCTGGACAAGACGCTTCATCTCTCTTACAGCTTCTTGAAGGCCTACAGCGATCGAGCGGGCCACAATCGTATGACCAATATTCAATTCTTCAATCCCTTCAATCGCAGCCACGGCTTCTACATTCTGATACGTGAGGCCATGCCCAGCATTCACCCGTAAGCCAAGGCTGCGCGCTCTTGCTGTTGCTTCAGTCAAGCGTGCAAGTTCAAAGGATTGATCAGCCCAACAGGCTTCGGCGTAAGCGCCAGTGTGCAGCTCCACCCAACGAGCACCACTCTTACAAGCTGCCTCCAGTTGTTGAGAAACAGGATCTACAAACAAGCTGACGGGAATCCCTGCAACCTGCAGCTGATCAACCATGCCTTTCAAGGATCCCTGCTGGGCAGCAACATCCAAACCTCCTTCTGTGGTCACCTCCTGCCGGCGCTCTGGTACGAGTGTCACCATGTCAGGTTGAATTTTTAAAGCAATCCCCACCATTTCAGCAGTGGCTGCCATCTCCAAATTGAGACGACTGCGCACTGTGGCCCGAAGCAGGTCCAGGTCTCGATCCTGAATATGACGGCGATCTTCTCTTAAGTGAACTGTGATGCCATCGGCTCCACCAAGTTCCGCCAATAGAGCCATCGGCACTGGATCGGGTTCCACGGTTTGGCGAGCCTGGCGCACATTGGCAATGTGGTCGATGTTGACCCCGAGGCTGGCCATGAAGAAAGGGAAACAGGCCTGATCCTATTGGGGATAATTGACCGCCTTCTATTCTCTAAGGGATTTGACCGCCGGTTCAACTGCCCAATCAACATTGGGTTCAGAGGTTCTTGGCCTTTAACTTCGGATGTTTGAACTAGCCAGAGACGGTGTCCTCGGCCCTAGCGACTCGTGAAAATTCCCTGGGTCTAGCAATAGACCCTTTTTTGGCCCCCGTTGCCATGGTGACGACGCAAGATATCGTCCTGCGTCAATACTTTCGAGAGCGCATCGTTCTGGGTCAAGAGAATCTGCCCATGCAAGGGCCAGTGTTGCTGGCTCCCACCCATCGTTCACGCTGGGATGCATTGATGTTGCCTATGGCCGCTGGCCGTCGGGTTACGGGTCGTGATTGTCGATTTATGGTCACTGTTGATGAAATGAAGGGCCTACAGGGATGGTTTCTCCATCGCTTGGGATGTTTCCCGGTGAATCAGAGCAAACCTTCGCTCACCAGCCTGCGCTATGCGATTGATCTGATGGCCGATGGTCAACAGGTCGTGGTTTTTCCAGAAGGAACAATCAATCGCACAGAAAAACCCATCAAGCTCTATCAAGGTTTGGCACGTCTGGCTCAACTTGCAAAAAGCCAGAATATAGATGTCCAAGTCGTACCAGTTGGTCTTGGCTATAGCGAAGCCATTCCCAAAGCCTGCGGACGGGCATCAATTTGCTTCGCAGAACCGATGAAGGTCTTGGAAACTGGTCGTGAGGCGGTGAAAAGCTTCAATGCAGAGTTGTCAGAAAAGATGCATGCAGCTGAACAAGCTGCCCTCCATGCAGTAGGCCGTCTCAAGAAAGCACCTTAAAGTTTCGCCCATCTGTTCTTCAGTTCATGCGTTGTCGCCTTCCGCTGACGGCCCTTGCTCTTTCTGCTGGCCTACTTCTCTCACCTGGTTCAGCACTAGCTCAAACAGCAGCTTCATCCAATGACAAGGTGCTGGCCCAGGCGGGCGGTGGATTCAATGTGGCAGCAGTTCAAGCCCTCCTGAATCAAGGAGATGCTGCTGTATCCGCTGGAAATCTCACTGAAGCCCGAAATGACTACGACAACGCTCGCGATGCTGCAAAGCAGCTGCTTTCCTTTTATCGGGACCTCAGTGGAGCCTTCCGCGGACTGGATGCTCGTATCCCTCGCGAAATGGATGCCAAAGGGCGTAAAGCCATGGGGCTCCTTGCCCAGGCCAACCTTCGCCTTGCAGCACTTTTCCGCCAACAAAACCAACCTGAGGTCGCTGTACCGGTGTTGGTAGAAGTGGTGAGAGTGATGTCGCCCTCCCGCCCCGAAGGCCAAAAGGCCTATCAGAGCCTTCTGGAGCTGGGCTTCGTAGAAACCCCCTATGCCGGCGCCAAGCTGACAGCTCCCAACTGAGTCAACTTTCGACTTGGATCTGCCAGCATCAAGCTTTGAAATCAACATTGGTCTCCATGGTTCAATCCGACGAGGTGGGTGCAGCGATCCGGCTAGCCCTACCTGATGCCCAAGTCACCGTTGAAGACCTCACTGGTGGCGGCGACCATCTACAGGTGAGCGTCATCTCAAACGCCTTCGCTGGCCTTTCCAGAATCCGTCAGCATCAGTTGGTCTATGGGGCCCTCAAAGATCAGCTCGCCAGTGAAGTTATCCATGCCCTGGCCTTAAGCACCTCTACTCCCAACTAAACCCTCTCCCCCTCGTTTTCGATGGATCCCACTACCAAAACACGTATTGAAGCCCTGATCCAATCAAGCCCGATCATGGTGTTCATGAAAGGCACAAAACTGATGCCTCAGTGCGGCTTCTCCAACAATTGCGTGCAGATCCTCAACTCCCTCGGCATGAGCTTCGAAACCTTTGATGTGCTCTCCGACATGGAAATTCGCCAAGGGATCAAGGACTACTCCAATTGGCCGACAATTCCCCAGGTTTATGTAAAAGGAGAATTCATCGGCGGATCAGACATCTTGATTGAGATGTACAACGCGGGAGAATTGGCCGAGAAGCTTGAAATCGCTCTTAATAGCTAAGATCTCAAGCTTTAATTCGTTAAGTCTTAGCAATTAAATGCCGTTACTACTCGCCACAACCTTGCAAGCAAATCTCCTCTATGGAGTGGCTGTGATCGGATTTTTTGCTGGTTCCTGGTTTTTGGGTCGAGCGATCACAGTGATCACCAAAGGCAATAACCCGCTGGTTTGGCGAGGCTGGAAGAAATTGTTTGGCCTTAAAAAGGACTGAACTACTCAGCAGCATTGCCCCCCTAGGGCATCCCCATAAGCCCTAGAGAGGCTTGGGGTGATGGGCTTAAACGAGATACCTCTCCAAAACTTAGGGAACCAGGCCCATGTTGGTCGCCACCGAGCCAATCATGGCCAACACAGCTAGCGAAAACAAAAGACAGCTACCCAATCCCTGGGATGTAAACAGGGAGCTTGCCCTGGTCAACTGGTCTGCAAAGGCTGCTGGAATTCCAAAAAGGAATTACCAACCCGCTTCTTTTTTGCGATAAAGAGTTCCCATATCGCCATCTGGGCCAATAAAGCTGGAGGGATCCAAAATCCAACGATCGACAAGATCTTCAAACCTGGCCTGATCCCTTATCTCCAGTTGTCCACTACGCCTTAGGGCATGAATGTAGCCGTCTGCATAGAGCCGCAGCTCAGACTGACTGTGGTAACGACTGGTCAGTTCCTGACAGGCATCACAAAGCGACTGGAAGTGTCTAATCGCCTCAGGGTGATCAAGAGATGTCATGGTCGGAGATCACGGCAGCCTCTTTTGGCAGCTTGCCATTGGATTGGGTTTAGCGTAAGCGCGATCTGTGATCACATGTGACCTCCATTCCCCGCAATCTTCATTCCAATGAGGACACCCAAGTGTCTTCATCGGGGTCTTTGCAGATGCAGACCACGCCAAAGCAGCCCTCAAGGGTCCTTGTGGTGGAACCTCACCAAACTCTTCGCACGGTTCTGGTCCATCGCCTCCGTCAGGACGGCCATCTCACCGCTGCAGTGGCATCTGCCGTGGAAGCCCTTGACGTCTGCCGAGATCAATCACCGGATCTTCTCGTTAGTGCTGAGTTACTTGAGAGGAGTTCTGCAATGCGACTCTCTCATCAGCTCCGTTGCCCTGTGATCGTGTTAACAGCTCGAACAGGCACAGAGCCCATGGTGGGCCTCCTGAATGAAGGCGCCGACGATGTGTTGCGCAAACCATTTGGACTTGAAGAACTCGCCGCACGCTGTCGCACCTTGCTGAAACGGGGACATAGCGGTTTACAGGAGCGCGTCACAGTGGGCCCCCTTGAAGTCCACTTATTGCTCAGACAAGTTACTCTGCGCGATAAACCTGTGGAATTAAGCCCCAGAGAATTTGCACTTCTCTGTGCACTTTTAATGCCTCCAGGTATCGTACGAAGCCGCCAGGAATTATTGCGAATGGCTTGGCCTCCCTTCAGCGGCGGGCCTCGTTCTGTAGACACACAGATCCTTGCCTTGCGACGCAAACTTGAGCAAGCTGGGCTTGGCGAAGGAGGTGGCATCACCACCATGCGCCAGCAGGGCTATCGATTCAGCCTGAATACTCTTCCTGATTCTGAATCATAAATATTGAACCTCAAAACTATCGATTAGCCAATGATTAAAGTCCCTGGTTGAAGTGACCGAAACAGATTCTAGGCATTACTACAAGTTCATGGTTTATAATTTAATCAAAAGATGAGCGCAATAGGTTAATACTCAGACAACTAGGGCAAGCGATCAATCCTTGAGGAAGTCTGTTATCAAAATAAACCCTAAAAGGCTTACAAGCCTGGATGAGCAGCAATTGCCCAGATCAGCGGAGCGGTACCAATAGCGGTTGCAGTCAGCAGTTGAGCACCGACAACAGCGAAGTGTTTTGCAGTCATGATCTAGGACTGATGGCTTCACACACCATCCATCAGATCAACCACTTCTGTTCTAATCTTGCTCAAATACTGCAGTGAGATTGATCACAGTGATGGATGCTGCATCGAACATCATCAGCATTTATTAGTCAACAAGTTGACAGCGGCTTAATCAGCCAGCAAGAAGAAGTTGATGCTCTCAAGCATGAGCTACTCATCAAAGATGCTTTCTCCAGCTTTAAGCGCAATTTGCATGCAAAGCTGCATTTAGATGCAGCTTTAAACAGCACCTGAAACCTTACCTCGTCTACTTGCTGTCCTGTTGTTTCTTGACAGCCTCCTCAACCTTGGCCTTCACATCTGCTGGCACCTCCTTAGGGCAGTACTGAATAGCCCCAGTGATGATCTGAAACTCAGCACCAGCGAAAAGCTGTTTGGTGGTGAGTTTGCTAGTTCCTGCCGAAGCCACTAATCCACCATGGCGGCCCGTAAGGATCTGCGCGTACGTAGCGGCAGCGATACCAACGGCCTTGGGAAATTCCACGCCAGCGGAACGTGCATTACAAACGTACGAAGAGCCAATGCCTCGATAGAGAAAGATCTCTTCGTTGCTAGCCGGTGTTGCTTTGGACCCACCAGCTTGCTGAGCAAACGCAGCAGGACTAATCAAACTGAGGGGCATCAACAACGAAACCGCCAAAACTGGACGAAGACGACTGAAAAGGGTTTGCAATGGATCTGGTCTTCAAGACTTCGCCATGGTGCCCTATCCGACAAGGGTTTAGCCACCCCAACCGAGTCAGTCATGACATATCAACGCTTTAGAGAGTCGAATCAACGCCTATCCCTTCTGAATCGAGGCTGATGCCCTCTCAAGCAAATTCTGATGGTGGACAAACCCTCCTCTTCAATCAGCCCGTCCCACTCCCCGCCAGTTTTCTTCGTAAAGGAGTCGCACTGCTTGTATGGCCAAAAGCTACAGCGATAACGGCTATCCCCCTCTTTGGCTTATGCAACAACCTCCACGCCGATCAACTGATCCACATGTGGGAGCAACCAATTCTTGCAATAGGAAGAGAGCTATCAGCAACGCCCACTGAGCAACAGACTGTTCATCAAGGTCTTAGCGGCTCTACCAATTCAAGTAAAAACCCATAATGTGAACCTCAACCTTGCCAGGCACCCGCCACAGTGGATGGGGTCAAAGCCAATCAGCGACAACAGCTTCAGCTCCTGCTTGTAGCAGCTCGCCATCAGCTCTCCAGAAGCGATCTGCGATCAATGATCCAGTTTCTGGAGAATGAAGACTGCGGCTTCAATGTCACGCTGCAGATGGCTGATCCAAGTGAACAGCCGGAGTTGCTTGAACTGCATCGACTAGTGGCAACCCCTGCACTGATCAAGCTATCGCCAACGCCAAAGCAAGTGTTCGCAGGCAGCAGTATTTTCCAGCAACTACAAAACTGGATCACTCGCTGGCAGCAAGATATCGTCGTCACTGGCCTGGGCCTGAGTTTGAGGCCAACAGAACTAGATGGCAGCCGCACTCAAAGGGAATTGCAACTGGAAGATCAGCTGCTGGTATTGCGCCAGGAGAACGAAACCCTGATCGACCGCCTCAATGCACAGGAAAGAACACTGAGAATGGTGGCTCATGAGTTAAGAACTCCTCTAACCGCAGCAGTCCTAGCGTTGCAGAGTCAACAGCTGGGACAAATCAATATTGAACACTTTCAGGATGTCGTCAAACGGCGTCTTGATGAAATCGAATTGCTATCAAAAGACCTGCTGGAAGTAAAAAGCACGAAATGGGAAGACCTTTTCAATCCACAAAATCTTGATCTAGGAAATATCGCCGCTGAAGCGATCCTAGAGCTCGAAAAGCTATGGCTTGATCGAAACATCGAGATCCGTACAGACATTCCCTCCGACCTACCCAAGGTCTTTGCTGATCAGAGACGCATGCGACAGGTGCTGCTCAACCTGCTGGAAAATGCCCTGAAGTTCACTGAGGATGGAGGAGAAGTTTCACTGACCATGCTGCACCGCACAAGTCAATGGGTGCAGGTCAGCATCTGTGACAACGGGCCAGGGATTCCAGAAGATGAGCAAGAGCGGATTTTTCTTGACCGAGTGCGCTTGCCACAAACTTCAGTTTCAACATCTGGATTCGGAGTCGGCCTATCGGTATGCCGCCGAATCGTGGAGGTCCATGGGGGCAAAATCTGGGTTGTCTCAGAACCCGACAATGGCGCATGCTTTTACTTAACAGTTCCAGTCTGGCAACGAAATGGACAAGATTGAACTCCGCTTGCCTTGACGGAGGGTCAGGCTTAAACGTAGTTTTCCCGAGTGATCACAAGCACAGACAGCTTTGATTACGGCCTCGCCCCCATCGTCTAGAGGCCTAGGACACCTCCCTTTCACGGAGGCGACAGGGGTTCGAATCCCCTTGGGGGTATCAGCTGATAACGGATTGAGCTTGCTAAAGGTGGGTTCTATTCCCAAAAGCAATGACCTTTTTCGTAGACCCTTAGCTCGAACAATTTAAACAAACGCTGCTCAAGATCATCTGCATATTTTGAGATGTTCAAACCAAGGACTGGCGACGCAAGCCCTCCATCTCCACTGCAAGTAGATTTGCAGTGAGATCATCTCTCAATCGCTGTTCAATCAAGGCAACTGGCATACCAATGCAGCCCTGAACAGTGAGCTCGTAGAGAAGGGAAGTTGACGTTCCCTCAGCCAGCTCGCGCATGATCCAATTTCCCTCAAAACGTCTGAAGTCCCCTTTAAGCAAATGGAACTGCAACTGGCCCTCAGATCGATATTCCACCAACTCCAACTGAACCTGAGCTGAAAACCTCAGCCCCAGCAACTGTTGAGAACCCACCTGGTTCAGCCGCACTCGATTGCCAGTGCGTTCCAACACTGTGCTGCTGGCAAGGTTTGGGATGAATTCACTAAGTTTGTCGTAATCGGTCAGAACGTCCCATAACACAGACTCTTTGATCGGCGTTCTCAACTGGACCGCCAGTCGTCGCGCCCCATGAGGCAAGCGTTCCATCGTCTGCTCGATGGCCTGTCGCTTCACAGAGACCGACTCTGGTGAGGCTATGAGCACGGAACCCGAACGTGGTTGAAGATCCTGGATAGGTACCACAAGAAGAGGCTGTGCTCAAGACGCCTCAGAATACCGAAAGAATTCAATGACCGTTGAGCCAATGCCCAGAGACTGAGCTGTGCCAATCGCTAAACGTAACCCGAAAACACGGATGAGTATGCGTACCATCACACCTTCTAAGGTATTCTCGCCGTCACGCTCTTGCTCTTGATGGCTTTCAACCAAACTGAAGTAGTTCTCGGTGGAATCGCCCATATCCCTCTTGTTATTGGCGCTTTCTACGTTGTCAAAGCACTCTTTTACCGAGGCCAAGACGGAGAGTTAGCTCCTTTTAGCTTTTCTTACCGCCAAGCAGCTCAAAGAAAATCATCATCGACAACCACCTCAACCGAAAAGCCAGATACCAAAAGCCCACCCGCTCAAACAGCGATACCCATTAACCTTTACAAGCCGAAGGCACCCTTTGAAGGGACTGTTCTAGAGAACTACAGCCTGGTCAAAGAAGGTGCTGTTGGCAGGGTCAATCACATCACTTTCAACCTGGCCGGGAGTGATCCCCATCTCAGTTATGTAGAAGGCCAGAGCATTGGCATCATTCCTGCTGGTACAGACGCCAACGGCAAGCCCCATAAGCTCCGCTTGTATTCCATTGCCAGCACCCGCCATGGCGACAACCTAGAGGGCAAAACAGTCTCTTTATGTGTTCGTCAGCTCCAATACGAGCTAGACGGCAAAACGATCGACGGTGTCTGCTCGACCTATCTCTGCGACATCAAGCCTGGAGCCAAAACGAAGATCACCGGACCGGTAGGCAAAGAAATGCTTCTACCTGATGATGAAGAGGCCAACGTCATCATGTTGGCCACCGGAACCGGCATCGCTCCAATGCGTGCCTATCTTCGCCGCATGTTTGAGCCCACTGAGCGCTCCAAGAATGGCTGGAAATTCCGTGGCAAAGCCTGGCTCTTCATGGGAGCTCCCTACACAGCCAATCTGCTTTATGACGAAGACTTTGAGCGTTATCTCAGAGAGTTTCCCGACAACTTCATCTATACCAAGGCCATCAGCCGTGAACAGCAGAATCCTAAAGGCGGCAGGATGTATATCCAAGACAGGGTGATGGAGTATTCCGATCAGATCTTCAAAATGATTGAGAACCCCAAAACCCATGTTTATATGTGCGGCCTCAAGGGCATGGAGCCTGGCATCGACGAAGCCATGACCGCAGCAGCAACTGCTAAGGGGATCGATTGGTCAGAGTTACGACCCCAGCTGAAGAAAGCTCATCGCTGGCACGTGGAAACCTATTAATCCTGCACTCTCCAGGTTTTTTAACCTGATAAAAAGACCCACCCATTTGGGCGGGTCTTTTTATGCTTCCTCAAATTTTTTTGGGCATACGACGACAAACCATGCCGGGATGGTCTGGAGCACTTTGAATTCACAGATCCTTGATTACCCGTCAGAAGAGGTCTGTGTTCCATGAGCACCACGATCACCAACCCCTTACGGGTTGGACTACGTCAAGAGCGGGTTATCGCTCCGCAGTGCCTAGTCATCTTTGGTGCAAGTGGCGACCTGACCCACCGAAAATTGGTTCCAGCCCTTTTCGAGCTATACAAACAACGGCGGCTACCGAGTGAATTCGCCCTACTTGGCTGCGCGCGACGTCCTTGGAGCAACGAAATATTTCGCCAAAAAATGGCTGAAGCCCTCGGCGAGACTATCAACGAAAACCAGCTTGCTTGGGATCAATTCGCCGCTGGCCTTTTTTACGAACCTGTCGATCTACAGAAGCCAGAAGACCTCATCAAACTCAGCCATCGGCTGGAAGAGATTGATCGACTCCGCGCCACCCGCAGCAATCGCACCTTCTATCTTTCGGTGTCACCAAAGTTCTACGGCAGTGGCTGCAAAGCTCTTGCTAATGCCGGTCTTCTAAGCGATCCAAAACGCAGTCGAGTGGTCATCGAAAAACCATTCGGGCGTGATTACGCCAGTGCTCAGTCTTTAAATCAAATTGTCCAAAGCTGTGGCCAAGAGAATCAAATCTTCCGCATCGACCACTACCTCGGCAAAGAAACAGTCCAGAACATCCTTGTGCTGCGATTCGCAAATACCATCTTTGAACCAATCTGGAACCGGAATTACATCTCCAGCGTTCAAATCACAGCCGCTGAAACCGTAGGTGTTGAAGAACGAGCCAACTACTACGAATCGTCAGGGGCCCTGCGCGACATGGTGCAAAACCATCTCACCCAGATGCTGGCCATCACCACGATGGAACCGCCAGGGCGCTTTGACCCTGAGGCAATCCGCAATGAAAAAGCCAAGGTTTTGCTAGCGGCTCGCCTAGCGGATGAGTTGGAACCTTGGAACTGCTGCATCCGTGGCCAGTACGCACCTGGCGGCACCAAGGAAGCTCCGATAGCAGGCTACCGACAGGAGCCCGGTGTCGATCCCAACAGCACCACCGAGACCTATGTAGCGATGAAACTTTTCATCGACAACTGGCGCTGGCAGGGAGTGCCCTTTTACGTTCGCACTGGCAAACGACTGGCAAAGCGTCTTAGTGAAGTGGTTCTCACCTTTCGAGAAGCACCCGTGCACCTTTTCGATGCCGCTGGCGGCAGCCCTACAGCAAACCAACTCATCCTGCGAATCCAACCGGATGAAGGAGCCGAGTGGCGCTTTGAGGTGAAGTCACCTGGTTCAGGCATGCGCAGCCGACCAGTAGAGATGGAATTCTCCTATGACGAATCCTTCGGTGAGCCATCCGATGAGGGATACGTCCGACTTTTGGCCGATGCCATGCTCAGTGACCCAACTTTATTCACCCGCAGTGATGAGGTTGAAGCAGCGTGGCGCCTTTACACCCCTCTCCTGGAACTAATTGAAGACAGCCCATGGCAATTGCCCATTCATCCCTATGAATCACGTACCTGGGGGCCCGCTGCTGCCGATACCCTGCTTGCCAATGACGGATTGCTCTGGCGCCGACCCTGATCCCGCCTGGCTTATCTCATCTTGATTACTCAGCTCTATCCATGTCCCCCCAGCTCACGCTTCAGAGCCCTCTGCAACTCCCTCCTAGTGAGGTCCCTAGCTATCTCGAGCAGCTCTGGTTAAACGATCAACCTGGCAACACAGGCGCCAAAACATTCTCCCTGCTGGTTTGGCAGCCGGCCTGGGTCGAACAGCAGCTGGTTAGAACCGGCCAGATTGATGGCCCGATCATTGGATCGCAGAGCCAAGAGCTGATCCAAGCTGCCCGCCAAGCCGTTACCGAAGGCGATCTACCCCACAGCACACCTCCTCTGGATTCAAGTGTTGCAGGAGTCCTTGCCAATCGCAAAGGCAATCAACATGGCGAGGATTTACGTGGGCAACACATTGATGCTGCCATCAGTGCCTTAGAACCCCGACGCCTGATCACACTGGCACCAACCCTCGAGAAGGGGCAGGACCTCGAGACACTCGTGGCTGCCTATTGCCCATTACCAGAAGAAGGAGGAGGAAATAGCGCCTGCGGAGATGTGGTGGTGCTTCGCGGTGACCATCACGCCCTAACAGATGGGCTGGGAATCCTTCAACCTCTACTACCTACAGAACTGCCCTCCTGGGTCTGGTGGAACGGCAGCCTGGACGAAGCCCCCGAGTTGCTCGAGCGGCTGGCTGTGACCCCACGGCGCCTGGTGATCGATACAGCACTAGGAGATCCCCATCGCTGCATTGAGCTGCTCAAGGCCCATGTGGAAGCAGGCCGAGCGGTGAATGATCTGAATTGGTTAAGGCTGCGCACTTGGCGAGAACACCTCGCAATGGTGTTTGACCCACCACACCGCCGCAATGCCCTTAGTCATGTTGATCAGCTCGAAATCGACGTTGAGGGTCATCACCCCGTCCAGGGGCTGTTGTTAGCCGCCTGGATCGCCGATCGACTGGGATGGCAATTACAAGCCACCCAGACAATAAAAGGGGAAGGCATTGCTGCCGAATTCCGCCGAACCGATGGCACCACTGTTCAGTTTCGCCTTATGCCTGTACCCATGGGGCAACCGAGCATTCATCCTGGCCAGATCGTGGGGGTCAGGTTGATCTGCAAGCCAGATGCACAACTCGAACATGCCGTTTGCGTGATTCTCTGTGCCGAATCTGGCGGCTGCATGAGACTCGAAGCAGGTGGCATGGCCAGCATGGAGCTGATTGAAGAAGTCGTCCCAATGCAGGTCGCCTCTGTAGAGATGGATGTAGCCAGACTCCTCGCTGGTGGCCATAACACCACCACCCCCCTGCTTGCCGCTGCAGCCCCCCTTGCTGCCAAGCTGCTTAGCTAAGGCGAAGCCCTTTTTCAGCCGCCACCCGTAATGGCCTGTGTGATTGCTGCCCCAGCCAGTGGCACTGGAAAAACCTTACTAAGCCTCACCCTCACAGCCTGGGCACGCAGCCGTGATCTAAGCCTCCAACCATTCAAGGTGGGGCCCGACTATCTCGACCCGCAACAACTAACAGTTGCTTCCGGTAGACCCTGTCGAAACCTTGACCTACTGCTCTGTGGCCCCGACTGGGTGCAAAACAGCTTTCATGGCTTTGGTGCAGCTGCCGACCTTGCGCTGGTGGAAGGCGTCATGGGCCTATTCGATGGTGTCGGCACATCGCAGCAAGGCAGTACTGCTGCCGTAGCTCGTCATCTGCAACTACCAGTCGTGCTTGTCGTGGATGCAAGCGGCCAAGCAGGCTCCCTAGCGGCCCTTGTTAAAGGCTTCCGAGACCACGATCCACAACTGACTCTGGCCGGGGTGGTGTTGAACCGGGTCAACAGCAATCGCCACAAAGAATTACTGAAAGAAGTCCTCAACAGCATTGAGGTGAAATTGCTCGGTTGCTTGCCCCGAGATCCTGAACTCAATCTTCCCAGCAGACATCTCGGCCTTGCTCCAGCCCATGAGCTTGAGCGATTGGAAGCTCGACTACAAGCCTGGAGTGCCCTCGCAGAGACTCATCTCGATCTAACGAGCTTCAAAACGTTGCTCCGCGCGCCTACCCCGGCAATAGATCCAATTGATGCCCTGCTTGGAGAAAAGAGCATCCAATCACCACAACCACTACGGCCTGTAGCAGTCGCTCAAGACGATGCCTTTCACTTTCGCTATCCAGAAACCAAAGATTGCCTTGAAGCTCTTGGGATGCCAGTCCTGCCCTGGAAACCACTGGAGGATGAACCCCTACCTGCACAAGCGAAAGGTGTGATCCTTCCAGGCGGCTTCCCCGAACAATATGCGGCGAGTCTTAGTCAATGTGATCGCAGCATGGCTGACCTACGAGCCTGGTATGGACGGCGCCCGATTTATGCCGAATGTGGCGGGATGCTTCTGCTTGGACAGACCCTCACTGATCTGGAAGGACAAGCCCATCCAATGACAGGCCTACTTCCTTTTCATGCCAAAAAAGGCTCCCTTCAAGTGGGTTATCGCAGCCTTGATGGCACAGAAGACAGTCTTGTTGTTCGCAAAGGTGATCGACTGATGGGCCATGAATTCCACCGCTGGGAACTCCACCCCACGGGCCCTAACAATGGCTTAAAAAAACCTCTTGATCGACCACACAAGATCAACAAGCCAAGCTCTCTATGGCAAGTTCAAGGGTGGCGGGTGCCGCAACACAAAGAAGGATGGAGCCATCAGACATTGCATGCCAGCTGGGTGCACCTCCACTGGGCGAGCTGCTCAATGATCTCCCGTCGATGGCGAGCCGCACTCGAGCCGCAATCAATCCCAGCAACAAGTGATTTCTGAACAGCACAAACCCAGGAAGACATCATTTGAAGATGCTCGTCAAAATTCAGCCAGCAGCAACCGTCCTGCATGACATCTCGTCAACTTTGGATCATCCGCCATGGGGCTACCGAATGGGCACTCCAAGGCCGCCATACCGGTAGCACCAACCTCCCCTTGCTACCCCAAGGGGAAGAAGAGGCGAAGGCTCTTGCTCCTGTGCTCAAAGGCGTGAGATTTGCCGCTGTGTTGTCATCTCCCCTGCAACGAGCCATGCGCACCTGTGCGCTGGCTGAGCTTGAAATGCCCGCTGAAATCCTGCCGGAGCTGATCGAGTGGAACTACGGAAACTATGAAGGCATCACCACAGCAGAGATCCGTCAAACCGTTCCTGAGTGGACCATTTGGGACCAAGGTTGTCCTGGTGGCGAGCACGCTACTGCCGTGCAAGAGCGTTGTGAACGAATCATTGAACATGCCCTCGGCACCTCAAACAACGGTGACATCGTTCTCTTCGCCCATGGACATATCTTGCGAGCCCTAACTGGCACCTGGCTAGGCCTTGGAGCCGCAGCCGGACGACTGTTCAGACTCGATACCGGCAGCATTTGCATTCTTGGTTTCGAAAGAGAACAGCGCGTGATCACACGCTGGAATGCCCTTTGCAGTGGCAAGTTCTAAATCGAACAACGAAAGGTTCTTGCGCCAAGGTTGACCATTGATCATGAGCGAATATTGACAAGCTCACCTGATCGCCTCAATGGCTGACACCACCCTATGGGCCGAACTATTGGCCTTTGGCACCGGCTTAGCTCTCTCGCCGATCCATTTAGGTGTCCTACTTCTCCTACTGCTAGGGCCTAAACCGATTCAGCGGGGAAGTTGGTTCGTTACTGGCTGGATCGTAACCACTCTGGTCACCGTCATCCTGCTACTGACTGTGGGCCACAGCTTGGTGTTGGACATGACCCAAGGCTCTCATCATCGAACAGCTCTCGACCTTCTTGGCGGAGGAGCTTTGATCTCGTTGGGATTAAAGGAGCTCTTGCGTTCGTTTGCTGCAGGAGAAGAGCAACCAGCCTGGACCCATACGATCGAACGATTTATCAATTTGCCGCTGCCGCTTTTGATCGCCGTTGGTGCGCTAACAGAACTCATCAGCCCAGATGACCTCTTCCTATTTGCCAAGACTTCAGCCGTGGTACTAGCCGCAAGCCTCCCCAGCTGGCAAGAAATCGTTGGCTTGGTGTTTTTCACATTTGGCTCGAGCCTGCTGCTACTGATCCCCCTAGTCGCCGTGATCATTGGCAGAGAACGCGTGATTCCCTTGCTGCAATCTGGCAAACAACTTTTATTTGCCAAAGGTGACTTAATCGTTGGTGGGGTGAGTTTTGCTCTAGGTGCCTACCTTGGTTGGCAAGGAATCAGCGGTCTGACGATTGTGATCTGAGTTGATCCAACCAGCGACCTTGTGAGGCGGCGGCTCCTGTTTTCCCCACAAGCCACACACCTGTACGGGCACGACTAACAGCCACATAAACCAGTTGCCGTCTCAAGCTGAGATCTTGAGGCCAGAAAACATCACCAGCAACAAACACCTCCCCGAAGCTGCTCCCCTGGCTGCGATGGACGGTAAGAACCGCCGCAGGCCCCAATGATGCGAAGGCATCTCGAAGCAGAAAAAAACGCCGCCACAAAGAGCGACCATCCCTTTTGCCCGCCGCTTTTGCCTCAACCCTGAGCCTTTGCAACGTGGTATCGAGCAAACGTCTGCCCTCAGAACCAACTGGCGGCTGCAAACGCAACTCCAAATCAAGCTCACCTGCACGAACTTTGGCCGTCAGGGTGTCAACCACCGGCACAGACCAATCACTTTGTCCTTCTAAACCAAACTCTGCAAGGTCACAGCGTTCCGGAGTGACGTCACGGACAACCACCTCTCGGTTTGATCCGAGCACCATGTCGGGTTCCTCGCCAGTCTCGGCACCACTACGAGAAGCCGGAGCCATGACTGCTTTGCGTGCAATCAAGACCTCTCCGGGGAGTACCGGCAACTGATCGGCCATATCACCATGAATCGCCCGCCTTGCATGGGGAACCAATTGCTCCAAGCTGCGATTCGTGTAGCAAAGAATCCTTGCTGCATCAGGATTATCCTGAGTCGCCGCGGATTGCAAGGCAGCCTGAGCTCGCTTCAGCCAGTTGTTTTGATCCATGCATCCAACCTGGCCCAGCTCATCCTCAATCAAGGGAAAGCATGGCGGGGACTGACAGGGCAAGCTGCCATCGCGAAGACGACTCGCTAATCGCAACACAGGGCCCTGATGACGCACCACCTGCTGCAATGTTGCTGTACAGGCTCTATGCATCGAAAACACAGGACTTTGAGCCTCACCGATAGGAGGCAGTTGAGCAGGATCGCCTACAAAAACGAGACGTGTCCGAAAGGGGTGGGCACACTGCAGAGCAAGACCAAGCAGGGTGCTGTCAATCATCGAAGATTCATCGATCAGAACCAGGCCCAATTGCTCTAGAGACTGGGCCGTTTGCTCTGTTGACTCACACAGCTCAAGATCACCCTGCCGCTTCAATTTCAGGCGAAGCAGCCGATGAATCGTGGAGGGATACCAGGTGGGCCTGAGGCCTTCAAGGTCCAAAGCCTGACGAAGCACACCAACAGCCTTGTGAGTTGGCGCAACAACTGTCCAACACAGTCCAGCGTCCTCAACCTGACGCAACAATCGCATTGAAAGAAACGTCTTACCACTTCCGGCGAAACCACTCAGAACAAAGGGATTGCCATGATTCGCATCATCCAACCAAGAACTGAACGCTTCGGCAGCCTGCTGCTGATCTGCGGTGAGCTCAACAGTCGCAGGATCTAAAGAAGACTGCGTCACCCCAATGTAATACCCAATAACTGGCTGAGATGGAGTGGAGAACCAACAAAAACCAATCCCGGTAAAGCCACTGCAGGGCCGATCAAACTGCCCACTAACACTTCAAAACGAGTGTGACCAAGGCTTTCCTTAAGCTGTTTTTCTGGTGGAGTGGGCCAGGTCTCCACAGGCAAAAGATTCACCCGTGCTGCGGTAAATCCCGCAGCACGTCTAATCCCACTGGCGTCATACATGACCACAAAAGCCACAGTGGCTGCAAGAGCAAATCCTGAATGATCAAAACCCATCTCCCATCCCACACCTGCTGCTGTACCAGTTACAAGGGCCGAATGGCTCGAAGGCATGCCACCCGTTTCAAGAAGCACTGCAGGTCGCCAGCGACGATAAAAAATTAACTCCACAATCAGCTTGGAAAGCTGAGCCAAGCCACAAGCGGCAAGCCCCCAAGCCAATACAGCATTATCTAAAAGTCCAAGCCACGCTGATGGGGAAGAATCGCTGACAATCATCGATCGCGGCTGGTGATGTAATCGGCTAGTGCAAGCAAAGGTGCAGCAGAAGCTTGCCAAGGCTCTAGTGCTGCCTTGGCTTCGCTCACAAGGAGCTCTGCACGCCGGCGGGATTCCTCTAGACCCAACAATTTGGGATATGTGGTCTTATCGGCAAGCAGATCCTTGCCAGCAGTTTTGCCAAGAACATCGCTACTCGCCGTTACATCAAGGATGTCATCAATGATCTGAAACGCCAAACCAATCCCTCTGGCATAGATGCGTAGCGCATCAATCAAATCGTCTTCTGCTCCACCAATCAACGCTCCACAGATCACACAAGCACTCAGCAAGGCCCCGGTCTTATGGAGATGAATGAACTCCAAAGTCTCCAGATCCACCTCTTTGCCCTCACTCTCCAGATCTACAACCTGCCCCCCCACTAAACCAGGAGCACCAGCAACCAGCGAAAGCTCGCCAACAACCTTCAACAGCCGCTCAGGCGCTACACCCTGGCTGCGCAAGGCAACCATCTCAAAGGAACGTGTAAGCAACGCATCACCCGCGAGGATGGCAACGGCGTCTCCATACACCTTGTGATTGGTGGGACGACCGCGGCGTAGATCGTCGTTATCCATGGCGGGGAGATCGTCATGAATCAGCGACATCGTGTGAATCATTTCCAAAGCCACTGCTGTCGGCAGAGCCTGTGCCGGTTCACCTCCAGCAAGTTCGCAAGCTGCCAGGCAAAGGATGGGGCGTAAACGCTTACCACCCGCCAAAAGGGAGTAGCGCATGGCCTCCCTGAGTTGCTCAGGGCGCTCAGGGCCAAGCGAATCATCCAAAGCCTCTTCAACGCTGGCTTTGGCCGCAGCCAAATAAGCAGGGAAGTCGAAGAAGGTGCTGACCGCCGCCGCCATGAACCTTGTCTCGTTCATGGGATTCTCTCAGGCCAACCAGTCTCAAACAAGCAAATCTCTCAGGCCGAAGGGCAAACCGCAATGCTGCTGCCATCTAGCCACGGTATTCACCAAGAGCATGGTCACGGTCATCGGACCTACACCACCAGGAACAGGGGTCAATGCACTTGCTAAAGGTTCAACTTCTTGCTTTCGTACATCTCCACACAACCTGGCCTTGGCTTGCGTCCCTAGTTCAGGATCTGCGGGAAGGCGATGAATGCCAACATCGACAACCACTGCTCCTGGCTTGACATGCTCTGAGCCAATCATTTGTGGCTGCCCTGCCGCTACCACCAACACATCGGCCTGCTGAGTTAACGAGGCCAGATCACCGGTATGAGAATGGGCCACGCTCACGGTGGCATTTGCAGCCTGAAGCATCAATGCCATTGGTTGGCCTACCAGGATGCTGCGCCCAATCACAACAGCCCTTTTCCCTTCCAAAGAAATCTGATGGCGTGCCAACAAGGCCATCACACCGGCAGGGGTACAACTGCGCGGCCCAGGTTCACCTTTCAACAATCGGCCAAGGTTGAGGGTATGCAGACCATCGGCATCCTTCTCGGGATCAATCGCAGCAAGCAAAGGCCCTTCATCAAGGCCCTTTGGCAAAGGCAATTGCAAAAGAATTCCGTCCACTCGCTCATCGATGTTTAAGGCCTGGATCGTGGCCAAAACCTTTGCAGCTGAAACCGTTTCCGGCAAATGAGTTAGATGGCTGGCCACGCCAATACGCCCACAAGCTTTCTGCTTGTTGGCCACATACACCCCACTCGCGGGGTCGTCCCCAATACGCAATACAGCCAACCCTGGCGGCCTTCCGGCTTGCACCAAGCCAGCCGCAATTTCAGCTTGGAGACGCTGCTCCAATTCTGCGGCCAGTTTTTTGCCATCAAGCCTAAGGGCCATTCACCGATCCGATGCTTCCCCAAGCATGCACGCAGAAGAGAGCTAGCGTTTAGGACAAGTGCCAGCTTCTGTGGTCCGTCTTCCAACCTTAAACAGGCTCTGGCAGAGCTGGTTACGCAGCGAGTCGCCGCGGCGTCCGGTGCTCCGCTGGTCGATGCCCCACAAGGCTGCGCTCCTGATGAGTTGCTTTGCTGTAGCAATCATCTCTAGCTGGCCCTGGTTGTTTCAACCGAATTTGAGCCCAGGACTTCCAGCTCCATTTGAGGCGCGAGCTCCCAGGGATGCTCGCGTCGTTGACAGTGAAGCTCACGAACAAAGGCGATCTCAGCTCGTACAGAGCACCTTTGTGCAAGTGATCGATCAACAAGAAACAACCCGACTCAAACAACGGCTAGAGCGCAATCTCGCTGAGCTAGAACGTGTTGCACGCAACAGTGATGCAGGACGGATAGGGCCTGTCAATCTCAGCGCCGAAGAACAAATCTGGCTCCAAGCGCGCTCCCAACAAGAACGAAAACGCTGGGATATGGCCATCCGCCGTGCCTCAGAACGCATGCTCAGTCAAGGACTGAACAATCTCGCCCTTGAGCAGCTACAAGAGGCGGCCGCAATTCAATTAGCCGACCGAGGGGAGCAGAACGGTCCTGCGAGAAGCCTTAGCAGCAAGCTGCTCGCCAGCACCTATCAAGGCAGTAGCAATCTGCGCACAGATCCAGCCCTCAGCCAACGCCTCATTGAAGAGCTGATCACCAAACAAGACATTCCAATCATTGAAGTCCGCCGCGGCGATCTGATCACGAGCAAAGGAGAACCCATCAGCCCAAGGGCCTATGCCGTTTTAAATCACTTCGCTCTTGTCAGTCGAGGCCCAGAATGGGGTCCTTTGCTCAGCCGATTCAGTACAGCCCTTGCCGGCTGTGGCGTGATGCTGCTGATCATGCGACGGGAACGTCCCTGCCTAGAAGCACGTCATGGCCTACTGGCAGTGGGATTGCTATTGGTCACTCAGGCCAGCAAGCTCTGGTTCGTTCCTACTGTGAGCCCCCTAGCCGTAATCGTTCCGCCGACACTCCTGCTCGCCCAAGGTCTTGGTACAACCTGTGGCTTGGCTTGGATGGCGGTAGAGAGCCTGCTATGGCCTATGCCAGTCAACGGCCTTGGCGAAGGCCGAATGATCATTGCCTGTGCAATCGCTGCAGTGGCAGCTATATATAGCCGCCGTCTTCGGAGCAGAGCACAGCTGCTGCAAATGGCATTTTTGTTGCCCTTAGGAGCCCTACTGGCTGAGTGGCTGCTCCTGAGTGCCGGCGGCAGCGGGGCCTGGGGTCGATTTGCACCCAATGGCAATGAACTTCTCTCAGAAGCACTGCTAATGGGGATCTTGCTGATGCTAGCGATCCTACTGATCCCAATTTTGGAGACCTCTTTTGGCCTGCTCACCAGAGCCCGCTTGATGGAACTAGCCGATCAAGAGCGTCCCCTTCTGCGCCGCCTCTCCTCAGAAGCTCCAGGGACTTTCGAACACACATTAATGATCTGCGGACTTGCAGAGGAAGGGGCCAGAGCAATCGGTGCCGATGTAGACCTGATCCGAACCGGTGCCTTGTACCACGATGTTGGCAAGCTCCACTCTCCTCAGTGGTTTATCGAGAATCAGGTCGAAGGAGAAAAAAACCCTCACGATCAACTGAACAATCCCTTCGCCAGCGCAGAGGTCCTTCAAGCCCATGTGGATGAGGGATTAAAACTTGCCCGTCGCTACCGCCTACCGCGCCGAGTAGCGGACTTCATCCCTGAGCATCAAGGCACCTTGAAGATGGGGTATTTCCTTCATCGCGCAAGAGAACTGGACCCCTCCGTTGCCGAAAATAACTTCCGCTACCGCGGACCGATACCTCGTTCCCGCGAGACCGGAATTTTAATGCTGGCCGACGGCTGTGAAGCATGCCTTCGATCCCTACCACCGAACACCTCTGATCGCGAGGCACACTCCACCGTGAAGAGGATTATTGAGGACCGGCAACGCGATGGCCAACTGAATAAAAGCAGCCTCAGCCGAGCCGAAGTAGAACTCGTTGTGCGAGCTTTCGTACGCGTCTGGCGACGCATGCGCCATCGCCGCATCCCTTACCCGATACCTGCACAAAAGGCTTTCCCCGATTAAAGGCACTGTCTAATTTTCTGGACATTCATCTATTTCAGCAACAACCAAGAAAGACCTATCTACATTTATGAAGCTGTACTTTTCTCTTACTTAATTTTCCTTAGCAGGAAGGAATGGATCCCTACTTCGTAGACGAAGCCTCAGACCTGTAAAAGGATGTCGAAAGCTCAAGGCTGTCGCATGTAGATACATCCTTTCAAAGAAAACGTCTTTTCCATAAATCGGATCACCCAAAATCGGATGTCCAACACTTGCTAAGTGTGCGCGCAATTGATGGGATCGACCTGTCAAGGGCCAAAGCCATAATGTTGAGCAGTTTGCGTGGCAGCTTCTAACCCTCCATTGGGATCGGCTTTCTTTCCCTTGCGGGTTCTTGCCATATAGAGGCGGATTCTTCTGTAGCCGAGCTATCGGGAAGCTGATCGTTCCAGCATTGCGATTCATCCGGCCAACCACCACTGCCAAATAAAGCTTGCGCACTCGCCGCGCTGAAAAAAGCATGCTGCAACGCCGCAAGCTCTCCGCCCCTCGCGCCAACAACAACAACCCTGAGGTGTCTCGATCAAGGCGATGCACCAATCGAAGCTCAGGGTCAATAAACTGCATGCGACCAATCAGAGAATCCTGCTGATCAACACCAAGACCAGGCTGACTCAATAAGCCTGGTGGCTTCTCCACAGCTATTAGCCAAGAATCCTGAAATAAAATCCTCATTCATTAAGCCCACGCGAGCTCAATGAACAGGCAGTGAAAACTGATCAGAAAATCATCAACGACTGAGATCAAAGTCGACCTCCTTGACGATGAATCGGACGACACCAATAAAGCAGCGCCAGCAGATTCAAAACGAACATCAGCAGGGACAAGCCACCAAGAGCCTGAGAGTCAGGCACCATCAATGCCTTATCCAAAACCAGGCGGACAATTCCGTAAGGCAACGACCCTGCTAAGGCCATCGATAAAGCAACAATGGCAACGATGACGCCCCATCGCCGCTCAGCCAAAAGGCCAGCAGATGCCACGATGCCAACGATGGCAGCCGGCCAGGCGAGGCTAAAGGCGAGGCTGATATTGGTTGTTTGCAGAGCCTGATTAGTAAATGCAACCACTCCAATAATGGGGAGGGCCGCCACGTTGGCTAGCAAGCCGATCCAGGCCATCAACCAATAACCACGAACCACAGCACTCATCACAAAGACCCTGACTAGTGCCAACGTAAGCAGGCCTACTAGACGCTTCTAAAAGAAATCAGGTTGATTCAGGAATTGGACTGAGCTCGCGGATCGACAAGAATGCCACCTTGAGAAGACTTTTCAGCAGCGGCGTCATTGTTTGCGGCCTCATCGCTAGAGACTTCTCCTGCATTCTCAAGAGTGGAAAACAGCAGAGCTATAGCTTCTTTACAGCCTAGAGGAGAGGCCATGACCCACTCAATCGAACCCAAGCAAAGGCTTTCAATCTCCAGGATCAGCCGCCTTAGTTAGCGAAGAGCTTTCGATACTTGGGCAGAACGTTGCAGGCCAAGATCATCGCCATCAAACTCCAATACCACATAACGGCGCCAATCTTCGCCCAGGTAAGTGAGCAGACTTTCGCTATCAATCGTTGGCCCTGTTAGAGACGCGGTCAAATCATCTGACATGACCATCTATGGCGCGGTGGACCAATCTCAATGAGCTAAGGCTCTAAGCGGTCGGCACAGTACTGCAAAAAAAGACTTTTCACTTCCTCAAAAGCAAGGGCCTGCACAAGGCGTGCCTCAACCTCCTCACGTTGTTGACTCTGGTGATAGAGGCGAAGCTCCCTCACCACCTCCGGAGAGCTCCGTTGCACAGTTAAGTGCTTGGCCTAGCTGATGATCTGCCAACAAGGGACCGTCCTTGCAAGCTTGCATCACATGGGCCGACTCATGGGCAAGCACTGTCCAAACCTCTGTCGGATCATCCTCAAGGTTGTTGGCACAAAGCAGCACTGCATTCCTGCCAACATGAAAAGCACCCATCAATCCTGATGGACAGTCAGCCGCTACCAGAGTATTCGTACCAGCCTGCTGCAAAAGGTTTTGATAACGACCAATCTGCTCCCAACTACTGGCATTGCAAACATCAAGCCAAGCCAAACCAGACACGGAAACCAGCAAACATCCCAACCATCGCAATAACACCACAGCCAATCGGGCAATCCTCTGTTCTTATTGGATATAGATCGGCCGCGTTGGTTGCTTCAATACACCGAACTTCTCCGGTTTTCATTCAAGCTCCTCAGAGCAAAAGTCCCCTAGGGATCCTCAACGCAATGACCGATTCAGCATGGGGTTGACCAAATGCGCTGAGCAGGGCCCTCATCAGCCAGAGGAAGGGGCGGGAGGGTCCCCACATTCAACCAAGACGAGTCAGGAGTTAGTCGTTCAAGGCCTGATCGGAAAGCCTTGCCAATCAGGCTCACAAGAATCCCAAAGATTAAATCATTTCTTAGGCCTATCCCTCCAGGAATCTCTTCAAGAAAAACCCTGCAAATCCCTAAATACGATCCGCCTAAAACTTCTGCGGAAATCAAAGAAAAAAGCTTTGCCGATACAAGTCAGATGAAATTCAAATCTCCGCAGACTAAATCTTGAAGCCAAAAGAGTCCGTCACCAATTCAAACCCTTATTTTCATCCTATCCTTGCAGTACATGTCGACAAGCCCCCTTGAGAAAAAGCTACAAAGAATCACCAAAAGACCAAGGCAAGTATTCTTAAATATTTAAAAATAAAGCCAACTTTTGCTCGAATCAAGCTTCAAACCCTGCCTTCAAAAGCATCAGTGCAGAAAATTTTACCACTGGACCTTGCCAAACTTTTCATGCATTCTTCTTGCCTAAGATAGAAAATCTATTAAAATTAAAATAGGGCCTCCTAGCACTCGCCACACTTTTACAAGTCAATGCACTGCCAACCCAAGCGCCCAATAGAACCTATAGTTTTCCAACCAGAAAGGCTGGCCATTTGTTAAAAAGACATTTCAGCACTGTCTCCAAGGTGTCACAAAAGAACCAACCACAAAGCCATCGCGCGCAGCTGCGCAATCAGCTCAGCCTGATTATTAGGGCTTTCACTGCACTGACAGGAGCTCTTTTGATTCTGCTACCAATGCAACCAAGCTGGGCTGCCTTGGACTATGCCAAGCAGGATGACATCCTTAGCAACACCAACATGCCAGAGGAAACCTTCGATTCGGCAATGTTTGACGACCTTCCTTTCGCACAACGCCGCCAAGCGCTCAGGGAGGAATCTGGGATCAGGCGTCGTGACGCCTCTACACCTCTAATCCCTTAAGGATCAGCATTTCACTCATCCAAATGTTGTAAAATTGGCTCATCAAATAGCGTCTAGTCAACCCAGCCAATGAATAGCCGCTGGACTGACAACCGGACTCAAGATCAGGCAATCAACAGTTAACCAGGTCCACGACATCCTTAGCAGCAATAGGAGTAACGCCTCTTGTATTTAATTTGTGTTTATACATCATCGCCAAGGCCCTAACTGTATATTTAGCCACTCGAGTATCAAGTTGGCACAATGGGTCAGCCTCAATTTCTGGGATAGCCCACAGTTCGGCAAGCCCCTCTACGCGTCATCACTTCAACACCAATAGCCCTTTGACTGATTGAGCAGTTAAGCCCCTGTCCATCACGCCAATTCTTTGCAGCGGCAAGAGCTGCTTCATCTGAGTCATATGGAGAATCCAGAACAGGGAGGGGAGTTCCATCAAGAGCAACCAACCTGTAAAGCAGTCGTTGGGGTGCCATATTTCTTCCTTTGCTCAACACACGCATAATCTCACGATTGTGGAAAAACTTGCAAAACCAGAAAACGATCTCTCTAGCAGTGTTCTTCCCTGCTAAAAACCTTTCTCTCTACTGAGCCTGCCATAACTTGATCAACAAGACTGCCACAGACTCTTTTTCAATGAAAAATACACTTCTATACATCCAGGAGGCCAGTGAAGATCAAGCAACTACTAGCTGTTCATATTTCAACCTCCAGCCTTTGAGCGATTGGTTCCTGCAGCAACAATCGCAGGTCGAGTTTTAGGGTTTACCACGAGATATTTACGGGGTAAATCCTGTTATTGCCATAACATAACTACTGTATTTATCTCTAAAAGCATGTATGCAATAATCAATGATTCAAAGTCATACTGAATTAATAGCCAGTCAATCGAAAAGGTCAAAGTCGAATTTATGGCGCCACTTTAACTTTAGGCAGCCAGCACACAAACTCCTATGGAGTCGTCTTGCTTAGTCGCCATCCTCATCAATCTTGTCAGCCTTGGATGAAGTGACGCAAACGACGAGACTCTTCAGCCATGCGGCGTTGCAATTCCACAGCAGAAAGAGAACCCTCATCGCGTTGTTGAGCAGCAAAAAGATCAGCTTCCGTCACATCAAGCCCACGGTCCTGCGCTAACTCCAGGAACTGCTCAACCTCGATAGCGTCCTCAAGTTGCTTATCGAGCAATGGATCCTCCTCCCTTAAAGCCAACAGACGGTCTAGGTCCTTAATCGACACGACCCCAATGCGAGAGTGATCGGTCTACATCAGCCAGCAGCAAATTGGCAGATGATGCGTTCAAGCATGCCTGAATTTGTAGCTGCATAGATGCAAAGTCAACACAGAACCGCTACACCCATAAAGTCTCCTTAACGACGGCATGAAGAACTGGAAAGGCTGGCGTCTGATTGGTGCCGGAGGGATGAGCATGCTGACAGTGCTTTTTATCGTGATTTGGCAAGCGGTTGCCAAGCAGACCAACACTCTTAACCAGGTTATGGAACGGCTGAGTGAGCTTGAACAAAAACCACAAACAAGCAGCAGCCGTTTGCTGGGCGAGCAACTACACAGCCTTCAGATCCGGCTCAATAATCAAGGGGAAAGGCTTAACGCACTCATCGAACAACAACGACAGATCACCAAGCCGCAAAAAGAGTCCATCCACAGTCAATCTGACCCATGGCGAATGCAACCTGACCCTCCAGCCACACCATCAGCTCCAAGGCTGTCACCACAACCTTGAGCTTCATAGAACCCTGAAAGTCTTGACAAGAGCCTGGGATTGATTCTTGGCGATCAAAAACCTATCCCTTCACCGCATCCCCACTTGCACTAGGGAGAATAAAACGCTGCAAAAGAATGAAGAGTGCCAGCACCGGCAAAATCGACACCACCGACCCAGCCGCCACAATTCTCCAGTCAAGAGAGAAGCTGCTGGCGAGCTGCTGTAGGCCGAGTGGAAGGGTGTAAAGGCTGGGGTCATCCAAGATCACCAAAGGCCAGAGGAAATCGCTCCAAGTGCCGATAAACACAAACATGGCCAGGGTGATTAGATCAGCACGAGCAGCCGGAATCATCACGTTCCACCATTCACCCAATCGACTACAACCATCGATTCGCGCAGCCTCTTCAAGTTCCACGGGCACCGTCAAAAAACTCTGTCGCAAGAGATAGAGCCCAAAGGCTGTTGCGGCCTGTGGAATCACCAAGGCCATCAGAGAGTTACGCAATCCCAACTGCACCATCAAAAGATACAAAGGGATCATCACCACCTGAAAAGGAATGAGGATGGTTGCCACCACAAGGGCCAAGACCAGGCCTCTTCCGGCAAAGCGCATCCGAGCGAGTGGATAGGCCGCCAGGGAGCAGAAAAGCAGATTGGCTACCACGGCCAAACAGCTCACTACTGTGCTGTTGAGCAAATAAATCCCTAGCGGATTGTCGGCGAATAGTCGCCAATACGCCATCAGGCTCGGTTCGGCAGGTAGTAAGGCTGGAGGACTAGTAAAAATCTCTTCAGCGGGCCCTTTCAAGGACGTGCTTACCAGCCAAAGCAATGGAAGGAGAATGACAAGCGCCAACACGATAAGGACCCCTAACTGAAGACCTTTCAGCAGTGGCGCAGCCAAGCTCTTACGCCTCATCTCCACATAGGAAAAACGCCCCATTGTTTAGATGCCTGACCGTAGATCAGCTAGCACAGCATCATGTTGGGGATGAAGAGACTGGCGACCGCAACCTGCCACCAGCCGATTAAGCGCATTCACAAATGCTTGAGCTGCAGCAACAACCACATCAGTGTCAGCGGAATGACCTGAGAAAAGCTGCCCATCCCGACGTAGCCGAATCGTGACTTCACCCATCGCATCAATCCCTTCCGTTACCGACTTCACCGAGAACTCGATCAGCTCATTAGGTTCGCCAGCTAGAGCATTCAATGCACGACAGACAGCATCTACTGGGCCGGTGCCCACTGCAGCGGCAGTCTGCTCCTGTCCATCCTCTTGCGCAAGAATGACAGTAGCCGTAGGCCTAAGACTGCTACCGCAACTGACTTGCACCAGTCGCAACTGAAAACGAGCTTCAGACTGCTGAACCTGTTCGCTGACAATGGCCTCAAGATCTCGATCGGTTATATCGCGCTTGCGATCGGCCAGATCCTTAAATCGTGCAAAGGCCTCGTCAAGATCCTCCCGAGTCAAGTCGTAACCGAGCTCCTCAAGGCGAGCTCGGACGGCACTGCGGCCACTTAGCTTGCCCAGCGAGATCCGATTGTCGCTCAGCCCAACCGTACGGGCATCAACAATTTCATAAGTCAGACGATTTTTAAGCACACCATCTTGATGAATACCTGACTCATGGGCGAAAGCATTGCTGCCTACAATCGCCTTATTGGGCTGCACCACCATGCCGGTGAGATTTGAGACCAATCGAGAGGTCTTGGTGATTTCCTCCGTGCGAACGGCTGTTAGAGGTGTAGGACTATCAGGTTCACGCCCAAAGAAGGGATTGAAATAACGCCGCCTCACATACAAAGCCATCACCAACTCCTCAAGCGCAGCATTCCCTGCCCGCTCTCCAATGCCGTTGATTGTGCATTCAAACTGCCGGGCTCCACTCTTCACAGCTTCTAAAAAATTGGCTACAGCCAGTCCGAGATCGTTGTGACCATGAACAGAAATAACCGCCTCATTCATGTTTGGAACATGGCAATCGATACCAGCAATCAACGCCCCGAACTCCGAGGGAGTTGTAAAACCAACTGTGTCGGGGATATTGATGGTGCCTGCCCCCGCAGCAATCGCAGCCTCGATCACCTCATAAAGAAACTCAGGATCGCTTCGAGCGGCGTCCTCACAAGAGAACTCAACATCATCAACAAGTGAGCGGGCGTAGGCAACCATCTCTGGAACAATCGCCAGAACCTCCGCCCGAGATTTACGCAGCTTGTGCTCCAAGTGAATATCACTCGTGGCAATGAATGTGTGAATTCGTCGTCGAGGTGCTGGGGCAACGGCATCAGCACAAGCCTTGATATCAGCACGCGAAGCCCTAGCCAAGCCACAAATGATTGGCCCTTCATCCCCACCAACCTGCTGGGCAATACGTTGCACGGCAGCAAAATCGCCCTGGCTGGCAAAAGGAAAGCCAGCTTCAATCACATCCACACCCAAACGAGCGAGTTGCTGGGCAATAGCCAGCTTTTCCTCAAGATTGAGACTTGCCCCAGGGGACTGCTCTCCATCCCTGAGGGTGGTGTCAAAAATCAAAACTCGGCCTGGATCCTTGGCCATGACAGCACCCTTCAGGGAGTTAGTCGAAATGACTATGAGTTAAGCGAGTCTAAGGGGGGACTGCCTACTGCGAAGCGACAACTCAGCAAACCAAGGTCGGCTTTATCAACAAAGTCGTTCTAAATTCAACTCCACTGAAATCAGAACGTGGGCAAAGGTGCTCTGGCCCTGGTTCTCCATGCCCATCTCCCATATGTGCGATCGGCAGAGCCCGGTTCATTGGAAGAAGACTGGTTTTTTCAAGCCCTGGTTGAGTGCTATTTACCTCTTCTCCAGGTTCTGGAAGAAGCTGCCGCAGCACCCAACCAACACCCCAGGCTCACGATCAGCCTCTCTCCGACCCTGCTCTCCCTACTCAGTGACGACGATCTAAAACACCGATTCCCCGCCTGGCTCGCTGTTCGTCTGGACCTCCTAGCCCAAACCTCCTCAGACCTACAACCTGCAGCGGACCACCTCGCTGAGATCATCCAACGACATCTGCATCAGTGGTTGGCATGCGAAGGCGATCTCATTGGTCGCTTTGCCCAACTTCAAAGGTCAAAGGTTGTCGACCTGCTCACCTGCGGAGCCACCCATGGCTACATGCCATTACTGAGGGAACACCCTGAGGCAGTGCGTGGTCAGTTGCGCACTGCCGTACGCGAGCACCACCGCCTACTAGGAGAGCAGCCCCTGGGAATCTGGCTGCCGGAATGTGCCTACTACGAAGGGCTGGACCGTTGGATATTCGATGCTGGACTGCGCTACACCGTGCTCGACGGGCATGGCCTCCTGCATGCCACTCCTCGTCCGCGTTATGGCGTATATGCCCCAATCTGCAGCCGAAATGGCGTGGCCTTCTTCGGCAGAGACAGTGATGCCACGCTTCCTGTCTGGTCAGCAGAGCAAGGGTATCCAGGCGACCCTTTTTACCGTGAATTTCATAGGGATCTTGGTTGGGACCTACCAATCGAACAACTCCATGAGATCGGGCTCAAGGAACCCAGACCCTTAGGGCTGAAACTGCATCGAGTGACAGACCAAACGTCACCCCTTGATGCCAAAGCAGTTTATGAGCCCGCCATAGCTTGCGCACTTACCAAAGAACACGCTCAGCTCTACCTAAACGGTCGCCGTATCCAACTTGATCAATTAGCTAACACCATGGCCATCGAGCCATTGTTAGTGGCTCCCTTCGACGCAGAGCTCTTTGGACACTGGTGGTTTGAGGGGCCAACTTTCCTTGCCGAAATCTTCCGCCAGGCCAGCAAGGAGCAGGTGTATTTCACCAGGCTTCGAGACGTCCTCACATCAAACCCCCAACTCCAACTTTGTGAACCATGTCCCTCAAGCTGGGGGCAAGGTGGCTACCACGACTATTGGCTCAATGACAGCAATGCATGGGTGGTTCCTGAGTGGAGCCGAGCCGGAAAAGCAATGGTGGAGAGATGCAGCCTAGGAGTGGCTCGAGAATCGGACCTACGGCTGCTGCAACAGGCTGCTCGAGAACTTCTCCTGGCCCAGTCCTCCGACTGGAGTTTCATTCTGAGAGCAGGCACAACCACGGAGCTTGCGAAGGAACGTATCCATCGCCACCTCAACCGTTTCTGGCAATTAATGCAGGCCATCAATGACAAGCAACATCTGCCCGAAGACTGGCTGATCACACTCGAATCGGAAGATGGGCTCTTCCCATTCATTCAAGCGACGGACTGGGCTCGCATTCGTGACTAGGTCAAAGAGGCCCCAAAAAGCATCCCCAACCGAATCTCCCAGGAGGAAAGCAAGAACAACCGCAGCATCACCATCAGAAGACGAGGTAGTGGCAGCGTGTTGGCCAGAAAACCTGCCCAATCCTCACGTGGCAACCGAAAGAAAGTGGCAAAGAAGCTGCGCAAGCGAGCTTCGTCAAAGCTCATCAGTCGCCGCAAACCAAATTGATAAAGGCGATGACGCTGCACAAGCTCCGGCGACCAAAGCACCTGCCACCCTTCCCGAGCAAGAGCGGAAGAATCCAGAGGAGGCTCCACAGCCATAGCCATTGCCAAATGCTTTGCCAATGCCGGAGCTCGACGTAAAAGAGCCCCAACCATGTAGCCCGAAGCAGGATGGACCATGCTTGCTGCACCACCAAACGCGAGCAAAGGTTGACGACGATCAGGCAAAGGCAAGTTCATCGGGAACAGGCAATATTCCTCATGGATCACTTCTTTAATCTCCACCCCGCGGTGAGACAAGCGTGCATGCAGCCTTTCCCTTAATTCACTCCAAGACAATGGAGGCGCGCAGGCAAGCGAAGTCTCCTCAACAAAAAAGATTCCCTCACCAAAATCCATGGCATAGAGAAAGCTGGGGGGTTTCTCTCGTTGTTCATCACTGAGATGGTCGGGACGAAAATCCATTAATACGAACTGACCAGACTCCACTGGTGATGAACTGAAGCGTCCCACGACGCCATAGGCCGCCTGCTCCGCTACGGGCCCATGATCAGGGCGACGGATAAATCGACTGCGATGACCACTGGCATCAATGACAACCCGTGCTCGATAAGCGTTGCCAGAGTGACAGAGAACTTCCGTATCTCTCCCCAACACCTTAATGCTCACAGCGGTTTCAACATTCCAACTCAATTCACCACAACGACTCAGCAATGAATCTTGTAATGCGGCTGGATCGAAAAGGCCGTAGTCGAAATGATGTTGAATTGGAGCAATACCCTCCTCGTTATCACCATCACCGAAATAGCTAACTGTGTTGGTCCAACGCTGGCCCAGTAAAGAAGCCATCCCAAGAGACTCAAGCTCCTCAGCCCAGATTCCATAAGTATTGGGCCATGGCTGCTCAGGTGTATGCGAGGCGAGGGCAGTCACTGCCAAGCCTTGCTCGACTAACTCAGCAACGATACAGAGAGCCGCCGGACCAGCTCCCATCACTAAAACATCCGTACGACTGGTCAATGTCAGATGGAAGGAGCGTCGTCAACCCCAGCCACTTCACTGGGATCAGATCGATCATCTGGCTGGTCCTGATCCTCAGAATCAGGCGGCACAAGCACCACCTCAGAGAGGCGATCACCTGCATCCAAGCGCTGAAGCCGAACACCAGTAGCAGCCCTTGACTGCTGAGGAATTTTATCGGCACTGGTACGCACAATCACTCCACGCTCGCTTACCAACAAAAGCTCTTCTCCGTAGCCAAGCACCCTTAAACCCACCAACTCGTCTCCTTCGCGCCTGAACTTGATGGCACGCAGACCCATGCCTGCACGTTTCTGCAAACGGAACTGATTCACCGGTACCCGCTTACCCAGTCCACTAGCGGAAGCAACAAGCACCCATGGTCCATCACTAACGACAACGGTCTCGCCGCTTTCATCCTGATCATCCTCAAGACTCTTGGCGACCTGATCGGCAAGCTCGACAGGCAATACATCCATGCTCACCAAGGAATCGCCGCCTCGTAAATTCATGGCACGCACGCCACGAGCAGTTCGTCCTAAGGGTCGTAACTCCTCATCACAGAGTCGGAAATGAATGGTCATTCCAGCCCTAGAAGCAATCAAAACACTGTCACCAGGAACTGCCAACCTCACCCAAGTAAGAGCATCACCCTCCTCCAAACCAATGGCAATCAAACCATTGGAACGAATCTTGCTGAAAGCCGATAGAGAGGTGCGCTTGATAAAGCCACCCTTCGTCAACATCAACAAGTGGGTGTCGTCATCGAAGGATATAACTGACAGAAGGGAGGTAATTGCCTCTTCACGGGGAATGGGCAAGAGCTGTACGACAGGTGTTCCCTTCGCTGTGCGGCTGCACTGAGGCACGCGATAAGCAGGAAGGGCATAGGAGACACCGCGGTCACTGAACAACAGCAACGTGTCATGGTCATTGCAGCTGATAAACAGCTTCACCGCCTCCTCACCTTGACTGCGAGTGCCTGCCTTGCCTCGTGTCCCACGACTAGTGGCCTCAAACTCGCTTACCGGCATGCGCTTGAGATAACCGGTCTCAGTGAGCAACACCACAGATCGCTCGTTGGCAATCAAGTCGATGTCTTCGAGCCCCCCTCCTAAATCGAGGATCTCGGTGCGCCGAGGCAAGCAATGCTTCTCGCGCAGCTTGGTCAATTCGTCCTCAATTAGACCGAAAACACGCTCACGTCGGCCAAGGATGTCCTTGTAATTGGCGATCTTGGTGACAAGATCCTCGTGTTCCAAACGAATCTTGTCAGCCTCTAAAGCGGTCAAACGCCGCAACTGCATCTGCAGGATGGCATCCGCCTGAATCTCCGTGAGACCATGATGCTCCTGCAACTGTTGACGAGCTGTAGCCGTATCAGAGGCAGCACGAATCAACGCGATGATTGGATCAAGCTGATCGAGAGCAAGCAAAAGACCCAACAAGATGTGGTCGCGTTCCTCAGCTTTACGAAGGAAATAGCGGGTCCGACGTTCAACAGTATCAACGCGAAAATCGAGGAATACCTGCAGCATCTTGCGCAGGGTGAGCAGCACCGGCTCGCCATTGACTAGCGCCAACATATGGGCGCTAAAGTTGCTCTGCAGAGGAGTGAGCTTGAAAAGATTATTGAGCACTACCTGAGGGTAGGCATCACGTCGCAGCTCCACGACAATACGCATGCCATCGCGATCGCTTTCGTCGCGAATATCAGAAATACCCTCCAGCTTCTTATCATTAACCATCTCTGCAATCCGCTCAATCAGCGCTGCTTTATTGGTCTGATAGGGCAATTCAGTAATGATCACTGCATCCCGGTCTGCTCGACCGGGATGTTCAATCGTCTCAATATTTGCCACGCCGCGCATCGTTACCGAACCACGACCGGTGAGATAGGTTTCACGAATACCACTACGACCAAGAATCTGACCACCAGTTGGAAAGTCCGGCCCAGGGATAAGCGTCATCAACTCAGAATCACTTAGCTCGGGATTACTGATCAGAGCCTGCAGACCATCGATTAATTCACTGAGATTGTGCGGTGGAATATTGGTAGCCATGCCAACGGCGATCCCTGAGGAGCCATTCAGCAGCAACTGAGGAATACGTGCTGGCAATACCATTGGCTCCTGTTGGGAGCCATCAAAGTTGTCTGCGTAGTCAACTGTCTCTGCTTCGATATCCTCAAGCAGACTGTCTGTCGTAAGCGACTGAAGACGCGATTCGGTGTATCGCATGGCCGCAGGTGGATCGTTATCGACCGAACCAAAATTGCCGTGACCATCAATCAACGGCATTTGCATGGAAAAATCCTGAGCCATGCGAACCAGCGCGTCGTAGACGGCTGTATCCCCATGGGGATGGTATTTACCCAGAACCTCACCAACAACTCGGGCACACTTTCGATAAGGCCGATCGCTCGTCAGGCCCAACTCATACATCGCATAAAGGATGCGCCTATGCACAGGCTTGAGACCATCGCGAGCGTCGGGCAACGCACGCCCAACGATCACACTCATCGCGTACTCCAGATAGGAGCGCGACATTTCAATGCGCAGGTCCGTCTGGATTATCCGATCGTCGGACTCGCCGGGACCGCCGTCACTGGGTCCCAATGGATCCGCCATAAAAGAGCTGGTTGCCAATAATCAGGTTATCTCGGAAGCTGAAGAATTGAGCCACCAGCATCAACAAAAACCAGCCTCTGCACTGTTAGGGCTTAATACAGCTAAAGGCTCAGTATTAAAGAGGCCTCTTAAACTATTTTGACTGTGATATTTGGACCATGAGCTCGGCTGAGGAATCCAAAGCAGAAGGAACCTCCGAAGCAACGGAAGGCACCGAGTCCTCATCTGAATCCGCTGAGTCCTCAGCTGCTGCAAATGACCTCAAAGTGAGTGCAGCCCAAGCTGCTCCCTCACAAGCCAACCCTACTGTCCCTAAGACACCAGCTCAACAACAACCTGCTCCAGTTCAAGACAGCCCTGCTATCTCCAAGCCAAGCACCATCCCCTCAAGCCCAACACCAACTCCCAAACCCTCAGGCGCTTCAGATGACCTCAAAGTGAGTGCAGCTCAAGCTGCTCCCTCACAAGCCAACCCTGCTGTCCCTAAGACACCAGCTCAACAACAACCTGCTCCAGTTCAAGACAGCCCTGCTATCTCCAAGCCAAGCACCATCCCCTCAAGCCCAACACCAACTCCCAAACCCTCAGACGCTTCAGATGACCTCAAAGTGAGTGCAGCCCAAGCTGCTCCCTCACAAGCCAACCCTACTGTCCCTAAGACACCAGCTCAACAACAACCTGCTCCAGTTCAAGACAGCCCTGCTATCTCCAAGCCAAGCACCATCCCCTCAAGCCCAACACCAACTCCCAAACCCTCAGGCGCTTCAGATGACCTCAAAGTGAGTGCAGCTCAAGCTGCTCCCTCACAAGCCAACCCTGCTGTCCCTAAGACACCAGCTCAACAACAACCTGCTCCAGTTCAAGACAGCCCTGCTATCTCCAAGCCAAGCACCATCCCCTCAAGCCCAACACCAACTCCCAAACCCTCAGACGGGCCCGAAGGCCTTGATCAAGGAGAGGAGTTGAAACTGCTTTTGGAGAGACTGCGCAACTTCTTCAAGTTGAGCAACTGGATTAAGCAAGACGATCAGACAAGCCCATGGCAACAACTGAGACGACCCGTTCTTCTCATTGCTGCATTGATCACCCTTGTGATTTTTGTTCGTATCTACGGCGGTATTTTGTCCACGATTGAGAGCGTTCCTCTAGCTCCATCTCTCTTCGAACTCGCCGGCATCCTCTGGCTGACATGGTTTTCAATCACCCGCCTGATCCGCAGCGAAGATCGACAGGATGTGATCTCCAAAGTGCGCACCCGATGGGAAGCCTTCCGTGGAACAACTGACAACAAGCCCTAGCTAAAGCTCCTTTTCCTCAAGGCAAAATTTGAATCACCCCAGTTGGTAACTTGGCGTGACTTTATTCGGTCTGTGGTGAACATTCAGCTCGGACGCACCAAGGTCGTTCGCCGGGCCTATGGCATCGACGAAACCGCCCTTGTTCCGGGTGGACGAACCGTAGACCCGGAGATCACTGACACCTGCTGGAACCTCGCAGGCATCGAACGTGAGATACCGATCATTGCGAGCGCTATGGATAGCGTTGTCAATGTCGATATGGCTATTGCCCTATCTCGCCTTGGAGCCCTCGGCGTAATGAATCTGGAAGGAGTCCAAACCCGCTACAAAGACCCCAACCCAGTACTGGATCGGATCTCCTCAATCGGAAAGGACGCCTTCGTGCCACTGATGCAGGAGATCTACAGCAAACCTGTGCAAGAAGCCCTGATCTATCAACGCATTAAAGAGATCAAAAATCAGGGGGGCATTGCTGCTGTGAGTGGCACACCCGTGGCAGCAATGCGCTTTAGCAAAACCATTGCAGAAGCGGGTGCTGACCTCTTCTTTGTGCAGGCGACAGTGGTTTCAACCGAACACATTGGTCCTGAAGGTCAACAAACTCTCGATCTCGAAGCCCTTTGTCAAGGCATGGGGGTCCCTGTGGTGATGGGTAATTGCGTCACCTACGAGGTCGCTCTGCAACTCATGCGTGCAGGTGCCGCAGGGGTGATGGTTGGCATCGGCCCTGGTGCTGCTTGCACCTCTCGTGGGGTTCTTGGCGTGGGCATCCCCCAAGCCACCGCCGTAGCGGACTGCGCTGCCGCCCGTGAGGACTACGAGCGAGAGAGTGGTCGCTACGTTCCGATCGTCGCAGATGGCGGCATCATCACAGGAGGGGACGTCTGTAAATGCATTGCCTGCGGTGCCGATGCGGTCATGATCGGCTCTCCGATCGCCCGAGCAGTGGAGGCTCCTGGTCGTGGCTTCCACTGGGGCATGGCCACTCCCAGTCCAGTACTGCCAAGGGGCACAAGAATCAAGGTGGGCAGCACAGGCAGCCTGGAACGCATCCTTAGAGGGCCTGCTCTGCTAGACGATGGCACCCATAACCTTCTAGGAGCTCTCAAAACGTCCATGGGCACTCTTGGGGCCCGTACGATCAAAGAGATGCAACAAGTTGAGGTCGTCATCGCCCCATCTCTGCTGACCGAAGGGAAGGTTTATCAGAAAGCCCAGCAGCTAGGCATGGGCAAGTAAACATTCCGATCGCAGACGAAAACCAATTGGATCCGAGAGAGGCCATGGCTAGTATGAATTCGTGAGGGCTACGGCCCACACACTCCTCACACACCCCGGCCCGACGAGCTCGGGCTTTTCGTCTTCTGTGCAAGAGACCGTCACAGTTCCTACCTGTGGAGGCTCTTAAGCCTGAATAAAATACAAACGATTGCTAAATTTCCGCAAAATCAACGACCTAAGGAATGTCCAATGCCGCCGCAGTTACCGACGCCTCCTTCGAGCAGGACGTCCTTCAAAGCGACGTGCCTGTGCTAGTTGATTTCTGGGCGCCTTGGTGTGGCCCATGTCGCATGGTTGCTCCGATCGTCGATGAGATTGCCAAAGAATTCGAGAGCAAGATCAAAGTCTTCAAGCTCAACACTGACGAAAACCCCAACGTCGCCAGCCAATACGGTATTCGCAGTATCCCCACCCTGATGGTGTTCAAAGGAGGTCAAAAAGTCGACACAGTTGTTGGTGCAGTGCCCAAAGCCACGCTTTCTGGAACCATTTCAAAGTACCTCTGAAGCTTGATCCAACTTCGATTCCAGCCCTCCTAGATCACCATTGGCCTGATTCAATGCCTCACATGGCTAAAAGGCCAGATTGCGGAGGGTTTCTTTGATTACACGTCTAGGCTTAATTGATTACGGCATGGGCAATCTGCGCTCTGTGCAGATTGCCTTTGAAAGGCTCCACAAGGCTCTTCACATAGTGAGGCAGCCCGCCGACTTAGGCGGCTGTGATGCATTGATCTTGCCTGGAGTCGGTGCCTTTGATCCCGCCATGGTGCACCTTGAGCAGACCAGATTGGTTCCAGACCTCAAGAGTTGGGTGAAAGGAGGACGACCTCTGCTAGGCATCTGTCTGGGCCTGCAGCTGTTGTTCGAATCGAGTGACGAAGGAAATGCCACCGGCCTAGGGTTGCTTAAGGGCCACGTTCAACGACTGCCCTCCAATCAAGGCGAACGCATTCCCCACATGGGCTGGGCTGCTCTAGAACATCGAAACGACTGCCCGCTGCTTGACAAGGAAGATCCAGACAGCTGGATGTATTTCGTGCATTCCTATGCTGCAGTCCCCAGCCAAAACAGTGATCTTGCGGCAATAGCACCGTTTGGCCGAGACAACATCACAGCGATTGTCTGGCAAGGCCGACTAGGGGCCTGTCAGTTTCACCCAGAGAAATCCGCCGCAGCCGGCGAGCGCATGCTGCAACGTTGGCTGAAGTGGCTGGAGACCGGCGCAAAACCTGTGCCATGAGCAACCAGCTAAGGCTCTCCGGAGGGCGGAAGCTTCAAAGTCCCGCTGGCCAAGGCACTAGACCCACGACGAGTCGTGTTCGTGAAGCAGTGATGAACGTGCTAGCCCCACGTTTGCATGACTGCCACTGGCTTGACCTATTTAGCGGCAGTGGAGTCATGGGCTGTGAGGCGTTGCAAAGTGGCGCACGACGTGTGGTAGCTGTTGAACGGAACGCGAAGACAGCCAAAGTCTGTCAGGCCAACCTAATTGCCACCGCCTCTGGCCTCTCCCGGCAGAGCAACATTGAAGTGATCCGCCATGACGTACTGAGCTGGCTGAAGAGAGGTTGCCATGCAGCCAAATTCAATAAACCTTGGGCAGGGGAAAACCCTGGTTTCAACCTGGTCTACCTCGATCCACCTTATTCTTCAAAACTCTATTCAGAAGTCTTCAAAGCCCTGCTTTCAGGCAATTGGCTGCAGAGAGATGCGCTAGTGATCTGTGAGCATGCCACGAACAACAGCTTGGAAACCCCAATGCAGTGGCTTGAACAAGATCGCCGTATCTATGGCAGCAGCGCCTTACTGTTCACCAATCCCCCAGAACAGTATCGCGACGATACTGATTCCAAGCATCCACAAACAATCCAAGCAAAGTGACCGGAATCAAACCCAGAACGATGCCGCAGAGAAGTGGTTCGATCATGGCCTCGCGCCCAGTTGAAAGATTAAGCACAATTGTTTCATGCTCCTGAACTCACCGTGACGGGCCCGTCATCAAACAATCAAAGAAAAAACGGGTTAATTGGAGCCCTAGTGGTACTGGCAGCAGCTGTCTGCATTGCAATTTTGTTATGGGTACCAGGGCACTCACAACGAGACCCCTACGTCAACGCCACCCTTGATTTGGAGGGATCTTTGGAGCAAGGAGGTCGGCTGTTCCGCATCAACTGTGCTGGCTGCCACGGAATTACTGCCCAAGGAAACTTAGGCCCGAATCTCCTTGAAGTGAGCGAACGCCGCAACGACGCCCAGCTGATCAGACAAGTGGTAAGCGGCAATACGCCGCCCATGCCCAGATTCCAGCTGGAGCCTCAAGAAATGGCCGACCTACTGGCTTATTTAAATTCCCTGAATTGAACAAGGACATCCGCTCAATCCAAACGACTGTTGTTCTGGTTGAGCCAATTGGTCCACTGAATCTGGGCAGTGTGGCCAGACTCTGCGCCAACTTCGGAGTACAAGAACTACGTCTGGTCTCGCCCCGCTGCGACCCTGCTGATGCCGAGGCACGACGCATGGCTGTCCATGGCCTAGCAATGCTTGAGCAGGCAACACAATTCTCATGCTTGCTCGATGCCGTAGCTGACTGTCACAGAGTTGTAGCAAGCTGCGGCCGATTGGATCATGGCAACATCCCCCTGCAACCCCCCGAACAAGCAGTGCCATGGTTACTAGAGAGCATGGGTGCAGCACCTGTGGCACTGGTATTTGGCCGTGAAGACAGGGGCCTAACCAACGAGGAACTTCAACTCGCCCAACGTGTACTCACTCTGCACAGCTCTTATGGCTATCCATCCCTCAACCTCTCGCATGCAGTAGCGATCGTGCTGCATGAGCTACAACGTTGCCAAGGGCAAGGGACGCTCAGGGAAGGGCAATCGGCATGGCCCGACCCAGCATCACCTCGTCAACTCGACGCCTGCTTAACAGATGCACAGGATCTCCTGTTAGAGGTGGGATTTCTTTTGAGCCATACGGCCCAAGCCCGCATGGCCAAAGTCCGTGGTTTACTCCAACGCGCTGCAGTCCGTCCCGAGGAAGTAGCCCTGCTGAGAGGGATGGTGAGGCAACTGCGCTGGGCCATCCATTCTCGTCACTCTTAACCTCAGCCGAACTCTCTGATCTTCACTTCCTTGTCAAGCAGTCGCCCTTACCGCAACCGCTCAAACGGGGCTGGTCCCCTACGGCTTTTGTTGCGTCTGATCTTGATGGGCATCGGCCTCGGCGTGATTACAGGTTCAGCGCTGAAGATGCTCGGCCCACAGGTGAAGCAGGGCAAACTGGACTTGCCGGAGTGGCTTCCTGGGCGAAATTGGATTTCCCTGAAGGGCCTCCCCAGTCGCCTCAACATGGTTGAGGAAGCCACAAACCCCATGCTCAGCAATGGGAATAGTTTGCAACTGGGAAACTTCCAGACGAAGCAAGAACTCACAACCTTGAGCAACCGCTGGAGAGATCTCGCCAAGCAACAGAAAGACTTACAAGCAAGCGCATTCTTGTTAGTGCTTGATGACGGACGCTATGCCGAGCTCTCCCCCGAAACAGCACTGCCTGCAGCTAGCTCCATCAAAACAGCAATCCTGCTGGTAACTCTCGAACTCATCGATTCCGGTCAGCTCAGCTGGAATGAACCCCTGAAGCTCACCAAAGAGATTGTTGGTGGTGGTGCTGGATGGATGGCCAGCAAACCGCTTGGCAGCCAATTCCCTGCCCACGAAGTTGCCACCGAGATGATTCGGGTGAGCGATAACACCGCCACCAATCTGCTGATTCAACGCATTGGTGGCAAGGACGTCCTCAATGCACGCTTCAATGCTCTCGGCCTGAGCTCCACGGTGGTGAATAACTGGTTGCCGGATCTACAAGGAACCAATACCACCAGCAGCCACGATCTGGCACGGGCCATCGCACTGGTCGATACTGGGAAAGCCCTTAGCCCACGCACACGGGATCTATTTAGGGAGGCAATGAGCACCTCCGTCAGCAACCGCCTATTACCTGGTGGATTTCTCAAGGGACTGGGGGGTAAGCAAGGAGAGCCTGACAACAGCCTCCTGGCAAAGGGCTACCGCATCTACAACAAAACCGGCGACATCGGCATCGCTTATGCGGATGCCGGCCTAATAGAACTACCTGATGGCAGTCGTGCAGTGGCAGGGTTCATGGTGAAAGGCCCCTTCAACGACCCCCGTTCCACAGAACTGATCCGCGACATGGCAGCCGCTATGGCTCCAGTACTCAAGCCAAAGCCATCGACACCTCGAACGGAATCAACAAAAAGCAATCAGCCATGAAGATCCCCGCCCTTTTGTCAGTTGCGCTTTTCACCGTATCCGGAGCAGTGCTTGATATCCCTGCTCTCATCGCCGCCCCAACCGTAAAGCAAAGACAGCAACAGGTCAGGCCCCTGCCAGGCGAGCTTGACAAGGTGCTGATGGTTAATGACAACAATCCCGAACTGATTACAGGGGAAGGGATTCTGATCTCCACCTTCCCTACCAAAAACACAAAAAGGTCCAGCGCCAAAGCTGACAAAAGCAACCTGGCCGTGCCACTCGATGGTCGTTTCGATCTATTCAGTCACCACGTGTATGCCGGCCTTCCCGATCATCTCGAATCCACCCTCTGGCTAGCAGTGCTGGCACAGCCACTGGGTGAAGAGCCAGTGAAACTGACCCTACTGAAAGGCAGTACCTCCCTATCGCAAGCCACCGAAGCAGGACAGACAGCTGCACCTTTTCTGCCTCTGCCGAAAATGATTACCGAAACCACGATCCCAATTGCCGCTGGCCCAGGCAGCCGGGTAGCTGGCGATCTACTGCGGGGGGAGCGAGCTCAAGAGCTGCCAGAGCGCTGGAAACTTCTACCAGGCAGCCCAAGCCTCCTCTTGGTGCTCCCCATCCCCGTAGCAGGTCTCGATCCACTCCTCAACGGTCGCAACCTTCAGATGCGGCTTCATAGCTCTGGCCCCATCTCACTGGCAACCGTGGCTGCATACGGCAATCCCCAAGCGGCCCCTCCACTCTCTCGCTGGATTGAGCTGCTTGAAAGCGGCGAACTCAGCCCCAAGGAACATCACCCCACGCCTCGAGGTAGCAGCGGCAAGATCGTGTATTCGCGCGTCAGCGGAATCCAGTTGGGCAGCACATGGAAGACAACCCTGACTGATCCTGGTAGCACCGTGCTAAGCGCAATCAACACTCCCATCTCCTGGCCTATCAGCAGCCTCGAGAGGGGCAGTCTCGGCACAGATCAGGTACAAACCGCTGAATTACAAGCGCACTACGACAACACAGCATGGGCTGCCCATGGCAACTACGGAGTTGAATATGACCTCACCCTGCCGCTACACAACGGATCAAAGCAGGAAAAATCCTTCTTACTGACCCTTGAGTCCCCCTTAAAGAAGGACAACAACAACACAAGCCTGGACTTTCGCGTTTCAGCCAGCGGACCTGTGATGTATCGAGGGCTGATCGAGGTCAGTGGACTCGATAGCGAGTCCAGTCGACCCATGGGGCGTCGCCGCTTCCACCTAGTCCTGCGGCAGGGGCAGATGGGGCCAGACCTTGGTCGCATCAGCCTGACGCCAGGAGAAACTAGAGATGTCCGAATTCGACTGATCTACCCCGCTGATGCCACCCCACCGCAAGTGCTCACACTCCTGCCTGTGAAACAATCCAAAACAACTCCAGACATCAACCCGTGAGTTCAACCCGCAAGCGCAGGGTCTTTCCCTTTACCGCCGTAATTGGCCAGGAAGAGATGAAACTGGCTCTGCTACTCAATGTGATCGACCCGCGAATCGGCGGAGTCATGATCATGGGAGATCGAGGCACGGGCAAGTCCACCGCGATCCGAGCCCTAGCAGATCTCCTTCCAGGGATTGATGTCGTAGCTGGCGACCCTTACAACAGCTCACCCACTGATCCGGATCTACAGAGCAGTGACGTGCGCCAACGCATTGAACATGGTGAAAGCCTTGCCACTGAGGAGCGACAGGTGCCGATGGTGGATTTGCCTCTCGGTGCCACTGAAGATCGTCTTTGCGGCACCATCGACATCGAGAAGGCCCTCAGCGAAGGAGTTCGTGCATTCGAGCCAGGCCTGCTGGCCAAGGCCAACCGCGGCTTGCTCTACGTCGATGAGGTCAATCTGCTTGACGACCATCTTGTCGATGTGCTGCTGGATTCAGCGGCCTCAGGATGGAACACGGTGGAACGTGAAGGGGTATCAGTGCGACACCCTGCCCGATTCGTACTGATCGGCTCCGGCAACCCCGAGGAGGGCGAGCTACGACCCCAACTCCTTGATCGCTTTGGCATGAGTGTTGAGGTGCGCACTGTCCGCGATCCAGACCTACGGGTGCAGGTGGTTGATCAGCGCACCGCCTTTGATAGCGATCCCGACACCTTTGCCACATCGGTGCAAGTCAACCAAGACGCCTTACAACAACGCGTGATTGAGGCCCAGCAACGTCTTGAACAGGTGAGCCTCGACAACGATTTGCGCCTACGAATCTCGGCTGTTTGTGGCGAACTAGATGTGGATGGACTGCGTGGCGATATCGTCACCAACCGTGCCGCCAGGGCTCTAGCAGCCTTTGCAGGACGAACAGAGGTTTCGGAAGAAGATGTGGCACGCGTGATCTCGTGCTCTCTACGCCATCGATTGCGTAAAGACCCTCTCGAGCAGATTGATTCAGGGGATCGGGTCGTCAAAATTTTCTGCAAAGTGTTCGAACGCAGCGAGAACAGCGATCAGGCTGACTTCGAGCTAACAACTCAAGCAGGCTGATCGCTTGCGCATCCTTGGCATCGACCCTGGCATCGCCAGGGTGGGCTACGGGGTCATCGACACCAGCAACGGACAACAGCAGATGCTCGATTGCGGCATCATCCGCACCAATCCAGGCATAGACGATGGTGAACGGATGGTGGAAATCGCCAGCGATCTACGTCAGCTCATCCGTCGCTGGAAGCCCCAACTGGCCGCTGTGGAGAAATTCTTCTTCTACCGCTCCAGCACGACGATCAGCGTGGTTCAGGCACGTGGAGTCATCATCATGACCCTGGCACGCTTTCGAGTGCCAGTGATGGAATTCCCTCCGATGCAGATCAAGCTTGCTTTGGCGGGCTCAGGCCATGCTGAAAAAGATGAAGTGCTCGATGCGGTGATGCGCGAATTGAATCTTGATCAGCCGCCCCGACCCGATGATGCCGCCGACGCCCTCGCCATAGCACTCACGGGTTGGTTCCAGCGCTAAAACCACTGATGGACTCCTCCTGCTCACCAAAACACGGCTGGTTTGACAGCGTGGCTGAGTCCTACGCCCAACAACGCCCTAATTACCCAGAATCCCTGTTTGCCTGGATCAGCAGCAAAGCCACCGGCCACCAACGTTGCTGGGACGTTGCCTGTGGTAGCGGCCAGGCCTCTCTAGGGCTTGCAAGGCACTTTGATCGCGTTGATGCAACCGATCTCAGCCCAGCTCAGGTTGCTGCCGCACCAGCTCAATCAAACATTCATTACCAAGTAGCAGCAGCTGAAGATTGCGGGCTTCCCAACGCATGCATGGACGCAATTGTGGTGGCCGCCGCCATTCACTGGCTAGATGTACCCCGATTCAACGAAGAAGCATTCAAGGTGGCACGCCCAGGTGGACTGATGGTCTGGGTGGGCTATGACCCCCCGCAAGGGGCTCCCCCTGCTCTGCAGTTGTGGCTAGACCAGCTTTACGGCGAAAGGTTATGGAGCTGGTGGCCTCCCCAGCGTCAGCATGTCGACAACCACTATCAGAACCTGCCATTCCCCGCCCGCAGCAAATCGTTGCCCCAAGAGCTCTGCATCTCCCTCAAATGGAGCTGTAATCAGCTGATCGGTTACATAGGGACCTGGTCGGCTTTGAGGAAAGCAACGCAGGAGGGACATGACTTGCTGCCACAACTCAGCATGGAACTGCAGAGACTCTGGCCTGCAGATCAAACAACAATCCCCCTGATCTTTCCACTCATGGGCCGCTGGGGTTATCTAACGCGATGAATCAAGCCATCGCCAAAGCCAAGCTTCGTCGTCAATTCAAGGTCCTGCGCGCTCAACAGTTACCTGCTGTTCAAGACACAATCATTCAGCAGGTTGTCAACACTATTCAGGGTTACTTAAAAGCTGGGGACCTACGAGGCCACATTGGTGTTTATTGGCCGCTTAGCGGAGAAGTAGATCTCCGCGAACTGAAACTCAACTTGAAGTTGCCCTTGGCGCTACCAGTCAGTGGGGAGGACGGAAGTCTCAGTTACCACCCTTGGACTCTTACTCCACTCCGAAAAGATGCCTGCATGATCCCAGCCCCGCTAGATGAAGCCATCCTTGACGCTGATGCAATAGGCCTCTTGCTGATACCTGCTCTGGCGATGGATCAACGAGGGATCAGACTCGGCTATGGAGGCGGTTTCTTCGACCGCTTCAGAAGCAATTTAGCTTGGCGCAAAGTGCGAACACTTGCAGTCTTGCCACAAGCCTGCATATCAACAGAGTTACTGCCTCGTGACAGTTGGGATGTGCCCCTTGATGGCTGGATTAGTGAAACAGGAGTTTTCAAAGTAAAATAGAAACTTAAAATCAGCCCCCAAATTACTAATAACGACTACATCAAGTCAGTCCTGCTATCGCAAAATGACAAGGTTTAGATTCAATGCCTTCTTGACACTTAGCAATCATTCCATTAACCTCTAAAGTCTAAATAATCAAGCGCAATGACAGCACCAGCACTTTATTCGCACGCAAAAGTTCAGTCCATAGAGATAGACGGCAAAGATGACGTCATCACCCTTAGACCAGTTGTTGAATCTAACTTGTTCAATTCATTGGGCGTGGGTGATGATTATACATTCCAGACAACTGTCAACGGGAAATCCTTCACCTTTGAGGCTGTTGTTGATGATCAAGGGCCAAATATAACCCTGGAACTAGAGAATGATGATGCCGCTGCAATCGTTGAGATACTCGACCAAAACAATGACAATAAGATTAGCGATGAGGAATTCGAGCAAGGAATGGAGAATGCCGTGGTGTCATACGAGGAAGATATTAGGCTTCACGAAAATCATTCCTTAGACTCACAAGTGAAATTACTGCTAGAAGCAGAGGATGTTGTTTTTCAATACGATCCTATAGACGGCAATCCTGGGGAACTGTTATTTGGGCAATCAATTGTTTCCGTTGGTGCAGACAAGCAAGGCAATATCCTTTCGTTTATTTGCCCTCAAAGATCATTTAATACGTCTTTACAAGGTTACACTCTTGACCTTACAGGAGAAGTCGAAGTTGGCCAAGTTGGAGGAGCGATCGACCCGATTACAGGAGAGGGAAACATCTATGCAGATGAACTGAAATGGCTATTTTGGGGGAGCATCACCACACCATCTGGCAGTTCATATGGAATCACCAAAGACGAAGCTGCATTCATCCCCATCAGGGATACAGATAATAACAGTGGTTTACTAACACTTGCTAGCATTGAAAAGTCTGCCCATGGCAGCGGGAATATAGAAAACGTTTTCAGCTCTTATTTTGTCAGTGGGCAGCAAGGCTCTACAGCTCAAGATAATTTTTTGAATACCCTAATGATTGAAGGAGTTAATCTACTTCATCCAGGCCTTGCTACTGAAGGCACTGCAATTCAATGGAATATCGATTTACAACATCCAATTCCTATTTCAGGCAGTGATTATGAAGACATTGCTCATTCATTGCACATGGGTCATTGAGCAATTGAAAGCCAAATGAATTGAGTCCGAATAAAATCTACTCCTAACAATTGGAATCAAAAAGCTTTCAACACGCCATTGCTACCATTTTCAGTAACCGAATATTCACCTCTGGGAAATATTTCGTACAACAATAATCTCAACCGTCTCAAAGGCTGCCACGCAGGTACTAGTCAATCCTGCAAGAATCTCTCAAAATGAGTATCAAAGTTTTCAGAGATCATTCAATGCGGACCCTGATCCAGCCTTTGTTTCTATTGATCGCAACAACATCTCTTGGTCTCGGGCAAGGTCAGGCAGCGAAAGCCCATGCCATTGAAAGCACTCTCAACTACCTCGATGGAAGCCTGGAGCTTCAAAGCCATTTCTCAACAGGAACACCTGTTGAGGGCGCAGTGGTACGCCTCTTAGAGGCCAACGGAGCACCAGGCCGAGAGCTGGGTCGAATGGATCAACAGGGAAAACTTAGCTTGAGCCTGCCAGTCATGCAAGAAGGAACCCTCGACCTGCAGGTGGATGCTGGCCCAGGTCACCGTGACTATCTGATGCTGCCAATCCGCTCAGGCAAGGTGAAGCTCGATGAGGTAGTCAGCCAACCCAAAACTCCACAAACACCATCGTTCCAGATCAGCACTGAATCACCTCTCCTGTTAGGTCTTGTAGGTGTTTTGTTTAGCGTGCGTTAGCAGCGCCTCAAATTCTGATCTTTCGCCATGGCTGAGCCCACCGCCGCATCCTCAAGCTTTGGCAGTCAGGCACTAGACAGCATGGTCGAGAGACTTAACGGCACCTCTGATCCGCGCCGCCGCTACGAATATGTTCTATGGCTGGCCAAAAAGCTGCCACCAATGTCCCCTGACTTACAAACCGACGCCATCAAGGTCAAGGGATGCGTTTCTCAGGTCCATGTCCTGGGTGAACTCGTGGAAGGACGGCTTCACTGGCAAGGAGACTCCGACGCACTGATTACAAGAGGCTTACTGGCAATGCTGATTCAAGGCCTCAGCAATCTCACACCTGAGCAAGTCATGGCCGTGGACCCAAGCTTCATTGAAGCCACAGGCCTTCAAGGCAGCCTCACCCCATCAAGAGCCAACGGATTCCTCAATATCCTCCTCAACATGAAGGCCCAGGCCCAGCAACTTGCCAGGGTTTCGTCTTCCACAACTTCCTAGAGTCCGGCCAGCAAGTACAAGACTGGACACAGCTGCCATGGGCACGAAAATAGGAGTTGGTCTCCTGGGGCTTGGAACGGTAGGCGCCGGAGTTGCAGGCATCCTCCAAACCCCCGCAGGGCGGCATCCACTGGTGGCTGAGCTTGAACTGGTGCGCATAGCGGTTCGAGATCTACAACGACCTCGCTCGATAGAACTTCCCGCACCCTTACTGACCAACAACCCACAGGCCGTTGTTGATGATCCCTCTGTGCAAGTGGTTGTTGAAGTCATGGGAGGGATCGAACCAGCCCGAACCCTGATCATGCGAGCCATTGCCGCCGGTAAAGCGGTCGTTACAGCTAACAAAGCCGTAATTGCAAGACATGGCGAAGAAATTGCAGCAGCTGCAGCTGCTGCAGGGGTCTACGTCCTGATCGAAGCTGCCGTCGGCGGGGGCATCCCGATCATCGAGCCACTGAAGCAATCACTCGGTGGCAACCGGATCGAACGCGTGAGCGGCATCATCAACGGCACCACCAACTACATCCTCAGCCGCATGGAACAGGAAGGGGTGGCCTATGACGACGTACTCAAGACCGCCCAGGATCTTGGTTATGCAGAGGCAGATCCAGCGGCCGACGTAGAGGGGTTCGATGCAGCAGACAAGATTGCCATCCTCACTGGACTGGCCTTCGGTGGACCTGTCGACCGTGACTCAATTCCCACCCAAGGCATCAACAAGCTGCAAAGCCGCGATGTGGACTACGCCAAACAGCTTGGCTACAGGGTGAAACTATTGGCTGTCGCCGAACGTCTCAACTCAGACACTCAGGCCAGTCAGTCCTTGCCCTTAGCTGTAAGTGTGCAACCAACAATGGTGCCTCTAGACCACCCGCTTGCAGGAGTCAATGGCGTGAACAACGCCATCCTGGTTGAGGGCGATCCGATCGGCCGCGTGATGTTTTATGGCCCAGGAGCAGGCTCTGGACCCACCGCCTCTGCTGTGGTGGCGGACATCCTCAATATCGCTGGCATACGCCAACTAGGTGAACTCCACGGCAGCCTCGATCCCCTTCTCGCCGCAAGCAGTTGGCGTTCCTGTCACCTCGTTGATCCAAGTGCCATCCGTCAGCGCAACTATGTGCGCTTCAACGCAGAGGACACACCAGGCGTGATCGGTCGGATCGGAAGCTGCTTCGGCGATCGTGGCATCTCGATTCAATCAATCGTGCAATTCGATGCCTCAGAGACCGGCGCCGAAATCGTTGTGATTACCCATGAAATAAGCCAAGGCCAGATGCAAGATGCCCTGACTGCAATCACCTCTATGGCTGAGGTCAAAGGAGTTGCCGCCCATCTCAGCTGCCTTTAACTTCCAGCCCCCCTGGCGATGAGCCCCCTGCTTACGTAAGAGTTATAAAACAAGTTGAGAGGCAAGTCTGCAGACGCTGACCTGTGCCCCCAAAGGTTCATGTCTACCGCTTCGATGATGTCAAGAGTCCAACTCTTTCCCAAGCCGGACTTCCGACCCATCATGGATCTCCATCAAGGCGACTGTGTTCAACTCCTCAATGGTAAAGAGCAATTCCAGGTAATCGGAATCGACGATGACCACAATCGCTGTTGGGTGAGACGTTGGCCACTACTGCCCAATGGATCCCCGGTGTTTGAAGTGTCGATGCAACACATCACCTGCTCTTCCCATAAAACACAACGACACTCACTAGCAAATCTTTGAATCAAGGCCATCCGATCCGCACGCGTTGTGCCCAGCTCCGGCCGTCGTAATTCTCTACGCTGGGCCGCTGCTCTCTTTGGTTTCTCCCTAGCGCTGAGCCAAATTGCCTGTCAGCCTGCTCGCCATAGTCAGCGACTCATCGTGGCTAGTGCTGGCAAGATCACATCCCTCGATCCTGCCCAGGCCAGTACTTTTGATGCTCTGCAATTGCTGAGCGCCCTGGGGGAGCCCCTCTACCGGCTTAATCACAAAGGGGACCTAGAGCCACGTCTGGCATCCGCTCCACCTCAGATCAGTGATGGCGGCCTCACCATCTCGATCCCTCTGCGGAAGGATGTGCTGTTTCACGATGGCACCCACTTCAATGCCGCCGCGATGGCGTTCAGTCTGCGGCGATTTCTGCGTATCGGCACCCTCAACTACGTGATAGGGGGACGGATTGCCACCGTGGAGACAGCCAGTCCCTACCTGCTACGCCTTCGATTAACGCGACCCTCAAGTTCTCTAGAGGGACTACTCACCTCAATCAATCTGACGCCGATATCACCAACTGCTTACGCCAAGCACAGAGATCAGTTCCTCAATAAGCAATTCATTGGAACCGGCCCTTACCGACTCACTAGCTTTCAAACCCAGCAACAACGCCTTGAGCCTTTTCTGCAGTACTGGAGTACCCAGGCCAGTAATGCTGGAATCGATTTCATTAATCTGAGCAACTCCACTGCCCTATTTGGTGCTCTACGAAGCGGTGAAGTGGATGTACTCCTCTCCAATTCACTGGACGAAGACCAACGCCTTGCGCTCCATCACCTTGCCAAGCAAGGGAAGCTCCGCGAAGGAGAGGGGCCAGCACTTGAGATCGGCTACATCACTCTCCTCAGTAATGCCCCTCCACTCAATCAACCCCTCTTACGTCAGGCCCTCGCCTACAGCCTCGACCGTCAGCTGATGGTGAAGCGCGTGAGCTATGGACTAAGACGCCCGCTGCGGTCTTTAGTGCCGCCAAACTTGCAGGCTGAACCACTCACACCTTGGCCCAGCTACAACCCTCAACGAGCCAAGCAGCTGCTGAAAAAGGCAGGCTATTGCGCAACTCAAAAGCTGACACTCCCTTTTACTTTTCGTTCCAACGTGCCAGCAGACAAGTTATTGGCGCTTACATGGCAGGCACAGGTGGAACGTGATCTCTCGGATTGCCTGACACTGAAGCTCAATAGCGTCGAATCGACCACCGTTTACCGCCAACTGGGGGAAGGCGCATTCCAGGCCGTCATCCTTGAGTGGCGAGGCGCCTATCCCGACCCGGAAGCCTATTTAGCTCCATTATTAAGCTGCAGCAAAGCCAATGGATCTGTATGCGAAGAAGGGGAAGCGGCAATTAGCGGCAGCTTCTGGACCACAGATGGGCTGGAAACGAGCCTTCGCCACAGCGATGAACTTCGCGGACCCGATCGTCTCCACCAGCTCAGAGAGATCGAACGCTCCGCCGCCGGCGGAGCGGCCTATCTACCAATCTGGCTGGTAGCTCCACGAGCTTGGGCCCAGCGGCGCTTATCCAAGCCAGAGTTTGACGGGAGCGGCCATTTAATGCTCCAGCGTCTACGGGAGCTGCACTGATGGGCCGCGGGAGAGAACTACTGCGCTACAGCTCCACCCGCTTGGCCCTGGCACCGGTGATGCTCTGGCTCATTGCCAGCATGGTATTTCTCCTCCTACGGGTGGCACCAGGAGACCCAGTCGATGCCGTATTAGGCAATCGTGCGCCAGCTGCAGCCCGCGCTGCTCTGCGCACCAAGCTTGGACTGGATCAACCGCTTTTGCATCAATACCTGCACTTCATCAAAGACTTAATTCATGGCGATCTAGGCCAAGCTCTTCTCAACCAGGAACCAGTGAGCAAGATCATTGCCAGAGCCCTACCAGCCAGCTTGGAACTAAGCCTGACGGCACTATTGATTGCAGCAGTGGTTGGTCTGGTCGTTGGTTTCAGTGGTATTGCCCGCCCGGAAGGCAAGCTAGATCTCGCAGGCCGCCTCTACGGCATTGGCACCTATGCCCTGCCACCGTTCTGGGCCGCGATGATCGTTCAACTGCTGTTTGCAGTCATTCTCGGTTGGCTACCAATTGGAGGACGTTTTCCCCCGAGCTTGCTACCACCAGAGGGGAGCGGCTTCCTGATCCTCGACAGTCTGCGGAGCAGCGACTGGATATCTCTTCAAGGAGCAGTGAGACACCTGGTGTTACCGGCAGGGACCCTAGGCCTTCTCCTCAGTGGGATTTTCGCCCGTACCCTGCGACTCAATCTAGGCCGCACACTGCAATCCGATTACGTTGAAGCTGCCCGTAGCCGGGGGCTGAATGAGCAACAGGTGGTGCTCAACCATGCCCTCCCTAATGCTCTTCTGCCAGTACTCACCATTGCTGGGATCACAGTGGCATCGCTGATTGGCGGCGCACTGTTAATTGAAGTCACCTTCTCCTGGCCAGGCATCGCCCTACGGCTCCAAGAAGCAATCAACCAACGCGACTACCCAGTGGTTCAAGGGATTGTGGTTGTCGTGGCTGCCCTGATGGTGCTGGTAAGCGTGAGCGTGGATCTGCTCGTTGCTCTGATTGATCCCCGCGTCCGCTACTGAGATTTGCGAAGTCTCTCTGCTGCGTGGCGATCCAAACGATGAAGCCGCAAATCCCCGACCTGCTGATGTGTGGCGCCCTGAAGGGCTTCGCCAGCCTCAACCTGCTCCAAAAAGATTTGAATCTCCACTGCCAACAATCGCTGCACAGCTAGCGGCTCACGCCCTACCAGCTCTTCGCCTAGTTGAAAGAGATCATCGCCACGACCCTCACCCATCTGACCTTCAACCCGCACCGGTGAAAAATGGCTAGCGCCATCCACAAGCACGACTCGACTAGCGGGATGGGGTGAGATTGCCAAAAGCAAATCGAGCTGCTCACTCAGCGGAGGAGTAATCAAATCAAGGGTGCCGCCAGTCAGTAACACTGGAACCGACAAAGGCACAGCCCCATCACGAGGCCACAGCAAGCTACCAAAACTGTTTAGAGCCACGATTGCCTCTAGCTGGGGGATTGACTGCAGTTTTGGCATTTGCACATCAACCAACTGACATTGCAATAAGCGCGAGAGATTGGTGAGAGGAAGATCGTCTAGAGCCTTACGACAACGGGTATACAAACCAGGCTCCGGGGTCATACCAGCAGCCAATAAAGCCGTCAGTGCCCCGAGGGAGTGACCCATCAGCACCAACTTCTGACCAGGCAATACCAACGTGCCTTGCTCTCGTGCCTGCAGGACAGCTTGCAGATCCGCCAAGCGGTCAGGCAACACCTCTGCTCCAGGTGCAAGTCGTTGCCCCTTCAGCAGGGCATGCACCGCTTTGGCATCACTACCTGGATGCTCAAGCACCACAACCGGCCAGCCCTTACGTTGAAGGCTAAGAGCCAACCAACGAAAATGATCCTGGCTTCCACCCAAGCCTGGCATGAGCACCACCCAGCTCGACCGCAACGGAGTGCCATCAGGTGGGCGCCACAGCTCTAGCTGGAGGGGCTTGGTGCGATGAGCCACTGGCAAAAATTTGAGCTCAGGTCCTGCGGCAAAAACTTCCTTACCTGCCAGCTCTTGCAAAACTGGAACTTGTGTGGCGGGAAACCTCCCGAGCGCTAACACCAACTGCTGCTGCTGTTGCAACTGACGCCGCCAGCGACTTGCTACCTGAAGTAGAGCATCAAGATCGAGGCGTACATTTTCAGCAGGGAGCTCCTCAAGCAAGTCCAGAGCGGTCACCTCTGACTGACTGTTCAAGAGCAGTTCCAGAGTGTTGAACAAGACAATGCCACTACTGTCGGCATCGACCCTCACCAAATCACTAACGGCATCAAGCAGCTGACGTCCTGCCCAACTACGCAGCATCTGTCGAGCCATGCTCTGATCTGTAAGCAAAGATGCCTGAAGCAGCTCAAAGAGATCGAAGCGGCTATCGGCATCGAGCAAATTGAGCCAGGGGATGAGTTCAGAACTACTGCTGCCCCCAGGCCGCCCCAAATCGACCAACTCCCTAATCCAAACTGGTATCACCATCCCCTCAAGCTGCACCTCCAATCGCTCCGCAGCTCTCAGCGGCGATACTCCAGCAAGTCCGAACAGCAAAGCGCCGAATAGCCCAATCACAATTCGCTGTCCAATTGGGCGTGTTAATGCCAACGCCGAATACCGCTAACGAGTCAAACCATTTTCACTCAAGCCTTGAAGGGCTTAGATCGGATCAGTGAATGGTGCTCCTGGGTGCCATCGACAGATCAGATGCCGCCATTGAGCTTCCAACTTCTGCTCAAGCCAGGCGAGAAACGACTTATCAGCAGTTTCCGCCATTTGCCAAGCGAACCAATTAGCCGAGAAAGAGCTACCAAAGAACAATCTCGTCAACACCTATACCTGAATAATCAACACAGCGATTAACAACAATCATTTCACCCCAAACACCTCGCATGAGATCTGTAGCCGAAAACCATCCGGCCATATCATTCAAATTAAAGCGGCTCTCTTGCTAAAGCACCAGACAGGCCAGCAGAAGAGACGAATCAAACAATGAAGGGCGATCCAAGCAACAAGCGAGCATTAAAGGGTAGGAAGAGTGGTACAAGGAAATATTTGCGCACGCAAATGCAATTTATAAAATACATTATGATTGCCAGCAATTTCCACCCCTATAAAAGACAACATCCAAGCAACATGAGAATGCTATTAGGCGCAACAACTGCTATGACACTTCTGATTAAATCCGCAGTCTCCGCCAATGAAACCAACCTTCAAATCAAAAACGCCAGCAAACAACTTGCGGCGAGTATTCGCGCCTTTGCAACTGGGACATCTGCCGCTAGCGAATGTCTCGTCAAAAGCGGACAACTGAGCAAGAGGATTGCAAAAGAGACATTACCCTTATCACTTCTTGAGGTTGGCATTAGCCCTGAAGTCCGTGACAATCCTCAGGTCATCAAAGCAACCTCAATCTTGAGCCCTACACTTAATGCTGACTGCACATCGACGAAGATGAGCTATAGAAATACTTCTAGCCGGAAAACAGATCAATAAAACAAAAATCTATAAATAAGCCTCTCCTAAAGCATATGAGCTAGACCGTTAAAGCTCGCCAAGGGATACAAAAAACGTAGACAACAGGCAAACCACTAGCGCGAAGGAAGAAATGCAATTCAACTGACAAAGATAAGATAAGTAATCAAAGCCTCTAGAATGGCTCTAGGACAGCCTATTATTTGTCATGTTTGCCTAAGCACCAAAGATGGCTTACCCCGATTCTCAAGTCGTAATGGGCGGTTTGGTGCATATCCCCATTATTATTGGTGTTTTTTGGGCGCTAAACAACCTAACCACAGGCGGTAGCAAAGCCAAGAAAGCCGCAGAAGCTGCAGCCAAACAGGCTGCTGAGGAAGCTGCTGCCAAAGCTGCTGCGGAAGCTGCAGCCAAACAGGCTGCTGAGGAAGCTGCTGCCAAAGCTGCTGCGGAAGCTGCAGCCGCCAAAAAGGTTGCTGAGGCCGCAGCCGCAGCTCAAGCAACAACAGCAGTGGCTCCAGTGAGTGGAGAAGCTGAAGCGTCACAAGCTTCTAGCAACGACACTCAAGCCACTCCTGCCCCAGACCAAGAAGTGCTCTAGGCATAGAACAGATCACCAGAAGTCATAAACATCAAACGATATAGATAAACGTTCCGAAAAGTTGTTTGTAATTACACAAGCCTAGAGAAAGGCCAGATTTTCAATGCATTCAACTTTAAATAAATAACCTCAGAAAAAAATTAATAGCATAAAATACAATCAAATAAAGGCCAGTTCGACCTAAGACTTACCAAAGACATAGTTCATTAATAAGCTGATGTCTACCAATCAATACATAGACATCTGGAATCAGGACATTCCAAGCAAAAGCAAACCATCCAATACACAAGAAGACGAATAACAATTAGCCACCAATCATAACTCGATACTTACATTCAGCCACCAATACGAAACACTCTCGAAGAAGACATGAGAACATAAACAAATAGCATCAACGAATCAACTCATGCTCCCCACAGGAGGCTCTAAATTCGAAGAGGCTAGATAAACCACAAGGAAGAATTAGATTGCAATGAAAAATGACTGCTAAACAATGTTCGCCAGAAAAACCGATACTTATTCACGAACAAGCACAGCCAAAGGCTTTGATTAGCCACAAACATTTCTCTTGAACATCTAATAAGCAAACTTTAAAATTAATTCTAGAGATAAATTCACGAAACATTAAGCACTACAGGCCTGATTTTCACACCAAGATGTGTTTAAAGAGAGGTTAATGGCCAATATTCAATCGGCGCATTGCGCCTATCTGTGTGAGGAACCAAATGAAACTCTTCCAGCAATTGCTGGTGGCACCTGCTGCCTTGGGCCTGATGGCCCCTATGGCTGCTAATGCCGCAGACCTAGACATCAAAGGTGTGTCCGATTATTCGGCCTCCAGCGAGCAGGTCACCAGCATCTCCCAATTCCAAGATGTTTACCCAACCGATTGGGCTTATCAGGCTCTGAGCAACCTGATCGAGCGCTACGGCTGTGTAGCTGGCTATCCAAGCGGTAGCTACTTGGGCAACAGAGCAATGACCCGCTTTGAAGCGGCTGCTCTGTTGAATGCTTGCCTCGATCGCATCACTGAAGTCACCGACGAACTGCGTCGTCTTCTCAACGAATTCGAGCAGGAGCTCGCCATCCTTAAGGGCCGTGTTGATGGCCTAGAAGCGCGCGTTGGTGAACGAACTCGAGGCCACTCAGTTCTCCACCACCACCAAGCTTGTTGGTAAGGCATTCTTAATAAGTCGACGACTCAAAGAAACCTGGATCAAATGCGTTGCTCAATACAAATACTGCTTTAACTTTTAACAGAATGAGATCGGCTTACAACAATCATCAGTCAAGAGCTAGATCAATAAAGCCCAAAAAACAGCTCTTCTCATCGTCTATACATATAAGGTTAGTTCAATAACGAACCATCAGAATTACAATCACGTAGATCATTCCACTTGGCCAAATTTTCATCTAAGTTGTCAAACTCATTTTCTGAGTCATTGATTTGTTGGGCTTTAATTAATGCTTGAAAAGCCTCGACGCCATACTTGCTTGCGATTCTTTGCTTGATACAGGCTTTATACTTAGAGCCAGCCTTCAATTCCTCCTCTGCTCCTCTTAAATTATCCTGAGCCAACTCACTCTTTTCTCTCCATTCCAGCATTTGGCTCGTGAATTCTTCTTGTGCACCATCAGCCAAAGCAGATTCACTATGTACTACGAGCAAGAGCAATAACACTAATCCTGCTAAGAAATGACGCATTCCTCGTCCCTAGAGGCCTCATGATTATCCCATAAAAGTTTATAGCACCATTTCTCTTTCGGCGAATGTCTAACTCTTTCGACACCTTTCTTTGTTAGAATAAAGATAGGCTTACCTGATTCTGAGACCTGCTTGATATCTACATTACCGAGCATCCACATGCGCATAAATACTTGATTGTCCGTCATGGTACCAAGATATTCCTTGCAACTTTTACCAACATCAATAAACCAGAGGGAAAGTAGATCTGCCTTCTCTCTATCTAAATTACAAAGCTGAAGCGTAGTCCGCAAAATAGCCGTTGCATCGCCTTGCTTAAGCGCAAAACGAATCAAGGCATTTCCAAGGCTAATCCGTTCGCGATCTTCACTCATGGCGCCATTTCTGCTGGGCATATATAAGGAGTCGAAAATCGTAAGCAAAGTCATAAATTTGACTCTAGCCAAGAAAGCACCTTGCACTCCGGCCTAAATGCTCGCAAGTTATGGAATGAAGATGCGCGGCAAGATGGCTTAGTTTTGAAGAATTTACAAGCTGAACCTATCAAGCTAACATTCTGTTCAAATAGAATCTAAAAGGTGTAAAATGGTTATTCAAAGCCTAACATTCACGCCCAATGTCTATCCAATTGGAATAGAAAAATCTCTGTTATGCCGCAAGCTAATCCTGAAAAAGGTTTGTTTAATAAGAATCAGAGCTGAGTTAACACAATCAACCCCACCTCAGCAGCCATTGCAAGGGTAATACAAACTCATCAAACCAACGAGCTTCGCTTGAAGAAAACTCCAAGAAGATTGAATGCCGTCAATGAAAAAGGCGAGTCACAACCAAGCCTTGGATTGATCGTATAACCAAAACTGTCAATACATGCTCAACAGACTATCCTTATAAGCTAGAGGCCCTATTCCAAATAAGAGAAGGGACCTCTAGCTAAAAGGAATTTTTCAAAAGATGCCTGGAATAATCCAACCAGTCAGTGCATAATCATAGCGATTAGACCTTTTAACAAGCCTTTTCGTGAATCTCTTGAGAGAGTTAAGGGGATTAAATTCCATAATAAATGAGGAGAGAGTAAAAATGCCCTAAAGTTTGAATTTAAGGGCATGAATGTCTATAAAGTGCTTAAAATAATCCAGGAATAATCTGCCCTGTAGCAGCATAACTGGCGAGTGCTCCAATAAAGCCAATCATTGCCCAGCGGCCGTTTTGTAGCTCTGCATTTTCATTCATGATGATTGAGAGGTAGAGGAATTGTGTAAGAAAAGGTCAGGAAAGGCAAAAAGTCTTCATGCCAATTGGCAATAAGACAAGAATGAGAGTCAATGTCATATTCTCGACTAATCTACTGTTTAAAAAAGATGATTAGCCTGAACAATGATCATTAAAATCAAAAAATGCCGGGTAAGATTTGCCCTGTGAACAAATAAGCCACGACAGCAGAAAAGAAGCCAATCATTGCCCAACGTCCGTTGGCCAGTTCTGCTTCTTTACTAAAAGCGGTGTATTCAGGATCAATTTGCATGCGAGGTTCGCTTGCATACATGTTCTGACGTCCACCGTCTTCAGTGATGACATTTGTAGAAGAAGTCATGATTTTTCTGCTTAAACCACACCAGGAATAATTTGGCCTGTCGTTAGATATGCTCCGACCGCAGCCCAAAATCCCATCATTGCGGCCATTCCATTAACACGCTCAGCGGTTAACTTCTGATTTTCGACCCTATTGGTCTTGGGTGTTTTTTTCATAAGAAGGAATTTGAGTTCAGGTCCCTTTGATCACGAAGACCAGCACTCCGGCCTTCGTTACAAAAGCTTAACACAAGAGATTGCGAAGTGTGACGATCCTGTTTACAGGGGCAGGCTCGTCGGCTTAAAGCTCTCAAAACACCCTTTAAAGCAGGGTATTTACATATCTATATCTTATCGCTAAGCTCTCAAATTAATGCATTAAAAGAAGAAAATTTTAAAAATATGCGCGAATTTATATTACTAAGATGTTTTTTTTGGACGCCTTAGCTCATACGATCTCAATCATTCATGGCAGCCTCAATAGCTCCTTGCCAACATTTAACAATGTAAACATAGCCAAGTCTATTGGATTTGAATTCTTCTCACTATTCTTGTAAGAGAGTTTAGAAACTTAAGCCTCTATCATTTCTCTATCTAACTCAATATAGAGGAAGAGGACTAATGAATGCTCAAAAGAGCACTCCGTCCATGCTTGCTCAACCGCTCTCTCAATTTTAGGACTTCCATCAAAGCCTCAAAAGGCTTGGACTGCACAAGTCTAAATCAAGCAAAAATCCCACGGCCTCCAAAGGCTTAGGTGCAAACACCTAGGCGCCGCTTGATATGGGCCGTAATTGGAAGAATTTATTTCAAAGCCCTACCTAGTCTCTTGAAAGAGCTATTCCATAGATACTGGCATTTGGCGGATGGCGACAAGCTCATCACATTCAACAAACTGGCAAGAAGCCTTTATTGGTGCTCTTACCACCTGTTCAAGTCTTTTAAATTACCGTTTACCAGGTAGATCATCTATGCGAGTTCAGCTTAGTGAATTCAGAACTCAAGGTGAACTGAATAGAAATTAGATTGACTTGATCAATCAACAAACAAAGTGTTTTGCTTACCTTGAGGCCTATTGTTTGGTTTGCTATTTTGGTCAAATAGAAAGTATGCCCCAGAAGAATAAAAACTAGACGTTAAAGAGAAACTCCATAACATCACCCTCCCCTACGACGTAGTCCTTACCTTCACTACGCAGCCAGCCCTTGTTGCGTGCTTCAGCAAAGGAACCGGCCTCAAGCAGCTTCTGGTAAGCAATGGTTTGAGCACGTATGAAACCACGCTCGAAGTCAGTATGGATCACACCAGCTGTCTGCGGCGCCGTCATGCCGGCCTTAAACGTCCAAGCACGGGTTTCCTTCTCCCCTGTGGTGAAGTAGGTACGAAGACCTAGAAGCCGATAGGTCGCCTTGATCAAACTCTTCAACCCTCCCTCACTCACTCCGAGGCCTTCAAGGTAATCAATACTCTCTGCTTCGCCGAGTTCAATTAACTCAGCCTCCACCTGGGCTGAAATACGCACGCATTCAGCATCCTCACGCGTCGCCAAGGTCGTCACCTCCTCACAGTAGGCATTGCCGTCGGCAAGATCATCTTCGCTCACATTGGTGGCGTAAATGATTGGCTTAGCCGTTAGCAGGCCAAGCGGTTTAATCATCTTTGCTTCTTCATCACTGAGCTCTACAGCACGAGCAGCACCACCTTGCTCAAGCACAGATTGAATCCGCTCAAGCGCAGCATCTTCGAGCTGGGCGTCATTGCTTGTGCGCGTCTGTTTTTTCAAGCGCAAGCGCCGTTTCTCGATCTGACTGAGATCTGCAAAGCCGAGTTCAAGGTTGATGACCTCAGCATCCCTAGAAGGGCCAACTGATCCAGAGACATGGATCACATCCTCGTCTTCAAAGCAACGCACTACATGCACGATGGCGTCAACCTCGCGAATATTGGCAAGAAATTTGTTGCCCAACCCCTCTCCCTCACTAGCCCCCTTGACCAAACCAGCGATATCAACAAACTCCATGCGCGTTGGAATCAGCTCCTTGCTCTTACTTAGATCGCAAAGCAGCTGCAACCGCTCATCAGGTACCGCAACGCTGCCCACATTCGGTTCAATGGTGCAGAAGGGAAAATTGGCAGCTTGAGCCTGCGCGTTGGCCACAAGTGCATTGAAAAGCGTGGACTTACCCACATTGGGTAGTCCAACAATTCCGGCTTTAAGCATGGGGGCAAATCTAGCTGTGCCCATGCCAGAAACCATTGAAACAGCAATATGGCACTGTACAACAACGCTATAGACGCTTAGCAGTCACGTAATCGTGCCATGCTGCAGTCAGGCTCGCTGACCAGCGAGACTGCGTCACATCGTTGGTGGGTTGATGGCCAGTACAAAGGCCTCGCCCATATCGGCACATCAGGAGCAGGGATTGGTCCATCTCACACAACTCAAAGGTGCTAAACGCCGCCGCAAACTCTGGATAGGCCTCAGTGCAGCTGTCGTGCTGATCACTGCAGGCAGCGTGGTGTGGAGGTTCAGCCCCCAGCAGCGCTTGGGTCGCGATCTCAGCGACTACACCGTAGAAACCGAGAGGGGCTCCCTTCCCGGGATCGTAAGCGCCAATGGCGAATTGCAGGCGAAGCGGAGCGTGAATGTCAGTCCCAAAAAAGCAGGTTTGCTGGAAGAGCTCTATGTCGATCAAGGCGACGAGGTCAAAAAGGGGCAGGTACTGGCTCGCATGGATAGTGGCGACTACAACGACCGCTTAGATGAAGCGAAGGCCCTTGAAAGAAAAGAGCAAGCTGAATACCAAACGAGAAAAGCAGACCATGAGCGGCGCGACAACCTCTACCAACAAGGAGCCATCTCAGCCGACGACGCGAGCAAATATCGCCGCCTCTACCTGACCAGCCGCGCCAACCTTGCCGCAGCCCAAGAGCGTGTTCAACAACGCATTACTGAAGGGAGCGAACTTCTTATCAGAGCACCCTTCAGTGGTGTGATCACAGCCCGTTATGCGGAGCCAGGAGCCTTTGTGACCCCAACAACAGCAGCCTCTGCAACTGCCGGCGCCAGCAGCTCCTCCCTTGTTGAGCTCTCAGAAGGAATGGAGGTGAACGCCAAAGTTCCCGAAAGCGACATCGGCCGCATCCGCATCGGCCAAAATGCCAGCGTGCGTGTGGATGCCTTCCCAGAACAACGTTTTATGGCCCGCGTCAGCGAAATCGCTCCCAGGGCAGCAAAAACTGAGAATGTCATCTCTTTCGCAGTCAAGCTCAACCTGATCAAGCGTTCCCCCCAACTGCTGATAGGCATGTCCACAGACGTGGATTTTGAAACGGGAAAAACTGCACCCAGCACGTTGGTTCCCACCGTGGCGATTGTGACTGAAAAGGGCAAACCTGGGGTGCTTCTGGTGGGCAAAAAAAATCAACCAAGCTTTCAAGCGGTGGAACTAGGCACCAGTAGTGGCAGCAAAACAGCCATCCTGAGCGGGCTCAATCCCGGCACGCGCATCTTTATCGATCTGCCCCCTTGGGCCAAACCAAAACGCGACTGATCCAAACCCACATCAATTCGCCCCATGCCTGAGGCTGCCAACAAGCCACTGTTGCTACTGGTGGATGGCCACTCGCTGGCCTTCCGCAGCTTTTATGCCTTCAGCAAAGGAGGCGAAGGTGGATTGGCCACAAAAGACGGTACCCCCACCAGCGTTACCTATGGCTTCCTTAAAGCCCTACTGGACAACTGCAAAAGTCTTAGCCCTCAAGGCATTGTGATCGCCTTTGATACAGCTGAGCCAACCTTCCGCCATCAAGCAGATGTCAACTACAAGGCCAATCGTGATGTTGCACCAGACATCTTTTTCCAGGACCTGAAACAACTGCAAGAGATCCTTGAAAACAATCTGCAACTACCCCTTTGCCTTGCCCCTGGCTATGAAGCCGATGATGTGCTCGGCACCCTCGCCAACCAAGCAAGCAGAGATGGTTGGGGGGTCCGCATCCTCTCCGGCGACCGTGACCTCTTTCAGCTGGTCGACGATCAGCGCGACATTGCCGTGCTCTATATGGGTGGTGGACCCTACGCCAAAAGTAGTGGTCCCAGCCTGATCAATGAGGCTGGAGTGCTCAGCAAACTTGGCGTCATCCCCAACAAGGTGGTTGAGCTCAAGGCCCTCACTGGCGACAGCTCCGACAACATCCCCGGGGTCAAAGGTGTGGGTCCTAAAACAGCCATCACTCTTCTTAAGGAGAATGGCGATCTCGATGGCATCTACAACGCGCTGGCTGAAGTGGAAGCAGAAGGCGAGAAAGCCAGCCGCGGTGCCATTAAAGGAGCACTCAAAAGCAAGCTCAGCAACGATCGTGACAACGCCTATCTATCGCTCCATCTTGCAGAGATCCTGGTCGATATTCCCCTACCGAAAGAGCCACGTCTAGAGCTAAGCAGCGTTGACAACGTTGGCCTCACTGACCGCCTGAGCGCCCTTGAACTCAACAGCCTGGTGCGCCAAGTGCCAAGTTTCGTGGCCACCTTCTCCAGCGGGGGATTTAAAGCCAATCGCCACGAACTTGAACCATCCAAATCGGCGACAAGCCCAGCAGTTCCTGAATCTTCAACAGAACCAGAGAGTTCAAACGACAACGAACAACCGGCGCTACAACCTCAACTGATTACCAATCCAGAAGAGCTGCAAGAGCTTGTTAAACGGCTGATGGGCTACCGAGATCGCCTCAAGCCAGTGGCCCTCGACACTGAAACAACCGCCCTCAATCCCTTTTGCGCCGAACTGGTGGGCTTAGGCGTCTGTTGGGGTGAGGGGCTGCAAGACCTGGCCTACATCCCGATCGGACACCATCCGCCTGCAGAACTACTGGAGGCAGAGGCTGCCTGCCAACTCCCCCTAGAGGCTGTGCTCAAAGCGATAGCCCCTTGGTTGGCGAGTAAAGACCACCCCAAAGCACTGCAGAACGCCAAATACGACAGGCTCATCCTGTTGCGCCATGGACTCGCCCTCGAGGGGGTCGTGATGGACACGTTGCTGGCCGACTACCTCCGTGATGCAGCAGCCAAACACGGCCTGGATGTGATGGCAGAGCGTGAATTCAAGATCACGCCAACCGGCTTCAGCGAGCTGGTTGGCAAGGGCCAAACCTTTGCTGATGTAGCGATCCCAACGGCCAGCCTCTACTGCGGCATGGACGTGCATCTCACCCGGCGACTTGCCATACGACTCAGAGCACAACTTGAGAACATGGGAGCCAAGCTCCTCCCCCTACTGGAGCAAGTTGAGCAACCCCTAGAACCGGTTTTGGCGCTAATGGAAGCCACCGGGATCCGCATCGACCTGCCCTATTTACAGACACTTTCCGTTGAACTGGGTGAGACCTTGGAGCGTCTGGAAGAACAAGCCCGAGAAGCAGCCGGAGTGGACTTCAATCTGGCCTCCCCCAAGCAATTGGGAGAACTGCTATTCGAAACACTTGGGCTGAATCGCAAAAAATCTAGGCGCACCAAAACGGGCTGGAGCACCGATGCCAACGTGCTGGAAAAACTCGAAGCTGATCATCCCGTGGTGCCGTTGGTGCTTGAGCACAGGATCCTGAGCAAATTACGCAGCACCTACGTGGATGCCTTGCCGCAGCTGGTGGAATCAGAGACGGGCAGGGTGCACACCGATTTCAACCAAGCGGTTACGGCCACAGGCCGGCTGAGCAGTAGCAACCCCAACCTGCAAAACATCCCCATCCGCACCGAATTCAGCCGGCGTATCCGCAAGGCTTTTCTTCCCCAGGAGAACTGGCAACTACTAAGTGCTGACTACTCCCAGATCGAATTGCGCATCCTCACCCACCTCTCTGGAGAGGAGGTTTTGCAAGAGGCCTTCCGCAATGGCGATGACGTGCACGCTCTCACCGCAAGGCTGCTGCTGGACAAAGCTGAAGTCAGCTCTGATGAACGTCGACTCGGCAAAACAATCAACTTCGGCGTGATTTATGGCATGGGCGCCCAACGCTTTGCACGCTCAACCGGCGTCAGCCAAGCAGAGGCCAAAGACTTCCTTAGCCGTTACAAACAGCGCTACGCGAAGGTGTTTACCTTCCTGGAATTGCAAGAGCGGCTTGCCCTCAGCAAAGGCTATGTAGAAACCCTGTTAGGGCGGCGGCGGCCCTTCCATTTCGATCGCAACGGATTAGGCCGATTGCTGGGCAAAGATCCAATTGACATTGATCTCGACGTAGCCCGGCGGGGTGGCATGGAAGCCCAACAACTTAGGGCGGCAGCCAATGCACCAATTCAAGGATCCAGTGCCGACATCATCAAAGTGGCGATGGTGCAGTTACAAGAAAAACTGACGGCAGCAGATCTACCGGCACGCCTACTGCTGCAGGTGCACGACGAACTGGTGTTGGAAGTAGACCCCACCGCACTTGAAGATGTTCAGCAGTTGGTGATGCAAACGATGGAAAAGGCTGTTGAACTGAGCGTGCCACTCGTGGTGGAAACAGGCATTGGCGATAACTGGATGGACGCGAAATAACAACCTCAACAGACAAAAGAACTAGACGGCAGTTGACCTCCAGAACAAGGCCAAGCAAACACTTGTTTCAATCAATTCAGAGCATGCCTTTAAGCAATAAAAAGGCCCGCTAAGAGAGCCTTACAAGAGATCTAAATCTGTGGATCTAAATTGATGGTTCATCCAAACAATAGAAGTGCAAGCCTGAGAGAGAAAGTCTTGGATACTACAAGCCAAAAAGGCAGCCCAGCAATAGTTTTAGAGTTGACTAGATATTCTTAAATTGAACGAATAATAGATTTATTGAAACCAACGCTTCCATTGCCCTCATCCCATGTATCTGGAGAGAACTAGCCATATTCTCTGAGTCAATAAAACCCTCCACAAGGCAATCCTGCTGATGAATCTCAACCTGCGTAAACGACTGCAAAACCTAAAACTTGTAGCCTGTCTGGCCAACTTTTTAAAAGATCCTGGCCTGGACAGCGTGTTTGCAGTTGCAGGCAACCTTAAAAACAGCCCCCTGGCCGAGAAGATGGAAAGCCACCTGATGGCGAATGCACGCTTTCAGGAGATGGTGAAGGAGGATTGGCGGCCAAAACCGATAGACCTCAACGATCTGCAGAAGCTTCCGCAAGGAAGCCTTGACCGCAGCTACGCCGATCAACTCCTCAGCCAAGGCATCGATCCAAATGGGCTGATTGATCCAACACCTGTGACTTCCCCCAAGGAGTTCATCGTGCATCGCCTCAAGGAAACGCACGACATCGTTCACGTGCTAACAGGCTTCGGCATCGATGGGGTCAGTGAGCTTGGCCTGCAAGGGTTCAACCTTGCTCAGAACCATTCACCCCTGGCCGTGATGTTGATCTTTGGCGGCATGCTCAACGCACTGCAAGACGATGAGCCGCTTGGCCCGCTGCTTCAGGCTCTAAGCCAAGGCTTCCAGATGGGACTGGATGCTGACTTAGTTATTGCTCACAAACTTGAAGAAGGCTGGGAGCGGCCACTTGTGCAATGGCGCGAAGAACTAAGGCTGCCTCACTCCAACGCGAGCTAAGAATCAGCCCGAGCCGAACGCAGGTTCAGAACGCGTGGCCCTAGCCTCAAAGCAAGCTCCAGCCCTGCCAGTGTCCCTGCGGCTCACAAACACCCTCACCCGCCGCACGGAACCCTTCACTCCGCTCAAGGACGGGCACGTCAGCATTTACTGCTGCGGCGTCACGGTCTACGACCTCTGCCATCTCGGCCATGCCCGCAGCTACATCGCCTGGGATGTGCTGCGTCGCTATTTGATCTGGCGTGGTTACACAGTCACCTTCGTGCAGAACTTCACTGATATCGACGACAAAATCCTCAGGCGTGCCGCTGAAAAGAAATGCTCCATGCAGGAGATCAGCGAGCAAAACATCGAAGCCTTCCATCAAGACATGGATTCCCTAGGCATCCTGCGGCCCGATCGCATGCCCCGTGCCACCCAATGCCTAGATGGGATACGCAGCTTGATCGGAGAATTGGAAGCTAGTGGGGCTGCCTACTCTGTCGATGGCGATGTCTACTTCGCCGTAATGAAACATCACGGCTATGGCAAGCTCAGTGGTCGTGAACTCAATGAGCAGCAGCAAAACGCCGATGGTCGTGTAGCCGATACCGAAGAGGCGCGCAAACAACACTCCTTTGATTTTGCACTATGGAAGGGAGCTAAAACCGGAGAGCCAAGCTTTCCCTCACCATGGGGAGCGGGGCGCCCTGGCTGGCATATCGAGTGTTCCGCCATGGTGCGTGAGGAATTGGGCGAAACAATCGACATCCACCTGGGGGGAGCTGACCTGATCTTCCCTCATCACGAAAACGAGATCGCTCAATCTGAGGCAGCTACGGGCAAGCAGCTTGCTCGCTATTGGCTACACAACGGCATGGTGAATGTCGGCGGTCAGAAAATGAGCAAGTCACTCGGCAACTTCACCACGATCAGAGCACTGCTAGAGAGCGGCGTCTCCCCAATGACGCTACGCCTGTTCATTCTGCAGGCCCATTACCGCAAACCGCTCGACTTCACAGCCGATGCCATCAACGCTGCAGCCACCGGATGGAAAGGTCTTAATGCAGCCCTTGGCCTCGGGAACATCTATGCCGAGACCCTGAACTGGTCTGAATGCAAGCCTCTACCACAAGAAGTCATTCAACCCGCCCATTCCTCCAGTCTGGAGCAATGCAGCGAAATACGGCAACACTTCATCGATGCACTTGACAATGACCTCAACAGCTCAGGGGCTATCGCAGTGCTATTCGATCTTGCCCGCCCCCTGCGTGCGCTAGCGAACCGCTTGGAGCGTGGTGACACAAAGGCAATTCAAGAAACAGCGCAGCTGAACTTGCTCCCACGTTGGCAACTGCTAGTGGAGCTAGCCAATGTGCTCGGGCTTGAGGCAGAAAAAGCCGCGCAATCAGCACCCGGTGACAACAACAGGGTTGATGAAAACCATATTCAACTCGCCATTGCCGCACGCCAAGAAGCCAAAGCTGCCCGTGATTTCGCCAAAGCCGATCGCATCCGCGACGAGCTGCGCGCCCAAGGCATCGAACTGATCGATAAGCCAGGTGGCCTCACAGACTGGATCAGTAGTTAATCACCTTGCGCGGAACGTTCTGCTTTTCAACCATCAGCGCCTCGATGCGCGACTTCGGCTTCGCCAGCTCTAGGGATACAAACGATTCAGCTAAATCGATAATGCCCACCTCTGCTTGAGAGAACTGGGTCCATGAGCCCCAAACGTGAACGCTTGATCAGGTCCCAGTCCATGTCTGCAGCAGATCCACGACGCTAACGATCAAACCAAAGGCCACAACAGGTGGTGACACCCAACGCAGCATGAACAGCAACAAGCGACTTAACCCAAATGGTGTCTCACAACCAGCGAGATCCTCCTTGAAACGACTGGGCACCACCCAACCCAACAAAAGAGCCAGCAGTAGTCCGCCAAGAATTAACAACAGATTCAGCAGAGAATCCATCATGCCGAGAACATCCGTTGATGTAGCCGCCGGCAGACCGAGCACAAAAATTACGGCTACAGAGAGCCATACCGCCCTAATACGACTACAACCAAAGCGATCAATCAGGCATGCAACTGGCACCTCAAGCAAAGACACCGCAGAGGTGATCGCAGCGATGTAAGCCAGAGCGAAAAAAAGCACAGCCACCACACGGCCAGTCTCCCCAAGAGAAGCCAACCCTGTAGGGATAGAAATGAATAAAGCTCCAACGGTGGAATCGCTTATCACATCCTTGAGAGCAAATGTCATCACCACTGGGAAGGTGATCATCCCTGCCAGCAAACCCACGGCTGTATCCATGCTCACCACTGCCACCGCTTCGCGAGGCAGGTGATTGCGGCGGTCCAAATAGGCGGCATAGGCAAGGATGCAGCCAATACCAGTGCCAATGGAAAAGAAGGCTTGGTTAAAGGCGTTGCGCACCGTCGTGGTATTGAACAACTGATCAGCGTCCCAGCGGAACAGAAAGGTGTGATACCCCTGCAAGGCTCCATCGAGAGTGGACGCCCAACACGCCAGTGCAATCAGCAACAAAAAAAGCAAAGGCAGCCCCCAGCGAGAGAGGCGCTCAATACCACCACGAACACCGGCTGCCACAACCAAAGCAGTAAGCACCAAGCTGACCATCTGGCCCCATAAGGCGTTACTTCCCTTGCTCACGACACCGAAAAAGCTCTCCGCCTCCGTCATGTTCGCCGGCAACCCCACCAACAGGGCATGAAACAGGGTGTGACCTGTCCAACCCATCAACACGGCATAAAAAGCCAAAATTCCGCAAGGGGCAATCACAAACAGCCAGCCCATCGGTTGCCAGCGGGCCCCAGCTGCTGCAACCGGTGCCAGCAGAGGGCTTTTGCCCGTACTGCGGCCAAGCACCATCTCAGCAATCAACACCGGCAGGCAAACCACCAACACAATCACGACATAGAGAAACAGAAACGCCGCTCCACCCCCCTGAGAGGATCGATAGGCGAAACCCCAGAGATTGCCCAGCCCCACTGCACTGCCTGCAGCGGCAAGCACAAAGCCCACGCCCGATCGCCAATGTTCCCGAACTGCCATGGCTGGACCTCCTTGTTAAGACAAGCTTGCCAGTGTCTGGCCATCTAGTGGGAGACTGGCTTCAACTGCCGGAACAGTGTGAAAGCCATCAGCCTGCTGGGCTCCACAGGTTCGATCGGTACTCAAACCCTTGAGATTGCCGAAGAATTCCCTGAGCAATTCAGGGTGGTGGCACTCACGGCCGGCACGAACGTCTCTCTTGTCGTGGAGCAGATCCAACGACACCATCCCGAGGTTGTAGCGCTCGCCGACGCGTCGCTGCTGCCACAACTGAAGCAGCAACTCAACGCACTGCCTAGCGAGCAACAACCACCTCACTTACCTCAGTTGTTAGCTGGTCCAGAAGGGCTCAATGTGGCTGCCTCATGGGATAGCGCTGATCTCGTGGTCAGCGGCATCGTCGGCTGTGCTGGGCTACTGCCAACACTGGCAGCAATCAAAGCCGGCAAGGATCTTGCCCTCGCCAACAAAGAGACCCTGATCGCGGCCGCACCTGTCGTACTGCCGGAGTTGAAACGCAGCGGCAGTCGACTGCTTCCAGCAGATTCCGAACACTCGGCCATTTTCCAGTGTCTGCAAGGAACACCCTGGGCTGAGAACGCCCGCCTATCAACAGGAGTTCCTACCCCTGGGCTGCGCCACATCCAGCTCACAGCATCTGGAGGTGCCTTCCGCGACTGGTCAGCAAAAGATCTCGAGAAAGCCACCATTGCCGATGCAACCAGCCACCCCAACTGGAGCATGGGACGCAAAATCACAGTGGATTCAGCCACCTTGATGAATAAAGGGCTAGAGGTCATCGAAGCCCATTACCTCTTTGGCATCGACTACGACCAAATCGAGATCGTGATCCACCCTCAAAGCATCATCCACTCGATGATCGAACTGGCTGATTCCTCCGTGCTGGCGCAGCTCGGCTGGCCAGATATGAAACTACCTATCCTCTACTGCCTGAGTTGGCCGGAGCGGCTCGAAACACCTTGGCGGCGCCTGAATCTCGCCGAAGTAGGCGAACTCACATTCCGCGCCCCTGATACCAAAAAATACCCCTGCATGGAACTTGCCTACGCCGCAGGACGGGCCGGCGGAACAATGCCAGCCGTTCTCAATGCTGCCAATGAAGAAGCAGTAGCCCAGTTCCTTGAAGAGCGCATCCATTTTCTTGACATCCCGGAAGTGATCGAGGCTGCCTGTGAGCGCCACAAGCCCGACCTGCAGACACAACCCAAGCTTGATGACGTGCTTGCCGTCGATGCATGGGCACGCAAGGCCGTACAAGAGCAGGTGAAACGGGGCACCCGTCGCCTACCACTGCCAGCCCTGACAGCATGAATTTCAAGGTGAGTCATCACCTACTTCTTTGCGCAACAGCCAACAAGGCGGCCTGTTGTAGTGCAGATGTCGGCAACGCCAGCTGGACCAATCTCAAAAAACTAATCAAACAGCTTGATCTCGAAAACATTGATCGCCCAGAAGGTGTGGTTCTGCGTAGCAAGGTTGACTGTCTTCGCATCTGCAACGACGGACCAATCCTGCTGATCTGGCCAGACGGGATCTGGTATGGCGGTGTGACACCAGAACGAATCGAATCAATCGTGAGAGAGCATGTGCTTGGAGGCCAGCCAATCGAAGCCTGGATCATCCGGCGGACACCTCAGCAGCAGAGATATCCATGAGTTTTTAGTCAAGCGCCAAACTTTGACAGCCAGCGGGCGACCACCTGATCCCCCCAGCAGCCTCCGATTGCATGGAAACCATTGTGGCCGCCGTGGGGGGTCAACAACACTTGGATTCGCTGCTCACTGGATGGAGACATGTTCGCTGCCAACTGTTGAGCGGCTTCTGCTGGCACCCAGGGATCATCTAGCGCTTGCAGGAGCAGTGTCGGCGGCAGGCGGCTGGGGTTCTCAAGCAAGGTGATCAAAGGTGAGGCGCCAGCGTAGTAAGCATCAACATCGCCATAACCCCAGCGCGGTGCTGTGATGACAGCATCAAACTCTCGAATGGTTGCTGGCGGGCTCTGACCCTTCTCCCCATTGAGCACTTCCCTTTCCTGGACAGTCACGCCGAAGGGGTCCGCCAAGGTTTGACGAATCAATCGCTGCAACAACCAACGCTGATAAACCCTATTGCGGGGTCGCTCGATGGAGGCACTGCAAGCCGCTAAATCAAGGGGACTACTGGTACAAACCAATCCATCCAAAACCGCTTGGCCAGGCGCGTGCACATGGCTTGGCTCAAGACAGGCATTGAGAAGCATCGTGCCCCCCAGGGAAATACCTGCCCCCAGCAGAGGAACTGTGCCTCTCGAAGCAAAACCCTCACGCCCAAGCTGATCACAGAGCTGCCGGGCCCGTAACAACACCGGGCCAAGATCGCTATTGCACTGAGCGGCATAGGTCCCTGCTGAGAGATGCCGCCCAGGGTCTGCACCACGCAAATTCAAGCGCAGCACGGCAAAACCAGCCGTCTGAAGAGCGCAGGCCATGCGTCGTAGACCTTCGCGTCGACTAGAGCCCCCCAATCCATGCAGCAGCAAAACCAAGCCACGCGCCTGGCGGGTGTTTTGAGGACGATCAAACAAAGCCAACAACTGACCAGAACCCGCCATACCGCTCGGCAAGGCTGGTACTTCAATTTCAATCTCTTCGCCTCGATCACTTGGCAAGCGCACAGGTCTCAGGGTGTCCCTGAGGGTCTGCAAATCACCGCCCAGCCAAGGCAATCTCTGTCTAAAAGAAGACATCCCGAGCTGCTGAAGCAGCTCGGGATGGGGTTCACCCCTTCTTCCCAACACCGAGCTCCTTTAGTTCAACCAAAAGATCACCCAACACCTTCTTGGCATCACCAAACACCATGGAAGTATTGGCAAGTTCAAACAGATCATTCTTAATCCCTGAGTAGCCCGCACTCATGCCCCGCTTCACCACAAACACCGTTCGAGCTTCCTGCACATCCAACACAGGCATGCCATAGAGAGGTGAACTTGTATCAGTCTTGGCCTGAGGATTCACAACGTCATTCGCCCCTAGCACCAGCACCACGTCAGTGGCTGGGAACTCAGGATTAATAACATCCATCTCCTTGAGCTGCTCATAGGGCACATCGGCTTCTGCCAGCAGAACATTCATATGACCTGGCATCCGTCCAGCAACCGGATGGATGGCATAGGTGACCTCAATTCCAGCTGCCTCCAAAGCACGGGTGACTTCCCTCAGCGTGTGCTGGGCCTGCGCTACCGCCAGGCCGTAACCGGGAACGATCACAACACGCTCTGCCGCCTCAAGGGTGAGCGCACACTCCTCTGCGCTGCAACTGGTGATGTTTTTATATTCGCCACCGCCGCCAGAAGCAGCGCTTGCTCCTAACGCTCCACCAAACAACACGGATACCAACGAGCGATTCATGCCGTTACACATCACCTGAGTGAGGATCAGACCAGCAGCTCCAACCATGGCGCCAGCCACAATCAGCAACTGACTGCCGACAACGAAACCTGCCGCCGCCGCCGCAACACCTGAATAACTGTTCAAAAGTGAGATCACCACTGGCATATCGGCGCCACCAATCGGTAGCGTTACACCGATTCCCAACAGACCGGACCCAATCACCAGCAACCACAGCGCACTGACGTTGTCGCCATGGCGACCAAGCTCGATGGCCGCCACTAAAGACATCACAGCAAGCGCAATGTTCACGGCATGCCGAACCTTGCTCTGCATCCAAGGCGGTGTTGACAGCCAGCCCTGCAGCTTTGCCATCGCCACGATTGAGCCTGTGAAGGTGATCGAGCCAACAAAAACAGACACCACAATCGAGATGTCTTCAACCACTGCGCTGCCTGCTTCGCCAGCACCAGCGGCTCTCGGGAAGATTGCAACGCCGAGAGCCACCAACAACGACGACATGCCTCCGCAGCCGTTAAACAAAGCGACGGTCTCGGGCATGGAAGTCATCGGCACACGCTGCGCTGTGATCGCACCGAGACATCCACCGACCAACGTGCCGAAGATGATCCAAATCCAGGCTTCAGCAGCGATGCCGCTGGTGCCGAGATAGTTCACGATCAAGCCCACCACGGCAAGTGCCATGGCAAGAGCGGCAATGCGATTGGCCTCACGGGCAGAGCGCACCTTCGAAAGGCCCTTGATCCCAAGGGCAAGGAGTAAAACCGCGACCAGATCAATCGCGAACTTGAGGATCTCAGCAATATTCATCAGTGATTGTCCTTGCGGCGAGCGGACTTGCGGCTGAACATGGCCAGCATCCGATCGGTAACGAGAAATCCGCCAATTACGTTGAACAAGGCGAAACCAAGAGCCACAGCACCCATCGCCAGCAGAGGGACATTGTCACCGGCCTTGATGATCAGGGTGAGCGCGGCCAACATCGTGATCCCCGAGATCGCATTGGCACCACTCATCAAAGGCGTATGCAAAGTGGGAGGCACCTTGCCGATCAATTCAAGGCCAAGCAAGCTGCCAAGCAGCAGCACCCAAAGGGCCTCACTCAAGAACGACATCAGTTGGACCCTCCCGTGTTGAACACATCGTGATGACGAATCTCACCGTTGTGACTGATCAGGCATCCGGCAATTAACTCATCCTCAATGTTCAGAGTGAGCTGACCGTCCTTTAAAATGGGCTGCAACAGAGCGACCAAATTGCGAGAGTAAAGAGCACTGGCGTGATTGGGAACACTGCAAGGGAGATCGGAGGCACCGATCAACTTCACGCCATTGCGATCGACTGTTTCACCAGGACGAGTATTCGCACAATTTCCACCCTGTTCAACGGCAAGATCGACCACCACAGCACCTGGGCGCATGCGATCGAGCATGAGATCACTGATTAATCGTGGAGCTTTTCGACCAGGCACCTGAGCAGTACAGATCACCACATCGGCTTCCGCTAACTGATTGGAGAGCTGCTCACGCTGAGCCGTCAAAAAAGCCTCAGAAGCCTGCTTGGCATAGCCACCAGACTCATCTGGCCTCTGATCAATTTCAGGAGGTTCGATAAAGCGTGCCCCAAGTGACTCCACCTGCTCCTTCACGGCAGAGCGGACATCACTGACATAGACCACAGCACCCAGACGCTTTGCTGTAGCAACTGCCTGCAATCCAGCCACACCAGCACCTAATACCACGACCCGCGCTGGCTGCACCGTGCCAGCTGCCGTCATCAACATCGGAAAGTAACGATCAAGGGCAGCAGCAGCCAACAGCACCGCCTTGTAGCCAGCAATATTGGCCTGAGAGGAAAGGGCATCCGCTGACTGTGCCCGGCTAATTCTCGGCAGCAGCTCTAGGGCCATCGCTGAGAGCTTTGCTGTCTTCAGCGATGCTGCTAAAGAACTGTTGGCATAAGGCGCCAACAAACCAACAACAAGGGCCCCAGATCGCATCCTTGCCAAAGCACTAGCAGAAGGAGATTGAACGCATAGGACGACATCGGCCTCGCTCCAGGCCTGTGAATCTCCCGGAGCAACCAGCTCCGCACCAATGGTGTTGAAATCACCATCAACAAAACCTGCGGCAAGGCCGGCGCCACGCTCAATGGCAACCTTGCTTCCCAGAGAAAGAAACTTCTTCACCGTGTCCGGCGAGGCCGCAACACGGGTTTCTCCCATCGCCGATTCCACCGGAATTAAGAGTCTGGGCAAAAGACAGGACTGGTTGAACCAGGCGAGATTACGGGGTCGACCTCCCGGCACCGGGAGCTTTCCTGAAGAAAAGAGTTTTTCAGCTGGCTTTATAGCTAAGAAGGATTGTTAACTCCAACTCCCTCCATGGGCCTAACTGCAATCGAATGTCCGGATGGTGTTTGCCATAGCCATCACGGAGGCCATGCTGTGGAGCGCTCCACAATGCAGAACAACCTCCAGGGACACGGGAGAGAATGGTGTGAACGCCTGGCAGAAAGGATCTACGAGATTTCGGTGGATACCTTCTCCCAGACAGTGATGCCGAGCCTCCATTCCGCAGGATGGCAGCGACGCCATTTGGATTGGGAATTCAAGCTCGACAAACAGGAGTCAGAGCCTGACAAAGCTTTGGTAGACGGCATTATCAACGCCACCGAGAGTTTCCTACGCAGCAGTGAAGTCCACCGACTGTTTATTCAAGAACTGGTTCAGGGAACCTTTGCTGAAGCCGGTTCAGACACCCTGAGGGCATCAGCGGTTCAAAAGCTGATCGAAAACGAATTGCTAACGATGCTCAAGGAGCAAAAGGAGCAATTGCTCGATCGCTTAGCTAGTCAACTCATGGATGAGGCTCAGGGCAACTTCGAGATCGCACACACTGCTGCAAGCGAAGGCCTCAATGAGGTTGAGCACCTACTCGTGAACCACACCGAAGCGCTCTGAACTCAGTCAGATAATTGGTAACAACTCTTGCTCCATCGCCAAGGCCTGAAGCTTCAGGCCTTGGCGATGGAGCAAGCGTGCTCTCAGGATCAGCGGATCAATGTCACATTCATTGAGCCAGCACTGCTCCAAGCTACGGCGTTGCTGAAAAATAAACTGTGATGAATGGCGGCGTTTGGCCATGGTGCCAGGGGGCCGAAAACCCCAGAAGCTCTTGGCTGGAAGCTAAAGATGCCAGCAGCGAAAGAAATGGTTAGAAAGACCTATCTTCTCGTGCAATGCCATCTCCAAGCCTTCCTTTGAACTGCTGGGAGAGTCCTGCCAGCCCAAAATCCGACCCCGCATTTGGCAGCAACAGCTAATTCAGCTGCTGCGTCGCAGACTGTCTCCACAGGCAATCCAAGGGCGAGATGTGCTTGTGCATGCTGGCCCAGGTGCAGGTAAAACCCTCGGCGCCCTCCTCAGCTTCGAGGCCATGCAAAGAGGGGGAGGCTTAACGCGATTCATAGTTTTTTGCCACCGCAACTCGATCCTCAATCAATGGCACCAAGCATCTAAACAACTAGGACTCAACTTGCAGGACTGGGAAGCCTGCCCAGAACAACCCGAGATCCTCAAACAAGCAGACGGCTGGGCAGTGACCTATCAAGGTGCCGGTCTTCAGTTAGAGACCCTGATAGCAGAACTAAAAGACTGGGCCGGTGACGGCTTACTCGCTATTGCCGATGAAGCCCACCACCTCGGGATGAATCCAGATGAACCTCAAGGCCCAGCCTGGGGACGCACCTTTCTTGCTCTCACTGGCAGCAGCAAAATACGGCTTGGTCTGACTGGCACGCCCTTCCGCGCCGACAATCTGGCCTTCTGTGCAGCCCGACGGGTGCGCGTGGAAGCCGAGGGTGCTCTGGTGGAGCAGATCAGCCCAGATCTCTGCGTCGAACCTAGTGAGCTGATTCATGCTGGAGATGTGCGCCCCCTCGAATTCCGCTTCCAGGACGGCTGGGTGGAACACAGCCGTCCTGGACAGCCCGATCGAGATGTCTCCCCCCTCTCTGCTGAAGTGCGTGAAAGCTGGCGAGCACGCAATCTGCGTAGGGCTATTCGGATCTCAGACTCAAGCAGCATTGCCTTGCAACTGTTACTACGGGCACGACGTCAACTTGAGAAGGTACGTCGCCACCATCACGATGCCGCAGGCCTTGTGATCGCTAGAGATATCGAACACGCTGGTGGCATCGCCCAGCTCCTGCAAGAGGAAGGCGATCGTGTCGAGCTGGTGCATTCCCAAGACCGTGATGCCAGTGCTCGCCTGGCAGCCTTCCAAACAAGCAAAGCCGACTGGTTAGTAAGCATCGACATGTGTGCCGAGGGATTCGATGCCCCAAGACTTCGCGTGGTTGCTTATCTCACAACGGTGGTAACGCGCAGCCGATTCATACAGGGAATCACTCGCGCTGTAAGGATCTCCACAGCAAGAGCATCGTTAGAGCCGGTACCTCGTCACCCTTCCTATGTCTTTGCACCTGCAGATCCCTTACTGATGGGCCATGCCCGAAGCTGGTCGAAGACAGAGCCATATCTCATCAGAGACAGCGAAGCGAAAGCAGAGGAAAACACAACGATGGGTCACTGGCGAGGCCCAAGCCTGCCACTCGAAGCAGTCAACGATGGAGCAGGTGCTGTCATCCGACTACGCACACCAAATCTGCCCAGTTTTTTGCAGCGTTGACGACAACTTTTGCGAAAGAAAAATGCGACGTTCTATAAAATCAAACCAAATACAGACCACTGACATGCAATTCTCTGGCCAATGGGGACCAATCATGAACACAGCTATTCGACGACGTATAAGCGTTTCAACGTGTTGGGCATCCGCCAGAATCGCTTTACTAGACAGCAAAGAGAGCTACGAAGACAGTTACGCCATCACCCAAGAATTCCGCGAGTGGATCACATGTCCAGGTGGACATCACGAACTACTTGAGGCCTCAGCCCTTGTGGTGCCGAACCTGCCCAACAAAAGCCATTCCTACGAAAAAACAAGCGACGCAGACGAGGCCCTAGAGATCTAAGCAAATTTAACCAGGGATTTCTGCTGACTTTAAATATTTTACACGCAGAAGTCAAGCCGTCAGAGAACCAATAAAAGCCTCAACTCACGAGAGTAAGATTATCAATTCTCAGAGATTATTACTGGAATTGTTCTCACCAATAATATCATCACCTGGGCTATTTAATTGATCAAGGTAACAACCAATTCTTTAGAACAAAATTGGAATCAAGCAGTAAAGATTTTTCTACCAGCAAGAAACAGTTTGTATCATTATCAAATGAAAGCTGAAGTGGCAAAGCCTAACAAAGCAGCAGTGTCAATCCTTATCAAGGATTCAAGCCCAGCCCATCTATTCTTATGAAGCTGATTAACGTCGTCGTGGGCCACCAGGGCGATTTCCACCCGGGCGCCCCCCTGGGGCTCCAGCATTTCGCTCTCGATAAGTGATTCTGCCTCGAGTGAGGTCATAGGGACTGATCTCCACCAGCACCTTGTCACCAGCGAGCAATTTGATGCGGAACTTAGTGAGCTTGCCGGCGGCACGACATAAACACTGATGACCGGCGGGCTGCTCAAGGGTGACCAGATAGAACCCGTTACCTTGTTCCTTCTCAATCACACCCGAGGTTTCGATCATGCGGTTGTGCCGTGGCTCATTGGTTCAATCGGAGTTTAGGTTGCGGCCCCTGCAAACACGGCAGAGTCAAAAAGTCTCTAGGGCCGATTGTCATTTCGCCACGCTCCATGATGGTCAACCGTTAAGACTCAGGCTTAAACGATGACTCATCTTTATTGAAGCAATCATGCGCTGATGATCCCTACAACGATTTATCTATGCTGATACTGCTCGCGTCTACTGACTGATCAGCTGACCACCCAAGCAGACGACTTCACGACCCTTCTGTTGAACAAGCCCTACGGCTTCCTAAGCCAGTTCACCCCAGAACCAGGCAGCCAGTGGAGGTGCTTAGCAGACTTGATCCCCATACCAAGGGTGTATGCGGCAGGCCGCCTAGATGCTGACAGTGAAGGCCTCTTGGTTCTCACTTCCCATGGGCGCCTGCAGCATCGACTCACCAATCCCCATTTGAGCCACTGGCGGGTTTATTGGGTGCAAGTAGAAGGTTCTCCTAGTGAAAGTCAACTACAAAAACTTGCCTCAGGAGTGATCATTCAGGGAAAGAGAACCCGTCCTGCCCTAGCGAGCTGGCTGAAGGGAAACGCTGCTCCGATCGTGAGAGAGCGTGAACCACCCATCCGTGTGCGGCAAAGCATCCCCACTAGCTGGCTTGAATTGAAGTTAAAAGAAGGGAGAAACAGACAGGTTCGACGGATGACAGCAGCCGTAGGGCTGCCAACCCTTCGCTTGATCCGTCATCGCATCGAGCTTTTGGATGGTGAGCCACCCCTCAGCATTGAAGGGATGGATCCTGGCCAATGGAGGCAGGTCTCATCAAGAGAGACCAACCTCCTGCTGTCCCTCCTCAATCGTCCGGCAACTGACCCACAAGCGTGACGGCGCGAAATTCAATGTCTTCAACCACCTGCCAGGGTTGATCAGAACGATCGGCATAGCTCACCTTCTCAAAGCCCAAAGCACGAAAATCCTGCAGGAAGGCCTCTTCCTGCCAGGCACCACTAATGCAGCCGCTCCAGAGTTCCGGATCCTGCTGAAGAGCAAGGGGTACTGGCTTATCACAGACGATATCGCTAACAGCAAGCCGTCCACCTGGCCGCAAAACCCTGCGAATGTTGGCCAGCAGATTCTGACGATCTGCAGGATTCACCAAATTGAGCACACAGTTGCTCAACACCACATCAATCGACCGATCGGCAATAAGCGGAGCCCCATCAACCTGAGGGGCTTCAAGCGCTTCGATAGCGCCCTCGACAAAGCGCACATTGGCAAAGCCAATCCGCTCCGCGACAACTGGTGCGGCCTGACGAGCCAGGTTGAGCATCTCAACATTGCGATCCACCCCAATCACGGCACCCGCCGAACCGATCAGCTGGGCACAAATGAAAGCGTTCTTTCCACTGCCACTGCCAAGATCAAGCACAGTGTCACCAGGCTTAACCCAGCGAGTTGGGTCACCGCAGCCGTAATCGCGCTCTACAACTTCACGAGGGATGGCCTTAAGCAGGCTGAGGTCGAAAGCCACCGGGGTACACAAACAAGCTTCCTGGGCATGCGCTGCAGCTCCATAGCGCTCCTCTACAGCCTGCGTCTGATCTAACGCATCAGCTCCAGAGCCTGAAGCAGAGGGACTACAGCAGCTACTGCTCATGAAAAAAGCCCTTCAAGCAAGATCAATCCATTGTGGTCGGTAGGGAAAGAATCGATGGCTAAACCTGGATGACCCAAGGCATTAGCCCAAGGCCTCCAACAGCTCATTCACTGTCTGCAACTGGCCGTAGTAGTAATTGGCCCTAGCCCGGCGCTCAGCATCCTCGAGGCCGTCAAAGGCATCGAAGCCAAGGTTGCGCCAAAGCTCATGCCCACAAGCCCGATCGAGCTCCTGAGTAGCCTCAAAAGACAAATTGTCTAGTCGGCGCTGCAGGTTTTTAACTTGAACAACAGACATGCCAGCAGGAGGAAAACAGATACGCGAATAGTACAAATAAACCATCCTCGCGCCAATGTTAGATAGAAAATTCCTTAAAAAGGCAGCTTTTTCCTGCTTTCCTCGTCGAGATCTGCCTCCATCTCACGCAAACGCTTGAGGATCGTGTCGTAGTACTCGGAGATATAACTTTCAAGAGGGGTGGTTTCCGAAGGATCCAAGCCAAAGCAGGAATAGGTGTCATCCATCGGTGCATCCAAAGCAATTCCCCCTCCAGTGACCTCTGCAAAAGCAAGCCTTTCAGCCATATTCACTGACTGTTCAAAGAATGAGACCACTCTCTGGCTCAATCCGATCAGAAAAGGTGACACACGAATCACCTTGGCTGTTTTACTGCTGGACTTTTCGCAAAATTGCACAATTTCTTCGGAGGTCCAAGCCTTTGGACCCACGACAGGAAAGCTGCGGCGGATCGTTTCAGGACGCTCCAAAGCAGCCACAGCAAAACGTGCGACGTCTTGGGTATTCATGTATGCAACTGCTGTAGGCGTTTCACTCACCCAAACCGTCTGGTTTTCAAGAACAGGTATGGCGATTTGACCGATCAACCCCTGCATAAAGGCCACACCCTGCAAAATTGTGTAATCGAATGACGAATCTGCCAACAGCCTCTCGGTGCAGAATTTGATGTCCATCAATGGCACTTTGGGATGCTTCTCAGCTGCCAACAAAGAAAGAAAGACGTAGCGCTTCACTCCTGCTTTCTCACAAGCCCTCAGCAGATTGAGCTTTCCATCCCAATCGGTTGTGTAGACACTCGCAGAATCATCGGGACGGCTGGTGGCCGCATCAATGACAGCATCGATGCCATCAAGAGCGTAATCAATAGTCTCCGGATCAAGCAGATCGCCGCAGGTGAGCTCGCAACCCCACTCCTGCAGGAAAGCCCCTTTACGAGGTTTACGGACCATGCAGCGGACCTGATGGCCAGCATCTATGGCACGACGAGCTATCTGCCGCCCAAGGGTGCCAGTTCCACCAACCACCAGAACCTGCATAGGGCCCTTCAATACAAGCAAGGAGCCTATATCGAGCGACTCCAGTCTGCGAACTTCAGTCCCCCTGAAGCTTCAACAAGAGAGCACCACCTGCGAGACCAACTGGGATCAACACCCAGAAGACGGCAGCAATCCCGAAAATCTCCGAAGCCATGAATGGGCATGTGAATCACGCACACCATTTAACGCCCTTCCTGACACATCTCGTGGCAAATCCGCAAAAGCTCGGTCACTGTCGCATCGGTTCGCAATTGTCCTGCCATCACGGCACTGCCGCAAGCCTCATGGCCAGCAAAACGTAAATCCCTGACCAATGCCAAAACAGACGGCGGGCCAGATAAAGCCAGACGCTTGGCCAGTTCAGCTGTGGACCAGCAATAGACCGGCAAGCCGATATCAGACTGCAAGCGATGCAACAGCCGCAATGTGGCGGATGCGATCGGAACGATCGACTGTTCTGCTAACACCAACAAATCGGCCAACACAACTGGCGACTGAAGGGGGCCCAGCCAAAGGGGACCGCTCACCGCCCAACGGCCACCTCCTTGAGAACACATACACCCTGACCACCCCTTTAGGGAGATCAGTGGTTGAGCAAGCTGAGCACCACAAGCCTCACAGCGAGCTAAAAGCCCAAGCTGGCTCTCCTCACCGGCAGCAAGTCGACGCTTGATCCTTACCGCAACACGAAAAGTACGACCTTCACTAAAGCTGACCAGGGGCTCCAAACCACGCCCTAGCAGCCAGGCATGTCGTGCAAGAACCCCAAGCTGCAGCCTCAAAGCGATCTCCCAGCTGGCTGGATGCACCCGAGCCGCAGCAGCCAAACTGCGAATTGCCCCTGGCCGGTCATGACCTGTGGGAGAGCGACCATCACTGCTTGCAAGCAGCAACAACCCCTCAGAAGCGAGAACCTGCAACACAGGTTGCAGAAACGCATTCGGACAACCAAAACAATCGAGATCAATCAGATCAAAACGACACTGATCGAGGTAGGCACGGCTCAGCAGGACCTCTGCGGGCTGATGAAAAAGCTTTAGCGAGATTTGCTCTTGGCGCAGAGGGGCCAGATTCCTCTCCAAAAGAGAAGCTCGCTCAAGATCGGCATCATTCACCCACAGCTCTGGCAGCTGCTCTACTCCTGACGCCAACAATGAGGGCTTAACAGCCTCCAACCCCCAGCGCAAAGCACGAATACCGCAACCAGCCATAAGGTCCAACCAGTGCAAAGCAGGCGAAAACTTCTCTCTTCTCTGCTGCTGAAAAGCAGCCAATAAAACCGAAAGATCACGGGAAGGACGAGACTCTGGGCGGAAGAAACCACCTCCTGGCTCCAAAACGACTGAGCCTTCGCGATAGTGGGTGGTGGGTTGGTTCAAGCCGCTTTGTTTGCAACTGACTTCCAGACTGCCGAGCGGGCCATTCAAGAGACAGGTGCTGACTGGGGCGAATCCCATGATTGGTATTGGCAAGGCCTACGTTGTCACTGGCGTGTACTGGGAGCAGAGGATGCACGTCCACTCGTGCTCATCCACGGATTCGGTGCCAGCAGCGCTCATTGGCGACACAATGCTTCACCCCTAAAAGCGTCAGGATTCCGCGTCTACAGCCTTGATCTGATCGGTTTTGGAGCTTCAGCCCAACCAGGACTGAAGCAATTTCGACGCCTCGACAATCGACTGTGGGGCAAACAATTAGCAGCCTTTCTTGAGCAAATTGTCCAGGCCAGCCCCTCTCAACAAGCAGTACTAATAGGCAATTCTCTAGGAGCACTAACGGCTCTCACCACAGCCGCATTCCGCCCAGACCTTGTTGGAGCTGTGGTAGCAGCTCCATTACCGGATCCTGCATTGGTTGAACCATTGAGCTTCCGCCCCACACGCTGGTGGCGCCGGTTGAAGCACAAGTTGATCGCAATCATCTTCCGCCTCTTGCCTCTTGAACTGATTGTTCCTCTCATCGCACGAACGCCACTCCTTAAAGCAGCTCTTCAAATGGGCTACCACCACTCCATCCAGTTAGACCATGAGCTACTACACCTGATTGCCCAACCTGCAAGGCGACCCTCGGCAGCTCGCGCCCTACGAGCGATGTGCGTTGGCATGACACTGCGGCCAGTTGGCTGCACAGCTCCTCGCTTACTAAAACGCCTTGCTAGCAGGCCCGATCGCCCCCCCATATTGCTTCTCTGGGGACGAGAGGACCGTTTTGTGCCATTAAAAATTGGCCATCGACTGCAGCATCAATACCCATGGATCACTCTTTCAGTGCTTGATGAAACGGGCCATTGCCCCCATGACGAATCCACTCAGGCTTTTGATCAAGCCTTGTTCAGCTGGCTGAACCTTAATTTAGGGAATGATCAACAACGGGCATGAAGCACACCCTTTCAGTGCTAGTCGAAGACGAATCCGGAGCTCTAAGCCGGATCGCAGGACTTTTTGCACGCCGTGGTTTCAACATCGACAGCCTTGCGGTGGGCCCAGCCGAAACTCCTGGACAATCTCGACTCACGATGGTTGTAGAGGGAGACGATCATGCCCTCCAACAGATGAGCAAACAGCTCGACAAACTCGTCAATGTCCTGCAGGTGCTTGATCTAACCAGGCAACCTGCAGTCGAACGAGAACTCATGCTGCTCAAAGTTTCCGCACCCGCTCACCAGCGCAGCTCCATTTTCGATCTCGTTCAGGTCTTCCGAGCGAAAGTGGTTGATGTGGCCGATGACGCACTTACCCTTGAGGTGGTGGGTGACCCAGGCAAGCTGGTGGCGCTCGAAAGCTTGCTAACCCCCTACGGGATCATCGAAATCGCCCGTACCGGCAAGGTCGCTCTGGTAAGGGCCTCAGGGGTCAACACCGAACTCTTAAAGGTCTCTCCGAGCGGCAGCCGAATACCGGCCTAAGGCCTAAGTGTTTGGCAATGCATTAAGGGTTTTTATTTCGCCATTACCAGGCTGGCTTTAAAAATACGATCACCCTGCTGAATCGCATCCACCACCTCCAACCCCTTGATCACCCTGCCGAAAACGGCATAACGGCCATCAAGTTCGGGTAAAGGGCGCAAAGCAATGTAAAACTGAGCACTGGCTGAATCCGGCGCCGGAGAACGAGCCATCGCCAGGGCCCCTTTCTTATGAGTCAATTGCAATTGCAGCAACTCTCTGGGGTTTGTGATCAGCTTTCCATAGCGAGGCTGGTCATCTGTTTTCAACTTCACTTCAAAGGGAATGAAGCGGGCCTGAGCACTGGCGGGGTCGATGAAACTACCCTTCCCGTAATGGGTCTTGAGCGTTTTAGGGTCCTTTGAAGCAGGATCACCGCCCTGAATAACAAAGGAAACGGGCTCTTTCACGACCCGATGAAAAACAGTTCCGTTATAGACACCACGTTTAACAAGATCGACAAAATTACCTGCGGTAACAGGAGCAGCATCACCATCCACCTCAAGGGTGATTGCGCCTCGATTCGTACTCATCAGCACATTTGCTTTGCCCTGCAAGCAGGGGCTAGTCAGCGAGGAACAAACCGCCTTGATCGATGCCGTAGTGGACTTGCTACAGCCAACCAATAAGGGCACACAAAGCAGAATTCCCCAGATGTCTTGACGCCGAATCAAACGCGCAAGGGATGAGAGCAACACAATTCAGAGCCCTTCAAGATTCACGTCAAGAAAACGCGCTAGCTCAGCACCATCCTGTTCTAACTGTGCGAGGGGGAGAGGCTGACCGACGCGGGTAAGAGTGATGTCTCGCCGACCTTGAACCCGCAAGGACAAGCGGCGAAGAGGATTGAAACCATCACGTACCTCAACCTTGACGGCTTTGACATCCTTGAGGGGGAACTCCGCGCTGATCAGCTTGAAATATCCGCGACGGCAAATTTTCACCATCCCGGAAGCCTTGTCAAAGTTGTTGCTACCTGCACCCAAATTGATGTTGATCATCACCCAGAGGTAACTCGCAAGCAGCAAACCTGCGATGCCATAGAGACCCATCACCAAGCCCTGAGGCACGAATAGGAGAGTCGAAGGACTGCCGATGGGAAGAAGATCTCGCCCCAAATAACTAGACAGACAAGTCAGTGTGAAGCCAAGGCCACCGATTGTGACTATGACGGCCAAGAGCTGATTGGAGAGACGTCGAAAACCGAGAACCGATTGCTCAAGCCGCTCTAGAGAAGCATCTCCGGCCTTAGGGGTTTCCTGGAGATCAGCTGACATGACTACCCAATATGAATCTCCATTCTGGACTGCTACAGCCCACAACGGGCAGATTTGAAGCAAGCCAAAGGAGCAACACCACTACAAGGGGTTTCAGCTCAAGGCAACTCACTCCCAAAGGCCCCTTGGGGATTGTTAAAGTCTTTGGGTATCCCACAGCTTGCGGCAGAACCGCACCGTTTTTTTTTCCCATGACGATCGCTGTAGGACGCGCGCCTCAGCGGGGATGGTTTGACGTCCTCGATGATTGGCTCAAGCGCGACCGCTTCGTTTTTGTTGGCTGGTCTGGCCTCCTCTTGTTCCCTACGGCCTACTTGGCCCTAGGAGGCTGGTTTACCGGCACCACCTTCGTTACCTCCTGGTACACCCACGGCATTGCAAGTTCCTATCTGGAAGGCTGCAATTTCCTTAGCGCCGCTGTAAGCACCCCCGCAGATGCGATGGGTCATAGCTTGCTGCTGCTATGGGGCCCTGAAGCTCAGGGTGATTTCGTGCGCTGGTGTCAGCTTGGTGGCCTCTGGACCTTCGTAGCCCTTCACGGCTCCTTCGCTCTGATCGGCTTCATGCTGAGACAGTTCGAGATTGCCCGTTTGGTTGGCATCCGCCCCTACAACGCACTTGCCTTCTCAGGCCCAGTCGTTGTCTTCTTGGCGTGTTTCCTCATTTACCCCCTAGGACAACACAGCTGGTTCTTTGCTCCCTCGTTTGGGGTTGCAGCAATCTTCCGCTTCATTCTCTTCTTGCAGGGCTTCCATAACTGGACTCTGAATCCCTTCCACATGATGGGAGTAGCAGGAATCCTCGGTGGTGCCTTGCTCTGTGGCATCCATGGCGCAACGGTGCAGAACACCTTGTTCGAGGATGGCGCTATGTCAAACACCTTTAAAGGGTTTGATCCCACCCAGGAAGAAGAGACCTATTCAATGGTGACCGCCAATCGTTTCTGGAGCCAGATTTTCGGAATCGCCTTCTCCAACAAACGCTGGCTGCACTTCTTCATGCTGTTCGTGCCTGTCATGGGCATGTGGACGCCTTCGGTTGGCATCGTTGGCTTAGCAGTCAACCTGCGTGCCTACGACTTCGTGTCGCAGGAAGTACGCGCCGCTGAAGACCCCGAATTCGAGACCTTCTACACCAAGAACGTTCTTCTTAACGAAGGTATCCGAGCCTGGATGTCCGTTGCGGACCAACCTCACGAAAACTTTGTATTCCCTGAAGAGGTAATGCCACGTGGAAACGCCCTTTAAATCTGGTTCCATACTGCAGAATGCCGGGGGATACAGCCTTGAATCCACCGGTTACGCATGGTGGGCAGGTAATGCCCGGTTCATCAACCTTTCTGGACGCCTCCTTGGCGCCCACGTTGCCCATGCAGGTCTGATGACTTTCTGGGCAGGAGCCATGCTCCTGTTCGAAGTCAGTCACTTCACCTTCGACAAGCCAATTTTCGAGCAAGGCCTGATCTTGATGCCACATGTGGCAGCGCTTGGTTATGGCGTTGGTACAGGTGGCGAAATCGTAGACATCTATCCGTACTTCCATTGCGGGGTGATGCACTTAATCATCTCTGCTGTGTTCGGCTTAGGTGGGGTCTATCACGCCTTGGTCGGCCCTGAAAAACTTCAGGATTACAGCTCTCCATTTTTCAGGCTTGATTGGAAAGACAAGAATCAGATGACCAACATTCTTGGTTACAACCTGATTTTTCTTGGCTGGGGAGCTCTGGCTCTGATTCTCAAGGCCTGCTTCTTTGGCGGTATCTATGACACCTGGGCTCCAGGTGGTGGCGACGTGAGATTAATCACCAGCCCCACACTTGATCCAGGCGTGATCTTTGGATACGTGTTCAGTTCTCCCTGGGGAGGTACCGGTTGGATCACTGGTGTCAACTCAATGGAAGACCTCATTGGCGGCCACATTTACGTTGCTGCTCTTCTATTCGTTGGCGGCCATTTTCACATTGCCACCAAGCCATGGGGATGGGTTCGTAGAGCCTTCATCTGGAACGGAGAGGCCTACCTCAGCTACGCCCTTGCTGGCCTGAGCTGTTGTGGTTTCATTGCCACGGCCTACATATGGTTCAACGTCACCGCCTACCCATCAGAGTTCTACGGTCCATCGAACGCCGAAGCCTCTCAAGCCCAGAGCTTCACCTTCCTAGTTCGTGACCAACGCCTTGGAGCAAATATTGGTACTGCCATGGGGCCAACAGGCCTTGGTAAGTACCTGATGCGTTCTCCTACTGGTGAAATCATCTTTGGTGGAGAAACGATGCGCTTCTGGGACTTCCGTGGTCCTTGGTTAGAACCACTGCGTGGACCTAACGGCCTGAGCCTTGACAAGCTTCAGAACGATGTTCAGCCATGGCAAGTTCGCCGTGCTGCTGAATACATGACCCACGCCCCCAACGCCTCCATCAATTCAGTAGGTGGAATCATCACCGAGCCCAACTCGGTTAACTTCGTGAACCTTCGCCAGTGGTTAGCTGGTCATGCGTTCTTCCTAGCTTGGTTCACCATCGTGGGCCACTGGTTCCACGCTGGTCGCGCCAGGGCTGTTGCAGCCGGGTTTGAAAAAGGCATCGATCGTAAGACCGAACCAGCCTTGTCAATGCCTGATCTCGACTGATTCTCAACATCAAGCATCGATCTTGTTAATCGGGAAAACCTTCAACCCTCGCCATTGCGGCGAGGGTTTTTTTTCATGAAGCCAAAGGACATCAAAAACAACAGAGCAACAATCACATGCTCAATAGAACCTGAAGAGCAACAACTTGCCTCAAAAAACCGTAGCAATGATCAACCTTAACAATTGAAAAATCAGCGCCAAGCTTTCAACAACTCACTATCAGTTAATCCAACTTATTCATTAATAACTAGCAACCAGCGCCGCAACAGGGGCAAACTCAAGCCAATCACATTGCTAAAACAACCCTCAAGGCGCTCCACCATCAAGCCACCCTGACCCTCAAGAGCAAAGCCACCCGCGCATAACAATGGTTCACCAGTAGCCACATAAGCCTCGATCTCAGAATCACTCAAGGCAGCAAACAGCACACGTGTCGTTACTGTTTCGCTGAGGCGCTCACCATTAACACTGAGCAAGCAGTGACCGGTATGCAAAAGCCCCCACGCCCCAGCCATTCGCTGCCAACGGCTACTGGCTTCCACCGCCGTGGCTGGCTTGCCAAACACTGTGCCATCAAACTCCAACACTGAATCGCAGCCAAGCACCGGCAAAGCAGCCTCAATTTGTTGATGCACCACCCCAGCCTTCGCCTCCGCTAACTGCTGGACAAGCCGCACTGGATCAAAATGGTGGATAGTCTCTTCATCCACCCCACTCACCATCACTTGATGGGGGATCAAGGCCTGTTGAAGCAGTCGACGGCGGGCTGGAGAAGCTGAGGCAAGCATCAACACAATGAATTACAGCAGCGAGAACAAGTTCTTAGGCTGCCATTAATGGTCGACCTTGCCTCCGTTGCCATGACAAGCGAGCTGGAATTGCTTGACATGCGCAGTAAAAAACGTGCTGCCCAAGCCATGCGTTGTCTACGGTTTGACACCAGGTTTTATACCGATGCCCAAACAACAGGGCTCAATGCTGAGCACGTTTGGCAGCAAGCCCGGCAATACTGCTTGCCTGGATGCAGCTGGTTTCAGCGAGCTGATGCTGTTGAAGCCGCTTTTCGCTGGTTGATTACCGTTGGTGTATTGCGCCGTGAAGTTGATGGGCAGGGGTTGACAGCGAAAATCCGTCTAACCCCCTTGGGCCGCCAGTTACTTGAACAGTCACCAGGGTTACCAACACAACGAGCTGGGATTTTCGAACGACTGCAACACAATCTGCGTCGACTTTGGCCCAGACAATGAGCACCGATGGGATGTCGACCCCCTTGATGGTGTTAGGCACATCCAGTGGAGCTGGTAAATCATTAATGTCTGCCGCTCTCTGCAGGCTGCTGCTTCGGCGAGGCGAAACTCCCATACCCTTCAAAGGGCAAAACATGAGCAACAACGCCTGGGTTGACGAGAGTGGCGGAGAGATGGCCTATTCACAAGCCCTGCAAGCTTGGGCGGCAGGACTCAAGCCTCAATGCGCCATGAACCCTGTGCTGCTCAAACCCCAGGGAGACAGCACCAGTGAAGTCATCCATCTGGGTCAAAGCGTTGGCACGGCGCGTGCCGAGACCTACTACGAGCAATGGTTCCGTCCTGGATGGAGCGTCATCCGTGAGGCGCTAAAAGACCTTCAGTGCTCTTACACCCATGGCCGGCTTGTCTTGGAAGGTGCAGGCAGCCCAGTGGAAGTCAACCTGCAACGGCGAGACCTCACCAACCTGCGATTGGCTCAGTTCCTGCGAGCCCGCTGTTTGCTCGTTGCCGATATCGAACGCGGTGGTGTTTTTGCCCAGATCATGGGAACCCTGTCTTTACTTAAGCCGGTAGAAAAGCAATTGATACGCGGGCTACTCATCAATCGTTTCCGTGGCCGACGCGAACTTTTTGATGAAGGGCGCGATTGGCTAGAAGCCGAAACCGGTATTCCCGTCATCGGTGTAATGCCATGGCTGGAAGAGCTCTTCCCGCCAGAAGACTCCCTTGATCTACTGGAGAGAAGAGGCAAAAAAAATGATGCCGAGGTCGAAATCGCTGTCTTGAAATTGCCATCCCTAAGTAATTTTTCCGATCTCGATCCATTAGAAGCAGAACCCACAGTTCAGCTGCGATGGGTGGAACCCGGCACATTCCTCGGGACTCCAGATGCTGTCATCATTCCCGGCAGCAAGCAGACACTGCGCGATCTAAATTCGCTAAACCGCAGTGGTTTAGGGCGTCAGTTGCAAACCTACGCCCAAAGCGGTGGGCATGTGTTTGGCATCTGTGGCGGCATGCAAATGCTTGGGCGAACTCTGGCAGATCCACTAGGTCTGGAAGGCGTCACAACAACAGACCCATCAAGCAGCTTGGCAGGACTCAATCTGCTGCCTCTAGATACCGTTTTCAAACGCAATAAGGCTCTAAAACAATGCCAAAGGATCACCCAGTGGCCAGACAATGCCAAGGTGAAGGGGTTTGAATTACACCATGGCAATAGCCAACTCATTCAAGGGAGCCATGAGTCTGTCCTACCTATGGCTGACGATCCCTCACTGGGTTGGGTCAGTAAAAATGAGAGCTGCGGCCAAGTCGCGGGAACTTACCTGCACGGGATTTTCGAGAATGGTCGCTGGCGAAGGCTGTGGCTCAATCTGATACGTAAGCAAAAGGGCTTAGCAGACTTGCCGACCGATATACCCCACCATGAGCAACAAAGAGAACAACTACTCAATCGTCTCACCGATGTTTTCGAAGAACATGTCAACATCAACCCACTGCTGAGAACATGACGATCTCTAAGATTGAGATTCAATGGCCCAATGGCACAAGCTCCCTTACAGAACCAGGGCTTGATTGGCTCCAGGTTGCTCGAGACGCAGGGATCATCATTCCCACAGGTTGCTTACAAGGGAGCTGTGGTGCTTGTGAGATTGAAGTGAATGGAGAAGTGGTGCGAGCCTGCATCGCCATCGTTCCTAGAGCGAAGTCATGCCAACTCAAGGTGGAGTTCGCCGATGATCCTTTCTGGTGATCTATCGCAGAGCTATCAATCCTTTTTAAACAACATTTGCCTTACAGCTTTTGCAGGAACCAACGGGGGGTTAGCACTGATGACTTTCTCCGCTGAGAAACAAATGCAGCGACTAATAGCCGGCGAGCAGCAATTAATGCCTGCTCTACTGATTATTTCTGATGCAAGCCAATTCCTACTCATGCTTTTTTGCCTAGAGACAGCCTGGATTGGTGGCCACTTTGAAGGAAATTCTCTCTAGTTGTGACATCCGCATTGCCTACATCGACTCCTGTCATGTCTAGGCATCCAAGCTTGCTGGTATGGCGACGTTGTAGAAGGCAGCCCCTCAAGCCTGCTTAAGTCACCTCTTGTCGGATTGAATCCTTGGCAAACACTTTTACAAGGGCATGGAGCAGCTGCTCTACTTTTGAGCCTGCTAATCAGCAAGCTTCGCTGTCGATAGCTTCACCTTCCTCAAGCATCTCTTGATGACTCTGATGCCATGAAAGATCAACAGCTCGCTAAAATGATTGCAACAAATAAAAGAACGTGCTTCCTGGAGTAGACGCCTCAGCGCATGTGGTTAATTGCTTTAGGGCAAAATATACCAACATCAGTCTCGACAACTTTGCACATTTATGGGTCACCAAACCAGCTGAGAAGCTTGCAAATCGATACCTTCAGGAGGTAGGTAAATCCGAAGATATTGCTCACTGCCTCAGGCATCGATTCTTTCTAGAAAGGCTTCGAGAGTTCCACATTCAAGCAACAAGTGGAGTGTTTATCAATATTGGCGCCGGGTTCACCAATTACCCCTATCTAATCAACACTCCCATAGCATCCTGCGAAGTAGACAAGCCCAACCTGATCAAGTCAAAGCAGCAAAGAATACAGAAGCTTCAATCCTCTCAGCGGCTCTCAGAGAGAGACATTCTATTCCTGCGTACAACAGACCTCAATAAGAGCAGCGAAAACAAAAAACTATTCGACTCATTAAGCCAATGGATAGGATCACGCCAATCATTTATCCTCATGGAAGGGCTTTTATACTGGCTTTCGCAAGACTCAGTCAATTCACTTTTTAAACATCTACAGCAAACACAAGCAGCCGGAAGTCTTCTCGCACTGAATGCATTCAAACCAAGCGAAACTTCTAAGGCAATATTTCAAAGGCTAAGGAAATTCAGCGAGAAAGGCTACGGGATAGGAAACTTTTCCCCCAATACACTCAGCGAAACATTCCACGAGAATCTCTTAGGCTACAAATTGATCGATCAAGCAAATTACATCAACCTCTCAAAGCAACTTGACGAAGTCAAAGAGCTTGTCGACAAAGACTCAGTCCTAGAAGAGGATTGCTACTTGTTACGTAAGATATAGAGTGAAGCAGGAAAACAGATAATCAGTTTTAAATGTAACAAGCAGGCAGGAAAAAAGTGAAGGGTTTAACCCTCAAACTCACGGCGCGGGGAACTAACACCAGCTGGTTGCACACCCTTCATGTAAGCGAGCATCGTATCAGCATCAGAGACCTCAAACGGGTCACCATCAGCATTATCACTAAAGCCAGGTTCAACAAACATCTTTTCAATATTACAATCATTCACCAGCATCGAATAGCGCCAGGAACGCAAACCAAAACCTAGGTTGGATTTCTCAACAAGCATGCCCATTTTACGAGTGAACTCTCCATTTCCATCAGGGAGCATAAAGATATTCTTGGTACCCAAATGTTTACTCCACTGGAACATTACAAAAGCATCATTCACTGAAAGACAGACAATCTGATCAACACCTTGGGCAACAAGTTCTGCATGCAACTCCTCATAACGTGGCAAATGATTGGATGAGCACGTAGGTGTAAAAGCTCCTGGCAGGGCTAACAACACCACCTTGCGCCCCTTAAAGATTTCAGCACTAGTCAGGTCTTGCCAGCGGAATGGATTAGACCCGGGCACAGATTCATCGCGCACGCGAGTCTTGAAGGTGACATCTGGAACGCTTTGAAGGGAAGGCATTGAAAGGCTGATGTTGATGCAAACAAAATCTCATACACCTCATCTGATCTTGTCAAATGATCAAATTGTTGAAACCTATCGCCGACGGCGTGAATCGATCTGCAGCAGATCCCTCACACGCCGAACCTGGCTAGCCAACTGAGGATCACTGGACAACCTTTTCTCCACTTGCTCGATGGCATACATCACTGTGGTGTGGTCCTTTCCCCCAAAAGTTTCACCGATACGAGGCAAGCTCAAATCCGTGCCCTGACGCATCAGATACATGCCCACCTGCCGAGCGTGGCTAACGGCCCGCCTACGACTACTGCTACGCATGTCTTGAGGAGTCACGTCAAAAACCTCAGAGACCTTATCAATCACTTGTTGTGGGGTAACGTCCACCCCTTGACCATTAGGGTCAAGCATTGGTGCCACCGATTCAACTGTCATAGGCAGCCCCGTGATCGAAGCGAAGGCAACTGCCCTGGTAAGAGCCCCCTCAAGTTCACGGATATTGGATGTGAAGCGACCAGCGATGTACTGAATTAAATCGCGAGGCAGCATCATGCGTTCCTGTTCCGCCTTCTTCTGCAAAATTGCCATGCGAGTCTCAAGGTCAGGCGACTGAATATCAGCGATCAAGCCCATAGAGAATCGAGAGATTAGGCGTTCTTGAAGCTTTGGAATCTGACTTGGAGGTCTATCACTAGCGATCACAATCTGCCTACCAGCTTCATGGAGAGCATTAAAGGTATGAAAGAACTCTTCCTGGGTGTATTCCTTGCCTTCAATAAACTGAATATCATCAACCAAAATCAAATCAGTAGCCCGATATCGATCTCGGAAAGCTTGCATCCCATCCTTCCGAATAGCTTGAATTAAGTCATTCGTGAAGGTCTCTGTAGAAACATAAGCCACCTTTGCTTCGGGATTGATCTCAAGCCTGTAGTGACCAATGGCCTGCATCAGATGAGTCTTGCCCAGGCCAACACCGCCGCAAATGAATAAAGGGTTGAACTCTCGCCCAGGAGCTTCAGCAACGGCTAGCGCAGCAGCATGGGCCATGCGACTGTTCGGCCCCACGACGAACCGATTGAAGACATAGCGCAGGTTCAGGCCTGGAAGAATCCGCCGCGGACCACTAGAAGGGGCTGCAGAGGCAGTGGTTGCTTCTGCAGCAGGCAAAGGTACGGTCGCCGATGCCATTGGTGGCAAAACCCTCTCAGCAGAGTCTTCCTCCTGCGCCTGAACAGACACCCTGACTGGCTGGCCGTAAATCTTCGCCGCAGCCTCCTCGATTGTCTGAACGTAATTCTTGCGAAGCCAGTTACTGGCAAAGCTATTTGGAGCAATCAGAGTCAACTCCCCGTCCCGAAAACCACTGCAAATGGCAGGACGAATCCATGTCTCAAACGTAGGTTTGCTGAGATTGTGCTGAAGGGCCTGCTGCACCTTGGACCACAGCTCATTGCCCGTTAGCACCACATCCTTTCCCCTGCGATGGCTGAATCTACGCAACTTCTATCGAGCAAGCCGTCTTTAATAAGACCCTGATGTTCACGTTCCCTGGCACCTGCGTTTGTCATGACCCTTGCCCTATCTGCCCACAGACTGCATCCGATCAGATGGCTTGGCTTGGTCCTCATCAGCATCAACCTAAGTGGCTGCAACGAAGGGTTACGTCAACGCATCGGCATTGGTTCTAAGACAAGCCAAGACAACACCCCTGTCGTCAGTGATCCACCCAAGTCTGCGCCTCTGCAGCCTGGCACCAATGTGATCGTGATTGCTGTGGAACAAGTTGGTCCGGCAGTGGTGCGCATCGACACGGTGAAACGGATCGCAAACCCCATTGGCAACTTCTTCGGCGGCGGACCTCCCATCCAACGGCAAGCAGGCCAGGGGTCAGGTTTCATCACACGCTCTGACGGGCTGATCTTCACCAATGCTCATGTGGTTGAAGGGGCAGAACAGGTATCGGTAACCCTTCCAGATGGACGCAGTTACAGCGGCAAAGTGCTTGGTGGTGATCCCCTCACCGATGTGGCCGTGGTCAAAGTCGTGGCGAAGAAGCTTCCCGTGGCCCCCCTCGGCAATTCCAACAACATCAAGCCTGGGCAATGGGCAATCGCGATCGGCAATCCTCTTGGACTCAACAACACCGTGACTGCAGGCATCATCAGCTCCGTCGACCGCACCAACGCCTTAGGGGGAGGGCAACGAGTTCCTTACATCCAAACTGACGCCGCCGTAAACCCTGGCAATAGCGGAGGACCACTCATCAATGCCTCAGGACAGGTGATCGGAATCAATACTGCCATCAAAGTTGCACCGGGAGGGGGGCTGAGTTTTGCAGTACCGATCAACCTGGCCAAACGAATTGCCCAACAAATCGTGGGGAGAGGGCAAGCTTCTCATCCCTATATCGGGGTCAGGCTTCAGAGCCTTACCCCCCAGCTAGCCAAAGAAATCAACGCAACAGGAGGGCAATGCCAGGTGCCTGAAGTCAATGCTGTTCTCGTTGTCGAAGTGATGTCTCGCAGCCCTGCAGACAAAGCCGGCGTGCGCCAATGCGACTTAATTAGTGAGGTCAATGGTGAGGTCGTCCGCGACCCTTCGCAAGTACAACTTGCCGTTGATCGTGGGGAGGTTGGCAAGCCCATGCCGCTCACCCTTGAACGAAACGACAAGACGATCGAATTAATTGTGAAACCAGCAGAGCTACCCCGGCAGGGGTGAATTGAAATGGCAAAACCCGCGCTGGTTGTGATGGCCCGCTGGCCGGCAGCAGGCAGATGCAAACGAAGACTGGCCACCAATCTTGGAATAGTGCGTGCAGCATCTATCCAGGCCAGGCTGAGCAAACACACTCTGAGCGTGGCAAATCATCTTGCCAATAGAGGTCTGGTCGAGCTGCAATTCGCGATCACTGGCCTCGCTCCCAAGGCAGCCAAGCGCTGGGCACACGATCAAGGTGTGAGAACAGTGGAGCCTCAAGGCAAGGGAAGCCTGGGTGAACGGATGCGCCGACAGGTTTTGCGAGCGCAGCAACGACACCATCCACAACTCAGCACAGGTCGCACCACACTGCTGATCGGCACGGATCTACCAAATCTCTGTGATCGGGATCTGCTTCAGGCCCTAGAGGCTTTGCAAGAACATGAATTCGTGCTTGGACCCGCTACTGATGGGGGGTACTGGTTACTTGGACTCTCAGGGCGCTTGGTAAAGCCCGTGACACGCTGGCCCTTCTGCGGCATTCCTTGGGGGAGCAATCAAGTGAAGCAAGTCACACTGCAGAAAGCAGCGGAGGCAGGAGTAAGGCCTTGCTTGCTTGGTCAACAAAACGATCTCGATTGCCTTGAAGATCTTTCACCATGGCAAGCATGCGATAAGTCTATGCTAGGAATGAGTCTGTGACAAGGATTTGAAGGATGGAGCTTGACCATCCAACCTCATCCAACTATCATGGAAAAGTCAGCTCATCAGCTCCGCCATGAGTTCCATCTTCTAACCAAGCCCAAAAACATCAAAACCTATTACAGGCGCCCAGATTTGGACGACGTAATACTCTATTTGGAGGAAATAGATAGGGTGATTGATGTTATGGAAAGCAAGAGAAGGTAAACTCAAACAACAAGATAGCTGGCATTCGTTTCATTACTAGAACCATGCCAGCGATACATGAGAAAGAGAAAGTATTAGATGGTAGAGGTATTGTGGTGTCGTATAAGCAAGATACGAGCTGCTACTACTACCGAGAGCTAATACCGGGAACGAAGAGTTATAGAAACAAGAAGATTGAAGGTGCTACGAACATAACAGAGGCCAAAAGATTAGCAGCTGTTGTAGCATTAGAGTTGAGCGGTAGGCTGCCTGAAACTAAACAGAGGAAACCGTCAATAAAGAAAGTTAAGAATACTCAACCAATAGAGGAAGCTGTTGAGGATTTCCTTGAATACGAGCTAAACAGAGTGAAGGCTGGGATTATAGTAGATAACACTCACTATCACAAATCATCTGTACTCAAGAAGGTAATGTTGCCTTATCTTCAAAGCGAGGGGATACAAAATACTAGGCAGATAAGGGAGACAACGTTCCATAACTATCTAATTTACAGAGCAGGGTTGAGAAAACTCACATGGAAGGACGAAATCCTTAAGATAAAGGACTTCATCAACAACCATCTAGTTAAGCATCGTCTTATTGAGCCAGAAGTAGCAGTATCCAAGACATTATTCCCGAAGTTCAAGATACGTATGGATGACTTGCTTTCCAACCCTCCTATTTCTAAAGGTGATTGGACAATCATAAATAGAGAAATCCGTAAGTGGGTCAAAGAAGGGGAGAACGTAAGAAATCACAGGTGCCATTTATGGCGTGTCTTGTTCTGGACATGGACATTAGTAGCGAAGAATAGTGGTGCTAGACCAGAAGAACTGCGTAAGCTTAAGTGGAAGGAAGTAGAAGTCCGCGATGTAGGAAGGATTAGTCAGTCAAAGCTGGAACAAGAGATGGCTGAACTAGAAGAAGAAGGAATTGAAGTGATAGGAGATGATGCACCAAGTAGTGGATGGGCCGCTAATCAAAATTCGTTAGGACGTGAAGAACGACTGATTGCATACATCACAGTTACATCTGGCAAGACAGGCCAATACAGAGAAATCCCGACAAACCTTGGGTCAGTGTTCTTACGTTGGAGGGACTACATCAACACCTACTATGAGAAACACAACATCAAGCGCAGCGTCAGTGGTAACGATTTAGTATTTGGCAACATTAATAACGAAGGGAAGACTTATACTCATGCTAACTTCATACTTTCGTGGGGGTGCATACGTAAGAGAGTTACTGATAAGTTACATGGCAACAAGTTTAGTGATGAGCCATACAGTATCTACTCCATGCGTTCTACATTTATCCAAGACAAGCTACTGGAAGGGCTTGACATCTTCCTTTTAAGCCGCATTAGTGGCCATTCACCTGATGTGCTGCTACGACATTACGATAGGCTTGACATCAGGGAACGAGCAGAGGAAATAACCTCTCTACCATTTGGCATCAAGAAGAAAGAGGATGTAAAGGTAGAACTATACAGCAACAAACAACAAGGACAAACAAAAGAAACACCTAAACTATGGAGCAGAGATGATTCAAATTCATATAAACGAACTGCACGCAAAGATAGAAGTGCCATTAACAGAAGCAAAACAGCTACTGCTAAAGAACAGTAAATGCAGAAGCATCTTCAAAGGTGATCGAGCTATTCTGATATACCCATTGAAGGAAATTCAAGCTTTGAAGTCTCTCCTTAATTACGACAGGCATCCAAGCAAGTAGGCACACTCACGTCACAGGAGTGGCACTGGTTCAAATGTATTATTTCTTGCGGACTCGCAACAAGAAGGTATCCTTTTCAATAGATACGGACGAGCCAGTTGACCACCTCCGCTATTCAAAGGCTAAGCGACGTTGATGTATCCGGAGTGGTGCTCAACGAAAATGCTGTCAAGGGCTTAAGCCAGGACGAGCGGGGCCTGCTAAAGGCAAGAGTCGTTATTGCAAATGAAGCTTGGGATACTGCTGGGAACTCGGTAAGGGCGTGCGCTCAAGTCCTTTGCGATATCCAGGTCAACGCTAAAAGCAAGGGCAACTGGACCGCCTTGCTTGACTCTGGTGATCTCCACTTCTCGAAGAGTGTTGCCCAAGATCTAGTTGCTGCCAATAAGTGGTTGTCAGAGCATCAAGTTCCTGACAGGTTCTTGACTAATATCTCTGCCAGAACACTTGGCACAATTGCTCGCGTGAATGACAAAGGCATACAGCAGAAGCTAACTCAAAAGATTGTTGAAGTAGAAGGGGCAGGGATCAGCGAAGCAGAGATTAAAAAGATACTTAGGGATTCAAGGCCGAAGAAAGCTCTGAAGGAGTCAAAGAAGGCAATCAAAACACTTAGCGAAGACGCCACCAAAGAAGAGTCGATTAAGCATTACCAAGGGATTGTCGAAGGTTTAGAGGCTAAATTAAATAGTTCAATGTCAAAAATCACTAGACTTGAAAACTCAAATGCAGAGCTTCAAGGTGAGCTTGCCAAGGTGAAGGCGACATGGAAGGCTAAGGCTGAAGCGCTTGAGGAGGAGCTGTCTAAGGCGAAGTATTCGGGTCATGGCATATAAGATTTAAACTCAAAAGACCTGATTATGCGATTCTAATGGCAAATAATTTCGTATTACTCGTCTTTAACTTCTTGTTTAAGTAATATTAGAAGCAAATTAGTTAATATATCTAAGTATATATAGAAATGAATTAGAAGAAGGACTTTAGCCGTTAAGTGCTTATACTGCTTGAACGCATCAATCACGGGTCCAGTGCATAGATTACTTTTTGCCGCAGCTTCATTATTTTCGGCTTCATCAATTTTCTGTGGAGCAGTTGAGGCTGATGAGAAAGCATTATTTTCCTGTATTAACAAGTACAAGTCGCTTGGCATTTCGCCTGATGCAGCCCTAAACGAATGCAAAGAGAAGTCGCTGGCAAATTGTATTAAAAGCTTGATGGGGAAAGAAAAGGTAGAATCATCAGCAGGGAAAGTAAGAGAAGGCTACTTGATTGATTTGGGTGATGACAATAGTGTCTGGATGGATGGACCTGAATGGCGGGATAGAGGCTGCAAGCCAGTAACAAAAGGACAAAGCAGAACGACAAGAATAGGAGACCCTTGGAATGGATTTCTTAAACTGGAATGGTTCCGTCAAGGAACTTGCTCCAAAAGTGAGCTAAAGCTAGGAGGGACTTATTCGTTAGGGGAAGCAAAGAATGCTTGTGAATTAAAAGCTATAGAGGAAGATTGACATATATTAGTTTCTATGCTATGATCCTCTAGTCCCGACGGCTTGGGACGCAGAATTTGCTACATGATCCAGCCTAAACAGGCCTGATCCACTTAGTGAACGAATATACCTAGCTGCAGCAAGTGATAACGTAATACTTGATGAGTGTGGAATACCTATTGATATCAAGCATTCATTCATTGCGTTACCTCTTGCTGAATCGGGACGTCTATACAACAACCACCTACGATGAACCTACCCAATGTCACGACTCTTTTTGAAGACCTTGATCAAAAAGCTACCGTCATCACAAAGCAGCACCTTAAGAAGGACATCTACGAAGCCTACCAAGCTTCCCAAGATCAACTCAAGCAATCACGAGAGGAGTTACTACCAGCAGGAATACTTGGAGGTCTTATCACTCTGCTACTTACTGGAGCATTAACAAACTAAAACATTTGGGACAGGCGTTCTATGATATAAGCCATGTTCCATTTTATTGAAAACATACGCAACGTATATTATGGCTAGATACAACACAAGATCTCACAAGATGGACCAAAGGATAGTAATTAGAGGACACCTCGAAGACATTGCTAAGATAAAATTATGCGCTATGAATCAGGGCATGGACATGTCTGGATTTATTAGACAACTCCTTATCAAGGAAAAGATTATCGATGTAACCTAAGCTGATGCCTAAGCCATCCAAACATCAGAAACAATATCAAAAGCGGAAGAAAGATTCTGAACGTGACTTCCGCAAGACAGACCTAGGAGACGGCAGAACAGGTCGAAGAGTTACTCGACGAATTATGCGTCAGAGTGTCTTTAGAGGCAGCTGAGCGTCTCCTAGAGGCCTCTCAAGAGCATCAACAAACACAGCAGGATATGCTTACGTGGATGCTATTGAAAGGGCTACCCAGTTACAGCTCGTTGACTACTGATATGAATAACTTAAAGCCTTACAAGTGGCCTGAACAACTAATGAATCCTGATGGATTAGAGGTTAAATACAAAGGGACAACTGGAAGTAAACAGTTAAACTTAGCAATCACTTCTACAGCTTACAACAAGTTGGAATGCCACAAGACAGCAACTAAGTATTCAAAGGCTCGGATAGTTCAGACCTTAATACTGAATTATAGATTCCTAACTGAAGCACAGCACGAAGCTAACAGACGAAGTCAAGAACAGAATAGGCTATACAAAGATGAAGACTATATGAGTAGGTTATATGAAGAGCGTGAGGCTAAGATAAGGGAAGCATTAACTCCAGAACAGATACAAAGAAATCGGGAAGCTATCGACAGAATCTTCGGACGTGGTCTCCTATCACAAATTGATGAAGAAGATAGTGAGTAGCAGAAATTCAAGACGGTAACTGACGTATACAGGAGAAAAGCTGTAAATAGTTAACAAGTCTCCTATCACATTTAGGTAGACATCCAAGCGATAGCTTAAAACTAATTGCGATAACGCCTCTATACAGGGAGAAAAGCTGAAATCTAATGACTGACATATAGAGGGGAAAGACTGTGGAGAACATAGTTGCAACACAATTCATTCCTACCCATGTACTAGGACAACGAGTTACCAGTATGTGGCTATGGAATAAATGAGATTCGTATCGATACGAAACTCGACTGAAATATTTTTTCAAATGACACTTATACAAATATACGACAAAGAAGTAACTAGTGAATTCAAATCATTCCTTGATCAGATTAAGCCAAACGTAGAAGCTTACGCTGTAGCTAAGGGTAAAGCACAGTTTGAAAGGATGATGATCATAGGAAAGATAAAGGAATATCAGAAGCTATTCCCACAACGATCAGCGGAGCATCGAACATTAGCTAACGCTATGAAGTCTGAAGGATGGTCTAAGGATGTCATCTCAGACAATGTATCTGCGTATAACTTCTACCATCAGGAGTACGATGAAGGTGATTGGTTTAACAGTAGACCACAATACCTAGATCAAGCTTCTGTGACCCATTTAGCAATACTATGTAGAGACAAAACAGCACTCTTAAGATCTAAAGTTGATGAATATTTCACAAAGCATGGTGAAATTCCTTCAGCATCTGCACTACGTGGTTACCAAGCTGGTTTCTTTACAGATGAATTCAAACCTCTGTCTAGTCTAAGAACTAAACCACAGATAGAAGAGCAGACTTCACAAGCTTCTGCAGTAGATGTCGAAGTAGTAACTGAACCATCTAACACTGCTGAGGAATCACTACCACCAACACAAGAACAACTTGTAGATCAACTGATAACAATTGTACAAGCTATGAATCTTGATGAGATCTATGGAGACCAAGAACTCAAAGCTAAGCTGGAGGTAGTCAGAGATCCACTAATGACACTTGCTCACATTGCTATCCCATCACCACCAAGACCAACTTACGTTTAAACCAATCCAACCTAAACATTAATGCAAAAGCAAACTGAGTTAACACGAGACAACGTTCCACATACAACTAAGATTAGATTCTGGACTGAAGGTGAAATGTCACAGACAGCCTATCAATCTATGAATGAACATAGGACTAACAACCGTGAGGATTTAGCGAAGGTTGTATTAAGTGAATGGATTCTCTAAGCACTGTCCAACCTGATAGACGACAATAAAAGCTAATCAGAAATGACGTATTAAAACAACACCTATCTTTGGTGCCATACAGTTTCCAAATAATACGTCAACAAGTTCATAGGTTAAATACTTAGCGTACTTAGCTTAACAGAGCCGGTATAGATACAAGTACTTCAGAAGGGTGGACTGATCTGCTTTCGATGTGCAATTCATCTTCGGCTCATTACCCACAACATACATACCAATGGCACGTAACCAAGTAAACTCAATTAAGGGAAGGCAACTCAAAGTCCAACAACTGATAATACCTGAAATAGAAAAGCTACAACACAAGGAACTGAAAGCACAGCAACCACTTACCATCAACAAACCAATCAAACAGATACCTAAACAGCCAGTAAAGAAAACACATAAAAAAGGGGCCAACCGATTAGAAGCTCCATATACAACACCTAATCCAGCTAAGCCTGGTAAGACATCACCATCTGAACTCAAAAAACAAAAGCAGGAAATGTTAGACTGGTTGAATAAAGTGAGGATTGGCTAGCGTATTTTTTTCATTTTCCAGCGCCAAGGTCAACATCATCAACCCCAACACCTGTCTTATTAGCTCTCTTCCAATCTTTTAGTGTCCCTGCATAACCTGAACCTTCAGATGTGTTATACGATTGCTCTGGCTCAGAGTAGTCCAAATGTCCTGTAGCGGTCTTAGTTTTATAGCGCTCAGTCTCAACAACCAACTCCTTTTTAAAGCACTCATTTACACCACCACTAACACTCTTTAACTCGTCAGTTGAGAGTTCCTCATCGACTTGTTCGTTTGGTTTAGTCATTACATCTAAAACCTTACTGTCCCGTCGTTAAATATTACATTAGGACTATCACTTAGTTCGTGTTTTCCATCACCATCACCAAAAGTCTTATTTCTCTTCTCCCAATCACCTTTGGTCATTCCTGAACCAGAACCTCTCGGGTCAAAAGGTCTTTCGCTTTGAACTTCTCTATAAGCACTACCCTCTTGGTCCATAGTCCAACTCCAACCACCACTAACACTTTTCAACTCGTCAGTTGAGAGTTCAATGTCTTCGTTTTCTTTGGGGTCAGTCATAGTAGTGAAGGAATGAAGGTTTCAGTGGTTGTATTTCCTTGAGATTATCGTTCTCTACCTATCGGACCGACTTCACTATTATCTATAGGACCAGTATCTAATCCAACTCTCTTGTTGTAATCAGACGAGGTCTCATTATCATCTTGTTGTGTATACGACTGAGCACCAGATTTAACTTTGTCAGTAAAACTATTAACAGCACCTTGGTGTTGTCCCATCAACCCACCACTAACACTTTTCAACTCGTCAGTTGAGAGTTCCTCGTTGATTTCTTCGTTTGTGTTGTTGGGTTCAGTCATTTGTTTGTGTTTGAGATGTTGGACTGGTTAAATAATGTAAGGATTGGTTAGCTACTCATTGTAGTATTCACCACCAACACCTGTCTTATTAGCTCTCTCAAAATCAGCTTTGGTCATTCCTGAACCAGAACCTTCTGCCCTCACAGAAGCACCTACATCACAGATTTCACCCCAGTTCAACTCTTTTTTACCAATTGGGCTCGAAGCAAGCCCGCCACCACTAACAGCTTTCAACTCGTCAATAGATAGCTCCTCGTTGGGTTCTTCGTTTTCTTTTGGGTCTGCCATTAGGTGTAAATACTCTTTACTAAGTATAGCTAACTTCAGAAGAATTGCTATGACTGTAATAGTAGATGAACCAGCTTGAGTTCACCTTTTCATCAATGTAGTCACTGAAGGTCGTGTCCTTCACCACCATCAATCAAAGTCGAACTTATCTCCCAATCCCTTCTCGTCATCCCGAAACGTGATCCTACTTGACTAGTTAGAGCGCTCACACAATCTCCAGGATCAAACCCACCTGCAATTCCCTGCAGCTCTTCAATCGTAAGTTCGTTGTTAGTCATTGGTTTGAATGGTTGTGAGAGATCTATCCCTCGGATGAACACATCATCTACCAATTCCTCTTATACGTCATTGATCCGAATCATTGCTAGTTGTGATGTTGGTCACAGCTCCTGAGAGTAATTACCAGAACTAGAATATTTTAGGAACCTGCCTGAGATTACATAGATTCTATTCTTTAATGTCTTGCCAGGTATCGGATGCCGTTTTAAGTGAATATTGAAGTGGTTAAAGAAATAAAAAGCCCCTGCTAATGCAAGGGCTTTGAGTGTGTAGGCTTTTAATATCCATAATCTTACTTATATATTTTAATATTATCTGCAATAAGCACAGTTGGTCATCGCCACAGTAAAGTCATTTTTACTGCCAAAGCCACAGCCACCACCAGCCACGCCTTCCACCTCAGCATCAGACAGGTTTTGGCGATGAGAGTTTAGGTCTTCTGTGGTAATCGCGAACCCAGCAGCTTTGGCAATAGCAACAACATCAGCACCTTCTGCTTTGAGCTGTTCCTGTAGTGAGGTATCGGCTTGAACTTTGGCGATGAATGCCTTGAGTTGCTCTTCGCTCATTGGTGATTTTTAACTCTTGTTAGCATAGCTATCCTTTGAAGGAATTTCTAGAAAAAAATAATTTCAAATCGGGCTTAGGTTTTATGACACAAATGTCTGAAGCGATATAACGTATGTAGATGGAGCGATTAACCCCATATACACCCCTCTCCTAAACTAGTTTCACAGGATTTAAAGCCTTCTTATCCAACTACATCATCAATCCAATCCAACATAGCAATCAAAACCCTTTCTACCAGCTACTCTTGTTCCATTCATATGATGGGTAAACAGACAGATGGTCAATACGGTCAGCGACTCGACCTGTATTGCGCACCTGTATGCACTGATCACAACTTACAGCTTTAATCCATGCTTCTGCGAGTCTCGATCTGTTTCTTGCGTATCGGTTACTGTCTCAACGAATGCAAAAGAACTAGAATGATTGCAGGACAGAGACAACGCCTTTGCCCGGATGAATGGACTAGTATTAATGTATTATTCCAACTTCATCTAACTTTTCCATCCTCCTAATCCCAGTCATAGCCTCAACCTCACACCATGGCAAGCATGCGAGGAAGGATTGATATCACAAGGATATGAACCAGGAAACAACTCGATTAAGGCTAGAAAAATGAGTCGAGAAAGAACAAGATGACCTCTTTCAAAAGGGAAGCAGTGCCGCTCAAAACGTCTCATCAATGAGCAACATCTCAGCTCTAAGTGAGGTGGAACATCACCTCAGCGTGATTGTGCCGAGCCTCAATGAAGCCAGCCGTCTACCACTGCTGTTGGCCGATCTCCAACGCTGGCCGACACCCCTTGACCTTTGGATCGTTGATGCTGGCAGCTGTGATGGCACAGAACTCGTTGCCCAACTCTCAGGAGCTCAAGTACTGCGAGTAGCAAATCCCAATCGGGGTGCTCAGCTCAGTCATGGAGCATGCCATGCAAAAGGAACTTGGTTGATGTTCCTGCATGCCGACAGCCGCCTCCCGCCCCAATGGCCCGCTATCGTTGAAGCAGTGATTACTCAGCCAGCAAGAGACCTGAATGCTTGGTTTTTCGACTACAAAATCCAAGGGAAGGGAACAAAACTGCGTCTATTGGAACTAGCGGTGGCCCTTCGCAGTTATTGGCTACAAAGGCCCTATGGCGATCAAGGCTTGCTCATCAGCAAAAGGCTCTACCAACACATCGGGGGATACAAACCCATCCCTTTGATGGAAGATCTCGATTTGGTGCAGCGACTCTCTTGCCAAGTCAGGTTGCTAAGCCTTGGATTACCCCTTTACACCGATGGCCGCCGTTTGCAACGGCTAGGTCTACTGAATCAAGCCTGGCAAAACGCCCAATTGCGTAAACGCTGGCACAGAGGAGAGGCAGCCAAGCAGCTCTCAAAAGACTATTACCGATAATCCTTAGGCATACCAGAAAGCACATTTGTGGCCATCAGGCTCAAGCGTCCAGCCCTGTCGCTCATAGAAATCGACAACACCTGGATCAGCAAAGAGCGTGACTCGTTTGACACCCATCTCCTTAAGAGATTCAAGGGTGTAATCCATTAGATGCTTACCCAATCCCACCCCCTGATAAATGGGGTGAATCGCTACATCCCACACTGTGGCTTCAAGAACTCCATCACCTGTACATCGAGCAAAACCAACCAAACGAGGCAACAGGGGATCATGGCGCCAAAGACCCACTTTCAAGAGAGTGTGATCAAGTGCAAGACGCACACGACGCATCGGCCGGCGACTCCAACCCACAGCCTCCAGCAATTGTTCAAGCTCAACAAGATCGAATGAACGGTCTTGACTGAAGACAAGCTTGATCTGCTCATTAGAAGACGGGCACTCTCGTGCTCCATGCCCATAGGCCTGCTCAAGCACCTCCGGCGTTAGCGAACAGGAGCTGATCACACAGCAGTGCTCAACTGTCTTGATCCTGCCTCACCAGCGCCCATAGCCATTAAGCGTGAAGCTGAAATCAAGATCCAATCGCTGAAAGCAAAAACTAAATTCAAAGTTTCGCCAGTCCCCTTTCCTGTAGTTCCGCTAACTGAGAATAAAGGCCTCCCTTGGCACGAAGCTCAAGGTGGGTTCCCTGCTCAATCAGCTTGCCCCGCCGAAGCACCATGATTCGATCGGCTGCTTCCACAGTGGCCAGGCGATGGGCGATAACAACTGCGGTGCGACGTTCAAGCAAGCGATCTAGATCCCTTTGCAATGTCGCTTCCGTAGAAGGGTCCATGAAAGCGGTCGCCTCATCCATCACCAGCACAGTGGGGTTGCGAATGGCCACCCTTGCAACCGCTAAGAGCTGTCTCTCTCCCGATGACAAATTGCCGCCACGCTCCCTGAGCTCAGTCTCCAAGCCGTTGGGTAGCCGATTGAGCAAAGGATCAAGGCCAAGATCTCTACAGATCGCCCGCAAACGGTCATCCTCAATCGAGGAATCCAATCGCAGGTTATCTGCAACATTGCCGCTAAATAGAAAGGTGTCCTGAAGCACAACCCCCAGTTGTTTGCGTAGCCGCCAAAGAGGGATTGTTTTGATGTCAATACCATCAAGCATGATCCGCCCGGCCTGAGGCTCGTAAAGACGACACAGCAAGCGGATCAGGGTCGTCTTGCCTGAACCGGTTGGGCCTACCAGGGCAACATGTTCACCAGCAGAAATGCGAAAACTAAGGTCCTGGAGAATCGGCTCGTCCGGCCGATAGGCAAAGCTCACTCCCTCAAACACCACCTCACCACAAGCAGCAGAAGCCGAGGGCCTAACAACGCTGGGTACGTCTTTAACAGGCTTTGCATCGACAATGTCAAGTGGCTGCTCTAGCAACTCACCAATCCGTTCAACAGCAGTCAGTCCCCCCTGAATCTGAGTGAAGCGATCAGCAAGTTGACGCAGGGGATCAAACAAACGCTGGGAATAAAGGATGAACGTTGTCAAGGTGCCGAGGCCCATTGTCTCGGCAGTTACCATCCATCCCCCAAGCGCCAGCACCGCAGCCACGGCTGCCAGAGCCACCCATTCGATAAAAGCTGAAATGCTGCTGTCATAAAAGATCGTTCCATTCACGGCTTGCCTGTAGGCCGAGCCAGTGCGATCAAATAGCTGCCCATTAACCGTTTCTCGACGAAACATCTGGACAACCTCAAGCCCCTGAAGGTTTTCCTGAAAATCGGCATTGAGCTGAGAGAGTTCCTCCCTCACGCGGTAATTGGCTTTCCGGTATCGGCGTTGCAACCAAAGGATCACCAAGGTGACCGGCACCTGCGTCACCAACAGCAACCCCCCCAGCCGCCAATCAATCAAAATCATGGTGACTGCAATCACCACAAGGCTGACGAGGTCGCCCAAAACTCCCACTGCCCCACTGCCAAAAACCTCCGATAGTGCATTCACATCACTGGTCAGCCGAGTCAACAACTTGCCCACAGGCATTCGATCGTGAAAGCGCAGGGAAAGGGCCATGGCGTGGCCAAACAGATCGTTACGAATACGCGCCGTTAGCCGTTGCCCTAAGGCCTCGATATTGAAAGACTGAAAGCCCTGCAGACCCAAGCGCAGAACCACAGAAATCAGCAGAATCCCCACCAAAAGTCTTATTGCTGAGCTCACTGGCAGATCACTGAGCCAAGGGAAGGTTGACTCTTGCTTCAAAACACTGATTGCCTGGCCAACCAAGAGGGGTTGAATCGCACCAGCAAGAGCTAGCGGCACCAAGAGGGACAGCACCATCCATAGACGCCGACGGTCCTCACGGAGATAACGCCCCAGACGCCGAACCCGCTGAAAATCAGTAACAGCCATCAAGCTGGATTTTTAGGTAATGATTCCTGAATGCGCATAGCCTCCACAATCAACTGAAGATCTCCACGGTCCAACCTCAAGGCCAATGGATGACCGATCAAGCGAGCCGAAGACTGAAATAGTTCCTCAATCGCCACTAATCCATTGTCGCGAAGGGTACGGCCTGTCGCGACCAGATCGACAATCGCTTCAGCAATGCCTGTTAAAGGGCCAAGTTCTACCGAACCGGTCAGGTGAACAAGCTCTACAGGCAGATCGAGAGCATCGAAAAATTCTCGGGCACAATGGGTAAACTTGCTAGCAACACGACAATGGGGCGGCAAATCAGCGGCGTGCTGATAACCACTGCTTTCCTTCACTGCCACAGCCATACGGCAGCCCCCGAAGCCAAGATCAACCAACTGGGCAACGGGCATCTGATGCTCCCGCAGCACGTCGTAACCAACAACTCCCAACTGGGCCTGACCATAGGCAACATAAACGGGCACATCCCCGTTGCGCACCAACAGCGCCCGGGCCCGACCACAATGGGAAGGCACCATTAACTGACGATTACCTGGATCAAGTACAGCTGAAAAATCCAACCCAGCAGATTGAAAACGAGCAACCGAATCATTCAGCAAAGCTCCTTTTGCAAGCGCGACAGTGATCATGGAGCGATGCGTCGACCTGGACTTTAACGATGGAGGCAACCTCAACAGCTGCGACTAGCGATAAACAACCTTCATCGATCCATGCCCTTCCTGTTCTTCAGGACAACATCATCTGGATCTGGATTAAAGGCGACCAGGCTGTCGTTGTGGATCCAGCAATCGCAGAACCTGTCAAGACATGGCTGCAAACTCGAAAGCTCTCACTCGCAGCAGTACTTCAGACCCATCACCATCCAGATCACATTGGTGGCACCCTTGAGCTGCTTAGGGACTGGCCTAACGCAGCCGTGGTAGCAGCCGCTGACGACCGTGATCGCATTCCGTTCCAGACGATCTCCGTTCGTGATAGAGACAAGATCTCTCTTCTCAACAGCAGTGTTGAGGTGCTCGCCGTTGCGGGTCATACCAGAGCACACATTGCTTATTACCTGCCCACAAACAAGGAAGATCGTGAAGATCCAGCAGTGTTCTGTGGTGACACCCTTTTCGGAGCTGGATGTGGCCGACTGTTTGAAGGAACTGCCGAAGACATGTTCAAGGCTCTTCAACGTCTCAGTTGCCTACCAGCGAAGACCCGTGTGTATTGCGCTCACGAATACACCGAAGCAAATCTGCGCTGGGCCTCCGCCCTGCATCCAGAAGATGCTGCTATCAGAGAACGACTGGCAGACGTTTCAAGTCGCCGCCAGAGGGGTGCCCTGAGCCTGCCTAGCAGCATTTCAGAAGAACAACGTACCAACCTCTTCGTGCGTGCTCAGAACAGCAAAGAGCTGGCAGAACTTCGCTACCACAAGGATCAATGGCGAAACTAAGCACAAAGATCTAACGCAGCAAGATCAAAAGGCCTGCCCTGGCAAAACTGCTCAGCAACAAGGCAGTCCTGTTCCCTTGGAACAGGACCAACAGCCAGTGAGATTGCAATCCATGGAGATCAAGGCCGCTGGAACATGAACGAAGCGGCCTCACACCCAGGGGATTTTCAACAGAAACAAAAGCTGATAGCGATGATGCACCATTCATGCTCAGAGCCGACCATGAACGCCCCTTCTGTACAAGCAATCACCACAGCATCAGCTCCAGCACCAGTCGGGCCCTATAACCAGGCCGTACTAGCAGGAGGATGGCTGTACTGCTCTGGTCAAATTGCCCTTGATCCAACCAACGGGGTGATGGTTGGGCAAGGTGATGTGGAAGCTGAAACCCGCCAGGTCCTAAGCAATCTGATGGCTGTGCTCACAGCCGCCGGTGCTGAGCCAAGGCAAGTGATTCGTACCACGGTTTACCTCACGGATCTAGCGGACTTTCAGAGGGTTAATGCTCTCTATGGCGAGATCTTCGGCGATGGCATCAGCCCCGCAAGAGCATGTGTTCAAGTAGCCGCCCTTCCAAAAGGTGGTCGAGTGGAAATCGATTGCGTTGCTTGGCTCGGCTGAAAACAACCAGAGAATCGTGAAGCGCGTTGATCAAGCGTGTAGCGACTCAAGAAAATCTTGTCCCTGTCCTCTTATCCCTGACCTAGCAGGAGTCCTTCGATTCGATCAACCCTAATCACTTTGATTGACAGCGGAAGAGGGGTTACTACTTCCTCCTGTGACTTTCCCTAGCGTTGAAAAGGGAAAAAACGATTGGCCGAACCTAAAAGCAACAGCTAAATCCGCCAAGACGGACAGTCCGCTGAGTAGTCTGAAGACTGCATAGGTTTAGAGGCGTACTGCGAGAAACCATGGCCGAAGCCAAGTTGACCATTGGCGAACTCGAGGCGGGTTATCCCCTTTACTGCAAGGCCCTAAGGCGACTGCTGCAGGAAGGTCGTAGCACCCAAGAGATAGAGCGCACAGTGTGTTGGAGCCATCTTGAGACCCTCAATCGCTGCCTCCCAAGCCGTTACAAGGCACCGTCTTATTTGCTTGTGCTGATCAGACGAGATCTGGAACAACCTAAGTAGAGAATAGTTTTCATCCATAAAGCTATCTTCAATCCTCATTCAGACGATTCCAAAACGGGTTGAGTCGGATGCCGACCTTCCACCTCCCCTTGGAATACACGACTCGCCAAGATATCAGCAGGTTCGATCGTCATCAGTTCATCACGACTGAGCGGTTCTCCCATGCGTGCAAACAATCGGTTCGCCTGCCTCAAACGGGTACGGTCCAAAGCATTGCGAATTGAACGAGCATTAGCAAAGAAAGGGAGCTGACGACGACGTTCGATGTAATCCTCGAAAACGCCCTCAGCTTCATCGCCAAAGTAATAGTTCTGCTGGGCCAGGAATAACTGAGCGATAGCCATCAACTCCTGATTGCTATAGTCCGGGAAATCAATATGGTGAGCAACCCTAGAAGAAAGGCCAGGATTAGATTGATAGAAAGTATCCATCTTATCTTTATAACCAGCAAAAATAACAACAAAATCACCTCGCCGACATTCCATGTCCTGTAGCAATATTTCGATTGCTTCTGCTCCATAATCTCTTTCATTACCTGGCTTATAAAGGTAATACGCCTCATCTATGAACAACACACCTCCCTGTGCACGTTTAATCATCTCCCGAGTTTTTGGCGCCGTGTGGCCAACGTACTGACCAACTAAGTCGTCACGGGTGACAGTTACAACATGACCTTTGCGCAGATATCCAAGACGATGAAGAATCTGAGAGATTCTGCTTGCAACAGTTGTCTTTCCAGTGCCAGGCCGTCCAGTAAAAGACATATGAAGACTTGGCATCGTGCTGACTAAGTCAAAATCCTGCCTGGCCCGATCAACTAACAACAAAGCGGCAATTTCTCGAATCCTCGTCTTCACCGGCTTCAAGCCAATCAGCTCGCTATCCAACTGATCTAGCACCTCTCCAACTCCGGAATCGGCATAAGCTAAAGAGAGATCAATTGAGGAGTCCATCTATCTCAGCGGCAAATTTATAATCATCATCATTTAACTCAACCTCTTCTTCATCATCCTCCGGCCGCAACGTGATATTGACATAGGTACGTCCAAAACTAATATCAGGAAAGCGCTTAGCAGCTTCAGTGTGCTCACCAAGACGATCTAAAAAATCCCTGGTTTCTGCATAGGTTTCGAATTCAAATCGTCGCTCGAGTCGTATAGGACGAACACGCTTCTGCCATTGATTCATCACAACAGTTGGGAGATGGATTGTTCAAAGTTAAAGAATAACCTTAATGCTTGTCATCAAAGTTGATCAGACCAGATTTCCGAATAACTTCGCCACAGAAGAAACCCGCAAATTAGAAAGCTAAAAATTAGGGTGTACCCAACTTAGCTGCGGCGCTTTGCATGAGTGGGTCTTAATGCTGGCTCAACTTCCTGATGAGGACGAGCAATAATATGCGCTGCAACAAGGCCATCACCAACCCGTTCACACGCATCTGCACCAGCACGAACGGCTGCATTCACAGCGCCTGTTTCGCCACGCACCATCACAGTGACATAACCACCGCCGACATATTCCCTAGAGATGAGATTAACCTCAGCAGCTTTTGTCATTGCATCAGCCGCTTCAATGGCAGGAACCATGCCACGAGTTTCAATCATTCCGAGTGCGACCCCCTGAACAAAAGAAGGCGCAGAGGAAGCAGAGGCCTTGATAGCACTACCAGACGCAGAGCCACTGCCACTGGAACCCGCAGCACTCCTACCGCCCCTTGATGCGGACCCCGCTGCCGTTGCTCGACTGGCGGAAGTACGAGCTGGAGAAGAACTTCTGGCCGTAGTCGACTTTAAACTTGCTGAAGAAGATGTTGCTGCAGAAACATCCACAGTTTGTGTTGCCTTTCCAGGAAGAACTTTTTTAGAAGCTTCAGCGCCAGCAGGTATCGCTGTCGTCAACGAGGGGCTGTCTGAAGAACTAGAGGAAGAAGGTTTTGGCATGGATGAAAAGTTTAAGAAGAAGAGAGGAAATGGATCGGATCCGAATCATTTATCAACTATCCATCAGGCAACCAGTAATCAATAATTCCTCCAATTGTTAGATCTGTTTGAGTGTTGGGATCTGGACATGCAAACCGTGCCGCTGATCCACTGGAGGTAAACACCCAATTTCCCTCTCGAGCACCAACAGGATCAACAGCCACCAACTGCTTGCCAGCGTTATTACGCAGGATGCGCAGATGCATATGACCAAGACCGTCAACCCTTTGCGTACAAACCAAACGACCCATAACCTGCATGATTTCCATCAAGCTGAGCCCCCTGAAACTGGCTTCGGGGCGTCTGGATCCCAATGATCAATAATGCCTACAATCGTAAGATCACTGGGATAGGATTTACTTCCTGCCGCCTCTCTCGCTGCTGAGCTGCCAACACAAATCACCCAATCATCTGGCTTACAACCCACAGCATCGACTGCAACCTTCTTGGAACTTCCATCAAGAACAACTTGAAGGTGTTTGTGTTCGAATCCAGGGATTCGATTGGTGGAAACAAGCGGCTTAAGAACCTTGCAGATCAACATGTCAGTGTGCCTCCTGATGAACAGGCTCCAAGGAGGAACCGACTACCTCTGAAGTGTCTTTTTTATCACGATCACGAATCGTCAAGAATGTATGAAGAAGGCCCTGATCGAAAAGATCAGAATAACGCTCAGCAATAGCTTGATTTACACGATAGCAATCAGTGACAGCACGATCCCTTGCCCCTGGGACTTGGCCAGAATAATCAAAACGAACAACAACAGGAATTGGTAGATCTCGAGAAACATTCAACCCTTTAAAAATTTTCACTCCTACATCTAAATCTGGGGCACCTACTTCGACAGTATCCAAATGAGCGAAATAAGTTAGGTTGCGAAGATGCACTTCCTTAAAACCTATTCCAACTCCAATAAAGCGCTCTGCATGCCCAGCATCTGGGTAGGGGCCAGCATGTGATTGTTTCACGTAGTCAATCTGAGAAAAGTTGTTTGCAATCAATTTCGCAATGAATGCAACCATCCCCTCGTCGGGTTTCTTAGGTGCACTTGCTTCAACACGTTCAGCAATATGTTGCATCGCCTCATCTGAATTTAGAGCAAGCGTCTCGTGATAAAGATCTTCCGCAGAAAGCCATTCATCTAAAACAATTGAACCATCTGCCGCAGGAACATGTACGCGAATGGCATCAGTATCGGTATCAAGCCCGATCAAAAGAAGGTCTACTGATGCACCACAACAGAAACTATTTTCGACGGATTCACGAAAATCAAGCAAGCGCTGTTGGCCAGCAGAAGCTGCCAAGGCATCATCACTCCCATGAGCCGCACATCCTTGATGAGATGGATCAAGGGAACTAAAATGATAGGTGACAACCTTGAGATAACGTGTTGGAGAGTCGGCTGAATTTGGCACACCTTCTCGATATCGTCTGTGTTCTGTCTTAATCCAACGGTTGACAGTTTTCTCAACATCAAATAGAGCGCCTGCATGGGAGCGACGTCTTACTGAACTAAATGGAATCCGTAAGGCATAAGCAATCGTATGTGCCAAGCGTCCATCAGCGCAGGGGGAGACATCAAGGAGATGAAAACCACAATCAACAAGGAATGATTGGAAATGCTTTGCTTGAATGCTGCCTTCTCCTCCTTGCAGAGGGTCTTCTTGAAAAAAGCGGTCACTCACCTGCTGATGAGACTGAAACACACACCAAGCAAATAAGGCCCTCATATCTAATGCTCGTACCCAAGCCTTTTCCAAAAGGTGGCTAGGCAAATCAAAACCAAGTTCAGAGCGAGCAAGACTTTGGGACTTTGAGACAAAATCCTGATCATGCTGAAGTGCTGAGATCCTTTTAAGGAAAGGAACAATCAGCTCAAAAGAGCCTTTGACATTGGCTTCATAAGTCTGCAGATGCTGATTTGCAGCTCTGTCTGTGAGAGGGTGGCAAGGCCCTGAACCAACATTGGCAAACCCTCTTAGCCTTGAGCGATCAGAGATCTGAGGTGTTACAACAGGCCTCCTCCTTGGAGCAGTCGGCGCCAAGGGTCTTTGCGTTTGAGAGGCCAAATTGCGATTGCGATAGGCCATCAATCAATCAACCCCTTGCGCCGCCAGAGACTGTGATCAAGGAGCCTTGATCAGTGTTACCACTTGACCCTGTTACTCGACTCATTGGTTGAGAAACTTCCTCATTACGCTTTAAATCAGCAGCAGGCATCGCAGACATCGGGCCAGGCCGAGTTGGATTACGGCGACGAGCAGAAGCTCCTTCGGTACCAGTCACCCTTTCACTGCGATCCCAATCATCACCAGTGATATTGAGGCCGGCAGATTGGCCTTCTCCTGTAACTCGTGATTCTGGGCGTGTTTGACTTACATCATTGGGGGTTTCTTCAACAGGAGCCGACTTGAAATGACGTTGTTTGCGGTCAAAACGGAACTGCTCAGTGCCAGTAATTTTATCAACCGCCATATTAAAAGGCCCCGTAATCTGAGAGCCCTGCTCATAACTTGTTCCTGTCACACCAGAGCGCTGTTCACTTTTCACATGAGCAGCCCTTGCTGGAGACTGAACACTAAAGTGGGTCCAAGGGGCAGACCTTTGTCCATCCTGTTGCAACTCACTACCAGCGGGGGCGTCTGATCCACAAGCCTGGGCAAGTTGATCTCCACCTACATATGGGGTGCCAGTTAAGGGTTCACAAGCACCTTTCTCTGCTCCTGTCATCACTCCACCTACTCCAGGCTGAAGACCTGTCATCACAGCTCCAGGTGTACCCATCATCTTTGGTGTACGGTCCTGAATTTCTCTTACAGAATTTGTATCACACCAGCCAGCAGCTTGTTCAAGGCCACCATATGGAGTTCCAGTAACTGCTTTACATGTTCCAGGCTCATCTCCTGTTACAAGTTCAGAGCGACCTGTAAGAGTTCCACTAACAGTTTGCGATTTATTTGTGAGGCTTAAACCGACCTTTGCTGCCTCAGGGTTTGGCCTGCCACCGCAAAATGTTTTGTATTGCTGAGTACCAACATATTCATCACCAGTCACTCTTTTACAACTACCTGGTTCATTACCGGTAACGTACTCAGAGCGGGCAACATTGGTACCAGTTACACCTGCTCCACGCAGAGTATGAAATGAACCAACTTTTTCAGCAGGTCTTCCTTCAGGGAGTGGGTCAGCTCCAAGATACTGATCACCAGTCAGTTGCCGATTGGAACCAGCTTCGTCTCCAGTAACCCTCTCGGAACGTCCCACCATCACACCGCTAACCTTGCGACCATCTTCTGTAATGCTCTGGCCAACTTTTCTTGGGGAAGGTTGGCTAACTCCACAATATTGATTGGCCTGATTAGCTGAAATATATTCAGTGCCGGTCAAAGTCTTACAAGTCCCAGGTTCATCACCAGTCACTTTTTCTGAGCGGCCAACTTCATTACCGGTCACCCGATTTCCATGACTAGTATTTGTAACTGCAACTTTTAAAGGCTGACCTGGTTGCGGAGATGACTGACAAAAAGCATCAAACACCTCTGAACCTAAATATTGAGTACCTGTAATTGAACGACAAGTACTCGCTTCGTTGCCAGTGGTTTTAGAAGAGCGATTTGCTTGAGTTCCAGTAACAAACTGGCCTGTATTTGTTTCACTTAAACCAACTTTCCAATGGGCATCTGCCGCAACAGCCTGCTTGGAACCATTACGATTAGGGCCACAGGGACGACAAGCACCTGAACGCTTTTTATCGGTAGATCCACTTTTACTACGCAATTCACGCACTCTCTGTGAAATCTCTCGACTTGACAAGTCAGGGTCTCCCTGGCGAGCGACTGATGCGGCAGAGGTCGGTTGATTGGCTGCTGTTTTTCCGTGTTTCGATTGTGCTTCACGGCGAGCAAGAACCAATGCTCGACTTGGATTTTGTATTGAGCGGCGTTTCGAAGTAGGGCGGCTTGAAGATGAATGTTTAGGGCTTAATCTTGAGATGGCATCAGAAGTCCTCAAAGAATTAGCAGAAGATTCATCAAAACTTTTTTGATTAGAGGCTAAATCCTTAACCTCATTCATTGCAGCACCTTGCTGGCTAAGCTTTGAAGAGAGCTTCTCAACTTCTGCACGGGTTCTGTCTTTACTTTTTGCCGCTGGCTGACCACGGCGAGAGAGCTGGTCACGACGAGCCAAAACCAACTCTCGACTAGGATTAGCTATGGATTTAACTTGACGACGTGAAGCGCCAGAGGATTCTCTTGAAGCAACAAAAGACGTATCTGGCAGCTCTTTCTTAGGAGCGACTAGCTGCGGAGAAGTTTTTCCAGTCTTGAGGAAAGATTGATCAGTCCTTGTGACACGTGCATCAGAGGCATTGCGGGTGCGATTAGGACTTGATCCATTTAATGACGTGGATTTCTTGCCTGAATTGCTCTGGGCCCTACGGCGTTCAAGCGCTAGCTCTCGACTGGATTGTTTTGCCATGCCCAACCAATAAAAAACGTCGTAAGGATGAAAGAGGCACGTTGCCTCTGATGAGAATTAATAGCCCCGAAAAAACTCGAGGCTATTAAGGAATAGATGCTGAAACTAAAATCAGCGTCCTTCAAATACTACGAATGCAGTTCCTTGACTTTGGGTGTAAGCGTCGTAACCGACCATGCGCACATGGTGGTCTGGGTATGCACGATGGCAAGCCTCAAGCTCACTGACTACAGCATTCAGATCCTTCTCGCCAAAGAAAGGTAACTTCCAATAAGACCAATAGGTCTGCATGGAACCACTTGGATGAACGTGTTCAATAACAGGGCTCCATCCCTGAGCAATGATGTAGGCAATTTGATCGTAAATTTCGTCCTGGGTCATCGGCGGTAAAAAGCCGAAGGTTTCCAGGGTGGCGACTGTTTGATAGTCACCAACTGTGCTCTGGAAAGGCATGGTGAACCTTGGAATGTGGATATTGGGGGGCCAATACAATTAAGTGTTGGCCTAACTAAATCTGAGAAGAAGTTTTGAGGAGACAGGTGTCTCCTCGATTAAGCCGATCTACTGAACGTCGAGTTTGTCGACGGTGTCGAATTCGAACTTGATTTCTTTCCAAGTCTCAAGTGCGATCGCAAGCTCAGGGCTGTGCTTCGCCGCTTCCATAAGGATGTCTCGACTTTCCTTCTCGATCTCACGACCTGCATTGCGTGCTTTCACACAAGCTTCAAGTGCGACTCGGTTAGCAGCTGCACCAGCAGCTGACCCCCATGGATGACCATGGGTACCACCGCCGAACTGCAGGCAGGAGTCGTCTCCGAAAATTGCCAGCAGCGCTGGCATGTGCCAAACGTGGATACCACCAGAGGCAACAGCAAAGACTCCAGGCATGGAACCCCAGTCTTGGTCAAAGAAGTTACCGCGATTGCGGTCTTCTGGAACAAAAGACTCACGCAGGTTGTCGATGAAGCCGAGGGTGGTCTGACGATCACCTTCTAGCTTGCCAACCACAGTTCCTGTATGGAGCTGGTCACCACCGGAAAGGCGCAAGCACTTAGCAAGCACACGGAAGTGAATTCCGTGTTTGGGATGACGGTCAATCACCGCATGCATAGCGCGGTGGATGTGCAACAGCATGCCGTTTTTACGGCACCAATTCGCCAAACCAGTGTTGGCGGTAAATCCACCAGTGATGTAGTCATGCATGATGATTGGCATGTCGAGTTCTTTGGCGAACTCGGCGCGCTCATACATCTCTTCAGGAGTCGTCGCGGTGCAATTGAGATAATGACCTTTGACTTCTCCAGTTTCTTGTTGTGCAAGTTTGACAGCCTCAGCAACAAACTCAAAGCGCTCGCGCCAACGCTGGAAAGGCTGAGAGTTGATGTTCTCGTCGTCTTTGGTTAAGTCAAGACCACCACGCAGACACTCATAAACAACACGTCCGTAGTTTTTACCAGAAAGGCCAAGCTTTGGCTTAATGGTGCAACCAAGCAAGGGGCGACCGTACTTATTCAAACGATCGCGTTCTACGACAATGCCATTAGGAGGACCACCGCAGGTCTTGATGAAGGCCATCGGGAAGCGGATGTCTTCTAAGCGCAGATGGCGCAAGGCCTTGAATCCAAAAACATTACCGACCAAGGAGGTCAGAACGTTCGTAATTGAACCTTCTTCAAAAAGGTCAAGAGGATAAGCAATGAATGCGTAAAAAGATTCCTTATCTCCAGGGACATCTTCGATGCGATAGCAACGGCCCTTGTAAAACTCAAGGTCAGTTAGTAGTTCTGACCAAACAGTGGACCAAGTACCTGTTGAAGATTCAGCAGCCACAGCAGCGGCAACTTCCTCTCTGGGTACTCCTTCCTGGCCAGTGACCTTAAAGCAGGCCAGCAGGTCGGTGTCTAGGGGTACATAATCGGGAGTCCAGTAGGTGTCTCTGTACTCCTTAACCCCAGCGTCGTACTTCTTGCTCATGGAATAGCTCCTTTTAAGTCGGTATAGAAGGTTGAGATAGCGCGGCTCTTAGAGCCATCGCAGAAGGCCTCAGTCCTTCTGACCTACGAAATTGCCGTTGCCTAGCGCAGGCTCAACTTCGCGATGAGGGCGGGCAATGATGTGCGCTGCCACAAGGCCGTCTCCTACACGCTCGCAAGCATCAGCGCCAGCACGGACAGCAGCGTTAACAGCACCTGTTTCGCCACGCACGAGCACGGTGACATATCCACCACCGACAAACTCACGGCCAATCAGGCGCACTTCAGCTGCCTTGGTCATGGCGTCAGCAGCTTCAATTGCTGGCACAAGGCCGCGGGTTTCGATCATGCCTAGGGCGATGCCCATGGTTTCGTTAGCCATTGCCTACCTGAAGTGATGAATGGAATGTTCGCAATGGACAATGCTCTGCAGGCCAACGTTCCGTCAAGCAAATTTGGCCAAAAAATGGATCACCATCCGTAGCCCCTTCCATAAGCTCGGCTAATCACCCTTGCTACGACTGTTTTAAACGACTGTTCGTTTTTCTGTCAGCGCTTGGCCACATTTGGTTGCCAAGTAGCCCAAAAGCCTCAATTGATCGGCTCCAGGAGTTTCTATCGCTTGCCCAAGGGGAGCAGAAACAATCAAAAAATCCTGCCTCAGGTCTTCCCAAGAGAGAACTTCCACCCCCTAAAGCAGAATAAGAGCGATAGTTTTTTTGATTTTGGCTAAACCACTGCTAACCATTGCGAGTGGAAACCCTCGCAAGGTCGCCGAGATCGAAGCAATGCTTGGTCCACTACCAATCGATGTGCAGAGGCAACCAAAAGATCTAGATGTCGAGGAAACGGGCTCCACTTATCTAGACAATGCCCTACTCAAAGCTCGAGCAGTCGCAAAACGAGTTGGAAACTGGACCATTGCTGACGACTCCGGATTAGAAGTTGATGCCCTGGATGGAGCCCCGGGGCTTTATTCGGCCCGCTTTGCTGCCAACAATCAAGAAAAAATCAAGAAAATCCTTGCGGCCCTTGAAAACAACCCATATCGGAGTGCTCGCTTCCGCAGTGTGATGGTTCTATGCAATTCCAAGGGGAAGCTTCTTAAAGCAGCAGAGGGGATTTGCTGGGGAGAACTACTTAGATCGCCTGCCTATGAAGGAGGCGAGTTCGAATCGCTGTTTTGGGTTCGCGAAGCTAACTGCACCTACGGAGAACTCAACAATCAACAGCTTTCAAGGCTTGGTAGTCGAGGGAAAGCAGCTAGAGCACTAGCCCCCTGCCTGCGAGAACAACTAGGACTTGATCAGATTGTTTAGCTAACGATTGATTTGATCGATGGCTCGCATTGCAGCAGCAGCAGCCTCCTCTACATCACCTTCTTTCCCAGCCAAAGTGAGCCTGCCAAAGGCTCCCACGCCTTTCACGTCAACGATGGTGATATTGGATGCCTTCTCAGCTTCATTGGCAGCAATTAATACATAACCAGCCGGTTCGGTTTCAAGAATGAACATGCTCATTCCAGCTTCAATCATCGAACCACGACGATTTTGGCGATTAATCAAAACAGCGTGATCTGGGGTTATCGCACGGATCACCTCGGTCCAGCTCACATCACAAGAACTTCTCTGGCTAACAGTGCTGCCAATGGCATCCAAAACAACATCGCCAGAATGGAGCACCGTGCTCTGATCACGGTGGTAGAGGGCCAAAGAACCAAAAGCCCTTTCCACAACCATTTGACCGAGCCGAACATTGCTCGCTTTAAGGGCAATATCAGTCACTCGATGGACGGCCATGCCTGGTGAGACCTCCATCCACAGGCAAGCATCACCAGGAATCGGTAAAAAGCCTTGACTCACCGTGCCCATGTAGGCAGCTAGCTGAGGCTGAAGTGAATCGAGGAAAACATACGTGCGCAATTCAATTTGCTGCACATGACTATTTTGACGGCCAACCCTTGCTGTCTCCGAATCAGTCGTAATGACGCAGCTTGCCCCTGAGGCCTGAGGCAAAACCTCAGTTCCTGTCACCAGCGAGCTTCCACCTTGACGCCGCTCCCGAATTTCTAAACCCGCAAATCGCTGCATGGCGGGGATAATACCTTGTGATTGAACATATCTTTCAAATGCACTGCTCTTGCAAGTGGCCTTAGAGCCGATACCGTCCAAATCAATGATTGGGATGGACTATGGCCACCATGCAAGAAAAAAAATCTGAATCTACAAACCTTCCAACAGACCTAAAAGCAGAGCAAGCACTGGGTTTAATTGGTTTGGGCCTGATGCAAAAAATGCGGGAAGGTGCAAGTGAATGGACATGGTCTCAAGCTGAGACTGGCGGACAAGCCGATCTTTTAGCTCTGCGACAACGCCTCGAGCTCACATCTTTGGCCATTCAAACTGGTGCTCCACTGAGCACCGCTGAGGTGTCAAAACTTCTTGGTGCGAGACCCGGCTCAAAGGAAGTCAGACGAGGAGGACTAATCGCAAGGCGAGTCAGCAGAAACGTTTGGAAGCTCAGCAGTTCCGACAAAACTCCAGAGCGCAATGTTGATGGATTCAGCGGCGATGGATTCCGTCGCCGCCTTTGAATCCCTTAAAAATTAATCATCAAACTGATCAATCTCCAGAAGAGATTGTCTTTAATCATTCATCTTCTGACTCGTCTTCATCGTCTGACTCTCTTTTAGCCGACTGTTCAACATCGATGCAGACCGTGGTTGCCATCAATTGTTCTCTGGCCGCAATCACAGGAGCCACTTTGCCCTTTTGCTGATCAGCAGCTTCAGCAAGAGTCAGATCCTTCTACTCACGTATCTCCTCGACAGCGTCGCAGAAGATCTTCACCTGGTAACGATACTCACTGAATTCAGCCTGGGCAATCGTGGGTTCAGGAGTCAGCGCATTGACCACCGCTACAGCCTGATCAACTTGATTTCGAGCAGAGCACACCAGCTCAGCACAATCAGCCACTTGGATTTGATCATTGGTTGCTTTCTGGCTAGATGACTCACAAGAAGCAAGAGTGAGAGATCAAGCCAAAACAGACGGTAAAAAGCGAACTGCAGCCATCAATCCAAAAAATCGATTCTCGTAAATTTAGTCATGTTTCGTCTGCAATTAAAAAAATCTTAGTGCAGACAGATTGCATTGTGATAGAAAAACCTACAATTGAAGGTCAGCTCCTACCTAACCAGGACGGAGCTCCACCAAACCATTCGCCAAGCTCTTCATCCTCCGAGCAGTAGTGATCATCTGGTTCGGACGAGCCAATTTGAAGAGCATCGAGCAACTGATCGATGCCATCTTGAGGTTGCAATTTCTGTTGTTCTCTCCTCGCTCTATACAACCAGGTTGCAACAGTCTGGTTTCGGTCAGCAAACTTATGAATATAAATCCGTTCACTTAAGCTAACGGGCTGATCGCTTGCGACTCGAGCAAGAATCTCTTGCAAACGCAGGCGAGTATCTCTTGACAACATCCAAATAACACCACTAATACTGTTCTAATGGTAGAGAGGGGAGAAGTCATTGAAAAACCCACTTTATTTTAGAAGCTTATATTTAGATTCATATGCGATATTTTAATTATTTCTTTCCTTACCAGTTGGAATCATTGCATTCAGCCATGACTTGGTTGCCAGAAAGAGAATAGGTACTCTCACATCAATCAAGCTAACTTCAAAGAAAAAGTTGCCCCTCTAGCGTGAGGGAAAAAACTTAAACCTTTAAGGCGGCATCAATTGCGGCTACTACTAAGCCGCACAAAACCCATATCGTTATTATTTATATTTTCAAAAGATTGTCAGAGTGGAGCAGCCTCCGCAACATAAGCTACGCCACCATAATAATTAAGTATGGGATTTATCGATACACGCAACTTCTCAAGAACTTCTATCTCGCAAAAGACAATCACATGAGCATTTGCCCCAAGGCCACTAAAATCCATGCCCTCTGTCACATAAGTATCAGGCCCCCTACCAGTGACAGGCCTAATGACTGAATAGCCAGGTGCCCCAGCTTCGTCAAGAGCTTTAATCACTGACTCAAGCTCTCTCTCGCTTACAATTAAATCTAGTCGCTTCATGATTTTAAATTGATGCAGGGATTAACTTGTAAACCAAACCCATATATAGTGGAATCCCAATCGTATGATTAAAAGGGAAAGTTAATCCCAATGCGCTAGAAATGTAATACCTTGGGTTGGCCTCTGGAACTGTCATTCGCATTGCCGTAGGGACGGCAATATATGAGGCACTAGAGCACAAAATAATAAACAAAAGTGCATTGCCATACCCTAAACCAAGTGCCCTAGCAACAAGGCCTCCGATTAACGCATTGAACATTGGCATCAGAATGGCAAAAAAGACAAGAAACGCTCCTGCTTTTTTGAGGTCTTTAAAACGCTGCGCCGCAACGATTCCCATGTCCAGCAAGAAGAAGCACAAGACTCCATAGAAAAGCTTATAAACGAATGGTTCCATCTTCTCTACACCAGCAGGGCTATAAATAGAAGCAATGAAACCAATTACAAGGCTACCTGCAATCAAATAGACATAGCCATTCAGCATCGATTCATGCAGAACCTTGCGCCAATTCATTCCATCAGAACCAGGACGTGCCTGACGGGAACCAAGCCGAACCAGGACCAATCCAACGATGATTGCCGGTGATTCCATTAACGCCAGTGGGGCCACCATAAATCCGTCATAAGAAATATTTTGAGCCTGAAGAAAACTCTCAGCAGCGATAAAGGTCACTGCGCTAATTGAGCCATATGTTGCTGATATTGCTGCTGCATTAAAGACATCAAACCTCAATCGCAAAATACAGAAGCAAATCAGCGGGATGACCGCTGCCATTAAAATAGAAACAGTAATGGTTGGGATAACTTGACCACCGAGACCATCTTTCGCCAAAGCCATGCCACCCCTAAAGCCAACGGCCATCAACAGATAAAGCGAAAATAATTTCGGCAGCGGCGCAGGAATCTCAAGGTCAGCATTCAAGAAAACCGCAATCGCACCCAAGAAAAAAAATAAAACCTTTGGTGATAAAACATTGGCCAGTACGAGCCCTGCGTCAAGTGCTGTTGCGGTTGCTGTGATCATATAAAGAAGTTGCAGGGAAATCTGGTCTGTTTTAGATAATGAAGGAGAACGGCGTACTTAAACGAAACGTAGACAATTTTTCAAACCATTTAAAGCTGTAAATTTTACAAGATAGATTATATCATTGTTTTTATCAAAGATCCCAACCCCATGAAGGTGGTCTAATGAAGCTGAGATCTCTAATAAGTTGTCACTTACCCCTTATAAGTCAGCCAGGGCAGCTTCAAGAGCTTGAGTTCGATTAGCCATCAAACCTTGCACATCAAACTTCTCAAGTCTTTTGCGGACCCTCTCGTTTGCAGCCACAACATAAGCTTTCCTTGAATGGTTTTTTGCCTCTTGAACCATCTGTTCAATGGCCAAAGTTGCAGTAATGCCAAGCCGAGGGACTTCAGTAATGTCAAGGATCAAAACCTTGTAATTACGTACCAGAGCCATTCGTTCTGTGATCCCAGAAGCGGCTCCAAAGCTCAATGGCCCGCGCAGGCGAAATAACATCACCTGCCCGCCACAACGATCAAGCAATGCTTGCTCTGAAGGGGGCAGTGATGGCTCTTCAGTATTAGCACCAGCACCAGTTGATTTGTTGTCAAAATCACCATCCATCAAACGATTATCGGCATCCATTCCTTCCAATTGAGCCTGTGTCAACGAATCAATTGTCAATAGGTTTGCAACAAACACACCAACCAAAACTGCTGAGATTAAATCCCAGAAAACTGTCATCAGCAAGACGCCATACATGACAACAGCTGTCTTAATCGAGAGGCGATGAGCTCTAAGCAAGAAGCCCCAATCAATGATATCGAGACCTACCTTGACCAATATTCCTGCAAGCAAAGCAGTTGGAATTAAAGCCGCGAACTGACCTGCTCCATACAAAACAATCAACAGCACAATGGAATGCACCATTCCAGAGAGTGGCGTGCTGCCTCCAGATTTGACATTGATCACCGTCCGCATCGTTGCACCGGCGCCAGGCAATCCGTTAAACAGCCCAGCAAGAGAGTTGCCAATTCCTTGGCCAATCAGCTCTCGGTCTGAGTTATGACGAGTCTGGGTAATGTTGTCTGCAACAAGGGATGTCAACAGCGAATCGATTGCTCCCAACACTGCAAGCACTAAGCCTGATTTGATAATCAAAGGAAGAAATGCTGGGTCCCAGCTGGGCAAAGAAAAGCTCAGGCCACCTTCAGGGATCGTGCCGATACGCGGCAGCTCATCGATGCCTCGAGCTGAAAGGTTCGCGTCATTGAACAGCACAACCGAGAGAGGCGTAACGATCAACAAAGCCAACAACGGTGAAGGCACCCACTCGGTGAGTCGCCGAGGTGCCAAAAAGACAATGGCCAAGGTCATCACAGCCACTGCTACCGCGCCCCAGTTGGGTTGAAAGTTTGCCGATAACTGCGTAAGGCAAGCAATCACACCGCCCTTGGTTGAGATGCCAAAGAGAGGTCCAATCTGAAGAATGAGGATGATCACCCCAATCCCAGACATAAAGCCAGACACCACTGAATAGGGCACAAGCGTGATGTAACGACCCAGTCGTAAGACCCCAAAAAGAATTTGGAAGAGACCTCCAACAACAACTGCGGCCATCACCAGGGGCAAAAGCTCTCCAGGCCCATCAACCGTTGGCAACGCTGTGGAAATACCAACAGCAGCAAGGGCGGCTACAACTCCTGCCACAGTGACGCTCATCGGTCCTGTAGGACCGCTGACCTGAGATGGAGTGCCGCCAAACAGCGCTGCGAAGAAGCCAACAATCACCGCTCCGTAGAGACCGTAGATCGCGCCTCCATCGCCAAGGGCAGCATTGCCAAATGCGAGAGCTAAAGGCAGCGCCACCACCGCAGCGGTCAATCCGCCTAATAGATCTCCGCGAACATTGCGCAGATGAAATCCATGGATCAATGCCAAAACGTAGTGCTCCTTCCCACTTGAGTTGAACAAAACAATATCTGGCTGTGGGCCCCTCCTCTATGGCAAGAGAAGCAATTTGTCCGGCCTCTATAACAAAAAGCTTTTCTCGATCCCGAAGAGTTTATTAACTCCCGCAGATTTGTTCATTCATCAAGCAAATTGTTATAGCGATTTTGGAGCAGCCCATGGGCAGCACGACGCTGCTAAAGGAAAGCGGACCTCGGGAGGTTTTCTGTGGCTTGACGTCAATTGTTTGGCTGCATCGACGAATGCCCGACGCCTTCTTCCTCGTGGTGGGCTCACGCACCTGTGCCCATCTGATCCAAAGCGCCGCAGGCGTGATGATCTTTGCCGAGCCGCGTTTTGGCACTGCCATCCTGGGAGAGCGAGACCTCGCTGGACTCGCAGACGCTCATGAAGAGCTCGATCGGGTGATAAACGACTTGTTGGCGAGACGTCCTGAAATTCGCACCCTCTTTCTGGTGGGTTCCTGCCCCAGCGAAGTGATCAAGTTAGATCTGGCAAGAGTTGCCGAGCGACTCAATGGACAGCTTCAAGGCGGCGTACGCGTGCTGAATTACTCAGGCAGCGGCATTGAAACCACCTTTACTCAGGGAGAGGACGGTGCGCTCAAAGCCATGGTGCCTTTGATGCCTAATAGCAACGAAGCGCAGCTACTGCTTGTTGGCACCATGGCCAACGCAGTTGAAGATCGTCTCAAACATCTCTTCGAGCGCCTCGGCATCCCCTCAGTGTCCAGCTTGCCGCCAAGGCAGTCGACTGATCTGCCATCCGTAGGGCCTGGCACCCGTGTTTTGCTAACCCAGCCCTACTTAACTGACACGGCTAGGGAACTCAAAGACAGAGGCGCCGAGATCCTTCAAGCGCCTTTCCCTCTGGGAGCTGAGGGAAGCCGACTCTGGATGGAAGCGGCAGCCCACGCTTTTGATATCAATGGCAGTCACGTTGCAACCATCCTTGAACCTTTGATGGTGCGCGCCCAAAAGGCTTTATCGCCCTACAAAGAGCAACTGGCTGGAAAGCGAATTTTCCTGATGCCTGAATCCCAGTTGGAAATTCCACTAGCACGTTTCCTTCACAGAGAATGTGGAATGGAACTTGTAGAAGTTGGAGTTCCTTATCTCAATCGAGAGATGATGCAGTCTGAATTGGAACTGCTGCCGCACAACACGCAGGTCATGGAGGGCCAACATGTGGAGAAGCAGCTCGACAGGGTTAGGGAGCAGCGTCCTGATCTAGTTGTCTGCGGTATGGGTTTGGCAAATCCCCTTGAAGCGGAAGAGATTGCAACGAAATGGTCAATCGAATTGATCTTTAGCCCCATCCACGGCATTGATCAAGCCGCAGACCTCGCCGAACTGTTTGCAAGGCCACTGCATCGCCGCAACCTTCTCAACAACCAACTCCTCGTAAGCGTCTAAAAAAGCCAATGGAACTCACTCTCTGGACCTATGAAGGGCCTCCTCACGTAGGAGCCATGCGCATCGCCTCCTCGATGGAAGGAGTTCATTATGTGTTGCATGCCCCGCAAGGAGACACATACGCGGATCTGCTGTTCACGATGATCGAGCGGCGCGGGCGCAGACCGCCAGTGACCTACACCACCTTTCAAGCCAGGGATCTAGGAGGAGATACGGCTGAATTGGTCAAAGGTCATCTGCGTGAAGCCGTGGAGCGTTTTAACCCCGAAGCACTCTTGGTGGGTGAAAGTTGCACCGCTGAACTCATTCAAGACCAACCCGGCTCACTTGCTTCAGGCATGGGTTTCAACATGCCTGTTGTGGGTATAGAACTGCCGGCCTACAGCAAGAAAGAAAATTGGGGAGCCTCAGAAACGTTCTATCAACTCGTGCGAGGCATCCTCAGCAAGCAGCCTTCTGAGCAATCTGATGTCAGTCATAGCCCTGCTGCATGGAAAAACGAAGGACGCCGGCCCAGAGTGAATCTCTTGGGGCCAACCCTGCTCGGCTTCCGCTGTAGAGACGACATTCTCGAATTGGAAAAACTGCTCAATCAACACGGCATTGATGTACATGTTGTGGCTCCACTTGAAGCAAGGCCAGCTGATCTAATGCGGCTTCCCAATGCTGATCTGAATGTCTGTCTTTACCCTGAAATCGCAGAAGCAACTTGTCTCTGGCTTGAGCGCAATTACGGCATGCCGTTCTCCAAAACAGTGCCGATCGGAGTGGGTGCTACCAAAGACTTTTTAAAGGAACTCCATCAATTGTTAGAGATGCCTGCACCTAATCCAGGCGAAGGTACAGAGCAATCGAGACTGCCTTGGTATTCACAGTCTGTGGATTCCAACTACCTCACCGGCAAGCGCGTGTTCATTTTTGGCGATGGCACACATGCCCTTGCCGCAGCAAGGATTGCTGATCAAGAGCTCGGTTTCAAAGTGGTGGGTCTTGGCACCTACAGCCGCGAAATGGCCAGACCGGTACGAGCTGCAGCCAAAGAACTAGGACTTGAAGCACTCATCAGCGATGACTACCTTGCCGTGGAAGCTGCCATGGCAGAGGCCGCTCCCGAACTTGTGCTTGGCACACAGATGGAGCGGCACAGTGCAAAACGACTGGGTATTCCCTGTGCAGTCATCAGCACACCGATGCACGTGCAAGACGTCCCTGCCAGATACAGCCCACAAATGGGATGGGAAGGTGCAAACGTCATTTTCGATAGCTGGGTGCATCCATTGATGATGGGCCTTGAGGAGCATCTAATCGGTATGTTCCGCCATGACTTTGAATTTGTGGATGGTCATCAAAGCCACCTAGGGCACCTAGGCGGACATCAGAGCCAAACGGAACAACAACAAAGCCAAGCAGCCAGCAATCCATCAACGCAAACAAATGCGGCTTCCTCATCTGAGGAATCACCTCTCTGGACCCCAGAGGGAGAAGCAGAGCTCGCAAAGATCCCCTTCTTTGTACGCGGAAAGGTTCGCCGCAATACGGAAAAGTATGCGCGCCAGGCTGGTTGTAGACGTATCGACAGCGAAACCGTTTACGACGCAAAAGTCCACTTTCGGGCTTGACTATCAGAAAAAAATAGAGAGGCTTCTAGTCATTACAAGGAGAAAAGAGGATGAGTGTTTACACTCATCTTTCTCTAATGGTCAATCCCTTTGTCTCGAAAAGCAAGCAAACCTTGAAAAAAGTTGTATCGAATTTGTTAGGAACCAGCAGAGATAGATCCCTTGGCCTTGAATAACAATACGAACTTGAGCAAGATCACTCAATGACCACGACCCTGACACGACCAGCCGATGGTGAAGGCAGTGTGCAAGTTCAACAGGATGCTTCTGTTCGCATTCAGGAAGGGGCCCTGGTAATCGCGGTTTATGGGAAAGGCGGAATTGGTAAATCCACCACCTCCTCCAACCTTTCAGCCGCATTCTCCAAACTCGGCAAACGAGTGCTGCAAATTGGTTGTGATCCCAAGCACGACAGTACTTTCACGCTTACGCATCGCATGGTGCCTACGGTGATCGACATCCTTGAAGAGGTTGATTTCCATAGCGAAGAGTTACGACCAGATGACTTCATGTTTGAAGGCTTCAATGGAGTCAAGTGTGTCGAGAGTGGTGGGCCTCCAGCCGGCACCGGTTGCGGTGGTTACGTGACTGGACAGACCGTAAAGCTGCTTAAAGAGCATCACCTGCTGGAAGACACCGATGTGGTGATCTTCGATGTCCTTGGAGACGTGGTCTGTGGCGGCTTCGCTGCACCCTTGCAACATGCCAACTACTGCCTCATCGTCACCGCCAACGACTTTGATTCGATTTTTGCGATGAATCGCATTGTCGCTGCAATTAACGCTAAAGCTAAGAACTACAAAGTTCGCCTTGGCGGAGTTATTGCGAATCGTTCTGCCGAATTAGATCAAATAGAAAAATTCAATCAACAGACAGGGCTGAAAACTATGGCTCATTTTAAAAACGTTGATGCAATACGTAGATCAAGACTTAAAAAATGCACAATTTTCGAGATGGACTCATCAGACGAGGGGGTAATGGAATGTCAAAATGAATATCTTGCACTCGCACAAAAAATGATCGATAAGGTTGAGCCTCTTGAAGCGGAACCTCTCAAAGATCGTGAAATTTTTGACCTGCTTGGCTTTGACTAACCTCTAAAAGGAGCAAAGCCCTTGATCATTTAAGTCAAGCCAACCAATTTCATCGACAATTCCCAGACCCGTTTTGCAGTGATGGGATCTGTTGCCCTTTCCGATAGTTCCTGTCGGAAACTTTCGCGGTTCTTCTTCTGACGATTGCCCCAACTCCAATGCACGCCTGATACACCAAACTCTGGATTAGTCACAACCTGTGCAACCCGTTGGCCAGCCTTGGCCTGGGTGACATATCCACCAGTAATCAGCCTCTGGAATATAGGAAACAAAAACCGGAAGATTTTTGGTGTGTAGCGGAATAACGGTGTATCAGCCACACAACCAGGATAAAGAGAGGTAAATAAAATGCCTGATTGTTCATGTAGACGCCGATGAAGCTCCTGCGTGGTGATCATGTTGCAGAGCTTGCTGTCTTTATAGGCCTTGCCAGGCTTGAAGCTTTTGCCACTCGCCATACTGATAGGCGCATGAAATCCTTGCTCAAAACCTGAAAGATTACCCAGATCAGCCGGTGCAGGAATGGGGATCTTGCCGCCAAGCTCCTTATAATTTGCAGTGACTGTGCCAAGAATGACCACTCGGGCAGCAGACAAATAAGAGCCACGCGCTGATTGAAATACTTTTGCTTTGCCGAGGTTCTCAAGCAAAAGTTGAATCAGCAAGAAATGGCCGAAATGATTGGTTGCCATCGAGAGCTCATAGCCCTGAGCTGAGCGTTTCGGCTTGCTCAATCTGGGCTGATAGACCGCAGCATTACAAACAAGCGCATCCAACGGTTGTTCGAGCGAGCCGAGAAGGGTCTCGACTCCATCTCGAACGCTCTGGAGATCACTCAAATCCATCCTTAGATGCTGAAGTTGAGCCGCTGGGATACCCACCCTCTCAGCAGCGGCAACAGCTCGCAATGGATGTCGATTTGCAGTGATCACCTGCCAGCCTCGATAGACGAGTGCCTTGCAGGCATACAACCCGACGCCAGAGGTCGTGCCCGTGATTAAGACGGTGCCTGGAGAAGCTTGAGAAGAAGCCATCGACGCAGCCTTGAGAGCAGCAGGTTGGTATAGATATAAAACTAAGCGCTGAGCTTCACTCTCGACGCAAGCAAAACAAAACTCAGCGCCAGATGACCCTCAAACGATTCGGGGCGATCCACTGATCATGCTCGTCCATCAGACGAATGCCGCCTCCAAGGGTGAACAAACGATCAAAACGTTGCTGAAGGGTATTCAGCTGAGCAGATTCAAGGTTCAAGACGGCGACAAGTTCACCATGACGATCAAGACGTTCCTGATAAGCGATTGAGAGCTTGACCAGAGTCACAACACAAAGGGAAACCAATCCCAGCTTCATGGTCAATGCCAAAAGGCTGAAATTAATCTCTCTGCGCTGCTCTTGCAGCTGCAAAGTAGACGCCATAGTGACTGCATCCATCACCTCAGGATGAATCTGCTTACGGCGTCGCCGAGCTGTGCTTTTCTGTTTTGACCTGGGTCTAGCCAGGGAGGAGCCCAAGTTTATTCAACGGTTGACCGCTTGTAGCGCAGCAAACCTCAACTGCCAAGGGGCTAGACCCAATTAGATCAAGGCCTCAATCAAGCCTCATGAAGGGTTACGCCAAGGCGAAGAGCTAGCACACCGCAATGAAAGACAACCACGAGGCACAAACCGGCCAAGTCGACATTTGCAATATCAGTGATGCCCATGATGGAAGGGGAACGCTAGAAGCATCCATATTCTCCTAGCAAAACGGTACCTAAGACCAGTCTTCGCAAAGGCCTGTCACACCTATCAATGGCAACTCCTCCGTCGAATGGCATTGATCGATCAATCTCCCCACCATCCACTGACTCGAAAGACGCCTCTCAAAGCCCATTGAGAGCAAGCTCTCGCAGCGACTTTCTCGGAGGGAAAGGGTTCCTGAGATCAACTCATCAATAACGCCTTGCAGCAAAAAACATGGGCTCTTGAAACGCGGGGCTTAGCACTGAAACTTGCACGAGGAATAGTTAATGCCCCATCGCAAGGATCAGGGCCTGACGGCCAGTGCCAAAAGCAAGCAACAGCACAAGTGTTCTCAACATCCAAGCCAAACTCTTGCCAGAAACCTGTTGAAGTCGAGACGCTGACCAATGAGCGGCCAGAGCCGCCACGCCACCGAGCAACAGCCCAATCCCTACAGAGCCCCGACCCTCGCTAAGAAACTGTAAAGAGGCCGCAGTCGCTGAGCATGTCACGGCAAGGGTGCTTAAACGGATCGCCAAGTGAATAGGAACAGCCAAACCATTCACCATCAAAGGCACCATCAACAAACCACCCCCCAAACCAAGCAAGCCTGCTGAAAATCCTGCGACACCGCCAACGACTGCAAGACCCGGCAAAAAAAGAGTGGATTTGAGCTGCTGACCTGCTTGCTGAGGCTCTGAACGAATCGTGGCAGCCACCACGAGATAGAGCCCCACCTGAAGCGTCAGCAAAAGCCAGCCAGAAACATCTAAACCAATCTTGCTGAACAGCAGTGAAGACAAAAATGCGGCCACTGCGATGCTCAATCCAGCCCGAAGCTGAAATCCTCCAGCGAAGAGGTGGGTCAGCGTGCCACTCAACGCAGTGGGAACAATGGCGAAAGTACTGGTGGCCAAAGCCTGGTGAGGGCTAAGCCCCATCCACAGCAGGAGGGGCGCAAAGATCAGACCACCGCCAATACCCAGCAGACCCGCCAGACCACCAGCCAACAGCCCCAAAGGCACAAACACCAGCCAATCCCACAACACCATCACTGCTCGATGCCGACAGCTGCATCCTGCCTAGTGGTTCGCTTCTGTTTCGGCGAACACGCCGAACTGCTCAACGCAACCACGCCGCAGATGACCCATAGCTTCCATTTTTGCGGCGCCTGTTTAAACAAGACTCGCCCGGGAGTTGATGCGCCCAGACTTGAGTTGTTGCCGTTAGCTGCAGGGAGGCTTAGCTATCTAAGCGGTACTGCAGATTCTTGGGTCGCTGCTTGTTAGCAACAAGCCATCCAGGCAGCATTGAGAAAAAATGATCCAAGTGGAGAGCGGCTTCGCAATGGAGAGATCAATGGAACAGCGCATGGCTTGATAGATGAAAGAGGAGAAAGTTTTGATCGTTCAGCCTCCGCTATTGGCTGGCAGCTCCTCTTAGGCAATCCACCAAACCTTGAGTTGCATCACATCGGTTGGGCAAGCTTTGCGCTGATCGACACGTGGATCTATTCACAAAGCAAGACTGCCCATCACTAATAGACAGAAACTGCTCTATCAACAAGAAGATGAATGCCCCTACTCAACTGTGATCAACATCACAGCATTCATCGAGACGGGTCACAACCAGATTGATTGTGCTGAGAGAGGGTATGTGCATCAGGAGGCGAAAGCCTCTGAAACTCATCAACCCTTTAAAACAATGATTAACAACAACCTCGTTCGCAATCAAGTCAAAGCTAATTGGGAAGACATCACAAGGAAGGGTGAGGATCATGCAATGACGTTTGAATTAGACAATAAAGTGCCAAGCATCCACCCAAAAGCAACGAATTGGCTTGACAATAATGATAGCAATTTTAATTTCAACATTACCAAGGCCTCATCTCTAGTTAATGGTGGATGGAAAGACAATTATGGCAACCAATTGTTAGATTCTCATCTATTAGATCCTATCAAGAATCCAAAGATCAAGTCAACTGATTTGGTTGACCTCGATATTCGCATACCTGAAATCAACTTGACTCAGCCACGAGAAGTCGATCTCATCCAACCTATCCATCCTGATGCTGCCTTTTCAACCGATATCGCGGATAGGCATATTGGCATGGCAGATGCAGCCATGGAGAGAACTTGGGGTCATATCATGGCAGGAATATCTTCGTGGGATGACACAACAGTAGGACATACAAATACATTTTCGAACTCCGATGGACGCTTTGAATCAACCAATACTACGTTTGGGTCGGTTGAACTTTGGAGGAATGATGGTGAATACAGATTTTCTCGACACAATGAATTATGGGGGACTAATACTGATATCACCGAAGAAGAATATTTCGCAGAACGCTTTGAAGCGGAAGCTGCAGGAAATGAATGCAGTACTAATAATAGTAGCAGTAGCAGTAGCAGTAGCAGTAATCAAGAAGATGATAGATGGTGGTTCGGGAAAAGGTGGGGTAGACCTAATCCAGATGGCATTGCGCCTTGGTCAGAGACTGGGGGCAGGCCACCATGGTTTTTCATTGACCAATCTCCAGTAAACACCAATAATTTTGATTCACTGATTAACCAAGTTGATCCTCACTTAACGTCTGAATATCTACTCAAAGAGATTGTAACAACTTCATTAGACAATAGAATTGCAGACAATTTATTATTGCAAGACAATAACACCTCTGCCCAGATTGAAGGCACTGACGTACTGACAAACTTCAACAAAGGATTGCTCGCAAATAGCGTTGCCACTAGCCGGGAACATAGCCAAGGTTTTGAAGAACCGATCGCCGCTGATTATGATGTCTTCAGCTTTGGTGGAATGACGCAAAGCATGCCTTTATCGACTGCAGATGAGAACGTTCTTTTAACTGTAGACAATGTCATGCCTCAACAAATGTTGAGCAACAATATGACAACGCCTATCGAGTTCTAATCCAATCAGAAGAGCAGAAAAACTAAAGAGCAGCACTCCAAGCCAAGTGAGAGCATCTACAGGTAAATCATGAGTCAATAATAGAGCGGCCAACACTTAGCGATTACAACTTTGCAACAGCCCCACCACCTCAAAAAAACTACACCTGGCGTAAGCCGGAGAAACTCAACGAGGTGGAGCGGCTGTTGCTCAAGCGAGGCCAAAGCCCCAAAGGCACAAACACCAGCCAATCCCACAACACCATTACTGCTCTATGCCGTCAGCTGCATCCTGCCTAACCATCTCGCCAGGTCGCGGCCGCTTGATCTCCCCTTTGCGATTGTCTGGCCCAGAACAAATGGCCCTCGATGAGGTGCTGCTCGAGGCTTACCAAGCAGATGCGAAACCACTGCCAACACTGCGCTTCTATCAATGGAACGGTCCATGGCTTTCCCTTGGTCGCAACCAACATCACTGGCCAGAGCACTGGAACGCCCTAGCCAAACGAGGAGATCTACAGATGGTTCGCCGACCCAGTGGCGGTAGTGCAGTCCTGCATGCAGGAGGGCTCACTTATGCATTGATCTGGCCCTCTCCTCCCCGCCAGAGACAACAAGCCTATAAACAAGCTTGTCAATGGCTCATAAGGGGCTTTAAAGAGCTCGAATTACCTTTGCAATTTGGCGATCACCCAGCCAGGGGGGCCAGCGAGAGTAACTGCTTCGCCACAGCCACAGCCGCTGATCTTGTGGATTCTCAGGGTCACAAACGCATCGGCAGTGCACAACTCTGGCGTCAGGGTCATCTCCTTCAACATGGCGAAATCATCCTGAATCCCCCTCAAAGACTCTGGCGAGAAGTCTTCGATTGCGAACCACCTAGCGACGCACCAGCATCAATCCCCAGGCAAGAGCTGAGCCATCTCCTGCAAACAACGTTTTGCTCCTGTTGGCCAGAGGTGAACTGGCAAGAGAGCCCTATCACGAACGATGAATGGAGCTCAGTTGTCAATAAAGCACCGAACTATGAAGTACTGCTGGATGCCTCAGGCTGCTCAACCAATCCTCCCGAGACCATCGACTCCACAACTTTAGGCAGTGCCATACCCAGGGGATAGGTGTTCTGACGGCGAGCAGCTTCGAGAAACTGAGCAGGAAGCCTTACACCAAGACGCTTAAGCACAGCTTCGGAGAGATCAATTCGATCTAATGTTCCGCAAGGAAGACCAGCAACATTAAAGACAAGAAGCCTGCCCTCCTCAGCCTGTTCTAGTGCCATCACCGCCTGCCATAACGGGGCTTTCTCGCCAATGGAAGGCAACTCAGATATCGGCTTCATGTGATCCGCCAGGCATTGCCTATCCCATTGCTGCACAGGCAATTCTTTTAAGGGTTGGTCCGTCATGTAACCAACCCATCGACCAGAGCGACAAACCAAAACCCACTCCTGAGGAGACTGCTCCTCGCTGCCAGACAAACGCAACTGACTAAGCCTGCGCAGCGACTGGTCATCTTCAAGCACACGGAAGTTGCGCCCAGCCGCCTTGCCTACGTTGAGCTCACGCAAGACCTTCTGCAAGGCAAGCAGCTGGGTTTGAGAGCGAGATGCACCCAGGCCAAACCAACCGAGCATCAACAGCCAAAGCCCACCAATCCCACCACCTTTAAAAAAGAGCAACCACCCCCCCAACACCATTGCCGAGAGAGAAAGGGCACGGCCAGTTGCGGTGGCGACCTGGACACCCTTCCTCTGACTGCCAGTCCACTGCCAGACCAAAGCCTTAAGGATCAAGCCTCCATCAAGAGGCAACCCAGGCAGCAAATTAAAAAGGGCGAGCAACAAATTGAGCCCACCCAACTGACCAACGAGATTGGCAAGCAGCGGATTGACGTGATCAGCTGCATACACCCCTCCCGTCAGCAAGGCAACAGCCAAGACCAAGCTCACCAATGGTCCGGCTGCAGCAACCCTTAAAGAGGCCATCGGTGTCGAGCACTCCCTCTCAACGCTGGCAACACCTCCCAGGAAAAAAAGGGTGATGCTGCGAACCTTGACCCCCTCACGCAGTGCAACCAAAGAGTGGCCTAGCTCATGCAGGAGAACAGACAAAAACAACAGCAGGGCCGTTATCAACCCCAGACCCCAGCTGATCCAAGCTGGAAGCGAAGATTCAGCTGCAGCGGACACCTGGTTTTGTGAAATCCAAGTAAAAAGCAACAGGATCACAAACCAGCTGGGATGAACCCTTAAAGGGATTCCCCGAATCTTCATCAGCTCCCAGCCTTCGCCCACCCTTTCATCTCCATCGAGCCGGATCAGCGGCCAGTAGCAAACCAATCTTAGAAAAGTCTCGAGCCAATGGTCTTGCCTATGGGATCTCCCACATCCACCGCAGTGAAGATCTGTGGTCTTACCAACATTGACCAAGCCAAATCGATTGCAGCGCTAGGTGTCGAAGCAATTGGCGTAATCGGCGTAGCAAACTCACCCCGCTTTGTTGCAGAACAGCAACGACGAGACCTTTTCGCTCAACTCAACAGCTTCAATCCGGAACTCCAACGAGTCTGGGTGGTCGCTGATCCAGATGACACCGACCTATCCGAAGCCCTGCAAGGAGAAGGTGCACCTTCGGCAATCCAGCTTCACGGCCAAGAAACGCCAGAACACTGCGCAAACCTGCGCATCCAACACCCGAACACGCAGTGGTGGAAAGCCCTGCGCATCCGTAGCCATGAGGATCTCTCCCTTGCCCATACCTATGCAGGCCAGGTCGACGCACTCCTTCTCGATGCATGGAGGCCTGGACAACTTGGTGGCACAGGCCATCGACTTCCCCTGAACTGGCTACATCAAGCCTCTTTTGAACTGCCCTGGTGGTTAGCGGGTGGTGTCTCCGCAGAGTGGATTCCAGAACTTTTGAGCCAGGTGAATCCATGGGGCTTGGACGCCTCAAGCCGTCTCGAGATTTCGCCAGGGATCAAGGATCTAAAACTGGTTGAGGCCCTGGTTGAAGCGGTACGTCAGCAGCAAAAATAGATTCAATGATGCAATCAAAGCTCTTAAACAATTTGAGCTGCAGCAGATTTTTTTATGGGTTGAAATTGAATTTCAATAATAAAGAGCGAATAGAGAATAAGAATTTCAATCAAATCAATAAAATATGCCTGGCTAAAACTTTGTTCAATGAGACGGGCAAGACCCCATCTTAAGATTGCTGCTAATTATTTTTTAGCTTGATCGTTAAGCTGTTCCTGTCTTTGTTGAATTCCAAAAAAGACATTCGCGCCTAACACCAAGACAGTTGCAACTACAATCACTCCAATCGCTAATGGGCTCAGATTAAGAGCCATTGCAAGCAAAGGTGAAGGCATTGACCTCTAAATTGTAAATACAAGAATTAGCTTGACAGAGCTTCATCGACTTGGCTAGTAACAAGCGAAGTCGATACACACATGTTAATCAGACATGGCCATCATTAAGCCTTATACCTCTAAAAGACCTTGAAAGAACTTTTAAGTTACTAGCGTGGACTCCTGCTGGCGAACAAGCTCGAAAAATTCCTGCTTAAGGCTAGGATCATGACGAAAAACGCCTCTAACAACAGAATTGACCATGCTGGTACTTGGCTCTTTCACTCCTCGCCATTTCATACAATAATGTTGTGCTTTTACTATTATCCCTAAACCCTTAGGCTCACATAAACGCTCTATTTCATCAGCAAGAATCATCACAGCCTCTTCCTGAATATGAGGTCTTGAAAATACCCAATCGGCAACTCTTGCGAACTTTGAGAGCCCAATTACACGACTGCCAGGCTTAATGCCAATCCAACAGTTACCAAGAATAGGAACCAAATGATGAGAGCACGCCGAACGAACAGTTATGGGGCCAACAGTATAAATTTCATCTAAATCTTTTGTATTTGGAAAGCTAGTAACATCTGGCTGCTTATAGAATCGACCTTTAAATACTTCATTTAAATACATGCGAGCAACCCGCTCGGCAGTCTCTTGTGTGTTGTGGTCATTATCAATATCAATCACTAAGCTTTGGAGCAGTTCTCGCACGCGATCGGCAACTTCTACTTCAAGTTCCTTCAACTCTCCAGGTTGAATATGTTCTGCAATATTGTCGTTGGCGAGGAAGGAAACATCTTCTGCAACTAGGCGGGAACGTATACGTTCAGAGATCTTGTTTTCATTTTTTGGCTGACCATTCCCAGGCAAGCCATTGCGATGCTGACCTAGGTCTTTAGATGATGCTGGGATGATGGAAGTCATTAAAGGCTTGTTCAAAAGGCGCCAGTGGCTGGCATCAGAGTTAGATCTTCAATCACCTGTGATGGTGGCTGCTGAGCCAAGTGTAGAAGGGCGGCGGCTACCTGCTCAACAGACAGCATGGCATCACGGTCGAAGCTGCTTTGCACGGTTTCAGTATCCCAAAGAGGGGTATTGACCGCTCCAAGAGTGAGGGTGCAAGCACGTATCCCATGATTGCGCTCCTCCGCCGCCAAACAACTAGTAAAAGTAGCCAATGCTGCTTTGGTGGTGCAGTACGAACCCCACTGTGGGAAAGCATTGCGAGAGGCATGACTGCTCACATTGATCACCAATCCACCGCTGGTACGCATCGCAGGCACCACAACAGAACACAACTGGAAGACGCTGGTGAGATTCATCTGAAGCAACCATTGCCAACGCTTCAAAGGCATGGATAGAAGATCCCCTGTCCAAGCCGCCCCAGCATTGTTGATCAACACCGATGGGCAATGGCCCCGACCAAGCAAATCCTCGATACCAGGAGCGATGGCTTCTGGATCAGCCAAATCGATTGATTTAAAAAGAACATTCTGGCCTGTACTTTTTAGCTCTTGAGAAAGTGCCTGAAGTGCATCTTGGCTGCGGGCTACCAACATCAAATCCCAACCGGAATTTGCAAACAACCGCGCAGCTGCTTCCCCAATACCGCGAGATGCTCCAGTAATCAGGGCAGTAGGCAAGGAGCGAATGCAACCCCAATAACCCTAGGCAGGCAAGCCGGTTTCCGACGAGCTTGGATCGAGAACACGACCCATCGCCCGGAATTTCAGATACCGCGCTTCGCGAAGCTGATTAACCTTTAAACCAAGAAGCTCATCGAGGTGCCGCTCGATAGCCTCTCTGAGCACCTCTCCCGCCTGAAGAGGGGCCCAGTTGTTGCCTCCAGCTGGTTCTGGAAGCACTTCATCCACCACTCCTAAGTTAAGGAGGTCTGGACCAGTGATCTTCAAAGCAGCAGCTGCCTCAGGAGCTTTGGCAGCATCTCTCCAAAGAATCGAAGCACAGGCTTCCGGACTGGCCACGGTGTAGACGCTGTGCTCAAACATGAGCAAACGATCAGCTACGCCAATTCCAAGAGCGCCACCCGAGCCTCCTTCACCAATCACCGTGGCAATCACAGGCACGCGCAAACGGAACATTTCACGCAAGTTGACTGCAATGGCTTCACCTTGCCCCTGCTCCTCGGCAAGCAGGCCTGCATATGCACCCGGCGTATCGATGAAAGTGAGGATGGGTAAACGAAAACGATCAGCATGCTCCATCAGGCGAAGAGCCTTGCGGTAACCACCAGGCGTAGCCATCCCAAAGTTTCTAGCCACATTTTCTTTTGTATCCCTGCCCTTTTGATGTCCGATCAGCAGCACAGAGCGCTTACCAATACGGCCCACACCACCAACCAACGCCTGGTCGTCGCTACCACGACGGTCACCGTGCAACTCAATCCAGTCCTCGCAAAACATTTGGATAAAATCCAAGGTGCTCGGCCGGTGAGGATGTCGCGCGACTTGTATTTTTTCGGCCGGTGTAAGAGCTTGAAAAATTTCCTCCCGTCTACGAGCCGCCAAAGTCTCTAACTGGAGCAACTGCTGACTGACATCGACTTCGGAATCGCGTGCAAGCTCTCGGATCTGCTCAATCTGCTGCTCTAGTTCTACCAATGGCTTTTCGAACTCAAACAGATAACGACGAGCCATAACAAGAGAAGATCCGGAAACAAGGTTCAGGCTGCAGCAGCCTGAAGTTGGTGATTGAGATTGAGGCTTGAAAAACCATGACGCAAAGACGCCATGCCGATAAAATCCATTTTCTCAAGGGTGATCTGGTTACGCCCCCAACTGAAGTTTGTGTGGCAATTCTCAAACTCCAACAGCATTGCTTCTGCAAAACAGGCAAACATTTGCCTCGCAGGCTTATCCATCTCTGCAATCCAGCCAACATCCCAGCTGATGTCATTGCAGAACTCAACGATTCCTCCTTTGAGCACATGCACCCCACTACCAGCAAACTTTGCATCTAGGTTCTTCGGATAGCCCCCATCAATCATCAAGCAAGGCTTGCGCAAACTCTCCATATCGATTTCCAGGGTTCGAGGCATGCTGGCAACCCAAACCACAACATCAGCTTCAGGCAAGGCCTCTTCAAGACTCAGTATTCTGCCGCCAGCCAATTCAGTTTGAAGATCTATAAGAGGTTGTTGCTGTCTAGCCACCAAAAGAAGTTCAGCGACACCAGTTCGAGAGGAAAGCCAACGGCAAACAGCACTACCTATATCGCCAGTGGCACCAACTACCGCTACACGCGCCTTACTTAAATCAATGCCCAAAAGTGGGGCATTGTTCTCAAGCTGACGGCAAATAACCCAAGCCGTATGAGTGTTGCCGGTTGTGAATCGCTCCCATTCAAGAGTGGTGTTTCGTACATGTTGATGCTTAAGAAGATTGAAGTTCTCAAAAATAATTGAGGTAAATCCGCCTAGGGCACTGATCTGAATGCCTCTCTTCTGGGCCATCTCCATGGCATTAAGGACTTTGCGACGGGCAGTTTTGAACCGACTCAACATTTCTGGCACAAAACATGAATCGATATAAGCACCTTCTATTTTCTTTCCTGTAAGGCTTTCTACCTCAATCTCTTCCAAAAACTGCGGAGGAGCACTGCACCAAACATCCAGGTCTCCATCTAGATGGTCATAGCCAATCTGAAGTGCCGTCTTCCTGGCATCTTCAAAACTGGTGGAATGACCGATCAGACCAAACATGTAGTGCTGACATACGAAAAATCTGAGCCCACCCTATAAGCCCCGGAGAGGTCCAAGTCAACCATGATCCCATGAATGCTGGTCTTTAGGGTCAATTGCTTGACCTTCAACCGGGCTGCTCACATCTGAACATAAGCAAAAAGGGAGACCAAAGGCAGCAGTTCAGCTCACAAGGGCTGCCGCTGCCATACGGGTAATTTCACGAGTGTTAAAGCCAATCTCGGTGAGAGATTCCTGGTAGGCGATTAAGAAATCCTCAATCAGATCTTCCTTCTCCATCTGCAGCACGGCAGCATCCCCTGCCACCTGATCAAGCATCCGGCGAATCAGAGGCAGGTTCTCGCGATTAGCCTCAAGCAACTCCTCACGGCAACTCTCCAAATTGGCCTTGAGCCAAGCCTCGCCATAATTGAGGTGTGTGTACTCGTCCTTCACGACACCTTCAGTAATCTTGCGAGCAAAGGGGTCAGAAACAGGGATATAGGTGTGATAAGCCGAAATAGCAAAGGCTTCAATCAAGAGCGCCTGGATCAGCAAGCATGTAGGTGTTTTCCCTTGTTCTAAGGCTGTCTGGAAGTTGTCACGCAAAGGAGCAAAAAACTCCCTTGCGAAATCCATGTCAGCCTCAACGCCAAGGTTCTTGCCGCAAGCTGTAAAGCCCTTCTTGTGCCTCATCTCCATCTTGGCAAGCCGCTTGAGCTCTTCGACATGATCGGGAAGCAGCGTGCCAATCGCGATGTAATTGTCATGGGCTTCCTGTTCGCCCTCAATGACTATTGCGTTGATTCTGCTGTATGCATCCTTATACCTATCTGAAGTGAAGTCTGGCAGGGCTTCTGAAGATCCAACAGTGCTGTCAAGAACAGCTGCCACAGGCATCTCTAGCGTAGGCATGGATCTTTTAAAAGTCGTAAGTCGAGAGACTTTAACCCTCTACCAGGGAAAATTGACTCAAGCCGCCCTTTAAATCACAAGCCTTCTGGTTCTCTCACCGGAGGCCATTGGCTTCCCATCAGGCTGATCAGCAAATTAACCCAGTGATCAACCAAAGCCTGCTCCAATGCTTTCCCTAGCGCAGCATTAGCCTCTCGACTATCACCGATCACCCCGGACTTACTGAAATCGTCCGTAAGCCAAGCACATGGAGCATGCCCCTCAAGGCTCCAACCCATCGGCGGAGTGGTGGATAGGCCAGGGGTGTAGTGGTCACCATCGACAGGGCGCTCAAGCCCTACCAACTCAGGTGCCATGGACAGCATCAGGCTGGTCTCAGCCAGACCAGCATGCAGCCCTACCTCACGCTCGCTTTCAGGGAGCAAATCCTTTAATGCCCCCACACCACTCCAGAGGAAACAGGGCAATACAGCCATCGCAGGGCATTGAGCACGAAGCTGCCGAGCCGCCACATGCAATAAGCCAATCTGGCCTCCATGTGCATTGAAAAGCAGCAAACGACGAACTCCCATGGTCGCCAATTGCTGACCAACTTCGATGACCAGCTGAAACATCAGGTTCGCTGAAAGGGAAAGAGTTCCTGGGAATGCTTCATGTTCCGGAGAAAATCCCAATGACTGGGCTGGCAACATCCAGATCGGCAGGTCAGCAGGCAAGCGTTCAAGGACCTCTACCAACATCCGCTCTGCAAAAAAAGCGTCCGTTATCAGAGGCAAATGCGGACCATGCTGTTCACAGGCCCCGAATGGCCAAACCAAGGTGGATCCCTCCAGACCAACCGCCTCTGCAGCCTCTGGCCAGCTGAGATGGTCAAAACGCCTGCAAGAAATAGACATCAGCCCCAATCTGCGAACAGAACCCCACCCTGCCTGTCAGAATGCTTGATCGACGACCCCAAGGCCCCCATGGCCGGATCAGGCAGTCCGCAGTCCAATAGACCACAGCCCCCTAAACCCGCAGCGGAAGCCCCTCGCAAGCCCCTGCAGGTCATGCACATCAGCAGGCGTGGGGAACAAGAAAAGCTAGTACGAGAAGCCGCCGAAACAACTTCACCTGGCAGCGAAGCAACTGCAGCATCAGGCCAGCTCAGCAACGCCCCCAATCGATCCGTCTCAGCTGATGCAGCCTCAGATGAGAGTCGTTTTGATCTCGGCGAGCTGCAAAACATGACGATGGCCGATCTACTTGGTCCGGCCGATCAGTCACGCCGAAGCGCTTCGGCCCCGAAGGGCATCGATCATCGCAACGAAGAAGGGCAATCCAATCCAGCACGCAGTGTCGACGATTTCGACTTCGATGAAGACGCCTTCTTGGCTGCTCTAGATGAAAACGAACCAATTGGAACCACAGGGGAAGTGGCTACAGGCAAGGTCATCGCTTTGGAAAGTGATGGTGTTTACGTCGACATCGGCGGGAAAGCACCAGGCTTTATGCCCAAAAATGAATGCGGCCTTGGCGTGATTACCAACCTCAAAGAGCGCTTCCCAAAGGGTTTAGAGGTCGAAGTACTCGTCACTCGAGAGCAAAATGCCGATGGGATGGTCACCATCAGCTGTCGAGCTCTAGAGCTGCGTAAGAGCTGGAGCAAGGTGCAGCAGATGGAGAAGGAAGGCAAGGTCGCCCAGGTCAAGGTCAATGGATTCAACCGTGGTGGAGTGACCTGCGACCTTGAAGGCCTGAGAGGATTTATCCCCCGCTCTCAGCTCCAAAATGGAGAGAATCACGAAGCGCTTGTCGGAAAAACCCTTGGTGTGGCATTCCTGGAAGTCAATCCAGAAACCCGCAAGCTGGTGCTTTCAGAGAAGCGGGCCGCTACCGCCGCCCGCTTCTCTGAACTTGAAGTAGGACAGCTCGTGGAAGGTCAAGTCGTAGCAGTGAAGCCCTACGGTTTCTTCATAGACCTAGGCGGTGTGAGTGGCCTCCTTCACCAATCCATGATCACCGGTGGCAGTCTTAGATCCCTGCGGGAGGTATTCAACCAAGGCGATCGAGTCAAAGCCTTGATCACCGAAATGGACCCTGGTCGCGGACGCATTGCCCTGAACACAGCCCTACTGGAAGGACAACCGGGCGAACTCCTAATCGAAAAAGATAAGGTTATGGCTGAAGCGACTGATCGAGCCAACAAAGCTCGTAACGTCCTTAGGCAGCAGGAACAGTCAGCAGGATGATTGCTGCCAATACGCCCAACATCACAGACAAACACCCTAAGACTGACTGGGAGCTCGACTTCTACTCGCGACCAATCCTTGAATCTGACGGCAAAAAACGTTGGGAGTTGTTAATTAGCAGCTCCCAGGACCCGTCAGGAACTGCACCATTCCGCTGGGTAAAACGCTGCCCTGCAGGAGAAGTCAATTCACTGTGGCTGACCGATGCCCTGAGAGAGGCCCTGAAAGACTCTCAGGAACAAGGCTGGGAGGCCCCTCTCAGGCTTCGCTGTTGGCGTATATCGATGCGCACCATGGTGCAACGGGCTGCCGCAGAGCTTGGCATCGAAGTCATTCCAAGCCGCAGAACGTATGCCCTACTCGACTGGCTCGCCGAGCGAGAACGGGATGTCTACCCCCTTGAGGAGGGCTACATGGCTGGTCCACTGGCTCCTCCCCCAACTCCGATACCAACACCCCCAGTGCCTCTACCTGAGGCTGTAAGGGGAGACGCCTGGAGCTGGGCCTCCCTACCCTTAGGTTTGCTACGCGAAGCCCAAGAGTGGCCAATCGGCTTCGGCGGCCTACTACCAGTTGGAGCAAACGACAACGACAACATCCCCGTGCCAGGTGTACGGATGTTCAGTCAAACCCGTGCTTTGGCTCTAGCAGGCTGGCTTGGAGGCCTGGAACCAGTTTGCTTGGCCGTCGATGGCACGCAGCTGATGCTTGAAGCAGGTCAAGACGATCGCTGGCTGGTGACGGATTTGGATGACAAAACAGCCACGGCAGTTCAACAGAGCCTCCTAGAAGCAAGAGAGCAAGCCGGCGGACTGCAATTCATCTCTGTGCAGACCTCCCCAGAGGAAAAACGATTTGCTGGTTTCTGGATGCTGCGTGACCTGCCGCAACCATGACATCGCTGGGGCCGGCAGCGGAAACTGACAACCAAGACCCGCTTGCTACTCCAGATACCCTGTTCAACCAACTCAAAGGATGGACCTGGGTCGGTTGCTATGGGGGCTACTACCTGCAGGCCGACCTTCTACAAAAGGCTGGTTTCGAACATGGATTCTTCACGCGACGCTGGCAAGATCGAGGGCCCGATCAACTAGCTGGTTACCTAAGCGCAGGCATTAGTGTTCATAGACCCCAACAAGTTCATGGCGGTAAGGTGCTTCAAGCCTCACAAGCCAACCGCCCACCCTGGCCGGAGGCTGATGGCCTCGTCAGCGACAGCGGTGGGCAAAGTCTCTGGGTCTGCACTGCCGACTGCGCTCCAATACTGATTGCCGACCAGTCCACGGGGCATGCAGCCGCATGTCATGTGGGCTGGCGAGGCGTAGCCGCCAAAATCCTGCAAGAAGCTCTAGCAAAGTTGGAATCTCGAGGAGCAAAAATCGAGACTCTGCTTGTTGCTCTAGGACCAGCTGTAAGCGGTTCCAACTATCAGATTCAAGTTGATGTTGCAGAAGCTGTGGTCAAAAGCCTCGAAGCAGATCCAAACAACCCACCAATCCAGCTGGAGAAACGGCTCTCCGCACTAAAAGAACGAGGCATTCTCAATGCAGACAAAGAGCCACAGCAACTGCGTCTCGACATTCGCTTGGCTGCTACTGAACAACTAAAACGAGCAGGGTTAAGCAGCGAGCAGATCAGCAGTTGCCCGCTATGCACAGTGGCAGAGCCCAGCCTCTTTTACTCATGGCGCAGGGACCACGTCAAAGCTGTGCAGTGGAGTGGAATCGTTGCTCAAGCTGAAGACTGAGCAACCACAAGCTGTTTCGCCAGGGCTTCTGCAGCCCTAATCCCATCAATGCCAGCCGAAAGGATGCCTCCGGCATAACCAGCCCCTTCTCCAGCAGGAATCAGCCCAGTGGTGTTAAGCGACTCAAAGGAGTTATCCCTGGGAATACGCACAGGCGATGAGGTACGGGTCTCAACCCCAGTGAGTACAGCATCAGGATGCTCATAGCCTGGTAAACGCCTAGCGAAGGCCGGCAAGGCCTCTCTTAAAGCCTCAATCAACGGAGCCGGCAACATCTGATTGAGGTCAACCAACGTGATCCCTGGCAGACAAGAGGGAATCACCTCACCGAGGCAAGTTGTAGGCCTGCCCGCCAGGAAATCCTCCTGGCGCTGAGCAGGGGCGCAATATCCACCCCCTCCAAGCTGAAAAGCCCTTCGTTCCAAGTCCCGCTGCAAGGCCACTCCTGCCAAAGGATCTCCTGGCCAACGCTCATAACTGCACAAATCCTGATGCTCCAAATTCACAACCAAGGCACTGTTGGCATTGCGTTCATTGCGCGTGTGTTGACTCATGCCATTGGTAACCACGCAATCTGCTTGCGATGTAGCACCCACCACAACTCCCCCCGGACACATGCAGAAGCTATAGACAGTGCGGCCATTACGAGCGTGATGCACCAACTTGTATTCCGCATGGCCGAGTTGTGGATGACCCACCATTGGGCCCCAGCGCGCGCGATCGATCAGAGGCTGGGGGTGTTCGATGCGGAGTCCTACAGAAAAGGGCTTGGCCTCAAGCTTCACGCCAACCCTTTCCAACATGTCGAAGCTGTCCCGGGCTGAATGACCCAGGGCAAATAACACATGCCGACTGCTAATTGTGCTGCCATCGGCAAGCCTCAGCCCTACCACCTGCAAAGGCTTGCCAGTGCGTGAATGATCTAAATCTCGCCGCAGCAGCAATTCATCAACTCGAGTCTCAAATCGAATCTCACCACCAAGCTCCTCAATTCTGGCGCGCATTCCACGCACCACCGTGGCCAATTTGTAGGTGCCAATGTGAGGTCGGTGCACCGTAAGGATCTCTGGATTGGCTCCACTGGCCACCAATTCTTCAAGCACCTTGCGCCCATAGTGCTCAGGGTCACTCACCTGGCTATAAAGCTTTCCGTCTGAGAAAGTCCCCGCCCCACCTTCACCGAATTGGGCATTGGAATCAGGATTGAAAGGCCGCTGTCCCCTCCAGAAAGCAAAGGTTTCTAGCGTGCGCTTTTTGATCGACTGACCGCGCTCCAACAGCAAAGGCTTGAAACCCATCTGTGCCAGAAGCAGAGCTGCAAAGTAACCACAAGGGCCTGCACCCACCACAACCGGCCGCTGCGTTTCTACTTGAGGGAAATCTGTTGGCGCCTGCGCAACTGGGTAATAGCGGGTGTCTGGAGCCTTACGAATCTTTTGATTGCCTGCGTGGCGTTTCAACAGAGCAGCTTCCCCTCGAACCTTCACATCCGCGCTGTAGATGAACTGAATCCGCTCATGACGTCGAGCGTCAATACTTCGTTTCACCAGCCTGTGATTGATGAGCTGGGAAGGCGGAATACGCAACCGCTTAAGGATGACTGCTTCGATCGCCTCTGAAGAATGATCAAGGGGAAGCTTCAACTCACTCAACCGCAACACGTCATCACCTCACACCTAAAGCGCATCAGCTCCATCCAATCCTGATTCAATCCCAGCAGATTCGAGTGCTGCCTCAGTCAGGCCCCAAAGCAGAAACTCGTGTAAAAACTGTTGTCCCAGAAGGTGTCTGTCCTGCTCGCAAAGCAAAACTGCTAGCGGCGCCCTCCAAACGCACTTGTTTGCCTTCGAGCCGCAAGCGCAAAGCTTTGCAAAGAGGCTGGGGTTCACTTTCTGCATCAACCCATCCAAGAGGATCAGCGCTTCCCTCTGCAGAAGCTAGAGAAGCAGACATCGTTGACAGCGCAATTATTCGAGCAGTATCAAAGCCAGCAGCGGCCAACAAATCGGGCGCCTGCCCCCAATGCTGCTCAAACGATTCAGAAAATTTCTGCCAACCAGGCCCCCGTGAGGATTGCTTCAACAAGAGCTGCTCCCAGGCTTCTGGACCGATATCACTCGCCAAATCCGATGATGCAAGCCATACCCAGGCTGGATGCTGTGGTCCCCGCCCAAGCGATCCATCCATCTGCGCCTTTTTCAAAGCCTGCGCAAGAGGACCTGATGGGCGAGACGCCAAGACAAGAGCATCAGGTCCTAGCCAGGCCAGGTCCTGCTGCAAACGCTTAAGTCGTTCGCCATCGTCAGGACTCACGCTCTGCACCAACTCGGGCTCGTAGCTCTCCACCCTCCCCCCAAGGATTTCAAAGGCTTCAATAAAAGATTTCGCTGCAGCAACACCAAGCTCAGATGGATCTCGCACCACCATGACGCGGCGCCAACCCTGCTCCATCACTCGCTGGGCCATGGCCCGATGATCATCGCGAACAGGTGCCACCAAGAACCACAGGCGTGAACGTGCATCCAGCTCACCAAGACTTCGTAACGAAGCGCCCCGCTGATAAGGCAGCACCACACTAAGATTGCGCTTAGACGCCAGAGCAGAAAAAGCACGAAGATCCGCAGCAGGAGGCGCCACGACCAACTTCAACCGCGGGTTACCTGATAAAGCCACAGCAGGATCATCATCCAGATTGAGAAGACGCAACTTCACAGACGCCAGCAAAAGACCGCAACCTCTTACCTTCTCCTCTCCCAACTGGAAGCCCTTTAGGAAGATCTCATTGGCACCTTCTAGAGCAGAGCCCTTTGGCAACAGAACCACCACAGATGGAGACAGCAACCCACTTGCCGAAACCGCCTGACAGCCAAGGAGGCTGGCAAAAATCATCAACCAGCTCCGCCAGGGAGCCTTAAAGAACCTTTGCCTCCAAGACCCACTTGCAATGGAATCTGCAGGCAAAGACGAACCACTTGAAGGGGCCGCTTGGGAGGGGGCCATGATCCTGAAGACCCAACGTAATCAGAGTAGGGAGGATGGATCAGACAACTCTGGCTTTTTCACAAGATCTTTCTAGAGAAACAATTTGATCCTGCAGGCCACTCCTATCTCAAGTCTGAGGCGAATCGCACGTTAAACGACCTAAACCAGCAGCCGCTAGCCCTGCACTGAGATCTACATCGCTGCCGATGGAGGTCACCCGCGCCAAAAGCACCCCTTCGCTAGAACCTTCTGGGCGCAGATTGACCCGCCGGCGCCTGGGTAGCTCTGACTTCAACCAAGCCATCGCCTCCAACTCATCAGATGGATCCACCTGCAAACAAGCAAGACGAACCGTATAGGTTCGGTTGTGGTCACCAACCAGCAGCAACGAGGAGCTACTCACACGCAGCACTTCCGCCGCAATGACAGGCAACGGTGCGATGAACAAAACAAGCAGAATGCTTAGAAGAACAAACTGCAGTCGTTGCATCACAGAGAAACCCCAGAAAGTTCAGGGTGGTTAGATAAACCCACCATTTGAGCGTTGCTCTTGCCAGGAGGAACCATCGGATAGCAATTTTCATCACGTCGCACATGCACGTCGATGAGCATCGGACCTGGAGTCGCAAGGGCCTGCTTCAAACTTGACCTGAGATCCTTTCGCTCAGTGATTAACACCCCGCCAACCCTAAAGGCGTTCGCCAATGCCACGAAATCAGGCATGCCCGGAAGCATGTCAGTGGCTGAATAACGATCTTCGTAGAAGCTTTGCTGCCACTGACGAACCATCCCTTGCCAGTGGTTGTTCACAATCACAATCTTGGCTGGGATGTTGTACTCAATCAGTGTTCCCAACTCCTGAATATTCATCAGGATGCTGGAATCACCAGCGATACAAACAACCTGTTCATCTGGCAAAGCAATTTGAACACCAATAGCAGCTGGCATCCCGAAACCCATCGTTCCCAATCCCGCGCTACTGATCCACTGACGAGGCCCATTCCGTAAATATTGAGCCGCCCACATCTGATGCTGGCCCACATCAGTTGTTATGTAGGCCTCAGGAGCCAAGTCCCTTATCGCCAAGAGCACCTCCTGAGGATAAATTGGCCCCACCTCAGGCGGAGTCATCAAGGGGTAAAGGTTCTTCCAACTCTCAATACGAGTTAGCCACGCTGAAGTCCTCAACTCAACAGACTTTTGCTTACTCAAGTCCAATAGCTTCACCAAGCTGACACCAACATCACCCAATACCGCAACATCAGGACGTCGGTTCTTAGCTACTTCTGCTGGATCAATTTCAAAATGAATCACTCTTGCGCGGGGCGCAAAAGTATCAAGCTTACCCGTAACACGGTCATCGAAACGTGCACCAACAGCGATCAACAAATCACATTCAGTAACTGCAAAGTTTGCATAGGCAGTGCCATGCATTCCCAACATCCCCAGAGCCAAAGGATGTCGCTCATCAAACGCCCCCTTACCCATCAATGTGGTGGTGACAGGTATCTGGTGACGTTCTGCAAAACCCTTAAGACTCTCGTGAGCCCCGGCAGAAATAACTCCTCCGCCAACGTAAAGGAGAGGCCTCTTAGCATCATCAATTAAATCGAGAGCCGCCTCAATTGAGGAAAGTTCTGGAGCCGGGAATCGGTGAAATCCTGCAGGCACGACCGATCCAGGCTCAACTGGCTGATAGTCGAATTCCTCCTGGCCCACATCCTTAGGGATATCAATCAACACCGGACCAGGTCTCCCAGAAGCTGCAATAAAAAATGCTTGAGCAACAACCGAAGCCAAATCACCCGGATCGCGAACAACCCAGGAGTGTTTCACGATAGGCAGCGTGATCCCGAAAATATCAGTTTCCTGAAAAGCATCTGTACCAATGCATGGTCGAGGGACCTGTCCTGTAATCACCACCATTGGAACAGAATCCATCTGAGCCGTGGCGATACCAGTAACCAGATTGGTTGCGCCTGGCCCAGAGGTTCCAAAGCAAACTCCAACACGACCTGTAGCCCTTGCATAGCCATCAGCCGCATGAGCGCCCCCCTGCTCATGGCGAACAAGGATGTGCTTCAACCATCCCTGCTGCTCAGCCTTATAAACGGCGTCGTAAATCGGAAGGATTGCACCACCTGGATAACCAAAGATGATCTCCACACCGTTGCGGCGAAGAGCATCCATCAGGGCATCGGCGCCCGTCATACGCTTTTGCACTTGTTGTGATGAACCACCGAGAGCCGTGGTTGAAGAAGTCAAGGTCACGGCAGTGGCAAAGCATGGTCTGCTCCTAAAGATTAAGGGCCTGCCGTACAGATTGCCTATTGGTTCTTCACCATCCCCAGCAAAATCAATCCTTCAGTGAGCCTGCTGCCTGAGGGCGAATGCCCCAATACAAATGGACTCCGTTGAGAACAGTCATCCCACATACGAACCAACAAGAAGAGTGATACGACCCTTAACGAGCCAACACTCAGAGCAGACCGATCGCGTGCAAAGGGCCATGGCCACTGATCAGCTCCAACAAAAAAGCCGCAAACCCAAGCATGGCTATGCGTCCATTCCATGCTTCAGAACTGGTATTCAAGCCCCATTGCCATCTCTCCTGGGGATAGAACTTCACTCGACCGGCCAGCTTGGCAGCCTCATCGAGATTGATCTCTGGCCCCTCAAGACTGGATCCAACCAGATCGGCCAGACCCTCAATGAATGTGGGGTAAGTATCAAGAGCAGGCACCCGCCTGAAATGAACAATCCCTGCTTCGGTCGCCAGCTCGCGGTATTCGATATCAAGCTCGGCGAGAGTTTCGATGTGTTCGCTCACAAAGCTGATCGGCACAACCACTAAATCGCGTGTACCAGCTTCACCAAGCTGCTCAATAACTTGATCGGTATAGGGCTGAATCCATTCTTCTGGCCCCACTCGGCTTTGATAGGCAAGGGAATGAGGATTGCCATAGCCAAGAAGGTTTTCCAGCTCAGCCATGATCAAAGTTGTACAAGCCTCAATCTCCTTCTGGTATGGATCACCTGCTTGTTCGACATAGCTCTTGGGCACTCCATGAGCACTAAAAAACACTTGAGCTTCTTCAGGCACATCACTCAGCCGAACCTGCTCAGCGATCAACTCCGCCATGGCACGAACATATCCAGGGTGGTCGTACCAGCTGCGGATACAACGTATTGGCAGCTTGCGGAAAGATTCATCCGTCTGTCGCAAGCGCTGCAACTCTCGAAAACTCGAGCCACTGGTACTAATCGAAAAATGAGGGTAGAGGGGAAGCACCACCACCTGATCAATCCCGTCAGCTTTGATATCTGCGACAGCGGATTCTGTGAAGGGATGCCAATAACGCATCGCCACATAGCTCGTGGCATCGATACCGCGTTGCCGAAGCAAGCTCTGCAACTCCCGAGCCTGTTGTTCAGTGATCCGCCGCAGAGGTGAACCGCCCCCGATTGAGCGGTAAGCCTGCTCGGATTTACTGCTGCGCAGCGTGCTGATCAACCAGGCCAAAGGCCTCTGAAGAGCGGGGTTAGGCAGCCGAATGATCTCCGGATCGGCAAAAATATTAAAGAGAAAAGGCCCTACATCCTGGATACGTTCAGGCCCCCCTAGGTTCATCAAGAGGACACCGACCCGGGCCATAGAGAAGAGAGTTCTTTAGAGGGACTTGAGGGTAGCTGCCATCAACGCCAAGGTGGCACCATCCCTACAAGGCCATGGAGCTGAGCAACGAGCTAATCAACATCAACCGTGCCCTGGCTGACAGCGGCATCAACCTGAGAATTGAACAGCGAGGCCAGTGGCTCAATTTACGCGGCGCACTGCCCTGCCGGAATGGAACTGGATTGATCAAAACTCAACGAATCAGTTTGCAGCTTTTGGCAGAACAAAAAGGATTGAAAGAGGCTGAGCGAATTGTGCAACTTGTGCACTACCAACTGCAACGCAAACAATTCGACTGGTCCCAGTGGACGACCAAATCAACACGGAAACAACCTGAACAGATAGCGACAGGGCTTAGAGAAGCTTTGGTCAGCTTTGAAGAAGCATTCTTTACTGATCCATATCGCCGACGGTCACCGGCCGGTAGCCGCAGCACATGGACGTCCGCTTACCTTCCTTACTTACGACGACTCAAAGCCCTAGCTGTTAACAAGCAGAGCTGTTTTGATTCAGACCTTTTAAAAGACACTCTGGCCAGTTATGCAGATGGCAGCCGAAGCCGACAGCAATGCGCCACGGCCCTAGCTGCATTGGCACGCCACCTGGAAATGGCACTGCCGGAAGATTGGCGCGCAGAAGCGGATGGATATGGCCTGCATCAGGCGCGCTTTCGTCAACTACCCAGCGACAAGCAGATCATCGAGGCGGTGGAGCGCATCCCCAACCCAGGATGGCGACTTGCCTATGGACTGATGGCCACTTACGGCCTGCGCAATCACGAGGTGTTCTTCTGCGACCTTGCTGCTTTAGCGAAGGGGGAAGATCAGGTGCTGCGGGTCCTACCAAACACAAAAACCGGCGAGCATCAGGTTTGGCCGTTTCATCCAGACTGGGTCGAGCATTTTGAACTTGAACAACTAGCAAACAATGCCCAGGCCCTGCCGCCGGTGAATGTCGATCTGCGTCACACCACACTCCAACAGGTGGGGAGAAGAGTGTCGGAACAATTCCGACGCTATCAACTGCCCCTCACCCCCTACAACCTGCGGCATGCCTGGGCGGTACGCACAATCCACATCGGCCTTCCAGACACAGTTGCAGCAAGAATGATGGGCCATTCAGTGGCTATTCATACCCGCACCTATCACCACTGGATCACCCGACGTGACCAACAACAAGCGGTAGATGCAGCCCTAGCTCGACAGCTCAGCCCATGACCTCACCACTAAGAACCTTTGCCTACGAGCATCGCTGGTTTTATGACCTAGTGACAACCATTTCGGCCTTCAGCGTAGGGGGTGTAAAGCGGTTGAGGTCCTTAGGGCTGACTGCTCTTCAAGACAAGATTTCTAAAGGAGCACCAGTTTTGGATCTTTGCTGTGGGTCTGGCGAAACAGCAGCACCATGGATCGAGGCTGGTTTCGCTGTAACAGGTTTAGATCTTTCACCAAAGGCACTGGCACTCGCAGCTGAACGAACCCCCCAACTGCAATGCATCGAGGGCATGGCAGAAAAGCCACCGCTGAACAGCAGCCAATTTGCGGCCATCCAAATCAGCCTGGCCTTGCACGAATTCAGCTCAGAAGAACGACAACAAGTGCTCAAAGCCTGCATGCGCCTATTGCAACCGGGGGGTTGGCTAGTGCTGATAGACCTCCATCCAGCAGACCCCTGCCTCAAACTGCCCCAACAGTTGTTTTGTGCCCTGTTCGAAACTGAAACCGCTCTCAAAATGCTGCAAGCAGACTTGCCCAAGCAACTTCGGGAGATGGGTTACAGCACTATTGAGCAAGAACTATTAGCAGGCCGAGCACTACAACGAATCACAGCCCGCCTTCCATAAGCAGCCCAACTCAAAGCATGCTCAAGACCTTGCCAACACTTTGATGACCAACCCGCCAGCTCCGCATTCGCCCTCTTCAACCGAACTCGATCACAGCGCAGAAGTTCTCGGCATAGGCGGGCATTTAGCCCCCGAAACCGACCAACAGAGCTACCGCAAACGCATGCAGCGCCGACAAGACATTCAGCGCCAACGTGTAGGAGAACGAGACAAAGAGAAAGGCCTAATCCTTGTGTTCACAGGACATGGCAAAGGCAAAACCACAGCAGCGCTAGGGCTAGCCTTACGCACCCTTGGCCATGGCGAGCATGTTGCAGTCGTGCAATTCATTAAAGGGAGTTGGCAGCCAGGCGAAGCAAAAGCGTTAAAAGTTTTTGGTGACGCTTTGAGCTGGCATGCGTTTGGAGAGGGCTTCACCTGGACAACCCAAGACCGGGAAAGAGATCAGCAATTGGTATCAAAAGCCTGGCAACAGGCTCTGATTTACCTCCACAGCAACACCCACAAACTTGTAGTGCTTGATGAGGTCAATGTGGCAATGAAACTGGGATATCTCAAGGTAGAAGAAGTACTAGGGGGGATCACGGAAAGGCCACCCCTAACCCACGTAGCACTCACTGGCCGAGGCGCACCAAAGGAGCTCATTGAACGTGCAGATCTGGTCACAGAAATGACCTTGGTGCACCACCCCTTCAAGGAGCAAGGCGTCAAAGCACAAGCAGGCATTGAGTTTTGAGGCAATCAATCATCTCACCTCTAAATGCACATTCAATAGCTGATCTGTAGCAACAAAAACCGACAGACCGTTCACCAGCAAAGCTCTGTGCACAATGAGCTCGCTCCAACAAGAAGGATCCTGTCTGATGCCTTCAAGCGCTCAACAGCTCAGACCTGCCATCACATCGCTGCGACAAAGCACGTTCTCTCGCATCGATCAGGAATGATGACTTCATCCAAGCGAATCTGAGAATCGACAACCCTTCAGACCATCCAGCTCAAGGACGATTCGGAGAAGGCTTGCTACTCTCTTCGGGATCTGGACGATGAATGGCCTACGCGCGAGTCCTTCTAAAACTCAGCGGCGAAGCGCTGATGGGCGATCAGAGTTATGGCATCGATCCAGCAATTGTTCAATCCATCGCAGAGGATGTAGCCAAAGTGGTGGCCAAGGGCACCCAATTGGCGATCGTGGTGGGCGGTGGCAACATTTTTCGAGGCCTAAAGGGTTCTGCCGCGGGCATGGATCGGGCCACGGCCGACTACGTCGGCATGTTGGCCACAGTGATGAATGCCATCACATTGCAGGACGGCTTAGAGCGAGCGGGGGTACCAACCCGAGTACAAACTGCAATCGAAATGCAAGAGGTGGCGGAGCCTTACATCCGTCGGAGAGCCATTCGTCATCTAGAGAAAGGCCGAGTGGTTGTGTTTGGTGGAGGCTGCGGTAATCCATTCTTCACAACTGACACCACGGCCTCACTTCGGGCTGCGGAAATCAACGCTGATGTGGTGTTCAAAGCCACGAAGGTGGATGGGGTTTATGACCGTGATCCAAAACGCTTCCCTGATGCAAAACGCTACGACTCACTCACCTTCCAGCAAGTGCTAAGCGGCGAGCTGGCGGTGATGGACAGCACTGCCATTGCCCTATGCAAAGACAACAATATCCCGATCATTGTATTTGACCTCTTTGAACCTGGCAACATCGGCAAAGCAGTGGCTGGCGAAGCAATCGGCTCCCGTATCAGCAATGCAACCTAAACAGGCCATCCCAACTCATCCCTTCACCCAGCCTTCGCCTCTCTGAAGCCATGTCGAACCAGGAACTCAAAGACAACATGCACAAATCAGTGGAGGCCACACAGCGCAACTTCTCCACCATCCGTACTGGACGCGCCAACCCGTCACTACTTGATCGAATCAACGTTGAGTATTACGGCACAGAAACGCCCCTGAAATCTCTAGCAACAATATCCACCCCTGATTCACAGACGATTGCCATACAGCCCTTTGACAATGGATCAATGGGCCTGATTGAAAAAGCCATTGCCACTAGTGATTTGGGCTTGACACCCAACAATGACGGCAAGATCATTCGCATCAATGTGCCGCCGCTAACTGAAGAGCGCCGCAAAGAGTTCTGCAAACTGGCAGCAAGATATGCAGAAGAAGGCAAAGTAGCCCTGCGCAACATCCGTCGCGATGCAATTGATAAAGTGAAAAAGCTAGAAAAAGATGCTGAGCTCTCTAAAGATCAGAGCCATGATGAACAGGATGGGATACAAAAACTCACCGACACATTCATCACTGAAATCGAAAAATACCTCGCCGAAAAAGAAGCCGACATTCTCAAGGTTTGAGCACACCCGATGTGCTGGTCATCGGAGCAGGCGCCGCTGGGTCTGCGGCAGCTTTCCATCTGGCTGCAGCCGGCCAACGCGTCACAGTGCTCGAACAGAATGCACACCAAACGATCAAACCCTGTGGCGGAGGCATGGCAGCTGCGGTGCAGGAGTGGTTTCCATTTGATTTGCAATCGGTCGTTGATGAAGTCATTGAAAGGGTTGAGTTCAGCTGGCAGCTCAGTGATCCCGTCGTGGCCGACCTGCAAGATTCCGCCCCGTTTTGGATTGTGCGGCGAGAAAAGCTTGATGCCCTCCTAACAAGCCAGGCGATTGATGCAGGCGCCGAACTGCTACGGCCCTTTACGGTCAAAAGCTTGCAAAGACAAAAAGAACGATGGCAAGTCACAGCCGATGACGGCAGACAACTTGAATCAAGAGCGGTCGTACTGGCGAATGGCTCCCAGTCAGCTTGGCCTGAAGCCTTGGGATTGGGACCAAAAACCCTGCATCACGCGAGCACCATGTCTGTACGCCTGGAGGGTCGAGGCAACCTCAAAACTGGTTCAGCCCGATTTGAATTTGGGCTGGTTCATCATGGTTTTGCCTGGGCTTTCCCCTTGGCAGGAGGCGTGAATATAGGCGTAGGTACGTTCATCGGCCGCAATGCCGCCGATAGTGATGCCGTCTTGGAACAACTTCTACCGAACCTGGGATTTGACCCGCAAGCAGGCAAACGACAAGAAGCATCTTTACGGGTATGGAACGGCCATCAAGCACTTCATGGCGATGGTGTCGTCGCCGTGGGAGATGCGGCATCACTATGCGATCCGTTCCTGGCAGAAGGTCTGCGCCCAGCGTTGATGAGTGGATGTGAAGCAGCCCGCTGCCTGAATCATTGGTTGAACGGTGATACCAACAACCTGGCTGATTACAGCCAAACCATGCGACAACGGTGGGGAGACTCCATGGCCTGGGGCAAGAGGATTGCTCAGGTGTTTTATCGATTCCCCAAGGTGGGATATCAGCTTGGGATCAAAAGGCCAACAGCTCCACAACGGATTGCTCAGATCCTTTCTGGAGAGATGGGATATGGCGACATTGCCCAGCGTGTGATCAAACGGTTGCTATTGCAACGTTAATTACATAAAGAAATAAAGATTAGCCGAACGAAGTTCGATAACTAGTGTTCAAGCATTTCTAATTTAGAATAAATTTCAGCGTGAGCAGTGGAGTGCTCTCAAGTGATTACGAAGAACGCAAAATTACAGGCCAAAAGCAACGTCAATCACTTCTTCACCAAACCAATTGTTACCAAGGGAGAATCTCCCCATTGGCATGCCAAAAAGTGCCTGAGTTTTCCAAATTGAGATTGTCAATACGGGCCAACAAGCCATCAACCGATTCTTCTGGAGTAATGCCTTGATCAGTGAATCCTGTCATGCGGGTACGCACAAGCCCTGGATGAAGAAGCGCCACGGCAATGCCTTGAGATTTAAGGTCGATAGCTAATGACTTTCCTGCCATACACAAAGCCACCTTCGACATCCTGTAGCCATAAGAACCGCCGGAACTGTTGTCATCGATCGAGCCCATGCGGCTAGTCATCAAAATGACTTTTGCGCCAGGAAGTAGATGATCCATAAGAGCATGTGTGACACGTAATGGCCCAATGGCGTTGACCTCGAACTGACGACGAAGGCTCTCGGGATCAAAATCTTTCAAAGTCGTGCTTTCCAAAATGCCGGCATTGTGGATCAGCACATCGATCGGCAAGCTGCGAAGCCGTTGCTTCAAGCGCGCAATCGATCCATCTGAAGTGATCTCGACTCCGGCCTCAATACGCACGCCTAAGCCTTCCAATTGCTGCGAAGGCTTACGGCATGCAGCCACAACCACGTCACCACGAGCATGAAGCTGACGACAATATTCATAGCCAATGCCGCGATTCGTTCCTGTGATCAGATAGGTCGCCAAGAGCAGAGAAAGCAGAAGCCTATTTAGAAAATAACTTTATAGCGAGAGAGTATCTTTGCACGCATGCCAGTTGGATTGGCAGGATTGCCAACCCTGATCTCACTCATGCTCTGATCAAACGATACCGATCTTGGGATTCAGAGCATTAGTCCTTTCTAGATGGCAGAAAAAAACTCTCCAGCTTCAATTCAGGCAAAGCAGAGTATTTTTCAACATTATAAGGAATGATGATAAATGCTCATCACCTTATTAACTTACTAAGCAAGACTTCAAGCTGTTGTTAGTGCCAAAGCAGCACCCAGCCCGGAACGAACATCTTCCTGAAGAAGTCGGCCATCATGGTCATGATCTAAGGCATCAAATACCGCATCACTACCGAGCCATTCTTCTCTAGTAATACAACCATCACCATCGAGATCATTGAGCATGAAAATCTCCTGAACAACATGGCAGAAGGCCGCTCCTCCCTCCAAAACAGCTAATCGATGCGCCAACTGAGCCTCAAGAGTTTCAATCGCCTTGCTAAAGCCGCGAATCCCTTCATCCAACTTCTCAAAAGCCATGCGATCAGCCCTCATCATTGACTCAAAACTCTCCTTATCGACATGGATCTGAGACTCTGCAGCAACAGGATTGACCGCATCCAACTTACGCATCAGCGGAGCCTCTGTACTACCCAGCTGATCCAAAAGCTTTGGTGAGATGGTCAACAAATCACATCCAGCCAATTCAATAATTTCGTCAAGATTGCGGAAACTCGCACCCATGATCTCAGTCTTATAATCATAGGTTTTGAAATAATTAAAGATCTTGGTCACCGAGATCACACCAGGATCTTCTGGACCTGCATAAGAATCCCGACCAGTAGACGCTTTGTACCAATCAAGGATTCGCCCAACAAAAGGAGAGATCAAAGTGACTCCTGCTTCTGCACAAGCGACAGCCTGAGAAAAGCCAAATAGCAAAGTTAAGTTGCAATGAATTCCATCCTTCTCCAAAACCTCAGCCGCTTTTATACCCTCCCAAGTAGAAGCTATCTTGATCAAAACGCGATCATTAGTAATGCCAGCGTCGTTATATAGGCCAATGAGTTTGTGAGCCTTAGCGATTGTGGCTTCAGTATTGAAACTGAGGCGAGCATCCACTTCAGTGGAAACACGGCCAGGAACAATCTTGAGAATTTCCTTTCCAAAGATTACACAAATCTCATCGAGAGCCTCATGGACCACCTCCTCCACAGCTGCAGAGTTGCCCAATAACTGACGGGAGGAGTGAAGAGCCTCATCGATCAAACTCTGATAAGCAGGAATCTGAGCCGCCGCAAGGATCAATGAAGGGTTGGTCGTGGCATCCCTGGGGGTGAACTTTCTAATCGCGTCCAAATCACCGGTATCCGCCACGACCACGGTCATGGTGGAAAGCTGCTCAAGGAGTGTGGCCATGAAGCAGAACGTCTCGCAAGATCTTTAAGCTAGCGGCGTTTCTTTTGCTGACAGCCCAGGTTCAGAACTCACCATCGAAGATTTGCCAAGACTTAGCCTTTGGCCGGCTGAGAATGGGTCTGCTCAGTGCTAGGTGGGATTTTTTCAAGCACCAGCAAAGCATCAATGATCTGCTTCGCCACAGGCACCGCCACCGTGGACCCATAAGCATTGCCTCCCTGGGGTTCATCCACCACAACGACCACCACATAGCGAGGATTGTCAACCGGCAGATGGGCAACAAAACTGCAAATCTTTGCTCCTGGCAAATAAACCCCATTCAGTGCTTTCTGAGCAGTGCCGGTCTTGCCACCAATGCGATAACCAGGTGTTTTCGCCCCTTCCCCACTCCCTGTCTCTACAACCGATTCCATCCAGTCCCGCACAATCCTGGTGACATCTGGGCGCAGTAGTTGATGTCCAGTTGTTGCGGCGGCGCGTGGAGCCAACGCTTCTCCCGCCCGCAATCCCCTGGTGATGTGGGGACTCACCAGTCGGCCACCATTGGCAATCAAGGCATGCAACTGAGCCAGCTTCAGTGGCGTGAGCGACAGTCCCTGTCCAAATGCCGCCGTGGCCGGCTCAATTGGCTGAGCCACGAATTGCTCCTTCGTCTTTAACTGACCTGCAATAGCCCCCGGCAGATCGGTATCGGGCTTGACATCAAGTCCTAGCCGTCGCAACCAATCCCAGTACAGCGAGGGTTTGAGCTGACGCATGATCTTCACCATGCCGACGTTGCTAGAAACCTGCAGCACCTTGGCGTAGTCGATCACCCCATGGCTCTTACGATCATGGTTGGAGATTGGCCATCCACCGATCTTCAGTGATCCGTTGTCATTCACCATTCCCCCCGGATCAATCACACCTTCCTGAAGAGCAAGGGCAAGGTTGATCGGCTTGAAGGTAGAACCAGGTTCATAAAGGTCCTGAACGGACCACTCGCGAAAGAGAGAGGGCGAATATTTCCAATACTTGTTTGGGTCATATGTGGGTGTGGACGCCAGCGCCAGCAACTCTCCATTGGTGACATCAATCACGATGGCCACTCCCTTCTTTGCCTTCCACTCTTTGACCTGGGCCACAAGTGCCTGCCCCGCCAGCTCCTGCAAACGAGCATCCAAAGTGAGCTGCAGGCTTAGATGATCGCCATAAAACACTCCCGGAGCCAGGTCGTCAGGAAGGGGGGTGCCATCCGCTCCTCGGCGCATGCTGCGAACCTGTTCATGACGCAACAAATCCTCGTGGCGACTTTGCTCCAATCCCGCCTGTGGGACGCGATCCAAATTAAGAAAACCCACCACGTTGGCAAACAGAGAGCCCTGCGGATAGAGCCGCTGTGGATAAGCCTCAAGATCTAAACCACTGATACCAAGGTTGCGGATTTCATTGACGATGTCCTGATCCAATCCTTCAGCAAGCTTCACACCAGAAGGACGGTCGCCAAATCGCTGCACCAATTCGGCAACAGGAATCGCCAACACCCCGGAGAGCTTGCGAGCAACATCCAGTGGCTTACGAATCAAACCGGGATCATCCCCGGGGAAATTAAAATAACGAGGATGAGCCCAAAGCCGAAAGCGTTCCTCATCGAGAGCCACCAGCCGTCCATTGCGGTCCACAATTGAACGCCGTGTTCCAATCGGTTGGGTTCGCTGGGTCTGCAAAGCCCTTGCACGGGCTTCAAGTTCCGGTGCTTGCAGAACCTGCAGCCAAGCCATCCGGCCCACAAGTCCAATCAGCCCAACGCAGAGGATGGAAAACACCCATCGCATCCGATGAGCAGGAACTGATTCCAACGCAATCACGTCCTGGGCACGCCTCCTGGAGCTTCGTGAGCGACGAGCCTTTGAGGCAGGCATCAGTAGCCGTGATTAATGGGTTGGCCCATCAATTGGCTAAGCAGTTGCGACTCTCCAGAAACAACACCACCAGACGGATTCGCAGCGCGATCGAGGTAAAGAAGGTTGGCAACCTTTGTGGGAACCATCGACTGAGGCAACCTGGTTTCAACCAACAAGTGACGCTCAATCATCGCGGTTGACTCCGTAAGACGATGAGCCAATGAGCGAGTGGTCTCCAGCCTGTTGAAAGCAATCGTCCAACGATGCTGCCAATGCAGCGTGAGAGCGGACATCAATGCCGCAGCAACCAAAGCACCGATCAATGCACCATCAGCAGCCCGATGCAGTCCTGCCAGGACTGGCGACTGGCGAGCCACCTTCCTTGAAGACAAGGATCCCTGGATCAGCTCAAGTGTGCGGACAGAACGTGCCCGAGAAACAGCACGGTTAGCCGTTACCGAACGCTGTTGAAGTGCGGCAACCACCTAATAATCCACTCTAATAAATCAGTGAACCACCCTCAATAAGCCTCCGCAAGGCTAAGTCGCTGACAATCAAGGCTGATTGAAGAGTTCAGTTATCCGCCAAGCAGCAAAAGATTGATGAAAGTAACCCCATTCCAGAGGGCATGCATCAGCACGCAAGGCAAAAGACGACCTGAACTAAGCCTTAATAGACCGAGTCCCAAGCCCAACACAAACAGCGGTGGTAATTCACCAACACTCAGGTGAGCCACACCAAACACCAACGCGCTAGTTACCACACCCCATAGCGGACCAAAAGATTTCGCCAATACAGGCAGAAGCGCACCACGAAAAACCAACTCCTCAAAGAGAGGCGCCAGAATCACAGCGGTGGTGGCTAGCAACATCAAGGCCAATGGATCCTTGCTGCGCAGTACCAGTTCCAATAAGGGGTTACTTCCCCCTTGATCCCCCAACAGCAATCCCATCAGCCATCCAGTCAAGAGAACCAACGGCATCACCATCAACCAGCCTCGACCTGCCTTCAGCAACGCTGAACCCCAAGGCTGCAGACGCCACTGCAACCATCCATCAACGGGCCGATCAGTTGCCTGCAGACTTCGCAGCTGCTGACGCAGAATCAACAATGGCGGTAGTGCCAAAGCGCCGTAGCCAATCACCACTGTCAACGCTTTGCTCAAGGGGCTGTCCATCCCCCTCGTCATCAAGGCACTCAGCGGAGCCACGAAAGCGGGAGCAATCACCTCACCCAAGACCACAAATCCACAGGCAATCAGGAGCACCATGTCCGTTAAGGAAAGTGGTAAGGCCTGAAGCAGTGGCCAGGGAGCAACAGACTTGCGCAACAACATCCAAAGATGACGCAACAAAAGCGCAGTACCGGCAAGTAGAGCCGCCGCCGGTAACACCACGCTCAAGACCAGCCGCAAAGCCATGCTCGATGCGACACGGGGATTCACGCAGTCATCGCGATCCCCGCCAAGAGCAAAGCAACCAACCTGCTGAAGCAAAGGGTCCCCGCTTAATGAGCCAAGCGCCTCACGATCAGCAAGTGACAAGCCCCCTTCTTGCTTACTAGCCAGTAGCGCCTGCTCTAGAGGGATCAGTAACGGTGACTGCACTGAAGCAGCCAGGAGCTCACGACGTTCTGCCCCTGAAGATTGGAGTCCGGCGAGCAACAGCCTCTGGCGGTCATTCATCTGACTGAGAGGGATCTCACCGAGAGCTTCTTGCAAAGCCAATGTTGGATCCTCACCCACCAGCAGAGGCCTAATGGCTGCAGGGACGGCCTGATCAGCAAGCAAAGCCATCTCCTGTTGCTGCATGGAGATGGTTGGGGTCACTGACGGCCTGCTGAAGCTGTCTTGCAACCCCACAAACCAAATCAAAACCGCAAACATCAGTGATACGAAAGCCAGTCCGACTTTCCAAAGCGGCTCACGGGTGTATCGCCTGATCAGGCTGAACAGGGGATCAAAGCTCAACGACCAGGCATCAATTGAAGCTGATTCTCGCTGGCCGCAGCACAGCGCGCTGACAGCTGTTCAACACTCCCTCAAGGGCATCGCCGACGACCATCCCATACTGCGCTGGCAGGGGGCCCCATACGATGGCCGCGTCAAAACATCTTTGCCGGTGCCCCTGCGTCTTCTCCTCGTCCGTCATGGGCTGAGCAGCTTCAACCGCGAGCGACGGATTCAGGGTCGCAGTGATCTTTCCACGCTCACCTCGCAAGGCCAAGAACAGGCCCGTCAAACTGGACAAGCCCTGAAAGAAATCCAAATCAATGCTGTTTACAGCTCCCCTCTGAAGCGTGCCGCATCCACAACAACAAACCTACTAGCAAGCAAAGGCAGTGATCTCAGGCCTTGCTTCGATGATGGGTTACTGGAAATCGACCTGGCTCCATGGAGTGGTCTCTGCAGCGATGAGGTAAAGAGCATGTTCCCAGATGCCTATCGCACCTGGAAGCAACAACCACAGGAATTGGTTCTCAAGCGAGAAGACGGCAATCCCTATAAACCCATTGGCGAGCTGATGGAACAGGCTCGTGAATTCCTACGGAAACTCATTCAACGTCACCCACTGGAGGGTGACGAAACAGTTCTGGTTGTTTCGCACAATTGCATCCTGCGCTGCTTAATCCTTGTTCTCCTTGGTGAGCCAAACCAAGGCTTGCGACGACTGCGCCTCGATAACGCCTCACTCTCGGTGTTCAACCTGATACCCCTCTCAGAGCAATCCCATCAAGCACAAGTCGAATGCCTCAACAGCACCGTTCACTTGCATCAGCAACTACCCAGCAAAGGGAAGGGTCCGAGACTGATCCTTGTGCGCCATGGTGAAACCGACTGGAACCAACAAGGCCGGTTCCAAGGCCAAATCGACATCCCGCTGAATAAAAATGGCTTCGCGCAAGCCGCCGCAGCCGGTGCATTCCTAAGCGATGTGTTGATCGATCAGGCCTACAGCAGTTCGATGACCCGACCAAGACAAACGGCGAAAGCCATCCTCAAGCACCATCCAGATGTCCAACTCGAAGTCACCCAGGGGCTGGTGGAAATCGGCCATGGCCTTTGGGAAGGGAAGCTGGAATCAGACATTGAAGCCGGCTGGCCTGAACTGCTAGACGCCTGGAAACAAGCTCCGCAGACGGTGCAGATGCCCGAAGGCGAAACCATCCAGGATGTATGGAAGCGTTCAGTGGCCTGCTGGAACAAGATCGCCAACAGCCTGGCTCCAGAAGCAACAGCGCTCGTGGTGGCTCATGACGCTGTCAACAAAACGATTCTCTGCCATCTACTCGGAATGACCCCGGCTGATATCTGGGCAGTCAAACAAGGAAATGGAGGTGTCACGGTGGTCGACATCGCTACAGATCCCGGCCAACCTGCAGTGGTGACCTCTCTCAACCTCACCTCTCACCTTGGTGGTGTGCTCGACCGCACAGCTGCTGGGGCGCTCTAACGTGATGCCCGGGGCACAACTTCTAGACCCCATAAGGATCCTGCACGGGTCGGATCAACCTGTCGTTGAAGATGCTGTGCTGATCAGAGACAACCATCTGATCGCCTTTGGAGCGAAGGCACGTATACAGGCGCAACAGCTCGGGTTGCCCCCCAAATCAGCCAGCCAACAACTACTCGCCCCCTGTCTTGTAGACCCCCATTCCATCCTTGAAGATCCAATCAGTGGTCATTGCGAAACCCTTGCAAGCCTGAGACATGCAGCTGCTGCTGCCGGTTATGGCCAACTAGCTCTGCTACCCCGCAGTTCCTCCTGGCGTGATCGCCCCGAAAGATTGCAGGGATTTTTAAATCCAAATAGCGATGTCGACATTCACTTGTGGGGCAGCTTTAGCAGAGATGGTGCCGGCAGCGAACTATCCCCCCACGCGGATTTAGTGCAACACGGAGCCGTAGGACTGGCAAACGACGATCTAATCCTGCCGATCGCTCTCCTACAGCGAGGACTGGTGCTAGGCGAAATGGGGTCAGCCCCTGTGTTAATCGCCCCCAGAGATGAAAAAATTCAAGGTGGCGGGATGGTGCGCGAAGGCGTTGAAACACTACGAGCGGGCTGGGCACCTGACCCCTTCGCCAGCGAAACCCTCCCCCTGGGACAACTTCTCGAACTTCATCGGCAGCACCCTGAACGTTCCCTAAGACTGATGAACCTGGCCACTGCCCCTGGAGTCGCCATCTTGGGGTCCTGTCCCTCCCGGCCTATGGCCAGCGTGTGCTGGTGGCATCTGGTGACTGACCAAAGCAAACTTGATCCCACAGAGCTTGGATGGAGGGTCAGCCCATCTCTTGGCAGTCCTAGAGATCGAGCCGCCTTGATCAAGGCCCTCGCCAATGGCACCCTCACGGCCGTGGCTGTCCATGCCATACCCCTGGATGAGGAAGATACCCAACTGCCTCCCAATCAACTTGAGCCTGGCCTGGCAGGCCATCAACTCGTGCTGCCTGCGCTTTGGCAAGAGCTTGTGGTCAAAGCTGGTTGGTCTGTACAGCAGCTTTGGCATGCTCTGAGTTTTGGACCGTCAAAAATGCTCAACCTGCCCGAAGAACGCTTGACCGTTGGCAGCCGGCGCTGGCTCATGTTCGACCCTGATCAGCTCTGGATCCAAGATCGACACAGTGATGATGCCCCCAAAGCCGCTAATCAACCCTGGCAGGGCTGTCAACTGCAAGGCCGTGTCGTGGCATGTGGACTCAGGGAATAAGTGAGCCGAAACGATCAAAAGGCCAAAAACGCCATAAGGCACGCCCTAGGATCTCTTTCTCAGGCAGAAATCCCCAAATTCGTCCATCAGAGCTACTGCTTCGATTGTCACCTAACACCAAGACATGATCCCTAGGAACAGTCGCGATAAATGGTTTACATGACCCCCTTCCCTGCATTGCAATAGGGCAATAGTTAGTCACATAGGGCTCCTCAATCTTCTTTCCATTCACACTCACTTCTCCTCTTAGATTAATGGAAAACTGATCTCCACCCACAGCCACAACACGCTTGATATAGGCATCACAGCCAGGATTATTTAGTCCAATCCAGTTCATAAAGGGAAGGTTGACTAGCAAGCAAGGAATTGCGATCTCACCATCACGCAAACGACGCCTCTCGAGCTGCTTAATTAATTTTGAATTAAAAGAAGAAGGAGTATTGAAAACCACAATCTCGCCTCGACGTGGAGATCGACTGCGAAGGCTGACTTTCTCAACCAGCAAACGATCCTGGACTTGCAGCCCTGGGATCATCGATTCAGAGGGAATGTATCTCGCCTCAGCGACGTAATGACGAATGCCGAAATACAGGCCCAAAGTGAAGAAGACTGGTCCCCAGAAATCCCAAAATGGATGAGGTTTAGAGGTTGATGCTCCCCGGGGAGCAGACGCCTTATCGTTTGTGGGATGGTCCTGCTTCTGCGCGTCAGACAACTCAGCCCTGTTATGAATTCGATGCTTAACGATAAGGCCAGCCTGTCCGGCCCCTTAGCGTGATCAAAGCAACCTCAGCCCATGGTGCGTCCCCGCTGGCAAGGGTTGAAACCCTCCCCCTCGCGTAAGTTCTGGCGGCGCTGGGATCAGGTTTTGGCGCTAATCGCTGCCACCAACTTGAGTTGGATCCTCTTCGACGTTACCTACATTCCGCTACGCAATTTCTGGTTACACCGCAATCTCTATCTCCTGCCCTCGACATCGTTGATGGTGCCGTTGCCATGGGTGCCGAACGTGACGCCTTTCTATGACGTTGTTAAAGGCATCAAACCGCATAGAGACACCCAGATTTATATCAAACGTTTCAGCCAACTCGATCAAACCGCAGCAAGGCAAGGAATCAATAGTCCTGCTTCACAACAACTACGCCTTAATCAAGTCGAGCTCACGACTCAACTGATCGATGAGAATCCGTTCGTCAGCTCTGGCAACGTAGGCACCCTTGAAAAACTAAAAAGCCTACTGCGTGCAAGGGCTGGGATGGATTCCTCCAAGCAGGCAGCCGCCCATCTCTTGGGAAACAAATACCTCAACAACCTCGATTGGCAGCAAGAAAGACTGTTCTGGACCGAGAAGATTCTTCCCCTGATCGCCACCAACTATTGGCGATCGATCAACGAAAACGGGCAGCCTGTTGACTATGCCTGGCGCCTCGACACTCCCTTCCAACTTCTCTTTCTCCTCGACATCCTTCTAAGGGCTATGCGCCTGAAGCGTCGCTTCCCCGGCATTAGCTGGCGAGAGGCCCTGCTTCGACGATGGATCGACCTGCCTCTACTCCTCCCATTCTGGAGACTCTTGCGGGTAGTGCCCGTTACCGAGCGCCTATCCAGCGCTGGGCTCATTCAGCTGGAACCTTTGCGCGCTGTCATCAGCAGGGGCGTCGTAGCCCTATTAGCCCTGGAGCTGTTTGAAGTTCTCACCTTACGCATCGTGGATGCGATGCAAGAAATCATTCGCTCACCACATCTGCCGCAACGAATCCGCAGTCTTTGTAGTCATCAATCAGTGGACAAGAACGAAGAACGTGAACTAGCCGAATTGCTTCGGCTCTGGCTACCGCTAATCCTCAGTGAGGTAGCGCCAAGCATGCGCCCCCAACTTTTGGCACTCTTTAGTCACGCCTTGCAGCGAAGTATGGATGGCGTGATCGTACCCCCTCCACTCAAAGGGCTTGCCGTCATTGAAAAGGCCGAATCGGAACTAAGCCGGCAACTCGCAGCCGGAATGATCGATACATTTCTGCAGCTCTCTCGCAATGCCGGCGACCAACTTGGCCGCAAGGATATGGTGCTAGAGCAACTAGGAGTCGATACTATTGATAGCTTCTGGGAAGAGCTCGCTCGCACCCTCGAGCAGGGACCCGTTCTCGAACGTAGTCAAGAACTAATGGTGGCCTTCCTTGAAGAGTTCAAGCGCTCCAGCTTCCGCCAGCTCAGAGAACAAGGTGGGGTTAATGAATTGATCAGTGAGATCGATGGTCTTAACTTCAGCGAGGCGAAAACGACAAGCCAAAAGCAAGAATATGGCAATAAAATAACACTATAAGATATCACGCAAGCTACCATTAGAAGAAATCCAAAGAAAGCAAGAGCCTGAAATACATAAATAAAAGAAAACGAAATAGCGATAAGATAAACGGCCACAAAGATTACAATTGCCTCCGCATTTAATATTGCATAGCGAACCCTCAGCGACTTTAATCTCTTGACTTTTGGGCCTGATACGGATCCACTTAATTGAACTTCTTTGAAAAAACTTGCTGCTTTATCTAGAAATATCCAACACAAACCATCTCCTTCCACCAGCATGAATAGATAACAAACCCTATCCTTTACAGGCTGCCATCAACTTGCAGATAAAGTAGATAAATACTTAGACAAGGCCATTATATTCGCGCACAGGGATGACTCATGGCCCGTAATACACCTGCTATGGCAGTCAATCCCCCAGGAACAAACAATATACGAATCATCCTTCAGGCTATTGATTACTGGCTTTTACAAATTGCGAATAGCAATAATCGCACGTCCATCGTTCGCGATCTCTTTTGTCATTTTCCCTTTAGCAGCCCTACAAAAAATTCATCGCATCAAAACAACATTTATTTTTGCCGAAATATACTCCTATTTCTAAGGGTTTACGCTTCAAGGCAGCAACACCTCAGCCCAGACATCCGGCTTAAAGCCCACCAATACACTGCCATTTTCAGTGATCAAGAAAGGACGTTTAATCAACTTGCCATCGGAGGCAAGTGCATCGAGCGCCTCGTCATCGCTCATGGCCTTGACTGCATCCGCGCCAAGCGAGCGATAACTTACACCACTTGTGTTGAAGAGAAGTTTGCGGCTTGCTAACTGCTTACTGGCGCCACGAAGCATCTCTCGACTAGGAGGTGTCTCAACGATGTCGAAAAGATCATGCACAATTTGATGCTCCTGCAGCCAGGTCAAGGCCTTCCGACAAGTAGCGCAGCGCGAATAGCTATAAATCCTTATTGAGTTGAGCATGATTTAACTGGCCAGCAAAGAATGAACTCGTTCAATCAAGCGATTAGGGTTCATAGTTACTTTTTCAGCTTAACCTGCGCAGCTTTGGCGCAGGTCTCCAACAGAGGCTCAACAGCTTCTGAATCTCTCCAGCCACCGATATCAACAACTCGCCCCTCAAGATTTTTGTAAGTGCGGAAGAATTCAGCCACATCCTCCAGTTGACTGGCTGAAATCTGCCGAATGCTGCTGATCGACCGTTGACGGGGATCAGCAACGGGAACACACAACAACTTGCCGTCATAAGCCCCGGAATCATGCATATCAAGAACCCCGATTGGTCGTGCCCTAATCAGACAGCCAGCAAATGTGGGTTCCTCCATGATCACCATTGCATCAAGAGGTGCACCATCTTCAGCAAGGGTGTTGGGGATGAAGCCGTAATCAAACGGGTAGCGAACCGAGGAATGAAGAACCCTATCGAGGGCCATCACACCAGCCTCATCGAAATATTCGTACTTGTTCCGGCTTCCCGCCGGAATCTCCACCAACAGGTTGACCAACCCGGGTGAAGGAGATGGGAGTAGAGAGCTTAGATCCATCTTTCTCCAAGGCTGTGGGAACCATGCTTTCCCTCCCCGCAGACCGATCTGTCAAAACTGCCGCGAGGGGTACTCCAACGGTTGCGATGGCAATAGTCAAACCCAGCAACGCAATCGAAGGCGCACTCAAACTGAAAGGATCTTCAGGATCTGGTCCAATGAGACCAGAATCATGATGTGATCTGGACGACTCCTCACCCTTAGACGAGGGGCTTGCAACTGAGGCTGGGTCAGGATCCATGCAGGGGTGGTTTAGAACGACCCGGTGTAAGGGATAGCATCAGCCACCTTCATCGGGGCGATTTCAGGGTCTGGGCAAGCCATTGCCGGAAACCGCTACAAAATATTCTGTCACCGAAAGAGACGTTATGCAGCAGGACGATCCTGCCGCTCCCGATGAGCGGCCAAATCTGACGGTGCATCATTCAATCCATCAAGCTGTGACCTAATCGCACGCAGCTCCTCAAGGATTGATCCAAGAACCTGTTGCGTTGCTGTTGAGGGGGAATTAAGAACCTCAACAGTGACTTCTTTGATCCTTAAAACATCCTTTGCGAAACGGGCGACTTCATTTGGATGAAAAAGAAGGGGATCTTTCTGATCGCTTCGATACTCAGGATTGAGCTTGCGAGGATTAAACGAAGGATTGAGGTTGCGTGGATCTGTATTTGTGTAGCGATACACCGAAGCCCTTGAACGATTCAAAGACTTCTGAACGTCATCGATCCCAACAAGCGCATCAGATTGAGCCATCACAGCATTAATATCTTTGCTTAAATCTGAAGAAGGGCTGGGCAGAGGAGAATCAGAATTGACCGAGCCATCAAACATGAGATCTACTACCCGCTTCTTAATGTTGCGCGACATTAGCAGGTGAGACTCATCTCGTACAGGCCGATTCGGCGCCTTGAGACAGTTTCGCGATCGGCTTTTTAGACCGCGGATGGTAGCTTCCCCGATCCACTGAGGTCCGATTCATGCGCGTCTCCCGCCTGATGCTGGTGACGTTGCGCGACATACCAGCTGACGCGGAAATCGCCTCCCATCAATTGCTGCTCAGAGGGGGATATATCCGTCGTGTGACTTCAGGCATTTATGCCTACCTACCCCTGATGTGGCGGGTCCTGCGCAAAATCACAGCGATTGTGCAGGAGGAAATGGATGCCACTGGTGCTCTGGAGACCTTGTTACCTCAATTGCAGCCTGCAGAACTCTGGCGGCGTAGTGGCCGATGGCAGGGGTATACGGCCGGCGAAGGCCTGATGTTCCACCTTGAAGACCGCCAAGGACGAGAACTCGGACTCGGCCCCACCCATGAAGAGGTGATCACAAGTCTTGCCGGAGACCTGCTGCGCTCATATCGACAGCTTCCTGTAACGCTCTATCAGATCCAAAGCAAATTCCGCGATGAGATCCGCCCACGTTTTGGCCTGATGCGCGGCCGCGAATTCATCATGAAGGACGCCTATTCCTTCCATTCCTGCGAAGCAGACCTCGCCATGACCTACAGAGCCATGGATGAGGCCTATAAACGAATCTTCTCCCGTTGCGGACTCGAAACCGTCGCCGTGGAAGCCGACAGCGGAGCCATCGGTGGAGCCTCGTCTCAAGAATTTATGGTCACAGCGGATGCTGGCGAAGACCTGATCCTGATCAGTGGTGATGGCCTCTACGCCGCCAACCAAGAAAAGGCCGTCTCTCATCCACCAAAAGCCATCCCCCTGCCTGCTTCAAAAGTTGCCTTGCTTGATACACCCGAACAGGGAACGATCGAGACACTGTGTACCGCCCAGGGCCTTGTTCCGTCTCAAGTGGTGAAGGTGCTGGTCATGCTGGCCCGCATCGAAGATGGTGAACTTCAACCAGTCCTTGTAAGCATCCGAGGAGACCAGCAACTCAATGAGGTAAAGCTGATCAACGCCCTAAGCAGGGAACTAAACAAGGGGGTGCTCGATGTGGCCCCCATCAGCGCCGATCAAATCACTGCACAAAAGCTTGAAGCCTGGCCCTTTGGGGCGATAGGGCCTGACCTAGACGATGCCCTGTTAAGCGGAGCCACAAGCTGGACAAAACATTTCCTACGCCTAGCTGACCCGACAGCTACTGAGCTGAACTGTTTTGTCTGCGGTGCCAATCAAAGCAATCAGCATCGAACTGGCATGACCTGGTCAAAACTCGGGGAAGTGCCCAAAAGCGTCGATCTACGCAAATCGCAGGCTGGCGATCGCTGTATCCATGACTCCAGCCAGATTCTGGAGGAGAGAAGAGGCATTGAGGTAGGACACATTTTCCAATTAGGTCGCAAGTACTCAGAAGCCCTAGAGGCCTGTTTCACCAATGACCAGGGCACTCAGGAGCCTTTCTGGATGGGGTGTTACGGCATCGGGATTTCCAGACTTGCCCAGGCCGCTGTGGAACAACACCATGACGAAGCTGGCATGAATTGGCCTCTAGCTATAGCCCCATTTGAGGTCATCATCGTGGTAGCCAACATCCAGGATGAGGTTCAGCAAAAGCTGGCCGAACAGCTTTACAGCGAACTACAAGCAGCTGATATCGAAGCGCTACTTGATGACAGGACTGAACGCGCCGGCGTGAAATTCAAAGATGCTGATCTGATCGGTATCCCTTGGCGAGTCGTGGTTGGCAGAGATGCCGTCAAGGGGCAGGTGGAACTGATTCAAAGATCCAGCCGCAAGGTTCAAATACTTTCTGCAAAACAGGCCTTTACCGCACTGGTTAAAGAGATAGCAGCGAACCAAAACACAAGGGTCTGACCAGCCATTTAAAATTCTTGGGAATGGAATGAACCGGATGACTACTGCCTTGCATCACATGGCCAAGCAGTTGATGCGGGCAGGATTGGCAATCTGCCTTGTCCTTTGCCTGATGCTCACAGCCAACGGAAGCGCCAATGCAGCCGAGATCCAATTGTCCGGAAACTATGTAGACGACACAGTCAACGTGGCTCACAACCTGCAAGACGCAATCGCCCTGTCCTCGGACGACGAAGGCTTTTCAGCAGCGCAAGAGGAGGCTCGTGACCTGAGCTACAACTACATCGCCCGATATCGGCCTCGCTCCAAGGTGAATAACCTGCAGTCCTTCACCACCATGCAGACAGCCCTCAATTCTCTAGCTGGTCATTACAACAACTTCGCCAACCGCCCCCTACCGGAAGAACTTCAAAATCGGATCACTAAAGAACTTGCCAAGGCAGAACAAACTGTATTAAGAGGCAGATAAATCAACTGCTAGGTAATCACTGTTTGACTTAAGGCAGGGATATCTGGGAAGATCCCCGTTTGTGAATAACGGCGGCTTCGGGCCGCAGTGTCCTTGGCCAATGTTGTCGTCATCGGTGCGCAGTGGGGTGACGAAGGAAAAGGCAAGATCACCGATCTCCTAAGCCGTTCAGCTGATGTTGTCGTCCGCTATCAAGGTGGCGTCAATGCCGGCCACACAATCGTTGTGGATGACCAGGTGCTCAAACTGCACCTCATTCCCTCAGGAATCCTTTACCCAGAAACAATCTGCCTCATCGGCTCTGGCACAGTCATCGATCCCAAAGTGATGCTCAAGGAGCTAGACATGCTGCTTGAGAACAGCATTGATATCTCAGGTCTTCAACTGGCGTCGACTGCCCACGTAACGATGCCGTATCACCGCCTCTTGGATGAGGCGATGGAGCAACAACGTGGCGATCAACGTATCGGCACTACTGGACGGGGCATCGGTCCCACCTATGCCGATAAATCCCAACGCAACGGCATTCGCGTACTGGATCTTTTAGATAGCCAACGACTACGAGAACGACTGCGTGGCCCTCTACAAGAAAAGAATCGTCTACTCGAACAAATTTATGGAGTAGCACCACTTGACTCAGAGCAGGTCATCGAGGAATACCTCGGCTATGGCCAAAGGCTTGCTCCACACGTTGTCGACTGTATTCAAACCATTCATCAAGCTGCCCGCAGCCGCAAAAACATTCTTTTTGAAGGAGCTCAAGGGACCCTTTTAGACCTTGATCACGGCACCTATCCCTATGTCACCTCCTCCAATCCAATCTCAGGCGGTGCATGCATCGGAGCTGGAGTCGGACCCACGCTGATCGATCGAGTGATCGGTGTTGCCAAGGCTTACACCACCCGTGTAGGAGAAGGTCCTTTTCCTACAGAACTGGAAGGAAGCATCAATGAACAGCTCTGTGACCGGGGAGGTGAATTCGGCACCACCACAGGCCGCCGCAGACGCTGCGGCTGGTTCGATGGAGTCATTGGTCGTTACGCAGTAGCAGTGAATGGCCTGGATTGCCTGGCGATTACCAAACTCGATGTGCTTGATGAGCTCGACGAAATCCGAGTGTGCGTGGCCTACGAACTCAATGGTGAACGAATTGAACACTTCCCTAGCAGCGCAGAAGACTTTGCCCGCTGTCATCCAATCTTCGAGACCCTGCCAGGCTGGCAATGCTCCACTGCAGACTGCCGCCGTCTTGAAGACCTACCAACCACAGCGATGGACTATCTGCGCTTCCTCGCCGACCTGATGGAAGTGCCGATTGCCATCGTCTCCCTAGGTGCCAACCGTGATCAAACAATCGTTGTAGAAGATCCGATCCACGGTCCCAAACGGGCTCTCCTAAGCGCCTAAGCCCTTCCTCAAAACAGTTGGTGGACGGGGATCGATACTTCTGAGGTTTCCCATGCATCCCTCCATGGCTATCCCCAGGTTCAGTGATCGTCCTCTCGATGTGGTTGGAATAGGCAATGCCATCGTGGACGTGCTGGTGCAGGCAGACGATGCCTTCCTTGATGCGCACAGTCTGAGTAAAGGCAATATGGCCTTGGTGGATGAAGCCCAAGCAGAAGCGCTTTACTCCATCAGTGGACCAGGTCTAGAGACTTCAGGTGGATCGGCCGCCAACACCCTGGTAGGTCTGGCGCAGCTCGGCGGGAAGGCAGGCTTCATCGGTCGTGTCAAAAATGATCAACTAGGCAGCATTTTTAGCCACGACATCCGTTCAGTAGGCGCTCGATTCGAGACTCCACCAGCAAGTGATGGTCCTTCTACGGCTCGCTGTCTGATCCTGGTCACCCCTGATGCGCAACGCACCATGTGTACCTATCTAGGAGCTTCGGTCCAGCTGGACCCTGAAGATTTAGACCTGTCAATGGTTCGCCAAGCCAAGGTGCTCTACCTCGAGGGGTATCTATGGGACAGTCCGGCAGCCAAAAAAGCCTTCATCGCTGCCGCACAAGTCTGTCGTGATTCAGGAGGCCAAGTAGCCCTCTCTCTTTCCGATGGCTTCTGCGTTGATCGGCATCGCGACAGCTTTCTCGAGCTGGTTGATAGCCACGTTGATCTGCTGTTTGCTAACGACAGCGAAATCACCTCTCTTTACAAGAGTGTCAGCTTCGAGGCTGCATTGGAAGAAGTGAAAGGCCGCTGCAAGGTGGCAGCCCTCACCCGCAGCGAGCACGGATCTGTCGTGCTCGCTGGTGATCAACGCTGGGATATTCCTGCCTACAAACTTGGCAACGTGGTTGACACCACAGGTGCAGGTGATCTCTACGCCGGTGGCTTCCTACACGGTTACACCCAGGGAACCCCTTTGGAAACCTGTGGACAAATTGGATCCATCTGCGCCGGCCAGGTGATCACTCAACTCGGTCCTCGCTCACAGGTGTCGCTTCCGGAATTAGTAGCGAAGCATCTGAACTAATTAAAGGGCTGTTTCACCCTTCAACAGGTTCCACAGCTGCTGCTACCCAAGCAGCGTAAGGATCACTTGCAGTGGCTGACCAGTAAATCCACTCTGGGGTCTCATAGCTGTGTAACTCTTTAATCGTCTGATGCAGTGCATCCAGCTGATCCTGACTGGTCTTGATCAGCAATTGCACTTCCTGCGCTCGTTCCAGCTTCCCCTGCCAACAGTAGTGGGATTGAATCTGCTGCAAACTCACGCAGGCCGCCAACCTGCGAGCCAAGAGCTCATTGGCCAATCCCTCGGCCAGGTTTGCGTTTGCCTCTGTGGTCAACACCAAAACCAGTGTCGATGAGGATCCTCGATCAACCATGAAGACCTTTGCGAAGAACGTCAGCACAGTGGAGCTACTGGATCGGTTGAGAGCCGATTGAGCAGGCTCTCAACGCTACCGATGGCTTCTGCTGCACCGCAGGGCTGTGGCCGGGAGATCAACCAAAGGCCAAGACCCTGCTGCCGACAGATCTTGTGCCAGAGCTGCTCCGTCACCCCCCCCGACTGCCTGCAAACCACTGCTGTAATCGACCAGCGCCGGCACAAGGCTGACTCCAGTTCGCCATGAGATTGCCCCTGCAGCGGACGCACCACAGCCAGATGGTGCTCGGGCAAGCCACTCGCCAAAGCATGTCGAAGACTTTCCGGCGAAGGAAGCACACGAGCAAACACTTGAGCTCCAGCCTGACGAGCTGCCCTAACAGCCTGGCCAAGATGCCTTGCCCCAAGAGCCATCAACAATCGACTTCCTTGCAATGTTTGCCTTGCCAAATCAGCCGAGCTCGCGATCAGGGATGCTTCTCCACAACCCTCCATGGGACGCTCAAAGCGCAACAAAGGCTGAGCGAATTCCTGACAGGCCCGCTGCAGATCCGTACTGATCTTGACTGCAAAGGGATGGGTCGCATCCACCACCCAATCAAAACCTTGATGGCGATGACGAGCCTGATCAAGCACCCCGAGTATCCCTTCCACTCCGTCGAGGGGGCCCGTCCAAAGATCTTCCAAGGACAGACCTGCGTATGCCCCTGCGGCGCTAGCACTGACGACACTGACACTGACTCGCCATCCCTGAGCCACCAAAGCGGCCACCAAAACAGGTCCTTCACCAGTCCCAGATAGCAACCAGACATGCGGCTGGTCATTCCTGCAACCTTGCATCAAAATGACTCTCACTCCAAGGGAAGGACATGAACCACTGCGTACTTGAAGTGGAAGTGATCCAGGCACCAACCATTCGTTATACCCAAGACAACCAAACACCGATCGCCGAAATGGAGGTGCGCTTCGATGCACTTCGTGTCGACACTGCCCCTGGTCAACTCAAGGTGGTGGGATGGGGCAACCTTGCCCAGGATCTACAAAACCGCGTCCAAGTTGGCCAAAGGCTTGTGATTGAAGGGCGACTACGAATGAACACAGTTCCCCGCCAAGATGGCACCAAGGAAAAGCGCGCCGAATTCACGCTCGCGCGTCTTCATTCCCTCTCCGGCCAAGCTGGTCAAACTGCTAGTAGCCCAGAACGACCTACTAGCACTACAACCAACCAGACCTCACGACCTCTACCGATAGCCGAGACGCCAACACCCAAACCGGTAACAACTGCAGAACCAGAAGCTGCCAGCTGGAATAGTGCCCCACTGGTGCCAGACACCGATGACATTCCCTTCTGAACGCATTCATTACCCGAAGCTGTTCTCGTCTTCAAGGCCCTCGGCAGCTCGAGTCAACAGCTGGCCCAATTCCCTCTCCAGAGCAGCCAAGTCAAGGCGCAACTCAACCCAACGGCCACGATCAATCTGCTCCAGCAACCAAGCTCGATCAGCATCCAACTGAGTGATCAACTCAGATAAGTCGCTATCAGAGGGATGAACTGAAGCCATTTGCAACGGATCCTTACCCTCAGCCTGGAGGCTAAAGCGTCAGAATAAACGCCATGAATGATCTGTTCTCTCCAGGCAGCCTCGTCACCGTGGCAGGTGGTGTACTTGCAGTTGTTGGTGCGGTGGCCTACACAAATGGCAATGCCAACCTCAGCCTGCCAACCATCTTCTATGGAGTGCCCATCCTCATAGGAGGACTAGCACTAAAATCCTCTGAACTCCCCCCTGCTAAACGCGTCACTCCAGCCGCAGTTCTGCGTCAAGCCAGGGAGAAGGGAGCACCTGAACTGGGCAAACTCGTCTGGGATGTAACCCGCTGGCGTTATGGACAGAAAGCCCATCTTGAGACGTCCTTAGAAGCGCTCAAACTCTGGGATAAAGACAACCCCCCTCAGCTCCAAGAGATTGAAGAACTAGAAACTGCCGCGGGGTACGGCGTACGGTTGAGATTCAATCTGGGTGCTGTGCCACTCGATCTCTGGCAGGAACGCCAGGAACGATTGGGCCGCTTCTTTGCCAAAGGCCTGCACGCCGAACTGAAATCTCCAAGCGCGGGGGTTCTGGATCTCATCCTGCTGCCAATCAACAAGGATGATGAACTAGCAGGTCAAGATGGAGTCAGCTAAATCTGCTGCAGCGCTGGTTGAGCCCTGCCAAACCAACTCCGCGAGAAGGCTTACAGAGGATGACTCCCTCAGGGTTTCTGTGCTTAGCGAAGCCCTCCCTTACATCCAACGTTTTAGCGGACGGCGCATTGTTATCAAATACGGCGGAGCCGCCATGGCCCACGCCAATTTGCAGGAAGCGGTTTTTCGCGACCTTGCCCTACTCGTCAGTGTTGGAGTAGAGCCCGTTGTGGTTCATGGCGGCGGACCAGAGATCAATCAATGGCTGGAAAGGCTTGAGATCCCAGCACAATTCCGCGATGGCCTTCGCGTTACCGATGCAGACACCATGGACGTGGTGGAAATGGTCTTAGTTGGACGCGTTAACAAGCAAATCGTTAATGGCCTCAACCAACTGGGGGCCAAGGCTGTTGGCCTTAGTGGCAGTGACGGGAGTCTGGTTGAAGCCCGACCCTGGGGCGACGGCAGCCATGGCCTCGTCGGAGATGTAGCCCGAGTCAACACCGATGTACTTGAACCAATTCTCGCAAAGGGTTATGTACCAGTAATCTCAAGTGTGGCGGCCACTGTTGAGGGCTGCTCACACAACATCAATGCAGACACGGTCGCCGGTGAGATCGCCGCCGCTCTTGAAGCAGAGAAACTAATCCTGCTAACCGACACCCCAGGCATCTTGCTAGATCGGGATGATCCAAGTTCCCTTGTTCATCAGTTGCGTCTCTCTGAAGCACGCCAGCTCATCACTGAAGGGGTGGTGACTGGCGGCATGACCCCAAAAACCGAATGCTGCATCAGAGCTTTAGCTCAAGGGGTCGGCGCTGCCCATATCATCGATGGACGTGTTCCACACGCCCTGCTTCTCGAGGTGTTCACCGACGCCGGCATCGGCACCATGGTGGTCGGTCGAAGCTGAGCGATGCACGCGAATCTGGCCGAGGCTGAAGCCGCCCTCGCCCGCGGAGACTATGGCCAAAGCCTTGCTCTATTAGAGCCTTTGGCAGCAAACCATCCACTGCCCCATGCGGAGGGGGCCAGGATCAGAATGCTGATGGTTACTGCTTGGATGGGGCAAGGCGACGAGCGCAAGGCCCTCGCAACCTGTCGTCTTCTCACCCGCTGCAAAGACCTCGAACTTCGCCAGAACGCGAAACAGCTACTGATCGTGTTGGAAGCACCAAGCTTGCAACGGCCTGCCAACTGGTCGATACGCTTGCCGAACTTAAACATGACAGCCACAACGGCTGCACGCCCTGTCTCAGCCCGTCGACCTTCACTGCGGCCAGCACCGCCGCCACCGCCAGCCACCGGACCAACAAAAGCCCCCAATCTGGGCTTCTTAATCTTGGTCTTGCTCGTTCTCATCGGGTTAACCATGCTGCTCAGTGGCTTGGCCATACCACCGAGATGAGCCTCTTAAGGCCAAACGAGTGAACCCAGTAACCAGCCAAAGACTCACCAACAACCCTGACGGGGATCTGAGTTGGCCTCTACAGCAAGGCGACCCTCAGCAGCTAGACCTTGATCGCAAACGCTCCAGCCGACTCGAGGTTGGCAACCCTTGGGTAATGGAGCTGTTGAAGACCAGCCTGATCCTGCAAAACGTTCAGCTCAGACTCGGCTTCGGCGTGCTCAAAATGCCCCTCGAACGGACCTCCAACAACATCAACCATTGAAGATGATGGCCTAATCAAAGCTGAATTGGATCTGGGTCCACCGCTAAGGAAACCCCACGGGGCAATCCATTCCAAAGAGTCGATCCTGATGGCAGCGGCAAACGACTCTCCTCCGGACCATGCAATAGCAGTTGCCAACGACTTCGACCAGCGACCCGTGCAATCGGAGCTGGCGCTGGTCCTACAAGACACCAACCCTGAGCCTCACAAAGGGGTTTGATCTGTTCAGCGAGGACCGCAGCAGCTGTGGCTGTCACGGCAGCTGAATCACCTGACAAACGCAACAAACAGGCCCGGCTATAAGGCACCAAACCAGCCTCATGACGAAGACAGGCCTCTTCTTTCAGAAACTCGCCATAGCAACCATCCACCAAATGGTGAATCACAGGATGATCAGGGCAATAGGTCTGAACAAGCACATTACCTGGCCGCTCGCCACGTCCTGCACGACCAGCCAATTGCATCAAAAGTTGCAAGCTCTGCTCTCCAGCTTGTAAATCAGGGCGATGCAGCAAACCATCTGCTGCCAACACCGCCGCAAGAGTGACCCGAGGCAAATCCATACCCTTGGCCAACATCTGGGTGCCAACCAGCACATCTGCCTCCCCTGCTGCAAATTGCTCCAGTAAACGGCGATGCCCATCACGCCCAGCGGTGCTGTCACGATCGAAACGCAACAACCTCAGACCCTGAAGCTCCTCAACGAGATGCTCCATCACGCGCTGCGTGCCTGCACCGAAGGGTTTGAAAGCCTTCGATCCACATTTATGGCAACTGGACTCAACCTCAGCGCGATGGTCACACCAATGGCAACGCAACCACTGGTGCCCTTGACGACTGCGATGCACCGTAAGCGCCACATCGCAGTTAGGACACTGCACGACCTCTCCACAGCTACGACAACTCAAAAAGCTGCTGTAGCCGCGTCGTGGCACCAACACCACCGCCTGTTCACCGGCCTCAGGCAATGCCGAAAGACGTTCCATCAATGGACGGCTGATCAAGCGACGATGGCCATCGGCCAATTCCTGTCGCATATCAACCACATGCACAGGCGGTAAGGGCTGATCGGAAATGCGACGGGTCAGTCGAGCCAAGACAAGCTGGCCTTGAGGAGCGAGGTTCTTCCAGCTGACAAGCGAAGGCGTAGCGCTTCCCAGCACCACCCTGGCGCCAGTTCGCCTGGCCCTATCCATGGCCATATCACGGGCGTGGTAGCAAGGCATGGGTGACTCCTGCTTGTAAGAACTGTCGTGTTCCTCATCAAGCACGATCAAACCCAATGGTGCCAATGGCAAAAAGACTGCTGAACGAGTACCAACCACCACCAATGGAGTGGCAGCAGTAAGCCCCTGCCGCCAGGTGCTCACCCGTTCACGATCGGAACAGCCACTGTGATATTCCAGAACCTTGGTTCCGAAACGGCGACGGAAACGATCGACCAACTGAGGGATCAAACCAATCTCCGGCGTGAGAATCAAGCAATGACGACCGGCTTGCAGTTCTCTTGCCGCAAGCTGCAAGTAAACCTCTGTCTTGCCCGAGCCTGTCACCCCCCAAAGCAGCATCCCAGTGCCAAGAAGCTGGGATTGGAAAGCCTCCACAACCTCCTGCTGTTCAACAGTCAGAGACTGAGGCACCTCCAAATCCTGATCACAAGCATCTGAGCAGGAAAGCCCGTTGGAGGCATCAGTAGGTTGACGCTTTTCCCTACGAATGAGACCTCGCTTGATGAGGCCATTGACAAGACCAGAGCCGAAGCCAGCAGCCTGAAGATCCCTCTGCCATGCACCACCACCCCCTGCAGCCAAGGCCGCCTGCAAATCAGCCTGACGCTGAGGAAGATTCTGGGGATTGATCGCAGAAGATTCGAGTTGAATCCACCAGAGTCGACGGGGCTCCGCCTGATGAGACTGCCGCTGACCGAGCCAACCAGGCGGCAAAGCTGCTTTAAGCATGCGAAATGAACTGATATGGCAATGAACAGCCATCGCTTCAATCCAGCCAAACCAGAGAGGATCTACCGCCGCAGACTGCACAAGAGCCTCGATGGCCTCTAAGTGACGCGGCGGTGCTTCACTCCCAGAGTCCTGGCCACGATCAACAGGAGACGAGATCCGCCGATCCATCACGAGGCCGTGCATCCTTCGTCCCCGCAGGCGAACGACCACGAGATCCCCTAAATCCACCCCTAACCGTCTGCTGTCCACATAGGTGAAACACCGCCCTTCACGACCTGCCTCCACCCATACGTCCACCTCTGCGCAGCGTTCGGAAGGGCAGCGGGCCAGTTCAGCCGGATCAAGACTTGCAGGCGTCACAAGTTTTTTTTAGAATATGAATGTTGGACAGTCCAAAGGCTGTCGTCGGAACCAAGCAGAGTTCCGTCCAGTGGGAAGACACGAAATTCGAGCCTCTAATAGGGAACCCTCTATAAAAGTTCGGTCGGTCTGAGAAAGCCCCTGACAGCCCTGCTTTGGTCCACAAAAACATTCCCTGTTCCTTTCGCTCCAAATCAGAGCATCCCAAGTCTCAACCTGGATCACAGGATCGTCAGGCTACTTCTAGCTCAGATGATCACTTGTTTATGAGGTTCTGATCTGATGCTTTGAGCCGTCGGTGCTGCAGTGGCCACTTTTGCATGGTTTTGCATAAGCCTGGGTTCTGCTACCTCATTCCCACTTTCCTCTGTAATTCCCTCACCTGCCATGAGTCCTGCAGCCACCCAAGCAGCAGCTGCAAAGGCCAAGCCAAAAGCCTCTGCAAAGACTGCCAAACCCCAAGTGGCCAAAGGCACGGTTAAAGCCAAAGCCAAGAAAGTCAAGGCAACAACACCTAAGGCAAAGACTGCTGCCAAGCCGGTTAGCTCTGCTGCTAAAGCGTCCAGCCCCAAAGCAAAAAAAGCAAAAGCCACCCCTACCCCTACTGTCAGCAAAAACCTTGATTTAACGGCTGACCAACTTCTTGCTACAGCAGCGGCAAGCGCCCCTAAGGCCAGTGCTGAAACTGAAAGCAGCCAAGCTGCTGCTAAAGCAACCAGCGAAGCAGACGCGAAGGCCAGAGCTCTAGCCAATATCAAGATCGGTCCTAAAGGCGTCTACACCGAAGATTCCATCCGGGTTTATCTCCAGGAGATCGGCCGTATCCGCCTGTTGCGTCCAGACGAGGAGATTGAACTAGCCCGCAAAATTGCTGACCTCCTGCATCTAGAGGAACTGGCAGAGCAGTTCAATAGTGATCACGGTCATTACCCCAACAACAAGGAATGGGCTGCCCTTGTTGAAATGCCCAACATCAAATTCCGCCGTCGCCTGATGCTGGGGCGCCGAGCCAAGGAAAAGATGGTGCAATCCAACCTGCGGCTGGTGGTTTCGATCGCCAAAAAATACATGAATCGAGGCCTGTCCTTCCAGGATCTAATCCAAGAAGGCAGCCTGGGATTAATTCGTGCTGCCGAAAAATTCGACCACGAGAAAGGGTACAAATTCTCCACCTATGCCACCTGGTGGATCCGTCAAGCCATCACCCGAGCAATTGCGGATCAGAGCCGCACAATCCGTCTTCCTGTTCACCTCTACGAAACAATCTCACGCATCAAAAAAACAACCAAAGTGCTGAGCCAGGAATTTGGCCGTAAACCAACAGAAGAGGAAATTGCCGAAAGCATGGAGATGACAATCGAAAAACTTCGATTCATCGCAAAAAGTGCTCAACTACCCATCTCCCTGGAGACTCCGATTGGCAAAGAGGAAGACTCCAGACTTGGTGATTTCATCGAATCTGATACTGAGAATCCTGAACAAGATGTCGCCAAAACTCTCTTGCGAGAAGATCTAGAAGGTGTTCTCGCAACCCTCAGCCCCCGCGAACGTGATGTTCTGCGTCTGCGCTATGGCCTTGACGATGGCCGCATGAAAACCCTCGAGGAAATTGGACAGATCTTTGAGGTCACACGAGAGCGCATCCGTCAGATTGAAGCAAAAGCCCTGCGCAAACTTCGCCACCCGAACCGCAATGGTGTCTTAAAGGAATACATCAAGTAATGAATTTAAAAGTCAATCCAAAAAGGGGGCTTAAGCCCCCTTTTTTAATGCAGGCGACCAAGACCTTTCAGCCACTGATATCTTTAATTCCTAATGCCAGTAGAGCAGCGAAGATATTTAGGTTAAGGCCACGAAAAAAGCAACAAGTCTCAATCCGATCAAAGGCACTAAAAATACTTTAACCACTATGACCATTCATGTTAGGCATAGAACACCTCCATCTTTCTGATAGAAATCAAAATCTGGCCATCAAGTTAGTGCCTCCGCGTTAAATTCAATCAAGTCACTCACTAGGAACGACTTTATTTTTCAGCATGCAATCCGGAGACAAGCTAAAGATATTTCTGATCACTTTTTCAATAGCTTGGAAGTGATATTTGCTTTCCAAGCAGAAGCTCTTACATCTCTTGCGGGTCTTGGGAAAGGAAATGAACAAGTCCTATTGATTGAGCAGACAACCGAAAAACCTCCCTTCCCTCAGAGCATTAACGGATTATCAGCCCATCGCGAAGATCGTGGGGTCGACTGCTTAATCTGGAGGGCTGGAGTTCTGAACACATGGTCCTCACCCAACTGCGCATCGCCTCCCGCCGAAGCCAGCTGGCCATGGTGCAAACCAATTGGGTGCAAGCGGAACTGGAGAAAGCACACCCTGGCCTTTCCATCTCCGTGGAAGCGATGGCAACCCAGGGAGACAAAATCCTCGATGTCGCCCTTGCCAAGATCGGCGACAAGGGCCTGTTCACCAAAGAGCTTGAAGCTCAGATGCTGATCGGCCGTGCCGATATCGCTGTTCATTCCCTCAAAGATCTACCCACAAATCTTCCCGAAGGGCTCATGCTTGGGTGCGTGACTGAGCGAGAAGACCCAGCCGACGCTCTGGTAGTGAATCAAAAGAATGCCGATCATCAACTCAGCACCCTGCCTGAAGGGGCAATCGTTGGCACAAGCTCGCTACGGCGCCTCGCCCAATTGCGGCATCACTACCCCCATCTGGTGTTTAAGGATGTGCGCGGCAATGTGATCACCCGCCTTGAAAAGCTGGATGCCGGCAACTATGACTGCCTGATCCTTGCAGCAGCAGGTCTGACAAGGCTTGGCTTTGGAGATCGCATTCATCAGTTGATTCCCAGCGAGATCTCCCTTCATGCCGTTGGCCAGGGAGCCCTAGGCATTGAATGCGTGGAGGGACACCCCGAAGTCCTCGAGGTCATCAAGGCACTGGAACACAAACCAACAGCACAGCGCTGCCTTGCTGAACGGGCCTTACTGAGAGAACTAGAAGGGGGCTGCCAGGTCCCCATCGGAGTCAATAGCCGCATCGAAGCCAATGAATTACTGCTCACGGGCATGGTTGCCAGCTTGGATGGCAAGCGGTTGATACGTGATCAGCAGCGCGGCCCACTTGATCACTGTGAAACCATCGGCAAGGAACTCGCTGAAACCCTGAAATCTCAAGGCGCTGGAGAGATCCTTGCGGAGATCTTCGCTGCTGTCAGGCCAGAAACCTGAACTCCTCTCAATCTCTATTGAGCCAGCTAGCTAGATCAATCAACCACTCATAAGTCTGTTGGCTGCGCTGAAAAGGATCAGCGCAGGATTTCCACAGCTGTTCCCACCTCGACGACGTCAAACAACTGACGTACATGCGCATGCTTCATGCGCACACAGCTATTGATGACTGCACCTTTTGCATTGACCCAGTAGGGCCATGGGGTGCCATGAATGCCGAATTTGTTCTGACCACTTTGCAGAAAGCCAATCCAGCGATCGCCAAGCGGGCTAGCAACCCCAATCGCAGGATTCACTCGCCCAAATTGGTGCTCTGATATTGCGAATTGGTCACTTTGTTCTCCACCTTGAAGACACCAGTAGGAGTAGGCGTACGAGGATCACCAATAGCAACCGGCCAGGGGCCAAGCTTCTCTCCATCGCGGATCACACTGATTTCACGACGACCAAGCAGCAAGACAACTTTCGTACTGATCTCAGGCGATACAGACACTTCAGAGTTATCCGCTGGGACTTCAGGCGATGCAGACGCTTCAGTGTTATCCGCTGAGATCTCAGGCGATGCTTGAACCATGCCTGGCAAAGCAACAGCTCCCGCCAAGATCAATGAAACAGGCAACAGCGAAAACGGACGGCACAACAGCCTTGACACGGGCCAGCAAAGACTGATCAGTCTCAAGATAAACAGCGAGCAACAAAACCGTTCAGGCAATGTCCATTCGCTGCCAACGACCATTGCCGCAAGGATCAATCAACCAATTTTGGATCGATCTCAGCGAGATAACGGGCTTCGCAGGCCTTGATAATCTCAACAGCCTTTTGCACCCCTAAGAAGCCGTTCACCTTGCAGGTACCAGGCTTTTTAAGGTCCTTGTAATGCTCCCAGTAGTACTGGGTCTCCTTCAGCCATTGCTCTCCGAGCTGTTCAAAGCTGGTGATGTGGTCCATGCGCTTGTCATCAGCCAGTACAGCGATCACTTTGTCGTCGACTTCACCACCATCATCAAAGGTCATGATGCCAATGATCCTTGCCTCAACAATCGAGCCAGGCACCAGCGGCTCTGTAACACTGACGATTTCGATGTCGAGTGGATCACCGTCTTCGTCCCATGTACGAGGAATGCAACCGTAGGCAAAGGGATAGGCCAGGGAGGAGTAGCCGACACGATCAAGCTTGAGGTGGCCTGTTTCCGTGATCAGCTCATATTTGTTGATCGTGTTGGAGTTGAGCTCCACGATCGTGTTGAGCCGCAATTCCGATTCATCGGCAAAGGCAGGCAACACATGCAAGAGATTGGGAGTGCTGCGGCTTGGAGCCTGATCGATGTTGGCCATAAGTAGCGAAGTCGCCAGCGGCGCATCCTACGGGGGCGCCGCGATCAAGCTCATCGCCGCAACGAATCCAAAGTGATTAATTCAACAAACGATGCTTAACACGATCCAAAGCTTCAAGAGGGAAATAAGCCAATAGCTGGCAGAGCAGTTGGCTTGATTAAAAGAACAAATAAAAAGATTAATGATTGACCATCTAAACATCAATCAACAACTACTTTAAAAGAGAAGCCTCTAGCTAATCATCTTCTTTACTTCCATGAAACAAGTCAGAAGATTTTGGGCTTAACAGAAGCACCCACACTCCCTTCCACATTGACCTTGCCATCAATATTAACTCTACCTTGCACTTGTAGAGGAGATGAATTCACCACATCCACCGGTGTTCGAATTTCATCAACACTCACGCTTCCTTTAATCTCTTCTACCAACACTTGGCCGAGGATCGGTAGAGCTTTATTGGAGTTAATCGTCACGCCATTCTTAACAGCCACATCACCGTTCACAGAGAGTGGCTGTTCGGCGTTGATGTCAACGGTGGGCAGATCAATCTGATCCACTTGTAATCCACCAACGATGCGAATTGGAATCGGCCGGCTGAGCAACTGCAGCGCTGTTGCCGAAAGCATGCCGATCGAAATCACCAGAGCGAAGGGCCATCTACTGACGATGAACACTTGAAGCCACAACGGCGTGCCTTCTTTTTGAGTGAATGGCTTGCTCTGCATTGGACAAGATCTACTGCCCTATTGATACAAGACCAGCACCTCATGCGCTCATTACCCACCAGCCAAAACTGCGCAACCGAGACACGGATCCTGCTGTTCGTTTTGGCGAAAAAGATGTGGGCAGGTCGAAAAGCCACATCTTCCCATCATGCTTTGGACAGCATTTAACAGCTCAATCCCAGTGCTGCGTTCGCTTCGCCTCGCGTTATCGCTGACTGGTGCGACGGCTCTTGCACTAGCCAACACTCCCATCCAACCTGTTGCTACTCAACAAGAAGAAGGCAGTACAGAAGATCTAGGCGTGATGAAGATCAAGATTAAAGATGCTGTGTGGTTCAACTGGGGTTTCCAAGGAACACTGCAAGGAGCAGGCACACCCGATCAAGCTTGCATAGGGGCATTTCTTCCCATTGCTGTTGGTGAGAACAGCGTCTTCTTTATCGATGCCTTAGCCAACCCTCAAAAGCACAGCCAGCTATCGCCAGCATTGACCAAACTAGTTTTCCAAACCTCAAAACTATCTATTGCTATTTCAGTGCAGACGCTGTGAATTAATCAAGATAATCATACCAATAAATAGGTATTCTAGGAACTTGATATTAGACAGAGCACGATCTTATGGGCTTCCAATGAATAGAGTCGCATCAGATTCTTTAGTCACGGCAATTAAGCACCATCCCTCCAGCCCAACAATTCTTCTCGCCCGGACCGCCCGTATCGGCAACATCAAGCATCTTAAACAATCCAGGCACACATAAAATGCCATCGCCTGTCTCTACCCAGCCAGGCGCACATTTAGAGCCCTGCTGTTCAACAGCGGTCTCATCTGTTGATACTTGATCATTCGGCACTCGCTGACTGGTTACTGAATTAGCTGGCACTCTCTGAATAGCTAGCGGATTAGTGGCTGCTAGATTAGTGGCTTTTGGATTAATTGCCAGTTGATTATTCTTCAATTGATCATTGGCTACGCCCCTAGCATCAAGCCGACTTTCAGTAACTTGCCTAGTGATAACATTACCTCCAGGAATTATCCCCATGGTGATAACAATAAACACCAAAAGCATGACGCCAATGGCAGCCAATATGCCGTTAATACCTTTCATTTGCGACGTTCTGCTGTATCAAGCATAACGGGCCCTGGAGAAATCCCAGAAGAAAGCAAATAATTAGTAAGAACATCTAAGAGCAAAGAAAGATGCCATTCACCCAATGCCCTTCCCTTCAATGCAATTGATTTGATCTAGTAACGGCAGCAGATGTTTTCAACATAGCGCCAAATCTAGGCCAGGATTATCTATTAAAGTTCTTGCAGATGCTCAAGCTTGTCTTCTAAGTAATCAAGGAAAGGCTTGCTCGACAAAGGTTTTCCGGTTACATGCTCTACCAATTGCTCAGCATTCATCATCCGGCCAATCGGGTGAACATGTTCTCTTAACCAAGCCAACAGCTGATGCTCATTACCATGAGAAACATGTTCTTCAAGTGGTCCAATCGCCTGCTGCATCGCTTCTGATAGCTGCGCACTAATCAGATGCCCCATCAGATAAGAAGGGAAATAGCCAAATAAACCTTCACTCCAATGCACATCTTGCAGACAGCCCTCGCCATCATTTTTGGGAATCGCACCAAGCAAATTGCTATAGCGCTGGTTCCATTGATCAGGCAAATCCTCCACCATTAAGCCTTCTTCTAGTAGCGAAATTTCAAGATCTGTTCGAATTAAAATATGCAAGCCATAACTGAGTTCATCGGCTTCCACGCGATTCAACCCTGGTATCAATGGATTCATCGCCAGCCAAAGCTCATCAGCAGAGCTGAGTGGCGCGCCTACACAGGCAAAATGAGGCCACCAGCATTCGCAAAAAGCCCTACTGCGAGCAATTCTGTTCTCCCAAAACAGAGACTGACTCTCATGCACCGCCATCGACGTGGCCTGGCCCAACGGCCAGGCAAACCATTGATGACTTTGAGCAGGAAGACCCTGTTCATAGAGGGAGTGTCCCCATTCATGGGCGGTGGCCAAAAAACAAGACAAGGGCTGCCCAGGCACCACTCTTGTCGTGAGTCGAAAATCCTGAGGTCCAAGGGTGGTTGAAAACGGATGCGGTGATCGCGCCACGCAAGTGATGCTCAGATCCCGACCCCATCGCTGCAGCAAGCGCTCACAAAGATCCTGCTGAGTGGTGTCATGCAAATCCCATCCCAATGACACCGCACGAGAACGAGTCCAAGCGCGTGCCTTCTCAACTAAATCAGGCAATCGTTGACGTAATGGAGCAAACAGCTCCTTTAAACGCGCCAAGGTCAGATCTGGCTCAAAAGGTTGGGCCAAGCTTTCCCAGCAGCTGCGTTGTTCTGCCAGCTGCTGCGCCTGTTCCTGGCGCAAACTGATCAGATGCTGCAAAGCGGGCGCGAAGCAGGAGAAATCCGCATTGACTCTGGCCTGTTGCCATCGGGCATATCCCGCAGACTTCGCAGTCGCGAGCGCTCCCACCAAATTAGGATCTAGGCGCTGCTGTCGCCTGAGGTCTTGCTCAAGCAGCTCCAGGTTGCGAGCTCGCTCAACAACCTGGCTTGGCTCCAACTCCCCCGCCAAACGAGCTTGCTCAAATTCAGCTCGAACCTCCACCAACAGCCCCTCAAATTGCTGACTGCTTTGACGAGCATGCAGTTGCTTGGCCAAAAGACTGAGCTGCTCACCACGCCAAGCAGCTCCAGCATCAGGCATCCTGGTGTTCTGATCCCAATAAAGGGTGCTTTGAATCGAACCCAAAAGCTGGGTCTCGTGCAGATATTCACCAAGTCGTTGCCAAGCCAGCGCAGGCAAGGGCTGGATCCATGACTGCATCAACCTTAAACAGACGAGTGCCCTAAGGCCAAAAGTTCGTCGAGCTTGACACCCCCTTACCCCTTAAAAGAGAGACAGAAGAGAGGTAAAAAACTAAAGCTGCTTCATGCGGCAACGACATAGCTGATCGAGGGATTCGCGGCCAGTGAGCCGCAGGCGCAATCGAGCCCAGATCTTGTAGACCCCATCCACAACACGAGCAACACCAGGCCAGGCCGTGGGTGCATAGAGCCATCCCCAATCCACCAATTGATAAGCCTCGCGAAAGACCGCGATATCTCGCACGACTTCACCATTGCGACGCAACGCATGCATGCGCCCCATCGCCTGCCGATAACTGATGCCTGCAAAGGCCTCAGGCTCATAGTCAGGGGAATCAATATCAACAAAATTCAAGCGGCCGTGAAGATCATGAGCGCGTAAAAAGCTCACTTCACGGCAACAAAAAGGACAAGCCCCGTCAAACAAGAGGGTGAGCTCAGGTTCAACATTGACGGTGATCTCCTGTTCCAGGTGCATTCCTTGCGGCATCAGTCATCAGTCAACCTCATCCAACCACAAGGGAATTCCTCACCATTGCTGGCCATCAAGGCATAGGTCATCCATTGGCGAGTGTTGTCTTTGCCAGCAAAAGGTTTCGAAAAAGCCATCGGGCAGATATTTTTCAGCTGCTTCAGACCCGCTGTGCATAGAGAGAGGCACAGCCACTCGCAAGCGCAGCAAGCAAAGCAATGATCGCCAGCAGAGCCTTTCAGCGAAACAGCACGCCCCATTGCTGCTAGCTCAACTGTGTAGACCAAACTTAGGCAGCCAGTCACTCCCCCCAACAGCGATGTCTCTTCAGCAAGCGTTACACCAGCTGGAGATTGTCACGACAGGAGAGGGCTTCACAGACCTCACTGCCCAACTCAATCATTGGATTGCCTCCTCGAGAATTAAGCGTGGCGTTATCCACCTCACGGCATTGCACACCAGTTGCAGCCTCACCATCAACGAAAACGCAGACCCACGAGTGCTCACAGATCTCTCGGCTTATCTCAAGGCTCTCGTGCCAGAAGAAGGCTTCCGGCCTATCAACGGCCTAGGCGAGCGGTGTTCCTATCTACATGACGATGAAGGGCCAGACGATATGCCCGCGCATATCCGCACAGCTCTCACCTGCAGCACTCTTAGCCTCAGCATTGATCAAGGCAGGCTGCTACTAGGCATCTGGCAGGCGATTTATCTCTGGGAACATCGCCGGCATGGAAGCCACAGGCGGGTGGCGATCCACGCGATTGGCGAAATGAACAGCCATGAATGATCTGCCTGATGAATTGTTAAAGCGACTTGATCGTTATGCCGCGATGCACGGCATGGATCAAAAACAAGCCATCGAGCATCTACTACGAGCGGCCCTCAATCTCGCCATTCCTGATCTCTCGAAATCCAAAATAGACAAGCCAACTGCTGGCCACAAAGAAGCAGCACCAAGCAGCACAGCCAACTTTTTTGCACGCCGCAATGGTTTCAAACTCAACCAGTTGGTGCAACAACGCCACAACCCTGATGCCTGGGCTGAAGATGGTGGTGCTGAGACCGAAGTGGATCTGCTCGTTGATCGTCTCCACGATCTAGCGGAGTCACCAGATCAGGGGCAATCGATGCCAACAGATCAAACATAATCCGAACAAATGCACTGCCCAATGTGCATCGTTGATCGATGCTCTAAACAGACAACCTCTCGACAACGCACCACAGCGCTCAATCATTGCCAGTTCAAAGAAAAATTGTTGATCAGTCTCCGACCAGCTCGGACAACAGCATTGGATTCAACTGCCGCAATCACTCCTAGGGGACAACATCAAATCACCCTTCAGCCATTGCATCAGTAGAGCAACACAACACAGCAACCATCACAGACAAGAATGACTGCAATGCTCACAACACAACCTCATGACGGCAACCCTGCTTACTGCTGAACAGCTCTCTTCCGTAGCTGAAAAGCTGCCAGGGTGGACCCTGGCGGATCAACGGCTGAGACGGCAATGGCGCTTTCGCAACTTTGTGGAAGCCTTCGGTTTTATGACCCGTGTGGCACTGCTAGCTGAAGCCATGAACCATCACCCGGAATGGAGCAACGTCTATGCCACTGTGACGATCGAGTTGACGACCCATGACGTCAACGGACTGAGCGATCGTGATTTGAAGCTCGCCGAAGCAATCAATTTGTTGGAACCGGGCTAATCAAAACTCACTCAGCCGAAACTGCTGCCAGCATGGAATCAACGAGCGGCTGTGGTTCCAGCACCCTCCCGCTCCCCTGACGGCAAGCCCATGAACGACGTAATCGCATCCGAAACAACCACTCAACCTGATCATGGCGAAGCGCTCGAGCAAGACCGGTGCGTACCGGTAACAATCCTCACTGGCTTCCTAGGCGCCGGCAAAACCACCCTGCTCAACCACATCCTCAGCAATCAGAAGAGCCTAAAAACCGCCGTATTGGTGAATGAATTCGGTGAGATTGGAATCGACAACGAGTTGATCGTCAGCACCAGCGAGGACATGGTTGAACTCAGCAATGGCTGCATCTGCTGCTCGATCAATGGGGAGCTGCTCGAAGCGGTTGATCGGATTCTCGAACGTCCAGACCCAATCGATTACCTCGTTGTGGAAACCACAGGCCTGGCAGATCCGCTACCCGTTGCCATGACCTTTCTTGGCAGTGAACTGCGAGATCAAACCCGCTTGGATTCGATCATTACCTTGATCGACGCGGAAAACTTTAACGACCAACTCCTGGAAAGCGAAGTCGGCAGAGCCCAGGTGATCTATGGCGACATCCTGCTGCTCAACAAAACAGATCTCGTCCCTGAAGAGCGATTAAAAGAGGTTGAATCCAAGTTGGCAGACCTCAAACAAAATCCCCGCATCCTTCGATCAATCAAAGGAGATGTGCCCTTACCGCTGCTACTAAGCGTGGGCCTGTTTGAAACCGATCGCGTAAAACCAGCAGACGTTGCAGAGAGCCACGATCACAGTCATCACCACGACGATCACAGTCATCACAGTCATCACCACGATGACCACCCTGATCACCTAGCAATCGAAGGCTTCACATCCCTATCCTTCAGCAGCGATGACCCTTTTGCGCTGCGGAAGTTCCAAAATTTCTTAGACAATCAACTTCCTGCAGAAGTCTTTCGTGCCAAAGGGATTCTCTGGTTCAACGAGAGCGAACGCCGCCACATCTTTCATTTAGCCGGCAAGCGCTTCTCCATTGATGACAGCGACTGGCCCGCTGAGCGCAAGAACCAACTGGTGTTGATTGGACGCCAACTCGATCACGACACCCTGCGGCGCCAACTTCAGGCCTGCGTAGCAAAGGACGCCGGCAAAGGGTTCAGCTGAATCCAACCAACAGGCAAACAGATCGACAACTTCGCCCACTGCTTGCTACTCAACAGCTGCAGCAATGGCAGTTGCTCAACCCGCGCCAGGAGGAGAAGCTGAACAACAGCTTGATCAACAGCGCACTCAATTCTGAGGCAATAAAAACGACTGCACACTCGCTGGTTGTGTTTGCTGTGCTGAATTGATACTTCAGTATGAACAAAATCAAGCTTCTAATACTTCTGATTGAGATCTACCTGGCTACAGTGTTTCTTCAACGGAGAGGGCAATGCTTGAACTGCTGACCGCCATCACCGCCCTGGCCCTAGTGATGCTGGCCTTTTGGTTATTGGCCGATTCCGATGACGACAACAGCGGCGGCGGACTGATGGAACCCTCACTTGTGCCGATTCCGGTACGCGAGCGACGCCCCTAGAAAACTACCCCTCAATCAACAAGCGGGAAGGGAACTCGAGCACAACAAGAAGCTGCAGGCCAGCGTTCAAAGCCATCGCAGAGCAAAAAGAATGTCGTGACTCACAATGCTGTTGAACGCAGTTGAGGTCATGCAGAAAAAAGTCTTCACCGCTGCAGAACTCTGCCAATGCCACCCAACTTCGCTTGCTCAACATCAAAACCTTCTCCCTGATGGCCTCTAACGGTTGAGATTGATCGCCTGATGACCCAAGACGCCGTCCCGTCAAGCTACGGCTCGAACCGCCTGCGCAAACGCCATTGGCAACCAGACCGCCTGCTTCTCAACAGCATGGCAATTCTGCTTGCTGTACTTGCTCTCTGGCCTCTGATTGGTCTGATCCGTGAAGCACTGCAGGGATTCATCAATGGATCGGCCAGCCTGGGAGTCGATGGCCCACAACAGATTCAAGGGACCTTGACTCTGCTGATCGGGACATCCTTATTGGGTGGCCTACTGGGAACTGCAAACGGCTGGTTATTAGCAAACTGCCGCTTCCCAGGACGTCGAGCCCTACGAGTGGCTCAGCTATTGCCCCTCGCCACACCCGCCTACCTACTCTCGGCCATCCTGATCGATCTTGGCAGTCGCAATGCCATACGAATTCATGGCATGGGCTGGGGGATTTTGATCATGGCGCTGACAACCTATCCCTACGTTTTTCTCCTCAGCACTGAAAGCTTTTCAATCTGCGGACGCCGCCAACTGGAAGCCTGCCGCAGTCTTGGGGTTGGACCGTGGAACAGTTTTCGACGCATTGCTCTGCCCATGGCTTTGCCAGCGATTGGTGCCGGGATTGCCCTGATGGGCATGGAAGTCGTCAATGAACTCGGGGCCGTAGCACTACTCGCCATCCCAAGCCTGTCAGCTGGCATCGTTGAGACCTGGCAAATGGAAGGCAATCCTGCCGGTGCCATTGGACTAGCAATGATCGCGCTGATCATCGTGATGTCACTGGTGGGGTATGAACGCAGACTGAGACGACGAAGCCGCCGCTGGACAGAGGGTGTCGCTGGTGGCGATTCTCCAGCCTGGCAGCTGCACGGTGTACGAGCCCTGTGCGCTCAGTGCCTAGCCCTCATTCCTCCCACGATCACTTTGGGTGTGCCCCTGCTGTGGGCCATCCTCAATCTCGATCAACTCGAACAAGGGATAGATCCTGATCTAATCCCACTGACAGAACGCAGTCTTGGACTTGGGCTGGCAGCAGCAAGCCTGGCCGTGGTAGCAGGTCTGATCCTTGCAATCGCCAAGCGTTGGTCATCAACACGCTGGATGGGCAACCTCTCATTTATGGCAGGTATTGGTTATGCCATTCCAGGAGCTGTGATGGCCATTGCGCTGATGCCATTCAACGGTGCTCCATGGAACCTCGCATGGATTCTGCTGCTGCTGTGGGGCTATAGCGATCGCTTCTTGGCAGTTGCAAAAGGAGGACTCGACGCTGCCTTCGAGCGCCTTTCCCCAAGCCTGGATGAAGCCGCTACTGGACTTGGCTGTCAATGGCAGGCGGTGCTTCGACGCGTTCATCTGCCTTTACTGAAAGGTCCACTAGCGGTAGGAGCACTTTTGGTTTTTGTCGACACGGTTAAAGAACTACCTCTCACATTTGTCCTGAGACCCTTTGATTTCGACACCCTTTCTGTACGGCTGTACCAATACGCCGCAGATGAACGCATGGCGGAATCCATCTTGCCAGCACTGATTATCATCGCTCTGGGATTAATCGCTTCGCTGGCATTGGTCCCAGGGCTCGATCAAGGGGAACGAAAAAAGCCTTTAAGTAAAGAACCACTCACTTAGTTTTCAATACTTCAAATGATCTTCAACAAGAGTTTTGGGTCGGTTTCAGAAAGGCAGACCCCATTCAAAACCACAGACTCATAACAAGCGAGAATTGCGAAGAGAGACTCGACAGACAAAAAAGTCTCTCCTCCACAACACTTGCTACAGATAAATCACTTATTTGATACGAGATTAGCAGCATGCGAAGACTAAGATATTGACATCTTTTGATTGAAGACCAGTCTATGGAAAAATACAATAATGTGCTTCTAATACGCCTATTTCTTGGCCTTGCCGCTTTCCTTGCTCTGCGATTAGTCGGGGTTACAGTTGAAATGGATTCGCCAATTTGGTATACAACTAATGCGCCACTTGGCTAAACACACAATCAAGCAAACTCTCTCTTAGGCCTATACATTGAACGTGGCTCAAGTCGCTTCGAGACTATTAATACATGGAGTCTCTGATGCTTACACTTGCTGCTATTGGCCCTGATATCAGGCAACGACTAAGCATATTTTCTTTTAGCAAAGTTGCAGGGGATGAGTTCATTCTCTCCAGACTATTGGAGCTGTTCATGACCAAGGTGAAGCATTGATTTTTCAACCACAAAATTAGCTAAAACCCTTTCGCCTCAGCTCTCTGGGATGAAAGGGACACGTTTCGATTGAACTGAGAGGTGGTGGGCTGATCCTGTGGATTGGGCTGATCCTTTGTCTTAGGCAAAGCCAAAACATTAAAAGCCAATGACCAGCGCTCTCCTTCACCTCGAAAAGGCATCACAGAATGAGGTTGCCATGCCGGGAAAACATAAAACTCACCTGGCACTGGCAAAACATAGTGCGCCATTCCCGTGCGAAAACTTTGGATGTGCCATTCCTCAGGGCCATGAAAACAAAGCTGACCATCAAAACTCTCTGGCCTGATCTGAGATGGCACTTGCAGGAATGCAACCCCCGAAAAACTTCCACCATGGGTATGGGTCGGGTTGTAATCACCAGCCCGTTGGCTGTTCAACCAAACATCCACCATCTGCAGCCGATAGCGGCCTGGTGTCCATGGGCCACGTCCTTGCGGAGGTTGTCGATCAATCACATGACGAATCCAACGTTCACAACCAGGCAAAACAGCTTGATTGCAAAAATTCTGAACTTCTAGTTGATTGAGATCAAGCTCTCTTTGTTGGTTGAGTTGCCCAGCCAGCTTCGCCGATGCATCAGGGCTGTTTTCTGGATTCGCGAGCACCTGAGCCGCAAGACTCTGCAGGCTGCTGAGCACTGAGGGTGCAAGCTCCCCCTTGAGGATGGACCTTGGGAAAAGGTCAAGAACATCCATGATCAGTTTCTTTGCTAGCAACAGTGTGATGCATGCGATACACATTTATGTTCACAATGAACCGGTGCTTAGCGAAATTTACGAGCATAAGAAGATTTCAGAGAACTTCTTGCAGTTCAAACCAATCCAACTAAATTGAAAGCTTTCACCAGAAGCGATGATGAGCAAAGTGTAAAAGCCACTGCATAAAAGAGAATTAGCAAGTTGCTATTCTTTGAGCTCAAAGAGAACTTTTTAGCCCAGAGGCCTCTCTCCTCAGGCTTTAACCTCCAGCGATGATTTTATAGATTGACAGTCATTAAGCGAAATTCCACCCCTAGAATGCCTCAAGAAACCAGAACCTCTCCAACACTCTCCAAGGCAAGGCTCAAGCAACTTCGCAACAAGAAGTGCCATTGATTCCGATACTTTGACTCGGCCTTTTCAGCCATGCAGAAAGGCTAAAGACCAAACCATATCGAGCAACAAGGCACCCCGATTGGTCTCGACTCAACAACACAGAGAACGTTCTACTTAGAGCCGCAAGATTTATCAATGCTGCCGCTAACCTGAAATCGTCAATAAGGGTTTCAGACGTTTATAGACAATTTAATTTTTGAAAGCTGAGATATCTCATCACCTCATTGCATTCGCCGTCTGCCTCGCTAATGCACCGTCTGTCGCTTCAATAACGCACGATCCCCAGCAACCGCAGCAGCGGCAAGCCCATCGGCAATCGTTGCGATCACCCTGTAGCAGAGCACCGCCGCTAACAAGGGCGCTTCCGGTACCTCAGAGCCCACTCGCAACAAAAGAGTGGCTTCAAAAACCCCTAGCCCTCCAGGCGCTGCAGGAACGACCAAGCCCACAGTCCAAGCCAAGGCAAACGCTGCCAACCATTCCCCCATCGACAAGCTGGTGCTCAGCGAAAACGCCATCACACAACACCAGAATCCAGCAAAGCGAAACGCCACGAAGAGCATCTCCATCGCCAGCGAACTCCAGGGGTAGTCGTCTCGTCCACTGCCCAATGATTCTGCTGAAACAACACCAACCAAACCCGCATCAACCCGATCGAGCTGATTGGCTTTGGCACGTTCTAAGCGTCTAAGCAGGGGCTCTCTCCAGCGAGGTATCAACAACATTGCTGGCAAGCAACAGGCCATCGCCAGGCCTGACTGCCAACCTCCGAAGGGAACCCAAAGAAGTGCCGCTACGGCCATGAGCAAGGGCTCGAGCAACACAGAAGCCAATGCAGGCCCGGCCCCCAGATGGGGCCTTAGCACCCGCATTCGCTCAACCAAATGCCAGATCCCGCCAGGCAGATACTTGAGCAGATTGCTACTCAGGAAAAGGGGAATCAGTGATATTTGCCTGGGTCGATGGCCCAACCAACCCACCAACACTCGCCAAGCGAGTGCATTCACCACGAGGCTCGACCAGCTGATCCCCACGCCAAGCACCAGCCACCAGCAGGCCAGGCCACTCAGGGAAAGCTGACGCAACTGTGCCCCATGGCTGACCAATGCCACCACCACAAAGGCAAGACTTGCGAGCGTGATCCAGAGGCGAAACCCACCTGGGAGAGCAACCTTGCCCAGCCAAAACCTCAAACCCCGCCCATGGCGAATCAAGCCTGAGATCACCATGTCCAATCCTCATCTGCAACAAAATCCTCCGAAGCCAACAACACTTCACGGCGTAACTGCTCCAGAGAATGGCCCGTCTCAACACTGAGGCGAAGGAGATCGTCATGCTCCGGCTTGACAGTGAGGATCCCTGGAGGTCGCCGTACCTGCTTGACACGCACTGAGCCCCATGGCGTGGGACAGGATCCCCCACGACGAGGCAGCAACCACCGCCCATGAGAGTGCTCCCGCAACCCCAGAGTCGTTCCCTGAGAGAACCACACCACTCGCAATCCAGGAGCCTGTTCAGCAGTCACCAATGCCTTCACACTGACCCCCTGGCGACCTTTTTTCATCTGCACTTGCTCAGAAACAACATCCAACGCTCCGGCATCCCGCAACTGATCACTAAAAACGGCAACGTCCTCAGGCGTGGCGTCATCAATCCAGGCTTCCTGCACAACCACCGGCTGCCATCTCAAACCAGCCATCTCTTCTTCAGATTGCTCTCTAGCGAAACCATCGAGCTCACAGATTCGCAGGATGTTTGGGCGATCAAGAGTGCGGTGTCCCAAACCCACGCCAATCGCTTTGATTCTTAGCGAGGGAGGCTGACCAAAGCGCTCTGCCAGCACAGCCATCAAGGCAAGCCCCGTCGGTGTGGTGAGTTCACAAGCCGGGAGGTCATCACCAACCTCGAGACAGATTTGATGTCTTCGGGCTAGTTCCAAAACGGCCGGGACCGGAACCGGCAAGAAGCCATGAGCTGTTGCCGTCTTGCCTCGCCCCGCCGGAGGTACGGCGCAGACAATCTGTTCGGGAGCCAAGTGCTCAACAGCCGCACAAACGCCCACCACATCAACCAAAGCATCGATCATGCCCACTTCATGAAAATGCACCTGCTCGATGGGGTGACCATGAACCGCAGCCTCTGCTTCCGCCAAAGCCTTGAACACCGTCAACACCCTGGCGCGCAGAGGTTCTGACCAATCAGCTTCCATGATCAGCGCTCTGATGTCATGCCAAAGCCGATGAGGAGGCTCCAATTCGAGACCTTCGACGGATAACCTCAGGCCCCTCAAGCCAGCGCTGCGGTCCTCTGCGACCGTAAGGGCATAACCCTGCTCAAGGCCAAGTCCTGCAAGGGGAGCCTCAATCACGGCCCGAGGCACACCCAGATCCAAAAATGCGGCCAGGAGCATGTCACCAGCCAGACCAGTTGGGCAGTCAACAAACAGGGCCGTCATTGCCCCTGGGGGAGTCCCTTGGGAAACTGACTAACCAAAGCATGAACAGAGCGCCAATACAGCTTGTCGACAGCCAAACCAATAGCAATCACGACGCCTAGATAGACAGCCAATGCAGCGAAGGATCTAACACCAAGGCTTAAGCAGAAAGGTTGGATCAACGACATTCAGTTATTGGGCTGGCTACCGCGTCCATCCCGTCGAACAAGGGAACCTCTTCCTCCTCGCCCCTTGCCACCGCGAGTAGGCATCGGCCCCATCACTTCATAGTCTTCAAGGTGAAGCTGCTGCCCACGACGTCGCACCTCCAAGCTCACAAAATGACGCAGGTTACTGAGGGGCACATCCCCTTTTAATTGCAATTTGAACGGCAATGGTCTACTGCCATCAGCCCTAGGTTTCTGGCGAACCTTCAAAACCAGGTCACCGGTTTCAGGCCTGGTATAGATCAATTCACCACGAATAGAAAAGTAGTCGTCCCCTTGAGGAAGCTGATCTTCAATTTCCAAGCTGGAATCACTCGAACGCTCTGAATCACTTTCATCAAGCAAGGTTTGTTTCAGGGTGCTGGGCTCCCAGATTCCAGAAATCTGTAGATGCAGATGATCCGCTTCGCGGCAGCGGGGATAGACGACCCATAGATGAGGTTGATCCATGGCTAGATGACGACGCATCAAAGTGAGCACCCGGCCTAGGACAACAGCCTCAATCTCAACCCCGTCAGAATCCACCAGGAAACCTCGAGTGAACTGCTCAGAATCTTGCGGCCGATAAGTGCCTCTTACGACACCGATGGCCCTGTACTGCAACGGCTCAGTGGCCGCAGGAATCGGATGGTCGCGCATCGAAAAAAAGGGCATCCACTGGCCCAATTGGAAATCTAGCCAGCATTCGTGAACCGTCCCAGACTGACCAGGTAATTTTCTGCTCGCTAAAGTGCTTAAGCCCGAAAGGATTCTGCCCTCCCGCGGGATGATCCTTCTGATCACTGGGCTCATAACCGCCTCAGCACTGGCCTGGTTTGGAGCGCAATTGATCGCACCTGAGTCAAGAGCTCTGGGCAATCGGGAGATCCTCAATCGGCAGGTGAAAGATCTGCTAGATCAACAAAATAATGGTGATCTGAACACAGAAGAACAGCAGAAGCTGCTGGAGCGATTGCTGGTACTAGGCCGCAACGAGGAGGCAATGACCCAAATTGAACTGCTAATGGCCAGGCAGCCAAAAACCTGGTTATGGAAGTTGATGCTCGCGGAACTAAAGCGCGAACAGGGAGATCGCGATGGAGCCCAGAAGGACATCAACCAGCTAATGACCATCCAGCCTCACAACCTTGAGGTCCTGCAATTGAAGATCTTGCTTGACCTAGAGGCCGGGAGAGAAAAAGCAGCCGTTACTGAACTCAAAAAGAGATTTGAGTCCAAAACGAAAGGCAAGCGCATACCCATAGGGCTTCTCCTGGCAGATTTGCAGCGCCAGACAGGACAAACCAAGGCTGCCGCTGCGCTCTATCGCGTTCTATCAAATGAGTCACCAACAGACGCACGTCCCTTGCTCGCTCTTGCTCTCATGCGGCAGGAGCAAGGCCAAGACCAGCAAGCACAAACTCTGCTTCAAGAAGCTAGAGAACGCCGTAACAAACCAGGCGAAGCGGATCCCTTGATTGATGGCCTGGCGAGTCAGTGGAGGCTTAACTCAATCCGCACAAAAGGTTCAAACAGTGTCCTCAGGGCTGATTCGCCGAAGCCTCAGAACTCTCCAATTCCAGGGCCTTGAGGGCTGCATCGATTGCATCAGAAGGAGCTGTGGCATCGTCCATTGCTGTGGACCTTCGCAAACGATTCATAAGGTCCATCGGATTGGTGGCATCGAGAATCGTTCCTTTGTCGTTGTTCCCCGGAACGGTGTTGTAAAGATCACGCTCCTGTGGTGTCTGATAGTCACCTGAAAGCTGTGCATCAGCACGATCGACAACTGTTGTCAGGCTGAGCAAGGCAATTGGCAGTGCAGCCAAGCCAAGCTTGCACAAGGTATGAAGACCTAAGGGGGCTCGGTTGATCAATGACGCATCCCCAAGTTCAGCAAGGCTAATGCTAATTGTCATGATCAGATTGCCATGACCTGTGCAGATCGCTACCTGGAACGTCAACTCAATTCGCACCCGCCTCGATCAGGTGCAAGCTTGGCTACAGGATGCCCAACCCGATCTGCTTTGCCTCCAGGAGACAAAAGTGGATGATCCGCAGTTCCCTCACGAGGTCTTTGAAGCTCAGGGCTATCAAGTGCACTTTCACGGACAGAAGGCCTATAACGGCGTTGCAATCGTTAGCCGTCAACCTCTCGAAGATGTGCGCCGGGGCTTCACTGGTGAGCTCCCAGAGGATGCCGAAGCCTTGCAACTGGGAGAGCAAAAGCGCGTCATCAGCGCGCTCGTTAACAACATTCGTATCGTCAATGTCTACGTTCCCAACGGTTCCGCTCTGAGATCGGAGAAATATCCCTACAAACTCGAATGGCTGAGCTGCCTAAACCGCTATCTGAGCGCACAAGCGAAACGGGATGAACCCCTCTGCCTCGTTGGGGATTTCAATATCGCCTTGGAAGCAAGAGACATTCATCATCCCGAACGACTAACGGGAGGGATTATGGCTAGCGAGCTTGAAAGAGAGGCTCTTCTAAAGGTTTTAGGAGACCGGCTCCACGACGTGTTCCGCGTGTTCGAACCAGATGCCAAGCATTGGAGCTGGTGGGACTATCGAAGTGGTGCCTGGGACCGTGATCAGGGTTGGCGTATTGATCACATCTACCTATGCGATGAGCTTCTCAGTCAGGCCAGAAGCTGTGTGATTCAAAAGCATCTAAGGGGCCATGAAAAGCCTAGTGATCATGCCCCGGTAAGCGTAGATCTCAACTGGCCTCCAACTGATGACGATGAGGAGATGTCGGAACTGTTCAGCAATTGAAGGACATGGCTATTTAAGGCAATAGTCGCAGTCAAGGATTCACCTCCTGAGAGTCAGAATGCCTGGGCTTCTGAAGGCATCTCAAGACCTGCTGAAGTCAAGATGACCTGCCGCCGAGCCGACTCACCACAGCTTTTTGGAGTGGGGAAAATTTTGTCAGGATTGGCCCGTCCATCTGGATCGAAGGCTCTTCGTAGCAGTTTCATTGTGGACAGATCATCCGCTGCAAACATCCAATCGAGATAACAGCGCTTATCAGCCCCAACCCCATGTTCACCAGTGATGCTGCCGCCAACATCAAGACACTCACGCAGAATGGCTGACCCCAGATCCCGAACACGAGACTCCACATCAGGCGTGTCTGCGTTGTAGAGGATTAAAGGATGCAAATTGCCATCGCCAGCATGAAAAACATTGGCCACCGGCAACTCATACTCTCGACTAAGCCTCTCTATTGCCGTCAGCACCCTCGGCAAAGTGCTGCGTGGCACGACACCGTCCTGCACGTAATAGGTGGGTGAAATCTGCCCAACCGCAGCAAATGCTGACTTGCGTCCCTTCCAAAGCAAGGCACGGTCAGCAGCCTCTTCTGCACGACGAATGGTCCTCGCTCCTGCCTTGCTACAAAGTCCACTGGCCTGGTCTGCGGCCACAGTGACTTCCGCCGCCTGACCATCGAGCTCGATCAGCAGCACAGCCGCGGCATCACGAGGGTATTCGTCGAAGCCAAACAGATCATTGACTGCATTAATCATGAAGTTATCCATGATCTCCATACCCGCAGGTAAAATTCCGGCAGCGGTGACCTGGCAGACCGCCTCGCCTGCAGACTCCATGGTGGGGAAATCTGCTAGCAGCACAGTCACATGTTGCGGCGCCCGCAAGAGCCGCAGAGTGATCGCTGTGGCGATCCCCAGGGTGCCTTCGCTGCCAATAAATGCCCCACGCAGGTCGAGCTCCGCATGCTCCGACAATCCACCACCGAGGGGGGTCACCGTGCCATCAGCAAGCACTACTTCAAGCCCCAGAACATGATTACTGGTGACGCCATATTTGAGACAGTGCACACCACCAGAGTTCTCGGCCACATTGCCGCCGATGCTGCACACCACCTGACTGGAAGGATCAGGGGCGTAATAAAACCCTTCCCCAGCGACCGCCCGAGTCACCCAACTATTGATCACTCCTGGCTGCACCGTAATGGTGTGGTTATCAAGGTCCATCGAAAGGATCCTGCGCATGCGACTGGTCACCACCAACAGCGCCTCTTGCTCCACTAATGCACCTCCCGAGAGCCCCGTACCACTACCCCTAGCGACAAAAGGGGTGCCATAGCGATGACAACAAGCCAAGATCTGAGACACCTCCTCAGTGGTCTCGGGCAACACTGCCAAAGGAGGGCAATGACGATCGATGGTTAACCCGTCACAGTCGTAAACGAGCAACTCTTGCCGCTTGGAGACCACCGACTTCTTCGGCAAAAATCGCCTTAAGTCCCTGTCTAGAGCAGTCCAGTCGTGGGACACCATGCCCGCGCATCTGTCCAACAACCTAGGCAGCAAACCAAGAAGTAAACGGATGGCCTGACACAGTTCATCCGCTTCTGACCTTTTTGGGTCAAGATGGCGAACGGTTCGTATCAGCCACTTGGCTTCGGTCCCTGTGACAGCTTCAGCCTTGAACACCAGCCGCTCCCAGGCGATTTTCAGCGCCGCCCAGCGCTTAATGCCTGGTGGCGTTAGTTCTCCAGTGCGAGCATTCCGCTCCGTAGGCGGTCAACCGATCGTGTTTGACCGCGTAAAGGGTGCCTACGCCTGGGACGTCGATGGCAATCGCTTCATCGACTACATCGGCAGCTGGGGGCCCGCAATCTGCGGGCATGCCCACCCAGAAGTCATAGCTGCTCTGCAAGATGCGCTTGAAAAGGGCACAAGCTTTGGTGCCCCATGTGAGCTAGAGAATCAACTAGCTGAAATGGTGATCGACGCCGTACCCAGCGTCGAGATGGTGCGTTTTGTGAATAGCGGCACTGAGGCCTGCATGTCTGTACTGCGCCTCATGCGCGCATTCACTGGCCGCGACAAGCTCATCAAATTCGAAGGCTGCTATCACGGCCACGCCGACATGTTTTTGGTGAAAGCTGGATCCGGAGTGGCAACTCTCGGTCTACCCGACTCACCAGGGGTGCCCCGCAGCACCACCAGTAACACCCTCACTGCGCCCTACAACGATCTCGAGGCAGTCAAAGAGCTGTTTGCCGAGAATCCTGACGCAATCTCCGGGGTGATCCTTGAGCCAGTCGTAGGAAATGCCGGATTCATGACTCCAGAGCCTGGTTTCCTGGAAGGTTTACGAGAACTCACCCGTGAACACGGAGCCTTACTTGTGTTTGATGAAGTCATGAGCGGTTTCCGCATCAGCTACGGAGGTGCTCAGGCCCGCTTTGGCGTCACGCCTGATCTAACCACCATGGGGAAAGTGATCGGAGGTGGGCTCCCCGTTGGTGCTTATGGCGGCAGAGCCGAAATCATGGAGATGGTGGCCCCCGCAGGCCCCATGTACCAAGCCGGCACGCTGAGTGGCAACCCGCTTGCCATGACTGCTGGCATCAAGACCCTTGAGCTACTCAAGCAAGAAGGCACCTATGAGCGCCTAGAAAGCACAACGGAGCGCTTAATTAACGGCATTCTCGAAGCAGCCAAAGCAGCAGAGATTCCCATTACGGGCAACAGCATCGGTGCGATGTTCGGCTTCTTCCTTTGTGAAGGCCCAGTACGCAATTTCGAAGATGCCAAAGCAACCGATACCGAACTCTTCGGCAAGCTGCATCGGGCCATGCTCGAGAGGGGCATCTACCTAGCCCCAAGTGCCTTCGAAGCAGGCTTCACATCCCTTGCCCATTCCGAAGCAGACATCGAAACTACCCTCAAGGCATTCCGCGAGAGTTTTGCAGCAGTGGCGTGAACAGACAACGAGAATAGAGAGCTGTAAGAACAGCTCTCTTGCGCAAATACAAGCGAGCTAAGCCAAGGGGCTACATCTAGAACTAAAAGTTGAGAAAAGAGAGTTAATTCAATTCTCGTTTTTTAGCAATCCCTAATTCTGCCTGTTTTTACAGAGTAGAAACCTCTCAAGAACAGGAAAAAGCTGGATAAGCAGAGCAGTTATTCACAAGCTTGGACAGACTGTTGATTTGCCTGAGCGAATTTTTGCGTTTGCTGCTCAAAAAACCTTTGATAAGCAGCTGGCTCAATATTCTGACCATTAGCATCCTTTAAGAACTGCTTATAACTATGCCAACCAGCCTGAGTAATAAAGTAATTGATTCCTTGAACACAAATATCCTCGAAAGGAAAGTCATTCTTGCCAGCGTTCAATTCAGGCAAAGGCCTGCCTGGAAGACCAGAAGAATAAGCCTGCGCAAGGCCGATTAGATCCCCCTCTCCATATTGAAAACCAATCAACTCAAAGCCGATCGGCATTGCTGGAGTTGCCGATGTCCAACCAGCAATCAAAGCAATTGCTGGCAATCCGGAGTTTGATGCAACCGGCGATTCCGTCGTACCTGAGCGATACATATCAGAGTAATAGCTTGGGGCTTGCCAAGAACTAAGTGGCATTAGCAAAGCATCAATGCCATCTTCTCGCATCAATCCCTCTATATAGTTTCTATTCTTCTCAAAAGTCTTTAACGCAGAATCATATCGATCGCTATACCTTGGGGCAATGCTTTCCATATACCCTATGCAGGCTTTCTCGCCTAGCCGTGTGCGACCAGATAAACATATGTCCTGAAGGCTCCTTCTGGTCGACGCAAAAGAACCTAGGTATTGATCAATATCTTCCGCCTCGCCCGCCATATTATTGCCTCTGTTCGTGTCGAATAAGGGCAGATTGATTTCAACAAGTGATGCACCCTTTCTCTCAAGCCTGGCTTTGACCTGATTGAATATAGCCATTGAAGTCTTGTCGGTTGCGTCAAAGACCTCATTGCCTGCAACTCTGCGAATCACGCCAATTCGCCTTCCATCAAGGGAAGCAGTTTTTAAATTATTTGCATAAGAATCTGTGCGCGGCACGTGTTTCGTAAAATGATCATCAGGATCAGATGTGCTTGCTATCGCAGCAAGGCCAAGAGCAAGATCAGGAATCGACCTTGCCATCACGCCAGCGACTCCATCCAAGTTGCCTCTCGGGAGAATTCCTGAATGACTGATCAGACCCGTGCTTGGGCGAATGGCATAAACGCCATTGAAGACTGCAGGCACTCTGACCGACCCACTGTTGTCCGTGCCGATCCCCAACACCGCAAAGTTCGCACTCACTGCAACTGCAGAGCCTCCACTGGAGCCACCGGAATTTTGATTAGGGTCATAAGCATTGCCAATCCTTCCGCTGCGGCCACTAATCCCTTCCCCGCCGGAAGCAAATTCATCCATAGCGGCTTTACCAATAATGATGCCGCCAGCGGCTCGTAATTTATTAACCAAAAAAGCATTACTGATTGGCTGAGAGCCAAGCAAAGCCAACGACCCAGAAGTGGAAGGAGTGTCAACGGTATCAATATTATCTTTAACAGCAATCGGGATGCAATGCAAAGGGCCCATCAATTTATTTCTTTGTTTAAAATGCCTATCCAGAGCCTTTGCCTGCCTGACTGCATTCGGATTAAGCGCAACAAATGCATTAAGCGGAGCTCCTCTTTTGAGGCTGAAATTATACTTCTTAATTCGATGCAAATAGCTCTGAATTAATTGCTCACAATCAATCTTTCTCTCTTTAAAAGCATCATGAATGGATTCAATTGTAGACTCCTTAATCCCAAATTTCTGACTGCCAAACTGGTTGGCCATAGACTTCTCAGCCATAAGACAAGCCATGCTCAGAGCAAGCGCAAGCCTTATACCTTGGTTAAATATCTTCGGCCCCTTTAAATGAGTCATGTCTAATGCTTAAATAAAGAATTTTACTGCCACTACTATACACATAGCAACATTCGCAAGAGCATTTCATTATCGAAAATTTTCAAACTGAAGCGGCACATCTAAATCATCTTCCTTGCTTTTGACTAACTGAATCGCTGCTTGCAGATCATCCTTGTTTTTGCCGGTGATCCTCATACTCTCTCCTTGAATCGCCACGGTCACCTTCTTGAGCTCATCGCGCACGGACTTGCTCAACTTCTTGGCGAGCTCCTGGCTTAAACCCTTGCGCAGCTTCACCACCTGCTTCACTCGGCTGCCACCAACCGCCTCCGGCGTCTGAAAATCGAAGATCTTGAGCGAGAGGTTTCGTTTGGTGGCCTTAGCTCGCAGCACGTCCTCCACCGCCTTCAACGTCATATCGCTGGCAGTAGTGATCAACACTTCGCTCTCTGTTAACTCGATCTCAGTATTTGAATCCTTAAGGTCGTAGCGCTGTCCAACATCCCGACGAACCTGATCCAACGCATTCACCAACTCCTGACGATCAAAGTCCGAGACAACATCAAAGGAATAGGTCGCCATATCTAGAAACGGTTCTGAGATCAACCTACCCAACATCTCAGCAAGATCAGGCCAAGTTGGGCCTGATCTTGCTGAGATGGGCTAAAGGCTCAGGATTCTTTGCGGTTTGCCCCGATAGCGAAGCCTGCAACCAAGCCAATTCCAGCGCCATCCATCCCAGTCATCAACGCAAAACGATGCTGATCGGTCATCTGGCCAACGAAGTGAACACCAGCTGCAATCACTCCAAGTCCGCAGGCAACCACGAGAACCACATCCAAATTCGCGGGCTTCTTGATCAAAGATGAGCCTCCTTCGCTGACCCTCCGGACCTTGGCCTGCGCTTCATCAATCTCCTGCTGGAATTTTTCCAGGTCTCTATTTGGGTCGTCCATCTCAAATCAAGCGAAGGAGGCGTTGGCGGTGCGGAGTTCCGATCGCCCCAGGCGTTGCCAAAAGTGGATCAATCCCTTCACCACTGCCTGATACACGGTCCGCTTCTAAACAGAGAGCTCTCTACCATCAACCCATTAACGGTATTGACAAAGCCTAGAGAACCTTTGTTTTGAGGAGCTCAGCATTTTCCAGGCCCTACTTACTACTTAGCGAAACTCCCTTCTCATGGTTCACTTGGTCGTTCTCGGTTGCTTGGCCAACATCCAGGCGAAGCGCATGACTGCTGAGAGCGATTTTTAAAATATCTGCCAGAGACAAGAAAGCCTGCGAACTAAGCCCAACAAAACAGCTTTGCATCCTTCAGCCAACTCAATTGAAGCACTAGTGAATCCCCCAGTGATCAGCCTGAGGTTTCCATTCTCCTGGAACCGATTGATCCCCATCACCCGGCCACGAAAAGAGAGTAGTGACTATTTAGGGATCTGTCATGCGCAAAAACACTGCTCATGGCGCTTCTTTTGCTACCAATACGGCTAACAACTACTACATATGGAGATGGTGGCAACTCTCGAAAAGGGAGGGTTGAATGGCCCCTCACGATCCAATAACGAGAAAAATTCCCATCACCAAGACCCGGCGTCATCAGCAAGGTTTTTTTTGTTGCTTCTCATGAGTTAGATCTTGCAGCAAGGGATAGCTGCTCTGCTTAAAACTCAAGACAACCAGCACGCACACTCACAAAACAAACCCTTTGAACCGTATGACCAATAACCCTGACCTAGCCGATTGCTTGAGAGCTAAACCAGCTAGCTAAAAGCCGTACCAAACTCAGCCATCTGATTTCTGAAAAGCCTTGAGTGCCGAAAGCAAAGCAGCTGGGCTTTGAGGATCAACCATCAAGACACTTCCTGCTGGTGCAGCAGCCATCTGCTCGCCCATAGCCATCCATTCTTTAGCCAACAAAAGCCTCAAAGCCTCCTCCGCTCTGGGGCTGGCCTCCAAAGCCCGAGCAATTTCCAGGGCGGCTTCAGCCTTGGCGCGAGCAAGAGTTGACTGCTGCTTTGCCTGTGCGTCAGCTTCTAGTAACAGGGCTTCCTGCTGGGCACGAGCATCTAATACCAAGGCTTCAGCATGACCACGAGCCTCATTGAGCTGAGCCTCTTTCTCGCCCTCAGAACGAAGAATGGCAGCACGTTTTTCCCGCTCTGCTGTCATCTGCTGTTCCATCGCTTGCTGCACCCCTCGCGATGGAACAATGTCGCGCATTTCCACTCGCGTGACTTTGACCCCCCAGGGATCTGTGGCCTCATCCAACTCCCTAAGAAGACATTCGTTCACTTCTGTACGGGTGGTAAATGTCTGGTCAAGATCAAGCTTGCCCATCTCGGCTCGGATCTGAGTGAGAACGAGATTCACCATCGCCGCCTGCAGATTATCCACCGAGTAATAAGCACGAGAGTGTTCAAGTAGCTGCCAATACACCACCGCATCCACCTCGATCGACACGTTGTCACGAGTGATGCATTGCTGAGGAGGAATATCCAAAACTCTCTCCTTCAACGACTCGTAACTGACCACCTTTTCAACCATGGGGAGAACAAAAGAAAGGCCAGGCTGCAGTTCACGATCGAACTTGCCGAGCCGCTCCACCAAGCGCGAGCGTCCACCACTCGTAATTTTGACACTGCCACTTCCCAACAAGGCAACTAGCAAGAGAGCTGGCAAACCAAGAAAAGCTTCCACGATGTTCTTCCTGTGTAGGCAAAACCTAGGTCCGTAAACGAACCACGGCAAAGCCCTTCCAAACAGCTTTCTCTTCTCCAAAGTAGATAGAGAAAGCCCTGCGCCCTATCCCTTGCCTTCTCCCACCTGGATTCCTCTGATCTGGCTAGCCGTTGCTGGCCTACTCCTAGCCATTGAGCTGGCTCAACCGAGCTTCGATGGCCTGATGTTCGCAGCGCTTGGGGCCTTAGTGGTATCGATTTTGACTGCAATCACTCCCATGCCACTGATTTTGCAGATGATCTTCTTCCTGCTGATCACGGTTTTAGGGACTCTCTGGCTGACTCGTTGGTCAGCCCGCCGCAACCCCAGTCCAGGTGGGCTTCGCCAACGCGAGGATATCGCCCAAGTGCTGACGCCAATCAATGCTGGAGGAGATGGGCGTGTGCGTTGGCATGGGCAAAGCTGGGCCGCCAGTTCGATCGACCTGGAGACTCCAATAAACGCCGGTGATCATGTCGTGGTGATGGGCCGTGAAGGCACACAACTACAGGTTCTGCCACTGCCGCGTCGCTGAACTCAATCAAAGAATAAAAGACTCACGACCTTGCCCATATCCTCAGCACTGCGACAACTGGTCAATAACGTCTCACTGTCATGGAAAGCAAAGCAGATCAATTGATCACAACGGCTGATGATCTCCTGATTGCAAAGACTGCTAGCCATCGGTAGCGACAGCTCATCATGCTCAGGTTTTTCGATGAGATGAAGCACAGAATCAAGCTGATCGCGAATCTCAGGGGCCTGACGATCAAGGCTCTGGGGAAGCAACACAGTGAGGCAAGAGGCATCCGCCTCCAATACCCCACGGATCACCGCGGCATTCACCCCCTGTGCACCGGAGGTGATCAGAGAATGACCCTCTTGAGCAAGGGAGCGTGCCATCAATTCAACAAGATGAATCGCGACCACAGGCACATGGCGGCTGCCAAGCATGGCAATGCGGCGCTTGCCCTTGTCCTGCAAGAGGGCCAGCTCTTGGGCAAGGGTATCGACCCGATCAAGGTCAGGGAGATCCAGAGACTGACTCAAGGACATCCCCATGACGATGGATCGAAGCTAGCAGTGGTCATCGACCCTGCATAGGCAAACCCAGAACATCAAACAAACGGTCCAAGTCACAGTGTTCATCCACCAATCGGAAGGAATAGGTTGCTTTAACGGCCTCATGCAGTCGCACATGACCAAAGGCCTGCTCAATCACTTCCACGGTAGACAGTGTGTCGTGATCCACCTTGAGTAAAGGAACCTCAAGTTCTTCTGCCCTACTAATCAACTGCGGCAAAGGTTGCCCTGCACCAGTGAGGATCAAGCACTGAGTCGAAGCCTCAAGGGCCGCCAACTGAATATCAGTACGGTCAGCACCAGTCACCACAGCCATGTTGCGACGACAACGGAAAAAGTCCATGGCGGAATTCACATTCATGGCTCCAATACTGAGAGTCTCAACCAGAAGCTCAAGTCGCTCAGAGCAACAGATCACCCGGGCTCCTAGGCGCCTAACCAACTCACCCACAGTCACGCTGCGCAAGAGTGGCGAATGGGGCATCACTCCGAACACCGCCAGTCCAAGGGCCTCCAGGGCAGGCACCACATTCGTTTCTAGATCATCAATTTCATCTGGTTTTACCGCATTCAAAACGATGCCCACCAGATGATCTCCAAGCTGCTCCTTCGCCGCTAACAAAGCATCGACGCTGCGGCTGTCCTGCCAGAGATGCACCAGCACGACGCGGGCATCCAAGCCATGGGCCAGCTGACCAAGACTAAGACCGTAAAGCAGGCCTTCATGCAAACTACCGGCTGCTTCAAGAATGGTGAGGCCCTGAGCATGAAGATCGAGCTGTTTGCATAGGTCCTCAAATCCTTTGCCAGCATCGATTTGAGACATGGCCAAACGGTGATCAGCCGTTGCCTTTGCCAGGAGATGCAAAGAGGGAATCAGCTGATGCTCAGACAAACCCAGGGTTGCACCAACAAAACGAACATCATCATCAATTAAAGGTTCGGGCAGAGGGGAAACTGCGGGATCCCATTCCACACTCGTGGCCAAAGGCTTCCCAAAGCGAATGGGCTGATTCGCCGCTATCAACTGGCGAGCGAGACCAAGAACCAATGCCGATTTACCACTGAATGGCTCACAAGAGCCAATCAGCAAGGTCTTGCCCATCAGTGGACTCCGTGTTCCTATAGCTGAGCAATTTAGGCGTCACCCACAGACTCTTCAGAACCCAACAGCAGCCACTTCCAGAATCGATTGGGCAGGTCTCCCTGCCCCCCAAACTCAGGCCAGTCCATCAACCAATCCACAAGTTGATGCGTAGACACATCAAAGGTGTAGGTCAAAGCTTGGATGTCTGGGAAACACAACTGACAAGAACACAGCTCCAGTGGCGACCTAGCTCCCTGCCAACGAAGAGTGAAGCGATGAACACGACCACCTTGAAGAGGTCGCTCTCCTTTCAATGAGCTCTGAGCGAAGAGCCGCAGGGCTCGCTGCAAATCAGCCTGCCTGGAAAGGCCACCGCAATAGGGTGCAAACAAGGCCAATTGGGCCGCTTCGGAGGGAATTGGCAACGTCAACTTGAAGCTCACACCAAAGGATGCCCCAAGCTGAAGAAATGGGACAGATCACAACTCTCAACAACCATTGGTCAAACTGCCGCATCGGCATCACTGGAGCCAGTGGAAGTCTTGGCAGGGCCCTAACCCAAAAGTTGCGCTCTCGGGGAGCTGTTGTGATCGGATTGACCCATGGACCGATTCCCTCCGCAGAGCCATCAGACGATGCACCCCAGGAATGGGTGCAATGGAAATGCAGCCAAGAAGCATCCCTCAAAAGCACCCTTGTGAGCCTTGACGTGCTCGTGCTCAATCACGGCATTAACCCGCAGGGACGTCAGACACAGAAAGACATCAAAGCGGCATTAGAGGTGAATGCTCTGAGCAGCTGGCGCTTAATGGAACTCTTTGAAAGCCTCGCCCTCAACGCAGAACCATCCATACGCCCCCGCGAGCTATGGGTGAACACATCAGAAGCTGAAATCCAACCAGCCCTCAGCCCCACCTATGAAATCAGCAAGCGGTTGATCGGTCAGCTGGTCAGCCTGCGCTGGAACAACCTCACCTCGAATCAACGCAAAGTCTTCAAAATCCGCAAGCTTGTACTTGGCCCCTTCCGCTCAGAGCTCAATCCAATCGGATTAATGTCTGCTGATCTAGTAGCCAGCCAAATTGTTCAACAAGCCGACCTTGGCCTCAATCTGATCATCGTCACCCCCAACCCTCTCACGTATCTACTGATGCCCCTGACCGAACTAGGGCGAATGATTTACTCCCGATTGTTAGGTAGTGGATCCACAGACAATCAATAACAAGTCGACTCCAGCATTAGTCGCCCCGATCAGTGAGGATGTCGCAGCCATCTGAGGTGACCACGATGGTGTGCTCCCACTGAGCCGAAAGACTGCCGTCTTGAGTCACAACAGTCCAGCGATCTTTAAGTGTGCGGCAAGCCTTACTGCCAGCATTGAGTATCGGCTCGACGGCCAAAGTCATCCCTGAACGCAAAGTGATATTGGGCAGGTCATCAGTGCGGAAGTTGAAAACGGAAGGCTCTTCATGCAAGTTGCGACCCACACCGTGGCCGGTGTAATCCTCCACCACGCTGTAGCCATGAGCCTTGACATGATCCTCAACAGCTCCTGCGATATCAAGAAGAGTGTTGCCGGCTCGAATCTTAGAGAGCCCTGCCATCAAGGATTCTTGGGCCACACGACTAAGTTTCTGCCCAGATTCAGGCACCTCCCCAACGCAAATGGTGATGCAACTGTCACCGTGATATCCCTCGTAGTAAGCCCCGGTGTCGACTTTGAGAAGATCCCCGGACTTGATCACTCGCTTAGGGCCTGGAATGCCATGCACAACTTCATTGTTGATGCTCGCGCAGATCGAGGCAGGGAAGCCGTGATAGCCCTTGAAACTAGGGGTTGCGCCCATCTCACGAATCCTGCGCTCGGCATAAACGTCAAGATCAGCAGTCGTCTGGCCAGGCTCGGCCATCTCCATGATCTCGCGCAGAACCGTGGCCACGATGTGGCTTGCCTTGCGCATGATCGCCAACTCCCTTGAAGACTTGATTTCCACTCCTCGACGCTGTTGTATTCGAGGCCCTGTAGCCGTTGCGCGCGCGTCTGAAGTTGAGGCCAGCAGATCAGCGAAGAGGTTCATAGGGCTGAAGAAAAACTGATATGAAAAAATCAAATGAACGGTTATCGGCTCTGCCCGACTTCCATCTTTCCATTCGTCACGCTATCAATCTTTGTCCTAGGAACGGCGCGAATGAACCGCTTCAAGCAACCCTGCTAGCCGCATCGCTGGCTTGCTGGGTCCATGAGTGGTGATTTCTTTGCTGATCTCAAGATGACTGCATGAGGTAAATATCCCTTGTTGCGTCACTGACAAGAAATGTCCGATAAACAAAGTCATTGGCTAAGAATGACCACCGTGCATGAAGGTGAATGTCCTGCTCCCACGCTGAGCTAAAGGAGGTTCTACGCCATGCCCTTTAACTGCTATGGATACTGATCACAGGCGCAAGAATGCTGCCGAAGGCTTCCTGACTAAGTGAAATTCCCAGAAAGCTTGTGAGCTAACCCCTCGCAATGGCCAAGCATCGACTAAGGAGCTTTCACCGCCAAGCAATGGCAAAACTACTCAAGGCAAGAATGATCAGCAGGTAGAGTTGTCGTTTGGCTAGTTAACCCGGAGCTGGGATGACGGCGGATTCGAAAGACACCTCCATGAGCGAAGACAACACTGAAACGGCAACAGCAATTGAGAACAGCTCAGCCATGGTGACTGATGTAACAAGCAAAAGTGCCCCAAACGTCAGGCTCAGCCCTGACGCCCTGATCAAAGAGTTCGAGGCCTCACAGCAGAAAAGTGATTTAAATGACATCTACGTGGGAGACACCGTACGAGTAGGAGTACGCATCAGTGAAGGCAATAAGGAACGGATCCAACCCTATGAGGGTGTTGTTATTGCAAAGCGCCACGGCGGAATTCATGAAACCATCACCGTGCGCAGGATCTTCCAAGGCATCGGTGTCGAGCGTGTTTTCATGCTGCATAGCCCTCAGGTGGCCTCCATCAAGGTGGAGCGGCGAGGTAAAGTGCGAAGAGCGAAGCTTTTCTATCTGCGGGAACGGGTGGGTAAGGCCACCCGCGTGAAGCAGCGCTTCGACCGCTGAGGTTTCGGCCTCGTTCAATCCAAATGCCATCACCTCTGTGATGGTCGACGGGTCCATCGCCTTGCGCCGTTAGTTCAGTTGGTAGAACGCAGGTCTCCAAAACCTGATGTCGGGGGTTCAAGTCCTCCACGGCGCGTCCGATGGCCCATCCTGCAGTTTCCTCGTTCCGAGAATGGAGTTAGATCTTCAACCTGGTGATGTCGTCAAAGTGCTCGAGTCAGCCGCTCTTGGTTGGGTTCGTGCACGCGTCATTCGAGTCAAATCTGGTGGTCGTGTGGTCGTGCAAAGCGATCAGGGACGCGAATTCACAGCCCGCGGGAACCAAGTACGCCTAATCGAACCCGCAGGATTCCGTCCCTAATCAGAGGGACAGTGATTCCAACTTTTCGACTTGCTCTCTATCTGAGTTCCCTACCTAAAACACCACTAGGGGTGTCTTTATTTCGACATCGAGAACAAGGGTCCCAAAAAGCAGATCCGAAGTCTTCAATTTCATTCGAATCGATCCATCCTCAAAAGGATCACAAGACCACCGCCAGCGAGTTGACGGCAGGCAGGGCAGAGGTTGATACTTTCTTGGTCGCATAAGCGACACAGGTCAGCTTCCATGCGGCGAGCTCCCGACTGGACCTGAACTCATCTGGGACCGTAGTTCAATTGGTTAGAGCACCGCCCTGTCACGGCGGAAGTTGCGGGTTCGAACCCCGTCGGTCCCGTTCTTATTCCTAATCCTGAGAGTCATTGTGAAGGTGCGCGTTCGGCTAGCCCCGAGTCCAACAGGCACACTTCACATCGGCACGGCAAGAACGGCAGTTTTCAACTGGCTCTTTGCACGCCATCAGGGAGGACAATTCCTCTTGCGCATCGAGGACACCGACAAAGAACGATCCAAGCCTGAATTCACCACCAACATCCTCGAAGGTCTGAAGTGGCTTGGCCTCAACTGGGATGAACAGCCCATCATTCAAAGCCAGCATGTGGATGACCATCGCGCAGCAATCCAAAAGCTGCTCGATCGTGACCTGGCCTACCGCTGCTACGCCAGCGAGACTGAACTGGAGGCCATGCGAGAAACACAAAAGGCGCAGGGCAAGGCCCCTCGCTACGACAACCGTCACCGAGATCTCAGTCCCGAGCAAGAAGCCGCCTTCCAATCTGAAGGCAGAACTGCCGTGGTGCGCTTCCGTATCGATGATGATGCGGCCATCAGTTGGAAGGACCTGGTGCGCGGTCCAATGCACTGGAAGGGATCAGATTTGGGCGGCGACATGGTGATCTCACGTCGGGCTCCAGCCAAGGAAATTGGCGACCCGCTCTATAACCTTGTTGTGGTGGTTGATGACGCCGCCATGAGTATCTCGCATGTGATCCGCGGCGAAGATCACATCGCAAACACGGCCAAACAACTACTGATCTATGAGGCCCTTGGATTACCAATACCTCAATTCGCCCATACCCCGCTCATTCTCAATTCCGAAGGACGCAAACTCTCCAAGCGGGATGGAGTGACCTCGATCAGTGACTTCCAAGCCATGGGATACACAGCCGAAGCTATGGCCAACTACATGACCCTGCTGGGTTGGTCAGTCCCCGAAGGGACTGACGAACGGTTCACTCTTCAGCAAGCTGCAACCGTCTTCAGTTTTGACCGAGTCAATAAAGCAGGAGCAAAGTTTGACTGGGACAAACTCAACTGGCTCAACTCTCAAGTGCTACATGACTTGCCTAAAGATCAACTGTTGCATGAACTCAAACCCTTGTGGTCTGAGGCTGGCTGGGCTCTGCCAGAAGAAAACTGGTGTTTGGATCTAGCCGAGCTGCTTGGACCATCGCTGACACTGCTCAAGGATGGTGTCGATCAAGCTCGCCCTTTTTTCGAAGAACCAACGCTGCAAGCTGATGGCCTGGAACAACTTGCCGTGGAAGGAGCCAAGGCAGGCCTTAGCAATCTTCTCGATCAGCTGGATTGCACTTCCTGGGACGGTTTTGATGTCAAGCAAGCACAACAACTGCTAACGAATGCTGCTCAGGCTGCCAACGTCAAAAAAGGTGTGATCATGAAAAGCCTCAGAGCTGCGCTTCTAGGCCGCCTACAAGGGCCAGACCTAATCACAACATGGGGATTACTGGCCAGGATCGGGCAAGACTTGAACAGGCTGCGTCGTTGTCTCTGAGCAGTCGTCTTCGTTTGAATCTTCAGGAGCGATTAAACCCAGGGCCTTGGCCAGCGGCTGGGCAGTGAGGCCTTGAATGCCAACCGTCATCAGGATGGTGAGAAAGACCAAACCTTGCAACCGACCGGCTCCTAAAACCCCAGCCTGCTCAAGGCGAATCGCAAACAAAGAGGCCACGGCGGCCGTAACAATCCCACGTGGTGCAAGCCAACCAAGAAACAATCGCTGCCTGAAATCAAGAGGCAAGCCAATCGTCGCCAGGCTGACAGCGACAGGACGCACAACCAACATCAGTACGAGCACACAACTGACCCCCCCCCAGCCAAGCGGACTTAGCTCACCCCAAGAGACATCAGCAGCCAAAAGTGGAAATAACATTGTGATAGCAAGACGGGCCAGCTCCCGGATCAACTCATCGAGCTGATCGGACTGGGTAACAGGCCTGCGACCGACCACCACCCCCGCTGCTACAGAAGCCGGCAATCCCGACTCCGGCAACAACCATTCACAAACTGCGTACAAGAGGAACAACACACCCAAGGTGAGCTGCAACCTCAGCCCTACCGAAGGGTCCGGTTTTAAACGCCGCAATCCCTCTGACAGAAGCCAACCAGCAGCAGCCCCCATCAACACGCCTCCACCCAGGCGGGCCAGCAGCCCGAAGGCAACCTCCCGCCAACCATGCAAATCGCCCAGCAATAACTCCAGCAAAAGCAAGGCCAGCACAGCACCCACTGGCTCAAGCACCAATCCCTCTGCTTCAAGGACATCCCCTAGAGGAGAAGCTAAACGGATCTGCTGCACCAACGGGGTCACAACAGTCGGACCAGTAGCCAGCACGATGGCGCTGTAAACCGCTGCCACTGACCAACCCAAACCAGCCAGCCAATGCGCCGCCAACAGGCCCGCGGCCAGTGAAATCACTAGTCGGATCAGCAAGATGCGCAGCACCGTTGACTTGATGGTGTCGCCAGGGAGGCGCAGATTGAGACCACCGTCAAAGAGCACAAGGCTCACCAGCAGACCAACGATCGTCTCAAGTCCTTGACCAAGATCTAGCGGTTCAACCAAACCAAGGCCCGATCGACCAATCAGCAGGCCAGATAGCAACAACAGCACCACACCAGGAAGGCCAGAGAGAGCAGACAAAATCCGAGCTCCGGCACCTGCAAAGACGGTGATCCCCCAAAGCAGGCCTAACCGCTCAGGTGTCATCGAGGGCTGCGAACTGAGGTTCCACTCTCACACCGATCACAGTCTCTGGACGCACCACCAGATACTCGCCATCGAGCTCGCTAAGCGGTACGTTCACGAACCCCCCACTGCCTGAGGCGTTGACGATTCCCTGATACCACTGCTGAAACGTCTCAAGAGTAGGGAAATGAACCTCTTCGGTCTGCCCCCCGGAGAGATGGAGGTACACCGCATAGCGGCGTGGGGTGCGTGTCATCAGTGAACCGTAATGCCAAGGTCCATCAACTCAGGATGGCCGATAGTTGCCCCACTTGCCCAATTGAATGGTCGAAGGACCTCTTTGCCAGGCATGTAAAGGGGATGGCAGGGGTGTCCCTCACGCGTCAAACCAAGCGAGAGAGGGCCGCGAGCATCAGGAATATTGCTGATGCGGTTCTGGCGATGACGCTCCAACAAAGCCTGGACGGCAAGATCACGTCGACGCAAAGTTCCACCGCACCCCCAACCAAACCAAAGGTCCCAATTAGGGCTCTCAGACCACTGGCGTGCCCGAGTCAAAAGCTGATCATCATTTGCATCACCAATCGGATCAGCACAGTGCCTAAGCAGCGCTGGGGATTGACTGATCCGCGCAAATAGATTCACAACAAGAAGGTGTCCATAACCCCAGGAGCGGCAAAACCCCAGCAACCGCCGCAAGGTTGGATCATCCTCTGACGCTGTAGCGGTGGAGGGATTCAAGCCAATGAAAAGCAACGTGCGTTCGCATTGCCCAAGGCTGCGCTTCAACCACCAGCGGTAGTGACCACAAGAACTAAAGGCAGCCTCAGACGCCCAGGAATGCACAACTTGCCTCAAGAATGCGACGGCTGGCCTGACCGTCGCCGAAGGGATTGACAGCATGTGCCATCGCCTCGTAAGCGCTTGAATCATCAAGCAAGGAAGCTGTCTCAGTCACGATCATCTCCGGATCGGTACCAACCAGCCTGGCCGTACCCGCTTCAACAGCCTCTGGTCGTTCGGTGGTCCGTCTCAAAACCAAAACTGGCTTACCCAGTGCAGGAGCTTCTTCTTGGAGCCCACCAGAATCAGTGAGCAGAAGCGTGCAGGCCCTCATCGCAGCAACCAAACGATCGTAATCCAGAGGCTCGGTGAGTACCACCCTCGGATGGGTCCCCAAAAGGGCCTGCATTGGTTCTCGAACGGTTGGATTGCGATGCAAAGGCAGAAGTAAAGCCGTGTCGGGATGGAGGTCAAGAACCCTTCTCATGCCCTCGGCAATGTCTTGAAGCCGATCTCCCCAATTCTCCCGTCGATGCACGGTGGCCAAAATGACGCGCTGATGCGCCCAGTCGAGACCATCAAATTCGATAGGCGGCGCCTGCTCTGCCATCAACAAAAGAGCATCAATCACTGTGTTGCCCGTAACAAAGATCTGACCAACAACCCCTGAACTGGTCAGATTGGCCTGAGAGCGAGGCGTTGGAGCGAAGTGAAGCTGGGAGATCTGAGAAATCAGGCGCCGGTTGGCCTCTTCAGGAAACGGATCTAACAGGTTGTCTGTGCGCAAACCAGCCTCAACATGACCAACCGGAATCTGCTCATAAAAAGCAGCAAGGGCAGCTGCAAATGCTGTCGTGGTATCTCCCTGGACAAGCACCAGCTGGGGAGGGTAGGCCTTGAATTCATCCTTGAGGCCTTGCAATGCTGCACAGGTCACGTGAGTGAGGGTCTGCAGAGGGGCCATCAGATCGAGATCATGATTGGCTGAAAGACCAAATAGATCCATGACCTGAGCAACCATCTCGCGGTGCTGGCCAGTAAGCACAACTCGAGTCGTCAAAGCGTCACAGGCCTGAAACGCCTGGATCACCGGTGCCAACTTGATCGCCTCTGGACGGGTGCCCAGCACGATCGTGACGCGGGGCAAGCCAGCCATAACAGAAGCAATCCTGAAAGGATCCTAAGAGTGCTTGCTGATCACCAAAAGTGCGCACGGACTTGCCAAGAGCTTCGCCGTGACGAAGCTGAAGAGAGCGGCCACAATCCCCTCGTGAGTCAACCGGTCTTTCCGCCCAACTTCCCCCCTCAAGCACCAAAGTCCGCCTCTCAGTCGGCGGAGCCGATATCAAGATCTTCTACAGAGGGATTAACCCCATTCGCTGGAGCCACGCCTGGGGTCTCTCCCAACTTGGAGGAGATCGTACGAATCGCCTATCAAGAAGGACATTCCGATGTACACCTAGGCGTTGGCGAAGTGCCCCATTTCCGAGACCGCGGCGAAATGCAAAGCACAGATTGGCCTGTAACCGATCCAGAAAGATTTCAAAGCTGGTTGCAAGAGATCCTCTCCGCAAATCAGATCGATGAATTCTTTAGAAGCAAAGAATTCGACGGCTCCCATGCCTTTCCCTTCGCAAGAGTCCGGATCAACCTGCTGGATTCCCTCACGGGACCAGCGATGGTGCTTCGCATCATTCCCCAAACAATTCTCACCCTTGAGCAACTGCAACTCCCTGATGTCCTGAAGGGCCTCTCATCCAAGCCGAAAGGACTTGTCTTGGTGACCGGCTCAACCGGGTCAGGGAAAAGCACCACCCTGGCAGCCATGATCGACTGGATCAATAGAAATCAACCCCGCCACATCCTCACCATCGAGGATCCTGTGGAGTTTGTACACAAGAGCAAGCAATCCCTTGTCAAACATCGAGAACTGGGGAAACACACCCTGAAGTTCCACAACGCCCTGAAAGCAGCCCTACGAGAAGACCCAGATGTGATCCTGATCGGTGAGATCCGTGATCAAGAAACCCTGGCCACAGCGATTGAGGCCTCCCAAACGGGGCACCTGGTGTTTGGCACTCTGCATACCAATTCGGCAGTCAAGACCATTGAGCGAGTCCTGGGCATGTATGCCCCAGAAGATCAAGAGAGCATGCGTCGCTCCCTTTCAGAATCACTGCTGGGGGTGATTGCCCAAGGGTTGATCCGAACAACCGACAACAAGCGAGCTGCCTACCACGACATCCTGATTAATACCGATGCTTGCAAGGACTACATCCAAAGAGGAGCACTTGAGGATGTTGAGGAGATCATGGAACGCAGCAGCTTTGATGGCATGATCACAGCCAATCAATCATTGCTGAATCTTGTCGATAGTGGCCGGGTAGAACCAGAGATAGCAGTCGCCGCAAGCTTTAAGCCCAACGAACTAGCCCAAAGCATTCGTGGCCGGAATTGAACCACACCTAATTCAGCCAGGCTCTGCAATCAGCAGGCATCACTAGACGCAACAACAACAACACACTGATCCCAATAATCAATCCCGCCATTGCCATACGACCATTCCAGATCTCGGCCTGTGGAGTGAACCCTCGTCGCCAAGCGTTTAGCTCTTCACTACTGACAGGTTCCGCAGAGGTGTTGGAATCAAGTGGAGATTCAGAAGCCATCGCTGCACAGCAGACAAGGTCAAGCTAATTCGCTTCTTCAAAATGGGGGAGGTGAATGGTACAAAACCTCGGTTTTGTCCAATGGCCATCGGGCTGCCACTCCCAGCTCAAGAGAGCTGCCATTAACCCCAGACACCAAGCGCTGCAGGGCCGCTGCTCCAATCATGGCGGCATTATCCGTGCAGTATCGAAGCGGTGCCGTGTGCACTTCAATTCCCTGTTCTTGTCCACGTTTGCTCATCAGTTCTCTTAGGCGGCGGTTAGCAGCGACTCCTCCAACCATCACCACAGTTTTTAGGCCCTGGTCATTAGCGCAGAGCAAGCTGCGCTCGACCAAAACATCTGCAACCACTTGCTCAAAACAGGCAGCAAGATCTGCGCGGGGCAGGTCTTCATCAGCCTCTGAAAGAGCCTGAACCAGGCGCAGCATGGCGGTCTTCAATCCGCTGAAAGAGAAATCGTAAGGATGAAATCCACCACCAGGCTTCGAGACCCGTCCTTTGGGCAAAGAAAATCTGCCAGAGTCTCCAGTCGCGGCCAACGCCTGAATAGCGGGGCCACCTGGATAGGCCAAACCGAGCAAACGCCCAACTTTGTCAAAAGCCTCTCCAGCAGCATCATCATGGCTACGTCCAAGACGCACCATCTCACTCTCTGCCCCGACCCGAATCAACTCAGTGTGTCCCCCGCTCACAAGTAGCACCAGATAAGGAGGGCGTGGAGGATGTTCCGCCAAACGCACTGAAGCCAAATGCCCCTCCAGGTGATGAATGCCAAAAAAAGGCAGCGCATGGAGAGCAGCCAAACATCGGCCTGTCACCGATCCCACCATCAGTGCTCCGGCCAGCCCAGGGGTCACCGTTGCCGCTACAGCATCAAAGCGAGCCATCGACTGTCCCGCCTCCTGCAAAACCTCCTCTACAAGATGAGGCAGAGCCTCCACATGCAAGCGAGAGGCCACTTCCGGTACCACGCCTCCCCACTGGGCATGTTTCTCAACCTGAGAAGCAATTCGGCTAGCGATAACCTGCAAACACCCGTTATTTAGACGTAGAACTGCGGCAGCCGACTCGTCACAACTTGTTTCGAGGGCAAGCACCGTCGGCATGGTTGTGGGAAGCCTCATTTACATTTTACTTGTGACATCCTGCCGTTCCGGAGCAGGTCTTACAGGAATCGAAACCGATGCGTCGTCTCTTCGCCGTTGTGCTCTCGGCTCTGCTGGTTCTCGGCTTTGCACCCGTTGCTAAAGCTGACATAGCTGGCCTAACCCCTTGCGCTGAGAATGCCCGTTTTCAGCAGCGAGCCAGTGCTGCAGACACTCCACAGGCCATTGCCCGCTTTGACCGCTACAGCAAATCCTTGTGCGGTGATGACGGACTCCCACACGCTCTAATCCCAGCGCCAGTTGAGCCGTTTGCGATGTCCTTTATTCGCGGCCATGAAGGCGAAATCATGATCCCAGGGGTGATTTTCATCTACATCGCTGGAATCATTGGTTGGGCTGGTCGTTCTTATCTCCAGGCCATCAAAGCCAAAGGCCACAAAGCAGCCTTAGACAATGAGATCCATCTTGATATAACCCTGGCTTTCAATTGCATGCTGAGAGCTTCCGCCTGGCCGTGGCTCGCTCATATTGAAGGCCAAAATGGCAGCCTCCGTGAGAGCGACGACAAGATCACAGTTTCACCACGCTGAGCAATATTCTCCTCTTAACAACCACTCCATTTCCCCTTTATCAAGATGAGAAAATTCTTCGAAAGCTGGCCAATGGCTGCCGTTCTCTGGGTATGGCTCACAGCGGGAATCATTGTTGAATTCAACCGCTTCTACCCAGATCTTCTCTTCCACCCAATGGGTCTTTGAAGAGCTGAAGAGCATCAACAACTACAGCCAAGAAACAAATTAGCTTCTTGGCTAAACCCCTTCAAAAAGCCCTCTAAAGGGGCTTTTTTTATTGGCCTATGTTGTCAAATAACGCTTTAAGGTCAGGAAAAAGTCTTCGCATCAACAGCTCAGACCCATCAAAGACTCCAGCTCAATCACAGCAACCTGAAGGTTGTCATTAATCAGCACTGCATCAAACTCCTGCTGAGCCATCAATTCCTCCCGCGCCCTAGCTAAACGTCGCTGAATTGCCTCTTCGGGATCAGTAGCGCGTCCGCGAATGCGTCGTTCAAGCTCCTCAAAACTGGGCGGTGCCAAAAAAATCTGAAAAGCTTCAGGGAAACTGCGCCGCACCTGTCGGGCCCCTTCCAGTTCAATCTCAAGCAAAACCGGACGACCTAATGAAAGCTGCTGCTCAACAGGTTGGCGTGGGGTGCCATAGCGATTGCCTGCAAATTCAGCCCATTCAAGACAACCGCCAGCTTGAACCAGTTCTGCAAAGCGATCACGGTTCAAGAAGAAGTAATGATCACCCTCAATCTCGCCTTGCCTGGCTTCACGCGTTGTCGCCGAAATAGACAGCCAGATCTCTGGATGGAGCTCTAGGAGTTGCTTCACCAACGAACCCTTGCCAACGCCACTGGGCCCAGTAATCACCGTGAGCTTTCCTTCAGCGGCGGATGAAGCCATTGATTGCATTGCATTGAATCGGATCGCAGAGTAGGAAGGCTGCGTGCAATCCAGGTCCCGACTGAATCGATGGCCCCTGCTGCCCTCCAGGTCATGGACCTCTCAAGCTTGCGCGCTGTATTGAGCGAGCTCCGCAAGGAGGTGCTGCCAAGCCGCTTCGAAAAGGTCCAACAACCAGAACCTCATACCCTCCAACTGGGGCTGCGCACACTCAAAGGTCTTGTGTGGCTGGAACTCAGTTGGCGTGCTGATTGTCCCCGATTGGTCAAGATCACCCCTCCTCCCCGCCTAGGCAGCGGCAGCACTTTGGCCCAGCAGATTCAACATGGCCTTCGACAGATGGCCCTCATTGAACTGAAACAGAAAGGATTTGATCGCGTGGTGGAGTGCGGCCTCGCCCACCGCCCCGGCGAACCTATCGAGCGCACTCTTGTGCTGGAACTGATGGGACGCCACAGCAACCTGCTTCTGCTTGATCGTCAACGCCAGGTAATCACCCTTGGACGCCAGGTACGCAAGCATCAATCAAGAGTGAGACCAATCGGAACTGCAGACATCTATGTAGCTCCACCACCGATGCAAGGCAGAGAACCAAGCTCAAAGGAATCCCTAAAACGCTGGAAAGACATTCTCTGCCTTGTGCCAACCAAGCTACGTAGCGCTCTGCAGCAGTGTTACCAAGGCATCAGTCCTGCACTCGCTTTGCAGCTGGTTGACGACGATGCAAAAAAAGCACATGCCCTGCTGGAGCTTTCAGTACTTGAGATCACCGACGAGCAATGGCAACACCTTTACCACCGCTGGAGTCGATGGCTGGACTGCCTTGAGAAAGAGCGCTTCACGATGAGGTTTGACGGTCCAAGCAGCTACCGCGTCTGGGACTGTGACACCTCAACCTCCTCCTCCTTCACCGATGGGCTCAGCCTCACTCTCGGGAGTTATTACCGAAGGCATCTTGAGACCCAATCTCTCAATCAACTAGCCGAAGACCTCCAGAAAAGACTTTGTCAGTGGCGACAACGAGAGGAGCAGGCCCTTGGCGAACAACAGGGTCGACTCAACGAAACCAGTCAAAGCAATTCTCTTCAACAACAAGCCGACGCCATGCTTTGCCTGCCTTTGCCGAGCAAGGATCTGATCAACCAAACCCAAAAGCTCTACCGCAAAGCTCAAAAATTCCGCCGCTCAGTGCCCGTGCTGAAAACACGGATTGAACATCACCAGCAAAGGCTGCAGCTGATCCAAGGCAGTGAAATGTTTCTGGAAGATCTGCTTGGAACCAGCTGGGAAGGACGGCGAGAACGGTCGATAAGGCTGCAGGAGTTGCGGCAGGAGCTGGACGAGTTGCTGATCTCTCAATCCCGCAATCGCCAGAAGCGGGGCCGTCGCAATCAACAACCCCCAAGCCCCCTCGAACTGACCACTCCTGGTGGACTCATCGTTCAGGTTGGTCGCAACCACCGCCAAAACGATTGGATCAGCCTTCGCCAAGCTCGCCCTGGTGATCTTTGGTTTCATGCCCAGGAATGTCCAGGCAGCCATGTCGTTCTCAAGGCCTCCAATGGCCATGCTGAGGAGGCCGACCTGCAACTAGCTGCAGACCTGGCCGCTCACTTCAGTCGTGCTAGAGGCAATCAACGCGTACCCGTGGTGATGGTGCCGACAAGCAACCTGCAGCGAATCCCAGGAGCAGGCCCAGGGACCGTGCGATACCGGGACGGAAACCTTTGCTGGGCTGAACCAGACAGAGGGCTTCAACACCTCTCTGCCTCAGAACTCTTAGTCTGATGAAAACCAAGCGACGCCTGTTCTGACCAGTCCCGATCAGCCCACAGGTTCGGTTCTTCCGCCCCCTACCCCGATTCACGTCGAGCAGGGAATCAAGCACACCGAACTACCCCACGACGTGGAAATGCCTCTGGTTGATCACCTGGAGGAATTACGGCAGCGGGTACTGCGCAGTCTGCTTGCTGTTGTTTTAGCGGCTGGTGCCTGCCTGCTCATGGTGAAGCCGCTCGTACGGCTGTTGGAAGCTCCGGCTGGATCCATTCACTTTCTTCAGCTGGCCCCAGGAGAGTTTCTATTCGTCTCAATCAAGGTGGCAGGCTACGCAGGCTTAACACTTGCACTGCCCTATGTGCTCTACCAAGGGCTTGGATTTGTATTGCCTGGCCTCACTCAACGGGAACGACGTCTGATCGCGCCAGCAGTAGCTGGATCAGCGATCTTGTTTCTAGCCGGCCTTGCCTTCGCCTGGTGGGCCCTAGCACCAGCAGCTCTGAAGTTTCTGGTGAGTTATGGCGCCGATGTAGTCGAGCCACTGTGGTCAATTGAGCGGTATCTCGATTTTGTGCTTCTGCTGATGCTGGCTACCGGCCTGGCCTTTCAGCTACCTGTGCTCCAGTTGATATTAGGAATTCTGGGGTTATTGCACTGGCAACCCATGTTGAGTGCCTGGCGATGGGTCGTGCTTGGTGCCGCCTTGGCTGGAGCTGTATTGACCCCATCCACTGATCCAATCACCATGCTGCTGCTGGCTGGAGCCATTACAGCCCTTTTCCTGATTGGAGTAGGCCTAGTGGCGCTAACTGATCAATTCAGGCCAGACATGCCTGCAAGCGAAAGCGACCAGCCTCCTACAGCCACAAATTGAGAAGCTTGATCTTTCTGTTGTGCGCGCCAGCAATTCCCAGACGACCTCTGCCAAGCCCAGTCGAATGACCGCCTAAAGCGCATCGCCGAGATGATTGCGATAAGCCTGTTGATCCAGAACATAAAGATTGCTGCTCAAATACGCCCAGATCTCCTGCAAGCACAGACTCTGGCGGCACACCAACAAGTGCATGGCTTAGAAATTTTGCCGACAATTCCTTAAGCAAGCAATTTCCTCTCCTAGCTCTAGAGGCAACAGAGCATCGTCAAGGATTAGCCAAAGCACAGAATGATGCGACGATTGCATTGAAAAGCCCAGTCTTTGCAAAGCGTGACGGGCCCTTCACAGTCCATAATGGTCTCCATTCTGCGCAGATCGAACATCCGTCATGACACAAATGACCTCGAGTGATGTGCCCGGGATGGGTCGTCGGCAGTTCATGAACCTGCTCACTTTCGGGTCAGTGACTGGCGTTGCGCTTGGATCCCTCTATCCAGTGGTGAAGTACTTCATTCCACCTCGTGCCTCCGGGAGCGGAGGTGGCACGAGCGCCAAGGATGAACTTGGCAATTCGGTCACAGCAAGCGGCTGGCTTGCGAACCATTCAGATGGTGACCGCAGCCTTGTCCAAGGGCTGAAAGGTGATCCCACCTACCTGATTGTTGAAGGTGATGATGCCATTGGCAGTTACGGAATCAACGCGATCTGCACCCACCTCGGCTGCGTGGTGCCTTGGAACAGCGGGGTTAATAAATTCGTCTGCCCGTGTCACGGCAGCCAATACAACTCCACCGGAAAGGTCGTAAGGGGGCCGGCACCCCTCTCTCTCGCATTGGCCAACATCGCTGTCGAGAACGACAACGTCTTTGTAAGCCAATGGACCGAGACAGACTTCCGCACGGGCGAGAAGCCCTGGTGGACCTGAATCTGACAACCAAACGCACCATCGTCGTTCCAGCTCTCCTATCCCCTCGCATCATGCGTCGCCTCATCCCCATCCTTCTCGGCTCACTGGTTCTTAGTTTGTCGATTCTTGTTGCTCCAGCTGCCAGCTGGGCCTATCCCTTCTGGGCTCAACAGAACTACGACAACCCCCGAGAAGCTACTGGCAAGATCGTCTGTGCGAACTGTCATCTGGCCCAAAAAACCACTCAGGCAGAAGTACCTCAATCAGTACTACCCGACAGCGTCTTCAAAGCAGTGGTGAAAATCCCCTACAAGAAAGACACAACAGAGATCAGCTCCGATGGCAGTGATGTGCCCCTCCAAGTGGGTGCCGTTGTCATGCTTCCTGATGGATTCAAGCTGGCCCCACAGGATCGCTGGAGCGAAGAGATAAAAGAAGAAACCAAAGGAGTCTTCTTCACTCAATACAGCGAAGAAAAGGAGAACATCCTCCTTGTTGGCCCGCTTCCTGGTGACAACAACAAAGAAATTGTTTTCCCAATACTTTCACCTGATCCTGCGACTGACAGCAGTATTCAATTCGGCAAATATTCCATCCACGTTGGAGGCAACCGTGGACGAGGCCAAATATTGCCTACTGGTGAAAAAACCAATAACAACGCTTTCACAGCAACTGAAGCTGGCACAATTACATCTATTAAGTCTGGTAAAAATGGGGAAAGCGACATCAAGCTCAAAACTGACAGCGGAAAAGTTATCAGTGAAACCATTCCAGCTGGTCCAAGCCTGTTGGTAAAAGTAGATGACAAAGTAGAGGCTGGCGCCCCCTTAACTAGCGACCCCAATAGTGGTGGCTTCGGACAACTCGATACCGAGGTTGTGCTCCAGAATCCAGTTCGAATCTATGGACTCTTGGCATTCTTTGTAGCAGTTTCTCTCGCTCAGATCTTACTTGTATTGAAGAAGAAGCAAGTCGAAAAAGTTCAGGCAGCTGAGGGGATCTGATCCCCATTCATCTCAACTCAATGGACGCATTCATCGCGACCTTTACCTCTCCAGGGCCCGAGCTCTTTCAGCTCGGGCCCTTTGCCTTGCGATGGTATGGATTGCTGATTGCCATCGCCGTACTGATCGGCCTCAATCTGTCCAGCAGCCTGGCCCGTAAACGAGGCCTTGAGCAGGGCTTGATCAGTGATCTGCTGCCCATTCTCGTATTAACTTCCGTTGTTGGAGCACGCATCTACTACGTCGCATTTGAGTGGAGGAACTACAGCGGAAACAATTTTTGGAGCTCGATCAATATCTTTGGACTCGCCATCCCAATCCCAAGTGCCGTGGAAATTTGGGGTGGAGGAATCGCTATTCATGGGGCCCTGCTTGCTGGCACCCTTGCAGTATTGATCTTCTGCCGTTTGCGTCGCCAAGCCTTCTGGGATGTTCTTGATGTGCTTGTCCCATCCATTGCCCTTGGCCAGGCAATCGGACGCTGGGGAAATTTTTTCAATAACGAAGCCTTCGGTGTTCCAATCAAGGGCGACCTTGCTTGGAAATTGTTCATCCCATTCGTGAATCGTCCACTTAATTATGCCAATAACGAGTTTTTCCATCCGACATTCCTCTACGAATCAATTTGGAATCTTCTAGTCTTCACGCTGCTAATTGTTCTTTTTCAACGCAGCAGCAAAGGACTACTGAAGCTTCCCGCCGGAGCGTTGAGCTGCATCTACCTGATCACTTACAGCCTAGGCAGAGTCTGGATCGAAGCACTTCGAACTGATCCCCTCTGCCTAGGCGCCTTACCACCTTCCTGTGAAGGGGGCCTGCGTATTGCCCAGCTGATGAGTTTGGCGATGATGGCAGTTGGAGGTTTTGGCCTCTGGTGGCTCTATGGTCGCAAACGAAAGCTACCGGACCCTGGTAGGCCTAGGTCATTCGCTTGATGAGCAGAATCTCCATCGTTGGTGCAGGTCCAGGCGCGACTGATCTGCTAACCCTGCGTGCCGCAGAACATCTCAAGCAGGCGGAGGTCCTTGTATGGACCGATTCACTGGTTTCACCAGATATTGCAGCATTGGCACCTGAATCCTGTGAACGAATCCGCACCAGCTCAATGACCCTCGAGGAAGTTCTTCCGCTTCTGGTGAACAGGGCACAAGCAGGCAAGCGGGTGGTCCGTCTTCACGACGGAGACCCCTGCCTTTATGGGGCCCTGTCGGAACAGATCTGTGGCCTTGCTGACGCAGGCATTGAAGTAGAGGTTGTGCCGGGTCTGAGTGCTTACCAAGCGACAGCCGCAGCCCTAAAAGCTGAACTCACCATCCCTGGCCTTGTCCAAACCATAGTTCTCAGCAGAGCAGGAGGACGCACCGGTGTTCCCGAGCGCGAAAACCTCCAACATCTGGCATCACTTGGAGCCTCTCTATGCCTCTACCTCAGTGCACGCCATGTGGAGGAAGTACAAGCCACACTGCTGCAGCACTATTCAGCTGAAACTCCAGTAGCTATCGGCTACAGGGTGAGCTGGCCCGATCAATGGTTAAGCGTGGTGCCTTTGAAGCAAATGGCTTCGACCTCCCGTGAACACGAGCTGATTCGCACCACCCTTTATGTCGTTAGTCCGGCCCTAGCTGCAGGACGCCAACGTTCGAAGCTGTATTCTCCAAGCCACAAACATCTCTTTCGCCAAAAGGGCTAAAGAGAGTGTTTTAAAATCCAGTAGTGCGGGCGATTAGCACAGTGGTAGCGCACTTCCTTCACACGGAAGGGGTCGTGGGTTCGAATCCCGCATCGCCCATAAGTTTTTATGCCAAGCATTTGCTTGATCTGCTCATCATCAAAACCAAGTGATCCCATATACATGGGAACAAATGATGCCTGACAAGCTCAGTGCTTCCAACTAAGGTCAAATGCATGCAGGTCAACACTCCTCTTCCTTAATGCCGGAGCACCCTCAGGACTTCTTGAGTGACCAATCCCACTCAGAGCAACTCTCCACACCATTGATTCAAGTTGGCGCGTTGCTTAGAGAAGCCCGCGAAAAACGGGGGTTCTCAATAGCAGAAATTGCGGGAAGTCTTCGAATAGGCAAAGAGCAACTAATAGCCCTGGAGAATGGAAACAAAGACCTACTACCTGAGCCGGTTTTTATTAGAGCCATGGTGCGCCGGGTCGCCGAGCGACTCAACCTCGATGCGACTGCCCTTGTGCAGCAAATTCAGGTCATCATTCCCTCAAGATCCGAAGCCCTACGCCAATCAAAGAGCAAAGCGTCTAGTCCAAACCTAAAAGTGATACCTGCATTGGCCTTTTTGGGAGGATTAATTGGATTGACTGCAGCAGGACTAGCCATCACCTATTACAGCAACCCCAACACCTTTACCCGCATCCAAACAAGCATCAACAACACAATCATTTCAATCAACAACACTGCCGACGGCATAATCTTTAGGTCTTCGACTCGTTCAAAGGATGTAAAAGATGAGCCTAGGGACACCGAGCTAATCTCTCAGCCTGCAGTTGCAACACCTAAGCAAAATTTGCCATCAACATCTCCAGCAGGGCTAAAAAAAACAAATAATAATCAACCAGCTTCAACTGAACAGCCAAAAACACAGCCAGGCACCAACTCCAACCCCCAACAGTGAAGCTGAGATTGTTTTTGAAGGCACCCTTAGCGAGCCTCTCAGCTATCCACTAGAGGAAGCCCTAGAAATCTTTGCAGGGCATCCTGATCTGATTCATATAACTCATAATCGAAAACCGCCTACTGCTCTTGGTGCAATTAGAAAGATCCGCTGGCATCAATTAACCAACAACAACCTAATACTGAACTAAGTTCACTCCTTAACGACAACTTTCATGGTTACACCGCTTGCTTCTTTCACAACCGAAGCACAGCTCTTCAAGCTCCATTGTTCAAGGCTGAGGTTCTGATTCAATCCTTCCGGCACTAGTTCAAAGACAACCTGATCATCATCAGCGGACTCCACTCTTATTGCAGCCACCACTGGCTCAGGACGGCGATCAATGGCTGCCGCTAATCGCAGCAACAAAGCCATCTCGGCAACGAGGCGACGATGCTCCCGGGTGGCTAAAGCCTGCCATTCCAGATGACGCTTCTTGGGAAGACTGCGGCGGTGATAGCGCGCAATAGCCGCAACCATCAAATGCTCCGCTTCCGAATAGCCGAGCAACTCGCCATGACGAATGAGATACCAGGAATGCTTGTGATAAGCACTGAGATTGATGTGCTGACCACAGGCATGCAACATTGCCGATGCCCAAAGCAGATCCCGACCACCTCCATCATCGTGATGAAGAACACCATGTGTGTGGTCGTAAAGGCTGAGTGCATGGCTGGCTACACGCTCTGCACGGCGGTGATTCACTGCAAAACGCTGCACCTGATGAATCACGGTGCGCTGACGAATACTGCTCTGAAAACTAAAGCGATCCTCCAGTAGGCCATGTCGCAGCATCCAGTCAACGATCAAACCCTCCCTCAGAGCCCTTTCACTCAGCACCAGCTCATCAGCAGCGAGCATCTGCATGGCGGTTTGAAGAATCAGCGCACCCGGAACGATGATTTCGGCACGGCGATCATTAATCGGCGTCTGGATGCGACGCTGCTCAGGCGTCATCGCTATCAGCTTCTCAACCAGGCCATCAAGCCGGTGCCGTGTGATTCGATAGCCATGCAATCTCAACGGAGGGCGATCGTCTTCACTAACCAACAAAGCACCGATGGCCATGGAGGTTCCACTGGTGGCAACCATCACAGGGCTCTCCCCAGGCTTGATGCGACGGCAGACCTTATCAACAGCTGGCTCTAAAGAACCCTGAATAAATGTCTGCAAAAAGGAACGCCGTTGAGGGGGGATTGGTTCATGCTTGACAAAATCCCTCTGTAGCCGAACCGCACCAACCCGCGTGCTTGTCAGAGCCCGAGCATCGCGACCATCCGCGAGGATTAGTTCTGTGGAACCGCCACCGATATCGAGCAAAAGATGGGGACACTCCCCAAAAGGCATGCCAGACAAAACACCCAAATAGATCAGTCGTGCTTCCTCAGCACCGCTCAACAGATCCACCTCAAGGCCGAGTTGATCCTGAATCCGTTGCAAAAAATCCCGCCCATTTGAGGCTTCACGTACTGCGCTAGTCGCCGACGCAACCACCTGCTCCACCTGATGGCTGGCGGCTAGCTCCTTAAAACGTTTGAGTGTTTCAAATACCCGCTCCATAGCAGGCCCCGTGAGCTCTCCAGAGTCAGGGTCTCGCTCACCCAGTCTTGTGGTTGATTTCTCTGCAAGATCAACGCTGAAGGTGTGCAGGGAAGGATCAACCGACGCCACCAAGAGATGGGTGGAATTGGTTCCAATATCAATCGCGGCAACGTTGCGGAGCTCTCGCTCAGAACGGAGCTGACCAGCACTGGCGTACCTGGCCTCCTCCTGCTCGACATCAACCACACCGAAAGGCAATGGCTCGACACCTGGCATGAAGTACAGGAGCCTGGAACGAGACCACTTTGCCATCAGCCAACGATGCCTGGAGGTCCCTCCCTAGGGTTCTTCAAACCCAGAAACCCGTGACCAGCAGATCCGTCTCTAATGGCTTAAGACAATGGCTAGAGCTGTTGCGATGGCACAAACCCAGTGGTCGGCTCATCCTTCTCGTACCAGCAGGTTGGAGCCTTTGGCTCACTCCGGATGCACCTCCTTTAGCAGAGCTTGTAAGTCTGATCGTCGTTGGAGGACTGATGGTGAGCGGCGCCGGTTGCATTGCCAACGATCTCTGGGATAGACGCATTGATCGCCAGGTGGAGCGCACCAGGAAACGGCCACTAGCAACGGGCAGCCTTCGAATTTCCACTGCTGTGGGCTTATTGATTGTGTTGTTGCTGCTCAGTCTTTTGATCGTGGTCTCCCTGCCAACGCAAAGCCGGGGCCTATGCCTTGCTCTAGCCATCCTGGCCTTGCCACCGATCCTGCTCTACCCCTCGGCCAAGCGCTGGTTTGCCTATCCACAAGCGGTGCTTGCCCTCTGCTGGGGGTTTGCCGTACTGATCCCCTGGGCAGCAAGCCAGGCCAATCTCAACGGAGGCTGGCCACTGCTGGGCTGCTGGTTGGCCACTCTGATGTGGACGTTCGGCTTTGACACGGTTTACGCCATGGCGGATCTTCGTGACGACGCCAAGCTGGCCTTAAAAAGCAGTGCTTTGAGCTTGGGGAGCCATTCACTTAAAACCGTCGCGTTTAGTTATGCACTGGCCTGCACCTTTCTGGCTAGTGCAGCAATGAGCGCAGGAGTGGGCTGGGCCTTTTGGCCCTTCTGGCTCATCGCCAGCATCGGCATGCAAAAAGAAACGTGGACCCTGCGAGGTTCCAGTCAACCAATGACGACCTACGGGAAGCACTTTCAGCATCAAGTTCTGCTAGGCGCGATGTTGCTGCTCGGATTGATCCTGGGGCGCATCAGCTGAAGCATGGTGCAGCTCCGATCTGACCTGCTCACACCAGCGCTTCAACGTGGCGACGAGGTGATCACAGTGGCTGCGAGTTCAGCGCTGGAGGATGAACAATCACTGCTCGAAGGCCTCAAAGTCCTTCAAGAATGGGGATTAGTCTGCCGGCCTCAGCAAGTGAGTGAACGCCGCTGGGGGTACCTGGCGGGTGATGATGCCAGCCGCCAGCGCGAGCTAAATCCTGAGTCCCCTGCTGCTCTGCTTGCTTGTGCTCGCGGCGGCTGGGGAGCTGCACGTTTACTGGAACACAAGCAAACCTGGCAACGAGGCTGGCTAATGGGGTTTTCAGATGTCACCACCCTGCTCTGGGCACGCTTGGCGGCCGGGTTCGACGGCTGCGTGCATGGCCCCTTACTCACCACACTTGCCAAGGAACCCGCCTGGAGCCAAGCCCGACTGCATGATCTTCTCTTCGGCAAACACATCCCAGACCTTGAAGGGCAGCCCTGGATGGGTGGAGTAGCTAGCGGGCCATTGGTGGTAGCCAATCTCACTGTGGCCTCCCATTTGCTAGGCAGTAGCCACGTACCCGATCTCAACGGTGCAATCTTGATTCTGGAAGATGTTGATGAAGCGCCCTATCGCATCGACCGCATGCTGACCCACTGGCGCCTCGCAGGCCTACTACAAAGACTGGCCGGCCTCGGATTCGGCAGCTTTGAGGGATGTGAAGCACCTGAACAGATGCCTGGGCATCAAACCTTCCAGCTTGAGGAAGTCCTCAAAGAACGCAGTGTTGACCTTGGAATTCCTGTCGTCGGCAAACTCCCAGTTGGTCATTGCTGCGGCAATGCTGCCTTACCACTTGGACGACAAACCCAGCTAGATGGCAACCATGGTCGACTAATGCTTCTGCGCTGATCCTAAGTATTTCAATGATCAATAAAGCAGGGGACTTGTCAGCAACAACAGATCAAAGTACGCTAAATGTTCAGAATATCTAAAAAGAGAATGAATAAGCAATTGCCCTGACAAAAAGTGGATTATCTTTAAAAAATATCATACGCTCAGCACCTCTCTTACATAACATGGCTGGCTCTCATAGAAGCATCATCCATCAGCAATTTATCGAGATTATTTAAAACTGACGGAATTATTTCCACCCATTAGCCAAACAAAAACCAACAATAATTCCCAACCCAGTCCTTATTACAGCCAGGCAATAAATAAAATTATTATAGATCTAGAGACCTTTCGCATGGCCGCCATTAAAACACTTTCGCTGACCTGCTAAGACAAAATGGAATCAACACTATTCAAGAGTTCTTCAGAGGAAAACTCTGATCCGAACCCTTAGACACTAAACAAAGATAGACAGCATAAAGGCTGCCAAGCAAAGGAGGCCTTGGTATTACATTAAACATAGGAGTGGCTGGGAATAACCAACACCCTCATCATAGATAGATAGATTGCTAGTTGCGCATTGCTGAGCTTATTAAACTACACAAGAACATCATTCTCAACTCCCCAAATAGCTTGAAGAGCAGCAATATCAGTACTGGAGAACCAGTAATCCCAGCCATCAGGACTCATGTTATATGACATCACTGTGTCATCAGTATTCCAGCTGCCATTGAAGGGATCTTGATGAGGATGTGACAAGCCAAGCGCATGACCTATCTCATGAACAATTGTATTTCTGTCAAAGTCATTTAATGCAGGCGAGCTGTCAGTGTCCTTCCATAAGACATCAAACCATGCGAAACCACCTCCGTACCTTCCGCCCTTAGGCTTAGCTTGTCCTACTGTCGAATTATATCCCCAATCACCAACATAATTAACTGAATAGATATCAATCTCAGCGCCATAGTATGTATATTGCCGCTGAAAGTCTAAATCGATCAAAGGATCAAGCTTGTTAAATATATCCTCAATAAAAGCCACTTCTGCTATCGAATGACCACTACTGTGATACCAAGTATCCAGCGAGTCATTTGCTTCTTGCAAATAATCCCATCCAAATGATTTATCAATATAGTAATTAAGGATTTCATCTCCATCATTCAATACAGCATCACGAGTGTGATCATAGATGTGAGAACCTGAGCTGCCAGGGATCTCAGCAAGAAGAGCATCAGCAGAAAGCTTCCCTGTGGCTGAGTCAGGAAGCTCAGCAACAGGCAATCTCTCTGACCTACAGAAAAGGCAATTACAACCTCCAACTGGAAGGCTGCTCATTTCACCTATAAGTTCATCAAAAACAAGCGTCATCTTTTCGCTCAATGAATTTAGCTTATTCGCCCAAGTGAAAGATTGACACCATCCAACATATTTATTTATAGTGGCATTTGCAATACAATCAGTGCGCAAGTTTTCAAATACGTAAAGCTGAAACTTTTGGTAAGCTTTTTCCTAAAAGAAACCTGGCCATCGCTTAGAACCATTTAATCACACAAGGGGCCCAGCGACTACGAATTAGGCAGGAATAGATAAATGAGGCACCTCATCCATTAAACCGCTAAGCAAAAACCACTTAAGATTAGATCTGGTCACTAAATTACCTGACAGGAGCAACACATAAAGATTACATTCCCAAAGCTACTAATTCACAAAACAGGACATTGAAGTCGCACAAAAAGATTTGAACTAAACCCAATGAGGACAAGACAATCAAGCTATGCAAAAGCCTGGGGGCTTTTTGTGTTTACCATGAAAGAAACTAGCCAAATTCAACACCGATCCAGGCCTGCAGGCAACTCTGGCTCGAGCGACTACTTCAAAATATAGACTACTTCTATGGAACTCAAATCTGAGGGGCAGCAATTAAGCTCTGCCCCTCTCGAAGGATTTTGCATCTCCCAGTTAGCAACTGGCCCCTTACTGAACAGGACTTGCAATATGCACGGGGACTTTGAACCTTTATATCTAAATACAGATCCAGTATATCCTTGGACATTTGGCTGCCTTGATAACTCCTATCGAGACAAATATCCTTGCATTTATGCTCATAATCTTTCCTTGATTCAATATAACTCAAATTATATCTATCTATCCGATAGGCGACTTCTGAATCATTAGAATCCTTGAATTCGATTAAAGATGGAGTAATTTTGACCACCTTGTAAGGCGCCGGAACTCGCAGCAGACGATTACTAGAAACATCTGTCACCTGCCTCTGCTTCACATTAATTATAAGTCTCCGTTCAGGCTTTCTCGAGGAGTAAGGAGAGGAATAGTGATGAGCGACATTGCTTGAAGTAGAGCAACTCATCAAGACATCATTACTTAAAGCGCCTGCTGGAAATAATATTCCACTTATAAGAAGAGAAATAGGGGTGAGTTCCTTGAGCAATTTCTCATGCTTCACTACTTCTAATTTATAGCTCACTTTCTAGAGACCTATCTGCCTTTTGCCCTAAGCGCAAGCACTGCTTCGGCCACCGTAAGGTCAAACGGAGTTGTGACTTTGATATTGGCAGGGCTGGCCTCCAACACCTGCACCGGCCATCCCAGGCGTTCATAAAGAGAGGCATCGTCAGTCACTGTCCAACCCTTGGCCTGAGCCTCAGAATGACCTTGCTTGAGCTGCTCCACAGCAAAGCCCTGAGGAGTCTGAGCTGCCCAAAGTTCCGCACGATCTGGTGTGCCCGTAATGATCCCTTGACCATCAACGCGCTTGATCGTGTCGGTAACCGGAGTTGCCGCAATCACAGCTGAGCCAGCCACCACCGCCTCAGCGCAGCGATTGATCAAAGCCGCTTCAGCTAAACATCTAGCCCCATCATGAATAAGAACATGCTGCGCAACTGAAGGCAACGCCTGTAATCCACGCTCTACAGATTCCTGCCTTGTGCTGCCCCCCTCAATCCAAACAACGGGTTTGGCTGCCTCAGCCAACAACTCCATGATCATTGCTCGGTCCACAGGTTGGCCAACAATGCCAACCCAAGTGATCGAATCGGCTTCCATCACCGCATCAATCGTCCAAGCAAGAACAGGGCGTCCTGCCAGAGGCAAAAGCAATTTGTTGCGATCCGCTCCCATACGGCTTCCGCTTCCTGCAGCGACAATCAACAGATGCATATGCGCCTCCTGCCGCAAGCAGGCTGAAACCTCCTCCATACAATCAGCTCGCAACGCCTCTGCCTCTGGATCGATGCGTGTTCTCGCCCTCAGTCCGGGTCCTTTAATCCAACAGCTTCAGAGGCTTCCAGCCCTAGCAGCCGCAGCCAACCAGCTGCAAGGCAAACTGCAGCTGGCCTGCGATCCCACCCATCAAGCTTTGTGGAGTCTGTTGCCAGCGATAGAAAAGGTAATCCCAATCGCCTTTGATTCCAGCCCATCCCTCGCCGACTGGACCAATCTGCTCGGATCTGTAAGAGAAGGAGATTTTCAAGTTTGCTTCAACTTCGCCCAAGGGCAACAAGTGAATTTGATGCTCTCAATGAGCCACATCCCCATCAGGATTGCGGAACAAGGCTTTGCATGCACAGCCCTCGTTGAGCCCAGCAAAGGTTGGCCTGCACAACAATTGGACTGCTACCTCCAAGCGATTGGCCTCACTCTTGACGCCGACAGCTTCCGGCTGTTCCTGCCAGACGACAGCCTTCAGAAGGTTCGCGATCAACACCCCACTGGAGAGGGCCCCCTCCTACTGCTGGCTCCAAATGGCAACGATGGAGACTGGCCAACTCAGCAATGGTTAACCCTTCCAAAGGCAATCAAAGGCAAATTACCCAATCTCAGAAGCATCACGCTGCCTTTAAAAGCACCCCTAATCCATCGCGCTGCCGAAGTGGCCTGCGCTGATGTCGTACTCAGCAGCTGTCCAATCACCCAACTGCTTGCCGTTTATACAGGCGTTCCCTTAGTTGCCCTAGGCACTCCAGCCGACGCCTTACCGAAACGAGATGAAATCCGTTGCCTGGGTGCCAGTCATGCAGACATCAACTCAATCAACCAGCAGGAGGTTCTCAACGCACTGGGCTTCCAATGAAAAGTTGGTGGTACCCATTCAGACGAGGTCCGCTTGCAAGCCTGCCGTTGCGAGTGCTCGCCAAACCCTGGCTAGGGCCAATCCTGGCCCTGGCCGTGGTGATCTTGGTAGGAGCCTTGGGCTATCGCCTCACCGAAGGATGGGACTGGGGAGATTGTCTCTGGATGGTGCTCATCACCATCAGCACCATCGGTTATGGGGAGGTGGAGCCGCTCTCGCAAGCTGGGCGACTGGTCACTGTGCTGATCATTGCCGGGGGGGTGGTCGTGGTTCAGCTCACGATTCAACGGGCACTACGGCTGACAGAATCCGGCTACTTCCGCCAGCTGCGGGAGCTGAGGTTTCGCAGGGTCTTGCGGCGTATGCGTGATCACGTCATCGTCTGCGGTTACGGCCGCATCGGCCAAGAAATCGCCTCAAAACTGCAACTCGAGCAGGTCCCAGTGCTTGTCGTGGAAATAGATCCAGCCAACAAACAAGCAGCAGAAGAACAAGGCCTAAACGTTTTACAAGCTGATGCCACCTTGGATGAAACGTTGCTTGAAGCTGGCTTAGACCATTGCCGCAGCCTGGTAGCTGCTTTACCCAGCAATGCAGCAAACCTCTATGTGGTCTTAAGTGCCAAAAGCATGCGACCCCACTGCCGACTGATCTCACGGGCCGATAGTGAAGAAGCTGCCGTCAAGCTGAAACTGGCAGGTGCCAGCGTGGTGGTGAGCCCCTATGTGGCCGCAGGCCGCACCATGGCTGCCACAGCGTTGCGCCCCCTAGCTGTGGACTTCATGGATCTATTGGCTGGATCGGATTATGAAATCGAAGAATTCCAACTCAGCCAAGACCCACTCAAGTTCAACAAACTGAGCCAGCGCAGCCTGGCAAAACTTCAACTGGGCCGACGCAGTGGCGCAATGGTGCTGGCCATCCGAGACGGCTCATCCCTGATGGCCAACCCCAGTAGCGAAGTCGAACTGGCCCCAGGTCAATTACTTGTTGTCCTAGGCAGCAAAGCTCAACTCATCCGCTTACGTGAATTACTCGGCGAAGCATTGGACACCATCGAAAGGATGGCTAGTTGAGAAGAACTGCAATGGGTCCGTACGATCCTGCGAGAACGAATCACGCCATGACCTCTCCTCCTCCCCTAACTGGCCAAACCGCCCTGGTCACAGGAGCCAGTCGCGGGATCGGTCGTGCTGTAGCCCTTGCCCTCGCAGAGGCAGGCGCAGAAGTGGTCGTGAACTACTCAAGCTCAGCTGATGCAGCAGAAGAAGTTGTTCAAACGATCACCAGCAACGGTGGCTCTGCCTATGCCATCAAAGCCAATGTGGCAGAAGAAGACGCCGTAGACCAACTGATCAAAACCGTGCTTGAACGCAGCAGCAGCCTGGATATTTTGATCAACAATGCAGGCATAACTCGCGATGGCCTGTTGATGCGAATGAAAACAGAAGACTGGCAAGCCGTGGTCAATCTCAACCTCACAGGAGTGTTTCTATGCACGCGGGCTGTTGCTCGCACGATGCTTAAGCAAAAAAGCGGCAGAATTATCAATATCACCTCCGTGGTGGGCCTGATGGGCAATGCAGGCCAAGCCAATTACGCAGCAGCCAAAGCTGGAGTGGTGGGCCTCACGAAAAGTACAGCCAAAGAATTTGCCAGCCGAGGAATCACTGTCAATGCAGTAGCCCCAGGTTTCATCACAACAGACATGACAAAAGAGTTGGATTCAGAACCGATTCTTGCTGCTATCCCCTTGGGATCCTTTGGCACCCCAGAGCAAGTCGCTGGAGCTGTGCGCTTCTTGGCAGCCGACCCTGCAGCGGCTTACATCACTGGACAAGTGCTACAAGTTGATGGCGGCATGCTGATGGGCTGAAAAGCTACTGCTGGATCAGACGTTCAGGATTCCAGCGGCTGTCCCAGTTCATCTCGCAAGCGCCGGATGCGCTGAAGGAGTCTTAAACGTCTGCTCCTGGCAGTGGCTGTCAGGAAGAGACGCAAGGGCACATACACCAAAGCCATGATTCCGGCCAGGCCGGCCATGATCACGAAAAACAGCGCCCCTGTGTCATTCATAGCTGGACCATACCCAGCCAATCCCCTGCAAGCACACCCATAACAGCAAGGATTCGGCTTTCCCCACTTATGCCCCCTCGCCCGCAGTGAACGTCCTATGGGACATTGACGGACGGGTACCACCAGACCATGGCCAAACTCCTCAGTTTTTCGGATGACTCCCGCAGTGCGCTTGAGCGCGGTGTTAATTCACTAGCCGATGCCGTGCGCGTCACCATCGGCCCCCGTGGCCGCAACGTGGTGCTTGAGAAAAAATTTGGCGCCCCAGACATCGTTAATGACGGCGTCACCATCGCCAAAGAGATCGAACTTGACGATCCATTTGAAAACCTTGGTGCCAAGCTGATTCAACAGGTCGCATCCAAGACAAAAGACAAGGCAGGGGATGGCACCACAACCGCCACCGTGCTTGCCCAAGCGATGGTGCATGAAGGCTTACGCAATGTGGCCGCTGGCGCGAGTCCAATCGAACTGCGTCGTGGCATGGAAAAGGCCGTGGCCCAATTGGTAGAAGAGCTTGCCCAGCTCAGTCAAGCTGTTGGAGGTAATGCCATCCATCAGGTCGCCACTGTCAGCTCAGGGGGAGACCAGGAAGTGGGCCGGATGGTGTCTGAAGCCATGGACAAAGTAAGCGCCGATGGTGTGATCACCGTTGAGGAATCCAAATCCCTCGCCACCGAACTAGAAGTGACTGAAGGCATGGCCTTCGACCGCGGTTACAGCTCCCCTTACTTTGTTACCGATGCAGACCGTCAGATCTGCGAATTTGAGAATGCCCTGCTGTTGCTCACAGACCGCAAGATCAGTTCAGTTTCCGATCTTGTGCCCATCTTGGAAAGCCTGCAGAAAAGTGGCTCCCCTCTCGTCATCATTGCTGAGGAGGTAGAGGGTGAGGCCCTTGCCACCCTGGTCGTCAACAAAAACAGAGGTGTCTTGCAGGTAGCAGCTGTTCGTGCACCATCCTTCGGAGATCGCCGCAAAGCTGCCCTGGCCGACATCGCAGTTCTAACTGGGGGAACTGTCATTAGTGAAGACCGCGCCATGACCCTTGAGAAAGTCAGCCAAGACGATCTAGGGCAGGTCCGACGAATCACAATCAGCAAAGACAACACAACCATTGTCGCCAAGGATGAGAACCGCGATGCCGTGAATGCCCGCGTGGCCTCTATCAAAAGAGAATTAGATGAAACTGACTCCGAATACGACCGCGAGAAACTCAATGAACGCATTGCCAAGCTGGCCGGTGGTGTAGCCGTCATCAAGGTTGGGGCCCCTACCGAAACGGAACTCAAAAACCGCAAGCTGCGCATTGAGGATGCGCTCAACGCCACCCGTGCTGCAGTTGAAGAGGGGATTGTGGCAGGTGGTGGCACCACGCTCCTGCGATTAAGCAAAGGGCTGAGCAAACTGGCCGAACAGCTCAACGGCGATCAACGCACCGGCGTAGAAATTGTGCAGCGAGCACTCTCCGCACCTGCACGCCAGATTGCCATCAATGCTGGCGAGAATGGTGATGTAGTGATCTCTGAGATGCAACGCCTTAACAAGGGCTTTAACGCCATCTCCAGCACCTACGAAGACCTTTTGGAAGCAGGCATTCTCGATGCCACCAAGGTGGTGCGCCTTGCACTTCAGGACGCAGTCTCAATCGCTTCGATGATGGTGACCACAGAGCTCGTGATTGCAGACAAACCCGAGCCTCCTGCTCCCGCCGGCGATGGCGGTGGAGACCCGATGGGTGGAATGGGTGGAATGGGTGGAATGGGTGGAATGGGTGGAATGGGTGGAATGGGTGGAATGGGTGGAATGGGAATGCCAGGCATGATGTAGTCCGGCCCCAAAGCTTTCCCTAGAGCTAGAAAAAGAACGCCACCACAACGCATGGACAAGTCTCATGCGTTGTGCATCTGCATCTGCCTGGACAAGTCACGACCCAAAGCACGTCCCACAGTTCGGTTGATGCCAAAAAAGCTTTGGAAGTTAAGCCGCCAATGTTCGGAAATAGTTTTCCACCTGCAGGTCGACACCGGTAATCGCTGTACCGACTACCACCATGTCTGCACCTGAAGAAAGTGCTTCTAGTGCTATCTGAGGAGAATCAAGCCCGCCTTCGCAGATGAGCTTGACATCTGAATCAAGTTGCTGCCGCAACGGCCCCAACAAACACAAACCCGGAGGCCGCTTAACAGCAGTCACTTCGGTATATCCATAAAGAGTGGTGCCCACAAAGCTGCAACCAAGCTCTGCTGCACGTAAACCATTCTCGATCGTATCGACATCTGCCATCAGAGGAGCTCCCAAATCTTCCCGAACCCGACTCACCAGCTGCTCAAGAGTGATCCCCCCTGGCCGATGACGCTGCGTAGCATCGAGAGCCACGACATCTGCTCCCGCCGACCAGACAGCCTGAACCTCCTCCCATCCTGGCGTGATGTAGACAGCACTATCAGGGAAGGAACGCTTCCAAAGCCCAATAATCAAGGCATCCGGACAACGGCGTCGAACGGCACCAATGTGTTCCGGACTTTCCAAACGCACCCCAACCGCGCCATTGCAAAGACTGGCTTCAGCCATGGCAGCAATCACCTGAGGATGACGCATAGGTGAACCCTCAGGCGCCTGAACAGAGACAATCAACCCCCGTCTGAGAGTTTCAAAAGCAGGCAAAGACATGCTCAGGATGCCTTCGACAGCTTTGCATTCGTGATTGGCGAGCAATGATGCGGCAAATGGTTTAGAGCAAAAGCAGGGGAAGGTAGGACTGACAACGAGTTCAGGACCGTCGGGGATTGCTCCGACAGAGGCTCCTGCCCTTGAACGAAAACCTCTAAACAGTTCTGAAATTCAAAGAACCATTGCATCTGCCAAAGGCTCAGCAATGTCGTGACGCAATAGCGATACACCTGCTGGACGTCAGGCATGGCAAGCAGTGGAGTGGTGCACGAAATCAGGCGAGTTTACGGTTCAACAAAGGACGAATCATCAGGAACAAGCCAACGGTGACCACCATCAACACGGTCAAACATCCATAACCACTCACAGTCCCATAAGGAGCATCAAGCAGAACGGCACCAAGATCAAGCGGACCGGCATAGGCAGCTCGTATGGGCTCAATCGCAAAAGTAAGAGGGTTTAGGGCCGCAAGCCAGCCAAGCCAATCAGGCATAAAAGAAAGCGGCGCCAGAGCCGTGCTCGCAAACAACAAAGGCAAATTGGCCACAAAGATCACCGCAATCAATTCAATGTGACCTGGCAGAGCAAAAGCCAGGCCAAGGCTCAAGGCAGTGAACGCAAAAACCAGCAACAACAAGGTGAACAACACCAAGACCAGTCCCGAAACACCTGGCCAGCCGTAACCCAGCAAGGCAGCCGTTGCCATGATCGCCAGGCTCTGCAGAAGACTTAGAGATGTGATGTAGATCACAGAAGCAAGCACGATCGAGCTGCGACTGCGCAGCGGAGCCACCAGAAGACGGTTTAAAAAACCAAATTCACGATCAAACATCACTGGCAATCCAGCATTGAGTGCACCACTGAACGCGGTGAACACAATCACACCAGCCCCTAAGAACCTCCCGTAGCTCATGCCTCCTGGCAACAAACCCTCCGGAGCATTAGAGAACAAAGCACCAAACAACACCAACCAGATCAAGGGCTGAAGGATGCCAGCAATCAAGGTTGACGGGCGTCGCAACAGCTGCAAGAAAAGTCTGCGCGTGAGGGCCAAAGTTTCCTGCACAAGATCAACCAATGGCCCCTGCTCTGCAGCACGGGTAGTAACAGCGGCAACAGGGCTAGTCATGGAGTGACTGTCAACAGAACGAATGAGAAAAGGCTGGATTAAGGCAGATCCAACTCAATAAAACGAACGAAAGGGATCAACGCATCGCTTTTTTACGCTCCAGCTTTGAGTCTCGTTGACCAGCTACAGCTAACTCAGCGTCCATCAGGGTTCGGCCAGTGGCCTGCAAATAAACATCATCCAAGCTCGGGCGACTATGAGCGAGGGCAAAGACAGGCAGCTGAGCACCATCAAGTTGCTCTCGCAAACGAGGCACAACCGCTTCATTCTCTACAACAAGGTTGAGGGAAAAACCCTGTACCCGATTGACCACCACCTGGCGCACACCATCCACACCTTCGAGAAGCTGCCTGACCTGCTCGGCCTCACGATCATCGCTGAATTCCTTCACACGCAGAGTCACCCGATCACCTCCAAGTTGCTGCTTGAGCTGATCAGGAGTTCCCTCTGCGATCACTCGCCCGTCATCAATGATCGCCATCCGATCAGCAAGGGCCTCAACCTCCTCAAGGTAATGACTACTAAGGAGCACGGTGGTGCCTTGGGCCCTCAACTCACGCAACAATTGCCAAATCGCTGAACGACTCTCGATATCCAAACCAACGGTGGGCTCATCCAACACCAGCAACTGTGGTTGATGCAACAAACCTGAGGCCAGGTCTATCCGGCGACGCATCCCGCCCGAATAGGTGCCGCAACGTCGATCAATCCAATCCTGCATGCCAAGGCAATCAATCAATTCAGCAATGCGTCCATCCCTATCGCTAGATCGCAAGTGATACAAATCCCCCTGCAACTGCAACAACTCCCGACCTGTGAGGATCTTGTCGATAGCAACCTCTTGTGCCACATAGCCCAATTCGAGCCGCACAGCACGAGGATCACTTAAAGCATTGAGGCCAGCCACGCTGACCGTGCCTGAATCAGGAGCCAGAAGGGTGCAAAGAATCCTGAGGGTGGTTGTTTTGCCTGCACCATTTGGACCAAGCAAACCATAAAGACATCCCCGAGGCACCTTGAGGCTGAGACCTTTTAGGGCTTGAACCGTTCCATAGGACTTCTCAAGCTGCTTCAGTTCAATCATCGGCATCAAGAGGGAACGTCGTACAAGTCTTAAAAATCTAGGCAGCTCTATAGAGCTACCAGACCCTCCAGGGGGTCTCTAGTGACTTCTGTTTAGATGAACTGCCCGCTGCTCGCCATCTGCTGAAGCAAAGACCAGGCCTGAAGATCAAAATTAGCCGCCATAGGCAAACGACTAACCACCAGAAGAAGGCAGATACCAAACATATAGAAGATCGACCAACGGAAGAGCCCCTTGGCTCGATCAACATTCTCCGGAGCAGCACCTAGCTGATGAACCATTTGCAGCAGACGAGCATTGAAAGGGATCAACAAAAGTCCGTAGAGCAAGCCCCCCTCCGGCAAGGCCCAGACACCAAAACCGCTGAGTAGAACCGTGGCCCAGCCATAACGAGAAATGGCTCTGACGGTGACCACAGGGCCCTTAACAACAGGAAGCATGGGTATCCCAACAGCCCTGTAGTCGTCTCGCAGCAACAGGGCCAGTGCCCAAAAATGCGCTGGGGTCCAAAGCATGACCAGGGCAAACAACCACCATCCACTAAGGCCCACATGCCCGCTGGCCGCAGCCGCACCCACGAGAGGGGGGATCGCTCCAGCAACCCCTCCAATGACAATGTTTTGGGGAGTGCGGGGCTTCAAGATTGCCGTGTAAAGCAGCACGTAACTGCACAGACCAAGCAAAGACAGGCCAGCCGCAAGACAGTTCACACCACTCACCAACAGAGCCGCTGCCGCCAAGGTGCAAGAGATGGCACCGATGAACGCCGCAGTTGGAGACAAGCGTCCTGAAGGCAAAGCCCTACCACTTGTGCGTTGCATGCGCCCATCAAGATCCTGTTCCCAAATGCAGTTGAGAACACCAGCAGCAGCAGCAGCCAGAGCCCCTCCTCCTAGGGTGCAGGCCAGCCTGAGAGAAGGTAGGGGCCAACCTTCGGATAGCGCCATCCCACCAAGGGTTGTGGCCAAAAGCAGTGGAATTAAGCGTGGTTTGGCAATCTCCAACCAAGCTGGCAGCTTGATCCGCTTGCGAGAAGGCACGATCTGCTCCCGGGTCAGCCCCCCCTGGAGCATCTCTGGCGTTGAACTAACCATGACAATGGTCTATCGAGGATGCATCACCAACGGCAGACACCGCCAAAGGTGATCCTTCCGGATTACGGAAGGTAAGGGCGGCAAGCAAGGCCACAAGCAGAGTTGCAACTAGCTGATGGCAAACCGTCACTGCAGGCTGGGATAGTCCAAGCTGCAAGGTAAGAAATCCAAGGCCTACCTGGGTCAAAACAAGTCCTAAAGCAGATATCAAAAAAGGCCACTGGCGTCGAGGCCAGCCACCGACCAAGAGAGCAGTGCCAACAAAGATCACTACGCATGCTGCAACGGGCATGGCAGAAATACGGTGCCAATCCAGCCATTGACAGGCCTGTCCACCATTCAGGCAACGCTGGGCCGCCCAGGCCGTGGCCATACGACCACCAAGAAGACACTGACCTATCACTGCCAACAAGGAGGCTCCACCCATCAGGCGCCACCACAAAGGCGGAGACTCAACAGAAAAGGACAACAAGCCCTGAGCTAGAGCACTCACCGCCGCCACAAGTGTGAGCGCAAATGCCAGATGCGCCGTCACCACACCAGAAGGCAAAAGCTGCAAGACAGTCAGGGCTCCAAGAGCTCCCTGGACTAAAACTAAAACCACCAGGCCGCCGCAGACCCAGGGAAGCCAAGCGGGCAACTGAGAACGCCAAAAAAAAGCAGCCCCTAATTGCGCTAACAGGGCAAGGCCCACCACAAAGGCATCAAGGCGATGAAACCACTCAAGAAAAACCTGGACATTCATCTGACGCCCAGGCAGAAGAGAGCCATAACAGAGCGGCCAATCCGGACAAGCCAACCCTGCCTCCATCACACGCGTTGCGCCTCCGATCACAACCAGCGCAATCAGGGCAACGACAAGATGAACAGCCAACTGCGCAAGACGCCAGCGAACCCGAGGCAGAGACGACATCATGCTACTATGCTAGAATGAAAGGCTGTAAATCGATGGAGAGGCTTTAATCGCAAAGGTCAGGCTTTTTATCTCTGAGAATGTAGAGATTGAATCATTAGATTCACCTTGTCTAGACGACTGCAACATCACCACTGGTCGCCAAATCACCCATCCCTGACAGAAGCGCTCAGGCAAAAAAACCTAACCTCATCAGACACCTTGCAAAATAAGGATTTCTTGCAAAATTTGCGACGACTTAATAATCACTGCATGTTGCGTTGGAGCGATCTCCATAGCCTTAAAAGATCCAAATAGATTCTGTGCGGACTCCCTTTGCCATCCTGACGCTGGCGTTGGTCATTGCCCTTGTACTTGGAGGCCTATGGATTGGCCAGAACGTCAATCTGCTCCCTGTTGATGCAAGTGCGAATGCACCCGTATACGACGAACTCTTCCGAGTCCTTTTCAGCATCGGAGCAATCCTTTTTCTCGGCATTGTCGGGTTGGTTGTATTCAGCCTGATTAAGTTCCGCAGACGTCCTGGTCAATTGGAAGACGGCCTCGCCATTGAAGGCAATCTCCCTCTTGAAATCTTTTGGACAGCTGTACCTGCTGTGGTCGTGCTGTTTGTTGGGCTTTACAGCTTCGACATCTACGACCGCATGGGCGGAATGGTTCCATTAGCCCATGACGCCCATGACCATCAGATGATGGACATGAAGGAACAAATCTGGGGAGGGATCGGTTCTGTCGCTGATGCCTCCAGTGCTGAAAACAGCCTGGCCGCACTAGCGGTGGAAGTCACCGCAATGCAGTATGCCTTCCTGTTCCACTATCCCCAAGGCGACATCATTTCAGGCGAGTTGCACGTGCCTCTAGGCCAACCTGTGACACTGCGAATGGAATCCAAGGATGTCATCCATGCCTTCTGGGTTCCCGAATTCCGCATCAAACAAGACATCATCCCTGGTCAGCCCACTCTGTTGAACTTCACAGCAACCAAGCCAGGTCGCTATCCAATCATCTGCGCCGAACTCTGCGGTCCATACCACGGGAACATGCATACGAAAGTGATTGTCGAAGCGCCCGGTGACTACGACACCTGGTTCAGCAACAACGCCAAAACAACGGTTTCAGAAGCATGACGGTTGCTATCTCTCCTCCTAGCAAAAAGCAATCAGATGGTCTTCAACCAACTGGCTGGTTGCGTTACTTCAGCTTCAGCCTTGACCACAAGGTCATCGGTCTGCAGTACTTGGTTTGCGGATTCATCTTCTACCTAATCGGTGGAGTGCTTGGTGGCGCCATCCGCATCGAACTCGCCAGCCCCATCGCCGACTTCATGGCCAGGGATGTCTACAACCAGGTGCTAACGCTGCACGGCACGGTGATGATCTTCCTCTGGATCGTGCCGGTCGTGAACGGTGCCTTCGGCAACTATCTGATTCCGTTTTACGTGGGAGCCCGTGACATGGCCTTCCCTCGACTCAATGCCGTGGCCTTCTGGATGATCCCTCCAGCTGGCCTGTTGCTGATCAGCAGCTACTTCATTACTGGTGCTGCTCAATCCGGCTGGACGGCCTATCCACCGCTGAGTATCACCACCCCCGCCGCAGGACAGATCTTATGGATTCTCAGTGTTCTCTTGCTTGGCGGTAGCTCAATCTTTGGTGGCATCAACTTCATCGCCACCATCCTCAAGCTGCGGCAGCCCGGGCTCAAGCTGATGCAACTACCCATGTACTGCTGGGCGATGCTCGGCACAAGCATCCTGGTGGTGCTCTCCACGCCAGTACTGGCTGGAACACTGGTTCTTTTAAGTTTCGACATCGTTGCCCATACAGGATTCTTCAACCCCAGCCTGGGCGGAAACGCAGTCGTCTACCAACATCTTTTCTGGTTTTATTCCCACCCAGCTGTATACATCATGGTGCTGCCAGCCTTCGGATTGGTCAGCGAAATCCTTCCTGTTCACTGCCGCAAACCACTTTTTGGCTACACCTCAATGGTGTATTCAATCATGACTATCGTGATCCTTGGCCTCGTGGTTTGGGCACATCACATGTTCACCAGTGGAACACCTCCTTGGATGCGCCTCTTTTTCACCATTGCCACATCCTTCATTGCCGTACCAACAGGAATTAAGTTCTTCAACTGGCTGGCAACACTCTGGGGAGGGCGCATCTCTCTAAACAGTGCTGTGCTTTTCTCCTGTGGCTTCATTGTCAACTTTGTGCTTGGCGGCATTACTGGCGTAGCACTTGCACAAGTCCCCTTCGACATTCACGTGCATGATACCTACTTTGTTGTTGCCCATTTTCACTACATCGTCTATGGAGGTTCGGTGTTTGTGATCTTTGCCTCTATTTATCACTGGTATCCAAAATTCACAGGGCGCATGCTGAATGAGTCTCTGGGGCGGTTTCATTTTTTAATCACTTTCATCGGCTTCAATCTCTGCTTTGCCCCACAGCATTGGCTAGGCCTCAACGGCATGCCCCGCCGTGTGGCGGAATACGACCCGCAATTCACCGTAATCAATCAAATCAGCAGTGTTGGGGCCTTGCTGATGGCCATCAGCACGCTGCCCTTTCTCTGGAACGTGGTTCAGAGTGCATTGAGCGGCCCCATTGCCGGAGACAACCCCTGGAGGGCGCTTACTCCTGAATGGCTCACCAGCTCCCCACCACCAGTGGAAAACTGGAGCGGCAAAGCCCCTCTGGTAACAGAGCCCTATGGCTATGGCGTACCTGAGGAGCAGCTCAACCTAGAAAAAACCAGCAACATTGATAGTGATCTAGGGAGCAAAAGCCAATGACATCCCTTCCAACGATCGACCATGACTATGAGGAGCAGGCTGATCTAGCAGATGAACATGCTGAGCTTGGCGAGGAACATGCTGATCACCGCATGTTCGGCCTAGCCACCTTCCTAGTGGCTGATGGCATGACCTTCGCGGGCTTTTTTGTCGCCTATCTCACATTTCGGGCTGTCAATCCCCTGCTGCCTGATGCGGTTTATGAATTAGAGCTGCCCCTCCCCACCTTGAATACGGTGTTACTCCTCGTGAGCAGTGCCACTTTCCATCGAGCTGGACAAGCTCTGAAGCGCAACCAATCAGGCCAGTGTCAACGTTGGCTGTTCATCACTGCTGGCCTTGGGCTGGCCTTTCTAGCTAGCCAAATGGTCGAGTACTTCACACTGCCATTTGGCCTCACAGACAACCTTTACGCCAGCACCTTCTATGCCGTTACAGGCTTTCACGGGCTACACGTCACCCTAGGGACGATCATGATCTTGATCGTCTGGTGGCAGGCTCGTTCACCAGGCGGTCGTGTCACCAGTGAAAACCATTTCCCCCTCGAAGCCGCTGAGCTCTATTGGCACTTCGTAGACGGCATCTGGGTGATCTTATTCATCATCTTCTACCTTCTCTAAAGCCAAGGCCCTACATCTCAATCAAGAGAAGTTCGATCAATAACTTGCCACGGTCGGAAGAATTCGTCAGAATCAACACGAATAAACCTGGCGAAATGCTCGTCGGAAAAGAACTTCTAGACAAGGCCAGGTCACTCAGCAACCGTCCTGAGGATGAGATTGCTCGTGGCTGCGGATACGTGGGGCCAAGTGGACGTGTCTTGCGCAAGAGTTTCTATCGAGCTCTCGTGGAAGCCAAGGGTTACAAGCTTCCCTCCAGCAGTGGAGGGCCAGCGGCTTCCCGCGGTCGTCAGGCCGAGTTTCGCACTCGGGTCCATGGAAATGGGAACCTGCTTATTGGGCACGCCTATACACGCAGACTCGGCCTAGAACCTGGCCAAGAGTTCCGCATCGAAATCCACCGAGAATCAGGTGCTATCTGGTTGCTACCACTAGAAAATGAGGGTGACAAGAAGTAATTTGCACCCTCCTTAATGCTTTGGTCTCTCCATTATCAACATCGGCTTAGAGACACCCAAAAATTATCAATTGGCACAACTGAATAGATCTTTTTTAGCCATTTCAGGTGAGCGCAGGAGGCTGATTCTCGTCGTGCAAGGTTGAGCCAAAGGAAATCAAGTCAATGCCACTAAACAGAAAGCTGATTCCCACCAATACTCCGAGTACCCAAGACAGCTGCCAAAACTTCATTGTCACAATCAACAAGCCAAGAATAAAAGTGATCACCCCATTGGCAATTGCCCAGCCAGACCCAGCGCGTTTTGCATACGGCAGTCCAGTACAGAAAGCCACGACACCCTCTACCAAAAACACGATGCCAATCGCCAAGGCAAATGTCGCCACCTGAACAGCCACTTCAGCAGGGTTGTTCATATTGGAGGTCATCGATGCGCCTGCTACCAAGAACAGTGTTGATACCACAAGACGCCAAAAACAAACCCAACGGGCCATACGGGAAGAGCGAGCAAGGTTGCTAATCCAGCCAACGATGCCACCCACCAGAAACTACACAGCAATCAACCCGGTCGTCCAACTTGCAGCGACCACCGGAAAGATCAAAGCCAACACACCAAGCACGATCAACACAATGCCTTCAGCAATCGCAAAGGCCTTGAAAGTGACCAAAGAATCCTGAGGTTCATCAACGGTCATGAGATGTTCAAAATGAACAGCATCTGAACGCTATTGAGGGTCTCCTGATCCGGCCATGCTTTGTAAGATCCCTGTGCAAAAGACGTAGCGACTCAGCTCCACCCATGGCTGGCAAGCCACTCCGTTGAGATCTCTTGAGTGTTCCTGTTGCTTGCCATTGGTAAATGAGGTACCCCTGCCAAAAGACGCTCGGTGTATTTGGCCAACAGATCGGCCTCCAGATTCACCACAGCTCCAACCTCCAACTGTTGTAAAGACGTGCTCGTCCAGGTATGAGCTATCACCGCTATCCAGAAGCGGCTGCCGTCTTCAACGCATCCCGCAACAGTGAGACTGATGCCATCTAAAGCAATGCTGGCTTTTTCGCAGACATAGCGTCCGAAGGCAGGATCTTGCCAGCAGACCTCCAGATACCAGGATGTTGAGCGAGCATCCAGAGCCACCACCTCTCCAGATCCATCAACATGGCCACTAACCAGATGGCCTCCGAGACGGTCGCAGAGGCGCAGGGCTGGTTCAAGGTTCACAACCCCACCGCGATCCGCCTTGGCCCCAAGGCTGGTCCTACAAAGCGTCTCCTCACTGACATCAGCACGAAAACCATCCGCGATCAATTCAGCCACCGTCAGGCAGACCCCATCAACAGCCACACTGTCTCCCTCTGCCAGAGGTGCTAATGGGGAACAGCCTTGCACCAACAAGCCCGTCGCTCGACGCTGCACCCGTCCCACCGCCTGAACTAGCCCCGTAAACATGGCCGGCCGTATGTGGCAACATCACTGGCCATAATCGGACAAAAGGGGGATGGGGGGTCAGTGGTCGAGATGAGCGTTGCCGGTCTCGCACTCGACGCGTCAAGCCGCAGCCCAATCGTGCTGCTCAGGGATCCATCCGGACGAAGACAGGTGCCGATCTGGATCGATCAAGCACAGGCGCACAACATCATGGCCGGAATTCAGGACTCACCTATACCAAGACCACTAAGCCACGACCTCATGGTGGCCCTGCTCAAAGCAGGAAATCTTCAACTTGAGAGGGTCATCATCCACGCGATTGAAGACAACACATTCCAGGCTGTACTCAAACTTCGTCTCAAGGCATCAGAAGAAGAACCAGAGGAAGAGAAGACTCCTGAGGAATCAACACTGCTGCTTGAAATTGATGCTCGTCCTAGTGATGCCATCGCCCTTGCAGTCCGCACCAAAAGCAGCATCTGGATGCTCGAGGAGGTCGTAGCAGAAGCCTCAATTCCTGTAGATGCCGAGGCTGACGCAGAAGATCAGAACCAATTCCGCCGCTTCCTTGATGAAGTGAGTCCTGCGGCTCTGGTCCGTCACCTCCAAACCCGTGAAAGTGAAACAGACGAACCCTTCAATTCTCCAGATCCAGATCCCGACCACCAGGAATGATGCCAATACGACGCCCCTTTGGTCGGGGACCGGCAGTGAGCCTGTTCACCCTTGGGACGATGAGGGCAATCGGCTCAGCCGAGCAAATGTATGCGGTTGTTAAAGCTGCCCAGGCCGCTGGCATTAACCACATCGAAACCTCCCCGGCCTATGGCCCGGCAGAAAGTTTTCTTGGCACTGCTCTGCGACACCTGCAACAAAACCAAGCTGAACCTTCTGGAGGCTGGGTCATCACCAGCAAACTTCTACCAGGGCTAAGCCTGAAAGAAGGGCAGTGCGAATTGCACAACCTTTTGGCGCGACTTGGACGACCCAAGCTTGAAAACCTTGCAGTTCATGGCCTCAATCGCCCTGAGCACCTGGAGTGGGCCCTAAGGGGAGACGGCGCAGCTCTATTGCGTTGGGCTGAGGAAGAGGATCTTGTTGTCCAAGTGGGATTCACTAGCCATGGCTCATTTCCCCTCATCAAGGAAGCCTTAGCAAGCGGTCGTTTTCAATTCTGCAGCCTGCATCTGCACCTACTAGATCCCGAACGTATTCCCCTGGCACAGGAGGCCCTTGCATCAGGCATGGGTGTGATGGCAATCTCCCCTGCTGATAAAGGAGGACGGCTTCAAGACCCAAGCCCAACCCTGGTTGAGGACTGCAGCCCACTCTCGCCTCTCCAACTTGCCTATCGCTTCCTGCTGGCTGCAAAGATCAGCACCCTCAGCCTTGGTGCTGCTCAGCCAGAGGACCTGACACTTGCTGCGCAGTTAGCCAACGCCGATGGGCCACTCAATCAACGCGAGCAAAGAGCTCTCAACCAACTTCGCCAACAAGGTGAGCGCCGCCTAGGTGAAAACCGATGCGGCCAGTGCAAAGCCTGCCTGCCCTGCCCAAATTCTGTACCCATACCAGATCTACTACGACTACGAAATCTGGCCGTAGGCCATAACCTTCAAGCTTTTACAGAAGAGCGTTACAACCTGATCGGACGAGCAGGACACTGGTGGGAAGGTATTGATGGCAGCGCCTGCAAGCGCTGTGGCGAATGCCTACCCCGCTGCCCCCATCACCTGCCGATCCCGGATCTCCTCGCTGACACGCACCAACGCCTAGCGGCAGCTCCCAGGCGCAGGTTATGGGGTTGATTTGCTCCAACGCTGATCCAGCTCAATCTGCTGAACAGCTGTCAGCACTGGCAAGGACCAACAACGCGACCAGACCTCCTTCGATGGCAACACAATGGAGCGATAGGCCTTAGGAATTGCTCCTAAGGCAAGACGCAACTCTGCACGTGACAATGGAGGGATCCAACCACCGGCAAGCAATTGTCCCAGCAGAGGCTCCTGCCAAGACTGCTCGACCCATTGCTGTGGCAATGGTTCCCGAGTCAAGGCAGACCGTACAAGAACAGTCCAGTTCAATGGGGCTCCACTGTTGGGGAGTACCACGCTGAGCCTTGGGTCACGACGCAAGCTCGGCAAACAGCGCTGTAGCGGCAATACCGCGACCCGAGCTTTCCCTTGAATTAACCAGTTGAGGCCCTGCCGATCATCAAAGGTGTAGGCCTGAGAACGCAGCTGCTGCAATCCATCAGCAACCTGCATCCTCTCAGCCAAAGACATCACAAGACGTGGGCTCTGAGGTAACACCACCCGCCCCTTAAGAGCCGGGTCTAACAAAACCTGCCAGCCAGCCCTTGCCTGTAATGCCCAAGGATCACCCTGACGAAAGAGCAACACCCAGGGGCTTACCCCAACAGGCAGAACTCGAGACTGAAGGGCTGCTCCCAGGCTGGCTTCAAAGGCCCTCGCCTGACCATCGAGCCGGTCTTGAAGCCCAGGCGCTTCGATCCGCTGCAAGGTTTTTGAGGGCAAGCTCGTCAGCCAGCCATCACCAAGAGCCAACAGGTCATTGCCCTGCTCGAGTGCGGCGATGTAAGGGTTTCTATCTGCATCAACTTCAATCGGTTGATAGCTCCAAGGCACGGGCAAACTGCGCCGCCATTTCTTTGGCAACGTTTCCGGAGTTGCTCTCAACAAAGGGGCTGCTGAGGCACGGCCACAGCTCGCTAAGCCCATCAGCCCAGCCATCAAACCCAGTTTTAGCAGCTCTCTTCGTCCAAGCTGCCTTTGTTCAAGCATTGCGCCACTCATCGATCAGACCCTACGGGGCGGAGACAATCTCATGAGCAAGACGTCCCCAATAATTGGTTCATAGCTTGATCACACGCCTCCAATAGCTGCTCACAAGAAGCCCCTTGAAGCTGAGCCAATAGCGCCAGGGCTCCAGCACCAACACCTTCTTTGACATATCCAAGCTCATAATCCTGAAGAGCCCGATGCTGACTGTTATGAAAACGCAGCCCTGTGGCCAAGCCCAAAAGGCGAACACCAAAAGACTCCCCTACGCAATCGATCAGACACTCAAGTGCACCTGGCCTGCCATCTGAACGCTTAGCCTCCTCTGCCAGCCAAGACGTGGTACCCAGCACAATCCCATCAAGCATGTCCTGGCGACGGGATGGTTCCATAGCTGCCAAGGCCAGAGCCAGCACGGCCACCATCTGACTGCCACCGCCAAGCATGACAGGCTGACCAGCCTCTCTTGCACCCAGTAGCAACCCAACAGCTACGGGCTGAAAAGGATCACCTAAGGCCGCAATCACTCGCTGAGGTGGAGGGTTAAACCCCAAGGCCGCTTTACTCAATCCACGATCAACCAACTCCTGTTTCAAGACCCGTGGTGCCTGACGAGCACTTCCACTAATCAGATCAGCAACCTGCAAGCCAAGCCCGGTGAGTACAGCCTGAGCCGTGCTCGTTCCTCCAGGGACACATTCGGCCAATACCAAAGGACGACGAAGACCTCGCCCAAGGCAAAAGCCACGCTGCCAGAGAGCATGCACACGCGACAGCCCCATGGCCTCCCCAGTGCTCAAACAAGCAGCCGGACCCATTCCCGGCGCCTCCAGGCGCAGATGGGGGAATGGTGGCGACAGGGTTAAGCCCACCGCCGCCACCAATGGGTCTACGCCAATCCAACGAGCGGCAACATAACTAATCAGGGCCGGTGAGATCCCCGCCAGAAGAGGTGGAAGCGAGCACAGCCTTGGCCTATCAGGTCCCTTAAGCAGCAGTTCCGCATCTGCCACAGCTGTGTAGCGACGGGCAGCTGAGGTAGCACCTGCCGCCGAAATGCCCTCCACCTCGGCAGTACGCGTGCCAGCCAACACCAACAGTAAAGAAAACCCCAGGCCCCCATCCCGCCAGGACCTTAACCATCTCTCCTGCGCGGCTGGAGATGCACCTGCACCAAAGGCTTTACAACCTAAAGGTAGACCTCTAGGAGGCGAACCCGGCTTGAAATTAGAGGGGATCCAGGGCAACGAGGCCATGCAGAAGTCTGGGGGGCTCGGGAATTGTTCCCTGCAACCGAGGAAAAATCCAGAAGGCCAGCGCATGAAGAACAAGCACGTAGACCAACTCTTGAAAAACCACCAAAGCAAAGGCCATCAGCTGCACATGATTGAGATCTGGCGCCAGAGGCAGATTGAGCAGGTCCACCAATCGATCAAGCAGACCTGATCCTCCTCGGGTGATCACCACCCAAAGGTTCTCACCCACCAAAAGCGACAGCACCACAACCCTTACCAGAAAACCCGCTGTTCCAATCACAACTCCACACCCCCAACTCACCCACCAGCTCAGCCCACGATGCCAACTCCAGCCAAGCCAGAACGCTAGAAGGCCATAAGGGAACAGCACCAAGGGACCACGAACAGGCCCCATCAAGGCAATCAACAAAAGCACCGCCAGGGCAACGCCCTCTAGCCCTGCCTTAGAACCGCGACGCACATGCAGCAGGGCTAAAGGCAATGGCAACGCCAGTCGAAATAGGGCTCCACCAACAGGGAGGTAATAGAGCGCCACCCAGATCAGAGCTGAAGCAGCCGCAAGGTAAGAAGTCTCCATCATTCTCAGGGCCTGGCGACGGCTTATGGGTTGAGAAGCTCTCGAACCCTTGCGCAAGCCACCAAACCAGATCAAGGCTGCGCTCCCATACCGGAAGGCGGCACTCTTATCAAAGACTGGTCCTTGACACGTTCAATCGTCTCAACCTCAAAAGTCACTCCAGCAATTCGTAATGCCTGAGTGACGGCTTCTGCGGGCGCCGAAGGATCGGCAGCGGACAACTTGATGGTGATGCGATAAGGCTGCGGGGTAACAGGGTTACTAGCCAACTCTGGCTTCTGCTCAACCTGTCTCGATGTCTGAGGATTAGCAGCTTCCGGGTTGCTCACGTACTGATCAGGAGCTCTTGAGTCAGATGAAGAGTTCGTGGGTTCTGGATCACTGGAAACAGGTGCGACAAGCACAGGCTCCTGCGTGGGAGCATCAAAACTGTTCGCAAGTTCCTGACCAAACGGCGTATTGGCGCAGGACTGCAACGTCAACATAAGCAGCGGAACACACAGGCTGAACCCATCAGCAAGTAAGCCCCTTGCACTCACCTTGAGCATCAAACCTCACCAGGTTTGATGACCCGAACAGCACTGGCTCGCAACCGACCTGTCTTTGTAGTAGCAGGAGGTTTACGAGTTTTTGGTTTGCTTGCGGCGGTTTTTTTGCTGGTTGTTGAAGTGCTCTTTTTGCGTCGACTTGTCTTCTTACTTAAAGCCTTGGCAGCCAATAGCTCCACTGCTACATCAAGAGAGATGTCGTCGACGCCCTTCCCTTCAGGTAACGAGGCATTGAGCTTGCCCTGCTTGACATACAAGCCATAAGGACCGTCAAAAACCTGCACCGTCTCCTCACTCCCCTCCGGGATGCCAAGGTCTTTCAACGCAGTCCGGCCGCCCCTGCCCCGCTTGGGCATCGCCAAAAGCTCTAGTGCACGACTCAGCCCCACCGCCAGCACGTCATCCTCCCCCTTAAGGGAGCGATAGTCCTTCTCTCCCTTGCTCTTATCCCAGACCACATAGGGTCCGAAGCGACCCAAACCCGCCTGAATTCGCCCACCATCGGGATGCTCTCCCAGCAAGCGCGGCAGACGCAGTAAGCCCAGTGCCTCATCAAGGCTGAGTTCATCAGGCTTCTTGCCTTTGGGCAAGGATGCCCGCTTCGGCTTGGGGTTGTCCTCACCCACCTGGCCTCGTTGCACATAAGGCCCGTACTGACCAAAAAGGAGGTAAACCTGATCACCGGTTTCAGGGTCTTCCCCAATCGATTCCGGGCCATCAGCTTTCTGCTTGAGAATCAGCTCGGCTTTCTCTGCATCAAGATCAGCAGGGGTGATCTCTTGAGGGAGGGTGGCCTTAAGCGATTCCTCCTCGCCGTCATCACCCACTCGTTTGGCTTCCAGATAGGCCCCAAAACGACCGATGCGCACCACACAGGGCAATCCCTCCAGATCCACAGTGCGAGAGACACTGGAGTCGATGTCACCTTCACGCTGCTGAACCTGACTCTCAAGGCCCTTTTCGCCCTTGTAGAACCCTTCCAGATAAGGCAACCACTGCACCTTGCCCGTGGAAATCTCATCAAGAGTGAATTCCATCCGAGCCGTAAAGCTGGTATCGACAAGATCGGGGAAATGCTCCTCTAGAAGAGCGGTTACAGCAAAAGCAGTGAAACTGGGAGTAAGGGAGTTGTTTTGCAATGCTGCATAACCCCGATCAACGATGGTGCCGATGATGCTGGCGTAGGTGGAAGGCCTGCCAATGCCCTCCTTCTCGAGCATCTTCACCAGTGAAGCCTCGCTATAGCGAGCCGGCGGCTGAGTCTGGTGACCGAGGGCCTCCACATCCTGCAACGTGGGCGAATCGTCAACCGCTAAATCAGGCAGCAAAACTTCCTGGCCTTCCAAGGCAGCGTCTGGATCATCACTGCCCTCCACGTAAGCGCGAAAGAAACCTGGGAAATCAATTCGCTTACCCGTGGCCCGAAACTTGGCATCCGCAACACGAAGATCAACCGCCAGCATGGTGAGTCGAGCCTCGGCCATCTGGCTGGCCACTGTTCGCTTCCAAATCAACTCATATAGGGCCATGTCGCGCCCTTCAAGTCCAGATTCACTTGGGAAACGGAAGCTTTCACCCGCTGGTCGTATCGCTTCGTGAGCCTCCTGGGCATTGCGTGACTTCGTGCTGAACTGACGTGGAGTTTTGCTCAGATAATCATCGCCATAGCGTGACCCCACGCAGCTCCGAGCAGCCTGAATAGCCTGCTCGGATAGATGCACAGAGTCAGTTCGCATATAGGTGATGAAGCCACGCTCATAAAGCCCCTGGGCACACCGCATCGTTTCCCTAGCAGAAAACCGCAACTTGCGATTTGCCTCCTGCTGCAAAGTGCTTGTCGTAAAAGGAGGCACCGGTTTACGGACCGTTGGCTTCTCTTCCACCGCCTCAACCCGCCACTGACTGCTGCGAACGGCCTCGGAAAGAGTGAGTGCATCTGATTCGCCCAGCAGTCGAACATTTTTGCCAGCCTTTAAAGCGCCTGTCGTTTCATCAAAATCACTGCCGGTAGCGATCTTTTGACCAGCGATACTGGTGAGCTTTGCCTCAAATTGACCACCACCCTTTGCAAGTTTGGCCTTTAGGTCCCAGTAGCTGCCGCTACGGAAAGCCCTACGGGCACGTTCACGCTGCACAAGCAACCGCACAGAAACTGACTGCACCCGACCGGCGGAGAGTCCCCATGCCACCTTCTTCCACAACAGAGGCGAAAGCGTGTAGCCCACCAAACGGTCAAGAATCCGTCGCGTCTCCTGGGCATGGACCAGCTCCATGTCGAGATCTCGGGGCTGCTCAAGAGCCTTAGCAATGGCTTCTTTGGTGATCTCGTGAAACACCATCCGCTTGACAGGCACTTTGGGAGCCAACAGCTGCAGCAAATGCCAGCTGATGCTTTCACCCTCTCGATCTTCGTCAGTTGCCAACAACAGCTGATCAGCTTCCTTCAACGCTGCCTTCAGCTCCTTGACCACCTTCTTTTTGTCCTTCGGAACCACATAAAGAGGTTCGAAATCCGCGGTGGTGTTCACGCCAAGGTTGGCCCATTTCTGCCCCTTTTGGGCCGCAGGGATCTCACTGGCGTTGTTGGGCAAGTCGCGCACATGGCCCATGGAGGCCTCCACACGGAAGTCCTTGGGCAGAAACCCTCGAATGGTTCTCGCCTTGGTAGGACTTTCGACAATGACCAGAGTGTTCGCCACAGACGATATGTAACCTTTCCAATCTTTATCGCACCGGCAAGCGAGCTGCATGATGCGATGTTCTCAATAAGGTATAGCAAGGCAGCACAGCTACAGTCACGCAAATTGGTCTGATCGTGCACGCGTCATGCCCGAAATGGGTGTATTTCTTCTCGCCACCCAGGCCATGGCAGCTCCAGGCGAGCTGCTCAACCTTGCACTGAATGCTGGTGCGATTGCCCCTGAAGGGGCTGTTCTCGTCGCAATGCTGGCGACCCTACTTGTGGACTTAGCCGGTGAGCAGGCTGCAGCCCGCTGGGTACCCCCCATTTGTTATGCCGGCCTTGGCACAGCACTCGTGCTCCTCGCCCAGCAATGGAATGCCCCTCTGGAACCCTCGTTCCTTGGAGCTTTTCTGGCTGACAACCTGGCCATTGCCTTTCGGGCCGTGGTGGCGCTCTCTACCTTGCTGTCACTACTGATCAGCTGGCGTTACGCGGAACAGAGCGGCACGCCAATTGGTGAATATGCCGCCATCCTTCTGGCCGCAACCCTCGGAGCAATGCTCCTTTGCGGCTCAACTGATCTTGTGAGCGTGTTCGTCTCCCTCGAGACCCTCTCCGTGGCGAGCTACCTCCTAGCTGGCTACATGAAACGAGATGCCCGTAGTTCCGAAGCAGCACTCAAATATCTGCTGGTGGGCTCCGCCGCGGCAGCAGTCTTTCTCTACGGCGCCTCTCTTCTCTACGGGCTCAGCGGCACCACAAGCTTGCAGGCTATCGGCATTGCTTTACTCACCAGCCCTACTCCACTGGCCGCACTATCACTGGTCTTCGTACTTGCCACGGTGGCCTTCAAAATTGCTGCGGTGCCTTTCCACCAATGGACCCCGGATGTCTATGAAGGATCGCCAACTCCAGTGGTCGCATTTCTCTCAGTGGGATCTAAAGCTGCTGGCTTTGCTCTTGCACTGAGGTTGTTGGTTGGTTGCTTCGGTGCCTTCGACAACCAATGGAAATTGCTTTTCACCGTGCTTGCTGTGTTGAGCATGACCCTGGGCAACGTCGTCGCGCTGGCGCAGACATCAATGAAGCGAATGCTGGCGTACAGCTCCATCGGCCAGGCAGGTTTCGTGATGATTGGCTTGGTGTGCGGAACCGAAGATGGCTTCGCCGCAATGGTGCTCTATATGGCGGCCTATTTATTCATGAACCTGGGCGCCTTTGCATGCATCATCCTCTTCTCAATCCGCACGGGAAGTGATCGAATTTCTGACTATGCAGGTCTCTATCAAAAGGATCCGTTGATAACGCTGGGACTCAGCCTCTGCCTTCTTTCCTTGGGTGGAATACCTCCGATGCTCGGGTTTTTTGGCAAGATCTATCTTTTCTTTGCTGGCTGGGCAGACCATCAATACCTCCTCGTCGTTGTTGGCCTAGTGACCTCCGTAGTGTCGATTTATTACTACATCTCTGTCATCAAAATGATGGTGGTCAAAGAACCTAAAGAAGCTTCCGAAGTCGTGAAGTCCTATCCATCGATCCAATGGTCAACGATTGGCATGCCTCCACTTCGAATAGCACTTGTGGGTTGCGTTGTTGTAACAGCAGTTGGTGGGATCCTTTCCAATCCTCTCTTTCAATGGGCTAATAGTGCCGTAGCCGGCACGCCGCTTCTCCAAGAAGCCATTGCTCTAGGCAGCCAACGATCCATTGGCTAATCCAACCGCAAGCAGCACACCCGTCGCCGTGCTGAGCGATGTCAGCAAGCTCTACGGACAAGGAGCTGGAACAGTAAAAGCTCTAGACCATCTCAATCTGATCGTGTATCAAGGCGATTATTTAGCCGTGATGGGTGCCAGCGGTTCTGGCAAGAGCACAGCCATGAACATTCTCGGTTGCCTGGATCGCCCCACCAGCGGCAGCTATCGGCTCAACGGGGTAGCGGTCGAAGATCTCGATGATGACGAGCTGGCCAATCTGCGCAATCAAGAACTGGGCTTTGTTTTTCAGCAGTTTCACCTACTGCCTCAGGCCTCAGCCCTGGAGAATGTAATGCTGCCAATGATCTATGCCGGGGTGCCTGCTATCCAACGAAAAGAGCGAGCTGAACAAGCTCTCGAGCGAGTAGGTCTCAGCAAACAAATGGGAAACCGCCCCAATCAACTCTCGGGAGGTCAGCAGCAGCGGGTTGCAATTGCCCGAGCAATTATCAACCAACCAGCTCTACTTCTGGCTGATGAACCCACGGGTGCCCTCGACTCAAGAACCACAGACGATGTTCTCAACCTTTTCGATGAGTTACATCATCAGGGGATCACCTTGGTATTGGTCACCCACGAAAACGATGTTTCCGAAAGGGCTGACCGAGTGGCGCGCTTCCATGATGGTCAAGTCGTTCGGGACTGAAGCGCTGGGCTGGCTGCTACTGATATCAGATCGATAAAAGAATGAACCCAACCGATGCCCCTAATCGCATCGAATTATCGGGTAAAACCCATCCTCTTACCATGGCGATAGTGGATGACGATCCCAGAGTTCGTGAGTTGCTCAAGGAGGAAATTCAAGACGAAGGCCATCACGTCTTGAGCTTTGAATCGGCCGAAAGCTTTCTTGACAACAGCTCTTTGGAGAGCATTGATTTAGTGCTACTAGACCTGATGATGCCAGGCATGAATGGGCTGGAATGCTTGCAGCAACTGCATCATCGACAAGCTTTTCATCACAAATTGCCAAGAATTGTTGTTGTATCCGCTCTCAGTGACCCAATCAAGCATCGCCAGGTCCTCAAGGCCGGTGCTGAAAGCTATGTCATCAAACCAGACCTCTTCGAGAGACTTCCCGCCCTCCTCAATGGAGCCTCACCCTGAGGGAAGAGGCCCCGGAATAACCATTGATTGCAAAAGGTCTAGATCCCTCGAAACTGCTTAAGTAGCCACCAGGTTGATTGCATGAATGACTAACGCATCATCACCGAGAACCAGAGTCCTATTGGTGGATGATGAACCGAGGCTGACAGAACTTCTACGCCTAGAGCTGGATGTTGAGGGTTATGAGGTCAGCGTGGCGGAGGACGGCGCCTCAGGGTTGATCAAAGCTCGAAGTGATCCATCCCCAAACCTAATCATTCTTGATTGGAACCTTCCTGATTTCACAGGTATCGACATTTGTCAACGCATTCGTTCTAGTGGCATTAATACACCGATCTTGATGCTTACAGGGCATGACGATGTCACCGATCGCGTCAAGGCACTGGATAGTGGAGTTGATGACTATCTAACCAAACCCTTCTCCATTGAAGAGCTCATGGCCAGATTACGAGCCATGCAACGCAGAGCAGAGCAATTCTCAGGAGACTCTGGCATCGAGCATCAACCAGAGACCATACAAGTGGCGGACTTAAAGATGAACACCAGCACAAGGGATGTAACGCGCGACAATCGCACGATTCAACTTTCGGTAAAAGAATATGAATTGCTACATTTCCTAATGGTTGGAGCAGGAAAAGTTCACGAGCGTGAAGCCATTATGAAAGCTGTATGGGGAGAGGACTTCTTCGGAGATGACAATCTTCTAGACGTTTACATCCGCTATCTGCGCCAAAAGATTGAACAAAAATGTGCTCCTACTTTGATTCACACAGTTCGCGGGGTTGGCTTCATCCTTCGAGAAGAAAAGCATTAATTGATTAAGGCCGTTCGAGGCTCTCGATCAACTGACCGACCAACAGCGAAACCGGGTCGACACCTGAAGCCATGAGTGGATTGAGATCCAACTCACCGGGATCCATCGCAACCCAACCGCCACCCTGAGGGCGTCTCAATTCGAAATGGAGATGTGGACCAGTGCTTAAGCCAGTACTACCAACCCGACCAATCACCTCCCCTTGACGAACCTGCTGGCCCGGCCGCAGATAAATCTCTGAAAGATGCCCATAAAGCGTGCGCCTGCGAGGAGCATCATGTTCCAGTTCAACAGCAATGCCATAGCCCCCAGCTAGGCCGCTACTGACAACAGTTCCTGTTAATGCAGCCACCACCGGAGCACCTTCTGGTGCGGCCAGGTCTTTACCCGCATGCATCAACCAACGGCCAATCACAGGATGCAAACGCATGCCGAATTCACTACTGGTAAAAGCCCCACCAATGATCGGGAAAAGAAGCTGACGATCTCGATTCCCTCGCAGGGGCTTGGGCCTCGGAGTCACCGCAAACACTGAAGCCAAGCTGAAGCCACTCCCAGAGCCTGCCAACAAGGCCGAAACCGGAACCGTAAGCGGCGGCAATGGCCGACCGCCAGGACCACGGCGCAGCAAGCTGAACTGGGAACGACCTCGACGCCCCCTAGACCGCAGAGCAACGCCACTGGCACATTCCTTGGCTGACAGAGCACCACTACGACAGGCCTGCTGCATCCGAGGCACATCGATCGTCAAACCCACACCATGCCCCTCCAACTGTCGGCGTTCCGCTGAAGTGATCACCTTGTTGCGCTCCAGCTCTTCAAGAGATTGATCAAACCTTTGCGGCCGCGCAAGCTGACTAGCCTCACGCGCAGGCAACAACGGTGCTTGCCGAACCGCTTGAGCAACAGGATCCATTGGCTTGGCAAGGACAGGCACTGAAAGCAGCCATGCAGCAGCGAACCAGCGAAACGGCACCCGATCGGATCCTCAGACGAGAAGAACTATAGAAAAAGTCCAACTCAGTTATCACCAACGTGTCCAGCGCATGGTCCGAGAACCCTGGCTCAGCAAAAGCGACCCATCCAGTCCCAGTCCGATCACGTCCCAGAATTCACCACCCTTCGGATCACGAACCTGCTTTGTCCACAGGCGTCGCTCAGCTTCGGCGCAAACCCAATCGGCTCGACCAGCCAAATCCATGGTTCGATCAAGAGCGCATAACACTTCTGCCATCCAGACCAGAGGCTGACACTGGCCGGATCGAAGCAACTCATCTAAGGCAATCCCTTCTCTGGGCACACGGTTGCAAACATTCAAGCCAAGACCAATACGTGCCAGCCTGACGCGACTGCCACGGTGCACCAATCGCGGCAAGAGACCAGCCAATTTACGGTCCCCCACCATCAAATCGTTAGGCCACTTGATACTCACGGGCACTCCCCGCCGCTCGAGCCTTTCAGCCAGCGCCACAGCCACCGCTACTCCAAAAATACCGGCAGAGCACTGAGCATCAAACCAGGGCAAAGCGGCACTGATCCAAACCCCACCGATCGGTGACTGCCAGACCCGACCACGCTGTCCCCTCCCATGGGTCTGGCGATCAGCAAACAAGGCCCGAGGCTGCTGAGCTGAACAAGGCTGCTGCTTCAGCCAACCAGACAACATCAACTCAGTACTCGCACAGACCGGCTGCCATCGCAACTGCCATGGCCTAGCGCCACAAGACTGCTTACGCCACAAACGAGCAACCGCAGCAGCACCAGTCCATGACTCAGATGTGCGCATGCCACCAAGGCCACATCCGGGCAACTGCCGCCTCCAAATCTTCCACCGGATGGACCAGGGCCAGGCGCAGCCAACCATCCCCGCCAGAACCAAAACCTGATCCAGGCGTCAAGGCAACTCCAGTCTGATCCAAAAGATCTGCTGCCAAAGTCTCATCGTTGTAGTTCTGCTGCTTTGCCCAGGCTGGAATCGGCAACCAAAGATAAAGCGCCATTGATGGACAAGGAGCATGCCAACCCAATGCATGGAGAGCTGCCAGGGTTCTGTCTCTGCGCTCCCGGTACACCCCAAGAATCTCTTGAGGCCAATCTTGGGCATCGGTAAGGGCCGCTATGGCGCCTCTCTGTAAAGCCAAGGATTGGTTGAAATCCACGACACCCTTGAGCTCACGTAGGGCTGTAATCAAATGCTCAGCACCAATCGCAAAGGCCAATCGGAACCCACCCAAGCACCAGGCCTTGGAGAAGGAGAAAAACTCAATCCCGCATTCCCTCCAACCAGGACAACGCAACAGAGCTGGCGCCTCACCGTCCAGTGCCAAATCCACATAAGGATTGTCGTGAGCAACCACCACTTGATGACGGATGCCCCGATCCATGGCTTCCGCCAACCAGCTCTGTTCTCCTACCTGGGCTGTGGGGTTATGAGGGAACCCAAAAACCATCATCCGCAGCTGGTCCCACTGACTGTTGCTTAAAGCCTTGAAGTCAGGTCGCCATTCCTGCTCCGGTCGTAGCAGCAGTCGTTCAATACGGGCATCGGCCAAAATCAAGCCACCGCGATGTGAAGGATAAGCAGGATCCAAAATCAAGGCAGAATCCCCAGGATCCAAAACTGCCAAAGGCAGGTGGGCAGTTCCCTCCTGTGAACCGACCAACAACAACACTTCCCGGTCTGGATCAACGCTGACACCGAAGCGCCTCTGACTCCACGCAGCGACAGCCTCCCGAAAGGACCTCGTCGAAGCATGCAAGCAATAGGAAGAGCTCTCAGGTGCCCTTAGAGCAACTTCAATAGCCTCAAGTGCCACCGCTGGAGGTGATAAGTCTGTGGACCCCAGTGACAAATCCAGCAGAGACAAACGTTGAGGGCCTGAGTTAGCGAGGCGATAAGCCTGCTTACGGCGGTCATTGCGGTCAAAAACGCCACGACCCAATCTGCCTAGACGCCTTGAAGTCGCCATCAACGGAAAGCCAAAACTGTGTTTTGGTGATCGGTTACTACATCAAATAAGCAGCCGTTAAGAACTCCGCAAATGAGGCAAGAAATCTTGCAGCGCAATGCTCTGCCGATGAAATCCATCCCCTTTCAGAGCTTGTCGATGGCGCGCTTCAGTTCCTCCAACTCAGCATCCACCTCAGCCACCTTGACAGCCTCCACCTCTGGGCCATTGGCATCCTTACTCTCCTCAAGTGAAGACGTCTCCGCGGCGGGCAAAGCCACTGCCTCAGCCCCCCCCTCAAGACGCTGACGAAGAGCAGATAGTTCATCATCGACATCGTTCCCACCTTCCAGAGCAGCAAACTGACTCTCAAGATCAGCACCGGCGAGCTCCGCGGCAGCCTGGCTACTGGCTTCCAAGGCCTGGACCTTGTCTTCCATGCGATCAAAGGCCGCCATTGCAGAGTTAGTGCCGAGATTGCCCACAGCGCTCTGTAATTGCTGCTGGGCCTTTGCCGCCTGTGCTCGGGCCTTGAGCATGTCCTTCTTGGTTCTGGCCTCGGCGATCTTCCCCTCAAGAGCCACTAGGCTGCGCTTGAGAGTCTCCACCTGCCCTTCCTGCCCCTTGAGCTGGTTGGTGAGCGCCGTAGAAGATTCCTGGAAACCCTTACGACGAGTAAGGGCTTCCTTCGCGAGATCCTCCTCACCCTTCTTAAGAGCCAGTTCAGCACGTTCATACCAGGTTCTAACTTGACCCTCAGCCTGATCAGCCTGATTGCGAAGCCGCTTCTGACTGGCGATGGCCATAGCAACAGCCTGTCGCAACTTGACCAAATCGGCTTGCATGTCTGCAACCGATTGATCAAGGATCTTGACGGGATCCTCGGCCTTGCTCACAAGATCGTTGAGATTGGCACGTAATAAGCGGCTTAACCGGTCAAAGAAGCCCATCGAGGCATTGAAAAGACCTCTCGGAGGCTAGCGAGCTGGAGCCAAGACTCCACTTAGGCTTTTGAGATGTCCATAGCTCCTGATCAGCAACGCAAACGGCTTGGTCGAGGAGAAGTGCTGCAAGAAGCGCCTCCTGCTCCAGTCACAGCCCTCTGCAACTGCCTTGAATCCATTAAGCGTGACTGGAAGCAACAAGGCTCCATGGCTGGTCTCTGGCAAGAATGGCCCCGACTGGCAGGCCCCCTGCTTGCTCCTCACTGCCGCCCACTCAACATTCGCCAAGGGGTTTTGATCATCGGCGCCAGCCATCCTCAGTGGAGGCAGGCCCTGCTCTATAACCGCCCCCAACTCTTGGCAGCCCTGCGTGCCGCGGGCCATGACATCAAAGATCTACGCATTCAACAACACCACCCCGGAAGCACCCCAAAGCTGGAAAGTGAAGCCAGCATCTGGGCACGACATCCAAGCAGAATTGATGTTCATGGCATGGCCGCATGTCAGGCCTGCGGTAGTCCTGCCCCAGCTGGAGAAATGGCCCTCTGGGGACGCTGTGGTTTCTGTAGAAGACTGCAACTTACTGACCCGCCCCAATCGGAGAGCAACGCTTAAATCCTGCTCAGGCACCATCCAAGACGTCTTGCTCGCATGGTGGTCAAAAAGCAAATGGCAAGAGCAGGGCGAAGAAGCCACTTCATCCTGCAATTAAGACAACCAAAACATCAGAAACGCTCAGGTCGTGGTTGCCGCCAATCAGTTTGGAAACCTTCAGCTTTGAGCTGATTCGCTCGCTTCTCAAGAGTCCCGCGATCCAACCGCCAAACCCTATAGATCCCGAACTTGCCAAGCAGCTCAGGCTGAAGGTCCTGCCAATGCCTCCTCTGCGTTGTGCCCTGATCAATCACCACGAGAGCGGTTGAAGATCCCATGGGCCCCTCAATAGGCAGACCTGACCATCCCCTGCGCTCTTCGTCTCGTAATCGATCATCCAGGTTCACTAACGCCCCCGCAGAGCGCCCCTCATAAACCACCACCTGATCGGTATAGAAGTGAAGGGAAGGTTTGATTGCCCCAACCATCACCAAGGGTTCGCGAGACTTCTGAGAAGCGACCAACAGTTGAGCCACTTTCCTTACAGGCAACTGGCGCACCTTGTCACCCAGCGCCCACATCGGTAAGAACGAAAACAATTGGAAAGCAACCAATGGCCCTTGAAGGGCCAGCAATCGCCCAGGCCGTGGCCGCCAAGCCAACCAGATCCCAAGTAGCACCGAAAGGCTGAAAAAAACTGCTGCCCTGAGTACAAGACGACTAGCCAGCAGTTCTGCCGCAAGGGTGGGCATCTCCGGGTCATCAATCCATTCAACCCATAACGGTGAAGCCCAAAGCCCTGCCGCTAACAATCCCGCCAAAACAACTGATCCGCCCCATGCCCAAACAAGGCCTGGTCGCTGTTGAGGGGAAACACTTGCGGCCAATCCAATCAATAACGCGGCCGCCGGTGTCGCAGGCAACCAATAACTGGGCAATTTTGTAGCTGCGCAAGTGAATAGCAGCAACACAGCTAGCAGCCAACAGGCTGCAAAACTCTGCAGAGATCCCTCAGGCTCTGTCTGGCAAAGCGCACCACCCTTCCTGACTGGAACGAAGGCCTGCAACAGCCCAAGGATCAGCAAGGGGGTAAATGGCAGGGACGCAACCACCAAGACAGGCCCGAAAAACCACCAGGGCTGCAGGTGACTATTGACTACTGATGTGAAGCGTTGAAGGTTGTGATAGCCGAAGAAGCTATCCCAAAAAGGTTGTCCCTCCACAAGCAATTCCGCCACATACCAAGGCAGGCTGATCAGGGCAGTAATTAACAAACCAGGCAGAGGGCGCAACCGCTGCCAAAGGCTGGCCAGATTCCACTGCAGCAAAGCAAATAGAACAAGCACCATGCCAGTCAGCACGACAGCCGCTGGTCCTTTGGTCAGCACTGCTAAACCCAAAACAAGCCAGGCCAACCACCATGGCTGGGTGCTCGGGGCAGCAAAGCGGCGCCACTGCAGAAGCAAACTCACCCCCAAGGTGCTGCAAAACAAGGCATCGCTAACAGCAACCCGACTCCAGACCATGACCAGTGGCGAAAGAGCAAAGGCCAAGGCCACCGCAACAGCTGTTCGGCGTGGACAAGCATCATTCTTCTGGGGCCAACACATCACAGTGTCACCAAGGGCCAGCATCATCAAGACAGATGCAAGCGCAGAAGGAAGACGTGCCGCCCATGTCCCTAATGGGTCCCAAACCTCATGGCCGGGCAAGGCATAAATCAACCCCATTAGCCAATAAACCAGAGGAGGCTTGTCGAAGCGAGGCAGACCATTAACCCTCGGCGTCAGCCAATCTCCTGTCGTACTCATGGCACGACCTGCCGCGGCAAAGAGAGGCGGGGTTTCATCAACCAAACCAGAGTCTCCTAACTGCCAAAGGCAGAGAGCTAACCCAAAAGCCAGGATCAGCAGCAGACCTCGACGCCGTTGAAGAGGAGACAGCAACACCTTCGCAGCAAACGTCAGCACCATCTAGTGATGGTGGCATCCCTGGCGATGTTCCTGAGCAGACTCAATATCTTCTGAAGTGCCATAGGGGCAGGCCAGCAGAGTGGACCATCTCCATCCAAACGCAAGTCACGAAATAACATCAGCCGATTTCCCTCGGCAACACATCCGAGTCAACTTCAACCGGTTCCCATAGTCGACGACGCTGACTCACAACAAGCACCGAAAGTAGGACCAAAGCCACCCCGAACCATTGCAGAGGCTGAAGCCGTTCTCCTAGCCAAACGCCACCAGCAGCAAGGGCAAACACCGGTGTAAGGAATGCCAGGGTGCTAAAGCTTGTGAGCTCCTCCCGATTGACGAGCCAAAAGAACAATCCATAGGCCAGGGCACTGCCAAACAAGCTGGCGTAGGCCATCAATCCCCAATCAAAGCCAGTCCAATCAGGCCACAAAGGCCATGTGCGATCAAAACTGTGCCAGAGCATTAACGGCAAGCTGCCTAAGACCATGTGCCAACCAGTGACGGCAACGGGATCACTGCTCCGGCAGGCATACCTGCTCAGCACTGTGCCTAAGGCCATGGCGATGGCTGCTGCGAGCATCCAGCCTTCCCCTTGCTCCAACAAACTGGAACCAGACGCCTGTTCGCCTAGCAACCACCAATGGCGCAACAAATCCGGCGGGGCCCCAAGGCAGATAATCCCGACCAAACCGAACATCAAACCCATCCAGCCAACTGGGTTAATGGACTCTCCAAAGAGGCTGCGTGCCAGCAGAGCTACCAGCAATGGCTGGGAGTCAATCAGCACCGATCCCATCCCTGCTCCGGTGTAGGCCAAGCCCTTGACCAGGAACATTTGGAAAAGACATGCATCAACAACCGTAAAGACCAGGAACCAAATCCTGTCAGTTGAGGCGATAGCCCAGTGACGACCCAACGACGGCAAGGCCAGCAGGATGACAACTCCTGCTGGCAAAAGGCGCAGACAAGCGACGAGAAGCGGTCCGCCCGAAATCACCAGAGGTGTCATCGCAGCCATGGCCGTACCCCAAAGGGCAAAGGGCAGGACCATCAACAGCCAGTGCCGTATTGACAACATGAAGGCAACAAGCAGGTTCCTTTTTAAGATCCAATCCTCTACGAAGAAATTGAATGGGCTGGCTCTGGCGACGCAAATCTCGCCGAAGGATCGCACACATCACCATTGACGGAGCAATCAGCGGTGCAACGCGTGAGCGGGTGCTGAAAGCGATCAAGGAAGTTGAAGATAGAGAGTTTCCCGCTCTTCTGTTGCGCATCGACAGCCCAGGAGGAACTGTTGGTGACAGTCAGGAAATCCATGCAGCCCTGCTCAGGCTTAGAGAAAAGGGTTGTCATGTCGTAGCGAGCTTCGGCAATGTATCCGCCTCCGGCGGTGTTTATGTCGGGGTAGCTGCAGAAAAAATTGTTGCCAATCCCGGCACAATCACTGGCTCAATCGGGGTCATCTTGCGGGGCAACAACCTCTCCAAATTGCTAGAGCGAATCGGCATCCGCTTCGAGACAGTAAAAAGCGGCACCTACAAGGACATTCTCTCGCCTGATCGCGCACTCACAGCAGAGGAGCGTCAGCTCCTGCAATCACTGATCGATAGCAGCTATGAGCAATTTGTGAACGCGGTAGCACAAGGCCGCCATCTCAGTGCCGAAGAGGTTCGCAACTTCGCCGACGGCCGCGTGTTCAGCGGAGCTCAGGCCCATGAACTCGGACTCGTCGATGAGCTGGGAGATGAAGAACATGCTCGAAAACTTGCGGCCAAGCTGGCGGACCTTGATGAAGCCAACACCCAAACGCTCAAACTTGGGCGGCCCAAAAAACGGCTGGCGGGATTTCTGCCAGGCAGCAAACTCCTATCCAAACTTGCGGAGCTTCTCAACCTTGAGCTTGGCAATAGTGGTCAGGTGCTCTGGCTCTTTCTGCCATGACCACTGCCATCCCTTATGGAGGCCTCCACTTACACGGGCTTAGAGGTGCCACAACAAGCTCTGCCAACACGACCCAAGCCATCGAGGCAGCCGTCAGCGAGCTCGTGGAAGCGCTAATGCAACGCAATCAACTCAACCCTGCAGACATCGTGTCCATCACGTTCTCTGTCACGGCAGACCTAAACGCCTGTTTCCCTGCAGCGATCGCGCGCCGACAAGCAGGATGGGAGTCGATAGCACTGCTGGACTGCCAGCAAATGTATGTCGAGGGAGATCTCAAACGCTGCATCCGCATGCTTGCCCATGCCTGGCTGCCCTCAGATCAGCCCCCCCAACATCCCTACCTTGGCGAAACCTCGCTACTACGTCCAGATCGATGCTGAATCACTTGCCGCACCAAAAGCTGCCAACTACTAGGCCGTCCTAGTCGTTGTGATTCATCGAGGAGAGCAAAGGAGAATCCATATACTTTTTAGTGCTGGTGGTTACCAACACACCCGCTTTGATCTCATGGTTAAGCAGCTCTTCAGGCTTTGTATTCCAGGCACCCTTGCGTTAGGAGGCCTCACTGCGGGTTTGATCGGTTCCAGTGTGATGCTTGAAAGCATCACACCACCAAAGGCTCGAGCCCAGGCAACACCAGCGCTACTTGAATTTCGCTGGGAGAACTCTAAAGACTATAAAAAGCTCTATTACTGGCAAAGCTCAACCATCAGGCGTGACAGAGCAACCTATTACCTGATGCTGAAACCCAAGGACCGCAAAACTGCGATCCTCAAGCTAAGCATCTCTGTACCTGATTATTTCGATGCAAAGATCAAACCAAACAAGCTGAGCCTTTGCCTTGTCCATCTAGGGGGAATGCTCTCACGCACCCGTTGCAAAGAAGAGGTTCCTGCAATTTTCGAAGTCTCTGAAGACCAAACAAGCATTGAAGTCTTCCCGGACACCCCCATCCCTACAGAAGGCACCTATGCGGTGGTCATGAAAATCTTTAACCCCGACCAACGTGGGATGTTCCAGTTCAATGCCCTTGCCCAAGCTCCTGGAGATGTACCAATGGGCGGCTACCTTGGCAGCTGGCTCATTGACATCAACTGAACTGATAACTTGGTTGACTGAAAAAAGGCTGTACGCCGTTCTCCTTCAATGACAAAAAGAACCTTTGGTGGAACCAGCCGCAAGCGAAAACGCGTCTCAGGATTTCGTGTGCGCATGCGAACTCACACTGGTCGAAGAGTGATCCGCAGTCGCCGAAAACGTGGCCGCACCCGTCTGGCTGTCTAATCCATAACACTGCAGGTCAATCACTCAAATCACGCCACTTGCTCAGGAAGCCAACCTCCAATGGTGCTGCCAGCATCAATGCGATTAAGGGGAAGTCGATGTTTTGAGCGCCTTCAGAAGTGGGGCTATCGCTTTTATGGAACTTCAATGGTGCTCCGTGTCATCGAAGCAGATCCCCAACTGCTCAAAGCACCCCATCGGCACCACAACTCCACGGCATGCCGTTGTGCCGTTGTGATCAGCAGCAAAGTGAGTAAACGGGCCGTCATTCGCAACCGTCTGCGTCGACTTCTGCATGATCACCTAAGAAGCAGGCTTGAGGTGGCACCCGAGCATTGCAATCTCTGGGTGCTAATCAGCCTCAAGCCAGTCGCCTCCGCAATAGAATCGTCACCATTGCTAGAAGAATGCGACAGATTGCTCCATCAAGCAGGTTTGTTGTCATGATCACAACCTCAGAAGAGGTCTTCTATGAAGGAGGCCCCGCTCAAAGCGATCTCATCATCAACCTATTGATGGGGCTAACACTGATTGGCCTTCCTTTCACCATTGGGGCGGTGATTCGAGCGTTGTGGCTGCGCTTTCGCATTACCAATCGACGCGTTTCGGTGACTGGGGGATGGCTGGGACGCGATAAGACCCAAGTCGTGTATAGCCAAATCAAGGAGGTGCGCTCAGTGCCCCGTGGCCTGGGCTCCTGGGGCGACATGGTACTGGTACTCAACGATGGTTCAAGACTTGAGATGCGCTCATTACCTAGCTTCAGAGAAACCGAGAAATACATCAATGCACGGATTAGCGCCCGCAGGGCCAAAGGTTCACCCCAGGATCTAAAGGGCTTTGCGGCTTAAATAGCCCCCAGCGTGTAACCCAGCCATATAGGTGCTGATGCACACTGGCATCACAGTTCCATCCACCCTCAGCAATCGATCGTGATCGGGTACATCTCCGACAACATTCTGCTCCCGATCCTGGATTTCTTCTACGGATTAGTGCCGAGCTATGGCCTCGCCATCGTCGCCCTCACAGTGGTCATCCGATTAGCACTGTTCCCCTTAAGTGCTGGATCCATTCGTAGCGCTCGTCGCATGCGGATCGCCCAGCCGGCGATGAAGAAGCGCCAGGATGAAATCAAGAGCCGTTATGCCAAAGACCCTCAGAAGCAACAGGAGGAACTAGGGAAAGTCATGAAGGAGTTCGGCAACCCCCTCTCAGGGTGCCTACCCCTATTGGTACAGATGCCAATTCTCTTCGCCCTGTTTGCAACCCTTAGAGGATCACCGTTTGCTGATGTGCCTTACTTGGTGAACCTCAAGGTGCTGCCTAGCGACCAAATTGCAGCCATTGAACCCAAGCCATTTACCAGTAGCAAGCATTCGATTTTCATCAGTGAAACCAAACATTTCCCAGTCATTGCGTCTCTGCCAAGCGGCACAAAATTAGGAGTTGGAGACAAGGCCCAAATCAAGCTGCAAACTCTCACTGGCGAAAGCTTCACAAGCAGGCTTTCTGGCGTAGAAGGTGGAACCAAGTTCACGCCAACCTGGAGCGTCACCAAGGGGGATGATCTTGTCAAGGTGTCGGCCGATGGCACTGTCCAGGCTTTGGCTGAAGGCGATGCCACCGTTCAAGGCAAAATTCCTGGCCTTGCTGCCCAAAGTGGCTTTCTATTCATTAAGGCCCTTGGACAAGTTGGTTTCTACGTTGATGGGGAAATCAACTGGGATATTGCAATTCTGGTTGGTGGTTTCGGCTTGACGCTTTTGGTCTCGCAGATCCTGTCCGGCAGAGGGCTACCTGCGAACCCTCAACAATCAACAGCCAACAAGATCACGCCAGTGATGATCACTGGCATGTTTTTGTTCTTTCCACTACCAGCAGGTGTATTGCTGTATATGGTGATCGCAAACATCTTTCAAGCAGGTCAAACTTTTCTGCTTAGTCGTGAAGCCCTACCTGAGAACCTGCAGAAAATCCTCAATGACCAGCTATCCAAACCTGCTTTAGCAACAGAAGCCATCGGTGGATCAGATCGTCTTCCCTTTGAACCTAAAAAACGTAGTAAATGATCCCAGGGCTCCAACCCATTTCATTGCAAGACCTAAAAGCCTTGGCTGCTCCTCGGCACTGGTCTATCGAGGGACATCTGGACGAGATGGCCTCTCTCACCCCATTGAGAGGCAGCATCAGTGCCGAGCATCAAGGCAGCATTCTTGAAGTGAAAGGAAAATTCCAAACCATCGTCACCCTCTGCTGTGATCGATGCCTAAGCGAATTCAATCAAACTCTCGCCTGTAATACCGAAGAACTGATCTGGCTGAAGGGCAATGGTCCAAAACCAAACGAACTCAATAGCTCGAGCCATTCCGAGGATATGGATGCACTGATGGAGTGCCTTGACCCTCTTGGCAGCTTTGACCCAGAACGTTGGGTTTTCGAACAACTGAGTCTGCAGATGCCTTTAGTCAAGCGTTGTGGGGCCGATTGTCCCGGTCCAGCTCAACTGCAGCCCTCAGCCAAAACCACTGACGTGAAACCTGAGGGAACTGATCTCGATCCACGCTGGGCAGCATTACACAAACTCACCTCGCCATGACGAGCTGGGATAACCACCTGGATCTGCTAATCAGAGCCAGAACACCTCTCCTTTGGATTCGCAGCAGCGAAGAGGAGCGTGTTGAAGTGCTGCTTGAGCAAGCCGCAAAACGACTACAGCCCCGTCGCCTTGCCAGCTGGGATTTTATTGGCGGCCTTAAAGGCGTGCTTAACGAAGAAGGGCTTGGGGCACGTCAACCGATGGCCGTCCTGCAATGGCTGCAACAACTTGATGCCAGTAGTCCAACCCTATTGCTAGTCAAAGATTTTTATCACTTCTGCGAAGACGCTGGTATCGCACGCATGTTGCGCAACTTATCGGTTCACTTGCGCCATCAACCCCACACTGTGGTGCTCTGCTCAGGGCCATGGACTCCGCCCAGCGATCTTGATGATTCCCTGACCATTCTCGATCTCCCGCTACCTCAGGAACCAGAACTACGAACACTGCTGGAGAACATTGCCCAGGCAAGCGGCTCCCCCCTTTCAGCAGACGTTTTAGAAGAGCTCACCCACGCTTGCAGCGGCCTCAGCGAAATGAGGGTGCGTCAGGTGGCAGCCCGTGCCCTAGCCCAGCGAGGCAAACTAGGTTGGGCAGATCTCGCCGAAGTCCTTGAGGAAAAGCGTCAGACGGTTGCTCGCAGCGAGGTTCTGGAGTACTGCGTTACAGAAGCATCACTGGCCGACATAGGCGGCCTCGATAGCCTTAAGGGTTGGCTAGAGCAACGCCATCAGGCATTCTCCGACGAAGCTCGTCACTTTGGCTTGCCACTGCCCCGCGGCGTTCTACTGATCGGCCCCCAAGGCACAGGCAAATCGCTCACCGCCAAGGCCATCGCCCACAACTGGTCGATGCCACTGCTGCGCCTCGATGTAGGCCGCCTATTTGCCGGGCTAGTGGGTGCTAGCGAGGCACGTACCAGAGAGACGATTCAGCGGGCAGAAGCCATGTCTCCTTGCGTTCTCTGGATTGATGAGATCGACAAAGGTTTTGGTGGTGATGCCCGAAGTGATGGCGGCACCAGTCAACGTGTCCTTGCCAACGTGCTCACCTGGATGGCGGAGAAAACCTCCGCGGTCTTTGTCGTCGCTACCGCTAATGGCGTAGAACGCTTACCTGGAGAGCTTCTGCGCAAAGGTCGTTTCGACGAAATCTTTTTGCTTGACCTGCCATTCAGCGAGGAACGCCGCAACATCCTTGAGCTCCATATACAGCGACGAAGACCGAACTTAAACCTGCCCCTAGCTGCGGTCATCGATCGAAGCGAAGGCTTCTCAGGTGCCGAACTCGAACAGACTGTGATTGAGGCCATGCACTTGGCCTTCGCCGAACGCCGAGAACTTGGAGAGACCGACCTAATTCTTGCTGCCAGCCAACTGGTGCCGCTCTCCCGCACAGCCCGAGAACAGCTCAACGCCCTTAAGGAATGGGCCGCTAGCGGAAGAGCCCGAGCAGCATCTTCTGTTGCTTCCAATCTCCAGGCTGAATAGGCGTAACCAAACAGAATTCATTTGCTGGGCCAACAACACTTAGGCTGCCCGCGCTGACTTGAAAACCCTCGTGCTTGACCAGCGCCTGGTGCGGGACAACCCCGACCTGATTGCCAACGAACTGGGCCGAAGGGGCATGACGTTAGATCTAACGGGCCTACAACTGATCGCCCAGCAACAAAGAAATCTCGAGGAACAGCGCAGCAGCCTCCAGGCAGAAGGGAATCGGATCGGCAAGGAAGTCGGTCAACGGATCCAGCAGGGAAGCGACCCAAAAGCCAGCGACGTGGCAGAACTAAGACAGCAAGGCAACCTAATCAAGCAAAAGGTAGCCGTTTTAGAAGACGAGGAGAAACAACTATCAGCCCGATTGCGAGAGCAACTGCTGAGCTTGCCAAACCTGCCCTCCCCTGATTGCCCTGAAGGACGCGACGAGAACGACAACCAAGAAAGACACTGTTGGGGCAAGCCACGTGAAGAGAAAGACCTTCTGGAGCACTGGTCAATTGCCGAGAGGCTCAAACTTTTCGAAACAGAACGCTCTGTACGGATTGCCCAAAGTCGCTTCGTCACCCTGATGGGTCAGGGTGCACGACTGGAACGAGCACTCATCAACTTCATGCTCGACCTTCACACCTCAAAGGGATATCGAGAAGTGATGCCTCCGGTACTGGTGAATACCGCCAGCCTTACGGGCTCTGGTCAGCTGCCAAAATTCGCCGAAGAAAGCTTCCGCTGCGCTGAAGACGACCTCTGGCTAACACCAACTGCAGAGGTGCCGGTGACATCTCTGCACCGCGATGAAATCATCCCTGCTGAGCAACTGCCACTGCGATACGCCGCTTACAGTCCATGTTTTCGCCGCGAAGCTGGCAGCTATGGAAGAGACACCCGTGGCCTGATCCGGCTGCATCAATTCAACAAGGTGGAGCTCTATTGGTTCGTCCATCCAGACCATTCGCAGGCTGCCCACGCTCAGATCACAGCCGATGCCGAAGCCGTGCTGCAGGCCTTGGAATTGCCCTACCGCGTGATTGAGCTTTGCACAGGTGATCTAGGGTTTTCTTCCTCACGCACCTACGACCTCGAAGTCTGGCTACCAGGAGCAGGCGCCTTCAGGGAAATTTCAAGTTGCAGTATCTGTGGAGACTTCCAAGCACGGCGATCTGCTATTCGCACCAAAGACGAAAAAGGTACCCGACTCATCCACACCCTCAACGGCAGTGGCCTAGCGGTAGGACGCACCATGGCTGCCCTTCTCGAAACAGGCCAGCAATCTGATGGGAGTGTCCTCCTCCCCAAGGCACTTGTGCCTTATTTCGGCAACGATCGCCTAGAGCCAGAATGAACCCATTACTAGAAGCTGAATGAACGTTTTTGCGGCGCTGACGGTTCTAGCCCTGCTGATCATCATTCATGAAGCTGGGCACTTTCTGGCTGCCACTGCTCAGGGAATCCGTGTGAATGGATTTTCGATCGGGTTTGGACCGGCGCTGATCAAACGACAACGAAGGGGTGTCACATATGCGCTGCGAGTTCTGCCTTTAGGGGGCTTCGTTTCATTTCCGGATGACGACGAAAACAGCGAAATCCCCCCTGATGATCCCGACCTACTACGCAACCGGCCGATCAGACAACGAGCCCTGGTGATCTGTGCAGGGGTCATGGCCAATCTTCTGCTGGCATGGCTGGTGCTAATGGGCCAAGCCGTCATGATCGGGCTGCCAAGCCAACCTGATCCAGGTGTCATCGTTGTAGCCGTTCAACCCGGAGAAGCCGCTGCTGCTGCAGGGCTAGCCGCTGGCGATCGAATCCTCAGCGTGGATGGCAACGAGCTAGGGCGAGGTCAAGAAGCCATCCAGGCCCTGGTGAGTCAAATCAAAGAGTCACCAGGCAGCAAAATTCACCTGGACAGAGTCCGTTCGGGTCAACGCAGCAAGATTGTGCTCATCCCCGCTGAGCAACAAGGCAATGGCAGGGTGGGCGCCCAATTGCAGGCCAACGTCACAGGCAAAACCCGCCGGGCCCAGGGCCCCGGAGAGGTTCTGAACCATGTTGACAGCCAATTCATTTCCCTACTCAGTCGAACCATTAAGGGCTATTCAGGACTCATCACCGATTTCGCAACCACAGCCCAACAAGTCAGTGGCCCTGTGAAGATTGTCGAAATGGGCGCCCAGCTAACTAGCCAGGGTAGTTCTGGCCTAGTGCTCTTCGCGGCATTGCTTTCGATCAATCTCGCCGTACTCAATGCCATTCCGCTACCCCTACTTGATGGCGGCCAACTGTTGCTACTGCTATTAGAAGGCGTGCGTGGGCGACCAATTCCGGAGCGCATCCAGATGGCTTTCATGCAATCAGGCTTTTTTTTATTGGTAGGTCTCAGTGTGGTGCTGATCGTTCGCGACACCACTCAACTATCTGTGGTGCAACAGCTGATCGGTCACTGATCTGCCCTATTTGCAAGAGCCTGAGCAGCTGAAAACTGGGCAAGCAAAACAATTGCAGCAGTTGGAAGGTAAAGTTCGTTATCGACCCTCGCGCTTCAAAACTGCCGCATGGCTAAAAAGTCAATGATCGCCCGTGATGTAAAGCGCAAGAAGATTGTTGAGCGCTACGCAGCCAAGAGAGCGGCTCTAATGGCAGCATTCGATGCAGCCAAGGATCCAATGCAACGTCTTGAGATCCACCGCAAGATTCAAGCTCTCCCGCGCAACAGTGCTCCAACCCGCATCCGCAATCGTTGCTGGGCCACAGGAAAGCCAAGAGGCGTCTATCGCGACTTCGGGCTATGCCGCAACCAGCTCAGAGAACGAGCTCACAAGGGCGAACTTCCTGGAGTCGTCAAGTCCAGCTGGTAACTCTCAAGCCATTTCTGCATCTATAGGAGTGGAAAGCTCTTACTAATTCGCAAGAGGGATTGAAGTCATCCATCCCTCTTTTTTATTGCTTAGCAACTGAACCAACAGGAATCAATTCCAAAATTCCACGAAAGTTGACTCGGCAAAGTGCCAGTATGGTGCTTGACAAAAAAACATAAGAGAACGTGCAAGGTCAGACACAGTCGATCTCCTTTGATGGTCGGGAGATTCGGCTGACCACAGGGCGATATGCCCCCCAGGCCGGTGGTTCCGTGATGATGGAATGCGGCGACACCTCCGTCCTGGTAACCGCCACCAGATCGACAGGCCGCGAAGGCATCGATTTTCTTCCCCTGATTTGCGACTACGAGGAGCGGCTCTATGCCGCTGGCCGCATTCCTGGCAGTTTCATGCGACGTGAAGGACGCCCGCCAGAGAGAGCCACACTGATCGCTCGTCTAATCGACCGCCCCATGAGGCCCTTATTCCCTAGCTGGATGAGGGACGACCTTCAGATCGTGGCAACATGCCTCTCTCTCGATGAACGGGTTCCAGCAGATGTGCTGGCCGTTACGGGAGCTTCCATGGCCACCTTGCTAGCAGGTATCCCCTTCCAGGGGCCAATGGCTGCAGTAAGGGTAGGGCTTCTCGGTGATGATTTCGTTCTGAATCCCAGCTATCGAGAAATCGAACGTGGCGATCTCGATCTCGTGGTAGCTGGCACCCCAGATGGGGTTGTCATGGTTGAAGCCGGTGCAAACCAGCTGCCAGAAGGGGACGTCATCGAAGCCATCGACTTTGGCTATGAAGCCGTCTGCGAATTAATCAAGGCACAGCAAACCATCCTCAAGGATGCAGGGATTGAGCAGGTACAGCCGGAACCCCCCACTCAAGACACCCAGCTGTCGACTTATCTGGAAAAAAATTGCAGCAAGAGCATCGGGGAAGTGCTTAAGCAATTTGAGCAGACCAAAGCTGAACGCGATAGCAAGTTGGATGCCATCAAAGCGAAAACAGCTGAAGCCATTGACAGCCTCAAAGAAGACGATGCCGTTCGCAAGTCAGTGAATGCCAACAGCAAAGTCTTGAGCAACAACTTCAAGGCGCTCACAAAAAAATTGATGCGTGAGCAGATCATCAAACAAGGCAAACGCGTCGATGGTCGCAAGCTCGATGAGGTCCGCACCATCACTTCCGCCGCAGGCGTGCTGCCAAAACGCGTGCACGGATCCGGACTCTTCCAACGCGGACTCACCCAGGTACTGTCCACCGCCACCCTGGGCACACCCAGCGATGCCCAGGAGATGGATGACCTCAACCCTGGACCTGAGAAGACCTATCTACACCACTACAACTTTCCCCCCTATTCCGTTGGCGAGACACGTCCAATGCGATCGCCCGGGCGCCGTGAGGTAGGCCATGGTTCCCTCGCTGAACGCGCCATCATTCCAGTCCTGCCTCCCAAGGACACCTTCCCTTACGTGCTCAGGGTGGTGAGCGAAGTCCTCAGCTCCAATGGGTCCACCTCGATGGGCTCGGTCTGCGGCAGCACCCTGGCCCTCATGGATGCAGGTGTTCCACTGAAGGCTCCAGTCAGCGGAGCCGCCATGGGCTTGATCAAGGAAGATGCTGAGATTCGCATCCTCACTGACATCCAGGGAATCGAGGACTTCCTCGGTGATATGGACTTCAAGGTGGCTGGAACAAAAGATGGCATCACGGCTCTGCAGATGGACATGAAGATCACCGGCCTTCCGGTCAAAACCATTGCAGAAGCTGTCAATCAGGCCCGCCCTGCCAGGATCCACATCCTCGAGAAGATGCTGGAAGCCATCGACGCTCCCAGAACTACCCTCTCTCCCCATGCCCCGCGCCTGCTGAGCTTCAGAATCGATCCAGAACTGATCGGCACAGTGATTGGCCCTGGAGGTCGCACAATCAAGGGCATCACAGAACGCACGAACACCAAGATCGACATTGAAGACGGTGGCATCGTCACGATTGCTTCTCATGACGGGGCTGCTGCAGAGGCAGCCCAACGCATCATCGAAGGACTCACCCGCAAAGTAAACGAGGGGGAGGTGTTCACCGGAACCATCACAAGGATCATTCCGATCGGGGCTTTCGTAGAGATCCTGCCCGGCAAAGAGGGCATGATCCACATCTCCCAGCTGTCAGAGGCTCGCGTGGAGAAGGTCGACGACGTCGTAAAAGTAGGTGATGAGGTGACAGTACGGATCCGAGAGATTGACAATCGTGGCCGTATCAACCTCACACTCAGAGGCGTGCCTCAGAACGGCGAAGAGACTCACTCAGAGCCAGCTCCAACTCCTGTAGCACCTCTCAACTGAGGGGCTACAGGTCAATTCAAACCTGAAAGCCGGGATCAATCTCTTGCATCGCCCGCGCCGCTGCTTCACAAAGCTGGGCGTGGGCGAGGCCATGGCTGGCGATCAAACATCCAGCCTGACGTACATCACCGCTGTTGTAAGCAAGCTGGCGTCCATCAGCATGAGTGAAACATCCCCCTGCCGCCATCAGCACCGCCTCTGGAGCCGCCATATCCCAATCTTTTGGAGCACTACGACCTGAAAGAGAGATATACAAATCTGTTTCTCCGCGCAAAATCGTGGTCACCTTGCAACCCACACTGCCCACAGCCTTGCTACCACCAAGAGCAAGACTCTCTAGCAGTTGTTCAAGCCTGTTGTCGCGGTGGTTGCGACTCGCTACCAGCATCAACTCACCAACAGCCTGGCGCTGACTAAAACGCACCGGCGAACGTTGTCCCTGCCGGTCTTCGCACCAAGCCCCAGAACCAATCACACCGAACCAAAGCTCCTCGGCTTCTGGCAGGAGTACCACGCCAAGCACTGGGCGTTGACCACGCACCAAAGCGAGATGCACGGCGTATTCACCTGTGCCCTGCAAGAAGTCCTTTGTGCCATCCAAGGGATCCAGGATCCACAACCATTCCGCCGCTAAGGGTTCGCCTGCAGTGAGTTGCTCCTTGGCCGTCTCCTCACTCAATAGAGTCCAATCTGCCAAGGGGAAATTCGCTTCTAAGCCATCCAGAAGCCAACGGTTCACCGCAAGGTCAGCGGCAGAAACAGGCCCCTCACCACCATCGTCAACACTCAGAGCCTTAGAAAATCCATGCGGTGGCTGTTCTCCCCTGGCATAGGCCAGCAGGATGTCTGCAGCACCCCAGCTCAATCGCCTCAAGTGCTGCAACAAAACCTCCAGATCCACACCAACAGGTAGAAGAGGTGCGTTCGGCATCATGAATAGACACGTGCAAGCCTCATTTTGAGCCAGCGAGAGGAACCAGCACCAGGGGTGCTCTATGTGGTTGGGACGCCCATTGGTCACCTCGGAGATCTCTCCCCCAGAGCACGCTCTGTGCTCGCGAATGTCTCTGCCATCGCCTGTGAAGACACACGCCATAGCGGCCATCTACTCAACGGCCTGGGCGCGCAGAATCAACGTTTCAGCTTCCACCAACACAACACCAAAGCTCGCCTCCCCCAACTACTTCAACTGCTCAACGAAGGGCAAAGCCTGGCTTTAATCAGTGATGCTGGGCTGCCGGGAATCAGCGATCCCGGCGAACAACTCGTCGCAGCCGCTAGGGCCGCTGGGCACCAGGTGATCTGTATTCCCGGCCCCTGTGCAGCAACAACAGCCTTAGTGAGCAGCGGACTTCCATGTGGCCGCTTTTGTTTTGAAGGTTTTCTAGCCTCCAGAGGCAAGGAACGACGGCAGCAGCTGGCAGCGGTCGCCAGCGAGACCCGAACAACCATTCTTTACGAAGCGCCACACCGTCTGGTGCAACTGCTGAAAGAATTGGCGCAACTTTGCGGGGATGAGCGGCCCTTACAGGTGGCCAGGGAACTCACCAAACGCCATGAACAACAAGTAGGGCCAACGATCGCAGCAGCCCTACAGCATTTTCTTGAAAACAAGCCTCTAGGGGAATGCACTCTTGTTCTAGGAGGTGCTCCAATTTCAGGACCAGATCAGCAAAGTGACGCGCATTGGCGAGCGGAATTGACAGCATTGATGGCCAGTGGAGCAAGTGCAAGCGATGCCGCTCGACAACTCGCTCAACAATCAGGACAATCCAGAAGGGCTCTCTATGCCCTTGTACACCAAATGGTAGAAAACGAGAGCGAGTGAACTCCTAGAAAGGGCAAACTAAGGGGAACCATCGAAAACACATCATGCTGCTGCGGCTGCGGCTGCTAACAACCAGTCTTGTCAGCGGCGGATTGCTCCTGGTCGTGCTCTGCTTGGGAGCCCAAAATCTCAATGATCGCCACAGTCTCAGGCTGGGTGATGCCAAAAGCGCAGAGCTCCCCACAGGTTTTCTGGTAGGGATTTCAATCATCGCAGGTGTCATTAGTGGCGGCAGTACAGCCGCTCTGCTGCTGCCCAAGCCAAGAGCCTGAACGACTCTGACTCTGAAGAGACGAATCAAGAACCGTTCAGATCGATGGGGCTTGAGAATCAAGGGCAATAAGTGAACCCTCCAGCACCAAACGAGTGATTCCGCGAGCCAACAGATAGGAGGTGGTGAGCTCAAAAACGCTTGTATCAGGTACCTTGATCACCCTTTGACTACGTCCACACTGACGTTTGGCAGAACGAGGATTCGCAAACAAACAAAGAGCCCGTCTGTCTTGATCATCATCGGCTAGCAAACCCAACTCAGAGAACTCCTTCAGAGGGCGTGCATCAAGTTCAACTGTCTTGTCGACAAGCATATAAACGCTGCTAGGTAACAAGCCAGGCAAGAGAGGCTCACATTTCACCGTTGGACGATCACTGAAAGCAACAGAATCTGCGACTAAAGGAACCAGCTCGCGAAACACCTCGGACTCAGGCAGATCGCCCATGTCCGCCTCGAGATCTCCTTCTTCGCTCGAGTCCTCTTCCGGATCATCACCAAAGTCATCCGCATCATCGAGAGCAAGAACACCTACAGCTTCGTCGTCCAACGCGAGCCCATCCACCTTCCCCTCTTCAAGCTTCACCTCATCAAACGAATTCAGCGTCGATGAGCTCGACTCTGATGGATCATTAACGGTTGCTTCTCCAACAATAGAGAGAGGCTTAGAGATGGCACCACGCTGGGCACGAGAAGCCTTCACCGTGACGTAGTCCTTCTCTGAAAGCAGCGTTTTAACGGTGCGAGTGACAGTATTAGGACTGCAGCCGTAAGCCTTGGCAAGGCTTGCAGTGGCATCACCTGCCCTGTAGCGCTCCACAAGCTCAGATTTCTGACTGTCGCTGAGCCGGCTGGCCGCCATCGAATGCAAGTTCGCAGCGCCTAACCATAAGCGGCCAACGCAACAATGACTGTCAAAATGATCTAGTGCTCCCTTAGCTCAGCTGGATAGAGCAACTGCCTTCTAAGCAGTCGGTCGATGGTTCGAATCCATCAGGGGGCGTTGAGATCTCAGCGATTGCGATTTATTAGTTCTGGCTATTTTCTGGCTAGCGCCACCCCCACCCCATCAGGCAGGCCTTTCTTTCGCAGCCCAGGGTTCGGATGACGCTGGGATCACTGCTAGTTGCCATGGGCTACAGCGGCCCTGAGTTCACCAAGTAACCGGGCACCACCACCTGCAGCGCGATCTGCTGGTCGAATCCTGGGCGAGGGACCGACTGCCTGATCAGCAGTGGGTCCCTGCGTTTGCACCCCCCCCCTGACGCGTCACAAATACAAACAATCCTGCAAACGGAGTAGGAGCGGGCGCCCATAAACCCAGTCCAGAAATCTGATTACAGCAGCTGAGACGTATGCCTTCTAAGCAGTCGATCGATGGTTTGAATCCATCAAGGGGCGTCAGTCAGAGGAAACGAGTTGAGGAGTTGAGTTCTACAACCGCACCCCAGCTTTTTTGCAATAAGCGCGCTTAATTTTTACTTTAGTGAAAAGCCATGCATCATTGAGCGGATAACATCTTCTATCTCAGCTTGGCACTAGTGAGCCCCGCAGCGGTGCAATTTGAAGATATTCTGCACTTCAGCGGATGATTGCTAGAGGGATTTTTCTTTTGAGTTAGCAAAAGCCTTGAGCGCATGTTCCTTTATTCTGTTCGCAGCACTTAAAATTACCTAGCAAACAAGATTATTCATCCACTTACGCTCGCCAGGAATATTAACCGTCAATCCAAGAATAATAAGTCAAGTAAAAATATTCCGGCGAGTGAGTTCAAGAGCAGCAGTTGCTGCACAAAATCACAAAGGTACACCAATAAAAAGCCAAGGCATTTCCGCAGAGATCAACATGAAATTGTTGCTGATTTGATTAAAGAATAACTGGACGAGCATGAGCATGGATTGCAATCTATATCCGAATAATGATCTATTCTTCAACCCATTGACTTGCCTATCCAGTACTAAGATCGATCATCATTGCTTTTCTCTTCAGCAACACATTCATGCATGCCCGCATCATCGGCTTCGCTGGCTAATGCGACAGAAGTCACATCTTCAGCTTTTGCAACTTCATCAATTCCCTCTGGTTCACGCTGAATTAGCTCTTTAACAAATGCCACAAGAAGATTATATAATCTTACAAATCTAACGAAAAGGTCTTTAAGGTCAATCAACATGCCCTCAAGGAGGGCTTTTATCTCCTCAGCCTTTTCACCTTTATTGAGCAGCAGGATCAAAGCCCCAACTCCTAAAACAATGCCCCCAAAAGAAAGAAGAATAAGCACAAAAACAACTAGAGCAGCCATGAACCTCCTTTTGACGCACTTAGACGATCACGCACATATCCATTAACGACAAGCAGCCTTCAATAAAATTCAGGAATCAAAAGCGCTCATCTTTAATGGAGCAATGACTATGCCATTCGATTCAATCGGCTTGGGTGCTGAATGATGGCTAATTGATGAGTCCTCAAAGCTGTGTTCATAGTTCAGAAGCTAGAGGTGGTCGCAAAGACTGACTTGCATATGAACCAATATTCAGCGACAAAATAGCAATGCAGCTAATTTCATCACTGACGAGGTTTGGCCCCATGCCTACTAATGAGATCAACACTCTTGAGCGGAATAAGGGTCTTATCACGGTGATGACCGAAGGGCCATTGGCCTTTCATCGCATCAGCGAACCCCTGCAGCAACTTATCGAGCAACAGGGTTACAGGGAGGGTGCTCTAGTGCTGGCCGGTCTGCACACCACCACAGCCCTGATAGTGAATGAATGGGAAGAACGCCTACTTGAAGACATCAAGCATTGGCTCAATCAATTGGCCCCAGCGGATCTGACCTGGAAACACAACGACCTTCATCTTCGCCCCAATATCCCTGAGGATGAACCGCGAAATGCCCATGCACACTTACAGGCGTTGCTGCTCGGGAATCACCTCACGGTTTCTGTCCAGGATGCCCAACTCGTGCTAGGTCGATATCAAGATGTCATCCTGGTGGAGTTAGACGGTCCACAGCGGCGACAGGTTGGCGTGAGCTTTCTGGGTGTTTAAAAGCTTAAAATGATCCCTCAAAATCAACCAGCCCCCCCAATCTTTACACCATCCTAATTAACACCAACGCGATGAGCTAAAAGCCAAGAGTTACTCCTAACCAGTGCATAACGAATGCGAAAACAAGCATCTCAACAGGCCAATCACCTAGCCAAGACAAAAGATCATATAGGTGCTCCAATGAAAGCGCTGCTGGAATGCCATCACAGTTTTTTTTATCAAGGTCAATCACACTCATCACTCGGGCTAATTCTTAACACCCCTGATATCCAGAAGCTGAACAACTTGGCTCACTTGATTGAGCAGATTTCCTGTATGCATGAATTGGTTAGCACTTAAAGCCAAACACGCCGGCATACAGACCTATCGAAGATGAGGTTCTCCTAAAAACAAATCGCTGCTCTTGACGACTGCTCAGCCAATACTGCTAGAGGGTGATCATTCGATTTTTGAGCAATTCAATGAACATTGTAAAAATATATTCGCCATTGTGAGTCTCCTATCTGCTATCACGAATCGACTTGGTCGGGTGATCATGACGCTCAAAAACTTCCTAATGATTGGGGAAGGAAGCCCTCACCGGCAAGGCCAGGAGTCTGCATCCCTCTTGAGGATCTTGCTAACGCGAGTATCCCATCACTGGCAATAGAGTTTGATATCCCTGCCAAAAATGGATGCTTAGGAAGTATCCACCCCCCTGCACAAGGTGTCACCTGTATTCCTATAGCAAATAGGTTTAAACTGTTTCACTACTACCATGAAAAGTTTCATATCTACGGAATATTGATTATCTAGGTCGCCATCTGATTGGGGGCAGCCTTGCTAACTCAACCCAGGAGAACAAACACAACTGAACTGTATCCCAGAGGATATTTGCTCTAATGTCTTTTTACTGTCAACACTCATGATGAACTTGCTCGCCACTGCAGGGCCTTTCGGCATCTCGCCTTCAGCTGATCAACTCATGGTGATCAACCTTTCCGCAATCCTGGTGGGCACCACATTCAATGCTCCTCAGAAGGTCATCAAATGGGGCGGGCTGGTCATCGCTGTTGTGACTGCAACCTGTGCACTCTGGTGCGGACACTAAGAACTCGACAGCTTTCGGCTTGGGGGCAAGATTGACCTCTTTAAAAAGCTAGCCATCAGGCAAGGCAGCAAGCTCATGAAAGGTCTCAATGTGCTCGTCCATCACGCTGACCCATCGCAGCATCGACGATGGCAAGAAGAACAACTGCTTTGTGTGACCACATCAATAACACCCTGCTTAATCAGAACGGCCAAGACTGTGAATGCGCTTGGTGATCCCTAAAGGTTCGTTTGATCTAATGCTGATAGCGCACCTGCTATTGAAGCCCCAGATGTCACTGTCATCAGCCTGAAGACAGTGAAAGCACTAGAAGCATGCTGAGCAATCAGCCCTGTGATCAAACTCACCACTGGTATTCAGCCAGCCCACTGCCTCTCAAATGAAGATGCAAGAACCTGCCAAAAGCGGTGGATCACGAAAACAAAAAGTCGACAAAGCTATACGGGAAAAACAATAAAAAAAGCCCAGCTTTAAAAGCTGGGCTTTTTAGTGATATCAACGCTAATTAAATCCAGTGATGATACTTCTGAGAGATTGGTTGATCCAATCAGTACCAATGAAAAGTGCCTATCAATTTAGATCTAACTGCTCATGCGAGCACCAAGAAGAAAATTGGCGAGCAATCAACCACCAGACCTAGAGAGTTGCCGACCCAACTGGTCGAGGACAAGCAATCCAAGGATCAGCATAAATAGGCCAACAGCCAAGGAGGGGCCAACCAGACCGCGAGCCACCTCTACCACCGTCACAACGCTAGCCAGTAGCACAATGCCGACTAGCCATGGAGTCCCTGTGCCCCAACCTCTCAGAGAGCCATACACGCCGGAAGAGGGCAAGATATAACCAGTGAGGATAAGGCCAACGATCACGAAGACACATACCAAATAGAACTGCCAACCGAGAGTCCCGGTAAGGACGATGACAGGGGAGCCGAAACTGCCAAGAACTGGAGGCATAATTTTTTAGCAGCCTTTACTTGAAGACGCCGAACCTTACCACATTTAGAAAAAATGAAGCTGGGCTCCGCTAAAAATTACAACAGGCCCCATCCCTGACGGAATTCACGATCGGACAATCTGATCAGTTTGATGTGATAGCAATAGATCTACCCAGATTTTCGTTCACCATCTCTACATCAAAGCAAAAGCCTACAAATGCTTGACTTCGAATTTAGCACGCATTTTACATCATCATTTCACAAGATTTACAGATCAAAAGATATCTCTAAATAACCAAGAGAATGAAGCTAGATCTGCGGTATTCCAGGGAGAATAGATGAATTGAGCAAGAGCAATAAATCAAACAATCATCACAATTCCAAGCCAATCTCTACTGGCTTATTAATACTTTTTTTTTATTTTCCAGCCACCTTAAAAGGCTCTTAATGAGTCGCCTAAATATTCGACTTCCGAAGCAGATGTCTCGCCAATCGATTAAGTTGGGATCGTCGTCTTTACTTGTGAGGGCAGGCGTTATCAATGGATGAAAGTTCATTGAGAAAGAGACCTGCACCAAAATTTGATTGTTCTAAGGCAGAGCTCGCATGCCTAGCTCTATCAACGACAGATCACGACTCAACAGCATGCGACTTGGACATGATCGCCATGCAGAGCATGATCTCTTTAAAAGGAGATGGCAGCTGCCAGTTAAAAGAATTCCTACCTGCAAGACGGGTGCATCCAGCAATCGATACCAGATCCCCGATAGGGTCAGATCTCAGAGCCTGAGCAGATCATGAACCTGGCAGCGACCTATTTTGGTGCCAACGGTTGGTTGCTGGAGTTTGGTGCCTGCAGGGTATTAGTGGATCCCTGGCTCACCGGCCAACTCTCCTTCCCACCAGGCCCCTGGTTGCTGAATGGCCGACTGCCCTGCGACTGGGCTGTGCCTGACAACCTTGATCTGCTGCTTTTAAGCCAGGGTTTACCAGATCATGCCCACCCAGAAACACTGCAACTTCTTCCCAGGGATCTCAAGATCGTTGGCTCCCCCTCGGCCGCAAAACTAGTTGGGCGCTTGGGGTTTACACAAGTAACGCCATTGCATCCTGGAGAGAGCACCAACATCGCTGGACTCACCATCCGCGCGACCGCTGGAGCCATGGTGCCCTCGATCGAAAACGGTTATTTCATCAGCCATGCTGACGGCAAGATCTACCTTGAACCTCATGGTTTTCTCGACAGCAAAATCGAATCACAATCCGTTGATGCGGTGATCACCCCGGTGGTTGATCTTGGTCTGCCTCTTGCAGGGGCTTTTGTGAAAGGCCGTCAAGTCCTGCCTGAATTGCTCAAAAGATTTGAGCCAAGCACCGTCCTTGCTAGCACTGCTGGAGGGAATGTTCGCTTCGAGGGGCTGCTGAGCAGCTTTATGCAGATGGAGGGATCAGCAAAAGACGTTGCCGAAATGATGCCTGCTCGGGTCAAGTTCATTGACCCAGAACCCGGCAAACGCTACGCCCTTACCTCCAAGCAATCTCTGGTTTAACCATCTAGCTGATGAGCCCCGTCAGCAAGCTCAAGAGAATCTCAAACTGACGAGATTGAGGCCATGACAAAGACAAAAAAAGGTGATGTTGGCAATCAATCGTTCTTTCAGGCCAGAGGCTTCTGAAAGCTGTCTCGACTACAGCGAAGCAAAGCAGGAATCTCTGGAGCGTGTCTTGAAAACGAAGGGGTTATTTTGATCTGAGCTTTAACGCTGCGAAAACTGGCTGAAGCCGAGACTGAGCCTCTTCACAGGGATAGACATGATTCATCTCATGCAAATTTCCTTGCTCTGAAGAGCACAATCCACATCAGGATTATGGTGTTAATAGCAAACTATTTTCTAAAAGGATCATCTGCTGTTCCTTGAACGTCAACGCAATTTTGATAGCCCATTTTGATTTTTTTGCCCGCACAAAAAAAGACCCGGATCAAAAATCCGGGTCTTTGAATACAAATTGACTATTCAAACTAGAGACTCAGCCACCGTGGCAGGAGAAGGCACCCATCAAGAAGTTGTGAACGCCTGGTACTGTGCGATCCAAGCCATAAATGAAGAGAGTCGACGCAAACAGAGTGGCCAATGTCTTCTGAGCCCAGTTGAGGCCTGAACTTCTTGAGAGTGCAGAATTCATTGATCGCAAAAGCAAGCGTCTATTAAGACTAGCGCCTTTTCATGCTTTCGCTGTTGCAAACATGAATTGAAGTACAAGCCTCATTGATGAGCCCAGCCCCGCAAAGCGCCAAGAAACCACAAGGGAACAGAACAACTCGACTCAAGCAAGGCAAAGCATGGTTGGCGCGATTAGCAAGCAGCGAAGGATCACAAGGCTTAAGCGGCGACACACTCAGCACTTGCATGGAAATACAACAGCTGTGGCTTGTTCAAGCGGATTGAAAAACAAGTGTTTTCTCCGCAAACCTCTATCCATAAGAGGGGATTGAGCTGCTTGCTATTCCGAAAAATTCCAGCTAATCAACCCAATCGCTGTCAAGAACCAAAGCGCTACTACAAATGCACCAAAAGCCCAACTCCCTCCTCTGCCAACGGCCCACAGCCAAACAAATAGGCCGATAAACGCCAACACAATTTGAATCAAAATGTCTTGCTCAACAGGCAACGCAAGGAGCAGATCTCTGAACATGGATCAACAAGCAGATCACAGCTTCCATCATTAACAAGTGTCGACGATGGGAGGAGGCAGGAAAAGAGTTTTAACCCTTAAAAACCATTATAGCATCAGCTCGCCAGACTTGAAAGGGCAGAACATTAAGGAGGCCCATGATTATCAGCGACCCAAGTATGCAAATACCCTGGATTTTGCAGGCATGCTTTAAGTTATTAATCAACAAAATTATAGTTTTTCATAGAGCTAATCGCGGGCAAGAAGCTCAATACTGAAAGTCAATAGACAAGCAGGAAAGCCTCTTTAGAGCCACTACCAAACTAGATTAGACGCTGCGAACCATTGCATTGTCTTGATACAGATCCATTACAATTCACAAACTTAGAGATTAGTCAGGCAGCAACAAAAGATGTGATTACTCCAAAAGCTGGGAATGAACTGCTTCCGATCTGCAACGAAATGAAGAATAAAGTCTTCTAAGCTTAGCTACAAGAAAAGGAACTCCAATATTTCTGCGGCCAGAGGTGACAAGCCCATCTCCAAGAATCAGTTCGCAAGGCTCGTGCTGCATCTGCCCTGGGCGGAGCAAGGAGCGCATGAAGATCAAATCAATGTTTGAACTGCCGATCAGGGTTGCCAGGGCAACACTAAAGACGTTTAAAAGCAATTCAAGAGATTACTAGTTCTGCTCTCTTAGATCACAAACCTCGACAACTATTGCTGACCTCTTCCAGCATGATCAAAGCATCATCACCACGGCCAGCCCGAAGCTGACTCATGATCACATCGGCTTGCAAGCCAAGCAGCAAGGTCTGACAGGGATAGTTGCTCTGAGCGCCTGCACGTCTCTGCAGGGCTTCCGCCCGCAGCAACGCGGCTTGGCATGCGTTTAGCTGACCAGAGTCAAAGCATGCGAGTGCTAGCGGCCTTAGGCCTGGAAGCTCAGCCGCTCTTACAGGAATCATCCCTAGGAGTGGAAGAGAACCACAGAGCACAAGCTGCAGCAAGAGGCAGCATCTCTGCGACTCCTGCCCTGAAAGCAACATGATTCCTTTGCAAGAAGGGTGCTTATTTCAACGCAAATGAATGGGTCGGTCGCAAATGCTCAAAAGTAATTTGCATGCCGCTCATCAAGAAAGTGCCTTTTTCTTCAGTTGATGTGACCAAAGCACAGCCTGATGCAAAGGCGCTGTCAGCAGCGTAGAGATGAGGGCCAGCAATGCCAACCAAAAGACTGCCTCAAGCTCTGCTCTACACCTCAGTTTTTAAAGCGATTTTGGCTGAACTTTTAAGCGTTCAATCCCCATGCAGCGTTCGGTTCGTCTTCCTCTGTCGCTTGCTGGTGCTGCTGCTCTTGCCTTAGCTAGTTCTCCTATACAGCCAGCAGCTTCTGAAGACGAAGGCAGTGCAGCAGATCTTGGCGTGATGGAGATCAACCTCAAAGATGCTGTGCAGTTCAACTGGGGTCTTCAAGGAGCACTTCAAGGAGCAGGCACACCCAATCAAGCCGGCATTGGAGCCTTTCTTCCGATTGCTGTTGGTGAGAACAGCGTTTGGTTTATTGATGCTTTAGCCAATGCCAACTTCTCTGATTTTGATGGCTAAAGCAGCATCATCAATACAGAGGTTGCTGGTACCTCGATCAGCACATCAACCCGTTTGGGTTATCGCTGGCTGAATGGTGACCGCTCTTGGATGTATGGCATCAATGCTGGCCATGAGAGCCGGCCGATGAATACAGGTGATGCTGATACCAACGTGAATATCTTTGATAAGCGTGAGGTCTTCTTCTCTCAGGTTGCTGCAGGCTTAGAAGCAGTCTCAGACACTTGGAACTTCAATGCCTATGCACTGGTTCCTATTGGTGATGTCGAGAAACGCCTAAATAGCCATTACAAAGGCGGTTCTCTTGATACCTACGGATTAGATGTTGGCTACAGCATCACACCTGATCTCAATGCTTCTGTTGGTAATTACTACCAGCAAGGTGATCTCGATGATGCTGATGGTTCTGGTGTTAAAGGAAGACTCGCATACAGCATCAGCAATGGTTTAACGCTTGGCACCAATCTTTCTTACGATGAAGCCTTTGATACTCGCTTTACGGCAGACATTAAATATCACTTTGGCAGTAATGGGTATGGAGCACCTAGCAAGAAAGAACCAGCAGTAATGCCTGCAATTCAAGCGTTATCTGCAACACCAGACAATCGAGATGCAAGGGTGCACGACCACGGCGCCTTTATTATACGACCAAGGTATGGTTTATAGATTTTGGCGCTTTAAACGTGAATTCCTGCGATTGATCTTCTGACACCCTAACGATATCTTTTTGCCATGGTGTTCATGAGGATACCTTCTAATGGCCCCTGCAATCGCGGGGGCTTTTTGTTTCTTCAATCACCCGCATAAAGCCGCAAATTAACCTCGAAGAGCTGGCACCATTGCCATCAACACAGCCTGAATACTGACGCTCCCTGGCACTCAGTGCATCAACCCGAAACTACAAGGCACACCAGCGAAAAGCCTGAATATTCTTCTCCCTTATTTCTACCCTTATTCGCTCAACATATTCACCACAGCAACAGACGTGAATCACTATCACGGATGCCATTTGCTCTTCTAAATCTCACCACAACTTGATGCCACTCGTCAGGGATTTGATTGAGGCGAACATCCCAAGCCCATGGCAATTGCTGTTGGCCAGGAGAAACCTTCTTCTTCTTCCTTGTAGTTCTTGCACTGCTCACCAACTGTTTGAGCATGCGACTACCCCAGTGGCATTTGGGAGCGCCTTTACTCTTATGGCGATATTTATGGCAGAAACGCTCATGGCGCTTGGAACATCAATCCAATATTGACGAAAGGTTTAAGAAGGCTGAGCAACATTAACTGATTCTATCTGTTTTCAGGCTGTCATATCAGCTTTATCCAATTCAGTCGACTCTTAAACTCATCAGCCTTAGATTGAACTATAGAAGATTTTTTAATCAAAATATGATGACAGAAAAACGAACACTCTTCATACACTCACTTTTCGTTAATCAAGAGCCCAATAGAGGAGTAGCATCGAGACACGACACTCCTCACACAAGTTTGTCGGTATGGGCGCTGCTCGATGAGGGCGCCTTTTTCATGGTTTTGACATGCCTAGCAATGAGCCTTAGACGAGGAAGTGGCGTCAGCTGTGTGTTTAGTCTTGCTCTTCCTCTACAGCATCAAGTACACGCGATGCCCATATCGCATCAATGATCGCTAGCAGGGAACCGGATGCATAGAACACACGCCAGAACTGTTCATCAGACATGACCGAGAGGGTGAGCATGAGCACGCACAGCACAACATCGATCACAACCGCTCGCCAGATCATCCTTGGTTCCCAAAAGGGCTTTTTGTCCACTTAGTTCCTGTATTTGTTGTCTGGGCTTACGGGGTTAACCACCTTGGTGTCACAGGTGAAACCTCCATCTGCGTTGGCAGTGCAGTTCTCTGCATCAATGCTGGTCTGTTCATTCACCAGCGGCTGGTTGCTCTTACGCCGGAAGTAAACGTCACTCTCTTGAGACTGTGAAACCAATTGCTCAAACTGATTGCTGCATGCCATCGCAGGGGTGCACATCAGAACTGCTGCCGCTGCAGCGGTTGTCAACGAGCGAAGCATGTCTTGGTGATTGCGTCAGGAGCAGCCTAGTGACGATTCAACGGAGACGGAAAGGGGTCACAGTGTCAATTTTGGTCAGACAAAAAAACCAAAATCCTGTTAACGGTCGTGAACCAACAGGCTGGCCCCTTGTTAACGGTGGAGTGCGTCTCCCTAATCGGTGCGCATCTCAGGGAAACAGCTGGTAATTCGGATCAGTTCCCTTACTTGCTCTTGATCGTATGAAGACAAGGTTGTCCCAGGTACCCCACTGCCTTCTACTAGCCCTGCTGCTTTCATTTTTTTCCTGATCAGAGCTTTCCTCTCAGAGCTCGCCATCGCTTTGAAGCGTGCTCTTCTCTCTTGTTTACCCATAGGGTGTAGACCTCAGCAGTAACGGGAGACAGGTCTTCTCTCTGTATAAGGTGGCATTCAAATCAAAAGGCTTCTCCTTCAGGCATCCCACACCAAACCAGTAGCCCAGATAACGAATCGAGCAGGTAAGGGCTGGCTTCAGCAGCCAGGATGGCATTGCATTGCTATATCTAGAAGTGCTGTTTAAGCATGGGTGAGCTGGATGATTCTCCACTACCTTCTTTTTGATATCCCTCCTTTCTTTTGGAACGTTCTTCTTGCAGGCTCAATAGTGTTATTTGGTGCAACGTGTTCCCGCATCCTGTATGTGAAGACAGCACACCTCTACCCACCAAAAAAGCAAAGGGCTTAAAGCCATTAGGAGAGTAATCGTTGAATACTAAGGTGGGTTGATGCCTAAATCAGGCTTAGCAGCCCACTGCAGCAAAACGAATTTCAAGAAAACACCCTAGAGAAGTTCCTTAGACTCAACGTTTTTGCTTATGCGCTGGTGTTCAAAACACATAAAGGACCTTTGGCGGGCCTCCTAAGTCACTTTTAACAAGAATGTCGCATCCATCTGAACCATCTGCTTCTCGCTGGGTAACAACAGTCGATGAGTTTGAGAAGCTGGCGGATTATTCTCTGATGGATAGTTTAAATACTGACCCTGATTCCAAGGTAGATGGTGATGATCACCTCGCCCGACAAGTTTGTTCTGGTCATTTCGTACCTGTAACACCCACGCCGCTTAAAAACCCAGAATATGTAACTCATAGCACCACATTTTTTAATGAGCTTGGCTTAAACAACGAGCTGGCATTTGATGAAAGATTTTGCAAGTTATTTTCAGGTGATCTCTCTGCTACGCGTGAGCCTATGCGACAGGTTGGCTGGGCAACTGGTTATGCACTATCGATTTATGGCAGAGAATACAACCAACAATGTCCATTTGGCACTGGTAATGGATATGGCGATGGCCGAGCGATATCTGTATTTGAAGGAATCATTAATGGCAAACGCTGGGAAATGCAATTAAAAGGTGGTGGTCCAACGCCTTACTGCCGTGGTGCCGACGGACGCGCAGTACTACGTTCAAGTGTGCGTGAATTTCTAGCGCAAGAATATATGCAGGCTTTAGGTGTTCCAACATCGCGATCGTTAACACTCTATGTTTCTAAATCTGAGACAATCACCCGGCCTTGGTATTCTCAACACACCCAATCCACCGACCCTGATATTTTGGTGGATAATCCTGTAGCAATTTCAACTCGCGTCGCACCATCCTTTTTGCGAGTTGGTCAACTAGAATTATTTGCGCGTCGCGCTCGCAGCAATAGTCATCCAAGAGCATTAGAAGAGTTGCGCATGATTGTGTCGCATTTAATTGAACGAGAATACAAAAATGACATTAATCAAAACCTTTCTTTTACAGTTCAATTGGTCGAGTTGGCGCGGCTCTTTCGTGATCGCCTTAATTTATTGACAGCAAATTGGCTCCGCATTGGCTACTGCCAAGGCAATTTCAACAGTGACAATTGCGCCGCAGGTGGCTTCACCCTCGACTATGGACCATTTGGATTTTGTGAAATCTTTGATCCAGCATTTCAGCCTTGGACTGGCGGCGGCGAACACTTTTCATACTTCAATCAGCCAATCGCGGCGGAAGCAAATTATCATATGTTTTGGAAAGCTTTAAGGCCGCTACTTGAAGAAGATGCTAAAGCCCTAAAAGAGTTTAACCAAGTGCGTGATGGCTTTGCACAAGCCATGGATAAACAAATCCAAAAAATGTGGGCAGCCAAGCTTGGCTTGAAAGAATACAACTCCAATCTATTTGAGGAATTATCGCAGTTAATGATCAATTCAAAAGTGGATTACACGATCTTCTTTCGCGAGCTATCTCATATACCAAATGATTTATCAGCATTAAAAAAGAGCTTCTACTTCCAAACTTCACAACAAATCGATGAGCAATGGCAATCTTGGCTACAAAGCTGGCGCGAGCGCGTCATCAACAATGGCAATTCAACAGAGACATCAAAAATCATGAAACTGACCAATCCAAAATATACTTGGCGAGAGTGGTTAATTGCCCCTGCCTATCAGCAGGCCGAAGAAGGCGACTATTCCTTAGTGAAAGAGCTACAAGAAGTGCTAAGTCATCCATATGATGAGCAATCAAAAGAAATAGAAGATAAATACTATCGCCTAAAACCTAAGGCATTCTTTAATGCTGGTGGCATATCGCACTATAGCTGTTCATCTTGAGGACAAATAAAAGCTGAACCATTGGAATAATAAATATTAGCCAAAAAGCTTTAGTCGTTGACTCACAAAAAGCAGTAACTTCATTATCAGTGCGCTGATGGATCTCGACCTAGAATTGAAAGTCTATTGAAGTCATTGATAGGTAGCCGCCCACAAGCAGAAAATGAAATCTCCTGATCAGCTGAATCATCTAGCAGTAATCGGGCCAATCACGTTGCTATTAGTTCGCTTCACATTTCCATCACTTGTAGAAACAGTCAAGACGGCCATCAGAGAACGTCCTAGATCGTCGCTTCCAAGCTGATAGGTGGTTTCAGAAGCGTTCGCTACAAGCTGCCAATGTCCGTTACCTTTGCGGCGATACCAGTGAATGTGAACCGATTCAATGGCGTCACCATCCAACATCAGGTCCGCCTTCAGCAGTTGCCCTTCAAAAGCATCTCCTTCCAAAACAAAACGACTTAAACCTTCGATGTTTTGCTCGACCTGCTCTTCAGACTTTTGATCCTCTGAAATGCGGCCTTCTAAAACATGAATCTGTTCCTGAGGGGAAGCAGTGAGCCCAGGAAAGCACTGAAGACTGCCATTCTCAAGTCGGCATCCGGGCAGCATGCCTTGTGCCTGAGCTCCCTGCAATCCCAGGCTTAAAGCCACCAAAGACATAAGGGAAACGCCCTTTATGCGAGAGGTGGGGCTCATTGATTCCAACTGAATGTAACTTCACGTTGGCAGCCCCAAGCCGATGGTCAATGCCTTCTCATCAACTGATGCCAGATGATTTCCCTGCAACCACATCACACCAACCAGCGCCCTCTGATTGAGCGAAGATCGAGAATCCAATGCCATCGCGCCTCACCTGGCGAGGCACTCTTCTTCTTGCTTCTAGTTCTTTCTTGCAGTTGCTCACAAGCGTTTTGAAAATCCGGCCAACCTAGTGACAATTAGAAACACCCTTGGCGTGCATAGAGATACCACTGGCGAAAGCGTTTCAAGCGCTTGATCGCGCCACTGAGCGTTGTCAATAGCATCAAGGGACTAAAGCTCAATTGACCGAAGCTCTCAACTCATACTTGTCTTAATGCACAACATTGATGTATTGATCAACCTTCCCCTTTCTTAAGGGAGCTGCATAATCTTAATCGCTTGCAAAAACTTAACTAATCTCAATCAGCTCACCACAGAAGCAGCCATAGGAGTCTTGATCGTCTGTTCTGCTTGAAGATCTCCAGCTGGAGACTTCAGCGCGTAACCAGTGTTCAGCTCTTCTATGACGCTCCCCTGGCCAAGACAGTCCAAGCAGGTACGAAACCTCAAATGACTGATGCGTTGAATGCCACTACCTCCGCAGTTAGGGCAGATCGACATTGATTGTGTGCATTAAGTGGCTATTTATTTTCATACATTTTTGCGCTTGCGATCCCGAAGGCTTCGTTAAGAATTGGAGCCGTTGCGCCTTTAAGGTTTCAGCACGCTTTTCAACCCCCCCTCCTTCTTCTTCAACTCACTCAATAACTCCCCTACCGTGAGTTCAGCGCCAAAAGGGACAAGGCTCTGGCTAGCAGCAAGCCAGCCCACCACATGAGAAGGCCCTAGTCCCTCGGAACGCAGGCTGTCCAAACCAGCATGTCCCTCTCGCTTGGCCAACTTTCGGCCTTGGTCATCACACAACAACGGCACGTGGCGATAGATCACAGCCCGCTCTGAAATCGCATTGATCAAAGCGAGCTGTGCATTCATGGCGTCAAGCAAATCTTCACCGCGTACCACCTCGCTAATCCCGAGAGTCAGTTCATCAACAACCGTCGCCAAGTGATAAGCGATAAAACCATCAGCGCGCCGCAAAATCACGTCCCCACTGGTATGGGAGAACTCTTTGCTCACCCTTAAACGCCAACTGGGCAGCCTGCCCTCATGCCACCCCCAAAACAGCTCCAGATCTCGACACGTGCCTGGGTAAACCAAATGCCGCCCAGCTGGTGCTGAGATATCAGCCAACATTCGCCGGCTACATCGACAGGCATATAACTTCCCCTGACGCCGCAGAGCCGAGAGGAAAGAGTTGTAAAGCCCACGGCGGCGGCTCTGAAACACCACGGGGCCATCCCAATCAAGGCCTAGCCAGTGCAAATCCTGCTGGAGGCTCTCAACCGCTCCCACACGATTGCGAGGTTGATCCAGGTCATCCACCCGTAACAGCCAAGCCCCATTAGCCAAGCGCGCTTGCAACCAAGACACCAGAGCAGTGCACAGATTGCCCAGGTGTAATGGTCCCGTCGGAGACGGGGCAAACCTGCCCCGATAGCCCTGATTCCTAAGCCGCTGCCCCGCTTCCATCTGCTCATACAGATGATCAGGCAGTTCAGAGGACGTGGCCATTGAATCAATGGAAGGAGCCCTGACTCAGTAGGCCCACAAATAAAAGGCGGCCGTGACGACCGCCCGTCTGCAAACAAGGGCTAAACAATCAGCCCTGAACGCGATCTTTGAACATCTTTCCTGCGGTAAATGCGGGAACACGCTTGGCAGGGATTTTGATCTTCTGCCCTGTCTTGGGGTTCAGACCCTGACGAGCGGAACGATCACGAGGCTCAAAGGATCCGAAGCCAAGGATGGAGACCTTCTTCCCCTCCACTACGGAATCGATGATGGTATCGATGGCAGCATCCACCACCAAGGAGACATCTGTTTTCGTTAGCTCAGTACGGGCTGCGACGAGGTTGACCAGGTCAGCTTTGTTCATAGGAAAGGGGTGATGGTACGGAAACTGTTCAGTGACAGAGCAGAAGACGAAATCCGTCCCTGCTATCCCGATTCGCGCTAATCGTATGGACTCAAGCCGCTGCCGGCAACCGAAAGGGACCGTGGCGCAACGCTTTATACGAAAATTGAACAATTTGATTCACTGATTTGCCTGCAATGTCCAGGCATCCCATGGGGCCAATTTCTCTCCTCGGAGGGGCCCAAGGGGAGCACCAGAAGCCAGTGCAGGCCTTGAATCTGAAGGAATCCATTGGCGCAATTTTTGCAAGCTTCTGAGCTGGCGAGGCCAATGAAAAGTCCGCCGATGCGCCAATGGAGCCAATTGAACAAACGCGACAGGAATCAACAAACGTCCACAGAAAAGTACGTTCCAAGGATCAGGAGCAAAAACCACGCAGCTCCCTGGTGTTGGCCCAGGCGTCCAAAGCAACCGCAGCCCCGCAGCGGTGGTGTGTTGATCAACAAAGCTGTCCAGCGAAGTCAGCCCGGGCAGGAGATAAGCCTCCTGCTCCTGCACCAAGACAGGCCATCCGAGTGCATCCTGAAACGCACGCACCCTGCCATGCCCCTCTCGACTGGTCAGCAAGATCCGGGCCGTGCGACCCGAGGCGAGCTGTTTTAGAGCCTCAAGAGTGGTTGTCGTTAAAGGCGGACAGTCGATTAAGACGGGTTCGGGGTCACATCCCAGCCACCATGCTGTCCCCCCGTCACAGTCTCCATTGGGTGGGAAAACCCAGAGGGGCCCGCTCAGCTGCTCTGGAGGATTGCCCGACTCCAATGCTTGGGACAACGTCATGACATTGTGAAACGGGCTGAACTTCTTCGCTTGTGCCCAATGCTTTCTGCCTCGCCGCAGACACAGCTGTAAGCAAGATGCATCTCGGCACTCCTTGGCCCCTGGGCAGCACGATCACAACACGAGGCGTCAATTTCTCTGTGGCCGCCCCAACTGCAAAGCGCGTGGAGCTGCTGCTGTTTGCCGATGCAAATGCCACGCAGCCAGAACACATCCTCGAGCTCCAGCCTTGCCATCGATCCGGCGACTACTGGCATGTTGAGGTGGAAGGATTGCAAACTGGCTGCTGTTATGGCTATCGGATCTTCGGCCCCCACAACCCTGACAGCAATAGCTTTCACCCCTCCAAGGTGCTGCTTGATCCCTGCACAAGAGCCATCAGTGGCTGGGACATCTATCAAAGAGAACAGGCCAAAGGATCGTCGCCCAATATCCAAGCCTGCCTAAAGGGAGTGGTGTGCGAACGAGAACATTTTGACTTCGCATCCCATCCACGCCCCAGGACCCCATGGAACCGCAGCGTGATCTACGAACTGCATGTAGGAGGGTTCAGCAGCGGCACGAAGTCAGAGGTAACACCTCAGCGCCAAGGCACCTTCCTGGGACTCATTGACAAACTTCCCTATCTGCGACAACTGGGTATCACCGCAATAGAGCTGCTACCTATTTTTGCTTTCGATCCCTCTGATGCGCCAACGGGGCGGGACAACTACTGGGGCTACAGCCCTCTGAACTGGTTCACTCCCCATCCCAAATATGTTCATGGTGACGATCCATTGCAGGCTCGCCAACAAGTCCGCGAGCTGGTTGCGGCCTGTCATGACGAGGGTATTGAAGTCATCCTTGACGTGGTCTACAACCACACCACAGAAGGCGGCCTTGATGGCCCCACACTCAGCTGGCGAGGCTTCAGCGATGCTCTCTATTACCACCAAAACGACAGTGGCGAATACCTGGATGTAAGTGGTTGCGGCAACAGCATCGCCGCCAATCGTCCAATCGTGAGGCAGCTGATTCTCGAGTCGATGCGTTGCTGGGCCATCGAACTAGGAGTCGATGGCTTCCGCTTCGATCTAGGGATTGCCCTGAGCCGAGGCGAAGGCCTAAAGCCGCTCGAACACCCTCCCCTATTTGAAGAGATTGAAGCTGATCCAGAGCTCAGCGATTTAAAACTGTTTAGCGAACCATGGGATTGCGGTGGCCTCTATCGACTCAGCGATTTCCCAGCACAACGAATCGGAACATGGAATGGCCATTACCGAGATGACCTACGTGCCTTCTGGAAAGGAGACGAAGACAGCGCCTGGAGGATGGGACAACGCCTAAGCGGAAGTGCTGATCTCTACAAAGGTGAACCAGCTCCGCTGGGACGTTCCCTGAACTTCATCACTGCACACGATGGCTTCACCCTCAATGACCTGGTGAGTTTCAACCGCAAACACAATCTCGCCAATGGAGAGAGCAACCGCGACGGTGAAAATCACAACAACAGCTGGAACAACGGCATTGAAGGCCCCTGCAGTGACCATGCCGTGCAGGCCCTCCGCCATCGCCAGATGCGCAATCTGATCGCCACCCTGTTGCTTTCAAGAGGAGTGCCAATGCTTTTAATGGGAGATGAAGTGGGCCGCAGCCAGGGGGGGAACAACAACAGCTGGTGTCAGGACAACCCGCTCGGCTGGATGCTCTGGAACCCTGAACAATGCGATATGGATTTGCACCTCTTCGTCAGCAGGCTGCTGATGATTCGCCACCAACTTTCGGAACTCTTCTCTCCCATCAATCACCCCCCTGAGGAGAGGCCCGTACGTCTTCAGCAGAGTCCAGACGATCTCTGGCTGCAATGGCATGGTGTTGAGATCGACAAGCCCGATTGGGGCAGCTGGTCCCATACCATCTGCTACAGCCTGAATCGAGGCTTCAGCGGTGCGGTGATGTGGATGGGCTTCAACGCCTACAGCAAAGCCATGCACTTTGATCTGCCTGAACCGACTTCTGCCTGGCACCGCATCCTGGACACAGCACGTCCTAGCCCTGATGATCTACCCGCAAGACCTAATGCATGGACTTCAGAGGACATTGATCTGCAGAACCGCAGCATGTTGATCTTGCTGGCAGAGGAATACGCCTCAAAACTCAAGCTCTAAAAGGCAAAATCAAAAAAGCGGGCGGCGGGAATCGAACCCGCGTCATCAGCTTGGAAGGCTGAGGTCTTACCACTACACAACGCCCGCACTAGCACAGCAGAACCATCGCGATAGACGAAATGGATCTGCGTTTCAGCGCCCCTGCATTATGACCTTGCGCATCCCCCTTTTTGCAGCTTGACGAAATCCACAGCGATTCAAGAGGGATCACGCCGCCGGCTGATGATCTCCTATGGCCTTGGCGATGCAGGCACCGGGCTGGCAGCAACTCTGCTCGGCTTCTACCTCTTCGTGTTTTTTACCGGGACCGCCGGGCTGCCTGCCATTGTTGCCGGCTCACTGCTGATGGTGATCAAGCTCTGGGATGGGATCAATGACCCAATGATCGGCTGGCTGAGCGATCACACCCAAACTCGTTGGGGCCCAAGGATTCCCTGGATGCTTGGCGCAGCACTCCCCCTCGGCATCAGCCTGGCTGCCATGTGGTGGGTTCCTCCCGGAGACGTTGCCCAGAAAACGATGTATTACATCGTGATGGCGATTCTGCTGATGACCGCCTACACCAGCGTCAATCTGCCTTACTCCGCCCTCTCCACAGAGCTCACAGAAGACACATCTGTGCGCAACCGTCTCAACGCCGCCAGATTCACCGGATCAATCATCGCCGGTGCAAGTGGCTTGATTGTGACGCCTTTACTGCTGGTCAACGGTGCCAACGGTTACTTGGCCATGGGCCGCATCACCGGCACAATCGCAGCTTTAGCCACCCTCGCCTGCTGCTGGGGGCTGGCCCCTTTCACAAAAACCGCCAGGCGCCCCCGTTGCCATCACGAGCCCCTACGTCGACAGCTTGTGAGGATCATCAGCAACAGACGCTTCCTCAAAGTTCTGGGGCTTTACCTATTGCTCTGGTGCGCTTTGCAGTTGATGCAGCCAGTTGCTCTGATTTACCTGGTTCAGTTGATGCGCGTACCCGCAGAACTGGCCACCTGGATGTTGCTGCCCTTCCAGCTCTGCGCCCTGATCGGCCTTCAGGTCTGGAGCATGTATGCCAATCGCCATGGGCGAATCAGGGCCCTGTGCTGGGGTGGATGTCTATGGATAGCTGCTTGTGTTGTTTCGATGCTGCTCCCCCCTATCTCCGCTGATGCATCCCTCGCCAACCTCTGGCCTACAGCCGGCACTGATGGTCTGAGATTGATGGCTTTGTTGGCCACCATTGGCATGGTGGGGTTTGGAGCCGCAAATGCTTATCTCATCCCTTGGTGTCTGCTACCAGATGCAATTGATGCTGACCCTGACAAGCCAGCAGGCCTCTACACCGCCTGGATGGTGCTAGTTCAGAAAATCGGTATTGGTGTGAGCATCCAACTACTCGGCATTCTGCTTTCACTGTCTGGCTATCGCTCAGTGGTAGAAGCAGGCGGAGCACTGAGCTACTCGGATCAACCCGAATCCGCTCTGATCACCATTCGCATGTGCATGGGATTCATTCCCGCAGTACTTGTGGCGTTGGGTCTTGTGGTGATGCGAGGCTGGCCCGAAAGGAACTCTCACAACCAGGCAGCCATGTCATGACGACTCCTCGCTGGCTGAAGCGACTGGGCAGCAGCCTCATCATCGGAGGCCAGGCAGTGGCAGCCACCGCCCGAGGTCGTATCAACAAGGTCGACCTGTTTGATCAGCTGATGGAGGCCGGTCCAGGCAGCTTCCTGATTGTGCTGATCACAGGCTTAGCCGCAGGAACGGTCTTCAACATCCAGGTCGCCGCAGAACTGAGCAGACAAGGTGCTGGATCCACGGTAGGAGGGATTCTCGCCATTGGGATGGCAAGGGAAATCGCCCCTCTGCTCACCGCCACGCTGCTCACTGGCAAGGTAGCCACGGCCTATGCAGCTCAGCTGGGGACCATGAAGGTCACTGAACAGATCGATGCCATCACCATGTTGCGAACTGAACCGGTTGAGTACTTGGTGGTTCCAAGAGTGATCGCCATGGTGGTCATGGCACCGGTGCAATGCATGCTGTTCTTCGGTATAGCCCTCTGGAGCGGCCAGGTCAGCAGCACCAATCTTTATCAAATTCCACCAGAGGTCTTCTGGAATTCCGTGCGCACCTGGCTGACTCCGGATGATTTGCCATTCATGCTGATCAAATCATTGGTTTTCGGCCTTCAGATTGCTGTTCTGGCTTGCGGGTGGGGCCTCACAACGCGTGGTGGTCCAAAAGAAGTTGGCACCAGCACCACTGGCGCTGTTGTGATGACCCTGGTCACAGTGTCTTTGATGGATGTGTTGCTCACCCAGATTCTTTTCAGCTGATGTCATCAAGGCCCACAAGCAAACGCACAGCTATTGACAAATCCTGCTTACCCCCTTATCGCCCCCAAATCAGTGATGGGTTCAGATCGGCCCTCTCTCATTAACTCCCCAAACAGACCCAACATCTCTCCTGAGAGCAAGACCACCACTGCCTGCCTGGTTCATGCCTGAAGCCGACCTCCCCCTCCGCAAACAGCCTCCCCCTGGGCAGACTTCTCCTGAACAGCCTTCTCCTCAACAGCTTGCGCCTGAACAGCCCTCGCAGAACTCAGCAGACTCTCAATCCGATCTCCTAGCTGCTCCTCAAGACAAACCAGATCTTGCTCCACTCCTGCAAGTGGCCTTGACGGAGCTGCAGCAACATCGCGATCAACTCGAAGCAGAAATCAAAGACCTCTCCAACCGCAAATCCCAACTGGAAAAGGAGCTCAGCAGTTCCTTCGCTGGCCAGTCCGATGCTATTGCCAGGCGGGTCAAAGGCTTCCAGGACTACCTCACAGGCGCTCTGCAAGACCTAGCCCAATCAGTGGAGCAACTTGAACTGGTTGTGCAGCCTGTTGTGGTCCAACCTTCTCCCCTAGACCAACCCAAGTCAACGCCCGAAGCCGGCGCTCAGGACAACGCCCTAGCTGTTGCTGACACCTTTAAACCAGACGAAAGCCTGATCCGTGAATGTCTGGAGCAATTTCTAAGTCAACCAGACTTCTACGCCGATCCTTGGAAATTGCGACGCAGCCTTGATCCCAGGGACAAAGAACTTCTAGAAGACTGGTTTTTCAATCAGGGTGGGCGAGGAGCACAGCCAAGCAGAAACAGCCGAACACGCAACATCCTTGTGGCTGCAGCCCTGATTGCCATCCTCGGTGAACTCTATGGCGACCGATTCCAAAGCCTGGTGCTTGCCGGCGAACCAGAGCGGCTTGGCGAATGGCGACGTGGCCTTCAAGATGCTCTAGGCCTCGCTCGAGAAGACTTCGGCCCTAGCAGCGGCATTGTTCTTTTTGAACGCGGCGAAGCTCTTGTAGAACGCGCCGACCGACTTGAGGAACGAGGGGAAGTTCCCCTCATCCTGATTGATGCAGCCCAACGCAGCGTAGAGATCCCCGTGCTTCAGTTCCCGCTATGGCTAGCCTTTGCAGCTGGGCCGCAAGAACGGTTCGAAGACGAAGAACTGCTCTGATGATGTTCAACTCTCTATTTGGGAATCTTCTCTCCCTAATCATGGGATATCTGCTCGGTTCACTACCCAGCGGATATCTTGCAGCCCAATGGCTGGCAGGAATCGACCTGCGTGAGAAGGGTTCGGGATCAACCGGGGCCACCAATGTGTTGCGCCAGGTGGGTAAAGGTCCTGCCCTAGCCGTTTTCCTTATCGATGTTGGCAAAGGCACAACCGCCGTACTTGTTGCTAGGGCACTTGAGCTGGATGATGGCTGGCAAGTTGCGGCAGGTCTAGCAGCCTTGGCAGGTCACATCTGGCCTGTGTGGCTGGGATGGAAAGGTGGCAAAGCTGTCGCAACAGGTCTTGGGATGCTGCTAGGCATCTCCTGGCCTGTAGGGCTGGCCTGTTTCGGCATCTTCCTCACTGTGCTGAGCTTCAGCAGGATCGTGTCGTTATCGAGCATCATCGCCGCCCTCAGCTTGCCGTTGCTGATGATCTTGCGCTTTCAAGGCAACTCATCGCCTGCTTACCTGGCGGTGGCCTTTGCCGCCATGGCAATGGTGGTGTGGCGACACCGCTCCAATCTGCAACGCTTACTGGCGGGCACCGAACCTCGCCTCGGTCAGTCCAGCTGACGCTGTTCAATCTCAAAGCAGCAGCGTGCAAACGCCTCTGCCGGATCAACAGCACGGGTAATCGGCCGGCCAATCACCAAACGTGAAGCTCCTGCATTCAGCGCCGCTGCAGGACTCATGACCCTGACCTGATCCGCCAATTCAGCCCCCGAGGGGCGAATACCAGGAGTCACCAACTCAAATGGCGAGGGATGAAGTCGGCGTAAGCCGCTTACTTCCCAGGGAGAACACACGCAGCCGCCCAACCCTGACTCCGCAGCCAACTCAGCCAACCACTCCACCCTGGCCTGAATAGACTGAGGAATGCACAGCTCATTCGCTAGACGCTTCTGATCCCAACTGGTGAGCACAGTGACGGCCAACAGCCGGGGTGCTGACAAGCCAACCTCCGCAGCCCCCTCGCAAGCAGCCCTCTGAGCTTCAGCAAGGGCAGCAAGGCCAGCACAGGCATGCACCGTGATCAACTCAGCGCCAAAGCTCGCTGCTCGGCGACAAGCTCCTGCCATGGTGGCAGGGATATCGTGAAACTTGAGATCAAGAAAAATCCGTAACCCTTGCTCCCGTAGATCAGCCAAAACCTCTGGCCCCGCACTAACAAACAGTTCCAGGCCCACCTTGACCCAACTGACCTCTGGCAACTTTGAGCTGAATGCAAGGGCCTCAGCCCGCTCCATGCCATCAAGAGCAATGATCAGTTGATCGGCAGGAGTCAATGGCGAGGTCATCACAGCAGGGTTTGGTCCTTCACTCAACGCGTCAAACGACGAAAGGTTTTCTTGCCCACTTGCAGCACCTTGCCCATCAGCAGGCTGGAGTCAGTGAATTCCAAATTGGGATCGGTAATTTTTTCGCCATCCAGGCGTACCGCACCACCCTTGATTTGACGCCGAGCCTCGCTACTGCTCGCACAAAGTCCAATCGCACTTAGCAGATAAAAGGCCTTGGCCGGAAAATTCACATCCGAAAGCAACGCTTCTGGCACAGATGCAGCGTCATCTTGAGAGCCGGAAACCAATCTGGCTGCATCATTCTGGGCTGCTTCAGCCGCCGCGATGCCATGACGGCTGGCCGTGACCGCAAGAGCCATGGCCTTCTGCCGTTCACGCGGATTGACAGGTAAAGCTTCAGGGTCGAGATCGGTAAGCAAAACCACGTAACTGCTGACAAGGGCATCAGGAACCTTCTCCAACTTGGAATACATGGAAAGGGGATCCTCATTCAGTCCCACAGTGTTAGAGAGACTCTTGCTCATCTTCTGCACCCCATCCAGGCCAGCCAAGATTGGGAGTAGGAGCCCAAACTGAGGGCGCTGATCGAAATGACGCTGAAGATCCCGCCCCATGGCGACATTGAATTTCTGATCAGTCCCCCCAAGTTCAACATCTGCCTGCACCGCTACCGAGTCGTAACCCTGCAAGAGGGGATACAGAAACTCATGCAGAGCTATCGGAACACCTGAGCCATACCGATTGCCAAAGTCTTCTTTAGCCAGCATTTGCCCAACCGTGGCAGTGCCCAACAAACCAATCACCTCGGGCAAATCCAAGTCAGCCAACCACTCAGTATTACGTCGCACTTCCAGGCGCCCAGGGGTTGTGAAATCGAGCAGCGCTCTTTCCTCTGACTGCCCCTTACCCAGCTGGGCAAGATAGGTTGTCGCATTGGCCTCAATCTGCTCAGAGGTGAGCTGCACTCTGGTGATGCTCTTGCCGGTTGGGTCACCGATTCGTGCAGTGAAATCGCCAATAATCAACACTGCTGTATGGCCCGCATCCTGAAAAGCTCTGAGTTTGCGAAACAGGATGCTGTGTCCCAGATGGATATCACGACCAGTGGGATCAATACCAAGCTTGACCCTTAGGGGTCGGTTTTGTTCTCGAGCCTCTTCAAGACGAGTCGCAAGTTGCTGATCAGCATCCCCCCATTGGCCTGAAGGGAACAAGTCAACCATGCCCCGCTCCAACCAGGCCGGCATGGTGATCGGCGTCTCCGGCATGGTTAGAGGATCTCTAGCTGAGCGGATCGTACGGGTAGCAAGTCAGCCAGTCATCACTTTCAGCCAGAGTCCTGCTCAAGCTCTGTCTTCATCCGGGTCAAGGTTTGATTCATCTGCTCAAACATCTGTTCAGGCGTAATCCCGAACTGGCCCAACTGAGTGCGCAGCTGTTCAACAGTCATCTTTGCTTGAAAATCCTCGGAGAGCTCAAAACGCTTCATAAACACGCGATAGCGCTGCATCAACTCCTCCATGGTGTCGATGAACTTTTTTTTACCCTCCCGATCAAACTTTCCATATTCAGAACCGAGTTGCATCAGCTGTTGATAGTCGGTGAACAGCCGCTTGGCCTCCTCCTGAACAATCTCCGATTCAAAGAAGGCCATGAACGCCCTGGGCTTGTTGGTTGGAATTGTGCAAAATTCTCGTCGTCAGAAACAGTGCGGATCAACGTAATCTCCACAATGAGGCTCTAACCGCTCCTGTTACCTGGTTGCAACCAGTGGACATCACTCCCCGGATCTCTTCTCTCCAGAAAACAAGTCAACAAAGCCATCCCCTGCTACGTCGCAGTCGCACTGTTGTCGCCACAGCCGATCGCGTCTTAATCACAAGTTGGGTGGGCTGGTTTGATTGCCTGGGTCCCCTCGTTGGGGCTGCAACCAGTGAGGACGAGACCCTCAGTTGCCTGAAAAGCTCTAATGCAGATCTCCTGATCTGCACCGATCTACTGGAGAGCGGGAATGGCCCAAGCCTGGTCCGTAAAGCAAAACAGCTCAAGCCTGATCTCAAGGCCCTGATGCTGATTCAACGACCTGTATTACGCACCCTGCTGGATGCAATAGAAGCCCATTGCGATGGCCTCTGTGCCCATGAGCTCGTCGGCAGTGGCACCCTGCTAGCAGCTCTAAGCGCAATCGAAAGCGATGGCACCTACTTAGACAGTGTGGTTGCAGGAGTTTTACGTCACGGTCGTCTCGGCAATGGCAAGACCAGCAGCCAAATCGACAACCTCAGCTTGCGCGAGGGAGATGTGCTTCGAGGAATCTGTAAAGGGATGAGCAATCAAAACATTGCCGATGAGCTCTATCTCTCGATCGATACGGTCAAGAGCCATGTGCACAGCCTGCTGCAAAAATTGCCAGCACGAGATCGCACCCATGCTGTGGTGGTGGCTTTTCGTGATGGGCTGGTGGAGTTACCTCAAAGACTGCCACGTTGGCAATAACGCTGCCTTCACTGACTCGGTAACGTCCCCTCAATGAGCGATCCCCAAAGGGTGATTGGCATCTTGCACTTTGAGCCAACAAGCGCAGCTCCAAAGCTTCCGCAAAGGTGATCAATCAATGCAAACCGCGCGTGGTCAGGGCCACCTATTCCCAAACCAAGTTCCATCCGCAGGGCTCGCCCCCCGCCAGGAGCTCATTCTTAGCCGCGACCTTTTACAAAGCTGGCAGAGGCGGATTCAAGGCCATCAAGCCGATCTATTCCAAGGAGAGCCAGATATCGCTCGGCAGAGCTCGCTGTTTGGTAGCGATCAAGAAACAGTCATCGACCAATTGAAGCCCCTGCAGCTCACCCCTCTCCCCCTGAGCTTCTGGCGCTGGCCTAACAGCCCTCACCATGGCCCAGCCGTTTATCTGGTGATGGACCGCCCAGCAGACCTCAATACTCCTTTATTGCTTTATGTGGGCGAAACGATTGCTGCAGATCGCCGCTGGAAGGGTGAGCATGATTGCAAGGCCTACCTGGCGGCCTATGCCGAAGCCCTGGCCAAGGCAGGACTAACAAGCCAGCTCAGCATCCGTTTTTGGAGCGATGTTCCCGAGAGCACCAAAGCCCGTCGAAAGCTCGAGCAACAACTGATCCAGCACTGGCTGCCACCGTTCAACAAAGAAACAAGAGCTCGCTGGAGCACCCCGTTCACAGCTGAATGCAGCTAAACGGCACGGCTAACATCGCGCCACCTCATCAACATCCCATGGAAATTTGCCTTTTTCCAGCAACCTTGCAGAGCTGGACTGGCGATGTGCTCATGGTGGGCATGCTTGAGGGAAAGATGGAGGAACGTTTAAACGAGCTGGAAACACTCTGCAAAGGCTCTCTGATGCAGAGCCTTGAGAAGCAGATGTTCAAAGGCAAATCCGGAGAAATCGCCACCGTTCAACTGCTCCAAAACAAGCCAAACCTGCTGGTGCTCGTAGGGCTCGGAGAACCCCAGAACATGAGGCTTGATGACCTTCGCAAGGCGGCTGCCCTGGGAGCGAAAGCAAGCCTCGGATGCAGTGGAACCCTGGGGATGATGCTCCCCTGGGAGCCCTTGGATGCGGCATCTGCCGCAAGGGCCGTCGCAGAAGCCGTTCGCCTTTCCCTCTATAAAGACCTCCGCTTTCGCAGTGCTCCTGAGCCCCGCTCTACGCCAACAAAACTGGAGCTCATTGGTCTGCCCGACTCAGCCAGCAAAGATCTTCAAGCCGTTCACCCGACCTGTGCGGGAGTTGAGCTAGCAAGGCAGCTGGTTGCGGCTCCTGCTAACAGTCTTACCCCTACGGCCCTCGCCCAAACAGCGATTCAACTTGCCCACGAACACGGCCTCGAGTGCACTGTGCTGGAGCGATCTGAATGCGCCGAACGGGAAATGGGTGCCTACCTAGCAGTCTCTCAAGGTTCTGATCTGAAGCCAAAATTCATTCACCTCACCTATCGCCCTCAAGGACCAGTTCAACGACGACTGGCCCTTGTAGGCAAGGGACTGACCTTCGATTCCGGTGGATACAACCTCAAAGTTGGAGCTGCCCAGATCGATCTGATGAAGTTCGACATGGGCGGCAGCGCAGCTGTACTTGGAGCCGCCCGAGCGATTGCAGAACTGCGACCCAAGGGAGTGGAAGTGCATGTGATCGTGGCCGCCTGCGAAAACATGGTGAATGGATCCGCTGTCCATCCAGGAGACATCGTGCGGGCCTCTAACGGCACCACCATCGAGATCAACAACACCGATGCCGAAGGCCGTCTGACCCTTGCCGATGCACTGGTATACACCTGCGGACTCGAACCAGACGCAATCGTGGATTTAGCAACCCTTACAGGGGCTTGCGTTATCGCACTTGGCGAAGAGATCGCTGGCCTTTGGACAGCTAATGATCCCCTGGCTGAGGGCCTAACCGCTGCCGCCGAGGCAGCCGGCGAAGGCCTGTGGCGCATGCCATTGCCAAGCTCCTATCGAGAGGGTCTCAAATCCAACCTCGCTGACCTCAAGAACACAGGACCTCGTCCTGGAGGATCAATTACCGCGGCCCTTTTCCTCAAAGAGTTTGTTGAGGCCTCCATCCCATGGGCCCACATCGACATCGCCGGAACGGTCTGGTCTGAAAAGGGCCAAGGCCTCAATCCATCTGGTGCCACCGGCTACGGGGTTCGCACTTTGGTGAATTGGATTTGTAGTCAGTCTTGAGTCAAGAGGCTTTGCATTCAACTCAGCGAAAAATGAGCCAAAGAAGGAATCACAACACGAGTACAACGTTGATCGCTCAAGGTCGCGCAGGGTTGGCAATGCTCATACCTAGAGCTAGCAACCTATCCAGAAAATTGATCAGCAAAGAGTTTTCGCTTGCTTGATCAGAATCGGGGCCCTTAATTTTGATTCGGGATATTGAGCTGGCTTGAATGACGACAGTCCTTGACCTGGTATTCGATAGCGATCTGATCAAAGAAGCTTTGGGCATCAAAGCCAGAGGGAGAAGGAAAGACCGTCTAACTCAAGAGGCTGCAGCATTCATCGCCCCATTCCTGGCATGAATCCGCTCTGAAAGCGAAAGGGTCTTGGGGGATTCCAACGCATGAATCTGCCAACGTGCTCGTTCAGAAAAAGATGCCAAAACCCTTTCCAAGTCATCGGAAGCCTGCTTCGGAGAAGGATACGGGCCAACATGCCGAGTCACTAGTCCATCCTTAACGGTCAGCAGATACATACATCTCCTACTTAAATCTCCAGCAGATGTTAAGCAGCTTTTTCAGCAGAAGGGATGGGTGGAAACCCGCATCTTCACTGCGAACTGCACGATTCCAAAGGTCATCCTGATTTTATTTTTTCCTTAGATTTGCTTGATCTGGGCGCTGCCATGGCAAGCCGGTTCGTGCTCTGTCACCCCATAGCTGATCTAGCCGGCGGTCGCGGCCACAGCTGTATCGATAGAAGTTGTATTTGATGCTATTGAGCTCCGCGTAATTCTGGTGGTAATCCTCAGCCAGCCAGAATTCGCTTGAAGGTTTGATCTCAACTCTCAGATTGCTCATGGGCTGGGCCAGTTCCAAAGCCGCAGCATCAGCACTCTCACGCGCCTCGCTGGCCTGCTGGTCATCTCGGGTGAAGATCACAGGTCGATAGGAGTCACCTTGATCACAAAATTGGCCATCACCATCAAGAGGGTCAACATTGCGCCAATAGCTGCGCAATAGCTCTGCATAGCTGATTTGAGAGGCATCAAATCGCACCTGTACGGCCTCTTGATGACCTGTGGTCTTAGAGCTCACCTGGCGATAGGTGGGGCGAGGCAAATCACCACCTGTGTAACCACTCTCAGCAGAAATCACACCGGTCAATCCCTCCAGATCATGCTCAAGACACCAGAAGCAGCCCCCGGCAAAAACGGCTTCCTCGACTGACGCCAAAACTTGAAGCGGCAAGCCAAGTAAGGCAACACAGAGAAAGATGGCAATCCACCATCTCCTCAAAGGTCGAAACGTTGTCTTCATGTCTTGGTTAAATCAAGGATTTCCTTGGCTGCCCTATCGGTAACACCTGGAACGCCAAGCGTCTGCTGCAATCGCCGATAGCCCTCGAGCATCTCATTGCGCTGGGCAGGATCCTCCAATAAAGGGATAGCTGCCTGCACAAGTGCTTCTGCAGTCAACTCATCCTGTAGTAATTCCGGCACAAGCCGTTCCTTCAGCAACAGATTCACCGGCGAGATATGGTCCACCCGAAAGCGCAAAAAGTGTCGAGCCACAAATGCTGTGATCCGACTCACCTTGTAGCCCACCACCTGGGGAACACCACGCAAGGCCAGCTCCATATTGACGGTGCCTGATTTGCCGAGGGCAAGATCCGCCGCCGCATAAAGCATTGGTTTGAGTTCATCGGCCTGCTGAGCCGAAAGCACTCGCCCTCGAACTGCCGCCGCCTCAAGAGCCTCCTGCAAAGACGTCTCAAAACTTGCTAATCCTGCAGGAACAATCACCTCAAGGGATGGGTCACGCTGCTGAAGCAAAGCTGCTGCCTTGGCGAGAGTGGGCATCAAGTAACGAAGTTCCTGTTGCCGGGAAGCCGGTAAAAGCAACAACAATCTTTGGCCAGGCTTCAAGCCAAGCCGCTCACGCGCCTGCTGAAGATCAGGCAACACACTCACCGTATCGAGTAATGGATGACCGACCCAAGTCACCTTGGCCCCTCGCTGGGAATAGAACTCAGCTTCAACCGGAAAGATCGCCAAAATTCTGTCGGTGAAACTCAGCAGCTGAGTGGTGCCGCCATCGCCAAAACGCCAAGCCCATTCCTGAGGAGCGATGTAGTAAATGATGGGCACCCTGGGAAACCAGCGCCGTAACTTGTGCCCCAAGCGCACGTTGGCGCCCATGTAATCGATCAGCACCACGGCATCGGGTGGTCGCTGCTTGAGAACGTGATCCACCCGAGACTGAAGTCGCAAAGTGGGGAGCACCAGAGGCAGGGCCTCCCAAAGTCCAATCGCACCCATCGGAGCCGTATCAGCAAGCAGTTCTGCACCAGAAGCCTGCATGCGGGGACCTCCAAGGGCCATCAACTCAAGCGGTAAGGATCGCCGTTCAACCTCCCTTTGGAGAGCTTGAATCAAGAGACTTCCCTGCAAATCACCAGAGACCTCGCCAGTGCTGATCAGCAGGCGCACCATCAGCGACTCAAAGACATCGCAGGCATAGGACCGCGACGTCCCTTCTCAATCGAGGCCTCCAGAAAGGCACAGAGGTGTGCAGCCGCTGGCATCAACTGCTCTTGTCGAGCAAGCCGCAACCCCTCAACAAAGACATGGTCAGATCGAAACAGCAGATTCCAAATCTCCTGCAACTGGCCAAGCTCTCCTCCCTCTTGAGTCTGCAGACCACTGCGCCGCAGGCCAACACGATTAAGCCCCCTCAATCGACCTGGATGCCCTTCGGCGAGGCAGTACGGGGGGACATCGCGATCAACCCTTGTCATACCTCCAACCATGGCAAGACTGCCAATGTGAACGAATTGGTGAATTCCTAAGCAGCCGCCGATCACGGCCCGGTCTTCGACCACGACATGACCAGCCACTTGAATTCCATTCGACATCACAATCCCATTGCCCAGCTCACAGTTGTGACCAAGGTGGCAATAGGCCATCAACAAGTTGTGATCACCGATCTTGGTCTGTTCACCTTCCTCTGTGGCCCGGTTGATGGTGACGGATTCCCTAATTGTGTTGGCATCGCCAATCACCACTTCTGTGGGTGCGCCGCGATACTTGAGGTCCTGTGGCTCAAGACCAAGGCAGGCACCGGGGAAGACCCGGTTCTTGGCGCCAAGGGTCAAACGGCCATCGAGCACCACATGGGGACCAATCCAGGTATCAGGACCAATCTTCACGTCAGGTCCAATCACTGCTCCCGGCCCAACAACGACCCCGGAAGCGAGCTCAGCACGAGGATCCACCACAGCCGCAGGGTGAACCTGAGCCTTTTTTTCGGCAGTGATCGCTGAGAGTTTGCTCACCTCGCTCATGATCCTCAGTCCACCAAGGAAAACATCAACTCACCAGAGCAAACCAGCTGGCCCTCCACCCTGGCTTCCCCCCTGACCTTGCCAAAGCGCTGCCGCTTCAAGCTAAGCAGCTCGCAGCTAATTATGAGCTGATCTCCTGGCACCACCGGACGGCGAAAACGAACTGCATCGATCCCTGCAAATACGAATAACCCCTTGGGCAGATCTGGCATCTGGGCCACGATCAAACCACCCACCTGGGCCATCGCCTCAACAATCAAGACCCCAGGCATCAAAGGACGACCAGGGAAATGACCCTGGAACTGAGGTTCATTGAGGGTCACATTTTTGATCGCAACAGCCCGCTGGCCAGGTTCATGGAGCACAACACGATCAACCAGTGCAAACGGATATCGATGAGGCAGCAGCCCCATGATCTGCTCACTTGTTAACACAGCAGTATTAGGAGAGGGATCGGTCAAGAGACAGTCACAGGACAGACGGCAAGGAGAGCATTCGCCAGATCGTTATGGAGTCCATGGGAGCCCCGATAGACGAGAACCTGAGCCTGAGGGAATCCCACAAGTGCAAGATCTCCGATCAAGTCCAAGAGCTTATGGCGCACTGGTTCATCAGCAAATCGCAGTGGCGGGTTCAACCAGTGATCACCATCACAAACCAAGGCATTGTCTAGGGCACCCCCCTGGATAAGGCCCGCCGCCAAGAGCTGATCCACCTGTTCGCGAAACCCAAATGTTCTCGCCGGAGCAATCTGTTCAGTAAACCCCTCTGGAGTGAGCTCAATCGCCAGCATCTGATGACCAATAGCAGCTTGTGGGAAATCAATCACACCAACAAGATTGAAGCGCTCGGCAGGTGTCGCTGTGATCACACTGCTACCGCGATGACACACCAAAGCACGCTGAAGCACGAGCGGATCGACACGAGGGGTTGCAGCAGGAGTAAGGCCCACTTCGGCTATCGCCTCCACCCAGCCCAGAGCTGAACCATCAAGAAGCGGTATTTCCTCACCAGCAACCTGGATCTCCACATGGGTCAAGCCACAGCCAGCCAAGGCCGCAAGTAGATGTTCCACCGTGCCTAAATGGCGGTCGCCCAGTTCCAAAGTGGTGCAAAGCTGACTATCGCGAACCTGATGTGGCCCCAAAGTGACTGGTGGGTCGCTGTTGTCCAGCCAGGAGACATGGAAGCCAACTTGCGCCGAAGGCTGTAAGCGCACTTCGGCGACCTCCCCACCATGAAGCCCAATGCCTCGTCTTGAGACAGCTCCGCCTAGGGTCCAAGCACGGTCATAACTGGTGGGCCAAAAAGCCACTAGAACTTCCAGCCAACCCCGAGATTAAAGCGCCACTCATCAGTGAAATCCTGGGTTGCCACCTCAAGTCGCAATGGCCCTACTGGAGTGGTAACAATCAGACCAGAACCGATCGAGAATCCAGAACCAGGCTTGTCGAGAAGTTTGCCTGGCTTACCAGGAACATTCTCTTGGGAACCTAAATCAGTACCGCCATCAACGAAAACCTCACCAGAAACGATATTCCAAATCGGGAATCGATATTCAATCGTCGCTTCAACAAAGCTTCGTCCCACAGATAAATCACAATCACTCCAACCTCTTACGGAATTAGATCCACCAAGACAGAAGGCTTCATAAGGAGGTAGATCGCCTAAAACTGTGCCTGCCTTAACCTGAAAAGCAAGGGCCTGAGGACAATTTTCCGGCTCCCCTGGCTTAGGACGGCAGCCCTTGGCAAGTTTCAACCAATTAACTGGAATGAAATGTGTATAGCTAGTCCGAAGACGGTTAAAGGTCGGTGAATGCTCCCCAACAGATACAAATTGCTCCGTACCGAAACTAAAAAAGTTACCAGAAGTTGGATTACGAGGATCATTCAAATTATTATAAGTAGCCGCAACTCTTACACCAAGGAGATTGTTTTCATCTGCACAGTCAAATGCGATACAAATCACGTCGTCATTAGGCGCACCATTACTCTCTCTATCATCAGAGCTAACCCCGTATGGACGGCTATCACCAGAGAAATTAATCGGCCTGACCTTCTGAATATTTAAGCCAGCCAAGACATTCCATGGTGCTTTCTTATATGGATCGCCACCATTTAGAGGTCTTGCAAAAATTATGTTTCCACCAATTCTTTGCAAAGCAACAGAATTCCCTTCATAGTCAAACCAACTAGTATTTGAGTCTGCATTCTCTGCATCAGAAACCGAATCAAATTTCCTTCCCGCAGGATTATTGCTGTTATCTATATCATATACGTAACTAGAACCACCATCATAGTAATCTTTAAGGGTACGAATATTGCCATTATTCTGGCTCTGAAAAACTTGCGGAACCTCACGACTGAGGAATAAAGAGGTACGGAATGACGTGCGGTGAGCATCACCCTTAATCCATGGATCTGTAAATGAGATGCTTCCCAAGCCTCCATACTGACCATAAGTAATGTTCAATGCCATATTCCAGGCCCGACCAAGAAGATTGCTGTCCTGAAGTTGTATCTGGCCAAAAACACCCTGACTCTGGCTATAACCCAGACCACCTGACAACGAACCGGTGGACTGCTCAACAATGCCAAGAATGATTGTCACATTGCCAGGTTCACCAGCAACCGGTTTCAAGGTGACTTTGACATCACTGAAAAGAGATGTGCCATAGAGACGCTTAATATCAGCCTCAAGCTGATTTCGATTAAATGCTTCGCCAGGCTTGATTGATATCTCTCGTGTAATCACCCAGGGCTTGGTCTTGCCATTAATCGGCTCACCCTTCTCATCGGTGGAATCACCTTCCTTATTGAGGAACTGCACCTCCACCCCTGCCACCGTGCCCTGGATCACCTTGAGCTGCACCACTCCATCTGGAGAAACGCGCGTAGGGCCGGTGACCCGAGCCAGGGAATAGCCCTCGTTTGCGTACCACTGCTGCAACTCCTTCATACGAGCCTGCAGTTCATTGAGATTGAGAGTCCTGCCGTAGTCGGGGCTGAATGTTTCCTCAATCACAGATTCAGAAAGCTCAACATCAGGTGGATCAAGTTCCACTTTGGTGAGCAATGGATTGGGCTGCACCTGCACCACGAGCTGAACCCCTAAAGGGCCGTCACTCGGCTCAATGCGCACATCAGAAAACCAGCCCGTGGCGTAAATCGCATCGAGATCACGTTTGAGCTCATCTCGAGTCACACGACTACCGGGACGCACAACCATGGCGTCATAAGCGGCGAGTTCTACACGCTCTTGCTCCGGATGGCCTGCAATCCCTTCGATGATCACCTCGGTGATCAAGACACGAGGCTCCTCAGGCAACTGTTCAGATGCGTTGAGAGGCAGCTCTTGCTGCTCAGCAGGGGTGACCTGAATCTGCTCGACCTCAAGGCTTTCCTCGACGACGCCTTCAGGAGTGGCCTCCAACTGCACATCATCGGCAACCAAGATCTCCCTAGCTGGGGGCTGAGTGTCCTGCTCGGGTGTCTGAGCACGCGCAGGAGCAGCAAGAAGCGGCAAGGTCAGAACCAGGCCAAATGCACCTCGCCGCAAGGCATCCGAGGGTCCGCTAGATAGGAAGCTGGCCATAGGTGATAAGAATCCGGCTACAAAGCCGCCAAATGTGCGCTGACATTACCTGCAGTTGAAGGGATTAGCTCATACCCCTTGGACCCGTTTGAGGATCTCCCCGTAGGCTTCAATCACTCCACCAAGGTCCTGGCGGAAGCGATCCTTATCCAGGATGCGGGCCTGGGGGTCGCTATTTCGATGGTCCCAAAGCCTGCAGGTATCAGGACTGATTTCATCCGCCACCAGCAGAGTGCCTGCACTGTTGAGTCCAAGTTCGAGCTTGAAGTCCACCAACAACAGATCCAAGCTCTCAAAAAATGACAGCAACAGCTGATTCACCCGACGGGCCAACTGTTCGATCTCGAAACGCTGCTGCGAACTGATCAATCCAAGCAGCTGCAGCCTTGATTCGCTCAGCAAGGGATCTCCCAAATTGTCGTCCTTGTAGTAGAGGTCCAACAAAGCGGGCGAAAGCTCAGTACCAGCCGCAATCGGCGTTTGTTGACAAAGCGATCCAGTCGCCACGTTGCGAATCACAACCTCTAGGGGAATCACATCAACATGCTGAACAAGCATCCAGGTTTCGGCGGCCAGGCCGAGGTAGTGAGTGGGCACACCCTCGCGCTCAAGCATCTCGAACAGTCGTGCCGAGATCTGACAGTTCAGTCGCCCCTTGCCCTCGAGTTCAGCCCGTTTGAGTGCATTAAACGCCGTGGCGTCATTCTTGAACTCCACCAACACACGATCGGGCTGATCCGCAGCGAAGACCCTTTTGGCCTTGCCCTCATAGAGCAGAGGGCCATGATCTGGCGTCATTTGAATTCTGATGGAACTGAAACAGGAGGCGCACTTTGATGCGCTTCAACAGCAGCATGGCCGCCAGGCTGACGCGGCGAGCGCAGCTCTTGCTCTAGCAGAGTTGCAGCATCCTGCTGATCTAGATCCCCCCGAACCAACTCCCACAGGGTGTAGCGGTCATCGAGGCGATTAGCGAGACGCTCTAGACGTTGTCGGGGCCTTAAGCCGTCACCACCCGCTGCTAAATCGAACTTCAATTGCAATCGCAGCAAGTCTTCTGCCAGCCCCCAAGCTTGATCTGCCGCCGCCTGGTCAAGGGCTGATTCCAACAGTGTTGAGTGCTGATCGTTGCCTAGACCTTGAAGCAACTCAGCAGCCAGAGCAAGACGGCGGGCCCCCAATGCGCCACGCTCACGGCCAGCCAACAGCACCATGACCGCCTCAGCCGAACGATCCAGGGAAACCTCATGTTCCACCAAGAGATCAAGAGCAGCTCGGGTCAGCGGCAGGCCATCATCTCCATAGCCAACGGTGAGCTGCTCAAAATTCAATGACGTGAGATCACCATTTGCCAGGCGTCGCAGAGCAAGGGCCGCCTGAGCATGATCCAAAGATGCGTTGGCCGCCTGCCAGGAGAGCAGCAACCAAGCGCGACGCTGACTGCCTGGCGCTGGGCTGATACGACTGAGCACCGTCTGCGTGCTAGCTGGAGCCTTGCAGACCATCAATGCTTCAGCATTGGCAATCACAACCTCAAAGGGTTGAGGTGCAGGAGCAATGTCAATCAGGCGATTACGAAGTTCCTGCAGACGCAAGTTGAAGCCAAACAGGGCTGCGTCAGCACAAGCTGTTTTGAGCTCTGGTATCGCCCCATCAAGCAACACTTGCCGATAGACCAGTTCAGACATGGGCTCCCTAGCGGGAGCACGGGGGCCAGGCGCAGAATTAAGAGGCGCAGCCTGATTAACGGCAGCCAGCAGCAGCACAGTCAGCGGCAGCGAATGAATCCCCATGGAGTTGAGTCGTTCAACAAAGATGGAAGAGGGCAACGGATTCCTCTGACGAGATCCGACCTGCTCAAACCTAGGGGTCTTCCCCGTCCCTGCTTGTTCCTATGGCCATGTCCAGCACCCGTCCCCATCCTCTCCCCCCTTTAGAGCGGCTGCTTGTGGTTGGTAGTGGTGGGCGTGAAAACGCCCTTGCATGGGCACTACGACGCTGTTCCGGCATAGAAGACGTCTGGGTCACACCAGGGAATGGGGGCACAAAAGAGCAGCAGGGCTGTGGATGCCTGGCGATCGCAGAAACCGACGTCAATGGCCTGATTGATGCCTGCCAATCGCTTCAGATCGATCTAGTGGTAATAGGGCCGGAAGCTCCACTGGCCGCTGGCGTGGCTGACGAACTGCGCAAGGCCGGGCTAGCTGTATTTGGGCCAGGGGCCGAGGGTGCCCAGCTGGAAGCCAGCAAAGCCTGGTCCAAAACCCTGATGGCTCAAGCCGGCGTGCCAACAGCAAAACACTGGACAGTGAGCACAGCAGCAGACGCTCTGAGCGTGCTGAATCAAGTGCAACAACCCTTGGTTGTTAAGGCCGATGGTTTAGCAGCAGGCAAAGGGGTCTGCGTAGCCGACAGCATCGAAGCAACAGCTGAAGCGATCCAGGAGGTCTTCAGCGGCCGATTCGGAGCTGCCGGTTGCCAATTGGTGCTTGAAGAGCGACTAGAGGGGCCAGAAGTATCCGTCTTCGCACTCTGCGATGGCGAGCAATTGTTATTGCTGCCCCCTGCTCAAGATCACAAACGTCTAGAAGACGGCGACAGGGGCCCTAACACCGGGGGCATGGGGGCTTATGCCCCGGCTCCCCTGCTCGATGCAGCAGGACTCGACCTTGTGCGCAGGGTTGTCCTTGAGCCAACCCTTGCGACCCTGAAGCAGCGAGGCATCGACTATCGAGGTGTCATCTATGCCGGATTGATGCTCACCCCCTATGGGCTGCAGGTGATTGAATTCAACTGTCGCTTCGGCGATCCCGAATGCCAGACCCTCATGCCACTGATGGGTCCAGAGCTGGCAAAAGTTCTGCAGGCTTGTGCACTTGGTTGCCTCGATCAAGCACCAGAGCTATTGATCGAGGACCGCTGCAGTGCATGTGTCGTGGCAGCAGCAGCGGGCTACCCCAATGCACCCCGCAAGGGTGACCGCCTCAACATTCAGCTGCAGCCAGGCCCATCCCTACAGCTTTTCCATGCTGGCACCCGCTGCACTGAAGAGGGAGATCAACTGACCAATGGCGGCAGAGTGTTGGCGGTTGTGGCTCAAGCAAACGATTTTGATCAGGCCTTCTCAAACGCATACCAAGGTCTTGATCAGGTGTATTTCGAAGGGATCACTTACCGCCGGGACATCGGTCACCAAGTGCGCCAGTCCTAGGGTGAAGAGACGCTGAATGGGTTGATGGCCAGCAGTACTTCGCAAGCCATCGCAGAGTGGGCTCCCCCAGGAGATGGCCAACCCCCACCAGAGCCACCCGGCTGGGGGGAACGCATCTATCTCTGGTGGGCAGAATTCAGCCTGCAGACCAAGCTGTTGGCAATCGCCACACTGGTGGTAAGCCTGCTGATGACAGGCGTCACCTTCTTCGTCCTCAACGGCATCCAAAGGGATGCAGGGATGAATGACACGCGTTACGCCAGAGATCTAGGACTCCTCCTTTCCGGAAACGTCACTGAACTTGTCGCCCAAGGACGTGACAGGGAACTGGCAACTGTTGCCGAACAATTCTGGCGCTCGCGCAGCCTTCGTTACATCTTCTTCGCCGACCCAGATGGCTTGATCTATCTGGGAATCCCCATTAGCGCTTCCCCTGTCAGCGGTGATAACGATCTGCAACTCAACCATCGCTTGGAACTGCCAGCAGAGCTGCCATCACGACCAGAAAACGCACTGATTCGCCAGCACCTCACCCCTCAAGGTCAACTCACCGATGTCTTCGTTCCACTGGTGTGGAAAGGTGATTATCTGGGGACACTGGCTCTGGGGGTCAACCCCAACGACACAGCTCTTGCCAGCGCGGCTCTCACGCGACAGGTGACGATTGCCGTCTTCATCTCCATCTGGGTGCTTGTAATTCTCGGCGCCGTTTTCAATGCTCTAACGATCACGCAGCCTGTGAAGGAGCTGCTGCGTGGTGTAAGGGCCATTGCTTCCGGCAATTTCGAAGCTCGAATCGCTCTACCGATGGGAGGAGAACTGGGAGAACTCCTGAATGGCTTCAACGCCATGGCCTCCCAACTGGAGGCCTATGACGCCGCCAATATTGAAGAGCTCACTGCCGCCCAAGTGAAGCAGCAATCGCTGATTGCCACGATGGCCGATGGCGCTTTACTGCTCGATGAAGTTGGACAAATCGTGCTGGCCAACCCAACAGCACGGCGGCTATTTCGCTGGGAAGGTCGAAATCTTGAGGGCCAGGAACTGCTCAATGAGTTACCAGAGATCATCGCAAACGAACTGCATGATCCACTTCAATCTCTGCTGCGCAATATCGGTGAAAGTAACGATCTGCGTTGCAGTCTTGAAGAACCATCACGCACACTTCGCATCGTGTTGCAGTCAGTACGTGATCAAAGCGGTGAAACCCTTAAAGGCATCGCAATCACAGTGCAGGACCTCACAAGAGAAGTGGAGCTCAATGCAGCCCAAAGCCGCTTCATTAGCAACGTTTCACATGAACTTAGAACACCACTGTTCAATATCAAAAGCTATGTAGAAACACTGCATGATCTCGGTGATCAACTCAGCGAAGAAGAAAAGAAAGAATTCTTAGGTGTTGCTAATTCCGAAACCGATAGGCTGGCTCGACTCGTTAATGATGTACTCGACCTTTCGCGATTGGAATCCGGACGGACCGTGCAGTTCGAGCCCATGGATCTTCGCCCTGCCATCGAGCAAACCCTACGCAACTATCGGCTTAATGCAGATGACAAGCAGATTCATATTGAGTTCAATACAGATGATGAGCTACCAACAATCCTGGGAAATTGGGATCTATTACTCCAAGTGCTCGACAATTTAGTCGGCAATGGGCTCAAGTTTAGTCGTACTGGTGGAAGCCTGATGGTGCGAGCCTACACATGGCCTGATAGCTGCAAAATGTCTCCAATCGAGAGCAGCAAATCAGCACCACATTGCGAATTTTTCTCACCACTCCCCAAGCTGCGCGTAGAAGTTTCGGACACAGGCCATGGCATCAATCAGGATGACCAACAACATATTTTTGACCGCTTCTACCGTGTGGAAAATGCCGTGCATACAGAAGCCGGCACCGGTCTTGGACTATCAATCGTGCGCGGCATCATCGAAAAGCATGGCGGCCAAATACGAATGGCCAGTGAGGTTGAGCTGGGCACAACCTTTTGGTTTGATCTACCTCTTGAGCAAACAGATGCCGACGAGCTTATCGTGCAATCAGTACGAACAACTAGGCAACAAGAACAAGGTTTAGAACTCTAATTCAGCCAATAAACTGAATCAACCAGTGGCTTTAAGGCCCTTACATCGAAGGAACATTAAGCGCGTTCGTCGTCAGCAATACGATGAGGAGCACCACTGAAGATCCGTTCGAAGTTAGAGAATGAGTCTTTAATCTGTGGGCCATTATCAGTAATAACATACTCACGAATTCTCTTGTCGTGCCATGAGCCACGCATCTTGAATACATTCACAGCTCTGGCCATCTCGCCGCGGATCTCCACATACTGAAGCAGCAGAATAGTATCTGTGATTGTGGAGATATGGGAGTCGGTAATCGAATGACTTCCCATAAACTCTTCAGCGGTATTGGTAAAGAATCCCGCTATTTCCTCCTGCTTTGCATAGCCTGTTACTCCAATCACAAACTGCCTAAAGGCATTGAGGCTCACGCCACGTGCAAGGGCCGAAAGTGAATCAATCGCCATCCTCGATGGCTTGAATTGTCCAATCTCCGTTTTAATAATCTCCAGATGATCTTCCAGACCAGTCGACTCTGGATAAGCACAAATAATCTTCAACAGGCCTTCACTTTCCATCTCTTCAAAATCAATCCCCCAACTGGTGGCATTACGCAGAAGTTGGGCTCGCGACTCCTCATAGGCAAACAAAACCGCGCGTTCCTTATTTCGGAAAGCATCCTCAATAAACTTCGACACCAAAAGGGTTTTACCAGTGCCCGTTGCACCAGTAACAAGAATGATCGAATCCTTGAAGAAACCTCCACCACACATCTCATCAAGATGAGGAACACCAGAACTAATCCGCACGTTGGAGGAACGCTGCGTAAGCCGCATTGCGCCTAAAGGAAAGACGCTGACGCCTTGGGTGCCCATGGTGAATGGGAACTCACCCTTCATGTGAGTTGTGCCACGTAACTTGAGAATCTCAACGGTACGTCGACGCTTCTCAGTCTCAAGAACATTGCGTAGGATGACGACGTTGTCGGAGACAAACTCCTCTACCCCATAGCGTGCAATTGGGCCATATTCATCAATCCGTTCTGTGGTCATTACGGTGGTAACGCCAATCACCTTAAGACGTGCAATCAAGCGAAAGATTTCCCTACGCACCACAGAAATTGCGTCGTACTGTTGGAAAACGGCTGTCATTGAATCGATTGCCACCCGTTTCGCTTTATATTTAACAATGGCATAATTAATCCTTTCAATTAACCCTGAAAGGTCAAAGCTGCCTGCAACATCTTGACCATCAGGATCCGGTGAAGCATCGAGTATGAATAATTTATCCTGCTCCACCATCTCTTGAAGATTCCAACCAAAGCTGACGGAATTTCGCAAAATATCTGATGGAGACTCTTCAAAGGTCACGAAGATTCCAGGCTCATCGAACTGGGTAATGCCGTTGTGTAAAAAATGAAGTGAAAAAACTGTCTTGCCTGTACCCGACGTGCCACTGATCAGCGTGCTACGCCCCGTCGGCAAGCCGCCATGACAGATGTCATCAAAACCTTCGATCCCAGTAGGCAGCTTCTGCACCTGAATCTGGGAGGAGCCACCGGCACTAAAAGACTGCATAGCTAGGACGTTCTACTCAAAAGCTAGAGAGAATTAGCCCTGGAACAAAGCGCTGCACCGCGAGCCTTAAGAATCTGGCGACGCAATGTCATCGTCTGCGAACGAATCGAGCTCCGCTGAGCCGAGCATCTCCTCAGGAATCTCGTCATAGATCTCGTCATAGAGGAGGTCAAGACCAATCAAAACCCGTTCGCGATCTGAGAGGTCACCAATGATCCTGCGCACCGGTGGCGGCAGGATCTTGGCCAAGGTTGGTGTCGCCAGAATTTTGTCTTCCTCTGCAAGCTGAGGATTCTTGAGCACATCGATCACCTTGAGCGCATACACGCCACGGAACTCGTTCTCGAGAATGTCGCGCAGAGTTTTAAGCGCCCGCATCGAATTAGGGGTATTCCCTGCTACGTACAACTTGAGGATGTAGGTTTTTCTTGGGCTCATAATTGCATCTCAGAAGCATCTTCTAAATCGGAACTGATTGATATCAACAAAAGGGGTACTTCTGCGGAAAGCGAGTGTTGAAGCATCACCCAAAGGTGTTTTGCTAGATCGAGCAATGCGAATAGAACGCCCGGCGATGACTCTCTCTCATGCAACTCAAGTCTGAACTGTTGCCAGAAAGCGTCAATGAAATCCATATGGATCTCCACAACCTAGGTGATCGATCAAACAGCAAACAATGCCGATCAACTCGCGATCTAGGGCCAGAGGAACAGCGCAAGAATCTCGAAAATCACTCATGCATCAATCTCTGCATCAACGAAAACCTCTCCTCAAGACAACTGAGGCTGCAACAAGCTGATCAGAGACTCTCCTAGGCCTGCGAGCACAACATCCTCAGGCAGAGCAGGGCTGGCAAAACACCAATCACAGCAAACATCAAAGAATGCTGGTGTGTTGAGCCGCAAGAGAAGCAATGATCAAAGTCGGCTTCGCTCCGAGGTTTTGACGCTCAGGGATCAGCGTTCAATCTTGACTAAAGGCGCCTAAACGCGGGACGATGTTTGTTTGACTCTCGATTGCGAGTCAGGCCAAATCGGTCAAAGTGGTGCGGCGCTTATCAGCCCAGCTCTGCAGATTCCGAGCCTGAACGCGTCTTAAAGCACCCATGGCCGAGAAACCCGCCGCAAAGCCAAAAGCCGCTACAGCCAAAGCTGAAGCTAAAGACCAAAGTGATTCATACGCCATAGTTGAGGCCTCTGGCCAGCAGTTTTGGTTGCAACCCAACCGTTACTACGACCTAGACCGTCTGCAAGCGGCTGTTGATGACACCGTCACCCTTGAGAAGGTACTGCTGATCAAGGATGGCAAGAATGACGCCACAGTTGGCCAGCCTTACGTGAAGGGCGCCAGCGTGGAACTGAAGGTGATGGACCACCGCCGTGGCCCCAAGATCATCGTCTACAAAATGCGCCCCAAGAAGAAGACAAGACGCAAAAATGGACACCGCCAAGAACTCACGCGAGTAATGGTTCAATCCATTTCAATAGACGGCAAAGCACTCAGCTAACCACCCTCTCCATACACTACTCTCAATACATCTTAAATCACCATGGCTCATAAGAAAGGCACAGGCTCCACACGCAACGGCCGCGATTCAAATTCCAAGCGTCTTGGAGTGAAGGCCTATGGCGGCGAAACCGTTACAGCAGGGTCGATCCTGATTCGCCAACGCGGCACCTCAGTGTTGCCAGGGGTGAACGTTGGCCAGGGCAAAGACGACACCCTCTTCGCTCTAACCGATGGTGTGGTGACCTTCGAAAGCATTCGCCGCAGCCTGCGCAACCGCAAGCGCATCAGTGTGGTTGCCTCCAGCTGAGCAATCTCAGCCTTTGCAGACAATGCGGGCAGCAGCAGTCACAAACTGAACGCTGCTGATCAGGTGACGGTGCCATTCGGCTTTGTGGTGATCGACAAGCCTGCTGGCCTCACCTCCCACGACTGTGTGAGCCGAATGCGGCGTGTGTTTGGCCTCAAGCGCGTGGGCCACGGCGGCACACTTGATCCTGCCGTCACAGGAGTTTTGCCCATCGCCCTAGGGCATGCCACCAGACTGCTGCCCTATCTACCCGGCGCCAAGAGCTATCGCGGCAGCATCCAACTGGGCCAACGCACCAGTAGCGACGATCAACAAGGGGATCTGATCTCCAAGCAAGCCTGGCCCGAATTGAACACAGCAGAGATCGAGGCCTATCTCGAGCCGTTTCGCGGCAGGATTCAGCAACGGCCACCGCAAGTTTCAGCCGTGCATGTGCAAGGGGAACGCGCCCATGCACGTGCCCGCAGGGGAGAAACGATGGAGATTCCAGCGCGAACGATCACGATTGATCGCTTGCAGCTACTCAACTGGAACCAACAACTGGGCCAAATCGACTTTAACGTGCATTGCTCATCAGGCACATACATTCGCTCTCTCGCACGAGATCTAGGCGAATTAATTGGCTGCGGCGCTTGTCTGGGATGGTTAAAGCGAACCCAGGCACTGGGGTTTCACGAGCAACAAGCCGTACCACTACCCGATCGAGACAATCCAGCCCTAACGACTCCGCCTGCTGTGTTACCGCCACTCACGGCCCTTGCACACCTACCAAGACTGCAACTCAACGAAGAGCAACAGGAGAGCTGGAGCTGCGGGCGACGCATTACCGCCCATCCAGATCAATGCCAACCAGCACCCAAACCTCTGGCCTCTGATCAGCAAGAATCTGCTCCAAACCAAACTGAGCCAAGCGCAAACAAGCCCATGCTCGTGGTGATCGACTGCAGAGGCGAAGTTGCCGGAATGGCCTACTGGGAAGACAACGCAACAGTGAAGCCAAAAGTTGTGTTCAACGCACGGGGATGATCGCAACACTGTCGTTCAACGCGAACGCCACTAGCGTTGATGGTCAAACAACAAGCTCATCAGCCTCCGCCATGGCCGGCCATAGCAAATGGTCTCAAATCAAACGCAGCAAAGCGGTGGTGGATGCCAAGCGAGGTGCTGTGTTCACCCGCCTGGCACGAGAAATTTCTGTGGCAGCAAGAAGTGGCGGCGACCCAAACGGTAATTTTCAACTGCGTACCGCAATCAACAAAGCCAAAGCCGCAAGAATGCCTGCGGCCAATATTGAGCGCGCGATTGCAAAAGGCTCCGGCCACGACCAAAACGGCGCATGCCAATTGGAAGCCATCCGTTATGAAGGCTACGGCCCTGGTGGCGTTGCGGTGCTGATCGAAGCGCTCACCGACAACCGCAATCGCACGGCCGCAGACCTACGCCTCACCTTCAATAAACACGGCGGCAAGCTCGGCGAAAGCGGCTGCGTGGCCTACTTGTTTGAGCAACGCAGCGAAGTGTATTTGAGTGCGCAGTCTGCGCAAGATGGAGGCAAGGTTTCAGAAGATGCATTGCTGGAAAACCTGCTGGAGCTTGAAGCTGATGGTTATCAATTGATCGACGATGGCGCTGTGGTGTATGGCCCGTTTCAAGCCTTAGAAGGCCTGCAGGCTGGGCTCAAAGATCAAGGCTGGATTGTTGAGGGATGGGAACACTGCTGGAGACCACTCACCACGGTCAGCCAAGCAGATCAAAAAAGCGAAGACCAATGCCTGCAATTGCTGGATGCACTAGATGAACTCGACGATGTGCATCACATCAGCTCAAACCTAGAGAGCTGGCAAGACACAATGGCGAGATAACTAGGCAGCAGCAGCACCACCACGACGGCTGTGACGACATGCGAAGGGGATAAGACGGCCCAAAAAAAAAACCGCTGAGGTCGTGATCACGACACCCAGCGGTTTCAGTTGAATGCTGAACAGTGATTCTTAGAACTGGAAGGTGACACCACCGGAGGCACGCCAATCAGTGCCGCGGTTTGAATCCCAGAACTCAAGACCGCCACGGCCATACAGCTTGAATGAGGTGGTTCCGAAATTGTTAATCGTGTAATCAACCCCAGCTTCGACAAGCAGGCCATTCTGGCTTGCTTGATTCGATTCAACTGACACCGTTTTATCAGTGAAGGTGTAGCCGATCTTAATCTGACAATATTATCGCAATAGTTCATTGGCCATGTACAAGGCCAATGTAGACATTTAAGACCTAACGTCTCTTCTCCTAAGCAAATGTCTTCAACAAGGTAAATACTATGTCAAATAGCGCCTTACCATGATACTCTTAATTGTCTATTTTCACTAGTGATTTTCTTGCTTGCAAGCAAGAAAGACGAACAACTCAAATCAACTTTTAACTGAAATTCGCTTCAGGAACTTTCTCTCGATTAAGAGCTGCTTGATCTGCCCAAAGTGCAACCCGAGCATGATTGCGCAACCAACTTGCCGGCAACTGATCCGTGCATGGCGAATTAAGCAAGGCCTTGAGAATTTCTGCTTTGGCTGAACCCGTCACGATCAAATGAATTTCATCTGCCGCGAGAATTTCTTTTAATCCAAGCGTGAGTGCTTGAGATGGCACCTGACTGGGATTACCACCAAAAGCAGCAACATTCTGTTTCCGGGTGGACTGCGATAACGACACCACCCGGCAAGACGCCTCTGGGCCACAAGGCGGCTCATTGAAGCCCACATGGCCATTGCTGCCTAAGCCCAACAACTGCAACCCAACACCACCAAAACTCTGCAACTGAGCGGCATAACTGCCAGCCTGCTGCTCTGGATTGATCGCCTCGCCATCGGGAAGATGCAACTGCTGCGGGCTCAATTGCAACGGCTTGCCTAAATGACGCGTCATATAGGCCGCAAAGCTGCGCCTATCAGCTAACCCCAAGCCCACATACTCATCGAGATTGAAGCTGCACCAACTGCGCCGCAGATGCTCCAGCTCATCAGCGGGCCAACGCTGCACACGGGCCACCAGTGCGGCATAGATCGGCACCATCGTGCGGCCAGTGGCCAAGCCAAGCGGTTTCGGCCTCTGCTCCCCCAGCCGCTGCCTTAGATGCCCCTCTAGGGCATCAACAACAGCTTCCACAAGGCTTGGCAGGTTCTCTCGCAGCGTGATCGTGCTCGCGAACCCTTGCTCAGAGGCGACAGAAGACCGCAAGAGGTTCAATTAGGCGTCTCCCATGCTCTCAACTCTTCCAGGCTGGGGAGAGCGCCACAGGAAGGCCAAAGAGGAATTCTGTAGCTGCCGATAGGGAACAATCTCTGCGCCTCGGTAGTAGTGATTGAGGATTTGGCGGAAATCTGCACCCCGTTGCGCCAGGCCATGGGCACCCCACTGACTCATGCCGACGCCATGGCCAAAACCTTGCCCCATAGCCAGCAACATCAGCGGCTGATGGCGCGAACGGCGTGTTGAGTGAAGCGGCAGAGGCGGCACAGGCGGCGGCGGGGTCAGGCCCATGAAACTGGCATTGGCATCAACGCTGGCTGTTGTTCGATCACGCCAAGACCCCATCAAAACCGTTCCAGCGCCAGAAGATTTTCTATCTCCAAAGCTGTGCTCAAAGCGCTTAAGGCCAACGCCTGCGCCAGGCTTTGCAGACTTCGAAGCAAGCATTTCAAAGCGCACCAAGGTGCTCTTCAAACCCAAACGCTGGCGCAGCTGCTTGCCGCTCAGCAGCAAATCACCACGAGGACCCTGCACAAGAGCCTGGCGAATTCTGCCCGTGCCCGTGGTGCCCAACACAGCAATGCTGCTCAAACCACCGGTTTCGCGGAACGCTCTTCGCAACTGATGCGGCTCAAACCACACGTCCCACTGATGCACAGGGCTGTGTTGATCGTGGTCCGGCACGCTGACCAGATAAGGCAGCTGCTTGCTCCATACCGCCCCGCTGGCTTCTGTTGCCCCTCCAGAGCTGCTGTGGAAAACAGCATCGATCAACTGGCCGCCATGCACTAAAACCAGCGAATGGGTGCTTTCCACCGCCTTCAGAGTGTTGGCGGTTTCAGATTCCACACCGCGATACACCTGACTGGCAACGGTGGCCTTGAGATCAAAACCACCTGCTTTGCCGTGTTGAGCGAGGGCATAGGTGCGAGCGGCCACCGCCTGGGCCTGCAGTGCAGCCAGAGGCCAGGATTCCGGCATCTCACTGCCCACCACACTGGCCAGATAGTCCTCAACGCGCAGGTGGTTCACCACCTGCAAGCCTGCACCAACTGATCGAACCCTCAACTCACCGCGATAGCGACGCTTGCCCAGCCATATCCCGCGTGGGTCTGCACTGCGAACCCTGAGCTCACGCTGCAAAGCAAGCGATAGCGATCGCCGCGACCGCCCCTCAAGGGTCAGCCGCAGCTGACCGCGCTGCTTGCGAACAGAAAGCGCCCTCAGCCTCTGCTCCCTCGAACCCAGGCCTGCCACAAGCAAAGGCTGCTCAGCATCAGCCCGCAGACGCAGAGCTGATGCTTCCAGCACCAGCACCCGCATCACTGGCTCCTGCACAGCAATCACCTCGGCAGCAGGGCTTACGGCCGTGAGTGTGACCCCGCCGACCAATCCCATAGCCCATAGCGGCGCTGGCAAAGCCAATCAACATGTTCAACAAGGACATTCAGTGTGCCCCGATCACAACAACCAGGCCAGGCCCCAAGCCATGGCAGCATGGTCTTTGGGGTGTGCAAGGCCTTGCAGGTCACCTTTCTCGGCACCAGCTCGGGCGTACCGACACGAGCCCGCAATGTTTCTGCCGTGGCTCTGCGGCTGCCCCAACGTGCTGAGTTGTGGCTGTTTGATTGCGGAGAAGGCACTCAGCATCAGTTCCTGCGCAGCGATCTGCGTCTGTCTCAACTCAGACGAGTGTTCGTTAGCCACATGCATGGCGACCATGTGTTTGGCCTGCCGGGTCTGTTGGCCAGCCTCGGCCTATCCGGCAACAGCAACGGAGTGGATCTCTACGGCCCCGATCCACTGGAAAGCTATCTGCAAGGCGTGCTGCGCAATAGCTCCACCAGGATCGGATACCCCCTCAAGGTTCATCGCGTGCGAGACGCAGCAGAGCAGAACCTGATTGTGTTTGAAGACAAAGACATCCTGGTGCGCTGCACCCCGCTCACCCATCGAGTGCCGGCCTACGCCTATCGCGTGGACCAAAAACCCAAGCCAGGCCATTTCAACCTTGAGCGAGCCCAAAGCCTCGGCATCCCGCCAGGCCCCGTCTATGCCGCCTTAAAGCGTGGTGAACAGGTCAGCCTCGATGATGGCCGCGTGGTGGATGGCCGGGACTTCTGTGGACCAGAGCGCCCAGGCGCCAGCATCGTGTTCTGCACCGATACGGTGTTTTCAGAAGCTGCTGTCTCGCTAGCCGCAGGCGCGGACCTGCTGATCCACGAAGCAACCTTCGCCCATAGCGAAGCAGAAATGGCTTATCAGAAGCAGCACTCCACCAGCACCATGGCGGCCCAAACAGCTGCCGAAGCCGGCGTCGGGAAACTCGTATTGACCCACCTCAGTCCCCGCTATGCGCCAGGCAATCCGGTTACCCCAAATGACCTGCTACGAGAAGCTCAAGCGATCTTTTCGAACACCATCCTCGCCAAGGATTTCCTCAGTTTTGAAGTCGCTCCGAGCTGCAACAGTTCTTGATTACGGCCCTTAGAGCTCCCGCCCCGTGATACAAGGTGTTGTCGCTTCTGTCAGTAACTGGCGTATTCCATGGCCTCTCTCTTTGCATCCCTGGGACGGTCCCTGATCAAACTATTGATCGTTTTGCCCGTAATAATTGGCTTGAGCATTAGCTCTCCGGCCATGGCTGCCCAATGGGATGCCGAGACCCTCACCGTTCCCGCAGGCTCAGGCGGACAGCAGGTAACCTTCAGCGAGTCAGAAATCAAGAGCGCTAGCAAGCTCTTCAAAAGCAACTGCGCCACCTGCCATAACCAAGGCGTCACCAAGACCAATCAAAACGTTGGTCTGGACCTTGAGGCTCTCTCACTGGCATCACCTCCTCGTGACAACGTGGACGGCCTGGTCGAATTCCTGAAAAATCCCATGTCATATGACGGGGAATACAGCATTGCCGACACCCACCCAGGCATCAGCAGCAGCGATGTCTACGTTCAGATGCGTACGCTCAACGATGAAGACCTGCGCCTAATCGCCGGTTACATCCTCACGGCTGAGAAAGTACAGGGCGACCAATGGGGTGGTGGCAAGATCTACTTCTGATCACTCAAGAAGCAAAAAACAATCAGTGGATCTCAGCGAAAGCTGAGGTCCTTTTTTTTGCCTGACAAATCTGGCCATCATCTCGTTTGAAAGAGTCTTGTCTGCAATAGCGATCTAAAACTTCAGTGTTTGTTCCTGTCTTAATCACTGATTGAACAAGCTGATTGAGAGATATCTCTTCTGCGAGACAAGGCTTGTCAGCTACATACTCTCAACCTCCCAGGGGAACTAGCAAATCGCCCTAGATCAAATGAGCAGGTTGCAGGCGAGGGTCTGCCTCAAGACTGATTCCGCCTGCCCTGTCGCTCGCGCGCTGGGAGGAATGATTGGCTTGAAGGCTTGGCCTGAATAAGGCGCCGATCTTCAGAACAATCTCCTCTGAGAGGCTTCGCCTGCGCTCTACACAAAGATCTGCTGCTCATAGCTCAAGGATTGCCGCAAAAGACAAGCCTTACAGCGATCAAGCCTTCTCAAAAGCTTGTTCAAGAACACCTTGCTTAAGCATTTGGATTGCAGAACTGAAAGTAAAGATGAGCCATTCAAAAAGGGCTCTCTTTAACCTCTCATTGAAGCTACTAATCAGCTGGCCAGCATCACTTCTAGCAGAAGCATGGCCTGCAGTTATCAACAAAAGTCTTTGGCATCTATGGCCAGGCAAAACAAAAATGAATCATCAATCGCAAGGCAAAGCATGGCGCAGCAATGCCTCCAGCCGCCAACTGATTTGGCATGAATGGATGAACGAACTTCCGCATTTCTGACTTTACTTACAACCGCTTGAGCTGAGAGATGGAGACAAACAAATGTCATCCCATTCCCAGCCAAACCAAATCATGAGGAAAGTGATCTCATTTCTTCTTGTGGCGATCAGACAAGCTTCTCAAGACCCAAGCTGTAACTTTGAGGTGAGAATCGAAGCCTGTTTTCACTGATGACCCAATCATGCCTCAACAAGGCTTTTACATAGCCTGCTCAGCACAATCAATAGCAATTTCCAGGCTGATAATTTTATCAATACGCTCCTTCTCAGCAAATCATTTACTGCTTCTATACGCAAAGCCTCGTTCAAAAAAAGCTGCTTTGGCTTCTGTTTGATGCAATCCAAAGCTGGCAAATGCTCTATCAATAACTTCGATCAGCTGTCTAAGTGAATCGCACTCATAACAAGTTGGCCGTTGATCAGAATGCCAAGCAAGTAGCCAATCACCCCTGAGCCGAGCAACACTATGGGGCCTCTTCGCTTGCAAGCAGCATCGAAGCTGGCAGCAGATTTGCTGGGTCCTTGGAGAGCTGCCCACGGCTATACCACCACTCCTGCAAACTCGGCGTCAAACGCTGAGAAAACAATGTCAGCACTGTGACTGTGGGCTTTGAACCAGGCTGCAATAGCTCGACGACATAAGACGGACAACGACGAGCCGCCACATCAGCAACAAAGCGCCGGCCCACACGTCGCCAACTTGGCTCCTTGCTCCGCCAGGCAAGGCGACAGCAAGGCCATGGCAGTTCCTCGCGATCAAACAGCCGGCAACAAGAACCAATCACACGAAAACTGTATTGCCCACCAGGACTGGTGTGAATACTGCCGTGCGCCAACACAACATCGACATCCGCTCTGGCAGGGGCAACAGACGTCACATCTAAAACAGAGCCATCAACACCACCATGAAGCAAAAAGCCACCCGCTGAGGGTGGCTGATGGGATCCCGATTCGCAAGCACTGATCGGGAACAGAGACAACTGCCCTGAGCTCAATAGAGCTCTTCCTCAGCATGGGTCTTGATGGTGCAATCAGAGGTTGGATAAGCAACGCAGGTCAACACGAAACCAGCCTCAAGCTGATCGTCGTCGAGGAAGCTCTGATCGGACTGATCCACAGAACCACCTGTGAGCTTGCCTGCACATGTGGAGCAGGCCCCAGCACGGCAGGAATAGGGCAGGTCGATGCCCTGCTCTTCAGCAGCATCAAGGATGTACTGATCATCGGGAACCTCAATGGTCTTGTTCAGGCCCTCGCTCTCGCTGATCAAGGTGACTTTGTAGGAAGCCATGGAATGGATGGAAACGCATAGAAATCCAGAAGTAAACCCCCCTGGATCGCTCCTTCTAACACCCTCACAGCAAAAATACAGTCTGATCGTGCAATCTGCCCGGCTAAGGCCAATCAAAGAACGAGTACTGATAACCCTGGCTTATATAAAAATTTGCGCAGAATTACCGCTTAGAAACATCTAAAAGCCCCCAGCAGCCCTGCTCAGTCAGGCTATTCACCCGCCATCCCAGCGCCTCCAAAACCACCTGAAGCCTTGGCGCTTGATCAACCAGCAAGCCACTGAGCAAACATCGACCATTCGCACTCAACAACTGATCAAAGCTTGAAGCCAAAGCCTCAATCACAGGAGCAAGGATGTTGCAGAGCAGTAGGTCGACGACCTCTCCCTGCAACTGCGCTGACAAAGCATCCACAGAACCATGCACAACCCTGAAACGATCTAAATCGAGCTGATTGAGCTCTGCATTGGCTCTAGAGGCGCAGACAGCCTGAGAATCCGTATCAGCGGCCAGCACCTGCCTGGCCCCAAAACCCAATGCGGCGAAACCCAACACCCCACTGCCACAGCCGAGATCTGCCACCCTCAAGCCCAGCGGGGGGTTCCTCTCTAGCGCCTCCAGGCAAAGGCGAGTGCTGGGATGGCTACCAGTACCAAAAGCACTGCCAGGGTCCATTCGCACAACAAGCCGATCGGCATACTCCTGCGGCAGATCCAACCAAGCCGGCAAGATCAACAGACGCTGCCCCACCGGATCGGGTTGCCAATCTTGCTTCCAGTTCAAACTCCAGTCTTCATCGGCCACCTCGCACCAAGTGGGGTTGGCTAATTTCAGGCCAAATGGTTCTGCCAGAGGACGCAGGTTGACCATCAGCTGATCTCTGTCCGACTCGGACCACTCAGACGATGGCAACCATGCCAACAGGGTGCGCTCAGAGTTCTCAGGCGCATGTTGAACAGCAAGTCGGCAGATACCCAGATCTGTCAGCTTCCAGATGATCGACTCTTCCAGCTCATCTGCAATAGGCAGAGAAAGACGCCACCAGAGAAGAGCAGCAGCAGAGTTCATCTCATCAGCCCTGATCAGAGGGTGACCGGATGGGCTTCCTTAATGCCATTGATCGCATGGATGGTGACCAGCAAGCTGGGCGGAATTGGATCATCAATGCTCAGCACCATCACCGCATCACCGCGCACAATGCGACGCCCCACCTGCATCGATGCAATGTTGACGTTGTGTTCACCAAGCACGGAGCCCAACTGACCGATGATCCCAGGCATATCGCGGTGCCTGGTCAACAGCATGTGTCGACTAGGCGACACGTTGACCGGGAATTCATCAATGGTGGTGATGCGCAGATCGCCATTGGCAAACACCGCACCCGTCACGCTGTGACCGCCCTGGTCACCACGAGTCGTCAGTTGCAAGGACCCTCCGGCAAAATCCTTACTTGTCTCGTCCTTGACCTCCAAGACACGAATGCCACGGCCCTTGGCTTCTAAGGACGCATTCACGTAATTGATCCGATCGCCAAGGGCACTGGTCAGCACGCCCTTGAGAGCAGCAATCACCAGAGGCTGAGAGGGATGCTGAGCGAACTCCCCCTGAAGACGAACTTCAAGCTCCTGCAACTGTCCTCCGGAGAGCTGGCTCACCAACAGCCCCAGGGTCTCGGCTAATTGCAAATGAGGCTTGAGCCGCTCCATGATCTCTGCACTGAGGCCAGGGATGTTCACAGCACTGCGGGCAGGAAGACCAAGCAGGACGTCTCGGATCTGTTCCGCCACATCCACAGCCACGTTCTCCTGCGCCTCCGTCGTTGAGGCACCGAGATGGGGCGTAAGGATCAAGCGCTCCTGCACAGAGCGCAGCGGCGAATCGGTAGCCAATGGCTCCTGGGCATAAACATCCAAGGCAGCCCCGCTAATCACTCCAGCCGTCAAGGCATCAGCAAGGGCTGACTCATCGATGATGCCACCGCGAGCACAGTTCACGAGCCTTGCTGTGGACTTCATCTTGCCCAGCAATTCCGCATTGACCAAATTCTCGGTATCGGGAGTTCGAGGGAGATGCAAGGTGATGTAGTCGGCCTGCTCAAAAAGATTCTCCAAGCTTGAGAGTCGCACCTGCATCTGTTGAGCACGGTCCGCAGAGATGAAGGGGTCGTAAGCGATGACCTCCATACCCATGGCATTGCAAACCCGGGCCACATGGGAGCCGATCTTGCCGAGCCCAACCACGCCAAGAACTTTCTTATAGAGCTCGTTCCCTACATATTTCTTGCGATCCCAACCCCCAGCCATCGTGCTGGCATGGGCCTGAGGCACATGCCGAGAGAGCGAAAGCATTAAAGCCAACGCTTGTTCGGCAGCAGCAATAGTGTTGCCTTCCGGCGAATTCACCACCAAAACACCCTGTTGGGTGGCCGTCGGCACATCAACATTATCGACGCCAACACCCGCCCGACCAATGATGCGCAAACGTGCACCGGCTTTGATCACATCCGCCGTGACCTGCGTGCCAGAACGAATCATCAGCGCGTCGTAGTCGCCGATCATCGCCTTGAGGTCATCCTCTGACAGGCCCACACGCTGATCCACCTGTGCAACCTGAGCGAGGATGTCAATTCCCGCTTGGTCGATAGGGTCTGAAACCAGAACTTTCGTCATCAACCGGCGCAAGACTGCAGCAGGGCACTGTAGAGATCTACAGGCTCCAAGCCCTGCAGATCACAAAACAGGGTTCAGAATTCAAACGATTGAGGTGTGTTGTATGGCTATTTGCGTTCTTGTTCTCGCCGAAAGAGACCACGCAGATCAATTGAATGAACAACTCAAGGCAGCAGAGACCCCGCTAACCCGCTGTGAGCTGATTCAGCCGGCAACCAACTCAGAAACACAACCTGAGAGAACGGCCTCAGAGCCCAAGGGAAATGGCAACCCACTCCAATCGATGGACATTGATTCAATCGAGAGGCTGAGCCCCAAGCTGACCCGTAGCCGTCGTCAAAAACTGATGGCCGTCTGGTTGCTGCCGTTTGGCTTCATCTTCGGCATCTTCATCACGCTCAGTACAGATATGGATACCTTTGCCAGTTACGGCACCCTGGGTGCATCAATCATCGGAGGACTGCTGGGCCTCGTCTCAGGTTGGATGGGTAGTTATGCAGCCGCAATCAGCGTCAAAATTCCAAACGCTGAAGACGTTCGCATCCTGCGCAATCGCCATGACCAAGGCCAGTGGCTGCTGCTGCTAGAGACCCCAATGGGCATCGATTTGCCCTGGAAAGTGCTACGAGAAGCCAATCCCCTCGCCTTAACGAGCCTCAGCGAACTGTGATCTTGCCGAGGCAAGAGCTGCTCAAAGGTTGCCTGGATCCACAAGGCATGGAAGCCCTGCTCGTCCAGGCAGACACAGTGCTACGGACCTGGCAGCCCAGCTGGAGTGCGTTTGTTTCTGCTCCCTTGCGGGAAGAAGCCCTGCATCGATTTTCCACCCTCACTGATCTGCACTGGCACGCCGACGGTGGTCACCCTGGCGCTGAACGCCAGCGGCTGTGTTGCTGGCGCAGCGAAGATCACCATCACCCCACTCCCTCACAAGCAGCCCCGATTCATGGTCTGCTGCTGCATGGCAACTTTTTATTTGATGCCCCCAGCCCAACAGATCTCCGCCAAGCCCTAGAGGCGATCGACGCTCAACCAGAACAACTTGGAGATCTGTGGATTCGCGGTGATCGCGGTGCACAAGCCCTTTGCACTCCTGAGTTAGCCGTCAATCTCGACGGCCGCAGCAGCAGGGTGCGAGAGGTAGAGATCACCTGTGAAGCCGTGGCAGTAGCTCAACTGCAGCCACCAGCTCATCGCCTGACCCGCCGATTGAACAGTATTGAGGCCTCTTGCAGGATCGATGCAATCGCCTCGGCCGGCTTTGGTCTATCGCGGGCCAAAGTGGTCAATCAAATCAAGCAAGGTCATCTGCGCCTGAACTGGGAACCAGTCCGACAAACAAGTCGAGAACTTGTAGTGGGCGATCGCCTGCAACTTCAGGGTCGAGGCACGCTCAAGGTGCTGGCGCTGGAAATGACCAAGCGTCAGCGCTGGCGGGTGGAAATGCTGCGGCACTGAAGATTCGTATCGCCAGGCTGCTAGCTTCGCTGCTTGAAAAGCCACCGGTCACCACTCACTCTGATCGAAGGGCCCCGCGGGCGATTAGCTCAGAGGTAGAGCACTACCTTGACACGGTAGGAGTCACTGGTTCGATTCCAGTATCGCCCACTCCCCTTACAAACACAGGACTCATCGATGGCACGCACTGTGGTCGTGGGGCTTGGACGCTCCGGCATAGGTGCGGCACGACTTCTGCAAGCAGAGGGACATCAAGTCACAGTGCTTGAGCGCAGCATCGAGCCCCATCTCCAAAGCTTGGCAGCTGATCTACGTCTGCAGGGAATTGCTGTCGAGCTAGGCAAACCTCTAGAGCTGACGAGCTTCATCCCTTGGCTGGATCAACTTGATGCCGTGGTCATCAGCCCTGGCATCGCCTGGGACCACCCAACACTGACTGCACTGCGTCAACGCGGCATCGACATCGATGGAGAGATGGCAGTGGCCTGGCGAAGCCTGAGCCATCTGCCATGGATCGCCATTACCGGCACGAATGGCAAAACAACAGTGACCCACCTGCTCAATCATTTGCTTGAAAGCAATGGCCTCAGAGCACCAATGGGCGGCAATGTTGGCCATGCCGCGGCTGAAGTCGCACTCAAATGGCGGCAACCAAACGCACAGCGCCCCGACTGGCTGGTCATGGAGCTCAGCAGTTACCAGATCGAAGCCGCCCCTGAGATTGCCCCACGCATTGGCATTTGGACCAACCTCACCCCCGACCACCTCGAACGCCACGGCACCCTTGATGCTTACCGAACGATCAAGCGTGGCCTACTGGAGCGCTCAGAGATCCGCATCTTCAATGGCGATGATCCAGATCTTCGCAGCCAAAGATCCAGCTGGGATAAGGGGCTGTGGGTGAGCAGCGAAGGGCCTGGTACTGCAAACCATCGCGCCGACTTTTGGATTGACGCTGAGGGGCTGGTTAGGGAACCGCAAGGAGCGCTTTTTGCCGCTTCGGCTTTGGCCATGCCTGGACAACACAATCTTCAAAACCTGCTGCTGGTGACAGCCGCAGCCCGGCAAACGGGGTTGCCAGCAAAGGCCATCGAAGCCAGCCTGCGCTCGTTCCCAGGCGTGCCTCACAGACTCGAACAGCTTGGGCATATCCAGCAAATGAGCGTCTACAACGACAGCAAGGCCACGAACTATGACGCCGCCTGTGTGGGCCTCAAGGCCGTCCCTGCTCCTGCAGTTGTGCTTGCAGGTGGGCAAACCAAACAGGGCGATGCTTCTGGATGGCTCAAGCAATTGGATCAGAACGCCTGCGCTGTAATCCTGTTTGGTGCAGGCGCTTCAGAACTGCAAGAGCTGATCCAAACATCTGGCTTCAGTGGTGAGTTGCATTGCTGCAGCAACCTCAACGCTGCTGTGACTTTGGCCATTCCACTGGGCCTAGAGCGACAAGCCGCTTGCCTGTTGCTTTCACCTGCCTGCGCAAGTTTTGATCAATACCAAGATTTCGAAGCCCGCGGCGAACATTTCCGCAACCTAATTGCACCACATTTAAGGGCCTAATCTACGGCCAACTGATCACTAGCCTCAACTTCATGCTCATTCCTCTCTTCGACAATGATGCGACTGGTGCTCTATTTGTAACGGCAATCCTACTGGTTTATCGATTAATAATAGCCAGGGCAATATTAAACCTTAATGGGCTGCTTGTTTGATTTAGCCCTTGAGCCAAAGCGCAAGGCCGCCCCCACGGCCTCTAGCCGCCAGCCAGTCTTCGTTCGGGGCCATTGAGATCAGAGCAAAGAAAGGCCTTTCTTTCTCTTCGGGCACATCAAGCGAGCGGCTCCATAAAACCCTTGAAGCAAAACTAACTGTGATTCGATCAAAAAAGAAAGGCAGTAGAGGCTGCGATCCCTTGAGCGCCCCTCGACCTGTGAATTCAAGCTTTAGCAAGCCAATGGCAACAGAGTTAGCAATCACCAAAGGCAAGCATTCATGACTCCCATTCTCTTGCCTGAGCTCTAGGCTCGCAGAGAAAAATCGAAGCATCAAAGAAGAGAAGAAGTCTTTTTTCTCTTTGCCTTGCTTCCAAACAGATACAAACTTCCAAAGTCCATTGAGTGAATTAATCTCAATCCCGCTGCCTTGCTTTCTCGCCGAGGCTTCAAGCTTTAAAAGCTCCTGTGAAGCAGGAAGACTTGTCAATCTGCTTTCATGCTTGACTTCGCGGCTAGACAAAGAACAATCACCCTCATGCCAATCAATTTAATCACACCAACGTCTAGAGCAATAGTCAAATCAAAACCTATTGACGAATATAAGTGTCTATTTGATAACAACTCTCGGCCTAGAGGTAGCCATCAAAAGGTTAACGATCAACAAATCGTTTATCAAAGATATCGCACTTATGCAGTCTGAATCAGCCAAAGAAAAATGCAATCTCCTTTGACGTCAAGCCTTCCCATCCAGCAGCGATAAGACGTTGATTGAGGATCTCTTGATCGAAATGCTTGGCTCCTGAACGGACGATACGATTACGCATAGACTTCTTGACTCCACTCCTCTTTCTCGCACCTTCTTGATCCATGACTTCCTTGTAGAGTTTGAGCATCTCCACAGGAATTGGGCTGCCATCAAGATCTATCCCTGCCTCAATCGCTTGATCAATTGCACCCGGACCAGAAAAATCCATCGGTAAGACTTGCAGACTGCTCGCGCTCATCATAGTGCGTTTAGAACTTGCAAGAGCGCAGAAGTTAGCAAGTAAAAGCCCAGATGGGTATGCCTCATCCCCGGTCTACTCAAGCACTGTAATTGCCGAGAAAACTTAACATCTTTGATATAAACTCATTGTTGATAGTCTGCAGGCCTAGATCTTATCACTTCTACCACAATTAGCATTCTCTAAAGCTCATCGAGAAATGCTTTCCAAATACACCTTAGCAGCAGCACAAACATCAATTCCTCAAATCTCAACCATGGCCAACATAAGACAGACCATCAACGAGTAAGCAGTGAAAACTTCCTGTTGAAAGAGAGTAAAGATACTTAGGGAGTCAAAAATCGTTAGCCAACTCAGGCAATTCATTAACAAGAAGTCGCCTCTATGATTTTTTTGAGAATAACTTCAATTCTTGAATTAATTAATCGATTGAAGAACTAAATAGCAAATAGGGATTGTCGCCAATGAAATCAAAGTACTCCAAGCCACTAAAGAAGCCGCAACGTGTTGCTCCTTACCACTTGCTTCCGCTAACAACAAAACAGATATAGCTGTGGGTGTAGCCGCCTGCAAGACAAGGGCATTAGACATCAAAGTTGACAAGCCAAAAACCTTGGCAAGCGTCAACATTAAGGCAGGAAGAAACATCAGCTTTATCAGCAAGCTAGGTCCAACTAATGAGAACAAGTTTCTAATTCCTGGATTATTAACAGACCCAAAAGAGCCCAAACGGATCCCAACAATCATTAGAGCTAGAACAATCACAATTCTGGATGGGGCCCAAAGAGCAGAGGTGATTTGATCATTCCATGGAGTCAACTGAACAAAAAATGCCCCAACCAGTCCCTTCGTCGCAGGACTACTAGTCAGAACACCTAAAAGATTAGTCCAAGCAGCTCTTCCCTTCAATTCGGATGAGGAGTTTGCGAAAAGTATGGGTCCTAAACTCCATACAAGTAACGTGGAGGCAAGGTCATAACCAATACTAAAACTGAGTGCTTGACTTGGCAAAAGAGCCAATGAAACAGGAATCCCTAAATGGCCTGAATTCCCAAAGACACTACCCAACAGCAAACTTCGCTTACCAATAATAGTTCTGATTTTTGGGAAAGTTCTAATGACAACTATCAGCAATCCAATCGTAAGCAATGACATCGCAAGGGCCTCAAAAAGGCGCCAATCCATCCCACTCTTGAGCAGAAGACCCATCAGGCTTACTGGTATACCAAAGTTGATAAGAGGTGGCGCTATTTGAGATGCAAGTTCTGCTTTAAAGCGACCAATCAAATAGCCGAGTGCCAGCAAAGGCAACAATTCACTAAAGAGTCTCAGAATCAACATTTAACGAACTCAGTATAAAAATTTATGAATCTTGGGCTGAGAATTTGCTTTTGAACAAAAGTTTCAAGAGTCTGCCAAACGTGAAAGATAAGAGTCTCTACTGCCTGCATTAATCCAGCCTGTAGCAATCGTTTTAGTGCTTTTATGATTCACTTGGCCACGATGAATATGAGATGGGCCTGCAGGGAAAATGACTAGCTTTCCTCGCTCTGCAGATTCATGATGTTGCTGCCAATAAAACTCAGTACCAGCCGAATCAAGATCATTGCAATAAAGGATCCAAGCAAGCATTCTATGAACAGGCTCAGTTGCCTCATCGCTGATAGTCCAATCACAATGCCAGCGTTTGAAACCTTCCCCAGGACCATAACGTTGGATATTAAAAATCGGAATAACAAACAGAGACTGTTCTGGAGAGCAGTCTCTAAATAACGGACGATCCTTAAGATATTGATCGAGAGCAGCAGTAACACCTCGAACAATCACATCTGCAAGAGCAAATGCCTCTGGATCTGAGCGATCAATTGCAACAAGGCTGATATCGGTTGACACTTTGGCTGGTTCTGCCTCGGATGAAGATGAGTTATTGCCGAATGCGACTCCACTATGTTGAAGATCAAGGCGCCGATCAAAGAATGACATCACCCCATCAGCAACAGCCTCGAAACCAGTGTTGCGATAGCAAGCAATCAGATCCAAAGACACAGATTTTCAATAGGGATTGGCATCAAGTTAATTACCTTTTCAAAGGAATGCCTCTATAGCTCGATTAGCTAGAAAGGTTCATAACGAATAAGACCCCTAGGAAGGGGGCTAGCAAAACCTTATCCAAACCACCACTTTTTTTTAGATCCTATGACAAAACAAGACCCTAACTACTGGTTGATGAAAAGCGAGCCCGATGCCTACGGCATCAACCACCTCCAAAAAGAAGGCAACACCCTCTGGGATGGGATTCGCAACTACCAAGCACGCAATTTTATGCGTTCGATGCTCATAGGAGACAAAGCATTCTTTTATCACTCAAACTGCAAGCCTCCTGGAATCGTAGGGCTCATGGAGGTCATTGAAACCGGCCTGGTGGACCCCACACAATTTGATCCAAAAGCCAAGTACTACGACCCAAAGTCATCACCAGACAAGCCGCGCTGGGATTGCGTTCGACTGCATTATCTCGGACGCTTTAGCGAACTCCTAAGTCTAGAAAGTCTGCGGGACAAATACAGCGCTGAGCAACTACCAGTGCTTCGCAAGGGCAATCGCCTCTCAATCTTGCCAATTCCCAAAAGCACTGCCAATGATCTGCTGCAATGGCTTGGACCACTCCACTAAGCCTTCCTCAAAACCAATCACAGAAGGGCTGCTCTTGTCGTCAGACCAGATGCCAGGAACATGTCTGTTGCTCGAACCACAAGCCAGCTAACGACGCTTCAGCCAAGTAAGGCGCACCCTCCCGCCACTAACGAATAAGCCAGCAGCAGCATTCAAAATCCCTGCATCAGAGAATCGCTGCGAAACATGTTGGCCACGTAAAGACGGGTGATCTCTCTTGAATCCACCCCGTTCTGCACAAGGAAGCCAGCCAAAGCTGCTTTGATCAACCGATACTGATCCCAATTGGGACATGTCTCGATAAAGCCTGCCATAGCCTCTTGCAGAGGCAGAGGCAGTTCGGCCTGGAAGCTGACCACGCCATCCAGCCTGGCATCCTCTACAACCTCCTGGGATTGCACCTTCTGAGCTTGCACCATCGGTTGTCTCACAGTTTCTTCTGCGATCTCTTGGACATCCCTCAAGTGCATCTTGACTCCAGAACACGACACCAGTTCTCCACATCTGAACCACTCCCGTCAAGACCTACCCAAAGACCTCATCTCAATCAATCTCATGGCGAGAACAACGCTCTGACAGCCTTCCACTGCAAGGCTGTCAGCATGCAGTCTCGATGGGAAGCAAGAACGATCCACGTCAAGGGGGCAAGCACCTAAGCAGACCTTTTTCCACATGCTTGAGCCGAGAGGGCGATTCAAACCTGCAGGCTGTGGAAAAACTGTGAATTACCTTGTGCAAGCTCGGGGAAAGATCAATGATCCCGCTATCGATCAGCCTCTCTAATCATTGATCAAAGTCCCAGGTGGTTCTCATCGCAGTGGCCATCGCTTGCGCAGCAGGTACCGACCAACATCCTTCAGCGCCACGAGCCTTCTCGCCATCGCCCTGCAAAATCACCTGCAGGCTCCAGCTGTGACGATCCCCATCCAGACAAGCCCACCACGGCTGACGTTCCATCTCCAGACAGACAGATTCCTCTGCCAGCAGCTGATCAACAAGCTGCTGATGTTGATCAGTGAGTTCAACAACCAGAGACTGCAAACACTGCCACTCATCTTGAGTGAGCTCGATAGCCCAGCCTTCCCCTCCAATCAGCACCGGGAAGGATGTCCTAGCAGGGTCCCTGGCAAGTCGCCAGCCAGGGCCCTCCTGTTGAATCATCACCTCAGCCAGGCAGCAGATCCGGTTGGTCCTGCTCGTCGCTTAGTTCAACGATGGCTCGCTGAACCGGCTTCACACTCGATTCCTCCAAAAGGCCATCAAAATCATCAAAACGGCGCTGCTTCGCCCGAAACGCAATTCGAACCGTAGTGAGGTAGCGGTTGCTCGACTGACGGATGAGACTCTCCCCACGCTTGGCAAGGTCTTTGGGTTCCACTCCCGATGTGATCACAGAAACTTCTTATCTCTCAAGGTCACTGTAGGCGAGCGCTGCTCAGCATTAGGCCAATAGATCACTGTGAAAGGGCACATGCATGGGATAGGTCCGTTGTAAAGAACCCGGCACCCGCAAAACAATCTGTCGGCCAAGTCCCAAGGCCGCCAAGGGAAGCCTCAGATGGGTCAGCAAAGCGCTGACTTCCTCCAAGTGCTCTTCATCCACACACTCAATCCGGATGCTCCCCCAACTACGGGTCATGCGGCAATCGAGCAACGGTTCGAGCTCAGCCTCAATGCAAGGGTCCTCTCGATAAAAAGAGAGCACCAGGCGCTGCAACCGATCCATGGTCATTGTCTCTTAACCTTGTGATGACTACAACCTGGCCATGGCCATGGACATGCCCCCAGAGGGCGAAGAAAAGCTTCAGGTTTTCCAACAAGTTGGCACCCTTGCCATTGACCTTGGGAACACCACCACGGTTGTGGCCTTCCAAGCTGAACGTGCTGCCAGCCCTCAACTCCTCGATCTCCCACCAATCAGCCGTCGCCCTGGAGAAGTCCCCAGTTTGATCTGGGCCGGCCAAAGCAATGACCCCAACCCTCTAGTGGGGCAGCAAGTGGACGAAGCAGGCCTGGTGGGGCAGGGTCACCCAAGCTTGAGCAGAGACTTCAAGCGCTGGATCGGTGCACCTCATCCAACCAAAAGCGATGGCTCTTGCCTCTCGCCAGAACAGGCCGGAGAAATCTTGCTGCAGCAGATCTGGCGCCGACTCCCTCCCCATATCGAGGTGCGACGTCTTGTGCTCACTGCGCCAGTGGAGAGCTATCGCGCCTACAGAACCTGGCTGAATCAGGTCTGCACAACACTGCCGGTCGAAGAGATCGCTCTGGTTGATGAACCCACCGCCGCTGCCATGGGTGCCGGCCTACCCCCAGGCTCCAAGCTGTTGGTGATGGACATAGGTGGCAGCACCATTGATCTCTCCCTCGTGGCCCTCGAGGGTGGTGAAGGACGGGCGGCTCCAATCGCCCAATTACTTCGATTTGCTGGCCAAGATCTCCAGGACAGCAGCAAACAAGCCCTGCGCTGCGCACGCGTGCTTGGAAAGGCTGGACTGAAGCTGGGTGGACGGGACCTCGATCATTGGATTGCCAATCATCTTTATCCCGACGTTCCGCTCTCAGAAACACTCCTCAATGCTGCAGAGAGGCTCAAATGCCGCCTTAGCCAGGTGGATCTTCGCGCCGAGGCCACCCAGCTGGAGATTGCCGCCGATTCAGAAGGCAATGAAGTCCTGCCTCTACGTCTCTGCCGCAGGGAGCTGGAAGAGCTGCTCATCGCCAGAGGCTTTCTTAACAGCCTGGCCAGCCTGCTCAATGAAACCCTGGCAAGGGGGCGTGGCAATGGTTGCGAACTCAAAGACCTACAGGGGGTCGTAGCCGTCGGCGGCGGTGCACAAATCCCCCTCGTTCGCAGTTGGTTGCAGCAGCAAACGCAACCAGCCCCACTCCTCACGCCTCCCCCCATAGAGGCCGTTGCTGTTGGAGCCCTGCAACTCACACCGGGGGTCAAAGTTCAGGATGTACTGCACCGCGGAGTCTCTCTGCGCTGCTGGGATCAGCGCGGTGGACAACATCATTGGCATCCGCTGTTCCTCGCCGGTCAACCCTGGCCAACAACCGCCCCCCTTGAGCTTGTGCTGGCCGCCAGCCGGATCGATCAACTGGAGCTGGAGGTGGTGCTTGCTGAACCAGACATCAACGAGAGCCATGAGGTCATCTACATCGATGGAATGCCAACCCTGCAATCAAAACCAGCAGAGCGCAAACTGCATCCCTGGCCAGGAACCTGCCCTACAGCTTCGCTTGCACTACAACCACCCGGTCAGCCGGGGCAAGACTGCCTGAGGTTGCAATTCTCCATCGACGACGATGCCCAGCTGCAGATGGAGGGGCTAGATCTACGCAGTGGTGAGCGGCTAGACAAGCAAAAGCTTGGCACCGTGCAGTAACTGATTGATCCACACCAACCTCAACACAATCCAAAGGCAAGACGACCATGGGCTGAACTGACCTCTGTCATCAAGACGAACAGCGCCGATGCATGAAGACAAAGTTCACCAGCTCAGCGTGTAGTCCTCATCAAGGCAACTGGCGCAAGTAAACCCCCTCTTCTCCATCCACATCAGAGAGGCGCAATTCGATGCTTTCCGTGCGACGAGTCGGCACTTTGCGACCACAGAAATCTGGTTGAATCGGCACTTCCCGGTGCCCGCGATCCACCATCACCAACAACATCACCCGCTGAGGCCTGCCCCAGGCCTGAAGAGCTTCAAGGGCAGCGCGCACTGTGCGGCCGGTAAAAATCACATCATCCACCAACACAACCTCTCGCCCCTCAACGCTGTTGGGGAGATCGGTGGGTTGCACCATCCGAGTACCGACTCGACCCAGATCATCACGATGAAAGGTGGGGTCCAAACTTCCCTGATCAATGCTATGGCCAGCAATGGGTTCCAACTCTTTGGCCAAGACACGAGACAGATGCACCCCTCGCGTAGGAATTCCCAGGAACAAAAGCTCCCGACTATCAGAAACAGACTCAAGTACTTGAGAAGCAAGGCGCGAAAGGGTGCGACCGAGCTCCTGCTCAGAGAGGATCTCAACCCGTTCATCACTACCTTTGTCGATCATGGTCGTGACGATTAAGACGTGAGTTTATGCCGATCTTCTCCTGCCTCCAACAACAATCAATGCGTAAAAGCTGACGGAAGTCAGCACAAATGCAGACCAAGACCAAAGGAGGAAGTAACTTCAATCCGGAGAAGTCCTTAATAAGCAATAGCCGAGTGTGAACATGTCCACCAGCAGTTCCGGAAATTCAAGGCATTTCGGCCGGGTTGCACCTGTAGTGCTGGCGATCCTTGATGGCTGGGGACATCGTGAGGAACTTGAGCACAACTCCATCCGTAGTGCTGAGACTCCAATCATGGATGCCCTATGGCATGCCTACCCCCACACCCTGATCGAAGCCAGTGGTGCCGCTGTCGGGCTGCCAGACAACCAGATGGGCAACTCTGAGGTCGGTCATCTCACCATCGGTGCTGGCCGGGTGATCCGTCAGGAACTCGTTCGCATTAGTGAAACCGTACAAGCCGGAAGGCTGGGGCAAACTCCTGCCCTGATTGCCTTAGCCGAACGGTTGCGCAAGTCTGACGGCACACTTCACCTGTTGGGACTCTGCTCCGATGGCGGTGTCCATAGCCACATAAACCATCTCTGCGGTCTTTTGCACTGGGCTGCCGCCGCTGGGCTCAACAAAGTGGCATTGCATCTCATCACCGATGGACGAGACACCCCGACTCAAAGCGCGAGCAACTACCTACACCAAATCGAAGACGCCATCAACGCCAGTGGAGTCGGTGAGTTGGCCAGCCTCTGCGGCCGCTATTGGGCCATGGACCGTGACCACCGCTGGGAGCGCACGATCAGGGCCTATGAGGTACTCACCGACCCAAATCAATCGATCAGCAGAGTCACTGCCGGAGACGTTCTCAGCGCAAGTTATGCCAACGGCACCACCGACGAATTCCTAGAACCCACACGTCTTAGCAATAACTACTTCAAAGACGGGGATGGCCTCGTGATGTTCAACTTCCGTCCTGACCGCGCCAGGCAATTGGTGCAAGCCCTCACTCTTCCAGACTTCGATGGTTTCCCTCGAGCCAATCAGCCCAGCCTCGATGTCGTTACCTTCACCCAGTACGAACACGATCTCCCTGTAGCAGTTGCCTTCCCAGCCGAATCACTCGACGATCTGCTCGGTCAGGTGGTCTCTGAACACGGCCTACGCCAATACCGCACCGCCGAAACAGAGAAGTATCCCCACGTCACATATTTCATGAATGGTGGAATCGAACAGCCACTAGCAGGCGAGGAGCGTCATCTTGTGCCATCCCCCCGCGTGGCCACCTACGACCTGGCTCCAGCGATGGCTGCGGACACGCTGACCGAGAGTTGTGTGAACGCGATTGAGAGTGGCGTGTATTCACTGGTCATCATCAACTACGCCAATCCAGATATGGTCGGGCACACCGGTGTGATGGGAGCCGCTCAAGAAGCCATCAGCACCGTGGACCGCTGCATCGGCCGATTGCTGGATTCGACCGGACGAATGGGCGGCACTCTGTTGATCACGGCAGACCATGGCAATGCCGAACTGATGCAAGGTTCAGATGGTCAGGCTTGGACGGCTCACACCACGAACCCCGTGCCTGTGATCTTGGTAGAAGGAGAGAAACGCAAGCTGTCTGGCTACGGCAATGACATCCAGCTGCGTGCAGGCGGTGGCCTGGCTGACATCGCACCCACGCTGCTGCAACTGCTGGATTTACCTAAGCCCGATGCCATGTCAGGCTTCACGTTGATTCAAGCCATTGAGTCACCAACACCCTCTGCAAGACTCCCTCAACCCGTTTGAGGCGAACGATCGCGAGCTGAGGTCAGAGCATGATCAACACATCCCTAGACTGAGGCCATGATTACCTCTGTTCTCTCCTGGGTCTGGGTCGCTTCTGGCGTTCTCTTGATGCTGTTGGTCCTGTTGCATAGCCCCAAGGGTGGTGGCATGGGAGGGATATCCGCTAGCGGCAGCTCCAGTTTCACAAGCACCAGCAGTGCCGAGGCAACCTTGGACAGGATCACCTGGACATGCCTAGCCATATTCTTGACTCTTGCAGTGATCCTTAGCGCTGGCTGGCTCACTTGAGCTGAGCTTTGATTCCTCCGTAGGCAAGCAGGATCATTGCTAAAAGGATTGAACAAAAATGTGATGAACCTTTCCAATCGATATCGAATTCATCACCATTTTTTACATACCAAGCTGCAACTCAACGCCTTCTGCATAACTCAGAAGCAAGGCCACTATGGGAATACACCTCAAAGCAAAAAGAAAGTTGAGCATTGCAGCAGGAAGGGAAGCATGCCTCTCCACACTCACTGCGAGTTAACAGAGCCATAGCTTATTCAAAAGATTGCCTGCCTTAAGTTATTATTTAAAACAGGCAATTGCCATCGATCAGCAACATGCGCAGGCCTAAAGCAGCCGCAGGAAAGCAAAGATCATCTTGAGCACAATAGGAATATCATCACTGAGCCCAAAAAGCAATTTTAGTGATGCTTAAGTAAGCACAAATGGCTCAAATAACACATCAAGCTATGTTGCATATGATAAGCGGCAAAGACAATAAAGAGAGAATCTCTGATGCATAGTCGAAGAATTACAATCTGCTTCTGCGGCTTGCAATGAATACAACAACAAAACGAAGGGATGAGAAGTCAAGCGGCAAAGTGTCTTGCGCCCAAAAACAAGTCAAAGCTCCTTTGCTAAAATCAAGAGGCTAAACACTATGCTCCAAATGGGATTCAAGCTATAATCAAAGTGTAGGCGATGGCGACTTGCTCTACTGATTTCTTATCGACAAGACATTTATCGGAAACCCAAAATGGCAAAGGCACCAGAGGAGAAGACGTCAAAGGCGCCAGAAGAAAAGATCACAACCGATACAATCATCTTACTTCTTATCAGGATTACTTTTATTGTTTTTGACTCATTTAAAAGGCTTGTCTCTCTGCTTAATGCTGGGGTAACCAAAGACACACAAACGAATGGAAATCAAATAGTTCCCGCCAAGGAGTCAAATGATAAGCTAAAAGGATTACTCAAGAAAGAATTGGTCGACCTGGTCATTGCCTATGAGAAAGAAACAGGTATTGACCATCAAAGCGTCAAATAATTAGCCAGTCTGCAGCTCAGCGAGAGGCTGCCAGCCCATTCAGTTGCATTCTTGCCAACAAATCAGTGCTCCATAAAAAATCATTTGCCCTGAAAATCAAATGCCTCCCAAAGGAAAAGAACTTGCAACAATCATAAAAAAGGCTTCTCCTTTATATGATTACTGGAAATCACAACAAAATGAAGAAGACGAAAAGGCGAGATTGTCAAAGGCAAGCTCAAGTAGTCCGGCATCATATCTATTCAAAGAAGAGCCATACAAATGGGAGAATCTCTATCAAAGTATTACCAGGGAGATTACAAGAGGCGACCGAGACTCAATCAGAGGCCTAAGGATCATCCTCGATACGATCAACAGTTCAGAGAAAGAAAAGATGCTAAAAGCATTTAGCGACAACAAAATTATTACCGAAGAGATACTGTTACTGGTCAAACAGGAAGACGCAAGCAAAACATCAACAAAGAAGAATTTATTTAGATTTGCGCGCATACTATTTGCGATCTTCACTAATCCATATGGCATCGAGATGAAGCGCACAAAAGTGCACATTTACGAACGCACTGGTGCCGCTGTCTATGCATTAAGAAAAGCGATGTCATAAAAATTCCCAAAGTAAGTTCAGCTTCAAATTGATCTTGCAATGCAAGCATCAAGACAGCAATGATCATGACTCTTGATCAGCACAACTCTCTAAGAGTTACTACCAGCGATCGTCCTTGATATCGGCCAAAAAAAAGCACCCAGAAGGGTGCTTTTGATCTGTTCTTGATGACATGTGACTTGTGGGACTCCGAAGAGTCCCGGCTTTGATCAGTAGTCGAAGTCACCACCCATGCCGCCACCACCTGCAGGAGCTGCCTCCTTCTTCTCTGGCAAATCAGCAACGATGCACTCAGTGGTCAGCACCATGCCAGCAATCGAGGCCGCATTCTGCAAACCAGAACGGGTGACTTTGGCAGGGTCAACAATGCCTGCAGCAAGCATGTCGATGTAATCCCCAGTAGCAGCGTTATAGCCGTCACTGATAGGCCTGCTCTTGACGTTCTCGGCCACGACAGCACCATTCGCGCCTGCATTCTCAGCAATGCGCATCAAGGGAGCAGCCAGGGAAGCCTCCACAATGTTGGAACCGATAAGCTCCTCACCGCTGAGGTTGCTATTAGCCCACTTCTGCAGATCAGAAGCGAGGTGAGTCAGTGTGGTGCCGCCACCTGGGACGATGCCTTCCTCAACTGCTGCCTTGGTGGCGTTGATGGCGTCTTCAAGACGGAGCTTCTTGTCCTTCATCTCGGTTTCGGTGGCAGCACCAACCTTCACAACAGCAACGCCACCGGCCAGCTTGGCAAGTCGTTCCTGCAGCTTCTCCTTGTCGTAGGTCGAGTCAGTCTCGTCCATCTGCTTTTTGATCTGCTCGCAACGCCCTTTCACCGCCGTCTCATTGCCTTCGGCAACGATCGTTGTGGTGTCCTTATTGATGGTCACACGGCGCGCTGTACCAAGCATTTCCAGCTTGGCATTGTCCAATTTAAGACCGGCGTCTTCGGTGATCAACTGACCATTGGTCAGCACTGCCATGTCTTCGAGCATGGCCTTACGGCGATCACCAAACCCAGGCGCCTTCACGGCAGCCACATTCAGCACACCACGAAGACGATTGACCACCAAGGTTGCGAGAGCTTCCTTCTCAATGTCCTCAGCAATGATCAGCAGGGGCTTGCCAGTGCGGGCAATCTGTTCGAGCACAGGCACCAGATCCTGTACCAAGCCAATCTTCTTGTCAGTGAGGAGAATGTAGGGCTCATCCAGCACAGCCTCCATCCGCTCAGTGTCAGTGGCGAAGTAAGGGGAGATGTAGCCCTTATCGAAACGCATCCCCTCGGTGACCTCCAGTTCAGTGGTCATCGACTTGCCCTCTTCAAGAGAGATCACACCTTCCTTGCCAACTTTGTCCATGGCGTCAGCAATCATCTGACCCACTTCCTCGTCGTTGCCGGCAGCAATGGTTCCACACTGAGCGATGGCGTTGCTGTCACTGATCGGCTTGGCGAGCTCCTCAATCTTGCTCACGAGGAAGTCGGAAGCCTTGTCGATCCCCTTTTTCAAGGAGATTGCATTGGCACCAGCCGCCACATTGCGCAAGCCGGCCTTCACCATGGCATGGGCCAAAACAGTGGCTGTGGTCGTGCCATCACCTGCAGCGTCATTGGTCTTCGAAGCTGCCTGACGGATCAGAGCAACACCAGTGTTCTCAATGTGATCTTCAAGCTCAATCTCTTTAGCGATGGTGACGCCATCGTTGATGATTTGGGGTGCACCAAACTTTTTCTCAAGCACCACATTGCGGCCTTTGGGGCCCAATGTGACGGCCACGGATTCGGCCAGGATGTCAATGCCGCGCTCAAGGGCACGTCGAGCTTGCTCGTTGTAAATAATGCGCTTAGCCATGGGAGGCGTTGTCCTTTAAAAATGATGGATTTGGTCAGTTGAAAGCCGGTGTCAGCTGAAAGTCAGAGTCAGCCGCAAAGCTCAGTTGACGACAGCAAGGATGTCCTTCTCGGACAACAGCACGTACTCGTCTGTGCTGAGCTTGATGTCTGTACCTGCGTACTTGCTGTAAAGAACCTTGTCACCAACTCCCACTTCGGGAGCCTGGCGGGAACCATCGTCATTGCGCTTTCCAGGGCCAACTTGAACCACCTCGCCCACCTGGGGCTTTTCCTTGGCGGTATCAGGCAAAAGGATGCCGCCCGCAGTTTTCTCCTCTGATTCAGAGACTTTCACAAAAACGCGATCTCCGAGAGGCTTAACGGTGGAGACGCTGAGAGAAACAGCTGCCATGGGTGTATTGAAAGAGCAAGAACAGGGCGCCGAAGCACCACATAACGACCTGGAGTAGCACTCGTGGCCATTGAGTGCCAACCCTATGTGTGTTGATGCTGTGCCGACTAGTCGATCCCTGTGCGGGTCACCGAACCCTGAGAAGATCTCGCCATGCAGTGGTAATGTTGCGCCGCTCTGAAAGGGAATGCGTTAGACACGCAACCCCTTGCAAAACTCTATTTTCTTATGGCCGCTGCAGCTACCGCCACCGCCGGCACCAAGGGCGTCATTCGTCAGGTGATTGGCCCGGTTCTGGATGTGGAATTCCCTGCCGGCAAGCTGCCCAAGATCCTCAATGCCCTTCGCATTGAGGGCAAGAACCCATCCGGTCAGGATGTTGCCATCACTGCCGAAGTGCAGCAACTCCTCGGCGACCATCGAGTGCGTGCGGTCTCCATGAGCAGCACGGATGGTCTGGTTCGTGGCATGGAAGCCCTCGACACCGGCGCTGCAATTTCCGTGCCCGTTGGTGAAGCCACTCTGGGCAGGATCTTCAACGTGCTCGGCGAACCAGTTGATGAGCAGGGTCCTGTTACAACCGATGCAACTGCCCCGATTCACAGACCATCACCAAAACTCACTGAGCTAGAGACCAAACCAACAGTTTTTGAAACTGGCATCAAGGTGATTGATCTCCTGGCTCCTTACCGTCAAGGCGGCAAGGTTGGCCTCTTCGGTGGTGCCGGTGTTGGCAAGACCGTGCTGATTCAGGAACTGATCAATAACATCGCCAAAGAACACGGTGGTGTGTCTGTCTTTGGTGGTGTGGGCGAGCGCACTCGTGAAGGCAACGACCTCTACGAGGAATTCAAAGAATCCGGAGTGATCAACTCCGACGACCTATCGAAGTCGAAGGTAGCTCTTTGCTTCGGGCAGATGAATGAGCCCCCTGGCGCCCGGATGCGCGTTGGTCTTTCAGCTCTCACCATGGCTGAGCACTTCCGCGACGTGAACAAGCAAGACGTGCTGCTGTTCATCGACAACATCTTCCGTTTTGTGCAAGCCGGATCAGAAGTTTCTGCTTTGTTGGGTCGCATGCCTTCCGCCGTGGGTTACCAGCCCACCCTTGGCACCGACGTTGGTGCACTTCAAGAGCGCATCACATCTACCCTAGAGGGATCGATTACCTCGATTCAGGCCGTCTACGTTCCCGCTGATGACCTCACCGACCCCGCACCAGCCACAACATTTGCCCACTTAGACGCCACAACTGTGCTGGCTCGTGCATTGGCCGCCAAGGGCATTTACCCAGCTGTGGATCCTTTGGATTCCACCAGCACCATGCTTCAGCCATCAGTTGTTGGTGATGAGCATTACCGCACAGCACGAAGCGTGCAGGCCACACTGCAGCGCTACAAGGAACTGCAAGACATCATTGCCATCCTTGGTCTCGACGAACTCTCAGAAGATGATCGCCGCACAGTAGATCGTGCCCGCAAGATTGAGAAGTTCCTTTCCCAGCCCTTCTTTGTCGCCGAGATTTTTACCGGCATGTCCGGCAAGTACGTCAAGCTGGAAGAAACCATCGCCGGCTTCAATATGATCATGTCCGGTGAACTAGACCATCTCCCTGAGCAAGCCTTCTACCTGGTTGGCAACATCGACGAGGTCAAAGCTAAGGCCGAGAAGATGGCTTCAGAAGCAAAGGGTTGAAGCCCAGCGGGGAGTGAGACATCTCCCCGCTAATCACTTTCATCCCCATTCAGTTTCTCCACGTCAAACCCAAGCCTCCGAACCATGTCTCTCACCCTCCGCGTTCTGGCACCTGACCAGAGTGTGTTCGACGGCACTGCTGAAGAGGTGATTCTTCCTAGCACCACAGGCCTGATTGGCATCCTGCCAGGCCACATATCGCTTGTCACGGCCCTGGATATCGGTGTGATGAGGGTTCGAACCAATGGGGCCTGGAACTCCATTGCCCTGATGGGTGGATTCGCCGAAGTTGAAGCAGACGATGTCACAGTGTTGGTGAATGGTGCCGAACTCGGCAAGAGCATTGATGCAACAACGGCTGAAGCAGAGCTGGAACAAGCCAAGGCCAAAGTGAGCCAAATGGAAGGCCAGGAACCCTCAACCGAAAAAATAAAGGCACAACAGAACTTCAATCGCGCCCGAGCACGAGTTCAAGCCACTAAATAAGCAAATCCATAGGCAGCTGCTGAGGACATTGAGTTGACGCTGCAGCTCTTACTCGACAGCGCAGACCCAAGCAAATGGGAAGCATGGCTTCCCACAGGTCTTTTTACTGGCATCACAACCAACCCAACACTGCTGAGACGAGCCCAACAACCCTGCCAACTTGATCATCTCAAGAGCTTGGCTGCTGCCGCCGAACGACTGGGTTGTTTAGAGCTGCATCTTCAAGCATGGGGAAAGCATGCCATCGAGCTAGCAGAATGCGGCGCTGCCTTGGCCCAATTGACGACTCCAGCTCTCACTGTTCACGTCAAACTGCCGATTACCCAAGCAGGAAGCCAAGCAGCCAGCACCCTGATCGCAGCAGAAATCCCCATCACATTCACGGCCTGTTTTGAAGCCCCCCAGGTCTTGATCGCTGCAGCCTTGGGTGCTCAACACATCGCCCCCTACCTCGGACGGATTAACGATCAAGGCCGTGATGGCTACACCGAATTGATAGCAATGCAACGAGCCCTAGAAGGAGTTAGCAGTAGCTGCAAACTCCTGGTGGCTAGTTTGCGCAGTCGTCGTGATCTCAGCCATTTGGCGGCAGCAGGAATCGACACCTTCACGATCAGTGCTGAGCTGGCTGAGGAGCTGTTTGAGGTTAAGGCCACCTTGGATGCTGCTGCTGCGTTTGAGCAAGACGCATGCTCTGAAGCGGAGGCTGCACGCTCGCCCATGCAGCCTCCGCTTCAGTTTCCCCATTAAAAAACTCCGCCTTAGAGGCGGAGCCGGTCTGCAGAATTCATTCGTTCGGCTGGCTTGATTAAGCCGTGCCGCAAAAGGTGACATCTGGGAACTTGAGCTTGGCTTCTTCGAGATTCTTACCCTTGCCCTCTTCCTGCCAGTAGTTGATCACTTCCGTGGCCTTATTGAGCACCTCAACGCGCTCGTTATCGGTGATCCAGCTCTTTCCTTCTAGCTCACCTTTCAGTGTTTCCCATGCATCTTCGCGAGGCCAGAAAAAGTAAGCCGTAAGAGGGCTGGGGCCACCGCCAACGATTTGATCAACAGCCAAAGCAACGTTGTCTGGCAGCCACAGAATCTTCAGCAAGAAACGACCTTCATCGGCCTTTGGGGTATATCCAGAAGGCACACCATCAGCATCGATCGTTGCAGTCGCTAGAGCAGCACTGCCACCACGCATCACAGGACGGCCTTCCTTGGGCTCCTCCTTGGGTTGCGCATGATCCTCAACGACGTCCGTCGTGGCCTGTGGATGTGCCTCAGCCACCGCAGCGGCCGTGCTCGCGACCTCTTGATCAGCGGCAGCGCCTTCGGAAACCGTCATGCTCTCTGCGCTCAAGGAATCTGAACAAACAACTAACCTAACAGTCGCTCAACACTCTCTATCCACTGAACCTGCAAGGCCTGCTGCTGTTTGACATCGACGGCGTGATCCGCGATGTAGCAGCCAGCTACCGCCGTGCCATCCAGGAAACAGTGCACCATTACAGCGGCTGGCGTCCCAGCGTCACTGAGATCGACGCACTCAAAACAGAAGGCATCTGGAATAACGACTGGGACGCCAGCTTGGAGCTCCTCAGACGTGATCAGAAAAGCCGTAACCAAGCCCTAGAGCTACCGAGCCGCGAGCAGCTCATAGAGGTGTTTAGTCGTTTTTATTTTGGCGGTGATCCCAATGGCGGCCCCAGCAATTGGCAGGGCTTTATCCGCAATGAGCCACTACTGGTCAATCAAAGGTTCTTTGAGGAGCTGAGTTCGCTCGGCTTCGCCTGGGGGTTTGTTAGCGGTGCTGAGCCTCCTTCTGCCCGATTTGTATTGGAACAACGCTTGGGGCTCAAGCATCCAGCCTTGATCGCCATGGGCGAAGCACCTGACAAACCAGATCCCACTGGCCTGCTTCAATTAGCCAGCCAACTTGCTGGTAGGAGATTGGGTCAAGGCGTTCCAACAGTCGCCTACCTAGGCGACACGGTGGCCGATGTGCGCACAGTGATCCATGCACGTCAGCAACAACCCGAGCAGCAATGGATGAGCCTGGCAGTCGCGCCACCCCATTTGCATGGGATCAACCAACAAGAAGCACGCAGCGCCTATGAAGAGCGCCTAAAGCAGGCCGGCGCCGATCACATTCTGAGCTGCACAACCGATGCGATCAAGATGCTCAAAAACTGGTGAAGATATCGTCTGGCTAGGTTCGGCCATCTGCTTAATCTCGCGGAGAGCTGCTACGGAATTTGGTTGGAAGCATGGCTAATGCTTGAGCGCTGATGCCGTCAGCCCATGGCTCGAGCAAAACGCTTACTGCCGCATGGCTGCAGTTTTCACATCACGCTGCGCTGCAATAGCCGGCAGTTCTTAAGTGACTCCCGTATCACTTATCGCTGCATTGCTTCAGCACTTTTCTCCGCCAACGAAGTGAGCACCTCATTCCCCTGCTCACTCACCAGCACATCATCTTCAATACGAATGCCGATCCCCTTCCAACAATCAGCAATCGCAGGTTGCCCGTCTGGCACTGGCAAACGGTCACTGATATACAAACCCGGTTCCACTGTTAACACCATGCCAGGCTCAAGATCCACCGGATGCTCACCAAGGCGATAGGCGCCTACATCATGAACATCAAGGCCAAGCCAATGGCCAGTGCGATGCATATAAAGGTGTCGGTAGGCCCCTTGCTCAATCAGTCCATCAACACTGCCAAGCAATAAACCCAACTCCACAAGCCCTTCAACGAGCACCCGCACCGCAAGATCATGCACGCGATCAGCAGTGCCACCCGGTCTTACCTCAGCGATCGCTGCCTGCTGCGCTGCTAAAATCAGCTCATACAGAGCGCGTTGCTCAGCGCTAAAGCGTCCGTTAACAGGGAATGTACGAGTGATGTCTCCGTTGTAGTAATCAACGAGCGAACAGCCTGCATCGATCAACACCAGCTCACCATCAACAAGCGGAGCATTGTTAGCGGTGTAATGCAACACGCAGGCGTTATCGCCGCCGGCCACGATCGATCCATAGGCAGGGCCGCGCGCGCCTTGCTCAAGAAAATGCTGCTCGATTACAGCCTGCAGCTGTCGCTCATTCATGCCCGGACGCGCCGTATTCCTAGCAAGCTGATGAGCTTGCGCAGAAATCCGAGCCGTCTCACGCATGCGCTCGATTTCCTCTGCTCCCTTGCGCAACCTCAACTGATGGATGAAAGGGCAAGGGGCCACAAGACCAAGCGCTGATACGCCGCTGCGTGGGGCCTGATCGAGTTGCTTGGCCCAAGCCTCAAGAACCAGCGGCTCCACCTTTGGGTGCTTTCCCACCCTGAAACCAATCGCTTCAGCGCCTTTGAGGTAATCGCCCAACAGCTGAGATAATTCAGCTATTGGATGAGATCGATCAGCACCAAACTGCGCCACTGCTCCCTCGACACCCCAACGGAAGCCATTCCATACCTCGGTCGTTGGCTCTTTGGGTTGCACAAACAGCACAAAACGCTCACCTTCGGGCCGATAGGGCAAAAGCAAAGCCACCGCATCAGGCTCATCCAGACCCGTGAGATACCAAAAGTCACTGTTTTGACGAAACGGATACTCGCAATCGGCGTGATGCGTCACGAACGAAGCCGCTGGAATCACCGCTGCCACACCCCCCAATTGCGCCATCAAGCAAGCGCGACGCTGATGGAAGATACACAGATCGATCACGGCAAGAGACACAACAGCATTTGGACGTCAGGATGGCAGCAGAACACCATGCAGGGGGAACCCTCCATGCCATCGTCCGCCATTAGCGGATCACCACTAATCCTGATACCTAAGACGGTCACACTGCTTGGCCATGATCAGGAGTGGCAAAAGCATTTACGACTTGTCGTGATCAACCACGACATCCTTACTCCCCCCCGCCAGGCATGAGCAACGACCTGCTGGTCTTAACGCTATTGGTCGTTGTCGTTATCACCGGTTCTGCCTTGTGCTCAGGTGTGGAGGCAGCACTGCTAACAGTGAATCCTGTGCAAGTGCATGAGCTGGCCGCACGGCCCCAACCAATCGCTGGCGCCAGACGCTTAGCCCAACTCCGTCAACGGCTGGGACGCACTCTGTCTGTACTGGTGATCGCCAACAACGGCTTCAACATTTTCGGCAGCCTGATGCTTGGCGCCTTTGCGGCTTATGTCTTTGAGAAGCACAACATCAGTGATGTGGCCTTGCCGTTGTTTTCGGTAGGTCTCACATTGCTCGTGATCGTGCTGGGCGAGATTCTGCCGAAATCCCTCGGCAGCCGCCTGGCCCTATCGGTTTCCCTCTCCAGTGCCCCAGTGCTGCACCTGCTGGGCCTGCTGATGCGCCCTGTAGTGGTGTTGCTCGAGCGGTTATTGCCAGCAATTACCGCCGAGAACGAACTGAGCACAAATGAGAATGAGATCAGGCTGCTGGCAAGGCTGGGGTCGCAAAAAGGGCAGATCGAAGCCGATGAAGCTGCCATGATCGCCAAGGTATTCCAACTCAACGACCTCACAGCCCGCGACCTGATGATCCCCCGGGTAGCAGCTCCCACCCTCGATGCTGCTGCCAACCTTGAAACACTTCGCCCTGAACTGCTCACCCACAACGCCGAATGGTGGGTCGTGCTTGGCAAAGAAGTCGATAAAGTTCTTGGCGTAGCCAGCCGCGAAAGGCTGCTCACCGCCCTTCTGCAGGGTCAGGGTCACCTCACCCCTGCAGACCTCAGTGAAACGGTGGAATTTGTACCTGAAATGATTCGCGCCGATCGACTACTCACTGGCTTCCGTCGTGACAACAGCGGCGTGAGAGTGGTGGTTGATGAGTTCGGCGGTTTCGTGGGCGTGATCGGTGCCGAAGCTGTCTTGGCCGTACTGGCCGGCTGGTGGAGGAAGTCAAGCTGATGACGCAAGCACCCCCCTCCACACCCGAGCGCTGTCACCTTCTACTCAGCCAGTGGGTCAAACAACTATCGCTGAGTAACCGTGAATACAACCAATTCGCTGGGGAGCTAATCGCACTCAATCGCCAACTCAAGCGATTGGAGCAGCGTCGCTTGCGCATCGCAGTGTTTGGTCGAGTAGGAGTCGGCAAATCAAGCCTGCTCAATGCACTGCTGGGTCAAAACGTCTTTGCCACCGATGTAGCCCATGGCTGCACCCGTCACCAACAAGCGGTGGATTGGTGCCAACCGATTAATAATCTTGATTCTGTAGAGCTGGTCGACACTCCAGGCATCGATGAGATCGCTGCTGCCGGCAGGGCACGGCTAGCAGCGAGGGTAGCTCTGCAGGCCGATCTGGTGCTGCTGGTTCTTGACAGCGACCTCACCAGCGTCGAAGCAGCTGCCCTCAAGACCCTGCTCAAAAGTGGCAGGCCGATCGTGCTTGTGCTCAACCGTTGCGATTGCTGGTCGCCTGAGCAGCGCAATGCACTTTTGGCAAGTATTCGCAGCCGCCTGCCCGCTGCAGCTCTCCAACTACAACTCCATGCTGTGGCCGCCGCGCCACGTGAGCCCCAGCTTCGTGCTGATGGCCTTGTGCGTAGCAAGATCTGCCCCCCTCAAGTGGAGCCGCTGCGCAAAGCCCTGATTCAGCTGCTGATGGAGCAGGGTGAGTTGCTGTTGGCTCTCAATGCCTTACGCCAGGCCGATCGTTTTTACCAGGTCCTCAAGCGAGGACGGTTGCAGCGAAGCAAGACTGCAGCCCAAGGCTTAATCGGCCGTTTTGCCGCCATCAAAGCTTCCGGTGTGGCGGCCAATCCTCTAATGCTGCTGGATCTAGCCGGAGGTATGGCTTGTGATACTGCTCTGGTCGTCAAGCTTTGCCAGCTCTATGGCCTGCAGATCGGCGGCCCTGCAGCCCGGCAACTACTCGGCCGACTCTCAAGCCACAATGCCCTTCTAGGAGGTGCTCAGTTGGGCATTCAACTGGCGCTCAGCGCCGTGCGTCAGTTGCTGCTGCTGGCAGTCCCCTTTACCGGCGGTTTAAGCCTGGCGCCAGCAGCCCCAGTTGCCCTCGCTCAAGCAGCCCTCGCCGTGCACACAACACGACGCACCGGCCGCCTCGCAGCACGAGAACTACTGCTTGGCAGCCAACGACGCGAGGCCCAACCCGCTGCACTGCTAAGGCGCCTGGCTGCCAACGACCCTCAAGTCCGGCGCTGGCTGATCGATTGGCCAGAGCTGGCGGCCAACGAAGCGTGCCAACTTCAGACCCTGCTTCCATGAGCAAGCATCAGGGCACCATCGCCCTGTTTGGCACCAGCGCCGACCCCCCAACCTGCGGCCACCAAGCACTGTTGGAAGGCTTGGTGGCGATGTTCCCAAAGGTCGCCACCTGGGCTAGCGACAACCCGATGAAACGCCACTGCGCCCCATTGGAGAAGCGAAAAGCTCTGTTGGCTACTTTGGTGAAGGCGATCGCTAATCCGCAGCTAGAGCTGATGCAAGAACTCAGCAGTCCATGGGCGATCACGACTCTGAAACTTGCAAACACTCGCTGGCCTAGCAGCGAATTGGTGTTTGTGGTTGGCAGTGATCTGGCCGGCCAAATCCCCCACTGGAAAGATGCTCGAGCTGTCTTGCAACTCGCCCGCCTCGCCATTGCTCCTCGTCAAGGTTGGCCACTACAGCTACAGCAACTCGAAGCTCTCGAATGCTTGGGTGGTCGCATCGAGCTGCTACCAATGCAAATCCCCGCCACCTCAAGTTCTGAGGTGCGCAGTCAACCCAAGCCGGCCCAGATCCCTGCAGCATTGTGGCCATTGGTTCTGGAACACAACCTCTACGGCCTCGCCACCAGTCCCTGATGCGCCTTGCTCTAGCCCAGCTCAATCCACTTGTAGGCGATCTGGCTGGCAACGGCGAAAAGATTCTGACTGCCTGCCGTGAGGCTGCTGATCTCGGCGCAGATCTGGTACTCACGCCTGAGCTTTCCCTGTGGGGATATCCACCCCGAGATCTGTTACTTAGCCACAACCATCTCGTTCAACAGAGCGATGTGCTCAACCAGATGGCGAGCATCCTGGCCCGCGAAGCCCCTGAGCTGGCAGTGCTCGTGGGCCTAGCTGAGCAAGCCCATGACCCTCAACTGCCCCAGCTCTTCAATGCTCTAGCCCTGATCAAAAGCTCCCAATGGCAGGTGGTAGCTCGCAAGCAACTGCTACCCACCTATGACGTCTTCGATGAAAAACGCTATTTCCGCCCGGCAGGAACTCCGGCTGTGTTGGAGTTTGAACGCGATGGGCGTCGCTGGCGTCTTGGGCTCACAATCTGCGAAGACCTCTGGGTGGAAGAAGCACTGCAGGGCAAGCGCATTGCCGGCCCTGACCCCATCGCAGCGCTCCTGCCACAAAACATCGACCTACTACTTAATCTCTCAGCTTCGCCATTCAGCCAATCCAAAGAACTTCTGCGCCAGCGCTTGGCCGCTAGGGCTGCGCAGAGACTGAGCGCTCCGGTGATCTATGTGAATCAAGTGGGCGGCAACGACGAGCTGGTCTTTGATGGCGCCAGTTTCGTCGTCGATGAGCATGCTGAGCTTGCCCTGCAATTGCCCAGTTGTCGCGAAGCACTAGCCATCTGGGATGCAACCTCTACAGCCACCCATCTCGACATCCCTACGATCGAACCACTGGAGAAACTATTCCGGGCATTGGTTCTAGGTGTGCGTGACTACGCTGGCAAATGTGGCTTTAAGCGTGCACTACTTGGCCTCAGCGGTGGTATCGATTCGGCTCTCGTGGCCGTGATCGCCGCAGCGGCCATAGGCGCCGATCAGGTGACATCCCTACTGATGCCCTCACCCTGGAGTTCAGCCGGTTCAATTGATGATGCCCTAGCTCTAGCCAAACGACTAGGGATGGCTACCCACACTGTGTCGATTGCGACCTTGATGAAGAATTTCGAGGCTGCCCTCATCCCTCCTCTCGGCAAGCCACCCGAAGGCGTTACTGCAGAGAACCTCCAATCCCGCATCCGCGGCACCTTACTGATGGCATTGGCCAACCAACAAGACCAGCTGCTGCTATCCACTGGCAACAAATCCGAACTAGCAGTGGGCTACTGCACCCTCTATGGCGATATGAACGGAGGCCTAGCCGTGATTGGAGATGTCTACAAAACCAACGTCTTTAGGCTCTGTGATTGGCTTGACAGCCCTGCTGCCGAAACATGCCGCAAAGAGGTAGGACTACCAACTAAAGGCGAACTGATCGGTACGACAATCCGCCAAAAGCCTCCCAGCGCCGAATTGCGACCGAACCAACGCGATAGCGATTCACTACCCGACTACGCCCTCCTCGACCCTCTGCTTAAAGTTCTGATTGAAGAACGCCTCAGTACGGAGCAACTTGTCAGCAGAGGACATGACCCTGCCCTCATCGAGCGGGTGCAGCAATTACTGCGACGGGCCGAATTCAAACGGCGACAGGGCCCACCCTTGTTGAAGGTGAGTTCACAGGCCTTTGGCAGTGGCTGGCGGCTACCGATCGCCGCCGAATAATCACCACAAAACCTGGTCAGCCTGTCCTGATGTCGCCAACCTAAAAGAAGTCATTGGCGTCCATGGACTCCTCTCTTCTTTCGGCCCCAATAGCCAGCATCGGGGTACCGACCGAAATTAAAGCCGATGAGCTGAGAGTGGCTCTTACTCCTGACGGGGTGAAAGAACTGGTCACCAAGGGGCTAGAAGTAAGGGTTCAGGCTGGTGCCGGGGCTGGAGCGGGCATTGGTGATGAGGCCTTCGCTGATGCCGGTGCCAAGCTTGTCAACCGCGAGGAGGCCTGGGCAGCCCATCTCGTCGTGAAAGTTAAAGAGCCTCAGGAAGAGGAATTCGGTCTACTCAGGCAAGACATGGTGCTCTTCACTTACCTACACCTAGCCGCCTACCCGAAGGTGGGTGAAGCGCTGCTCAATGCTGGCACCACCGGCGTGGGTTACGAAACGGTGCAACTAGAAAACGGCAGCCTGCCGCTACTGGCACCAATGAGCGAAATCGCTGGCCGTCTAGCTGCACAAGTGGGCGCCCATTTGCTCGAACGACCTCATGGCGGACGCGGTGTGCTAATCGGAGGCTGCACCGGCGTGCAACCAGCCCGGGTGGTCGTGTTGGGCGCTGGCACCGTGGGCTGGAATGCAGCCAGACTGGCCGCCGCCATGGATGCCGAAGTGATGCTTCTAGACCGCTCACCTGAACGGTTGCGCAGCCTTGAGGCAAGCCGCCGCGGCAGGCTGATTAGCGTTGTCAACAGCCGCGGCCTGCTGGAGCGACTCATCCCCACTGCAGACCTTTTGATCGGTGCCGTCCTGACGCCCGGAGGCCGAGCACCCACCCTCGTCGATGAAGAGATGGTGAAACAAATGAAGCCCAATTCAGTGATCGTGGATGTAGCGATCGATCAGGGAGGTTGTGTGGCCACCAGCCAAGAAACCACCCACACCCATCCCACCGTGACCATCCACGGCGTCCAGCACTACGCCGTCGGCAACATGCCAGGTGCGGTGCCTTTTACCTCCACTGAAGCTCTGGTGAGCGTGACCCTGCCCTACATCCTTGGCATTGCCGGGCGGGGCCTTGAGGAGGCCGTCACCGAACGTCCCGAACTTCTTTCCGGGCTCAACACAATTCAAGGCTCCGTTTGTCATCCGGGTGTGGCCAAGGCCCTAGGGCTACCACCAAGGCACCCGATGGCATGCTTACGCTAAACAGCCTTCACCACAAAACCAGCTCTCCAAAACGCTGCTTCGCAACGCTTTTAATCAGCATCACGACAGTGGTGTATCAGAGCTGAATGAGATCTCACTCAACCGATCCAAAGGCCTCTGCAGGGAGTCCTTCGCAATCCCCTCCCTGAGAGCCAATAGCAATCCTGCCGCTTCCGCATAACTACGAGCTCTCTGCACTCCAGAGGTGATTCCCAGCGCTTCTGGCGTCACCTTCAGCACGCTCGGGTTGGTCACGGTGATCAAAGGGAGACCCCGCTCCAAGCAAGCCAACACCGCTTCACCGCCAAGAGCACCCTCCGGGGCCACCACGGCACCAAGCTGCTCAGCTCGCAACAGCTCTGCTCCTGCAGGCAATGCCTCTTCAATTGTGAGTGGCACAAGATCCGGTGCGCGGCTTAACCCCACCAACACACAGGCCAAAAATGTATAGCCCAACTCCTCACCAGCAGCACGTGGATCCAAAAGTGGATCGCATGGCAGTGGAGACAAAGCCGGCGCATGAGCGCAAGGCAAACCGAGTTCACGCACCAGCAAATGGCTAATCACCGCCTCGGCACCGGCAAGCGCATCAACACCACTGCCCTGGCGATAGGCCCTCAGAGCCTCGCTTTGAGGATCCTCCGGGAAACGGGCAACCACAGCGATTGCGCTGGCACCGGCATCGCGAAGCTGCTCGCCAGCCCGCAGCAGCGCATCGGGCTGGCCTAATTCACCCCAGCTCGCCCCACTACTCCCCTCACGTAAGCGCACCTCCAAGGGAACCTCTGTGGTGACCACTGGCCCGAGATTCAAGCCAAGACTGGCGCGACAACCCTCAGCGACCTGCCATTGCCTCTGCCGCAACTCCGGTTCGATGCCAGCATCCAACAACAGACCAATCCGTTGCTGACGCACAGGTCGCAAGCCAAGCTCACCAGCAGCAAAACGATCCAAGCTGTAGCCCTCGACGTATTGAATGCGCGGGTCGCTCCAATAAAGCGCCGCTCCATTGATCACATTCGGATGGGTGATCAAGCAACCGCTAGCTGCTGCTAACAGCCGAGCACTAGGCAAAGCATCACCGGCATAGCCACCAATCTCACAGCCAATCCCTGTAGGCACCACCAGCAAGGTAGGCAATGGAGGCGGGATCGATACGCTTGCAGAGAGAAGGAAAGAAGGGATCAAAACGTCATCCCCTTACGTCTCAGAACCAACCAAAACCGCCTCAATCTTCAACTTGCGAGACTGGTCACTAGTGGATTCCACTGCTGTGATCGCCCATCGCAAGGGCTCGCCATGAGCAGCGAGCTGTTCTCGTAACCAGGGCCGCAACTGATGCAAAGGCAACTGCGCAGACCACACCAGCTCAAGCTGCATCACACACAAATTCAAGCTCACTTCAGATGCTCACCAAAATGGGCTTCATTGAAGACATCCTGCCACCACAAAACTGGCAAAAAACGCTGTGCTCCGAACCATCAATCTCAATGGTGTAAGCAAAGCTACGCCAAAAGCTGTGGCAGTGATCCAGATCAAAATGCATCATGCTGATCAAGCCTTTCAGTAGAAAGGCTCAACACTCAGGCCACCATTGAAGTCACTCTCTAAAAACACCGCCAAGATCACCGCTCACCCGTTCTGCATCGCAAAACTCAAACCATCAAAAAGCCGGTCTCAAAAGACCGGCTCACTGAAGTCAAATCAAGCGCAAGGCTAGGAGCAAGACCCACCTACAACTTCCAGAATCTCCTGAGTAATTGCTGCCTGACGTGCTTTGTTGTAGTCAAGCGTGAGGGTCTTAGCTAAGGCCTTGGCATTGTCGCTGGCATTGTTCATCGCCGTCATCCGACTGGCCAACTCAGAAGCCGCCGATTCCTGAAGGGCGCGCAGCATCTGATTTTGCAGATAGAGAGGCAACAAAGCATTGAGCAGTTGCTCAGGACTCTGTTCAAAAATGATGTCCGAAGGCAGCGGAGGCTGCTCATTAGCAGGTCCAACACCTTTCTCAACTGTGAGACGACTATCCTTCGTCGTCAACCGGAAGATCTCATCATCGGCTTCGGCAATGCCCTGGGGATCAAGCGGCAAGAGGGTTTGCACCACAGGATTGCAGCTCACAAGGTTAATGAACTTGGTGTAAATCACCTCGATTCGATCTGTGCTTTGAGAAAGGAATTCGGCTAAAACCTCAGTGGTGATCGACTCTGCGTCGTCAGAGGTTGGAACTTGCTCGAGGCCTGTGAAGGTAGCTCGAATCGTGTACTGGCTTGATCGATTGCTGAAATAGGTGATTGCCTTGCGACCAATTAAGACAAGGTCAACCTTGTATCCCTGGCCATTCAACTCGGCATAGCGCTGCTCAGTGCGCTTGATGATGTTGGAGTTGTAGCCTCCGCAAAGGCCACGATCACCTGTAACGGCAAGCAGGGTAATGGTTTTGAGATCGCTGGTCTTCATGAGAGGCGCATCTGCCATCTCAAAACTCATTCGCGATTGAATGTTCTCCAACACGCGAGCCAACCGGTCGGCGAAAGGGCGACTTCGCAACACCTGTTCCTGTGCTCGACGCACTTTCGCAGCGGCTACGAGACGCATCGCCTCAGTAATCTTTCTGGTGTTCTTAACGGAAACGATCCGGTCGCGGATGTCCTTGAGGTTCGCCATGGATAGGGTTCTCCGGGTTTACCTTCAGGGTCAGGCCGAAGCCAGCATCGACGACTTCACCTCGTTGATGGCGGCCTTGAGAATGGTCTCAGCATCCTCGTTGAGCACTTTCTCAGTCTGAACTTTGGTGATGTACTCGGGCTTGTTGGTCTTGAGGTAATCACGCAATTCACGTGAGAACTGAGTGACCTGATCCTCTGGCACCTCATCAATCAAGCCTTTCACTCCTGCATAAACGATCGCAACCTGCTCAGCCAAATTCAGCGGTGCAAACTGAGGCTGCTTAAGCAGCTCGCGCAGTCGCTTACCCCGCCCCAACTGCTTCTGAGTTGCTTCATCTAAATCAGAGGCGAACTGAGAGAAAGCAGCCAATTCATCAAACTGAGCCAACTCAAGCTTCAACGTGCCGGCAATCTTTTTGATCGCTTTGGTTTGCGCAGCACCACCAACCCGGCTCACTGAAATGCCAACGTTGATGGCAGGACGCAATCCTGAGTTGAAAAGATCTGAACTCAAGAAAATCTGACCATCCGTGATCGAAATCACATTGGTAGGGATATAAGCCGACACGTCTCCTGCTTGGGTTTCAATGATCGGCAGTGCCGTCATCGAACCACTACCCATCGCATCAGAAAGCTTTGCTGCCCTCTCAAGAAGGCGGCTGTGGAGATAGAAGACATCTCCTGGATAGGCTTCACGACCGGGAGGACGACGCAGCAGAAGTGACATCTGACGATAGGCCTGGGCCTGCTTGGTTAGATCGTCGTAGATGACCAAAGTCGCCTTGCCCTTGTACATGAACGACTCAGCAATAGCTGCGCCCGTGTAAGGAGCCAGGTACTGCAAAGCAGCAGGGTCAGAAGCGCTAGCTGCCACAATCACGGTGTAATCGAGAGCGCCCTTCTCGCGAAGCACCTCAACCACGTTGGCCACAGAGGCAGCCTTCTGGCCGACAGCTACATAAACACAGACAACATCCTCTCCCTTCTGGTTGATGATCGTGTCGATGGCGATCGCAGTCTTACCTGTCTGACGGTCACCAATGATCAACTCACGCTGACCCCTACCGATAGGAATCATCGAATCGATTGATGTAATTCCTGTCTGCAGCGGCTCATGCACCGACTTACGTTTAATGATGCCTGGAGCTATCGACTCAATCAAGCGACTCTCAGTGCTGGGGATGTCGCCTTTGCCATCCATCGGTTGACCCAAAGGAGTCACCACTCTGCCCAGCATCTCATCGCTGACGGGCACTGAGGCAATCTTGCCAGTGGCTTTGACGGTACTGCCTTCCTGAATACCAACACCCTCACCCATCAACACCGCACCAACGTTGTCGTCCTCCAAATTGAGGGCGATCCCTTCAGTGCCATCCTCAAATTCCACCAGTTCGCCAGCCATGACCTGCTCAAGGCCATAGACACGAGCGATACCGTCACCAATCTGCAGAACAGTGCCGACGTTGCTGACGGAAACCGACTTGTCATAGTCGGAGATCTGCTGCTTGAGAATCGCGCTGATCTCGTCGGGGCGGATGGAAACCATGGGAGGCGTTGGTGTTGAGGAAGAGGGTGAGAAAGAGAAAAAGGTAGGGAGCTAGCTCACCTTGGCCAGTGCCAGGCCAAGACGTCGAACCTGTCCAGCAACGCTGGCGTCGATCACCTTGGAGCCGACGTTGACAACGAAACCACCGATTAAATCTGGATCAATTTTGAGGTTGATCTCCAACTTGTCGGTATTGGCCACAGCCTGCACTTTCTTTTGCAGCGCAGCCTGTTGCTGCTCACTGAGTTCAGCAGCAGAGGTCACTGTGGCGAGAGCGATGTTGCGTTGCTCGCGATAGAGCTCAATCAAGCGCTCAAGCACCGCATCCAAAACGCCGATTCGCTGACGATCAGCGAGCAGCTTCAGCAGGTTGAGGAAAGAAGGTGTGACCTGATTAGCAAACAGCTTTTGCAAGGCAGCCTTCTTGGCCTCCACTTCCAAAACGGGTGAGGCCATTGCCCCACTTAGCTCAGGGCAGTCGTTCCACAAGGCCAGAACTGCCTTTGCCTGATCAACCACCTGATCGACTTCCTTGCGGCTTTCAGCCACTTGAAGAAAGGCCTCGGCATAGGGGGTGGTGATGGTGTTAAGCAGTGGCATCAGGCTTCCCCAAGGTTTTTGATGGACTGACTCACCAACTTGGATTGAGCCTCGGCATTGAGTTTCCCAGGTAAAGCAGATAGTGCATTCTCGATCGCCATACGGGCAGCTTCTCGACGCAATTGAGCGCTAGCACGACTGGCTTCAGCATTGAGATCTGCTGTAGCACCCTGCTTAACACGTGCCATCTCCTCAACCGTGCGTTTTTCACTGTCAAGACGAATGGCTTCCGCACGAAGCTTGCAATCCTCACGGATCTGTTCGGCTTTCTGATGGGCAGCTGCCAAATCCTTTTTGGCAGCTGCCAAAGCCTCGGTGGCCTTAAGCAGACGATCTTCAGCATCCTGAAGATCAGCCATAATCGCGACACGGCGGCGCTCAAGGATCCCCCCTATAAAAGGAGGAAGGAATTTATAGAGACCGAAAATAACAATCGCCAGATTGACAATGTTGGCGTCAAACAAGTCGAGGTTCAGGCCGAAACCACCCTCACTGGCAAAGAACAAAGGACTAATCATTTGGCTGCCAGCAGGCGGTTAACGATGAGATCACCAAGCTTTTCTGCATCACCCTTAAGTTGACTCAGGGCCGAATCCTTCTGAGCATCAATCTCACGACGAGCCTTCTCCCGAGCTGCATTCGCATCAGCATTTGCAATAGCGAGGGCTTCTCGGTAGAGCTGTTCAGAATCCTTTTCAGCTTCTTGAATTAACTGCTGGGCAGCGATACGGGCTGCCTTGAGCTGTTCCTTAAGCTCTAACTCCAGCTTCTCCGCCTCCGCAAGCTTTTGCTTTGCCTCAGCGCGACTGGTTGTGACATAGACCTCTCGTTCCTCAACGACCCGACCAACGGGTCTGAAGAAGAGAGCATTGAGGATGAAGGTGAGGAGCACCACCTGCAACGCCATGAGCGGCAGAGTGGCATCGAAGTCAAATAGACCTCCAGCACCGAACAGAAGCAAGCTGGTCATGAGGCGAGAGTGACAGCAGTTGAAGCAGGACTCAGAACGGAGTGAAGGCTGGAGGGCGATGAATGCCCCTGGGAAGAGTTCCGATCAACTCACAACCATCGACGTGAGGTGATGAGAGCAGCCAGCGAGCGACTCCGGTCTGGATCAACCAGCGAAGGGATTGGCGAACAGCAACACCAAGGCGACCACAAGGCCATAGATGGTGAGAGATTCCATAAAGGCAAAAGAGAGCAGCAGGGTGCCGCGAATCTTGCCTTCAGCTTCAGGCTGGCGGGCAATGCCCTCAACAGCGCCGCCTGCAGCGGTGCCCTGACCGATACCTGGGCCGATGGCTCCGAGGCCTACAGCTAGACCAGCGGCAACAACAGACGCGGCGGTGGTAATGGAATCCATGGTTGAACTAAAGGTGTGGGGCGCTAAAACAGCGCGTATGGGGACCGAGAGGTTGATACCAGCGCCAGGGACATCTCGGAGATTGTGAGATGGGCCCGAACAAGCCGGACCTGCGCGCATGGAGTTTGCCAGACCGAGGGGTTAGGCCTGGCTAGATCAGAGTTTGATCAATGGTGCTCTTCTACAGCTTCACCGATGTAATAGGCGGCGAGGGTGGCGAAGATTAGAGCCTGAATGGCACTGGTGAACAGGCCAAGGAACATGACCGGGACTGGCAGGAAGAGGGGAACAAGGAAAACCAAAACCGCAACAACCAATTCATCAGCAAGGATGTTTCCAAACAGACGAAAGGAGAGTGATAAAGGCTTGGTGAAATCCTCCACGATCTTGAAGGGGATCATGATCGGGGTTGGATGGACGTAGTACTCGAAGTACCGCAATCCCTTGCGACTCAAACCGGCATAGAAGTAAGAGAGCGACACAAGTAGAGCAAGTGCCACGGTGGTATTGATGTCAGCCGTAGGAGCACCCAACTCCCCACTGGGGAGGTGGATTAATTTCCATGGGACCAAAGACCCGCCCCAATTGCTTACAAAGATGAACAAGAACAAGGTGCCAATGAACGGCATCCAATCGCGATAAGCCTTCTCACCAATCTGGGTGCGAGCTAAATCACGGATGTAATCCCAGAGGAACTCGAGAAGATTTTGAACACCGTGTGGGTCACGCTCCATCTTGCGTGTGCCCACAACAACAAGGGCAAGAATGGCGCCAATCACAATCCAGGATGTCATGAACACCTGGCCATGGAGCTGAAGATTGCCAATCTGCCAGTAAAGGTGTTGACCCACCTCCAGTTCGGCAAAGGGAAGAGCAATTGGCAAGAAACCCATCAGGCTGGAAATTCGGTGTCGAGAAAACGACGGTTTGAGGAGAAGCCGGCAAACCGGCAATTCAGTTGATCCAGGTTTGGTTCAAGTTCATGACTCAAGCAAAACCTGCAGGATCATGGCGGGCTTATAGAGCAGAAAACCGAGCAGGGCCGGCAGAAGCTCAAGCTGAGGCAAACGAGAAACCGCAAGTACAAGCAAAACGGGAACGAGAAGCTGAAACTTGCTCACACTCTTCGATCCGTTGCCGAGCTTGCCAACGCTGCGAGCTAAAAGTCGCAGGTAGAGAACTCCAGACAAAGCACCGACTAGCACACTGCTAGCGATGTGAAGATCGAAGAAAAGTGCGGTGACGGCCACCGCAAAAGCGGAGACGGTCAACGTTGCCAGTATGTAGCGCCGCTGTAGCTGCGCATAGTCGTCAGATGAAGCCGTAGAAACCACAGCTGACAACTCAGGATCCATAGAGAGCTCAGTGTTAGGGCTAGCCTCCACAGCTGTTTCCAGTCCACCCTGTCCCTCCTTTGGAGGGTCAATTTCAGGCTGGAGCAGCGGGGATGCCAGCAAGGGCGCCGAGGCTCTTGGATAAAGGCCCGCGGAATCTATCATGTAGATGCAACATTTCCAGGCGAAAGCAAGAGCACCTGCCGCCGTTGCAAATCCCTGGCCAAAGAGCTGATCCGCTTCGAATCCCAGCCAAGCGGCAAACATCCGAGAGCTGTATCAGGCGCCGCCTCGATTGCCTTAAGCAACTCAACTTGCTCAACACTTAGCTCTAGAGGAGCCATCTCGAAATCCAGCAAAGACTGGCCAGGCCAGCCCCAGAGACAGATAGAAAGCTTTCCCGTAGCAGCAAGCAACTCCTTATCATCTGTCCAACCCAGGGAGGCCTGTGGCCCCGTGGAGAGGAAGAACTCGAAATGACTGATGTCTGGATCTAGCTGTTCCATCAGTTGCCATTGCTGACGCTGCGGTAACGCCAAAGCCATCTCAAGCAATTCACCCTGCAACAGCCTTACTGGATCCCAAACCTTGGGATTAGAAAAACCCACAAACTCCAAATCAGCTGAAGCGACAAAAGCAAAAAGTCGTTCAAGGTTGTAACTCGTCTCCTGGGGATGGAGATACATATCTGCAAAGTTCACGTCTGCTACGCAGTCGATAGCCCAGCGCTGTTCATGATTAAGCCTGAGGCGGTTGTTCTCAGGCAAGATTGCAAACAGCTGCCGGGCCAATCTCAGGCCCTGCTCATCAGTGCCCACTCCCAGGGACGAAAGAAACCGCTGAATGCGATGAATTTCCCATCGACCAGCTTCGGCATAAAGGAAAAGGTGCAGCAAAGCCCCTGGCTTTAAACGGGATGCCAGAGATTTGAGTCCAGCTTCCGGCTGTCGCAAGTGGTGAAGCGCACCAACGGAATTGATGTAGTCAAATTGCCCCTCATCTTCAAGCTCGAGCAAGCTTTGGTTCTCGATACGAACATGCGCCTGATCGTTGCCTCCGGAACGCTGCAAACGCTCTCGAGCCACCTCCAGCGCGCCGCGGGAAATGTCCACAGCCAGGAGCTCCGCGCCGGGATTAAGATGGGCTAGGTAATCGGTACTAACACCCGTACCGCATCCGGCATCAAGGATTTTTAGAGGCTCACTACCAGCACATTTTCGGACAACAGAACCGGTACAGACCGCATAGGCCATATCCACACACCAACGCCAGTTGTATCCAGGCGGCGGCCCGTCCTGCAAAGGATCTCCTGGGTAAGGGAAGCGGTCATAAAAAGCACTGACAACAGGTGTGGCCTCATCGCACGGCTGAGCAGCAGAGGACATCGAAAGGGAGCTGGCAACAACGCGAGCATTTCATGGCCTCCCCCGAGGAGAGTCAGGACATCCCCTACAGCCATATCCCAAAGCGAAGAAAGCTGAATCGACAAAATCAAACTCGTTTCTAGAAAGAAGATTGTGAAGATCAAAAATCGAACCTATGACATCTCCTGAATGCCCTTGAACTTCTTTTTTCCAATAATGTTTTAAGCAGTTTTTTTGTTGTCAATTAAGACTTGGCAAAGTGCTATTAACACGTCTCAATAGGTCAACTTGACTAAGACCTCCCCTCTTGAGCAGCTCCTCCGTCCTATCCCGCCGGAGTCAAAAACAACGGCAAGGGGCATTACGGCTTAGCCGTAATGATGGAAGCGATCAGTTGTCTTTCTGGCAAAAACGTCTCCCCCTCCCCTGGGCCCTCTGGCCCTCTGAAGGCCGTTTACTACTTACCCTTTTTGCCTTCTGGAGCCTGGCAGGGCTGATGGTGCTTGGCTCAGCTAGCTGGTGGGTAGCCACTCGAGAAATGGGAGAAGGTGCTTATTACCTCAAACGACAACTGATATGGATGGCTGCCAGCTGGAGCCTGCTTGGCCTGGCTGTCTCTACCAGTCTGCGCCGTTGGCTAAAACTTGCAGGACCAGCCCTCTGGCTCAGTTGCTTCCTCGTCGCAGCGACCCTAGTCATCGGTAGCACCGTCAATGGGGCCAGTCGCTGGTTAGTAATCGGCCCTCTCCAGATCCAGCCATCAGAACTAGTCAAACCCTTTGTGGTGCTGCAAGCCGCCAACCTGTTTGCCCACTGGCAGCGCATCAGATCAGATGAGAAATTGCTCTGGCTTGGCATCTTCGGGGCCCTACTTCTACTGATTCTCAAACAGCCCAACCTCAGCACTGCCGCACTGACGGGCATGTTGTTATGGCTGATGGCACTGGCCGCTGGTCTGAGGTTGCGCACTTTGCTGGCAACCGCCATGGCAGGCGGCCTGCTTGGCACAACCAGCATTCTGATCAATGAGTATCAGCGCATACGAGTGATCTCCTTCCTCGACCCATGGCAAGACCCACAAGGGAGTGGTTACCAGCTCGTACAAAGCCTGCTTGCAATCGGCTCCGGGGGGTGGTTTGGCGAGGGCTTCGGCCTCTCCACCCAAAAACTGCAATACCTGCCCATACAAAGCACTGATTTCATTTATGCCGTTTTTGCCGAGGAATTTGGTTTCGTGGGCTCGGTGATGATGTTGCTCTTCCTGATGTTGGTTGCTTTCCTCGGCCTACGGGTAGCTCTGAGTTGCAGAACCAACCAGTCGCGATTGGTGGCTATCGGCTGCACAACGATCCTGGTGGGTCAAGCCGTGATCAATGTGGCCGTGGCCTCCGGCGTGATGCCCACAACCGGCTTGCCCTTGCCAATGGTGAGTTATGGAGGCAATTCACTGCTCTCAAGCGTCATGATTGCCGGTCTTTTGATCCGTTGTTCTCTTGAATCAACAGGGCTCCTTGGTGGCAGATCCCCTCGACAGCGACGTCAGTCGATAGGGTAAATACCGTAATTTGATCCGGCTGAACCGGCTCTACCCATCCCTGCACTGGACCTGGTTCTCTCAGATCTAGCCCGCAACGGTGAGCAAATGCTCAGCCACGGGTTAAGCAATCAAGGTCCGCTCACCCTGGCCCTCGTTTTTGCTGCCGGCTTTCTAACCAGCCTAGGCCCCTGCTCCCTTTCCCTATTACCCGTCACCCTGGCCTATCTGGCAGGTTTTGATAGCAATCAGGCCCCCTGGCGCCGCAGCATCGCATTCTGTGGCGGCATTGTGGGTTCCCTGGTACTGCTTGGCAGCCTTAGTGGTCTGATCGGACGGATTTACGGCCAGGTGCCTGGAGTGGTGCCCACCTTGGTAGCACTGCTGGCGGTAGTCATGGGACTGAATCTGCTAGGCCTCCTAAAACTGCCCCTGCCTGCAGGACCAGATCCAGATCTTTGGCGGCAACGCGTTCCAGCTCCACTTGCACCAGTGGCCGCCGGGTTGGCCTTCGGCCTAGCCGCCTCCCCCTGTACGACACCTGTGCTGGCTGTACTACTGGGATGGATCGCCCAGAGTGGTCAACCTTTGGTAGGAATCGTGCTACTCACCTGCTTTGGCATTGGGCAGGTCCTACCACTGCTACTAGCAGGAAGCGCAGCTGCCATCCTGCCGAAATTACTGGCACTGCGACCATTAGGCCGCTGGATCCCCCCCATGAGCGGAGCCGTTCTACTCACGACGGGCGTTCTCACTCTGTTGGCCCGCTGGAACTGAACCTATGGCCACATTTAAACGCCTTCTTGCCTGGATCTCCGACCTGCGAATAGCCATAGGTTTGCTCTTCGTTATCGCACTCTCAAGTGCCCTAGGTACTGCGATACCCCAGGGAGAACTCCGAGAGAGCTACCTGGAAGGCTATAGCGACAAACCCTGGCTGGGCTTTGTCAACGGTTCGATGATTCTGCGCCTGCAGTTGGATCACGTTTACACCAGCAGCTGGTTTTTAGCGCTGTTGGCCTGGCTTGGGCTTGCACTGATCCTCTGCAGCTGGCGAAGACAATGGCCTGCCCTGCAAGCAGCTCTGCAATGGGTCGACTACCAGGAGCCGCGTCAATTAAGCAAACTGGCCATCGCCGAAACGATCGCAAGCCCACCAAAAAACGAAAGTATCGACAAACTGGCCGCCCATCTCCATCAACAGGGATGGCAAGTTCAACAAAAGCCTGGCAGGCTTGCCGCGCGGCGCGGGATTATCGGCCGAGCAGGTCCAATGCTTGTGCATCTGGGCCTAGTGCTGCTGATGCTAGGTGCCGTCTGGGGGTCCTTGGGTGGAAATCGTTTGGAACAATTCCTCGCCCCGGGGCGTTCCCTCGACTTGTTAAACCGTGATGGGAACAGCCATCTCAAACTCACCCTGACAAACTTTGGAATTGAAAGAGACCCAGCGGGTCGACCCGAACAGTTTCGCTCACAACTAGAGCTGCTTGAGCCTGGTCAAGACACTGCCAAGCTGCACGAAGTCAGTGTCAACCATCCACTGCGCTTCCATGGCTTAACTGTCTATCAAGCAGACTGGTCTCTAGCTGCCATCACACTGCAACTTGGCCGCAGCCCTCAGCTGCAGCTGCCTCTGCGCACTTTCCCAGAGCTTGGTGAACAGGTCTGGGGGCTCGTACTACCAACCAACCCTGATGGCAGCGAGCCAGTCCTTCTGAGCCTCACCAGCGAAGCAGGGCCAGTACAAGTGTTCGATGCCACCGGTGAGCGATTGGCCAGCCTGCGACCAGCAGGTCCAACGGCAGAAGTGAAGGGAATACCAATCCGCGTCGTCGATGTTCTACCCGCCAGCGGCCTGCTTCTCAAGCGCGATCCGGGCGTGCCTCTGGTCTACATCGGTTTCTTGATCACCCTGGTGGGTGGGGGGCTGAGCATGATTGCCACTCGCCAACTCTGGGCGGTAGGCGACTCTGAGAATGAATGCCTACACGTTGGCGGTCTCTGCAACCGCAATCTGACCGGCTTCGCTAATGAGCTGCCCAGCCTGCTTGCAGCAGCAGTACCACAGCAATAAGAATCTATATTTACAATATTGCCAATATTTTTTTAATTCTCTGACCTTAGATCAACCAGCACAGGGAAAGCCAAATAAACCTAGATTAGTATAAAACGTTTTCATTTAAATGGTTATTCCAAAACAATTTAAATCTTGGCCTTACCCTTTCTTTAAGCATGCCTTAAAGGAGCATTCTTCTTGGTTGATGATTTTCAAATCACACTCTTACCTTCAAAAGTGCCTCCGCACCAATCTTATTTTCTGTCAATCCATTATTACCTTTCCTACCATCACCATAGTGATTCAAGGTGCAAATATTATGAAGTTCTGCATTGTAGTCGTTATTAATTGCACCGTCATTGATCAACAAGGGATTGCTAATGCTTGAGAATAGTTATTCTGCCGCCTGAGTGTTCTATAGTGGCATGATTTACATAGCAATCTTCAATGCAATAAGAATGCAATAAGCATTTTCGCCTGAAACACTTGGATCAGTATTAATTGTACTGCCAGCATCATTTTGACGAGGTGTAAGTGGCTTGCTCGCCATCATCAAGCCATAAGACTCTTTAGCAAAATTACGCTATCAATCTAACTGGGCATAAAACCAGCCACATCTATTGCTTAAGTGACTAGCAGGGCTGACGACTGCCATGGCTAACCCGCACCACCGTATGCACATTGCCGCGCGGATTGAAATCTGCTTCTAATTGCATCCAGACCGGATTACAGGCGACAACCAAATCATCAAGGATCTTGTTTGCGGCCTCCTCATGTGAAATCGTGCAATTCCGATAGCTATTCACATAGAGCTTGATCGCTTTGAGCTCAATCACTCTCGGGCCTGGCTGATAAAGCAGACGTAGCACAGCAAAGTCGGGATACCCAGAGAACGGACATTGACAGGTGAACTCAGGCAACTCAATTGAGATCTCATAGGGCCGCTCTGGCCTCGGATTGTCAAAGCAGATCAGCTCACCCTCTGCAATCACCCGTTCGCCATAGAGGGTTTTAGATGCCTGCGCTTGAGTACTGCTCACGGGGATGGAACGATGCCTAAAACGGACCCTAGATCTCTACTCCTAGCTCGGTCTTAGAGGAGAAAGAGTCTGCTTCGGAGTCAACGCAAGCCGCAGCAACGCTCATCAAAGCCCCAATTTAAGAAACTCTTCAGATGACAAAGTCGAAAATGTTCACTATGAACAGCGTGATCGCTGTAAAAAGGAATTGAAGGACAAAACGTTGAGCTAGGTCATCGCATCGTCGTTGATCCATCAGCCGGAAGTAGCCCTCCGCAAGGCGAAGCAACGCTCCTTTCCACGAAGCGGCACCTCTGCCATCAAGGCAAGAAACCCCATCCCTTCGAGGCTCATCCCATGACCACTCAAGAACGCACCTATCGCGGCGTCACCTACAAGACTGCTGACCACGAGCAGCCCAGTAACAGCGCCGTGAAGCATGTCTACCGCGGACAGCGCTATGAGGCTCCCCTCAAGCATGACGCACGACCTGCTGATACCGAGGTGGAACTCAATTATCGCGGCCAGGTCTACCATCACCGCCAAAATGACGCCGCAACAAGCTGCAACAGCTAAATCGGTAACAACAGCAACAACCCAGGCCCGTTGAAAAAGCCCTAATGGGTTCACTCACGGGCCCAGTTCATGGACATCTGGTTAATCGGTACTGGTGACAGCATCCAGATCCGCCCTGCCAGCATCCACGGAATGCTCTGGCTACAGACCCATTTTGAAGATGCCCACTGGGATGCGCTTGCTTCAAGCCAAGTCAGACTTCCTCAATTGGACGCGGAAGCCCTTTCCCAGGATGCAAAGAACGCAGGAATGAGCCTCGGGCATCTATCTGCCCTATCAGTTCCAGGCCGTTTCTGACACACTTCCTTTATCTCTGAACGAGCAACATCAAGCCGTCATGAAGAAAGTCGAGGCGATTGTCCGTCCCTTCAAGCTTGAGGACGTCAAGCTTGCATTAGTCAATGCCGAGATCATCGGCATGACTGTGAGTGAAGTGAGAGGCTTCGGACGCCAGAAAGGCCAAGTTGAGCGCTATCGGGGCTCGGAATTCACGGTTGAATTCCTGCAGAAGTTAAAGGTCGAAGTAGTCGTCGACGACGACAAGGTGGAAGCTGTCGTGAACGCCATTGCAGAAGCTGCCAAAACAGGCGAAATCGGTGACGGCAAGATTTTCATCTCTCCAGTGGATTCCGTAGTACGTATCCGTACCGGCGAGCGTGACAGCAAGGCCCTCTAGGCCAACGTCTGAGCCACAAGTCTTTCAAGAACTGGAAGATCTACGAGGGTCTCGTCCCCCAGCCAGAGCAGGTATTCATGATTACCCGCTGGCCCAGTGATCGGAGAGGCGATAAGTCCCTTGGGCCACCAACCCAAAGACCTTGATGTATCGATCACGCTCTTCAAGGCATCCACATGGGCCAAGGCATCCCTGACCACTCCACCTTTACCCACCCGCTCACGCCCAACCTCAAACTGGGGCTTCACCAGCAGCACTGCCTCCGAGTGGTCTGGCTTAAGTAGTTTCTTGATGGCAGGCAGCACAAGCCGCAAGGAGATGAAGGCAAGATCAGCAACAGCAAGGCTCGGCAAAGGCTCCTCAGCCCCGTAGAGCTGATCAGGGCTGAGGGTGCGCAGGTTGGTGCGCTCTCTGAGCACCACACGAGGGTCGTTGCGCAAATCCCAGGCCGTCTGGCCATAGCCCACATCGATTCCATAAACCCGAGCGGCACCATGCTGCAACAGGCAATCGGTGAAACCTCCTGTCGAGATGCCGCCATCCAGGCACACTCTTCCCTCAACATTGAGAGGAAACTCCCGCAGAGCGCCCAGCAACTTTTCCCCGCCACGAGACACGAATCTCGGTGGCTGCTCCACCTGAAGCTCAAGCTCCTGTGACACCTCATGACCAGGCTTATCAAGCAGCTGGCCATTACCATCTCGCACCTTGCCGGCGCGGATCAGCTGCTGAGCCTGATGGCGAGAACTCGCCAAGCCCTTCATCAGCAGCTGCAGATCAAGACGCTGTTTGTGGGACATTTCGTCATAAAAGCAGACTTGAAAACGAAACAAAAACCTCTTAACTACCGCAAAAAGCGAAAGCTTCCGAGAAGATCACCGCAACTCGCCCGCAAGGACGTGTCTCAAGGCCAACCTCCACAACCCATAGCTCTCAATCGGTACCAAAGCCGCAGCAATCACCATGTTGTTCCTCAAAAGCAACTCGCCACAGTGCTGGAGCTACTTCCGCCGGGCAGCTTTGTGACCCTTGAAAATCAACCCAACGATCTACCGCCATTCCAATTGATCCAATGCAAAGGTGGCCGTTGCTGGGTACGGCAACAGGCCTGGGGGCAACATGTTCATTGGGAAGTTGAACACCGCCGACTCAAGTCAGCCTGAATCCAAAGACTTAAGTTCAAGAATCAACCGCCCATCTGTGAGCCCTTGATCGAGCGCTACACACTGCCCGAAATGGGCGAGATTTGGACCGACAGGGCCAAGTATCAAAGCTGGCTAGATGTAGAGATCGCCGCTTGTGAGGCCAACTGTCAACTGGGGAAGATCCCAGCGGCTGAAATGCAGCAGATTCGTGAACGCGCAACCTTCGAACCACAGCGCATCTTGGAGATTGAGGCAGAGGTTCGCCACGACGTCATCGCCTTCCTGACCAACGTTAATGAACACGTAGGGGATGCCGGCCGCTACATCCACGTCGGCATGACCAGCAGCGATGTGCTGGATACGGGTCTGGCCCTGCAGTTAAAAAACTCTGTGGCATTGCTACAACAAGAACTGGGCAGCCTTCAAGAGGCGATCCGCAGCTTGGCAGTGGAGCACAAGGGCACAGTCATGATCGGCCGCTCCCATGCCATCCATGGCGAACCCATCACCTTCGGTTTCAAACTGGCCGGTTGGCTAGCAGAAACAATGCGCAATGCCGAGCGACTGGAAAGGCTGGAGAGGGATGTGGCTGTAGGCCAGATCAGTGGCGCCATGGGCACCTACGCCAATACCGATCCAAAGGTTGAGCAGCTCACATGCGAGCGCCTTTGCCTCATCCCAGACACCGCTAGTACCCAGGTCATCTCTCGCGATCGTCATGCGGACTATGTACAGACCCTGGCATTAGTGGGGGCGTCTCTAGATCGATTCGCGACAGAGATCCGCAACTTGCAGCGAACCGATGTACTGGAAGTGGAGGAGAGCTTTGCTAAAGGACAAAAGGGAAGTTCGGCGATGCCACATAAACGCAACCCGATTCGGGCTGAGCGGATTAGTGGTCTTGCAAGGGTCCTACGCAGCTATGTCGTCGCAGCACTCGAAAACGTGGCCCTCTGGCATGAGCGTGATATCAGTCACAGCTCCACTGAGCGAATGATGCTGCCGGATTGCTCCGTCACACTCCACTTCATGTTGCGAGAGATGACCCAAGTCGTGCAGGGCCTTGGTATCTACCCAGCAAACATGCGTCGCAACATGAATATCTATGGCGGCGTGGTGTTCAGTCAGCGGGTGCTATTGGCGCTTGTTGAGAACGGCATGAGCAGAGAAGATGCCTACAGTGTTGTCCAGCGCAACGCCCATGCTGCGTGGAATACCGAAGGGGGTAACTTCCGCGCCAATCTTGAGGCCGACCCTGAAGTATCGACCCTTCTCAATGCCAAGGCGCTAGCCGAATGCTTCAGCACAGAGCTACACCAAGCCAACCTGGACGTGATCTGGCAACGGCTCGGACTCTGAATCCGATGTTCTGGACGTCTAAACCGATTGGAATGATTTGAGTCGTTTAAGTCTCGCCAGACTTTTTACCATCATTGAATGGGTTCTAACGCGCTCTCAAACCCCACAAATCCAGTGAAGGTCAATGTGATCTGCTTCTACCCCTTGCCGACAACTTGATGGCTGACCTGATGCGTATCGAACACGACAGCATGGGCACTGTTGAGGTGCCCGCTGGGGTTCTCTGGGGTGCACAAACCCAGCGATCGCTCCTTAACTTCGCCATCAGCACAGACCGCATGCCAGTCGAACTAATCCATGCCTTGGCATTGATCAAACAGGCTGCCGCCAGCGTGAACTGTCGCCTGGGTGTGCTCGATGAAGTCCAGCGGGATCAAATTATCAAGGCCGCCTCTGCTGTTGCATCCGGTCTTCACGACGATCAGTTTCCACTGAGGGTGTGGCAAACCGGTAGCGGTACCCACACAAACATGAATGTCAACGAGGTGATTAGCAACCTGGCGTCTCAGGCAAACGACGAACCCCTAGGTAGCCATAGGCCGGTGCATCCAAACGATCATGTCAATCGATCCCAGTCCACCAATGACGCCTTCCCTACAGCTATACATATCGCCGCAGTCCAGGGGATCACCAAAAACTTGCTGCCTGAACTGGAGCGATTGATCGCAGCCTTTGCCCGAAAAAGCGATGCCTGGAGTGACATCATCAAAATCGGTCGCACTCATCTACAGGATGCCGTACCTCTCACCCTTGGTCAGGAGGCCTCTGCGTGGCGGGATCAAATTGCCTCAGCCCATAGTCGTATTCAGTCAAGCCTGATAGAGCTCTACCCCCTGCCGCTTGGAGGCACCGCCGTGGGGACTGGCCTCAACGCCCCAGCTCGCTTCGGTCAAGAAACAGCTGCGCAACTTGCCAGCATCACAGGCCTGCCATTCAGCTCAGCGAAAAACAAGTTCGCCGTGATGGCGAGCCATGACGGGTTAGTGAATGCAATGGCTCAGTTGCGCATGTTGGCGGTTGCCCTTTTCAAGATCTCCAATGATCTGCGCCTACTGGCCTGTGGCCCAAGGGCCGGCCTGGCAGAGCTGCATCTACCTGAGAATGAGCCGGGAAGCTCGATCATGCCTGGGAAAGTCAACCCCTCTCAATGCGAGGCCATGGCCATGGTCTGTTTACAGGTCATCGGGCTTGATTCAGCCGTGACCATGGCAGGTGGGAGTGGTCATCTCCAAATGAACGTCTACAAACCCCTGATTGGCTTCAACCTGCTTCACAGCATTGAATTGCTACATGACGCCTGCCGCAATTACCGGCTGGCAATGGTGCAAGGGATTGAACCAAACCGAATCAAGATCCAGCATGATCTAGAGCAATCGCTGATGCTAGTGACAGCTTTAGCCCCAGAAATCGGTTACGACAAAGCCAGTGAGATTGCCCACCTCGCCCATGAGAAGGGATTCAGCCTGCGTGAAGCAGCACTAAAACTCGGCTATGTGAGCAAAGAAGACTTCGATCGCATTGTTAATCCGGCATTGATGACATCTGCTCGGCTGTGACCCCCCGATGACATCAAATTCTGGCGAATCAAGAAGCATCCAGAGCCAGAGTTCCGCACAGCAACGAATCAGCAATCTTCATGGTCAAGCCCAGCGCGCCCGCCGGGGTTGGCGACCCTGGATGCTCTTTCTAGTTTGCTCCCTTTTCTATCTCTACGAGTTCTTCGCACGAGTCGCACCGGGCGTCCTACAACCCGAATTGATGCGAGTCACCGGCTCGAGCCAAGGAGAGTTTGGTCTCGCCATGGGAATGTATTTTCTCGCATACGCTCCTTCACAGCTTCTTGTAGGCCGCCTTCTCGATCGCTTCGGAGTCCGTGCCGTCGTTGTCCCAGCGGCACTTGTCGTAGCCCTGGGTTGTCTGCTCTTTGCCAGCACCAACAATGTGGTGGTGCTGGGACTAGGGCGCTTGATGCAGGGATTGGGCAGTTCAGTTGCTTATCTCGGCGTCATCTATCTCGCCATGATCTGGTTCCCGCCAAAACGCCATGGGATGGTCCCGGGTTTAACCGTAGCGATGGGCACTCTGGGCGCATCTTTCGCTCAATACCCACTTCTGATTCTGACGAAGTCATGGGGTTGGCGCGTCCCTTTGCTGGTTTGTACAGGGGCGGGTCTGATCATCGCTCTCATGCTGTGGAAACTCCTACCCAAGCGCCCCAATTGGTTCGTGGAGTTGATGCGAGAAGACGGGTTTGATCCAAAGAGTCCGCAGCCACTCGCGAGTCTGATCAAGGAAATCATGCGCGACCGGAATATCTGGTGTCTTTCTCTCGCCGCAGCAGGTTTATATCTCCCGATCTCAGTGATTGGCGATCTTTGGGGAGTGACCTTCCTGCACATCCACTCAGGTTTGTCGACACGGCTATCGAGTTTGCTCACCACTCTCATCTTCATTGGTTTCGCCGCCGGAGGAATTGCAACTGGGCACTTATCCGATCGCTTGAAGCGCCGCAAGATTCTTTTTGTCACTGGAGCAATCTTGTCGTCCGTGATCGCCGTTGCGATTGCCTTGACGAACTCAGCCCCGCTTTGGTTGACCGCGATGTTGATGATCGCGCTCGGATTGACAACAGGTTCCCAGCTGCTGGCTTTCGTGATGACGGCCGACGTGGCAAAACGTCATAACCGTGCGGTCAAACTAGCTTTCGTGAACTTCGTTGTCATGGTGCTGCCAGTCTTCATTCAGCCCGCTGTTGGCTTCCTTGCTCAAGTAGGGGTTGCTAAGGGCTTGGTCCCATCCCCGGGCCAGGAGCTCCAAGGCTATGGTCTCGTTGTGGTGCTGATGTTCATATCAACAGGGCTCTCCCTCTGCGTAAAAGATACGAAACCGCGCAAGGAGAAATTTGTCATCGCCCACTAACTAACCAACCAGAACTCGCCTGATCAAGCCACCCGCTCTGTAGCAGGATTGAGTTCTTCGTCAACTGCAGCCGCATTTAACAGATCCTCTGCCTCACACACAGGGAAGCGATTGATCGCTTTCAGTGCCAAACGTGCATTACGACGCAACTGCTCACTGATCGCCTCGCAGTAAGGCACCTGTGCGAGCAGGTCCACCGTGCGGCGGAGGATCCGCACGACATCGCCCTCATCCAGTGACGTATTAGCAATCAGATCACTCCAGGCTGTACCACGGGCCCAGGCATCGACCAAACCCATCAGCTCAGGCTCCCACCAAGCGGGAACAACCACTTGGCAGCGCTCCTGTGCCCGCAAGAGCTCTCGGCGAATACCTGCTAGATCATGGAGGGCCTCCTCCGCACTCGCCGGTGGTGGGTAGCCACTCCAAAGATCAGGACGATTGACCTCCGTGCTGATCGCCTCGAACACCGCCGCCAGATTGGCAGGGTGCAAGTCATCCAAATGGCCACTCATCAATGAAAGACCCAGCCAAAGTTCGTTGTCGCCCCGCATCGCCGCCACAGTGCGTCCAATCTCCGTGGGTTCCAAATCATCAAGACAACCAAAGTGCTGCAAGATCTCGATCAAACTCAAAAAGGTCTCCCAATGACGGTTGGCCCTCTGGTGCAGCAACTGCTGACGTTCGCAGATCTCAAGCTCAAGCTCCTCCATACGACGGCGATGTTTCTTGAGCTGTTTGCGATCCCCCCAACGATGAGCCGGTTGCTGCTCTAACTCTTCCTCAAGACCACGAACACGCTGCGCCTGGGCCAACACCTCACCGGCCAGGTCGTACTGGGGAGTCGTCATGTCGTGACGCTTGGCCATATGGGCGACAGCAAGAGCAAGGCTTCCACTGTGCTGATCCCCATGGCGAAGTTCACCAGAGCGCTGCAGATCCGGCTCATTCATTTCAGTCACTTGCAAGCAGCTCAATTCCGCATGCAGACTGACAACCGCCGGACAGGGCAGCAGTAGCCAAACGTTCTCATCGGTTAGGCAAAGCAGAAGTGGAAACTGACCTGGGCCCTCAAGCTTGTCGACGATCACAGCTGGAGTGACACGTCCCCGCAACTGGGGAGCCTTCAGGCTCACCAACGTGCCAACACTGGCAAACTGCAAAGCCAGGGTGAGCTCATTGGCCAAGGTCTCCTCAGCCTGTTGCTGCAAAATCCGCAACAAACGCCGCTCCTCACGCAATCGACTGCGTCGCTTTTCATAATCCTCAAAGTCTTGCCAGGGAACATCACCAGCAACTCCCTGCAGTTGCCCCAGCTGTAGCCGCAGTTGTTCCAGCGATTCCTCCTCGTACACCAAATCCAGGCTGGCTAAATAGCGACCAAAACTGCGTTCTACAAGTTCCCTTGCCTTCTTGAGGTCATGGCGCTGCAACAAGTTCAATACCATGCCGTAGCTAGGGGTGAACTGACTCACAAGAGGATCTGCTGGGCTGGTGGCCAGCTGGCCTGCCTCACGCACGCCCTCGAAACGACTTTGCACTGTGACCACATAACCCTGAGAATCCAACCCGCGCCGCCCGGCACGGCCCGCCATCTGTAAAAATTCACTGCCCATCAGTGGTCGGTGGCCACGCTCAGTGCGCTTCGACAACGCTGAAATCACAGTGCTACGTGCCGGCATGTTGATCCCTGCCGCAAGTGTTTCAGTAGCAAACACCACCTTCACAAGCCCCTGCTGAAACAACTCCTCAATCAGTTCCTTCCACGCAGGCAGCACACCAGCATGATGAGCAGCAATGCCCCGCAGCAGGGCATCAGCATGGATGCCATCACGAACAGCCTCTGGATTGGTCTCGCTATAGGTTCGAAGACGCTGGCGAATCTGCTCTTGCTGAGTCGGTGAGACCAGACACTGAGAGCCAAGATCCTTAACGGATTTATCACAGCCACGACGGCTGAAGATGAAATAAATCGCCGGCAACATTTCGCGCTCCGCCATCTGCGCAATTACAAATCTGATGGGCGGTGGTTCTGGCTGAGGGGGCTTAGGGGAACGCCCCTTGCGCTTGTGCCCCTTAGGAGCACGCCACACCTTGCTGTTGGGATGAAGTCCTGTGCCCGCATCGTTGAGCAAAGGATGCAATCCCTTAGCACTGCAGAAGCTGAACTGCAGTGGTACAGGCCGATAATCGCTGAACACCAACTGTGTAGGGCCATGCACCCGCTCGATCCAGTCGGTGAGCTGTCCAGCATTGGCCACCGTTGCAGAAAGCGCCACCAATTGCACAGATGCTGGACAGTGAATGATCGACTCTTCCCAAACCGTGCCCCGTTGAGAATCATTCATGTAATGGCACTCATCGAGCACCACGGCTTCCACGTCAGCCAACGGATCGTCAGCCTGGTCTGCTTCCGCATAAAGCATGTTGCGGAAGATCTCGGTGGTCATCACCACAATCGAAGCCTCACGATTAACGCTCAGATCACCGGTCATCAGCCCCACGTTCTGCGAACCAAACTGTTCACGGAAATCGCGCAACTTCTGATTTGAAAGAGCCTTCAGAGGCGTGGTGTAAAAAACCTTCTGCCCATGGGCAATCGCCCTATGGATGGCATATTCGCCCACCAATGTCTTACCGGATCCCGTAGGAGCACTAACAACCACAGAATGTCCATGATTCAGTGCGGCAATAGCCTCAAGCTGGAATTCATCCAGCGGAAAAGAAAAGATCGCGAATGGATCCAGTTCAAGCTTGGCGACGTCGGAAGCAGTCGTGACGTGCGCCACTGAACTCATGATTTCAATCCTAAAGAGCCCTGCAATCCACTTCTGGCAATCGTTGGCATTGACACCAGCCAGCATGCCAAAAAGGCAAAATCAAGCCAAAGAAGCCATCCTGAACTGCGCAGGGCTTGCAGACTGGACCCATGCAAAGCCAGCCCACAGCACGTCGCCGCCAGCTGCGCACCTGGCGGCCAGGGCCAGGGCCAGCTGAGCTCAAACCAGTGTCACCTCAGGGGAAATCAAAACCTCTACTAGATCTGGCAAGCAACGATTACCTAGGCCTATGTCGGCATCCTGATCTGATCGAAGCCGCCGGAGCGGCCTTGCATTCAGAAGGTGTTGGAGCAGGTGGATCCAGGCTAGTCACTGGTAGCCGGCCAGTGCATGTTGCGCTGGAAGAAGCCCTCGCCGACTGGCTAGGTCGCGAGCGGGTCTTACTTTTCCCAAGCGGGTTCCAAGCAAACCTGGCCGCAGTGATCGCACTGGCCAACCGCAATACCCCAGTACTGGCTGATCGCCTAGCTCACCATTCTCTATTGATGGGTGTCAAAGCAAGTGGCGCCAGGCTGCAGCGTTATGGCCACAACGACCTGGCAGACCTTGAGCGGCGCCTCAAGCTCTGCCGGCATCATCAACCGCATCAACGGCCGCTTGTAGTCACCGAAAGCCTATTCAGCATGGAGGGGACCAGTCCACCGCTCTCAACAATGGCCGAGCTCTGCGAAGTGCATGGTGCCAGGCTGCTCGTGGATGAAGCCCATGCCCTGGGTGTCATCGGTCCTCAAGGGCGAGGTCTTTGCCATGGGCTCTCTGCACCAGTTTCAATCATCAGCGGCACCTTCGGCAAAGCATTCGGTAGCGGTGGTGCCTTCTTGGCTGGTGATTGCGCCATGGGCGATCACCTTCTGCAAACCAGTGGCGCCTTTCGTTACACCACAGCACTGGCACCGCCTTTAGCAGCGGCAGCTCTCACTGCCCTAAACCTGATCCAATCTCACCCTCAATGGGGCAAGCAACTGCAAGAGCGTGCCGAGCAATGGCGTGGTCAATTGACAGCTAGAGGATGGGCTCGCCCGCCTGGATATGGACCCATCCTCTCTGTGGTGATCGGTTCCGACCAACAAGCTCTGAATCGCCAAAGTCAACTCGAGGAAGCCGGCCTCCTTAGCGTGGCCATCCGTCCTCCCACTGTTCCAGAAGGCACGGCGCGCCTTCGGCTTGTGCTGCGCAGGGGGCTACCCGATGAGACATTGGAACGGCTGATGAGCGCCCTTGAAACTGGATGAAAGAGGTAATCGCCATGCACGGATGGTGTGGCGATAGCAACACCTGGCAGCTTTGGGCCCGCCATTTTCAAGCCCATGGCTGGTTGTGGCAAAGCCAAGAACAGGGCTACGCAACACTGCCACCGCTTCAACCCCAATGGCATAACGCCCCTGAACCACAACCAGAACAAAGGCGGGTGGTGGTTGGCCATTCTTTAGGCCCACACCTACTCGCCAGCGAAGTGCTTGCGCAGGCCACCGATCTGGTGCTACTGGCAAGCTTCGGGGGTTTCTTGCCCAAAGGGCCAGCAAACCGGGCCCTACGCACTGGCCTAAAGGGCATGCAAGAACGCCTCGGCACAGCAACTGAAAGCGCCATGCTCCAAACTTTCCTGGCGAGGGCCGCCCAGCCAATGCCCGTTAGCGCCTTGCCAGCGGGACCCATCCAGCAAGGCCTCTCAGCAAACGGCCGCAAGCAACTGCAGGCTGATCTCGAGTTACTCATCAAAACTGATGGTTTACCAGCAGGACTTTCTGCCAAGGCCAGGGTGCTGTTGGTGGAAGCGGCGCAAGACGCAATCGTGGCCCCCGCTGCACGAATCGCCTTGAAAGAAGCCCTGCTCAACCATCTACAAAGCCCCCCTTGCCATTGGATCTTGCCTGAAGCGGGGCATGCCTTGCTGATACCCGGACTCATTGAACGCGTGCACAAGTGGCTGGAGTCAGCCCCTTGAGCAATCGCTGGTCAAAACAAGTGTTGAGCAACTTTGAGCAAGCTGCAACCACTTACAACAGCCAGGCGCAATTACAACGTGCCGTTGCCTGGAGGCTCGCCAGACAGTGTGCTCGGCAGCCCATTCCAGCAGGGTTCTGGGTAGACCTCGGTTCAGGTACAGGCCTAATGGCAGATGCTCTGGAGGCCTGCAATCCCCAGCAAGCTGTCCTCCGCGTGGATGGCTGTCCCGAGATGCTGAAACATCATCACCACTCCAGCCAAACATTGCTGTGGGATCTCAATCTGGGCGTTCCCTCATGGCCCCAACTACCTATTTTGCTGGCCTCGAGTTTTGCCCTTCACTGGCTGATTAACCCTTTAGAACGACTACATGAATGGATGGCCGCTCTCACTCCTGAAGGCTGGCTGGCATTGGCTCTGCCAGTCGAAGGAAGCTTCCCCCAATGGCACCAAGCAGCAGCAACAGCAGGCGTGAGCTGCACAGCTCTGCCATTCCCCTCCCAAGCGTCATTGCTTGATGTGCTGTCCAGCAATAACATCCGCCATCAACAGCTACACCAGTTCACCCAACAGAGTCCTGAAGTCTTTCAGCTCTTGAAACCAATGCGCCAAATTGGTGCCCAGGCCAGCCCTTGCCCAACCATGGGGGTTGGCAACTGGCGCCATCTCAAACAAGCCTGGCCACGTTGCCAGAAAAGTGGAGATGCACAACTCACATGGCTGATCCAACTGCTTTTAATCCAGCGATGACTGAGGCAACGACTCCTCTAATCGTCTGCGGCACAGACACCAACGTTGGCAAGACCGTGGTGAGTGCATTGCTAGTGCAAGGATTAGTTGCCACCTACTGGAAGCCAATACAGAGCGGCCTAGAGGAAGACGGTGGAGACCGCAATAGGGTTTGTCGACTCCTTAATCTTCCCGCCGAACGTTGGCACCCAGAGGTCTATAACCTCCAGGCCGCAGTATCACCCCACTGGGCCGCAGAACAAGAGAACTGCTGCATCAACCCCGATCAACTTGTATTGCCTGCTGTATCTGGTCCTGTGGTGATAGAAACCGCTGGCGGCCTAATGGTGCCACTCAACCGTCAATGGCTACAACTCGATCAACTCGAACGTTGGCAACTGCCGCTAATCCTCGTTGCACGCAGTGGCCTGGGTACCCTCAACCACACCCTGCTCAGCCTTGAAGCACTGCGCTTGCGCAATCTGAAGGTCTTAGGTTTGGTTCTCAATGGTCCACCCCACCCAGACAATCCAAAAACTCTGGAACAATTTGGTGGTGTTCCAGTCATCGCTCAGTTGCCTCACTTACCCAATCTCACCGCAGCAACACTCGCAGAGCAGTGGCATCTGCAAGATCTGAGCCTTACCTTCAAACGGCTACTGAAATCCTGGAGTCAAGTTCAATGAACAAGCGTCAGTCATGGGCCTCAGTTGGAGCTGTTCTTCTCTGTGGAGGAATCCTTGTGCTATTCACCGACATTGAAGTCGGCATGGTGCGCTGGATCAACTGCGGCCCCCTCGCTACACAGGGGGAACAACAAAGCGAGGCCTGCCGATGAATCACGCCCATCTCATCCATGCAACAACCTGAAGCAGGTCAAAAGGATGGATGAATTGAATTCAAACGCAAATCTCTCTGCAACAACAACGACAAGCCTTAGCGAATTCAGCATTCCTTCTTGCTCAGTCAGCACATCTACAAACGTGTCCCAAAAGCAATAAAACCAAATCAGCAGAATAGATCAACTACAAAGTGAATCACAATCATCTACAGCAGAACGGCTCAAATGCCTTTCAAGACATCATTAAAAAGAAGCTTGAGGAACGCCTTGCAATAGCTTAATACAACTCAAAGCACCACTTTGACAACAAGGATTTCATCACTTAATTAAAAGCACTTGCAAACCATATCAAAACCCTCAAAGTGCAAATGGTGGTGCAATCACCAAGCAATACTTCCAGCCAAAGGATTGCAAAGAGCGATCGTGATCGGTTCAGGCCGCAACATCACGATCCAAGATGGCAACACAATCCCATCGGATCATGGATTGCTTCGATCCACTAGCCGCCCCAAACGCCAACAACTGGCATCCCCATCTCTGGCCTCCCTTCACTCAGATCGCATCGGCATCACCACCGCAACGTGTGATCGCGGCAGATGGAGCGCTGTTGATGCTGGATGGTGCACCTCCCCTGATTGATGCAATCAGCAGCTGGTGGGTCACCCTTCATGGCCATGCCAATCCCAACATCGCCGCTGCCATCGCAACCCAGGCACAGCAACTGGAGCAGGTGATCTTTGCTGACTTCATTCATCCCCAGGCAGAACAACTGGCAGCGCGCCTCAGTGCCATAACAGGCCTTCAACGCCTGTTTTTCTCCGACAACGGCTCTACCGCCGTGGAGGTTGCGCTCAAGGTCGCTTGTCAGTTCTGGCACAACCGCGGCGAGCCTCGGCAACAACTCATCGCCTTCAACGGGGCCTACCACGGCGACACGTTCGGGGCGATGGCAGTGGGGGAGCGCAACCTATTCAGTGCCCCCTTTGAGGAGATGTTGTTTCCAGTAGCACGGGTGCCCTGGCCCGCTACTTGGTGGGGCGATGAAGAGGTTGAAACACGTGAACGGATTGCTCTAACTGAACTGGAACGATGCCTTCAAACCCCAACAGCAGCAGTCATCTTGGAGCCATTAGTCCAAGGAGCAGGCGGCATGGCCATGGTGCGAGCGGAATTCCTACAAAGAGTCGAGCAACGCGTACGTGCTGCGGGAGCCTTGCTGATTGCTGATGAGGTTCTGACTGGTTTCGGACGCTGTGGAGCCCTATTCGCCTTCAAGCGTGCAGGGCTTGCTCCCGATTTGATCGCTTTATCGAAAGGACTCACCGGGGGATTTTTGCCCATGGGCGTCACCATGGCCCGCGAAGAGGTGTTTGAGGCCTTCTTAGGAGATGATCCATCTCTCACCCTCTGGCACGGTCATAGCTTCACTGCTAATCCCCTAGGTTGCGCAGCCGCAAACGCAAGCCTCGATCTACTGGAGGCCAACCCAGAAAGCTACGACAACTTTGAGGCTAGGCATCGACCTCATCTCGAAGCCCTAGCTGAACATCCAAAGGTGCAGCAACCAAGACTGACCGGCACCATCGCCGCCTTCGACCTCGCGATCGACGGAACCTATGGCTACCTCAATCCAGCAGGACGAATCGTCAAACAACAAGCCATCAACAATGGTGTCTTCCTGCGGCCTCTAGGTCAGGTCGTTTATCTGCTGCCTCCGCTCTGCCTCAATGACGCTCAGCTTGAGCAATGCTATGCAGCCATCCATTTAGGCTTAGAAGCCCTCTGAGTTCAAGCGCTCAACAGAAGCAACACCATCGTTCTTAAGGGCCTTCCGAAAGAGCAGCCTCCACATCGGAGCGGGGCAGACCATAAGGGAAACAGCACTGACTGCGCTGGCCACCTTGCTCCCAGGCAACCCTCAATTCTTCCTGCTCCAAAACGATCTCAGCTGACCATTCAGGCATGAGCCAAATCCATCGACAGGGATCCTCACAACTGCGCTCAGCACCTAGCCGCTGCAGCCAACTCTCAAGAGAACCGAGGGAATGGCGATCCAAAGGCGTCTGTTCGGGAGGCAACGACGACATTGATGGCACCTGTTATTGAAATCCTGCCAGCAGTCTGTTCACTATTGAGCCAACTAGGCCAAACTTGCAGCTCACGTCCATGAGCCCAAGCCACTCCAAATCCAATCAGCAAGCTGAACATTAAAGTCATTCCCAGAAGAAGCAGAGAAAACCACTCCCCCCCGGAAAGAGGACGGCGCACGCCAACCCCCTTCGTAGCACTAGAAGACCTTGAAGGCAGCGCATCACTGCCAACACTGGAGCTCACAGCCAACAACCCTTCTGCTATCAGGCTGGCGTCATACTCCTGACGTCGCACCGGGTCGGTGAGAAGCTCATAAGCCTCACACAACAACTGAAACTGCTTAGCAGCCTGTTCAGCAGGAAGCGGAGCCGTATCCGGATGCAGAACCTTACTGCGACGGCGGAAGGCTAGATGAATGGTTTCAACATCTGCAGAGCGTGCAACTCCCAGACGCTCGTAATGGCTCTTCGCAAGAGTCAAAACCAGAAGTTGATCGGCAACTCGCAGAACATCATCTCCTTTCCCCGTGAACAATTCCATCCTAGAGAGAACTATGTTCTGATTGCCCATGTCAAATCAGGCCTGCTTTAGCAACCCAGGCCCGGAGCTCTGGAATGCCCTTGGATGGCATCCCTCCAGTGAACAACTGGAGCAAATGATCGCCCTACAAGCCCTCCTGCGCCAATGGAATGCCCGGGTCAACCTCACCCGCCTGGTCGAAGGTGGTGACTACTGGATTATGCAGGTGTTCGACAGCCTCTGGCCTCTACAGAGCGAATTGCAGAACGCCCAACAACCACGTCGTTGCATCGATATCGGCAGCGGCGGTGGCTTCCCCGGTCTGGTGCTAGCCATCGCACTACCAGGCGCAAGGATCACCTTGGTGGATTCGATAGGCCGCAAGACAGCTGCCCTCAATGCAATGGCGGCAAAGCTAGGGCTAACATCACGCGTCACGGTACGTAGCGAACGGGCAGAACTCACCGGGCAGGATCCCTGCTGCCGCGGCTTGTTTGATCTCGCGATGGCTCGCGCTGTTAGCACAGCACCGGTTGTCGCCGAATACCTCGTCCCCCTTCTCAAGCCAAGCGGTGAAGCCCTGCTTTTTCGTGGCCATTGGAGCCCCAACGATGCAAATGCTCTCGCCAAAACTCTCAAATTGCTAAAAGCCGATCTGATCATGATGGAACGTCGCGAACTTCCTGGCAATCGCGGGGTGCGTCACCAATTACGCCTGCGCGCAACGCTCCCCTGCCCAACAACATTTCCACGTCCAATCGGTGTACCTGCCAAGAACCCGCTCGGGTCTTAAACACTGGTCAATCGCTGCTGAGGATGACCACCAAGACGGCTGCGCAACCTACGCAGCAAGCCTGGGATCTGATCACACCAAGGGCTGTTCACCAACACCTCCCTGAGAGCCGCCTCACTCACATCTACATCTAGTGCTTCGGCATTCGCTCCAGGGAACCAGTGACCACCACTGCCAAGTAAGCCGTAGCGGGCTTTTGCATAACCCTCCATTCCCCAAGCCTCTACAAGATTGTGAAGCCAAAGCAAAATTGGAAGATTGATCTCGCCTGGAACCTCCTGCCAAGGCGGCAAGCCCCTCTGCCAACTGGTCCACCAAGCCTCACCTAAAGCCAACTGTGCCGCATCAACGAGTCGCTGCTGAACTGGTGGCAGCAACTCAGCGGCACTCTGCAAGAGATCCACCGCCTCGAGATGCCGATCGAGATCACTGGGTCGCGCTGCGCCAACGCTGATCGTATGAACCCTTGGGTCTTTCAAGCAAAAGAGATCGTTGAAAACAATTGGATGAAGAGGAGCACAGAGTTCCAGAAGTTGAGACGAGGGACTATGCAGATGGCCACCCTTATCTGTAGGGCTAATGATGAAAACGCCTAGGTCATGACGAGCAGCTGCATCCAGTGCAGGATCATTGTCTTGATAAATGAAATACCAGTGCAGGTTCACATAATCAAAGGCATCCGTCTCGATCGCCTGCACGATTAGGTCTGTGGGGCCATGGGTGGAAAAACCCACATGGCCGATGCGTCCATCACCCTGCCAACGACGCAACACATCCATGCAACCTCCTGGTCGCAAGGTCTGCTCCAGATGCTCCGAAAGGTTGAGGCCATGGATGGCAACTAGATCCAATCGTTCACATCCCAATCTTTCAAAGCTGAGTGCCAACTCAGCCTCAAAGACTTTGGGATCCTCACGAGGAGGAACTTTGCTCTGCAACAGCCGCTGTGGATCCAAAACATCACGCAGCGCCCATCCCAACTGCCGCTCAGAGCTGCCGTAATGGCGTGCCGTCTCCACATGATGAAAGCCACAGGCCACCGCTCGCTCCAAAATGTCCTGCAGCAGTTGCTGCGACTCAGAGGTAATGACCTCCGCCTCCAAATCTGTCCAGCTCTGCTGAAAGCGCATCCCCCCTAAAGACAACACAGGCATTGATAAACCGGTGCGGCCAAAGCGGCGGCAAGGCAGAGGGCTCTGCTCCAAAGACGCCTTCATTAACTCTTAGGAGCCATGATTACGCCGCTTACGAGAAGTCCTTTGAAATCCGAGAGGAAGCAATTCCAGAGCTGCTAATTGAGCTCGCAATTCATCTAGCTGCTCAAACTGCACCCATTTGATGCAGTTCACCGGGCAGGTCGCAATGGCTTCCTGAATGCGTTCCGTACTATCCCCGTCCTGCCGGATGGCCCGCGAGCGACCCATTGTTGGCTCGATCACAAAGGTGTTAGTCGCTACATGAGCGCAGTACCGACAACCAATGCAGACAGCCTCATCAACCCAGACAGCCTTCTCGCGCAATTGGCCACCAAGCAGCGGCTCCGATCCATTCGCCCGCTCATCAAGCTGGGCGGAAACCTGAAAAGCTGCCGATGGATCAATCAATGGTCAAGGTTGGATATCAGGAATCCCAGCGAGTTACCACCAGTTCGATAGCGCCGTCATCAGTATTGCGCTGCTCTGCCACCTCAAAGCCTTCCTGCGCTGTTGATGCCAACACCGTATTAAGGGCGTAGCGCTGGGTGAGCTGAGCAAGAAAACGTTCCACCGGAACAGATTGCCGCCAGAGGTCGAGGTCGGTCACCAATTCATAGGCCCCGGTAGTCGAATTCAAACGGAAACCAATATCACCACCTTCAGGCATGATCACAGCCAATTCAGCTGTGACTGTTTGGCCGCGATAGCCGCGAACAGAACGCTCTCCTTCTTGGGGGACATAACCAAGATCCTTGAGCGCCTGTAACAGGGGCTCTCGTTTGCGCAGGTGTGTCTTAACGGTGCTGAAGTGCGACATCAAAGAAGCTCGGCTGGAATGGACTGGGATTGATCCTGTGGACGGAGAAACGCCTCGGCTGTAGGTGTGCTTTGTTCCACAACACCGATGGATTCTTCAATCCGCTCAGTGAGAAGACGGCAGGCTTCACCAACCACTCCCTCAACACTCTCTTCAACACGTCCGTCTTGACGGATCCGGAATCGCACAGTCTGTTGAGGCATCCACTTCATCAGAAGGGTTCCAAATAATATCCTCCATCTTCAAGAGCTGACGTGTTGATTGTCACAAGACCCAAGTAAATCAAGGATCCAATCTGAGCCTTCAGGTCAAGCGTCCTTCATCTACAAGAGTTTGCAGCCGCTGAATCACCTCAGAGTTCTCCAACTGCTCAAGTGCGATGCGAGCCTCATCACGTACCGAGAGCTCTGCATCGTTGAGCAGGGAATCAACAAAAGCCTCCACCAACTCCTGCCGACGAGGTTCAACCAACGTGTCGTAAAGACGTCCGAGGGCCCAGATGCAGTTGCTTCGCACAACAGGTTCTCCATCGATCTGCAAACTCATCAGTAGTTGACTGGCAGCGATATCAGCATTGGCAGGAGAAGTTCCACCGGCTTCTGCCAATGAGCCGGTGGCCCATAGCCTTACCGCAGCAACATCATTTTGGAGAACATGAATGAGGGGTTTAAGGACGCGGGCATCGGCGTAATTCCCCAGGCTCCAGGCAGTTGCCTTACGCACATAGGCATTGCAGTCAGCCTGTAGCAACTGCAAAAGGGGCTCTAAAGCTGGCGGAGAAGGATTTCGGCCTAACGCATAAACAGCACTCATCCGTTCCACTGGACAAGGCTCCTTCAACAAGGGCAACAGCAAAGCCACTGCCCTGGGATCCCGATGTTCACAAAACACCCTTAGCCCCTGCAGACGCTCCTCATGGCCCAGCTTCAGCCAGTTAAGACCTGCGTCACACACATGTGCCACGTCTGAACTGTCAGGATTGATTTCGTCAAGCGGATCAACGAACTGTTCAGCCGCCAACTCCTTGGCCAAGACATCAGGATCAATGGCCAGGTTGGCCAGACCTTGCTCTAGCTGTCTAGAAGCTTCACTCATGACCTTGATCGTAGAGGCATTAGGCCGACTGATCTCACCCGATTGGAGCCGGCGCGAGCATGTCCCCAGGCAACCAGATACGAGCAGTCACTGCCACCAGAGCCACCCCAAATAAAACCACAATCAGAGCAGGCAACACGGTGGAACGTATGAAATTCAATGCTTACGAACTCTTTCCCTCATTCTGCCTCCCAAGCCAAGACCTTGTTGGAGATCATGCGACGCCTATCCGACTGCGCAGCCAACCACGGGTTAAAGGCAGCACACAGACCACGGTGACCACCAAACCGATCCAACCGCCTAGCTGCTGATGTAACAGAAACGCGCCAGTGCCGAGCAGACCGCCAAACAGAACACCGACACTAAGAATGAAGCGCAAACACAAACTTACGAGGGAATCCACCGGTGTTATATCCAGGCGTTGACGCAAGCGACTCCAGCCTGGGCCTGGTGGCTGCACCTGGTTCACAAAGCTCTCGAGCACTTGCGGCGATTCAGGCGGAGTCACCAGCATCACTACAACCCAGGCCACAGCAGTAATCGCTGTGGTGATCATCAACCTGGTGCCGTAATCAGGAATTGTCACCAAGGGCACAACGGATGTACAAAGGCCCACCACAAAACCACAAACCATCGCCGCCAATTCGGCAGCAGCATTGATCCGCCACCAGAACCAACGCAGCACAAGCACCACTCCGGGCCCGGTACCAATAGCAATCACCAGACGAAACACTGTGCCGATGCTGTCGCTAATTAATGCGGTGATCACCCCGAGAACTAGCAGCAAAACACTGGTGAATTGACCGACCAGCAACAGCTCTCTCTGATCAGCATCCGGCCTGATAAAGCGCTGGTAAAGATCGTGGGTGAGATAGCTAGCACCCCAGTTCACAGCGGTACTGACCGTACTCATGAAAGCCGCCACCAGAGAGACCACTACAAGACCAAGCCCCACTGGTGGTAGGTAGGTCACAGCCAAGGTTGGGTAACTGAGTTCCCAGTCGGCCTGAGCTGGCAAGAGCACTAAAGCGGCAAGAGCAACCAAAACCCACAACCAACTGCGCACCAGATAGTTGACCACCAGAAACACCCAGCCAGCCAGTTGAGCCTGACGCTCGTCCCGCGTGGCCAACATTCGCTGAATGAACTCACCACCACCGTCACTGCGACGAAAACTCCACCATTGGACAGTGAGATAAGACAGGAATGTGGCCACACTGATCTCGGCGCCACCAATCCAATCAAAGCCATCACCATTCCATTGCCAGGGCACGATCGCCAGCAGTTCAGGTCGCTCCAACCCCCTCAATTGATCGAGCATGGCGTCCATCCCTCCGGCTGCATGAACGGCGGCCCACGCCACCGCCACCGCTCCCAAAAGAGCCAACAGCAACTGCACGAAATCGGTGATCACGACAGCCCAGAGGCCCCCAGCAACGGTGTAAACAAGCACCATCACAGCCACGACTGCCAACAGCACAACGGTGTCAGGGGTGCCGCCAAGCACTTCCACAGGGCTGCCAGACACGATGCCCAGGGCTTCTACGACCTTACGCATGGCCAGGAAGGCATAGCCGATACCGATGCAATTCACCGGCAGTGCGAGCAAAAATGCTTTAATCCCACGCAGCCAGGCGGCAGGTGCTCCGCCATAACGCAGCTCGGTGAATGCAGCATCGGTCAGCACCCCACTCCGTCGCCAGAGCGGAGCAAAGACAACTGCCATGGCGACATGCGCCAGGCCGAAGCTCCACCATTCCCAATTACCGGCCAATCCTCGTGTGCCAACCAGACCGGCTACATAAAGAGGGGTATCAATCGAAAATGTCGTTGCGGCCATCGAAGCCCCAGCCAACCAACCACTGAGTCGACGTCCAGCAACAAAGTAATCATCCTCACTTCGATTGCGACGAGACAACCAAAGCCCAATCACGAGAGTGATGGCGAGATAACCAACGAGGATCATCCAATCAATGGCAGCCATATCCCTAGGCGGTTGATCGCAGTGTGGCTCAGCTAGTCCATCTCAGCCGATGGCTGCGTGCTGGCGGCGGAGCTGGCCACAGGCGGCATTCTGATCCAGACCTCGACTTGCACGCAAACTCACTGCCACCCCACGCTGCTCCAATACACGCCGAAAGGCCTTAATCGTCTCTGGATTAGGACGTTGAAAACCCTCATCGTCGATCGGGTTGTAGGCAATCAGATTCACATGACTCTGGAAGCCCCTAACCCTATCCGCTAGTTCTTCTGCATGCTGAGGCTGATCATTAAGTGCTCCAAGCAGGATGTACTCAAAAGTCACCCGTCGACCAGTCACTGCCAAATAATGGCGACAGTCTTGAAGCAGAGTCTCGAAGGAATAAGCGCAAGCGGTAGGAATCAAACGTTCGCGCAACTCTTGATTGGGAGCATGCAGACTCACAGCCAGGGTGAACTGGGCGCGACCTAGACGTTTCATCGCCAGCTCTGCCAGCTGGGGCAGCGTATGGGGGACACCCACGGTGCTCACAGTGATACGGCGCTGAGCAATACCTAGATCAATATTTAGGCAACGAATCGCCGCCAAGACCGCTTCAATGTTGAGCAAAGGCTCACCCATACCCATAAAGACAACGTGGGAAGGACGGCGATCCATCGCCTCGCGCAAGCTCAACACCTGATCAACAATCTCGTGTGTGGCCAGCGATCGTTGCAGCCCTCCCTTCCCGCTAGCGCAGAAGCGACAAGCCATTGGACAGCCCACCTGACTGGATAGGCACACTGTGAGACGTTGCTGGGTTGGGATGCCTACACTCTCAATGGTTTCGCCATCAACCGTTGCCAGCAGCAACTTGGTCGTGTCATCCACCGCAACAGCCCGATTCACCTCCAACAACCGCCCAATCGTGATGCCTCGCTGTTGCAACGAGAGGCGCCATGACTTTGGCAACACTGTGATCGCCTCAAAACTTCTGGCCCCCTTGGTATAGAGCCAGTCATGCAACTGACGGCCCCGGAAGGCTGGCTGGCCTTCTGCCACAGCCCAGCCCTCTAGTTCATTAGCACTACAACCCAGTAACGCCTGATTGCCGCCAGGCAGATGGGTAGAGCTCACCAGATCAACAAACCATGCCCGAGTGTTGCCTCCACCACCATTAAGGCAATAAAGCCAAGCATCGCCATACGTCCATTGAGCTTCTCGTTATGGCTGTGAAAGCCATAACGAGGCTTTCGCCGTTGCGGAATGATGGTGGGCTCAAGCATGGATGAAGGCCTCAATCAAGCGTTTTCAAAGCAGAAACGAACATTCAGGAGAAGTTTGCTCACTCCTCAGTGAGCAGCCCCTCCTGCTGAAGACCCTCGAGAGCGGATGGATCTGGCAGCTGTTCCTCCTCGAGTTCATTCTCACCAGTAGGACGAACAAAAGCAGCGAAGTTGCTAGCCGCTGGATCAATCCCATGACGACTGCGTGTGGCCTCCAAATCAGCGTCACTGGGGTCAGCCAACACAGCAGTCGAACTGGCCGCAGGAGCTGCAGGCATCTCCACGGTGTAATCCGGACGCAAGTTCTGCATTCGGCGATAGCCAGCAGGGTCCTCGGCGAGGATGTCCGGATGAGGCCCCGCCTCGGCTCGCAACTCTTCCTGGAAGCCACTAAAGCCAGTACCGGCGGGAATCAACCGACCGATGATCACGTTCTCTTTGAGACCACGTAGCCAATCGCTCTTACCCTCGATTGCGGCTTCAGTGAGCACTCGTGTGGTCTCTTGGAAAGAAGCCGCCGAGATGAAGCTGTCGGTGTTCAGAGACGCCTTCGTAATTCCCAGCAGAACAGGTGTGAACTCAGAAGGGGCTCCACCAGTGATCGCCATAGCCTGATTGGTGTCCTCCACCTGACGCAATTCGATCAACTCCCCTGGCAGCAAAGTGGTATCACCAGCATCCTCAATCCGCACCTTGCTAGTCATCTGGCGGACAATCACCTCAATGTGTTTGTCGTCAATCGAGACACCCTGTGACTTGTAGACATTCTGAACCTCTGTGACCAAACGGTGCTGGAGTTTGGCGATCGCCTCTTGTGCAGCATCCATCAACGGCTTGCGCCCACGTAAATCCTCGAAAAAGCAATCGAGTAGCTCGTGAGGGTTAATAGGACCATCAGTGAGCAGTTCTCCAGCATGGACCTGCTGCCCATTGCTGACCATGACGTTACGACCTAGAAGAATCGGGTATTCGCCAATAGCATCATCTGCCTCAATCACAGTCACCGTGATTGATTCATCGTCTTCTCCTTGCTTGATCTCCACAGTGCCTGGCTTCTTACAGAGCACAGCAGATTCCCTTGGGCGACGAGCTTCGAGCAACTCCTCAATCCGCGGCAAACCCTGAACAATGTCTCCTGTCTTCTGACGTTCAAACACCAACAACGCCAAACCATCACCCCGCTGCACCAAATCGCCATCGCGAACATGCAATACAGAATCTGGAGACACCATGTAAGGGCGTCCAAGGCGCAAGGTGATTGCTTTCCCATCAACCTCCTCTACCTCTCCGCAACAACTAGACGGCTCATCTTTTGCTAGCGAGTCGCCATCGACCAATCGCTGGCCTACCTCCACGAGGGGACTGCCATTGGTCGTCACCGTAATGGTGTCTTCATCACGCTCAACAATCAAACGTCGCACAGGGTCACCCTCCTGGACAACAGGCAACTGGGCGATCCCCTCTTGCTTACAAAGGATCTGAGTTGTCGCAACCACATCACTGGCCTTAACCGACTGGCCGTCCTCAATCTGCAACTCGGTGTGAGTGGAGCCATGGCTTGAATCGGAGATTGTGTCGCGACGCACAAGGATGCTCTCGAGAATCACCAAACGCAATCTTTCGATGGTCTTAGCTCGCTTATCACGCACAGCCTCTACATCCACAGTCATCTGAGGAGTTGTGTCAAACGTCTCAAGAATGAGTTGAGTTTTGAGTAGCTCTACGCCCTCAACCGATTTGATCAGCTCTCCATCCTTAAAGGCGAGTCGCTGGGTGGCCTTAATCCCCAGATAAGGGCCCTTCGGCTGCTTGACATGAGTCAACTCAGGGAGTTGAGCCTCATTTGGGATGGTGTATTCCTCCATAGGTCTTAGCAACAGACCAGTCCCCTCAGGTGTGTCCACGGTCTGCACAAAGACCATGGCTTCAGAATTGATGCCCTTGGCAATCGTCTCGCCTGGGTTCACGATCTGGCCATCACCTGTGAAACGCTCTAAGGCCTTGGTTTCAGTACAAAGGTGGAAGCTGCCACTGCGAACGATGATTTCGCGCAGGATGTCGTTCTTCTGAGTCACCGTTACGATCCCGGCGGTCTGGCTGAAGATGTCCTTGACAACCTCAGTCCCGGCCTCAATCCACTGGCCGTCCTCGATCATCAACAAGGAAATGTCCTTGTTGATCTCATGTGTCTCCTGAGGGATCCAAAGCAAGGTGCCACCCTTATTCACCTCAAAGCCATTCTTGGCTGAGCGAGCCTTCTTGATCGCCAGACCAGGGGCAAAGCGCACCAGACCACCGGTCTGAGTGCGGAAGCGGTCATCAGCCAACTCAGCCACCACTTCACCATTGCCAATCTTGCTTCCGGGAATGGTGTTTAAGCGATAACGGGTACCGTCTTTTGCCTCCAGATGCCAAAGTTCCCCTGAATGCGTGGACTCTCCGAGCAGCTTGAAGTCCTTCATCGTCATAGAGGTGGTAACGATCTGCACCTCGCGAGAATCCCCGATCGAATCGCGCAGACGCACCTCACCTCCAAACTCGCTGGCCTGGCTGGCCTCCGCCAACACCTGACCACGTTCGACTTTGACATTGCCCTGGACTACAGGCTCGGCATTGGGGGGAAGGTTGTAGACATCCCCAGCAAGCACCCAAAGTCTCCCTAAACGCTGCGCCTTCAGAGTGATATTTCCCTGACGGTCTTTAACTTCCCTGGGCTGAATAACCTGCTCATAACGAACCTGACCAGCCAGGTCACAAATTACGTCTTTAGTGGCCTTCTCCACGCTCTTTTTCACCGCAACAGCCGCGATCTGAACAACAGTCACGTCTGCCTCGATCTCCTGTCCATCACTAACGAACAGCAAAGATCCGGTGGTGATGTCGATCCTCTGTGCACGACCCTTGCCTGAAGGCTTCACAGTGAGAGTGAAGTCCACTTCAGACTGCTGAGCCTCTAGACCATGGGGTGTGCGATAACCACGCACACGAGCCTTTGAGCCAAACTCAACTGTGCCAGCAACAGTGGAGCGAACCACGCCAGTCTCAGCGGTAGACACACCACCGGTATGGAAAGTTCGCATGGTGAGCTGCGTCCCCGGTTCACCGATGGACTGAGCAGCAATAATGCCGACGGCTTCGCCGAGATCGGCTAATTCGTTATGAGCCAGTGCCCACCCGTAACACTTCCTACATACGGAACGATTCGCCTCACAAGTAAGCGGTGAGCGCACCATGACCTCAGTGATGGCTGCCTTTTCGAAACGCCTAGAAAGCGGTGGATCGATTTCTGTATTGCGTTCAGCAAGAATTTCGCCGTCAACATTGACGACTTGCTCTGCAGTGAGGCGACCAACAAGACGGCTACCAAAACCACCGTCTTCCGCCTTCACAATGATGCCCCTAGTGGTGCCGCAATCATCCTCACGAACGATCACATCCTGAGCAACATCCACCAGACGCCGCGTGAGATAACCGGAATCGGCTGTTCGCAACGCTGTATCGACCAAACCCTTACGTGCGCCGTAAGAGGAGATCACGTACTCAGTAACCGTTAGACCCTCACGGAAATTGGTGCGAATCGGCAGATCAATAATCTCCCCCTGCGGATTGGCCATCAGGCCACGCATACCAACAAGCTGGCGAACCTGAGACATGTTTCCACGAGCCCCAGAGTTGGCCATCATCCAGACCGAGTTCAGCGGGTCGTTCTGATTGAAATTCTTCTTGACCGCATCAACCAAACGCTCATTGGTTTCTGTCCAGGTATCAATCACCTTGGTATGACGCTCAACCTCTGTGATTTCACCAAGGCGATAACACTCCTCGGTGGCCGTGATCTGAGCCTCCGCCTGGCCAAGCAAGTCTTGCTTGGCCTCAGGCACCTTGAGGTCTTCCACGGAAATCGACACGGCAGCCTGAGTGGCGTAGCGAAAGCCAAGGTCCTTGAGATTGTCCGCCATGGAAGCGGTTACAGCGGTGCCGTGTGTCTTGTAAGCCCATGCCACCAGTTGCTTGAGGGCCTTCTTATCGATAACCCGGTTACGAAACTGCGGTGGGGTCCTCGCCAGTGCTGGCGAAGCACTTGCCGCAACAGCCTTCGCGGCCTTGGACTTGGACTTCGACTTGGCCTTGGACTTGGTGGTCTTGGTCGAAGGCTTGCGGGATTTCGGGGAGGTTGAGGTCATGGCTACACGCGAATCAGGTCAGGGAAGAAAGCTGGTTTTGGAGTGACTCAGGCGGCGGCCACCGCATCGATAATTGTGTAATTCATCACCACGCGGCCCACTGTTGTAAGGATGTAGCGACTGATCAACGCTCCGTCTTCGTCGAAACGATCTCGGCGATAAGTCCACTGCTCAATGCGAGTGCCATCACTAAGTGATTCAGCCTTGAGAGGTTTGTCAATTTCATCTTCATCCTCTACCTCACCGTTGAAGCGAACCCAAACCCAGTCATGCAGCAGGAGTCTTTTATCTTCAAACGCATGGATGACGTCCTCTAAACCAGCATAGGTTCTGGATTGATCGCCAAACTCAGGAACAGAAGCTCCCGGCTTAATCGCCGTGAGGTAATAGGAGCCAAGCACCATGTCCTGAGAAGGCGTGATAATCGGATCGCCAGTGGCAGGTGAAAGGATGTTGTTGCTGGCCAACATCAACATTCGCGCTTCCGTCTGAGCCTCAATGGCCAAAGGCACATGAACAGCCATTTGGTCGCCATCAAAGTCGGCGTTAAAGGCAGGGCAAACCAACGGGTGTAACTGAATGGCACGGCCAGCAACCAGCTTCGGTTCAAAAGCCTGTATACCCAGACGGTGCAGAGTTGGAGCGCGGTTTAACAGGATCGGGTGTCCCTCAATGACCTCCTGCAGCACCTGCATCACCTCATCATCAGCCCGCTGAATCAACTTCTTAGCAGCTTTGATGTTGTTGACAATGTTTTGACGAATCAGGCGATGGATCACAAAAGGCTGGAATAGCTCGATTGCCATCTCTTTAGGCAACCCGCACTGATGCATCTTCAGCTTGGGGCCCACCACGATCACGGAACGACCAGAATAGTCGACCCGCTTACCTAACAAGTTCTGGCGAAAGCGACCCTGTTTGCCCTCAATGATGTCACTAAGTGACTTCAACGGGCGATTATTAGCACCAACAACAGTTCGACCACGACGACCATTATCGATCAGAGCATCAACTGCCTCTTGGAGCATCCGCTTCTCATTTCGAACGATAATTTCAGGAGCCAAGATTTCCTGAAGCCGCGCAAGACGGTTGTTGCGGTTAATCACCCGACGGTAGAGATCATTTAGGTCGGATGTAGCGAAACGTCCGCCATCCAACTGGACCATTGGACGAAGGTCCGGAGGAATAACTGGAATTGCATCCAGCACCATCCACTCAGGCCTTGCATTAGTAGCAATAAAGTTATCAATCACTCTCAAACGCTTAATCAACTTGGCCCGTTTCTGCCCCTTACTAGAGGAAATATCCTCTCTCAACTGTTCAGCTACATCAGCTAACTCTAAATCTTCTAGCAATTGCTTTAGGGCTTCAGCACCGATGCCAACCATCGGCTCATTCTCAATCGTGGAATCTTCCGCATAGATCTCATCTTCGATCTCTAGCCACTCATCCTCAGTCAGTAATTGCTTATACTTGAGTTCCTTATGATCACCAGGATCGAGGACTACATAACAGTTGAAGTAAACAATCTGCTCAACATCACGTAGTGGCATATCTAACAAGATCGCCACATAACTAGGTATCCCTTTCAAATACCAAACGTGGGAGACAGGAGCGGCCAACTTGATGAAGCCCATGCGATGACGCCGGACCCGACTTTCAGTGACCTCAACGCCACAGCGCTCACAGACAATGCCACGGTGTCGAACCCGCTTATATTTCCCGCAATGACACTCCCAATCCTTTGAAGGGCCGAAGATCTTCTCGCAAAAGAGCCCGTCCATCTCAGGCTTAAGGGTGCGGTAATTGATCGTCTCCGGCTTCGTCACTTCACCCACAACCTGCCCATTAGGGAGTGTGCGCTGACCCCACTCCATCACCCGATCTGGTGAAGCAAGTGTGATTTTGACGTAGTCGAAGTGGTTCTCTGTGCGCAGGTTGCTGTTAGTCATGAACGAATCGCAAACAGTTTGGGAAACGAAAAGCAGTTAGGTAAGGCCGTTAATCTTCGTCGTAATCCGCAACTCCAAGGGATTCGTAAGTGGGTCGGCTAGGAGTACTACGGCGAGGGTTCACATCCTGCATCAGATCCACTTCTTTGCCTTCATCGGTATAAACAGCGATATCGAGCCCGAGGGACTGAAGCTCACGCATCAACACCTTGAAAGACTCGGGTGTTCCCGGTCTGGGGATAGGCTTGCCCTTCACGATTGCATTGAGGGCTTCATTACGACCCTGCATATCGTCTGATTTAACAGTAAGCAGCTCCTGCAGGGTGTAAGCGGCGCCATAGGCCTCAAGAGCCCACACCTCCATCTCACCTAAACGTTGGCCACCTTGTTGAGCCTTACCGCCAAGAGGTTGCTGGGTTACCAGTGAATAAGGACCTGTTGAGCGAGCATGGATCTTATCGTCAACCAGATGAACAAGCTTCAGAATCTGTGCATAACCAACAGTCACCGGCTGGTCGAAAGGTTCACCCGATCGTCCATCAATCAATTGAAGCTTGCCAGGATTTTCAGGGTTGTAGACCCATTGCTTACCTTTCTGTTTGGCAGCTTCCTTGAGATAAGCCTCAACTGTCTGCTGAGACTTTTCAGCTCCATACATTTCATCAAAAGGCACTACCTTGACGCGACAGTCGAGATTGGCTGCTGCCCATCCCATTAAGCACTCAAACACCTGTCCCACATTCATCCGGCTGGGAACGCCCAAAGGATTCAAAACGATGTCAACTGGAGTGCCATCGGGCAGAAAAGGCATGTCTTCGCGGGGAAGAATGCGACTGATAATGCCTTTATTGCCGTGGCGACCGGCCATCTTGTCGCCAACCTGGATCTTGCGACGCTGAGCCACATACACTCGAACGACCATATTGGCGCCAGGAGGAAGCTCATCACCCTGTTCACGAGTGTAAATACGAACGTCCACAACTCGTCCTCGTTCAGTGCTGGGAACGCGTAGAGAGTTATCACGCACATCGCGCGCTTTTTCACCAAAAATGGCACGCAAAAGCTTCTCTTCTGGAGGCTGATCTGACTCACCTTTAGGCGTCACTTTACCCACCAAAATGTCTCCGCTCTCGACAAAAGCACCGATGCGAATGATGCCCATTTCATCAAGATTGCCAAGACTTTCCTCGGCAACATTGGGTATCTCCCTGGTGATCTCCTCGGGACCGAGCTTTGTCTGTCGTGCCTCGATCTCATACTTCTCGATATGCACCGAGGTGTAGAGGTCGTCCTTAACTAATCGTTCGCTGACAAGAATAGCGTCCTCGTAGTTGTAACCCTCCCAAGGCATATAAGCGACCAAAACGTTCTGACCTAAAGCAATTTCACCGCCTTCACAAGCAGAACCATCCGCGAGAACCTGACCCACGATCACCGGATCACCCTGGCAGACAATCGGACGCTGATTGAGACAGGTGTCCTGATTTGAACGCTGATACTTCTGCAGGTAGTGGGTGTGATCAACCCCATCCTCATCCCGGACGATGATCGCAGTGGCATCAACGAATGTGACCTTGCCATTAACACGGGAGATGGGCACCATCCCGGAATCACGAGCCACCTGAGTTTCGAGGCCCGTCCCCACCAAAGGCCGCTCAGGCCGCAACAGTGGTACGGCCTGCCGTTGCATATTTGATCCCATCAGAGCCCTATTGGCGTCATCGTGCTCGAGGAAAGGAATCAAGGAGGTGGCGACAGAGATCACCTGCACCGGCGAGAGCTGCACATAATCCACCTGCTCAGGTGGAACTTTTTCGAAGTCCTGGCGATAACGCACCGGAATTAATTCAGCGAGAATCTTTCCATCAGCATCCGTAGCCACATCACCAGGAGCCACACGACACTCATCCTCAAGATCGGCTGATAAATAGATGGGGTCTCCCTCCTTGATCAGGCGACCGTTCTCAACCTTCCAGAAGGGAGTCTCAATGAAACCATACTGATTCACCCGAGCATGGGTAGCCAGTGAATTGATCAAACCTGCATTCGGGCCTTCCGGTGTCTCAATTGGGCAGAGACGGCCATAATGGGAGGGGTGAATATCACGCACCGCGAAGCCGGCACGCTCCCTAGTGAGGCCCCCTGGCCCCAGAGCTGAGATACGACGTTTGTGGGTGAGTTCAGCCAATGGATTCGTCTGATCCATGAACTGACTCAGCTGACTGGAACCGAAGAACTCCTTAACAGCTGCAACGAGAGGCTTGGGGTTCACCAACTGAGCTGGTGTGAGCGAATCGGTCTCTCCCACCGTCATCCGTTCTTTGATGATCCTCTCCAGGCGATTGAGACCAACCCGGACCTGGTTCTGCAAAAGTTCACCCACTGAACGCACTCGACGATTGCCCAGGTGATCAATGTCATCAAGGCTGGCACCACCCACATCGAGTTCTAAATTGATCAGATAATCAAGGGTTGAGAGCACATCCTCATGGGTGAGGGTCCGCACCGTATCCGGGATTGTTAGACGCAGCTTTTTATTAATCTTGTAACGGCCAACTCGGCCAAGGTCGTAACGCTTGGGATCAAAAAATCGGGTCTGCAGAAGCTGTTGTCCACCGCTTACTGAAGGAGGCTCACCAGGACGAAGCTTTTTATAAAGCTCAAGCAAAGCCTGATCCTCTGAACTAATTCCTTCCTCATTTGCAGCCTCAATAGACTTCTTGTAATACTCGGGGTGACGAAGCTTATCGATTACATCGTTATCTGATAGCCCCATGGCCCGCATTAAAACATGGGCATTAATTTTGCGTGTTTTATCAACACGCACATGCAGAAGGGCGTTTTTATCTGTTTCGAACTTTAGCCAGGCACCACGGTTAGGGATAACACTGGCATTGTATGTTCGTCGTCCATTCTTATCCTGTTCATCCTTAAAATATACCCCTGGGCTGCGCACAATCTGATTAACAATAACCCTCTCTGCACCATTGATAATGAACGTACCTCGCTCAGTCATCAGAGGAAGCTCGCCAATAAACACCTCCTGCTCCTTAATCTCACCTGTTTCCTTATTCACTAAGCGACAGGTCACATACATCTGTGATGCGAAAGTGGCATCACGGCGCTTGGCCTCTTCAACATCGTGGCGAGGCCGCTTCAATCGGTATTCATTGCCAACAAAATGGAGTTCAAGCTTGCCTGTGTAGTCCGTGATCGGAGAAAAGCTATCCAACTCCTCGATCAAGCCCTCATCAAGAAACCACTTGAAGCTAGCCCGCTGAACTTCAACGAGATCAGGCAGGTAGGTGGCGGTCTTGGCGACCTGAATCGCGCTGCTGCTCATGCGGAGACCTGCAGTTGAGAAGTGAAATTGGAAGACCTGAACAATCGACGGGCCTAGATCCGAGTCGGCAGCACAAAAGGCAGCGGCAGCAGCTCCCTGTACCAAGGAGCTGCTGCCGTACTCATGGGCTCAGAGATCTCGATTCAAAAAGACTGACGTCAACAATGCACCAGAAGACAATGGGCGCTTCGGGCGGCAGGGACGCAGAAGAACTGCATCATGGCCAGACCAGTCAATAATTTTACACTTGTAGACCGCCAAACCCCTGTCCAATGTCTTGAGATCAGGGCAAAGAGAACAATCGTCTTGCATTAGCCGTGCTACTGCTTGCAACGAAGGCCAAAGACTCCCCTCGAAGCTCAGCCACCCGAGAAGCCACAGCTTCGACGTAGGCAGGCTCATTGCGCTTACCCCTACGAGGCACTGGAGCCAGAAACGGACAATCCGTCTCGACTAGAAAACGATTCTGCGGAACTTCGCGCGCGCAGGCGTGAATGGCCTCAGCCTTCGGGAAGGTGACTGTGCCACTGAAACTGATGTAAAGACCAAGATCCAAGCAGACCTCCATATCCTCTGGTGTGCCGCCCCAGCAATGCATCACCCCCCTAGGGCAACGCCCCTCCTTCTGACGCTGACGCAACTCCAACGTCATGGGATCAAATGCATCACGACAATGAATGATCACGGGTAGATCTAACTCCGTGGCCAAGTCCAACTGCGGTCTCAGCACAGCCAACTGCTGTTCAAGGTTTGAATCCCGGTAAAGATCAAGCCCGAGTTCACCAATAGCCACCACCCTTGGATCTTCAAGAGCTGCATCTCGCAACAGCGACTGCGTCTGAGGATTCCAGTGCTGTGTGTCGAGGGGATGAACCCCCACTGAATAGCGCAGTTCAGGGAAACGATCCGCCAAAGCACGAATCGCAGGAATCTCTGCGGGTTCCACGCACGCATGCAGCAGACTCGCTACGCCCGCCTGTCGCCAGCGTGCAGCTACCTCATCGAGATCATCATCGAAATTGCGAAAGACGATGTGACAATGACTATCGATAAGAATCGGAGACGACACCAGAACCCAAAACGCATCATTGGCACCATTTTGCAGGCCTTTCCTCATCAAGGGAAAGAACAAGCCCTTTCAAAATGGACCATGCCTAATCAGCCCTAAGTGCTTGGCGCCGGTTCAATCGCCTGCTTCACCGCTGCACTAAGACGAGACTTCTGATGGGCAGCGGTGTTGCGATGCAGAACTCCACGTTTCACCGCCTTATCAATTTTGCTGAAAGCCGAATCAATGCTGGCCTTTACATTCGCTTTAGCTGTATCGCCAGGCTGCTGAGAATAATGACTACAAGCGCTGAAGCAACGCTTCATTAATGTGCGCATGGCCGATTTATACGACTTGTTTTCAAGACGGTTGCGCTCGGCAATCTGAACACGCTTCTTGGAAGACTTCTTATTGGCCACAGATGCTTGCGCTGATTCAAGAATCCATCACATTAACCCAGCACCAATTTTTGAGATGCCATTACAAGCGCTTTAAGACACGCCAGAAGAGCAAGCCCTAACTTGATTTCAGATATTCAGGTTGCAGACTTTGACACAAAGCGGCCAGGCCGAGTCAGAGACTCCCTCAACCCTGATTCATTGTGTTCGGGATCGGCAACAAGCCAAGCTTGAACTAGAGCGGCTGGCCAACCGCTCTACCGGCAATTCTCAAAAGCAAGCCATGGCGACGGTGGAGGACATCCTCGACACCGTTCGCAGCCAAGGGGACCAAGCCCTGATCACCTTGACCGAGCGCTTTGACGGTTTTCGTCCAGAGCCATTGACCGTAGCTCCAGAAGAGTTGGAAGACGCCTGGCGAAAAACTCCCAAAAAACTTCAATCTGCTCTGGAGCTGGCCTATCGCCGTATCCAGAATTTCCATCAGCATCAGCGACCGAATGACCTGATGGTGCAAGGCATCCACGGCGAACAATTGGGCCGCCGCTGGCGCCCTGTAGAAAAAGCCGGGATCTACATCCCAGGAGGCCGAGCTGCTTATCCGAGCACAGTGCTAATGAATGCAGTCCCAGCCCAAGTAGCCGGTGTGGAGCAGCTGGTGATGACTTCACCCGCGGGAAGGGATGGTCAGATCAACAGAACCGTTCTAGCCGCAGCACACCTAGCAGGCATTCGTGAGGTCTTACGTCTCGGTGGTGCCCAGGCCATCGCAGCCCTGGCCTTTGGCACTGCAACCGTGCCAAAGGTCGATGTGATCAGCGGACCCGGCAATCTCTACGTAACCCTTGCGAAAAAGGCCGTCTACGGGCAAGTGGGCATTGATTCGCTCGCCGGCCCAAGTGAGGTTTTAGTAATCGCCGACCAGAGTGCTCGTGTTGAGCAGGTGGCCGCCGACCTACTGGCCCAATCAGAACACGATCCACTTGCTGCTGCAGTACTACTCACCACCGAAGCAAGCCTCGCCGAACAGCTCCCATCCCATTTGGAGGCTCAGCTTAAGGGGCACCCTCGCGAGCAGATCTGCCGAGCCTCTTTAAGCAACTGGGGGCTGGTAGTGATCTGTGAAAGCCTCGAAAGATGCGTTCAACTCAGCGATCACTTCGCACCTGAGCACTTGGAGTTATTGGTCGAGCACCCGCACACCATTGCCGACCGCATCAAAAATGCCGGCGCTATCTTCATCGGCCCCTGGACCCCTGAAGCGGTAGGCGACTATCTAGCCGGACCAAACCACACACTACCGACATGCGGAACGGCCCGCTTCAGCGGCGCCCTGAGCGTGGAAACATTTCTGAGGCACACCTCTCTAATCGAATTCAATCGATCTGCCCTTGAGGCCACTGCTAACGCCGTAAGGGAATTGGCCAGCAGCGAAGGCTTGCACAGCCATGCTGAATCCGTGCGTATCCGCTTCGAATAACCCCTCTACTCACGGCGCTGTAGACGACGCACTCCCGCAACACCATCACTAATCTGGCCAACCAAAACTTCATCGGTGAGATTGACGAACAAACCGTTCTCTAAGACACCCGGAAGATTGTTAATTCGACACTCCAAATCCTCAGGGTCACCAATACCTCCGGCCATGCTTACATCCAAAACGAGATTGCCCTGATCGGTAACCACAGGACCAGCCTTGCGCTGAGCCATCCGCAAATCAGCAATACCGCCCAACTCAGCCAAGCGACCCTGCACCTGTCGCCAAGCACCAGGCAAGACCTCAACCGGAAGTAAAAAACCAAGGTTGAGCCGATCAACAATCTTTGTGGAATCAACAACAACCACAAAGCGATCCGCTCTACTGGCGACAAGCTTCTCCTGCACATGGCAGGCCCCGCCACCTTTAATTAACTGAAAAGAGGGATCAACTTCATCAGCTCCATCGATCGCCAAGTCGATGCGATCCACGGCCGTGAGGTTGCGCAAGGGAATCCCCAACTCCGCAGCCATCACTTCGCCTTGGAAAGATGTGGTAACTCCAACAATGTCCCGAAGCTCACCACTGGCCAGCTTGGCACCAAGAGCCTGGATCATCAGAGCTGCCGTCGAGCCTGAACCCAAACCAAGAACCATGCCATCTTGGATCTGCTCCACAGCGGCTGCCGCCACCGCTTGCTTCATCTGAGTTTGAAGGTCCGCCATCGTTTCTGAATCATCGGCGCGACGGTAGCAAGGGCAAGGGTTTCAACTAAGGCCAGGTAATGCGGCTGGATTAACCGAAAGGCTCATCTCTTGACCATTGCGCATGATCCTTAATGAGAAGGGGACACCGATCTCAGCCTGATCAACCTGTTTAAGCAGAGTTTGTGGATCAGAGACTGATGATTCAGCTGCCGCAATCACAAGATCACCACGCCGCAAACCAGCGCGTTCCGCCGGGCTATCCGGCAAAACACTCTGCACAAGCGCCCCAAAGCGTTCGGGTAATTCCACCAGCGAATTCGGATCACGATTGTGCTCCCTGGCAATACGAGCTGTCAGCGGCACCAATTGGACACCCAAATAAGGATGCACCACCTCCCCACTGGTCAAAAGCTGCTCAGAAACATGCCGAGCCAAATTGATCGGGATAGCAAATCCCAAACCAGCGCCTGGACCAGAACGAACCAGTGTGTTGATACCGATCACCTCACCACGACCATTAACGAGTGGACCACCGGAATTGCCAGGGTTAATCGCGGCATCGGTCTGAATCAAATCCAAACGTTTATCAGAGAAGCCAAGGCTGCTGATATTGCGATGCAGGCTGCTAACAATGCCAAGGGTGACGGTGCGTTCAAGGCCATAGGGGGTACCAAGAGCGATCGCCCAATCGCCTACCTCAAGGGCATCAGAATCTCCGAGAGGGGCGGCCTCAGGACGTGTGCCCCTATCCAGTCTCACAAGAGCCAGATCAGTAACAGGATCCGTCCCGACAACCGAACCATCGTGTTGATCTCCATCGGCAAGGGTGACGCTGACCGCATCCACCCGTTCAACCACGTGGGCATTGGTCAGCACCAACCCCTGATCATCGATCACGACACCCGAACCCTGACCGCGCTCACGCTCTGGCCCAATTCCTGGCTCGCCCAAGAGATCTCTGAGCAAGGGATCAATCAAGGTGGGATCAAAAGGCTGACGTTGCACAGTGCGTTCCGTATCAATGCGAACCACTGCAGGCGCCACCTGACTTACCGCATCAGCAACGAAGTTATGGCTAGTCGTCCCATCTAAACCAGACAAAGCCCAAACAGGCTGAACCCCTGCAGCAAGAGGGAACAGCACGGACATCACAAACAATCCCCAAAAGCGCTTCAAAACAATGCAACCCTGTTGCAGCAACAGTCTGAAAGAGATCATGACCGCGAGGCTAAGCCGAAACAGAGGAGCAAGGCAAAGCTGCGCAACCGATCTGCCAGAAGAATGCTGAAATCAATACTTTGCGTGCCTATGAGGTGGCTAATGATTTGAGGCCAAAAAACGATCAGACCGGCTCCAACAAGAAATGATCAGCAAAGACACTCCAGAAATTCAATGCTATATCAATAAAATCACAAACAATCGCCAGCACAAAACCACCTAAAGAAAAACGCATTCGTTCTTCGATGGCAGAAGAAAATTGGCATCAAACCTTGCCGTACTATCCACAGTAAAAGCAATAGAAGATCATACAAATCACTCCCACTAATTAAGGCAATTTAGTTTTGCTCAAAACGCAAGGATTAGAAGAACTGCAAAACTTAAGAAGTGATAACACATAACAACCGCGATGCATAAAGGAGCAAAACTCGTATTAGTTTCCCACTAATATCAATCTCCATACATCAAGAGATATCGATACAAACGACTGATAGAGACAAGACATCTAAAGCCGAATAGGAGCAACTAAAGGCCATTAAAGGAAAAACCATCTCAAGCCAAGGTTGACACCATTCTGATAATTACTATAGCTATTATCAGTATTACAACCAGCGTACTCAAGGCCAAAGTACTTCCAAGAAAGAGTTAATTGCGCTGAATTACCCACTGTATAAGCAAGTCCTGCCTGAGTAGTTCCAGAAAGATCCTTCTTGCCAGAAACACCAAATCCTCCCGCATCCAGCCTCATAAAAGCCTGCCATTCTGGACTCATCGCATAAGTCACCTGGATACCAATCAAAGGCTGAACCCAGGCTCGATTAATCGATCCACTTGCACTCTTCTCCAACTCTGGTATCTCCTTCTTTGTTAACGTCCTGCCATTCACTTTGACATCCGCTGTTAAAGACATATCCATGTCCATGCCTGCATCAATGATTCGTGCACCAACAAAACCTATAAAAGTGGAGTCTCCTTTTTTCATGACTGGCTGTTCAATGGCACAAAGGCGATAGCGCAAAGCAATTTCAATTACTGACTGATTGAAATTTGTAGTCGATTTACTATTAAGATTCAGGCCATCAATTGGAGGATTAAGTTCTCACCATCAAAACTATTTGTACCACTCTGATCCTCAGACGAAGTGCCATAAATTATCCCAGCCATGAAGCCCAGTCGCCCATACTCCACAGAAGCCCTTCCTGTAAAAGTCCTGTAACCGTAGCCAAAATATCGGCGAGACTCGAGTCTATAGGTGCAGTATTGCCATTGATGGTGATGTCTCCAGTTGTCGATAATGGCAGGATTCCATAAACGTCCAAATAAACTCTCCAATCGTCCTCTTCCAATACATCCTCATTTTCCTCAACCAACTCATCATCTTCAAGCTGATCTGGTTCTATCGAAACTAAGACCTGTCCCTGCTAAGGGTTGCGCTCATACAAAGATTGCTCTGCCAAGGCCTCAGAAGACAACATTGAAAAAATAGAAATTGCAATCAGTGCTGTTAAGCGTCGTGAAGGTATCATGTTTTTATATTAGTCGGGAGAGTAATCAAAAGAATGCTTTTCAGCTACCCGTTGGGAATAGGAACTGAATCTGAGTGCGGATCGTAAAGTCACCTTGAAGTTTTTCACCAAAGATTTCCGGCCTTACAGCATTCCAATAGGCACTTAGCGAAGCATTAACAGGTTGATCACCAATTTTAAAGACCCTACCTATCCCAGCTCCAATAGGGACCATCCAACCCTTACCGTCATCAGCATTCCAATCATTGGTGATCACTGGTGAACTCGTGATGTACCAACCCTTCGGCATGTTGTAGTTAAGAAATGGCTGGATCAAAAGCTTGTTCACATCTTTGCCTCCACGTCCTGAAAAGGACCAGACATTATTAGCAAGACCTCCTAGAACCCATGGGCCCTTGGTATAGACGACAACTGCCGAAGGCCCAGCACTCCAACGCTGAGAACTAATACGAATATCGGTTGCCGATGGCATGATCAAAGTTGGCCCAAGGCCAACCGTAAGATTCCCCTTAAGAGTTGGCACAAAGAAAACACTCGGGTTGATATCTCCTATGGCTGTAAAATCGACTCCGTCAGCCCATGGCTGATTGATAATTGGCACAATCGTTCGTGTAACCAAGGTGAGGTCATTGCTGACCTTGAATGGGACAACAGGTTGCACATTGACAACATTTTGCGTGCGATTATCACGTGCCGACGGGTCAATTAATGAAGGCGCCCATTGAGTTCCAGGCGTAGCATTCCACTGAATCGGGAAGCTGATCATGCTCGCAATCGGATTCTGGGCTTGCTTGGCCAAATCTTCCGTGTTGCCTTGATCTGCTCCAGACTCTAGGTTCGCTTGTGAGCTCGATTCAGGGTCCACAGAATCTACCTGCGCGATCTCCTCTTGAATGGTTAACGCCGAGAAATCAAATGGCTGCTCAGGTCCAATGTCATGATGCTCAGCAAAAGACGGTTGCATGACCATGGCACTGATGGCAACTCCTGCAGTCAGTACAGATCGTCTTAGTGGTAAGACTACTGGAGCAATTCTGACCATTAGTTAAAAAGATTTTGAGAATGTTATCCCCTCTTTTAAAAGAAAATTCCTATTGAGTGTTAAGAAAAAGTGATAAATCAAACCAGCAATCTATGGCTCATCACTGATCACCTTCCCAGAAGGCTCCCGTTAATAAATAGGGAAGAGTAAATGGTTATTATGCTTCTTTTTTGATCGCTGACAAGACGCAAAACGATCAGTGCGTCAATACGTTCAGAAACTATAATATTACTTTAATGTATCTTCAGGCGATGCGTTTGCCATGGCTCAGTCTGATCGGCCATGGATCAGATCATTAAACAAGTCGCATTCCCTTGTCTCTTCAACAACTTGAAAGCGACTTCTTTCGATCAAATCCCTGCATTTTCTTGAAATTTAGCAACAAGTCGGCTTGGATTTGCAAAAAAATATAGGTACATCGCTATTAAATGGTGATCACCAATAAAAAATCTCTAACTTCCAAGCAAACATGAAATTCAGAATGCTTCTTTGGCTTGCATGTATCATAAGTTTCACGGCAACATCCGCCGCCAACGCAGAAGAGATTAATCGTCGGCGACTTCCGATCGCAGATCCATATCCTCAGAAGGTTGACGAGCGCTTACCGAGTCAAGTCAAAATGCCACGACAACATGTCGTCGAGGCACCCAAAGGAGCACCCAATGTTGTTGTCATCTTGTTGGATGATGTTGGCTTTGGTGCTCCTTCGCCCTTTGGCGGAGTGGTGCAAATGCCGGCCCTGCAGGAACTAGCAAACAATGGCCTGAGTTATAACCGATTTCATACTTCAGCCCTATGTGCACCTACACGAGCTGCTCTTAAAGCAGGCCGTAATCACCATGTGATGAACATGGGTTCAATCCCTGAAATTGCGACTGGATATGCGGGCAATACCACATTTGTGCCTAACTATGCCGAACCTGTAGCCGAGATCCTACGGCTCAATGGCTACAACACAGGTGCTTTTGGTAAATGGCATGAAACCCCTGGTCGTGAGACCACTGCTGCGGGCCCACAAACCCGCTGGCCAACAAGGCAAGGATTTGAAAAATTTTATGGCTTCATCGGCGCAGAAGAAAATATGTATGAACCATCACTTCACGATGGGGTCACAATCATTGATTACCCAGATCGTGAGAATTACCACTTCCTTGAAGATATGACAGATCAGGCTATTGCCTGGATGCGCCAACAACAGGGTCTGCGCCCAGACAAGCCTTTTTTTATCTATTATGCATCTGCTGGCTCACATGCACCACACCATGTAAGACCTGAATGGATTAAAAAGTACAAGGGAAAGTTTGATAAAGGCTGGGATGTTATTAGAGAAGAGACGCTCGCAAATCAGATCGCAAAAGGTGTTGTACCCCCAAACACACAACTGGCAAAAAAACCAGCAAGTGTGCCGAACTGGGATGATCTGAGTGATCTGCAAAAACGCATGTTTTCACGACAAGCAGAGGTGTTCGCAGCTTTTACAGAATACACAGACTATCAAGCTGGGCGACTGATCCAGGCCATTGATGAGCTTGGTGAACTTGACAACACGCTGGTTATTTATATCAGTGGTGATAACGGCACAAGTTCAGAAGGGAACCAAACCGGCAACTGGAACTGGGGGCACATGTTTAACGGCATCCCTGAAACACTTGAGGCTCAGTTAGAACATTATGACAATTGGGGTGATCAAAACACCTATCCACATATGGCAGTCGGCTGGGCGATTGCCTTTGATACTCCATTTGCATTTACCAAACAAATTGCCGGGGATTTTGGCGGTACACGCAATGGCACTGTAATTCATTGGCCTGAGGCCATCAAATCAAAAGGAGAGATACGCGATCAATTTTCCCATGTGATTGATGTTGCGCCAACGATCCTTGAAGCTGCTGGCTTACCCATGCCTGAACAGATCAATGGGATTGCACAAATCCCGATGCAAGGAACCAGCCTTATTTATTCTTTCGATAACGCTGATGCACCTGAGCGACACAAGGTTCAATATTTCGAAGTTGTTGGTAATCGTGGAATATATCAAGATGGCTGGATGGCAAGAGCCACCGTTGGCCTGCCCTGGGAAGCACCCAAGAAGATGCATAGCGTCGCCAAAGATGATGGGTGGGAGTTATACGACACGCGCAATGATTTCAGCCTAGCTAACAACCTGGCAACTCAGTATCCAGAACGGCTCGAGGCAATGAAACGACTCTTCTTGAAAGAAGCAATCGCCAATCAAGTGCTGCCCTTAGATGATCGTCTGTTGCAACGTTTAGTACCTTCTGTTGCAGGCCGGCCAACGATAATGGGCTCGTCGAGGACACAACTTGATCTCTACCCAGGCTCCTGGGATCTTGTTGAGGATGCCATCCTCAATGTCAAGAATGTTTCCAACAGTATTACAGCCAAGGTCGACATTGACTCAAGCCAAGATGCCAACGGCGTGATCATGGCCCAAGGGAGCCGCTTTGGCGGATGGTCACTTTATATAGAAGAAGGTTATCCGGCCTATGCCTATAATTACCTGGGCAATCTTCATACCTTCCGCAGCAACAAGAAAATCTCTTCTGGCAACAGAAAAATTCGCTTTGAGATGGATTACGACGGGGGAGGTGCTGGTAAGGGTGCAGATGTACGCCTGCTAGTTGATGACAAAGTCACATCAACTGGCAGGGTTGATGCAACCGTTGGCACACGTTTTTCGATTGACGAAGGTGCTGATGTTGGCATGGATCGTGGATCACCTGTTACTCAACGAGTGATTGGGGATCAGCGCTTCAGTGCCTTCAATGGGACCATCAACAAAGTGACATTGGAGATCTATCCACAGTGACATTGGTTGAGCACTCTGAATGTGCTCATGCTTAGCCATCTTGGCTTTCAGGCAACAATAAAGATGGACACATTTCCACCTGCAAACTTTCATTGTGACCACATCTTTGCCAGTAGAGATGGTAACCATCCCTGCAGGGCTCTATCGAGTTGGCTGTGATCGCTGCTATCCGGATGGTTCAGTCCGCTGCTATCCGGAAGAAACACCCGCGCGAGAAGTGCCGCTTGACTCATTCCAGATCGACGTAGGGCCAGTCACCAATGCTCAGTTCCGAGCTTTCGTTAGCGCCACGCAACATCTCACAGTCTCGGAGCTACCACCTGATCCAACGCTCTATCCCGATCTAGCGCCCGAGGAACGCATCCCTGAATCAGTTGTCTTTCAACCGCCTCCAGCAACGGTTGATCGCAGCAAGCCCTTGAGCTGGTGGTCGCTCGTGGCTGGCGCTGATTGGCGTCATCCCCAAGGACCCGAAAGCACTATCGATGGCCTTGATGATCACCCTGTCGTGCATGTCGCCTACTCCGACGCCATCGCCTATGCCCATTGGGCTGGCAAGCGTCTCCCCTCTGCTGAAGAGTGGGAAGTTGCCGCCCGCGGAGGTCTTGTCGATGCCCAATACGCCTGGGGGGATGAACTCACTCCCAATAACCGCTGGATGGCGAACATCTGGCAAGGCTCTTTCCCTTGGCACAACGAGGAGCTAGACGGCTGGTTCTGGACCTCGCCCGTTGGCAGCTTTCCTGCTAACGGCTATGGACTGATGGATGTTTGCGGCAATGTGTGGGAATGGACCAACTCTATTTACCCTGCGGCGACAGATCAACAGGAACGGAGAATTATCAAAGGCGGATCGTTTCTATGCGCAGATAATTACTGCGTACGCTATCGACCCTCTGCACTACAAGGCCAGACAGTTGACACTGCCACATGTCATATGGGCTTTCGCTGTGCAAAAGGAGGGCCTTGATTGCTTGACTCACTTAAAAAGCATCAATCCCATCACTAGGGTAAATTTCAATTGCAATCGTACGCAGTTCGCAACAATAGATGAATCCAGGTCAGTCAGTTTTTATCACAATAATCCATAGGCTAACTCTTTTCTGTGCATACAAAGTAGAATTAGATCATCTGCTAATCGACATTTTAATAAAGACACACAGATGCCTGCGGGTCTTTATCTGATAGATCAGAGCCGACTAGAATTACAATTGCGCTGCAAAATTCCAATCCCGCCATCATTATGGATGTGAATAGTCCTGTCCTATGGATCAATCACGCTTTGTAGCCGTAGGCCTGGTGATGGCCTCACTGCTTACCCCTCAGTCAGCCATCGCCAAATGTGAATTCCTGATGCCTATTGGCGGGGATGGCAACAAGATCGTCAAAAAGAGAGTAGAGCGGCCAAAGGGTTTGATCGGAAGTGCCTTTGGCCGCACAAACTGGAATACAGACTTTGCTGTTAATCAGCCCTATCGCAATTACAAACTATTCTTCACTGCAGATTCAACAGATTCTGCCAGCTACCCAATTCAAGCCTTCCTCAAGTTCAGCGATGGCAGCAACCTTCAAGTTGTCAACGAATCCATGCGTCCGCCAATGGGTACCGGGAAAATGTTTGGTCCTGTCCAAGCAATTCCTGGTAAAGCGGTGAGTCAAGTGAATTTCAAGGTAGGTACAGCAAAGGATCCAGGCGCTACAGGATTCAGCTACCGAATTTCTGTTCAAGGCTGCTGGTAATCCAGTTAAGCCATTAGAAATTGACAAGAAAATCGGGGAGGGTCAAGTTGCACCTTCTCCCGATTCTTGATTGGTTCCTATCAGAGGATTGATCGTTTGCGTTTTTTGATTCGAGCCTGAATGAATCAAAGTGTGGGTGGGGAATGGCATGCCTGCACCATGCACTTCAACCACATCACCAATCTTGAGAAGCAACCTCTGCTGCAAAGCCCAAGCATCGCTTAGATTTCCACTAGAGGAATAACAGACCAAGCGTAGATTCAGACTCGAATCGCCATAGCCGGTGAAATTCACGGCCATTTTCTTGCTCTGATCTACATCTGAATGATTAACTAAAACCTTTTAAAGATCACTCACTATTGACTCAATCTTTCTACGATTGCCATAATTAACACCAAATTCAATCCAAATCCTGTGGTTGTCTATATCAGCAATATTAACAACCGATTTACACGTAATGATGTTGTTTGATATGTACACTGGTTGGCGATCAGAAGAGCGCAATTTGGCATAAAATCAACCGATATATTCTACATTTCTAGAAAGATCTTCAGAAGGAATATCGATGAAGTCGCTTACAATAAAGGGGCGGCTAATGTAAAAGCTAAGGCCGCTTAAGGAATTCGAAACAATACCCTTGGCCCCGAAACCCAATGCAACGGCGCCAACCCCACCGGCGGTAACCAGAACAGCCGGTGAAATGCCCATCAGATGCATCACCTCCAGGCATAAAATGAGCATGGCTGCAATACCGATGGTCTTCTGAACAACATCGAATAGGAACAGCCTGTCTTTTTCACCAAAGCCCTGCAGCATCTGAGTGACATAACTGTCTTGGTTTTGCCTGAGCTCCTTCTTCCAAGACAGCAGCGTCGATAAAAGACCAATGACCACAAGAATTCCAAACGCCTTAACACCATCACGCGGGAATTGAATCAATGACGGATCCAACAAATCCAACAGCCAACAAATCACTCCTAAAGTGCGCAACTCAAAGAAATGCTTTTCCTGCTACTGAGCAGCAATCCACGCCGCAACGAACCTGAGCGGAACCTCCTGCCAAAAGTGTCTAGCAACAACCAACTAACAATGCCGAACACAAGCCCGGCAATCGGCACCTGAAGATTGAACGGAAGGGGTGTCATCAGAGGCATAAGCAAGATGCATGCATCCGCACAGATTTGAATTTTCTGCGAAGCGTTAGTTCTGCGCAGCCAATCGCTGCAAACGACCGGCCGGCGCTGATTAACGAATTCTCCAGATCCTCGATGGCTTGATGGCCTTCTCTTCATCAGTTGAACACAGCATGAAGAGTCCATCGCCTAGATTGTCTTGATGCCTGGCGGGTACCTCCTTCGGGAGGCAGGTCACTTCTGAAGCCGGTCGGGCCAGAAGTCCAACCTTACCCCCCTGCTTTTGCCTCATCCCCTGCTCCCGGACCTGGAAACCCTCGCCTCGGCGACGGCTGCAGAAAAAGGCTACAAACTTTGCTGTGTACAGGTATTCACCCATCTGATTCCTATGACCATCCAGGTGCAGATCCGTCGCAAGGATGGCAGTGATGTCTCCCTCGACGACTGCGCTCATTTCAGCGCTTCTATGGCTGAAGCCCTGGAGGCTTCCCAACTTTTTACTGAAGCGTATGTTCTGGAAATCAGCAGCCCAGGGATCGGAGATCAGCTCCACAGTGATCAGGACTTCCTGACTTTCAGAGGCTTCCCTGTGGAGATCAGCTTCCGCGACGACGATTCAGACCTTCATCAAGCAGGTCTCTTGCACAAACGATCCGACGAACATGTGCACATCAACATCAAGGGACGCATTCAACGCATACCACGTAAGGCTGTGACCTGCGTTCGCCTTACAAACCCCACGGGATAAATCACCTTAACGATCAGCTCAGCTTCAGCACCTTTCCACTCTTTCCATCGTCGATGGCTCTCGTTCTACTCCCCGGCCTCAACAACCTGATCGAAGACATCAGCGAGGAGAAGAAACTCCCTACCCAAGTGGTGGAAGCAGCCCTGCGTGAGGCCCTCCTTAAAGGATATGAACGCTACCGACGCACTCTTTATCTAGGTATCAGTGAGGACCCTTTCGAAGAAGAGTATTTCAGTAACTTCGATGTTGGGCTAGAGCTGGACGATGAAGGCTATCGGGTCCTGGCCAGCAAAATCATCGTTGAAGAGGTGGAGAGCGAAGACCACCAGATTGCTCTGCAAGAAGTGATGCAAGTCGCTGAAGACGCCCAGATCGGTGACACCGTGGTGCTCGACGTCACCCCCGAGAAGGAAGACTTCGGCCGGATGGCTGCCGCCACAACCAAGCAGGTACTGGCGCAACAGCTACGCGACCAGCAGCGCCGCATGATTCAAGAGGAATTTGCCGATCTAGAAGATCCCGTGCTCACAGCTCGTGTGATCCGTTTTGAACGTCATTCTGTGATCATGGCCGTGAGTTCTGGTCTTGGGCGCCCTGAAGTGGAGGCCGAGCTCCCACGCCGCGACCAGCTCCCCAACGACAATTATCGCGCCAATGCCACCTTTAAAGTCTTTCTGAAGGAAGTCAGTGAAGTGCCCCGACGAGGGCCTCAATTGTTCGTTAGCCGCTCCAACGCTGGACTAGTGGTTTACCTGTTTGAGAACGAGGTGCCCGAAATCCAAGAAGGCTCAGTGCGCATTGTGGCCGTAGCCCGTGAAGCCAATCCTCCGTCTCGTTCCGTGGGCCCACGCACCAAGGTGGCAGTTGACAGCATTGAACGTGAAGTGGACCCTGTCGGCGCCTGCATCGGTGCCCGCGGCTCACGCATTCAGCAAGTGGTTAATGAACTACGCGGCGAAAAAATCGATGTGATCCGCTGGTCACCTGACCCGGGTCAATATATTGCCAATTCACTTAGCCCTGCTCGCGTTGAGATAGTGCGACTGGTGGATCCAGAAGGGCAGCATGCCCACGTCCTAGTCCCCCCAGATCAACTAAGCCTGGCCATCGGACGAGAAGGACAAAATGTACGCCTAGCTGCTCGTCTAACCGGATGGAAAATCGACATCAAAAACTCCCAGGAATATGACCAGGCTAGTGAGGACACCACCGTCGCCGAGCTGATTTCTCAGAGAGAGGAAGAAGAGGCTCTCCAACGCGATGCCGAAGCCCGTTTGGCTGCTGAACAAGCCACCCGAGCAGAAGAGGATGCGCGCCTAAGAGAGCTTTACCCCCTACCGGAAGATGAAGAAGAGTACGACCAAGAAGAACCTGCTCAGACGATGGCTGAAGACGAAAATGCATCCGACGGCCAATCTGACCACTTGAGCAGCCAACCTGACGCCTCAAGCGAACAACTCTCAAATGAAGAATCAGTAGAGGAAGAGGACAGAGCCCGGTGAACCAACGCCCCGTCCTGCGTCGATGCGTGACCTGTCGCCAACTGCTGGATCGCCAGCAGCTTTGGCGAGTGATACGCGACCATCAGGAGGGTGTAGTCCTCGATGCAGGGATGGGTCGATCGGCCTATCTCTGTCCAAACGAGGGCTGCCTAGAGGAGGCACTCCGCCGCAAACGACTACAGAAAGCCCTGCGTTGCCAGGTGCCTAATAGCGTTGTGGAGGTGCTGCAAAAGCGGCTCAATCACTCCTTTGATTCCGCCGCTGAGGCAAAATAAACAATGGCCCCGACTTGCTTGGAGCCCCGAGGCACTTCGTGCCCGGACCGACAGGAGCTTTTAATGACCAGCAGCGGCAAAATCAGAATTTATGAGCTGTCCAAGGACCTAGGCCTTGAGAACAAGGACGTGCTCCATGCTGCTGAAAAACTCTCAATTGCGGCCAAGAGCCATAGCAGTTCCATCAGTGACGATGAAGCAAAGCGCATCCGTGGCCTGTTGCGCCAAGGCTCCGCTGCTAATTCAGCTCCACCAAACAAGTCGGAACCTGGAAAGACAATTCTGTCGGTGAAAAAAGCAGCGCCCACTGCCATTAAGGACGTTGCGCCACCAATGCGAAAAGCGACAAGCAGCTCAGAGATCAGCCACGTCAAGCCATCCGCGCCTGCAAACCCCACACCAACAAGCCCTGAACGACCCTCAACGGAATCGGTCGCTCATCCTGCTCCACCGACTCGCCCCGTCAACCCCACTCCAACCCCCACAAGCTCGCCACCTAAAACAGCAGCTCGTCCTGTCAACGCTCCTATCAGTCGTCCAGCAACCCCCAGCCGACCTACCGCTCCTACACCAAAATCAGCAAACAAACCCTCCTCCCCCGTGCCTCCAAGCACGGTGGGCAAAGACCCCCGTGCCGGTCAGACGTCTACTTCGAGTAAAGCAACCACCGTTAGTGGAGGAGGCCCTCGTCCCAAAATCGTCTCTAGGCCACAATCGCCAGCAGCGCCAGGACGCAGCGCACCCCCGGCCAAGCCATCAATCCCATCTGATCGCAAAGCTCCAAAGCCAGAACTGGTGGGACGCCCTAAACCAAAGCGTCCTGTCGTAGCCCCTCCGAGCCGACCAGAGCCAGAGAGACAACGCCCTGACAAAAAACGACCCGGAATTAGTCCACGACCGATCGGCGGACCAAATCAGCGCGCTAACACGCCCCAGCGACCCGGCGCCCCCATAAGGCAAGGCAAAACCAGACCAGGACAGCCTCGTTCTGCCGGCAACACCCTCGAATTAGTGGGCAAGCCCATTCGGCGTGATCGATCCGACGCTGGCTCCGCAGGACGGGATAGCAACAACCGCCCAGGAGCCCCCACCCGCCCAGGCATGCCTGCCGGCATGCGCAAACCGGTGGCCCCTGGAGAGCTGATGCAGCTTCAAAAGCCCACCGGTCGACCTGGCACACCACCGCCACGACGACCGGACGGAACCAGCGTCGGCACCCGCGGAGGATCCGAGGGAGCCACTCCACCAGTGGAACGCACTGCCACACCACCCACAGCACCCAAAAGGCCTGGTCACCGCCCCGCTCAAGCCCCTGCTGCCGGAGCCCCAAGAAGGCCCGGCAGACCGGAGTGGGACGACAGCGCCAAGCTCGAAGCCCTACGCAACAAGTCTCCCCAGAAACAGCGCCAGAAGGTGCACATCATTGGGGAAAATGATGATGCCCTAACCGCAGAAACCAGCGGCTACGCAGGAGAACAACAGGCCGTCGTTCTGACGGCAAGCCTGGCCCGGCCCGCCAAACCAAAATCGCAGAAAAAGCCCGCCTCCAAACCCGTGGCGGCCTTACGCAAGCGCAAAAAAGAGACCACCCGACAAAGGCAACGCCGACGGGCAATGGAGCTGCGTGCAGCCCGCGAAGCGAAGCAAGTCAGGCCAGAAATGCTGATTGTTCCGGAGGCCAACCTCACAGTGCAGGAGCTGGCAGACATGCTCAGCATTGAAAGCTCTGAGATCATCAAATCCCTTTTCTTCAAAGGGATTACCGCCACAGTCACCCAGTCACTAGATCTTCCCACGATCGAAGCAGTGGCCGAGGAGTTCGGGGTGCCTGTCCTCCAGGACGACATCGAGGAGGCAGCCAAAAAGACAACGGAGATGATTGAAGAGACTGATCTAGCCCACCTGATCCGCCGTCCACCTGTGGTGACCGTGATGGGTCATGTCGATCACGGCAAAACCAGCCTGCTGGATGCAATCCGCAAAGCCAGGGTTGCCGCGGTTGAAGCCGGAGGCATCACCCAGCACATCGGCGCCTATCAGGTGGAGATCGATCATGGCGGTCAGCCCCGCAAGATCACATTCCTTGACACACCAGGCCACCAGGCTTTCACTGCCATGCGCGCCCGCGGCACCAAGGTCACGGACATAGCCGTACTAGTGGTTGCTGCTGACGATGGTGTACGCCCTCAAACCCTGGAGGCCATCAGCCACGCACGCGCTGCAAAGGTTCCGATCATTGTGGCGATCAACAAAACGGACAAGGAGGGAGCCTCTCCAGAACGGGTCAAGCAGGAACTTTCTGATCAGAACCTGCTCTCCGAAGAGTGGGGAGGTGATGTGGTGATGGTTCCAGTAAGTGCCATCAAGGGCGAGAACATCGACAAACTTCTCGAGATGATTCTGCTGGTCACCGAAGTTGAGGATTTACAGGCCAACCCTGACCGCCTGGCCAAAGGCACCGTTATCGAGGCTCACCTCGATAAGGCCAAAGGGCCTGTTGCCACATTGCTGATCCAGAACGGCACCCTCAAAACCGGAGATGTACTCGCCGCCGGCCCAGTGCTTGGCAAGGTACGAGCCATGGTCGACGACAGCGGAGCCCGACTCAAACAAGCTGGTCCGTCTGGTGCCGTAGAGGCCCTCGGCTTCAGCGAAGTGCCAACAGCCGGAGATGAATTTGAGGTCTACCCAGATGAGAAGTCAGCAAGAGCCGTTGTGGGAGAACGCGCCTCCGATGCCCGTGCTACCAGGTTGGCCCAACAGATGGCCTCAAGGAGGGTGTCCCTCGCAGCCATTTCTGGCCAAGCAAGCGATGGCGAACTCAAGGAACTCAACCTGATTCTAAAAGCCGACGTTCAAGGCAGTGTGGAAGCCATCTTGGGATCCTTGGAACAATTGCCGAAGGATGAGGTACAGGTTCGCGTGTTGCTCTCCGCGCCGGGTGAAATCACCGAAACTGATGTGGATCTTGCGGCTGCATCCGGGGCTGTGATTGTTGGCTTTAACACATCCATGGCCTCTGGAGCCAAGCGGGCCGCGGATGCCACGGGTGTAGACGTTCGTGATTACGACGTGATCTACAAGCTTTTGGAAGACATCCAGATGGCTATGGAAGGTCTACTAGAGCCAGAACTGGTGGAAGAATCGCTTGGAGAAGCAGAAGTGCGTGCCGTCTTTACCATCGGCAAGAGCGCCGTGGCGGGCTGTTATATCACCGCAGGCAAGCTGCAGCGCAACTGCAGAGTGCGCGTACGGCGTGCCAAACAGGTGGTATTCGAAGGCGATCTCGACTCCCTGCGCCGCAACAAAGACGACGTCAAGGAGGTGGCCACAGGCTTCGAGTGCGGCATCGGCTGTGATCGCTTTGCTAACTGGGAAGAACGCGACATCATTGAAGCTCACAAACTAGTGACCAAGCGACGCACGCTGAGTAGCTCATGAGGTTTCGCCCCACCTACAACTTGTTGTGATTGCCCAACGCGAACCACTGCTCTGGCTTCAGCTCATCGCTATTGGGGCGATCCCGATAGAGTTTCTTTTACTGAGACTGGTTTTAGCCGGGGCAGATCTGGGGCCTGTTCCAGTCTTCGAACGTCTACTCACCTGGGCTGTAGCGGTGTTAACACCAACCCTCGTCCTCTGGAAACGCCCTGCCGACTGGGGCTCACTACTGCTACTGCGGCGCCCACTGAGTCAACGCTCACAGGCCCAGCGTCAGCTCAGTGGTCTTCAGCAGAGCTTGATCCCTCGCTTGAGCCTCTTGGTTGGATCAACAGCCCTACTCGCGATGTTCTGGTGGATCGATCAATCTTCCATTTTGGTGATGGACCTCTCGCCATTACAAGGCAGCTCTCGACTGGTCACACTGCTTACGGCAGCCCCCCTACTTGCTCTCGTTCTTTGGCAGTGGCAACAGCTCACCCAGAGCCTCTGGCTTCTGACGCGCTCCGACCAGGAACTTGCCCAGGCCCCCTCTCTAAACGAAGAACAACTTCAGCATGAACGACTTTGCCTGGGGTTGAGTCTGCTCACCATGCCGGAACTCCTAACAGCACCTTCAAGTCCCGCGACGGCGATCAATCCAAAGCAACCCACCAGTAAGGAGAAGCGCTCCGATCTGAATGGAGACATCGGAGATGGGAACAATGCTTCCGGAGGAGGCACGCAAGCCCATCGTCAACAGACCGATACAGGCGGAAGCGAAGAAAGCGAACCAGAACACCCGCCGGAAACCCCGCCAAGGGCTGAGTGACTCTTGGATCAGTCGTTCTCTTAGCTCAGGATCCAACTTTGAGCCAGGACCAGAAGAATCGCCCAACAGTTCAAAAGCGCAATGCTTGAATGTTAAGTTCCGCTCACTGCCGGTGTAGCTCAGGGGTAGAGCAACTGATTCGTAATCAGTAGGTCGCAGGTTCAATTCCCGTCACCGGCATCACTCTTTGCAATCTTTCTCAGAGACCTTGGAGCAACATGCCTTTTAAAACCCAAAAAGGTATATACGATCCCTATAACCAAAAGCCAACCATGAGCAAAACACTAAAAAAGGCATATTTAGACCTGATTTCTCCTCAAGCAGCCCCGCCAGCTTTTAACGTATCTGAGCCACAATTAGCCAAATCATCGCTTATCTACTAGGCAGAATGCCTTCAAATCTTTCATCTAGCTTAGAAAAGTTTTAAGCAAGTATAGCACTATTCCTAAAGAATTATCCATGACTTTCATCGCCTAACCCTTAGCAAATTGATCACTAAAAAAGAGCGCAAAAGGGTAAGCCTCATATGTTGTTGCACTTAACAATGACCTAAAAAGTCAACTACGAGAAGAAATCTAGAATCATATAAAGAGGTTCAGCAAACACTTTTGCCAAAAGAAACCAAAAACAGCCCCATACGATTTCCGCTCGGCCCAGGCTATCGATCTAAAATGCACCATAAATCAAAGCAGATCAACAAAAGTCTCTATGAAGAATCAACAGACCTTTCAAAAAATCATTGCTGATCAAAGAAAGTAAATTAAATTAAAACCAGATTTCTGAACTGATTAGCAGAGCTATTCAGCCTAGCTCTCGAGCAAAACTTTGCTGAAATGATCCTGTCTCAAAACCATTAAAGCAGTTCCAGTTTGTGTAATCACTGAATCCAACAAGATCGCTGTTGAAGCACCAATGATGGTCGCTACAACAACGGCAATCATTCCTTTACCAAGCTCAGTAGATTGCTTCATCTTTTGCATGGTGTGACTCTAATCGCTGCAAACAATCTCTTCCATATCTGCCGACTAAGCATTGTTCTGAGTCAAACTCGATTGTGAGATTGATCACATATCAGGAGATCAGCCCTGCCGGCGAAAGCAGACATTGGCCTCACAATCCTCCGGAAATACATTGGTCTTGCTGCTCATTAAGCAGACCTGCCCTCCACTAGTAGCCTTTGCATGCCTAAACAAGCCCAGCGAGCAACAGCAAGGAGAGTTCAACTGCCCCAATAGCAATCTCTTGCATTCAGTCATAAATCTTCCGAAATTAGCCTGACAAGGCTAATCACCTGTACTCATCTTGAATACTATTAAAAAGCATCCATTTATATCATCGCATTCTCGCGAACCTAGGCCTACCATAGGTACAAGATATTTCCAAACATCACTAAAAAATGAACCATTCTTTATTGAACATCATGCTACTCAATAATTTCGACAGAATCAACATCCTCAAAGACGAGTGCTGAGCAAATTTTGACAAGCTTAATTTATTATAGCTGTCAATTCAAAGGCAATCATTAATCCTTACTATAGAAGTTAATACAATCCAGTATCCTGCATAAGTGTTACAAGATCTCCTCCAATTACAGCTATAAACATCTGGGACGATAGTCCAACAAACTAGAAGTTCACCTAGGCGAGGTCATTAGAGGCATGGAATCCACTCGCTTGAAGCGAATTCACGATAGTTACAAAAAAGATGCCCAGCTCGATGAAGTGTTTGTCGTCCTGACGATCGGCGCCAGCATGATTGCCACCTTAGGCCTGCAGGCCAACAGTGCTGCGGTGGTGATTGGAGCGATGGTTGTCGCCCCATGGATCGAGCCCCTACGAGCAAGTGCCTTCGCCGTATTAATTGGCGACATAAGACTGTTGATGGATGCCCTCCTAAGCCTCTTCGTAGGAGTGTTCATTACCATCTTGCTCTCCGCCTTGCTGGGAGAAGTCGCGAACCTCCCCAAATTGGGTTCGGAAGTCTGGGACCGCACGAGTCCAAACCTGCTCGATCTAGGCATCGCCTTAGTCGCAGGTGCAATGGCCATATACGCAAAGTTGCGCAGAGACGCCGTGAGTTCCCTCGCAGGCACAGCCATTGCCGTGGCTCTCGTTCCACCGGTCTGTGTGATGGGTCTATTAATTTCTTATCAAAACTGGGCCGATGCCTTTGGGGCCGGATTGCTATTCGCTACCAACCTGCTCGGCATTCTTAGCGGTGGGCTTGTGATGATGGCCTGGAAAGAGCCCTCATTTCTTCAGCGACTACGAGAAAGCAACCTCAGCGCCGCCAAATTTTTAGTGACGTTTGGCTTAACAGCACTACTGCTGATCCCCCTAACCAAACAGTTTGTGAGCCTTGTTGGCGAAAAGGATCGGGAGCAGACGCGCGACCAAATTCAACGCACGATTGAGACCTTTCTGAAGCGAGAGACCCTGACCTTCGGTGGCAAGGAGGCGAAGGCAAAAGTGGCAAGCCTTGAGATCACCTGGGAAAAGAACCCACCAGAGATTCTTCTTGTGGTATTAGTCACCAACCCTGCACAGCCAAGCCTCAAGCAGGTTTCAGCTGTACAGAAAGAAATCAACAAACGCCAAGAGCTGGATTACCAACTCATTGTTCAACGCGTTGTTGTTGTAGAAGGTCCTCCAGAGGAACCCAATCTGATCACAGGGAAAGAAGGGAAACTGATCAAAGATCCCACTCCAGAACTCACCACAAATACCATTAAAGACACAGAAGAACAATTTCCAACACAAGAACTAGGCCAAGATCAGGAGCAAAAAAACATGCAACAAAGAACTCATGAAGCGACAACTCAACCAGCTGAGGCCAAGACTCCCTGAAGACCTAAGACTTTGACTTTGGCTTTAAACCTGATTGGAACATTGTTGTTTTGATTCGTTCAGCAGCTCCCTGAGTTCAATGATCTGAGCTAATACACCAGAACAATCATAAAAAAACCCCCTCTTGAGAGGGGGTTGTGAGGTTCAGCTGCTGCCAAACCTTGTATTGGTGATGATCAGATCAGCCAATCGCAGGAGCAATCAGAGCCACAGGTGTGGACTCAGCAGCTGCCAGGTCGAGAGGGAAGTTATGAGCATTACGCTCGTGCATCACTTCCATACCGAGGTTGCTGCGGTTGAGCACATCAGCCCAGGTTGGTACAACTCTGCCTTGGGCATCGAGAACCGACTGGTTGAAGTTAAAGCCGTTCAAGTTGAAGGCCATGGTGCTGATACCCAGTGAGGTGATCCAGATGCAGATCACAGGCCAGGCAGCCAGGAAGAAGTGCAGACTGCGGCTGTTATTGAAGCTGGCGTACTGGAAGATCAGACGACCAAAATAACCGTGGGCAGCCACGATGTTGTAGGTCTCTTCCTCTTGGCCGAACTTATAGCCGTAGTTCTGAGACTCGGTTTCGGTGGTTTCACGAATCAACGATGAGGTCACCAGTGAACCGTGCATAGCGGAGAACAAACTGCCGCCAAACATGCCTGCCACACCAATCATGTGGAAGGGATGCATGAGGATGTTGTGCTCTGCCTGGAACACCAACATGAAGTTGAAGGTTCCAGAGATGCCTAAAGGCATGCCATCCGAGAAGGAACCCTGACCAACGGGATAGATCAGGAAAACAGCAAAGGCTGCAGACAGCGGTGCGCTGTAGGCCACACAGATCCAAGGGCGCATGCCCAAGCGGTAGGAGAGTTCCCATTGGCGACCCAACCAGCAACAAATGCCGATCAGGAAGTGAAACACAACAAGCTGGTAAGGACCGCCGTTGTAAAGCCACTCATCAACAGAAGCAGCTTCCCAAATGGGATAAAAGTGCAGGCCGATGGCGTTGCTGGAAGGAACAACAGCACCAGAAATGATGTTATTGCCGTAGAGGAAAGAGCCAGCAACAGGCTCACGGATACCGTCGATATCAACCGGCGGTGCCGCAATAAAGGCAATGGTGAAGCAGATGGCAGCTGCCAACAGCGTGGGAACCATCAGGACACCGAACCAACCCACATAAATGCGGTTATTGGTGGAGGTGACCCAATTACAGAAGGATTCCCAGCCACTGAGGCGACCACTGCGAATGGTGGTGGTCATTGAGTTAAGTAAGAAAAAGAGCCCCCGAAGGGACAGCTAAAAACGCAGGCAAAACCTGCCAGCGCTAATTGTAAAGGAACATTGCGCAATCTGTAAATGGATTGCGCTGGAAAAGATGTAGTCCTTGGCATCCACAAGAAAACCCCAGGAAAACTTAAGTTTTTTGGCCATGGATCCCTGCAGCAGCTCTTGGCTCTGATCCGCTGGCAAACATGCAAGGCGTCGCCTTAAAGGGATTGCACCAACTCTCCATGCTGCATCCTCGACGCAACAGGCTTGAGGCTGAAGCTGAGCTCAACAACTGGAGCCAAAGCCTGGCGCAGGCAAGCTGAACCCACTAGTAGTGGTTTACAACTCCTAATTGCATGCCGAGAATTGCGCCTGCTCTTTTTTCGACCCTCATAATGGTGGCTGGACTAATGGCCATCACAGGATGTCGAAAAAATCAGCCCTCATGGACGAAAAGCCAAGCTGAAGCGATCAATCGTCTTGAACTCAGGCTCGATCAGCTCGAGCATCGACTAGGGCAAAAGACCCCCTCCGCTACCGACACCAACAGCAAGACCCCCGCCGGGCCGGTCAAGTCACTCACCTTTCGCATGGAATCAACTGATGGCCGCCTAAGGGTTTACTGGGCCGACGGCAGTGACAGCGACCTCCTTTGCACGAAAGAACAATCGACGCGGATTCAATGGGCATGTGGCTGATTTCAGGCACAACCGATCAAACCTCTAAACCAACACTGATAAACCTTGGATGGGTTTAGGAAACAACATAAAGATGATGAGATGTTTTCCTCCCGCTTAAGGGCTGCTGCCCCTCTTGCAACTGCCGTGATAGTCGTCGGGTCATCTGGCCTATCCCATGCACAGAACAACCTGCCGCTAGCCCAACCAAGAGCCGCAAACCTGGCGCGAATGCGCGCCGAATTGCTCAATGGCGGCCTGGATGTCTATCGAGCCGATCAGTGCATGTATGTCACCGGAGCCGAAGAATGTCTTACCTCAACCACCAATGAAGGATTCCGATTTCAATTCCGAGGGGGGGCTCCAGGTTGGCAACAGCTCATCCCAGCAGAGCCAACCCTTGAAACCGAGGTGATCATCTCTCGTGATGGTGATCGCATCCTCTCCGTGCCCTACAACGGCCCATTGCGTCACCCTCGCCAACCATAAAAACCTTCGGTTTTGAGCAGATCAAGCAACGCGTTCTTGCTATTAGATGGGTTGAGCCTTCGGCAAAGCGATGTCTCTTCGCACAATCTCACTCGTCATAGCCCTTAGTGGAACTGCCTGCTTCGCAGATCTAGCGACACCGACCCACGCCCAAGACCAGCTTCCTTCCTCCCAGATCCGCGCCCTCAATCTGGCCCGTGGCACCGCGGTCAAAGAAAACGGCGGTCTTTCGGCTTACCAACCGGCGCCTTGCATGTTTGCCACGAGCAATGGCGGTCACGATTGCCTGATCAGAAACACCATCAATGGCTACACCTATAGCTTCTTAGGTGGGGCCCCAGGCTGGTCGGAAGATGGCAATGAACCGACCACAGAAACCGTCATTCAAATTGCCCCCGACGGAAGGTCTGTCAATCAGATCATCTACAACGGCCCCCCTCGTTAACAGTCGACTAACTGCTGTAGGGCCCCTTGCCATTGCTCAGGCAGGGGGCAGACCTCTCGACAGGTCAGGCTCATGGCGATCTGCTTTTCAACGTAGGCCGCCTCGTTGATAAAAACGGGGATAGGAGAATCTCGACCTTCAAATCTGAACACCTCTCCATCTGGCCAGAGAAACAAGGGGGCGCCCATCTGCAGAGGCTGCCAATCACGGCCCTGAAGAGATGGATGCACACATGCAGCAGGCTGACCCAAGGCATCACGGGGCAGGTCCAGACTCCCCAGATGAGAGTGCACCACAAACTGATCTGGGTAGGTCGGCGATCCAGATGCAACGCTGCTCAGAGCCTCGAGACAGGCCTGAACAGCAAGTCGTGTCTGTTCAATAATGCAGGCCTTTAACAGGCCCTGGGGAACAGGACCGATTTCAATCACTAAGCCACAGGGCCAGCGCTCCACCAAAAACCCCTGCTGGTCATCATCCCCATCATGCAGATAGATAGGCAAACCCAAGCGAGCCTGAATCAATGCTGCTAAAGCCAGGTCAACCGGCCGTCGGCCATAAACCACAAGAGTGCTTCCCATTGCTGAAGTGGTGCTGTGCAAATCAATAACGATCTGGCAAGGGGTTGATCCCTCTGGGCCAAAAAAACTAAGCAGCTGCTTGGCACGAACAACCTCTCGATCCAAGATGCTGGGGGATCTGAGCAAGTCGAGCCGAAAGCTGCGGTTGAGATCGCAATCCAAATAACGCCGGCCCAACGCAAGAGCATCTGGATTACCGATCACCGGCACCACACCAACACCATGGGTGTTGATCAGCTCAGGGGTCTGTGACCATTGATCGAGAAGCCAGGGAGCGTTGATTTCATTGCCATGAGTACCCGCCACCAGAAGCACCTGAAGGCCAGACATCAAGATTCGATCGCAATCCTCAGCCTGACCGAAAATGGCTGCAAAGGGAACAACCATGTCGATCCCCCCCGCAATCGTTGCCGCAGCCCGCATGGGCTGGCACTGGCAATGGATTCAATTAATGAACGGTCTTGCTCCAGCAGATGCCAAGGGGAATTATCGGCGCCCCCCCAGCCAGCATCAGCAAGCAAGATTGCCCGCAGAGCAAGAGCTGAGCAACAGATCAGCAGACCAATACCCACGCCTGATCATTGGGCGCAGCTGTCCTTGGGCACATCGCACCTGGCTGGTGCTTCAACTGCGCAACCTTCAGAGCAGCCTCACCCTGCACCTGGCACGCGCCGACCACAAGGCCGGCCGTTGGCAATTAGATCCAGCCTGGTTGGGCTGCAATTCTCTACTTGCCCTTTACCAACGCTGTGGCTCCCCACCCAGCCATCGCGCCACTGTTCCGGCCCTGGTCGATCCAGGCACCATGACATCCCAATCACCGCAGCTACTCGGTAACGAAAGTGCCCAACTCGTGGAAGTTTTGAACCTTTGGCCGGCGGCTAAAGATGCTCCCGACCTAGCCCCCTCCCATCTTCAAGGTGAGATCAATGGCTGGCAAAAGCTTCTTCAGCCCGCTGTCAACGATGGTGTCTATCGATGTGGTTTTGCACGCAACCAAGCGGCTTACGACAAGGCCTGTAACGAGCTATTCGACACCCTTACGCAAGTGGACCGCAGCCTCTCCAATAAGGGTCCATGGCTTTGTGGAGACCAACTCACCCTGGCTGACGTGAGGCTGTTCCCGACCTTGATCCGCTGGGAGATGGTCTATGCACCACTGTTTGGCTGCAGTCAACAGCCCCTTTGGGCGTTCCCTCATCTCTGGCATTGGCGCCAAAGGCTTCTGGCCCTCCCAGGTGTAGCCAAAACCTGTGATTCGCACGCCTGGCGTGAGGACTATTTCGGCGCACTCTTTCCCCTACATCCGAGCAATATTGTTCCGGCCGGTCCTGATCTGGCCAAACTGGTAAATGCATCAGCCCCTGATCAGCGATGACCAACAACACACAATCCTTGAATTCAGACATCGCCGCTATGGCAGAGAAGGAGTTTGAGGGTGTTTATGGCCGCTACAGGATCACCAGCACTGACGAATTGGAAGTGCAGCGCTACCGCCTTGCTTTACTGCTCTGCGGTGTGGCCTTCACAGCAGGGCTGGGCCAGTGGCTGATGATTGGGCCAACATGGGCATGGCTATGGCTACTACCGATGTCAAGCGGTCTGGGCTTAGCTCTTAATTGGATTCACATCTACCTCCGCCCGCTACACCAGGCACTGAAGTTGTTATGGGCCTTGGGCTGCCTAGGTGCCGTCGTGATGGCATGGAGTGTCGGTACTGACACGATGCTCTCAACGGTGACCGCAGAACCTGCTTGGATCTGGGCGATCGGCCCTTTATTTGCAGCACTCACTGGGGTTGGATTCAAAGAATTCTTCTGCTTCGGCCGACCAGAGGCAATTGGTCTCACCCTGCTCATCCCAATAGCCCTATTGGGTCATCTCAGCGGGTTAATGAGTGGCTCAATCGTGATGGGATTACTGGGCTCTGCCGCTCTACTGCTGCTGGTATTAGCCCTGCGAAAGTTCGGCATGGACGCCGCTGCTGACGTCGGTGACAAGAGTGTGTTTGCTTACCTGAGCAATCCGCAAGCTAACGAAGCTCTGTGAGCCTGATCAGCCTGATAGAGGCCTCGAAAGACTTCGGCATCAACACCCTGTTTGCCGACCTCACCCTGCACATCAACGAAGGAGAGCGTCTAGGGCTGATAGGACCGAATGGAGCCGGGAAATCGACGCTACTGAAGGTGCTCGCCGGAGAGGAACCCCTAGGAGAGGGTGAAAGGAGGTGCTCAGCGCGATTACGGGTAGAGCTCGTGGGACAGGAGAGCGCTGTAAACCCTGGCCATACGGTGCTGCAAGAAGTCTTGGCTGGGTGCGGTGAAAAGAGAGAGCTGCTGCTGCGTTTCAACGAGCTCAGCAATTCGATGGCCCGCAACCCCAACGATGCAACGCTTTTGGCTGAGTTAGGACAAGTCAGCCAGCGGATGGATGACGCCCAAGCCTGGAGCTTGGAACAGCAATGTCAAGAGGTCCTTCAACGTCTTGGTATCACCGATCTAGAGCGGCCGGTTGAAGAACTCTCTGGTGGGTATCGCAAGCGTGTCGGCCTTGCCTCCGCCTTGGTCGCCAGACCTGACGTTTTGCTGCTCGATGAGCCCACCAACCATCTCGATGCGGCAGCAGTGGAGTGGCTACAAAGTTGGCTCGATCGCTTTCCAGGCGCTTTGGTGCTTGTCACCCACGATCGTTACGTGCTCGATCGGGTGACACGCCGCATGGTGGAAGTAGATCGAGGCAAAGCCCATAACTATGCCGGCAACTACAGCACTTTTCTACAACAAAAGGCCGAGCTTGAAGCTTCAGAAGCCTCCACTGCTCAAAAATTCAAAGGGGTGTTAAGACGAGAGCTGGCCTGGTTGCGACAGGGTCCCAAAGCACGCAGTACCAAGCAGAAGGCACGCCTGCAGCGAATTGCGGAGATGCGCGCAGAACCGTTGCCGCAACTGCGGGGTTCCTTGAAGATGGCGAACGTAAGCAGGCGCATCGGCAAGCTAGTGATTGAGGCGGAAGCCCTGCAAGTCACGGCCAATGGCAAGCCCGATAGTCCTCTACTTCTAGACAACTTCACCTACAGCTTTAGTCCAGAAGACCGCGTTGGCATCATCGGCCCCAATGGCAGTGGCAAATCCACATTGCTTGATTTAATCGCCGGCAGACGCCAACCCAACGGTGGAACACTGCGATTAGGTGAAACAGTGCACCTGGGATATCTCGACCAGCACACCGAGGACATCACCAAAGGCAAAGGCCTAGATCGCAAAGTGATCGATTTCGTCGAAGAAGCTGCCTCTCAAATCATTCTGGGAGAAGAACAAATTACGGCCTCTCAACTCCTGGAACGCTTCCTATTTCCACCGGCTCAGCAGCACAGCCCCCTGGGGAAGCTCTCTGGGGGAGAACGACGCCGACTCACACTCTGCCGGATGCTGATCCAAGCACCGAATGTGCTGCTTCTTGATGAACCCACCAACGACCTAGATGTCCAGACACTAAGCGTGCTGGAAGATTTCCTTGAGGATTTCCGAGGCTGCGTTGTCGTGGTCTCTCATGACCGCTATTTCCTCGATCGCACAGTTGATCGTCTTTTCAACTTTGAGAATGGACAATTAAAACGTTTTGAGGGAAATTACAGCGCCTTCCTTGAACAACAACGAAGACAAGAGCGAGGTCTCAACGAAGCAAATGAGCCCAAATCGATCAGACTTTTGAAGGATTCTGGCCCAGCCAGAATATCCCCAAGATCCTCTCAAGAGGCAGAAAGCTCTTCATCCCAAGCCACAGAAAACAGCAAGCCAAGACGTCGAAGCTTCAAAGAATCACGTGAACTAGAAGCTCTAAACATTGACATCCCACTGCTTGAAGCCAAGCGGTCTAACCTTGAAGCTGCTTTGTCCGGTGGCGACGAAGACTTAACTCTGCTTAGTCAACAATTGGCCGAGCTGATCGAAACATTGCACAGAGCAGAGGAGCGCTGGCTGGAGCTCAGCGAACTGACCATATAAGACTGTGCCGACGTCGATATTTACAGAGCAGTTCTGCATTATCTTATGTCCTTGCGAATAAGACTGAATTAGTCGGAGTATCACAACACTGACAACTGGTGGCCGTCTATGGATCAGAGGGAGACATCTCTAAGGCACTGATCCAGAAGACAAGTTTGACCCGTAATCCCTCAACCTCAGCCAAATTCATGGCAGTTGGGCGGCAATCATCTACAGAACAATGCTGGGCCATCTGGTCCCCCATCCGTCTCAGATATAGATCTTGCGACCAATCCACACGGTTGTGATTGGAAGCCTCGCAGGCTTCACAATGGCCCCAAAGCGTTGACTGACAAAGCCAGAAGAAACGCATTGCTTCCACTCCAATACATCCGCGAAGCTGAGGCCACTGCGCTATTGCCTCTTTGCAGAGAGCTCGCAAAACGTTTCTGGACCGTTCATCCAGAACATCCTTTCCTGCTGATCGATGAAATGGCGATCCTGCCGGTCTCTGATCCGTACCATGCCATCAGCCTCAATCGGCCTAATCAACTGGGAGGCAATGATGAAAAACCTTGGCAATGGTGTTGTAACGGAAACCAAGTCAGGCCTCCCCCCATGGCGCAACCGACCAAAGTGCTTATCTTGTGATAGTGGACAGAGCCCGGCGCAGGCCAAGACCCTATGAACACCATCGACGAGCACATTCAGAAGGATCAATCAGAGATCCAAGACGCCAAAGCCCAAGGCAACGACGCCAAGGTGCGCCATCTCACCGACGAAATCCATTCCCTTGAGGAATACAAGGATCACCACCCAGAAGATAAACACGACCCCAATGCCCTGGAATTGTTCTGCGATGCCAATCCAGATGAGCCCGAGTGTCGCGTCTACGACGACTGAGCTTATCCCCAAAAGAAAACTTGACTCAGAATGATCTCAAGCGGGCTTATGCCCGCTTTATTTGCTATTGAACTGAGCGAAGATCAACATTTTGATCCAGTTCAAACATCCTCATTGAAGTCGGACGGACTACCGGTGAGAGAGCAGACGACCGCTTCCTCATTACTCATTTCTCGAACTTCAGCAATGGGACGTCCCATCCGCCGCAGAGCCTCAATCTCCTGATGGGTCTGGCAGCGAGCAATCTCCTTGCCCTGCTGATCAAAGCAGCTGTAAAAGGTCATGTCATCAATGGTTTCACTCCAGTTATCGCCAATGACACGCGAACAGACAAGTCTGGATGTGGTCTAGCAGACCTGAAAACCTCAGACGCCAAGTTCCTTCCATACCTGCGCCAACAGCCCCTCAAGGCCTAGACCCATGGCCGCAGAAATCAAAATCAAGCTTCGACCACTCGCTGCCTGAAGGGCATCAACCAGCTGATCTTGATGCTGTTCATCCAATAACTCCTGTTTATTGAGCACCAACAGCCGTGGCCTTTCAACCAAGTCATGGCCATAAGCAACCAGCTCCTTTTCAACCACCAGCAAGTCTTCAACTGGATCTTCTGCGCCACCATCCAACACATGAATCAACAGCCTGGTGCGTTCGATGTGGCGAAGGAAATCATGCCCTAAGCCTGCTCCTTGTGCTGCACCGGCAATCAGACCAGGGATATCAGCGAAAACTGTGCCATCTCCGCTGGGTCGACGCACCACACCGAGATTGGGCACCAATGTGGTGAAGGGATAATCAGCAATCTTGGGCCGGGCTGCGGAAAGCACAGAAATCAAAGTGCTCTTGCCTGCATTCGGCAAACCAATGATCCCCACCTCTGCTAATAACTTGAGTTCCAATTGAAGGAACCATTCCTCCCCATCGCGCCCTTCCGTGAATTTTTCAGGAGCACGGTTGCGATTACTCAGGTAATGGGCATTACCAAGCCCTCCACGCCCGCCATAAGCCACCACAAGTAGATCTTCAGATCGAGTGAGGTCACCAAGAAGGATGCCCGTGGAGAGATGACGCACTTCAGTGCCACATGGCACCTTGATGATCAAGTCTTTGCCTGAAGCGCCGGTACAGCGATTCGGACCACCCCGCCGACCATCAGGCGCTGGGAAAAGTCTCTTGTACTTAAAATCGAGCAGGGTCTGAAGGTTGCCATCCGCTTCCAGAACGACGTTGCCGCCATCACCGCCATCCCCACCAGAGGGACCGCCAGCCGGCACATACTTCTCCCGCCTAAAAGCCATGATCCCATCGCCGCCGCGCCCGGCTCTAACGGTGATACGTGCCTGATCTATGAACTGCATCCTATTCCAGTAATAGCAATGGATTTAAGGGGAGTGAATTCAGAAAGAATGAATCGGGGATGGCATAACGAGAAGCATTGGCAATAAAAATTAGGCAGTTATCCCATGGTAATTAGTGGCGAGACAAGCATTAACTATTGGCGAAAAGAAATATGCATAAGTGCTTACATCTAACATCCCGGCGAACAGATGAGCGAGTGAGCGTGAATAGTGTTTGTCAACAAAGCAGGCTACCAAAGCCCTCTCGCATTAATAACAGCTCTAGCTTCAATAACTGAAGAGGTAGAATAAAAGAAATAACAGACATAACCAGAGTTATAGCAATTGATACGAGCCATCTTCTTAAGATAAAGAGATAAAGATGCAAGCATTTACGATGGCCTGAATTATTTCAACCCAGCAGCTGAAAACGGGAACCCATACTCCAAGGGACGATGCAATCGTTTTTAGAAAATCATAGCTATACGAACTAAAACGTAAACGCACCTAATGACTAACCCCAAAGAAAACAACGAAGAAATCAATGAGGAGCTATCGGACGATGAATTGAAGGGTGCAACTGGAGGCTTTGGGGATTGGTGCACACTTCGCTTCAATCAGGGTGTTCAAGCTGTTGAAGGGTATGGATTCTATAAGTGCTGAGATACCACTCCCTTAGGTCCTATATATCTAGATGAACCTTCCTTGTTCATAGTCTATTTAGCAAAACATAATTACCAAGTCAACAATCTCGCTATAGCCAAGCAAAGAAGAAGCCCTGCTTTAGGCTGAATAGCTGATCAAAATGACGGCCCTGGGCAACCCTTGCTACCACAATATCTCTTTTTTGATACTTTATAGCCTGCATCGAGAGACTAAAATTGCAATATATGTTCCGATTGAAGTCACTATGGAAAAGCTCAACCTAATGGCAAAATATAAGGATAATATATATATAACAAGAATCCTTTTAGGGATTAGTGCTTTGCTTTCGCTAAGATTTCTTGGGGTGATCGTTGAGTCAAGCTAAGTATCACCAATTTCAAAAGATCAACTCAAGGCATTCATCTCCCAGGCACAAGTAGATAGCTCACTACAGGATCAACTCAAAGCAGAAGGTGCTGATGTTGTATCGATTGCAAAGGCTGCTGGGTTCTTAATCACCACAGAAGATCTAAATGCACATCGCCAAAACCTGTCTGATGAGGAGCTGGAAGGTGTGGCTGGGGGAGGCGGCCCTTCTTTGAGTGCCTCCTCTCTCCGGGGAAGCTCTAGGGATTTTGATCCATGAATGAGTTGGTCAGGACTCATTCATGATTCATGGATGAATCAGGAATGTCATCACATCTTAGCTTAATTCTCAAGATTCACTGGTATGACTTGCGTTAAGGCGAAAAGATCCTCTATTCCTTTATCCGTGCCTGATCTATGAACTGCTCTGTAGGCGCCCAGCTTGACCAAGCTCCAACCCTAGGATCAGCTTGATCGGGGAACTGTGAGTGGCCGGCGTTCGCTTCAAGGCTCTCAACAAGAGCTACCCAGGCAGGCGGAATGAACCCTCTGTTGAGGTCATTCGTCAACTGAATCTACAAATCAACGATGGTGAATTCCTTGTGCTTGTTGGCCCCTCCGGCTGTGGCAAAAGCACACTACTAAGGCTGCTCGCGGGCCTCGAAGCCCCTACAAGCGGCGAGATCTACGTAGGCAAACAACCTGTCTCGCAGCTACGACCTGCCCAAAGGGATGTGGCGATGGTGTTCCAGAGCTACGCGCTTTATCCCCACTTAAGTGTGCGAGACAACCTGGTCTTCGGCCTACGGCGCAGCCAGCAGCGATCTCTAGGCCAACTCCTGCAAGACCAACTCCATCGCACGACCCGCAACTTTCCTCCACTTCTACAGGTTTCATCTATCCGAGAGCAGCGAATCGAGGCCCGCACAAGCGAAGTTGCTGAAGCCCTGGAGCTTCAACCACTGCTCAATCGCCAACCCAAAGAACTCTCTGGCGGTCAAAAACAACGAGTTGCTCTCGGCCGGGCAATGGCGAGAGAGCCGTCTGTATTCCTGATGGACGAACCACTCAGCAACTTGGACGCAAAACTGCGCAATAGCACGCGCACTCAAATCGTTGACCTCCAGCGTCAACTTGGCACCACCACCATCTACGTCACCCACGACCAAGTCGAGGCGATGACGATGGGTCATCGGATTGCGGTACTCAATCAAGGGCAGCTACAGCAATTGGGCACGCCAATCGAGCTCTATCAATGGCCATCAAACCTTTTTGTTGCGCAGTTCATCGGCAGTCCGCCCATGAACGTACTGCCAGTATTTGTTGGCCCAGCCAATACGCTCCTACTAGGTGATCGTCGCCTAGCGGTTGAAGGACCAATGGCCGAAGCGCTGCTGCATTTGGAAGAGGGGCAACAGCTCAGCGCTGGTCTTCGACCGGAGCATTTGCGCGTAGCTCCTTCCACCAATCGCAATCTCGCGGCAATCGTGAGTCATTTAGAAGTCTTAGGCAATGAACAACTGATCACCTGCAAACTTGTTGACGGGAACCATCTCGTTCAAGTGAGAGCCTCGCCCGAGCTCTCGCTCAGCGCTGGAAGCAACCTGCATCTAGAGCCAGATCCTCGAGGCTGGCGACTGTTTGGTGCCGACGGGGAAGCCATCGCAATGACAGCTCAAGACAACACTGAACAAGACCCAAACGACCGCAAACTCCACTTGCCCATTCTGGGCTAATGCAGCCAAATCACACTGCAACCGGCTCCACCATCACCCTGATCGGCATCGTTGACGCGTTCCACATAAGGAACGGTCTCAAGCCACTGGCGTAGCCCTCGCTTGAGTTTGCCGCTGCCGATGCCATGAATGACCCATATCGGACCAGTGCTACTGCGCAAGTGCTCCTCAACGGCAACCTCGGCTTCATGCACCCGCAGTCCGCGAACATCCACGGTGTTGCGGGTCGTGCGTACCTCCGCGCCACGGCCCAGCCCTGAACGGACCTTCACCTTCACCACCAACTCTGGAGGACTTGGCTTCAGGCCATCAAGGCTTTCCACCCCTGACAGCTCCACAGTGCTGCGCATGACTCCACAACGCACCGTGAGTTGTTTGCCATCTTCAGAGATAGCAATCACTTCTGCCGCCTTGCCAAGGGCCAACAGCCGAATGCGCTCTCCCACCTCAGGACGCCAGCCCATGTGCTGTTTGCGTTGAGGCTGAATCCGATGGTCAGCCTGAATGCGACGCAAGCGCTGACCTGCACGTCGTGCGGACTCACCATCGGCACGACCCTCGCGCAACCGGCGAATCAACTGACGGACTTCCTTCTGCCCCTCTCGAATGGAGCTCTCCAGCTTCTGGCGACCTTGTTCCTGCAAAGCGGCAGACTGCTTGCGCTGCTTCTGCCAGCGACTGAGAAGTTCCTCATGCAGCAATTCCGTACGTGCCAGCAGAGCCGCGGCATCTTCAGCAGCTGCCTGTTGAAGGCTGCGTTGCTCTTCAAGACCACGGATCACCTCATTCACCTCTCCATCACCACAAGGTCCCAGCAGCTCTTGGGCCTGAGCAATCACTGCGCCGTCTAGGCCAAGCCGCATCGCGATGCTGAGGGCATTACTGCGACCAGGGATTCCCCATTGCAGTCGATAGGTGGGCAACATCGTCTCGCCATCAAAGGCCACAGAAGCGTTTTCAAAGCGAGAATCGCCATATTTGAGGGCCTTGAGTTTGCCAAAATGAGTTGTCGCGATGGTCAGGCGAGCCCGGTCGGCAAGCGTGCGCAGCAGGGCTGTGGCCAGGGCCGTCCCTTCACTGGGATCAGTACCCGCCCCGACCTCATCAAGAAGCACCAAAGCTGGGCCAGGCCCCTCGTTCAAGGCTTCAAGAATGCAGCCAATGCGCTTCACATGGCCACTAAAGGTGGAGAGATTCTGTTGTAGTGACTGTTCATCACCGATATCAGCAAGCACCTGAGCACACCAAGGCATTGATGGACTCCCTGTGCAAGGCAACAAGAGACCCGCCCGAGCCATCAGCAAGGCCAGGCCAACACTCTTAAGCGTGACAGTCTTTCCACCGGTGTTGGGTCCTGTAATCGCGACCACTTTCAGGGTGGAGGAGACCTCAACGCTGATCGGCACCACAGCTTCCCCATGGTCACGGCGATGCTGCCAAACCAGCAAGGGATGTCGCAGCTCCTGAAGGATAAAAGGAGCTGCAGCCTCGGCATGCAACGTAGGGGGGACCCCACCAAGCCATTGACCATAACGGCCACGAGCCAGAGCCAAGTCGAGTTGAAGCAGAACCTCTGCCAGGCGCCCGATCGATACGCTGGCCTCAGCCACCGCCGCACTCAACTCCGCCAAGACGAGCTGCTGCTGCTCTCGGATACGACCATCCAATTCAGCAAGACGATTACTCAGGGTGATCACAACCTGAGGCTCAACAAAGACTGTGCTGCCAGATGCTGAGCTGTCGTGGACCAGGCCGGGGAGTTGAGACACTGCGGCGGCTTTCACCGCTAGCACTGGCCGGCCATGGCGATCTGCGATCACAGTGTCCTGCAGCATGGCCGCATGACGCCTGATCACCTCCTGTAGGCAATCGCGACGTTCCTGACGCAAACCTTGCCACTGTCGTCGCAAGCCAGCGAGCTTGGAGCTGACGCGATCAGCCACCCGACCACCCTCTTCCAATGCAAATTTGAGTCGCCGTTCCAGCTCGGGCATCGTTGCGACATCCAGCAACAGTGCCGAGATCGTGGGACGAAGCTCTGGATCATTAATCTGGCGGCGCAAGCGGCGCGCTGCTGCAAGGGTGTCGGCAACAGCTAAAAGCTCTTCCCCAGAAGCCACACCACCTTTTGTACAGCGAGCCAGGATATGGCCAAGGTCATGAACACCCTGAAAGCTGAGGCCTCCATCAATCAGACCATCCAAAGCAGCGATCTCAAGAGTTTCTGCCAAGCGCAAACGGCTAGCAGACAAATCGGCAGGCAGCGACAAAGTCTGGCAATGACGCCGGCCCTGCAAGGTGCTGGCAAATCCAGCGAGGTGTTCACATAAGCGTGGCCATTCAAGCTGCTTGAGTGTGTCCTGAAAGGCAAGCGAAGCAGTCGAGACCTCAGAGCTCATGACTACAGCGCTCACTTCAACGCTGTTGCGCCCCACTGAACTTGAAAGCAGCCAATCATCCCTGCCGTAACCAAGCGGCTGCATCACAAGCGTGGTAGGTGAGGATCAAATCGGCACCAGCTCGCTTGAAACTCAACAAGGTTTCTAGAACCACCGCCCGCTCATCAAGCCAACCCCTTTCCGCAGCAGCCTTCACCATCGAATACTCGCCACTCACGTTGTAAGCAGCGATGGGTAACTCCGATTCTTCGCTTAAACGATGAATGATGTCGAGATAGGCCAGGCCAGGCTTCACCATGAGAATGTCTGCACCTTCCTGCTCATCGAGTTGAGCCTCAGTAATGGCCTCACGAGCATTGGCTGGATCCATTTGATACGTGCTCTTGTCTTTAGGGATTGGCTTGCCACCAGCCACGCGCGGGGCTGAATCAAGCGCCTCGCGAAACGGGCCGTAGTACGCCGAAGAGTATTTCGCTGTATAGCTGATGATCCCCACATGCTCAAAACCCTCGTCGTCAAGAGCTTCACGGATGGCGCCGACGCGGCCATCCATCATGTCGCTGGGTCCAATCAGGTCAGCACCAGCACGAGCCTGAACCACCGCCTGACGACAGAGTTGTTCAATCGTCTCGTCGTTAAGCACCACACCCTCGGCGCTCACGATGCCGTCATGACCATCACAGGAATAGGGATCCAAAGCCACATCGGTCATCACTGTCATGTCCGGCAGCTCATGCTTGAGCTGCGTGATGGCCCGCGGAATCAACCCATGCTCATTGAAACATTCCGCCCCATCTTCAGTTTTGAGGCCCTCAGCAACTTTCGGGAAAAGCACCACACAACGAATGCCCAGCCCCCAGGCCCGTTGAACTTCTGCCATTAAGCGATCGAGGCTCCAGCGATTGGTTCCTGGCATGGCACCGATCGGCTCAACACCAGCTCCCTCATGGACAAACAAGGGATAGATAAAGTCAGCAGCAGTGAGGCTGTGCTCCCGCACCATGGAACGCAGGGCAGGGGTACGACGCAGCCGACGAGGGCGATAAGTGAGATCCATCAAAACCGCATAACAATCTCGTGAGCGTAAGTCTCGCCTCAGAGTGGAGCCATCTGAAGCCACGCCTGACGGGGGTCAGTACTGCGAGACTGCTGCAACCGTTTCAACAACTCCAGCTCATCGGCAGACCATTCAGACGGTAACTTCAGTTTGAGGGTCAAGAGCAAATCACCACGCCCCCCAGGCGAAGGCCAACCTTTGCCTTTAAGCCGCAGACTGCGGCCTGGCGAGGTTCCTGCAGGAATGGTCACCTGAGCTTCCCCATCAGGAGTCATCACAGTCGCCGTACCCCCTAGTGCAAACTCATCGAGAGCAACGGGCAAATCGGCCCTCAGCTGATCACCATCCAACCGCCATAAGGGATGGTTTTGTACATCAATATTGAGGAAAAGATCACCCCGCCGGCCAGTACCAGGTTGAAGATTGCCCTTTCCCTTGAGGCGTAAGCGCGAACCAGGTTTAATGCCCTGCGGAATGCGCACCTGCACTCGTTCTTCATTAACAGAAAGGGTGCGTTCGGTACCGCGAAACGCTTCAGCAAAACTCACCTTCAAGGTGGCTTCGGCATCAAGATTCACCGGAGCACGAGAGTTCCCTCTCGGGAAGCCTGCGCCACCAGGGAAACCAGCGCCAAAACCAGCAGCAGCTTGAGGCCCACCAAAACGGCCCAAAAGGTCATTAATGAAGTCGTCAAAATTCCCATAACGACCAAAGTCAACTTCAAAACCAGCGCCGGCAGGACCTCCGCCACCCATGCCACTGGCCTGATTCCAATAGCGGCCAAACTGCTCATATTTACTGCGTTTATCCGGATCGGAAAGCACCTCATATGCCTCACTCACCTCCTTGAACTTCGCCTCAGCAGTAGAATCACCGGGATTCACATCAGGGTGGTACTGGCGCGCCAGCTTGCGGAATGCTCGCTTGATGTCATCGCTATCGGCGTTGCGCTCAACTCCGAGAACCTTGAAATAATCCCGGTAGCCGCTGCCGGCCATGGCGTTGATTTGGCCCGAGGCCCTACATCTGTTCAGTGTCCCAGTTTCGCCGTAACCCTGCGCCTTGCTCCATGGAGGGAAGCCCGAACGATTTGAGAGTGCTTAAGTTTGCCAAACCCCACTCTTCAGCTCCCATGGTTCGGCCACAAATCCTCAAAGGCAACCATGGCCTGAAGCTATGGCTGTCCCTACTCACAGCAATGGGGCTGAGTCTCTCACTGCAAGCTGCCAAAACCCGAGCAGGCGGTGGCGCTGCCACCCTAGGGGAACCTCTCAAAACATCAACCAGAGAACAACTGACCTTGGTTCGTCATCTCAACACCATCGGAGCCGTGTTCTACGGCTCCTGGAGCTGTCCAGCTTGTTTCTTCCAAAAAAACCTGTTCGGCCAGCAGGCGAGCACGATGCTTAACTATGTGGAATGTGGCAAACCGAAACAGCTGCCTGAACAATCAGCAGCCTGCGTAAAAGCCGAGATTCAGGCCTATCCCACCTGGCTCCTTGAAGACGGCCAGCGACGTGAAGGGGTGCAATCGATCGAGGAGTTAGCAATCTGGACCAAGATGCCTCCCAACCCTTAATAATGAACAGATCCTTGACACAAACGAACAAAGGAATAGCCTGAAAAAATCTCAATTAAGCGAGCCCCAATCAAGCTTAAGCGTAATATTGGAAGTCAATCGCAAATCATGAAACAACTTCACTTTAATTCCAGAGAATTATCTGCAAACAATTACCTGCATAAGCCTAGAGAGCTGTGGCGACGCAACAACGAGAACTCCACAAAAGAGCAAGTCAACATCACTAAAGCAATCGCCTTTTCCCGAAGAAGAGGCAACACTAGCGCACATGAACTATTTTTTAGTCACATGCTTAAATCTACCAACCAAGAGATAAGTGATTCAATGGCCACACCATCAGGTGATACTTGACCAAACAATTCAGCCATTTATTATTGCCAGCAAAAGTTTAATGGGCAAAAGAGAAGCCCTTGAACAGATCTTGACAGAAGCTAAACTATAAACGCAAAACATCAACTCAAGGCAAATACAACAACACTTTTAAACCATTCATGAGAAGACTCATTAAGTTCATCACTTGCTTCACTGACGAACACTTATCTGTTGAGATATCAACTTGCCTTGACTCAGTTTCAAGGAATTTATCTTACAGCAAAGTTCTCTGCAACTGCTAACAAAATTCAAGTTGAAAGAATAAGGTAAACTCAGCAAGCTGTTAACACTTCCTCGATCAGGTCTCATCAACCCAATAAATTTGCTAAATCTTTGTATGGCAGTGCAGTTCAAGACTCAGGGATCAATCCATTCAAGCCGCCTCAAGCATTCTCACGAATACAGAAGTCGTGCAAAGAATGATCCTGCTGGATGCACAACCATTTCGCTCTCAGTCGAAAGATAAGGCTCAACAATAAACATCATCCCCAAAAACAGCCAATCACAAACCCAAACCATTCAATCTCCCAATCATCAGATTCATGAACAGCGTATCCTTAATCTCCGTAACGCCCAAGGCAGAAGAAATCATTGCTTACTGTGCGAGAGTCTCAAATCCTAAAAATCAAGACAATCCTGATAGCGAAAGGCTTATCCGCTATCTGATTAAACATCGTCACTGGAGTCCCTTCGAGATGGCCCATATAGTGATGGAAATAGGAACGACCCGAGCAGTAGCAGCGCAAATCCTCAGGCATCGAAGCTTCTCTTTTCAAGAATTTAGTCAGCGCTATGCTGATGTCTCAACAATGGCCTTTGCTAAGCCGCCTTCACTACGCAGGCAAGACATAAAAAACAGGCAGAGCAGCATCGACGATCTTGATCAAGAGACAGTATCAAAACTTAGTTCAAAAGCGAACTTATTGTTTGAACAAAGTCGCGACCTATACCAAGAGATGCTTGCAGCTGGTGTCGCGAAAGAATGCGCAAGAGAAGTTCTCCCACTAGCAACTCCCACGAAAATCTATATGGCAGGGAGCGTTAGATCTTGGCTTCATTATATCGATCTGCGCTCCGCACATGGCACCCAAAAAGAACACCAAGACGTTGCTATCAAGTGCCGAGAAATACTCACAAAAGAGATGCCTTGCGTATGCAATGCAATGTGGCCTTGAAAAGAAAATATTAAAGCCAGGATTGATATTACCAGAATTGCCAGGGTTCAAATTTAATCTTTAGCTAGCATGTAAATCAATTGAATTAATCGCCTTAAAGATGACTGCTAATTCATCTTACTCTACACAAAAACTCATTCTTCAAGCTCTAAAGTCAATTTCCTGATCGAACAAATCATCAGCTATACAAAAAAGATCCGCAAGACAAGGCCTGATCGAAGGTGCGTTCTCACTAATGCACCCAATCAACACGAATCCCCTTGCGGCTATTCAGGAATCGATCGATCGCCATTGCTGCAATACAACCATCTGATGCGGCCACTACTGCCTGCTTAAACGGGGTGTTCCGAATATCACCAATAGCCCATACCCCGTCCACTGTTGTGGCCATGAAGTCATCGACCACAACGCCACCATCCTCTTTAAAAGCCACCTGATCACCTAAGAAATCAGTGATTGGCTTAGAGCCACTCATGTAAACAAACACACCTTCAACGGCCAAGTCCTGCTCTGTCTCCTGAGTCCGATTTTTCAACTTAATGCCAGTCACGCCAGCATCATCTCCCTCGATCAACATCAATCTTGTGCGGCTCCAGTGTTGAACATTGGGCTGAGTCATCAACGCTTGCGCGTGCGCGTCATCTTCCTTGGGGTCACTCGTGGTAAGCCAATGCACTGTCGAGGCGAACTTGGTCAGCACCTGTCCTTCCTCAACAGCCTCTTTGTTTGCCCCAACAACAGCTACCTCACGTCCTTTATAGAAAGCACCATCACAGGTAGCGCAATAGCTCACGCCGCGGCCAAGGTACTCTGCCTCTCCCTTAAATGATGCGGGGCGCCCCAAAGCGCCAGTCGCTACAACCAGCGCCCTTGCCTTAAAAGTCCCTTCCGGGGTATACACCGTTTTCCACTCACCATTTACGTCCACACCAAAAACCTGGGCACGGCGATAATCACTGCCGAAAGAAACGGCCTGCTCACGCATCAAAGCCAGCAGCGCTTCGCCACTCATCTCACTGGAAACGCCCGGATAATTAGCGATCTGATGAGTGATAGCCAAGGCGCCTACATCAGGATTCTTATCAAGGATGACTGTCTTCAAATCGGCACGCGATGTGTAAAGCGCGCAGCTGCAACCAGCTGGGCCACCACCCACGATCACCACATCGGCTTCGATTGTTTCCAAGGGGCAAAGGTCTCCAGCAGGGTGTCAAAGCTGCTCTGAACAGCTCATCAGCTTCAGATCAGGATGCGCCGTTCTGACAACAATCCCAAAAGCCACCCCAACCCTACTGAGTTCAACAGGTGATCTGTCTTAAAAGAAATGCCTTTTCTTTGGGCAATGCGATACCCCATCACTGGATTGGGAGCTTGCAAGTCGATAGACCCTCAAGCGCTTCGCGATACCCTCCCCTTACTCATTTCCCCAGCTTGGTCGATGAGAATCGGCACAAACACACCGAGATGACAACTGATGAGCACTCCACCCAACGATCGTCACACAGCTACGCGAATTGAGATCTCACTTCAGGAGGAGGTCTTGGGTTGCCTCGATGACTATTGCGATGTTTACGCTATAGACAGGAGCATGGCCATCGGACATCTGCTGCAGGGCGCCCTGCATAGTGCTCTACCTGACCCTGATTGGTTAAAAGAAGACAAGCCACTCACTGCAAACGCCTCAGCCAACAGCGGGGATTCAGCATCGAGAACTAGCCCAGCAGAAACAAGTACAGCAACACCAATGGCTCCCCGCAATGAAGCACTCGCCGCCAATCCACTCATACAAAAGCGACACAACACTCAAGCCTGAACAGGCACAAGCTCTCGATTCCAGCCATGCAAGCCAAAAAGGAGCGCTGAAATTAAAACCCTTGGCATACGACAGTCATGGCTTTCACGATGGCGCAATACATATCGAAGTTCTCCAAAACACAAAACACCATCTGAACCGCTGCTTTGATCTAAAGCCACTAGACGGCTCCCATGGTTAACGGCTTGCAAAGCCTGCTCCATGCCACCCAGCCAACCAATTTGTGGCTGGCCCTAATTCTGCTGACTGTGTTGGCTTTGTTGCTGAGCTTGGGGCGCAGGCTCGAGCCTGCCCTGCGACTGGAGCGGCTAGGCCTGCCTATTGCCCTATTGGCCGGCACAGCTGGCCTGCTGCTGGGGCCCTATGGCCCCCTACCCCTGCTACCACTGAGCGTAACGGACATCTGGACTAAAGTTCCAACAGCGTTGCTTACCTTGGTCTTTGCCACCTTGATGCTCGGGCGTCCCCTCCCGAAAGGTCAAGGCTTATGGGAGCCTGTGGCATCCCAGGCCATGCTGGGAATGATGCTCGGTTTTGGTCAATACCTCGTGGGGGGACTAGCGGTCCTACTGGTGTTGATTCCCCTGCTGGGGGTTGATCCGCTCATGGGCTGCCTGATTGAAGTGGGTTTTGAGGGCGGCCATGGGGCAGCGGCCGTTATGGGTGAAAGCTTTCGCGAACTCGGCTTCCCTGGTGGCCAAGATCTTGGCCTGGCAATGGCAACAGTGGGCCTACTCACATCAACCCTTCTGGGCAGTGTCCTGGTGATTTTCGGCCGTTGGCGTGGATGGGTTGCCCCCCATGGCCCCACAGAAATCGGAGACACAGGAGCTGTTGAAGAAGAAACGAGTTTTGGCCAACAACTTCGCCTGCTGGCCGTCAATCTTGGCCTGGCTGGAGCCGCTGTGGCTTGCGGCGTGTTGATGCTCGAAGGGTTGCGCTTATTGGGCCCTTGGCTGGGGGAGTTCTACCGGCAAGTCATTCACGTCTTCCCAGTCTTTCCTCTTGCACTAGGGGGTTCACTACTGATCCGACTCGCCCTGGAAGTCTCAGGCAAAACTCAATGGGTATCACAGTTATTGCAACGTGAAATCGGCATCCTGGCCACCGACCTGCTGATCACCACCGCAATGGCAAGCCTGAATCTGCCACTGCTACGAAACGACTGGCTTCCGCTAACTGTGTTGTCTGTGACAGGGCTGGCCTGGAATCTATTGATCATGCTCTTTGTGGCCAGGTTCACACTGCGCGAGGAATGGTTCGAGCGCTCGATCACCGAGTTCGGACAGGCCACTGGAGTAGCTGCGAGTGGCCTTTTGCTGCTACGACTGGCCGATCCCCGCAACCTAACAAAAACCTTACCTGTGTTTTCGATCAAACAATTGATTCTGCAACCAATTCTCTCTGGTGGGGTGATCACCGTTGTTGCCCCTCTAGCAGTGACTCGATTGGGACTGCTTGGCTGGACAGAACTTTGCGGCATTCTTACTGTTATATGTATTGGATTAGCGGTAATCATCAACATCACCTCATCATCAGAATCAGCAGAAGCTGCGTGAATAGTGACGACAGACCAATGCACATTTGCTAGCAATGTTTTGACGAAATCTGCTTATTGCCGCACCCTGATGATCGGCAATCCAATGGATTAGAGATTCATCGCTGCCAAGAAAGCACTCTCTCAACGAATCACAAGGCTATCGGCATGAAGACGTAGAAAAACATCTATAACAAAAACACGATCTGGGAATATAGCAAATGCCTCCAACCCAGAGAAGTCATATCTTCAGAATAATGAATTGACAACCGCAAGGAGCATTACTGCCAACTATTAAAGATGGAACTTGAGAATAAAATAATCATGATTCTGGAATTACCTAAAGCAATCAAATGCGATCCGAGACAGCCTTGGAGAATTAACTTTCCAATAAAATGACTTTTCATGAAAATAAAGTAATCATATTTTCTGGCAATGCATAGAAAAGAACCAATGGCCATTCACTGGCCAGAAAAACATTTAAGCTTCAAGGGGAGAAAGAAATGGCAATAAAAAAACACTTATCAAATCACACAACAAGCCGTAACTAGACCAGCCGCGATAAGTAGCAAGAGTCACCTTAAACCGTAGAAATATTACGTTAGGCTGGCAACTTGAATACAGCCATTATTTAACTCCAATGAGATATTAATAGACGACAGATAGTTCTACGATGCAAGCCAATGCAGAAGATTCAGTCTTCAGTTCTGCGATCTCTACTACTTGGGATACTCATCCCAATTGCCGCTTGTCTTTACCTGATCCTGCCCTTGGCTGCTGATGCCACTTATCCAAGCATGTTGGAAAACGATCAGGGTGGAGCTGATCCATCGATGTTAGAGACTAGGAAGAACCTAGATGCTCTCAGCGAAAAGTATCCATTTCTCGACACAGTTGAGGATGGCAAACCCTTAACAGCGGAATTTGTAAAGTATGATCTTGCCGGCTATGATTTAAGCGAGGCTGATCTACGTGGATCGACATTCAGTGTAACGACTCTGAAGAATGCCAATCTCCACGGTACAAACTTAGAGGATGTATTGGCTTACGCCACTCGTTTTGACAATGCCGACCTTTCAGAAAGTATCCTACGCAACGCGAATCTAAGGAAGAGTGAATTCGCTGGTGCTTTAATTGATGGGGCTGACTTCACTAACGCCTTGCTTGACAGGCAAGAACAGAAAGCTCTCTGCGCAAGAGCTACAGGCAAGAATTCAAAAACTGGCGTAGATACATATACCAGCCTTGAGTGCTCTGGAATCTCAGAAAGGGTTATTCCGGCCGGCAGATAGATGGATGACTGGAACAATCAATAATCAAAACAAATAGCCCTCAAGTATGCTAACTGGAAAAGACTTAAAATAAAATGATAGCTTACCTTCTATTCATCAAGAATAAGTGGTGACCAGGCAAGACATGTATCAAATAGAGAGCTAATAATGAGGCTGGTCAGCCTGAGAGGCAATACTAGCTTGACCTACATCTTCCATGTTCATGAAGAGATTTTTTCTCTAAGATTTTGCATTACTATCGCAAACCAAAGACCACCTCAGACAGCAATTATTCATTGATAGAGGGCAGCATTAATAGAGGAGTGGACAACATCTTCTCTTGTATCAATCGATCTATAATTATGTCTACACGCTGCCAAAGCAGGATCGATTGAATTCGCGCATTTATCAATAGATCACAGCCTTAATCTCTGCAGTAATAACTGTATTGTGAGTTAAGAATTAGTTGATGTCTTAGAAAGATATATTAGGACTCACAACATAAGGGCATCGATTCTGCTCTGGTTATCGACCCACATCAGCCTGGTCAAGATCGGGATATGACCATCGCAGGAGCTTTTCAAAAAAGTTGCCCCTTTCATCCAACTCAATCAAACGCCCACCAGGTTCATCTTCTCGACCCAGAAGGCATGGTTGTACAGCCTTAAAACTGCAAAGAGTGGAAGGGCAGCCAAGCACCAACACATCCTTACGCCCAGGCAATCCCCCTTGCCAGTGCTGATGGATATGACCACATACCACAGCGCATAACTCGTCTACAGGAGTGAGTAGCTTGATCAACGCCTCACCATCCACTAGACCAATGGCATCCAACCAGGAAGAGCCAATCGGCAAAGGTGGATGATGCACCGCCACCACTAATGGCCTGCCAGATTGCTGAAAATCTGATAAGCGCGCATCGAGCCATTGCAGTTGTGATTCACCAAGTTGACCTGCTGTTCGACCTGAGACATGGCTACTAAGAAGAATGAGACGAACACCATCCACATTCAAATCTGCTGGGGCTGTAAAGGCATGGCGTCCAAGAGCCGCCTTGATGAACAAAGGGTTGTCATGGTTGCCAGGAAGAACAGCAACCTTTATTGATGGAGAAAGATTCTGCAATTCATGACGCAATAAAACATACCCACACCAGGTTTCGTCATGGCAAAGATCACCAGTAATCAAAAGCAGATCCGGGGAATGAGACGCTCCATGTTGCAATGCACACTGAAAATTCAACAGAGGATTTTGACCTCGCACCAATCGTTGATTAAAGGCAACAAGATGAGGATCACTAAGCTGTACTAAGCGCATTTATTGTGGAGCGGATCTTCGCAGCGGTTTTGTCATGGAGGCTATCTCCCTTGTTCAAGCATGAGAAAAACCAGAAGCTGGTTTCTGCCTACTCGTAAATAGCTTAGGTAAAATACTTGCAGCAACTATCAGGGAGAAAGCAAGGTTTTAATGAAGGTTTTTGGAATTCTAAATCAACAGGGATGACCTAGCTAGCATTAGCTTTCTGGCAATACAATCATCATTTAATGAGCTGGAGTGTATCGGGCAACTGATGGTGGCCTTACCTTAAGGAGATGCTGCCAGATATGCCTGCAAGCATCGTAGGCAAGGATCACTAGAGTGACGTTAATGGCCACGAGCTGGATCAGAAACAGACGGAGCGGACCATGCAGGTATCGCCAATAGAAGATGCCAAAGGTGCGGCCTGTCACATAGCTACCTCTCACCATCAAGCGCATCAGGCTCTTCAGGCTTGAAAGCAAAGCGAAGTCAACTACAAGCGTCATGACCACCTTTGACATAAAGACCATGCCAAGGAGGACGATCAGGGCTGTTGAAATTTGAGTGAAGTGAATCATGAGCAGTTACCTCACATTCATCTTATTCCAGAACGGATGCGCAAGAGAAAATAAACCAGTTAGGTGGATCATCAGTGGCCGTGGACTGCTGTGTAGCCTCAATCGCTTTCCAATGACTCCTTGCCTGCTTTTTATTGAGCTGACAAGGGCTTATTGACAGTTCGAGGCCAAGACTGATTGAGTAGAAAATCAAGGCTTTGTCAGTGAACACTTGAACATCAACAAAGTGTTTCTTCTGATCTCTAAATCAAAGCCGAATCACATGGCGAAGGGCTCAGTGCTTTCATACTAATATCAAAGCCATACTCTGTCTAATGCAATCATCACCTTGCATTAGCATTCTTCCTAAAGTTTATGTTAAAATACGTATCAAGGTAGTGCCTGAAAAATCTGACCAAAGTTCCTTCAAAGGCACTCTAGGCTGCAAAAGTCACTTCGAAGAATAATTTAATATAGCAATGGAACGCACTAACAAGCTTTTAGGCAAGTCGGATCATCTCTTGGCTCTGAAGGCAAATGATCCATGGGAGAAATTACTTATGGGGGCAATAGTTAGCAGGAAGAATATGAAAGAAGCTAAGCATTTCCGGAGACTCTCTCTCCATTCGGCGCTTGATAAATCTTCTTTAAAATCTCATCATTATCAATAGTAAGTATCAAATTCATTCAACCATTGGGAATATGAAAAGATCTACGATGATCAGCCTCTTCTTTTGCTAGCTGTTTGAGCTCTACATCAAACTCAACCTCTGATTCGATCCGAATGCACCACTGAAATAATTCCCGTTCAGCTCGGAGAAAGTCGTCTTGGCCTTCAAGCATCAATACACTAATAAAGCTCATATCGGTGATAATTAAAAAGATCGCAAAAAATTATTCAAGACGAAGAAGCGTCGGCTCATGTTGATTGACCTCTAAAATATACTCCATCTTCAATAATGCTATGAGTTAAAGCGTGAAATGTCTATTCCATGAATCAAGATTGCTTGATCATGAAGGCATGATTAATTTCTGCTGCTGCCTTGCGACCGTCTCTAATTGACTCATGAATGCTACTGGAGCCTCTAATGATATCTCCGCCGGCGAATACATTGACGTGACCCTGAACCTGTAGCGTGTCTAAGTCAACCAAGGCATCAACGTCAACCAAAAGGCTTGTACTTAGATGCTCCCTTAATTGAGCCTCAATACGCTGTTGTTCCAAACCTGCCATGATCACCTGATGAGAAGAACTACAGAGTTTAGAGAAAGCTGAAGGATCTATTCTGGAGTGAATCTCAATTCCAAGTTCTTGCATTTCATTTAAACGCTTAGCCTGAGATTTCGATTGAAGTTCAGACTGCTCGTCAATCAGATAAACCTTCTTGGCACCGTTTTGAATTGCCAACTTTGAGATATCCATAGCAAGGTAGGTAGCGCCAACTATTGTCAAGGTCTTCCCTCTAACAATAGTTGGCTCCTGAGTAAATTGGTCTAAAAACTTCAACCCATGAATCAAATCAAAATCGTGATCGACATCTTTAGTCTGAATTTGCTTCTCTCCTAGACCACAGGCTAAAAAGAGTGCATCATATTGAAGCCTAAGCTCAGCAATTGTAATGTCTTCTCCTAAAGATTGACCAAAATAAATCCTAATAGAAGGTAATAATAGGTTTGATATTTCACGATGTAATACTGACATAGGAATCCTTGATGCTAGAGCAATCGATGTCAACGTCCCTCCAGCTTCGCTTTTCTTCTCGTAAATGTCTATTTGGTAGCCCAAACGCGCCAAATAATGTGCACATGTTAGACCAGCAGGGCCAGCCCCAACAATAGAAATTCGCTTACCATTATCCGGAGCTACCTCTGGTATGTAGTTGGGGACTTTCTCGCATACATAGCGATTTAATGACTTAATGGGAATAGAAGCGTCAGGACATAACGATTGCGAACATGACGAGCCACAAAAATCGTCTGATTGAGAAAGGTAAGAGGTTGTTTCTGAAAATGGATTAACGGCACGTAAGGACTGGGCAGCACCTAGCCAATTGCCGGCTTCGACAAGACGAGCGATATGGGCTTGATGAGTACTGTCTGGACCCGCCCGAACGCAGCGCGGAGACAAACAAGATCGGGGCTCTAATTCCACAGTTTTTATCTTCTGTTGGTCACGACACAAATCCGCAGAATGTTGTTTTTGAGATAGAGAGGCTTTAGCAAAATGCACATAATTTTTAGGATAATGCTTTAATGGTAGATATTGAGGTTGACGAAGATCCTTTAAAATGGCATTCACTGCACTTATTGCGGACACTGTCACAGACACTACGCCGATCCCTTGACTGGTGGAATCGCCTACACAATAAAGTCCTTGCCAATCACTGCGAGCGGCCAGCCGACTCATATAGCTTTGGCTCATATTCACCTGTGGACCACCAATAGAGCCATGACTTTTAAGGGTATAGCGCTGAATCGTCTGTGGGGTAGCTATTTCCTGAACCAAGATATGTTTTTTAAGTTCTGGGAAATAATTCTTTTCTAAGTAATCAATAATTGCGGATGCTTTTTTCTGCTTTTGATCTCGATATGTACGGTTATGATATTTATCCTTACCATCGGTTGGCAGTGTGATCTCTGGAGTAGATTCCGGTAGAAATATACAGAGTGTATGGGTCCCTGGCGGAGAAGCTTCAGGATCCAACATCGACGTGACGTAGACTGTCAGATAACTTGAAGAGCCATTGTCATTAAAGGGCAGGATTTGTGTAGGCTTAATCGTCGGGGGGACAGCTTCTGCTTTAACACCAAGATAAACACCAAATACACTATAACTTGGCCTAAATTTCCTTGCCCACTTTCTTTTTCTGCGGGAGATATGCTGCGAATCGATCAACTTACCATAGAGATTCCAGACGGTTGTGTTTGAGATTACTGTATGAGATTTAATCTTAAGGCCATTTTCAAGCTGACAGCCAATCGCCTTCCCATTCTTAATTAAGATCTTGTCAATGCGATTACGATATAATATTTTTCCACCATATTTATGAATAGCTTTTTCTAGCTTATTCGCCAAAGTCTGTGGTGAGCCTTGAGCATAATAGCAACCACCTGTGTAAGATTCCACGTGGATCATTGGGCCGGCGATGGCAGGTGTCTGATCCAATCCACAAGTGGTCATATTTTGATTTAAAAGCGTAAATAGTTTGAGAATCTGCGGATCACGTGTGAAGCGTCGAAATAGTTGCTCTTGAGTTGAAAGCAGATAATTAAGCAACCTTCCCAAATAAAAAGGTCGCGTAAACATCAAATTGATGCCATGTTGCGGTGGCGTTTCCGCTGGCGCAAAAAACTGACCACCATAGCTATCCAATGACTCATGATAAAAAGATTCAAATTCACTTAGTAATGCCTTGATTTCTTCTGATTGGTGTGGAAAACAAGAACACATTTCTGCCCAAAATCTTTCACGTTGTGTATACATAGAAACTTTGGTTTGCTGATCTAGATGGATAGTGAAGGTTTCATCCATCGGCACAAGAGTAATGTCTTCCTCCAACTCATTCATCACAAATTGATGTGGGTTGTAGCCTTTTTCTCCAAACCCAAAAAAGAGAGAAGCTCCTACATCAAATGTAAACCCTTGACGGCGAAAGATACTCGCGCATCCACCAGGGAGATAATGCTGCTCTACCACCAAAACTCTGTAACCACGCTTAGCCAGAAGTGCCGCTGCTGTTAGTCCACCAATCCCAGCGCCAACTACCAAGACATCATAAGAGGGCAACAAAATATCGCGGTCAAGCACGTGCATTAGCTAAGGGATACACAAGCCAAGTAAATTATCTCACTATTTCATGAAACATTCAGTCTACAAGCGCAAAACGTTGCATGAAGCTTGCAGGCAACAGATGAATTAAGTAAAAACACTCTAATAAAATTACTTCTTACTGCGCACTATAAAAAGCATGAGAAGCAAATTAAGGACTTTATTTTATTCTAACTTCAGAAGTTGAGATCCTAATCAACCCTAAAGAAGGCGGATTTTTAGCGACTAATGGATGAGAAAATGTATTGATGCGAACATCTTCCAAGACTGAGAGAGTAGACTAAATATGCAAGAACGTTGATTTCAATTTCTCAGCAATAGTTTACTTCATATATGCTTGCAGCCAGAAACATATTGGCCTCGCAAAGGGTTCAGGAGTGATCGCTAAAAATCGAGCAAAGAGTTTAAAGAAAGTTGCACGCTTATGAATAACAGTAACTACAATTCAGCATCTGCTGCTTGCTCTACTATTCTTGAGCTTCTTCAATATGTAGAAGACAATAAAGATATTGTGCTATTAAATAGTTCTTGATCAGGCTAAATTGTCCATCCAATCTCAGCCCAACAAATCCTAGCTTTCAGAAAACGTCAACAAGACACTGGCTGGGGTTATGCATTGTCATCGGTTTGGATTCCTCTTGTCCAGATATATTACGTCATATCCAGAAGATCTATCACCCCAATAATTTATGGGATTGCAGGAACAGCACTTATATGCATAATCATTGGAGCATATATGAATACTTTCGGAGTCTCAGGCCAAGGGCCTTCCTCAGAACAATGGAATTAGCAATGCCAGGAATTTGATAGAGATTACTTAAAATGCCTACTCATCTTCTGCAAACATTTAAAGCCAAGAATATATCCTTTCTGGGATACCCTTCTTCGTCTAACATTCAACAGACTCTAGATTTATCACCGGAATTGACTGGCCAATTTTAATCACATTTTCTAGTTCTAAGTTGGTTCGGCTCTGTTCTTTTCTCTAAGCTCTCTATGCACTGGAACTCATTAAGAAAGACACCTACGTGGACCTCTTGAGAATGCTAAGTACCTTTGGTATTCGTAGACTCTAACAAGAGAATAGCGAGTCACGAGTCCACAACCTATGCAGAGCCAAAATTTTGATTGCAGGATATGCGCAATCTTGCAAGCAGAAATCGGTTGAGTCGAATGAAATCAAGGTTGTAAGGATCTAGCTCAAGCACTTTGGTGTTGGATACTTTTAATGCATTGCTGCACTAGATCAACGACCGATAACGAGTTGTCCAGTGCATTGACCTATTGACCCAGGTTGAGAGAGCTGTCTTTATGTAATGGAGATAAGTCGCAGGCTTTCTGCACCGACGGCTCTTCTCTTTGATCATTAGGGGGATTTACCATCATGACTTTCGCCCGATTGAGTCAAGTCGAGATCTTGCACGGGAGATTTGCAATGGCGAGCCTGGCATCACTTGTGGTAATTGAAGTCATCAAGTTGCAATTAACCTCCTCCTAGCAATGCCCGCAGAGTTATTTTAGCGTTGTCCCATCTGGACAAGAAGACCAAGCCCAACCGATGCGTTGATCAAGCGATAAGTGAATGTGACTGGATTCATTCGCAGTGGATCTACATGAACGCAACCAACTCTAAGGTTTTGAACGCAAACCAAATCCACACAAGGAGTATCACTGGTAGGCCTAATTGATGGGTCTAATCGCCCTAGACAGAAGTGCCGCACAAGAATATTCAGCAACACTTGCGATTGAGCAGCTACCAGAGGCTCTGGCTGAGCTGGGAGATTACCCTTTTAACTGGCTTTGCGCTCACATAAATCCTCAACTGGGCTGTATGACTCCACAGCTTGTAGCCCTCTACTACCTCCAACTTCAATCAAACTCTTTGCAATTTTGCAGATACTTGCCAACGCACTTATGAAGGAGAGGAGCAACGAGCAACTCAGATTCGAGATATGTAAGTAAACCTTTGCAATATTTCACTCAATACATGTGAACAAAAGTCAAGTTACTAGCAGACATGAATCATGGTGTTGATCTTCCACATTAGTGATCAGCTTTTGCAAGCACTTCATCGCACAACTAAATTAGTAGAGCAATCTATCCACATTCAGATTTTGAATCCAATTTAAATGAGTGGTTAACAAAAGTAGCGGCCATTGCAATTCACATTTGAGCCACTTGCAAAGTCATGGCATAAGACAAAAGATTGCTCTATGCATAAAAAAACCGACCCACTCTAGAAGGGGGGTCGGTTTTTAATGTCTTTTAGTGATTAAGCGAAGCTTCTGAGGATTGGCACCTGGGGCCATTTGTCAAGGTGTGTGGCTGTAAAACTCGTTTAAGGGCACCTAGAACGATGCAGAAGAGTATCGACTGGTTTGACGCACAAATAGACATTGTCGCACCAGACGATTAGCCCACGATTTTTTGAGACTGTTGGAGCAGGGGCCAGAAGTCAGCTTGCTTCTGCTGCGTACTCAGGTGGCGTGTCGTCCAATTAGGCGCCTCCGTGTTCGATGTACATAATTTGGCCTTGTCAGCCATTGATGGCAATCAGTCTTAATGCTGATTGCAGGCAGCTCTGATCCGGAGGAAAATTAAATATTTGGGCTTTTAAGCACTGGTTGATCTCTAGATCAGCATCAAGCGCTATGAGAACCAACCTCTGAGCAAAGAGGTTCCTCTTGAAAACGGCCGTTCCCTTAATCTCTTTTCTGGATCTAGAGGAAGAGATGCCGAGGAAGCGCCGCAAACTCAGCAAGGACATGGAAGCCGAGATCGCAGCGGCTCAAAGAAAGGTGGAGCTGGTGATGGCAATGATCTACGACATCGCCGATGAAGAGACTCAGGGCGAATATTTATCCGGCTTTGAGCAGATCAACGCCGCAGCCTCTCACCTCTCAGAGAGCTATGTCTTGAAGGGCTTCTGCGAGGAAACAGAGGGGACCCTGGCCCTCTACAGGGGTCTACTGGAACGTTTTGAGCAGGAGTATGAGCTCTAGGCCTTTTCCACTTCAACTACTGGCATCTGCGCAGGCCGACCGAACTGAGCTGGTTGATCAGTTTTGACGGTCTGTGAACTGGTCAACTCCATCCCATATCCCTTTCAGGCTGAATTCTGACCTGGAGTGATCCATTCACCAAGAAATGGAGAATGCAGAAAAACAGAGGCAGAAAGAACACTCACTCAGCCAGGCAGCTGAAGTTCATAGGCAGAAAGAAACTTAATGCTTGTTGGCTTCTACTCAATACTTAGCACGTCCGACAGATGAATAGTCGCAAACATATGTCATTGGCGTATGCACATCAAAACAAGAAGAACCTCTTCTGGTTTATCGTTGCCACCTTAAACTACACCAAACAAAAGAGTTACTTAAAAGAATTCAACCTCGGTAAGACCAAATCTCTACAGAAGCAGTCGAAGCAAAAAGTGCCATTGTAGATAAAGGACGCTTGAGCTCAGGGCGTTGCTCGTCTTGAATGAACACAAATACCATCAACAGCAAGGGTGCAATGAATGCTGCAGCGGCTACTAACCCAACGATCTGAGTCGGCCTAATGAATGGGACCTTGACTAAGGGGTCACCACATTGGCCGCAGACCATAACCCCATCCGCCCGTTGCTGATGAATCTGGTAGCGAATTGAGCAGAAAGGGCAATGGTATCTAGTCATCTGAATCTGAATCTGAATCTGAATCTGAATCCACTCGAACCTGAAACTCAATCCCCACGCACACGCCAATCGCTATGAGCAAAAGCCCTAACCAGACACTGAGCGGGGGGAAAGTCAATGCTTTTCTCATGCATACTAAGCCGCACCATACCCCGCTCAATACATTTTCCCAGCAGCCACGCCCATAGAGACCATCAAAAAGGAGTGTTTACTGGAATGATGCTTTAAACCGGCCTAGTCTGACGCTATTCAGATCGCCGCCCGAACAGATGCCCAAAAGAATCTTGGCGTTGAGGGCTTCCGAACCGGGAGTCTTGGTTGACTAACAAAACCATTATTAGACTTGCTTGACTCTGATCGTGTTCATCAAGCATGAGAAGAAGCCCTGATCAACTTGTTCACGTGTAGTCGCTGGCAAGACTTGCCTATACTCATTGAAGAATGCAAGTAAAAAATAAATCGATATTTGATGATGTAAACTTTGCTTTTGCAATGCTCACCTATACCTCTATTGCCAAGAGCTAGATACGTTTTAGATAGGACATGAGGGGAACGGTGACAATAAATATATACGCTCACTATAAATTGAGCAAAAAGATTACGTCTTGAAGTTTTTTTGATTTTCAGGAGAAACTATTGCGAAAGTGATTTGATTAATGCATGAATAATAAAACAAGAAGATCACCTGCCATTTGAAAGTTTATCCACAAAAGTGTACAGATCGGAAAAGATATTTGAAAGAGCTGAAATGTTCTTAAATCCCAGCCATTCCGTCACTTCCAAGGCACAAAATCAAAGCAAAAGCCTGATCTGGTGCAGCAGCCTTACTGCCAACCTCAATTAGCACACTCTCGAGCTCGGCCTACTGATTCATTGCACTGCCTAAACATAGTGAATAAGCATTAATAACAATCAGAGCTTCCAGCAAGACGCTTCTGCGGAGAATCTCATTTTAAAGGTTACCCAGCATCAAAAAGCTAAAATAACACTTGAAAAGTCTTTAGACACACTTAAACAAAAAGAGAAAGCTATCAAAAAAACAACATCAGCGTTGGCATGACAACAAAATAGGAGCAGAGAAAGAGCAAAGGCTGCTCATCATTCAGATGAGCAGCGTACTGGCCTCCCTTTGTGTCTAGATCTGCTGACTGTATCCAGCCCAAGATAAGGAACGCAGCTAGATTCTTATCAATAAATAGCGCACCATGTACACCACTACAGCAACTGTTCTTCCTGCAAGCTATACAGATCTGACTGGGTTTACAAAGGAGGAGCTGGCTGCTGAATACAAAGATAAGATCATGGCAATACTTAGCAATCAACATTCTGAACTCGAATACCTGAATTTCGGATATCAACTCAATCAAGTCGTCGAGGAAGCTCAAGAACGTGGTATCTCTGAAAATGAGCTTAAGGTTGCCTCAGAACTGCTCAAAGTTGTCTAAAGAATTACGATCACGCTTAAGCAAAGGCTATAAAAGTGAGATTATCCAAAACATTCGAGTTGTGTTTAGGCCCTGTCACTATATTTTTAATCTTACCAAATTTGGCTGAAGCTGCGATCAAGAATTAGTCAATCATCTAGATGCATTGACAATGCCGATATCTAAGTTGATTACCTAAGTGGGACTTCATTGACATAAGATCTAATGCATATAAGACATGCCTAAAAAATTCAATTATATTTCATCCCAGGCATAACACTTTATTTGAATGTCACATTGAGAACTGCGCGATCTACCAATTAAGCAACAAGGCAAAGACCATCATCAGTTATTCTTCAGTTGGCTTTAAAAAGTCTCTTGCCAAGCGTAAGAAGATTATAATGTCAATGATTTGGATAATTGAATAGGGCGATTAGTAGCATCATCTAACTCCATAATTGTTTTGAGATTAACGATCTGCGGCAAATGGGATGGCCAAAGCCTTACTTTGTGGCCAGAGAAATTAACGATTAATATTTTTTTTAAAAAACCAAGAGGAATGAAGCGATCTTTACTATTGTTAATTCGCCAATAAAGTCTAACAGTGCTAATTAGCAAAAGCATCACATGCCAGTAAAGTTCTATCCCCAAAGCATGCAGATATTGATTCATCTCATGACCGGATTCAATCAGAAACATTCAAACAATTCACTTTAGTCTTGCCTTGAAAAAGATCTCATGAGTGTCTTCTTAAAGAGTAAGCGTGAGCTTCTTATTAACACCATCCCAACACCAAAGAGAACAACAGCCATTCAAGAATAGTCTCAAGGGCATCTTGCTTGCATCATTCAAATAAGCTCCGCCTAAAGTCGGACCAATCTTGCTTTTGTCGACACGAAACTAGCATCAGCGGGAATCTGTTGATCTGAACAGCTCAGAGGCCTCGCTCATCCAAATCCAGACAGGTGATTCAGATCTATCAGAAGGTGCGCTTCAACACATAAAAAGTCAGGGGTAGTTTGCTTATCCCCCAGCAGCAATGTGCCTTAAAATGCATATAATTGTAATTATTTATATATAATATCGTGTCCCAAGCTACGCTGAATGAAAGTTTCTCGCTGTTTTTATTCTTGTGACGCAGGTCTGTACCGTAGATAATTTCCACAATGGTTGTCCCTGCAGGTTCCATCTTTATAGCGAGGGGTGCTGCATAATTTCAGACAAACTGAGAGGCAATGTTGTATGGGAAAAATATTTGCACAATGTATTTGAAAGGTTTATTGATAAAGATAGTGTTGTCATTGAAGGGGGATGCCATGTTGGCTCCCATACATTAAAGCTTGCATTTCTTGCACAGCATGTGCATGCATTTGAACCACTACCAAGTAGTTTTTCGTTGCTTTCCAAAAATGCTGAGATAAATGGATTTCAGAACATCACTCTTCATCAGAAGGCACTTTCAAATGTAAGTTCAATAGCTCATTATGGCTGGTCTACTGCTCAAAATCCAGGGGCATCTGGGCTAGCTAATAATCCTATGGGTCTGCCAGAATGGCATGACCCAAACGCAAAAAAAATAGAGGTTGAAACTACTACGATTGATAGTCTTGGCCTTAAAAGGCTGGATTTTATAAAATTAGATATTGAGGGCTATGAGCCCTTAGCGATTAAAGGGGGATTAACAGCGATAGCTGAATTTCAGCCAGTTATCACAATGGAGGTCTGGTCAGACCATGCAGGGACACTGGATATCAATCATCCAAAAAAGATTTTCGCAGAATTGCTTGATCTTGGCTATCTCTATGGGCAAATAGGCTCTACACCTGATTTCCTATTTATCCATAAATCCCGAATCTAGGTTGACAGAAAGTATCAATAAAAGATTTTGATTCGCTTCAGGCACAATTCATTTCGCGCATTCGCTCCCATGCCAGGTAAGTAATTTTCTACTTGGTTGCGCTACTGATCGTTGCTTCTTGCGTCCAGGGCTTCCCTAGCTCTTTGGGTTGTTACCTAGCTATCTCCTCAAATGCTTCGATATGGCTTGTCTGATGGATGTTGAATTGAACGCCATAATTTAATTCTTATAAGGCATTGGCAACTCGCACTCTGCCCCTTTCTCGGCTTGCTGCTCCAATTCTTACGGCTTAATAGCTTTGGTTGTTGTCTCTGAGTGGAGAAACCGCTTAAGAGGGCCTAATAAATGTAAAAAGACCACCAAAAGCCTACTGCCTAAAAAGCGCTGAAAAGCATTGTAAGGTTAGGCTGATAGGAGATACTATGCTGAACTGAAGTACAAAGCTTCTTCCATAAAGGTCTGTTGATTTCGGGAGTAAATTCAAATCAGAACCTACCTTTAGCAGAGACTTTAGTGGTTGTGGTGATGCATTGAGGCGCCAGTGACTTCTCTGGCGCCTCAATGCAAGCAAGACGCACTTTGATTGCTCAAGATGCTTCAAAAACATTGAGTGTGTCGCCATCCTCAACAGAGAGCACTTCTACTGTGTTTAAAGGGTCTGAAGAGAGAGCGACGAGGATGATAAGGAGTACCTTGCCAATAATCGATGAAGAGCTTATAAGCATCTCTTGCTAGCTAAAATTTGGCAAAGCAGGATTCTTCTAATTCTAAATTCTCCTTGTCTAAGTGAAATTAAAAGGTTATTCCTCAGGATAGGCGTTAAATGCTTAAATCTCCCATCCCAAATCTGATGGCCCATAAAAGTCAATACGGACAAATCCAAGTTTATTTCTTTGAATATAAATAGTGGGTTAATGACTCCTCATCGATTCATAGAACCCCTTTCTTTGGCTTATCCTTAAATGGTTGCGCGCCAATATTGGGCGGTACATTTTTACTCTTCTCAGAAACAACTGCATTTCCCATGCCTCCCATTACTCCTTTGATCCAATTAATGAATCTTGCCAATGGCGCCTCTGAATCGTGCTTTTGATCAGTCATCATAAATTCCCGGCTTATTCAATACTACATGATCACCCGCACAAATGCAAAATCTGCTGAAGGATTCCTTATTCAATTAATTACTGAATTCAAAAAATGTTTATTTACTGCTATTGATAGCGCAAGTTCCCTTCAGCCAATTCTTCTGATCATTATGAGTCAATCATAGGGCAGCCAACTCTAGCAAGAGACTGATTCCTGGAGCATAGACTTCATTCATCTCACCTGCCAAAACCCTCATTTTAGTGAACAACTTTTTAGCCTAGAGCAAGATCAATTGCCTTAAAGAAGGAGTGCTAAAAAACCTATCCTTAGCTTCACTGAGATATAGAGAATCCAAAAGATAAGCTTAAGTCTATTAATAATAGGCTTATCTCTAAACTAGTCCAATACGAAGAGAGCAACGAATACTCTTGCCGCCAAGAGGGCGTTCGGTATCCAAGCACCCACAATAACTTGCATCTGTATGTCTAATTAGGCCATAGAATAGACATCATTCCCATTCTTGCGCCCATCTCTAAAACGATAGATGTAGATTTTGAACCATTGATATTTTACGGGAACCGGCTTGCCGAGCCGCCTGCCTTTGATTAACTATCAATAGTGAGATAGTTGGGGGATTTAATAGTAGAAAAATCTTGGTATTGGCTGAGTAAACAACAGACTTTAAATCAAGACATGACGACATAAACTGATGCTAATCGAGGTAATAAATCTAGCATTTGACACATCTAAAAACAATTGAGTTCATGAATTAATCTAGTCAAAAAAGAATATAAGAACATTAATCAGGCCGCACAATCTATCTGGTCTAGGATAAGCAGAAAGAAATCTTTGTATGAACATCAGCACAGGCATGACTTGGTAGCAGTGATCAAATACTTACTAGCCCAGCTGTAATATTGTCGAAATTGGCCTGACAAGCACCTGAGATCCTGCTAACTGAGAAAATACCAGCTTCCCAAGCAAGTTGAATGATCACCTTCTTTTTGAGACTAGTCAAATGACTGACGCAAAGAAATAAAAACGCCCACACCTCCTCCCACCCAGAACACTCTGCCTACTCTGAGGGCATGCAAAAAATCTCTTGGATCCATTGAAAGACAACAGCATCTTGAGACTCATTGAGCAATTCCAGTTATCCCCACATCCCGAGGGAGGCTGGTACCGGGAAGTCATCCGAAGTGATCTAACAGTAAAACGAAGTGATGGTCATCAACGCAATGCCATCACAGGGATCTTTTTTCTCTTAGGCAAGGATGATAAAAGTTGTTGGCATTGCGTTGATGGTGCAGATGAAATCTGGATTCACCTTCAGGGAGCACCGCTCTCTCTTTGGCGACTAGATCCAATTAGCAATGAAATTGTCAGATTGACTCTGGATGCAGCACAGCCAATGCAGATGATCCCCGCAGGATGTTGGCAAGCTGCTTGCAGCCAAGGTGCCTATACCTTGGTGAGCTGCTGTGTTGGTCCAGGTTTTGACTTCGAAGACTTCAAGATGCTTCGAAACATCCCCAAGCAATGCTGGCCAGAGGAAGCCCTTCGTGAGCTGATTTGATGCCGCCGTATTCACCTAAGCGCCGATGCCTGAAGGCTAAAAATTAAGCGGTAATTCCACTTATGGGCGTCTCTCTAGCACCTCCAAGGTTTGCGTGTTGGAAGCGCAGCTGAAGGTTTACCACCGCCACATCACCCAGCATTTAAAAATTGGATAAGCGCAAAGCTAATCTATGAGGCAGAGTTGCTTGATCTTTAAGCATCTCTAACCGCACAGCTCTTCCGTGACAAAAAAGCCTTGGTTTACCGCAAACATCCATGCCCCAGGAACAGGACTAGCCTTGGCCCTGCTCGCCCTAACCCAAGTTCCAGTTGCCAATGAGGCAATTCTCAGGGTTTACTGCATTATTGAGATGCACAGTTACAAGCAATACGATCTCCCCAGGGCGACTCGCTTTTGCAACGGTGGCTAAAGGTTCGGGATCCCCTTGTTCCATTCCACCATTGTTGCCTAGGGGAAACTATGTGGAGCTCTTGCGCTCTTTAAGAAGGGCTTCTGGAGTGAACGACCACTCGGGCTGCTGAGCTTTGAATGTTTTGGCCTTGAATCCGAATGTGATGCCATTGATGTTGACCAGACCTTTGAACTCATAGAAGTTTTTCTGAGCACTAACGATGAGGTACTTGTTGTCCCTGCAAGGTGCTCTGCCTTGTTCGTCTCTCACTCTTGTAACTTCAGCATCTTCTCCAAATTCTTGCTCAGCGCAGTAGGTGATGAACTTCGTGGTTGGCGTAGGGTCCATCAGCAAACTGTAGCCACATGTTGTGTCTGTCATTCAAGCTTTATGTTCAACACCACGCAATCGGAATAGGAGGGTTCACGACGAGCCCTTCAGGTGTTGCAGAAAAGCTAGATAACTTCCAAGAAAAATTAACACCCCCGAAGGATGAGTTGAACATAAGTAACTGCAATAAATGTGAACCGCCATCGACCAAGAGCTTAATACTAAACTTTATCGAAGTCAGCATTGAGCACCAATAATAAATGATTTTGAGAGTTTTGAAAGACTGAGATTGGTCACCACAATCTGCAAAACAATCCTCAATCCCTGAGCCTTTCAATACCTCCCACCCAACCACTTCATTATCAAGGCTTAAACTGATAATTATTATCTCAGATGCCATTATCGCTGGGGAGCCTGAATGCAAGTTAATGTCATTAGACAGTCACTTAACTGGAAAGGCATCTCGATCACAAGCCAGAAGCTTAATCGCAAACATAACTCACTATTAATATCAATACAGGCATACCCAATCGGATGCCACAGGAAGCAAGAAGAACAAACAAAAGCCAAAGGCCCTGCCTTACTTGACCCCAAGGCCTCATCAGCCCGTTCAATTCAAGACAAAGAAGCCTGGCAAAAGGGAACAATCAGCAATGATGAAGAAGAAGGAGTTAAAGAACCTGAAAATTGGCTTCAATAAACAATCTCCCCAATCACTCGTCCTCATTGTGATCGGTTGGCATTAGCAATATGAAAATCCAAGCACTGATCATTAAGGCCATAATTGTTTCTACTACGCCGGGAGACACCTCTGGCAATTGATCCATCGCCCCAATTCTCCATTAGTATATCTAAAGCTAAAATCTTTTCAGCGAAAACGTATAAATCTCTAAAGACTATTAACGTTGCAGAGTTTTTGCTAGAAGCACTATAACCACACTCCAATCCTTTGCTTATGTCTTTGAGGCTTGGCCTGTCAGAGCGAGCTTCTTGCGTTGAATCGAGCCTGACATCCAGCCAAAGCACCATTGATATATGTGTCTTAAGGCTAATCAGCTTCTCTGGAGACAACACCAGGTAAAAACTACCTCCTTGAGGAACTGGTTGCCAGAGGTGACTAAATCAACTATCCAAACAGAAATCTAGCTATCGATAAAAACAAATAATATGAGGCATAGATACAGTTGAAAACTAGTAGTTGATGCCTAGCAATGGATCAACACTATGAGGTGAGGAGATTTGTTAAAAGTTGAGTCTTGCGGTGCCGTCTAAGCCTCCATGCTGATCAAAAAGCCCATGAGTGTGGTTATTACGGCCTTCTGTATCCCATATTGAAGCCATTGATCTTCATAGGCTATTTGCAGACATTTGCTTATCCATGACTGAAGAGACCACGACCAAAAAGGACTGCATCAGCAAAAAGAGCTCAATGCTTGCTTATGGCATCATTCAGATCACCGCCACCGTTGTCTCCGCAATCTCCCTTGCTGCAATTGCTCTGGGTGTCTGCTCCATCAAACAAGAAAGCAAGGTATTCAACGGCTGCGTAGAGGAAACCATCGCCACAGGCAGGAGCAATGCTGAGGCAGTTCGCTTCTGCAATGGAGGCAACTGAAAAGAAGCAGTTAATCCTCCTGCGCCTCTAATCCAACCTGGTTCCATTTGAATGAGGAGTCTGAGGACGCAGACACCCTGAAAATGAGGCTTGGACTTGAGGGCAGCCAAAGCGGGTGCCCTTCTTCATGCCAAGGGTCTGCTGTTTTTTGCATTGGGACGAGTGATTTAGCAATAGAAACGTATTAAGCCCCTTATTTCCTTCAGGGTGTTTCGTCAATTCTTCAAGGTTTGCTCTATCGCCCCATTAGCTTTGCTGTTGGATAGCAAATGTCATGGCGAGTTCTGATGATGCCAAGCTTCGCCCTCTTCCCAATACAGCGGCCCTGAGTGGGGTACTTGAAGCGTTTGCATTTTTTCGCGATCCAGCCTTTGCACAGAAGCGCTTTGAGCGTCACGGGAATGTTTTTGAAACATCAATGCTCGGACAGCCAATGGTGTTCATTCAGGGCGGGCAAGCGATTCGTGATCTGCTCGCTCAGCCCGACGCAGTAGAAGGTTGGTGGCCAGAGAGTGTGCGGCAGCTGTTGGGCGGCCATTCGCTTGCTAACCGCAACGGAGCCTCCCATCGAGCACGCCGAAGAGTGATAGGCCAACTGTTCTCGGCCTCAGCACTACAGCGCTACAGCGCTGGCATCATCAGCATGGTTCAAGATCTTGCCGACGAACTACAAGCTGCAAAAACAGCTCTGCCTCTCGCAGAGAGAATGCGTCGTTTCGCTTTCTCGGTGATCGCCACGACGGTTCTCGGATTGGAGGGTACTGATCGCGATGAGTTGTTCGTTGATTTCGAGATCTGGACCAGAGCCCTCTTCTCAATACCGATAGCTCTTCCAGGTAGCTCCTTTGCCAAAGCGCTTAAGGCCCGGGAACGGTTGTTGAAGAGGCTTCAGAAGGTGCTTTTAAAAGCATCCAATGGCAATGGTGGTCTTGATCTGCTTGCGGGAGGTCTCGATGAAGCAGGACTTCCTTTAACGGACGAAGACGTGGTGGAGCAGCTTCTGCTTCTTCTGTTCGCAGGCTACGAAACCACGGCTTCTTCGCTCAGCTGTCTGATGCGGGAGCTGCTTCTCAACCCGCAAGTGGAAACATGGCTGCGAGAGGAAATCGATGGACTTGACTGGCCTCCAGCACCCGAGCAGGCCACCACTGCCTACGACCAGGTCAACGCACCAAAACTGGACGCTGTCGTTTCTGAGGTGATGCGACTCACGCCAGCGGTGGGAGGGTTTTTTCGCCGCACGAAATGCGCCTTGGTCATCGACGGTGTGGAAGTGCCAAAAAACCGTGTGGTACAGGTTGCTCTGGCAGCTTCTAACCGTCATGGTGCTGGCGATCTGGAAGCCTTTCGTCCCCAGCGCCACCTAGATGATGGCTGTTCAGCAACCCTGCTGCCTTTTGGGGGGGGAGAGCGAGTATGCCTAGGTAAACCATTAGCAGAACTTGAAATACGTTTGATGGTGGTCGGCTTGTTTCACCAGTTGCGACTTCACTTAATCCCTGATCAAGACCTCACTCTGCAAATGCTGCCAAGCCCTACACCCCGAGATGGCTTGCTAACAAAGGTGCTTTAGGAAGCTCAAAAGTGATTCTCATGGATTCTCATTTAGACAAAAATAATCAAAAAACGACAGAAGAAGCCAATGAGACAAGATCTAGCGTTGAATATGGCAGACGTTATGCAATAGCAAAATTCATGCATACCTAAAACTCTTTTTCTGTAATGCTTCTGCGCTGGTTACCAATTGATGTAGCCACCCCTCTACAGGGAATGAAGCAATACATAGCAATCTTGGCCTTTTAAGCCACTATCAAAAATCAGATAGTCAACAAGCTATTTCGAACACAAGAACTTAAACCATGACTACAAACATAACAAGAAGGCTAAGCAAAGGCTTTGTCTCATTGACTACCTATCAAAAATGGGTCGTTCTTTTACTCGGATGCATTGCCTTATCTCAGATACCAACAGCTGTCAATCAAACAGTAGGGGCATTTTCAGGCATGAGTTGTCGCAACGCATTTATTCATGGCCGTCTTCCACTCAAATAGAGACAATTCCAGGCTCCATTACGCCACACCATTCGTGATGATTGACACCTTCAAAAGAACCGAGCTCATGGCCTAAGTTCGCAACAAGGGCCATCGGTCAATTTTATCCTTAAACCTCGGTAGCTCCAAGACATAATCGACCGGCACAGCGTTAAGTCGCAATCGATGACTTTCGCTAGTTTGAAACCCTTTCATACAGTTAGGGTTTTCAACTTTTAGACTTGCTTGCAATATCCGCCTATTTCTTGAATCCAATCACGCGCCTAGTCAGCAAACGAAACGGAAGCCTACGTTCATCCCAATGTTCTAGGAAGCAGACTATCTGATCAGGCTTAGAACGTTTCAACTCCATTCATCACAAGCTTCGAGGCAGGCGTCTTTCTTACTTGAGGGTTTGACTTCCATGAATAGAACAAACCTAGAGCCTAATAAAAGAAAGCGCTGCTGGTCTGGAAGATTTTGGTGCTTGCTTGTTTCAGTGAGTAGAGAGTGTAAAGGGGCTACAATTGATTGATATTTTGACATTGAAACGTGTCAGTTCTCGATCGCTACAGCACGTTCTGGACTCAGGGTTTTGACTTCAAGGGTCGAACCAAGCGCATTGACTACTGGACCATTGTTCTCGTCAATGTTCTGCTCGGTCTTGTTCTAGGGCAGCTTCAAGGAGGATTTTACTCGATTTACGCACTGTTTGCTGTTGCCAGCATTGTTCCTGGAATTGCCATGCAGGTTCGTCGAATCCGCGATACCGGCCGTCAGTGGCAATGGATTTTCATCGCTCTGATTCCGTTCATTGGGGCCTTATGGCTGCTTTGGATTGTGATCGGCCCTTCGGCTGAGAGTTCGCAAGAGGGATGAATCACTGATACAACTTGATCAATGGATCCTAAAAGGCCTTATTTTTAAGCTTGGTGGAAATAGTTAATTGTAGCAAAATCCTATCTTCAAATCTTTACCTTTAAGTAGCTGCTACCTCCAGCATTTGATCCAGCTAAGCCTACGACTCATATCCTAAAGGTTGAGCTTACTAGAGCATATTTATTTTGCAACCTTGCTTATGCTCTTTGGCAATGTTAACTACATGATCAGCAATTATGATTACTATTGACTGCTATTAAATTGAAGCCCCATCTTCAACTCTGACATAGGGCACGCGCTTGAGGTGCACCTGAGTAGCTATAGCGATGCATCCTTGATACCGAATGCAAAGTCAGGCCTCTATTCAAAGGTGAATGCTGCAACTACAAAAGTGAAATGAAATCAGATCCCCTCCTTGAGGTGATGTGTTCTCAACCCTCGCCAAACGTCGCTTGAGTGCTATCGATGCATGGGATAAATCTGGCAACAGATCGCAGATCGCTATCTCTGTTCAGCCAATCAGGCTAGGAGATGGGCTATCACTTGATGGGTTGCCAATTGTTTGCGGGGCCCGAGAAAGGAGGGCCCCTAAGCCACCTCATCCGGGAATCACGCCCAGGTCCCCTCGAGCCCAAGGGGGTTGTAGTGGCTTTATTTAGGTCTAGTTATGGATGCTTGGGGAGTCATTGGTGCTAACCAGACAGTTCTCTTACTCCCTCTGCAAAAAGGGTTGGCGCCATTGTTCGTCGGGCTAAACGCTCTAGATGTATGGGCAAAAAGAAACCCCGCCAAAGGCAGGGTCTCAAGACTTCTCGTTGGGCGTGTTTCCTTGTTTCCACTCCGAGGAGAAGTCCTCCTCACAAATGAACCTTAACGATGCAAACTGTCACTGTGCCAGTTGACCGTGTCAGTTCCACAGCCGTCACGAGCTGTTCGCTTGGCGTTGCTGTACTGAAGACTATTCAGCTCCAGAGACTACTTCCAGTGAGTTGGCTGGCAGAGCGCACTGCGCTTTTCCTTTTTTAAAGCCTGCTCAGCTTGGTGCATTGCAATCAGAGAAGCCTCAATACGACGCAACTCTGCCTCTCGTATGGCTGTGTGCTTATCCAAAGTGAAAATACTGTTTGGAGTGCATGTAGCAAGCTGCGGTTAGCGCTCTCAACTTGCGAACAATACAGAATGCTTTCGGGGCGACCATGAGCATGGATGCTAATCCATTCATTTCCAGCAAGCCGCCAAAACGCCGCACTGATGAGAAGCTGGCTGATACAAATAAGCATTTATCCCTGCTGACGCCTTGGTCCTGCTTGCTTAGACCTAGATCAGGAGTCCGAGGACGTAGAAACCCTGAAAACCTGTCCTGGACTTGAGGGCATCCAACGCGGGTGCCCTTCTTCATGTCAGGTGTTTGCTCTGCTTATAAAAAGCTAAGCATGTCTTTGATCAGTCTGTGTTCGAACTCATCGATGGCATTGAGCCAGGTCACTGCGTTTTTAAAGAAGTTGCGTCAACTTATGGATAGCGGTGAAGGATGAAAACAAAAAGTCATCACCGCCCCAGGGCTAGAAAGCAAATAAGAAAAGCCCCGCTCTCAGGCAGAGGGCTTCACTGGCCAACACGGGCAGCACGTGATCACCCTTCTGTGGGCCATTCCTGGGGATACCGATAGGAGGGGTCTTAACACTGAGGAATTTGAGAGTCTTCTTCTGATCTTTCGACTGTGGGATCCCTATAGCAACGCTCTTCAATGATCGGCTTGATCCCTTCCTCCAACTCTCGTAAAAGCTCTTCTCTAAAGCTGTCGATATTTTCCAGTGTGGGGTGCACAAACCCGGCCTCTTTTGCATCCCAAAACAGCGCCTGAATCGTTCGATGAAAGAGAGGGTGTCTTAGAGGCATGAAGTCAATTGGAGGGAGCGCCCCACTAGGAAAACATCAACTCAGCCTGAGCCAAGCGGCCTCTAGCTGTTAGCCAGTTCGGTGGTGGCTCTCCACCACTCTGGCGCAATCTCGCCCCTCAAGCCTCACCCGTATCTGGAGAGCACCGTTGTTGTCCCTCACCCTCGGTGGTTTCTTCAACATCCCTCTCCGCTGCATGGGATTCGGGCTTAGGGCTGACATCCCTCAAAAGCCAAGCCAGATCCATTGATCCAGTAGCTCTTCTTAGCCCTAGGGCATCTCAGCACGAGATCCAGTGCTTTTGTGGGTTGGGTTCTGGCTTATGGAGTCGGGAGAGCCCTGAGCATTACTGAGCGATTCCTTCAAAGCCACTGCAACCACGAGGCATCGGCACCCCGCGCCTCGCCCGCGGCGACAAGCTCCATCACAAGTTCGCCGTGATCAACAACAAAAAGTGATCACAGGCTCATTTCATTGGAGCCCTACTGCAGCTCACCCCAACGACGAAACGCTGCTATTGATTCATTCACACCAACTTGCGAAACACTTCACCCGTGAAATGAACCGTCTCTGGCGTGGTGCTGAACTGGGCGTCCCGCCAGGTCTGGGAGCTGATGGCAATAGCGACAGCAGCGAAAACGACATTGCTGGCACTGAATTCCAAGATCCGCTCTCAACCTAAGCGCTTAAAGCCAGAGACAAGGCTTCGCAGCAGAGGCAAGGCTAAAAAGCCAAAAGGAAAAGGCTTAAAAGCACTGAAAAGGGAACAAAGCAACCCACAACGTCCACCTATGCCCAATTCATCATATTAATACAATTATCAGATAGTCTTAATTGCGATGAATAAGTCTTCTGGCAAACGATTGCCTAATCAATACTCTTTTCCTAGATCTATTAATGAAATTGTACCTATAAACGCCTTGTAAGGTGCGTACTGTCAACCACTCTGATCTTGCAGCCTGGGGCTCATGCGAGCTCCTTAAGAGATCAGCATGTGGGAGCAAGAGCCTAATGGCCGCGCGCGCGGCGGCTCCATGCCAAGCATTCCGAGCGCGAGTGCAGCCAAGTGGCAACGGCAACCAGCCTGCTCATCAAGCTGAGGCGGATGTTTTGCAGCATCGGCATGCTTGTGCATTGCTGCGTGGCCTGCTGCGATGAGCAATCTCAATAACGACAACACACAGGAGCAAGCCAACATCAATGCAAGCCAGACAAGCGTTGTTGATGCCAGCCCTGCTAGCGAAAACAACCCTGCTAGCGAAAACAACCCTGTTAGTGAGAACAGCCCTGATCCTGTTCTCAGCCCTAACCCTGTTGCGACGGCATCAGTACAAACCGCCGGCGAAGAAGCAGATGAATCAACAAGCAATGCTCATCTCTCCTATGAGTATTACGTTTCCAATGATGGAGATGATACCAACCTAGGCACAATCGATGCACCATTCGCAACGATCCAACGTGCGATCAATCAAGTTGGAGCAGGTGATGTTGTTAATATCCGAGGCGGTATCTATCGCGAGAAATTATTACTAGAAGACATACATGGAACAGAAGATCATCGCATTACATTTCAAGGATACCAAGGCGAAGATGTCTTAATCTCTGGCGCCAAAGAAATCACAACGCCCTGGGTAATTCACGAAGACAATATCTGGAAAACAACAGTTGATTTTGATGTCTCGCAACTGTTCATTGATGACAAAATGCTCACGGCTGCTCGATGGCCAAATATCACGAAGGATTGGGACCAGCTCGATGATTCAAATGGCGCCAACCCAACGCCAGGTAGCTATTGGGACTTAGGCACAAGTGCGGAGATCAAGTCTGAACTTGAGGAAAAACCTGGGCATTACGAGAACTTAGAAGAAAAGCATAGTCTTAGTTCGCTAGGTGTAAGCATTGAAGGCGCAATGCTTGTCCGCTATGGCAGGGACGTAACAGAGGTTACGCAGCATAAGGCTGGTGAATCCAGTTTTGCAATTAACGGCACAGTTAATTTATCTGATACTGACTATTTAAAAGAGGATGGCAAAATATATTATTTCACTGCCGATATAGACCTTTTAGATCAACCAAGAGAGTGGCATTACGACAAAGACTCCGGCGAGCTTTATGCATGGCTAGAAAACAATGACGACCCAAACACACGTAGTATTGAAGCAAGAGGTTATACAACAAATAATTATGGAGATGAGGATGATATCCTGCTTGCGAATGATTGTTCTTTCCTGAATTTCGACGGGCTTACACTTCGGACAGGAACATTTAAATTGGACCGAACAACTGATATAGAGTTCGATGATTGTAGGTTCTTATATTCAGGCCATAACACTCATATGCTGGGCGCTGATGCTATCTATAACAAAGGAACAAAGTATGAACAGAATGCAAATCATTGGGGCAACGAAGCAGGAGGAGGAAGCAGCGGTGTGCCCGCCAACATTACCTGGCGAAATAGCGAATTTGCCTACTCCTATGACACACTATTGTATGAAGGGAATAGAGGTAGAAATTTTGTAGTTGATAATTGTTATTTTCATAATAAACCTTCTGGTGGTGGAGCTATCTGGTCAGGCGGTACAAAAGAAGGGAATGTTATTCGCAGAGTAACAGCACATACAATTGGGAAAGGAGGAATCGGCAAAGTTGGAAATGGTGATAATGAGGGAGCCCTTGTAGAACTAAACCATATCTACGATTACCACTTTCATGGCGATGATGCAGCAATTCAGGTCAATAGAGGTAGTGTAGCTGGCCTGGTTATTCGCAACAATTGGATTCACGATCTTCCCGGACGGAACGGTATTCGCTTTGATGGTGACCCTGCCGGGATGCGAGGCACAGCCAATCACAACGTGCTGTTTAATGTAAAACGTGGAACTCGTCTCAAGGGAGACCAACATACTGTTCTGAGTAATTTAGCAATTGACAATACTCATGTTGACATCAATGTTTCACATGACAAATTCTACGGCTATCTCGATCCTGATAAAAAATTTACTGATGATATTATTGAGCTCTACGAAAATAGAGCGGCAGGTCGACGGGAGGGGGAAGAGGCACACCAAGGGAATCATTATTCAATCGTTCACAATAATCTCGGCAACAACAACAACATCGCCCCTGTTATTAATCCTAACGACATCACAAACAATAGATCTAGGAATGATCTTGGTAATAATGTACGCAATCAGTTACGTGATCCTGATAATTTAGATTTTAGGCCTAAGCAGAATTCAGTACTGATAGATCAAGGCACTCATATTAGTGGATTTACAGATCATTTTATCGGTGACGCTCCAGACATTGGCCCCTATGAGTATGGAGATCTTGATTATTGGATTCCTGGTTATCAAGCGGAAAAAGCAAGTATGCCTATAGCGCCTAATGGATCGATCACGGTAAAACAAAATGCTGACTTAATGTGGCTTGAAGGACGTGAAGCCATATCTAACGATATCTACTTTGGCTCCAGCGTTGAGACTCTAGAGTTTCAGCAAAATCAAGAAAATAATATTTTCACTCCCTCTAATTTAGAGCAAGGTCAAAAATACTTTTGGCGAATCGATACCGTTACTGATGATCAGCTGATTACTGGTGATGTATGGAACTTCAGCGTTCCAATTGCGCAATCCAAGCCCATCAACATTCCAACTGTTCTTGTTGAGGATGAAGGAAATGAAGTGGATTCAACAGGTTTCGGGGCTGTTTCCTATCCCTATTACATTGGCAAATATGAAGTAACAAATTCAGAATATACACAGTTCCTGAATAGCGTAGCCCAAACAAAGCGCACGGATGATAAACCACTTTATAACACCGAAATGGCAGAGGATGGTGGGATTATCCGCAATGGTGAAGATGGCAGTTATTCATACAACACTATCGAAGGGCATGAAAATCAACCAGTTAATTTTGTGAGCTACTGGAGTGCCCTTCGTTTCTGCAACTGGTTGACAAGTGGTAACACTGAAAAAGGCATGTATGAAGGGCTCGTTCATGGAGATGCGAATCGACGTGGTGAAGACGCATGGGCAAATGGTGGCGTTGCTCTAGCGAATGAGAATGAATGGTATAAAGCTGCTTACTACAGCGGAACAACTGACGGGGCCAATGGAGACTCTTACTGGGATCTTGCCACACAAAGCAACAGCCTAAGTTTAGATGAGTCCAACTATGGAACTCTCTCATCGCCTTCAGTATTGATTGACGTGGGAAGTTATCAAGATCATCCAAGTTACTATGGAACCTTTGACCAAACAGGTAACGTTAGAGAATGGCTGGAAGAAGAGACTGATAACAATAGCTTCAATTCAATTCTTCGTGGAGGGTCTAGTGGTGGCGATAAGAAACTGGTTAACCTCTATAAGTCTGGGCGTGTAATCAATAAACGCAAAATTCAAGATGCTCATACAGGGTTACGTGTCGTAAGTCTTCTGCCGATTGGATTTGATGAACCAGACTATCAAAATCAAGCTCCATCATGGATAGCGACCAGATGGTCACTTGGTGAATCTATAGCTGGCGAAAATTTCTCGACATCACTGATCCACTCTGTTTATGACCCTGAAAATGATCCCCTGTCATTTTCCCTACTTAGTGGACCCGAATGGATTGCTGTAGATGTTGATGGCTTAGTGACAGCAACACCTTCTGCAGAAGATATAGGTAGCCATAATGTGATGCTTCGAGTAACTGATTCCTCTGGATCCTTTGGCGACACTGAAGTGCCTGTTCCCTTAGTTGTCAACACCCTTGTAGAAACAAGAACCAACCCTGATATAGCGAGTAGCTGGGCAGAGAACCTGGAGCGAACACCCGATAGTGATCTAGAACTGGGTTATAGCTTGCATTTAAAAGAAGGAACAGAAGCAGAACAAGCCGAAGCAAGAAAGCAATTAGCCGTTCTCGGCGATTCTGTTGATCTCAGTGATATCTATCAGTTGGATATCACAGCCAAGAGTCTTGCAGCTGGATACAACCTAGAAACAGCTGATATCACGATCAACTTTGATCCCTATCTGTTTAACGAAATCAAAGCATCTGATATCACGATTGGCGGGCAACTACCCATCGCCAATGCGGTACGGATCGATAATGATGTCGGAAAAATCCGTATTGCTGCTGCAAGTCTTGGAGATCTAGAGGCAGGAGATCTCTATGGAAACCATCTAGCCGATGCCGGAGCGAGCATCGGCACTGATGCTGCTGTTTTGGCGTCGATCGATCTGAATTTCAATGAACTTAATCTTGCCGAACTCAAGAAAAATTCAGATGGCAGCATTGACGATCTCAGCACACCACTGTTCTTTGGCTTGAGTGCCAATCAAGATGAAACAGTATTTTCCAAGAATCTCACCGATGCTGCAGGGTTAAGCAATCGCGATATTAAGAGCTTGCGAGAACTGGGAGGAGATTTAGCTGTTGATGGAGAGGAGGTAACGCTGTATGAGGCGACAATTAATTTAGAAGAACAAGGCGATGGCTTGATCTTAAGTAGTGATCTTGATATTGGCTCTTATAACTCAAAACAAACAAATCTGGTAAGAAAAGGCGATACGATTACAGCCACAAGCCAATGGACCAATGTAGGCAATATAGATGCCAAAGGTATAGAGATTACGGCAGTTGCCAATGACAATGCAAGTTTAACAAGCTCTGGTTTCTATATCAGTTCACCTGACGACAGTCAAACATCAACAAACCTCGCGAGTGGCAGTTTTGTTGATGGCGTATTTGCGGAAGCAGGCCAAGAAACCGCGCAACTGGTTGCTGATATTGAAATCACAGGAGCTGCCGGCAATGTTGTTGATCTCAGCCAAGGCATCCTCAGCCTTCAAGCAACAGGCTCAGACGTCTTTGAGAATAAATTGGGCTCCAAAAACCTGATTACCTATCAAGGCGATTTGAACTACGACGGCCGGGTATCGATGAAAGATCTGGCTTATCTCAATGCTGGTGCAGCAAGACAACAACAAGCCAGTGAGGATCCCGATGCAGTGGATGCCAATAATGATGGCTTTGTTGATGCGAGTGTGGCGCGAGGAGTGGATGCCAACTTTGATGGCCAGATTTCGATGGAAGATCTAGCTGTCTTGGATGCCGATTGGGGCCAAAGCCTGCATCAACAACCAATCAATGGCGCCAATGGAACACAATCAAGCTTTACCGGATCTAATCAAATCTCCTGGGATGAGCTCGATAACCAGGGAACAACAGGCGATGCGACCTGGGATAACCAAGCCTTTAAGGATCAAAATGCCCTAGAAGCAGGCAATGATTTTGTTGAATCACTGGAAAACCCAACCGCTGTGGGCGTGATCGGCGCTGATGGCAATAGCGACAGCAGCGATAACGACATTGCTGGCGACTATTTCCAAGATCCGCTCTCGACATAAGCGCTAAAAGCCAACGACCAGGCTGCCAAGCGGAGACAAGGCTAAAAAGCCAAAAGGCAAAGGCTAAAAGGCAAGCTCTCGCAAGCCTTTGAGCCAGCTCTTCTGCTAACTCACACTCAACAACATCACGGCAGTGAATCGATAAGTCTTCTGGCAGGTGATTGCCTGAGATAAGCGTTTTCCCCTAGAACTAGGGTTGAAATTGTGCCGATCAACCGCTTGTAAGGTGCTACCCCACGCCAACACTGATCTATTGGCCAGGGAGCAGAGCGGGCTCCTTGATGGATCAGCCTGCCTGCAGTTCAAGCTGCTGGCTGTGGGTGGGGTAGAAGCAGAGCAAAGGCAAGGGCATAGGAATGAGCAAGGGCAAGGCCAAAGGCAAGGGAATGAGCAAGGGCAAGGAAATGAGCAAGGGCATGGCCAAAGTCATGGTCAAGCTCTAAGCCGCTGGCGAGGCTTGCGGCGATGAGCAGCCTCGATCACAGCAACGAACAAGACGATCAGGCCAACATCAATGCAGGCCAACAGCCCTTAGCGGCTGATGGAGAAGCAACAAATAACAGCAATGCCAGACCTGCTAACACGTCTGCTGCCAATAGCGAAGACAGCAATCTGTCTGGCAATGGCAGCCAAACCAGCATTCGTAGCAGCAGCGCCGATCCAGCGCTCAGCCTTAACACTGTTGCAGCATTAACGGCAAGCGCAGGCGCACAGGTCGCAGCAAGCACTGCTAATGACGCACAGGCACCCAGCCCAGATGTATTTCTTGTTGGTCCAAAAGTAATATTTAGCGACGGCCTAGAGAATAATGACTATAAAATCAAGAAAGAAGATCTAGCCAAAGGATACCAAAACTTATGGGGTGATTCATCTTGGACAGACGTTGGGGAGCTTGAGGCAAGTAATAGTACGGTTATTGAAGAAAGACTTTACTATCTAATAACACCAGACTCTGGCTACACAGGGTCTATAGACCTGAATTATACAGTTGGAAATTCATCAAGTGCTAATGCTATAGCTACGCAAGCAAATAATTCATTAACAATCCTTGAAGACGATGCAGGGCCAATAATAAGCAGAACATCACCCAACTCAGACTCTATAGTCCCGCATATTTCGACAGAAACTTATATTGGCGAATCCCAAATTCCACTCTCTCTATATTTTAATGAACAAGTAAAGGCAGGTAGTGGCAACGTAACACTCCAATCAGGCGAACACAAGATCATCTTATCGGCCGATGATTTCAATTGGCATGACGAATACCGCTCCTACTCAACACCCAGCGGGAGTATATACAGCCATGCCACCTACCAATTAAACTCTGAAGACAATGGTACGCTTTTAAATCCAGAAGCCGACTACCATGTCTTAATTGATGAAGGATTTGCTATAGATTTATCAAACAAACCATTCTCTGGAGTAAACAATAATACAACAATAACCTTCAAAACTGATGGCGACGGGACACCTCCAGCCTTAATCCCCGATTACAACCTTTCGAATAACAGAAAATACATAGACACCTCATTAGAGTGGATACCTATTAAATTTAACGAGGCGGTTGAAAGAGGCAGTGGATTTATAACGCTGTCCAATGGATCTGACGACACAAGGAAAATCTCAGTTGGCAATAATGATGAATTAACAATTGAATTAGCTAATGATAGCCATGGCGATAACACAGCGACTGCGAAATTCCTAGTAGGAGAAGAACTCAAGCCAAATGAGAATTACTTTGTACTCATCGATGACACAGCCTTTAAAGATATATCGGGCAACTATTATGCTGGCATTCAAGATCCAACAGAATGGAATTTCTCGACAGAAGGGATAGAGCTTAAGGCCAACAATACAACTGCTGGTGTGATTGAATATGTACATTCAGTTGATGACCCCAATAACAAACTGGCCAGTAATTTTTCCAATTCTAGCGATGTAGATTGGGTAAAACTGATAGTAGAAGAAGATAGAAATTATACGATTGCAATTAAAAATGAAGCCATTGAAACCTATGGTCATAACGAAACACTGCTGACGCCAAATCAAGGCGCGGCTGTTTTTGAGCTTTTGGATAGCGATGGTAACTTATTGAGCGGTGAAAAGGTAACCACAACAGAGCAGAATCTAGAAGCCGGAACATATTATGCTCAAGTATCCTATTACGATAATTGGTGGCGCAGTTACAATGCTCACTATCAATTAGAAATAAGTGCTGACGCAACACCTCCGCAGATCTATTTTTCCATTCCCAATAATAATGCAAGCAATATCAACACTCGTGATCAGATTCAATTTATATTTAATGAGCAGATTCAGGCAGGTTCCGGTAAGATTAGAATCATTAGCGAAGTTGATGAGCGTGAAATAGATGTAAGTGATGCAAGCCAAATCAACATAGATGAAAATATATTAATCATCAACCCTTCACAGCCACTAGAAGAAAATACCAACTACAAGGTTGAATACAGCGAAGGGGTGATTACTGATACTGAACGCAATAGCATCGCATTGTCAGGGGAATCAGCCATTGCTTTTACAACAGGAAATGAGATTGAATCACAGCCAGAATTAAAATATGCAATAAACATTCCCAATCAAGAGATAGCCCTCCATTATGATCAAAATTTATTACATAAACAGCCGCCATTAACAGCATTCGAAGTAAAGGTTGAAGGGCAAAAAGTAGAGCTCAAAAACATAAGAGTCTACGAAAATATTATATATATAAGGCCAGATGAAAACATCAAGGCAGGAAAATCAATTCAAGTTAGTTATGTTGAGCAGAATGAAGAAGAGGGTGCAATTCAGTCTGCAGCGGGAGATAACATAACACCGTTTAGTGACATAACTGTTGAGAGTGAAATTAAATATGCTGGAGATGCAACTCCGTTATCAGGTTGGCAGACGAAGGATTATTTGAATTCAAATGAAAGAAGAGTATATTCATTCACATATGATGGCCAAACTATTGATGAGATTTCCCCACACACACCCAAAACAGGCAGCGATTACGACGGGGTGGGGTCCAGCGCGGGGGCCTGGGGTTCGGGATCATTAGTTACCAAGACCTACTATGACAGCGAGGGTTCTTATATTGAGGTAGATGATGGAGTTAATAGCATAGTAGACAAGCTTACGAGCGGTAAAGATTATTATCTAGTTGTCGGCAGCGAAAGTCACCAGAGCGATCAAGGTATATACAACAGCAATGCACGCATTAATAATACTGGAAAATCTGGGATACCATATGTAATCAATAAAATTCCAAACCAGGATCAATTATCTAGAGGTAACGATAGTTCATTTAGTTCATTTTTAAATTCTTCTTCTAGGCTAGATTTAGGGAAGATATCAGGAGAATTTAACGTTGGAGGAGAGCCAACAAATCCCTTGTTGACGCTTAGAAATCCTAGTTCATATTTTGATTTTATTTTAGAAACTGATGCAACATCGGATCATTCGATATCACTATTTACAGATGATTTCTTTCAATCAAATGGAATATCCTTATTAGATTCTAGTGGCGAACATATTCGTCATGGTTGGTACAGCATTCCATTAAATGACATTCAAGCTGGAAATTATATCCTCAAAGTAACTGGTGAGCAATATGGCACTCCTGGTGAATACTGGATATACGAGAATGACGATGGCTATCACCAATATGGGATTGCATTTAATACTCCGCAGCCTCTAATAGTGGATATAGCAGATGAAGACCTAGATGGTCCTGTCGATCTAGGTAGTGTGAAGGCAGGGCAAACAAAATCCTCCCTAGCGATCAATAGTAGCTCTGATATTGATCGTTATAGGTTTGTGATTGACGACGAATCAACAGCAGCAGAAGTGAAATTGATATTTGATAGAAATCAACTAGACCTCAATCTAGAACTATACACCCCGGATGGTGATACCCCTATCTATAGATCACTCTCCAAAAGCCCCACCACTCCATCTGAGCGTGATCCCCAGTGGAGCTCTACCAGCAGTATTTATAGGAATAACGACCTTGAACAGTATGGCAGGCAATCAGTGTCAAGGAAGATTAGTGATGAAAATCTAATTAGAAATGATGTGCTTAATGACTTAATAACAATAGATAAACTCCCAAAAGGTACTTATGATTTAGTGGTATCGAGCCCCCAAAATGAAATAGGCTACTATGATTTGAGTTTTGGGGGTGAAGCAACAAATATCAGTGCAGATAGATATGAAGACTATACTAGAAATGAATATCGGCACGCGTATCCCTACAGTAGTGGAACTTTTACTGGAAATGATACGGTAGCAGATGCAATATATTTAGGAGGGCTTAGTACAGGGAATAATATAATTAGCAATTTATCTATTCATTCCAGCGAGGATGTTGATTACTTCATCCTAGGCATTGGTGAAGACATGCAATATCCAGAAAATCTATCAATTAAATTTGATCACGCTTTAGGCGACTTAAAGGTAGAAAACGTTGCTTTAAATATGAACCCTTATGAGTCAGATTGGTGGCGAAATAAAAGCGAAGAAGATACCTGGATTGATCTGTCATCAGGTGACGTTGACAAAATAGAAAATTATTTCTTATTTTCTGGTTCGAATACCTTCAGCGATGATGAGCAAGTTAGATTAGGGCTTTTTAAAGTATCTGGCGTCGATGGAGCAACAAATAATTATTCAATAGAAGGCTATGTCCCTGATTATTATTATGCTAAAGATATGAGGCCGGGGGGAACTGGTGACCAAGGGGTTTCACGAGTTAGGCATAAAACACAAATCCCAGACATTGATGAAAAGCTAGGAGAAAAGGAACAAGTTGTAGATCTTGGTGTCGCCGAAGATTACATATTTACTCATCAAAGAACAATACATAGCCAAGATGATATTGACTCCTATAAGATGAGTTTAAAATCAACGGGAACACTAGAAGACAATATCTATATAGATATCGTAGATGAAAATAATGACTCTAATTCGCAAGAAACAGTATATCATGGAAATCAGGAGGGAATAGAGGCCAATCTTTATCTAACAGATGGAACTACATTGGTCAGCCAATCATATATCTCAACTGATGTGACTCATGGCAGGCATTTTGTGTTGCCATTAGCCAATCTTCCTGAACAGGAATATATTGCAAAGATAACCTCAGCAGAACCATTAACATATAAGATTGGAGCTAGTTCTAATAATAATTTAGAGCCTAGTATAATTGCAGATCAATATGATCATGACGACGCCAGTAACGATGATTTTGATAATGCTACACAGCTTGTTCTGCAAGGAGATGAGCTAAACCTTACCAATCTTTCTCTTCATTCATTGCATGATAAAGACTATTATAAATTTCAAGTTGACGCTATAACCAGCTGGGAGAAAACCGCTTTTGAAGCCATAGGAGACAATAAGAATCCAGATATACAGTTAAACCTTTACGACCAAAATAGAGAGCAACTGAACCAACACCCTCTCTCCTGGCTACAGGGGTATCCAGAGCCAGCTATGGGGCAGATAGTTTATGGTCGCCATAATTGGGATACTGAAATTAGGGGTGGTGGTTTAGGTTATGAACTGGAACCTAATCAGGATTATTATCTAGAAGTAACGTCAAATAGACCAGCTAATTACAGCCTGGATTTAAAAGTACCTTCAATCATACTTCCTCACGACCAATCAGTATTTCCTGAGAAGGATTTTTATGAAGGCAACGATAGGAATGATACACCCGAAACAGCTTACAATTTAGGCGAAGTAAGTGACAAGCAAATTGTAGGAGATTTAACTTTTGATATTGAAGAACTTGATATTGAGCGTTACCACTGGAATCCTGATGATCAGTTTCTCTTACACTACATTGATCCAAGTCTATACAATCAAAATGTTCAGGAGATATGGGCAGCATCTTGGGACAAACATGCTTACGATATTGATGTTTTTACGTTTTCAGTAACAGGAGAACAATATCAGGGCGACAATATTGTTCTATCATATAAAGACGAAAGGGTTCCGTGGGAGAAATCGAGTTGGCTTCAACAAAATATTGAAATAAACCCGGAAATGGTGGATTTCCTGGACACTTGGATCAGGGGCGTCGGAGGGGCAAATAGGGATGATCCATTAAACGTTCCTACGGAGCTCGGAATACAGCGACATTATAAGTATGATACATCGAATAATAATTGGAGCGTTCCTGCGTTCGGAAATGTTGAACTTTGGTCTTCTGACTTCAGTAGACAAGAGTTCACTAATTCTATTGATGGTTTAGAAGCAGGTGAATACGGTCTAGTTGTAAGAAGTAAGTTTAATGCTCAAAATCCAGCCAATCAGGTTCTCAATGATTTCTACAACACATATGATATCCAATTCAATGTTTCTAATTATGATCAGGATACTGGTATACGTATACCTCATGCTAGTGAGGCCGAGCCAGATAATGATGAGTTTGTTAATGCTATAAGTTTAGATCCATCTGAGATTTCAGTAGGGATTACCAATGTATCTGGCAGCCTACATACAAGGCATGATGATGATTGGTATAAGTTTTCGATTGAGAATGATGTTGTAGCTTTGGCAGATGATGAGAGGGGCCCTAACAGGGAATCCAATCTAATACAATTTAGGTCAGACCTCCAATCTTCGGGCTTATCTATTGATGCTCACCTGTTTAAAGAAAGTAAAAGTGAAAATGGTGAAGTAAACCTTGACCTTAAAGCAAGTTCGATTAATTCCAGAATAGCAAGTTTAGATCTATCACCAGGTAACTATTATCTGAAAGTTCAAGCAGATCAAGTGCTCAGATCTACAGAGTCAACTCCAGTAGTTGACTATGGAAATTATAACTTTAATCTTTACCTGAAATACAAAGACGTCCAAGTTGATGAATCTGGAATCGTAGATCTAGGCATCATACAAGGCGATACTATAAAATTAGACAATTTAAGTATCGACAATACATTTTACTATAAACAAAGACCGCTTGATGAAGCTGAGATTGGTGATGTGTTTGTGGGAGCAAGGCATTTAGCTCCAATCTCAAGCATACTTAAAAGAGCAAATGAAATTGATTTCGAAGTATCAGATCAACTTACAGAGCCACTGGAAGTCACAGATAACGCAGGTAATTATATAGATGAATATAGATTTGATCTTATCAATCGAGGAGAAGACGGTAATTACATTCGCACAACAACTATTGACGACTCTGCCCCACCTTCCTTCAGCATAAAAAGAAAACCAGATGATATTTATATCCCAAATAAATATCAACTGACGCATCTTGAAATTAGTAGTTTAGAATCTACATACCACCCTGTGTATGGTGAATATATAAACCTTTTAGGTGTAAGGCCTGGAGAATATGAACTGTCGATTGGCCCAGGTGTAGCTGTAGATTATTCACTTGAAATCAAGGGCCCGCCTGCTCAGGGATTAGGAGATAAATATGAACAAGGAGATGCTAATGATGGTAAGAGTACAGCTGTAGTTATTGATCAAATATCAGCAGGGCTCAATTTAGATAAAGACCTATCTATTCACTATTCTGAGGATATTGATGTTTTTAAATTCAGCCTTCCAAGAACAGGTACCATCAATGATTACATCCAAATTATTTCTGAAGACTTACCAACTCCAGTAGTTAATACAGAAGATTATTTAGGATATGAAGACCCTGCCCAGCTCACAAAACTCACTCCTAGTGGCCTAGATAAGAGAGTTGAGCTTGTCTTATCCGATGCATGGGGAGCAAGGCCTTCAAGAAGTCCTTCAAGTATTGAAATCCGCGGCGGTGCAACAGGGTCCATTGATGACTTCCGCAGGTTTGGAAACGTTGCACAAGACAGTACTGCACCAATGAACCTGCATGGATTACCAGCAGGCGATTATTATTTAAGTATATACAGTAATACAGATCCAGAGTATATATATGGATTAGGCGACTTTGACAGCTTTACCCCAGTTAACTATACGTTATTGACCAATTTACCCTCGTATAAAGATACAGAATCACTGCTAGTTGATGACCTTTATGAAAGACTAGAGGATAATGAGTCATATGTTGATTTAGGAAATGTATCAGGAGGCCACCATTTAGAGCAACAATATCTTGGCTATGATGATATCGATATACGTGGCTTTAGTCTTGGTTCAAAAGGCACGGAAGATTCAGGCCTTGGCATAAGATTCAATCACCAATTAGGCGATGTCAAACTTGATTTGATAAGCAAATTAGATAATTCTGTATTAGCCAGCTCTAATTTCTCTAATCATGATGTAAATAGCGAGTGGATCTCTCTCGATGGCTTCCTGCCCGGAGAATATGCAGCAGTGATCTCTGGATCTCCGAATAGATATAGTTTAGACATTACTGATGGCAATCAGACTCCCGTATCGGATCGATTAGGAAACAATACTACGATCGCTACTGCTGTTCCTTTATCTGCAGGCCAAACATCAAATCTTTATCTTGATGCGGGTAATGATGCTCAGTATTATAAATTTACCACTAATTATAGATCACCACTTCTATGGGAGAATGATCAAAGTTTTCTTGAATTAAACCACTGGCATCAGTTGGGAAATTTAGACATAGAGTTACTTAATAAAGATGGAAGCCAGTTAATAGACTACTCATATAAGGCTAGCAACGATGAAAAACTAACTTTAGCTGGTTTACCAGCCGATGATTATCTTATTAAGGTTATAGGCAGGGGTGATGACAATATTTTCGATCTGAACCTATCTTTGCCAACAAGAGATCCTGCTTTTGAGGATATTTATGATAATAAGACGACGAAATCTGAGATTGAAGATGCCTTAGGGCGTGGGGAAACCCCAAAAGTCTATAGCGTTAGTAGTCATTTAACAACTATCGAAGACTTGATTCATAATTCATTTGTTCCTCCAGGAGATTATGAGAGTTTTGAGGATCTCAAGGGCTCATTAAATCCAGAGAATACAGAAGACTGGTATCAAGCGGTATACCCTAACGGTTTGACTGGACAATCTATAGAGTGGGACCATACATCTGGAGAGTTAAAGTTCCAAGTATATGAGCGATTACCTGGAGAAACTGCCTTAACAGAAATATACGGAGGGGCTGGAGACCTGGAGAAATCGTGGGTAGGCTATTCAAGTGGAGTGCTTAGTGAAGCGGGTAATATAGGGAAAGGGGTATTTTGGGATGGGTTTAGTGGAGATGAGCTGGAACCAGCTTTAGGTATTGGTGAATATTACTTTAGAGTTTCAGCAGATAATATTACGGGAACACTTGATTATGTCTTACCATCTTTTGAGAGCGTTGGTTTTGGAGAATGGAAACCAGCTAATCCTAATCCGCCAAGCGATGTAATCGAACCATTAGGTGATGTTTATGAAGACTATGGTACTAATGATTGGTTCACTTCACAACGACGTGATTGGTTAGATTTTCAGGCCTACGAACTTGATAATTCCCTTCCTTCAGGGCAGTTTGTCGGCAAGCAAAAGCTCACCAATACAGCAATATCAGACGATTTTGATGTAGATATATACGAATTTAAGCTGCGTGATAAAGGCTCAAGTGATCACTATATCAAAGCAGAGTTTGATCAATGGGATATGGATTTGGATTTGTATCTGTTTGATCAAAACAATACAGCCTTTTTATCCAGGTTGAAGAAAATCTACGATTTGGGGGGGCCAAATATACTAACTCAAATTCGTCAAAAAGAGATATTTTGGGATTGGAAAGGTCGCATACAAGCAGACAGATATTCCCTGTCTAATAGTAATAATGAGGAGATAAGCCTGCATAATCTTGAAAAAGGAGAATATTTTGCTGTAGTTTTTCCCCATACCCCAAACACTAACGCAGCGGAATATGACTTAGAATTTAATTTACCGCAAATCGATTTTTCTCCAGATTATTTCGAGACTAATAATGGTGATAATGACGCGTTTGACTTGGGTTCACATACTGGACATAAAAATGTATTTGATTTTTCTATTCACACTGTTGCTAATGGTGAACAAGAGGATATTGACTATTTTAAATTCGAGACTCTTTACACTGGCCAAACAGGTGATTACATCAATCTAGGCTATTTCCCAAATGATGGAGAATTAGAATTTGAACTATTAGACGAATCTTTCTTGCCTCTATCATCATCTATAAATACTGATTCTATACAAACTACTTCCATACAGACTCATCAAGGTTCGATCCTATCTCTTGACGGACTAGATCCTGGAAAGTATACAATTAAAGTGAGCGGGGTAAATTCATCAAATAATACTTACGACATTTATACAAATCTTCCAACCGACCCAGACAGGATTGATGCTTGGACAATGATGTATTATTTGCCGGCATTTCTAGATATAGATTTCGAACTTGTAGTCAATCATTTAGAGGCTCAAAGGAAAATATGGGATCTTCCTGATGATGTTAACTTTGCAGTTATGTGGGATCAACCCAATAACCGCAATCTTGATGAAAATGCATCAACTGGGGCCGGGGCTCAACCCAAATGGAATACTGTAGGCCGCTCTCTTCTTAGAAGAGATCAAACTACAAAATGGATCTCCTCTGATTTTGAAGTGCTAGATGAAGTCAATATGGGTGATCCTAAAACAGTTACTGATTTCATCAAATGGGCAAATGAGGTTGCACCAGCTGAAAACCAAGCTCTGATTATATCTGGCCATAGTAGTGGCCTTGGTTCCATTGTTGATGATATTGAAGTTCAAGATCCTCTTGAAGTTGAAGAGCTTTCTCAAGAACTTGAGCAACTCAAAAAAAATGAAGCTATCGATTTGGAAATATTAAGAATGAATGGTTGCTTTACCGGCACCTTGGAGTTTGCCTATGAATTAAAAGATTCAGCCCAGGTCAGCATGGGTTCACAATCATCGGCTGGAGCAGGAACTGGATCATGGCTATCTCACGCACAATATCTAAATAGATTCCCACATGAAGTTGATGCGAAAACCTTTGCTATCACCATGGTTAACGATTATCGAGCGAATTATAGCTCTGCAGGAACTCAAGCTTTTTCGGCGATTGAATCCAACAAATTAGAATCAATCGCACAAACTCTATCAGACTTTGTTGACACTACTGATAGTTTGAGCAGTAAGGATCGGTATCGTATTGAAGTAGCGCGTTCATTTGCTAAAAATTATACCTCCAGGTTAATAGATCTTGGCCAATTCATGCATGCTATTACCAATGCTAGCGAATTGGACGACTCAGTAAAAAATGCGGCTCAAAATGTTGTTGACGCCATTCAAGCAGCAGTTATCCATAAAAATAATGGTAGTGGCCTTTCTATTTTTTATCCACAAGGCGGTGGTAATAATACTCAATCATATATACAGAGCCATTCGCAATTCCATGAGGATACACAATGGTATCGTTTTCTAGAGGGGCAAAAAGGATTCTATGCTCCTAATTCAGGTAATTCAGGTAATTCAGGTAATTCAGGAACCGACTATCTTTTAACACCCGTTAATGATTGGGCTTCTGGTCATGAACATTCTTCAAATCCATTCCAGCTAGGTCGTCTGAGCGGTAACGATATTAATATTGATAGCATTGCGGTAGATGAGGGCACTTCTAAGTATTTCAGATTTACTCTTGCACAAGCTGGTCAAGCTGATTCTAATATTCAATTATTTTCACCGGAAGCAACAAGCCTTGCTGACATAAAACTCTCATTGATAAACAGTAACAATCAATATCTTGTCTCTGATGAAAATTCAACCATCAATATTCATGGATTGGCAGCAGGAGATTATGTTATAAGGGTTGAGAATAATGGCCTGCCTATGCCAAGTGCAAGCCTAAAACTTGATCTCCCCAGTGATTCAAATCCAGAGCAGAATATAAACACCTCTATTAATAAGGCTCAAAGGCTTGGTGTTCTAGGCGGGCCCCAGTTGACACTTGGCACAACATCACCATCCACTCCGGTCACAGATGGTGACTGGCTTTATTACAGCATTGAGACTCCAACTTTATCCGGTATAGAGCAACATATGAATGTAGAAGTCAATGTTGCTGACGGAGTCGAATACGAGGCAGTGATCTTGGACTCTAATAATACAGTTGTTACGTCTACGACAGGGTCAGGCAGTAATAGCCTTGAATACTTATCAACTAGAGCTGGAGAGCAATACACCCTCAAGTTCCGACAACTCAAGACAACAGTTGATCCCAATCAGTTTACCCCTATAGAATCACCGCGAGCATCAACATTCTCGCTCTTATTTACACCTGGAGATGTGGTAGCGGCTGCTGTTAATGATGATGGAGAAGAACCCGTTAATGATGACAATGTTGAAGCCCAAACAGCAGACATAAGAACCAACCCCGACATAGCAAGTAGCTGGGCAGAGAACCTGGAGCGAACACTCGATAGTGATATCGAACTGGGTTATAGCCTGCATTTAAAAGAAGGAACAGAAGCAGACCAAGCAACAGCAAGAAAGCAATTAGCCGTTCTTGGTGATTCAGTTGATCTCAGTGATACCTATCGCCTTGACATCACAGCCAAGAGCTTGGCAGCTGAATACAACCTAGAAACAGCCGACATCACGATCAATTTTGATCCTTATCTCTTTAATGAGATCAAAGCATCTGATATCACCATTGGCGGGCAGCTACCCATCGCCAATGCGGTACGCATCGATAATGATGTGGGAACCATCCGTATTGCTGCTGCAAGTCTTGGAGATCTAGATCCAGGAGATCTCTATGGAAGCCATCTAGCCGATGCCGGAGCGAGCATCGGCTCAGATGGTGCTGTTGTGGCGTCGATTGACCTCAATTTCAATGAACTTAATCTTGCCGAACTCAATCAAAATTCAGATGGCAGCATTGACGATCTCAGCACACCACTATTCTTTGGCTTGAGTGCCAATCAAGATGAAACTGTCTTCTCTAAAGCTTTAAACGATGAAAGTGGTTTTGTGAATCGCGATATTAAGAGCCTGCGTGATCTCGGTGGTGATTTGGCTGTTGATGGAACCAAAGTCACCCTCTATGAGGCAACAATTAATTTACAAGAACAAGGCGATGGCTTGATCTTAAGTAGTGATCTGGATATTGGCTCTTATAACTCAAAAGAAACAAATTTGCTTCGTTCAGGTGACACGATCTCAACAACAAGCACCTGGACGAATCTTGGCAATATCGAGGCGAAAAACATCCAAGTCACTGGCATCACCAACAGCAATGCACAGCTATTAGAAGAGAAAAGTTATTTTGAATACAAAGGCATCGACGCGAACGGTGATCAGCTCACGCGCAACAGCCTCAACAGCGGCAGCTTTCGTTCAGACACAGGTGCATTCGACTCCACCGATCAAGAATCAGGCCAGTTGCATGCAGCCATCAAGATCACCGGTGCTGCAGGCAATGTTGTTGATCTCGGCTTAGGCATTGCCAGTTTGAAAGCTGATGGATCAGATCTCTTTAGCAACCAAAAGGGCTCCAAAAACCTAATTACCTATCAAGGCGATCTCAATTACGACGGCCGCGTTTCAATGAAAGATCTGGCTTATCTCAATGCTGGTGCTGCAAGACAACAACAAGCCAGTGAGGATCCCGATGCAGTGGATGCAAATGGAGATGGCTTTGTTGATGCCAGTGTGGCGCGAGGAGTGGATGCCAACTTTGATGGCCAGATTTCGATGGCTGATTTAGCTGTCTTGGATGCCGATTGGGGCCAAAGCCTGCATCAACAACCAATTAATGGCGCCAATGGAAGCCAATCAAGCTTTACCGGTTCTGATCAAATTTCTTGGGAGCAACTCGATAACCAGGGAACAACAGGCGATGCCGCCTGGGATAACCAAGCTTTTAAAGATCAAAACGCCGTAGAAGCCGGCAATGACTTTGTTGAATCACTGGAAAACCCAACAGCGGTGGGCGTGATCGGCGCTGATGGCAATAGCGACAGCAGCGATAACGACATTGCTGGCACTGAATTCCAAGATCCGCTCACCGCTTAACGGCCTCAAAGCCAACCACAAGGCTGCCAGGTAGAGGCAAGGCTAAAAAAGCAAGCAACAGCAGAACTAGCTCTAGGGCAGTAACTAACCAATCAAGCATCGATCAAAAGCCAAAAGGAAAAGGCTTAAAGGCAAAAAAGCAGCTCTCGCAAGCCTTTGAGCCAGCTCTTCTGCTAAGTCACACTCAACCACATCACGGCAGTGAATCGATAAGTCTTCTGGCAGGGGATTGCCTGAGATAAGCGTTTTCCCCTAGAAATAGGGTTGAAGTTGTGCTGATCAACCGCTTGTAAGGTGCTACCCCCCGCCACCACTGATCTTTTGGCCAGGGAGCTGAGCGGGCTCCTTGATGGATCAGCCTGCTTGCAGATCAAGCTGCCAGCGCTGGGTGAGGTAGAAGTAGGGCAAGGCCAAGGCCATAGGAATGAGCATCGCCAAGGGCACGGTCTAGCTCTAAGCCGCTGGCGAGGCTTGCGGCGATGAGCAACCTCGATCACAGCAACGAACAAGACGATCAGGCCAGCATCAATGCAGGCCAAGAAAGCTTTGCGGCTGATGGAGAAGCAACTGATAACAGCAATACCAGCCCTGCTAACACGTCTGCTGCCAATAGCGCCGGCCATGACGCCTTGGCAACAACGGCTATGGCAGAACAAAGCTCTGTAGCGGGGCAAGCCGGAGATGCGTCCAATGGGGGAAACATTGCGCTAGGCCTTACAACGCCGAACTCGGCTGCAGCGTTAACGAACAATCTGTCAACCGAATTCTCAGCAGTATCTGTTGTCGCTGCATCTGAAGCCAGCCCAGAAGATACGACACCACCTCAGCTAGACGTTGATCGACACTTTTGGGGACCTTATAATGAAGTTTGGCTAGATAGCAGATACCCCAACAACCGAAACTTTGAGACAATTGAAGTCAAATCTCTGGAAGAGGAAGGATTTGAGCTTACATATACGCCAGATGATTTTTACTTTAACTTTTATTTTGACGAGCCCATTCAGTTAGGAGAAGGCTCAATAACGATTACTGGAACAACAGCAGATGGGAATGGAAACAATGAGACTAACTTAGAAATACAAAACGCGGGGGAATACGCTGGATCAACAGGCAAATATGTATCAAATGTTGATTCGATTGGAAGATATCAACTTATGGTTAAACCGTTTGACACCCTCGACCCACATTTGTCGCTTCTGGAGCTGAGCCCTAATACAGAATATCGTGTTTCAATCGGCGAGGATGCAGTAAGAGATGAAGCTGGCAATAGTTTTCCAGGTTTTGACGGGAATATATTTACATTTAACACTTCAGAAACAGAAATAGTACTAGATACAACTGCTCCAACGGTGGATAATATAAAAGCTTCTGGGAACTGGTTAAGGTACGACGGTGAACAAGTTCACGCGATCCTTCCGGGAACAACACCTTGGTTTCGATTCTCCTTCACTGAGGATGTCGTCGCTGGTGAAGGAAATATAACAATCACCAATGGAACAGATGTAACACGGCAAATCTCAGTGGCTGAAGAATGGCCTTCTTATAGTGGAGATGATTTTAACCTGGACGCTGGCAGAATTGAGCTCAGCGCTGGAGAAGATTATTCCATATTGATCGATGATAATGCATTCAAAGATCCTGCAGGGAACTATTTCGCTGGTATATCAGACCCAACAAGCTGGTCTTTCCATGTTGCTGCTGCTGACTTACCTGCAGACAGCAGCACCACAGCCGTAATTAATTACGACCATGATCTAGATCAGAACGCTAATCAGATTAAGCAGTTACTTGCTGAAAATGATGATATTGACTGGATCAAGTTAGAGATTAATGACACCAGAGACTACTCAATTTCTCTAGAGCATCCTGGCAATTGGAGCACAATCAATAACCTCCTGAAGCTTTTAGATGATCAAGGCCAAGAGATCGCTCAACAAGCAGCTAGTAGCCCTAAACTTGGGCTTGATCGGTTAGCAACAATTGAAAGAAGACTAGATCCTGGAACCTATTACGCAAGCGTGCAAGCCGAAGGCTTGTATGCGAATAAAGGTTTGTATACTGTTTCATTAGCAGCGGATAAAACTACCCCAGATCTTTATTTAGCAAGCCCACAACTTAACGGCACCGATATTGATCCAAGAAGCAAAATTGAACTCAGCTTTAGCGAAAATATCAAACGTGGTGTCGGTAATATTAAAATTTCAAATGACAAAGGTGATACAAGGCTGATCGATATCATTGATGATGCGGATCAAGTCACCATAAAAGACAATCGATTATTTATCAAGCCAACAACAGCCCTGGATGAGTCGAGCCAATATAAGATTGAGATTTTAAAAGATGTAGTTACAGATAGGGATGGAAATAGTTCATCTTTAGCAGGGCAATCTGCTATAGAATTCAAAACAGGAACAACTCCTAGCTCGCCGCCACAGTTAACACATGCGGCAAGCATTCCGACAGACTATACCAGAAGTGTAGAAACTGAAGCATCAAATGATTACCAGGAGGTGATACTCTATTTCAATCAAAATCTAAGTCGAGAAAACCTAACACCTGTTAGTGCATTTACAATTAAAGCCGATAATGAAACCATCGAAATTGATAATTATCGCATCCTTGGCAATACAGTTCGCTTAACACCCAAGACAGCTATTGAATTGGGTAAAACAATTCAAGCAAGCTATGAAGCTCCAGAGCAAGAGAACAACAAACTCCAATCTGCTGCCGGAGAAGACATAAGCACGGTTTTAGATTTTAATGTAGGTAGTGAAATAACATATGCGCAAGATCAAGGAGCAATTACTCCGTTAACTGGTGATCGGATTGAACACCGTTTAAAAGCAAACAGCAGACAAGTTTATTCTTTTACCTATTCAGATGGGCAAGAATTTGCTGAGATTTCACCAAATTCCAAATTAACAGCAAGACCATACGATAGCAGTGGTAATTTTATTGCAAATTCTAACCAATCAGTATCACAAACTTATTACGATAGCAGTGGTAATTTTATTGAGCATGAAAGCTCTAGCTCAAATTTTACAAGCAAGCTAGTAGATGGCGAAACATATTATTTGGTTGTTGGAGATATTAATTATCAAACAGATCAATCGATTGGTGCTCTTAACAGCAGAAATTACAATAGTGATGAGATAGGCACACCATTTTACATAGCAGCGAACGCCAATAATACAAAACCGAACAACGCCTATTTACACGACTCACTAAATAGCCAATTTTTCAATTTAGGCAAGGTATCAGGCGACTTTTATGTTGGCGGCTCAGCGAGTTCACCGCAAATAGAAACTTTACGAACAAGCCAGACCTCCAAGCCTCACAATTTTGAATTTTATCTAGAGACGGACGCAACATCTGATCATTCTATTACAGCATATTCATCAGATTTTTCAGATAGAACTGTAAGGTTGGCGTTATATGATGCGTCACATAATCTATTAAAGACAGAATACGCAGGAGACAAGAAAGAAAATGAATATTCTAAAAATACTTCCTTGTCATTAGATGGTATCAAGGCTGGAGCCTACTTACTCAAGACATCATCAGAGTTGGGGGCGATGGGTAACGCAGCTCCGCCAACTTACAGCCTATATTTTGAAACTCCTGATCCTCTTTCCAGTGTTCTTGCGAGCCAGCAAGATGAAGATTTAAACATAGAAGCTGTAAATCTGGGCGAAGCAAATATTGGCTTAACAACCTCATTTAATGCGATTAATAGCAGCAACGATGTTGATCGTTATCGATTCAATATTGAAGAAAACTCAACAGCAGCAGATATTAATTTGATTTTTGATAGAGATCAAACCAATCTGCAACTCGGGCTCTATTTAGAAAATGCAGTTGATCCAATTGTTAAAACCACAGCAATCCCCGAAAATCGCACTGGCTCGCGCCTAAAGAGCGAAGGCGATCACAGTTTCTCTGGTTTAAGAAAACAGGCTGAATGGCAAGGAGAGTCGCTATCCATCGATAAATTATTTCCAGGAACTTATGATCTTGTTGTTTCAAGCCCTACAGAAGAAGTTGGCTATTATCAACTTGAATTTGAAAATAATCATATTTTAGCAACCACACCTGATCAATATGAACAGGGTTCGGGTAATGACAATCCAGAAAATGCAGCGTTGCTCAACATTTTAGCTGAAAAAACTAGTATTGGAAATCTCTCTATCGACTCTGCTGATGATGTCGATTACTTTGACATTAATTATTCCTATCCATTCTCATTTGAAGATATATCAGTCAAATTTGCCCATGGATCAGGTGATCTAAAACTTGAGTTCTGCCGTGAAAATAACGGATCGGTTATTAATAGCATCTCTACGTACAATGATAATGAGTCAACAGTTGATGGCAAGAATCCATCGTGGACGACTTCAGGATTGATAAAAATATCTGGCGTTGATGGAGCAACGAATACTTATACACTTGAAATCGATAGCAAACAGGATCTACCGCAATACTCGAATACTTATAGCAAAACTTCTAAGGATAGAGATGGAAATGATCAGCTTGGTGTAGCAGAGCAAATTGTTGATTTGTCTCTATCGAGAGACGACAAAATGATATACAACAAAACTCTTCATGATAAGGATGATGTAGATGCTTATCGATTCAGCTTGATATCTGAAGGCACTGCTCAAGACTATATCTATACCAATCTTCCAGGCTCTAGAGGCCAGGATATCAATCTATATCAAGAAGATGCTTCAACATGGATCAAATCAGCGATCTCCGTTGGTAGTGATTTAAGTAGTTCAGCGGATTACGACACAACCATTCCCTTGGCTGGGCTTGCGGCTGGCGATTATGTTGTCAAGCTAAGCTCATTAACACCTACTCATTACAAGATAGGAATAGGCGAGCAAACTGAAAATATAAAGCCTTTCATCGTTGAGGATTCATATGATCTAGATCAAGCCACTAATGACACATTCGCTACCGCTGTTGATTTAGGCGTTTTAAAAGGCCATTACAATCTACCTGGCCTTACATTACATTCTCAAGACGATATCGATTATTTTAAATTCCAAGTTGAAGAGCGAACCCATTTTGATTTTACCGAAATACATTTAACGAGAGATCAAGATGGTGGCTATCTAAAGTTAGGTCTACATGATGAGAACCAACAACCCTATGGTGCAAGGCCGGGGACTTCAGAAAGTGGTGAGAATTATTTCAATGAACCAAAAGATAAGATCCACCAAAGTTTATCTCCTGAAACCGAAGTTTATGGCTTTAGGGATACCGATCATACTTTCAGCCATGGAACTGTTTTAACGGCTTTTAGTGATGGCGAACATGCTTTCTTCCCAGGAACTGATTATTACTTAAGTGCTTATGGGGTTCCAATCCAACAATACAATACTGAAAGCTCATATGGTGGAGTTGAGCAAATCTATAAAGACGTTAGCTATGAATTAGATCTCTTTTTACCGCCTACAACTCTTCCAGATACTTTGTATCCAGAGAAAGATCAATACGAAGGAGAGAATAGAAATGATCATAAATCAACCGCTACCCCCCTAGGTGAAATCAATAGCGATGTTGTCTTAAATGATTTGACATTTGATATCGAGCATTTGACTATGAACACAGGAGAGCCAATATTGAGCTTTGGCGTACCAATGCAGAGCCAAGGAGCTTCTAATCCCCGCTTTGAGATTGATGCATTTACATTCTCATTAAAGGGTGATCAGCATTTGAATGACAGTATTTACGTCACCCATGATGGAGGGTTCTTTAGTAGTGGGGATAGTACGTATGAGAGAGAAGAACGTTGGGACCATCTAGTAGCAGAACTTTGGAACGAAGACTTTACACAATCGATATCAAAAGATGGTTATAAGGACGGTTTTTCATTATTTGGGCTGCCAGAAGGTGACTATGGCCTGGTCGTTAGATCTTTATATAATACAGGCGCCGAGTGGCATGATAGCTTTAATCAATACAATATCGAATTTGATACCTCCAACTATCTTGAGGATGGAAGCCGAGCAGGAGATCAACATGAAGGAGCAACTGGCAATGACAGATGGCAGGATGCAACGCAGTTAAATAATAAACAAATCTGGCAGGGATATGAATCTGTAAGAGGCAGCCTGCATGACAAGCAGGATGACGATTTCTACAAATTTACAATTGCTGAAAATGAAAGCTATCAATTAGGTGACCCAAACCAAATAGCTCACAGTTATATCCTCATTTCTAGCGAACAGGATATCGACTTATACCTGCTTAATTCAGATCAAGAGGTTGTATATAAAGCTGAAGAGGTTCTAGGGTTAGATAATTCAGCGGCAACCACAGATGTATTCGGCAATCGAATCATACTGCCTAAGCACGACATCAAGTTTGGTTTAGAACCTGGTGATTATTATCTAAAAGTCCAGGCTGATCAGGTTGATCGAACCTTATCAAATAATACGCAGCCTGAGCTAGCAGACCATGGTGATTACAGGCTCGACATCAACCTTCATTATTCCGAACCATTATCAATTGATGACTATGATGCTTCAGAAGCAGGCCGTAATGATGTCAACTACTGGGATGATCTAAATCTAGACAAGGCTACAGACCTAGGCGTTATCAGTAATAATATAGATGGTACTAGTACCATCTATTCTGCAAATCTAGATCAAGGCCTTAAGCGTGGTGATTCTCTCATCACTAGCCTGGACCCAACCGGCAACGGCGTTGGAGATTATGATACATATTCATTCACTCTTAACCATAAATTTGAAGAAGATGGATTTATCAAAGTTACCTCTCCTGAAGGGTATGAGTCTCCTGGATTCGATCTGATCAATGAAGACTTTCGTTATGACCCCAGTAAATTTTTCGGCGATGATAAAACGAATCATCCTGCAGAATGGGGAGCACGTTCAGGAAATGGAAGTGCACATTCTTACCACGAAGGAAACCATAATATTCTCTGGGGTTCCACGGGAATACATAATGATTTTCGCCTTGGCAACGTTTATCAGGAATTTAACCCACCTGAGCCAGGCGAATACCTTCTCACTGTAGGACCAGGGAAGAGAGGAGACTATACAATTGAAATTAATGGCCCTCCAAACTCTCTACTAGGCGACATCTATGATCAGCGCGATGTTTTAGATACGGCCGCTAATGCCATTGAGATAGATCAATCATCAAATAAAGATATAATCATCAACGATTTAACCCTTCATTATTCAGAGGATAAAGACTATTTTAAGTTTACTCTAGATCGAGAAGGTTTAGCAACTGATTCCATAAACCTCTCTTCTGACAATGCAAATATTGGTGGAACTATAAGCACTAGTATATTGAAAGATATAGGATATTTGGATCCTTATGGAGATGTACAATACACCCGTGTCACCAACAATGATCGAAGTATTGAGGATACAAAGCGCGGCGGGCTTGCTGGCTACCAGCCTGGTGAATATATAATCAAAGTTAACTACGACGAGCCAGACAATGAATATTGGGCTGTTGATTCAAACTACCAATTCGAACCGATCACATATCAACTTGCGACCAATATACCCTATTTTGATGAGTCGTTATCAGCAGTTAATTTCGATGAGAAGTTAGAAGGTTTAGACGAAACCATCGATATCGGGCTTGTTTCTACGCATACGCAATTGCTGGATCAGACTATCTCTTTTAAAGATATAGATAAACGCGCATTCTCTCTTGATACTGCTGGCACAAAGAATCAAGGCATTGGCATTACCTTTGAGCATCAAGAAGGAGACCTTCAGCTTCAACTCATCAGGCCATCAGATCAGGCTGTGCTCAAGTCATCTGATATCTCTAGTCAGTCTAAAAATGCTAACCATGAGTGGATTTCTCTCGATGGTATTGAAGCTGGCAACTATCAAGCCGTGGTTTCTGGTGTCCCTAATCAATATGACTTTGAAATCATAACTGATAAAAATAGTATCCTAACAACTTCTGGCAGACAGAATCATACGATTGCCCAAGCACAATTGCTTACGGATTCAAAAGACGAACAGTTGAATAGTGAATCTTACTTAACTGGTAATTACCTTTCGAGCAATGATGGGCAAAATCTAAAGGGCGAGATTTCTCAACTCTCCTTTAGTAATGATAATTTTATAGATTACTACAAGTTTTCCACACCCTATCGCTCAAGCAACCGATGGCAGCCAGAAAAGAACTTTGTTGAAGTTAATTTCTGGAATGACCTCGGTAATGTAGACCTTGAGCTACTGAGTGGAGATGGTGAGGATATTCTTGAATATTCCCATGGTTTTGCCAATACAGAAAGAATTGAACTTATTGATTTACCAGCTGATGACTATATCCTCAAGGTTATTGGTAGAGGACAAAACAATAGCTATTCTCTTAACTACGAACTACCAGTTGTTCCCTTCACATACGAAGATACCTTAAACAATCAAACAACAAAAGAAGATATAGAACTTGCCCTCTCAGTATTCTCAGACGATAAAGCCTTTACTCCAGCCACTAGATTTGATGGCCCGGAATGGCATGAAGAGATCCTTCCAACATTACCTGCTAATTCCGGTGGGCTTCAAACAGGTCCAAGTTGGGAACCAGTCAATGCAACATTAAGCCCTGATAATAAAGAAGACTGGTATCAGATCGATGTAACACATCATTTTCAGTCATCCGCAGGCCTTTTTTATGATCCGAGGGATGCCAATGTCACGCTCGAAGTATTTGAAAAACTCCCTGGAGAGGCGGAGCTTACCCCAATAATTGGCTTAACATCAGGGCAGGGTCAAGAGAGCATCAGCTTCGAAGAACGCGGCCCGGGTAGTTATTACTTCAGAGTCAGCACTGATGATACTACAAATACTACGCCCTACAGTATGATTTTCTACTCAGGTAGAGAAATATATTTTACTGACGAATATAAAAATAGAAATATAACGACAAGCGATCTAAACTTTCCAAAGCCTCTCGGAGATGTCTATGAAGATCATGGTACGAATGATTGGTTTAATAGTGTATATGATGAATCCGCATTTAATTTTGATGCTTTCACCTATGAACTTGATAATTCATTAGCATCTGGCCAATTTGTCGGCAAGCAGGAGTTAACCAATACAGCGATTTCTAATCCGAGTGATGCAGATTTTTACCAATTCAATCTGCGCGATCATGCCAATGAGAATCATTTTATTCAAGCAGAGTTTGAACAATGGGATATGGATTTAGACTTGTTTCTGTTTGATCAAAACAATCAAGCCTTTAGAAGCAAGCTAGAAGACATATGGATGCAAGGCAACTGGTTCAAAGGCAATATTTTTGCAAACACAACCGGTTCCAATGGCGAAAGACAGGGTCTATATTATTCCAAGGATGCACTTAGTAATTCCGATAATGAAGAAATCAATCTCGACGGCTTGCCAGAAGGTGAATATGTGCTGGCCGTAGTACCACATAGAGCTTATTTGTATTCAGCAGACTATGATTTAAAGTTTAATCTACCTGAAAAAACTATATCTGCTGATCCCTATGAAGTTAATAATAGCCCTGAAACATTGTATGATCTTGGGGCTTTTACTGGCCGACGCAGTCAATACAACTTATCGATTCACGATAGCAATGATGTTGACTATATAGGCTTTGAAACCAAGTATACCGGCGCAGCAGGTGATTATATTAATCTCGATTATTTTATTAATGATGGAGAGCTGCAGTTTGATTTGATCGATCGCAATAGTGACAGCAGCGATCAAGAAAGCATTGTTAAATCTTCTACTCAAAAACCTTTCGGATCTAATCTCTCTCTAGAAGGGGTTGCGCCTGGTCAGTATTCAATCAGGGTTAGCGGAGTTGATTTAGACGAACCTAATTCAAATGGTAATGATAAAGCTACTAATAATTATCAAATTGACTATGTTTTACCAACAAATCCTGATCGGAAGGATGCATGGACAATCATGTATTACTTCCCAGCCTATCAAGACATTGATATGCACTATACAATTAATCTTTTAGAGGCTCAAATTAAGCAATGGGATTTACCTGATGAGGTGAATTTTGCAGTCATGTGGGATCAGCCGGATTGGGTTGATTTAGATGCTAATAAATCTACTGGCGCTGGCGAACAAGCTAAGTGGAATACGACAGGCCGTTCCATCCTGCGTAGCGATAACACTACAAAATGGATTTCCTCTGATTTTGAAGTATTAGAGGAAAAGAATATGGGCGATCCAACCACAGTTACTGAATTTATTCAATGGGCCAATCGTGTCGCCCCTGCCGAAAACCAGGCCTTATTTATTCATGGCCATTCACTTGGCTTGGGATCGATTATTACTGACAATGAAGTCAACGCACCGCTCCATGTAGATGAATTGGCGGCATCCCTCGAGCAACTTAAAACAGATGAATCCATAGATCTAGAATTATTGCGAATGGATGGATGCCTCACCGGCACCCTCGAGTTGGCCTATGAATTAAAAGATTCTGCACAGTTTACGATCGGTAGTGAACAGATATCAGGAGCCGGAAGTGGAACTTATAGAAGCCATGCACAATGGTTAGATAGATATCCTTATGAAATAGATGCTCGTGATCTTGCTTCGAGCATGATTGAAGATTTTAAGATCAATTATCCACAAGGCTCTAATTTTCAGAATACCTTATCTGCAATTGATACCAGCAAATTAACAGCTCTTGCAGATTCTCTTTCTGCTTTTGTCGACTCAACTGATGGCTTGAGCCCTAAAGAACGCCACCGTATCAATCTTGCGGGCTCATTTGCTCCTAGCTATGGCAAGGGTGCGAGTGCTGGGATGACAGTTGATCTTGGTCAATTCATGCGTTCTGTAAGCAACGCCAGTGAATTGCCTGAATCTGTAAGAATTGCAGCTCAAAATGTTGTTGAATCCGTTGAAACTGCAGTAATCAATAAAAATTATGATGCACAGAGAAGTGATGGCATTTCCATCTCATTTACTACTGATCCTCGGCATTCTAAGTTTAATCAAGATACCCAATGGCATCGTTTCCTTGAAGGGCAAGCCGAAGCAGCAACTGGCGATTTTCTTTTAACTCCTATTAATGATTGGTCGGCTGCTAATAACCTTGCTGCGGAGGCATTTAATTTAGGCCGCCTCAGTGGTAATGACATCGATATCGATAGCTTGGCAGTAGACGAATCAACCTCAAAGTACTTTAGATTCACTTTGGTTGATGCAGCAGCCGACGATACAACTGTAGAACTCTCCTCGCCAACAGAAGATCTTTCTGACTTGCAAGTACTATTATGGACCAATAACCATAGTGAAAAATTACGTGATTCAGCCGATTCAAATGGCCAGAAGATTCATTTGGTTGGTCTAGAAGCTGATGATTATTTACTAGAGATCAAAAATAATGGCGCACCAATACCAAATTCCTTACTAACCCTCAACCTGCCGAATGATCCCACTCCATCATTTAATTACAACAACCTAGAACACAAAGCCGCCAAATTAGGTTTGATTGCTGGCCCTGAACTCACACTTGGCACAACCTCTCCTTCATCGGCAACAGAAGATGGCGAATGGCTTTACTACAACATAGAAACATCAGCGTTGTCGGGTATCCAGCAAAACATGAATGTCGAGGTGAATGTTGCTGACGGCGCAGAATACGAAGCCGTGATCCTTGATTCCAACAACAATGTTATTAGCACTGTTACGGGAACAGGCAGCAATAGCCTTGACTATTCAGCTTCGGGATCGGGAGAAGAATATACACTGAAGTTCAGGCAACTAAAGCCACAAGAAGCCTCGGCGCAATCAGCATTAGCCCCGCCAGGTGCAAGCTCAACCTTCTCGCTCTTGTTTACACCTGGAGAAGCTCTAGCGGCTTCTGTTAATGATGATGGCCCAATAGTAGAAATAGGCTCAACTCTTAATCAGTCAGAAGCGATAGCGCTCATTTTAGATCAAGGCAATCAAGTCACTATTCCAGAAGGGTATGGATCGATTGGTGATAGTGCATTTAAGGATAGAGATTTGGCGAATGTTGTCATACCAGATAGTGTCACAGAGATTGGTGATAATGCATTTTTCAATACTCAACTAACAACTGTTGAGATACCAAATAGTGTCACATCGATTGGTGATAATGCATTTTTCAATACTCAACTCGCGAGTGTTGATCTTGGCAATAACATCTCATCAATTGGTAATAATGCCTTTCAAAACACACAATTGACGAGTGTAGAACTCGGTGATTCTGTTCAATCTATCGGCGATTCTGCATTTATGGACACTCCATTGGCGAGTGTTGTGATTGGTAATAGCATCACAACGATTGCTAATAACGCATTTAGGAACACTGAGCTAACGCAAGTTGAGATACCAAATAGTGTCACATCAATTGGTGTTAATGCATTTATCAATACTCAACTCGCGAGTGTTGTCATTCCAGATAGCGTTACCTCGATTGGCGAATCTGCATTTGCTGGCACCAAGCTAACGAGTGTGGATATTGGTAGCGGCGTTACATCAATTGGTCCAAATGCATTCTATAATACTCAACTTGCGAGTGTAGTGATACCAAATGGTGTCGCAACGATTGGTGATAATGCATTTTTCAATACTCAACTAACAACTGTTGAGATACCAAATAGTGTCACATCGATTGGTGATAAAGCATTTTTCAATACTCAACTCGCGAGTGTTGTAATTCCAGATAGCGTTTCCTCGCTTGGCCGTCATGCATTTGCTTCCACCAAGCTAACGAGTGTGGATATTGGTAGCGGCGTTAGATCAATTGGTCAAAATGCATTCTCTGATACTCAACTTGCGAGTGTAGTGATACCAAATGGTGTCACAACGATTGGTGGTGGCGCATTCTTAAATACTCAACTCGCGAGTGTTGTCATTCCAGATAGCGTTACCTCGATTGGCGAATCTGCATTTGCTGGCACCAAGCTAACGAGTGTGGATATTGGTAGCGGCGTTACATCAATTGGTCCAAATGCATTCTATGATACTCAACTTGCGAGTGTAGTGATACCAAATGGTGTCACTACGATTGCTCATAACGCATTTAGGAACACTGAGCTAACGCAAGTTGAGATACCAGCTAGCCTCACCTCGATTAACGATAATGTATTTAAAAGCACTAATCTATCGAGCGTTGTTATTCCAGATAGCGTCACGTCGATTGGTCGTGGCGCATTCTCTGATACTCATCTAACAAGCGTTGAAATCCCTAATAGCGTCACAGAGATTGGAGAAGGAGCATTTGACAATACTCAACTAACCAGTGTTGTTATTCCAGATAGCGTTACAAGGATTAGTGATGGCGTCTTTAGAGATACTCCACTAACAAGTGTTGTAATTGGCAAGAACGTCATATCAATTGGAGATGAGGCATTTTCAGGCACGCAACTAACGAGTGTTGTTATTCCATCTACCGTCACAACGATTGGAGATAATGCATTTCAGAACAGTCAACTGACGAGTGCTGTTATTGGTGATGGCGTCACATCGATTGGTGATAATGCATTTTCAAATACTCAACTAAAAACTGTTGAGATCCCAGCTAGCGTCACGTCGATTGGTGATGGTGCTTTTGATGGCACGCCCCTGACGACTGTTTTTGTTCCAGAAGGTTTTGAGATCGATGCCAGTGCTTTTGATTCTTCTGTTGTCATCACAACAATCGGAACCGGACCTGACATCAGAACCAACCCCGACATAGCAAGTAGCTGGGCAGAGAATAAAGCAAGAGCAGATTTTGATGAACTAGAGCTTGATCTCGAACTTGGCTATAGCCTGCATTTAAAAGAAGGAACAGAAGCAGAACAAGCCACAGCAAGAAAGCAATTAGCCGTTCTTGGTGATTCTGTTGATCTCAGTGATATCTATCAGTTGGATATCACAGCCAAGAGCCTGGCCGCTGGATACAACTTAGCAACAGCAGATATCACGATCAACTTTGATCCCTATCTCTTTAATGAGATCAAAGCATCTGATATCACCATTGGCGGGCAGCTACCCATCGCCAATGCCGTACGCATCGATAATGATGTGGGAACCATCCGGATTGCTGCTGCAAGTCTTGGAGATCTAGATCCAGGTGATCTCTATGGAAACCATCTAGCCGATGCCGGCGCGAGCATCGGCGAGGATGGCGCTGTTTTGGCGTCGATCGACCTGAATTTCAATGAACTTAATCTTGCCGAACTCAATCAAAATTCAGATGGCAGCATTGACGATCTCAGCACACCACTGTTCTTTGGCTTGAGTGCCAATCAAGATGAGACTGTCTTCTCTACAGCTTTAGAAGATGAGAGTGGTTTTGATAATCGCGAAATCAAGAGCTTGCGAGAACTGGGAGGAGATTTAGCTGTTGAAGGAGAGGAGGTAACGCTGTATGAGGCAACAATCAATCTAGAAGAGCAAGGTGATGGCTTGATCTTAAGTAGTGATCTTGATATTGGATCTTATAACTCAAAACAAACAAATCTGGTACGAACTGGCGATACGATTACAGCCACAAGCCAATGGACCAATGTAGGTAATATCAAAGCCGAAAATATAGCGATTACGGGAGTTGCCAATGACAATGCAAGTTTGTTGAATACCTCCAGTTTTTATATCAGTTCAACAGAAAGCTATCAAGCATCAACAAACCTCGAGAGTGGCAGTTTTGTTGATGGCGCATTTTTGCAAGCAGGTCAAGAAACAGCGCAACTGGTTGCCGATATCGAGATCACCGGTGCAGCAGGCAATGTTGTTGATCTCAGCCAAGGCATCCTCAGCCTTCAAGCAACAGGCTCAGACGTCTTTAAAAATCAAAAGGGCTCCAAAAACCTGATCACCTTCCAAGGCGATTTGAATTACGACGGCCGCGTTTCAATGAAAGATCTGGCTTATCTCAATGCTGGTGCTGCAAGACAACAACAAGCCAGTGAGCATCCCGATGCAGTGGATGCCAATAATGATGGCTTTGTTGATGCCAGTGTGGCGCGAGGAGTGGATGCCAACTTTGATGGCCAGATCTCGATGGCAGATCTAGCTGTCTTGGATGCCGATTGGGGCCAAAGCCTGCATCAACAACCAATCAATGGCGCCAATGGAAGCCAATCAAGCTTTACCGGTTCTAATCAAATCTCCTGGGTTGAACTCGATAACCAGGGAACAACAGGCGATGCCGCCTGGGATAACCAAGCCTTTAAAGATCAAAACGCCCTAGAAGCCGGCAATGACTTTGTTGAATCACTGGAAAACCCAACAGCTGTGGGTGTGATCGGCGCTGATGGCAATACCACTGCTAACGATGGTGATATGCAGGGCACAGAATTCCAAGATCCGCTCACCGCTTAACGGCCTCAAAGCCAACAACAAGGCTGCCAAGCAGAAGCAAGGCTAAAAAGCCAAAAGCCAAAAGGAAAAGGTTTAAAGGCTAAAAAGAAAGTTCTCGCAAGCCTTTGAGCCAGCTCTTCTGCTAACTCACACTCAACGACATCACGGCAGTGAATCGATAAGTCTTCTGGCAGGTGATTGCCTGAGATAAGCGTTTTCCCCTAGAACTAGGGTTGAAATTGTGCCGATCAACCGCTTGTAAGGTGCTACCCCACGCCAACACTGATCTATTGGCCAGGGAGCAGAGCGGGCTCCTTGATGGATCAGCCTGCCTGCAGTTCAAGCTGCTGGCTGTGGGTGGGGTAGAAGCAGAGCAAAGGCAAGGGCATAGGAATGAGCAAGGGCAAGGCCAAAGGCAAGGGAATGAGCAAGGGCAAGGAAATGAGCAAGGGCATGGCCAAAGTCATGGTCAAGCTCTAAGCCGCTGGCGAGGCTTGCGGCGATGAGCAGCCTCGATCACAGCAACGAACAAGACGATCAGGCCAACATCAATGCAGGCCAACAGCCCTTAGCGGCTGATGGAGAAGCAACAAATAACAGCAATGCCAGACCTGCTAACACGTCTGCTGCCAATAGCGAAGACAGCAATCTGTCTGGCAATGGCAGCCAAACCAGCATTCGTAGCAGCAACCATGATCCAGTTCTCAGCTTGAGCCCTCCTGTTAGCGCTGCAGCATTAATAACTCCAATCACAGCAGGTCTATCAGCAAATTCTGTCGTTGCCGCAACAGTTGCAGACCCTGTAGACACCACTCAACCTCAACTTAAATACCTACTGGATCCAATGAGTGGAGCGCGGTGGGGCGATGGGCCACTGACATTTGATTATCCAACTACCGATAAAGTTGGAACGCTTGGGTTTTATTTCGACGAACCAATTGAGCTAGGGGAAAATGGCTCGATAACTCTTACAGATAATAATGGATATAACAATGAGATTGCATTTTATTCCACTAATCCATCAGGGCCATGGCCAGATTATGTTTATACAACACCAGGGATCGAAGTCTCTAATAGCTTAGGGAGGATAAAAATTGAATTACCTTGGGCTCCCAGCCGCTTTGTTGATGATCAAAGAGTAGATTTCCAATCAATCAATTTCGAACCAGGCACTGAATATCAACTTACATTTAGTGATGATGCAATTAAAGATCAAGCAGGTAATTACTGGCAAGGGCTAGATGATGGCACTACATTATCATTCAAGATAGAAGAACGGAATGATGAAGATTCGCCAGTTTGGCAACCAGATTACAATCTATCAAACAATGCACAATACGTTGATACTTCATTGGAATGGATGCCCATTGAATTTAATGAGGCAGTAGAAAGAGGCAGTGGATATATCACGCTAAGCAATGGCTCTGATGACGTAAGACAAATAGACGTGAGCGATGCTGAACAATTATCAATAGAAATCACTGATGGAGATTATTACAATTTTACAACAGATGTAAGATTCAAGGTTGGAGAAGAACTCAAGCCAAATGAGAGTTACTTTGTACTGATCGACGAGACAGCCATTAAAGATATATCCGGCAACTATTATGCTGGCATTCAAGATCCAACAGAATGGAATTTTTCAACCGAAGGAATAGATCCTGAGGCCAATAATACAACCGCTGCAGTGATTGAATATGTTCATTCAGTTGATGATCCCAATAACAAACTGGCCAGTAATTTTTCCAATTCTAGCGATGTAGACTGGGTAAAATTGATAGTAGAAGAAGATAGAAATTATACGATTGCAATTAAAAACGAAGAGATTTACACCAATGGCTCCAACAGTGACCGGCCAACCCCAACACAAGGCGCTGCTGTTTTTGAGCTTTTGGATAGCGATGGTAACTTATTGAGCGGTGAAAAGATAACCACAACAGAGCAGAATCTAGAAGCCGGAACATATTATGCACAAGTCTCCTGGGAACGAGATCATAGGCCCTGGAATGCCTACTACGAATTAGAAATAAGTGCTGACGCAACACCTCCTCTATTATATGTTGCAAGTACAAATAACAAGAGCAATGATGTAGATCCAAAGAGTAGGATTGAATTTAGTTTTGATGATCAAGTTTTTGCCGGGTCAGGTAATCTCATAATTTCTAATGACAATGGCGATACAATCGAGATTGATATCAATGACCCTGATCAAGTTACAATAAAGAATAATCTCATCGTCGTTAACCCCTCTTCTCCACTAAGAGAAAATGCAGCCTATACGATCGGCTATGGCAAAGGAGTTATTCTTGATGGAACCAGAAATAGCGCTGCACTTGAAAACCAATCAGCATTAAAGTTCAATACTGGTACAACAAAAGAATCAACAGCACAATTAACACATGCATTAGCGATTCCACGCACCTGGACAGGGAATGATCTCAATGGAGGAGCCGATAGTTATCAAGAGGTTGCTCTCTACTTTGATCAATCATTAAGTCGCTTTAATGATACTCCTCTAGATGCATTTAATGTGAATGTCAATGGAGAAGATGTTGCACTCAAGAGTTATCGAATCGTTGATAATGTCGTTTACCTTAAAACTGATACCAATATAGAAACGGGGCAAACTCTTCAGGCAGGCTATACACAACCGCAAGCTAGCCAAGAGCAATTGCAATCGATTACGGGAAACAATATCGGATCAATTGCAAATACAAACGTTTCAAACGAAATTGATCATGCAATTACCCAAGGAACTGTTGAGCCGTTAACAGAGTGGAGGTCAACAGGTTATCTAGAAGCGAACGAGCGCAAAGTCTATTCTTTCACATATACAGGCCAAGATAGCGGGAATATAGAGCCATACTCACAATCTCTGGTATCTAAAACTTATTATGATAGCGAAGGCTTGATGGTTGAGAATGAGAGCGAATATGAATCAGGATCTGGTTGGAATGGTGGGGAGAATCCAATCGATAAAATGGAGAATGGCAAGCAATATTATCTTGTTGTAGGTGATATTAATTATCAGAGCGATCAAGCAATATATGAAGCAAACAATAGGGAGAACGTTAGTGGTGAAAAAGGCATCCCCTTCGTTATTGGTAACAATGTAAAGGCGGATCCATTTGATCAACTGATCGTTGGCAGATCATATAAGCATGATCTTGGCAAGGTAACGGGTGAACAAAGCTATGGATTCGCAGGGACGAATCCTTATTTAACGCTTTACCAAGATAAACCTGATAAGTACTTGTTGACCTTCGAAACGGATGCGACTGCAGAGCATTCGATTAATTTAATTAGAGATGATTTTATTGATGAGAATTATTTGTCAATGGAGTTGTCAGATATTCAAGGCAACTCCGTAGCAAGCGTCTTTGAATATGGATTGAATGGTCTCCCAAGAACCAGTGGAGACTTCGCAACTAAATTGGAATTAGATGGCATAACAGCAGGTAAGTATCTACTTGAAATCAACCATTCAACAAATGCGGATAAAATAGATGGTATTTATGGCTTGCATTTTGATGCACCGCCGCCACTTACGATAGATCAGGCAGATGAAGAAGGATCTTCTCATGCCCTACAGCTTGGCAGTGTCGATGAAAACACAATACTTTTATCAAAAGCAATTAATGATGCCACTGATGTTGATCGCTATAGATTCTCAATTGATCAAGATACAAAGGTAAACGAAGTTGTTCTAGAATTTGACCATAGCCAAGCTGACCTTCAATTAGCGCTACATCAAGCTGATCGCGATCAGCCTATTTACACCTCAGAATCAGACCCTTATTTCTTAAGTAAATGGAATGGAAGTGAATATATCATTCCAAAATCGTTTCCTGTTGCGGAATCTGATTGGATAGAATCGATTAGCCTAGCTAACTTGCCGCAAGGTTCATATGATCTGGTTGTATCAAGCCCAAATAATGAGGCTGGATTTTATGATCTTAGCTTTAAGCCAACAGCAAGCAAAGATAGCCCTGAATGGTATGAAAGCTACGATAGGCTGTTGCAAGTCGGCCATGTTGGCCCTGATAATCCCCATGACAACCCAAGCCTAAGATGGGATGTTGATGCAATCTATGGATCTGGAAATGATACATTAAAAGATGCAGTATATTTAGGAGAACTAAAGCCTGGGCAATCCACATTAGGCCAATTTTCAATCAATACATCAGATGATGTTGATTATTATATTTACAAACACCCTGATGATCGCGCGCTCAATGTTGATCGATTAGAAGTTAAATTTAATCGTGGCTCTGGCCCCTTAAATGTAATTGAAGGTGGTATCCGGCCCCATTCAAGTCAACCATGGATATCGCAGGGTATAGACAGTCAGCGCTATTACGCTGACACCCATCTTTCATTGCCGCAACAGTCCGCGGATGAGTACAGTGAAATTGGGCTTCAGTTAACCGGCCTTGACGATGATTCTGAGCTAATCCTCAACAACAACTCAAGCGATCCTTCTCGTGCACCATCATATGGTGTCATCAGAGTTTCTGGAGTCGATGGTGCGACCAATTCATATACAATTGAAGCCCAGACAAGTTATAGTGATTTAGAAGTAAATCTCAAAAAAGACAAAGAAGATCAAAACAATGTGGAGTCGATTATTGATTTAATAATAACAGAAAATGATAGAACAATGGGTGGGACTGGAAATCGAGTTGTTACAGGAAAAACAATAGACAATGCAAACGATATTGATAAATATAAATTTAGTTTATTGGCAGAAGGAACGGCTCAGGATTTTGTTTTTACAGATTTAGCCGGCCTTAAAGGTCAAGAAGTCAACCTACTTGAAGCTGATGGAACAACATTCATAAAAGCAGCAGAATATGCCAAGTCAACGGGGTCGGGAAGTTATGGCCAGATCGAAATTGATTCAAGAACTATCATTCCGCTGGATGGGCTTGCCGCAGGCGATTATGTAGTCGAGCTCAAATCAGATGTTCCCACGAAATATTCGATTGGCATTGGCGAACATTCAAATATAAAGGAATATACCCAAGAGATATTTGGAGCTGATGTATACGATAGCAATAACTTAGGTAATCAGAAATTAGAAAATGCTGTAGACCTTGGAGTGATCTCAGATGGCTTCAAGCTTTCAAATCTAACATTACATTCAGCAGAAGATATTGATTATTATAAGTTTCAAGTTAGTGATACTACAAACAATAATGGAGATGTCTCATACAGTACAGATGAGCTGTCATACGGGGTTCTTGGAAACAATTACAGCCGCCCGTATGGCGGACATGCAATCGGAGATTATTCTTATAAATCGAGTGCGGATAGAGCTTTTAACATTAGCCAGTTTAGAAACGATATTACAGAAATAACAGCATCTGTTACAGATGGGGCTGATATAAGTATCAGGATATTCGACGAAGATGGGATTGAATTTGGACCTGGTACAGAAGTAGTAAGCCCTTATGCCCGAGGCCACCTTAGTGTTGACGAAGACGGGAATAACTATCACCTACCTTTTGTAGCCCCTATACGCTCTGTTGGACCCACAGAAAGTATAACGCCAGATTCTTGGTGGCCAGAGGAATATCAACAACTTAAGGCAGGCAAAGACTATTATCTTGAAATAGCAGGAGATTTGTCTCGTTTTTATACGGACCGATTTACAGGTATAGAAAATAGAGAGCGTTATGAAATCGAATTTAGCCTTCCAGCAGGGCCATTGCCTCCTGAGACTTTCTTCCCCGATAAAGATAGGTTTGAAGGCGATAATAGAAACGACACGCCAGAAACAGCAACTCCGTTAGGCGATCTTGTTAGTGGATTCATTACGGATCTAACATTTGATGGTGAAGAATTAGCCTTAACCCATAAACCACCAGATAATGGGCTCTGGGGTAGTGGTGGGTTCAGCTCGCATGTGTATTTCAATAATGGGCCATTTAACCCTACAGGTAAGCCATTGGATCTGCATCCCCGCGATGCTCAAGTGCAGAATGCACTTGATCACGAATGGAAGCATGATGTTGATGTTTTTACGTTCAATTTAGTCAACGATGCATCGAGGTGGCATTCGATTGATATTGTTGATTCAAGCAGTGACGAAGTCGTTGGGACTCCTGAAATATGGACATCAGACTTTTCAGAAAGAATACAACAACCTTTTCCTGGATGGCGCGACGAAAGCACTGGCACCTGGCATGGAATGCCAGCGGGTGAGTATGGATTAGTCGTTAGAAGTGATAGTTTTGGAAATCATTTATATAATACTTCCGATGAAAATCTTGATTCATACGCTATTAGTATTAACCTAGATCAGGATGATCCAAGGATTGGTATAACGATTGATCCAACGACTGGAATGCGCTATGGTGATAGCCATGAAGGGCTAGTAGGCAACGATACGTTTGAAACGGCAACAGAAGCCTTCAATGCAGGTGATATATACCAAGGAGTTCAGGATTCAACCACTGGCAGTTTGAATCACAAGCTAGATGACGATTGGTACAAATTTTCGATTGAAGACAATACAGAAAAAACAACAATTTTTGTTGCCCGGCCCGATAAAACATATGAAAATAGAAACAATGTAGATACTTTCCTGCTCAATGCTGACAAACAGGTCTTAGCAGAAGGTTTTCGCTATGATAACTATAGGTCTGAAAAAGAGATAAACTATCTTAACTATCTCGTAGAAGAAAATTTAGATCCTGGAGAATACTATTTAAAAATACAACCAAATCAAGCTCAAAGAGTCATTGAAGGCGATAAGGATTTTGGAGACTATACAGTTAATATCCAGAACATATATGCTGATCCACTTCCTGCCGATAGGTTTGAACATAATGATGTTTTATATGATGGTAGACCTTATGTGCCTTCTCCTGTTGATCCGCAAGCGACTCAAGCAATAACCCCGCTGGGCCTAATACATGAACATGAAGATGGATCGCCTGTAATAGTTGATGACCTAACTCTGGAAATCCAGCATGAAGAAGATCTGAGATTTTATATACCACCTGATCCTGAATCGGAATCAAAATACCGCTGGAATTCAGCCAAAGTTCAATGGGAATCAACAGCAGCCGACGACCGCTGGAATCAAGCCGTCGAAGTCAATGGGGCTGCTGACAAGGATCCGAGTTGGTTTTACAATAAAGAACGCGAAGTAATTGGGGGTGCAACGGATCCTGGTTGGTTTTACAATAAAGGATCGTTTGATACTTATTCTTTAACTCTCAATCATTGGCCAGATATTGATGATAATATTACAATCAATTCTCTTGATGGTCGTAATACACCCAAAATACAATTAAGTTCTAATGATATTACTCCTACTCGAGAGCAGGGAGTTTGGGATAGAAATGGAAGTCATTCTCCAACACTCATAAATTATGGTGAATATGAACGCCCTAATTGGTATAATCCCATTAACCACGGGCTTAATTCATATTGGCGTTTCAGAGGAACTACGGAGCGCGGTGCTGTTGAAGAAGGCGCGGATGGAAGTGCCAGCATTGTTCTTGACGGAAGTGGAAATTATAAGGGGGGGAGATTAGGGAAACCATTAGGGCCTGGAGAGTATATTTTACAAGTAGGGCAAGGCCCGAGAGGAGACTATTCTCTCGAATTTAATGGGCCACCAAATCCAATTCAAGGAGATAAAAATGATCAACGCGATGTTTTTGACACAGCTGAGAATGCTGTAACGCTTGATCAATCATCTAATCAAACTATTTATGAAGACTCAACGATCCATTATGCACGCGATAAAGACTATTACAAGTTTATTTTGCCGCGAGATGGAGTTGCATCTCAATCAATAGAAATCGTTACTGAACATGAATCAACACAAAACAAACTTCAATTTGCTGGCGGTAGTGATCAACTAAATCTTGCTGGCTACTCGGCAGGAGAGCACATTATTAGTGTTGTTTACGATGAAGATCAAGGTGATTTCGGATCAAATCCGATTGCTTATTCTATAATTGCAAACAACATAGCTGAAGATTATCATCTTTACGCTGATGACTTATATGAAACTCTTGAAGATGAAAATAGAAACGTAGATTTAGGCGTAGTTGATGGTATCCTTCGATTAGAAGATCAGGCTATAATTTTAAATGATATCGATAATCGCGAGTTTACGCTTACTGGAGATGGCTCTACAGATCAAGGCATAGGAATCAGGTTCGATCGTCAAGATGGAGATCTCAAACTCGAGCTAGTACAAAAAGATAACCAACAAGTGATCAAGACAGCAGATTCTGTTGCTTATGCTCAACCAACTGACGATGAGTGGATTTCCCTTGAAGGCTTATCAGCAGGAACCTATCAGGCAAGGGTTTCAGGAATGCCTACGAACTATGATTTTGAATTGATTACAAGTTCAGACCATCTTAACTCTCAGCCTTATTATCAAAATAGCAGCATAGAAAATGCAGTCGCGATTACAGGCTCATTCGTTGATCAGATTCGCCATCATGAATACGAACCCAATACTGAATTGGGGCAAGTATATGATACTAATTCAATCGCATTAACCTCTTCAGCATTACGCAATAGCCAAGGCGAGCTTAAGAATTTGTCTTTTGCTGAAGACAATTTCACTGATTATTATAAGTTCTCTACAGTATTTAAATCTCGCCCTCATTGGCTTGAAGAAGAAGAGGATTACATACAAGTTGATTTTTGGGACCAACTAGGAAATATTGATCTTGAATTATTGAGTTCAGAGGGCGATGAAATCATTGATTATTCACACGGTTTTGGCAATAGCGAACGTATCGACTTATTGAATCTGCCTGCTGATGACTACATCATCAAGATTATAGGAAGAGGGCAAAACAACAACTATTCCCTTCATTATGATTTGCCAACTAAAAATCTCTTGCAAGAGGCTAATTTAAATAATTCAACAACCCAAGAAGAGATAGAACGAGCACTACAACAACACAAAGATGATCTTGCCTACGAACCTGAGGCTACGCGTAACGGAGAAGAATTGAATCGAATCAAATCAGTTTTCAAATCGTTCTATGGATACATGCCAACAGGTATATATAACCATCAATTCAAGGATGTCTATGAAACTCTCAGCCCTGACAATCGAGAAGATTGGTACAAGTATACAATTACTGATCCAATAAACGCTGATAAGAGTGTAGGCGCTTATCTAGATTACAACTCGGGTGATGGCCGCTTAAGACTAGAGGCTTTTCGATTAAATCCCGATGATCAAACATTAAACCCCATATATTCTCCTCATTGGGAGAGGACTCGAGATCAGAATGTAGAGGGTTCTGGTAACGGCCAGGAATTTATCTCAGCAGGCAGGAAAACGCCACTTGCACAACCTGGCACATATTATTTCAGAGTTAGCAGCTACGATCATAGATGGGCTGATGGAGTTAAAGACGTAACTCCATATAGATTTGCTTTTCTTACTGGCAGAAAAGGACAATATTTTGAAAGCGAAAGACGATATCCATGGAATGATGATATCAATATTGAGCCACTTGGCGATGTTTATGATGACCAACATTCAAATGATAGTTTTAATTCATGGCAGGATCCTGATCCGTTCAATTTTGATGATTACAATTTTGAGCTCGATCAATTAATAGATTCCGGCAAATTTGTAGGCAAGCAGCAACTGACTCATACAGCAATCCATGACCTAAGTGATAGAGATATTTATCAGTTCTCGATGCGTGACTCAGGAAACGAGCATCACTATATCAAGGCAGAGTTTGATCAATGGGATATGGATTTGGATCTATACCTATATGATCAAAATAATAAGGAGTTTTTACAAGCCATAGAAACAGAGCATGGCTACAAGAACGGCGAAAATACACGCGAAGCGAACTCTCCTTATCCATTTTATATAGACGGTTCTTTTAGTAATTCAGATAACGAGGTGATTTCGCTCCATAATCTCCCTGTTGGCGACTATTTCCTTAGAGCTGAAGCCAGGTCTCAATACTATAATTCAGCTGACTATGATTTAACCTTTAATCTACCTATAAAGACAATAACTGCTGATCCTTACGAAATTAATAACAGCCCAGAGACAATCTTTGATCTAGGTGCCTTTACAGGCACTCGCTACCAACAACAATTATCCATTCATGACAATAATGATGTTGACTACATAGGCTTTGAAACCAAGCATGACGGGATTGAAACAGATTTCATTAAGCTCGATTACATCCAAAACGATGGTGTATTGCAATTTGATTTGATCGACCGCGATAGCCAGCAACTGATCGCTTCTTCAACACAAAATTCTAAAGGATCGTTCTTATCTCTAGAGGATGTTGCTGCAGGCAAGTATTCAATTAAAGTTAGTGGTACTGATTTAGAGGGCCCTGATGTAGATAATCCTGACTCCAATACTAATAATAAGGCTAAAAATAATTATCAAATTAAATATCATTTGCCTATGGATCCAGATCGCAAGGATGCGTGGCAGTTCTTGTATTACTTTCCTGCTTATATAGATATTGATATTCATCAGACGATTAATTATTTAGAAGGCCAGATCAACAATTTCGAATTATCCGATGATGTTAATTTTGCAGTGATGTGGGATCAACCTAATTGGGTTGACTTGGATGATAATTCTGCAACAGGCTCTGGAGAGCCAATTAAATGGAATACTGTTGGCCGCTCCCTGCTGCGCGGCGATGGCCATCAAGATTGGATTTCATCTGATTTTGAAGTATTAGATGAAAAGAGTATGGGTGACCCTAAAACATTAACTGATTTTATTAAATGGGCTAATCAACAAGCCCCAGCAGAAAATCAGGCCTTAGTGATTCATGGCCATTCCAGTGGCCTTCAATCCATTATTTCTGATAATGAGGCTGGAGATCATCTCTATGTTGAGGAAGTTGCAGAATCTCTTGAGAAACTCAAACAAGAGGAATCGATTGATCTTGAAATATTGAGAATGGATGGTTGCCTTACAGGCACCTTAGAATTAGCCTATGAGTTAAAGGATTCTGCCCAGGTAACCATCGGCAGTGAAGCTATCTCTGGAGTTGGAAGTGGAAGATATGCCACCCATGCTCTCTCTCTGGTTGACAATCCGTATCAGATTGGACCTCAACAATTAGCCTCGTCCATTGTTGAGGATTACAAGGCCGGATATCGTAAAAATACATTGTCTGCGATTAATACTGATGACTTGGATGTATTGGCCGCAAAGATATCTGCTTTTGTTGATACAACAAAAGACTTACGTCTTATTGATCGCAACCGTATCGAAGTAGCCAGAGCATTTGCCGCTGAATATGACATAAGCGGGCCACAACCAGGTAATTATACAGCTGACCTCGGTTCCTTTATGGATGGTGTATACAGATCCTCTAAGTTGGATCAAACTGTTCGAGATGCTGCCCGAGAAGTTTTCTTGGCTGTAGAAGCGGCTGTTATCAACAAAAGTTTTGATTACCGAGGAAGTCGGGGCATTTCCATTTTCTATCCGCAGGGCGGACAAGAAAATAACCTCACATACATTGATAAGCATTCAAAATTTATTCAAGATACTCAGTGGGATCAATTTTTAAAAGCCCAAACTGGTGCAATTCCAACAGAATGGCTTGATACACCAGTTAATGATTGGTCTGCTAAAAATACCGTAGCTTCCGGAGCTTTTCATTTAGGCCGTCTCAGTGGCAATGATATTGATATCGACAGCTTGGCAATCGACGAAGGTCTGTCTAAATACTTTAAATTTACGCTTGTTAATACTGGAGAAGCAGAAACCGCGATCAAGCTCTTCAGCTTAGAAACTGTTGATGATTTGAAGGATCTTCAACTTAATCTCTACAGCACAGATGATCAAAGTGCACTTGAACTGCCTGAATCAGATGCTCATACGCTTAATTTGGCTGGCCTGGAAGTTGCCGAGTATTTATTAGAGATTAAAAATAATGGATTACCAATACCGAATGCCTCATTAAAATTCAACCTGCCGAATGATCCAACTCCATCATTTAATTACAACAACCTAGAAAACAAAGCGGCCAAATTAGGTGTGATTTCTGCTCCTACACTTGAGCTTGGCACAACCTCTCCTTCATCGGCAACAGAAGATGGCGAATGGCTTTACTACAACATAGAAACATCAGCGTTGTCGGGTATCCAGCAAAACATGAATGTCGAAGTGAATGTTGCTGACGGCGCAGAATATGAAGCCGCGATCCTTGATTCTAACAACAATGTTATTAGCACTGTTACTGGAACAGGCAGCAATAGCCTTGACTATTTAACTTCGGGTTCAGGAGAAGAATATACACTGAAGTTCAGGCAATTAAAGCCACAAGAATCCTCGGAGCAATCAGCATTAGCCCTGCCAGGTGCAAGTTCAACCTTCTCGCTCTTGTTTACTCCTGGAGAAGCAGAGGCTTCTTCTGTTAATGATGATGGAGAAGAACCCGTTAATGATGACAACGTAGAAGACCAGACAGCAGATGTAAGAACCAACCCCGACATAGCCAGTAGCTGGGCAGAGAATAAAGCAAGAGGAGATTTTGATGAATTAGATCTTGATGTCGAACTTGGCTATAGCCTGCATTTAAAAGAAGGAACAGAAGCAGAACAAGCCGAAGCAAGAAAGCAATTAGCCGTTCTCGGCGATTCTGTTGATCTCAGTGATATCTATCAGTTGGATATCACAGCCAAGAGTCTTGCAGCTGGATATAACTTAGAAACAGCCGATATCACGATCAATTTTGATCCTTATCTGTTTAATGAGATCAAGGCATCTGATATCACGATTGGCGGGCAGCTGCCCATCGCCAATGCGGTACGCATCGATAATGATGTGGGAACCATCCGTATTGCTGCTGCAAGTCTTGGAGATCTAGATCCAGGAAAACTCTATGGAGTTGATCAGTCTGGTGCCGGCGCGAGCATCGGCGCGGATGGCGCTGTTTTGGCATCGATCGACCTGAATTTCAATGAACTCAATCTTGCCGAACTCAATCAAAATTCAGATGGCAGCATTGATGATCTCAGCACACCACTGTTCTTTGGCTTGAGTGCCAATCAAGATGAGACTGTCTTCTCTACAGCTTTAGAAGATGAAACTGGTTTTGTGAATCGCGATATTAAGAGCCTGCGTGATCTCGGCGGTGATTTAGCTGTTGATGGAACCAAAGTCACCCTCTATGAGGCAACAATCAATCTAGAAGAACAAGGCGATGGCTTGATCTTAAGTAGTGATCTTGATATTGGATCTTATAACTCAAAACAAACAAATTTGCTTCGCTCAGGTGACACCATCTCAACAACAAGCACCTGGACCAATCTTGGCAATATCGAGGCGCAAAACATCCAAGTCACTGGCATCACCAACAGCAATGCAGAGCTATTAGAAGAGAAAAGTTATTTTGCCTACCAAGGCATCGGCGCAAACGGTGATCAGGTCACGCGCAACAGCCTCAACAGCGGCAGCTTTCGTTCAGACACAGGTGCATTCGACTCCACCGCGCAAGAATCAGGCCAGTTGCATGCAGCGATCAAGATCACAGGTGCTGCAGGCAATGTTGTTGATCTCGGCTTAGGCATTGCCAGCTTGAAAGCTGATGGATCAGATCTGTTTAGCAACCAAAAGGGCTCTAAAAACCTGATTACCTTCCAAGGCGATTTGAATTACGACGGCCGGGTCTCAATGAAAGATCTGGCTTATCTCAATGCTGGTGCTGCAAGACAACAACAAGCCAGTGAGGATCCCGATGCAGTGGATGCCAATAGCGATGGCTTTGTTGATGCCAGTGTGGCGCGAGGAGTGGATGCCAACTTTGATGGCCAGATCTCGATGGAAGATTTAGCTGTCTTGGATGCCGATTGGGGCCAAAGCCTGCATCAACAACCAATCAATGGCGCCAATGGAACACAATCAAGCTTTACCGGTTCTGATCAAATTTCTTGGGAGCAATTGGATAGTCAGGGAACAACAGGCGATGCCGCCTGGGATAACCAAGCGTTTAAGGATCAAAACGCCGTAGAAGCGGGTAATGATTTCGTTGAATCACTGGAAAACCCAACAGCTGTGGGTGTGATCGGCGCTGATGGCAATAGCGACAGCAGCGATAACGACATTGCTGGCACTGAATTCCAAGATCCGCTCACCGGTTAACGGCCTCAAAGCCAACAACAAGGCTGCCAGGCAGAGGCAAGGCTAAAAGACAAAAGGCAAAGGCTAAAAAGCAAACGCTTAAAGGCTTAAAAGCAAGCTATTGCAAGCCTTTTAGCCAGCTCTTCTGCTAACTCACACTCAACGACATCACGGCTGTGAAGCGATCAGTCTTCTGGCAGGGGATTGCCTGAGATAAGCGTTTTCCCCTAGAAATAGGATTGAAATTATGCCGATCAACCGCTTGTAAGGTGCTACCCCCCGCCAACACTGATCTTTTGGCCAGGGAGCTGAGCGGGCCCCTTGATGGATCAGCCTGCCTGCAGATCAAGCTGCCAGCGTTGCGGCCAGAGGAACCAGGGCAAGGGCAAGCTCTAAGCCGCTGGCGAGGCTTGCGGCGATGAGCAGCCTCAATCACAGCAACGAACAAGTCGATCAGGCCAGCATCAATGCTGGCCAAGCGAATGTTGATAACCAACTTGGTGTTGGCGAAAACCTTGTTAGCTATGACAGCGCCAACAGTGATAGCGTCGCCAACCCAATTGCCAGCGATGACCTAGCAGAAAAGGTGTCTGCACTAACTACAAATACTGAGCCTGAGCCTGAGCCTGAGTCTGAGTCTGAGTCTGAGTCTGAGTCTGAGTCTGAGTCTGAGTCTGAGTCTGAGTCTGAGTCTGAGTCTGAGTCTGAGACAGCATCAAGCACTACTAATACCTCTTTTGAGTATTACGTTTCCAATGATGGAGATGATGACAATCTAGGCACGTTCGATAATCCTTTCAAAACAATTCAGCATGCAATCACAAAAGTTAGAGCTGGAGATGTTGTCAATATCAGAGGCGGCATCTATCGCGAGAAATTACTCTTAGAAGATATACATGGAACGGCGGATCATCCCATAACATTTAAAGGTTATCAAGGTGAGGATGTCTTAATCACTGGGGCGAAAGAAATAACAACTCAATGGGAACAACACGAAGGCAACATATGGAAAACAACAGTTGATTTTGATGTCACACAACTGTTCCTTGATGACAAGATGCTCACGGCTGCCCGTTGGCCAAACATCACGAAGGATTGGGATCAGCTCGATGATTCGGATGGTGAGAACCCAACACCTTATAGTTATTGGGACATCAATAATACAAGTCTCGAGCTAAAGCCAGGTGATGATGGTAGTTTCGAAAACGTAGAAGAAAAGCATAGCCTTGCATCTTTAGACTTCAGCGTTGAAGATGGATTACTTGTCACTTACAAAGGATCAGTCAGCCATATAACGGAGCACAAAGCAGGTGAATCTAATTTTATAATAGAAGGTGGTGATGTTGATTTAGACAGGGCCTACAAGGATAGCTATTACATAACATCTGACATAGATCTGCTAGATCAAGCTAGAGAGTGGTATTACGACAAGAATTCTGGAGAGCTTTATGTATGGATGGATGACAATGGTAATCCTAATCATCGAGATATTAATGCTAGGGGCTATTTAACTAGCGACTATCGCAATGAAGATCAATTACTACGAGTAAATGACTCCTCATTCTTAAACTTTAATGGAATCACATTGCACACAGGTACATTTGAGCTTTGGAAAAGTACTGATATAGATTTTGACGAATGTTCATTCTTGTATTCAGGCCACAACACTCATATGCTGGGAGCGGATGCTTTATATGACATAGGTTCAAATTACGAAAATAATCATAATTCAAGGGGGAATTTTGTCGGAGACGTCGCAAATATGTCCGTCAATATAAGTTATCGTAATTCTGAATTCGCCTATTCCTACAACACATTATTGAATCATGGTAAGCATGGTCAGGATTATTTAATCGAAAATTGTTATTTTCATAATAAGCCTACTGGTGGTGGCGCAGTATGGACTGCTGGTGTAGCACGAGGGAATGTAGTCAGTAGGTTAACCGCCCATACGATAGGTTTTGGTGGAATTGGAAAATTTGGTAATGGGAACAACTTAAAAAAAGATCAGGAGGGTCTTGTCGAGCTTGCTCATATATATGACTACCATTTCCATGGTGATGATTCAGGCATTCAAGTCAATAGAGGGAGTGTGGCTGGCCTGGTTCTTCGCAATAATTGGATTCACGATCTACCCGGCCGGAACGGTATTCGCTTTGATGGTGACCCTGCTGGCATGAGAGGAACAGTCAATAATAACGTGATGTTTAATGTAAAACGTGGCACTCGTCTCAAGGGTGACCAACATACTGTTTTGAATAATTTAGCCCTTGACAATACTCATGTTGACATTCATGTTTCACATGATAAATTTTATGGTTATGATGATCCTGATATAAAATTTACTGAAGATGTTTTTGAGCTCTACGAGAATAGAGCGGATGGTCGAAGAGAGGGGAAAGATTTGCACCAAGGCAATCATTATTCAATCGTTCACAATAATCTTGGAAACAATAACAGCATTGCTCCTGTTATTAATCCTGACGACATCACAAACAATATCTCGAGAAGTGATTTTGGCCAAAATGTCCAAAATGAGTTACGTGATCCTGATAACTTTGATTTCAGACCTAAGGAGAATTCACCACTCATAGATCAAGGCACTCATATTCCTGGATATACAGATAATTATCTAGGAGATGGTCCAGACATTGGCCCCTACGAATATGGAGATCTTAATTATTGGATACCTGGTTATCAAGCAAAGAAAGCAAGTATGCCTATCGCACCCAATGGATCCCTCACAGTAAAAAAAGATGCCGATTTAATGTGGCTTGAAGGTCGAGATGCTGTTTCAAGCAATATTTACTTTGGCACAGATGCCAACACATTGGAGTTAGTGAGCAATCAGGAAAATAATATTTTCACCCCTGATCTAGAAATGGGTAATGAATACTTTTGGCGAGTTGATACCGTAACTGATAATGATGTAATTGAAGGCGATCTATGGAACTTTACAGTCCCTCATCCATCAGAAAAGCCTGTTTATATTCCAACAGTACTCATTGAGAATGAGGGGAACGAGAGTGATGTCAATGGCTTTGGTTCAGTAGACTACCCTTATCATATCGGACAATATGAAGTAACTAATTCACAATATATAGAATTCCTCAATAACGCAGCAAAGACTGAGCCCAACAAGAAATATCCATTATTTGGTTCCGAAATGGAAGAGTATGGCGCTATTATTCGCAGTGGTGAAGATGGTAGTTATTCATACGCCACGATTGAAGATCGTGAAAATCACCCAGTTAATTTCGTCAATTATTGGAGTGCTCTTCGCTTCTGCAATTGGATGACAAGTGGCGACACAGAAGAAGGGATTTACGACAGGATAGCTACTGACAGAGCAAATCCTCGTAGTGAAAATGCCTGGGCGAATGGCGGTGTTGCACTGGCCAATGAAGATGAATGGTATAAAGCTGCATATTTTTCCGGACAAGATGATGGAGAAAATCGTTACTGGAACTATGCCACACAAAGTAATGATCTCAGTTTAGAAGAGTCTAACTATGGTATTGGATCGGCTCCTTCCCTATTAACTGATGTAGGCAGTTACGAAGACTATGCAAGTTACTATGGCACTTATGATCAAACAGGCAACGTTAGAGAACTTCTAGAAGAAGCAGCTGACAATACTACGATAAGAACTTTTGTTCGTGGAGGCTCAACAAATAGCGATAAGAATCTTACCTATCTATCTAAAGAGAGTCGTCAAGATCTAAAACGTGTCAATGCAGAGGTTGATACAGGATTTCGTGTCGTCAGCCTTTTGCCGATTGGTTCTAATGAACCAGACTATCAAAATCAAGCTCCATCATGGATAGCGACCACATGGTCACTTGGTGAATCTATAGCTGGCGAAAATTTCTCGACATCACTGATCCACTCTGTTTATGACCCTGAAAATGATCCCCTGTCATTTTCCCTACTTAGTGGACCCGAATGGATTGCTGTAGATGTTGATGGCTCAGTGACAGCAACACCTTCTGCAGAAGATATAGGTAAACATAAGGTGATGCTTCGAGTAACTGATTCCTCTGGATCCTTTGACGACACTGAAGTGCCTGTTCCCTTAGTGGTCAATAGCCTTGTAGAAACAAGAACCAACCCCGACATAGCCAGTAGCTGGGCAGAGAATAAAGCCAGAGCAGATTTTGATGAACTAGAGCTTGATCTCGAACTTGGCTATAGCCTGCATTTAAAAGAAGGAACAGAAGCAGAACCAGCCACAGCAAGAAAGCAATTAGCCGTTCTTGGTGATTCTGTTGATCTCAGTGATATCTATCAGTTGGATATCACAGCCAAGAGTCTTGCAGCTGGATACAACCTAGAAACAGCAGATATCACGATCAATTTTGATCCTTATCTCTTCAATGAGATCAAGGCATCTGATATCACCATTGGCGGCCAACTACCCATCGCCAATGCGGTACGCATCGATAATGATGTCGGCACCATCCGGATTGCTGCTGCAAGTCTTGGAGATCTAGATCCAGGAGATCTCTATGGAAACCATCTAGCCGATGCAGGAGCGCGCATCGGCACCGATGGTGCTGTTTTGGCGTCGATCGATCTTGATTTCAATGAACTTAATCTTGCCGAACTCAATCAAAATTCAGATGGCAGCATTGACGATCTCAGCACACCACTATTCTTTGGCTTGAGTGCCAATCAAGATGAAACAGTATTTTCTAAGGATCTCACCGATGCTGCAGGGTTAAGCAATCGCGAGATCAAGAGCCTGCGTGATCTCGGCGGTGATTTAGCTGTTGATGGAACCAAAGTCACCCTGTATGAGGCAACAATCAATCTAGAAGAACAAGGCGATGGCTTGATCTTAAGTAGTGATCTGGATATTGGCTCTTATAACTCAAAACAAACAAATCTGGTACGAACTGGCGATACGATTACAGCAACAAGTGAATGGACCAATGTGGGAAATATTGAGGCCAAAGACATACAAATTACTGGCCTAACTAATGCCAATGCAAGTTTGGCAAGCTCTGGTTTCTATATCAGTTCACCTGACGACAGTCAAACATCAACAAACCTCGAGAGTGGCAGCTTTGTTGATGGAGCATTTGTGCAAGCAGGCCAAGAAACAGCGCAACTGGTTGCCGATATTCAGATCACAGGTGCTGCAGGCAATGTTGTTGATCTCAGCCAAGGCATCCTCAGCCTTCAAGCAACAGGCTCAGCCGTCTTTGAGAATAAATTGGGCTCAAAAAACCTGATTACCTTCCAAGGCGATCTCAATTACGACGGCCGGGTATCGATGAAAGATCTGGCTTATCTCAATGCTGGTGCAGCAAGACAACAACAAGCCAGTGAGCATCCCGATGCAGTGGATGCCAATAATGATGGCTTTGTTGATGCCAGTGTGGCGCGAGGAGTGGATGCCAACTTTGATGGCCAGATCTCGATGGAAGATTTAGCTGTCTTGGATGCCGATTGGGGCCAAAGCCTGCATCAACAACCAATTAATGGCACCAATGGCAGTGAATCAAGCTTTACCGGTTCTAATCAAATCTCCTGGGATGAACTCGATAACCAGGGAACAACAGGCGATGCCGCCTGGGATAACCAAGCGTTTAAGGATCAAAACGCCGTAGAAGCCAGCAATGACTTTGTTGAATCACTGGAAAACCCAACAGCTGTGGGTGTGATCGGCGGAGATGGCAATACCACTGCTAACGATGGTGATATGCAGGGCACAGAGTTCCAGGATCCGCTCACCGCTTAACGGCCTCAAAGCCAACAACAAGGCTGCCAAGCAGAGGCAAGGCTAAAAGCCAAAAGAAAAAGGCTAAAAAGCAAGCTCTCGCAAGGTTTTAGTCATCTCTTCTTCTAACTCATACTCAACGACATCACGGCAGTGAATCGATAAGTCTTCTGGCAGGTGATTGCCTGAGATAAGCGTTTTCCCCTAGAAATAGGGTTGAAGTTGTGCTGATCAACCGCTTGTAAGGTGCGACCCCCCGCCAACACTGATCTTTTGGCCAGGGAGCTGAGCGAGCTCCTTGATGGTTCAGCCTGCCTGCAAATCATGCTGCCAGCGTTGGCGCGAGTGGAAGCAGGCCAAGTGAATGAGCAAGGGCAAGGCCAAACGGATGAGCATGGCGATGGGCATGAGCATGGGCAAGGGCAAGCTCTAAGCCGCTGGCGAGGCTTGCGGCGATGAGCAGCCTCGATCACAGCAACGAACAAGACGATCAGGCCAGCATCAATGCAAGCCAAGCTGGTGCTGGTGAGCAACTTGGTATTGGCGAAAACCTTATTAGTGATGACAGCGCCAACAGTGATAGCGTCGCCAATCCAATTCCCAGCCTTCACCTAGCAGAAAAGGTGTCTGCACCAACTACAAATACTGAGGCTGAGGCTGAGGGTGAGACAGCATCAAGCACTACTAATACCTCTTTTGAGTATTACGTTTCTAATGATGGAGATGATGCCAACTTAGGCACAATTGATGCACCATTTGAAACAATCCAACATGCGATCAATCAAGTTGGGGCAGGCGATGTTGTTAATATTCGAGGCGGGATCTATCGAGAGGCTTTGACTCTCGATGGTGTTCATGGCACAGAAGATAATTGGATTACTTTCCAGAATTACAACAATGAAGATGTTCTGCTCTCTGGAGCCAAGCAAATCCAAAGCCCATGGGCAATTCACGAAGGGAACATCTGGAAAACAAACGTATGGAATGAAGATGTTCAGTTTGATGTCTCTCAGCTATTCATCGATAACAAGATGCTTACTGGGGCCCGCTGGCCCAATATCAATAAAGACTATGACCAGCCAGATGCTGATTTCTGGCACACCTGGTCTTCAGCCAAAAAGATTGCTGATGGCTCTTACGAGGATAATGGCGGTCTAGAAGAGCTTGGTGTCAGTGTTGAAGGTGCTACTGCTTATATCAAAGGCAAAGGTGCTGCTGTCATCACGTCGCATGATGCAGGGGAAAGCCAGTTCTTGTCTGATCCTCAGGCTCTCAATATAACAAGCAGTGGGAAATTGGGTGGTGGAGATTATTTTATTGAGGGTGATATTGATCTTCTTGATACTCCACGGGAGTGGTATTACGACAAAAATACGGGAGATCTCTTTGCCTGGCTAGAAAATGATCAAAACCCAAACAACGCAAATATAGAGGCTAGAACTCATCAAAAAGGTGGCTACGAGGGCAACAATCTTATTGAAATCAACGGCAGCAATAATCTTCGATTTGATGGCGTAAACCTTTTCTCAGGCGCATTCTCGATTATCAACTCTAATCATATTGCTTATGAAAATAGTAGCTTTCTCTATCCAGCCCATAACGGGCTGATGCTTGGAGAGAATCAATTCCCAGGAGGAAATGTATTTAAGGGTGTAAGAAATCACGCTTCAGATTTAACCCTTAAGAACAATAAATTCGCATATAGTTATGGACTTTTATTTGATGGTGGCAGAAATTCATCATCTGATATTCACCTTGAAAATAATCATTTTCATAATTCAAATATCATGCTTTGGGGTTCCAATGGTGGCCCTGTTGTGATGAGCCAGAGCAATGTAACTGCAATTCGTAATAGCGTACATGATATGGGCTGGGGCGGCCTGGGGAGACCAGGGCACAACAATCATTTAGAACTTAATCATATTTATGACACAAAGTGGTCATCTGATACTGGTGGTATTACAGCCAACCAATCAATTGACAATCTTGTCATTCGACGTAACTGGGTTCATGACATACCACGCAATGGCATTCGTCTTGATGGACACCCTGGGGGAGTTGACCGAATTGTTGACCATAACGTCAGCTTCCAAAATGGACGTGGTTTTTACCTCAAAGGAGATCAACACCAAATACATAACAACCTAGCCTTTAATAATACAGTGGATCTTGGTATTCCATCTGTAAAATTCTACGGCTATAACGGCGATGGTATTACGAAGCATGATCGGATAATAAGCAGAGACACCTCATTACCCCAAAAGGGCAATCACCTTTCTGTTGTTCACAATAATTCTGCTAATTCGATCCCATGGCTTCCTGTTCTGAACCCCGAGGACAAAACAAATAATTCATCAGCGTTTGACCGTGGTCATGGAGGAGAACCAAAACTTCTCCATCAAGAGCTCCGTGATCCAGGCAATCTTGATTTCAGGCTTCGCAGCGACTCGGTACTGATTGATGCTGGTAAATCAATCCCTGGGTTTAGCGATCCTGTTGAAGGAGTTACCTCTGGAACGCTAGGGCAATCTCCTGATATCGGACCATATGAATTTAGTGATACAACCTATTGGATTCCAGGCCATCAAACGGATACGGCCAGGATGCCTATCGCTCCAGATGGATCATTAACCGTTAAGGCTGATGCAGACCTGATGTGGCTGGAGGGGCGAGAGGCTGTTGCTAATAATATTTATCTTGGCTCAGATCCGTCTGAATTAACATTCCAAGCTTCACAACTTAAATCTCATAATATATTCACACCATCAGTACTTACTCCTGGCAAAACCTATTACTGGCGCATTGATACGGTAACCAATCAGGGCGAAGATATAGATTTAATTACTGATGACACTGTTATTTTAGGTGATACATGGCAATTTACAGTTGACGATAGCTTTGATTCACTAGAAATTGAATCTGTCTATGTAGGCGATGTGAACAACCCAAATGGTAAAAAAACAGTTGGCGGCAAAAATGATGTCGGAAGTGTTGGCTATGGTTATTACATTGGCAAATATGAAGTCACCAATGACGAGTATGCAACTTTCCTGAATAATGCCGCTCGTTATAACGACGAATACGGATTATGGAGCCCCAATATGGCTTCAAAAAATATTGTTCGTGAGGGAGAGGAAGGGAATTGGGTTTATAAAAGTGTTGCCGACATGGAGCGCCACCCAGTAACCAACGTCAGCTGGAAGGATGCAGCACGCTTCAGTAATTGGATGACATCTGGGTCCATTGATATTGGCACCTATGGAAATATAAATAGTAATAATTCATATCAAGATCGTTGGCACGATGTAAATCTCTGGGGCAATGGAGGTGTTGCCATTGCTGATCAAAATGAATGGCATAAAGCTGCTTATTATTCAGGTGGTCCAAATGGCGGCAAGGATGGAGAATTAGGCTATTTCGCTTATGCGACGCAAAGCAATACAATCTCCACTGATGATGCAAATTTTGGCGATATAGATGGTGAAGCAAAAGCTGTCGGCTCCTATGCAACTCCGAGTCATTATGGAACTTATGATCAAACTGGTAATGTTCATGAGTGGACTGAAAATCGAGGTTATCGGGTAGGCGGAGATTTTCGCGATCAAGATCCAGGCTTTAGCTCAGATTCACGTATCACTTGGAACTTTGAAGGACATCGCAATAATGCCGATGTTGAATCTGATGAAATTGGTTTTCGAGTAGTTAGCCTTGCTCCTATAACCAGTTGGAATAATCAATGGCAACGCGCTCCACTGTTTGACAACCCTGGCGAAAAAGATATTAACTTGCTAGAAATGCAGGAAGAAAATTTAGATGAAACTGAAGAATGGATCCTTGGTAATGTTCCTATAGGAAAAGATTATTCCTTCTCTGTAGCTGATAGTTATGTTGATCCTAATAGAGATTCGATTTCGTATTCACATCTTCAGGGCCCAAGTTGGCTGTATATGGATAGTCAAGGCAACCTAAGTGGTCGTCCTGTTGATGAAGAAGATCTTGGCTTGCATTCAATTGGTTTTAGGGCGACAGATAGTTCCAATCTTTATCACAATACTGACATACCAATCAGTATCAACATAACTCAAGACCTCAATGCAACACAAGGCGATGATCTTTTAATAGGCAGAGCTGGAGTGACTCATATCTTCGGCCTTGCAGGTGAAGATCATTTTCAGGGCAGTGAAGAAAACGAAGTCTTTCATGGTGGAGCTGGTAGGGATAGAATTAATGGAGGTTTGGGTCGAGATAAGGCACGCTTTACGGGTAAGAAATCTGATTATCAATACTATTTATTAGACGACACTATTGAAATTGTAGATACACGCAATGAGTCCCCAGACGGTACAGATACACTCATTGATATTGAAGACCTATCCTTTATTGATGGCAATCGCACCTTGGCAGATGCTTGGGTGATGAGTAAAGATCTTAAACATAGCAAAATAAAATCATTTGCTGAACAGTTTTCTAATTCGTCTTTACGCGAAGCAAGTTCCAGCAAAAAAGATCTATTCATCCCACTTCTTAAAAAAGAAACAAATGAACTTCAAGTACTTAAAACCGATCTCGATGGATCCACCAAGTGGATTCGTCCTGTTAGTAGCAATGCAGGCTTAAATACAACTACAACCACTGATGTGGACGGCAATATCTATATTTCTTGGAGTGAAACTAACGGTGATTCTAAGATTAACAAGCTAAACACAGATGGTGAAATACAATGGACTCAGGCGCTCACTCAAGACCATGCTATTTACGACCTAAAAGTTGTTGATGATCAGCTTTATGCTGTTGGTGGTACTCAAGATGGAAGTAGCAAAGCAATCTATAAATCTCTGAAAACGGAAACTGGCGAGATCAATTGGCAGAAAGATTACAACACACCTTTAAGTAGTTTTGTTGATGTTGAGAGCGATGGTTCAAGTCTTTATCTTGGAACGTCGTCACATGGAAAAGGCAAAGCAGCCGGAAGAGGAGCACATGTTGTAAAGGTCGATTTAGATGGCAACGAGGAGTGGTTTAGCACACAAACGGTAGGGAATTGGAGTGCCGATATGCGTTCAACGATCTTTGAAGATCAACTTTTAACTGCTGGAACGACAGCATTAGATAAATGGGGAAGCAATTATTCTTATCGACTGGTCAGCCGTGATCTAGAGACTGGAGACATATTATGGGACAAGCACTGGGGAGATTCTGATGATCAAAGAATAGAAGACATTGTCTCCTATGGAGGCAGTGCCTATGCAATTGGGGCAGATTATGACGATTTAGGTAATGGCATGCAATTATCAGCTACGCCAAAGAAAACCACATTATTTGAGATTGAAAAAGATGGTTCGATCAGCCGTGAGCTAACTTTTGATCTCTCTGACCCTCTTGACTTTAATAAGAGCCTTTTCGTCGCTGATGGACAGATGTATCTCAGCGCCCGAACCAGTGCCTCTAGCGCAGGAGCTGATGATACTGGTTCAGAGGATATATTCCTTTCGCGAATTACAACGGGCTTTGAGCAACAGGCGCCTAATAATATTGATATTTCCAATCTAATATTTGAAGAGAGTTTAGCGATTAACTCCGTTGTCGCTACTCTCTCGACTAGCGACCAGAATTTTGGAGATAGCCATACCTATTCGCTTGTCGCTGGCTTAGGCGACAAAGACAATAGCTTGTTCGTAATAGAAGGAAATCAACTGAAGGCCAATGATTCATCAGAACATCAATCCAAAGATAGTTATAGGATTCGAGTAGAAACTAGCGATTCTTCGCAATTAACTTTTGAAAAATCATTTAGCCTTGCTGTTAATGGTCTAGCAGACGAAAGAACCAACCCTGAAATAGCCAGTAGCTGGGTAGAGAATAAAGCCAGAACAGAATTCGATGAATTAGATCTTGATGTCGAACTTGGCTATAGCCTGCATTTAAAAGAAGGAACAGAAGCAGAACAAGCCGAAGCAAGAAAGCAATTAGCCGTTCTTGGTGATTCAGTTGATCTCAGTGAGATCTATCAGTTGGATATCACAGCCAAGAGCCTGGCCGCTGGATACAACCTAGAAACAGCAGATATCACGATCAACTTTGATCCTTATCTGTTTAATGAGATCAAGGCATCTGATATCACGATTGGCGGGCAACTACCCATCGCCAATGCGGTACGCATTGATAATGATGTGGGAACCATCCGGATTGCTGCTGCAAGTCTTGGAGATCTAGATCCAGGTGATCTCTATGCAAACCATCTAACCGATGCCGGCGCGAGCATCGGCTCAGATGGTGCTGTTTTGGCGTCGATCGATCTTGATTTCAATGAACTTAATCTTGCCGAACTCAATCAAAATTCAGATGGCAGCATTGACGATCTCAGCACACCGCTGTTCTTTGGCTTGAGTGCCAATCAAGATGAAACAGTATTTTCTAAAGCTTTAAACGATGAAAGTGGTTTTGTGAATCGCGAGATCAAGAGCCTGCGTGATCTCGGTGGTGATTTAGCTGTTGATGGAACCAAAGTCACCCTGTATGAGGCAACAATCAATCTAGAAGAACAAGGCGATGGCTTGATCTTAAGTAGTGATCTGGATATTGGCTCTTATAACTCAAAACAAACAAATCTGGTACGAACAGGCGATACGATTACAGCCACAAGCGAATGGACCAATGTGGGCAATATTCAGGCCAAAGACATAGCGATTACGGGAGTTGCCAATGACAATGCAAGTTTGTTGAATACCTCCAGTTTTTATATCAGTTCAACAGAAAGCTATCAAGCCTCAACAAACCTCGCGAGTGGCAGTTTTGTTGATGGCGTATTTGCGCAAGCAGGCCAAGAAACAGCGCAACTGGTTGCTGATATTGAAATCACAGGAGCTGCAGGCAATGTTGTTGATCTCAGCGACGGCATTTTGAGTCTTAAAGCAGCAGGCTCAGCCGTCTTTGAGAATCAAAAGGGCTCGAAAAACCTAATTACCTTCCAAGGCGATTTGAACTACGACGGGCGGGTCTCAATGAAAGATCTGGCCTATCTCAATGCTGGTGCTGCAAGACAACAACAAGCCAGTGAGCATCCAGATGCAGTGGATGCCAATAGCGATGGCTTTGTTGATGCCAGTGTGGCGCGAGGAGTCGATGCCAACTTTGATGGCCAGATCTCGATGGCAGATCTAGCTGTCTTGGATGCCGATTGGGGCCAAAGCCTGCATCAACAACCAATCAATGGCGCCAATGGAACACAATCAAGCTTTACCGGTTCTGATCAAATCTCCTGGGATGAACTCGATAATCAGGGAACAACAGGCGATGCCGCCTGGGATAACCAAGCCTTTAAGGATCAAAACGCCGTAGAAGCGGGTAATGACTTTGTTGAATCACTCGAATCACCAGCGGCTGTGGGTGTGATCGGCGCTGATGGCAATACCACTGCTAACGATGGTGATATGCAGGGCACAGAGTTCCAGGATCCGCTCACCGGTTAAAGCAAAGCAACAATAAAGCTTGTTGTAAGAAACATCCTTTTTATATCCAAAAAATATATTTAACTGGCTTGGCCAGTGCACTTTTGAGCTATTAAATAGTGCGAGGTCTTGCCTGCCTATTCATACAACCCAATCAATAACCTTAAATATCATAGCCACCTAAAGACTGTGCTTATTCAAGGGTCGGAGATGAAACTAGCCATGGTAGGTCCTATAACTCTCAATCAATAATCACCCAGGTAGGCAAAGCTGATGGATTCAGTTCGATCTGCGGTCAAATGAATATTTCCATGACCCCATGCTAAGACTTCGAAATCCAAGGCAGTCTCAAGTGGAGTTAGAGGAGCCCCCCCCTCCCTTTAGGTTCTTCTGGAGTGCATTAATCAAGGTGGCCTCCCAGCCCTCAAAATCGCTAGCGGCAGGCCGTTGTTCGTGGTTCACCAAGCCGCCAACACTGTTGATACTCCTGTGATTAATTCCGTTTTTGCTTCTGAGATAGTTCGCCAGCCGATTGCTACACCGCTGAGCCTTGGCGCTAACGCTAGAAATTGATCTCGCAACCTGCGGCAGCGAAAGAAATGCGGGAGCGAAGCGAGGGTGCATTAAACAAGATGAGAAGCCAGAGCTTCTCATCTTGTTTGGAGAATGGCTCGCAATCGGGAGTAAAGTCGACCCAATTCGGCCATTAATTTCGTGAGTGATCTGGCGACCATCAAAGAGCTCTCAGCCGCTGGTCGCCATCAGGAGTCCCTACAGGCTTGCCAAAACGTTCTTCAGGGGAATCCTGAGGAGGCATTTGCCTATAAATACGCAGGGAAATCATTACTCGCTCTAGGGCAATTAGAAAAAGCACAGCAATGCCTTGTCAAAGCTCATCAACTCGATGGCAGTGATCCTGAAATAGCTAAAGACATAGGCAACATTTTTATGAATCTTGGCGATCAAGTTAATGCCCTTGGATGGTATGAAAAAGCCCTAGAAATCAATAATGACTACGCTCCTGCTATCAATAACCTTGCCAACCTAAAGAAGCAGTCAGGCAATAATCAAGAAGCGGTCGAGCTATTCCAACGAGCCATACAGGCAGATCCAAAGCTGGTTCAAGCATATATCGGAGCAGCAGCAAGCCATCTGGCACTTAAGGATCTCGATCAAGCCGAATCATTCGCGGAACAAGCCTTAGGCATCAACGAGAACACGCCAGGAGCGAATGAAATCCTTGGTCTCGTCTTCCAAAACAAAAGCAATCCCGAGCGAGCAATTGAGCACTATCAGAAGGAATTAAACATTCATCCGCATGCCAGCAACGCACTGCTCAATCAGGGGCTACTACTTTTACAACAAAATCAACCTAGAAAAGCCCTTGAACAGCTCGCAAAAGCATCAGCTCTTGCACCCAGCGAACAATGCTCACTGCTTTTAGCGCAGACACATCAAAATCTCGGACAATTCAAAGAAGCAATTATTGAATACAAAAAGCTTAACGCTCATCAATCACAGAACAAGTTGATTCCATTCAATTTTGGGCTCTGCTTGCTTGAAATTGGCGAAAACAACGCTGCCATAAAAGCATTCCAAACATCCATCAAACTAGACGAGACATTTATTGCTGCGTGGGGAAATATAGGGGCTGCTCTTATAAGCGAAAGTCGACATCAAGAAGCATTGCCAGCAACACAGAAAGTTTTAGAGCTAGACCCCGATAACCCCACTGCCCACATGAACCTGGGCAGCATCTACAAAGAGCTCGGCAACCTTGATCAAGCCCTGGCTTCCATCCTCAAATCATTAGAGCTCAAGCCTGATGACTCCGATGCCCACATGAACCTGGGCGGCATTTACAAAAAGCTCGGTGAACTCGATCAAGCTCTTGCTTCCACCCTCCAATCTCTAGAGCTCAAGCCTGATAACCCGACTGCCCTCATGAACCTGGGAGGGATCTACAAAGATCTAGGCAAGCTTGATCAAGCTCTTGCCTCCACGCTTAAATCTCTAGAACTAAAACCCGACAATGCAGACGCCCATATGCTAATAGGTAGCATCTACAAAGATCTTGGCAACCTCGATCAAGCTATAGCCAGCTTTACTCAACACTTTGAATTGACGTCAGCCCATGTAGAAACAAAGGCTATTATTTCAAATGTCATCGATTCGCATGTGCGAAAAATAATCAGCCAAGACAATATTCCAACATTTTTTGACAAGGCAGTAGACAGGGCTCTTAGAGGCATTGGCGCTTCACAGTGTGATGAACTTAAAATATATGAATCTCTAGTTGACTCAAAAAAAGATCGTTTTATTACTCTTGCTAAAAGAAAAGCCAAGACGCAAGGCCAAAGGCAATTGGATGGAATGCCAATCTCTGTCTCCCAAGGCACGCACTCGCTTATAAAATGGAAAGATTATGAGATCTTTAAGACCGCTAATGATCTTGCGATCTATTCGATGATAATCAACGAGGTCCGGCCAGAAATAATTATTGAAATCGGTTCTGGCGTTGGCGGTAGTGCTATTTGGATGTCAGACATATGCAACGCCTTGGGCCTTGAAACCCATATATACAGCTATGACATCAAGAAACCAGATATAGTCAATAAGAATGTCACATTTATAGAGTTTGATCTCTGCAAAATAGGGAATTCCGCTTGCCTGCCACTGGCTAATTCCTTCATGGGCAAATCAAAAATTGTCATCGAAGATGCTCATGTCAACGTTTTAAACGTTATGAATGAGTTAAATACTTTTCTCTATAAAGGTGATTACTTGGTTATTGAAGACAGTTCCGGCAAGCAAAGGCAAATAGAGGAATTTGTTTTGATTCAGGGCGAAAAGTACAGAGTCGACCAGTTCTTCCTTGATTTTTTTGGAATCAACATGAGTTGCTCGATAGACTCTATCTTCAGGGTTTTTTAATAGTATTTTACATTTTAGCAGAAGCTGCAATGTCCGAGTAATGTGGTTTACATTATCGAGCAGGCAAAAAACTTGCCGACAAAGTCCTTAGACATAAGAGAACAAACCAGAAAGCAGGCGTGAGATTTGGGGAGCCTCTTAAGCCGTGGATCAACATGCCGGCCAGCAGGCTCGAATGCAGCCTGGCCCTCAAACTTTTCCTTGAATTCGCCGTGCATGAACACAGGCAATCCCAGTGCTGGTTGATCAGCCCACGTGAATACGAAAAACTCCGCGGCAGCTCAGCTAAAAGGAGAATCAAGGCGACCTTATCTGATGCTGAATGCTTGCAACTATTCGAGCTCCTAGAAGAAGGTTGGGCGAATGTGGCCAGACTGCTGCGGGTGTTCGGTCTACGGATGTGGGAAGTGAACTGCCTGATCGTTCGAACCAATGCCGACGGTGAAGCTCAGCTCTTTTGCAGCCAGGGCAAGGTCTACACAACACGTGGCGTGAAGAGATCAAATGAGCCCCGCTGGCTTGAGGCCGTTCCCGTAGCCGGCCAGAGTTTTGAGCTTGTGGGTCAAATCCAGCGCTGTGAGCTGAAGCTACCGATCGGCAGCGATGGCAATCCCATGGAGATCAGTGGCGCCAACCTTGGGAAAACCCTGCGCCGTTTGCCCTATTGGCAGGAACTGGTGAAACAGAAAGCCGAGCAAGGTGAATGGCTCAGGCCCTATAGCTTCCGCGACACCTATTCACTCGTTTGCGAATCAATGCAGGTGCACAAGGCTGATCTTTGCGCAGCAATGGGCCACTCCGAAGAAGTTCACAACCGCAGCTACAGAACCACCAGCTTTCGCACAATACGTGATTCGTTCAAGCAAGCCTTTGGCTAGTCAGCCAAATGAATAGGCATGACTGGAGCCCAATGATGGAAGACCTCAAGAGAGTGACTAGTAAATAAGTTCACCGCTGAGATGAACCACATTTGCAGATGTACGGCACTCGAATCACCAGCGGCTGTGGGTGTGATCGGCGCTGATGGCAATACCACTGCTAACGATGGTGATATGCAGGGCACAGAGTTCCAGGATCCGCTCACCGGTTAAAGCAAAGCAACAATAAAGCTTGTTGTAAGAAACATCCTTTTTATATCCAAAAAATATATTTAACTGGCTTGGCCAGTGCACTTTTGAGCTATTAAATAGTGCGAGGTCTTGCCTGCCTATTCATACAACCCAATCAATAACCTTAAATATCATAGCCACCTAAAGACTGTGCTTATTCAAGGGTCGGAGATGAAACTAGCCATGGTAGGTCCTATAACTCTCAATCAATAATCACCCAGGTAGGCAAAGCTGATGGATTCAGTTCGATCTGCGGTCAAATGAATATTTCCATGACCCCATGCTAAGACTTCGAAATCCAAGGCAGTCTCAAGTGGAGTTAGAGGAGCCCCCCCCTCCCTTTAGGTTCTTCTGGAGTGCATTAATCAAGGTGGCCTCCCAGCCCTCAAAATCGCTAGCGGCAGGCCGTTGTTCGTGGTTCACCAAGCCGCCAACACTGTTGATACTCCTGTGATTAATTCCGTTTTTGCTTCTGAGATAGTTCGCCAGCCGATTGCTACACCGCTGAGCCTTGGCGCTAACGCTAGAAATTGATCTCGCAACCTGCGGCAGCGAAAGAAATGCGGGAGCGAAGCGAGGGTGCATTAAACAAGATGAGAAGCCAGAGCTTCTCATCTTGTTTGGAGAATGGCTCGTAATCGGGAGTAAAGTCGACCCAATTCGGCCATTAATTTCGTGAGTGATCTGGCGACCATCAAAGAGCTCTCAGCCGCTGGTCGCCATCAGGAGTCCCTACAGGCTTGCCAAAACGTTCTTCAGGGGAATCCTGAGGAGGCATTTGCCTATAAATACGCAGGGAAATCATTACTCGCTCTAGGGCAATTAGAAAAAGCACAGCAATGCCTTGTCAAAGCTCATCAACTCGATGGCAGTGATCCTGAAATAGCTAAAGACATAGGCAACATTTTTATGAATCTTGGCGATCAAGTTAATGCCCTTGGATGGTATGAAAAAGCCCTAGAAATCAATAATGACTACGCTCCTGCTATCAATAACCTTGCCAACCTAAAGAAGCAGTCAGAAGGAGAAGCTCTTCACAAAGAAGCAATAAGACTACACATACAAGGAGATATCAAAAATGCCGAAAATCTCTATAGGCAAGCAATCGATATTGGATTCTTAAATGAAACTACATTTTCAAACTTAGGGGTTATTTATAAAAACAGTGAGAGGCCAGAAGAAGCAATTGCCTTATACAAAAAAGCCATTGAGATTAATCCCAATGATCCGAACGTCCATGCCAATCTAGGCAATTTATACAGAGAGCATGGCAAGCTTGATGAAGCCCTTGCCTTCACTCTCAAATCTCTAGAGCTCAAGCCCAATAACCCAGATGCCTATTACAACCTGGGCGGTATTTACAAAGATCTCGGCAACCTTGATCAAGCTCTTGCCTCCACTCTTAAATCACTAGAGCTCAAGCCCGATAACCCCACTGCCCACATGAACCTGGGCGGCATCTACAAGGAGCTCGGTAACCTCGATCAAGCTCTTGCCTCCACCCTTAAATCACTAGAACTCAAACCCGACAACCCCGATTCCCACAGCAACCTGGGCGGTATCCACAAAGATCTCGGCAACCTTGATCAAGCCCTTGCTTCCACCCTCAAATCTTTAGAACTCAAGGCAGATAACCCTACTGCCCTGAACAACATAAAAGCATTTATCGACCAGCTGACAACTAGCCCAGCCAACGCGCACTATCTCACAAAAGCATACGAAGTACTTATTAATTCAGACAATATCACCCACCAAAAACTATCCACACTTTTTAATCAAGCTTTCCTTCCAACCATCCAAGAAGCTACCAAATCAGATCCCCTCATCTCAGCAGATAACAATGCTCTGAACAACCTCGTAGCAGATTGGCGCCTAAGGAAGTCACTCACATTACTAATCCCGCCTCATCAAGACATTGAGAACTTCCTCATAGACTTAAGAAAAGAGATTTTAATACTGGCAGCCAATCATAAGTCAATTCCAAAATATTTAAAACCTTTCACAGAAGCTTTAGCAACCCAATGCTTCCTCAATGAATATGTATACGCCCAGTCACCAGAGGAAGAAGAACTGGTCAATTGGCTCATCAAGAACTCACGGGTAAGTCAAGATTTATTCAATCAATACCTCGCCATTATTGCCTGCTACAAACCCATCCATCAACTAAATCTGAGCTCAGAATGGCTAAAGAATTATCCAAGACCGTGCTACGAGAGCCGGGCACTCCTCCAAACCCAACTGGAGGAGCCGAAAAAAGAGGAAAGAATCAAAGTCTCAATTCAAAGTGGTTTGGAGATTGCTGACGCAATCTCATTAAAAGTCCAGGCCATTTACGAGGCCAACCCATATCCTCGCTATCGCCATGCAGACCATACCCATAAGTCATTGACCAAAAAAATATCAGAAATCATTAAACTGGAGTCAACAACAGACTATCTTCCATTCTCAGAAGCGTTAAGCACCAATCATGCACAGCCCAAAGTGCTCATTGCTGGCTGCGGGACTGGCAATCAAGTCATAGCTGCTAGCCGCTATAAAAATGCACAAATCACCTCAATTGATCTAAGCAGAAGCAGCCTGGCATACGCCATAAGGAAAACACAAGAGTATAAGATGAACAATGTATCCTTCAAAAAAATGGATCTTTTAGACGTAATAGATCTTAGCGAGAAATTTGATACCATTGAATGCAGTGGTGTTTTGCATCACATGGAAAACCCAGCCAAAGGACTAACGGCATTAAACAATCAACTAAAACCTAATGGCTATATCAAACTTGGCTTATATAGCGAAATTGCCAGGCATGACATTACCAAAGCTCGTAATCGGATCAAACAGTTAGGGCTAAAAAGTACAGTAAACTGCATTAAAGAATTTCGCCAACAAGTTCTCCAAGGAGAATTCAAAGAACTGACGAATCTTCCAAATTTCGGACGAGACTTTTATTCACTCTCAGAATTCCGGGACCTCTGCTTTCATGTCCAAGAGCATCTATTCACTACTGAATCACTTCAAGCACTCCTTGATAATCACGGATTGATTTTCTGTGGATTTATACTCCCAGAATCAATTCTCAAAGTCTATAAAGAGCAATTCCCAGATGATAGCGACATGACTAATCTAAATAACTGGGGTAGATTTGAGGAGCAGCAACCAACAACATTCTCAGGCATGTATCAATTCTGGGCTTACAAGCCTTCTTAGATCAGTTCAGATACTTGGGATGTGGATTAGAGCAAGGCTGCAGACAGATTGAGAGAGGCTTTGATCTCCCTGGAGGAGGGTTTAGAATTACCAGTAAAATCTATGGAATTCGACGATTGAAGACGTGACAGATTTGGTGACGATCCAAGAGCTCTCAGCCGCTGCTCGCCATCAGGAATGCCTACAGGCTTGCCAAAATGCTATGCAGGCCAATCCAGAAGAGACCTATGCCTATAAGTACGCAGGGAAATCCTTACTCGCTTTAGGGCAATTCGAAAAAGCACATCAATGCCTAGCCAAAGCTCATCAACTCGATGGGAGCGACGCAGAGACAGTCAAAGACATTGGGAATATTTTTAATGCTATTCAAAACTACCAAGAAGCAGAAAAATACTATGATCTTGCACTAAAAATCAACCCTAACTACGCACCAGCAATCAATAATCTTGGACTTATCGCCAAACAACAAGGGAATTTACAAGTAGCCAAACAGTTAGTTGAGAGAGCAAGAGACCTAGACCCAACATTTGTGCCATTTCTCCTCAATCTGGGCGGGATCTACAAAGACCTCGGTGAACTCGATCATGCTCTTGCCTCCACCCTCAAATCCCTAGAACTCAAGCCTGATAACCCCGATTCCCACATGAACCTGGGCGGGATCTACAAAGATCTCGGTGAGCTTGATCATGCTCTTGCTTCCACCCTCAAATCCCTAGAGCTCAAGCCTGATAACCCCACGGCCCTCATCAACTTGGGCGGGATCTACAAAGATCTAGGTCAACCTGATCATGCTCTTGCTTCCACCCTTAAATCCCTAGAACTCAAGCCTGATAACCCCAATGCCCTTATCAACTTGGGCGGGATCTACAAAGATCTCGGTCAACCTGATCATGCTCTTGCTTCCACCCTTAAATCCCTAGAACTCAAGCCTGATAACCCCAATGCCCTCATCAGCCTGGGCGGGATCTACAAAGATCTAGGTGAACTCGATCATGCTCTTGCTTCCACCCTTAAATCCCTAGAACTCAAGCCTGATAACCCCACGGCCCACATCAACTTGGGCGGGATCTACAAAGATCTAGGTGAACTCGATCATGCTCTTGCTTCCACCCTCAAATCCCTAGAGCTCAAGCCTGATAACCCCAATGCCCTCATCAACTTGGGCGGGATCTACAAAGATCTCGGTGAGCTTGATCATGCTCTTGCTTCCACCCTTAAGTCCCTAGAACTCAAGCCTGATAACCCCAATGCCCAAATGAACCTGGGCTTGATCTACAAAGATCTCGGTGAGCTTGATCATGCTCTTGCTTCCACCCTTAAGTCCCTAGAACTCAAGCCTGATAACCCCGATTCCCACATGAACCTGGGCTTGATCTACAAAGATCTCGGTGAGCTTGATCATGCTCTTGCTTCCACCCTTAAATCCCTAGAGCTCAAGCCTGATAACCCCACGGCCCTCATCAACTTGGGCGGGATCTACAAAGATCTCGGTGAGCTTGATCATGCTCTTGCTTCCACCCTTAAATCCCTAGAGCTCAAGCCTGATAACCCCGATTCCCACATGAACCTGGGCGGGATCTACAAAGATCTCGGTGAGCTTGATCATGCTCTTGCTTCCACCCTTAAATCCCTAGAGCTCAAGCCTGATAACCCCACGGCCCTCATCAACCTGGGCGGGATCTACAAAGATCTCGGTGAACTCGATCATGCTCTTGCTTCCACCCTCAAATCCCTAGAGCTCAAGCCTGATAACCCCACGGCCCTCATCAACCTGGGCGGGATCTACAAAGATCTAGGTGAACTCGATCATGCTCTTGCTTCCACCCTTAAATCCCTAGAGCTCAAGCCTGATAACCCCACGGCCCTCATCAACCTGGGCGGGATCTACAAAGATCTCGGTGAACTCGATCATGCTCTTGCTTCCACCCTTAAGTCCCTAGAGCTCAAGCCTGATAACCCCACGGCCCTCATCAACCTGGGCGGGATCTACAAAGATCTAGGTCAACCTGATCATGCTCTTGCTTACCTGAGAGAAGCTAAAAAAAGCGAAGAAACGAGAGAAACAGCTGCAGTACTTTTAGCCGATACTTATTACTATATGGGATTATATAGCGAAGGAGTAAAAGCCTTAAGCGAAACCCAGACCAAATCAGGGAAAAGCCTTCTTCTTTCCCTTTACCTGTGCCTCGACAAAAAGATCGAATTCAATTTATGTGCAAAAGAATTAATAGACAAGCGCTGGTTCGACCAAAGAAGCATAGCAGCAATAGACCATGCCAATGTAGTATATAATCAAGCATTAGACAATGGTCTGAATGGAAATACCTTAAACTCAATAGTTACTTATAAGATCCATAATCATGAATTCTCAGATACACTGCTCCAGGAAGTACTTATTCACCTTTCAGACGGGACATTTCAATCAAGAGTCCAAGGACATCTAGCCAACGGAGTGCAAACGGCAGGGAATATACTTGACAACCCCCAAAAGCCATTCCAAGAACTAAAAAAACTCTTGATAAAGCAAGTTCACGGCTACAATCAATCATGTAGCATAAATACAGACAAAGATTTCAAGGCTAACTGGGAAAAAAATATGTACATCTTGCGAGGATGGGCAATCGTAATGGAAACAGGCGGGAACCTTCTATCTCACAACCATCAGCATGGCTGGCTTACCGGCACCTTTTATTTGCAAATGCCAGAAAGAGAGGCAAGGCCAGAAGAAGGAGCAATTGAATTCAGCCATCAAGGACCAAAATACCCTCAAGGAGATGTAGCATTCGATAGAAGAGTAATACGACCAGAAGCAAGAGACTTAAACATCTTCTCGTCCGCTCTTTTTCACAGGACCCTGCCCTTTCAATCCAAAACGCAAAGAATCTGTATAGCGTTTGACCTCCAGAAGAATGAAAAGCTTTGGGCTGACTCTAATTAGCATCCGGTAGCGCAATCAAGATTTACTCACATGGCGCTAGCATATTATTTTGTAAATACAATATCTAATATTATAATGACTCAATGGAAAGTTGAGGTACAGGTTTTTGAGGAGAGCCGAAAGCCATCGCCCCAGAAGACTCATCACTGCCTGGTATATCAGAGACCGAGCTGGGAGGCGAAGATGACGAGTTGCGGAAGACAGGCGATTTATGCGCCTCACGACGACAATCGCTTCTACGGGCAAGCAATCGCCGGAGCCAGACCAATGCGACAAGCATTGACTCTGCAATTAGATCACCCGAACAGATCTTTTGGTTCTTTGGGTTCATTACCAGTAGGTAAAAAGCCTCTCTCTGAGGCTTTGGATCCATTCTTCGCGGTTATTTTCGACACTTTCAGGATCTTCATGCACTGATTCCCCCTCTTCGGTGAGGTCATCACCGGATTCAACGCAAAGCCAATTTCTGAGTTGCTCCTTAGATTTAAAAATTTTATGATCACCTAGGAACTGGGTGATCATATCTTTAGGTAATTCCGCCAGGAATGGATATGAGTCTAGCTTGAGTGAATCAGCCGCTCCTTACTCTCCATGCTCAATTTCATCGGCCAACTCTTCAATTCTGTCTATCAAGATCAGTGTGCTGAATCCAGTCAAGAAAGTACTCTGATGTAAGAATTTCAGTAGGGAGCTCTGGTTGTTTTATTTCCATCGAAGATTCTATTAGTAAATCTAGTGCTTATCAGTGTAACGACGCAATACACCTGACCCACTCCCCAGGAGTAAGCACCCAGCGAATAGAACTAGGTACTGATGCTTGTGCTCAATTCGCTGGTGCTCAGACCAGTTTGCGTGCTGATTTGCGTGCAAGGTCCTTTTGCGCATCCGTCTTCACTTCGTAGAACCCAGTGCTGAAGATTGTTAAAGGGCCCTCTCAGGCCCCATGGGTCATTTGGGTGATAAGGCTGACCTCACCCCATCTCCCTTATTAGGGTCAGGCAGCCACGAGGGCAGGCTGACGGGAGAAACGAACGATGTTGTTCGCAGTTACGGATTTGCTCTTACCGAGCAGGCTTCAGTCACCCTCCTCATACCCCGTCGAAACCATTGCAGCCCCAAGACACCTAAAAGAGGAATGGAGCTGAGCGGAATCGAACCGCTGTCCGAGACACTGGTGTGGATCACCTAGTCCGCCAAAAGGTGGACACTTCCATTCTGACAGGAATGCTGTTCTGTCGCTCAACAACCCTTGGGGTGTAAAAGCTCAATGCAAGCGATCGCCGTACTCCCCCAAGGATTAGAAGAAGAAGGCGCCAAAGAACTCACCACGCTTGGGGCCAAAGCAGTTCGCCCGCTCAGACGCGCTGCTGCTTTTGAAGCCGACATGGCCTGCTTCTATCGGCTACATCTTCAAGCGCGCCTGCCCTTTCGCCTGCTCAGGGAGATTGCCCAATTCCCTTGCCGAGGGCCAAAAGAACTCTATTTAGGTGTGCAATCAGCCTTCGACTGGGAACGCTGGCTGCATCCATCAATGAGCTTTCGCGTTGATGTTACCGGCAGCGGCCCTGGCCTCACTCACAGCCACTTCACAGCCCTGCAGGTAAAAAACGCCCTCGTTGATCTGCAACGGCAGCTATGGGGTGAGCGATCTGATATCGATCTGCAAGACCCTGCTCTCTGTTTACATCTCCATCTCAGTCGAGATTGTGCGGTGCTGAGCTTGGACGGTTCAGCTGGCAGCCTGCACCGCAGGGGCTACCGAGCTGCCGTCGGCGCTGCGCCTCTCAAAGAAAACCTTGCCGCCGGATTGATCAGACTCAGCGGTTGGGATGGCTGCGTACCCTTAGTTGACCCCCTGTGCGGATCAGGCACCCTGCTGATCGAGGCAGCCAGTATGAAGCTTGGCCTTGCTCCAGGTCTGAATCGCTCCTTTCTCCTAGAAGGCTGGGCAGACTTCGATCCGCAAATCTGGAGCGAGGAACAAGCACGAGCCAAGCAACGAGAACGCAGAAATCAATCGCTGCCAGTAATCATTGGTTGCGACCGAGACCCCAGCATCACAACACAAGCAAAAGCCAACCTGTCTGAGGCAGGCCTCGACCATGTTGTAGGCATTCAAACCTGTGATTTTCGCAACCTAGAACTGCCAAAACAGCCAGGTGTGATGGTCTGCAACCCTCCCTATGGCATCCGAGTTGGCCAGGATGAAAACCTAACCGCTCTCTATGAAAGCCTCGGTCAGTACGCGAAAACACATGCATCAGGTTGGCAGCTATGGCTGCTGAACGGCAATCCCAGCCTCAGCCGATCACTTCAAATGAAAGCGAGTCGGCGGATTCCAGTCAGCAATGGCGGCATCGAATGCCGCTGGCTGAACTACGCCATTCGCTGAACCGCAGGGAAACTTGATCTATCAGCAGCAATCTTCAAATTCACGGCACTTTTTATAGGCTCTAATCATCCAATAAGGACCAAGAGGTATCAAAGAAAACATCAGTCTGCAATCTGCCAAGCTCTTGCCCTAAAATAAAAGACAAGCTCAAATGGAAAGATGCTTAGCCACCTCTTAACTCCTACCAACCTAGTTATTTTTGCTGTTGCATTTACAATTAAACTTCTTGTGGCTGGCTACGTGATCTTGAAAGTACGCAAAAGAATTGCATGATCACTTGGTCGTTATTAGAAATGATGGCGCGAGGTGGTCTTAAAAAATAAAGCCCTAGAACCAAGAAGAAGATAGTTTTCCTTTGGCAATTAACGTCATACATCAAATCTTGTTGTGCTTATTAATCCATCTTGAATTAAAAGCCTGAAAAATAGGATAGGTCACTCATTGAAGACTGATTCAATCTGTTCATGATGTGTTGATTGCATGCCATCTTTTCTGCTTTTCGACTCTCATACCAATCACTCCCTTCAAAGCAAGAGAGCCCGTTTTCATGCAGAGGTCTCGAATGAAAACTTCGCCATTCGCTGAATCACTTGCGACCGAGCACCGCCCGAGTGGTTTTCGACAAACCCTCCAAGGTCTGAGGCAAATAAGGCCCTTTGGCGAGCTGACCACCAAGCCGCAGGCTCACTCCTGCCAAAACAACATCAAGAACTGCCATAGCCAGCAAACCCTTCATCAAACTCCAGTCCCAAACCTCCTGCATCCAAAGCACCAAAGCCACTTCCACCGCCAACAGCGCCAGAAACATCAACGTGCCTCCCATGGCCAGGAAAACGCCTCCACTAATCAAACGGCGTTTCTCTCGATCAACCTCCTGTAAAGCGATACGCACATGCAAATCCATGACTGAAGCAGCAATCGCCGTCACGCGCGCACCCGCTCCTGATCCGCTTGAACGTTGCTCTTCGCTCATCAGGACCGCCGACCTCCGGCGAAAATAACTCCAATCAGTACACCGATTCCAGCAGCCATTGCAACAGCAAGCAACGGGCGCTGCCGCACAGGACGTTCAATCCGCGGCCGCAGTGTGCTGTTCAGCTCATCGAGAAGCTGCTCGAGCTGCTTCTCCAATGGCTCCAGGCTATCGGCCAGATTCCTGGTGCGGTCACCAGCAACCTGAAACAGGTCCTCCAGCTGATCACGCACACCATGGCTAGTCAATCCCGAATGCTGTGAAATCACACGAACCATTTCGTCAAGGCTGCCTCGTGTCGCTTCCAGTGTGTCCCAAGCCAAATCTGGCCAATACTCTTGGATCGTGGGCAACAAGCTTTCAAATCGTTCACGGAACCTCAGTTCAGAGGGATCTGCAGGACGCGAAGGCTCAGTGTTGACTTGGGTCTGTTGATCGCCGGATGCGGAATTCTCTGATTCCATGAATTCCAGACGGTTGATCTCAGCCTAGTTAGGCCTGTGCGAGAGCGAAACCCCCTGTAGCTGGAATGCATTCAAGCCTGCTGCCTGAATACCAACTGCTACTGCAACCATCACCCACCTCCGAGTAGTGACATTGAATAAGCGTCATTGATTTGCAGAGGATCTGACCTGCTCAAACGTTGATCAACAATCCTTGGGTATCTCAGAACTCAAAGGATCCTGAGCACGACCCCTTGAAACGAATCGCCCTTTCCAGAACGGCTCCTCTAACAAAGCTTTCGCTCAACTTGCCAGATATGGTGTAGCTGTCGCTACTACCATCTCCAGATCTAGTGCGTTACAACTCCTACATGATCACAACTCTGCATTGATGGAGTCTATGAGCAATTCCGTAGCTGAACCTCTAGGAACTTTGCAACCTATCGTTCCTCCTCGCCTAGAGCGCATCCGGCAGCAAATCAGCATCCAAGAGCTTGAACTAAGCCTGGCGCGCCTTGGCTTCACCCCACCAACCTCTAATGAGCTATCTGAAGGAATCGCGAGCTAAAACATCTACTCCACCAGCACAACAATCTTGCCTGCATCGATGAGCAAGACTTGACTCGAATCAACTCCAATATTGGCTTGCTGTCTATAACCACTGAATCAAGCGGATCGATAGCCCTAGATCTTTTGCACCCCACAGCAATCAGACTGAAACATCCTTGCTAGCTCTTGATCGTATTCAAAGAACGTCTAGCCAATACACCAATTTACTCAAGCTCATCAGCGCACCTCTGGCGAAATAATAATGATCTCCTTTAGATCAATCCGCTTGCTGCAATCTCGGCAGAGAGCCTTCTGGAGCTTTGCCAAGTTTTAGCGGAAGCGAAGAAGATGCAAAGCAAAAGGCAGTAGACAAAACAAAGAGATACTAGGCCAAGCAAAGGAATGCCAAAGTTCCATCCCAAAATGATAACTCTAGAGCCTTATGCCGATGCAACTTATCCCTAAACTTCTACTCTCCTTCTCAAATTTAGGCTTCGGATCAAATCAACAAGTCTTCCAGGAAAACATTAATTATATTCTCCAGGCACGTCCTGTTTTCTAACAGTCACTCGGTCCACCTTTTGTCCAGAGATACGCAGCAGCTCGTCACCTGAAAATTCATAACCAAAGCCGCTAGCAAGATTTGCTACCTCATCCGCCGTAGAAGCACTTAAGACCTGCTGGCGAAGGTCAGCATCATCCTGCATTTTGACAAGAAAGGCTCGGAGTTGCTCGAGGGACAAAATTGAGTGAACAAAGGCTTCAAGCCATGATATTCAAAACCATCCTGCGATGCTGAAAAGATCACGTTTTACAGGGCAAGGCAGCTTGCGCATCCTTTTCAAAGAGACCTTACTTAAATGTGACCAAATCCCATACCTAAGCAAGGGCAGTCAATGTGATCACTGGTTAATATGGTGGATACAATAGAGAATCTATATGCGCAGCCGCGAGTAAAACATCAATCATGAGTACTGATCAATTGCACTTCTGCTCCCACGAAGAACATAGGGAGGCGAGCCATTAAAGATCGCAAACATCAATACAAGGCTGATCAATACTGGCTCTATTCCTATTACTGATTCAACTAAGCTATTGCAATTAGGCTTTTCTCTCTGAATAGATTCGTCCTATTGGAACATCGTGGAGCGCCGAACGATCCGCTCGGATGTCATTTTGATTTGCTCTTGGAAGACGGCCCCTCATGTCGAACCTGGCGATTGCCGCAGATCCCACGATTAGATGGCCCAGCGGTAGAAGCCATTCCTATCAATGCCCATCGGCTCGCTTGGCTGGACCATCATGACGCCGCCGTCTCAGGGGGACGCGGTTGGGCTAAACGCATCGTCGGCGGACTGTTCAGCGGCTCTCTGCCGATCAACTGCGAAGATCGCTTGAGTGTGCGCCTGCAAAGTACTGATCTGAAGGGGCACTTGGAGATCGAACACAGGCTCTGCCGGATCAGATCTGAACCGAGTAGCACCCCTTGAGCTTCAAAGAAAATTCGGTAAACTTGGCTTGCAAAGAGCCCGTGCAACCTGTTGGTTCACATCAATCAGGTTGGGCTTACGCAGTTCAAGTCCTTTGGGGGGTCGATGACCATCCCCCTCGAAGAGGGTTTCACAGTTGTTACAGGCCCCAACGGTTCGGGCAAGAGCAACATCCTCGACGGCGTTCTCTTCTGCCTTGGTCTTGCCACAAGCAGGGGGATGCGAGCAGATCGACTGCCTGATCTTGTCAACAGCCGAATCCTTCGAGCAGGCAAGGCAGCTGAAACCGTGGTGAGTGTGCGCTTTGACCTCAGCGACTGGCAGCCCGATCCAGCCGAGGTAGGTCTAGAGCCACCAGAGGAAGGTCCTTGGATCAAAGCTGATCAACAAGAGTGGACCGTCACCCGCCGCCTGCGGGTCATGCCTGGCGGCTCCTACAGCACGAGCTACAGCGCCGATGGCGAACCCTGCAACCTGCAGCAACTTCAAACCCAGCTGCGCCGACTGAGGATCGACCCAGAAGGCAGCAATGTTGTGATGCAGGGTGATGTGACCCGCATCGTCTCGATGAGTAACCGCGATCGCCGCGGCCTGATCGACGAACTGGCTGGTGTAGCACTCTTCGACAGCCGCATCGAACAAACTCGCGCCAAGCTCGATGATGTTCAAGAGCGGCAGGAACGCTGCCGGATCGTGGAACAGGAACTGCTGACCACACGGCAACGCCTGGAACGAGACTGCGCTAAAGCCCGCACCTACCAGGAACTCCGGCAGCAACTTCAATTGGGTCGGCAACAGGAACTGATGCTGGCCTTTGAAACAGCCCAGCAAGGTTTGCGTGATCTTCAAGCCCGACAGCAACAGCTTGGCGAGCAAGAGGTACGCGACGCTGCGAACCTCCAAGAGGCCGAAGAAAAGCTGGCCAAGGCCGCCGCCAACCTGAAGACTCTGCAAGAGAACGTGAAGGCCCTCGGCGAAGACCAGTTGCTAGCGGTGCAAGCCGAACTGGCGGGAATGGAGACCCAGGCTCGTGAACTCGAGCGCCAAGCAGAGCAACACCAACATGAAGGTCAGCGCCTCCAAGGCGTTCGCCAAGACCTAAGCAACCGCCGCAACCAACTGCAACAGGAGGCTCACAGTCAGGCCGAAGATCCCCATCGCACGGCCTTAGAAGATGCTGAAAAGCACTGCAGAGATGCCGAAGCCGCTGTAGAGGTCTCCCGTCGCCGCCTTGGAGACGTTGCCGGTCGCTCTGGTGCTTGGCTTGAGCAACAACGGCAGCGCAGCTCTCGCCGTCAGGAACTTCAATCCACCCTTACACCACTGCAGCAGGAGCAACAACAACTTCAAGAACGCCTGCGACAAGACGAAGAGCGGCGCGTGGAACTCGAAGCAGAGCAGCAGCGTGACGGCACCGAAGACCAGCAGGTACAGAAACAACTGGATCAACTCGAACAGGAATGGCAAACACTCCTCGAGAACATCAGCGACAAGAAAGAGCAGGTTCAGCAAGCCGCTGAAGCCCTGGCAGTGCAGCAACGGACCCGCAGTCGACTCGAGCAAGAACAAACCCGCTTGGAAAAAGAGATCGCCCGGCTAGAGAGTCGTCGCGAGACCCTGCAGGAGAGTCGTGGCACTGGAGCTCTAAGGCTGCTGCTTGAAGCAGGTCTAGAAGGGATCCACGGCCCCGTTGCCCAGCTTGGGGAGGTAGACGATCGCCACCGACTTGCTTTGGAAGTCGCTGCGGGTGCACGACTCGCTCAAGTCGTCGTAGACGACGATCGCATTGCCGCCAAAGCCATCGAACTGCTCAAAAGCAAGCGAGCCGGCCGACTCACCTTCTTGCCTCTCAATCGCATCAAAGCACCTACAGCCAGCAGCAGTAGCGCTCTGACGCGAGGGCGAAAGCCTGACAACGCTGATAGCAGCACTGGCCTGATCGGCAAAGCCTTTGAACTCATTCGCTTTGAGCCCATTTATGCCGAGGTTTTTGCTTACGTCTTCGGCGAAACTTTGGTCTTTAGCAACCTGAAATCTGCCCGGCTGCAGTTGGGAAGAACTCGAGCCGTAACTCTTGATGGAGAACTGCTAGAGAAGAGCGGTGCCATGACAGGCGGCAGTTTTTCTGGTCGTAGCAACAGCCTTAGCTTTGGTAGCAGCAACGAGGGAGATGAGGCCGAACCCCTACGCCGCAGGCTTCTTGAACTTGGAGAAACCTTGGTGGCCTGCCGCAGAGAGGAATCTCAACTCAGCCAAGTTCTCGAGGAAGCTCGCCCCTGCCTCAGGAATCTTGAACAGCGCCAAGCCGCTCTGGAAGCCGAACGCAGCGCAGCCCGCCGCTCCCATGGCCCCTTGATGGAAAGACGTCATCAACGCTCTCAAAAAGTGGAGGAGCTACAAGCTCATCAAGAACAACAGCAGCAGCGACTGAATGCTCTCTTCGAAAAGCTCTCTCCCCTCACCCTTGAACTGCAGCAACTTGAACAACATGAGCAAGAAGCCCAAGCGGATGGCGATGCAGAGACCTGGCAACGCTTACAAGCGGATCTTGAAACCGCCGATGACGCACTTGGGACAGCCAGAACGAATCGGGATCAATTGCTGACTGCCCAGCAGCATCGCCACCTCGCCCTCGAACGCCTAAGCGATCAACAAAAGGGGCTGGAGGCTGAGGAAAAAAGACTGCAGGAAGCTGTCCAGGCGCTGGCAACTGCCCATGCTCAATGGCGTGACCAGCAGCAAGAACTGCAAGCGCGAAGACAAACACTAGAAAGCCAACAACAAGACCTACAGACTCGCTTTGGCGAACAACGGCGCGCCAGGGATGCCGCTGAAGCAGAAGTAGCAAACCAGCGCCAAGGCCTACAAGAGGCCCAGTGGAACTTGGAACGCCTCCGACAGGATCGCCAAGCCCTTGCCGAAGAGCTTCGCAGCGGCGGCCTCCGACTCAAAGAACTCCAACAAGCCTTGCCAGACCCCCCTCCGGAGATCCCCGCAGAGCTTCGCAGCGCAGGACTTGAGGCTCTTCAAGCCGATCTGCAGAAGCTTCAAAGCCGGATGGAAGCCCTGGAACCAGTGAATATGCTGGCCCTTGAAGAACTCGAACAACTCGAACAACGACTCGGTGATCTGGTCGAAAGGCTTGAGGTTCTCTCCCAGGAGCGAGAAGAACTCCTGCTCCGCATCGAGACCGTCGCCACTCTTCGTCAGGAAGCCTTCATGGAAGCTTTTGAAGCAGTTGATGGTCATTTCCGTGACATCTTCGCCAGCCTCTCTGAGGGCGATGGCCACCTACAACTCGACAACCCTGACGACCCCCTCGAAGGCGGCCTCACCCTGGTCGCACATCCCAAAGGCAAAGCAGTGAGACGCCTTGCGGCTATGTCTGGTGGAGAAAAATCGCTTACGGCGCTCAGCTTTCTGTTTGCTCTTCAACGCTTCCGCCCCTCTCCCTTCTATGCCCTCGACGAAGTGGACAGTTTCCTTGATGGGGTGAATGTTGAACGCCTTGCAGCTCTAATCGCCCGCCAAGCAGAACAAGCCCAGTTCATGGTTGTGAGCCACCGCCGACCAATGATCGGCGCCTCCAACCGCACCATCGGGGTAACCCAGGCCCGTGGGGCTCACACTCAAGTCGTGGGATTACCCAATGCGGCGTGAGCTGTTTCCTCAAGCCCTTGAGTCAAAATGACTCGATTCGCCCCCTGTTGAGGGCCTGCGTTTGACGACAAACCCATCCCTGAACGATCCACTGGACAAAGTTCCTAGCGACCGCCTCTGGCTGCGCTCCGAGCTCATGGGGACCCACGTAATCACCCGTGATACCGGACGTCGTCTCGGCGTAGTAGGAGAAGTCGTGGTCGACATTGATCGCCGCGAAGTGGTGGCCCTAGGCCTGCGAGACAATCCCCTAACGCGATACCTGCCCGGCCTCCCACGTTGGATGCCACTTGATCGGATCCGTCAGGTGGGGGACGTCATCCTCGTGGATTCCTCTGACTCACTCAAAGAGGGTTTCACCCCAGATCGCTACAGCCGAGTGATCAACTGCCAAGTGATCACAGAATCTGGCCAGCAACTAGGAAGAGTCCTGGGGTTCTCCTTCGACATCGAAACAGGGGAACTCACCACCCTGGTGATTGGAGCAATCGGTGTGCCCTTATTGGGTGAAGGGGTCTTGAGTACCTGGGAGATGCCGGTAGACGAGGTGGTCAGCAGCGGCGCAGACAGGATCATTGTCTATGAAGGCGCAGAAGAGAAGCTCAAGCAACTGAATAGCGGCTTCCTCGAAAAACTCGGAGTTGGCGGCCCCAGCTGGGAAGAACAGGAGCGAGAGCGCTACAGGATGAATCTTGTGCCAGTGGAAAACCAGCTCAACTCAGGACAGCCCACTGAACAGGAACAGCGCCGGCTCCAACCTTCCACCACTCAAACCTTTGAGCCGGAAGAAGAACTTGAATACGTTGAACTTGAAGAGCGTCAACAGGAAGTCATCCCCCAACAGCGCTATCTCGATGAAACACCATCAAGCTCCCCATCGCGCTATCGCAATGACAGAGAAGAAAGAATGACCTTTGAAGAACCTCCTGCCTATCAACAAAGGCCAGTCTTCGAAGAATCAGCTGCCTATGAACCAAGACGAACCTTTGAAGATCAACAACCCCAGAGACCAAGACCAGCCTCACGTCGACCTGTACAGAGCCTTGGTGATCCTCTTGATGTGGAGCCCCTCGACTTTTCAGGACGTGACCAAGCTGGCCGAGGCCGAGATGCAGAGGTAGAGGAGCCCCCACCACGCCGTAATGGCACCGAACTGGACGACCCTTGGTGACGTTCGATTCAAATCAAACCTCTGCCTCCTCGGAAAAATCAAGCGAAGCGCTGTTCACGCAGTACCTCTGACCTGTAGGCGCTGGTCCGTCGTTAAAGACATGGCCCAGATGAGCCCCACAACGAGCACAGTTGATCTCAGTACGCTCCATTCCATGACTCGTGTCCCGATGGGTGGTAATCGCACCTGCCTTGACTCCATCCGAAAAGCTCGGCCAACCAGTGCCTGAATCGAATTTTGTCGCTGAGCTGAAGAGTGGGGCTCCACAACAGACACAGCAATACATCCCTGCTGCCTTGTGGTTCCAATAAGCACCTGTAAATGCTCGCTCTGTGCCTCCCTTACGGGCAACCTGATACTGCTCACGCGTCAACCTGGCCTGCCATTCCTCAGGGCTGAGCTTGATCCAATCCACTGAATCGGAAGCGGAGGCATCAGACCTGGACATGGAAGGGAAAAGGAAGAGGACCTGCAAGACCCTAAACAGCCTTCGACTCTAAAAAGCACCGAGAGCTTTGGGCAGCAAACGACGCACCTGCTGAACCAAAGCAGACACAGCCCCAGGTTGCCCACGCAGGCTGCGCAGATCCTCGCGCAGCCCCCTGAGCCGTTCAGGAGATTCCAGCCAAGCTGACGCCTCATGAGCAATATCCTGTGGCGAAATTGAGCCCACTCGCTCCGGAACCACCATGCGTCCAGCAGAGATATTGGGCCAAGCCAGGAATCCATGGCGACGCAGCCGCCATGCACTGAGCAAGACACCAATGCACCAACGCAATCCAGGCAGCCGAGCCAGCACACCAAGCCAGCCATCCCATGCCTGCATCACAGCCAAATGCTGGGTGGGCACGATCACAATCATTGGCAAACCAAGCGCCCCCAATTCGGCCGTATTTGCCCCCACAGTGGTGAGAGCTAAATCACATTGGCTCAAGGGACCATGCGCAGGATGGTCCTCTTGGAGATAGATGACCGTGCCGGCCCTGGTGATCAATCTTCGCCAAGGCTGATCATGCTCAGCTGGCCTGACCATGGCAATGGCTGAGCGATAGGCAGCAGCAATCGGATTGCTCGAACTCATAAAGCTTTCCAACTCCTTTACGCTTGTGGTGGGTGCAACAGGAAGCAAAAACCGACATCCAGGTCGCAGCCGAGCTAATTGATCAGCCGCCTCCAACAGGAAAGGAACCCCCACGCAGAGCTTGGCCCGTTTAGACCCTGGCAATAAAGCCACCCACTCGCCTTGTGGCAGCGGCGCTTCAGCTCTTGCAAGACAAGACAAATCCGCCATCAGGTCTCCCACCACAGTGCAACGGTCCCGGAAACGACGTGGCAGCTGATCCCGCACTTTGGGAGACATCGCAGCAATGCAGTCATTCCAACGAGGCCAGCGGGCCACCCACTCGGCGTAGGTGAGATGGCGGTAGCCCAAGCGGCCTGAAAGAAGCACACTCCAGAACTGATCTCCACCAAGGAAAACGACCACTCCTTGGCGAGGCCACGGCCCATAGCGTCGGGGAAAGAACAACAAATTCCAAAACTGATTTGCTGGCGTGATCTGCTCAAACTGAATCCATCGCCTAGCCGCATCAGCCTCCTGTCCTGTGGCATTCGGGCAAGGCACCAACACCAGCCTCAGGTCAATAGGCGAGCTTGCAGCGCGAGGACGCATCAAAATGCTGCGATGCAAGCTCTCAGCAATGGGCCTAACCCAAGTCGCTAGTTCCCCTGGACCATTGGAAACCAGAACAACCGCCAGCGAAGTGTCCGGAATGACAGCTGGAGGGAGTGAGGTCAAGTTGTAAGGAAAGAATGCGGATGGCGAGACTTGAACTCGCAAGGCCGAAGCCACACGCCCCTCAAACGTGCGTGTCTACCAATTCCACCACATCCGCGTGGCCGACTCAACCTCGCGGGCTTCGTCGATCGAGGATCATACCGGCCAATGGTCCAACGTTTTGCAAAGTGGCCTGGTAAGGAGCGCTGATACGATCCGCCCAAAGCCTGATTACTGCGGGATGACCATCGGCAAGGTGCTGATCGCCAACCGCGGCGAAATTGCCCTCAGAATTCTGCGTAGCTGCAGAGAGCTGAATATCCCCACAGTGGCTGTTTACAGCACCGTGGATCGCAATGCGCTGCATGTTCAACTTGCTGATGAAGCCGTCTGCGTTGGCGAGGCCCCTAGCAGCAAGAGCTATCTCAATGTCCCCAATATCCTCGCGGCTGCAACCTCCCGCGGGGTCGATGCAATTCATCCTGGCTATGGATTTCTAGCCGAAAACGATCGATTCGCCGAAATCTGTCGTGACCATGGCATCACCTTTGTCGGTCCTTCACCCCATGCCATCCGCTCCATGGGAGACAAGTCGACCGCTAAGGCGACCATGCAACAAGTCGGTGTTCCGACTGTGCCAGGTAGCGAGGGCTTGCTCGCCAGTCCAGAAGAAGCAGCTGAGCTGGCGAAGGGAATGGGCTACCCAGTAATGATCAAAGCCACCGCAGGTGGGGGTGGCCGCGGCATGCGCCTGGTCACCACGCCAGACCAACTAGAAAACCTCTTCAAGGCCGCCCAAGGAGAGGCCGAAGCGGCCTTCGGCAATCCTGGGCTCTACATGGAGAAATTCATTGACCGGCCCCGACACGTCGAAGTGCAGATCCTCTCGGATCGACACGGCAACGTCATCCACCTCGGCGAGCGTGACTGCTCCATTCAGCGACGTCATCAAAAACTGTTGGAAGAATCCCCCAGCCCAGCCCTCACCCCCGAATTACGCCTGCGCATGGGGGAGGCTGCGGTGGCCGCCGCAAGGAGCATCAACTACGAAGGCGCTGGAACCGTGGAATTCCTCCTTGATCGCAAGGGTGACTTTTACTTCATGGAAATGAACACCCGTATTCAGGTTGAGCATCCCGTCACAGAAATGGTGACAGGCATCGATTTGATCGCAGAACAACTTCACATCGCCGGAGGCGATCCCATCAGCATCAAACAAGAGGACATCCAACTAAGAGGCCATGCCATCGAGTGTCGAATCAATGCTGAAGACTCCACCCACAACTTTCGCCCCTCACCAGGGCAAATCACAGGCTGGTTACCACCAGGAGGACCAGGGGTACGCATCGACAGCCACGTCTATACCGGCTACGACATACCGCCTTTCTATGATTCATTGATTGGCAAGGTGATCGCCTGGGGGCATAACCGAGACGCGGCACTCAAACGCATGAAAAGAGCACTCAATGAATGTGCTGTCACAGGCATCCCCACCACAGTTGCATTCCATCTCGAACTGCTCAATCGGGAAGAATTTCTGAGAGGAGATGTTCACACCAAATTTGTCGAACAGGACATGCTCGACTGAAATTCCTTCGCTCAATCTCAAGCAATGGCCTGGCTCTTAAGCAGCATCTGAGAGAGCAGTCCTTGCTGGCCAACCAACAACTCCCTCAACAAACTGATCAATCCAGCCCAGATCACGGGAGTGACATCCACTCCACCAATGGGAGCCACCACACGGCGGGTCATCGCCAAAAGAGGCTCCGTGGGCCAACTCACCAAAGGCCAAAACCCCTCGCTGAGCTTTACCTGGGGATACCAAGAGAGCACGATGCGAAAGATAAATGTCAGCGTCCAAAACGCAAGCGAAAAGGCCAGAACCAGATGCAGCGTTGGCAGCGCTTGAATCAGAACTGGTGTCACAAAGCTCAAAGCATCAGCAGTTCCATCGTAGAAAGTCACCCCTGATCATTAAGATCATGATGGCCTCGCCCAAGTCAGAACCACTGCTATGACCGCTTCTCTCGCCAATTATCTAAGCAGCCTCGTTTGGGCCGCAGTAATCGTGGTAATACCAGCTGCCGTTGCCCTTGTGTTGATCAGTCAAAACGACCAGATGTATCGCAAGTGATCGGGTTGACCGAAACTTCAAAGCACCCTTGGCGCACTTCGTAGACTGAGCCCAACGAGGTTGGTTTTCAACCTCCAGTTTAGGCGTTTTCAGGGGGCGCAATTGTGGTCAATGCCAGTCTTAACTGGGGCAGCATTGTTGGAATCGTGCTTGCAGTAGGCGGTGCTCTGCTGTATTTCATGCGATCGTTCAAGCCTGCCTTAGCACGCGACTACGACGTCTTTTTCGCAGCCATCGGCCTCCTTTGTGGAGGAGTTTTCTTTTTTCAGGGGTGGCGCCTGGATCCGATCCTGCAGTTCGGCGTGTTCCTGCTAGCCGGAACCACAATGTTTTTCGCCTACGAAAGTGTCAGGTTGAGAGGCGTAGCTGTCGAGGGGGCTCGACGCTCCTCCTATTTCGATGATGAACCAGCTCCGCCTATCAACCAGGGTCGAGGCGGTGGCCTAAGGGGTGGCTGGGATGAACCCTACGACCGCTTTGAGGAACCCCAACCGGTTCGAAGACGCTTCTCCAGTCGAGACAACGACGATGCTGATCGCCCTCAAGAAGACTTATACAGGCCTCGCAGAACCACAAGAGCTGCAATACCAGAACAAGCAGCAAGCCGTCGCCGCAACAAGGAGGAAGAGTCCTGGGGCGAAGACTCAGAACGCTCTCGTCGCATGGCCCGATTCGGCCGCCAGGATGATGAACAAAACAATCGTCCTGACTTTGGCGAACGCCGCAATGTTCGCCAAGATCAGCGCCGGGGCAGCCGTCCCTCAGCCAATCAACAAACCACCAATCGAACCCAATTAAGCAACGAGCCAAGGCCTACGACTAGAGGGGGCTACGCCTCATCAAGAAAACCTGGTGTACCTCAGGGGTCTCAGATTCGTCCCGAGGCTGAAGATGCGGCCTACTCTCCTGCAAAGTCCAGGCCGACGGGATCCAGGCCCACAGCATCAAAACCCTCCCGCCCACAAGGCAATCCCTCAGCCACCAGAACAGAAGCCGCACCTCCTTCATCATCAATGCCTGAGCCAAGACGCTCAGCTCCGCGAAGTTCAAGACCTCGCGACAACAGTTCCCGTTTTGACGACTGAAGCCCATTGCCAACAACCTGCAGCAACTGATCCTGCTTTTGGGGTGCCTGGGCCTTGGGAGCTGCATCAATTCGATTGAGAGAGCACCAGGTGGCCTGCTTCAGCGCAGCCAGCAAGACCCTGCCCTCAGCGGCAATGGCGAAATGCTGGCAGTGATCGTCGATCAGCGAGGCAGGCCAACCGTTCAGCTCCGCGATCTTCGAGACGGCAAGATCCTGCCACTACGCCATTTCTCCCGTCACCAACCTCACAGTTCTCCCTCCCTGAGCTGGAATGGACGTTATCTGGCAGTGATCACACAAAAAGGCAATCGTCGTCTAACGATCATTGAAGACCGTCTAACCGGAAGAATCCACCCGCTTCCCCTACCGGGGGGGAGAGATCCTGTGAGCCTCAGCCTGGCACCAGATGCACGCCAGTTAGCTCTGCAAGTAGCCGATCAGGGGCATTGGCGCGTAGAGCTCTTCGATCTATCACAAATCCTTGAACCAGATCCAATCAGAGGGCTGAAGCGCTCAACTCCAACGAAAGAGGTTAGACCGTGAAATATGGGCTCTTACGAGATCTGCCGAGTTGGCTTGCAACTCTGCTTCTTTGCTTTGGGCTGGTTGCTTGCGGAAGAGAAGGATTGAGGCCACTCCAAGGCATCAATCGCTCACTGCTCCAATCTGCTAGTAGTCGTCGCCAACCGGCCCTTGGCAAGCGTTGGTTGGCCACTCTGGCCAACCATCAAGGAAAAGAAAGAATTGAATTGATCGACCTACGAAGCCGCAGATCGGTACTACTTCCAGGCCTGAATCGACCTGATGCTCAGCCAATCAGTGTGAGCGTGAGTGCCAATGGCGAACGCCTGGCGCTAGTAAGACAGCGTGACGACCAAACGGAACTGTTGCTCTATCACCGCAGTATGGGCACTGTTCATCGGCTTGAGCTCAGCGCCAAAGGGATCCCTCGCCATGTGATTCTGGATGGCAAGGGTCGGCTTCTAGCAGTTCAAGTCAGCCGAGATGGTCGTTGGGATGTGGACCTGATCCGTTTACCAAGCTGATTCGACACCCAACCACTCAGGACAGCAAACCGGCCCAATGCACGAAGGTGTCGCGACTCACCACTTCGATGAGCAGCACAGCGGCCAATCCAATCATCGCGAAACGTCCATTGACCCGTTCTGCATAGGCACTCCAACCAAAAGCGGGGGGATCTCCCGTCGTCGCACTATTGATGGGTGGCTGGACCTCTGAACTTTCAGAACCCTGCTCGGATTCCTCGAAGACAGCCTGTTCGCTGGGAAGGTCCTGATCGCCTGGAAGGTTTTGGTTTGTTGAAGTCATCAAACCTGCTCAGGATCAATCAAAGTCATAGCTTGCGGAAGGGATCAAACGCCAGCTTCCATCTCCCACAAGTTGCAGCACTGAGTCGTGGAATTCGATCAGAGTAGGACGGTGACCGACACTGATGACAGCCAAATCACGATCCTTTAGCAGCTTGTAGAGATGCTTTTCTAGCTTGACATCCAAAGCACTGGTCGCTTCATCAAGAACAACAAAACGAGGCGCATTCAATAGCAGCCGCCCAAAAGCCAGGCGCTGCTGTTCTCCAAGAGAAAGGATCCGCGGCCAATCTTGTTTGACATCAAGATTGGGATAGCGCTCAATCATCTGATCAAGCTTGACCTCCTCCAAAACTGCTTTCAATTGATCATCGCTGAAACGATCTTCCTCAGCTGGATAACAAAGCTGCTCGCGCAATGTCCCTAGCAGCATGTAGGGCTTCTGAGGGATGAATAAAAGTTCCCCAGCAGCTGGTCGCTGCAATTCACCACCACCAGAACCAGGCCAGAGCCCACTGACAAGGCGCAGGAAGGATGTTTTTCCGCAGCCCGATGGACCTACCACCAGCAGACGCTGCTGCTCCTCGAGGCTGAGACTGAGATCTCGGATCAGCATCCTGTCGCTGCCAGGCGGCGTGAGATTCACGTGACTAAGCAGAAGACGATTTCCGCCAACCACATTTGACACCTTGGGCTTACCAGGCAACCCATCTTCATTGCCTGCACCAATCTCTTCTACCCGACCCTGAAACCCCTCAAGACGAGAAATACTGGCCGAGAAAGCAGCAAGCCGGTCAATGTTATTAACGATATAACTGACGGAAAATAAAACCTGCGAAAAGGCAATGCTGGCTTGCCCAAATACACCAAAATCAACCTCTCTAGCAAAATAGATCGGTGCGATCACCAGCCAGGGAAGAAAGCGCGAGAAGTAATCATAAGAGCGCTGGATAACGCTAATCAGGGCTTCCCAAACAATCAACCTGTCGTAATTCCTTATAGCCCCATCGAGACGCCTATTAGCCTCGACACCCTCCTGAGCTTCACCACCATAAAATGCAATCGATTCAGCATTATCTCTTATATGAACCAAGCCATATCTGAAATCCGCCTCCAACTTCAACTGCTGATAATTCAGAGCAACCAAACGTCGACTAGCAAAAACGATTAATGACGTTCCAATCACTGAATAAGCAAGCAACAGCAAAGCCAGATTCCCATTTATATTCCATAAGACAATAATAAAACTCACGAATGTAAGAAGAGCAGAGATTACCTCCACCAGAACGCTCAAGCTTGTCCCAGTAAAACTACGAGTATCATCAGAAATTCGCTGGTCAGGATTATCAATTTCAGGCGAAGATTCATCATTTGGGTTAAGAATATAATAAGCACGATTAGACAGGTAGCGCATCAGCAGCCGACCACTAAGCCATTCTCTCCACATCAGCCCAAGCTTGGGAATCAGATAACTCTGAAAGGCACGTATAGGAAGCGCCAATACCAAACAAAAAGCATAAATAGCAACAATCTTCCAAAAACCATCCCGGTCATAAGCAACCAAGGTGTTGTCCACATTGCGGGCAACGAAACTGATGCCAACGTTGATTCCGTTAATCACCAGAATCATTAACGAGATCACGCCCAGCAGCAGCCAAGGCAACCAACGTCCTTCGCGGAGCTTGCCGCGTAAGGCGATGAAACATCCAGCGCCCAACATCATGAGACCGATGAGCAGCGGCCCAATCCATCCGTCCCAAATCGCTGCCAGGCGCTCCGGCACGCCTGGCAGGAATCGATCCTGCATGGCAGGGATCAGCTCACCACTGAGAGCTAAAGCCCCCGTCAACAACAGCAAGGTGACGCCGACTACCAGTACCAGCAGAGCAATCACCAGCAACAGGAATTGCCAAGTGCGAGTTTCCTCAACTGGAAGGAAGTAAGGCTGCGCTAGTCGTTGCAGCTTGCCGAGCTGGCTAGAGAGCCCCTTGGAAGTTCCCTTGCTGTTGGTGGTTGTCATCGCCTCATTCTTGCCAGTTCAAGCCTCAACCGGGAGGCCAGGCCAGCGGACGGCCACCGATCACATGAACATGAAGATGAAAAACGGTTTGCCCTGCCTGACTACCACTATTGATCACGGTGCGAAAGTCATCAAGGCCCTCCTGCTTGGCCACCTTGGCTGCCACCAGCAGCAAATGCCCCAGCAACTCCATGTCCGTGGAATCAGCGGCCCGCAGGCTTTCCAGCGGTTTGCGGGGGATCACCAGCACATGAACCGGGGCCTGAGGCTGAATATCGCGAAAGGCCAGACATCTCTCATCGCTATAAACCTCATCACAAGGAATCTCACCGCGAAGCATCTGGCCAAAAATAGTGTCACCAGCCATTGAGTCACAGTCTGAGGATGGGACGGCTTGGGCATGAAATCCATGCACCGTCTGATTACAAATGCTGGCACGTTGCCTGAGTGGTTCTCTGCATGGCATTGAGGCCCTAGCCGTCACCGTGGAAGTGGATCTATTGCCTGGGCTGCCAGGGCTGCAACTGGTAGGGCTACCCGACGCCGCCATACAGGAATCTCGTGAGCGAGTGCGATCAGCACTCCGCAACAGTGGCTTTCGCGGGCCACTCGTGCGAGTCGTGGTGAACCTGGCTCCTGCCGATCTTCGTAAAGAGGGACCTTCTTTTGATCTCCCTATCGCCCTGGCCCTATTGGTAGCCAGTGGCCAGCTGGATGGTCCGTTGCTTGCCAATCTCTGCTGCGCTGGAGAACTCGGGCTCGATGGCAGCTTGCGGCCCTGCAGAGGAATCCTTGCCATCGCCAACCTGGCCGCCGCGCAAAACGTACGAGCGCTAGTGGTGCCATCAGCCAATGCCGCAGAAGCAAGCCTTGTGCCTGGCTTAACAGTAAGAGCTGCTCATTCCCTCAGCGAGGTTGTAGATCTATTGCACCAACCCCAACCACTAGCACCTAAACACATATCCAAAGCGGCCGTCACGGCAAAAATCACGCCCAGACCAAACGATCAACTTCATCCACTGCTTGGTTGCGCCTTGGGCCATAAAGCCCTTGCCTTGGCTGCCGCCGGAGGCCATCACCTCCTGATGGTGGGGCCACCTGGCTGTGGGAAAACCCTTTTGGCTAAACATTTAGCCCAGCTGCTGCCGCCGCTCACGCGCCAAGAGGCCTTGGAAATCACCAGTATTCACTCTGTGGCAGGAATGCTGAAGAGCACTCCCCAGTTAATACAACAGCGACCCTTCCGGGCTCCCCATCACAGTTGCACGATTGCTGCACTCGTTGGAGGCGGTGCAAACCCCAGGCCAGGAGAACTAAGCCTCGCCCATGGTGGTGTGTTGTTTCTCGATGAACTAGCTGAATTTCCACGCAAAGTTCTCGACCAACTTCGACAACCACTCGAGGAAGGAGTCATTCGTCTGAATCGAGCCAGGCAGACATGTGCCTTCCCTGCTCAAATCACCCTTGTAGCAGCAACCAATCCCTGCCCATGCGGGTGGTTTGGAGATGAAGAGCATCCTTGCCGCTGTAGCCAATCCCAACGCCAGCGGTATTGGAGCCGCCTCTCTGGCCCCTTATTGGATCGCCTGGATCTACAACTGCGTCTCAAGCACCTGCCCGCAGCTCAGCTGCGCAAATCGGTTACCGGCTTCACTCCCACTGATCTCAATGATCAAGAGTTAATAGGCATCGAGCAGATCTTGCGCGCGCGCGCGCGGATGTTTGTTCGCAATCCTGATGGCAAGCTGAATCGTGACCTCTCGGCCCAGGATTTAGGGCAAATCGGCCAACTGGATGAAAAGGCTCTAGAGCTCTGGGAGCAAGTTGTGAATCACCGCAGACTCAGTGCCCGCAGCGGTCTAAGGGTTCTTAGAGTCGCCAGATCTCTGGCCGATCTTCATGATCAAGACAAAGTCAATAAAAGTGCGATAGCGGAAACAATGTGTTTCCGTAGTTTTGATTGTGGCGATGCCAAAGAAGATTTCGCCAGCTAATCCCCTTCGCCTTCAGCAATCAGCCGTATCAAGCTTATTCCTACAACGCTAAAGTCGAATCAGATGGAGTTGATCATTAATCTTCGCCAAGATCATTCAAGCTCTATTCAAGCCCGTAGGCAAACCATTTATTTGCACAAGCAATTAACAATGTGCACCATAGCGAAGAGACCGTTGAACTGATTTTAGTTACGTCATAACAGGCAATCAGGATGCGAGTCATTTCAACAGGTAACCACACTGCCCAATCAACTCAAAAAAATTACTTAACCTACCAAAACTCACGCCAATGGAATGCACTGTGGCCAGCATATTTCCGATTCTTACGAATATCATTCTCCACAGAAGTTTCGTGAAAAAGGCACTCTTCAGGCCAGCAAAGACCATACTCTTAAAAACTTGCCACTAAAACGGCTCCGACAAGTTAACTTCACTAATTTCCTCCAAGCATGGCCTGGTTCATTGAGCAAGCAACAAATTCGTAGAAAGACAGAGTAACAGGCTGAATCTACTTATCGATCAAGAGATTCAACAGTTGATGTCTCAGGAGTTATTTCTTCAAAAGCTTCCTCCTCAACGACTATTTCCTCAACATCTACCTCCTCCTCTGCAGTTACCTCCTCAACGACTTCATCAACTACAACTTCCTCTGCCGTGACACCTTCATCTGAACTTCCAGGCCAAGTTTCGCTGAACACATACAGATGGCCAAGCGTACGTTGCCCATATTGGCGACGCATCAATTGCCAACCAGGCTCGAAGTTCAACTTAAGGAAATCACTGCTAGAAACCCCAGCACCACCAGCCCTGGCCACGATCAGGGCTGGGCTAGAGGTATCCCTAGTGGGGATGGCTAGCAAATGCATATCCCCATCAGCCCTCACCACACTCAAGCGATAGTGAGTTCCTAGGTCATCGCCCCCTATCCGCAACGAATAGCCATTGCCGTCAATGTATCGATTGCAAATCCCGGTGAAATCAAACCTCGCAAGCAGAGGATCAACAACAGCCGGCAAGCTTCCATCAACTGCAAAACAGGCTCGTTTGCTACTGCGTTGTTCGTAGATATTCAACTGCGACCTCTCACCCTTGCCAATCGGGGCAGCCACCAAAATGAATCGGCTCTGCTCAACAGGGGCTGCTGTAAAGAGAGATCCCTGCGCCTGGACAGATGACGACCATCCAGTCAGGCCAGTCGCACCCACCAGGACCAGAGCAACTGCAGAGGGGAAATAACGAGCCATCAAGGCCTGCAAGATTCTGATCGAATCGTAAAAGTCTGCCGAGCAATCGGCTGCCACCTCAGGCCGGTTTGTTGAGTCGAATCATGACCAACAGTGAATCCACCATGCCTGAAGCTGCAACCAACAGAAGCTTGCCAGTCGCTCAAGCCACAAGAGATGGATCTCAAGCGCTTCAAACCAAGGCCAAGCAAGAACCAATCAAAGCGCGACGCCAAACACACAAGAAACCGACAAGGAAAGCATCCTCAAAGGCTTCAGCCAACGCATTCAAACCAGCGGACGAACATCAGCCCGCTTGAAGCCATGCTCCTTTAACTCAAGGCTGAGCTCATTCTCATCGGTGACCCTGTCTACAAAAAGGACACCTTCAAGGTGATCCATCTCGTGCTGGATGCAGCGAGCCATCAGGCCGTCGGCCTTCATTTTGCGTGGTCGTCCCATCTCATCGCGAAAACTGAGCACGATCTCACTAGGCCGCACCACATTGAGATAAACGCCTGGGATGCTCAGACAGCCTTCCTCATAGGTTTCAACAGTTGCACTGGAGCTAATGATCTCGGGATTAATCAACACCACTGGCGGGGTTGTAGGGGTTTCCAGATCAAGGTCAAGGACCAAGAGCTGTTTATGAATTCCCACCTGCGGGGCAGCCAAACCAATCCCCTTAGCTGCGTACATGCTGCGAAGCATGTCCCTCACCAAGTCCCTCACAGATTCATCAACCTTGCCAATCCGACGAGTGGATTGCCGCAAAACCCCATTGCCCAAAGTGTGAATTTGGAGAGGCGGATGATCAAGCGGCTCCTTCGGGACGGCAACAGACCCCTTGGTTTTTTCAGCCGTACGTGCCAGCTGAGCGAAGCTTCGAGCCAAAGAAAAGTCTCAGCATCAATTGATTGAGTTTAGGCAACTCCACCGCACATCAGACCCCAAACCGCCATGGAAAGCACAAGCCATCACCAGCGAAACCCGAAGCAAACCACTCAACCTCTTTCTGCCAAACGCGCTCTCGGACAAACACCCACCCTCAAAGAACCGCGCCTGATTGATGACTGGGTGCTTTGGCTGGAGCAACGTCCTCAGGAACATGGTCGCACCACTGCCCTTATCCGTCGCTGGGGTCAATCTGACCACCCCCCCCAAGAGCTGACACCTGCCCCAGCCAACCTCCGTAGTCGTATTCACGACTACGGAGGAGGGGTTCTAGCCACAGCCTGCCAGGACAACCAGCTCCTGATGGCCTGGATCGATGATGTCGATGGCTGCCTCTGGTTCCAGCGCTGGCAGGGCCTCCACCAGGCCACCACAGGGAAGAAGGAATTATCTCCGCTCAATCCTCCGCTTCGCCTCTCAAAACCAAACGATGCCCAACTTGCTGATGGTCTGATTGACCTGCCAAGAGAGCGCTGGCTCGGAATCATGGAAGCAGACAAGCGGGACTGGCTGGTGACCTTCTCCCTCAACCATGAGAACCAGGCTGCCACGGTGTTGCATCGCCCTGCTGATTTTGCTGGTTACGCGATCCTCAGCCCCAATGGCGATCAACTGGCCTGGGTGGAATGGCAACAACCGGCCATGCCCTGGGAGGCAAGCCAACTCTGGTGGGCAAGCCTCGACCCTGCGGGTTTGATCACAAGCTCGGCCTGTCTAGCTGGTAGCAAACCACTTGATCACAAACAAACATCCGTCTTCCAGCCCCTTTGGCTACCCAATGGAGAGCTGGTTGTCAGCGAAGACAGCAGCGGCTGGTGGAATCTGATGGTGACAAAACTGACGACTGACCCCGCTGTCCAACCCACTTGGCGACGCCCCTGGCCGCTTTCAGCCGAAACCGGCATGCCGCAGTGGGTTTATGGCATGAGCAGCAGCGCATGGGATGGAGAGCAAATTCTGACCGCCATCTGTGACCAAGGTTCTTGGAGGCTGAGCCGCTTGGCCGATGATGGACAGATCAGCACCATCAACCAACCTTTTGATGATCTAAATGGTCTGCAGGCACAGGAAGGTCGAGCCGTAGCCATCGCTAGCAATGCCACCACGAGCCCTGGGCTACTAGAACTCAACCTCAACTGTGGCAGCTGGAAGCACACCCCAGCCAGTGAGCCTTTACTGAATGCTGATGCGATCAGCGTTGCGGAGCCTATCTGGTTTGAAGGCTGCCATGGGCAGCAAACCCATGCCTGGTATTACCCGCCAATCAATGGCAGCAAAGGCCCTGCGCCACTGCTTGTCAAAAGCCATAGCGGCCCTACCAGCATGGCCAACCGCGGTCTAAGCCTTAGCATTCAGTTCTGGACATCCAGAGGCTGGGGAGTGGTGGATGTGAACTATGGCGGCTCCACTGGATTTGGCCGTGCATACCGCGAACGCCTCCGGGGAGGCTGGGGCGAAACAGACGTAACGGATTGCGCCGAAGCCGCACTAGCACTAGTGAAATGCAACAAGGCAAACCCAACACAAATCGCCATTGAAGGAGGCAGTGCCGGTGGATTTACCACCCTGGCCTGCCTTTGCTTCACCGATATCTTTCGCGCTGCTGCCTGCCGTTATGCAGTGAGTGATCTCACCGCCATGGCAGAAGACACCCATCGATTTGAAGCTCGATACCTCGATCACCTGGTAGGCCGTTGGCCCGACCAAAGACAAGTTTACGAAAACCGCTCACCTCTCCTGCATGCCAACAAGATCCAATGCCCAGTGATCTTCTTTCAGGGACTTCAAGACAAAGTGGTTCCCCCAGAGCAAACAGAACGGATGGCCAATGCCTTAAAAGAAAACGGCATACCAGTTGAACTACACATTTTTGAGCAGGAAGGCCACGGCTTTCGCGACAGTGCTGTCAAGACCAAAGTCTTAGAAGCAACTGAGCAATTCTTCCGCCGCCACCTAAAGCTCTAGCTGTGCTCCCTTAAGAAGCCGATCGTCGCAACCAATTCCTCAGCAAAACGATCGACTTCTTCTGGTGTGTTGGTGAAGCTCAAGCTGGCACGAGCTGATCCAGGGATCCCATAGTGACGATGCAAAGGCTGGGTGCAGTGGTGGCCACTACGAATACAGATCCCTGCTGAATCAAGCAGGGCACCAATATCATTGGGATGCAAGCCATCCACCGTGAAAGCCGCCAAGACCGCCCGATTAGGCTCCTGCTGAGGAGTTGGGCCCAGAATCGTCAACCCATCGATGCCTTGGAGGCGATCAAACAATTGCAGCGTGAGCTGCTGCTCCCAAGCGTGAATACGATCTAGGCCAACCTGGTTCAGATAGTCGAGAGCAACGCCCATACCAATAGCTTCCCCAATAGCAGGGGTACCTGCTTCAAACTTGTAAGGCAGATCAGCCCAGCTACTGTGGTCGAGATAGACATCCTGAATCATTTCGCCACCACCGAGGAAAGGCGGCATAGCATCAAGCAACTCCTCCCGAGCCCAAAGAAAACCCATCCCGGTAGGACCACACAATTTGTGGGAAGAACCCACGAGAAAGTCACAGCCAAGCCGAGACAAATCAACAGGCATATGTGGCAAGCTCTGGCAAGCATCCAGCAACACCAGAGCACCAAAGCGATGAGCCTCTGCAGTCACCTCAGAGATCGGGTTAAAACAGCCCAGCACATTGCTCAAATGAGCCAGGCTGACTAAACGAGTTCGCTCGGAGAGCTTGTGCCGAAGATCGTTTAAATCAAGCTCCCCGCAATCAGTGAGGTCGACAAAGCGCAGTACGCAACCCGTTCGCTTGGCAAGCATCTGCCAAGGAACAATGTTGCTGTGATGCTCCATCAAGGTGAGCAGCACCTCGTCACCTTCATGGAGGTTGGCATCTCCCCAAGTGCGCGCCACCAGGTTGATCGCCTCACTCGCATTCCTTGTGAAAACGATTTCCCGCGCGCTTGAGGCAGCGATGAAATCAGCCACCTTCTGACGTGCTCGTTCAAAATCCTCGGTTGCACGAACACTCAACTGATGGGCACCACGGTGCACATTGGCGTTGTCATGGTCGTAGTAATGCTGTAAGGCATCCAGCACCTGCCGCGGCTTCTGACTTGTCGCCGCATGGTCCATGTAAATCAAGGGCTGACCTAAGCAGGCGGTCTGGCCTAGTAGCGGGAAATCCGCTCGCGTGAGCTCTGCCAGGTTCGCTGAAGTTTCTACAGCTGCCATTGCCAACGGCATGCTCTGCTCTGAACTAACGGAAGAGGTCATGATCGACTCAAACCCCATCCAACAATCGAGCTAACGGCTGCCAGGCCTTTGAAATAGATGGGAGCATGCAAATCACCTCATCACAAAATGCGCGCAGTAAAAGCTGTGCGGCTTGATCAGGTGAAATTCCGCGACTTTGAAGATAAAAAAGTGCCTCCGGCTGAAGCCGGCTCACTGTGGCCCCATGGGCGCATTTCACATCGTCAGCAACAATTTCCAACTCAGGCTTGGTGTCAATTCGGGCCCGATCTGAGAGCAACAAGCTACGACTTAGCTGAGCGGCATCGGTACGCTGCGCCTCACGAGGTACCTGCACCACCCCGTTAAAAACACTGCGGCCATGACCGGCTGCAACTACCTTGTGAAGTTGATCCAAGGTTCCTTCCGGGCCATTAAAACGCACGCAGGAATGAGTATCAGCAAGCTGATTAGCCTGCACCAGTTGCAGGGCCCGCAATTGACTCTTGGCACCACCTTTCAACTGAATCAATTGGGGCTCATGACGAATCACACCCCAACCTTGACAGACACTCCCCAGGGAAACATCACTGCTTGGTTCCTGCTCAACAGCAAGATGAGCCAACAATGCAGCTTGAGGATGGCCGAAAGCTAGAAGGCCATGACGCAACTTGGCCTCACTTTGCAAGTGAGCTTCCACCAAAACGCTGGTGAGATTGGCACCTGAACTCAGCTGAACTTGTAGCAACTCAAGCTTGGCCTTTTCCTCAAGGAACAAGAGCACCCGCACGGCAAAAACACCCCGATCGGCGCCGGCATCACACACCAATTCAAGAGGGCTATCCACTGTCCCGCGAACCCGCAAGCCAATGACTTGTGAAGCGATGGCCTGATTCAACGCCACAGGCCATTGGCCTTTGGATGTCGCCAGGTTCAAAGTGTGCCCGAGAGAATGCTTCAGTTCCTCATCGCTAAGCGGCGACAGGCCCTTCGGGAGAGTCACTCCAGCAAAAGGGTCCTGCCCCGTCCCTAAGACCAGACGTGTCACCTGATCAGAAACACCAGGAGCCGATGGCTCACCTAGAGAGCAAATCTGTCGAGGCTCAAGTTCAGCGATGGGTGCAAGATCACAAAAACGCCATGCCTCCTGTCGACGATGAGGGGCAGAGAGGGTTTCAAGGTGATTGCGCGACTGAGCCTGGCAGGCAGCCATCGGACCTGATGGGGCTTCAAGACTGTGCAAGAGCCGCTCACACCAGTCATCGAGAGCTGAGGAGTTTTTGATGGGGGCTTCCACCATCAGGTCATCTCCAGTGCATCCAATTCACGATCCACCCATTCATAACCTCGTTGCTCCAACTCAAGTGCCAGCGCCTTGTCACCGGAGCGCACAATCCTCCCCGCCGCCATCACATGCACGTAGTCGGGTTGAATGAGATCAAGTAGACGCTGGTAATGAGTAATCAACAAGGTGGCATTATCAAGATTTGCGAGTTGATTGACACCCCCAGCAACGATGCGCAAAGCATCGATATCCAAACCGGAATCGGTTTCATCGAGAATCGCTACAAGAGGTTCTAGTAACGCCATTTGCAAAATCTCATTGCGCTTCTTCTCTCCACCACTGAAGCCCTCATTCACCGAACGATCTAGAAAAGCTGGGTCCATCTGCACCAAACCGAGACGCTCACGCACAAAATCTTCGAACGCAAAGGTGTCCAATTCCTCCAGACCTTGTTCTAGGCGACGGGCATTCGTGGATACCCGCAAGAACTCAAGATTACTCACTCCAGGAATCTCAACCGGGTACTGAAAACCGAGAAAGAGCCCAATTCGAGAGCGCTCATCTGGCTCAAGAGGGAGTAAATCCTCCCCGCGATAAAGAACACTGCCCTCGGTGACTTTGTAAGCAGGATGCCCTGCCAAGACCTTAGATAAAGTGCTTTTACCGCTGCCATTACGACCCATCAAGGCATGAATCTCGCCTGCACGGATGGTGAGATTTACTCCATTAAGAATAGGCTGATCATCAACGCAAGCAGACAAGTCGCGTATCTCTATCAGTACTGGAGCATCGAGAGAAATCACTATAAGAAACGAAAAGAATTAGGAGAGGGTAAGCCAACGCAGCAATTCATTATCCAACCGAACCCTCCAATTTAAGAGCCAATAGCTTATCAGCCTCAGCAGCAAACTCCATTGGCAACTGACTAAAAACATCTCGACAAAATCCACTAACAATCATCGAAATTGCAGCTTCAAAATCTATGCCCCGGCTCTGAAGATAAAAAAGCTGATCTTCTGAGATTCTGCAGGTACTGGCCTCGTGCTCAATACTGGCATCAGGCTGCTGACTGCGTATATAAGGATAGGTGTTGGCTCCAGCCTGGTCGCCAATCAACATGGAATCGCACTGGCTGTAATTCTTGGCATTGACAGCCTTTGGACCCATCTGCACCAGACCGCGATAGCTGTTCGCCGAATGGCCTGCGCTGATGCCCTTGCTCACAATTGTAGAGCGAGTACGAGGCCCTAGATGGATCATTTTTGTGCCAGTATCTGCCTGCTGACGATGATTTGTGAGAGCAACCGAATAAAATTCACCTACGGAATCAGCACCTTGCAAGATGCAACTTGGATACTTCCAAGTAATCGCTGAACCTGTTTCTACTTGTGACCAGCTAATTTTACTGCGCGCGCCACAGCAATGCCCACGCTTGGTGACAAAATTATAAATACCTCCAACACCATTCTCATCACCCGCATACCAGTTTTGTACCGTGGAATACTTGATCGAAGCATCATCAAGTGCCACCAACTCCACAACAGCAGCATGGAGTGTATTCGTATCAAACATCGGAGCTGTACAACCCTCGAGATAGCTCACAGACGCCCCCTCTTCTGCAACAATCAAAGTCCGCTCAAATTGTCCAATATCGCCCGAATTAATACGAAAATAAGAAGATAATTCCATCGGGCATTCCACACCCCTAGGAATAAAAACAAAAGAGCCATCGCTGAACACAGCTGAGTTCAACGCTGCAAAATAATTATCATTCGAAGGCACAACTGTGCCAAGATATCTGCGAACCAATTCTGGATACTCATTCACAGCATCAGTAATGGAACAAAAGACCACTCCATGCTCGGCAAGCTTTTCTTTATAGGTAGTTGCAATCGAAACGCTGTCAAATACGGCATCAACAGCGACATTTGACAAGCGCTTTTGTTCACTAAGTGGAATACCAAGCTTATCAAAAGTTTCCAACAAAGTTGGATCAACCTCTTCAAGGCTATTTTTTTTCTCCTTCTGTTTAGGGGCCGCATAATAAACAATATCTTGATAATCTATCGGTGGATAACCAAGACCTGCCCAATCAGGCGTCTGCAATTTAAGCCAGTGTCGATAGGCCCTGATCCGAAAATCAAGCAGGAATTGCGGCTCATTTTTCTTCTCCGAAATCAAGCGAACCACATCTTCATCAAGGCCCTTAGGGATCTTTTCAGTTTCGATGTCAGTTACGAACCCATACTTATAAGGCTCTGAAACAAGCTGCCCAACGTGGCTTTGGCTGGTCATAATTGATAGCCGATCAGAAGGGAGTGAAGGTTTTGAAACCCTCTAGACAAAGGCCTTTGCTTGTGAAATATGGAGGACCGCATCTGGCATGACATCGAGAAGGAGGATGGGCCGATCAACGTAGGCACGACGACATGAATAAACAAGAAGCCGTTGAAGGCTCTCAGAAGAAACGAAACCAATAGGTTTCGTTTCCAGAAGCCTAAGGCAAAAGGCCTTGAGGTGACTGGCCGCTTGGTGAAGCAATGTTCAAGACGCAACCAGATTGTGTCCATAGGATTGCGGCTTGAACCCTGCGTTGAACCTGATCTAACGCACCCTATGCCGCCACCTTCTGTTTCTGCGTGGCATGGTTATAGGAGCACTGACTATCCATGACCACAGAGGCGCAGGCACCTACCCGCGAAGCAACCCTCACTCTGCTATTGCGGCAGGGTGAGAGTAGTGCGGCAAACCTGGCTGCATCGTTGGGCATCTCAGTCCAAGCAATGCGACGCCATCTACGCAGTCTCGAAGACGATGGTCTGGTCGAGGCCAGCCCAACTCCCACAGGCCCAGGGCGTCCCTCGAACCTCTGGCAATTGACAGAGCAGGGACATCATCACTTCCCTGATGGCAGTGAGAATTTCGCCCTTGGCTTGATGGAGTCCATGAAAGCCGCCCTGTCTCCCGAGACATTTACGTCACTACTAAGTCAACAAGCACTCAAAAAAGCCAACCTCTACCGCCATCAGCTCGGCTCAGGGTCTATCGAGGATCGCCTTGAGAAGCTGGTGGAATTACGTCGCCAAGAGGGCTATGCAACAGAATGGCAGCCCGCTCCAGATGGTATTGGCTGGTTCATCAAAGACTTTCACTGTTCCCTGCAAAGAATTGCAGAGGAGTATCCATCGGTTTGCGAGCAGGAATTACTGCTCATGAGACAAACATTCCCCGACTGCTTGATTGATCGAGTGAACTGGCGTCTGGAATACGGCAATTGCTGCGGCTTCCAAATCAAGCCAACTCAAGATCATGACTGATCAGGAGACGTAGTAGGTGCATCCTCTCAGCCTGGAAGTCCCTCGGGCAGATCCAAGCCAGGCTCAATCAAATCCGCGACAGCCAAAATAATTCCATCCTTCCGGCTACGACACCCTCCCAAACCAGCCCAATCGCTGGGTCGATCAGCGCAAGGTCCGAGCAAGGTCACCAACACCGCAACCGCAAAACCTACAAAGTGCAATTTTGCCTGCCTGATCGTGGTTGAGGCCACTGCCATCGGAAGTACCCAAGGTCAAATCTTCTGCCAATCCCGTCAAGGCAGACCAGAGGAGCCCTTCCCCAGGATGCACTCACCAGCAAAGCACCTATGCATCTCATTCAAGGGGGAGGGAACAGCCCCGGAATGATCTGCATGGCCAAGGTGGATGTCGCAGCATTGAGTTCTGATCCATCCCAGCTCGAGAACAAATCAACAGAAGCTCCCATTCACAGCCAAGAGGAAAGCTGAGTTGTTGCTTTGTAGGTGCACTCAATTGAGCGTCACCTGCAGATCCCAGTGCGGTCAGTAGATGCTGACCACCAGAGCTCTAACCACCCGTAAACGACCAATTGCCCACAGAATGTGATCCCAAACAAAAACGGAGTGTTTTTAGACGTGACCCAAGCCTTATCTTCTATGGCACGTCTCACCATCCGTCAGCTCCGCCAAGTCGCCAGCGATTTGGGCGTAACCCTTTACAGCCGCAAGACAAAGGAACAATTGCTCAGCGCTATTACTGTTCGTCAGGAAAAAGAAGAAAGCAACCGACTGGGGCTAGAAGCTGAACTCAACTCCCCATCCAGACTCAAGTCCGATACTCGAGTGGTTTTCCTACCCCGAGATCCTCAATGGGCTTATGTCTTCTGGGAACTCTCCGAAACTGATCGCAAGCGAGCCCTATCGAAAGGAGCAAACCGACTCTGCCTACGTTTAACCGACGTAACCGGCATCGATAACGACAAAGCACATCCCCACACACTCCAGGAAGTCTCTGTAGACAGCCACAGCAACGAATGGTACCTACCTGTTCCAATGTCTAATAGGGACTATCGAGTTGAACTCGGCTATCGCGTCGGTACTCTCTGGATGTCCCTGGCCTTTTCCTCTATAGCCAAGGTCCCAACACTCCACCCCAGCGAGCAAATCCTCGATCAGTTTGTTCCCTTCAGCCTTGAGGGCATCACAAGCAGTCCTGCACCCACCGCTACACAAGCACCAGAGCTAGAGGATGATCCCATTGGCGACGCAATTGATAGCGGTCTACACGAGCGGCTCTATCAGAGCGCCACACAACACTTCCGCAGCAGCAGGGTCGGGTCGGAAGTCTTCCAAGAACACAACAACTTAAATAGCGATCAACGTGGTCTGAACGATTCAGGTGTCGGCCTTTGGGCCAGTGGTCGTAATGAGTCCGGACTGGGTGGAGTACCACCACGCCCAAAAACCTTCTGGCTTATTGCCGACGCTGAGCTGATGATCTACGGCGCGACAGATCCTTCTGCCCGCCTAACCATCGGCGGCGAAGACATTCCTCTCTCCAATGATGGAACCTTCCGAATCCAAGTTCCCTTCCGCGACGGAGAGCAGGTCTATGCGATTGAGGCGACTGCGGCCGACGGTGAGCAGAAGCGCAATATCACCTTGAACTTCCAACGGAGAACGCCAACCGATAACACAAACCCAGAAGACCAAGCAGTCGCAGAATGGTTTTAAATGAGCTCCCAAGATCATGACGACGTTGCGTAGGTTTGTCGCCATCACTCCTCTTGCTGGGGCGATCATCCTCCCTCTCGTTGTACCCCTCAGCATGGCCCGTCTTGGTGTCGGTGCAGGAGTGCTCATAACGCTGATGGTGTCCACTATCTGGTTCGTAACCATGCTGCGCACCGCAGAAATGCCCCATTAACAAACTGGGGCGAAATCAAGGTGGAACCCTATTAGCGGCTGGTTGAGGTCAAAAGGTGTGCAAGCAAGCCTGGGAGTGGATGCTCCCCGTACTTCTAGGGTGTGCAAGTTGCAGCAAAGTTGGATCTGTACAGGGCAATGCCCCTACGGAACTGCCCTTACCTGAAAGGATCCAGGTGGTTTTCAACCATCGCGATGGTGCGCGATACCGCAGTCCTCTTGATGATCAGTGGCGCAACGGCGACAACCTTGAGAAGTTCGTCATCACTGCCATAGAAAAAGCACAGCAAGAGATTCTTGTGGCCGTGCAAGAACTCAGCTTGCCTGGAGTAGCAGATGCACTCGTGGCAGCCAAGCAACGGGGCGTGACCGTGCAAATGGTGATCGAAAACAGCTTTAGCCAGCCCTGGGGTGATCTACATGAAGCAGATCTGTCCCTTCATGAACGCCGTCGAGTAGCCCATCTAAAGATGTTGGCAGATCGTAATCACGACGGGGAGCTAAGCCCCACAGAACGCTATCGCGGCGATGCGATGCAAATCCTCAGGCGTCATCAAATCCCTTTAATTGATGACAGCGAAGACGGCAGCAAAGGCAGTGGACTTATGCATCACAAATTCTTGATTATCGACAATCAAATAGTGATTACTGGAAGTGCAAACTTCAGCAATTCAGGCATGCATGGAGATCCCGCAGCGATACAAACGCGCGGCAATGTCAACCACTTGCTGAGCTTTAACAGTACAGAACTAGCTGAACTATTCAAAAAGGAGTTCCTTTTGATGTGGGGCGATGGTCCGGGAGGTGCAAAAGACAGCCAGTTTGGGTTAGCTAAAAACGCGCCTGGCATTCAAACTGCAAAGGTTAGTGGCACCCGAATTGAAGTGCTCTTCGCTCCACACGCAAAACGACAAAAGATGAACGGCCTGCAATTCATTGCCAAGCAAATAGAAACATCAAAACAAAGCATAGACATGGCCTTGTTCATCTTTTCTGCACAAGGTTTGGCTAACAAACTGCGGGAGCAAGTTCAAAGCGGTGTGAAGATACGATTAATCGCCGACCCTGGCTTTGCCAGCCGCTCCTATTCAGAAGTACTGGACTTATTAGGTGTTGCACTTCCAGATCACCGTTGCAAAATAGAAGCAGGTAATAACCCTTTTAATTCACCTCTTAAGGGTGTAGGTACACCGAGACTGGCGAGCGGAGACAAGCTGCACCACAAGTTCGCGGTGATTGACAACAAAAAAGTGATCACAGGCTCATTCAATTGGAGTCCTGCTGCAGCTCACACCAACGACGAGAGCCTGCTGGTGATCCATTCACCTTTGCTTGCCAAACACTTCACCCGTGAGATGGATCGTTTATGGCGTGGCGCTGAGCTGGGGATCACAGCTCGGATGCAGCGCAAGCTGGAACGGCAGTCAAAGAAATGTGGGAGTGGGGTTGAGAGGGAGTAAAACCAATACTGGAGACCACTGAGGCTTCTGATCTAGCTTTGAGGACGGCTAGAAATACATGTAGGCCCAACCCATCACACACCAGAAGTCATGGCAGATATGGCGACCATCAAAGAGCTCTCAGAGGCTGCTCGCCATCAGGAATGCCTACAAGCTTGCCAAAATGCTCTGCGAGGGAATCCTGAGGAGAAATTTGCCTATAAATACGCAGGAAAATCATTTCTCGCTCTAGGGCAATTAGAGAAAGCTCAACAGTACTTAGCGAAAGCTCATCAACTCGATGGCAGCGACCCCGAAATAGCGAAAGACATTGGCAACATTTTTTTGAATCTAGACAATGAAGACGCTGCCTCTCAATGGTACGAGAAAGCCCTAGAAATAAACAATAACTATGCTCCTGCTATTAATAACCTTGCCAACCTCAAGATGCAGACAGGCGACAACCATGAAGCGATCGATTTATTCAAGCGCGCCATTCAAGCAGATCCAAAACTCTTCCAGGCATATAGAGGAGCAGCCAAAAGCCACCTTGCACTTGGGGATCTTGATCAAGCCAAATCATTTGCAGATCAAGCCCTAGACATCAATGAAAGCACACCAGGAGCAAGCGAAATTCTTGGAATCATCTTTCAAAATAGAGCCAATCCAGACAAGGCCATTGAGTACTATCAAAAAGAATTAATCATTAATCCACAAGCAAGAAACTCGCTTCTCAATTTAGGACGGCTTCTGCTACTGAAAGGACATACAGCAGCAGCCATTGAAGCACTCGCAAAAGCATCAGCTCTTGTACCAAGCGAACAATGCTCACTTCTTTTAGCGCAGGCATATCAAAATCTAGAGCTATTCAAAGAAGCTATTATTGAATACAAGAAATTGAATATTAATCAATTAAACAACAAGCTTATTCCATTCAATCTTGGACTCTGCTTGCTAGAAATTGGCGACAACAATGCAGCCATAGAAGCATTCCAGATTGCCGTTCACCTAGACGAGACATTTATTGCCGCACTGGGAAGCATAGGTAACGTTCTTGAAAAAGAAGGTCGTACAAAAGAAGCTATCCAAGCAACACATAAAGTTTTAGAGCTAGAGCCTGATAACCACACAGCTCACATGAATCTGGGCAGGATCTACAAAGATCTCGGCAATCTTGAACAAGCCCTTACCTCCACCCTCAAATCCGTAGAGCTAAAAACTAATAACGCCGACGCCCACATGAACCTGGGCTGGATCTACAAAGAGCTAGGTGAACTCGATGAAGCTCTTGCTTCCACCCTCAAATCTCTAGATCTCAAGGCCCATAACCCCACTGCCCTCATCAACCTGGGCATCATCTACAAAGGTCTCGGCAACCATGAGCAGGCGCTTGCCGCCACCCTCAAATCTCTAGATCTCAAGCCTGACAACCCTACTGCCCACATGAGCGTTGGCTTGATTTATCAAGAACTCGGAAACCTTGACCAAGCTCTTACATCCACACTTCAATCTCTAGAGCTCAACCCTGACAATCCCACTACCCACATGAATCTGGGCGGCATCTACAAAGATCTCGGCAACCTTGATCAAGCTCTTGCCTCCACATTTCAATCCTTAGAGCTCAAGCCTGACAACTCAGATGCTCACATGAACCTGGGCGGCATCTACAAAGATCTCGGTAACTTCGAACAAGCTCTTGCTTCCACCCTTAAATCTCTAGAACTCAACGCTGACAACTCAGATGCCCACATGAACCTGGGCGGCATCTACAAAGATCTCGGTAACTTCGAACAAGCTCTTGCTTCCACCCTTAAATCTCTAGAACTCAACGCTGACAACGACACTGCCCTCATGAACCTAGGTGGCATCTACAGAGATCTGGGCAAGCTTGATGAAGCTCTTGCTTCCACTCTAAAATCCCTAGAGCTCAAGCCTGACAATCCCTATGCCCATATAAATCTGGGCAGCATCTACAAAGAACTCGGACAGTTAGAGAGTTCACAAAACAGCTTCAAAAGAGCATCCGAACTTAAGAGAACAGATCTATCTCTTAGATTGTGCAAGATAGGTCTAATTCGTGATATACAGCTTGACAAGCAAAGCATTATTAATCAAAGGCGTGAATTTCGCGAATCAATCATAAAAACGCTGGAGGACAAGAGCCTCGTGTACAAAGGCTTACCAATAAACCTAGACACTTTCTATCTTGCCTATCATAACGAAAATGATGACAAAGAAATTCTTCGACAGGCATGCGATGCATTTTCAAGGAGCAAGGCACTAAAAGGAATAATCTGCAAAAGGCCTTTGAACGAACAAATAAACAAAAAGAGTCTAGCGAAGCTACGGATCGGTTTTTATTTCGACAATCCTCAGGAGAAGCATAGCGTTCACAAGCTTTTTGCAGAATTAGTAAGGATATTCACCAACAAAGAGGCGGAGACATGGATTATCACGCCGCCAGAGAAAAGTATAGAACAAGAAAAGCGTCTAGCCTCAATTTCCTCCAGATCGCTTAAACTTTCAAGCAATATTACTTCGAACATAAAACGCATAAGGGACATAGACCTTGATGCAATCATATACACCGAGAACACAGCAAGCTTCTGTCCGTACATATTGTCCATGTCTAGGCTGGCAAGAGTACAAATTGCAACATGGGGCAATCCAGTAACTACGGGCTCTGAGACAATGGACTACTATCTATCATCTAGTCTCATAGAGCCAACTAACGGGCAAGATCATTACCTTGAACAACTTGTTAGGCTCAATAAGCTACCTACTGTATACAAGATGCCAAGTCTAGACTTGGTCGAAAAAAATAGATCCAAATTCAAATTGCCATCAGACAAAGACTTGATTGGAATACCACAAAGTCTTTTCAAGTTTCATCCGGATTACGATAAGGTGTTGGAAGAAATTATTTCAAGACTTCCCAGCGCAAAATTAATCCTAATAGAAGGCACAAATAAACCACAGACTGAACGCCTTAAAGCAAGGTGGGCAATAGAGGCGCCAAAGACACTTGAGAATGCAATCTTCTTGCCAAGAATGACTCAACAAGACTACCTCTGCCTTTTAGAAACTGTTGATGTCCTTCTAGATCCAATTTACTTTGGGAGCGGAAATACATTTTATGAATCAATGGCTGTAGGCACACCTCTGGTGACAACAGCAGGGAAATACATGCGGGGACGAATTGTGAAAGGCGGATACAATCAGATGAAACTAGACGATGCGCCTATTGCCGCAAATATCAATGAATACATTGATATCACAGTCAGACTGGTAAAGGATTCTTACTTAAGAGAAACCCTTAAGCGTAAAATCAAGTCTGCTGCTCAAAAGCATCTCTTTGACGACCAAGAAGTAGCTGATGAAATTTTTGAATTCATTCATACAGCGGTAGACTGCAAACGGGAAACAGGTGAGCTACTTCCTGTAAACTGGAAACCAACTAAGAGCAATACTCCGTGAATAGCCAATATCTCAATAAGCAGTGCCCTGCATGCGGCTACACAATCGCCAAAATTATTTTTGACGCAGGGGTAAAGCCACTTGCAACGATTGCCTGGGCAGAGTCCGAGGAAGAAGCAAAAGCGGTTCAGGCATTCAAACAAGAATATATTCAGTGCTTGAATTGTGCGCATGTTTGGAACCATCTATTTGATTGGGAGCATGTGCCCTACGGAAACAAACCAAACAAGATGTTTAACAACGGTTCACATTGGAAGAAGCACATTGAATATTTACAAGAATGGCTATCAGATCAGATACAAAGCAATCCAACTGTTATTGACATTGGCTGTGGTGACGGAAGTTTTCTCATCAGCATGGCTGAGCACTGTGGAGGCAAAGGCAAATTCCATGGGTATGATCCAAGTGGAGATGTTGATCCAAACCAGCCAGGTATAAACTTTAAGCGTGAATTATTTTCACCTTTAGTAGATACTGCAAAACACAAACCTGATCTGATTGTGATGAGGCACGTGATTGAACATCTCACAGCACCTTCATCATTTCTACATTCACTTGCATGGGGTGCATCTGGCTATGGAAAGCCAACATATCTTTACTGTGAAGTCCCTTGCATCGATCGCGTGTTTCAAACAGGTCGTTTGGCAGATTTCTACTATGAGCATCCATCGCAATTCACAACATCATCTTTTAAAAGGATGCTTAGCACCGCTGGGAAAGTTGTAGATATTCATCCTGCCTATGATGGAGAGGTAATATGCGGACTCGTAGAACTCACGCCATCAGCAGAGCAGACTGAGCTCAGCAAGAATGCAGACATTTATTTCTCAGCTACTTCCAATGCAATTAATCAGATCAAAAGAGAATTATTTGATTTTAGGAAGGCAGGCCAATCACTGGCTATCTGGGGTGGTACAGGAAAGTGTGCCGCTTTTATGCATCATTATGACATCTCCAGTGCAGATATTCCTCTGGTAGTAGATTCAGATCAGCGTAAGTGGGGAACATATGTTCCTGGCGTGGGGCAAGAAATCAAACCGCCATCTTGCCTATCAAGCAAGCATATTGATATACTTATTATACCAACACAATGGAGAGCTCAGGACATCTTAATTGAAGCTGATTTAATGGGGCTTACTTTTAAGCAAGTGCTTATCGAGCACAAAGGAACACTTGTTGAATTCAGGCATGGGCAACACCCATACAAAAAAGCAAACTAAAATTATGGTTTGCATTGTTTATTTTTTGAACACAATGCAAGGATCATCAAGTTCTCAAGACCAAACTATCTAAAGGCATTTGTAAATCCTGGAATTTTTGGTGCCGAGTACGCAGCTTTAAATCCACTAACTTTTAGTTGCACCCATAGATCCCAAACATTGGGAAATTGACGAAGACAAAAAGCAACCGGCCATCTTAGAGCCTCCTGAGAACTAATACGAGCAATCCTTCGGCATTCACTGAAATCCTATTTTCTTGTCAAATAGTTAAAATAATGAGACTGCTTCAATCGCAATATTATATGCCCACAAATAGCGAGAATTATTTCGAAGTATCTCTCTTAGTTACTCTTCAAAGAGGCTTGGAAAATGACTCATGAGTTTGTTCTGGAATCAATGTATCCTTATAATCATCTGGCTTTTAAACCGCGTGGCGGATCTCAGAACTATCAAGCAACTATCAGCGGATGGTCACCATCAAGAATGCATCCAGGCATGTCAGGAAGCTTTTCAAGTCGAACCGGAGCAGGCAATTGCTTACAAATACGCCGGAAAATCTTTCTTGGCTCTTGGCCAAATAGAACAGGCTCAAAAGCTTTTGATCAAATCTCATCAGCTCGACAAGTCAGACCCTGAAACAACAAAGGATATTGGCAACTCATATCTACAACTTCAAGATATAGCCAATGCACGAAAATGGTATCAAGCATCACTAGTAATCAACAAGGATTATGCTCCGGCTATAAACAATATCGCTAATCTAGACAGCCAGTCAGGTAATCACAACAGTGCACTAGAACTTTTCAAGCAAGCCATTGCAGCTGATCCAAATCTTTTCCCAGCTTTATTAGGAGCAGCTTCTAGTGCAATCGCCCTAAATCAACCAGACAAAGCCATTGCTTTTGCAATAAACGCACTTGAGATCAGCCCAAACACCCTGAAGGCTCACGAGCTACTAGGAATCGCATACCAAAACACTGGTCAGCAGGAAAAGGCTATTGAGCACTACAAAAAAGAAATTTCAAGAAACTCAGCCGCTTCCGCATCAATGGTCAATTTAGGAGTTATTTTATTACAAAGAAAAGAAGCAGCAGAATCGATCAAGCTTCTCAAGCAAGCATCAGTAATAGCCCCAAATGAGCAAATCTCTCTTCTGCTAGCACAGGCTTATCAAAATCAGCAACAGTGGTCTGATGCTATCAGTGAATATGAGAAACTAAATTTAGGAGCAGCTCATAACAAACTAATACCCTACAACTATGGGCTCTGCCTAATAGAGGCTGGCGTAAGTGACAAAGCAATTGCCGCTTTTGAAACAGCACTCAAACTAGACAAAGACTTTGTTGAAGCATGGGGGAATATCGGAGTAATTCATAAAAGAGAAGGTCGACTTAAAGAAGCTCTTGAAGCAACGCAAACAGCACTTCTCCTAGAGCCTAATAATGCGGTTGCACATATGAACTTAGGTAGCATCTACAAAGAGCTCGGCAACCTTGAAGAAGCTTTAGAAGCAACCCTTAAGACATTAGAACTAAAATCTGATAATGCTGATGCCTACATTACCCTGGGTAACATCTATAAAGAGATTGGGAAGCATGATGAAGCACTAGAGGCAACACTTAAATCCTTATCAATCAAACCTGATAATGCTGATGCCTACATTAACCTGGGCAACATCTATAAAGAGATTGGGAAGCATGATGAAGCACTAGAGGCAACACTTAAATCCTTATCAATCAAACCTGATAATGCTGATGCCTACATTAACCTGGGCAACATCTATAAAGAGATTGGGAAGCATGATGAAGCACTAGAGGCAACACTTAAATCCTTAGAACTAAAAGCTGATAACGAGAAAGCATATATCAACCTGGGTGCAATCTACAAAGACTTAGGCGACACTAGACGAGCACTAGAGCATACCCTTAAATCATTAGAATTAAAGCCTGACAATGCTTTAGCTATAAATAACCTAAATAAATTCTCGAGGGAGGCCATAGTTGGCCAAGAAAATGCTGCAATTTTAACACAGGCTTATGCTATTTTACTCAATAATAAAAACATTTTTCATGACAAGCTTTCGAAAATCTTCGTTTACAGGTTTCTGCCAGGTTGCCAGGCAGCATTAGGCTCAGACCCGATCATTTCAGCAAACAATACAAAACTAAAGGAGCTCCTAACAGACCATCAATTTATAAAGTCCTTAACCCTACTAATCGCTCCGCATCCATATATAGAATTTTTCCTGACTCGTATTAGAAAAGAGCTTCTAATGCACGCATCAAAGAGAAATACTATTCCAGATCATCTAAAGCCCTTCTCAAATGCTTTAGCCACTCAATGCTTTCTCAATGAGTACGCTTATGCACAATCCTCAGAGGAAGAAAATTATGTTAATAAATTAATTCTCAGGGCTCGCCATAAAAAAGAAGAGTTCGATCAATATTTATCCGTCATTGCCTGTTATGTTCCAATACATGAACTCGAGTTTCAACGAGAATGGTTAAACAGCTACCTAACGCTGAATGAGGAGAGCAATCTTCTGATAAAGATACAGTTTGAGGAGCCTCTGCAAGAGGAAGAGCTAAAAAATTCACTGCGAAGTTTTTCAACCATCAGTGACGCAGTTTCAGTTGAAGTCAAAGCAATGTATGAGAAAAATCCATACCCCAGATACCGTTTTGCACAGTTCACCTGCAAAGAAATAGCCAAGAATATCTCGACTTATATTAAAGAAGAAAGCTCAAAACAAAAACTTATATTCGCGAAGGAATTAACAACCAGCAATTCAAATCCAAAAGTTCTAATCGCAGGTTGCGGCACAGGTCAGCAAATTATCCATGCAAGCCGATACAAAAACGCAAAAATAATTGCCATTGACCTGAGTTCCAAGAGCCTAGCATATGCCATGAGGAAGACAGAAGAATATGGAATCCAGAATGTTGATTTTAGAATCATGGATATTTTAGATATTAGCAAACTAGGCAAGAAATTTGACATAATTGAATGCAAGGGTGTGCTTCATCACATGTCAGAGCCACAACAAGGTCTCCTGGCATTAATCAACAATCTAAAGCCAGGTGGCTATGTCAAATTAGGCTTATACAGCGAGCTTGCTAGACAGCCAGTAGTCCAGGCACGAAACCAGATCAAGCGATTAAATATCAAAAGCACTCCAGAAGGCATTAGAGACTTTCGACACCAAGTTCTACAAGGCAATATAGAGGGACTTTTCGAAATAGCTCAATGGGCACGTGACTTTTACTCACTCTCAGAGTGCCGAGATATGTGCTTTCATGTTCAAGAGCATCGATTCACTACTGAATCACTTCAAGCACTCCTTAATAATCACGGATTGATTTTCTGTGGATTTATCCTCCCAGGATCAATTCTCAAAGCCTATAAAGAGCAATTCCCAGATGATAGCGACATAACAAGTCTGAAGAACTGGGGGAAATTTGAAAAGCAAAGGCCAACAACATTTAGTGAAACTTATCAATTCTGGGCTTATAAGCCTTCATAAATGGAAAAATTCCAATCAACAAAAACACAGCTTCTTCTAACTTTATCCTCCATAATCCTTCAGCACATCTTTCACTATTGATTGTTACCTAATCGACTCCTTTAGCACTAGTTTGCCGAAAGCATAAAGACATTTCCATAACGAGGCACATAAAATGACTAATGAGTTTGTTCTGGAATCAATGTATCATTATCATCATCTGGCTTTTCAACCGCGTGGCGGATCTCAGAACCATCAAGCAACTATCAGCTGCTGGTCACCATCAAGAATGCATCCAGGCATGTCAAGAAGCTTTTCAAGTCGAACCGGAGCAGGCAATTGCTTACAAATACGCCGGAAAATCTTTCTTGGCTCTTGGCCAAATAGAACAGGCTCAAAAGCTTTTGATCAAATCTCATCAGCTCGACAAGTCAGACCCTGAAACAACAAAGGATATTGGCAACTCATATCTACAACTTCAAGATATAGCCAATGCACGAAAATGGTATCAAGCATCACTAGTAATCAACAAGGATTATGCTCCGGCTATAAACAATATCGCTAATCTAGACAGCCAGTCAGGTAATCACAACAGTGCACTAGAACTTTTCAAGCAAGCCATTGCAGCTGATCCAAATCTTTTCCCAGCTTTATTAGGAGCAGCTTCTAGTGCAATCGCCCTAAATCAACCAGACAAAGCCATTGCTTTTGCAATAAACGCACTTGAGATCAGCCCAAACACCCTGAAGGCTCACGAGCTACTAGGAATCGCATACCAAAACACTGGTCAGCAGGAAAAGGCTATTGAGCACTACAAAAAAGAAATTTCAAGAAACTCAGCCGCTTCCGTATCAATGGTCAATTTAGGAGTTATTTTCTTACAAAGAAAAGAAGCAGCAGAATCGATCAAGCTTCTCAAGCAAGCATCAATAATAGCCCCAAATGAGCAAATCTCTCTTCTGCTAGCACAGGCTTATCAAAATCAACAACAGTGGTCTGATGCTATCAGTGAATATGAGAAACTAAATTTAGGAGTAGCTCATAACAAACTAATCCCCTACAACTATGGGCTCTGCCTAATAGAGGCTGGCGTAAGTGATAAAGCAATTGCCGCTTTTGAAACAGCGATCAAACTAGACAAAGACTTTGTTGAAGCTTGGCGGAATATAGGAGTAATTCATAAAAGGGAAGGTCGTATTAAAGAAGCAATAGAAGCAACAAAAAAAGTTATTTCTCTAGATCCAGATAACGTCTCTGCCCACATGAACCTTGGGTTAGCATATAGCGAGCTTGGAGAGCTTGATAATGCTCTAGAGGCAACTATTAATTCCTTAGCTATCAACCCTGACAACTCAGCTGGAATCAATAATTTAAAGGCATTGGTCGAAGAAGTTTCACCAACCAAAACCAAGCCAAATGTTTTCAGGGAAGCTTATGAGCTGCTACTAAATGACGAGAACACCTTACATAGAAACATTTCCAAAATGTTTGTTCAAGCATTTCTTCCGATATTCAAGGCAGCATCAAATTCAGAGCCAATCATCTCCAAGAACAATAAAGCACTCAATCAACTTGCATCAGACTGGCGCCTGAACAAATCACTCACTCTACTGATCCCTCCTCATCCAGATATCGAACATTTTCTGACTCGTTTTAGGAGAGAGCTACTAATACTCGCATCAAAAAAGCAGGCTATTCCAGACCATCTAAAACCCCTCTCAGAAGCCCTAGCCACTCAATGCTTTCTCAATGAATACGCTTATGTACAATCATCAGATGAAGAAAAGTATGTTCAAGAGTTGATCAATATGGCCCACAATAGTAAGGAAGAATTGAATCAATACTTAGCCATAATCGCTTGCTACATCCCAATATACATATTGGATCTTAAACAAGAATGGTTAAACAGCTATCCGACCATGAGCGAGCAGAGCAAGACCCTGATAAAGACACAGCTTGATGAACCACTGCAGGAGGAAAGTCTAAAGAAATCACTCGGCGACAGTTCAACAATAAGTGACGCAGTTTCAGTTAATGTCAAAGCTATGTATGAGCAAAACCCTTACCCCAGATACCGGTTTTCAGACTTCACAATCCAGGACAGATCTCTCAATATTTCAACCTTCATCCGTATAGAAAGCACAAAAGAAGATCTACCATTTATGGAAGAATTAACAGTCAACATTGCCCACCCAAAAGTTCTAATCGCAGGTTGCGGAACAGGCAATCAAGTCATCATGGCTAGCCGCTACAAAAATGCAGACATAACAGCATTCGATCTAAGCAAAACTAGCTTGGCATATGCCATAAGAAAAGCAGATGATTATCAAATGAAAAATGTAACCTTTAAGATAATGGATATTTTAGATATTGCCAATCAAACTGAGAAATTTGACGTCATTGAATGTTCTGGTGTACTTCATCACATGCAGGATCCTGAGGCGGGTCTTTCAGCATTAGTCCACCAGCTAAAGCCTGGTGGCTTCATGAAGCTTGGATTGTATAGCGAACTTGCTCGACAACAAATAATCGAGGCGCGAAATCAGATCAAGCAATTGGACATCAAAAGCACTCCAGAAGGAATTAGAGATTTTCGCGGCAGAGTTCTAAATGGTGATTTATATCAATTAAAAGGGTTATCTCAATTAGGAGATGACTTTTACTCACTCTCTGAATGCAGAGATCTCTGTTTCCATGTACAAGAGCATCGGTTCACAACAGAATCACTTGGCAAACTTCTCAATACTCATGGGTTGATTTTCTGTGGGTTCATGCTACCAAATTCAATCTATAAAACCTATAAAGATCGATTTCCTGATGATACCGATATGACAAGCCTAAAGGACTGGGGAAGATTTGAAAAGCTACATCCAACGACCTTTGGAGGCATGTATCAGTTCTGGGTATATAAGCCTACTTAGTTTCAATCAAGCATCAAATTTTTTTCTTAAAAGCTTCTCCTTTCTTGCCATCTATAAAGCTCATTAGCTAGAAAGCTGATGCTGGGGGGTACTGACATGAGGGTTTGCTTTGCAAGAGCTGTAGTCTTATCAGTATCTGGCTTTAAAACGCGTGGAGGATCTGAGAACCATAAAGCAACTATCAGCGGATGGTCACCATCAAGAATGCATCCAGGCGTGTCAGGAAGCTTTTCAAGTCGAATCTGAGCAGGCAATTGCTTACAAATACGCCGGGAAATCATTCTTGGCTCTTGGGCAAATAGAGGAGGCGAAGAAGCTTTTGCTCAAAGCTCATCAGCTCGATCAGTCAGACCCCGAAACAGCAAAGGATATTGGCAACTGCTTCAACGCTGCCCAGGAATATGCAAAAGCCATCAATGCATATAAGCACGCACTTTCAATTGACCCTAATTATGCTCCAGCTCTAAATAATCTAGGGCTAATCGCTCAAAAGCAAGGAAGACATCAAGAAGCAGTTTCTCTGGTCAAAAAAGCAACTGAAATAAATCCAGATTTTGCCCTGTACTATAGAAATCTGGGCAGCATACACAAAGATCTTGGCAACCTTGACCAAGCTCTAGAGGCAACACTTAAATCATTAGAAATCAAACCTGACAACGCAGACGCTTACATGAATATGGGCGTCATCTATAAAGAACTGAGCAAGCTTGATAAAGCTCTAGAGGCAACACTTAAATCATTAGAAATCAAACCTGACAACGCAGACGCTTACATGAATATGGGCATCATCTACAAAGAACTTGGCAGGCTTGATAAAGCTCTAGAGACAACGCTTAAATCATTAGAGATCAAACCAGACAACGCAGACGCTTACATCAATACGGGTATCATCTACAAAGAGCTTGGCAAGCTTGATAAAGCCCTAGAAGCAACTATTAATTCCTTAGCCATCAAACCTGAGACCCCAGCTGCCATGAATAACTTAAAAGCATTAATCAAAGAAGCTTCACTAAGCAAATCAAATAAACACATTCTTACAAAAGCTTATGAGCTGCTACTGAATGACGAGAACACCTCACACAGAACATTGGCCAAGATCTTTCTTCAAGCATTTCTTCCGATATTCAAGGCAGCATCAAATTCAGAGCCAATCATCTCCAAGAACAATAAAGCACTCAATCAACTTGCATCAGACTGGCGCCTGAACAAATCACTCACTCTACTGATCCCTCCTCATCCAGATATCGAACATTTTCTGACTCGTTTTAGGAGAGAGCTACTAATACTCGCATCAAAAAAGCAGGCTATTCCAGACCATCTAAAACCCCTCTCAGAAGCCCTAGCCACTCAATGCTTTCTCAATGAATACGCTTATGTACAATCATCAGATGAAGAAAAGTATGTTCAAGAGTTGATCAATATGGCCCACAATAGTAAGGAAGAATTGAATCAATACTTAGCCATAATCGCTTGCTACATCCCAATATACATATTGGATCTTAAACAAGAATGGTTAAACAGCTATCCGACCATGAGCGAGCAGAGCAAGGCCCTGATAAAGACACAGCTTGATGAACCACTGCAGGAGGAAAGTCTAAAGAAATCACTTGGCGACAGTTCAGCGATTAGTGACGCAGTTTCAGTGGATGTCAAAGCTATGTATGAGCAAAGCCCTTACCCCAGATACCGCTTTTCAAACTTCACAAGTCAGGACACATCTCTCAATATTTCAACCTTCATCCGTATAGAAAGCACAAAAAAAGATCTACCATTTATGGAAGAATTGACAATCAACATTGCCCACCCAAAAGTTCTAATCGCAGGCTGCGGAACAGGCAATCAAGTCATCATGGCTAGCCGCTACAAAAATGCAGACATAACAGCATTCGATCTAAGCAAAACTAGCTTGGCATATGCCATAAGAAAAGCAGATGATTATCAAATGAAAAATGTAACCTTTAAGATAATGGATATTTTAGATATCGCCGCGCAAACCGAAAAATTTGACGTCATTGAATGTTCTGGTGTACTTCATCACATGCAGGATCCTGAGGAGGGTCTTTCAGCATTAGTCCACCAGCTAAAACCTGGTGGCTTCATGAAGCTTGGATTGTATAGCGAACTTGCTCGACAACAAATAATTGAGGCGCGAAATCAGATCAAGCAATTGGACATCAAAAGCACTCCAGAAGGCATTAGAGATTTTCGCAGCAGAGTTCTAAATGGTGATTTAGATCAATTAAAAGGGTTATCTAAATTAGGAGATAACTTTTACTCACTCTCTGAATGCAGAGATCTCTGTTTCCATGTACAAGAGCATCGGTTCACAACAGAATCACTTGGCAAACTTCTCAATACTCATGGGTTGATTTTCTGTGGGTTCATGCTACCAAATTCAATCTATAAAACCTATAAAGATCAATTTCCTGATGATACCGATATGACAAGCCTAAAGGACTGGGGAAGATTTGAAAAGCTACATCCAATGACCTTTCGAGGCATGTATCAGTTCTGGGTATATAAGCCTGGCTAAATTTCTCATTCTAATCAACCCCAAAAAAGGCAAATATTAAAACCAACCCAAAAGGTCACTTGGAGAGGTCAGTGAGAAGTGGAAAACTATTTATAGGTCAAGACGTACAAGTTTTGCGCAGACTTGCCTTGTCAGAGTTATGGCCAACACTCTTCTACTGCGTCAGTCGCAGTCAGGCTGATTCCATTGTGGGCAGACCGCCAGCAGAGTTACCTTTGCCTGTAGGCATCAAAGTTGTATTCAACCATCGTGATGGTGCGCGTTACCGCAGCCCCCTAACTGACCAGTGGCACAATGGCAATGATCTGGAACAATTCCTCTGCCTTCATCCACGGCAAAAAGCAATCAACCTCTGCTCTGGTCCTAATCGGTAGTCCAAACCGCTTCACAAATCGATAGGCATGAGTCACCCGCCTGCTTCTTCTCCTCTGACAAAGCCCTGAGGGCATCGAGCAAATCCTGATCACGCCCTTCCACCAATGGGCGGTAACGGTTGAGAGAAAGGTCCAAATCCCCCTGCTGAGCATCCCGCCAGATCTAGGCGCAGATGGCTTGCCCCCTGGCTTGCGCAACTGGATCGTCAAAGCGCCCAAGGCGATTGATGAAAAGATCACGCCCATCGAGCCTCTACCTGACTTGGAAAGCACCGTTGTTGTCCCTCACCCTGGTGGTTTCTTCAACATCCGTCTCCCTTCCATGGGATTCGGGCTTAGAGCTGACATCCCTCAAAAGCCAAGCCAGGTCTAGAGATCCAGTAGCTCTTCTTAGCCCTTGGGCGTCTCAACACGAGATCAAATGCCCTTCTGGCTTGGGTTTGGGCTTATGGGATCAGGAGAGTACTAAGTATCCCTGAGCGATTCCTGCAAAATCATTGCAAACACAAGGTATCGGCACCCCACACCTCGCCAGAACCGACAAGCTGCACCACAAGTTCGCGGTGATCGATGAGAAAACAGTGATCACGGGGAGCTTCAACTGATCACCTGCCGCCGCCCACACCAATGACGAAATACTGCTGGTGATTCATTCACCCAAGCTTGCAGCTCATTTCACGCGTGAGATGAACCGATTGTGGCGTGGTGCTGAGCTGGGGATTTCGCCACGAATCAAACTCAAGCTGGAGAGGCAACGGCTGAAGTGCAGAAGTGGGGTGAAGAGGGACTGAGAGGGGCTTCCAATCAGGATTAAAATAAAGAATCTTGGCAGAAAAAATGGCGGGATTCGGACATAAGAAAAATCCAAGACCCATCAAGAAAACAAAATCAAATAATGCTCAGGTAAAACTTCAAACAGCAATAGCTGCATACCAGTCTGGTCAACTAAAGGAAGCGAAAGATCTATGCACTGAAGTGGCTAAAGAATCACCACAAGACAGTTCCATACTAGGACTCCTCGCCACCATCGAAAAGCAACTAGGACATACAACATCCGCATCAGAGCTGTTTAAAGCATCACTACGCCTGAATCCAGACAACCCCGACTTTCACCACAATTACGCTGGACTACTAAAAGAATACGATCTAAAGAAAGCTCATGAACACTCTAGTAGAGCAGTAGCACTAGCCCCAAATCAACCATTATACCTGGAAAGGCTTGGTTACATCCAATGGCAGAATGGAGAGCGAGGAAAGGGTCTAGAGAGTAGCCTTAAGGCAATTAAACTTAAACCACAACTTAGCACTGCCCACATGAACCTGGGCGGCATCTACATAGATCTCGGTGAGCTTGATCATGCTCTTGCTTCCACCCTTCAATCCCTAGAACTCAAGCCTGATAACCCCACGGCCCACCTCAACCTGGGCCTCATCTACAAAGAGCTGGGACAGCTTGATCAAGCTCTCAAATCCACTCTCAAATCCCTAGAACTCAATCCTGACAACCCAGATGCCCTAATCAACCTGAGCGGCATCTACAAAGATCTCGGACAGCTCGATCAAGCTCTTGCCTCCACCCTCAAATCACTCGAGCTCAATCCTGATAACCCAACTGCCCACATCAACCTGGGCTGCATCTACAAAGATCTCGGACAGCTCGATCAAGCTCTTGCCTCCACCCTCAAATCACTCGAGCTCAATCCTGATAACCCAACTGCCCACATCAACCTGGGCTGCATCTATAAAGATCTCGGCAATCTCGATCAAGCTCTTACTTCAACCCTCAAATCTCTAGAACTCAAGCCCAATAACCCCGATGCCTACATGAACCTGGGCTGCATTTACAAAGATATAGGCAACTTTGATCAAGCTCTTTATTGTTTAAGGGAAGCAGAAAAAAGCGACGAGGTGAAAGCCAAAGCTTCAATACTTTTAGCCCAAACTTATTCCTCTATAGGGCTATATAGCGAAGGGATACAAGCCTTAAGCGAAACCCAGACCAAAGAAGGGAAAGGCCTTCTTCTTGCCCTTTACCTGTGCCTCAACAAAAAAGCAGAATTCAATTTATGCGCAAAAGAATTAATAGCCAAAAATTGGCACACCCAAACAAGCATCGCAGCGATAGACCACGCCAATATTGTATACAGTCAAACCCTAGACAATGGGCTCAAAGGAAGCACCTTAGACTCTATAGTTAATCAAAAGATCAAAAAGCATGAATTCCCAGATACGCTCCTCGAGGGAATAATCAAGCATCTTTCAGCGAAGACAATTCAACCGCAGCATCAAGGGCTTCTAGTCAACGGTTCGCAAACATCTGGAAACATACTTGACATACCAAAGAAGCCATTTCAAGAACTAAAAAAACTCTTAATAAAAAAACTTGAAGATTACAATCAATCGTGCAGCATAAATACTGACAAAGATTTTATGGCTAACTGGGAAAATAATATGTACATCTTGAGAGGATGGGCGATCGTAATGGAAACAGGCGGAAACCTTCTATCTCACAACCATGAGCTTGGATGGCTTACCGGCACCTTTTACTTGCAAATGCCAGAAAGAGAAGACAACTCAATGGAAGGAGCAATTGAATTCAGCCATCAAGGCCCAAAATACCCTCAAGGAGATTCGTCATTCGATACAAGAGTAATCCGACCTGACGTCAGAGACTTAAACATTTTCTCATCCTCTCTTTTTCACAGGACACTGCCCTTTCAATCCAAAACGCAAAGGATCTGTATTGCATTTGACCTCCAGAAAAATGAAAAGTTTTTGGCTGACTCTTATTAGCATCTGTAAGCACAATCAAGAACTATTTCAAGGCAGCAACATGTGACTTCAAAAGAATGAGATAGCTCACGCAACAATGCCTGGCTAGACAATTGAATTTTCTTTACTAACTCTTTTTAGCAAGAACTGCACCCGAGACATTTCCAGAAGGAAGGACCCAAAATATCCCTACTTCTAGCTTGGTGTAGCGCAATAACAAACACGACCTGACAAAGAAATTCAGGCATGCATGGAGATCGCCTAGAGAAGATTGATCGGCAGTACTGTAAAGAACTAAGCAATTGGAAGGAGATGTCTCTCTAAAGGGAACCTAACTCTTTGGCAAGCAGTAAATCGCCTTTGAGCTTGGCCATAGCTTCAGCATCGCTTTCATCAGCGACGGCACAGGCACTGACCTCCTCCTTTGTGGGAGTAGTGCCGGGCTGGTCTAGGTGACCAGCAGGACTAAAGATGTATCGGCTGCGACCTTAATTGGCCGCCGGCTGACTATACCAAATGGGCCAGCCGCTATCTCCGAAAACTCGACCCTGCTGCCAGAGCATTAACGCATTCCCTGAATGGGGGAACAGCTCGCCAAACACTTCACCCATGAGATCAATCGGCTCTGGCGTGGTGCTGAACTTGGGATCACCGCTCGGATGCAGCGCAAGCTGGAACGCCAGCTCAAGAAATGCGTAAGTGGAATAGAGCGAAGGAGAAACCGGCTGGATCAGTGAAATAAAATTAGAATAGATCATTGCAAAAGCCAAATGGCTGGTTTTAGCGAGCAAAAAAAAAAGAAAAACCAGCGCCTTAATAAAAGCGAGTCAGGGGGAGAATCGCTTCACAAAAAAGCTGTAAATCTCCACATGCAAGGAGATATCAAAAATGCCGAAATAATTTACAGAGAAGCAATTAGAACTGGCTATTTAAACCATAGTTTATTCTCAAATCTTGGTGTAATTTGCAAAAACAGTGGAAGACCAGAAGAAGCAATTGCCTTATACAAAAAAGCCATTGAGATTAATCCCAATGCTCCGGCCCCCCCTACCAATCTAGGCAATTTATATAGAGAGCTCGGCAACCTCGATCAAGCTCTTGCCTCCACTCTCAAATCTCTAAAGCTCAAGCCCAATAACCCAGATGCCTATCACAACCTAGGCGTCATCTACAAAGATCTCGGCAACCTTGATCAAGCCCTTGCCTCCACTCTTAAATCCCTAGAGCTAAAGCCCAATAACCCTGGTGCCTTTCACCACTTAAACGTAGTCATCAGCGAGATCACACTTAGCGCATCTAATGCACTAAATCTCACAAAAGCTTATGAACTAATGCTTAATCTAAAGAATATCTTTCACGGTAAATTATCGGCAATCTTGATTCACTTGTTTCTTCCAACAATCCAAGCAGTTTCTAAGTCAAGTCTCATAATCTCAGAGGATAGCGACGCACTAAATAACCTCGCTGCTGATTGGAGACTAAGAAAATCACTAACATTATTTGTTCCACCTCATCAAGATTTTGAACATTTTCTCACGCGACTCAGGAAAGAGCTTTTGACACTCGCTTCCCATCAAGAAACCATTCCACCACAACTAAGACAGCTCTCAGAAGCCTTAGCCACACAATGCTTCCTGAACGAATACGTTTACGCGCAATCACCAGAAGAAGAAAAACTAGTTGAAAGACTAATCAAGGACTTGAACAGACACCAAGAAGAATTCAACCAACACCTCTCCATCATTGCCTGCTACACACCAATATATAAACTAAATCTGAACCAAGAATTGTTGAAGCATTATCCAAGAGCCACCGAGGAAAGCAAGACACTCATTCAAATTCAACTGGAGGAGCCAAAAGAGGAGGAAAGCATCAAAATCTCAATTCAGAGCAATTTGACAATTGATGATGCAGTTTCATCAATTGTCAAAGAAATGTACGAGGAAAATCCATATCCTCAATATCGCTATGCTGACCATACTGACAAATCCTTAGCCAAGAACCCATCAGAAGCCATCAAACTAGAGTCAACAAAATGCAATCTCCAATTCTCAGATGAGTTAATAGCAAATCACTCGCACCCCAAAGTGCTCATTGCTGGCTGTGGGACTGGCAATCAAGTCATCAATGCCAGTCGCTACAAGAATGCTGAAATCACAGCAATTGACCTCAGCCGTGCAAGCCTGGCATATGCCATAAGGAAAGCAAAGGAATATGAGCTAAAAAACATATCTTTCAAAATGTTGGATATATTAGAGGCAGGCAATCTTGATGAAACATTTGACATTATTGAGTGTAGTGGCGTCCTTCATCACATGGAAGATCCTGGCAAAGGGCTCTCAGCATTAAACAGCCAACTCGCACCTGGCGGCTATATTAAACTTGGCTTATATAGCGAAATTGCTAGGCAACAAATCATAGCAGCCCGAAATCAAATCAATCAATTAGACTTCAAAAGTACGACAGCTGGAATCAGAGATTTTCGCAACAAAGTTCTCCTTGGAGAACTCAATAATCTATCAGATCTGCCACAATTTGGGCTAGACTTTTACTCACTCTCTGCATGTCGGGACCTCTGCTTTCATGTTCAAGAACATCGTTTTACCACAGCGGAACTGCAAAAGCTTCTAGACAGTCAAGGGCTAATATTTTGCGGATTCTTGCCGCTAGGGAAACTTAGAAAAACTTATCAAAAGCAATACCCAGAAGATGTTGACATGACATCTTTAAAAAACTGGGGTGAATTTGAAAAGCAACATCCATCAACCTTTACAGGCATGTACCAGTTCTGGGCTTATAAGCCTTCTTAGATCAGTTCAGATGCTGGGGATATTGCTTATTATATACCTGACGAATTCTCTCCTCAATCGCTTCCTGGCAAGAGGATGGATGATCGTAATTGGCAAAAGGCGGCAATCTTCAATCTCACAAGCATGACTATGGCTTGAGAAACTCTCAAGCCTTGGTTCAACATGTCTAGTCACTCAATCGTGAGCAAACCAAGAAAACAGCCCTCTGGGTTCTCGAGTACCTCTCAGAAGTAATGTCCTAACCCCAAGCCCATCAAGAGCTCTACGGAGCAAACTAAAAAAGAGCAACGAGCAATTGTACTAATCAATCAGGTCAAGCTTCAAGAAGCAGAAGCAATTTATGCGGATCGTGGACTGCGTCGATGCAGCCAATCCCTCTGCCTTCATCCACGGCAAAAAGCAATCAACCTCTGCTCTGGTCCTAATCGGTAGTCCAAACCGCTTCACAAATCGATAGGCATGAGTCACCCGCCTGCTTCTTCTCCTCTGACAAAGCCCTGAGGGCATCGAGCAAATCCTGATCACGCCCTTCCACCAATGGGCGGTAACGGTTGAGAGAAAGGTCCAAATCCCCCTGCTGAGCATCCCGCCAGATCTAGGCGCAGATGGCTTGCCCCCTGGCTTGCGCAACTGGATCGTCAAAGCGCCCAAGGCGATTGATGAAAAGATCACGCCCATCGAGCCTCTACCTGACTTGGAGAGCACCGTTGTTGTCCCTCACCCTGGTGGTTTCTTCAACATCCGTCTCCCTTCCATGGGATTCGGGCTTAGAGCTGACATCCCTCAAAAGCCAAGCCAGGTCTAGAGATCCAGTAGCTCTTCTTAGCCCTTGGGCGTCTCAACACGAGATCAAATGCCCTTCTGGCTTGGGTTTGGGCTTATGGGATCAGGAGAGTACTAAGTATCCCTGAGCGATTCCTGCAAAATCATTGCAAACACAAGGTATCGGCACCCCACACCTCGCCAGAACCGACAAGCTGCACCACAAGTTCGCGGTGATCGATGAGAAAACAGTGATCACGGGGAGCTTCAACTGATCACCTGCCGCCGCCCACACCAATGACGAAATACTGCTGGTGATTCATTCACCCAAGCTTGCAGCTCATTTCACGCGTGAGATGAACCGATTGTGGCGTGGTGCTGAACTTGGGATCACTGCGAGAATGCGCCACAAGCTTGATCGGCAAAGAATCAAATGCGGGAGTAGGGTGGAGCGAGATTGAAAGCGGCTTGAGAGGTGGCTTAAGGCGTGGCTAGAGCAATGGCTCAAACGGAATAAATCCACTCTCCTCGATGGCAATAGCACTCAGTGAACCAAAAGACCATTCTGGAACTCTCATCCACTGGAAGCCATCAAGAATGCCTACAGGCTTGCCAAAATATTCTTCAAGGTAATCCTGCAGAAACATTTGCTTTTAAGTATGCAGGAAAATCCCTACTTGCCCTAGGGCAATTCGAAAAAGCACAGCAATACCTGATCAAAGCACATCAACTCGATGGCAGCGATCCTGAAACAGTCAAAGATATTGGAAATATATTTAACGCTATCCAGAATTATGAAGAGGCGGCAAAATACTACAATTTTTCCCTAAAGATCAATCCCGACTATTCACCATCTATTAACAATCTTGGGCTTATTGCCAAGCAACAAGGAAATTTACCATTAGCCAAACAGTTGGTTGAGAGAGCAAGAGATCTAGACCCAACATTTGCACCCTTTTACATCAACCTGGGCGGGATCTACAAAGATCTCGGTGAGCTTGATCATGCTCTTGCTTCCACCCTCAAATCCCTAGAACTCAAGCCTGATAACCCCACGGCCCTCATCAACTTGGGCGGGATCTACAAAGATCTCGGTGAACTTGATCATGCTCTTGCTTCCACCCTTAAATCCCTAGAGCTCAAGCCTGATAACCCCACGGCCCTCATCAACCTGGGCGGGATCTACAAAGATCTCGGTGAACTTGATCATGCTCTTGCTTCCACCCTTAAATCCCTAGAGCTCAAGCCTGATAACCCCACGGCCCACATGAACCTGGGCGGGATCTACAAAGATCTCGGTGAGCTTGATCATGCCCTTGCTTCCACCCTTAAATCCCTAGAACTCAAGCCTGATAACCCCACGGCCCTCATCAACTTGGGCGGGATCTACAAAGATCTCGGTGAACTCGATCATGCTCTTGCTTCCACCCTTAAATCCCTAGAGCTCAAGCCTGATAACCCCACGGCCCTCATCAACTTGGGCGGGATCTACAAAGATCTCGATGAGCTTGATCATGCTCTTGCTTCCACCCTCAAATCCCTAGAACTCAAGCCTGATAACCCCACGGCCCTCATCAACTTGGGCGGGATCTACAAAGATCTCGGTGAGCTTGATCATGCTCTTGCTTCCACCCTTCAATCCCTAGAGCTCAAGCCTGATAACCCCACGGCCCACATGAACCTGGGCGGGATCTACAAAGATCTCGGTGAACTTGATCATGCTCTTGCTTCCACCCTCAAATCCCTAGAGCTCAAGCCTGATAACCCCGATTCCCACATGAACCTGGGCGGGATCTACAAAGATCTCGGTGAGCTTGATCATGCTCTTGCTTCCACCCTTCAATCCCTAGAACTCAAGCCTGATAACCCCGATTCCCACATGAACCTGGGCGGGATCTACAAAGATCTCGGTGAGCTTGATCATGCTCTTGCTTCCACCCTCAAATCCCTAGAGCTCAAGCCTGATAACCCCACGGCCCTCATCAACTTGGGCGGGATCTACAAAGATCTCGGTGAACTTGATCATGCTCTTGCTTCCACCCTTAAATCCCTAGAGCTCAAGCCTGATAACCCCACGGCCCTCATCAACTTGGGCGGGATCTACAAAGATCTCGATGAGCTTGATCATGCTCTTGCTTCCACCCTTCAATCCCTAGAACTCAAGCCTGATAACCCCACGGCCCTCATCAACTTGGGCGGGATCTACAAAGATCTCGATGAACTCGATCATGCTCTTGCTTCCACCCTTCAATCCCTAGAACTCAAGCCTGATAACCCCACGGCCCTCATCAACTTGGGCGGGATCTACAAAGATCTCGGTGAGCTTGATCATGCTCTTGCTTCCACCCTCAAATCCCTAGAGCTCAAGCCTGATAACCCCGATTCCCACATGAACCTGGGCGGGATCTACAAAGATCTCGGTGAGCTTGATCATGCTCTTGCTTCCACCCTCAAATCCCTAGAGCTCAAGCCTGATAACCCCGATTCCCACATGAACCTGGGCGGGATCTACAAAGATCTCGGTGAGCTTGATCATGCTCTTGCTTCCACCCTCAAATCCCTAGAGCTCAAGCCTGATAACCCCACGGCCCACATGAACCTGGGCGGGATCTACAAAGATCTCGGTGAGCTTGATCATGCTCTTGCTTCCACCCTTAAATCCCTAGAGCTCAAGCCTGATAACCCCGATTCCCACATGAACCTGGGCGGGATCTACAAAGATCTCGGTGAGCTTGATCATGCTCTTGCTTCCACCCTCAAATCCCTAGAACTCAAGCCTGATAACCCCACGGCCCACATGAACCTGGGCGGGATCTACAAAGATCTAGGTGAACTCGATCATGCTCTTGCTTCCACCCTTAAATCCCTAGAGCTCAAGCCTGATAACCCCACGGCCCTCATCAACCTGGGCGGGATCTACAAAGATCTCGGTGAACTCGATCATGCTCTTGCTTCCACCCTTAAGTCCCTAGAGCTCAAGCCTGATAACCCCACGGCCCTCATCAACCTGGGCGGGATCTACAAAGACCTAGGTCAACCTGATCATGCTCTTGCTTACCTGAGAGAAGCTAAAAAAAGCGAAGAAACGAGAGAAACAGCTGCAGTACTTTTAGCCGATACTTATTACTATATGGGATTATATAGCGAAGGGATACAAGCCTTAAGCGAAACCCAGACCAAAGAAGGGAAAGGCCTTCTTCTTGCCCTTTACCTGTGCCTCAACAAAAAAGCAGAATTCAATTTATGCGCAAAAGAATTAATAGCCAAAAATTGGCACACCCAAACAAGCATCGCAGCGATAGACCACGCCAATATTGTATACAGTCAAACCCTAGACAATGGGCTCAAAGGAAGCACCTTAGACTCTATAGTTAATCAAAAGATCAAAAAGCATGAATTCCCAGATACGCTCCTCGAGGGAATAATCAAGCATCTTTCAGCAAAGACAATTCAACCGCAGCACCAAGGGCTTCTAGTCAACGGTTCGCAAACATCTGGAAACATACTTGACATACCAAAGAAGCCATTTCAAGAACTAAAAAAACTCTTAATAAAAAAACTTGAAGATTACAATCAATCGTGCAGCATAAATACTGACAAAGATTTTATGGCTAACTGGGAAAATAATATGTACATCTTGAGAGGATGGGCGATCGTAATGGAAACAGGCGGAAACCTTCTATCTCACAACCATGAGCTTGGATGGCTTACCGGCACCTTTTACTTGCAAATGCCAGAAAGAGAAGACAACTCAATGGAAGGAGCAATTGAATTCAGCCATCAAGGCCCAAAATACCCTCAAGGAGATTCGTCATTCGATACAAGAGTAATCCGACCTGACGTCAGAGACTTAAACATTTTCTCATCCTCTCTTTTTCACAGGACACTGCCCTTTCAATCCAAAACGCAAAGGATCTGTATTGCATTTGACCTCCAGAAAAATGAAAAGTTTTTGGCTGACTCTTATTAGCATCTGTAAGCACAATCAAGAACTATTTCAAGGCAGCAACATGTGACTTCAAAAGAATGAGATAGCTCACGCAACAATGCCTGGCTAGACAATTGAATTTTCTTTACTAACTCTTTTTAGCAAGAACTGCACCCGAGACATTTCCAGAAGGAAGGACCCAAAATATCCCTACTTCTAGCTTGGTGTAGCGCAATAACAAACACGACCTGACAAAGAAATTCAGGCATGCATGGAGATCGCCTAGAGAAGATTGATCGGCAGTACTGTAAAGAACTAAGCAATTGGAAGGAGATGTCTCTCTAAAGGGAACCTAACTCTTTGGCAAGCAGTAAATCGCCTTTGAGCTTGGCCATAGCTTCAGCATCGCTTTCATCAGCGACGGCACAGGCACTGACCTCCTCCTTTGTGGGAGTAGTGCCGGGCTGGTCTAGGTGACCAGCAGGACTAAAGATGTATCGGCTGCGACCTTAATTGGCCGCCGGCTGACTATACCAAATGGGCCAGCCGCTATCTCCGAAAACTCGACCCTGCTGCCAGAGCATTAACGCATTCCCTGAATGGGGGAACAGCTCGCCAAACACTTCACCCATGAGATCAATCGGCTCTGGCGTGGTGCTGAACTTGGGATCACTGCGAGAATGCGCCACAAGCTTGATCGGCAAAGAATCAAATGCGGGAGTAGGGTGGAGCGAGATTGAAAGCGGCTTGAGAGGTGGCTTAAGGCGTGGCTAGAGCAATGGCTCAAACGGAATAAATCCACTCTCCTCGATGGCAATAGCACTCAGTGAACCAAAAGACCATTCTGGAACTCTCATCCACTGGAAGCCATCAAGAATGCCTACAGGCTTGCCAAAATATTCTTCAAGGTAATCCTGCAGAAACATTTGCTTTTAAGTATGCAGGAAAATCCCTACTTGCCCTAGGGCAATTCGAAAAAGCACAGCAATACCTGATCAAAGCACATCAACTCGATGGCAGCGATCCTGAAACAGTCAAAGATATTGGAAATATATTTAACGCTATCCAGAATTATGAAGAGGCGGCAAAATACTACAATTTTTCCCTAAAGATCAATCCCGACTATTCACCATCTATTAACAATCTTGGGCTTATTGCCAAGCAACAAGGAAATTTACCATTAGCCAAACAGTTGGTTGAGAGAGCAAGAGATCTAGACCCAACATTTGCACCCTTTTACATCAACCTGGGCGGGATCTACAAAGATCTCGGTGAGCTTGATCATGCTCTTGCTTCCACCCTCAAATCCCTAGAACTCAAGCCTGATAACCCCACGGCCCTCATCAACTTGGGCGGGATCTACAAAGATCTCGGTGAACTTGATCATGCTCTTGCTTCCACCCTTAAATCCCTAGAGCTCAAGCCTGATAACCCCACGGCCCTCATCAACCTGGGCGGGATCTACAAAGATCTCGGTGAACTTGATCATGCTCTTGCTTCCACCCTTAAATCCCTAGAGCTCAAGCCTGATAACCCCACGGCCCACATGAACCTGGGCGGGATCTACAAAGATCTCGGTGAGCTTGATCATGCCCTTGCTTCCACCCTTAAATCCCTAGAACTCAAGCCTGATAACCCCACGGCCCTCATCAACTTGGGCGGGATCTACAAAGATCTCGGTGAACTCGATCATGCTCTTGCTTCCACCCTTAAATCCCTAGAGCTCAAGCCTGATAACCCCACGGCCCTCATCAACTTGGGCGGGATCTACAAAGATCTCGATGAGCTTGATCATGCTCTTGCTTCCACCCTCAAATCCCTAGAACTCAAGCCTGATAACCCCACGGCCCTCATCAACTTGGGCGGGATCTACAAAGATCTCGGTGAGCTTGATCATGCTCTTGCTTCCACCCTTCAATCCCTAGAGCTCAAGCCTGATAACCCCACGGCCCACATGAACCTGGGCGGGATCTACAAAGATCTCGGTGAACTTGATCATGCTCTTGCTTCCACCCTCAAATCCCTAGAGCTCAAGCCTGATAACCCCGATTCCCACATGAACCTGGGCGGGATCTACAAAGATCTCGGTGAGCTTGATCATGCTCTTGCTTCCACCCTTCAATCCCTAGAACTCAAGCCTGATAACCCCGATTCCCACATGAACCTGGGCGGGATCTACAAAGATCTCGGTGAGCTTGATCATGCTCTTGCTTCCACCCTCAAATCCCTAGAGCTCAAGCCTGATAACCCCGATTCCCACATGAACCTGGGCGGGATCTACAAAGATCTCGGTGAACTTGATCATGCTCTTGCTTCCACCCTTAAATCCCTAGAGCTCAAGCCTGATAACCCCACGGCCCTCATCAACTTGGGCGGGATCTACAAAGATCTCGATGAGCTTGATCATGCTCTTGCTTCCACCCTTCAATCCCTAGAACTCAAGCCTGATAACCCCACGGCCCTCATCAACTTGGGCGGGATCTACAAAGATCTCGATGAACTCGATCATGCTCTTGCTTCCACCCTTAAATCCCTAGAGCTCAAGCCTGATAACCCCACGGCCCACATGAACCTGGGCGGGATCTACAAAGATCTCGGTGAACTTGATCATGCTCTTGCTTCCACCCTTAAATCCCTAGAGCTCAAGCCTGATAACCCCACGGCCCACATGAACCTGGGCGGGATCTACAAAGATCTCGATGAGCTTGATCATGCTCTTGCGTCCACCCTTCAATCCCTAGAACTCAAGCCTGATAACCCAGGCGCCCTAAACAACCTAAAAGGGTTAATAGACCAGCTCACACTCAGCTCAGCCATTGAGCAGAATCTAACGAAAGCTTATGAACTGCTGATTAATTTAAACAATATCTCCCACCAAAAACTATCCACAGTTTTTACTCAAGCATTTCTTCCAATTATCCAGGAAGCTGCCAGATCAGATCTCATCATCTCAGTAGACAACAATGCTCTCACCAGCCTTGCTGCGGATTGGCGATTAAGAAAGTCTCTTACAGTACTGATCCCACCTAATCAAGCTATTGAGCACTTCCTGACGCGCTTAAGGAAAGAACTTTTAGTACTGGCAGCTAATCAAAAGCCTATTCCAGAGGACTTGAAAGCTCTTACAGAGGCCCTGGCAACACAATGCTTCCTCAATGAATATGTGTATGCGCAATCACCAGAAGAGAAAGAGCTAGTCAACCAGTTAATCCATGCTTTAAGCGAAAACCAGGAGACATTCAACCAAAACCTGGCAATTGCAGCCTGCTACACCCCTATCTACCGTCTCAGCCTCAACCAAGACTGGTTAACGGATTATCGAATTACGAGCGAGGAGGGCAGAGAACTCATCCAAACCCAACTACAGGAGCCTCAAGAAGAAGTAAGGATCAAAGCCTCAATTCAAGATGATTCGGAGGTAAAGGATGCAGTCTCAGTTAAAGTTCAAAACATGTATGAAGAGAACCCATACCCGCGATATCGTCATGCGGACCACACTGATGAGTCATTAGCCCAGAATATATCCAAAGCTATTGGAAAGGAGTCAACCAAGACTAATCTTCCATTCGCGGAAGCACTAACCAGAAATCATTCAAAACCTAAAGTACTGATTGCTGGCTGCGGCACTGGCAATCAAGTCATCAATGCCAGTCGCTATAAGAATGCGCAAATCACGGCCATTGATCTCAGCAGCAGCAGCCTGGCATATGCCATTAGGAAGGTCAAATGTTATGGGATGAATAATGTTAAGTTCAGAAAAATGGATCTATTAGACGCAGCAAATCTTAATGAGAAATTCGACATTATCGAATGTGGTGGCGTGCTTCATCACATGGACGACCCCGCCAAGGGTCTGTCAGCATTAAACCAACAACTTAAATCTGGTGGATACATTAAGCTTGGTCTATACAGCGATATCGCCAGACAAGATATTGTTAACGCACGAAATCAAATCAAACAGCTTGGGGTTAAAAGTACAGAGGATGGCATCAAAAAGTTTCGCCAACAAATCCTAAGGGGAGAATTCAAAGAACTTATCAACTTGCCAAACTTCGGGCTGGATTTTTATTCACTCTCGGAATGCCGAGACCTTTGCTTTCACGTCCAAGAGCATCGATTCACGACATTGTTGCTAGAAGAGTACCTAGATGCTGAAGGATTAATATTTTGTGGCTTTATGCTTCGAGAAGCAATTAAAAAAAATTACCAACAACAATTCCCTGCCGACACTGAAATGACCTCTCTTGCCAATTGGGGTGAATTTGAAAGGAAACACCCACCTACATTTAGGGGCATGTATCAATTCTGGGCCTATAAGCCTTCTTAGACCAGGACAAATGCTTGGAATATTGCTTATTATTCCCTTACGAATCGTCTCCTCAATCGCTGCACCACGCGATAGGATGGATGACTAGTGCCTGCGGCTTCTCCTCTGAAAGAGCTCTCAGGGCATCAAGCAAATCCTGATAACGTCCCTGCACCAATGGGCGGTATCGACTCAGACACAGGTCCAAATCATCATGCTGAGCATCACGGCAGATCTCGGCAAAGATGACTTCCCCCATGGATTTGGCAACTAGATCGTCCCAGCGACCGAGGCAATTGATGAAATGGTAGCCCCCGTCGAACCTCACCCGCACATGGAACGCAACATTGTTTTTCAGCAGAGAAGATGCTTTCCTCAAAATCCATCTTCAGCAATGCATTCTAGCTACAGGCTCCCCTAACCAAAAGCCAAATCATCAGGGAAGGAGTTAGCCGTTCGTAGCCATTCCGTTCTCAACAAGAGCTTCTTGCTCCTAAAACGTCTTAGGAGCCCAGATCATACCTGAGAACCAAGGCGTAGAAAGGAAGGAGCCGGGAATTAACCATGGCTTAATATGAAAAAGTAATCACAGAAAAAAATAGCAAAATTGGTCAAATATAACGAAAAGAAAGGGAACACCCCCCCGCCATCAAGCCTGGCACAAGGAGAGCAGCTTCACACACAAGCAGTCAATTATCACATGCGAGGTCACCTTGAAAATGCCGAAAGAGCCTACAATGAAGCAATTAAAATTGGATACCTACATGAGGGCATATTCTCAAACCTAGGCGTGATCCGTAAAAACGCCGGGAACCCATACGAAGCCATTGATCTGTACAAAAAAGCCATAAAAATAAACCCAAATTATTCTGAAGCCCACGCAAACCTAGGCAACATCTATAAAGAGCTTGGCAACCTTGACTTAGCCCTTGCCTCTACCCTCAAATCCGTAGAACTCAAGCCTGAAAATCCAATTGCCTTTATGATTCTTAGCGATATCTATCAAGGTCTCGGCAATAGTGATTTAGCCATTGGCTCTACCCTGAAATCAATAGAACTGAATCCTAATAACCCCAGCGCCCACGTAAAGCTAGGCGAAATCTATCAAGACCTCGGAAACTTTGATCAGGCTCTTGATTCTACCCTCAAATCTTTAACACTTAAACCCATCAACCCTTCAGCATTTCACAATCTAAAAAAATTCTACGGAAAAATATCTCTAAACCCCACGAATGCACAGAACGTCACTCAAGTATACGAACTCCTACTCCACCAAAAAGACATTTCACATAGAGATCTCTCTAACCTATTTCTACAAGCATTTCTTTCAACCATTCAAGCAGCTGGATCGGCTGAAAACCTCATCACACAAAACAACATAGCACTCAACAATCTTGCGGCAGACTGGAGATTCCGCAAATCTCTCACCCTACTAATACCACCGTATAAAGATGCCGAGCTATTTTTCACCCGACTGAGAAAAGAGATTCTAATATTCGCAATCGAGAGAAAGAGAATATCACCGCAACTGGAACTCCTATCGGAAGCCTTGGCAACACAATGCTATCTCAACGAATATTGTTATAACCAATCTATAGAAGAAACAAAACTATTGAAAAAACTGATTGACACAGCATTAGAAAGCCAAGACGCCCTAAACAAACACCTCGCAATCATAAGCTGTTACGTACCTATCCTTCAGGTAGGCTTCCGCAAAGAGTTAATCTGCAATTACCCAATCACCAGTGAAGAAAGACAAGATTTCATCAACGTCCAATTCCACGAACCGGAGCAAGAAAAAACAATCAAGGCTATCTTAGAAAAAAGCTCAGCCCGCATCACCGATTCAATCTCACAGAATGTCCAGAAAATGTACGAAGAAAATCCATACCCAAGATATCGACATGCGATCCACATTGGCAGTGAATTTGCTCGCACAGCTGCAGAAGCAATAAAGCGAGAAACGACGGCACAAAAACTAGAATTCCCAGAACAATTCAACCAACTAATTTCTGAGCCTAAAATATTAATTGCTGGCTGCGGCACCGGCAATCAAATCATAAATGCTAGCCGCTATAAAAACGCCAAAATAACAGCTATCGATCTAAGCTGCAGCAGCCTCGCATACGCTGTTAGAACATCAAAAGAATACAAGATGAATAATATATCTTTTAAAAAAATGGATCTCCTTAAAGCTTCTGAGCTCGGAGAAATGTTTGACATCATTGAGTGTGGCGGCGTTCTACACCATATGGATAATCCAACCAATGGATTGTCAGCATTAGTTCAACAGCTCAAACCTGGCGGGTATATCAAGCTATGCCTGTACAGTGAAATTGCCCGAAAAGTTATCGTGGACGCAAGGAAAATAATTCACACATTAGGGCTAGAGAGCACTCCCGAAAGCATCAGAGATTTCAGAAGAAAAGTGCTTCATGGAGAAATCGAAGAGCTATTAAATCTCCCAGAAAAATTTGTAGACTTTTTCTCACTCTCAGAATGCCGTGATCTCTGTTTCCATGTTCAAGAGCACAGATTCACGACTGATCAACTCAAGGATTTACTCGATGCTCAAGGGCTTATTTTTTGCGGCTTCATGCTCCCCGACCAAGTCAAAAAGCTCTATCAAGAGCAATATCCAGAAGACAACGGAATGACCTCTTTAAAAAACTGGGGCAAATTTGAGAAAGAAAATCCTTCAACGTTCTCAGCCATGTACCATTTCTGGACTCAAAAACAGTTTTAAATCATTCGCTAAATTCATTTCTATAGACACCATATATTCTGCCCAAATACACCATCAGCCTCAAGGGCATTAGACTAATTCTTCAGAATTCACTTGAGAGCAACATCCTCCAGCACATCGCAAACAAACCTAACGCAGTTCAAAGGCAACAGTCGATCTTTCAGGCACCTGAGCGAGGAAATATCTTCTTGTACTCGTGAGCAAACATCTTCTCTAGAAATCGTGTGGCCTCCTGATAACTAGGCTGCTTCTTGAAGAGTTCCTAGAGCATGGCATCTCTAAGAGATCTGATACGCACAGAGAAGCCTTCGTCAAGATTTCCATCCAATTCAAGCAGAACTAATTTAAGAACACCAAAATGCTAAGAACAGATTGGTCCAGAGTTATTTATTTGGCCAATAAGGAGTATTAACGCACTCCGTTTGCCAATCGTTTGCGGCTTAAAACCGCCGAAGAAGCCATGATCATTCGACCATTTAAATCATCCAGTTTTTCGACTCCTCTCAAACCTTCCAACTAGGATTTGTCAACCAGATGATTCAAGGCAAAATAGATACCATGAAACAGTTCAAAATCTCAGCAACCCTTGCTCTCATTAGCCTCACAGTCGCTGCAGCACCAGCTGCACGCAGCGAGGTGGAATATATTCCGATCCCAACCAAAGATGAGCTGCGCAGCATCCAGCTTCAGGCCTATGCCTGCTCCCGAGACAATGATGCAGAAGCCTGCAGCCGCACCCGAGTATTGATCGATCCTTTACTAGACCACCCCCGTTTGCCATCCTCTTGCAAGGATGTCGTCTGGGATTTGCTTCAGGTGGCCAACAAGGTCCCTAAAAACAGCTTCCAGCGTAGGGATGCCATCGATCAGCCCGCTAAAAGACTCTCCATCATTTGCATCAATCCAGCAAAACAAACAGCACCTAAACCTTCCCAAAAAGGTGGCCTGGTCCCCCAACAAAGCTGAACCAGCAAGCACACATCAAGCAATTGATGTGTAGATCATCTTGATCACCTACTGCCTCAATGAACTGCTGGCCTGTTTAAGGCTGTCTAAGAGCAAACCCAAATCCTAAATATCCAGGTGTTGGCTCCCAGTCATGACCCTGAACTAATCCCTAGGCTCAACAATCAAGGCTCGACAGAATCAGTGTCGAGGAAATCCAACAAGGTCTCTGCTGTCGTCGTCATCTGAACAAGACTGAACTCTCCTTCTTGAGAGGCAACTTGAGCAGCCAATTTGCACAATGAGGACGACCGACCTGTTGCGCTGCAGCTCATGGTGAGATCGAGCAGGGCATTTGTTAGCTTGCCGCGCAAGCAGCTTTCACTGCCGGACCTCACAATCACAGCCTCAGCAGCTGTACGCGTCACCTGTTCGGCTTGCGGATAAGGGATCTGACGAATTCCTTTAAACGCCATCGACGGAGTTGTTAAAAACAGCATGGCAGCAGCCAAAACCAGCCCATAGGATTGGCGGCCCATTCCCCAACAACTGAGCTGCATCTCAGCTCCTCTCAATGATCTTTGCGAACACTAGCCGCGAGAACTGGAGGGGGCCAAAACAGGATCGATGATTGCGTTTGATTAGGTTCAATTAAGAACTGCCTTCGTCTCTGATGACCAGCTCGGCCCAGACGGGACCCACACAGCGCCAGGTGCATCTGAACACACCCTTCAACGACCAAAAACCAGGGACCTCCGGCCTACGCAAAAGCAGCAAGCAATTCGAACAAACCAATTACCTGGAGAGCTTCATTGAAGCAATCTTCCAAACCCTGCCTGGCGTTGAGGGGGGGACTCTGATCTTGGGGGGAGATGGTCGCTACGGCAATCACCGCGCCATTGATGTGATCCTGCGTATGGGTGCTGCTCATGGCCTAAGCCGAGTGATCACCACCACAAATGGCATTCTCTCCACGCCGGCAGCATCCCATCTCATCCGTGCCAATAAGGCCATCGGAGGAATCATCCTTTCCGCGAGCCACAACCAAGGCGGTCCAGATGGCGACTTCGGCGTCAAAGTCAACGGTGCCAATGGTGGCCCAGCAGCCGAATCACTCACAAACGCGATCTATTCACGTACACAAACGCTTGAGAAATACAGCCTGGTGGATTGCCCTGAGATCCCACTAAACCAACCTGGGCAGCATGCGATCGGAAGCATGCAGGTTGATGTCATCGACGGCGTTGATGACTACGTCACGCTGATGCAAAAGCTTTTCGACTTTGACAGCATCGCTGCCCTGATTCGCAACGACTTCCCCATCGCCTTCGATGCGATGCATGCTGTCACCGGCCCCTATGCCACGCGACTACTTGAAGGGATACTTGGTGCCTCAACGGGCACCGTTCGCAATGGCATACCTCTTGAGGATTTTGGCGGTGGCCATCCCGATCCCAACCTCACCTACGCCCATGAGTTGGCCGATCTACTCCTCAAGAGCGACAACTATCGCTTTGGCGCAGCTTGTGACGGGGATGGTGATCGAAACATGGTCCTGGGCACAAGTTGCTTCGTTAATCCGAGTGACAGCCTCGCCATCCTCACTGCCAATGCTGAGCTAGCTCCGGCTTATGCCAATGGCCTTAACGGTGTCGCTCGCTCCATGCCGACCAGCGCTGCTGTTGATGTCGTCGCCAAAGAACTGGGAATCGATTGCTTTGAGACCCCGACAGGCTGGAAATTCTTTGGCAACCTGCTAGACGCTGATCGCATCACCTTGTGCGGCGAAGAAAGCTTCGGCACAGGGAGCAACCATGTGCGTGAGAAGGATGGTCTATGGGCCGTTCTCTTCTGGCTGCAGATCCTGGCTAAACGGCGTTGCAGCGTTGCGGAAGTGATGCATAGCCACTGGGCGCGCTTTGGTCGTCACTACTACTCACGTCACGACTACGAAGCCATCGCCACTGATCCTGCCCATGATCTCTACAACAGACTCGAAGCCATGCTGCCTGGATTGGTTGGTCAGCCATTTGCGGGACGCAACGTCAGTCAGGCTGACAACTTCAGTTACACCGACCCCATTGATGGCTCTGTCACAGAATCACAAGGCCTGCGGATCCTGCTAGAAGACTGCAGCCGTGTGGTAGTTCGACTCTCCGGCACCGGCACCAAAGGAGCCACATTGCGCGTCTACCTCGAGAGCTATGTGGCCAGCAATGGCGACCTGACGCAAGATCCTCAGCACTCCCTGGCCGATCTGATTAACGGTATTGATGCCCTAGCGGAGATACGTAAACGCACAGGGATGGAGCATCCAACAGTGATTACCTAAAGATCAGCGAAGACCACGACGTCGGCGGCGGTGATATTCCGCCTCGGTGCTGCTTTGTTGCAGCTGGCGCATGCTTTCAATGACCACTGCTCCAAGAGCTCCAGATAGCGTGACCATGATGAAAAAAAGGTTCAGCCTCTGACTGTGAATGTCTACAGGAGTGTTTGAGATCACCGTACGCAAAAAGAGGGCAACAAGACCTCCGAGCAAGAACCCCACCAGCAGCGCTATCAATACCCTCGCACCGCTGACGGGCTTGTTTCTTATTGAGCGAGAGCGATTCATTGGTTTATCCCTGCCCAGAGGGGTCTCCCGAATTAAGTAAATTGGTGCTGGCTTGTTCTATATCACTAAAGGTGCCTACAAGAGCTTTAACAACAACATAAAAGACAGGCACAACAAAAAGCGAAAGGAACGTGGCAACCAAAAGGCCACCGAATACAACCGTGCCAAGAGAAGCTTGGCTGCGGGCTCCTGCTCCGCTAGCCAAGACCAACGGCATAAAGCCAAAAAGAGACGAAATAGCAGTCATAATGATGGGCCTAAGTCTCGACTTGGCTGCCTGCCTTACTGCTTCAAGGGCCGTAACTCCCTCAGCCATGCGTTGATTAGCCAAATCAACAATCAAGATCCCATTTTTAGCAGCTAGGCCAATCAGCATCACAAGGCCAACCTGTGCATAAATGTTGAGAACCTCGCCACGCAATGCCAGAAACAACAAGGCTCCAAGCATTGCAGTAGGAACTGTCATCAAAATAATCAGAGGGTCTACATAACTCTCGTATTGAGCTGCAAGCACGAGATAAACCACCAAAATTCCCAATGCAAAAATCACAACAGCTAGTGCACCAGCTTTTACTTCCTCTCGAGATATCCCTGTCCAATCAAATCCGAGGCTCTTAAGATTCTGAGCTGCAAAAAGCTCCTTCATACCATTAATTGCCTGCCCCGAGCTCTTACCAGCAGCAGGTGATCCTTCTATTTTTATCGATCTGTAAAGGTTAAAGTGAGAGATCACACTTGGCCCGACAGAAGGTTCAACTGTTAAAAATTGCGAGAGCTGAATCTGCTCACCCGCCCGATTCTTAACGTAAATTGAAGCCAGTCTTTCAGGTGCAGACCGACCCAATTCATCGGCCTGAACATAAACACGAAGAACCTTACCTTCTTGGAAGGTATCATTAACATAGGCGCCTGCAAAATTAGCGCTAAACACACGCATTGCAGAGCTGAAGTCAACATCAAGAGAGGCCATAATATCCCTATCGACCTCAACTCGTAGCTGCGGAGATTCAGGAGAGAATAAAGTCCGTACACTGCTCAACAATGGATTTGCATTCGCCTGCTGAATGATTTGACCAGCCGAGGCAAAGAAGTTGTTTAAGCCATAAGCACCTCCACTCTTGTCAAGTAATTGGAACTCAAATCCACTGCCAATACCGTATCCAGGAATCGCAGGTGGCTCAACAACAAAAATCCTCGCGCCATCAATAGCCCCAAAGAACTTCTGATTTAGCCGTCCAACAATTGCATCGGCAGATTGATCACGATTTTTTCGCTCATCCCAATTACGCATCCCAACAAAAAACAATCCTTTGTTAGGGCTATTGCCATCAAAACTTGCTCCACTAAAAATTGCTGCTGAAGTGATATCGGGTTCGCTGCGCAATATCTCAGCAACTTGCTTATTAATCTTCTCGGTGACCTGAGTAGACACACCTTCTGGGGCCTGCAACACGCCGATGGCATAGCCCTGGTCTTCAGTAGGCACAAATCCACCTGGAATCGCAGTAAAAGCAACCCCGGTAAGCAGAACGCCTACCGCAAGAATTCCCATCACAAGAGAACGGCGGCCAAGAACCCACTCGAGCAGATCGGCATAGCGCTGCTCAAAGACGGAATAAATGCGATTGAAATGACTAAAAATCCATGGTGTATACCAACCCAAGGCCAAGCCAAGGCCAGCGAATAAAACAACTGGCACGGGATTTGAAACTCCTGCGATGAAAAGGCCAATCACAGCCCCTGCAACAGAGAATGGCAGCCTCAACGAACGGCCAGTCAAGCGAGAAAGCACAAAGCCAAGAATTGCAGCGATTGCTATAGGGATCAAGGCCAGCGCAGCACCACCACCAACAACTAATAGTCCGTAGATAAACCCAATGAATGCCCCAGAAATTGCATATGTATTGCGTCCCGGAGCTGTGCCTTCCCGGCCCAAAAGCAAGGCAGAAAGCATGGGAGAAAAAGTTAAAGCATTAAAGGTAGAAATCGCGATAGCGAAAATAATCGTTGCTGCAAACTGCTTGTAGATCGAACCCGTAGCACCAGGGAAAAATAACACTGGCAAAAAAACTGAGAAAAGAACCAATGATGTAGCAATAACTGCAGAGAAAAGCTCATCCATTGTTGACTTCGCAGCTTCCAAGGCAGTCATCCCTGATGCCTTCTTAGTTGAGGTATCTTCAATCACTGTGATTGCATCATCAACCACTAATCCTGTAGCAAGAACCAATCCAAATAAGGTGAGCTGGTTGAGCGAGAAGCCAAACCCTAAAACCAGAGAGAATGTACCTACAAGCGCAACAGGGATGGCAATACCAGGCACCAAAGTAGCTTTCCAATTCTGTAAAAATATAAACAGAATAAGCACCACCAAAATGATCGCATCTCTAAGCGAATTGATGACTCCATTAATTGATGCATTAATAAAATCTGTATTGTCATAGATTTTCTCCATCTTCATGCCAACAGGCATTTTGGCGGAAAATTCTTCAAGAACATCTTTCACTCCATTGGAAACCTCAAGAGCATTGCTGCCACTCAATTGATAAACAGCCATGCTCACAGAAGGGACTCCCTGCAAATCCGTAGCGCTGTTGGAATAGCTTTCACCACCAAGCACAACACGACCGACATCGCTGAACCTCACTAATCCGCCATCCTCGGTAGTCCTGACGACCATATTTTCAAAGTCTCCAATGCTCACAAGGCGGCCATTTAATTGCACAGGAAAAGTAAATATCTGCCCTTCTGCAGATGGTTCACCTCCTATATTCCCAGCAGGAACCAAACGGTTCTGGCTTTCAATCGCCCCAATTACATCCGCTGAAGTCAGGCCAAAGACCTCAAGCTTTTCATTGTCCAGCCAAAGCCTAAAAGCAACCTTACGATTACCAAAGTAGGTCACCTCGCCAACTCCCTTAACCCGCTTAACCTCGTCCGTTAGGCTCAGATCTAGCAGCCCACTAATCGTTTCTACGCTATATTCAATATAGTTTGGATCTTCGCTAACGAAGTTATAAAGAAGCAAGATAGAATTGGAAGCCTTATTAACACTCACCCCTGCCTTACGCACTTCTTCCGGCAACTGTGGCTCTGCCAGCGCGACCCTGTTCTGAACATTAACTTGATTAATATCGCTATCACTACCACTTTCGAAAGCAACAGCAATCGAGCTCACCCCATCAGCAGAGCTTGAGGAAGTTAAATAGTCCATATTCTCCACACCATTAATCTGCTGCTCAAGCACGCTGGTCACACCCTGCTCAACCGATTCAGCATCTGCACCGGTGTATATTGAATTTACTTTTACTGTTGGCGGAGCAATATCCGGAAGCATTTCAACCGGCAAAATAGGGATAGAAATCAGTCCCGCAATGACGATCAACAAACTGCAAACTGTTGCTAAAACAGGTCGCGTAATAAAGTTATTTGATGCAGACATCTATTCGCCTCAGTTTTTAACAGAGATGGGCATACCATGTCTCAATTTCAAAAGATTTGTTGTGATCACCTGCTCGCCAAGTTTGAGCCCCTTTACAACTGCATAGCGCTGCTTCTGTAATTTCCCCAACGTCACAGGGGTCTGCAAAGCAAAACGTGTGGAGTGGGGTAACTTACGAAGTTTCTCAAGAGAAACATTGCTAGAAAAATCCTCAAGCTCTTGGAAACTGCCCACTCGATAAACAAAGCTCTGGCCCGAAGTTTGTGTTACCGCAGCAAACGGAACAGACAACTCCTCTCTCGTATCTAATTGAACCCGCGTTCGCAAGCGCTGACCATTTCGCAACGATCCACTACCATTCTCAAAGGCTGCCTTCACTAGTAAGCCCTGGGTAGTTCTATTCACAGTCGGGCCCACAGAATTAATTTCACCAGTCGCCATCACATCTGACGATCCAGTCTTGCTGAGAAAGACAGGCAAGCCAATCTTAATCCGATCAGAGAATGTGGCAGGCACCTCAACTCGAGCCAAAAGCCTGTTATTTCTGATCAATTTGGTGAATGGATCACCAGAACGGATAACATCTCCAACCTTGACATCAACATCAGCCACAATCCCTGAAATTGGAGAACGCAAATTGCTATATGCAAGCGTTGCTTCTGTGGCTTTTACCTTTTCTCGAGAGGCGATGTACTGGGCCTTGTATTCATCTCGATCCAATGCCGAAGCAGCTCCTTGAGGGACCAAGAATTCATATCGCTGCCAATTGAGTTTGTTCTTCTGCTCCTGAGCTTTGAAATCTGCCAATTCCGCACGAATCTGAGCTTGATCAAGCACAACCAACATCTGACCAGGCTGAACCTGATCACCCTGATCAATCTTTAACTCAATAATTCGACCAGAAGCTTGTGCAGCAAGATGCACCTCCTCCTTCGCCTCCAAGGTGCTCACCGTATCGATATCGTCCGTGAATTGAGCCGTCTTCACAGGGGTCTGGCTGACGGTAATCGGCGAGAAAGGTATTTTCGCCTTGCCACAGGCGCAAAGCAACAGCACCGTAAAAACGACAAGAGCGCGCTGCTGATTCGGCACTAACGACTTGTTCAACAGCCTGATTATGGAAAGTTTCCAGCTCACGACAACAAGTCATCCTCTAGCGCAAGAATTGTCCACCAGTGCCTGAGCTCATTGGATCAAGATCTGTTCACATACCAGGGAGATCAGGAGCTAAAGCGCCATGCACCACTAGCTGATCGCCTGCGCCCTAGAACCCTGGAGGAATTTGTTGGCCAGGGTTCGATCCTGGCGGAAGGACGTCTCCTACGCCGAGCCATTGCGGCCGATCGTGTAGGCAACTTGCTGCTACATGGTCCTCCAGGTGTTGGTAAAACCACCCTGGCCAGGATTATTGCTGGCCACACACGTGCCAACTTCAGCAGCCTCAATGCTGTTCTGGCAGGGGTTAAAGAACTTCGCCAAGAAGTAGACGCAGCCAAGCAGCGGCTGGAGCGACATGGCTTACGCACCATTCTGTTCATCGACGAAGTACACCGCTTTAACAGTGCCCAACAAGATGCCCTGCTGCCCTGGGTAGAGAACGGCACCGTGACACTGATCGGTGCCACCACGGAAAACCCCTATTTCGAAGTCAACAAAGCGCTGGTAAGCCGCTCCAGGCTGTTCCGACTACAGGCCCTCGAGAGTGAAGATCTTCATCGCCTCCTGAAACACGCTCTTCAAGATTGCGAGCGGGGCTATGGCGATCGTCAGGTGATGCTCAGCACAGCAGCTGCAAACCATCTCGTCAATGTCGCCAACGGCGATGCTCGCAGTCTGCTCAATGCTCTCGAACTCGCTGTGGAGAGCAGCCGTCCCAATGAACAGGGCTCAATCCATATCAACCTTGCCATCGCTGAAGAATCAATTCAGGAGCGGGCAGTGCTCTACGACAAGCATGGGGATGCCCATTTCGACACCATCAGTGCCTTCATCAAATCCCTACGAGGCTCAGATGCCGATGCAGCTCTGTTCTGGCTAGCGCGCATGGTGGAGGCTGGTGAAAACCCACGCTTCATCTTCAGACGCATGCTCATTGCCGCTGGAGAGGACATTGGCCTCGCTGATCCCCAGGCGATCGTGGTTGTAGAAGCCTGTGCTGCAGCCTTCGAGCGAATCGGCCTACCGGAGGGTCTCTACCCCCTGGCACAAGCCACCCTTTACTTGGCCTGCGCCGAAAAAAGCAACAGTGTGCTGGGTTTCTTCGAAGCCCTACGCACGGTGCGGGAGGCCCAGAAGCAAGACGTCCCCAGCCATCTCCGCGATGCCCATCGGGACGGAGCAGCATTTGGAGATGGTGTCGGCTACCGCTACCCCCATGCTTTTGCAGAACACTGGGTTTCTCAGCAATACCTACCCACCTCCCTGCAAGGAGAAGTCTTCTGGCAACCGAGCCAAAAAGGCTGGGAAGGGCACCGGCGCCTGCTCATGCTGGAACGAAGGGCAGCACAGCTCGCCGCAGCAAGCGAATCAGTCCAGGAGAACCCATTGCTCGTTAGCAGTGGTCCAGAAACCCCTGAACTAGAAAGATGGGTGCAACGCCAGCTCAGCCAAGATGGAGAACGCCTAAACCACCTGCGCGAACGCCTCTGGTCGGGAGTGACTTGCCAACGCCACCATCGAGTTCTGATGATGGGTGGACGCTCCTTGCTCTGGGCACTCGATCCGCTTCAAGCAGTGCCTGAAGGCGGTGTCACAATCCTCTGCGCAACAGCGCAGGATCAGGCGCGCCTAATCGCTCAGCTCGATCTGCTCGACCCAATCATCCGCCCTGAACTGATCGATGGAGGCAGCGATGCACTCCAAGACTTACCAGCAGAACATCAGTTCGAATGGATTGGGGGACGTCTCTCCAGCCAAGACATTGCAGGTACAGAACAGAAGAAACTTTGGAGCCTGATCAGCCAGCGATGCACCAATGAAACCGGTCTAAGGCTCCTGATCAGCCATGCAGACATCGGGCCGGCCGAGGCCCTACTGCAATTACTAGAGAGCAAAGGAGCCAATCCCGCGGAGAGAAACCTGCTAGCACCACTGATCGCTAGCGAAAAGATCTGGCTTGAAAGCCAGCGCCTCGATTCCCTCCTTGCACAAAACCTGAAGGAGTGCGGCTGGCAGCTGACCTGGGAGAGATGGGAGGAACTCCTGACGCTGCAGGTGGATGAGAGCCTTGAGCATCGCTGGCTCAGCGAAGGGCGACCCTACCGAGACCTAGTAGCGAACCATGCATCGTTAGAGGTCCTGGAAAACCTGGAGCTCATGCTCAAGCGCACGCGAGGACAACAACTACCCCAACGCCTGATCCATCAACGCATCATCGGCAGCCGCAGACTCCACTAACACTGCCAAGCCATCGGGAAGACCAACAGCAATAAAAAAAGCCCCGGCAATGCCGGGGCTTGAAATATATCGTCAAAAAAGCCTAACCAAAGACCTTAAAGAAGGCATTTTTTAGTTAGTAGAAAGTAGTCTCACCACCCATAGGAATTGATGTCTTACCCCCATAAATCCATCTAGGTGCAAGTTGGTTGGCCTGAACACATGCAGGCAAGAAGACATACCAAGACAATAGGGAGGTGCATTGAGCGTCGCCCTGACACTTGCCATCTGCACAAACATTCTGGCTACCATCAAAAGTGCCACAGGTGTCAGCCAGACGGAAGGAAACTGGCAAATTGGCCATAATTCCAGCTGAAGAAATACTGCCATCAGCGGAATCAGCAATGATTGCGGCACGCAATCCCTGCACAGCCGTATCAGTCATCTTCCAATAAGGGAAATAGCTCTTCGTCTGATTCTTAAGGAAGACAACTCCATCATCGGAGTAGAGGAAGCGAGTGACGTCAATGACTTCGACGTCATAGGTTTTGGTCATACCCTGCTGAATTTCATCAGCAGACCAACCTGAGCGGTCAATTCCTTGGTCAAGAGCCCGATCAAGATTAGTCTCACCAGTGCTCAAGAAAGTTTCAAAATCATTGGAGGTAGTAGTCCAAACGGCACCTCCCGAGTTCCAGCGAACGGGGGCATTAGTTTCTGCCTGAGCTGGCATCGCTAGGACCGACAATGAAGCGCCGGCAAGCAAACCGGCGGCAAGACGAGTGAACACGGACGATTGTGAATAGGTATCCAATCTAAACTAGCTGCTAAAGATAGATTCGCCAACACAATCGCCTTATCAATTCCCAAACTCATACTTTTGTAAACAGCTAAGATAAGAACCCCAATTGCCATGCCTCATGCTTAGAGATCAAGAATCTCTCTTCATATAATCAACACAAGGTCTGAATAAATGAAGATCGCAACATTCAGATGTTGTTTAAAGGCAAAAATACACTCCATCCATCTGGGCAACTACCCAAAAAAGGTTTCTTCAACCTGGAAACATTGCCTCTGCAATGAAGTCTCTCGAGCCTAGTGCCGCTGCTGTCACGACGAACAATGGCTAAATAGGCTTCCTCGCCATGTTGAGGAGCCAACCACAACATGGTGAAGTTTTTTGATCGTTGCACATGTGCGACGAGAGGTTCTCCGACAGTCAGACCCAGCTCATCCAACGACGAGGCAAACTCACCCCAATAGAAACGTGTCATCTGAGCTCGGGTGAAAGACAACAACAACGCTTCGGCCTCGCTGCGCAGGTTGAGAGCGGCCTCCCGTTCCGCCAAGAGAGACGTCACATCTTCACCACTCGACCAAGTTCCAGAAACCATGAGCCCCTGCTCCTGATGCATCCCCAACAAACCCATCACTGCCAAAAGGACTGCGGCTACAAGCGATGGGGCTTTCTGTGAGCTCAGCATGCCGAGCATGAGCGTCTCAACAATGACCCTCAAACTAAGCAGAGCATTGGGGAATTAGACATCGCACTGAAATCACTCACCACCGCCATGCTCCAAATGTTGTGATGAATTCGATGAACATCGACCTGATGCCCCAATAGCTCATGAACAGCAAACGCAGAGTCGACCCCACAACGCCAATGAATCAGATCCGCCGCCAGGCTGCCCCGCTGCCATTTAATCGCTGCTTCTTTACTTAGCCATTGCTCAAGCACGGCATCCCGCAAAGCCGCACCCCTCAAATGGCAGAGAGCTGCCTGATCGTCAGCACAGAAATAACGACGTGCAAGCAACTCCGCAGCAATAGGACGGTCACTGCGCTCCAAATCCACCCCGACCCGTTGCGGCGACCAACCCACCAGCAGTGCATCTTGACAGTGACTGAAGCTGATGTATCCCCAGCCATTTGCCAGCTCTGGAGGTTTGCCTGGAGGGGCCTGCAATGGAATCTGAAGTGCAGACACTTGCCACAGGTCAGCCAGGGCATGACGTACATAGCCACGAGACTGTCTGAACTGCCTTGAACGCCCCGCAGACAATCGCCCAGCCCATTGCTCCTCCTCCCTACTGATAGGCATCAAGGGAGCCTGCATCGGAAATAACCACAACGCCAGTACGCTTCTGCTATTGAGTTGAAGCGGCATCAATGACCCTGCAGATTGGTGATCCAGCACCAGATTTCAATCTCCCCAATCAAGACGGCACCCTCGTTCAGCTGGCATCACTAAGAGGTCAAAGGGTTGTGATCTACTTCTATCCGAAGGACGACACCCCTGGCTGCACGAAGGAAGCCTGCAATTTCCGAGACCAATGGAAACGCTTCGAGGCCAATGACATCAAGGTGCTTGGTATCAGCAAAGACGGTGCTACATCCCACACCAAATTCATCAACAAGTATCAGATTCCTTTCACCCTTCTTAGCGACACGGAACCCTGCCCAGTGGCCAGCTGCTACGAAAGCTATGGGCTCAAAAAATTCATGGGGCGCGAATACATGGGCATGATGCGCCATAGCTTTGTCGTAGATCCAAAGGGCAACCTGGAACTGATTTATCTCAAGGTGAAAGCCGCAACCATGGCCGATCAAATCCTCAAAGACTTGGGGCTCGACTAATCCGATCGTGCACGTCAACCATCCCCTCCAAGACAAGATTCGGATGATGAACCACACCGAGCCCCCTCTGACTAAGTGCTTCCTGAAGAACCGAGGCATCACCTCCACACAACCAAAGCGGTAGTGCCGCCTCACGCTGAGCCTCTAGAAGAGTGCCAAGCAGTGCCTGAAGGCTGCCCCGACGCATGGCCTCGGCCGTGGCGAAAGGAAATGGTTCAGCACTAACTGAGCCAATGCCTGGATCAATCAGACCTTGGGTTCCCTGCGCCATGGCACTTAGCTGCAGACGTAAACCCGGCACCAACTGTCCACCAGCGAAATCACCAGCCGCCGTCACTCGCGTCAAGCTCAACACGGTGCCGGCATCGGCCACAAGCAGGCCTGAAGACGACATCCCGCTGATGTGAGCTCTTCTCAACGCACCCCAGGCCGCCAAAGCTCGATCAATGCCGAGCCATTCAGGCATTCGGGTTAAGGGCACATCCCCCAACACCAAGCGCCGGTTCGGATCCAAGACAACTCCCGCAGGGATCGGACCAACAGCAGCCCATGCCACAAGAGGGGCCTCAAGCGTTTGAAGCTTGAGCGGATTGGGAACGCTATGGCAAAACTGCCATGCATCAGCCTGATACTCGGCCCAATGCCAGCGACTGTTGCCAATCAACAGGCAATGCCTCACAACCTCCACCTTTAGATGCCTTCGCCCAACACACCTGGAAGGTGAAGGCCGCATTCCTGCTTAAGACCTCCAAAGCGTGTCTCCCGTCCAGATGCCTCCCCCCCATCGGGAGCACTGGAATGCAAATCGCCGACCGTGGAGTAACCCTTTTCAAACAGAGGATGCTGCGGCAACTGATGCTCCTGCATGTAATAGAAAACCTCCTTCGGAGTCCAGTCGAGTAAAGGCCTCAATGAAAGGCGATCACGAATCAGATCCAAAAAAGCCATTGAGCGCCGATAGTCGGTCTGATCACTGCGCACCCCACTGGCCCAGCAATGCACATGGAGATCATCCAGAGCCTGTTCGAGGGGCTCCACCTTGCGAATTCGGTGATATGTCTCCAGATCCTTCACCGAGCCTGTCTCCCAGAGCCGGCCATAGATAGCCTCCATCCGAGCGGGAGACATTGGGCTTTGAACCACCTTTAAATCCAACCCAAGCTGACGCGTGAGCTGATCGGCATAGAAATAGGTCTCAGCTGGTAGATAGCCCGTATCCACCCAGACCACAGGGACCACCGAACCACCATCAAGACCATGCAGCATGTGCAGCAGAACAGCTGATTGAATGCCGAAACTCGATGTCAGAACAAAGCCTTGACCAAACTGCTTCAGTGCCCACTCAAGACGTTTCTGAGCAGAAAGCTTGGCAAGGTGTATCCGAGCATCCTCCAGAGGCATCTCGAGAAGCGAGGCAACCTGCACACTCGGAGATTGGCCTGCCTTAGTAGACGTGGCAGTGGTCACCGTATCAATGGAGCCATCAGTCATCTCCCCATTCTCCAATGTCGCCGTCCACAACAGAGTGTTTAAGGTTCGAGAATCATCCCAGGCTCGTCGCGCATGATCCCCAACCCGTCAAACGCCAATGCCGTGGTGGTTGTCGGCGGCGGATTTGCAGGTCTAACGACCGCGCTCGCTCTCAGCCACTGCCAACCTCGCCCTCCCATCGTGCTGATTGAACCGCGCCAGCGGTTCGTCTTTCTCCCCTTGCTTTACGAACTCTTGAGTGGAGAGCTTCAGGCTTGGGAAGTCGCACCTCCTTATCACTCTCTACTCAGTCAACGCGGTATTGCCCTTCTCGAAGACCGGGTTGAAAGCATCGACACCAAAGCAAAAACAGTCACCACCAGCTCAGGGCTCAAGCTCAACTACGCACAACTTGTACTCAGCACTGGCTCAGCTCCAACAGATTTCGACATTCCCGGGGTCCGGAAACACGCCCTGATGTTTCACCGTCTCAACGACGTTGACGTGCTGCGACAACGAATTAAAGAACTTCAATTACGTAGAAATCCTCGTCAGGCCCTTGTGATTGTTGGAGCGGGACCAACTGGCGTGGAACTGGCCTGCAAGCTGGCAGATCTCCTTGACGGTGCTGCTGAACTCCACCTCATTGAGCTTGGCGAACGGGTTCTGCCCAGTGCGAAAGCCTTCAACCAAGAACAAGCCGAGCGAGCACTCAGCGAACGTGGTGTTCACGTTCATTTGCGCACGCAAGTTCGAGCCATCTCGACAGACCAAGTTGAACTCCTAAGCAAACAGAAGGAACCTGCCATCAGTTCAGCAATAACGCACAGTGGTCTTGTTTGGACAGCCGGCACAAGACCAGTCATCCCAGCACTCAGCCCCGACTTTGTCCTTACCGAAGCAAGACTGCCTATCGATTCGTGCCTACAAGTGATCGGACTCAGTGATGTGCTTGGCCTTGGCGATGCCACTTACAACAAAGACCACTCCTGGCCGTCCACAGCCCAGGTAGCACTTCAACAAGGGGAGATCGCGGCTCGAAACGTGATGGCACTACGAGCAAGCAGTCCTCTCCAGCCTTTTGAATTTAAGGATTTTGGCGAGATGCTCAGCCTGGGAGTAGGAGAAGCCTCCCTCACCGGCATGGGTTTCACACTTGCAGGTCCTCTGGCTTTCCAAATTCGCCGGGGTGCCTATCTAACCAAACTACCTGGATTGTCTCTAGGCCTGCGCTCAGGCGGGGCCTGGCTGCTCGGACATTGAAACAAGCCCACCTCGCTGGCCGCACCAAGGGACTACGCCCTTCACAACAAAGACAATTAGAACGCCTCAGCCACCGCCGGCATCCCGAAAGGGAAGGCGCCGATCAGCTAACCCTTGAACGGCTAGCTGAACAGGTGATTGAGCTATGCCAACCACTCCATTTAGTGCTGGATAGCCGTGGATTGTGCCGCCTTCTTTGGGTCGGTCCTCTCGATGGATCCGGCCAACTTCTCGCCCATCTTCCTGAGTCACCCCGTCGCAAGACCGCTGGATGGCGCTTAATCAGCTGCTCTCTAACGCTCCAGCGAAACAACCTCAGGCCCGAACAACATGATGCAATCGTGGCACTTGATCTAGCACCGAACTCCTGGCTACGTTTTGCCCCCACAGCCGATCGAGGAGGTCGCAGGATTGCTGCCCTCTGGCAACCAGATCCAAAGGAGATCTCGGGATGGAGCTTGATCGAAGCCAACGAACTAAACGAGCTCTGCCAACACAGCCAAGGATCACCCGCCAAGCCAGAAGTCAACCCCCTACGGTCAAAGGACAGTAGGGAACGGGTCCTACTCCTTACCCTTACGGGACCAGAGCAAAGCCGCAGCGAACGCGACCTTGCTGAGCTCGAGGGGTTGGTGCGCAGTGCAGGGGGGCATCCTGTAGCAGTTGTGCGACAAAAGCAGGGGGCGCCTAATCCTCAGACCCTCTGGGGCAAGGGGAAACTACAAGAGACCGCCTTGGAAGTTCGGCGACATAACGCTTCTCTAGTGATCACAGACCGTGAGCTCAGTCCTGTTCAAGTCAGGAATCTGGAGCGATATCTCGACTGCCCTGTCATGGATCGCAGTGAATTAATCCTAGACATCTTTGCCCAGCGCGCCTCTAGTGCAGCAGGCCGCCTGCAAGTGGAACTAGCCCAACTTCGCTATCGCATGCCAAGGCTGATGGGGCGAGGTCGAAGCCTATCCCGTCAGGGAGGTGGCATCGGCACACGCGGGCCCGGCGAGACCCAACTCGAGAAAGATCGGCGTGCAATTACACGACGCATTGAGCACTTGTTACGTGAGGTAAGGCAACTGCAAAACCATCGCGCCCGACTACGCAACCGCAGGGAAGGTCTGCCAAGGGTTGCACTCGTGGGATATACCAATGCGGGGAAATCATCCCTACTCAATGCTCTCTGCAGTCGAAACGAGCACAGCAAAGTGCTGGCAGAGAACAAACTGTTTGCAACCTTGGATCCAACCACCCGACGATTGTTGATTCCTCAGACAGGTGGAAAACCCCTTGAGCTTTTAATCACAGACACTGTGGGCTTCATCCGTGAACTGCCAGCGCCATTAGTGGAAGCCTTTCGGGCCACTCTGGAGGAAACGCTTGAAGCCGATCTACTCCTAGTGGTTGTGGACTTATCAGACACAGACTGGCAAGCCCAACTTGACACAGTGCAGCAGTTGCTTAATTCCCTTGGCGCCGAATCAATCCGGCAGGTGATAGCCAATCAAATTGATCGCTGTGATAGCAGTGCACTTGAGACAATCCGCAGCATCGACCCGAAGGTGATTTATCTCTCCGCGGCCTCAGGTGCCGGGCTGCAAGGACTCAAACACTGGCTGAAGGACCAATTCTGGGGTCACAGAGCAGAATCGGCCCCTCTGCATTCTGTAAATACCTAACTATGGCTGTGCTCAGCACCGCTATTCAAAACCCCCAAGCCCTCATCACCCTGGCGGTGTTGTTGCTGGCGGTGGTGCTCTTCATCAGCGGTGCCCTTGCACCTGAACTCACTGGCCTGCTGAGCATGGCACTGCTGATGGCCACAGGTGTCCTAACTCCCCAACAAGCCCTGGCTGGATTTGGCAGGCCTGCCCTGATTACGCTAATGGGCCTGTTCGCCGTCTCTGCAGCCTTATTCCGCAGTGGTGCTCTGGATCGCGTGCGCGAACTAATCGCATCCGAGCGCATTCGCAGCCCACGCCGGTTGATTGCCTTGTTAGGCCTAGTGGTCGCTCCCATTTCGAGTGTCCTCCCAAACACACCCGTCGTCGCCTCATTGCTACCTGTCATCGAAGCCTGGTGTCATCGACGCCGGATCTCTCCGTCTAAAGTCCTGCTGCCACTATCATTCGCAGCGCTTTTCGGCAGCACACTCACACTGCTGGGGAGTTCAGTGAATCTGCTGGTCAGTGACATCAGCGAGCAACTGGGCAATGGATCTCTAGAACTGTTCAGCTTCACAGCCATCGGCGTGCCGATCTGGCTCGCCGGAACCACCTATCTCATGCTTGCCCCTCAGGCCCTGTTGCCAGACCGTGGCAGCAACAGCGATGAACTAGGAGACAACAAAGACCAGACCGGTTACTTCACAGAGGTCACCATCCCTCAGAACTCGCAACTGGTAGGACAATCCCTGCACAACAGTCGTTTACAACGTCGTTTTGATGTAGACGTGCTGGAACTGCAAAGAGGTCGAGAACGACTCCTACCGCCCCTGGCTGATCGCAGACTTGAACCTGGCGACCGACTGCTTCTCAGGGTCACCCGCGCAGACCTACTACGTCTCCAACAAGAACACAACGTACAGCTAGCAACCAGAGAGTCGATCGCTCCGTCCTCACTGTTCCCATCTGGCCTAGGCGAAGGGCAAAGAACTGTGGAAGTCCTCCTACCGGCAGGCTCAACTTTGGCTGGTGCAAGTCTGCGTGAACTGCGATTTCGACAACGCCACAACGCCACAATTCTTGCTCTCAGGCGTGGTCAGCAAACAGTGCAAGAGCGTCTTGGACAAGCTGTACTACGCGAAGGCGATGTCTTACTGCTGCAAGCCCCACTGGACTCCATTCGCGGCCTGCAAGCCAGCAATGATTTGCTGGTCCTTGATCAGCTGGAAAACGACCTGCCCACAGTGCGCCGCAAACCACTGACCATCGCCATTGCTTTGGCCATGCTGATCATGCCGACAGTGACTGCCCTGCCACTGGTGGCAGCGGTCCTCCTTGCTGCAGTCGCGATGGTGGCAGGAGGATGCCTTCGTCCAGGGGAACTTCAGCGATCAATTCGTCTCGATGTGATTCTGCTGCTGGGGTCGCTCTCCAGCTTCAGCGTGGCAATGCAGAAAACCGGCCTGGCAGATGCTCTGGCAAGCAGCTTTGAAACCTTGCTGAATGACTGGTCCAACTACTTAGCTTTACTAGTCATCTTTCTGGCCACCACGCTCCTCACCCAGGTGATGAGCCCAGCCGCATCCGTTGCACTACTTGTCCCAGTAGCCATCCAACTCGCACCTGGACTAGACCTTCTACCCAATGCACTGGTCTTCACCGTGCTATTTGGTGCAAGCCAGTCTTTTCTAACACCAATGGGGCATCAGACAAACCTGATGGTGTTCGGTCCTGGGCGTTATCGATTTCTGGATGTCACCCGTTACGGAGCTGGCCTAACAGCCCTGATGACCGTGATGATTCCTGGGCTGATCCTTTGGCATTTCGGCGGATCTTGAATACACCAGAACTGTGCCAGCATTTGCAGAATCTGGTTCTATCCGTCTGGGGAGAATCCTCAGGACAATCTTTGACTCTCGTCGCGATAAAGCGGGAACCCATCGGTGCCATTTCCTAAAGCCGTCCATCGCACTCAGGATTTGTACCGTCGCCTAACGGTTCCTCAATTCACTGTGGTCACAGGTTTACTGGTCATCATCGCTGGGACTCTGATTCTCGCCACTCCGGTCTGCTCCAACGCCAAGGTGGGATTGTGGGAAGCATTGTTCACGGCGACCTCAGCAGTGACCGTGACTGGACTTTGCATTATTGATATCGGCCAAGATCTAACCAACGTCGGCCAGGGGGTTCTTGCAGCGATGATCCTTGCAGGTGGCCTTGGGCTGATGGCTATCACCACCTTCTTACAAGGTTTTGTGGTTCGCGGAACTGAACTGAGATGCAGGCTTGATCGAGGCAAAACCCTCGATGAATTCGGGGTTGGCGGCGTAGGCACGACTTTTCGAGGCATTGCCCTCACAGCAACAGTGCTGATCCTGATTGGCGCGATCGTGCTCTACATCTTTGGCTTCAATGACATCACCAACCATGGAGAGCGACTGTGGGCTGCACTTTTTCACAGCATCTCTGCCTACAACAACGCCGGCTTCGGCCTCTGGCCTGACAGCCTGGAGCACTACCGCAGCAATGCGGTAGTCAATAGCGTGATCATCGTCCTGATCGTTCTTGGTGGACTGGGATGGAGAGTCACGAGTGATCTCTGGAGCAATCGCAAACGGCTCACACGCCGCAACCTCAGCCTGCATACCCGTCTGGTCATTCGCACATCCCTGATCCTGATCCTGATCGGAACCGTGGGGCTAGTGATCACTGAATCACTAAGCCAAGACCACTTCCTCTCAAGCATCGGTTGGTCTGAGCGACTGATGAGCTCGCTATTCGGCTCTATCAGTGCCAGAACCGCTGGATTTACCACCGTGAACCTCTCTCTCGAGAGCATTTCCGATTCAGGGCTACTTCTGCTAATGGCGCTGATGTTCATTGGAGCTAGTCCCGGAGGTACTGGCGGTGGCATCAAAACCACCACCCTGGCCGCCTTAATGGCCGCCACCCGTTCAACCCTGCGTGGTCAGGACGATGTCGTCATCCGTAATCGTCAGATTTCCGACAAGGTGGTCTTGAAAGCCGTCGGAATCACAGTGGCATCCCTGCTTTTCGTGCTTGTGATGGCCTTATTGCTTGGTATGTCCAGCAGCCTGAATGGAGAGCAAGCCTTCACCTTTCTAGAAATGTTATTCACATGCATTTCAGCCTTTGCCACTGTGGGGTTCGATGTTGGCGTCACCCAGAATTTGAGTCATTTTGGACAACTCGTTCTGATCGTCGGCATGTTTGTGGGACGACTCGGCATCCTTCTGCTACTCAGCGCAATCTGGGAAGCCGTCAACAAAGATCGGCTCCACCGTCAAAATCGCATCGGCTATCCGCGAGAAGATCTTTATGTCTGAACTTTGGTTTGCTGAGAAAACACAATGAAAGAGTGGTGGAACTGGTCACCCCAACAAGGCACCCCTCAGCTTGGCTTTGCGGTAGTGGGAGTAGGGCGCTTCGGGAGCGCCGTCTGTCGTGAACTCATGCAAAACGGTGCAGAGGTGCTGGCGGTTGACCGTTCAGAACGGTCTATCGAAGAACTGCGACAACTGGAGCCGTCGATCGAAGCAAGAGTTGTGGACTGCACTGACGAGGAATCGATGCGAGAAGCAGGTGTGCTCGAAATGGGCACTGTTGTCGTGGGCATCAGCGAACCAATCGAAGCAAGCATCACAACCACGCTGATCGCCAAGGACAGCGAGGGCAGCAAAGTGCAACAGGTGATTGCCCGAGCCACCAGTGACCTACACGAAAAGATGTTGAAGCGGGTTGGCGCTGATCGGGTGGTGTTCCCCTCGAGGATGCAGGGGGAGCGGCTAGGTCTTGAATTAGTGCGGCCCAACCTGATGGAACGCTTGCAACTTGATGACCAAACCTGCATCGAAGAAATCAAGGTTCCCGAGCTGTTTGTTGGACATTCCCTACGAGACCTCAACCTCCGCAAGAACTACCTGGTAAACGTTCTGGCAGCTGGCCCAACCAAGGGACTGCACGTCAACCCTCCCGCAACGTATGTGCTCGAAAAAGAGCATGTGCTTGTCGTCATGGGATTGGTTGACGACCTCAAGAAACTTCCCAAAACCTGACTTCAATGCGCGTACTGGGGCTGATGAGCGGCACCAGTGCTGATGGTGTTGATGCAGTACTCGCTGAGTTCAGTGGTTCACCATCTGAACCAAAATGGTCTCTACTCAATCTTGCCTGCATCCCCTACCCAGAGGATCTTCGCCAAACAGTTGTCAACGCAGGACAAGGCATCAGACTCAATAGCTGTGAATGGCTCGAGCTATCTGAGTCCATCACCGAGGTTCATGCTCAAGCAGCTCTGGCGTGTGACCCCAGCGCACAAGCTGAGCTCGTGGGTTCGCATGGTCAGACTGTTTGGCATCGTCCTCCTCAGAAGAATCATCGCGGCGCCAGCTGGCAAATCCTGCAAGCCCCTCTACTGGCTGAACTACTCAAGCGCCCTGTTGTTCATGACTTCCGAGCCGCAGACCTGGCACTAGGAGGCCAGGGAGCACCTTTGGTACCTATGGCTGATGCCGCACTATTAGGTCGAGTAGGGGGCTGGCGTGGGGTGCTCAATCTTGGAGGGATTGCCAATCTCACCCTGATTCCTCCCCGCAGCGGTCCGGATCGCCTTGCTTCAGTTATGGGCTGGGATTGCGGCCCAGCCAACAGCCTGATAGATCTTGCTGTACAACAAATCAGCAAAGGCAAGCTTGCCCTTGATCATGATGGAATCATCGCTGCCAGTGGGCATCCGCATACGACCACGATCGAACGCTGGCTGAAGGAAGCCTTCTTCCAACTCCCTCCTCCCAAATCAACAGGCCGAGAGCAGTTTGGGCTTGCCGATCTAGAGCAGCGCCTAAAGGAACTCCCCAAGCTGTCGAGGGCCAATCGTGTCGCCACATTGACCGCTTTCAGCGCAGCCGTTGTGGCACAGGATCTGGACAATCTGCGCATTAGAAATCTGGTTCGTCCCTTGGAACTCATTGTTGCTGGTGGAGGAAGCCGAAATCCTGTGCTGATGAACGAACTAAGACAACGCTGCCGTGGCATGCGACTCCGAAATAGCGATGAGCTTGGCCTCAGCGCTGAAGCCCGAGAAGGTCTTGCCTTTGCATTACTGGCCTGGTGGCATTGCCTCCAGCACCCAGGCAACGCCCCGGCCATAACAGGGGCCAAGCGTGCGGCAGTTCTTGGTGTGAGGGCTGATCCAGCCTGATTGGCCAAGCAGTTCTTTGAAGAACTACGAAGACCACCAAACTCAAGAGGGACGATAGAGGCGGAGACGGCGCGGAGCGCCTCTTAAACGCCTGGGCTGTTGAGCTTCAAGAGCCGATCGAAAGCCTTCTGTACTCGCTAACGATGGGGCTGAAACGACCGAACTCTGCTCCTGCTCGTAACGCTGAATACCCTGCTGAATAAGCACTTTGGCCATATTGCTAACGGTGCGGGACTCCAGCTCGGCAAGAGCTGTGAGTCGCACACAAAGCTCTTCAGGCAATACAACCTGGACTCTCGGAGACTTGGGCTTCCCACTGGATGAAGTTTGACGGGTAGCCACGACCCTAAAAAAGTAAGTCCTACTTACAAGTGTACAGAGGTGTGCAAGGATAGTATCCAGCACTATGCTGAGACCACAGTTCGGAATGGTCTATTCCGATGACCCAGTTCAACAATTCCATGGCCCGTCGAAATACCCAATGCTTTTTCAGCCCTAAAACTCAAGTACCCCTCTCATTCGACTAACAGCCAGACATCAGGATTGCCCCATGGACCAACCCACACTTCCAAATTCAAATCGCTTCAATCCACCTCAACAGGCCAACAGCCCTAGCCAATCCAACAGCCCTGTCAAGCCAAACAGCCGTATCAAATCAAGCAAGGGTCGGCGTTTAAGCCGAAGCCAAGAAAATAGCGACGTGCTGGTTTCAGCTGTAATTAGCAGCTATCTGCTCACACATCTCCATCAAGTCTTGCAAAGGGCGGAATACGGCGCCGCTCAGGACGGACGCGAATACCAGGCCAAAAATTTCGCCCAACTGCGCAAAGTCCTCTGCATGGATGCCCGCAGCATGAAAGACGCATCAGCAACAGGCATGACAGAAGTTGATGTAGAGCAAGCAGCATGAACCAAGAATCAGGTCAAATCACTTCAGGCTGAATACAGTTGCAACAGACACTTCCCTTCTTATGAGCAGCAACGCTGCAGTGCTCTACGAACGTATTCAGAACGATCCTGGACACACCAAAGCCCTATTTCGCCAGGCACTCCAAGATCCTCAGGGAGCCTTGAAGGCAATCTGCGATCTGGGGCACAGCATGGGACTCCCTGTCACGCTTGACGAAGTAAAAGCGCACTTGGCCAGCCTCGATGACTCTGACACCAAGCAATGGCTCATCAAGGCCCGGGGGGGGCTTTAAGGCCAGGATCTAATTCACGCGAGCGACTTTCTTCTACTTGTGCGGGATTGACGTTTTGCATGCCTCGACGGTCGTAACCGCCACCCCCTGCCAAACTCCAAAAAAACCAATAACTAGGGATCGCTAGGCCAGCAGCAAGCACAACAGCAGTAATTTGTTCGAATTTCACCATGGCCGGTGATCCGGAATGGATATCCTCCAGTCTGCCCGTATACGAAGCGGGATGATGTTCTTGCGGTTGCTTTCCCTCGGTGCTGCGACTTGAGCACGTCAACAAGGTCTACCCCACGCATGAAGTCCTCAAGGATGTCACCTGGGAAATCAAGCCCGGAGACCGCATCGGACTGGTAGGAGTCAATGGGGCTGGCAAATCCACACAGCTCAAATTAATCGCGGGACTCGAAGAAGCCAGCAGTGGCCAGATTGTGCGCCAGGGGAACCCACGCATCGCCTACTTACAACAAGAGTTTGATGTTGATCCCTGCCGCACAGTGCGAGAAGAGCTCTTTCAAGCCTTTGGCGAGGCCGCTGCCGTTGTCCATCAACAGCGGCTCGTAGAAACCGCCATGGCTACAAAGCGGGCTGCAGAAGACAGCGTTTTTCTCGACAGCCTGATCAAAGACCTAAGCCGTTTACAGAATTGCTTTGAAGCCCTACACGGCTATGAGCTTGAGGCTCGAATCGAAAAACTACTGCCAACACTCCATTTCACATCAGATGGGGCCGATCAACGGGTAGGGGACTATTCCGGGGGATGGCAAATGCGAATTGCTCTCGGCAAGATCCTTCTTCAAGATCCTGATCTGCTCCTACTCGACGAGCCCACAAACCATCTGGACGTAGACACCATCCAGTGGTTGGAGGACTATCTGCTCAAACAGACCGCCGCCATGGTTGTGATCAGCCACGACCGGACGTTCCTCGATCGGATCTGTACCCAAATCGTGATTACTGAGAGAGGCATTTCGCGCACCTATCTCGGTAACTACACAGCACATCTTGAGCAGAAGGCACTCGAAGAGGAAGCAACTCAAGCTGCGTTTGAACGCCAGCAGAAAGATCTCGCCGCCCAACAGGCCTATGTCGATCGATTCAGGGCAAGTGCCACGCGCAGCACCCAAGCCAAAAGCCGAGAGAAACTCCTCGAGAAAGTAGAGCGAATCGAAGCTCCAGTTAAGAGTGTCAGCGGCCCCAGCTTTCGCTTCCCAGACGCTCCACGATCCGGCCGACAGGTGGCTGTGATCGAAGACCTCAGCCACAGCTACGGAGACAAGATTCTCTTCCTCGGCGCCCATCTGGAGGTGGAACCAGGCGATCGGATTGCTTTCATAGGCCCCAACGGCGCAGGCAAATCCACTCTGCTGCGTCTGATCATGGGCTTGGAAGCTGCCGATGACGGCAGGGCTTCCCTCGGAGAACACAACGTGATAGCTGGCTATTTCGAACAGAACCAAGCAGAAGCTCTGGACCTGCAGAAAACCGTCATCGACACAATGTTTGAAGCCGTCCCGGACTGGACCCAAACCCAGGTGCGCTCTCTACTCGGCAGTTTCTGCTTGAGTAATGATGCTGTTTTCAAAAACGTCGAAAATCTCAGTGGTGGAGAAAAGGCTCGCTTAGCCCTAGCCCTAATGCTGGTCAAACCCTGCAATTTGCTGGTCCTCGACGAACCAACAAACCACCTCGACATCCCTGCCAAACAGATGCTGGAGGACGCACTGCAGGCTTACGAAGGCGCCGCCCTGCTGGTCTCTCATGATCGCTACTTCATTTCCCGTGTAGCCAATCGCATCGTGGAATTACGCGATGGCGAACTGATCCTTTACCGAGGCAACTACGCTTATTTTCAGGGAAAAAAATCAGAGGAACAAGCCGCAGCCGCGGCAGCATTGGCCCTGGCAGAAAAAGAAGTCAAGCGCTTAGCCAATCGCGATCGCCAAAGAAAGCGTCAAGCCAGAAAAAAAGGCGCGGCTTAAACCCAAAATCTATCCATTTGGCAAAAAAACTTTAAAGAAGGTTAGGCAGGAAGACTCATTTTCCTTTGAGCACAGCAAATATGTGCATAAGCTGACTTCACAGCCATGTGTACTTGATGACAAGCGTCCCTACCCAACGTGCCGAAGACCTTCATATCTCCAACTCGACTAGCGACGCAAACCATGAGCACGAGCAAACTTGGGATGCCGTTGAGACCTACTTCGAATGCATCACCACCTGCTCGCTGGATGACGGTGAATGCATCACCCGTTGCGTGGAGCAGTTACGAGACACTGACGAATGAATAGCTTCTAGCCCCAGCCGCAAAATGAGATTGCATCACTACCCGCTCATGGGCTGAACATGTCTTAGATCCTTTTGTAGAGCCTGATAATGGACTAGTCGGGAGTAGTGCACATAACAACAGGGTCAAGGTGCCTGCATCGCCGTCAGCTCCACTGGTGTAACCGCCAGCTCAATCCGACTGTCGCCCCGGATTAATCCAAAAGTGATTGGTCGCCCAACTCCATGACGATCAATCGCGCTCACGACCTCAGCAGGCCCATCAATCGGCAACCCTTCCACCGAAACGATCACATCATCAACCTTCAACCCTGCACGCGCTGCAGGCCCACCCGGCACCACGGAACGAATCACAGCACCAGGAGAGTTGGCTTCCCCAGAACGAGCAGATGGCACCGGCGAGAGACCTACACCCACCATCGGATGACTGGCCCGTCCTCGCTCCACCAGCTGCTGGGCGATGGTCCTAGCCCGATTAATAGGAATAGCAAAACCCAGCCCAGCTCCTGGTCCAGAGCGAACGAGTGTATTGATACCCACCACATTTCCCTCAGAATCCAAAAGCGGTCCTCCTGAGTTGCCTGGATTAATAGCAGCATCGGTCTGAATCAAATCCAACCGCTTGCCAGAGATCCCTAGCTGAGAGACGTTGCGGTTGAGGTTGCTGACGATCCCCAACGTCACCGTATTTTCAAGGCCAAAGGGGTTGCCAACGGCTATGGCCCAATCCCCGACCCGAAGTTGGTCCGAGTCTCCCAATGGAGCTGTGGGCCAAGGCCCAGAGTCATCCAACTGCACTACAGCCAGATCCGTAATCGTGTCCTGACCAACCAGTCGCCCAGGCACCCTTCGACCATCTGGCAATCCCACCATCAGCTGATCGGTTTTCTCCACGACATGAGCATTGGTGAGAACCAATCCTTCCGCCGAAAAAATCACACCACTTCCCTGCCCTCGTTCTATCCTCGCGCGGGGAACGACCCTGCCAGGCAAACCAAAGAAATGTTGGAACAGCGGGTCTGCTAACAGTCCCTGAGGCAGACCAGCCATGCCCATAGAACGGACCGTCCGACTCGTCTCAAGAGTCACCACAGCAGGGCCGCTGCGAGCCACCGCATCCGCTACAAACGACTGCCTGGACAAGGCTGTCGCGGCTGATGCCGCCTGCAGCGGTTGAGGGGAAAGCCCCGACAACACAGGCAGACAAACCAATCCAGTGCCAAGCAGAAGACCACCACGGAAAACCCTGCTCAAACCTGAAGATTGGCTGGATAACCGCAACTCTGCGGAGGATTCCTCAAGCAACGCAGACATTGGCCAAAAGACAATCAATTGATGACTTTGACCGTAGACAGAGCTCTCTCAAACAACAGTGTCAATCCTTGACAGAGCTGTGACCAAATACGCCTGAGCTCGTCTTCATGAAGCTTCATTCCCCCACGGAACAGCTCAACAAGCTCCAAACTGAATGAACTGTTGCAACAAATCCTGGGCGCTAACCAGCCCTTTGCCTGAGTTTCGTGAAGTTTGAAAGGCCTGAGCTTTGCCAGAGCCTCGTGATTAGCACGATCATTCAAAGGCAAGCAATGATGAACGCAACGTGGCGACCACCCAATCGCCTTTATCGCAAACCATGAAGACGTCATGGAGAACTCCTTGTTCCCGATCCTTTACGGCGCTGCCTTCCTGATCCTGCTGTGGCAAGCCTTCCGCGTGATGGGGAAGGGTTTCGGCGCCGCCCAGCAACCAATACGTAGCCAACCAATTAGGAAGAACTCACAAGGTGATCGCACCGGCTTGGTGACCGTTCACCCTGAATTACTAGACCAGGAAGGACGCCTCACAGAAGAAGAGCTCCTCACAGTTCGTTTCTCAGGAGACAACGAGCCACCCCAGTCAACGGAAACTCCTGCTGAATAAATTAGAAATCCAGTGTCAAAGGCCGGCACTGGATTGGACTCGATTGGGGAAGCCCTGGTGGATCAAAGAACGCGCATCGTGGCTGCAGTCATCAAAGCAGTGAAGTTGCCTCCGCGGTTTCGACTGCGGCTGGTCAAAGAAGATCCCGTTCGGCTTGAACTCAGCCTCACCCCTGCTTACGGCAAACAGCCGATCCAAGTGGGATTGGTGGAATCTCTTGACCTGGTGGCTCGGCGCGACCGGGAAGGACGCATCCCTAGAGACTTGCAAGGAACATGGGATTGGACGGTCCGACACGGCGACGTAAGCACCGGGGGATGGAATCCCTTTCTCAAGGAAGCACTACAAACCATGTTTGAAACAGGACTACCAGCAATCGTTTACGAAGAACTCACAGGCGAGGACTATCACCCCGTTGACGGCACCCGCCACGTGCGCTGACTGTGAAGGATGTGAAGCCCTGCGAACTACCAGGGCTAAAAACAGGGACAAGGGGCTAGACCAGTACAGTTCCGGCTCTTAAGGTTTTCTTCATGAGCAGCCTGCAGCTTTCGACGGCGCCTTTAGTGAGGCTTCTCTTTGCGATAGGAGCCCTAAGCAGTCTGATGCTGCTAGCTCTTCTCAATCTGATCAGCTAACTCTTTCTTTGCAGCTTGGGAGATCTCCCGATCGACTCGCTGCTAACGCAGCTCTGCCACAGCCTTACTGCAAGTGCCACAGTGCTGCTGCAAGCGCCACCAGGGGCAGGGAAAACCACCAGAGTGCCGCTTGCGCTTTTGGGTGCCCTTGATGGTCACACCCCTCTTCCAGGCCGAATCTGGATGCTGGAACCCCGACGATTAGCTGTCAAAGCAGCAGCCTCGCGACTAGCCGCAAGTTTGAAAGAGCCATTAGGGCAGCGCGTGGGCTTCGCTATACGACATGAACAGCTGCGCTCAAAACGAACTCAATTAGAGGTCATTACAGACGGCTTGTTTCTACGTCGCCTTCAGCGTGATCCAAGCCTAAACGGCATTGATTGCGTGATCTTTGATGAATTTCACGAACGACGGCGAGACAGCGACCTCGCCCTGGCCCTTTTGCTTGAAGCCCGACCGCTGCTCCATCCAGAGCTACGGCTTCTGCTCATGTCTGCAACGCTCAATCTTGGCGAATTACAAGATCGCCTACCAGAAGCAACCCTTCTACAGAGCGAGGGAAAAGCCTTCCCCGTCGCGACCCATCATCAGACACCCCGCCCAGACGAACCGTTACCCCATCAGGTGATGCGGGCCATTACGGCCCATGCCCTACCGCTGAGCAAAGCAAGCGATCGCACCAGTTCACGCCCCACCGTGCTGGTGTTCCTGCCTGGACAACGTGAAATCAAACGCACCCAAGAACTACTGGCGGCTCAAGAAAGTCTTACGCATTGGAATCTTGCCTATCTTCACGGGCAACAGCCTCTGCATGTGCAAGCGCGGGCATTGCTTAGGGCTGAATCGCCTTGGATAGGCAAGATCGTCTTAGCAAGTTCTATCGCGGAGAGCTCACTCACCCTCGAAGGGGTTCGACTGGTCATCGACAGCGGCCTGAGTCGGCAAAGTCGCTTTGACCCCAACACTGGCATGGAGGGGCTTGAGACAGTGCCATCCAGCCTGGCAAGCGCTAATCAACGCCAAGGGCGAGCCGGACGCCAAGGTCCAGGCCAATGCGTTCGACTTTGGTCGCTAGCAGAACAACTGCGCAAGCCCGAACATGCCCCTCCAGAAATACTTGTTGCCGATCCCATGCCAGTGGTGCTTGAGCTAGCGGCCTGGGGCGCTGGCTTAGGAGAAAGCCTGCCATGGATCGACCCCCCACCTCAATCAGCGTTGCAGAAGGGAAGGCAACAACTAATCAATCTGAACGCCCTCAACCATGACGGACGGATCACAACGCTAGGCCGCCATCTCTGCAAACTAGGCATACACCCCAGGCTAGGGATCCTGTTGCTACAAGCCAAAGGATGGGGATGCGAAGCACTGGGAGCCGAACTAGCCGCTTTACTTGGTGATCGAGATCCCCTCAACAGCCATCAGGTTGGCTCAGACCTGAGGACTCGTCTGGATTGGTTACGTCAGGACCAGCGAGAAATTCATCGATCTGCCAGACAAGGCCATCAACAGATGCGCCGTCTCAGTCAAAGGCTGCTTGGTCAACTCAAGACCATTAGGCAAGACGATCAATACAGCAAACAAGCAAATAAAGACCTCTCAGAACATGCCCTGGCAGCACAACTAATTGCCACAGCCTTCCCGGAATGGTTGGCCTTGGAACGACCAGGAAAAGCCGGACACTATCGATTGCGACAAGGACGCGGCGCCATTCTCCGCCAGCATGACCCTCTCAGATCTTCTACTGCCCTAGCAGTTGCAAGGGTGGATCTTGGTCAGGCCAACACACTCATCCAGCTCGCAATCCCCCTCCCGATGCAATGGGTAGAGACGCTGAGCCAGACAGATGGGGAATGGAGTGAATCAGTGAGCTGGGATGAAAAAAGCTCGCGAATACGAGCAGAGCGACTGTTGAAGATCGGCGAACTACTAATCCAAAGAGAACGCCTCCCACAGCCCGAACCAGAACACTGTCGCAAGATCCTGCTCGATGTCTTGTGCCATCAGGGTCTAGGGCAACTCCCCTGGGGCCGTCGCAGCCAACAACTGCGTGCACGCCTGGAACTCGCCCACCGCCACCTAGGCACCCCATGGCCACCTCGCGACCTTAAATTCCTTGGCCATCAGCCAAGTTCATGGCTCAATCAACCGCTGTTGGGTTGCCATAGCTTGGATGAGCTGGGTGAAGAAGGGCTAATAGAAGCTCTCTGGGGAGAGCTCCCCTGGGAGATGCGCCAGAGACTAGACATCCTGCTGCCAAACCAACTAACCATTCCCTCTGGTCGGTCTGCTGTACTCAACTATGACGATGGAGAGGTGAAATTATCGGTGAAGCTTCAAGAAATGTTTGGCTGCGAAGACGGTCCAAAACTGATCAATGGCAAGCTTCCCGTGACCCTTGAACTGCTCTCTCCAGCAGGGCGTACTCTGCAGCTCACAAGAGATCTAGCAGGCTTCTGGAGTGATAGCTATCAGGACGTGCGCCGCGAAATGCGCGGTCGCTACCCGAAGCATCCCTGGCCAGAGAACCCGCGAGAAGCCCAAGCAACCGCCCGCATCAAAAAGCACATGGGCGGATGAGATGAATACAAGGGGAAAGTTAACTAAAAACGCGAATCTATTGCCATGAAGACGGTCAAGCCATCTCCATGCTTTGTTACATTGATCAGATCTTGGATTTGCAAATGGCCGACAACACTCAGCCCCGTTTCGGCTTCGTTAACTTCGCAGAAACCTGGAACGGCCGTCTAGCCATGATGGGCGTCGTCATCGGCCTCAGCACCGAACTTCTGACCGGCCAAAGCATTCTCTCTCAGATGGGCCTTGGCTGAATCTCATTGCAACCCTTCAAGCAGTAGCAGCCATATGAGGTGATCACGGTAAAACGACAAAGTTGGCGTAAAGCGCGCCCTGCAATGACGATGGGCCACAGTAGAGAAACGTTGGAGTGATTAAGTTGCCCCCACTCTTCGTCAACAACCGACGCGATGGCGCAAGGCTGCTGAGCAGCGCCCTGGTGATTTTCACAATCGCATCCACCCAGCTGGATCATGCCTGGGGGCAAGCTGTTGCTGCGCTTAGCGTCGTGATCTGCCTCTACTGGGGCATGGCCTACCGACGCCTTGACCGCTGAATCCCTTCCCAACTATTCAGTCCGCGATCTCAACGCGGCTATTGGCACTCTGCTGGAACGTGGCTTTGCACCTCGATTTCTGGTGGAAGCGTCAGTCTCCAAGCCCCAGATCAAAAAAGGGCATCTCTGGCTAACTCTGACTGACGGCAACGCAAGTATCACGGCAGTGGCTTGGGCTTCCAAGCTGCAGCAACTCACCTACAGGCCTACAGAAGGGGATGGGGTAACGGTTGTCGGCAAGCTCAACTTCTGGGCAACCCGAGCAAGCCTGGCCGTGCAGGTCATAGACCTGCGTCCGTCCCTATCGACGGTGCTGCGTCAGTTCGAAATTGTGAAAGCTCTGCTACTGAAAGAGGGCATCATCGACGAATCGAAACGGAAATCGTTACCAAAATATCCAGAGGTTGTAGCCATCTTGACCAGCGTGCCCAGTTCCGCCCTAGCAGACATGCTGCGTACAGCAAAAGAGCGCTGGCCTCTCACTCAATTGCTGATCATTCCAATTCCAGTCCAAGGTGATGTAGCAAAACAAATCCAATCCGTTTTACGTTCTCTGGCTAATCAGCATGATGAGCTGGGGATTGCAGCGATCGTGCTGGCCAGAGGAGGTGGAAGTCGTGAAGACCTTATGGTGTTTGATGATGAACACCTGTGCCGTGACCTGGCCAGTTTCCCAATACCGGTGGTGACTGGACTAGGGCATGAGGATGACCAAACAGTGGCTGATCTGGTTGCTGACCATAGAGCCGCGACGCCAACAGCAGCGATGGTGGCCCTGTTGCCCAGTCGGGAGTCAGCTCAAAATGTGCTGATCCAACGCCGTCATCGACTTAAAGACCACTGCAATTGGCTCATTCGCAAAAAACGTGACCGGCTTGTAGATCGAGGGAAAGCGTTGGAGTGTCAACAACCGATGAAACAGATAGAGCTTCAGCGCATTGACTTAAGCCAGAAGCATCAGCTCCTCCAAGCTCTATCACCAGAACTCTGGTTGATGCGCGGTTTTGCCATCGTGAAGAACAAGCAAGGCAAAACTCTGAGAAGCGTGGGTGATGTATCTCTGCTGGACAATTTGACCATCCAACTCAGTGATGGCCAGATCAATGCCACCGCAGAAGAAATTAATCAGCAAAGGCCCTCGACATGATAAAAGCCACTTCATCATCTAAGAAGACGCCGAGAGATTCCGTCTCTAAACAGCAAAAGCACGCCATCAATACTGCGCAATCAACACTAGATAGCATGCTGAAAGAATGGCGCCAAGACGCGAAATCACTCAGCTACGAAGAATCTCTACAAGCGCTCGATTTACTCCTTACTCAATTACAGAATGACAGCGTTCCTGTAGAAGAGCTCCAAAGACACTACTTAAAAGGGAAGGTCTACCTTGAGCACTGTGAAGCACTGCTCAATACCGTCGAACAAAGCGTGCTGCAGCTCGACGCGAGCAACCTAAAGCCTAATTCAGGCACATGATTCAGCAGAGGCTTACACTTTAGACCAGTCTTGACTCCAATTTTCTGGAGCCTACTGGCCCAAAGAACTTACAAGTCTATTGCGACCTCTTAAGAATTTTACCTTATCAATTCCAGTCCTTCCCCGACCCAATGGAGCTGATTCAACAGGCACAATATTACTCTTTAGAGCTATGCATCGAGCGAGCGAATAGCATGCCAGCACCCTCTCTTATCTTTAAAGCGACTGATCCATATAAAACCTGGTACATAAGACTTAATGATGCAAATTCTATCGTCTTTAGTTTAGCAAGAGCCAGGAACAATCACCATCCAATCAACAAACCGAGACTCAAGCACGAGTTCTCACTTACTCGAAAAACTAACATTTCTCCATAGGTCTTACGACTAGCTTTGTAAACTGATTCTGCAAATGATGTCTTGTGACTAAAAGCTAATACGGCAGCAAGAGGCATGCGGCCCACAATCAATCCACACATCACCAATAAAGCCAACCAAAACCATTTTATAAACTAGCAGCAATAGACTATCTGATGGCTTTGTAGGCTTAAATTCCATCGCATTCGAAGCACCTATTTGAGCCCTAGAAAGTAAAAATCACGTATCAATGATTACAATCCCTCAATAAATTACTAATTGGCTAGCCTGCAATTATTGAAGGCTAATCTCGAAGAAGGCACGGAAGAATTCGGAAATAAAAAGCTATTATCAATACTTTGGAAAGGCAACATTTGTGCACTTAGCCATAAGCCAAGACCTGAGTCATTAACAATACTAGTCACAATCACTGAAGCCAACTTCTAGCAATAGCAAATGAATCATGCTTCCGATTGCCTGACAAGATTGCTCAGCTGTTCAAATCATAACCAATCTAAACGTCTTGACGAGTACTAGAGACTATGGCTCCAATGATGCTGTTTGCACCTAGCAGGAAACAGACTTTCCCAAGAAACTCTTGCTCAAAATTATTTCACTCAATATTCTTAAATATCAAAATCAATAGCACCTTTAAAGTATCGCTACAATGTTTTCAGCTGAAGCAAATCAATGGGCATGGTTCTCAACTACATACTCTTGACCTTTATCAGTTGGCCATTTGTCGCACTGGTAGCAGGTTGGTGTTGCCAACCGTTATTTCCAAATACCAAGGCCTTCGACTTACAAAGGAATAGTGGCCGTACAACATTCGCCACTCGATCGCTGATCATCTCTGCTGTTCTCTCAGCAATTGCCTGCTTCATCGATTTACCACTCATCAGCCAGCCTTCAAGTTTAGGCCTTTAAAGAAACAACTTCATGCTTCTCGTTAACGGCTACTGAGAATCAAAGAAAATTCGATCTCTGCTTTGATTGGCAACGCCACTTAAAAACATAATCATGAGGCAGCATTCGCTTTGAGTTTGACTATGGAGAACAGACATCTGTAACCATTGAAAGTCATCTATATACGCTGAAAAATTATGGGCCAAGAGAATCGTTCAGCCAAAATTTAACCAGAGAAATATGATCTAAATGCCAATTCAATTCCATAATGACAATTGACGAAAAGCATCTACTCTAACTTGATTGAAACTCCAAAGCAACAAGCAGCTTTAACCACTTCAAAGTCATACATTGTGGCCACTATTCGTCAAGGTAATGACTGGGTATCTTAGGCATTGTTCAAGCAAAGCAAAAGGATATTCCCAAGACTTTACCACTTGTTCTTCAGGCCCAGCGCTTTGAACAGCAGTTCGCCTCTATGAAGGCACTGGCGACACTCAAACCAGTAATCATATATATACAACTAATCAGTGGTTTCACATGGCTTCTTCACTAGCGTTGAGACTATCACCTCACGAGTGGCATGAAAGCACCAAATGGTTTGCTGCAATGGGTCTACTTTATCCTGGCAATCAGTGGAGCAATCCTTCCTACACTAGCCAACATCGACTTTATGCAGCAATACGGTCCAGACTTTGATATCAGCTTATTTGTAGCACTATCGAATGCAAATCCTGCAGCTCAATCTTTATCCCGAGATCTGATCATAGGTGCTAGTGCTATAACCATCTGGATCGTTGTAGAGAGTCGAAGACTTCAAATGCGACACCTATGGATCGTGCTTTTAAGTAGCGTCACAATTGCCTTCGCATTTGCCGCACCATTATTTCTCTTCCTGCGTGAACGTCGGCTACAAGAAATAGCAAATCATGCTGAGAACTAGGAACAGACTGTTGATCGCTCTAATTTATTTTTTTCAACCTCCTATTCAACAAAAACACGCTTCTCAATAGGAGCGGATAAACACACTGATTAGTATCTAAAGATCATCAACCCTCTGAACCAGCATCTTCAGCCGTAATATCAATTGTGGCCGCACTAGCAGGGGTAGAAATCCCTCCATCATCTTTAAAATCACCTAACTCTGAAGTATCAGACAGCCCTGCACCACAGACAGGACACTGACCAGAGCTCCCAAAAGTGCGCACTCCACAAGCCTGACAAGTCACCATGCGGGACTGAAGAACACGCCAACCCAACCAACCAAAGCCAGCCAGCATGAACGGTAAGACCAACGCGACAAGCATTAACCCACCAGCGAGATCAAGCAAAATCCGCCCGGCTGCAGTGGGCAACAGCAAGATCAGCAGAAGGGCCAACCAGATCAGAGGAGAAGGCCTGGCCATTTCAACGCTGGAAGCGGGCATCCCGCTCAATCCAAGACTCCAAGGCTGCTAAGACTTCGATCAAAGCCCAGCCTCCAAAAAAGACTCCGGCAACCAGGGCTACCACAAATCCGATCAGAAGCATTACAGGCACGGCCAAAAGAGTAAGACCTGTAATCAGCACAACCGCACCTATCGCCATACTCAATAGAGCCATGCCTGCGAAGGCCGGCGGCAACCGGGCAGAGCGTGCTCGCATCAGAGAAGGCACAACAATCAATTAAAAATCAATTTTATGCTGACTGAAGACGTTGTGTAATCAGCTTTTTAGCGGGTTCGGTTCTCCCCATTGATGCCTACTCCTACTGGCAAGAACCACGCTCCAGCACTGCCCAAAGTAAAGGATCACACCGACCATCCAAACCCAAAAGGTGAGCACCAGAACACCACCGATGAAGCCATAAGCCTGATAACGCGTGCCCAGCGAAAGAATGCTGCGGCTAACGACCAGGTTGAGGATCGTCAAAAGCGTACCAATCAAAAAAGACCCAGGCACAAGGGGTCGTAGTGGGACACGTCTACTAGGTAGCAAAGCCTGCAACAACAACGCCATCCCAGAGAGGCCAAGTAATGGCACAACGAACTGACCTACCTGAAGCACAGGCACTCGAGACAACAAAGCAGCAAGCCATGGTGTCTTGCTAATCAGCTCATCCCAAACAGCACCTGGGATCATGCGTACATTGACGCTGATCTGATCAACAACAACAAGCAGCCCGACCAGGATTACGACCACAAAAGCCTCAATTCGAGCACGCAAGAAACGGGTTAGCTGAACAACAAATGGTGCAGGTGTTGAAGGCAGGGGCAACAGGTCTCGCCAAAGACGATCAGCACCACGCTGCAAAGTTAAATAGGCGTTACCAGCAGTCACCATCAGAAACACAGCTCCGAGCAATCCTGCACCAAAGCCTTGTTTGACAAGTTTCACCAATGTTGATTCCACCAAACCAACAACAGAAGGTGGGAGCACCTGCGCAGTAAAGTCAACAATTTGCTGATCAAGACCATGCTGACGGCCAAGAAACCAAGAGGCCACAGACAGCGAGATCAACAGAATTGGGAAAAATGACTGCAACGTGTAATAAGCAAAAGCAGCACTAAGATCTACACAATCACAACGCATCCAGCGAAGGTAAGCCCGCCACAAACTTGCGACCAACCATCTAGCCCAACGTTTCCAACGAAGCTCCACGCTTGGCATTCATCTACTGCTAATAACGCTAGCGCCAGCCAATCAAAGAGCTCTGGTGTCTATTTGATTATCTTCTTTAAAAATCACACTGACTTGCACATCAAAAAAGCCACCCCTACGGGTGGCTTTTTCTTGGTAAATCAACAACTCTTTCTCGAGATTGATGATCTACATGCGGAAATGT